>CAVXJW010000001.1:0-500581 GCA_963762175.1 uncultured Acidimicrobiaceae bacterium
TCCGACGTGGGTGCGATGCCGCCGGTGGCGACGATCACGCCGGCGTTGACGGCCTCCTGGACGAACGTGTCCATCGCCTCGTACAGCTCGGGCGGGGGTGGCTCAGTAGGCATGTCAGCCTCGGGGGCAATGTTGTAACCAAGGAATCGCATGGTGGTCTCCGTTTCCTTCTCTCCGTGGGCGTCCCTCGCCTCACTCTGACAGAGCGTCGAACGGCGTCGCTCGCAATCGACACGCCGGGCGGTTTTTTCTGAAAAGCGAGTTGCCGGAGCGTGTCAGGCCCGTGACAGTCCGAAAAGCTCCAGCTCGCCGCCTTGACCGTTCGAGGCAGCCCTCCGTAAGGTCGCTCCGGGATTCCAGAGGAAGGGGCGCAACATGACCAACGAACACAGTGCCGGTGAAGTGCGCATGCTTATCGCAGGTGAGCTCGTCGAGGCCGCGTCGGGCAAGCGGTTCGAGAACATCAATCCGGCGACGGAGGAGGTCTTGGGCGAGGTGGCCGACGCCTCGTCCGACGACATGCAGCGGGCGATCGACGCCGCGCGTCACGCCTTCGACGACACCGACTGGTCGACCAATCACGCGCTCCGGAAGCGCTGCCTGGAGCAGTTGCAAGCCGCCCTCGAGGCGGAGCGGGAGGCGTACCGCGAGGAGATCATCGCCGAGGTGGGCTCGCCGCGCATGATGACCTTCGCGGCGCAGGTCGACTGGCCGATCGACGAGGCGCTGGGTTGGCCGACCAAGATGATCGACGAGTTCGAGTGGGAGCGGTCGCTACCCGACTCCGAGATGATGGGGATGAAGAGCCGGCGGGGCGTCATCAAGGAGCCGATGGGCGTGATCGGCTCCATCGTGCCGTGGAACTACCCGCTCGAGGTCACGCTCAACAAGCTGGGCCCGATTCTGGCCACGGGCAACACGACCATCATCAAGCCGGCGCCCGACACGCCCTGGAACGCCACCCGTCTCGGTCGCCTCATCGCCGAGAAGACGGACATCCCGCCCGGCGTCGTCAACGTCGTCACCTCGTCCGACCACCTCGTCGGCGAGGAGCTCACGCTCTCGCCCAAGGTGGACCTGATCTCGTTCACGGGTTCGACGGCCACCGGCAAGCGCATCATGGAGAAGGGCGCGGCCACGCTGAAGCGGGTGTTTCTGGAGCTCGGCGGCAAGTCGGCCCTGATCGTCTGTGACGACGCCGACTTCGCCTCGTCGGTCCCGATGGCCGCCATGGTGTGCGTGCACGCCGGCCAGGGCTGCGCCATGCAGACGCGACTCCTGCTGCCCGCGCTCGCGCTACGACGAGGGCGTCGAGCTCATCACCGCCGGCATGTCGGGCGTTCCCTACGGCGACCCGTCGAGCGACGCCGTCGTCATGGGGCCCGGTCGTCAGCGCCGCCAGCGCGACCGCGTGCTCGGCTACATCGCCAAGGGCCAGGAGGAGGGCGCCAAGCTCGTCTTCGGCGGCGGCCGCCCGGCCGATCAGCCCAAGGGGTGGTTCGTGGAGCCGACGCTCTTCGTCGACGTCGACAACTCCATGACCATCGCCCAGGAGGAGATCTTCGGACCCGTGCTCTGCGTCATCCCCTACGAGGACGACGACGACGCCGTCCGCATCGCCAACGAGAGCCACTACGGGCTCTCGGGCGGCGTCGTCTCGGCGTCCGAGGAGCGGGCCACGGCCATCGCCCGGCGGATCCGGACCGGGTCCATCGGCGTCAACGGCGGCCTCTGGTACGGCGCCGACTCGCCCTACGGCGGCTACAAGGACAGCGGGATCGGCCGCCAGTGCGGGATCGAGGGTCTCGAGCAGTACCTCGAGACGAAGGCCATCGCCTGGCCGGGCTCCTGATCGTCGTCCGCCTGGGTAAGGCCCGGGCGGACGCAGACGGTCTCAGGACGAGGGTGACCATTCGGCCAGCAGCTCGTCGGCCGTCACGAGGCGGGCCACGTAGGCCAGGCTGTGGGTCAGCATCGACGCGTGGTGCTCGGGCGGCGTGCCGACGCAGGCGTCCGTCGGGATCGTGACGGCGAAGTCCTCGTCGGCCGCGCCGACTGCCGTCGAGCGGGATGGCCAGGTTGGTCGAGACGCCGGCCACGACGACCTCGTCGATGCCCATGTTGCGCAGGATGGCCAGGACCTCGGTGCGGTGGACCGGCGAGATGCCCTGGTGCCGTGGCAGCACCAGGTCGTCCGGTCCGACGCCGATCTCGGGGACGACCTCCATGGCGGGGTGCGACGTCGCTCCACGCCGGCGGTCGACGTGGTGGCCCGCATGAGCGGCGACGCGCCGGCTGGCCGAGCGCCCACCGGCGAGCGGTAGGTAGGTCAGGTGGACGACCTGGACCCCCGCCGGCTCGGGCGCCGGCGGCCAGGCGGCCCATGGCGCCGAGGGTGGGCCGGGCGGACTCGGCCAGCGCCGGCAGCACGGAGAGATCGCCGACGACGCCGCGCTGGCACTCGATGAAGAGGAGCGCGGTGGATCGGGGCTCGCTCACCGGCTCATGGCTCGCAGACTCATCGGCTCAGACCCCGCTCCGCTCAGTGCCGGACGCCCGCTTCGCCATTACGCCACGACCCCGGCCACCTTGAGCTCCAGCATCTCCTCGGTGCTGCAGTCGATGCCGGCGAGGATCTCCTCGCAGTGCTCGTTGAACTCCGGCGCCCGCTTGGGCGGCGACGGCTCGCCGGCGAACTGCACCGGCGTGGTGACCAGCGTGAACGGCATGCCGTCGGCTGTGGCCGTCTCGCCCGAGGTAGCCGTTGGCCTCGACCTGGACATCCTGGCGTGACCTCCAGGCTGTCCTGGGCGACCGCCCACTGGCCCTCGAAATCGGCGAGGCGCTCCCGCCACTCGCTCAGCGGGGCCGACGCGAAGGTCTCCGTGAGGATGGCGCGGGCGTCGGCGGCGTTGGCGGCCAGCTGCTCGTGCGAGGAGAAGCGCTCGTCGGTGATGAGCTCCTCGCGGCCGATGACCCGGCAGGCGCTCGGCCAGTAGCGGAAGCCCTGCAGGCACGAGAAGGCCAGGAACCGGCCGTCCTGGGTCACGATAGGTGCCGACGAGCGGGTTGGGCAGGTTCGGCGCCGCCGCCCCGGCTGGGCCCGGGGCGCCACGGCATGTCGAGCTGCAGCGACAGCGCGATGGCCGGGCTCATGGCCCACATGCCGACGCCGAGCAGCGAGACGTCGAGCGGGAGGGCCTCGCCGGTCCGCTCGCGGTGGAACAGCGCGCCGAGGATGCCGCCGGCGATGGTCATCCCGCCGATGGAGTCCCCGTAGCCCGGGGCCGGGCTGGCCGGCCAGGTAGTCGACATCGGTCGGGCGTCGTCCCCATGGCGCTGCCGGCCCGGCACCAGTAGCTCAAGAAGTCGTAGCCACCGCGGTCGGCCTCGGGCCCGCGCTCGCCGCCGCCGGTCCCGGCGACGTAGATGATGTTCGGGTTGTGGGCCTTGATGTCCTCGAGCTCGATGTGCAGCTTCTTCCTGACCGCCGGCACCTTGTTGGTCAGGAAGACGTCGCGCCGTGGCGGCCAAGCCGGTAGATGAGGTCGAGTCCCTTCTCGGTGCTGACGTCGATGCCGATGCTCTTCTTCCCCCGGTTGGAGTGCTCGAGCAGCACGTGCACCGCGCCCATGGAGGGCATCACGCCGCTGGAGGCCAGGCCGCGCATGGCGTCCCCACGCTCGGGGTGCTCGATCTTGATGACCTCGGCGCCCCAGTCGGCCAGGATGGCGGATGCGGCCGGCACGAAGGTGTGCTCGGCCACCTCGAGGATGCGAACACCTTCCATGATGTCTGGCAACGTGAATCCTCCCCTTCGTCGGCTCGGGCGAGACGTGAGCCCAGCCGGAGTGTTGATTCAAGCAGACATGTCAGGTGGTCGGCGATGTGAGGCGGCCGGCTGGTCAGCGCGTGATCCCGAGCTCGGCGAGGACGGGGACCGTGTCGGATCCGAGTTCCGGGCCGCCCGCTCGACCGGGCGCGCGTGTGGCGCGGCGACGGTCAGCCCGGGCGGGGCGGGCAGCGTCGGGCCCGCGCAGTTCGGCGCTCACCGCCGCCATGGAGACATCGAGGAACCAGCGACCCACCTGAACGGAGCGCCGACAGGCAGGCGTCCGCGGCGGCCAGTCCGGTCAGCGGGTCGGCGACGGCATCAGCACAGAACAACGGGGTCGGCACCGTTCCAGGCCACGAGGCCACCGCGCGGCCGCGGCGTCGTCGCCGAACGCCACCCGGTTGCCCTCTTCGCCCGACCGGCCGTAGCCCGGTGATGGAGATCCAGACCCGGGGACCGCCGGCGCGGACGATCGTCGGGTCCGTCGAGGCCGAACTGGGCGAGCGCGCGCGGCCGGCTCGCCTCGATCACGACGTCAGCCCGGCGGACGAGGTCGTGCAGCAGCCGGACGCCATCGCGACTCTGCAGGTCGAGGGCGACCGACCGCTTGCGTCCGTTGAGGAGGTCGAAGAACGCCGCGGCTGCCGCGGCGCGCCCCATCGGGACGTTGCGTCGACTCGACCTTCACCACCGACGGCGCCGGCACGGGCCAGCAGGTCGCCGCAGAGAGGACCGGCCCACAGGGCCGACAGGTCGACCACGAGCGAGGCCGGTCAGGTCGGGCCGTGGAGGGGCGTCGCCCAGGCGCACCGGGAGCACGCCGGCACGTCCGCTCGGTGCCGGCCGCCTCCCCGACGCGGGCGACCGGGAGCCCGAGGAGCTGCGCCCGCGCCACGAGCGCATCGGGATCGTCCTCGGCCACACCGCGTGGCCACCGCGGACCACACGGCGGGGGCCGACGCCGGTGCCGTCGTCGAGCTCGAGCCAGGCCGGCGACCAGCGTCCATGTCGTCGTCACGGGGCAGCGAGACGGCCATGAACCCGTCGCGGCGCAGCGCAGGAGCCGGCAGCTCCCCCCGCAGCTCGTGGCGCCGCGGCGCCACAGCCCCATCAGCGCCGCTCGCTCACCGAGCAGCGCGAGCGCGTCCACGCCGGGGAAGGACGAGGCCAGCCGGTCGATCCCTTCGACGAGCCCGCTGGGCGGCCCGAGCGGTTCGTCGAGCAGGCCGGTCAGGGCCATGGCGCCGCTGTCGGCCCAGCGCGCGCACCGGGGGTCGTCCACGTCGGCAGGGTAACGTCTCGCGATCCTCGAATCTCTCAGCGCCGAGACGCTCCTCGCCGAGCTGCGCAGCGCGATCGCCCCCGAGCGAACCGGCGCCGTGCTGGTCGAACTGCACGGTGGTCTCCCGGATCCGGGATCGTCAGCCGCGACGACGACCGGGCGAGCCTTGCCCTTCGTCGTCGTCGGCGTGGCCAGCGGCGACGGTGGACGAACGCTGGCTCGACCTGTGCGACGTCGTGGTCGGAAGGACGGTGAAGCGGGGCTGACGATGTCCTGGGTGCCATTGCGGAGAACGTGACCGCGCCATCCCGTGACCGCCACCACGCTGGCCCTGCTCGCTCCGCGCGCAGGACCGTCTGTCCGTCGGCGAGGGTCTCGTCGCGGAGTCGGCGGCGTATTCCGTCCTGCAGTCCGGACCCGAGTTCGCGGCGTGGCGGGCCGCCCATCCGCCACGGACCGAGACGGGACGATGGGCCACGAGTCCGGGTGGACCGCGCCGACGGGCCATCCTTGCGATCACCCTGACACGTCCCGCTGCGCCGCAACGCGCTCGACGCGCGATGCGCGACGAGCTGCCGAAGCACTGACGCTGGCCGCCGCCGACCCCGACATCGACCGGGTCGAGCTGCGGGGGGAGGGCGACGCGTTCTGTGCCGGCGGCGATCTCGACGAGTTCGGCACCCGGCCGGATCCCGCGACGGCGCACGTCATCCGACTGGAGCGCAGCATCGGGCGCATGCTCGCCCGACTGCGGACAAGCCGACCGTGACCCATCTCCATGGTGCCTGCATGGGATCGGGCATCGAGCTCGCCGCCTTCACCGACGTCGTCGTGGCGGCGCCGGACACGCAGATTGCACTGCCCGAGATCGGCCTCGGTCTCGTGCCCGGTGCGGGAGGAACGGTCAGCCTGCCGCGGCGCATCGGACGCCTGCGGACGGCGTGGCTCGCCTTCACGGGACGTCCCATCGACGCGGCCACCGCGCAGGCCTGGGGATTGATCGACGAGCGTCGATGGCCTGATCGACGTGGTCGGTGAGACCTCTCCTATCGCGGCGGAACGTACCTGCCAGAACGGGCGCTGACGGGACACCTTCCCTTACGCTCGGATCGAGCGCAGTGAGGAGGATCGGACGAGATCATGGGCAACCGCATCGCCGGACGTGGACTGCGCTCCCAGCTGACTGGGAGGTCGTCCGTGACCTCGACCTCGCGTCCTTCGCATTCGCACGTCGCCACCGTGCCGTCTCCGCCTCACGCGCAGCGGGCCCGCGGCGCTGCGGCGGCCAACGATCCCTTTCCCGGGGTCGAGAAGGTCCGGCCCGGCTTGTGGAGCATCCCCGTGCCGCTCCCCAACAACTCGCTCCGCTACGTGCTCGTCTATCTCTTCGAGACGGACCGCGGGCCCTACCTCATTGATGCCGGCTGGAACACCGACGACGCCTTCGGCGCGCTGAAGAGCGGCATGGCGGAGGCCGGCTGCGACATCGCCGACGTCCAGGGTGTCATGGTCACCCACATCCACCCGGACCACTACGGGCTGGCCGGCCGCATCCGCGAGGCGTCGGGAGCATGGATCTCGCTGCACCCGGCCGACGCCGAGCTCATCCACGACCGCTACGACGAGCCCGACGACCTGCTCGATCGCGTCGCCGACCGCGCTGCGCCGCATGGGCGCTCCGTCCGAGGAGCTCGAGCCGCTGCGCAACGCCGCCATGCCGGTGCGTCCCGTTCGTCGACGCCGTGGTCCCGGACCTGCTCCTCGAGGACGGGGCGAAGCCGGAGGTGCCAGGGTGGGACCTGGAGGCAATCTGGACACCGGGACACTCGCCCGGTCACCTCTGCTTCTACGAGTCCCGGCAGCGAGCTGATGCTCTCGGGCGACCACGTGCTGCCGCGCATCACGCCGAACATCCCGTTCCACCCCCAGGCGGGTGCCAACCCGCTCGGCGACTACCTCGACTCGCTGGACAAGCTCGAGCCCTACAGCGTCGAGGAGGTCCTGCCCGCCCACGAGTACCGCTTCGACGATCTGCAGACGCGGCTCGAGGAGCTCCGCCAGCACCACCGGGACCGCTTCCGCGAGGTCATCGCCGTCCTGCGCGACGGGCCCGCACACCGCATGGGACATCGCCGCCCACATGAAGTGGTCGCGCCCGTGGGAGGACATCGCCGGCTTCATGCGCCGGGCCGCGGTGGGCGAGACCGTCTCGCACCTCCGCGTCGCTCGAGATCGACGGTGTGGTCCAGGTCGAGGAGGGCGAGCCCTCGCTCTGGTCGCTCTCGGAGCGGGCCGCGGGCGAACTGACTGCAGTCGGCACGGCGCGTGATCGGCTGCGTCATCGGCTCGGCCGTGCGGACGGCTGCCGATTTGGCGGGCGCTTGGCTTACGCGGGGAGCGCCGCCGCCAGCACGGGAACCTCGGCCAGCGCCCGCAGGCCGTCGTTGAGGTGGGTGCAGCAGTCCGTGGCGCGCAGCCGCTCGAGGACCTGGCTCCGCATCGTCCGGAGATCGGTCCCGGCCATCCAGGCGGCATTGGGCGCGGCGCCCGGGCATTCCACATAGGGCAGGACCCTGGGCACCGCCTCGACCGACAGCAGGACGCCGGTGTCGGGATCGGCCGTCGCCCGTGATCTGATACTCGTGGACGACCACCTCGGCTCCGTCGGGGTCCCAGCAGCTGTCGCGGAACATGGCGTCGATCTCGAGCGTGCCGTCGTCCTCCCGTACGTCGATTCGCCGCGCTCGGCGCATGGCGATCTCCGGCTGGAGCGTCGACCACGTGCCACCCCAGGGGATCGGCCGGATCGACCAGCGGGCCCGGTCGGGCGGTGTTCTGCTGCAGCCCCGAGAGGGTGCCGTCGCTCTTGAGCGAGCTGGCGCCGTCGCGAAAGCCCGAGCAGATGTCGCGCATCACGTGGTGCGGTGCATTGGCGAGGCGCGGCCTTGATCTGGGGGACACGTTCGGACCAGCGCAGGAAGGCGAACCCGGAGATCAGGGTCGAGCCCGCCATGTCGTCGAGCAACAGGTAGAGCGGGGTTCCCCCGGTCGGCCTCGTCGGGCAGCTCCTGTCGGATGGCCGAGCGCAGGTTCTTCCCGGCGCGGCACCCGACGAGATGGTCGAGCCCCGGCGGAGACGGCTCGGCCTCGATCGACTTGATGTCCCGCTCCCGGCCCGTGACGACTCGCAGGTCGGAATGGCTCACCACGACCGGCTCACCCTCGACCGGCGTGAGCAGGTCCCGGGCCCGGCCCGTCAGATGGAGGTCGGTGCCCAGCCCCCCGGGCCAGGTCATCAGGACGGTCGACGTACGCCGGATCGACCCCGGCCGGCGTGCGGGCGGCGTGGCCACCGGATCGGAAGGGGGCGTCAGCCAGGTCGTTTCCTCGGGAGTCACGAGTGGATCGTAAGCGTGCGTGCAGACCCCCTCCACGTTGTGGCCCCTGGGGTGGTGAATCTCCTGCTCAGGCGACTCGGAGTGTCCCGACATGGGGTGCCGCGCCGGCCGCGCACGAGCCAGTCTGCAACCGGATTTTTCGGCAACTTCTTAGCCGGCGCTCGCATGCTCCACATATTCGGGCGCAACAGTGACCCCCGTGCAGACAACGAAGGGAAGAGCGATCGCCGCCGGCGTCCTGTGTGCCATCGCTGCGACCGTTGCGGTGTGGAGTGGACCGCTGGCCGCGGCCTCGAGCGCCCTGCACTCCGGCCCGGCGGGGCAGACGCACGTCAGCTCGGCATCGCACGCCGGCCGATAGGGAACGGCCCGCCTGGACGGACGGACGGGACGGACAGGCGGACGGATGGGCGCTGGCGTCGCCGTGCGCCTCGTGTTGGCAGCCCGACCGAGCGACGCCATACTGAGCGGGCGCGGCGGCCCGACCCTGGGTGTCCGCCTGGGGAGAGGAAGGTCGTGGCCTGATGGGCGAGTCCGACGACTGAAACGGCAGAGCCGGTGCTGGTCACCGAGCGGCGCGGGGCGGTGACCGTGTTGCGGCTCAACCGGCCCGAGGCCCGCAACTCGCTCACCCCCGAGTTGTTGACGGCCATCGGCCTGGCCATGCTCGAGGCCGAGAGCGACGCCGACACCCGGGCGGTGGTGCTGACCGGGACCGGCGACAAGGCGTTCTGTGCCGGCATGGACCTGCGCGGCTTCGCCGAGGGTGGCTCGCTCGGTGGGAGCAAGGAGGGCATGCAGGGCTTCGTCCGCTTCACGCAGGGCGAGATCGGCGTCCCCATCGTCGGGGCGGCCAACGCGACCGCCGTGGCCGGCGGGTTCGAGCTGCTCCTGGGTTGCGACGTCGTGGTGGCCTCCGAGGCGGCCAAGTTCGGCCTCCCCGAGGTCAAGCGCGGGCTGTTCGCTGCCGGCGGCGGGGTGTTCGTCAGCACGCGCATCCCTCTCGCCGTCGCGCTCGAGCTGACGCTCACCGGTGACCCGATCGACGCCACCAGGGCGCAGTCGCTCGGCCTGATCAACCAGGTCGTGCCGGCAGGGGAGGTCCTCGATGCCGCGGTGGCGTTGGCCGAGCGCATCGCGCGCAACGGCCCGCTGGGCCTGCAGGCCACCAAGGAATTGGTGCGCACGGCGTCGACCAACCTGGACAAGGCACGCGCCCGCGCCGCCGAGCTGCAGCCGACGGTGTTCGGCAGCGAGGACGCCAAGGAGGGAGCGACCGCCTTCATTGAGAAGCGCGACCCCGTCTGGAAGGGGCGCTGACCCTCGTGGGCGCGTCCTGAGCATGGAACTGTGGGAGCTGGTGGCGCGCGAGTGCTGCCGCGACACCCTGGCGCAGTACAGCCATGCCGGCGACCGCTACCTCCTCGAGGAGTTCGCCGGCGCCTTCTGCGAGGACGGCGTCCTCGAGATCCGCGGCAGCGAGCCGATCACCGGCCGCCCGGCGATCATGGAGCGCTTCGGAGGGCCGACCGCGGCCGCGGTCGCACCGCAACGCGGCGCGCGCCCAGCCCGCCGATGCGGTCCGGCGGGTGGTGCGCCACAACGTCACGAACATCCGGTTCGAGTCCGTGACCCCAGACGAGGCCGTCGTCTCGAGCTACTTCACGGTCTTCACCGAGGTCGGGACCCGACCACATGGGCCGCTATCGGGACCGGTTCGTTCCCGTCGGACGAGCGCTGGCTGATCGCCCACCGCTTCGTCTCGACGGACTGGCACGCGGCCGACTCGACCTTCGGGGGCATCGCCCCGGCCTAGCGGGAGTACCGGGTCGTCGGGTGCGGCTCAGTTGATCAGCGGGTCGCGCGGCAGGCCGAGGATGCGCTCGCCGATCTGGTTGCGCTTGATCTCCGACGTCCCGCCGGCGATCGACATGCCTCGGTGCATCAGCACCATCATCGACGTCATCATCCCCGCGCCCTCGGCGTAGGCGGTGTCCGGCCCGCCGAGCGCCGACCAGGATGGCCGCCGCCTCGTGGCCGAGCTCCGAGAGCACGAGCTTGGTCACGTTGCCCTCGGGTCCCGGGCCGCCGCCGACGACGGCGCGGTGGGCGCTGCGCATGTTGAGCACCGCCATCGCCTCGTTCGGCGCGACGTAGCGGCCGACCCGGCCGGCGCCGCCCGCCAGCCGCTCGGGGTGCGCGTCGAAGGGCGCGATCACGACGTCGGCCGGCATGCCGCCACTGCCGCCCTGGCCGCCGCCGATGGACACGCTCTCGTTGCCGAGCGTCGCCCGGGCCACCGTCCAGCCGCCGTTGACCGGGCCGACCACGTCGTCGTCGGGGACGAAGACGTCGTTGAAGAAGACCTCGTTGAACTCCGACTGGCCGGTCGACCATCTGCAGCGGGCGGACCTCGACGCCCTCGGCGTGCATGTCGATGACCATGGTGGTGATGCCCTCGTGCTTGGGCACGTCGGGGTCGGTGCGGATGGTGGCGAGCCCGAAGCCGGCGAGGTGCGCACCGCTCGTCCACACCTTCTGGCCGTTGACCAGCCAGCCGCCCGTCGACCCGGGTGCCCCGGGTCTTGACGCCGGCGGCGTCGCTGCCCGGCGTCGGGCTCGCTGAAGAGCTGGCACCAGATGACCTCCTGGCGCAGCGCGGGCATGACCCAGCGCGCGACCTGGTCCTCGGTGGCGTGCTGGATCAGGGTGAGGATCACCCAGCCGGTGATGGCGTACTGCGGGCGCGGCGACCCCGGCCGGCCTTGAACTCCTGCTCGATGACGAGCTGCTCCACCGCGCCGGCGTCGCGCCCCCACGGCTTGGGCCAGTGCGGCATCACGTACCCGGTCTCGATCATCGCCGTCGCGCTGCGCCGCCGCGTCGAGCCCCTTGACCCGCTCTGCGAAGCGCGCGCACCTCGTCGCGCATGGGCTCGGCCTCGGGCGGCAGGTCGATGGTGCGCACGCGGCGCGCGCCGGCCCGCACCAGGTCGGTCGACGTCGCGCGCCGCCGCCTCGCGCGTCGACGACGGCTTCGAGCGCGGTGGCCCGGCGGAGGTAGAGGTGGGCGTCGTGCTCCCAGGTGAAGCCGATGCCGCCGTGCACCTGGATGTTGAGCTGGGCGCACTCGTCGCCGGCGGCGAGGGCGAGCGCGGCCGCCATCGCCGCGGCGTAGGAGAGCTGGTCGCCGCCCTCCTCGGCCGCCCGCGCCGCGTCCCACACGGCGGCGGTGGCCAGCTCGGACGCCACGAGCATGTTGGCGCAGTGGTGCTTGACGGCCTGGAAGGTGGCGATGGGCCGACCGAACTGCACCCGCACCTTGGCGTACTCCGCCGCCTGCTCCGTGCACTCGGTGGCGATGCCGGACGGCCTCCGCCGCGGCGATGAGCACGGGCCAGGTCGACGAGCACCCGCGCGGCCGCCGGGGATCACCTCGCGGGCGCGCCGTCGAGCGTGACGCGCGCGCTGCGCCGCGTCGGGTCGAGGTTGGCCGGCACCTCGACCGTTGACGCCGCTCGCCGACGTCGTCGACGACGATGGCGTCGTCGCCCGCCGGCAGGACGAGCACCTGGGCGAGGCCACCGCCCAGGACCGCCGGCGCCGTCCCGGCGGCCGTGCCTCCCGACACCGTGATGTCGGAGGCGAGCGCGACGCCGCCGAAGACCGAGCCGTCGGCCAGTCCCGGCAGCGAGCCGTTCGGCGCAGCTCGTCCGGCGCAGCGGCGTCGAGCACGGCGCTGGCGATCACGGTCGGCACGAACGGCCCCGGCGCCAGGGCGCGACCGAGCTCCTCGACCACGACGACGAGCTCGGGCAGCCCGTAACCCGAGCCGCCCGCGCGCCTCGGGCAGGTGCAGGCCCAGCCAGCCGAGCGCGACCAGGTCGTCCCAGAACGGCGGGCAGCTCCTCGGTCTCGGCCTCGAGCAGCGCCCGGGCGGCCCCTCGGGCATCGCGCTTGGCCAGGAAGTCCGAGGCCGTCTGCCCCAGGGCTCGGTGGTCTTCGGTGATGGCGATCGACATGGCGTTACCCTGCCACCGCGAAACCGGGCGACGCCAAAGGGGCCCGGTGCTCGGTGCTCGGCTGCTCAGCGACTGGGCTGCTCAGCGACTCGGGCTGCTCAGCGACTGGCGGGCCGCCATCCCGGTGGGATGCTGGCCCGCGGGCGATTCGTTGGGCGGATTCTTTCTCTGCGCTGCCATCGGTTGCGAGGGTGTCCTCGTCCGACGCCATAGCCCCGGCGCCCATGTCGGCGGCAGAGCCCGGCAGTAGCAGCTGCTCCTGGTAGATCGTCGCACCGAGCGCGCCGTCGCGGTCGCGCAGTGAGCCTTCGTAGCAGCCGCGGGCGCTGCGGGCCTTGACGGGTCGCAGGTCGACGAGCACCCACTCGTCCGCCCGGATGTCCTCCTGGAACCACATCGAGTGATCGATGGACGGGCCGCCGCGGCCGACGAGCTTGCGGTCCTGCTGGCCGAAACCGGTGCCCAGGTCCGACAGGTAGGTGAGGCCCGCACGCTGCAGCAAGGGATCGTCGCCGAGCGAGACGGCGGATCGGACCCAGAGGCAATCGGTGAACACGCCCTTCAAGAAGTCCGTCGGCGTCACCGGCCGCACGTCGAGCAACGGGTTCCATCCACCGAGCGCCGTGTCCTCGGGCGCGGGCACCTCCCGGCGAGGGGCATCGTCGAAGCGGGTCGCCTCGCTCTCGGCGTGGAACGAGGTGATCATGGAGAAGATGACCTCACCGTCCTGGACCGCAACCACGTGGCGGGCGGAGAACGAGCGCCCGTCGCGGTCGCGGTCCACTTCCAGGATGACCGGGATGTCGCTGCGACCGGCGCGCAGGAAATACCCGTGGAAGGAGTGAGGGCGGCCGGCCCGGCTCCACCGTGGCCGCGGCCGCCAGGAGGCACTGCGCCGCCACCTGGCCCCCGAAGAGGGTGCGGCGGGGGCCGTAGTTGGCGTTGCGGCCGCGGAAGAGGTCCTTGTCGACCCGTTCGAGGGTGAGGAGCGAACGCAGGTCGGCCGCGAGGTCCATGCTCCAGAGTGCGCCGGGGCGGGGCGCCGGGGCAAGCGGACGCGAGTCCGACGGGCCCGCCGCCTCGTCGGCTAGACAGACCAGCGATGCCCAGGGACATCAGGGAGCTGCGCCAGGACCCGGCGGCCTACGCCGCCGAGCTGCGCCGGCGTTGGGGCGGCCTGTTGAGTTACCGCTACATCGGGCGCAGCTGGTCGTCCATGGACCAGGGCCCGGCCGACAACACGGTCACGCTCCGGAGCGATATGCGGAGCCCGAGCGGTGCCATCCTGCTGGCCGTCCTCGGGATCGCGGCGCCCGAGGGCGGGGGCCGGAGCGACCTGGAGGCGATCCCCAACCCGGTGATCCACTCGTGCCAGGTGCTCGACCCCGGCCGGGACGTGCGGCGCATCGAGGTGGTGTCCGAGGTGCTCAAGGTGGGCCGCCAAATGGGCTACAGCCGCTCCCGCATCGTGGACGCCGACGAGCCGGGTCGGACCCTTGCGCTCACCCAGGGCCAGGGGGTCAGCCTCGGCACGCCGCCCGCCGGGCTCGAGAAGATGCCGGTGGAGCCGATCGTCGTGGAGGACGGTCCCGACCTGCCGCCGCTCTGGCAGGTCTTCGGTGCAGCGCGGCGCCCAGGCCCCGACGGCCACTGGGTGCTCCCGCCGTTGTCGGCGGAGGTGGCCTCGCCGGATGCCGCACTGCATCTCGGTCCCCAGTTCGTCCTGCTCGAGACCGCGGCGTCCGACCTGGTGGCCGAGGCGATCGGTTCCGACGGCGGAGCCGGCGGCGATCGGGTGGAGGCGGTCTCCTCCCACGTCATGTTCCTCGCCCGCGGCAAGGTGGGCCCGTTCCGCGCCGAGGCGGAACTGTGCCCGGGATCCGACGGCGTGCTCGCAGCGCAGCTCGTCCTCCATGACGAGGGCGACGGCGACCGCCCCGTCACGGCCGCCTCGTACCAGTTCCAAGTCGGCGCCTGACGTGCCGGGCTAGGTGACGGCGTCCGGACCGCCGGCGTTCCGCACCGCGCGCACCCACTCCGCCCACGTCTCGAGGCGGCGCCAGAACAACTCGCGCGTCCCGGCGAAGTTGTGCATGTGTGCCATGCGTGGGCAGACGAAGAAGTCGACGCTGGGCGCGGACTCGTAGGCCCGCAGCTCGCCCCGCGGATCGAGGAGGACGTCGCGCTCGCCCACCGCAACGAGCACGGGGCAGCGGATGGCGGCCGCTTCGGCCCAGGTGGAGCCGGGAGCGAGGCACCAGAGCACCGCGGTCGCCGGGATGGTGGCCGAACCCCATGGCGGGACGTCGCCGTGCCGCGCCGGGTAGTCGTCCATGTCCCGCCGCACCACGCCGGGATCGACGTCGTCGTAGTGGAAGCCCCAGGCCATCGGAGCGTCGGCGGGTTCCGCCGAGTGCGACGGCGACTGCGCCGTGTCCGCGAGATCCGCCATGCCGGCGAGCGCAGGCGCGTTCGTCCAGACCCCGTCGGCGAGCTGGGTATCGCTCGGAACCCAGGGCAACGGGAGGGGAGGCTGTCCCGGGCCCGAAGACGGTTGCGTCCGCAGCGGGCTGTAGCCGAGGACCGCGACGCCGTCGTAGCCGTGATGCCGGCCCTGTTGCACGATGGTGAACGCTCCCCCCATCGACTGCCCGATCCCGATCGTCACGGCGTCGGCCACGGGGGCGAGCCCCTCCAGCAGCGTGCCGGCCGCCAGCCTCTCCCGGACGACGCGCTCAGCGGCCTCGCTCGCCGCGATGACCGGCTTGTAGCTCAGGCGCTCGGGAACATGGAGCGAGCTCCCGCCCACGCCGAGGTGGTCGACGGAGACCACGACCCAGCCCCGCTCGGCGTGCCAGGTGGCCTGCGACCCCTGTCCGGGCCCGGGTAGGTCGTCGGTGTAGTAGCCGCGGCTGTAACCGGCGCCCGGCTTGGCGAAGCACACGATCGGCTGCTCCGGCAGCGTGTCCGGCGCCGTGACCGTCAGCGCGATGTGCGCGGGCTCGCCCAGACCCGCGGCGTCGGTGACGTCGAGTTGCAGGTCGAGCGATCGCACCGCCCGGCGTTGCCTACTTGGGGGCGAAGCGGGTGCCGGCGTCGAGGCGGATGCAGAGCCCGTTCAGCATCGGGTTCTCCACGATCGCCACGGCGAGCTTGCCGTACTCCTCGGGTCGGCCCAGCCGCTTCGGGAACGCCGCGTCCTTGGTCAACGTCGCGGCGAACTCGTCGGGGATGCCTTCGGTGAGGCCGGTGGCGAACAGGCTCGGCGCGATCGCCATGGCCCTGATGCCGAGGCTCCCCAGGTCGCGGGCCATCGTGAACACCATGCCGACGATGCCCGACTTGGCGGCGGCGTAGGCCACTTGCCCGATCTGCCCCTCGTAGGCGGCGATGGAGGCGGTGTTGATCATCACGCCGCGCTCGCCGTCCTCGGGCTCGTTGGTCGACATGTGGGCGGCCTGCAGCCGGTTGAGGTTGAACGTGCCGATGAGGTTCAGCTCGATGGTCCGCCGGAAGTCGTCGAGCGGATGCGGACCGTCCTTGCTCAGCGTGCGCCGGGCGCTGCCACCGCCGGCGGTGTTGACGGCGATGTGCAGGCCGCCGAGGGCGTCCACGGCGTCCGCGAGCGCGGACTCGGTCTGGGCGTCATCGAGGATGTCGACCTCGTGGAACGTGCCACCCAGCTCCTTGGCGACGGCCGCGCCGGCAGACGTCGGCAGGTCGAGGATTGCGATGTCGGCGCCCTTCTGGCGGAGCAACTCCGCCGAGGACTTGGCCATGCCCGACGCGCCTCCGACGATGACGGCCTTCTTCCCCTGGATCTCCACGATCGATTCCTCTCTCTGTGCTCTGTCAGTTCTGCCGGTTGGCCTGATCTCTGATCGGCCTGGCACTCCGAGCGGCCTCGCTGGGCCGTTCTCGGACGTGTGATGCTGGCTGGCCCGCACCCCCGGCCGCAACCCGACGAAAAGAGTGCACTATATGGCCCTGCTTCTCTGTCCCCGAGTTCCGGGGGCGGGGCCCGGGCTCACAGGAGGAACCATGGAACGCGAGGCCATCTTGTTCGACGTGGCCGACAACATCGCCACCATCACGTTGAACCGGCCCGACAGCCTGAACTCGTTTGACAACGTCATGGCCCAGGACATGCAGTGGGCCTGGGAGACCGTCCGCGACGACGATGCCATCTTCTGCGTGGTGCTCCAGGCGAACGGCGAGCGCGCCTTCTGCACGGGTGTCGATATGACGCGGGGCACGCCCTGGTTCATGAAGGACAACGACTGGAACAGCTTCGACCCCGGCGTCACGTTGAGCCCCAAGTTGCACCACAAGGTGTGGAAGCCCGTCATCGCCGCGGTGCATGGCTTCTGCGCCGGCGGAGGGCAGTACTTCTTGAACGAGGCCGACATCATCATCTGCTCGGATGACGCGCTCTTCTTCGACCCCCACGCGAACGTCGGGATCGTGAGTGCACTCGAGCCCATCGGGATGCTGCACCGGGGCGTCCCCCTCGGCGACGTGCTGCGCTGGGCGTTGATGGGGAACGAGGAACGGATCACGGCGGAGACGGCACTCCGCCTGGGTCTGGTCACCGAGGTCGTCAGCCGCGACGCACTGCGTGACCGCGCTCGGGAGATCGCATCGTCCATCGCCCGCCGGAATCCCAAGGCGATTCAGGGCACCATTCGGGCCATCTGGGAGTCACTGGACATGACGCGGACGCCCGCCCTGCAGAACGGCGTCTCGTACACGCTGATCGGGAACTTTCCTGCCAACCAACCCCCGCCGCGCGACAAGTCGGAGACCCAGTACCGCTAGGTGCTTGCAACTGGTTCAGGCCAACGCGTGTGCCGCGGCCTCCAGGTACGGCCAGGCCACGTCAGGCGGGAGACCCCCGACCAAGGGCTGGAGACCGAGCGGCGACCCCGCGGCCACCAGGGCGCGCGCCTCGTCCGGGGTGAGGATCTGATAGGCGCCCGCCTCGGCCTGCATCTCGGCGACGCTGCGGGCGCGCGAGATCGACGCCGTGCCCTCGCGGTGCGCGTTCCACTCGGCGTAGCTGGCGGAGTCGGCCAGGAGGTACGGCCCGATCTCGCTCCACGCCGCGCTCGGGGTCGTCGGCGACGAACACCGTGATGGGCACGCCCGCCCTGGGGAAGAAGCACCCCGGCGCCGACGGTCCTCCCTCGGCGCGGTAGGCCTCTTCCAGCGTGTCGTCGTGCGTCTCGGCCATGAAGAGCAGGCCGAGCCGCCCCGCCCGGCGCGCCGCGACCTCGGTCCCGCCCCCGTAGGCCAGCATCGGTCCGCCCGCCGTGTAGGGCAGCGGCGTCACCCGCACGCGTCGTCCGTCGACGTCGACCTCCTCTCCCGACCACAGTCGCCGCAGCTGCTGAATGCGACGCTCGACGAGCGCGCCGCGGCCGCGCCGGTCGATCCCGAACATGGCGAACTCTTCGTCGCGGTAGCCGATGCCGACCACGTACGAGACGCGTCCGCGGCTGATCAGGTCGACCACGGCGAGGTCCTCGGCCACCTTGACCGGCTCGTAGAGGGCGAGCAGCAGGGCGGCGACGTTCACGGGGATCGTCGAGGTGCGGGCGGCGATGGCGGCAGCCAGCGGGATCGGGGAAGGGAGGTAGCCATCGTCGACGGCGTGGTGCTGGCTCAGCACGGCGGCCACGGCGCCCCGGTCTCGGCCCAGGCACACATCTCGATGGTGGCGCTGTAGAGCGCGGCCCGGGCCTCGGGGTCGGGCGCACCCGATCGCATGGCGAATCGCATCATGAACACCGCCGATGCGTACCATGCGCCGGCCCGGTGCCTCAACTGGCGGCGGGCGTCTGTCCCTTCACCCGGACTCGCCGTATCCTCACGGGCGGCAGGTTCGAGTCGGGGCACCCAGGCCCTGAGCGGGGAGGATCACGGTGGCCACGACGACATGGAGCGAGATGCCGGGCGCAGCGCCCGACGTCATGCGGGACTACGACCTGGCGACGCTCGGCTACGAGGAGACCGAGTTCAGCCTCGACGGGACGGCGACCTCCTACGAGCTGGTCGGGGAGCGGGGCGCCGACGGTCGCTGGGACACGAAGCCGGGGCCCGAGGCCCACTTCCGGACCCGCTTCGTCGTGCGCCGGCCGACCGACCCGCTGCGCTTCAGCGGCACCGTGGTCGTGGAGTGGCACAACGTGTCGGCCGGCATCGACGCCGCGCCCGACTGGGGGTTCTTCCATCGTTCCCTCGCCGCGGCGGGCCACGCCTGGGTCGGCGTGTCGGCGCAGAAGGTGGGCATCGACGGCGGTGGGTTCGTCGAGAGCATCCACCTCAAGCTGCTGGCGCCGGACCGCTACGGCGAGCTCGAGCATCCCGGCGACGCCTGGTCGCTTCGACATCTTCACGCAGGTGGGCCAGCTGCTGTGCGAACCGAGCGACGAGAACCCGCTCGGGGCCTGGCGCCCCACGCACGATCCTCGCCGCGGGCGAGTCGCAGTCGGCCGCCTGCCTCGTCACGTACATCAACGCGATCGATCCGCACTCCCAGCTCTTCGACGGGTTCTTCGTGCACGGGCGCCCGGCGTCGGGCGTCTCGATCGACGGCGTCTTCATCCCGGCGTCGCAGCGGTCGGGCATGGAGGCGACCCGCGTCGCCATCTCGTCGACGGGGCGAGCGCATCCGCGACGACGCCCGGGTGCCGGTGCTCGTCCTGCAGAGCGAGACGGACGTCATCCTCCTCGGCGGGCAGCTGGCCGAACAGCCCGACTCGGACCACGTGCGGACGTGGGAGATGGCGGGCGCGGCCCACGCCGACACGTACACGGTCAGCGCAGGCCGCCACGACGACGGGACGCTGCACGCCCGAACGCTTCGCCGAGCTGCTGCGCCCGACCACGCAATCTCATGATCGGCCAGACCGACACACCGATCAACGCCGGCCCGCAGCAGCACTACGTGGCCCAGGCGGCGCTGGCCCACCTGAGCCGGTGGGCCGCCGGCGGGGAGGCTCCGCCGTCAGCGCCCTCGCCTCGAGCTCAACGCCGACCGGACCGGGCTACGTCGCTCGACGAGCACGGCATCGCCCGGGGCGGCATCCGCACGCCCGTGGGTCGACGTGCCGACGGCGGTCATGGCCGGCCTCGGGCAGTCCGGCGAGACCTTCGCCATGCTGTTCGGTCGCACCGAGCCCTTCGACGACGCCACGCTGGCGGCGCTGTATCCCGGCGGCGAGGACGGAGTATCTCGAGCGGTTCGGGACCGCCCTCGATGCCGCCATCGCCGCCGGCTTCCTGCTGGAGGACGACCGCATGGAGATCCTCGCCGTGGCGGCGCACTCGTACCCACTCGTCCTGGCCGACTGACGAGGTGGCGCCGGCGTCGACTGCATCCCCGATGCTGCACTGCGCCGGCCTGCGCAAGCGCTACGGCGACCGCGAGGCGGTGAAGGGCGTGTCCTTCGCCATCGCCGAGGGCGAGTGCTACGGACTGCTGGGGCCCAACGGTGCCGGGAAGACCACGACCATCTCCATGCTGTGCGGGCTCATCGCGCCCGACCAGGGAGACGTCTCGATCGACGGTTTCGCAGGCGGCACGCTCGAGGCGAAGGCGGCGGTGGGCTACGTGCCGCAGGACCTGGCCCTCTACCCTGACCTCTCGGCGGTGGAGAACCTGACCTTCTTCGGACAGCTCTACGGGCTGGGCGGCAAGGAACTGGAGGGCCGCATCGGTGACACGCTCGAGTTGGTCGGACTGGCCGACCGCGGGAAGGACCGCATCGGGACCTATTCGGGCGGCATGAAGCGGCGGGCCAACATGGCGGCCGGTCTGCTGCACCGGCCCAAGCTGCTCGTCCTCGACGAGCCCACCGTCGGCGTCGACCCGCAGAGCCGCAACGCCATCCTCGAGACCGTCGGGCGGCTCGGCATCGCGGTGCTCTACACGACGCACTACATGGAGGAGGCGGCCCAGTCTCTGCGACCGCATCGGCATCATCGACGACGGGCAGCTGATCGCCGAAGGCACGGCCAACGGACTCATCCGCACGCACGGCGGGCGAGACAAGGTGCACCTCTCGTGCGACGGCGCGTCGCTCGACGAGCTGGCCGCCGCCTGCCGCGTGCTCGAGAACATCCACGATGTGCACGAGGTCGAGGGCCATCTGGAGCTGGCGACCGACCACGGCCCCGCGGTGCTCTCGGCCGTCGTCGCGGTGGCGGCGACGCACCGCATCGACCTCACCGGGGTCGAGGTACGGTCGCCGAATCTCGAAGACGTCTTCCTGAGCCTGACCGGCAAGGACCTGCGCGACTGAGTAGGGGGTGGCGGGGTGTGGCGGCTCTGTGGCGGCGGTGTTCGCACCGTCAGAGGGACGCGTCAGAAGCTGCGCACGTGCACCGTGTCGAGCCGCTGCTCGCGGGGACGGGTCACGATGAACACGTGCACGTCGCCGATGTTGTCGACGGTCTGTCCACTGGTGCGACCGAGGACCTCGTTCAGCAGGCCGCGTTCGTTCCACAGGGCATAGGCGGCCGCGGCGTGGTCGGCGTCCCACGCAAAGTCCGTGGCGCCGCCCCCGGCGCCCGCGGCCGTGCCCTGCACCACCGTCGTCACCCGGATGTCGTCGTCGCGCACCTCCTGCGCCAGCACCTTGCCGAAGGCCTCGAGCGCGGCCTTGGAGGAGACGTACATCGACAGCATCGGGAACGGGTGCAGCGTCGACTCGCTCGACGTGTTGACGATGTCGCCTCCGCCGGCGGCCCGCAGGAGCGGAATGGCGGCGCGCGAGGTGTAGACGGGACCGAAGAAGTTGGTCGCCATCTGGCGGGTGATGTCCTCGTCGTCGAGCAGCTCCACCGCGCAGGGCCGGTAGACGGCGGCGTGGTTGACGAGCACGTTCAGCCGGCCGAAGCGCGTCGCGACGTCGTCGAAGGCGGCTCGCACGCTGTCGGGGTCGCCGACGTCGGTGGCGAGAGGGACAACCGACGACCCGAACTCGGCGGCGACCTCTTCGAGGCGCGGCCGGGCCCGGGCCAGCATCACGACGGTCGCGCCCTCGTGGACGAAGCGCCGGACGATGCCGACGCCCGATCCGCTCGAGGCCCCCGAGACGACGGCGACCTTCCCCTCCATGGCTCCCCATCGCTCAGCCCGGGCTGGCGGACAGCTCGTCCCGCAGCACCCGGCGCAGGAGCTTGCCGGTCGGCGAGTAGGGGAGCTCGTCGCGGAAGGCGATGACGCCCGGCATCTTGGTGGAGCGCAAGCCGCTCCCTGACCCAGACCTGCAGGTCGGCCTCGGTCACCTCGCCGCCGGGGTGCAGGACGACGACCGCCGCCACCGCCTCGCCCCATTCGGCGTCGGGGATGCCGATGACCGCCGCCTCGGCGACGGCCGTGTGCGGCATGAGCACTTCCTCGATCTCGCCCGGCGAGATGTTCTCCGCCGCCCCGCACGATCACGTCGTCGAGCCGGCCGTCGACGTAGAGGAAGCCGTGCTCGTCGAACCAGCCGGCGTCGCGGGTGCGGAACCAGCCGTCGTCGGTGCAGGGCGTTGTTGCCCACGTACTCGCCGGCGACCTGCTCGCCGCGCACCCAGATCTCGCCCTTCTCGCCGGCGGGCAGGACCGCCTCGTCGATGTCGCGCACCTCCACCTCGAGGGACGGGAGGGGACGGCCCGACCGATCCCAGCCGCGCCCGGATCGCCGGGTCGTCGCTGGCGAAGGCCTCGCGGTGCTCGTCCGGCGTCGAGCATGGCGATGGTCGAGCTGGTCTCGGTCAGGCCGTAGGCGTTGACGAGGTCGACGTGGGGCAGGTCGGTCAGGGTGCGCTCGACCAGCTCGAGCGGCATGCGCCCGCCGCCGTAGGAGAGGTGGCGCAGCGGCGGGAGGCTCGACGCCGCGCCTCCTCGACGGCGTCGAGGATCCGTCCCAGCATGGTCGGCACCACCATGGCGTGGGTGATGCGCTCCTCGGCCGCGAGCTCGCACCCATCGGCCGGCGTCGAAGGCGGGCAGGTACATGATGCGACGCCCCGCGTAGAGCGAGCTCAGCACCGCTGCGATGCCGGCGATGTGGTACGAGGGCACGCAGATCAGCTGCGCCTCGGTCGGCTCGCAGCCGAGGAACTCGACGCTCGAGATGATGTACGAGACGAGGTGGCGGTGGCGCAGGATCGCCGCCTTCGGCTCCGACGTCGTGCCGCTGGTGAAGAGCAGCACGGCGATCTCCTCGGGGTCGACGAAGGGGTGCTCGCCGGTCACGGGCTCGGCGATGGCGGCGGCGAAGTCGTCCTTGGTGACGACGTTGGTGGCGCCGCAGGTGCCGAGGCGGGTCGACCTCGTCCGTCGTCGGCGATCATGACGCCGCCGGCGACGCGGCCGAGGATGCCCGTCAGTTGCTCGTCGGGCGCGCGGTAGTTGATCGGTGCGAACGGCAGGCCGGCCAGCGCCGCACCGAAGAGTGCGACGGGGAGCGCGTCGGAGTTCAGGCCGAAGTAGCCGACGATCTCGGCGCCGCTCTTCTCGAAGTAGATGGCAGCCCGCCGGGATCGCTCGAGGAGATCCGAGGCGGTGGTCCCCCCGTCGTGGGAACCGAGGACGACGCGATCGGGATCACCCTCGGCTGCCATCTCGAGCAGCATGGCGATGTTCATGACGTCGTCCCCACTCCCCGGACGTCAGTCCGAGGCGGGGAGGGGCTTCGCTCCCTTGACGGCCAGGATGGTCTCGCCGACCGAGATGGCGCCCTCGCCGGCCTTGGTGCACAGGATCTCGAGGCCGAGCTCCTCGTCGCTGTAGCGCTTGCCCAGCTGGGTGCCGCCGTCGAAGCCCTCGACGATGCTCTCGGACGCGGGCTCGGCATCGGTGGGCAGGAAGGGGTGGCCGCCGCAGCGCAGGTCGACGGGGTCGGCGGGCGCCTTGACGACCACGACCTCGCAGGCGTCGGTCGCACTGCGCAGCCTCAAGCCTGCCTTCAATTGGATAGCCACCGCGGTCCTTCCATCTCGTCGTTGTTCTCGATCCGTTGTCCGTTCCGGCGAAGCCGGGACGGACGCAGCACCCTATTCTGCCGCCCCCACGTGCCCCGCGGCCAAAGGAGGCGCCCGACCCGCTGCCTGAGCTGGGGCGACCGGCGAGATCCCAGGTGGATCCGAGGCAGGACGGGCGAGGAACGGGCGACCTAGGAGAGGGCGCGCACCCTCCGGGCCAGCGCACCCCACCGCTCGAAGGCGTCGGGATGGCGCACCACGTCCGCGCCGGTGAAGTAGCTGACGACTCTCGTGGCGATGCCGCCGTACTTGGCCACGATGGTGTCGGCGATGTCGTCCCAGGTCCCTTCGGTGACGAAGTTCTCCAGCAGGTCGTCGTCGATCTCGGCCGCCATGCCTGAGATGTCGCCGGCCCGCTGCCGCTCGCGGATGAGGTCGGTCGTGCCCTCGCGGTCGAGCTGGTCGAAGATAAAGGCGTAGTTGGGCGTCGACCCGTAGAACGCGACCTGCACCCGGGCCAGCTCGCGCCAGCGTGACCGCTCCTCGTCGGTGTCGCCGACGACCAGGAAGGCCGGGACGATCACCTCGAGGTCCTCGACGCGACGCCCGGCACGGGCGGCCCCGGCCTCCAGGTTCGGCAGCACGGTCTCGCGCAGATAGGTCGGCGTGTTGAGCGGGTGCACGTGGACCCCGTCCGCCACCTCGGCCACCATGCGGAGCATCCAGGGGCTGACGGCGGCGACGTCGACCGGCGGGTCCGCACAGTCGATGGGACCCGGTGCCCAGGTCGGTGGGAGCAGCGACAGGTTGTAGAACTCGCCCTCCACCGCCAGGGGCGAGCCGTGGCGGAACGACTCGAAGATCCGCTTGACGGCGAGGACGTACTCGCGCAGGCGCGGTCCCGGGTGGTCGAACGCCGAGCCGTAGCGCCGCTCGATGTGCGCCCGCACCTGGGAACCGAGGCCGAGTCGGAAGCGGCCGCCGCTCGCCTCGGCCAACTCCCACGCCGTCGACGCCGTCACCATCGGGCTGCGCGGGAAGGCGACGGCGATGCCGGTCAGCACGTCGATGTCGGCCGCCGTCACGAGCGCGCCGCAGGTGAGGTACGCCGTGCGTCCCGCCTCGGTCACGACGAGCCCGGACAAGCCCGCTTCGGCCGACCGCTGGCCGAGGACCGCCGCCTGGCGGAGCGGTTGGGCCGGCAGCATGGCGTCGAACTTCAGTGCCATGGACCCGGCCGATCGTCGTGGCGCTTCCGTGCCGACACGACGCAGAGGGTGGTCACGGTCACGAAGGTCACGGTGGTCACGACGCCGAGAATGGCACAGGGCGCCCGTGACGCCGGACGGCGACCCAGTCATTGGTCGACGGGAAGTACTCCTCGGAGTGGTCGACGGTGCCGCCGGCGGCGTAGTGGTACACCATGGCGGCCCGGATCCCGTCGGACTCGTTGTCGGTCGAGCAGTGCATCAGGTGGCTGTCGAAGACGAGCAGGTCGCCCGGATCCATCAGCACCGGCTCGGACGCCTCCATGTCGTGGTCGACGATCTCGAAGTAGCCGTAGTTGGCGCCGGGACGGCGATCGGGGACGTGGGTGTGTACCGGCTCGGTCTGCGAACCGGGCAGCACATGGAGGCACCCGTTGACGAGCGTCGCCTGTGTCACCGCCAGCCAGATGCCGACGACGGGCCGCGCCGGCTCGAACGGGAAGTAGAAGGAGTCCTGGTGCCACGGCTGACCCCACGCGCCCGGCGTCTTGAAGATGAACTGCGACAAGAAGACGTCGACGTCGGGCGCGATCAGCGCGGCCACGACCTCGACGACCTCGGGCGAGTGGGCGAAACGGGCGAAGACCGGGTCGCGGTGCAGCCGGAAGATCTTGGAGACCCCGTCCTCGGGCTGCTCGACCGCCACGCCCGCCTTGTTGCTCTCCGGCAGGACCCTGACACCCAGTTGCTCCGCCAGCGCGGGGTCACGGACAACGTGGGTCACGCGCTCGAGCATCGCCGTGCAGATGGCGGGATCGGCGAAGCCACCGATGCGGAAGAAGCCCCGCTCGGTCCACGAGGTGCGCTGCGCCGCTGTGAGCACCGGCATCAGGCCAGCGGCACGGCGGGTGGGTCGGGCAGCTCGGGTGGGTCGGGTGGGTCGGGCAGCGAGCCGTCGGGGCGGGGCCAGGCCAACGGGGTGACGTCGCTGGCGATGACGGCACCCATGGCGATGCCGGCTCGCTCCACCGCGGGATGCGGGAACGACCCCTCGCCGCGGGTCGACCCGTCGGCGAAGTAGATGACGGTGTGCACGCGGCGGACGGTACCGGTCCGGTTGGGCTTGGCCAAGTGGAATGTGAGGCCGTGGTGGAAGGCGACCGACCCGGCCGGCACCTCGACGAACACCGGCTCTACCGCCTGCAGCTCGGTGCGGGTCAACGGGTCGTCGCCGTGGCCGCTGAAGATGTCGACGAATGCTCGCACGCCGACACGGTGGCTCCCAGGGAGGTAGCCCATGGCGCCGGTCTCGAGCGTGGAGCCGTCAAACGGTACCCAGGCCGTCACGGTGTCGGTCTCGACGATTGGCCAGTAGGGATGGTCCTGGTGCGGGTCGGTCTCTCGCCCGCCCGCCTCCTTATAGAGGGCCTGGTCGTGCCAGAGCCGAACCGCGTCGACGCCGAGCAGGCGAGCTGCCGTCTCAGCGATCAGCGGGTGGAACGTCAGGGGCCGGACGTCGGGGCAGTCCTCCCAGAGGTTCTGGCACTGGGTGAAGCTCTGCTCGTAGCGCGTCTTGTCGGCGAGGCTGCGCGCGTCGTGGCGGCTGCGCCGTGCGACCGCCTCGTCCGTCGCGGCGCCGAAGCGCTCCAGCTCGCCGGCAGACAGAAGGTCGGGCACGACCACGAACCCGTCGCGCCGGAAGTCCTCGACCAGACGCGGCGTGAGCGAGGTGACCGCGGTCACCCCGCCGGGTCCTCCGTGTCGTCGGCCCGGACCTCGCGGATGTAGCCGACCATCTCGTGCGCGGTCGGCGCGTCGAGCCACGGCGTCAGGTCGAGGTCGTACAACGCGGAGGGCTCGGGCCCCTGGTCGAGGTGGTGCGGCTCGGACGCCATGAAGCGTCCGTCGACGAGGCGGACCTCGGTGACGAGGTCGGCGTAGGGACGCGTGCTCGCGGCGGGCGAGCCGAAGCCGAAGACGCGCTCGGACCCCATGACGGCGTTGGTCGTCGCCCGCCCCGACAGGAAGGGCCGGTAGTCGTTGCGCTCGAGCTCGCCGGTGTAGGCGTCGAGGATGTGCAGGGCGCGGTCGAGCACGGGGGCGTCGAAGCCGTAGTAGACGTTCGGCACCGGCAGGTCGCCCCATACGCCCCACATCCACCAGCGCACGGCCGGGGGCAGCGCGGCCATGGCCCGCCGGACGCCCCGCCCGACGGCCTCGTGGGCGTGGTGCACGTCGTGGGGCGAGGGCGACACGACGATGGTCGCCTCGTGCGCCTCGACGATGTTCGGGAGTTCAGTGGCGACGCGCTGTGTGGCCAGCGCCAGGTCCCCGTCGAGGTCGAGGTTGAGGGGCGGGTCGAAGAAGACGGGCACGAAGCCGGCCCGCGTCGACGCCTCCTCCGCCTCGGCCCGCCGGCGGTCCCACTGGCCGGAAAAGCCCAGGCTGGCGATAACGCTGACGACGTTCCAACCGCGGTCGAGCAGGTGGAGGAGGGCGCCCGGGCAGCCCACCGCCTCGTCGTCGGGGTGCGGGGCCACATGGAGGATCGTCGGTGCCATGTGCTGGTGAGGTTATGCCCGGCGCCCGGCCCGATGCCCGGCCCGATGCCCGGTCCCGAGGTCGGACAACTCGCCGCCCCGACACCCAGGCTGCGTCCCGGGTTGCGGTCTAGTGTCCGCAGCAGACGAGGACCGGGGGGTCAGCATGTTGCAGGTCGTGGGGGCTGGTGTCGGCCGTACCGGCACGCATTCACTGAAAGTCGCGCTCGAGCAATTGTTGGGAGGCACCTGTCACCACATGGTCGAGGTGTTCGGCCATCCCGAACAGACCCCGGCCTGGATCGACGCCGCCAACGGCCGACCGGTGGACTGGAGCGCCATGATGGCGGGCTACACGGCGCAGGTCGACTGGCCCGGCGCCAGTTTCTGGCCCGAGCTGGCGGCGGCCAACCCGGACGCGCTGGTGCTCCTGTCGGTGCGCGACCCCGACGCCTGGTTCACCAGCTGCACCAACACGATCTTCGCCGGCATCCCCGTGCTGGTCGAGCAGGGGGACGAGTGGATGTCGGCCCTGGTCAAGATGATGGGGGACCGCTTCAGCGACCAGTTCGGCGACCACGACGCCATGACCGGCGCCTTCGAGCGCCACAACGAGGCGGTACGGGCCGGCATCCCAGCGGGGCGCCTGCTGGAGTGGAAAGCGGCCGATGGCTGGGAGCCCATCTGCGAGCGGCTCGGGCTGCCGGTGCCGAACGAGCCCTTCCCGAAGGTGAACACCACCGACGAGTTCCGGGCCATGACCGGGATGCCGGCGCTGGAGGCGTGACCTCCCCGACCCAAACCTGGGTTTCCGGTCAGAGCACTCTTTACAGATTACTCTGAATCAAATATACTGACCGCCATGCCCCGGTGGTCCCGCTCGAATCCCCTCGCCCTGGCGGTCCTGGTCTGCCTGTACGAGAAGCCGATGCACCCCTACGAGGTGGCGCAGACACTGCGGGCCCGGGCCAAGCAGGAGAGCGTCCGTCTCAATTACGGCTCCCTCTACGCCGTGGTCGAGTCGCTGGAGAAGAAGGGCTTCATCAAGGCCACCGGCACCGTCCGCGAGGGGAAGCGGCCGCAGCGGACCGTCTACGAGATCACCGACGCCGGCGCCACCGAGATGACGGACTGGCTCACCGAGCTCATCGGCACCCCGACCAAGGAGTACCCCGCCTTCATGGCCGGGCTGTCCTTCCTGCCCGCCCTCGACCCCGACGACGCCCTGGCCGCGCTGCGCCGCCGCGCCGAGATGCTGACGGTCAAGCTCGCCTCGCTGCGCGGCGTCGAGCGAGCGGCGCGCGAGGCCGGTTTGCCGCGCATCTTCGCACTGGAGGCGGAGTTCGAGGAGGGCCAGCTCGTGGCGGAGCTGCGGTTCGTCACAGGACTCGCCGACGAGATGCAGGCGGGCACCCTCGAAGGCCTCGACATGTGGCGGCTCTTCCAGACCGAGGACTTCGATCCCGAGCAGGTCCACTTCTCCTTCGAGATCCCCAAGGAGTAGGCGCCGTCATGCACTGACCCCCCGGAGGAGAAGTGACCCGGAGCCGCGTGTGACACCACGCGACCCCGGGCCCGTACAACCACGAGCCGATCCACGAGGGACCCACGCCCGAGGCAGCACTTGAGAGCGTAGGCGACCTCCATCTGAAAGGAGGCGCGCATGCACGCGCTCATCGAGGCCGACGGCCTCAGCAAGAAGTTCGGGAAGGTCCAGGCCCTCACCGATCTGTCACTCACCCTGCCGGCGGGACAGCCGGTGGCGATCCTCGGGCCGAACGGCGCCGGGAAGACCACCTTCATCCGCATGGTGGCCACGCTCATTGCGCCCGACCGCGGCACGCTCAGCGTCAACGGGCACGACGTCGTGCGCGACCCGATGGCGGTGCGTCGCATGATCGGCCTCGCCGGCCAGTCCGCCGCGGTCGAGGAGATGATGACCGGCCGCGAGAACCTCGTCATGGTGGGCCGCCTGTACGGCCAGGGCCGCGCCGAGGCGGTGGCCTCGTCGAATCGCATCCTCGAGCAGATGGATCTGGTGGAGGCCGCCGACCGCCAGGTCCGGACCTACTCCGGCGGGATGCGACGGCGGCTCGACCTCGGGGCGAGCCTCGTCGGCTCGCCCCGGCTGCTCCTGCTCGACGAGCCGACGACCGGCCTCGACCCCGGCAGCCGCAACGAGGTGTGGGACGCCGTGCGCGCCATGAGCCAGCACGGGACCGACATCGTGCTCACGACGCAGTACCTCGACGAGGCCGACCACCTCGCCACCTCCATCGTCATCATCGACGGTGGGCGCGTCATCGCCCAGGGGACGCCGGACGAGCTCAAGTCCCGCGTCGGTGCCGACATGGTCGAGCTGCACACCGATCGACGTCCCCACGCTGCAGCGGGCGGCCGAGGTGCTGGGCTCGCTCGGCATGGCCGAGCCGTCGACCGATCCCGTCCACGCGCCGCTGTTCTCTTGCGGCGCCGGGTGGTTCGAAGCTCCTCCCCATCGTCATCCGCGCCCTCGACGAGGCCGCGGTGCCGGTGGAGGACATCGCGCTGCGCCGGCCCACCCTCGACGAAGTGTTCCTCGCCCTGACCGGGCACACCACCACGACAGACACGACCACCGCTTCCAGAAGGAGAACGCAGCATGACGATGGACCTCACCCTCGACCCACCACGCCAGCCCGGCCAGCCCCGTGAGACCCGGCCGATCGAGACGGCGACGAACCGGGGCGCCTCGTCTCTCGTCGCCGCCGGCCAGGTGGCGGGCCGCACGCTCAAGAAGTTCGTCCGCACGCCGGCGCTGCTCATCGCCGGCACGGCCCAGGGCGTCCTCTTCCTGTTGATCTTCCGCTACGTCTTCGGCGGCGCGGTGGCGCACACGGGAGGCCTGAACTACGTCGACTTCCTGGTCCCGGGCTTCGTCGTCACCGGCGTGCTCTTCCAGGGGATGAGCGCCGCCAGCGGGGTCGCCGACGATCAGGACGGCGGCCTCTTCGACCGGCTGCGCAGCCTGCCCATCCGGCTGATCGCCATCGTCACCGGGCGGGTCGGCGCCGACTCGGCCCTGGTGGCCTGGGGCGTGGTCGTCATGACGGCGGTGGGATTCGCCGTCGGCTTCCGCATCGGCGGGACTACCGCTGCGGCGCTGGCCGCTTTCGGGCTCACCGTCCTCTTCGGATTCGCCTTCGTCTGGATGTTCATTGCCATGGGCCTCTTCGCCGGCAGCCCGCAGGCAGCGCAGGGACTCTCGTTCCTCGTGTTCCCGCTGAGCTTCGTCTCGTCGGCCTACGTGCCGGTGTCGACGATGCCGGGCTGGATGCAGGGCTTCGCCACCAACCAGCCCATGACGCAGATGGTGAACACGGTGCGGCTGCTGACGGGCGGACCCGCGGCGCAGCAGCTCCTCGGGCACTCCGTCTCGTACTACCTGGTGCCGTCGTTGCTGTGGACGGCCGGACTCGTCATCGTGTTCGCGCCGCTGGCCGCCTGGAAGCTGAAGACGTCGTGACGCTCAGCGCCAGGCGGGTCAGCGCCGGTCGAAGTCGTCCTCGGGCGCGTCGCCGGTCTGCAGGACCGCGTTGACGGCGTGGCGTAGGCGCTCCTGGGCGTCGATCATCCAGTCGATGTAGAAGGCGTACTCCGCCACGTCGGTGATGTCGCCGTCGCTGTAGTCGGCGACGCGGAAGGCCGAGCGGTCGGGCAGCTGCTCCCACGAGAGGGGTGCGCCGTACATCGACTCGACCATGTCCTGTTGCACTTGCAGCACGTCGAACTGCGCCGCGCTCGCCTCGGGTGTCCCGAGGTCGACGTAGAAGTCGGAACGCAGGCGCCCGCCGGCCGCGAAGCTCAGCCCGTAGTGCGTGCCGCGCACGGGGGAGGGGAGCGTGATGAAGTTCTGGGCCGGCAGGGTCGTCATCTGGGTCCAGCTCGGGTGGCGGGCGCGGACCTTGTCGAGCCAGCGTGACCAGTAGGCGCGGTACATGGAGCCCTTGCCCCCGCCCAGTGGTCCGGCCAGCTCGGTCATGGTCCACCCGGTCGGGTCGCGCCACCACTGCGTCCCCGCAGGGTTGCCGCCGATGCCGGTGGCCTCCTGCATGATGTGGCGGACCAGACCGGCCGGTGTGTAGCCCGCCTTGTCGACGTCCCACACCAGCGGCGCGTGCAGGTTGTTCTGCCAGTGCGCCGTCCGTCGGGCGGGGTCCGCGTCGAGCCACTCCTCGAGCTGGCTGCGCATGTCGAAGTTGAGGTCGGTGCGCGGGCTCAGGGTGAAGATCGTCCCGTCCGCCACGGACTCGGTCGTGACGAGGCGCCGCACCAGCGCGGCGTCCTGGACCCGCCGCTTGGCGTCGCTCGTCTCCCGGGCCAGCTGCCGCTCGGGGCTGATGGTGAACTCCTCGACCTCGCGGACCGGGTACACCTGGTTGACCGAGATCATCGGCACGTTGCTGCTGCCCAGCTGCCCGTAGATGTACGAGCGGAAGGCGCTGATCTGGACGAGGGTGATGTCGAGTCCCATCTCGCTCAGCCACACCACGCTGGCGGTGGCGGCGGCCGAGAAGCCCCGGGCCAGCAGGACGATGCGGGGGCGCCGCAGCGTCTCGTGCGAGAGGTCGGGCGCGTGGGCCTGCAGCTCGGCCAGCGCCTCGTCCGGCGTGAGGGACGACTGCCGGCGCGACTGGAAACGGGCGTAGTGCTCGGCCAGCGACTCGGGGAGCATGCGGCTGGCGAAGGCGGCGTACTTGACGGCCGGCACCTCGGTGTCGAGGGTGCGTCCGCTCTTGAGTTCGGCCACGACCAGGCGCCCGTCCGCCCCGAGCCCGAGGACCGAGATGCGGTCGCGTCCCGCGCCGGGCGCGACCGGCACCCCGTCGAAGTCGAAGGTGACGACCTTGACCGCCGGGCCGAGGATGGCGGGGTTCGACAGCACCCACTCCTGCAGATCGGCGCGCTGTTCGAGGCCCGCTTCCTCGAGCGAGATCATCTGGGCCGGCATCGCGACAGACCCAGCGACTGTGAACAGCATCTCTTCCGCCATTTCTCAGAACAGGCTAGGACAAACGGTCGTTTTTCCGCAGGTACCGAAAGTCACTCAGAATGTCAATGGAACAACAAAACGGGTGGCCAGACGCGTGTTCGGTGACCCGGGCCGCGGCCACGCGCACCGCTGTGTGGCGTGTGTTTTCGGCCCTTTGCGGCGCGTCGACCGGTGGTCCCGACGCGCGCCGTCTCGACGTCGCGCCGACGACGCGTGCGGGTCCGAGCGGCGCGTCCGCGGCAGCAGGAATTGTCAGAAAGTTGTGCAGCGACCCGGCCGCCCGGCGACCTGGCGCTCCGACGCGCTCGATGCTCCGGTGCGCCGATGTTCTCGAGGTCCGCTCAGACCGGTGCGCCCGGCGCCACCAACGGCCAGGGTCGCTCGAGCTCCACGACGCGGGCCAGGTCGAGCAGGAGCTGCTCGGCGTGTCGGCGGCCGATGATCTGCATCGACACGGGCAGGCCGTCGACCAGTCCGGCCGGGATGGCGACGGCCGGGTGCCCGGTCGTGTTGGCCGGGATCGTCAGCGCGCCGTTGTTGCCCACCGCCGTCTCGAAGCCGTGCTCGGCGATGAGGTCGACGCCGTCGATCGTCGTCGGCATCGGGCCCTGGGCCGCCGAACGCCACGTCCGGGTTGGTGGCGCAGATGATGAAGTCGACCTGCTCGAAGAGCTCGGCCATCTGCACGATGATCTGGCGGCGGAAGGCCTCGATGTTCTTCGCCGTGTCCACGTTGAAGTGATTGGTGGCGATGTTGGTCGCCAGCATGATCTCGGGGGTGAGCTCCGACTCGCAGCCGGGGTAGAGGTCGCCCAGGCCGACGAGCAGGCTCGCCGTCCCGGCCAGCGCCCACTCCAACCCGCCCCGCGGGAGGGCGATCGGCACGTCGACCCGCTCGAGCCCGGCGTCCTTGATCAGCAGGTCCGCCGCCTCCTCCACGCGTGCCCGCACGCCGGCCGCCACGATGGCCGCGCCGAGGTCGACCGAGACGGCCACCCGCTTGCCCGCCAGATCCTGCTGGCCGAGCCCGGCCTCCCACCCGCCGACGCGCGGGAGCGAGAAGGGGTCGTACTCGTCGGCGCCGTTGCAGGCGTCGAACCAGCGGGCCGTGTCGCGCACCGACCGCGAGAGGCACCCGAGCACCGCGGTCAGCGGCTCGATCTCGGTCTGCGGTCCCTTCGGGATGCGCCCGAAGGTCGACTTCAATCCGAAGAGGCCCGTGAAGCCGGCCGGGATGCGGATGGACCCGCCACCGTCGCCGCCCGGTGCAGAGCGGCAGCAGCCCGCCCGAGACCGACGCCGCCGAGCCGCCCGACGAGCCGCCCGGTGTCCGTTCCAGGTCGTAGGGGTTGGAGGTGGCGCCGTGGAGGCGGGTGTAGGTGCAGTTGATCCCGCCGAACTCCGACGCCGTCGTCTGCGCGACCAGGACGGCGCCCGGCGTCGCGCAGCCGGGACGTCATGGTGCCGTCGTAGTCCGAGATGCGGTCCTTGAAGACGAGCGACGCCTCGGTGAGCGGCCAGCCCTGCACGGGGTCGAGCTCCTTGACCCCGATCGGGACGCCGCCGAAGGGCAGGTTGACGTCGGCCGTCGGCCGCCGCTCGCGCGGGCCCGCTCCTCGTCGACGAAGCACACGGCGTTGAGGTCCGAGGCGGCGATGGCCGCCAGCGATCCCTCGAGTGCCTCGGTGGGCGAGATCGTCCCGGCCCGGTAGGCATCGACGAGGGAGCAGGCGTCTCCCATCCAGGGTTCTGTCATGGACAGTATTCCTAGCCCCTCTTACCGAGCCCGACCCAGCCCGCTCGCGCCGACCCGACCTACTCCGTCGTGCTCTTCTTGAAGAAGTGCGCCGCCAGCGGGCACGCCACGGCCAGGATCGCGACCGACCAGATCAGCGCCGCCTCGACCGGGTGTTGCATCGGCCAGGCGTGCACCATGCTCGACGGGTTCGGGTTGCCCCACAGGTCGCGGGCTCCCGCCACCACCGCGCTCACCGGGTTCCAGTTGGCGACGACCTGCAGCCAGCCCGGCATGTGCTGGGTGGGCACGAAGGCGTTGGAGACGAACGTCAGCGGGAACAGCACGATGAAGCCGAACGACGCCGCCGACTCGGGGCTCTTGGAGTTCAGTCCCGACGCAGGCCGAGACCCACGCCACGGCGTAGGCGAAGAGCAGCAACAGCGCGAACCCGCCGACGACCGAGATGGCCGCCGAGCCCGGACGCCAGCCGACGGCCAGCCCGGTCAGGGCGACGATGGCCGCGCAGACGACCGACGTCAGGAAGTCGGCCACCGAGCGCCCGACCAGCACGGCGGAGCGCCACATGGGCAGCGTGCGGAAGCGGTCGATCATGCCCTCGTGCAGGTCGGTGCTCAGGCCCACCGCCGTGCCCATGGTCGAGGTCGTGAGGTTCAGGGCCAGGATGCCGGCCAGCAGGAAGTCGACGTAGCTGCCACCGCCGGGGATCGGGATGGCGCCGCCGAAGATGTAGACGAACAGCACCGTGAAGAGCAGCGGTTGGATCGTCACGTCCGAGAGCTGCATCGGCTCCCGCGAGATGTGCACGAGGTTGCGCCGGGTCATGGCCCAGATGTCGGCCAGCGAGCCGAGCAGGTTCCCGCCCGTGTGCGGCCGGTCGAACCCGGTCGCCGGCGGGGTCGAGCGTGGTTGTCGTCATGCGCGTACTCCTTCCAGTTCGTGACGGCCTTCGCCGGACCCGACGGGGCCGGCCGTGCCGGCGGCTGCGCCGCCCGATCCACTGCCGCTCGCCTCGCCGTCACCGTCCGTGGCGCCGGCACCTTCCTCTTCGATGTGGCCGCCGGTGAGCGAGAAGAACACGTCGTCGAGCGACGGCTGGCGCACCTCGATGTTGTCCACCAGCACCCCCGCGTCGTCGAGCGCCCGCACGACCAGCGTCGCCAACCCGGTCGACGCGTCGACGCCGGCACTCAGGTGCCGCCCGTCGTCGCTGACCTCGACGGCACCGGCCACCAGCGGCGCCATGGCGCCGACCGCGGCTGCGTGCGGCTCGGCCAGCGTCACCTCCAGGCGGGCACCCCGGCTCGCCTCCTTCAGCTCGAGCGGCGTCCCGTCGGCGATCACCCGGCCGTGGTCGACCACGACGATGTGGTGCGCCAGCTCGTCGGCCTCTTCGAGGTACTGCGTCGTCAGCAGCACGGTGACGCCCTCGCCGAGCAGCTCCCGGATGGCCTCCCAGACCCGCTGGCGGCTCGTCGGGTCGAGCCCGGTGGTGGGCTCGTCGAGGAAGAGCACCGGCGGGCGCGTCATCAGGGAGCCGGCCAGGTCGAGGCGCCGGCGCATGCCGCCCGAGTAGCCCTTGACCACGCGGTCGGCGGCGTCGGTCAGCTCGAACTGCGCCAGCAGTTCCTTGGCCCGTGACCGGGACGCGGCCCGGCCCAGGTCGGACAGCTCGCCGATCAGCACCAGGTTCTGGCGCCCCGTCAGCAGCGGGTCGAGCGTGGCGTCCTGGGCGGCGACGCCGATGTGGCGCCGCACCTCGGCCGGGTGCCGCAGCACGTCGATGCCGGCGACCGTGGCGGGGCCCGAGTCGGGCCGGGCCAGCGTGGTCAGGATGCGCACGGCCGTCGTCTTGCCGGCGCCGTTGGGCCCGAGCAGGCCGAGGATCGTGCCGGCCGGGACGGCGATGTCGACGCCGGCGAGCGCCTGGGTCTCGCCGTAGCGCTTCGTCAGTCCCTCCGCCTGGATCATGAGTTCAGTAGCCATAGACTTCCTTACCGGTCGTTAAGTAAACTGTGGTCCAAGGGCATGGTAAGCCGTATACTTACCTGTCGTCAAGTAGAATTGAGCAGGTAATGCGGGTACAGTGCGAAACGACATGGCCGACCAGATGACACCGCAGAGCCGGGCCGCGTGACGCAGACCACCGGAGACCAGGCGAAGACGCCCTCGGCGGACTGGAGGCCGTGGTCGGCCAGGAACCGGACATCGGCCCGCTGATCGTCGCCCGAGACCTGGCCAAAGCTCAGGTCAAGGTCAAGGCTGGCACCCCGGTCGACCCGCCCGCAGCGTCCACCGACACCCGCCAGCGCATCCTCGATGTGGCGCTCGACCTCTTCACCGAGCAGGGCTACGACGGCACCAGCCTGCGGCAGATCGCCGAGCAGCTGGGCGTGACCAAGGCGGCCCTCTACTACCACTTCGAGTCCAAAGAGGACATCCTGATGGCGCTGCACATGCGCATCCACGACTTCGGTCGGGAGGCGCTGATGCTGATCGGGGAGGAGCCGGTCACGCTGGAGCTGTGGGGCCAGCTGCTCGATCAGATCGTCGGCGAGATGCTGGCCCAGCGCAAGCTCTTCCTCATGCACGAGCGCAACCAGGCCGTGATGGAGAAGCTGCACCGCGAGGACCACGACGCCGAGCACGAGGACATCCAGAACCAGTTCCGCCAGGTCCTGGGCGACGAGCGGGTGCCGGTGCGGGACCGGATCCGCATGGCGGCCTCCTTCGGCGTCGTCTTCTCGAGCATCTTCCTCGGCGACGCGTCCTTCGACTCGGTGAGCAAGGACGAATTGGAGGTCATGCTCCGCGACATCCTCCACGACGTCCTCGCCGGATGACGGGACCGCTCCGCCGGACAAAACCCCAGCCCCAGCTGGCTACAGTTCGTGCTGGTGACTGACACTTCACACGGCGCCCCCCAAGGGGACGCCCCGCCCGATGGGCAGCAGCACGAGCACCCCTTCACGATCGCCATCGACGTCGGCGGCACCGGCCTGAAGGCCGACGTGCTCGACAAGGTCGGGAATCCCATCGCCGACCGGGTCCGGGTGCCGACGAAGTACCCGATGCCACCCGACGAGCTCGTCAAGACGCTGACCGCGCTGGTGGCGAAGCTGCCCGAGGGCGACCGGGTCTCGTGCGGCTTCCCCGGCATGGTGCGCCAGGGCCACGTGCTGAGTGCGCCGCACTTCGTGTCCACCAAGGGGCCCGGCACCAAGACCGATCCCGAGCTGGTGCAGGCCTGGTCCGACTTCGACCTGGCCGGCGCTCTCCAGAAGTCGATCGGCAAGCCCTGCCGCGTGGCCAATGACGCCGATGTGCAGGGCGCAGCGGTCGTGCAGGGCAAGGGCTTCGAGGCGGTCATCACGCTCGGGACCGGGTTCGGCACGGCCTTCTTCATGGACGGCAGCCTGATGCCGCACCTCGAGTTCGCCCATCTCGAGTTCCGCAAGGGCGAGACCTTCAACGAGCAGATCGGCGAGGCCGCCCGCAAGAAGGTGGGCGACGAGCGCTGGAACAAGCGGGTGCGCAAGGCCATCGCCTATCTCGATGCGCTGTGTTTCTTCGACCACCTCTACATCGGCGGCGGCAACGGTCCCCGGGTCAACCGGCGCGACCTGGGCGAGATCCTCGAGCGCATCACGGTCGTGGAGAACAAGGCCGGCATCCTCGGCGGGATCAAGCTGTGGGACGCGCACCACGTCGGGATCGAAGGGGGACCGCAATGACCGCCGTCGACACCGAGCCGCTGGCCTGGGATCCGCTCAACGAGAAGTACAAGGCAGACCCGCACGCCATCTGGAAGCGGATGCGCGACGAGCAGCCGCTCTACTACAACGAGCAGTACGACTTCTACGCCGTGAGCCGCTTCGCCGATGTCGACGCCTTCAGCCGCGACCCCAAGACGTTCATCTCCGCGCACGGCACCGTCATGGAGATGATCACGGCCGACCCGATCGACATGCAGATGATGATCTTCATGGACCCGCCGGAGCACACCCGCTACCGGCGCCTGGTCTCGAAGACGTTCACGCCGCGGCGCATGAAGCTGCTGGAAGACGACATCCGCGCGCTGTGCGTGCGCCTGCTCGACGATCTGGTCGGGCGGAGCTCGTTCGACTACGTGCAGGACTTCGGGGCCCGCGTGCCGGCCTACGTGATCGCCGCGCTGCTCGGCGTGCCGCCCGAGGACCGCGACACGTTCCGCGGGTGGATCGACGAGTCGTTCCACCTCGATTCCGAGACCGGCATGTCGAACGACGTCTCCATGGCGGCGATGATGAACATGATGGAGTACCTCGGCAAGACGCTGACGGATCGGCAGTCCAACCCGCGCGACGACATGTTCACCGACCTCGTGAACATGGAGGTGACCGAGGACGACGGCGTGACGCGGCGGCTGACGCTGGAGCAGGCGGTGAACTTCGCCGCCCTGATCGGCAGCGCCGGCACCGAGACGGTGGCGCGCATGCTCGGTTGGGCCGCCCTCGCGCTCGACGACAACCCGGACCAGCGGGCCGAGCTGGTGGCCGACGCGAGCCTGATCCCGAACGCAGTCGAAGAGGTCCTGCGTTACGAGGCGCCGTCGCCGGTGCAGAGCCGCTGGTGCGTCGAGGACGTCGAGGTGCACGGGGGCACCATTCCGGCCCGCTCCAAGGTCGTGATGATCACCGGTTCGGCCGGTCGCGACGAGCGGGCCTACCCCGACGCCGACCGCTTCGACATCCACCGGAAGTTCGACCACCACCTGTCCTTCGGCTACGGCATCCACTTCTGCCTGGGCGCGGCGCTGGCCCGGACGGAGGGGCGGATCGCGCTGGAGGAGACGTTCAAGCGCTTCCCGGAATGGTCGGTGGATCGGGCGGGCGATGGTGCCGCTGCACACCAGCACTGTGCGGGGCTACACCAAGCTGCCGATCAGCGTCTGAGGCCGATCGCGCGTTTTGGCGTCGCTCATGGGGTCACCACCACCGCCGCGGTGGCGCGCTGACGGTGTAGCCCGCGGGCGGAAGGGTCGACGCGGGCACTCCGGTCGCGATGGGGTGAAAGCCCGGCGATCCCGACCCTGCAGGCAGAGGACCAACGAACGGGTTGAGGGGAGCCGTCAGGCTTGGAGGCTCGCCGAAGGCCGGGGGCCCGTGGAAATCGAAGAACTCGAACATGTTGGTGGCGTTGGCGTCACGGTAGGTCATGGCCGGCAGGTTCCACTTCGTCTCCATGAACTTCAACAAGCTGGTGTGGTCGTGAACGACGTGGGACACGAAGTCACGCCGGGCAAACGGCGAAATGACGACGCACGGGACCCGGAAGCCGGTCTGGTCATAGCCGCCAGGCTGATCCGGGGGAACTGTGATCTCCGGCGGGACGTTGTCCGGCCGCACCGCGGGCTGGGGCGGGACGTGGTCGAACCATCCGCCGTGTTCGTCATAGACGAGGAACATCGCGGTGCGGGACCAATTGGGAGAAGCCAGGACGGCACTGATGATCCGGGCGGCAAAGGCCTCCCCGATGGAAATGTCGCCGTCCTCCTCGGAGTAATTGGTGTACGGGTCGACGAGCGAGAACTGCGGAAGCTGGCCCGCAGCCGCGTCGGCTCAGGAATTGATTGATGGGCGCCAGCTTCCCGTCACTCAGGTTCGCTGTGTACTCGGGGAGGAAGAGCGCCGCGGTGGGCAGGTCCGGGAAGTAGTCCCTCCAGGTGATGTCGTACGAGTTGAGCCGGTCGAAGATGGTCCCGTTGGGCGCGTCCGTGCTGGAGATGCCCGTGGCGTTCGTCGAGACGTCACCCAGGGCCGTCGCGGCGATCAGGAAGCGGCGATTCGGGTAGGTCTGCGCCATGACCGAGCAGAAGTAGCGATCGCCGATGGGGAACTGCGATGCAAGCGAGTAATAGAAGGGGAGCTGCGCGCCGGTGAAGTGACCCATTGACGCCGGCCCACAGGTCTTGGCGAAGCCCGAGTTCGTGCCACCGGCCCAGCACAGATGGGAGCTGTCCCAGCTCTGGCTGATCTGGGAGCCGGTCGGCGTGGCGGTGTTCGGCATCGGAAACGAGAGGATGTAGTCACCGTCCGGTGCCGGGGTTGTAGTTGAGCGGTGACCCGTTCCGGCCGAACGAAAGCCCGTCGCCGCGGCCGAGCATGCCGAAATGGTCGTCGAACGAGTGGTTCTCCATCATGAGGATGACGACGTGCTCAATGGCGGGCAGCGTGTCGGTGCCAGGCGGGAGATGGGGGTAGGGCAGGCTGCCCGGCGGGAGCAGGCACCCCCCGGGACCGAGACCGGCCGCGCCCGAGGGAGCCCGGCCATTGGGGAGCACGGCCGAGTACGGGGCCCCGCTGGCGCCGGCCCGAGCATTCAGGCCAGCGACAGCCGCGCCCGTCGCTACGGCTCCACCCAGAAGCGCCCGCCGTCCAAACTTGCGAACTTCACCCATGCGGTTCAAGGTACCGACTCTGCGCGGCACATGACGGGTACGCCGAGCGACCATATCCGCGTGGTTGGCCATACTGCCCCTGATCAGCAGTTTTGGCGTCAGTCGACTGCGTCCGAGGTCCGATAGACTTCGCTCTCTTAACCCAGCGCTCGTAGCTCAACGGACTAGAGCATCTGACTACGGATCAGAAGGTCCGCCGATGGCGCAGCAGTCTGTCAACCAGCAGTGTGACGAGCCGTCTTAGTGCAGAGTGCGACGGAGCCCGCCATCATTCCGTGATCCCGAAACGTTCGAGCCCGTACACGTTGATGGCGTTACCGCGGACCAGTTGGTAGACCTCGCCGGCGTCGAGGCCCGCTTTGGATGAGAGCTCCCACGCCCGACGCCGAGAGTCCGGCCACGAGCCGTTCGAGTGCGGGAAGTCGCACTCGAAGAGGATGTGCTCCATCCCGACCTCATCTCGGCTGCGCAGACCATGGAGGTCGTCAAAGATGCATCCGAACACTCGGCCGCGCAGATAAGTGGACGGAGGATTCGGCAGGTCGACGTCCCCGACCGATTCGTGCCACACGCCGTCCATGCGCTCGTACTGGAAGGGCATCCAGCCGACCTGGCTCTCGGCATACGCGAGCTTGAGTGAGGGGAAGCGCTCGAGGGTCCGGCTGTAGACCCAGTCGCAGACCGAGCCCTGCGCGTTGTGGGCGTTGAGCGACATGGACACCGCCAGAGGAGCGTCGGCGGACGTGGTCGGCATCGACGAAGAAGACCCGATGTGCATGGAGATGGTGGTGTCCGTCTCTTCGCAGGCCTCCCAGAGGACGTCCCAATCGCCGGTGTAGAGAGAGGAGAAGCCGAGCTTGGCCGGGTTCTCGCTGAAGGCGATGGCGTGGCTGCCCTTGGCGGCGCAGCGCCGGACCTCGGCCGCGGCGGCCCCTGGGTCCCAGAGCGGAATGAGGGTGAGCGGGACAAGGCGGCCCCGCCCGGCCCCGCCGCACCACTCGTCGATCATCCAGTCGTTGTAGATCTGCAGGCAGAGGAGCGCGAGCGACTTGTCGGGCCGTTCGGCGAAGCCCTGGCCGGCGAAGCGCGGGAACGTGTTCGGGTAGTTGATCCCGACCTGCTGATGGTTGGCGTCCATGTCGCGCAGGCGGGCCGCCTGGTCGTAGGCGCCCGGGCGGAAGTCCTCGTAGATGGCCGGCACGTTCTGGTGCCACTCGAGCGGCATGCCGCCGCAGGCGTGGAGGCGATTGGTGCCCATGACGAGGTCGTCGAAGACCCAGACGTCGGTCCACGTGCCATCGTCGACGCCGCGCTCCATCGTGAGCACGCCGCCCTTGAACGTGCTCTTCGTCTTCTCCCGTACGCAGCGTGGCCCGCGTTCTCTGAGTGAGGATGGGAGCTCGCGCTGCCACAGGTCACGCGGCTCGAGGATGTGGTCGTCGACCGAGATGATGAGCGGGAAGTCTTCCTCAGCGGGTGTCACGGAAGCGGTCGAGGTTGTGACGGCGGTCATGGAGTGGCTCCGGGTGGAGAAGCTGCGCAGCGGCATGGTGGTGTAAGCGGATTCGCCTTTTGCAAAGCTACTTGGGCGGCGTAATCTCGCTTCCCATGGCCGAGGCCGCCGCCACGCCGGCATCCCCGAGGGTCGAGGGTCTCGAGCCCACCTTCCGCCACCTCGATGATCCCGAGGTGCCCTGGCAGGCGATCAAGGCGCAGCGCAACGCGGACGGCACGGTGGCCCAGGTGTGGGAGAAGTGGCTGGCCTTCTCGCCCGACCCCCAGTACCTGACCATCTATGCCCGCTACGACCCGGGCATGGTGGTGCGCCGGCACGGCCACTTCTCGCCCCACGTCGTCTTCGTCCTGGAAGGCGAGGTCAGCTTCGGCGATCGCCGCTGTCCCGCGGGCACCCACATCGAGCTGCCGCTCGGCGCCGCGTTCGGTCCGGTGGTCGCCGGCCCCGACGGTGCCGTGATGTTCGAGGTGATGATGGGCGACCCGCGCAGCTGGGGGGACGAGCCCGAAGCCTACGAGGCGGCGCTGGCGGCGCAGGGCGCCGAGGCGCTGCCCGATCCGCCGCTCGAATTCCCCGGCTGGCTCGAGGACCTGCGCGCGCACTGGGCCGGTGCGCGGGGAACAGACGGGCGGGGACTGAGGTCCGCGGGTTCGATCCTCCCGGCGGGAATCCGGGCGGATTGCCTTCCGCAGGTCGGCCAGCGAGGATGACCGCGTGACGAGGAACCGATTTGCCGGCGAGCCGTTCGACGACGGCGACGGGACGATCGCGGAGGCGCTCGACGACGTGAGCGTCCCGGCTCTGCTGTGCTCGCTGGTGCACATGACCGGTGACCCGTCGTGGGTCCGGGGCGACATCCAGCCCAACGTGGCGCATGTCGCTCGACATCCAGAGCGGGATGCCGGCAGAGGACAGGCCGAGGTGCGTCGCCGGGCCCTGCCGGCCATCGCCGCCTATCGCGACGGCGGCTGCGTGCCGCACGAGCTGTCCCGTGAGCTGCTGCTGGAGATGATGGCGTTCCTCGGGCTGCCGGCCCGTTGACGGTCCGCTCGCCGGCCTGTTCTTCGACGACCTGCAGTTCGAGGGTGGCGACACCGGCGCGATCACCTGGGGCGACGAGGTCCCGGAGGACGTCAGAAGGCCGAGTCGCCGGTCGTGGTCATCGGCTGCGGCATGGCCGGGATCCTGGCCGGCATCCGCCTCAAGCAGGCCGGTCTGCCCTTCACGATCGTCGACAAGAACGCCGGTCCCGGCGGCACCTGGTGGGAGAACCGCTACCCCGGAGCCCGGGTCGACGTCGGCAGCCACCAGTACTGCTATCTCCTTCGAGCCGGCCGATCACTGGAGCGAGTTCTACTGCCAGCAGCCGGAACTGCTGCGCGTACTTCAGCGCCATCGTCGAGAAGTTCGATCTGCGGCCGCACTGCCGCTTCGACACGGCCGTCACCGAGTTGCGTCTGGGACGACGAGCGATGCCAGGTGGCAGTGTACGCGTCAGCGCGACGCGACGGCACAGAGGAGCGTCGCTGCAGGCCCGATTCGTCATCAGCGCCGTCGGCTCGCTGAACATCCCGAAGCTGCCCGACATCCCCGGCATGGACACCTTCGCCGGCCCGTCGTTCCACTCGGCTCGGTGGCCCGACGACCTGGACTGCCGGGAACCCGGTTCGCCCTCGTCGGCGCCGGTGCCAGCGGCTTCCAGATCGGACCGGCCATCGCCGACGAGGTCGAGCAGCTCACGATCTTCCAGCGCACGGCGCAGTGGATCATCCCCAATCCGGCTGTACCACACGCCGGTGCCGCCGGGGGACGCGTGGGCCCTGCGGCACCTGCCCTTCTACGGACGGTGGTACCGCTTCATCATGACCTTCGCCGGCATCGCCGCCGGCATGGAGCCGTACCGGATCGACCCGGAGCACGAGGACCCGACGCACCGGTCGATCAACGCGCTCGAACGCCAAGCGGGCCGAGGCACTGCTCGGCCTCGATGAAGTCGATCGTCGGCGACGCCCCGACCTGCTGGAGAAGGTCGTGCCCGATTACCCGGCCACGGGCAAGCGCGATCCTGCAGGACGACGGCACGTGGCTGCGTACCCTGCAGCGGCCGAACGTCGAGCTGGTCCGCACGGCCATCGACCGGATCGTGCCCGACGGCGTCGTCACGATGGACGGCACGCACTATCCCGCCGACGTCATCTGCTACGCCACCGGCTTCCGCCACAACGACTTCCTCGCTTCGATGCACGTGACCGGTCGCGACGGCGTCTCGCTCCGCGACCAGTGGGGCGACGAGCCCACGGCGTACCTCGGCATCACCATCGCCGAACTTCCCGAACCTGTTCTGCGTCTACGGCCCGGGGACGAACCTCGCCGCCGGGGCCAGCCTCTTCTACCACTCCGAGTTCCAGGTCCACTACGCCCTGGAGGCGATCCGCGAGACGCTGACCTCGGGCGCACGGTCGTGCGAGGTGACGCGCGGAGGCGCACGACGACTACGCCGAGCGGTACCAGGCGGAGATCGGCCAGCTGGTGTGGTCACACCCTTCGATCACGCACAGCCACTACAAGAACCCCGACGGGCAAGGTCTTCACGTTGTCACCGTGGCCGCTCGACCAGTACTGGGAGTGGACCCGCCGCGTCGATCGCGACCACTACCGCTTCGGGGGCAGCTGAGGCACCGGCCCGTGCTGCGATGCTCCGCCCGACAATCAGGTGCGCCGGTGTCACCGTGGCGTCGTCGACCACGACGTCGACAGCAACATTCGTTGACCGCCCGTCCGTGCACCGCTAGTCGTGCCCAATCTTGGTTGGGGGCGGGTCTGAGGCTTGCGGTAGTCCGACAAGCTGGAAGTCAATCGATGAATCAACCAAGGGGGTCATTGTGCAGACGTCACGTCGCTCGCTGACAGGTCTCGCACGTCATGCTACGGACTCGAGCACCGATGCTGTTGGTCGGCGGTCTCAGCCTGATGACGTTCGTCGGCATGCGCCGCGCTCGGCGGCGGTGCGGTCGGCGCAAGCGGCCGGAGCGACCCCGAAACAGGTGGCGGCGCACGTCACCTTCACCCCCAGTCCGTCTCCGGCCTATGCGGCCGACGCGGCGGACCCGAACGTCCTGTACTCCGGTGGGACGTACTACGCGTTCACGACGGGGACGCCAGCCGGCAACTTCATTCAGGCCCTGACCTCACGGCACGCCCGCATCGGGCTGGCAGCCCTATACCGGTGGGTCGGGATCGAGCGCGCTGCCCAGCCCGCCGTCTTGGGAGACGACCAATACGCAGACCTCCCCCGGCGTCTTCAACTACGGCGGGCACTGGGTCATGTTCTACGACGCCTCGGTGAGCCCCCATGCCGAACGACTCGGGGAACAGCTGCCTCTCGGTGGCGACGGCGTCGACGCTCGAGTCCTCCCGTCTTCTCCGACACCTCCGCCGGGCCGCTCTATTGCAATGCGGCTGCTGGGGGCGTCCTCGACCCGAGCCCGTTCGTCGATCCGGCGACGGGCGCCGCCTACCTCCTCTGGAAGTCCAACGACGGTGGCGGCTCGGCGGCGCCCTCACAGATCTGGTCGGCGCGACTGAGCGCCGACGGCACCAGCATCGTCGGTACCCCGACCGTGTTGCTGACCGTCGACCAGCCGCTGCTGCCGTGGGAGACGACGACGGACGACCCGCAGATGTCGTTCGCGTCGGGCACCTACAACCTGCTGTTCTCCGGTGGCGACTTCACCACCTCGAGCTACAACGAGGCGCTCACCACGTGCTCCGGGCCCCTCGGCCCGTGCAGCCAGCCGACGGCGCCGTTCCTCACGACCTACGGCACGGCCTACGGGCCCGGTGGCGGCGCGCTGTTCCAGGACGCCTACGGGGAATTGGTGGCTCGGCTACGCAGCCTGGTCGCTGCCGTGCACCTCCTACGGCTGCGGCGCGGTCCGGGAGCTGTACACCGCGCCGATCGATCTGAGCAACGGCCTCTCGGTGCCCTGCAACCCGCCGAGCGGCACGCCGGCGGGCTACCGCTTCACGGCCAGCGACGGCGGAATCTTCACGTACGGCAATCAACCCTTCTGCGGATCGACGGGCGGCATCCACATCAACCAGCCGGTCGTGGGGATCGCCAACACCGCCGACGACGGCGGGTACTGGACCGTCGCCCGGGACGGCGGCATCTTCTCGTTCGGCGATGCTGCCTTCTACGGCTCGACGGGCTCGATCCATCTGAACCAGCCGATCGTGGGCATGGCCGCGACACCGAACAGCGGTGGCTACTGGCTGGTGGCGTCCGACGGCGGGATCTTCTCCTACGGCAACGCGAAGTTCTACGGCTCGACCGGATCGATCCACCTCAACAAGCCCATCGTCGGCATGGCCTCCACCCCCGACGGCGGTGGGTACTGGCTGGTGGCCTCCGACGGCGGGATCTTCTCCTACGGCGACGCCACGTTCTACGGCTCGACCGGATCGATCCACCTCAATCAGCCGATCGTCGGCATGGCCGCCACACTCGAGCGGGCACGGGTACTGGCTGGTGGCCTCCGACGGGGGCATCTTCAACTACGGCGACGCCACGTTCTACGGCTCGAGCGGGTCCATCCACCTCAATCGGCCGATCGTCGGCATGGCCGCCACACTGAGCGGGCACGGGTACTGGCTGGTGGCCTCGGACGGGGGCATCTTCAGCTACGGCGACGCCCAGTTCTACGGCTCGACGGGATCGATCCATCTCAACGCCCCGATCGTGGCCATGAGCGGACCCTGAGTCGACGCAGTTCGCCGTCGCGCGCCGTGCAACGACCTGGCTGGAGAGCCGCTTCTCGGTCGTAGGTCTAGCGGTCGGGCCGACCGGACGGTCGCCGCTGAGGGTGACGCGGTGCATCACGCGGCGCTCGCCCTCGTAGTCGAAGATCCCGAAGTGCATGGTGGCGCGGTTGTCCCAGAAGGCCAGCGTTCCCGGCTTCCAGTGATAGCGCACGACGAATTGCGGGCTCGGCCATGTGCTCGTAGAGGAGTCGCAGCAGGCCGTCGCTCTGACGCTCGGGCATGTCGGTGATGCGCACGGTGAACTTCGGATTCACGAAGAGGTTCTTCCGGCCGGTCTCGGGATGGAGCCGGACGACCGGGTGCGTCGCCGGCAGCAGTCGGGTCAGCTTCTTCCCCTCCCAGACGTTGCCGTGCCCCTCGGCCACCGCCTGGGCGTAGAAGGGCTCGAAGTGGAAGGCGGCGAGTCCGTCGCAGAGACGCTGGAGCGGTTCGGCCAGCGCGTCATAGGCGGCGCGGGTGTCGGCCCACATGGTGTCGCCGCCCGCCTCGGGCACTTCGACGGAACGCAGCATGGAGGCCATGGCCGGCGCGTCATGAACGTGATGTCGGTGTGCCAGAAATCGGTGCGGTCCTTCCCGCTCTCGATGGAATGGACCTCCTTGCGTCTCGAGGACCTGCGGCTCCACGGGGTGGCTCTCGGTCGAGCTCGCCAAAGCGAGCGGCGAAGGCGATCTGCGTGTCGTCGTCGAGGTGCTGGTCGGGGAAGAACACGACCAGTCGTTCGAGCCAGACCGACCGGATGGCGGCGATGACGTCGTCGTCGAGGTCTGCCGCGCAGTCGACCCCGAAGATCTCGGCCCCGATGGTCGGGCTGAGGGGGCGGACGTCGAGGTCGACCGTGCTGATCGTCATGGGTTCATGGTGCCATGCCGCGGTGCGCGTCGGTCCCGGGCCGGTCAGAGGACGAGGTGCTCCATCGCCTCGGGGTTCTCCATGTTCTCGGCGATGTGCCGGCGTTCGTCCTCGGGCGTCTCGTGCGTCCGCAGGAGGATCGGGGCCAGGACCAGGCCGAGCAGGACGCAGGCGGCCGCCAGGACGAGCGCCAGCTGGTAGCCCGAGGTCAGGGAGTTGAGCGCCGAGTGGCCGTCGGCCACCAGCGCGTGCGTGCGGGTGGTGGCGATGGAGCTGAGGACGGCCAGGCCCACGGCGGCGGCCATCTGCTGGGAGACGTTGACGATGCCCGAGCCGAGGCCGGCGTCGTCCTTGGGGATCTCGGACATGCCGATCTGGAGCAGCGGCATGAACGATGCACCGGCGCCCACGCCGAGGAGCAGGAAGGCGAAGAAGATGGTGGGGAAGTAGCTCGCGCCCTCGCCGGCGGAGGCGAGCAGGAGCAGGCCGGCCGCGGCCATCGAGCATGGCCGGGTACATCACCACCTTGCCGAAGCGGTTCACCAGCCACGCCGTCGGTCCCGCCGACATGGCGGCCATGCCCATGGTCGCCGGCATGAAGGCCAGGCCGGTCTTGACGGGGCTGTAGCCGAGCACGTGCTCGAGGTAGAGGGCACCGATGAAGAAGGTGGAGAACATGCCGGTCGCCAGCAGCCCACGGATGGCGCTCGAGCCGGTCAGCGTGCGGAGCTTCAGGATCCGCAGCGGCATGATCGGGTTGTCCAGCTTCGACTCCAGCACGATGAAGGCGACGAACAGCACGACGGCGGCGGCGAGGATGCCGAGCGTGTGGGCGGAGCCCCAGCCGTCACTCGACGCCGTGACGATGCCGTAGATGCCCACCATGAGCGAGACGGTCACGAGCACCGAGCCGACCCAGTCGACGCCCTGTTTGATGCCGAGGCCGACGTTCTCCACAATGAGGAAGCGACCGAGGATCAGCGTGGCGATGCCGATCGGCACGTTCACGAAGAAGATCCAGTGCCAGCTCAGGAACTTGGGTCAGGACGCCGCCGACGAGGAGGCCGATGGAGCCGCCGCCGACGGCGACGAAGACGTAGGCGCTCATGGCCTTGGCCCGCTCGACGGGTCTGGGGAACTCGGTGACGATGATGGCGACGATCACCGAGGACGACAGCGCGCCGCCGATGCCCTGGACGAAGCGGGCCGCCACGAGCATGGCCTGGCTGTCGGCCGACCCGCAGGCGATGGAGGCCAGGGTGAAGAGCGCCACGCCGGCCAGGAACACCTTCTTGCGGCCGATCGAGGTCGCCCAGGCGGCCGGCCATCAGGAGGAAGCTGCCGAAGGAGATGAGGTAGGCGTCGACCACCCAGGTCAGGCCGGACTGCGAGAAGTGGAGGCTCTTCTGGATGTCGGGCAGGGCCACGTTGACGATGGAGCCGTCCAGGGCGTTCATGAACATGGCCAGGCAGACGACGACGAGGGCGATCCAGCGCCGGCGGTCGCCGGCGGGGTCCTCGGTGCCGAGGCGGGGCACGGTCATCGTTCCGGAGTCGGGGATAGTCATGATCTCGGGACTATCATAGGGGGGTGATCGAAATGATCGTGCCGCGCCCGTCCGGAGGGGTCCATGGCAGGATCCGCGTCGTGATGGCGAGGGATGCCACGACCCCCACGACGGGGACGATCGTGCTGCTGACCCGGCTGTCGCGGGCCGTCTTCGTCCGCAGCACGGTCGACCTGGTGGGGATGAACCTGAAGAACATGGTCGTGCTGGCCTACCTGCGCGACCACCCGAGCTCGTCCCAGCAGGTGCATGACCGAGGACCTGTCGATGGACTCCAACACGGGCGTGCTCGTGCTCAACGACCTCGAGGACCTCGAGTACGTGGAGCGGCGGCGGGACCCGGCCGACCGGCGGCGTCACATCGTCGACATCACCGACGCCGGCCTCCAGGCGCTCGAGCGGGCGGAGGTGGCGCAGGGGAGTATCGAGGACGAGATCCTCGGTGGCCTGAGCGATCGGAGCGCGTGACGTTCCGACGGTTGTTGGTGAAGGCGCTCGAGGAGCATCTCCCGACCGGGGGCTAGCGCTCTTCCTCTCTTCGGGGCTCTTCTGTTTGCCGGCAGGGGTCGGAATCGATTCTTGACGAAATCAGTCGGGTTTGTAAAGCTCGGGCAACCGAGGGTTGCAGCCGGCTACGGGCCGCTGCGCCGAGCCAAGGAGACCACCGCCATGCCCGACTGGGGCTTTGAGACTCGCCAGATCCACTCCGGTGCCGTACCCGGATCCGACGACCGGCGCCCGCGCCGTGCCGATCTACCAGACCACGAGCTACACCTTCCGCGACACCTCGCACGCGGCGGCGCTCTTCGGGCTCGAGGAGCTCGGCAACATCTACACGCGCATCATGAACCCGACGCAGGCCGTCTTCGAGGAGCGGTGGCCGCGCTCGAGGGTGGTGTGGCGGCACTCGCCGTCGCCAGCGGGCAGGCCGCCGAGACGGTCACCTTCCTGAACCTGGCCGAGAACGGTGGCCACATCGTGTCGTCGGCGTCGCTCTACGGCGGCACGTACAACCTGTTGCACTACACGCTGCCCAAGTTGGGCGTCGAGACGACGTTCATCGACGATCCCGACGATCTCGACGCGTGGGCCGCCGCGGTGCGGCCGAACACGAAGGCGTTCTTCGGCGAGACCCTCGGCAACCCGAAGGGCGACGTGTTCGACTTCGAAGGCGTGTCGACGCGTCGCCCACGACCACAAGATCCCGCTCGTCATCGACAACACGCTGGCGACGCCGTACCTGGCCCAACCGCTTGAGCCACGGCGCCGACATCGTCGTGCACTCGGCCACGAAGTTCATCGGCGGCCACGGGACCTCCATCGGGGGCGTGATCGTCGACGGCGGGAAGTTCGACTACGAGGGCAGCGGTCGCTTCCCGAACTTCACCGAGCCCGACCCCAGCTACCACGGCCTGGTGTTCGGCCAGCTGCCCGAGGCGCTCTTCCCGGCCCGCTTCGTCCTCAAGGCGCGGCTGCAGTACCTCCGCGACACGGGCCCGGCCGTCGCACCGCTCAACTCGTTCCTGTTCCTGCAGGGCCTCGAGACGTTGAGCCTGCGCATGGAGCGCCACGTGCAGAACGCGGTCGCGGTGGCGAAGTGGCTCGAGGCGCGCGACGAGGTGTCCTGGGTCACCTACCCCGGTCTGGAGTCCAGCCCGTGGCACAGGCGACAGCAGCAGTACCTCCCCAACGGCGGCGGCTCCATCATCTCGTTCGGCATCGCCGGACGGGGCCGAGGCCGGGCGCACGTTCATCGAGGGCCTCGAGCTCTTCAGCCACCTGGCCAACGTGGGTGACGTGCGGAGCCTGGCCATCCACCCGGCTTCGACGACGCACTCGCAGCTCACCGAGGCCGAGCAGACGACGGCGGGCGTGACGCCCGACCTCGTCCGCCTCTCGGTCGGCATCGAGTCGATTGAGGACATCCTGGCCGACCTCGACGCCGGGTTCCGCGCCGCGAAGGAGGCGTGACCGCAGCCGACCTACCCAGGAGTGTGGCGGCCCGGTGACGATCCCGGGCAGCGCCAATTCGCAGCTGCTCTCCGGTGCGGACGGGGCGGGTTCCCGCTCGAAGGCGGCGGTCGCCTCGCCGAGGTCACCGTGGCCTACGAGACGTGGGGGACGCTGAACGAGGCCCGCACCAACGCCGTGCTCGTCCTGCACGCGCTCACGCGGCGACTCCCATGTCGTCGGCCCGCTGGCTCCGGGCCATCCCTCGAAGGGCTGGTGGGACGGGCTCATCGGGCCCGGGGCTGCCATCGACACGGACCGCTACTACGTCGTGTGCCCGAACGTGCTCGGAGGATGCCAGGGAACGACGGGACCGGCCTCGCTCGACGCCGAGGGTCGTCCCTACGGTTCGCGGTTCCCGCTGATCACGATCCGCGACCAGGTCGCCGTCGAGGTCGCGCTGGCCGATCAGCTCGGGATCGAGCAATGGGCCGGCGTCGTCGGGGGCTCCATGGGCGGCATGCGGGTCCTGGAGTGGTGCGTCGGTGTGCCCGAGCGGGTGGCCCGGGCCGTCGTCCTCGCGGTCGGCGCAGCGGCCTCGGCCGATCAGATCGCTCTGTGCTCCCTGCAGATCCGAGCCATTCGATCCGACCCGGCGTTTCACGGGCGGCGACTACTACGAGACGACGCGTCGTCCGGTCGACGGACTGTCCATCGCCCGCGGGATCGGTCACTTCAGCTACCGGACCGGTGCAGAGTTCGAACAGCGCTTCGGCCGGGAGCCCCAGGGCGAGGAGGATCCGCTCAAGGGCGGGCGCTACGCGATCGAGTCCTATCTGCAGTACCACGGGGAGAAGCTGGCGAAGCGGTTCGACCCGAACAGCTACGTCACCCTGAGCGAGGCCATGAACCACCATGACGTGGGCCGGGGTCGGGGCGGCATCGAACCGGCGCTCGGCGCAGTGCGGCCGACGTGACCGTGGCCGGCATCACCACGGACCGGCTCTACCCGCTGGCGCTCCAGGAGGAGTTGGCCGGCTGCCTCCCCGGTCGTCCCGCGGTCTCGGTGGTCGAGTCCTTCTCCGGACATGACGGGTTCCTGTTGGAGATCGAGCAGGTGGGGCGGATCGTCCGGTCTGCTCTGCGATTCGGACGCCTGAACCGGCGCGAGCCGTCGACGGGTCTCGCGCCGTCAGCCCTGGGGCTTGATCACCGATGACGTGGCGTACTGGGTGGCGTAGCCCTGCGCGTTCAGCGTGGTCCCGATGACGGATCCCGTGTTCTCCACGATGTACTTCGGTGAGCAGTCGAAGGCCCCGAGCTTCTTCGGGTAGGCCTGCACCCACTTGGTGTTGTCGAGCTTCATCAAGATCCCGCAGGAGGCGGGGAGGTTCTTGGCCGGGTTCGGACGGCGCATTGAGCCCACCGCCCGTCCAGCTCGTCACCTTCGAGAGGTGGTTGATCATGCACTGGCGGGTCAGGGTGGAGCCACAGGCCTTGGCCTCGGTGGCCCAGAGGAGGAAGGACGACGTGGCCTGCTCTCCCAGCGCCGACGTGTGGCCGCCGCTCTTCTTCACGATCGAGAGGTACTCGGCCACGGCCGGTACGACCTTGGCTGCCTCGAGCGGCTCGTAGCCGATGCGGACGTAGACGTTGTTGCCCAGCCCACTCGTGTTCCACTGCGCGAAGCCCTGCGGTGTACTCGGCGGCGTCCATCAACCAGACCGGGTTGTAGCCGATCTGGTTCTGCGCCTGGAGCGCGCCGTACAGGGTCGGTCCCGGCGTGGCGTTGTCGAAGACGATCTGCGCCCCGCAGCTCTGCAGCTTCTGCACGAACGGCGTGTAGTTGGCCTCGCCGTTGTAGTTGACGAGGAACGGGCAGTTGACGAACTTCCAACCTGCCGTCGTGTAGGCCTGCACCGCCTTGGCCATCGACGACTGCTGGGTGGAGAGCGTGGAGTCGTACTGGCCCGACGTGCTTGCGTCTTGGAGCCGAAGAGCTTCTCACCCTGGTAGGCGATCGACACGGGGCTGTTGTTCGCCGGGTTCGGTGTGGCCTGGTACATCTCGTAGGCATTGGCCACGACGGGGGAGACGGTGAAGCCCGGGAACGGCGGCCAGGTTGCAGCCCAGGCGGGTCTGCTCGGCCACGCCATCGAGCGCGAAGCCCTCGCCGACCAGCATGAAGTCGGTCTTGCAGGCCTGGGTCATGACGTTGCCGACGTTGGTCACGGCGGCGTCGTAGTAGTCGCCCACGATCTTGCGCCCGTTGATGCCGCCCTGTGCGTTGCACCAGGCGATCATCGCCTTCACCGCGTCGCCCATCTCCTGGTCGAGACCGGGGCTGCCCGAGAAGCCGCGGTCGTCGCCGTAGGCGATGTTGATGGTGGAGTTGGTGACACCCTGTTCGGTGGCGCCGGTGGCATGCCCTTGCCGCACGGCGACGGCAGCGTGCCGAACGTCGGGACGTCGACGACGCCGCGCCGCTCGTCGCCGGCGCTGAGCAGCACCCCGGACGCGGTGAGTGAGGTGAGCAGCAGAGCCGCCCCCGCAGCTCTCGTGCCAGTGATCCTTGTCATGGCCGAACCCCCGTCTGCACGACGCGGTTTCTGCGCCTGTTTCCCCTCAGAACCCAGAACCGATTCCTGTGTGCCTCGGCACCATACCAACCCGACATCCAGAAAGCTCTGCGACGCGCGCCAGCGAACACAAGTCCTGCCTGAGCCGTGTGCGACATCGACAACCGGGAGACGGCTCGGCAGCAGTGCGGCTCCGACGAGCTCGGCCGAGGGTTGGCTGCGCGGTTCGCTGACTGGTCAATGACCGCGTTGGCACGCCTCCTCGATCCGCGTCTTCTTCCGCAGCATCGAGCTCGAGGGCGGCGACCGACCTCCCTGCCGTCGGGACCGGTCGTCCTGGTGGCCAACCACACCAACGGTCTGGTCGACGGCCTGCTCCTCATGGCGACCCTGCGCCGGTACCCGCGCTTCCTCGGCAAGGCGACCCTCTTCAGGATCCCGCCGCTGTGGCCCTTCCTCAAGCTGGCCGGCGTCATCCCGGTGTACCGGACCGTCGATGCCGGAGGCCGGGGATCACAACGTGTCGGCGTTCGCCACGAGCCACCGGCTCCTGCGCGCAGGGCGGCATGGTGGCCGTGTTCCCCGAGGGGATCAGCCACGACGAGCCCGCGCTGCAGCCGCTCAAGACGGGCGCCGCCCGGATCGCCCTCGAGGCGGCCGACGACGGGCGGCGCCGACGGTCTCGTGACCGTCGCCGTCGGGCTGGTCTACGACGCCAAGGCGCGCTTCCGTTCGCGGGCCCTCGTCCGGGTCGGCGAACCGGAGCCGTGGCCCGGTGGGCCGGAGGCGTACGACGCGACGAACGGGCGGCACGGCGCGCGCCGTCACCGAGGATCTGGCGGCGCAGCTCGACCGGGTCAACTCCGGCCTACGCGTCGTGGGCGCAGGCCGAGCAGCTCTCGGCGCGTCGCCGCGGTGGTGGTCCGGACGCCCGGGCGTCCGGATGGCCGTCGACGTCGGCACTGGCCGATCAGGTCGACGGTCGCGGCGCGTCTGGCGATGCTGGCAGCGAGGTGTCCCCGGCGTCCCTGCGGCCGCTGCTGCGTAGACTTCGCGGCCTATGAGCGAGACCTCGACCTCCTCGGTGTGAACGACGCCCAACTCGTGGCGCGGCGGCGCCACGCCGCCTGCGGCTCTCGGTCGTGTGGGCCGTCGCTCAAGGTCATCGTCGCCGTCCCCTTCGCCGTCATCGGGGTCGTCGTGCACGTCATCCCTTTCCAGATCATGAAGCAGGTGGCGAAGCGGCCCGACCAACGAGGGCATCAAGGCGACGGTGAAGCTCCTGGGTTGCTTCGTGCTGTTCGCACTGACCTATACGGTGGTGGGCGTGCTCGTCGGCCGCGCCTTCGGCGCTTGGGCCGGGCTCGCTCGCGGCCGTCGCCGCACCGCTCTGCGGCTACGTCGCCGTGCGGCTACTCGAGCGGGTCAAGCGGATCGGTGGCGTCGTCGAGGGCTACCGGATCGTCCGAGGGTCATCGGGACGTGCGTGCGACGCGGTCCTGGCGCACCGGGCCGCCGTCGTGCACGACGCGCGGGCGCTCCTCGCCGGCTCATGAGCCCGGAGACCATTCGCTACGGCCCCGACCGCGCCCAGGTGGCGGAGGTGTGGCGGCCGGACGCGGCGCACGAGGTCCCGCTGCCCGTCGTCGTGCTGATCCACGGCGGGCTTCTGGCGTCAGCGCTACACAAGCGGCTGATGCACCGGCTGGCCCGGGCCGTGACCGAGCCGGGGCTGGATGGCCTACAACATCGAGTACCGCCGCGTCGGCTCGCCTCGGCCGCGGCGGCTGGCCGGAGACCTTCGAGGACGTCTCGGATGCGATCGACGCGTTGGCCGCTGGTCGACGGGCGTGGACCTGCCAGCGGGTGGCGACGTGCGGCCATTCGGCCGGCGGACACCTGGCGCTGTGGGCGGCCTCCTCGCGGTCGACCGGAGATCCCGCGGCGACCGGCAGCCGATGGTCGACGTGTGCGCCGCCGCCTCGCTGGCCGGGAGTGGTCGATCTCGACGCGGCGGCCCGCCAGTCTCGTCGGGCGGGGGCGGTGCAGGCGCTCATGGGTGGCGGCCCCGACGAGTTCCCGGACCGCTACCGGCTGGGCTCCCCGGCGGCACTCCTGCCCGATGGGCAAGCCCCAGTTCCTCCTGCACGGGCTGGCCGACGACTCGGTCCCACCGTCGCTGAGCGAGCACTACGTGGAGACGGCGCGTGGCGGCTCGGGGACCCCGCCGTCTACGTGCCGCTCCCGGGCGTCGGCGCACATGGAGGTCATCAGCGGCCGCGGCGCCACGTTCGCGCGGAGCTCATGGCGCGACCTGGTGATCGGCCTTCGGCCGGCGCGTCGCCTGATCGGCTGAGCCCCGATCTCCGGTCTCGCTGACCGACAGCGGTTGGCCCAGGTCGGAGGCTCGCTTCGGCTGCCACCCGCAGGTGGACCCGACGCGCCCGGCGGCGATCAAGTTGGCCCTCCGAGCTGACGATACAAGGAGGTTGAGCTCATCAAACAAAGAGGGGGACATGGCGCTGGCTTCTCAGGATGCCGCGAGTGACGTCCGCCGGAGCCGACGGGTCCGAACCTCCCGTTCGAGCGTCCGTCGGCCGCGCGACGGAGGCTGAATCCGACCAAGCTGGCCTACCTGATCGGCCCGGTCGCGTTCGCCGTCATCCTGCTCCTCATGCGGTTCGGCTACGTCGCCCGGGTGTCACGGTGGGTCTGGCTCGGCCTCTTCGTCGCCATCGCCATCGTCAACGCGGCGGTGGACCACTACTACACCGTCCGCCCGAGCCGGCTGTCCCTCAACCTGCGGGTGGCCAGCCAGGTCGACCGCGGTGACCTCGCCATCTACCTGACGGGATGGGGACCGGTCCTGTGGGCGGCCTACATCTTCGTCGCCCTGGAGAATCTGGCGCGGGCGGGCTCCCGGGTCTGGCGGACCACCGTGCTGTGCAGCCTCATCGGCATGACCGTCGGCCAGTTCGCGCTGGCCCGGGGCTGGCTGCCTTCCGAGCTGACCAAGTCCGAGGCCGCCTCGCTGACCGTCATGGGCGCCTTCGTCCTCTTCTTCGTCATCCGGATGGCCGGCGCCATCATGGAGCAGAACGAGACGGCGATGGAGCAGAAGGAGGAGGCCGAGACCACGCTCCGGCTGAGCGAGGACCGGTTCCGCTCGCTCATTCAGAACTCGTCGGACGTCACGATGATCCTCGGCGAGCAGAGGCGTGTTCCGCTACGTGTCCCCGGCGATCACGGACCTCCTGCAGTACGAGCCGGAGCGAGCTCGTCGGCCGTCTCTCCACCGACTTCGTCCATCCCGAGGACCTCGATGCCGTGCTCACGCTGCTCGGCGGAGGTGACTTCCAGTCGGGGCCGGGACGGCGACCCTCGAGTTCCGCATGCTGCGCCGGGACGGCACGAGCCGGGACGTGGAAGCCGTGGTGTCGAACCAGACGGACCGCCCCTCGGTGGCCGGGTACGTCGCCAACATCCGCGACGTCACGGAGCGCAAGAAGTTCGAGGCCCTCCTGGCGCTTCCGCGCCCTGCACGATCCGCTGACCGGGCTGGCCAACCGCCAGCTGATCCTCGACCGGGCGCAGCAGATGCTGGTGCGGGCCCGGCGCTCCGGCGTGCCGGTGGCGGCGCTCTTCATCGACCTGGACAACTTCAAGGACTCCAACGACTCGCTCGGGCACGGCGCCGGCGACAAGTTGCTGCAGATGGTGGCCGGGCGCCTGCTCGGCATTCTGCGGTCGGGCGACACGGTCGGGCGGCTCGGCGGAGACGAGTTCGTCATTCTGGCCGAAGGCGTCTCCTTCGCGCACGGGCCCGAGATGATCGCCGAGCGGGTGCACGAGGTGCTCAAGCCGGCCTTCCACATCCCGGGGATCGACGACATGTCGATCACGGTCTCGGCCAGCATCGGGATCGCCGTCGGCGACCGCCCGTCGGCCGAGGACCTGCTGCGCGACGCCGACATCGCGCTCTATCGGGCCAAGGGAGCGGGCCGCGACCAGTCCGTCCTCTTCGAGCACTCCATGCAGTCGGCGGCCAAGGAACGGCTCGTCCTCAAGTCGGATCTGGAGTCGGCGCTCGAGGACGACGAGTTCACGCCTGCTCTACCACCCGATCTTCGACCTCGAGGGCATTCGAGATCCAGGGCGTCGAGGCGCTGCTGCGCTGGCAACACCCGTCCAAGGGCGACGATCGCGCCGGACGTCTTCATCCCGGTGCTCGAGGAGCGAGGGCTCATCGTCGACGTCGGCCGATGGGTGCTCAACGAGTCCTGCCGGGAGGCGGCGGCCTGGCATCGACCTCGGGCACCGGTCAGCATCTCGGTGAACGTCTCCATGCGCCAGCTCGAGTCGGACCAGCTCGTCGACGACGTCCGCAACGCGCTCGCCGCCAGTGAGCTCGACCCGGACCTGCTCATTCTGGAGGTCACGGAGTCGACGCTGATGCGGGACTCGGTCGCCACGGTGGCGCGGCTCAACAGCCTGAAGGCGCTCGGCGTCAAGGTGGCCATCGACGACTTCGGGACCGGGTACTCGTCCCTGGCCTACCTCCGGCAGTTCCCGGTCGACGTGCTCAAGATCGACCGGTCGTTCGTGGCGGACATGAGCCGATCGCCCGACGCCGCCGCGCTGATCCACACGCTCATCGAGCTCGGCCGCACCCTCGGGCTCGTGACGCTGGCCGAGGGGATCGAGACCCACGAGCAGCTCGAAGGGCTCCGCCGGGAGCAGTGCGACCACGGGCAGGGGTTCCTCTTCTCGGGACCGGTCGACGCCGTGCAGATGACCGCACTGCTCGAGATGGCCCGGGCGGCGCAGTCGTGTCCCGGTCGGCTCGGGCCCAGGCGCGTCGGGCGACCGACCGCGCGCCCGACGGCCGCGCTCGGCGGTCCGGCCGCGCGCCCGTCGTCCGGCCATCGCCGGACGGCGCGGCAGCCGTCCGCAGCGGACCTGCAGCGGCTCAGTCTCCCGAGGCGGAGGGCCACGGCGGCGTCGGGCTCGAGCACCCGGAAGTTGAAGCTCTCCTCGAGGTAGAGGCGCACGACGTCGGCGTCGTGGTCGAGGTAGCCGATGGAGAGGTCCTGCCCGCACTCGATCTGGAAGTCGCCGCCGCGGAGGCTGAGCACGACGCCGCCCTCGATGCCGGGCGCCCAGACCAGGGGCCCGCCGAGGATCTTGCGCAGGTGGTCGAGCAGCAGATGCCCGCCGTACTCGGTGCTCTCGACGATGCGGGTGTACATGTCGGGGCAGATGGCCAGCCCGTAGGGACCGTCGATGCCGGCCTGGCGGAGCAGGTTGACGCCGCGCGCCACGCCGTCGGGCGCGCTGGTCGATGTCCCCGTCGAGCGCGATGGGCTCGTGGGAGGTGCTCTCGGTGATGCCGCGAAGGCCGGCGGCCTCGTGGCCGTGGAAGACGGTGACGTTCTCGCCCAGGGCGATCTGGCGCATCGCCTCGTCGAGCTCGGCCAGGTCGGGGTTGTTGGTGCCGCGGTCGACGTCGTCGAGCTCGACCCGGGAGACCTTGAACTCGGTGCGGAGCTCGACCAGGGGGAGGACCATCCGCTGCGGCGCGCGGCCACGCCCTCGGACGGGCCCGCAGATCGCAGGTGATCCGGCCGAGGTTGGTCGCCGAGTGGGTCCACCCGTGCGGGCCCTCGAAGTCGACCAGCTTGCGGGCGGCCAGATAGGTGGGGAGGCGGGACTTGGCCTCGTCGTCGATGACGTCCCAGCCGGCGTCGGAGATCGGGGCCAGGTCGCGGTGGAGGTGGTTCATCAGCGCTGTTCCCTTCAGGCTGCCGATGCCGAGCGAACCGGAGCGCTGGCGTGGTGGATGCGGACCTGCCGTCGGATTCCTGGTCGCCGACCTCGGTGATCGGGCCCGACGAGAACAGGAACTTGCGGAGCTGGGTGTCGAGGGCGACGTCGCGCCGGCGCAGCCACTCGAGGGCCATGGCGGCGTGCTCCTTCTCGTCGTCCCGGTTGTAGGCCAGGATCGCGGCCAGGCTCTCGTCCGAGGTGGCCTTCACCCGCTGGTCGTACCAGTCGATCGCCTCGAGCTCCTCGCACAGCGACGTCATGGCGCGGTGGTGGTCGACGGTGGCTTCGTCGAGCAGCTCGAGCGGCTCGTGGAATCCCTCGCTGGCCAAGGTGCTCTCCTCGCGTTTCTCTCCGACAACCGGGACGGAGGCCCGGAACGATGACCACAGTGAAGCATCTGCGGGACCCGTGAGTCTACGGGAGGCCCATCGGTGCCCCGCCGTGGGCCTCGCCTCCCGCCACCGAAGCCGCACCGGAGGCGCTGGCGCGCATGCTCCCAGGTCAGTGGAGACGGCAGCCTGGCCCAACGAAGGCCCAACCCCGAGGCGCCATCCCAGCATCGGTTCAGGCGCAGGGGCTAAACATGGCATGTCGGGTACTCGCCGACCATTGACAACAAGGAGTTCCTCCGATGCTTGCTACGACCTACCCGATCCTCGACGTCTTCCTGACGATGCTGTACTTCTTCCTCTTCATCATCTGGATCTGGTTGCTGATCATGGTCTTCATGGACGTCTTCCGCAGCCACGACATGGGCGGCGTGGGCCAAGGCGCTGTGGGTGATCTTCATCATCGTCCTCCCGTTCCTCGGCGTCTTCGTGTACCTCATCGCCCGGGGCGGCAAGATGCACGAGCGGCAGGCGCAGCAGGCGGCCGCAGCAGCAGAAGGCCTTCGACCAGTACGTGAAGCAGGCGGCCGGCACGCCGGGGGCCGACACGGCCTCGCAGCTCTCGAAGCTGGCCGACCTCAAGTCCCAGGGCGTGCTCACCGACGCCGAGTTCGAGGCCCAGAAGGCCAAGATCCTGGCCAGCTAGGCAGGCCGCGGTCCGTCACCGAGAGCAGATCGCCGGTGGCGAGCGCAGGAAGACCACGAACCCGAGGAGCCGCGCCCGGCCGAACCGGGGGTGAGCGGGGCGACGGGTGCCAGCGGAGCGAGCGTCGCGGGCAGCGACGCGATGTCGCAACGGCTCGCCACCCGTATCGAAGCAGGATGTCGCGTCACCACTGCCGTGGCGGTCGATCGCCAAGAAGACCGTCATGGTGGTGGTGGCCGGCATCACCATCTACCTCGTCTTCCCGAGCCTGGCCGAGGTCTTCGACTCCTTCCCGAAGCTGACCTCGCTCGACCCGATCTGGTTCTCCATCGCCATCGCGCTCCAGGTGGCGCACTTCACCTGCACCATCGCCCTGCAGCGGATCGCGCTGCGGACCACGGCATGGTTCTCGGTCACGACGTCGCAGCTGTCCGGGCAACGCCATCAGCCTGATCGTGCCCGGGGGCGCCGCCTTCGGGGCGGCGACACAGTTCCGCATGCTCGCCGCGGCGGGGAACGATCCGGCCACCGCCGTGGCCGGGCTGACGGCCTTCTCGCTGCTCGGCATCGCGGGGCTGCTCGCCCTGCCCATCTTCGTGCTGCCGGCCATCCTCGCCGGCACGCCGATCGAGAACGGCCTGCTGCACGCGGCGCTGCTCGGCCTGGCGCGCCTTCGTGCTCTTCGCCGGCTTCGGCGCGCTGGTCCTGACGCTGGACGGCCCCGCTCCGGTGGGCCGGGCACGTCGTGCAGGCGGCGCGCAACCGCCTGAAGCGCAAGGCCGAACCCATGACCGGCCTGCCGGACCGGCTCGTCTACGAGCGCAACCGCATCCGCACGGTGCTGGGCCGGCGCTGGAAGGCCGCCATGCTCTTGAGCAGCGGGCGCCTCGCCTTCGACTTCGGGACGCTGCTGGCGACGATCCGGGCCACCGGAGTCAAGCCCAACCCGTCGCTCGTGCTGCTGGCCTACGCGGTGGCCGGGCTGCTCGCCCTGATCCCCATCACGCCCGGCGGGCTCGGGCATCGTCGAGGCGGGGCTGAGCGCGCTGCTCATCCTGGCCGGCGTGCCCGGCGGCGACGCCGTCGTGGCCACGTTGGCCTACCGGATCATCTCGTACTGGCTGCCCATCTTCGTGGGCCCGTTCGCCTACTTCGCCTTCCGGCTGCGCTACGGGAAGCCGGGGCACGGCGGCGGCGGGGCGGCCGGCACCGGGGGCGCGGCACTGGCCACGGGCTGACCCTCGGCGGTGCCGTCGGCGTCGCAGGCGACGCGTGCCGCATGCGAGAATCCAGCCACTCATGTACGAGGGGACATGGGAATCCGTGCGGACCCACCGGGTGCCCGTCTGGTTCGACGACGCCAAGCTGGGCGTCTTCATCCACTGGGGCCTCTACTCGGTGCCCGGGCTGGGCGCCGCGGGTGCCCGACATTCAGCAGCTGCTGGTCAAGGACGGGCCGAAGCGGATGCTGCGGGAGAACCCGTACGCCGAGTGGTACCTCAACTCCATGCAGATCAAGGGCAGCCCGACCGCAGGAGCACCACGCCCAGGTGTACGGCGACGACTACCCCTACGACAACTTCGTCCGGACCTTCGACGACGCGTCGTCCGGGGCCAACCTCGACGCCGTCGCCGACCTCTGCCACGCGGCGGGCGCCCGCTACGTCGTGCTCACGACGAAGCACCACGACGGCTTCGCCCTGTGGCCCTCCTCGATGCCGCACCCGGTCAAGGGCGACTACCACGCCCGCCGCGACCTGGTGGGCGACCTGACCGAGGCGGTCCGGGCCAGGCGGATGCGCATGGGGCTGTACTACTCCGGCGGCTACGACTGGCCCTACAACGACGCCGTCCTCACCCAGGGCGGCCGACGCCGTGCTGGCCGCCCCGCACGACGCCCGCTACGTCGAGTACGTCACGGCGCACTGGCGCGAGCTCATCGACCGCTACGCAGCCGTCGGTGCTGTGGAACGACATCTCGTGGCCGACGGATCCGCGGCTGCCCGAGCTCTTCGCGTACTACTACAACGCCGTGGAGGAGGGCGTCATCAACGACCGCTGGAAGGAGCCGGGCCTGCCGCGCAACGCGGTTGACGGACGCCATCGTGCGCGGGGCCGGCGCCGTGGTGCAGGCGCTGTGGCGCGTTCATCCCCGAGCAGCGCAAGCGCCTGACCTTCGCCCCGCCCGAAGCACTGCGACTTCCGCACCCCCGAGTACGACGTCCTGCGCACGGTCACCGCAGCGCAAGTGGGAGCTGGCCCGCGGCGTCGGGCACTCCTTCGGGGCCAACCGTCACGAGCGGCCCGAGGACATCATCTCGGAGACGGAGCTCATTCAGATGTTCTGCGACGTCGTGGCGAAGAACGGCAACCTCCTCATCGGCGTCGGCCCGCGGCCCGACGGCACCATTCCCGAGACGCAGCAGGCGCCGCTGCGCGGCCTCGGGGCGTGGCTGGCGCGCCAACGGCGAGGCGATCTACGGCAGCCGGCCCTGGGTGGTCACCGAGTCGGCCACGGTGGACGGGACCCCGCTGCGCTTCACCAAGAGCGGCGAGGGCGTCTACGTGCTGGTGATGGGGATGCCGCGCTCGCGGCGGATCACCATGCGGGCGATCGACGGCTCACGGGTGCGGCGGGTGCGCCTGGTCGGGACCGACGCGCAGCTGGAGTGGTCGGTGGAGAGCGACGGCGACCTGTCGGTCACCCTGCCCGAGCAGATGCCGATGGCGGCGGTCACCGTGCTGGACCTCGGGACCGACGTCCGGGCCCGGGTCGGCCGGACGACGTAGAGGGGGGCTCATCGTCGGTCTTCGCACCGGCAAGCTCGGAGCAGCCTGACGAGCCACCCGGAACGCCGGCACTTTGGGACTTCGGCGCAGTCCCGACGGGACCATTGGCCCTAGTCGTCGGCCCGCCGCAGACGGCAAGATCCAATCCATGGACGAGGGTCGCCGGCGCTGCAGTTCACCATCAACAGATCCGGCACGATCTCTCACCGGGAAGGGTCGTTTCATTGACGGAACGGGGTCCCGAGCCCCCGGCGACACCTCGTCCAGCATCTGGTCCGCGCAACGTCACGTGGTCGACGAGGGACGGCGACGGCGCGGTGGTGGTCCGAGGGAGAGCCACCACGCGTTGACCGTCGAGCCCGCGTCGGCTCCGTGCCTCCAGTCCCGCCTCCGACGGTCCGTGCCGTGTAGGTTCGGCGCCGCCTGGCCGACCGGGGGTGCGCCGTGCTGCTTGACCTGTTCCTGATCGGACTCGTGGTCACCCTCGAGCCGATCCCGCTCACCGCGATGATCCTGCTGCTCGCGACCGAGGGCGGCCTGCTGAAGGGCTTGGGCTACGTGCTCGGCTGGATGGTCACGCTCGTGGCGATCGTGGCGCTGACGGTGCTCGTCACCGGAGGGAAGCCGCTCATCCCCAACAGCAACCCGTCGACGGGCGCGCTGGCGGTGAAGCTGGCCGATCGGCGTGGTGCTCGTCGTGCATCGCCTACCGGCGCTGGGGCAGCTGGCAGACGGCCGAGCCGAAGGGGCAGCCGAAGTGGATGGCGGGCATCGACCGCGTCAACCCGCTGACGGCGGCGGGCCTCGGCTTCCTGCTGCAGCCGTGGGTGCTGGTGACGGCGGGCGTGGCCGACATCACCCAGGCCAAGCTCTCGTCGCACCCTGGAGTACCTCGCCGTCTTCGCCTTCTGCCTCCTGTGCTCGGCGAGCCTGCTCGTGATGGAGAGCTACGCCGCGCTGCGTCCCGCCAAGGTGCAGAGCACGCTGGACGCCCTCCTGCAGTGGATCACGACGCCACCGGGACCAGGTCGATCGTGTTCCTGTCGCTCGGGTTGGGGCTCTACCTCATGGCCAAGAGCATCTACGGGCTGGTGAGCGGCGACTGACGGCGCACGCCGGCACCGGCCGACCGCGGTCGGCATCCACCGGCGTCGCCGGGCGGCCGTTAGCTTCGGTCAGCGGAGGTGCACACGATGTTCGCGTACACGTGGCCGCTGCTCAGCCTGTTCTGGACGTTCCTGATGTTCGCCGGGATCTTCCTGCTGCTCTTCTTCGTCATCTGGTGCTTCATCGACAACTTCCGCCGGCGCGACCACCACGGGCTGGCCAAGGCAGGCTGGACCGTGCTCATCCTCCTGGTGCCCTTCGTCGGCGCGCTGATCTACATCATCGCCCGACCTCCGGACGCGCAGCTGGCTGCCTGATCGGCCTCGGGCGTGCTCGGATCCACCGGGCGGCAGTCGGTCCCGAACGACCGTTGGGCGGGGCCACGTTCCCGCGGGCATCGACGCGGCAATAGGAGTTTCGCTCGACGCCCGCCGCTCGCTATGGTTCTGCTCCTCAGGGGAACGTCGCAGGAGCCGGCAATGCAGAACCACTTTCCGAAGATCGCGCAACGTCCGGACCGGACGTGGGTGGTCGAGTGCGCCCAGTGCCGCAACGACCTGGCGTCGACCGTCCCGATCGGGATCGGCATGCCGCTCCGGGATCGCGAGACGGCAGAGCGGCTCCGGGACAACCATGCGGCCCGGCCCGGTGCGGGCTGCCGCCTCGTAGGCCCCGGGTCCCGGTCCCGCTACGGGGCGCGGACGCGGCGACCGGCGACGCGGCTGGACGCCGGCGTGGTGACCAAGGCCAGCTCCCGCTCGGTGGCCGACACGGTGGCCCGACTGCTGGAGCTGCTCGGCGCCAAGGGCCTCAAGGTCTTCGCCGTGATCGATCAGCAGGCCGAGGCCCGCGCCGTCGGACTCGAGCTGCGGGAGACCACCCTGGTCGTCTTCGGGAACCCCGCCGCCGGCACCGGCGTCATGGTGGCCGCACCGCTGGCTGCGCTCGACCTGCCGCTGAAGGTCCTCGTCTGGGCCGAGCCCGACCAGGGCACCCTCGTCAGCTACACGGACCCGGCCGCGCTGGCCGCCCGCTACGGCTTAGGCCCGGAGTCGCTGGAGGTCCTCGAAGGCGATCAACGGGCTGACCGACGCACTCGTCGCCGGCTGAGGTTCGTCCCCGGCCAGGACTGATTCCCAGCTGGGCACCGCTGACTGGAGAGCGCCGCCGGGGGTGTGCGACGCTGGGCGGCGCATCACCCGCGGCATCCCGCAGCAACGTCATCCGTGGGTTTTGGTGACTCCGTGCGTTCCACACTCGTTGCATCCGTTCCGTCCGTTCGATCGCCTGACAGGGAAAACGCCAAAGTGTCCACCAGCACCTTCCCGTACTCCGCCGCGGAGCTCGACCAATTCCGCCAGGTCCAGCGTGTGGCCTACGACATCGCGCTGGCGGTCGAGTCCCAGCTCGAAGTGGGGATGACCGAGACGGACGTCTGCCGGCTGGTCGCGGCGGAGCAGGCCCGCCATGACGTCGTGCAGGTGTTCCACGAGCCCTACGTGTGGTTCGGCCACCGCACCCAGCTCGGAGACGGCTGGGCTCCCACGAGCCCGCGGTGTGTTGGAGCTCGCAACGCCCGGTTTGCGGCCCAGTCGGGCCTTCCTCCCGACCGGCGCCACCTTGTCCGAGGGCGTGCCGCTGATCATCGACCTGGCACCGGTGCTCCACGGCATCACCGCGGACGTCGGGTACTCGTGTGTCTTCGGGAACAACGAATGCTTCGATGATCTCGACCGGGGCATGGCCCGCGTCCGCAGTTTCCTCCTCGAGGGCGTCCGCGCCGGCGAGTCCATGCAGAGCCTCTACCGCGAGCTCGACGTCCTGCTGGCCCAGCGGGGCTGGGAGAACTGCCATCAGCACTACCCCGACCGCGCCCTCGGGCACCTGGTGTTCACCCTCGAGCACGAACCGGACCGTCGCTCGCCGATCCCCGGCTTCGGGACGGCGGCCGCCGAGGCGCTGCTGGCGGCGGGACGCGCCGCGCTCGACGAGGAGCAGGCGTACCCGGTGTGGAACGACGGCCCGTTCGCGAACCATGCCGCCGCGCCCGGCCTGTGGGCGGTCGAGCCGCACATCGGCCGCGACGGCGTCGGAATCAAGTTCGAGGAGTTGCTCGTGGTGACGGAGGACGATGCCTACTGGCTCGACGACCACCTGCTCCACGCGCAGCGCTGGGCCGCCGCCGGGTACAGCATCACGCCGCTCGGGCGGCCGTGACGCCAACGCGCACCGGCTTCCACCCGCGTTCGGTGGCCCGTTCAGCCGAGGAGCGGGACCGGGCTGGCGTACTCCAGCTCGAAGTAGCCGCTCGGCGCGCCGGGGACGCTGAGGGCAGCCGCCGCGGGACCGATGTCCACGCCGGGCAGGCCGGGGAAGAGCGGGTCGTGGTGGCAGAAGGCGACCCGACCCGGACGCAGCCGCTGCACCTGCTCGAGCATGAACTCGACCGAGGAGCCCTGGAAGGGCTCGCCGTCGACATTGGGCCGCCCGCCGAGTGACAGCAGCGCGACGTCCGGCCGGAGCCCGTCGAAGATGCCGCGCCAGTAACCGGCGCTCCCACTGACCAGGACCGAGCCGGCGTCCGTCATGAGCAGGTAGGCGAGCTGGCCGCCGTCGTGGTGCGAGCACTGCTCGTTCATGGCGATCAGTGCCGGGCCGGCGGGCGCCGGGGCGGCATCCATGGCGCGGAAGAGCGAGCGCATTGTGGCGGCCCGGTCCTGCGCGCTCACGCCCAGGTCGCCGAGACAGGCCACCGACGTGTCGGTGTCGCTGTGCGCGAACAGGCACGAGTGCAACGCCGGGAGCACGCGCACCCGGGCACTCGGCCCGCACTGCACCGTCTCGCCGCCGGTCACGACGAGCAGCTGATCCTCGGGGACGCCGCTCTGGCGCAGGCACCGGGCCGACTCCGGCGAGACGACGACGGTCGCGCCGGTGCGCAGGGCGATGGCGTCGGCGCCATAGAGGTGGTCGAAGTGCGCGTGGCTGACGAAGACGAAGTCGGCCTTGCCGATCTCGGCCGTGCTGAGCCCGACCGGCTCCAGACCGGGCAGGCGGTCGACGTAGGCATCGAAGAAGAGATCGAGGCCGGCGTGGCGGATCCGGAAGGTCGCGGTCCCGAACCATTCCAGCGTGGTCACTGCCATCCCGTGGTCACCCGGTCGTCCCCGTGTCTGGTCGGCGATCTCGGACGGGTGCCCCACGAGCTTGGCGGAGAACTTGACCGCCTTGACCGCACTCGTCGCGCCGGTCTGCAGCGTGACCCCGATGATGATGAGGATCACGCCGAGCCAGAACACGTAGGGCCACCCCAGCATCAAGATCCCCAGGCGTCCCAGCATGTAGGGCGGTGAGCAGACCACGGCGCCGAGCGCGCCGCCCACCGCCGTCGCCGCCAACGCGTCGCGCCGCGACTGGTTCTTCTTCTCGACGCCGACGATGCGAGCGGGGACGGCGAGGTAGCAGAGCATCATGACGCCGACCACGATGCTCTGGCTGATGACGAACGGCCAGTGGCCCCACCGGGTCGCGATCAGCGCGGAGAAGGAGAGGGCGAGCCCGATGGCGCATCCCCAGGCGAGAATGACGCGCAGGTGCCCGTTGGCTCGGCCGAAGGCGGGTCGGATGTTCGGCTTCCCCGGCACCGAGATGGCGAAGGCGAAGACGCCGTTGAGGTAGAAGCTGGCGGCGGTGAGCAAGGTCACCCCGAGCACACACGGAATGAGGATCGGGCCCCGGATGACGTGGAACTGCCGGCCGTGCAGCACATGGAGTTTGATGTCGAGCATGGCGATCCAGATCCACATGGCCGGGATGATCTGGACGAGGGTGAGGCGCCAGTTCGTGTAGAGCAGCTTGACCCCCTGGAAGAGCATGAGGAAGGCGCCGACGATGAGGCCCAGGGGGGCGAGCCATCGGCTGCGGTGGCTGAGCTGGAGCACGGCCTTCTCCACGGCGGAGTCGTCGCCGCGGCGGATGGCGTCGATCAGCCGCCCGATGGAGGCGCCGACGCGGTCGCGCCGCCTGCGGGCGGGCGCCGCGTTCGGATCGGCGCCGACCGCCCCCGCTGGCTCGGGTTCCTCCGGTGCTGCCCGCTCTTCGTGGTCCACCGTCACTCGTTGCCCCTCATCGGCCCACCTCGCAGCCCACCGTGCGGTTGCGGCCGGTCGACTGGCCCGGTCAGCGGCGCCGCACCTCGACTTCGTCATTGTGACTCCCGGACTGAAGTTCTGGAAGGGAGCAAAGGCTATCGGGACCCGATCGCGGGTCCCGACCGGGTCCACCGCCGCAGCGCGTGACGGACAGGACCGCAATTCGGTCGTAGCCTCGGAGCTGGACAATGACGCGGTAGCGCGTCCGGAGGTGGGCGACATGGCTGAAGACGAGGAGATCCTGTTGGCCGAGCGTCCCGTCTCGATCATGCCTCACATGAGCGAGGCGGAGAGCAAGGCAAGCGGCAAGGAGGCCCGGGCCAAGGTGCCCCGGAACAGCCACGCCATCTTCGAAGCGCCGCCGGGCCGACCCGACCCGGTGTCGTTGCTCGAGGAACAGGCGACGACGCGGGTGCCGGAGTTGGTGCCGATCCGCTACGGCCGGATGCTCGTCTCGCCCTTCACCTTCTTCCGGGGTGCCGCGCTGATCATGGCATCGGATCTCTCGACCACGCCGCACTGTGGGCTGACAGCCCAGCTCTGTGGCGATGCGCATCTCTCGAACTTCGGCATCTTCGGGTCGCCCGAGCGCCAGCTGGTCTTCGACTGCAACGACTTCGACGAGACGCACCCGGGACCGTGGGAATGGGACGTGAAGCGACTGGCCGCGAGTGTCGTGGTCGCCGGCCGGAACCGGGGCCATGCCAAGTCGGTGCGGTCCGATGCCATTGTGGCGCTCGGCCAGACCTACCGGGAGTCGATGCGCCAGATGGCGACCATGTCGAACCTCGAGGTGTGGTACTCCCACGTGGACGTGGCGGAGGTGCTCGCCGGGCTGGAGTCCCAGGCGGCGACATCGGGCTCGAAGGTGGAGGCGCGCATGGCGGCCAACGTGACGAAGGTCATGGACAAGGCGCGCACCAAGGACAGCATGAAGGCGCTCGACAAACTGACCCATGTGGTCGACGGGGAGCGCGTCATCATCAGCGATCCCCCTCTGCTGGTGCCCGTCGAGGAGCTCTTCCCCGAGCTGGAGTTCCAACAGGTCGAGAAGATGTTCCGCGACATCCTGCGGCGCTACCGCCAGAGCCTGTCGACGGACCGCCGACACCTGCTGGAGCAGTACCGCTTCAGCCAGATGGCCCGCAAGGTGGTCGGTGTGGGCAGCGTCGGCACCCGGGCCTGGGTGATCCTGCTGCACGGTGTCGAGCCACGAGGACGTCTTGTTCCTGCAGGCGAAGGAGGCCGAGGCATCGGTCCTGGAGCGCTTCACGAAGAAGAGCCAGTACGGCAACCACGGGGCGCGGGTGGTCGCCGGACAGCGTCTGATGCAGGCCAGCAGCGACATCTTCCTCGGCTGGCAGCGCGCCGACGGGGTCGACGGCGTCAGCCGCGACTACTACGTGCGCCAGCTGCAGGACTGGAAGGGCTCGATCGACATCGAGACGATGGTGCCGCAGGGCCTCGAGGAGTACGGGAAGCTCTGTGCGCTCACGCTGGCCCGGGCCCATGCCCGCTCGGGCGACCGCTTCGCCATGGCCTCGTATCTCGGCAACAGCACCACGTTCGAGAAGGCACTGGCCAAGTTCGCCGAGTCCTACGCGGACCAGAACGAGCGGGACTACGAGGCGTTCGCCGCGGCCTGCAAGAGCGGCCGGCTCCATGCCGAGAGCGGGCTCTGACGCCGTGGGCAGACGGCCCGTCGTCGACGGGGACTCGGCCGATCGAATCCTGGGAACGCCATGAGGTGGCCCGCCCGACCGTCTCGCCGACGAGGCCCCTGTCACGCCGGTGATCGCGTCAGGGATCACAGAATCACCCCCGTTGCCCAAATGTGCGATGCTGAAGAGCCGTACCAAACGGGCCCAGCCCGTCCGCGCACTGACAATCGAGACGTAAGGAGCCCCCATGCTTGCTGCGACCTACCAATACCCGATCCTCGACTTCTTCCTGACCATGCTGTACTTCTTCTTGTTCGTCATCTGGATCTGGTTGCTGATCACGGTGTTCATCGACATCTTCCGCAGCCACGACATGGGCGGCTGGGCCAAGGCGCTGTGGGTGATCTTCATCATCGTCCTGCCGTTCCTCGGCGTCTTCGTGTACCTGATCGCCCGGGGCGGCAAGATGCACGAGCGGGCGGCGCAGCAGGCGGCCCAGCAGCAGAAGGCCTTCGACCAGTACGTCAAGCAGACGGCCGGCGCGTCGGCGAGACACCTCGGCCGACCAGCTGTCGAAGCTGGCCGACCTCAAGTCGCAGGGCGTGCTGACCGATGCCGAATTCGAGGCGCAGAAGGCCAAGATCCTGGCCAGCTGAGCGCGGTCCGCGCCGACAGCGCCGGCGCACTGACAATCGACCGACGATCAGCAGAGGAGAAGAGGAGACACCATGACCATCGGACCAGTCAGCTACACGGTGATCGCCTTCCCGGGCAATCACTTCAACGGGAACATCGCGCCGGAGGTGGCGAAGCTGGTGGCGAGCGGGACCGTGCGGATCCTCGACCTGGTCTTCGTGGCCAAGGACGAGCAGGGCGACACCATCAGCCTCGAGTTCGACCAGATGGACGAGCTGGCCGCCTTCAACGACATCGACGGTGAGGTCGGTGGTCTCGTCAACATGGAGGACCTCGACCACGTGGCCGCCAACCTGCCCGAGGGGAACTCGGCGCTGGTGATCCTGTGGGAGGACCTGTGGGCCGTGCCGCTCGTCGAGGCGATCCGCGGCTCGGGCGGGGTGCTGATCGACAGTGCCCGGATCCCGAACGACCTCATTGAGTCGGCGTTCGAGGATCTGGCCCAGGCCCTGCAGAGCTGAGAAGCACGAGACCGAAGAGAGAAGGAGCACGACCATGCCAATGATGCGACGACGTCCGGTGATGCGGACGGTGGCGAGGACGGCGGTGATCGCCGGCACGGCGACCGCGGTGGCCGGCGGGGTGAACCGGCACCAGCAGCAGAAGGCGGCCACAGCAGGACGCGGCGGCACAGCAGGCTGCGCCCCGGCCCCAGCCGCCGGCTGCCCGAGGCTGCTGCGCCGGACTCCGACGACCTGATCAACAAGTTGAAGGAGCTGGCCAACCTCAAGGATCAGGGCATCCTGACCGAGGCCGAGTTCAACGACCAGAAGGCCAAGATCCTGGCCGAGATGTCCTGAGTCCGGACACGTCCAGCCGGGTCGAGCCGGTGGATCTCCGAAGAGCGGCACCCTCCGGGGTGCCGCTCTTCGCGTCCGGGGTGCTCACCGTACAGGACCCGGAGTGCTCACCGTACGGAGATGACCACGTCCTCTTCGGGCCGCACGAGGCCCGTCCAGCCCGACGGGACGGCATGCGACCGGTTCGGGATCAGGCGGCGCGAGACGGATAGGAACCGAGAAGCCGGCCGCCCTGCGTCACGTCGACGCGGGGGCGATCGAGAAAGACCTGGGATCGCAGAAGGAAACGGTGTCCCGGTGCGCTGACCCGGCGCACCACGTTCGGGACCACCCAGAGCAACGGGTCCGCGACCCGCACGAGAACGCCCGACGGGCGGTGGCTCTCGACCGGTGGGGCCGTGACGGATCCACGCACGCGGCGGCGCGGCCGACGGCAGCGCGCCCGCCGCGCCGCCACGTCCGCTGTCTCGGCCGGGTGGACGAGGTTGCCGGCCGCGAAGACGCCGGGGCGGTGGTTCTGCCGTCGGCCTCGCACGCCGGACCCCTGGTGCCGGGATCGATGGAGAGACCGGCCAGGCGGGCCAGCTCGTTGTCCGGGACGAAGTCCCCGGTGAAGACGACGGCGTCGACGGCCACCGCACGCTCGACGCCGTCCGGCCCGCGAAGGGCCACCTCTTCGATCGTGTGCCGCCCGCGTACATCGGTCACGGAGGTCCCGGTCCAGACCGGCACCCGGAGCCCGAAGCGGGTCACGAGGTCGAAGACGCGAAAGGTCTGGCGTGCGGGGGAGTTCGGTCACGAGGGCGACGGGCCTGGACGCCCGCGTCGCGCAGGGTCAGCAGCGGCAGAGTAGGAGACGTGCTCGGCGCCGACGATCAGGGCGCGCCCGCTCCAGGGGGAGATGCCGCCCGTGGACCCACTGCTGGAGCTGGCCGGTCGTGAAGATCCCCGAGGGACGTGTCCCGGGAACCAGGCGGGCCGCCCGCGACCGTTCCCGGGCGCCCGTCGCCAGGACGACGGCACACGCGTCGATCTCCGAGCAGCCCGTCGGGGCCGGTCACCTCGGCCCGGCCCGAGGCGGCCCATCCGGTGACCATTGAGCGGGTCCGGATGTCCACCCCGCCGGAGACGGCCGCGGTCCACCCATCGGCGGGCGTAGGCCGGCCCGCTCAGGACCCGTCGGAAATCACGCAGGCCGAAGCCGGTGTGGTCGCACAGGCGGGGCGTCCCGCCGGCCTCGTCCTCCCGGTCGACGACCACGACACGTCGCCGCGCCGTGCGCTTTCAGTTCGGTGGCCGCGGCCAGGCCGGCCGGGCCGGCGCCGACGACCAGCGCGTCGACCGACACGACGGTGCGGCTCACGCCGTTCACCGCGTCCAGCCGACGCCAGGCCGGCGACGGCCGCCCCGCAGAAGAAGCCCTGACAGCGCCCGTTGGTGGCCCGGGTCCGTCGCCGCAGGCCGCCGAGGTCCCGGGCGGGGACCGGAGCGTCGAGCGCGTCCCGGATCTCGCCTTCGGTGACCCGCTCGCAGAAGCACACGATGTGGCCGTAGGCCGGATCGGCTCTCCCACTGGCGGCGTCCTCGAAGGCGCGCGTGCCGCGCTCGCCGAGCTGCGGGCATGTGGGGGATCTCCGGCTCTTGCTCTGCCTCGGCCAGCGCGAGTCCGCCCGCTCCCATCTGCTCGACGACGTGCTCGGCGATGGCGAGCGATGCGGTCAGGCCGGTGGACCGGATGCCCCCGATGCAGGCGTAGCGCTCACGCTCGTGGACGGTGATCTGGTAGTCCCGGTGCTCGCGTGGCGGCACGCATGCCGGCGTAGGTCGCGGTGACCTCTTCGTGCGACCAGCTCCGGGAGGATGCGGCGCCCCGCCTCGAGCAGGGCGGCGAGTCCCGACGGCCGTGGTGGCGGTGTCCGCTCTGGATCAGCGATGTCCTCGGCCGTCGGGCCCAGCAGCACGTTGCCGTAGACGGTCGGCGCCACCAGCACGCCCTTCGTCCGCTCGCTGGGGACGGGCAGCACGATCGACGGACAGGAGCGGGCGGGCCAGCTTGTCGAAGACGATGAGCTGGCCACGACGCGGGCGCGATGGTGAATTCGTCGTGACCGAACGGCCGGTTGAGCAGGTCCGAGGCCGGAGGCCGGCTGCGTTGACCACCCAGTCGGTCGCGCACGGCTCCACTCGAGGTCTGCAAGAGCCAGCCGTCCGGCCGTGCCCGACATCGGTGACCTCGGTGCAGAGCCGGAGCTCGACGCCGGCGCCGACCGCCTCGGTGGCGAAGGCGATGCTCGTGCTCCACGGACAGATGATCGACTCGTCGGGGATGGCGACGGCCCCGGTCGCTCCTTCCTGGAGGTGCGGCTCGCGCCGGTAGAGCTCCTCGAGCGCCATCGCGGTGGCGCGCTCGTACCCGTTCGCCCGGGACTTGGCGAGCACGTCGTCGAGCCGGGCCGCCTGCTCCGCATCCCAGGCGACCAGGACGGCCCCGGTCTTCTCGAGCGCGATGCCCGACGGCGTCGGCGTAGGCGGTCAGCAGCTGGTGCCCGCGCCGGACCAGCGGGACTCGAGGCTGCCCGGGCCGGGTGTCGAACCCGGTGTGCACGATGGCGGTGTTCGCCTTCGAGGTTCCGGTGCCGACGTCGTCGGCGCGCTCGAGCACGACCGTGCGAAGCCGGTAGCGCGCAAGTTGACGCGCGATGGCAGTGCCGACGACCCCGGCACCGATGATCGCGACGTCGTAGCGCTCGATCGTCGGTCATGAGGACCCCGAGTGCGGAGGTCGCGCCAGACGCCAGTGACGGCGTCGCTCGAAGCGGGCCAGGCGCTCGACTGCCTCGGCGGCGTCCGATGGCCGGCTCGTAGCGGGCGGCGACGAATCGCCCCGGCGGACGACGTCGTCGAGCGTCGGCCCTGCTCCGGCACCGAGCCGGGCCAGGGCGCCCACGCCGGCCGCAGTGGCGTGCGGCGAGGCGGCGACCTCGACCGGGATCTGGAGCAGGTCGGCCTGCAGTCTGCATGAGCACGCGCGAGCGGGTCAGACCGCCGTCCACCCGGAGCACCGCCAGCGGGCGACCGAGATCGATCGCCGCGGCGCGGGCCAGCAGGGTCACCTGGGCCGCCAAGCCCTCCACGGTGGCCCGGACCACGTGGGCCGGCTCGTGCGGCCGGGCCGATCCCCTCGATGCTGGCCAGGGCATCGGGTCGCCACCATGGCGCACCCAGGCCGCTGAGGGCGGGGACCACGGTGACGCCTCCGCTGTCGCGGCACGGAGCCGGCCACGGAATCGAGATCCTCGGCGCGGCGCAGGAATCCCCAGCGCTGCAGCCAGGCGACGGCCGCGCCGGCGGCATAGACCTGACCGTCGATGCAGTAGGCGCCTGCGTCGCCGAGTTGCCAGGCCACCGAGACGGCCAGGCCGCCGAGGACGCGACGGGACCGCGGCCCGGCGTTGGCCAGGAGGAAGGCACCCGTGCCGTAGGTGCACTTCGACTCGCCGGGCTCGAGGCAGTGCTCTCCGACCAGCGCCGCCTGCTGGTCGACGCTCAGTCCGGTCAGCCGGCAGCGACGGGCCGAAGGCGTCGGTGCGCCCGATCTCCTGTGCGCTGCCCGACCACCTCGGGGAGCTCGTCGGGGTCCAGGCCGAAGGCCGCGCAGGCGGCCTCGGCCGACCAGGTGCGCTGTCTCCAGGTCGAGCAAGAGCGTCCTCGATGCGGTCGTGACGTCGGTGACGTAGAGCGCCGGTGAGGCGGTGGAGCGAGCCAGGCGTCGCTGGTGGTCACGACGCCCTCGTTCGTGACGTTGCGCCGCAGCCACGTCATCTTCGGTGCCGCGAAGTACGGATCGAGGGGAAGGCCGGTGGTGCGGGTCAGGTGCTGCGGCGTCGCCGCGCCAGCTCGGCGCAGATGCGCAGGCGGCGCGCCGGTCCTGCCAGGAGATGGCCGCGCTGAGGGGACGGCCCGTCCCGCGATCCCACGCCAACACGGTCTCACCCTGATTGGCGAAGCCGACGGCGGTCGACACCGCCGGCCGCCGATGGCGATCGCGCCGCGTCCGGCCGCGGCAGACCGACTCCCACAGTTGTTCGGGATCCTGTTCGACACCTCCGCCCGTGACCGCGTACGGCGTCACGGCGGCCTCGACCGAGGTCAGGATCTCGCCGTCGTCGCCGAAGACGACCGCCTTGGTCGCCGAGGTCCCCTGGTCGATGGCGAGGACTCTCACAGTGGGCGCCCGTTGTCCGGTGCCGGATCGCGCTCTGCTTCCGTGGCCGAGCGGCGGCGATTCCCGCACATTCAGTCTCATCCTGACAGGCGAGGAAGCGGCTCCGGACGGCCCCAGCGCCACTATTCCCGTCACGCGCTCGAATGGGCTTGCTAACGTGCCCGCAACACCCGCTGCGGACCTGGTCCGTACGGGGCGCCGAACAAGGGGGATGCACATGCCTGAAGGTGTCGACGAGGTAGGCCGGGGGCGGCGTCGCGACGCTGAGCGCCGACGAGCAGAAGCTCGCCGAAATGGGCTACAAGCAGGAGCTGAATCGCTCCTGGTCGGGCTTCTCCAACTTCGCCATCAGCTTCTCCATCATCTCCATCCTGGCCGGGTGTTTCACCACCTTCGGCGAGCGGCTGGAACGGCGGCGGCCCGGCGGCCATCGCCTGGGGTTGGCCCATTCTGGCCGCACTCGTCCTCTGCATCGGCCTCTGCCTGTCCGAGTTGGTCTCGGCCTTCCCGACCTCGGGCGGCATCTACTGGTGGGCCTCCAAGCTCGGCGGCGCCAAGTCCGGCTACTACACCGGGTGGCTGAACCTCATCGGGCTCCTCGCCATCGTGGCGTCGGTCGCCTACGGGTGCGCCACGTTCCTCGACCTCACGCTCGGCTTCCTCTTCCCGGGCAGCTACACACTCGGGCAACCTCGACACGATCTTCCTCTACTTCCTGGCGATCCTCGTCACTGGCGGCGCTGGTCAACATCTTCTCGAGCCACCTGCTCGCCATCTTCAACAACGTCTCGGTCTGGTGGCACGTGCATCGGCGCCACCGCCATCGTGCTCATCCTGATCTTCCTGCCCCACCACCACGCCAGCGCCAGCATGGTCTTCACGTCGACCGTGAACAACACCGGGTTCTTCGGCGGGAAGACCAGCGGGTTCGGCTTCATCTTCGTGGTCCTGCCGATCGGTGCCCTGCTGACGCAGTACACGATCACGGGGTACGACGCCTCTGCGCACCTGTCCGAGGAGACGCACTCGGCGGCCGACTCGGCGGCCAAGGGCATCTGGCGCTCGATCTTCTACTCGGCGATCGGCGGCTGGATCCTCCTGCTGGCCTTCCTCTTCGCCGTCCAGAACGAGGACGACGTGACCAAGGGCGGCGGCGGCGTGGCGCTGATCTTCGCCCAGGCCCTCACCTCGAAGTGGGGTGGCACGGTCCTCCTGATCGCCACCGTCGGCCAGTTCTTCTGCACCATGGCCTGCATGACCAGCTGCACCCGGATGCTCTTCGCCTTCAGCCGGGACGGCGCGGTGCCGGGCCACAAGCTGTGGTCAAGGCTCAGCTCGAAGCGGGTGCCCGTCGCCGGGGTGGTCCTCGTGGCCGTGGTCTCCCTCATCCTCACGCTGCCCGCACTCATCAAGGTCGACATCAACGGCGCGCCGATCCCGGTCGCCTTCTACGCCGTCGTCTCCATCGGTGTCATCGGCCTCTACTGGTGCTTCGCCATCCCGATCTGGCACCGCTGGCGGATGGGGGACCGGTTCGAGAGGCGGCAACTGGAACCTCGGGACGAAGTACAAGTGGCTCTCCGTCATCGCCCTGCTCGACATCGTGCTCGTCACGTTCATGGCCTTCATGCCGACGTCCAACCTCGGCGTGCCCTGGATCCGACGGCTTCGCCTGGAAGTACGTGAACTACACGATCCTGGTCTTCCCGGCGTTCCTGATCTTCCTGTGGATCTACTGGCACGTGTCGGTCAAGAACTGGTTCACGGGGCCGAAGCACACGATCGACGTCCTCCCCGAGACCCCCGCATCGTCGCTGCCCTGAGCGGCGCGCCGTCGCGGCAGCGGTGAGCGCCGGCGACGGCGCGGGGCTCGAGCGCCGCGCTGCTCGAGCGGATCGCGGTCCTGCGCGGGCAGCCGTGCGTCGTCGAGCCCCTCCCGGGTGGCCTGACCAACAAGAACTACAAGGTCTCGACGCCGGGCGGGACCTACGTCGTGCGCCACTCGACGCCCGTCGTCCGCCGACGAGCTGGCCGTCGACCGCCGCGCCGAGTACGAGAACAGCGTCCGGGCCGCGGCGGCCGGCGTCGGCGCGCCCGTCGTCGAATTCCTGCCCGACGACGGCGTGCTCGTGATCGGATTCCTCGAGGGGGAGACGCTGAGCGACGAGCACCTGCAGGCGCCCGGCATGCTGCCGCGGGTGGCGGAGGCCTGTCGACGGCTGCACGCCGGCCCGGCGTTCGTGAACCGCTTCGACATGTTCGAGCTCCAGCCCGACTACCTGGCGCGGGTGCAGCGTCGCGGCTTCCGACTCCCGCCGGGCTACCTCGACCACGCCGAGACCGTCGAGCGGATCCGGCGAGCCCTGGCCGTCCGGCCCGTGGCGCTCCGGCCGTGCCACAACGACCTGCTGGCCGCCAACTTCATCGACGACGGCCGGACCGTGTCGATCATCGACTACGAGTACTCGGGCAACAACGACCCGTACTTCGAGCTCGGCAACATCTGGAGCGAGTGCCACCTCACGCTGGAGCAGCTGGAGGAGCTGGTCGAGGCGTACGACGGGTCGCTGCCTCGCGCAGCCACCTGGCGCGGGCCCGCCTGTGGGGTCTCATGTCCCAGTACGGATGGACGCTGTGGGCGTCCATCCAGGACGGCACGAGCTCGATCGATTTCGACTTCTGGGATTGGGGGTTGGAGAAGTACGAGCGGGCCGAGGCCACCTTCGCGCGGGCCCGACCTCGAGCGTCTTCTGGTCGACGTGACGCGGGCAGACTGAAGCCGCGGCTGGCGAGGGAAGGGACGACCGTGGAACCTGCACCGACGGAGGGCGACCTGCCCGACCGCGCCCGCGTCGTGGTCATCGGCGGTGGCGTCATCGGGACCTCGACCGCGTACCACCTGGCCCGTCTCGGGTGGACCGACGTCCTCCTGCTCGAGCAGGGACAGCTCTCGTGCGGCACGACGTGGCACGCGGCGGGCCTCCTCGGCCAGCTCCGGGCGACCGAGTCCGGGACCCGCCTGGTGCAGTACTCCGCCCGCCTCTACGGCGAGCTCGAGGCCGAGACCGGCCTCGCCACCGGTCTCAAGCGGTGCGGTGGCGTCACCGTGGCCCGCACGCCCGAGCGGCTGGTCCAGCTCCGCCGGACCGCGGCCACGGCCGAGGCCTACGACCTCGAGTGCGACCTGCTCACGCCCGCCGCAGGCCTTCGAGCGGTACCCGATTCTGGAGATCGGCGATCTGCTCGGCGCCCTCTGGCTGCCCGGCGACGCCACGGTCAACCCGGTCGACGTGACGGCGTCCCTGGCCCGCGGAGCCCGAATGCGCGGCGTGCGCATCGTCGAGCACACCCGGGTGACCGACATCGCCACCAGGCGACGGCCGGGTCACCGGCGTCGTCACCGACCGGGGCGCCGTCGAGGCCGACGTCGTCGTGAACTGCGCCGGCCAGTGGGCCAAGGCGGTCGGCCTGCTCTGCGGCGTCGACGTGCCCCTCCACTCGGCCGAGCACTTCTACGTGGTGACCGAGGCCATTGAGGGCGTCCACCCGGATCTGCCCATCCTGCGCGACCCCGACGGGTACACGTACATGAAGGAGGAGGTCGGCGGCCTCGTCGTGGGCGGCTTCGAGCCGACGGCGAAGCCGTGGGTCGCGCCCGATGCGCTGCCCTACCCCTTCGAGTTCCAGCTCCTGGAGGAGGACTGGGACCACTTCAGCGTGCTGATGGAGTCGGCCGTGCACCGGATCCCTGCTCTGCAGCACACCGGGCTCAAGAAGCTGTACAACGGACCGGAGAGCTTCACGCCCGACAACCAGTTCATCCTCGGCGAGGCGCCCGGGCTCGCGGGGCTTCTTCGTCGGAGCCGGGTTCAACTCGGTCGGCATCGCGTCGGGCGGTGGCGCCGGGACGGGCGCTGGCCGAGTGGATCGTCGAAGGCGAGCCGACGAGCGACCTCGTGGCCGTCGACATACGGCGCTTCGCCCCGTTCAACGCCAACAACCGATGGCTGCGGGACCGGGTGGGGGAGGTCCTCGGCCTGCACTACGCCGTGCCGTGGCCCAACCGGGAGCTGGCGACGGCCCGCCCGTTCCGCCGTTCGCCGCTCCATCACCTGCTCGCCGACAAGGGGGCGGTCTTCGGTTCGAAGATGGGATGGGAGCGGCCCAACGTCTTCGCGCCCGAGCGGCGTGCCCGCCGAGCTCGACTACACCTGGGGCCGGCCCGAGTGGCTGGCCTGGTCGGCGGCGGAGCAGACGGCGACCCGCGAGCGCGTCGCCGTCTTCGACGAGACGTCCTTCGGCAAGCTCCTCGTGGTCGGTCGGGACGCCGAGACGGTGCTCCAGCGTCTGTGCACGGCCGACGTCGCGGTCGAACCGGGCCGGGCCGTCTACACGGGCATGCTCAACGAGCGGGCCGGCTACGAGGCCGACGTCACCGTGACCCGCTTGGCGGCGGACCGGTACCTCCTCGTGACCAGCGCCGCGTCGCCGGTGCGCGACGCCGCCTGGATCGAGCGGCATCTCGCGTCCCGGCGAGCACGTCTCGGTGGTCGACGTCTCTTCCGCCTACGCCGTCCTCGGCGTGATGGGGCCGGCGTCGCGCCAGCTGCTCGGGCCGCCTCGGCTCGGCCGACCTGTCCGACGAGGCGTTCCCGTTCTCGACGAGCCGGGAGATCGCCCTCGGCTACGCCACCGTGCGGGCCACCCGGATCACCTACGTCGGCGAGCTGGGCTGGGAGCTCTACGTCCCGACCGAGTTCGCCGTCGGCGTCTACGAGGACCTCGTTGCGGCCGGAGGCGACCTCGGCCTCGTCGACGCCGGGCTACTCCGCCATCAACAGTCTCCGCCTCGACAAGGGGTACCGGGCCTTCGGCTCCGACCTCACCCCCGACTACACGCCGCTCGAGGCGGGTCTGCGCTTCACCTGCAAGCTCGCGACGCCGATCGACTTCGTCGGCCGGCGGCGCCTGGAGGCGGCCGTCGAGGCCGGGCCCCGACGTCGCCTCGTCTCGCTTCGGGTCGGTGACCCCGACGCCATGCTGTGGGGCGGCGAGCTCGTCCTGCACGACGGCGCGCCGGCCGGTCAGGTGAGCTCGGCGGCGTGGTCCGCCACGTGCGGGGCGGCCGTCGGACTCGCCTACGTCTGGCGACCCGACCGTGGACCGGTCGGCGCCGACGACCTGGCGGGCGGAACGTGGGAGGTGACGGTGGGCGACGCGGTGACGACCGATCGACGTCCGTCTCGGGGCGCTCTACGACCCGACGTCAGCCCGGGTCCGGGGTTGAGCGACCTCGCCTCAGACGGCCACCAGCGCTGGCGCGGCGGAACACCTGTGTCCCCGGATGTGCCGGGCGCGGCACTGGACGGCGGTGTTTCCGATGCCGAATTCGGGGTATGGCTGGAGCGAGGGAGGCTGCACCATGCAGATGAACCGGCAGGAACTCTTGCGTTCAGCGAGCAGGCGGGTACGTCGAGGGAGGAAGACCACGGGGAGGATCGTGGCCTCCGCCCTCGGCTTCGGCAGTGGCCTACTACTTCGACACGGAGAACGGTGCGCTCAGGCGGAAGCAACTGCAGCGCGACGATGCAGCACGGCCGTCCGCACCGTCAACGACGCTGTGGCGCCGAACGCGGAGGATCCACCGCCGGTCTTCCATCCGGTGCTGCGCGACCCGACCTCGGCGACGGGCTCGATCCCGGTGGCGGCCGCGCGGCACGCTCGACGCAGGTCGGCGCTGAGCTCGCCGTTTCGCTTCGCACGTTCTGCGGTCACGCACGTCCCGCACGGCCGCGCTGTGTGCTGCTGAATTCCGGGCTGGCCCGAGCCCTCGGGCGGAGGGCGGGCCGGTAACGTAATCCGGATGTGGCCGAACGACAGTGGTTCGAAGGAGCACCGTGCGCCGCGCTGGCTCGCACCCGGTCGCACGTGACTGAACGTGTCGGGCCCGAGGCCATGACCGAGCAGGCGCCGACCCGCACCGCCGGACCGGCCGGCCCGTCGGCGGCCGGCAAGTCCGAGCCCGTCGTCGCGGGGCAGCTGGTGGTGGGTGCCCGGGGCCATCACGGTGATCACGATCGCCAGCGTCATCGTCGTCACGCTGTCGCAGCTCCACCCGAGCATGCTGCTGACGAACACGACCACCACGGGCGGCGACACCGGCGCGCACATCGCGATGCCGAAGTTCCTCGAGACGCTGGTCAGCCACGGCCACCTCACGGGCTGGGATCCGGGCTGGTACGACGGCTTCCCGCTCTACACCTTCTACTTCACGATTCCCGACCTCTTCATCGCCATCGGCGGTTGGATCATCCCCTACGGCGTCGCCTTCAAGATGGGGACGATCCTCGGCTCGGTCCTGCTTCCCATCTGCGCCTGGGCCTGCGGCCGCTTCTTCCGGCTCCGGGCCCCGCTCCCCACGCTCCTGGCTGCAGCCACGCTGCCCGTTCCTCTTCGACTACACGTTCACCATCTACGGCGGGAACCTGTTCTCGACGTTGGCGGGGGAGTACGCCTTTTCCTTCAGCCTCTCGCTGGCCGTGCTGTTCCTCGGGCTCTTCGCCTGCGCCGTCACGGGAGGGCAGGTACCGCGGCTGGGCCGCCATCGTGCTCGCCGGCTGCGTGCTGTCGCACATCGTCCCCGGCATGTACGCCCTGGGTGGCGCGGTCATCCTCACGGTGGTCGAGCTCCTCCCGGCCCGCTGGGGGATCAGCGATACGGGCTTCGGATCTGGCGCAGCGACCCCGCCACGGTGCCGCGTGCCGCGGACGCGCACGCTGTGGTGGGCCGGCTCGACGGTGGCGATCGGGCTCCTGCTCTCGGGCTGGTGGCTGGTCCCCTTCGGACTGGAGCACGCGTACTCGTCGTCGATGGGCTACACGAACGTCGAGGGCTGGGCCCAGTACTTCCGCGAGGCCGACGCCTGGGCCCTCGTCCTGGCCGGGATCGGCGCCGTCACCGCCGTCGTGGTGCGGAGCCGCTTCGGCATCACGGTCACGGTGCTGGGCATCGTCTCGGCGGTGGCGACCGCCGTCGACCCGCAGGGCAGCCTCTACAACGTCCGCCTCCTGCCCTTGTGGTTCATCTCCGTCTACTTCATGGCGGCCTGGGCGTTCGGGACGGGCTGCATCGCGGTGGCGACAGGCGTGGCGCCGGGCGCAGGACCGTCGCTGGGAGGAGCGCGGTCGAGGTCGGACCCCTGGTCGCAGGAGCCGCCACCGCCTCTGCCCTGGGAGGAGCCGCCCACGGCGGATGCCGCGTTGACGTCCGGGGCTGCCCACGATCACGCCGCGCCGGGCGCCGTCCCGGCGCTGGGGCCCGGCCGCCGTGAGCGGCGCCGTCCTCGGGCTGCTCGGCCGTCATGACGGTCGTCGTGCCGCCCTTCATCGTCCCGGCCTCCGTCGCTGCCGGTCACCATCGGGCCCAACGAGGTCACGAACTGGTCGAACTTCAACTACGAGGGCTACGAGGGTCAGACGTCGTACCCCGAGTTCAACTCGCTCATGCAGACCATGGAGGCGGTGGGGAAGCGCTACGGCTGCGGCCGGGCGATGTGGGAGTACAGCGCGAGCGAGAACCGCTTCGGCACGCCCGAGGCGCTGATGCTCCTGCCCTACGAGACGAACGGGTGCATCGACTCCATGGAAGGGCTCCTCTTCGAGTCCTCGGCCACGACGCCGTACCACTTCCTCAACCAGGCCGAGCTGTCGGCCGGACCGTCCGAGCCCGAGGTCGGCCTCCCGTACGGCCCGCTCAACGTCACGCTCGGCGTGCAGCACCTGCAGCTGCTCGGGGTGAAGTACTTCATGGCGGAGACGCCGCAGGTCGAGCAGGAGGCCGCGGCCGACCCGGCCCTGCAGCTCGTCGCCAAGACGGGCCCGTGGACCTACAACTACAGCGGCGCCAACACGCAGCACCACCTGGAACATCTACCTGGTGAAGGACTCGCCGCTGGTCACGCCGCTGGCCAACGACCCGGTCGTCCTCTCCGGGGTGAAGCCCGGGCCGGCGAGCTGGCTCGGGAGCTGCGACCAAGGAGGGACCGGCCTTGAGCTGGTACGGCGACCCGAGCAAGTGGAACGTCGAGCTGGCGCAGAGACGGCCCCTCGGACTGGCCCCGGACCTCGGTGGACGACATCCAGCCGACGGTCAAACACGTCGGGACGACGCAGGTGACCGCGGTGACGCAGACCGACTCGTCCATCAGCTTCCACGTGTCGCGGGTGGGCACGCCCGTGCTTGGTCAAGGTCTCCTATTTCCCCAACTGGCACGCCAGTGGCGCCGACGGCCCGTGGCGGGTGACGCCGAACCTCATGGTGGTCGTGCCCACCAGCCACGACGTGACGCTGACCTACGGGTCGTCGGGGTCGAACTACCTCGGCCTGTTCGCCACGTTGATCGGCCTCGTCGGCCTGGTGTGGCTGTTCGTCGTGCCGGCGCTGCGGCGGCGATTCGCCGCGCGGCGACCGCTGCGCCCGGTGCGCCGGATCTGCGCCCGCCGCACCGCGGCGCCTGAGTCCGTCGGCGACGGCAGTGAGCGCCCCGCTGCAGCCTCACCGGCGATGTCGCCTCGCCTGTGATAGACACAAAGAACAGAAAGTGTCTAATATGTCCGCTCGATGACCGCGACGCTGCAGGACGCCGACCCCGGTCTCGCCGCCCGAGTCGCCGCCGGAGGCGCTCGTTCAGCCCGACCGAGGAGCGGATCCTCGTCGCCGGGCTCGGCCTCATCGGGCGGCGCGGCGTGCGCCGGCTCGGCATGCGGGAGATCGCCGAGACGGCCGGCGTGTCGCGGGGCACCCTCTACCGCTACTTCCCCAGCAAGGACCACGTGCTGGCCGCCGCCGCCGCCTACGACGCGCAGCGGTTCTCCGACGGGCTCGACGACGGTGCTGGCCGCGGCGCGCTCGCCGGAGGAGCGGATCACCGCCTTCATGGCCTACGCCTTCGACTTCATCCGCACCCACCCGTGCCGTCCTCTCTTCGAGTCCGAGTCCGGGTTCGTCATGAGCTACCTGCTCGACCACCTGCCGTCGCTGCGCGGCGAGCTGGTGGAGCGCCTCGGCGACGCGCTCGACACCGTGCCCGCGGTCGCCGCCGGCACCCTCGGCCGCGACCAGCTGGCCGACGTCATCGTCCGCCTCTTCGCGTCGAGCTGGATCATCCCCGAGACCGACGACGCCTCGCTCGTGCAATCAGTCAACCGCATCCTGCAGATCAGTTCGGAGGAGATCCAATGGAGAGAAACTGAGACCGAGACCGAGACCGCCGGCGGCGGGACGGCGAGAGCCCGATGTCGGCCATGGACCCCGAAATGGCGGCCAACCCGCAGCCGACCTTCAAGATGCTGCGCGACGAAATGCCGGTGCTGTCCATGGACATGGGCGTCGAGCCCCGGCGTCCTCCTGTCGCGCAAGGAGGACATCGACTTCGCCCTTCGTCACACCGAGATCTTCTCGTCCAACATGGACGCCGTCGACCTCAAGAACAAGCGGCCGATGATCCCGCTCCAGATCGACCCGCCGGAGCACAAGAAGTTCCGCAAGCTGCTCGACCCGATCTTCGCGCCGCGCAAGATGGCGGCCATGGACCAGGAGGTGGCGGACCTCGTCAACCACCTCATCGACGGCTTCATCGACCGGGGCGAGGTGGACTTCGCCAAGGAGTTCTCCGTCCCCTTCCCCTCGGAGGTCTTCCTCACGCTGCTCGGCCTGCCGCTGGACGAGCTGGACACGTTCCTCACCATGAAGGACGGCATCATCCGGCCCGAGCACGTGACCGGGACGGCGCAGGGGTCCGCGGAGGCCAGCGCCTACCAGCAGAAGATCGCCGACTCGGTCTACGACTACTTCGACAAGGTCCTGGACGAGCGCGAGAAGGAGCCGCAGGGACGACCTCCTCTCGCACTTCCTCGAGCGCCGAGGTCGAGGGCGACCGGCTCACCCGCGAGGACATCCTCGACATCTGCTTCCTGTTCCTCATCGCCGGGCTCGACACGGTCACGGCCACGCTCGACTGCATGTTCTCCTTCCTGGCCCAGCACCCCGAGCACCGGCGCCAGCTCGTCGAGAACCCCGACATCATCCCGAACGCCATCGAGGAGCTCCTGCGCTGGGAGACCCCCGTCATGATGGTGTCGCCGCGTGGCGGTGCAGGACACCGAGCTGGCGGGCTGCCCGGTGCACAAGGGCGATCACGCCATCGTCATCATCGGCTCCGCCAACACCGACGAGGCCGAGTTCCCCGACGCCGACGAGGTGCGCTTCGACCGCGAGGTCAACCGCCACATCGCCTTCGGCGGCGGCGTCCATCGCTGCCTCGGGTCGCACCTGGCCCGCCTCGAGCTGCGGGTCGCCCTGCGGGAGTGGCACAAGCGGATCCCCGAGTACGAGATCGAGCCCGACCACGACGCTCGTCTACACGACCGGGCATCCGCTCCATCGACCACTTCCCGATGCGCTTCACGGCGCAGGGGTAGGCGTCGGCGCGGGCTCGGCAGATCGGCGCTGCGCCGGCCGCCGTCGGCCACGTGCTCGGTCCAGCGGCCTTCGTGCCAGTAGCGCAGCTCGTGGCGACCGCCGGGGTCCTGGTACCAGCCTGACGGGGCGGCATCGGCCGCCGTCGGCCGCGGGCCGGTGCGGGCCTGCAGCCGGGCCGACCGGCTCAGCGCGGTCAGCTCGGCGACGAGCCGGTCCGCCTCCTCCACCTCGCGGTCGCGGAACTCGGCCCGCGCCCGCTTCCCCGCCACGTCGACGTGGACGGTGGCCAGCCCGAGCGGACGCTGCAGCGGGCCCTGCACCCGGCGGATGCTCTGGGACTTCTCCAGCGGCACCCAGGTCGTGGCCCGGTTGAGGCGACCCGTGACGCAGACGGCGTGCGCGCGCGTCGTGGCCGGCCGACAGGAAGTGAAAGCTCAGCGGCGCCTTGAAGCGGGCCCGGCCCGGCGGCGCCGTGCGCTCCGGATCGGGTGCGCCGAGCAGGCGGGCGATGAGGTGCCAGGAGTCCTGTTGGGAGCCCGACGGGGAGGAGCGCCTTGCGGACGACGCCCGTTCCCTCGCTGCGCTGGTTGCGCGCCGTCGCCCCGGCCACGTCGACCTCCAGGCGGCACCAGCCGAACGGCCGCCACAGCAGGGGCTCCACCTGGCGGACGGCCTGGATCCTGGCGTAGGGGACGGTCTCGGAGATGGTCTGCAGGAGCCCGCGCCGGATGCGCACGCCTTCGGGCGCCTCGACCGCGATGAAGGCGTACTGGCCCGACAGCCGCCGCCAGATCACGCCGGCGGCGCTGATGAGGTACACGGCGAGGATGCCCGCCACGGCCGCCGCCGTCTTCGGCTCGAACTGGTCGAGGACGGCCAGCGCGGCCGATCGTGCCGACCACGACGATCGTGATCAGCGACAGGAAGGTCGACGCGAGCAGGCGGCCGGTGTCGACACTGGCCATCGGCAGGCCGGTGTTGCTCGACACGGCGACCTCGGCGTCGATGTGCCCGGCGAGGAGGGCGAGCGCAGCTCGGCCGCCTGGGCTTCGGAGAGGAAGGCCAGCTTGCCGTCGGTCGATCCCGATCCGGCCAGGCGGACGCGCAGCTCGGAGACGCCGAGGAGGCGCGCCAGGAGGGGCCGGACGATGTCCACCGCCTGGATGCGGGCCAGCGGCAGCCGGCGCGAGTCCTTGCGGATGAGCCCGGTCTCGATCCGCAGCGTGTCGCCCTCGAAGCGCCAGCGGGTCACCATCCAGTGGACGTAGCCGTAGACGACCGAGGCCAGGGTGAAGATGACGAGGTAGGCGGTCTCGGCGCTCCCGTTCTCGGCCTTCGAGTGGATGGAGGACACGACGAAGAGCAGCACCAGGGCGGGGACGATCTTGCCGATGCGGGCCACGGGCGTGAGCGGGTGGAGCCGGCACCAGCCGTCGTCGGGCGGCGGTGGGGCGGGGCCGGCGTCGGTCACATGCCCGCCGCCATCGACTCGCCCAGTTCGGTCAGCCGGTCCCGCAGGCGCGCCGCCTCGGCCCGCTCCAGTCCGGGAATGCGGGCGTCACTGGCCGCGGCCGCCGTGTGGAGCTTGACCGTCGACAGCTGGAAGAGCCGCTCGATCGGTCCCGCGGTCACCTCGACGAACTGCATCCTCCCGTACGGCACGACCGAGAGCCGCTGGACCATGACGCCACGGGCGACGATGAGGTCCTCGTTGCGCTCCTGGTAGCGCCAGGCCCGGAAGCGGCGGCGGAGGAACCACGTCCACAGCGCGCCGAGGAGCAGCACCACGACGGCGCTGATGATGCCCGGCAGCGGGCCGCCCGCCGCCGAGAAGACGAGCCCGAAGAACGCGGCGAGCACCACCGAGATCGTCGCGACCTCGGCCCTGCGCATCCGCCACAGGCCCGGAGATGGGCGCAGCCAGGGCTGTTCGTCCCCCATCGTCATGTCTACGACGTTAAAGGGAACGTCTCGACCTAGGGTGTCAATTGTGACCCAGTTGCGCGGTTCTTCGACAAGAAAGCTGGCCATGGCGTTGGAGCCCGTTGCCGGGCAGGTCTACTTCTCGCCCGAGTGCCACGCCGCCTACGCGGCGCTCGGGTTCTCGCCCAGCCCGGGACCGCTGCGCCGGCGGCGTGGAGCTCCCCGACGGTCCCGCCTACTTCACGAGCCGCGGCTCGGTGATGGGGCAGGTGCCCGGCGAGGTGGTCGCCGCCGCGTTCGCGGTGTTCAACCCCGAGGCGGTGGTGCCGTCCGTGCGCAGTTCGGCTGGAGCAAGGTCGATGCCGCCACCATCTGCGCGGCGCGGACGGAGGGTGCGGTCGGCGCAGCTGGTGCGCATCCTCGGGCCCGAAGCCCGAGGGCCTCGAGGGAGGCGACCGATCTTCTGGCCGAGGCCGTGGCGCCGCTGCGGCCGGAGGGCAAGCCGCTCTTCGCCGGGCTGCTGAGCCTCGGGCTTCCCGGGCGATCCGATGGCGGAACATGTGGCGGCTGGCCGACCTGCTGCGCGAGTACCGCGGCGACGCGCACACCGCGGCGTGGACGTCTCGCCGGCCTCGATGCCACCGAGGTCGGGCTGCTGACCGAGCTCTACTGGGGACTCCCGCTCCGCAGCTACATCCGCACCCGCGCCTGGTCCGACGCGCAGCTCGCCGCGGCGGAGGAGCGGCTCGTGGATCGCGGGCTGCTGGCCGACGGCGCGTTCACCGCCGAAGGGCGCGTCGCTCCGCGAGTCCGTCGAGGTCGCGACCGATGCCCAGTGCACCGTCATGCTCGACGCGCTCGGGGACGGGTTCGACAAATTGGTCGGCCTCCTCACGCCATGGGGCCAGGCCATCCGCGACGCCGGGGGCTACCCGCCGCAGGGCCCGCACGACCTGGCGCCGGCCGTTCGCTGACGGGCCGCCATGCAGGCGCGGCAGCGGCCTGATCCCCCACCCGGCGCGCATCCCTGCGGACGCTCAGTACGAGCGGCGACCACGATGCGCTGCGCAGCAGCCGGCTCTCCCAGCGGTCGCGCACCTCGAGCGCGTCGTGCAGCCAGGTCCCCGGCGCCGATGCCTCCGGCGGGAGATCGTGCCCCAGCATCCACATGACCGCCTTCGTGTTGACGACGCGCTGCCACAGGATGACCTCGGTCGTCATGTGGGTCCCGAAGACCGGCTGGAAGGCGGCCTCGAGCTCGATCATGCCGATGCCCTCCTCTTTCTGGCTGCTCAGCGTGTGGTCGTAGAGCGTGCCCGCCTTGGCCAGGTAGGCCTGCAGCCCGCCGGCGAAGGGCCATGCCGTGTCCTCCATGAAGAGCGAGTTCTTGTGCGTCTCACCGTCGACCGGCACGGTGGCGAGGTCGATGTCCTGCAGCGGCGACCAGGGCACCGGTTGGACGACCTTGGCGGTGGTCGAGTGCCGCATGGCGTCGACCTTGGCCGACCAGGCGGCGAGGTCGCCGCCGCGCACACGCTCGGCCAGTTCCGCCCACGCCGTCGCGTCACGACAGCCGGTGATGGAGACCACGGTGTAGGCCTGTCCGCTCCCGTGGGCAAGTCGCAGGTACCAGAGCAGCCGGGAGCCGTCCGACTTGGCCAGCGCCGGCATGTACTCCTCGCGGAAGGCGTCGTCGAAGGCGTCCTCCTGGGCGCCCGCGACCTGATGGACCTGATGGAGCAGCAACACGGTGTGACCCCCTGGTAGTGGTTCGGTGCAGCGAACTCGCGATGAACTACGGCTCAGCGCGTGGTGGCGATTCCCCCGTCGACCGGGATGATGGCGCCGGTCAGGTAGGCCCCCGCCCGCGAGGACAGGTAGATGGCGGCGCCGGCCATGTCGTCGGGCCGGCCGATCCGCTTCAGCGGTGCGCTCGACGCGATCTGCTCACCGAAGGCTTCCAGCGTGGCCGCCATCATCTTGGACTCGAAGGGCCCCGGCGCGATGGCGTTCACCGTCACCAACGGGGCCAGGCGCTTGGCCAGGTGCCGGGTGAGCTGGTGCACGGCCGCCTTCGACGCGCTGTAGGAGTAGGTCTCGAGCGCCGGCACCTGAATGCCGTCGATCGACCCGATGTTGATGACCCGCGCCGGGGCCTCCACCGTGCCCGGCCGTCTCCAGCAGCGGGACGAGGAACTTGGTCAGATGGAAGACGCCCTTGACGTTGAGGGCGAGTACACGCTCGAAGGCGGCCTCGTCGAAGTCGGCCAGAGGCGCGCCCCAGGTGGCGCCGGCGTTGTTCACCAGAATGTCGAGCGAGTCCTCCCGCGCCGCCGATCTCGTCGGCCAGGCGCCGGCACTCGGCCTCGGTGGAGAGGTCGGCGGGGACGGCGATGCACGTGCCCTTCTTCGCGACAGCTCGGCGGCGACCTCCTCGCAGACGTCCGCCTTGCGCGACGAGATGTAGACCTTCACGCCGGCGTCCACGAAGCCCGTCGGCGATCATCTTGCCGATGCCGCGGCTGCCGCCGGTGACGAGGGCCGTCTTCCCCGCGATGTCGAAGAGGTCCGAGGCCGTCATCGGCCCATTGTGCCCGGTGGGCTCACGGCGCGGCCAATGCCAGCGCGCTGCGGGCCAGGACGCTCGGCCCCGACCCGCAGGGACTCGTCCTCGACGAGGAAGGTGGGGCTGTGGTGCATCGCCGCTCGAGCCGTCCGCCGCGCCGCCGCCGACGAAGAAGTAGCAGCCGGGCAGGTGGCGCAGGAACTCGCTCACGTCGTCGCTGGGCGCCGACTGGCGGCATGCGAAAGACCTGGTCAGGGCCGAGCACGACGCTCGCCTCCGCCTCGACCAGCGGCGGTCGCCTCGGCGTCGTTCACCACGGCCCGGGTGTGCTCGGGCAGCTCCAGCTCCACGTGGACGCCCTGGTCGTCGCCGACCTGGTCGCACAGGTCCTGCAGGCGGACCAGCGCCTCTTCGTGCTGGGCCTCGGTGAAGGTGCGCAGCGTGCCGGTGACGCGGGCCGAGGTCGGCACGACGTTGACGGCGGTGCCGGCGTGGATGGTGCCGGCGCTGCACACGCAGTCAGTCTCCTCGTAGCGCAGGCCCGACGCCACGTCGCCCAGCCGGCTCACCAGCTCGGCGGTGGCCCGGATCACGTCGCCCTTCGCCGACGGCATGGCGCCGTGCCCGCCCGGCCCGCTCAGCGTGATGCGCAGCGAGTTCGCCTCGGACATGGCGATGCCGGCGCGCAGGGCGACGAAGCCCGCCGGGCAGCTGCGACGTGACGTGGAAGCCGACGAGGCGTGACCCTTCCATGGCCGTCAGCGCGCCGCGTTCGAGCATCCGCTTGGCCCCGCACAGCGCCTCCTCGGCCGGCTGGAAGAGGAACACGTAGCGCCCGGGGAGGTCCTCGCGGCGGGCCGCCAGCAGCGACGCCGCGCCGAGCAGGGAGGCCACGTGCACGTCGTGGCCGCAGGCGTGCATGACGCCCTCGACCTCCGAGTGGACCGCACGCGCCGCGTCCTCCTGCACCGGCAGCCCGTCGATGTCGCCCCGCAGGACGACGCTCCCGCCGGGCCGGCCGCCCTCCATGGTGAAGATGCCGCCCGTCTCGGTCGTGCGCAGCGTCTCGGGGATGCCGAGCGCCGCCATGTGGTCGCGGATGAGCGCCGTCGTCTCGTGTTCCTCGAAGGCCAGCTCGGGTCGGCGGTGCAGCATCCGCCGCAGGTCGACCATGTCGTCGAACACGGCGTCGGCGGGAGCCGGTCCGAACAGGTCGGTCACGTCAGCGGCTCAGCAGGTCCCGCGCAATGTGGGTCACCTGGATCTCGTCGGTCCCGGCGTAGATCTGGAAGACCTTGGCGTCGCGGGCCAGCTGCTCGACACGGAACTCGGACATGTAGCCGTTGCCCCCGAAGAGCTGCACCGCCTCCATGGCCACCTCCGACGCCGCCTGCGCCGAGTAGAGCTTCATGGCCGAGGCCTCGGCCAGGGTCAGGCTCTTGCCGGCGGCCGCCATCTCGATGTGGCGGAACACCAGGTTCTCGACGTTGAGGCGCGCGATCTCCATCTTGGCCAGTTTGAGCTGGATCAGCTGGAACTCCGAGATCGGCCGCTCCCACAGCATGCGGTCCTTGGCGTACTGGACCGACAGCTTGAGGCATTCCTCAATCAGCCCGAGCGACATGGCGGCCACGCCGGCCCGCTCGGTGACGAAGTTGCCCTTGGCGCTCTCGCGGCCTTCGTTCCCGCCGGGCGTCCCCTCCGACTCGCCGAGGAGGCGGTCCTTGCCGACGCGCACGTCGGTCAGGAAGAGCTCGCCCGTCGGGGAGGAGTGCAGGCCCATCTTGCGGAAGGGCCTGGATTGTTCGAGCCCGGGCATCCCGGTGTCGAGGATGAAGGTGAGCACCGGCCGCTGGCGCAGCGGCGTGCCGCTGCCGTCGTCGAGCTTGGCGTAGAAGACGATGGTGTCGGCGTAGGGGCCGTTCGTGATGAACGTCTTGTTGCCGTTGAGGACGTACTCCTCGCCGTCGCGCTGCGGCGGTCGACTTCATGCCGCCCAGCGCGTCGGAGCCCGAGTCGGGTTCGGTGATGGCCCAGGCGCCCACCTTGTCGAGCGTCATGAGGTCGAGGCCCCAGCGCTCCATCTGCGCCGGCGTGCCGCTCTTCATGATGGTGCCGCCGGCCAGCCCCGTGCTCACGCCGAGCGCGGTCACGATGCCGGGGCAGTAGTGGCACAGCTCGATGATCGGGATCATGGTCATGGCCGCGTTGGAGCCGCCCTCGGCCCTCTCGGCGGCCGTACCCGGGGCCTCGCCACCCGCCGCCTTGCGCTCGATGGCCCGCTTGGCCGAGTCCCGGGCGAGGGCGTCGAGCCCGAACGTCCGGTACAGCTTGCGGATCACCTCGTAGGGCGGAGTCTCGCCGTGCTCGAGCTCCTCGACGTTGGGCTTGACCTCTTCGTCGACGAAGCGTCGCACCGCGTCGCGGATCGCCAGCTGCTCTTCGGACCACTCGAACATGTCGTGCCTTCCTCCCGGCCCCCGCCGCGGCGACCCTACCGGTCGCCGCTAGGCGTCGGCGATCTTGCGCAGCGTGTTGAGGTCGGTGTGGACGACCTCCTCGGGCAGCCGGGCGTGCTTGATCACGGTCGTCTCGGTGTAGGTGAACTCGTCCTCCACGCTGGTGTCGATCGTCACCTCGTAGCGGATGGCCTGGGCGTTCTTGTCCAGCCAGTTGTTGGAGAGGATGCCGTAGGTCTGGCTGCCCACGCTGGCGTGCAGGGTGAACTTGGTGTCGTCGGCTCCGACCACGGCGCCGGCGACGATGGCCGAGCCGCGCGGGATCAGGAAGCAGCGGACGACCTCGCTGTCGCGGGCGTCCCACATCCAGTAGCCGACCTCGGTGTGGAACGGGCTGTCCTCGTCGCCGCGCCAGGCCGCCATGCGGTAGTCGAGGCCGTAGAGCACCTGGCTCCCGTTCTCCACCGGCCCGAAGGGCTTGAAGTCGATGTGCTCGCGGTAGGGGGTCAGGCCGATCTCCCCCTTCTCGTTGGCGTAGGCCACGTCCTCGCCCTTCTCGCCCTCCCAGATCCCCGCCAGTCGGGCCAGCGGCCCCCACTCAGGTCCTGCGCTCACCAATGCCTCCTCGTCTGGTCCTGTCGGTCTGACGGCGCCACCTTACGTGGTGTCCCCGCCGGCTCGTCAGGAGTTCCGCAGGTCGTGATGTCCAGTCGTCCGCCGGCTGTGCAGGTCGTCGGGAGGCTGTTCAGGTTGTGGGTAGGCCGCCGAGGTTGTGGGCGGGCCGCTCAGGTCGTCGGCAGGCCGCCGAGCCCGGGCCCGATGTCGGGCGGTGCCGTGGTGGTGGCGGGCGCCGGGGCCTGGGTCGGGTCGTTCCGGAACCGCCCGAAGACCCCGCGCTGGGTGGTGCGGGCGCTCTCGGAGTGGCGCTGGGTGCGCGCGACGATGATGCGGCTGGCCACCAGGAGGAGCAGCACGATCACCACCAGGATCAGCGCGGCGTCGTAGGCCAGGTAGTGCTTCTGGACCGAGGGGTCGTTGTAGAAGGTGAACACGACGTAGGTCAGGTAGGGGAACTGCGCGTGGGTGATCCCGTGCGGCAGCGTGTTGGAGAACCCGGCCGTGTAGAGCAGGGGCGCCGTCTCCCCGCAGGCGATGGCCAGTGCCAGGAGGAGGCCGGTGACGATGCCCGGCAGCGCGCTCTTCAGCACCACCTTGCGCAGCGAGTAGCCGCCCGACATGCCGAGCGCCTCGGCGCCCTCCCGGTAGCCGGTGGGCACCTGGCGCAACGAGTTCTCCGTCGTCTTGGCGATGTAGGGGATCACCATGATCGACAGGATGATCACCGCCGGAAGGAGCGACAGGCTCCAGCCGAGACCGACGACCAGGGCCACGTAGCCGACGTAGCCGAGCACGATGGAAGGGAAGCCAGAGAGGACGTCCGACGCGGTGCGCAGGGGCCCGCTCAATCGGCCGCTGAACTTACCGGGCCGGGCGAACTCCGACAGGTGGATGCCCGCCATCACGCCCACGGTCCCGGCGACCACGAACACGGCCACCATGAGGATCAGCGTGCCGAGGATCTGGTCGCGCAGGCCGCCGCCGGTGGGCGTGAGCGTGCGTCCAGAGCACGTCTCCAGCGCCAATGCGACCAGGCCCGCGCCACGACGCCGAGGAGAAGCCAGGCGGCTGGACCGATGATGAGGAGCGAGCGCAAGGTAGGTCAGCGCGCGCCACGACTGGGTTGCGACCCGGCGACGCCGCGTTGCCGGGGCGGCGGCGAGCGACGTCGACATCAGGCGCCGCCGAGCGGTGCCGTGACCCGACCCGTCCGGTTGACGATGAGCCGGGCCACCAGGTTGACGGCGACCGAGATGACGGCGAGGACGAGGGCCAGCTCGGCCAAGGTGGCGACGTAGAAGCCGGTCCCGTCGGTCTGCGCGCCGTCCAGCTGGGTCAGGATGGTGGCGGCGACGGTGGTCATCGGCTGGTAGATGGTGCGGGGGATCTGCAGGATCGCCCCGCCGATCATGACGACGGCGATGGTCTCGCCCAGGGCCCGGCCGAGGCCGAGCACGGTGGCGCCGATGATGCCCGAACGGACCCACGGCAGGGTGACCTTGTTGGCCACCTCCCAGTCGGTCATGCCCAGGGCGGACGCGCCCTCCTTAGGCAAGCGGAGGCACCTGGGCGAAGAGGTCCCGAGTGGTCGAGGTGATGATGGGAACGATCATGAGCGCCAGCACGATGCCGGCGGTCAGGAGGCCCTCGCCACCGCCGTGCGGGTTCCCGAAGTAGCGGAGGACCGGTACGTCCGGCATGTTGTTGGCGATCACCGGGTAGACGTGGTCGGCCAACCAGGGCCCGAAGGTCAGGATGCCCCACAGACCGATGACCACGCTCGGGATGCCCGGCCAGGATCTCGACGGTCAACCCCACGGGCCGGGAGATCCAGCCGGGCATGCGCTCGGTCAGGGCGAAGGCCGCCCCGATCGACAGCGGGATGGCGATGACGATGGCGATCAGGGACGAGGCCAGGGTGCCCCAGATGATGGCCCAGGCTCCGAACTGGGCCCCTTGGATGTGGGCCACGCCGTCGGTGTGGACGGTGGCGGCGTAGGCCCCGCTGCCGTCGGTCCACGTCCGGCCGTAGAGGAAGTACCACCCGTTGACGCGCACGGCGGGCCAGGCCTTGATGGCCAGGACCGTGACCGCGAAGACGAGAGCGGCCAGCGGGAGCAGCACGGCGACCCAGGCCACGGTCTGCCAGCCGCTCTCCTCGTTGCGTCGGATGCTGTCAGCGGCGCGCCGGGGCCAGGGCGGCTTGCGCAGCGCCGTCGAACGCGGTGTGGCGGGGATGCTCCCCGCCACACCGCCGACGGTGGTCATCTACGAGATGCCGAGGATCTGCTTGACCGACTGCGCCACGACCTTGGCCGGAAGCGGCTGGAAGTCGACCTGCGAGAGATACGACGGGTCCGAGCCCTGCTTCAGGTTGACCGCCCACTCCAGGACCGAGCGGATGTTCTTGGCCGTCGACGAGGACGTCTGGTCGTTCGACACGATGGCGTACTCGTAGTTGACGATCGGGTAGCCGCCAGGTGCCGCGCCGTAGATCATCGAGATCGTGCCGTTGGCCGGCGTCTTCTTCACGAAGTACGCCGCCTCGGCCTCAATGCTCGAGGAGCTCGGCAGGATGTACTGGCCCTTCGCGTTCTCCAACGAGGCGTAGCCGAGGCCCGCCTGCAGCACCTGGGTCTGGTAGCTGATGCCGACGTAGGCGATGCAGCCGACCGTGGCCTTGCACCCCGAGACCATGCCCGAGTTCCCGGACTCGCCGAGCGCGCCCGGCGCGTTCGGCCACGGGACCGTCGTGTTGTAGCTGATCTTCGCGCCCCAGCCCGACGGGTCGGCCTTCGAGAGGTAACTCGTGAAGAGGAACGTGTCACCGCTGCTGTCGGAACGGTGCAGCGTCACGATCGGCGTCGCCGGCAGGGTCACGCCCTTGTTCAGGCTTGCGATCTGCGAGGCGTTCCACGTGGTGATCTGGCCCTGGTAGATGGCCGAGAGCACCTTGCCGCTGAGCTTGAGGTGGGCGGTGACGCCGGGCACGTTGTAGGCGACGAGCTGCGCCGAGATCGCCAGCGGGATGTTCTTCAGGTGCGGGTCCGACTGCGTCACGCTCGGCGCCAGGTAGGCGTCGGACGCACCGATGTCGATCGTGCCCGTTCTGCGCCTCTGAGATACCGGTGCCCGATCCCGTGCCCGCCGTCTGGATGCTGACGCTCGGGTACTTCTCGTTGTAGCCGCTCGCCCAGAGGTTGAACAGGGGGTAGAGCAGCGTGCTCCCCGTCTCCGACACGGACCCGCCTGCCGGCTTCTCGACGCCGCCGGAGGGCAGCTTGGCGGCGGCCGAGGCGGCCGTGCTCACGACGAGCGAGCTCAGCGCGAGGCCCGCCGCCGCCGCTACGGTGATCGCGGCGCGTCGTACGCGCGTCGCTCTCATCAACTTGGTCACAGGTTCTCTCCTTGTGTGGTGTGGTTGGTGTTGCTCTGTTGCCGGCGATCCGAAGACCGTGTCCGGCCGATTGGGTGTCTGTCGATCTGTCGTTGCTCGCATCCACGGCACCCGCTCTCGTCCCAAAGACTCGAAACGCTGTGCGTGGAGTGTCCGCTGCACTGTCCCCGGTTCGTTGCGTGCGGGTCAGCCCCGCGTTACCCCATCCGTCCCGTGACGTAGCGCTCAGTGTCGGGATGTGACGGCCGGTTGAAAAGGTCGTCGGTCGCGCCGTACTCGACGAGCGCACCTTGGTAGAAGAACATCGTCTGGTGCGAGACCCGCATCGCTTGGCCGAGGTTGTGCGTCACGACGATCAGCGTCAGTGCGGGTGCCAGAGTCTTGAGCAGTGCCTCAATCGACTCGGTCGTGACGGGGTCGAGCGACGAGGTCGGCTCGTCGAGCAGCAGGACCTCAGGACCGACGGCCAGCGCGCGCGCCAGGCAGAGCAACTGCTGCTGCCCGCCGGACAGGCGGAAGGGCGAGTCGTTCAGGCGGTCCTTGACCGCGTCCCACAGGCCGACCTCGGTGAGCCGACGCTCGCACACGACATCGAGCTGCTTGCCCTTGGCGATGCGGTGCGCCTTGACACCCGCGACGACGTTGTCCTTGATCGACATCGGGAAGGGGTTCGGCCGCTGGAACAACATGCCGACGCGCCGGCGCAGCGTCAGGAGGTCGACGTGCTGGGCCCACAGACTCTCTTCGTCGAGCGTGACGTCGCCTTCCCGCGTGAAGCCGGGCACGCGGTCGTTCATGCGGTTGAGGGTGCGGAGGAAGGTGGACTTGCCCGAGCCCGTCGGCCCGATCAGCGCGGTGATCGACCCGCGCATCAGGTCGACGTTGACGTCGTTGAGGACGATGCGGCCCGAAAATCCGAGATTCAGATTGACCGAACGCATCACGCAGGCGGGGCGCGTCGCATCCGGGTCGAGGGCCTGCAGCGCCTTGTCGACATAGGACTGCGAGCCGGTCGTAACAGGATTGAGACTCGCTTGGGTGATCTCTCCGTCGGCCACTACCAGGAACGTAGCCAGGCAAGGTGAACGCCAAGCAACAGCAGCGCAATCCCGAGGTGAACAGTTCGTATGTTCGCGTTACGCGGGCCAATTGCCGAGAATTACCCGAACAGGGTCGGTCAGCCTTGGAAGACCTCGGCCCGGCCCGTCTGGTGCTCGAAGAGTTCCTGGTGCGAGGCGGCGATGGCCAGCACGACGCCCGGCGCCCAGGCGATGACCGCCAGCGCGGCCAGCGCAGCGGGGATCGACACGATCAGCGCGGGACCCGTCGAGACCAGCGCCGTGACGGAGGCGGCGAGGGTGAGGAAGCCTGCGCACAGCAAGGCGATCCACCAATGGAGGACCCGCTGCCGGGCGGGGTGCCCGGTCGGCAGGCAGTCACGCACGGCCGTGTACGGCACCCACAAATTGACGACTGGGACGAACCACGAGCCGACACCCCAGGCGGGCGTCGAGCTCGACGGGATGTCGAGGGCGCGGGCGGCCGACGCTGCCCGGTGCTGCCAGATGCAGGCGAAGACGATGGCAACCACAGTGATCACGCCGATGAGGAGACCGAGAGGGGTCAGTGCGTTGCTGGGCTCGTGGTAGGGGGGCGGCGTGATGCCGTGCTGTGCGTCGTGCCAGTCGATCCGGAATTGATGGCCGGCCGAACGCAACTGGTCGGCGTTGGCGCGCTGGAGGAGGAGGATGACGATGAAGTACACCGCCGGTACCGCCACCGCGAAGCGGGCCAGCGGCACGATGCTGTGTTCGGTGTCCATCAATTCCGTCGTGTTGTGCGTGCTCAGCCGCTCCGATGCAACGGCCCAGGGCGCCACATGGGAGGCAGATCCCTGGGGTGCCGGTGCGCCGGCCCAAGGGGGTGTGGGCGGCGGCGGCGCAGCCTGGGGCAACACGGTGGACTCCGTCCAGGCGTAGCCGTCCCACCAGCGCTGGCCCGGGCCGCCGGCGGGATCTTGGTACCAGCCGGGGGGTGCACCGGGGTAGCCGGTGTGTTCGCTCACCTACCTATCCTGCCAAAGGCGGGGGGTGGCGCCGTACCGGACCAGCGGTTTGTTGTCCGAACGGTGCGCGAGGGTCAGGCTCCCACGGGCAGGCCCAACGCGGCCCCGATCGCGCCGATGCATCCAGCGGCGACGAGGACGAGCACCACGCTGCGGCGCAGAACGATGATCACGATGGCAGCGCCGACGAGGACGCCGACTTGCCAGACGTGGGTGATCGCGAACGCGAGGGGGATGGACGCGCCGCCGATGGCCCCGATGGCGGCCGGTCCCGCCCCACCGAGAAAGGACTGCGCGAGCCGATTGACCCGGAGGGCACCGAAGTGCCGGGCGCCCACGAAGATGAGGACGAACGAGGGTGTGAACGCGATGAGCGCGGCGAGCAATGCTCCGCCCACACCTCCGGCCGCGTACCCGACGACTGCGATGGTCTGCACGACGGGGCCCGGTGTGATCTGGCCGAGCGCCACCGCGTTGAGAAACTGACTGTTGGTCATCCAGTGGTAGTGGTGCACCGCGTCGGCCTGCATGAGGGGGATGATGACGAAGCCGCCGCCGAAGGAGAGCGCGCCGACCTTGAGCGCGACCCAGGCCAGCGCCCCGAGCCCGGAGGCAGCAACGACCGCAATCGGGGCCGTGACCAGACTCAGCAGGTGTCGGGGCGGCCGCGGTCGGCCGGAGAGCAGCGCTTCGATCGCGCCGCAGGCGACCAGGACCAGGACGAGAAAGGTCCCGACGGTGGCTGCCGCCAGGCCTCCCACGAGCGCGTAGAGCACCCAGCGGATTCGGCGCGCCGGGAGCCCACCGGCCCGACGCCAGCTGGCGGGGACAAGCCCCAGGGCAGCGTTGAGGGCGACGGGCGCCACCGCGGCGCCCGCCCCCAACGCCGCACCCTTGATCCAGGTCGGAGGGTCGTTCGCCAGGAAGACTGCGGCCAACGCGATGATCGCGACCAGTCCGGGAACGATGAAGCAGGCGCCACCGATGAGTGCGCCGCGCAGGCCGCGGAGACGCCAGGCGCAGAAGATGGCGAGTTGGGTCGACGCCGGTCCCGGCAGCAGGTTCGACGCGGCGATGGCGTCCTCGAACTCGGTCTCGTCGAGCCATCCCTCTCGCTCGACGGTCAGCCGGCGCAACATGGCGATGTGCGTCGGCGGTCCGCCGAAGCCCGTGCATCCGATGCGACCCCACTGCGCAGCGATCGTGGACAGTGCGACGTCGGGTCGGGCGTCGGGCGTGGGTTCGTCCGGACCCGATTCGTCCGGACCCGATTCGTCCGGCATACCTCATGTTGGCATGACGGAGACGTGCGGATCCCGACTCAGAGAAGCAATCGACTTAGAGAAGCAGCGCCGCCATCTCCTCGAGTGCCGCGATGTGTGCGTCCGTGTCGGGGAGGTCGGAGTGCATCGTGTTGAGCGACAAGTGACTCGCCCCCGCTGCCCGCCAGCGACGGGCGTGCTCGGCAATCTTGTCGTGGTCCCGGACGGAGTACTCCAGCCGCCCCTCGAACTCCAGCTTCGAGACGTCGCGTCCGACCTCCGCCGCACCCTCGCGGATGAGCTCGAGCGCAGCGTCGAGACCACCACCCGGGCGGACCATGGGGAACCAGCCGTCGGCGATGCGGCCCACCCGGCGCAGCGCGGCGGGTGCGTGGCCGCCGATCCAGATCGGGATCGGCCGCTGCACCGGCAGCGGCGCCAACCCGGACGCCCGGATGTGGTGGTAGCGACCGTCCACGGTGACACTGCGCTCGGTCCACAGGGCTCGTAGCACGGCGACCTGCTCTTCGAGGATGTCGGCGCGCTCTTCGAACGGCATGCCGAGGGCGTCGTACTCGAGCTTGTTCCATCCGATACCCAGCCCGAGCCGGAAGCGCCCGCCGCAGAGCATGTCGATCTCGGCCGCCTGCTTCGCCAACAAGGCAGTCTGGCGTTGCGGCCCGATGAGGATCGACGTGGCGAAGCCCTAGGTCGGTGCGGCCGGCCAGGTAGGCGAACATCATCAGTGGCTCGCGGAACGTGCTGTCGATCGTGTACGGGCCACCGAGCTCGCCCAGCACCGCCGTGTCACCTCCGAGGACGTGGTCGTAGGCGGCCAGGTGGGTGTAGCCGAGGTCGGCCACGGCCTGCCCGAGGGCACGCACCGCACCGAGGTCACCACCCAATTCGGTCTGGGGAAAGATCACGCCGATGTGCATGCGTGCAGTCTGTCGCGGGCGTGCCGACACTGCAGCAGCTAAGGCCGCATGCACGGTCGGATGCGAGCACTGCCGGTTAACTTGAGTCGATGAAGCTCCGTATCTTCGTGGAACCCCAACAGGGCGCGTCCTTCGAGCAGCAGCTGAGGATGGCACAGACGGCCGAGGCGGCCGGCTTCGATGCGTTCTTCCGCTCGGACCACTTCCTCACCATGGGCGGGGACGGCCTCCCCGGCCCGACCGACGCCTGGCTGACGCTCGGCGCCATCGGGCGCGAGACCGACCGCATCCGCCTGGGCACGCTCGTGACCTCGGCCACGTTCCGCTGGCCCGGACTGCTCGCCGGCCAGGTGGCACAGGTCGACGACATGAGTGGCGGGCGCGCCGAGCTCGGACTGGGCGCCGGTTGGTACGACGGGGAGCACACCGCCTACGGGGTGCCATTCCAACCGCTCGGCGAGCGCTTCGAGCGGCTGGAGGAGCAGTTCGCCATCATCACCGGCCTGTGGGACACGCCGGTCGGGCAGACCTTCGATTTCGCCGGGCGCCACTACCAGTTGAAGGGCAGCCCGGGTCTGCCCAAGCCCGTGCAGGAGCCCCACCCACCGCTCATCGTGGGTGGTGGCGGCGCCAAGCGGACGCCGCGGCTCGCCGCGACCTACGCCGACGAGTTCAACCTCCCGTTCTCCTCGTTGGCCGACACCGAGGCGCAGTTCGTTCGAGTGCGCGCCGCCTGTCAGGACCGAGGACGCGATCCCGGGACGCTGCGACTCTCCGCGGCCCAGGTCGTCTGCTGCGGGGCCGACGCGGCGGAGGTGGACCGCCGCGCCGCCAACATCGGCCGCCAGGCCGACGAGCTGCGGGCCAACGGCCTGGCCGGCAACCCAGACGACGTCGTGGCCCGGATCCAGGAGTTCGCCGCCCTCGGTGCCCAGTCGATGTACCTCCAGGTGCTCGACCTCGATGACCTCGACCACCTCGCGCTGCTCTCCGAGGAAGTGCTACCCCGGGTGGCCTGACCGGGGCGATCCTCTTCAGGAGTCCGCCGACCCGGTCGGCCGCCGCCCGGGCGCCCGGATCGGCGGGCCAGCTGCCTCGGTACGCTTGGGACAGGCCGGCGACGTGTTCCGGTCCCGCTCGGGCGGTCACGAGCGGGCCGCGAAGGGGAGGACGACATGACCATCACGAGCCGGGGGGCGGTCGCTCCGACCAGTGATCAGCCGGGTCCAGGCGGCAATGCCGGGGCCGGACCTGTCGAGTTCGACGCCGACGCGTTGCACGCCGTCGTCGAGGCGGTTGCCGGCCGCGCCGCCGCGTGGGCCGCAACCGATGCCGCCGCCCGGGCCGATCTCCTCCAGCAGGTCATCACCGACACCATGGCCGTGGAGGACGAATGGTTGGCCGCCGCCTGCCGCGCCAAGGGTCTGAGGCCGGGCACCTCCGAGGCGGGCGAGGAGCTGTCCTCTGGCATCGGGACCTTCGTGCGTATGACGCGCCTCTTGCGTGATGCGCTGCGTGACATCGCCAAAGACGGCAAGCCCTCCTTCGCCGGTCCGGTGCGCGAGGCAGCGGATGGGCGGCTGCGCGTCCAGGTCTTCCCCGCCAACGCCTTCGATCGGATCACGTTCCCGCAGACGACGGCCGAGATCTGGATGCAGCCCGGCGTCACCCGGGCCGACCTCGTCCCCGGCCAGGCGGCCGCTTACGCCGACCCCGACGCCCATGCCGGCACGGCGCTCGTCCTGGCGGCCGGCAACGTTGCGTCGCTCGGGCCGCGGGACGCACTGGCCAAGCTCTTCGTCGAGGGCAAGGTCGTCGTCATGAAGGCCAACCCGGTCAACGACTACCTCGTGCCGTACTGGCGCCGCGCCCTGGCGGCGCTCGTCGACGTCGGCGTCCTGCAGATCGTCGACGGCGGTGCGGCGGTCGGCGCCTACCTGACGGGGCACGCCCAGATCGACGAGGTTCACATCACCGGCTCCGACAAGACCTATGACGCCGTCGTCTTCGGCTCCGGTGCCGAGGGCGCGCGACGCAAGCAGGACGACGACCCCGCGCTGGACAAGCCGGTGACGGCGGAGCTCGGCAATGTCTCGCCGGTGATCATCGTGCCCGGGAAGTGGTCGATCGCCGAACTGCTCTACCAGGCCGAGCACGTCGCGACCATGCTCGTGAACAACGCCGGCTTCAATTGCATCTCCGCTCGCGTCGTCGTGACGCACGCCGACTGGCCCCAGCGTGAGGCGTTCCTCGGCGCCCTCACGCAGACGCTGGCCACCGTGACGACGCGCCGCGCCTACTACCCGGGCGCCGCAGAGCGGCGGGACGCCTTCGTGGCGGCCCATCCCGACGCCGAGGAGTACGGCAGCGGGCCCGACGACGCGCTGCCCTGGACGTTCATCCGCAGCGTCCCTCCCGGACAGACCCGCGACATCTGCTTCAACGTGGAGTCGTTCGTCGGGCAGGTCGCCGAGACGGCCTTGACCGCCCCCACGCCGGCGGCCTTCGTCGACGCCGCCACCGCGTTCTGCAACGACGTCGTATGGGGCACGCTCGGTGCCACCGTGATCGTGAGCCCCTCCTCCATGAAGGTCACGGACGTGGCCGAGAGCGTGGATCGGGCCGTGGCCGACCTGCGGTACGGCTCCATCGGCGTGAACGTCTGGCACGGCTTGTCGTTCGCCATGGGCTCCACGAGCTGGGGGGCGTACCCGGGTCACGCCCGCAACGACATTCAGTCGGGTGCAGGCGTGGTGGGCAACGCCGGCATGTTCGACCGTCCGCAGAAGTCCGTCGTGCGGGGACCGTTCCGGTCCCGGCCCAAGCCGCCGTGGTTCGCCACGGCGGCAGATTCTTACGACGTGATGCGACGGTTCGTGGCCTTCGAGGCGGAGCCCTCTGCTGCGAAGATCCCCGGGTTGCTGCTCGCCGCCATGCGGCACTGATGAGCGGTCCGGCTCACCCCATCGTCTTTTCGCGCAGCTGCGGAATCGCGTAGGGCGCCGCGGCGACGATCGCCGCGATGAGAGCGAGGAACGCGCCGAACTGCCAGCCGACGCCCGAGCCGCCCGGCTTGAAGATGAAGCCGATGAACACGATGACCAGATTGACCAGCGTGGCCACCAGCATGGTGGTGAGGTGGGGCAGGTTGATCCCGCCCGGCAGCTCGTCCCACCCGGCGCGCAACGCCAGGTAGGCGACGATCAGGATGCAGATGATCATGACGAGGTACAGGTAGCCGTGGGCCGAGACGCCGCTGGCCGTCACCGTGATGCCGATGACGCTCACGCCGAACCAGGCCAGGAACAACGAAATGAACAGCACGATGGTGGCCACGCCGCAGATGCGGTCGGCCAGGGACCAGCGGGCGACGTTGAAGTGGTACGCGGGAACCGCTGATCCACCGGCGGGTGCTCCGGCCGGAGCAGCGGTCGCCGCTGCCGACGCGCCGGCGGGTGCTGCGGCCGACGTACCGGCCGCTCCGCCGAGCTGGGCGCCGCAACTCGGGCAGAAACCCGCCTCGTCCGTGGCTTCGGTCTGACACTGCGGGCAGGTCTGCGGCATAGCGCTCCTCCATCATTCGGGCGACGGGAGTCGGCGTACCCCCGCACGCTTCCAAACACAGCCTCGTTCCGGTTCAGAAGTGTACGGGGGTTTCGTCCTTCTGACGAGGGATCCTTCTCTCCCAGGCCAGGTCGCCGCACCGGTCCCCGAGGGGGTCAGGTCGAGCCAGTCTCCTGCGAACCCGGCTCCTGCGAACCCGGGATTTGCGTGCCCGGCTCCTGCGAGCCCGGGACCGCAGGGTGCCGTTTGGGATGCAGGACCGTGATCCGGGCCACGGTGTCACCGCCGACGGCGATGCAGCGGGTCGCCGTCGGGCAGGCCACCGCGGTCAGGGTGAGCGGGATGTACGAGCTCGGTGACTCCTTGAAGGTGAGGCCGGCGTCGATGCTCTGCGCGACCGCGCCAACGTCGACGGTGGGGAAGCCGTACCAGAGCGTCCCGACCATGACGCACTGTTGAGCGGACGGACAGGCCATCCCGTAGACGTCGTCGACGGGGGGCGCGTGTGCGGCACGTGTCCAGGTGTGGCCTCCGTCATCACTGTGCAGGAGTTCGCCCTTGGCCGGGGCCACGTCGCTGACCGTTGTCCCGGCCGTGCCGGCGGCGAGGCAGTCGGAGGCCGAGAGACACGAGGAGGACTGCAGCACGCCGAGCCCGGACGGCACCGCCGCCAGCGCCCACGTCTGCCCACCGTCTGCGCTCACGGCGACCGCGCCTTGCCCGTGGCTGTTGCTGGTCGGCACGTAGCCCGCATCGATGCACGTGCCACCGGGGACGCACGTGAGATCGTCCCCGGGGAAGAAGGACGACGGCAGGTTCCCCTCCTGTTGCCAGGTCGTACCGAAGTCGCCACTGTGGGCGGACCACGTCGCCGTTCCGTCGCTCACCATGACGGTGCAATCCGTGGGACTGGCGCAGGTCACGCTCGAGACCACCAGTGCGTTCTGCGGTGCCGTGACGGTGGACCAGGTCACCCCGCCGTCGGTCGTGGTCACCACGACACCGCTCCCGGGTAGGGACGCCCCGTTCGATCCGACCGCCATGCACGCCGTCGCCGTCGGGCACGAGACGCCGCTGAGTTGCGGAGTGCTCCCGCCCGCGACCTCTTGAGCCTTCCAGGTGGCGCCGCCATCCCTGGTGCCCGCGATCACCGTGGCACCGGTGGCCGGGGCGGGATTGGGCCCGACGACGCCGACGGCCCAACAGCGACGTGCGGTGGCGCAGGACACCGCACCGAGATTGCCCGTACCGCTCGGGGCGGGCTGGCCCACGGCCAGCGGTGTGCCCTTGGCCTGCCCGAGGACGCGCGGCGCCTTGGGAGAACCCGGGTGCCCGGACAGCGCACAGCCCGACGCGGTGACGGCCAGGGCAGCAAGAAGGAGGGACGGGCCGCCACTGCGTCGCCTGACACGCCGGTGTCGAGACACGGAGCGTGGAAGCACAGCACCGAGACAATAGCTGTGGGGGGTGCATTTCCAGGTGCACCGTTGGCTACCCTCGCAGCGGTGGATTGGGTCGACCTGCTGATCATCGGGCTGATGCTGCTGGCTGCCGTCCATGGGCTGCGGCTGGGGGCCATCGTCCAGATCCTCACCTTCGGTGGGTTCTTTCTCGGATTCCTGCTCGGGACGGTCGTGTGGGTGCCGCTCTTCAGCCGAGGCCACAGCGACGACGTCACCCGCTCCGTGGTCGTCGTGTCCCTCGTCCTCCTGACCGCATGTGCCTTCGGCTATGCCGGCCGCGTCATCGGGACCTGGAGCAACGTCACGGTCCGCCGGCACCACCTGGGCAACGTGGACGCGGTCCTCGGGGTCGGCGTGGCGGTGCTGATGGTGCTCCTCTCCGTCTGGGTGGTGGCGGCCGTGATCCTGTCGCCCAACAGTCGGTTCACGTCTCTCGATGCGGCGGTCGCCCGCTCGGACATCCTGCACTCCATCGACGGCGTGTTGCCCCAGGCCCCCTCCATCTTCAACGACCTGCAGACCTTCTTGAACGACCAGGGCTTTCCCCAGGTGTTCTCGACGCTCACCCCACCGTCGACACCGTCAGTCTCGACGCCGACCGATGCCGAGACCAAGGCGTTGGCGGATCCGGCCGTCTTCTCGACGGTCAAGATCCTCGGGACCGCATGCAGTAGCGAGCAGGAAGGCTCGGGCTTCGTCGTCGGTCCGGGGTTGGTGGCCACCAACGCCCACGTCGTGGCGGGCGAAGGCAACGGCGATACCACGGTGCTGCTCGGGGAACAGCGCCTACAACGCGACACCAGTCTTCTTCGATCCGGACTTCGACCTGGCCGTGTTGCGGACCGACGCGCCGCTCGGCCCCGCCCTCGCCATCAGTTCGAGCCTGGTGTCACGAGGCACGCAGGCCGCGTTGTTGGGCTACCCCGAAGACCGAGGCTTGAGCATCGGATCGGCCGGTGTCAACGAAGAGGTCACGGCCATCGGCAAGGACATCTACAACAACGGCTCGGTGCAGCGCGGCGTCTATGCCCTCGATGCGAGCGTCCTCCCCGGGAACTCCGGAGGCCCGCTCCTCGGACCCGGTGGACAGGTCATCGGCGTTGTCTTCTCCCGGTCCACCGTGTACCCCAATGTCGGCTACGCCCTCACCTCTCCCGGGGTCCTGTCCCGGGTCCAGCAGGCGGAGCGGCACAGTTCCGCGGTCAGCACTGGTCCGTGCATCTCGGGCTGAAGCGGCAAGAATGACTCCATGAGCCAGCGCATCGAGGACTACGCCGTCATCGGAGACCTCCACTCGGCGGCGCTGGTCGGCCTCGACGGATCGATTGACTGGCTCTGCCTCCCGCATTTCGACTCTCCGTCGTGCTTCGCCCGGCTCCTGGGCACCGAAGAACACGGCTTTTGGAGGATCGCCCCTGCCGGCGGCCCGTCGGCCGTTCTCGCGATCCGGCGCTGGTACCGCCCGGACACGCTCGTCGTCGAGACCGAGTACGACACCGCCACCGGCACGGTGCGCGTAACGGACTGCATGCCCGTACGCGAGGGTCATCCGCACCTGGTGCGCTCGATCGAGGGTGTGAGCGGCAAAGTCGAGATGCGGATGGAGCTGGCGGTGCGGTTCGACTACGGCGAGGTCGTCCCCTGGGTCACGTCGCACGACGGGTTGACCCGCCTGACCGCGGGACCGGATTCGGTGGCGTTGTGGCACCGGGTCGAGACCGTCGGTGAGGACTTGCAGACGGTGGCCGATTTCACCGTCAACGAGAACCAGCGGTTCCCTTTCACGTTGGTATGGCATCCCTCGCACGAGGATCCGCCCCCGCCCCTCGACAGCTACTACGCGGTGCACCTCACCGAGGCCTACTGGACCGAATGGGCCAACCAGTGTGGCTACGAGGGTCCGTACAAGGACGCCGTCGTGCGTTCCCTCATCACGCTCAAGGCCCTGACCTACAACCCGACCGGTGGCATCGTGGCCGCGGCCACCACGTCGCTTCCCGAGGCGCTGGGCGGCAACAGGAATTGGGACTACCGCTTCTGTTGGCTGCGTGATGCCACCTTGACCCTCGAATCACTGATGCGCGGCGGCTACCACGCGGAGGCGCTCGCCTGGCGCGACTGGCTGCTGCGGGCCGTGGCCGGCGACGTGTCGAAGCTCCAGATCATGTACGGGCCGGGGGGCGAGCGCCGGCTCGACGAGTGGGAGGCGGACTGGCTCCCCGGCTACGAGGACTCGGCGCCGGTCCGCATCGGGAACGCGGCGTCGGGCCAGTTCCAACTCGACGTGTACGGCGAGGTCATGTCCGCGCTGTACTCCTCGGCCCGGTTCGAGGGCATGCAGAGCAGGGCCTCGTGGGGGCTGCAGAAGCAACTGGTCGCTTTCTTGGAGAAGGGGTGGAAGGAGCCCGACGACGGGATCTGGGAGGTGCGGGGGCCGCGGCGGCACTTCACGCATTCGAAGGTCATGGCCTGGGTCGCCGTGGACCGTGCCGTCCGCACCCTCGAGGAGTGGCCGGACCTCGACGGGCCGCTCGAGTCTTGGCGGTCGCTGCGCGACGACATCTTCTCCGAGGTGTGCAAGCAGGGTTACAACAAGAAGATCGGCGCGTTCACCCAGTACTACGGGTCGGACCAGCTCGACGCCAGTGTGCTGATGATCCCGCTCGTGGGCTTCCTGCCGGCCGCCGATCCGCGCGTCGTGAGCACGGTGGAGGCCGTGCAGCGCGACCTCATGGACCATGGGTTCGTCCTGCGCTACCGCACCCAGGACGACGGGTCGGTCGACGGCCTGACCGGCCGGGAGGGTGCCTTCTTGGCTTGCTCGTTCTGGCTGGTCGACTGCCTGCACATGATCGGACGCGTCGAGGAGGCAGAGGAGCTCTTCGAGCGGCTGCTGGCCCTGCGCAACGATCTCGGGCTCCTGGCGGAGGAGTACGACCCCCTGGCCGGCCGACTCGTGGGCAACTTCCCCCAGGCCTTCTCGCACGTGTCACTGATCAATTCGGCCTTCCGGTTGAGCGGTCGGGATCCGCTGAGCTTTGACGACGGCTCCCGGGTCCTGGTCGACAACACGCTGACCGGCGCCACCATCGGGCGTATGAAGCACCTTGGTCGCGTTGCCGTGAAGCGGCGCTCCGGAGCGGCGCGCTGAGCGATGGGCTCGCTGGTGCCTGCTTCCCGTGCTGCAGGACCCGCCCCCCGCCCCGAAGGTGAGGTCGCCGAGCCGTGAGCGGCACCCACGCCCACGGTGGCCGGGCCCATCGCCACGCGGAAGCCGGCCTCCATGTGCACGATCCGTCGAGCGGTGACGCCGTGCCCGCCGTTCCCCCGCCCCGTCCGATCGCCCCGGGTGTCCTCGAGATCGACACCCTGCTCGGAGGTTGGGAGCGGGTGACGGCGGGCTACCTCGTTGAGGGCCCGGCGCCCGTCCTGATCGAGACGGGGAGCCAGTCGTCGGTCCCCGTCTTGCTCGCGGCGCTCGAGCAGATCGGGGTCGGTCCCTCCGAGCTGGCCGGTGTCGCCGTCACCCACATCCATCTCGATCACGCCGGCGGCGTCGGCGACGTCGCCCGGGCCTTCCCCTCGGCGAAGGTGTACGTCCACGAGAAGGGGGCCCGGCACCTGGCTGATCCCACGCGTCTCGTCGAGTCGGCGGCGCGCGTGTACGGTCCGTTGCTCGACTCCCTCTACGGACGGCTCGACCCCACACCACCGGAGCGCCTCCATGTCCTCGACGACGGCGAGGAGGTCGAAGTGGGGCCGGGTCGCACGCTGGTGGCGGTGGACTCGCCCGGACACGCCAAGCACCATCTTGGTTTGCACGACTCGCTCAGCGGCGTGCTGTTCGCGGGCGACGCGGTCGGAGTCAAGCTGCCCGATGGCGGGGTCCTGCGGCCGGCGACGCCGCCCCCCGATTTCGATCTCGATCAGGCGCTCGCCTCGTTGGCCAAGTTCGCGGCGCGGCGCCCGTCAGGGATCGCGTTGGCGCACTACGGCCTCCTCGGGCAGCCGGCAGAGCTGCTGGCTGAGGCGGACGAGACCCTGCGACTCTGGGCCGAGACAGCCGAGAAGGCCTACCGCGAGGGGACGGACATCGCGGCTGCCCTGTCCGAGCGTTTCGACCCGTTGCTCGGCGACATCGACCCGGCGCACAAGGAGAAGCTCGAGACCCTGAACGGCGTCCACTCCAACGCTGCCGGGTTCCGTCGATGGCTCGACGGACGCGCTGCACCTCCCACCACCTGACGCGGCCACCACCTGACGCGGCCACCACATGACGCCGCCGCAACCTGACACAGCCCATGACTCGGGGTTCAGCCGGTGCCGGGGCAGGATCCGCTCAGACGACGAGCTTGGCGCGCAGCTCCTCTTGTCGGACCTCGAAGTCGTCGAGGGAGATCCGGCCTTCCGCCAGGTCCTCGTGCAATGCCGCGAATTCCTCGAGCAGCCGCGTCTGGTCCACCTCGTCGGCCGAGGGGGAGGGAACGGACTGCTCGCTCGCCGCCGCCTTGTCCTCTTTCCGCGAAATGCGATCATCCATCTTCGCCTTGGCCCTGTCCTTCTTGGCCTGGTCGCGCTGCAATTTTCCAAATGTCGAACGTGCGCGTGCCACGGTTCACTCCTTTCCGGCCGCAGGGGAGCGGCCAGGTGCTGCCGGCAAGGCGCTTGCCCTGCCGATGTTCTTGCCGCACCCGCCTGTGCGGTGGACCTCTCCGGTCCCGAGCGGAGGAGGTGGGATTTGAACCCACGGTACCCATGAGGCACAACGGTTTTCGAGACCGTCCGATTCGGCCGCTCTCGCACTCCTCCGGGCGAGATGCTAGTCGCTCTGACCTGGTCCGGAAGCTCGAGGAGGCGTCCGCCGGGGCCTGAACGACGCCAAAGGGCGAGGTCAGGACGATCGGGCGCCGGCTCCCCTCTCCGTGTCCGTCGGATGGCACAGTGACCGGGAGTAACCCGTGCCGGCGACGGCGTCCGACGTCTGGCTACAGCTCGCCGGCAGGTTCCGGTGCTGCCGCACCGACACCAGAACCGGTCCGCTTCTGGGCGAAGAAGGAGGAGAGCAGCGATCCACACTCGGCCGCGCTGACGCCGCTCGTCACGTCGAGTTCATGGTTCAGACGGGGGTCGGAACAGAGGTTGTAGAGCGTGCCGCACGCGCCCGCCCGGGGATCGTTCGCTCCGTAGACCACCCGACCGACCCTGGCTGCGACAAGGGCACCGGCACACATGGGACACGGTTCGAGGGTGACGACCAGCGTGACGTCAGCGAGGCGCCATCCGCCCACGGCGGCCGCGGCGTCGCGTAGCGCCAGGATCTCGGCGTGCGCGGTGGGGTCCGAGGCTCCCTCCCGTTCGTTGTGCCTCGATGCGAGGACTCGCCCCGCCCTGATCGCGACCGCGCCGACGGGGACCTCCCCCGCGTCTCCGGCGAGGCGCGCCTCGGCCAGGGCGAGGTCCATGGCGTCTCGTCGCTCAGCGGGGTGGTGGAGACCGTGACCCTGTCTCAGCTCGTCGGGACGTGCAGCACCTGTTCGAAGGTGCTGAGGGCAGTTTGCAGATCAACGGTGTTCGACCCGAACTGCACCAGCCAGGTGCCGAGGTGCAGGGACTCCAAGCCGTTGATGGTGCTGAGGAAGGCAAGGTCTCCGTTCACCTCGGCGGCGGCCACGCGCTCGGCCCCCAGTGCCGCGGGTGGCACGGAGAGGCCTGACAGGAAGTGCTTGTAGTCCTGCAGCGACGACATGTACGGGTTGATCACCGCCGCGACCTTCTTGACCGTCGGGAAGCCCTTCACGGAGAGCAGCCCGTGCTGGGCCTCCCTCGTCGCGGTCAGGGCGGCAGCGGTGGCCACGCCGACCCGGTTGGTCCCGGGGGCAGGCGACACCTTGGGGGTCGTTGCCCCCGATGGGCCGGGGTTGGCCGTCGAGTGGTGAAGGGAGGTGAGGATCGCCGTGGCCGCGAGGACCGCAACGAGGAGGCACGCCACGGCCGCCACGATGATCACGGTGCGACTCGGGCGCCGACTGGGGCGCTGCCCAGGCGTGTGCGCGTGCGGGATACCTGGCCGGAACGATGGGTCGACGGAATGTTCCCAGTTGGCCTCTGCCTGCGCCGAGGTCGCTGGAGCCTCCCAGTTCGGGATCTTCGGCGGCGGCACTTCGGTGATGGGCTCCCATGCCGGAAACGGCGACACGTCCTCGTCGGCCACCGGTTCGACGGCGCGCGGCGGCACCGCCTTGACTCCGGAACCGGACTCCTTCAAGGAGCGTTGCACGGCGGCAACGTTACGCTCTCGACGCGTTTCGTGCCCTGCGGCCTGACTCCCGCGCTGGCCGTGCCCGCGAGACGCTCTCGGCGCCTTCGTTGCTCAGCGGTGAGGTGGTCTCAGGGGAGGTGATGACCCAGTATGCGAGGTTCGGCTGGTGGAGGAAAGTCCCCAGGCCACTGCCGGTGGATGGGCTCAGGACCCCTTTGTCAGGTCTTGTTCGAGCGCGCTGAGGGTGGCCTGCAGCTGCGTGGCGTCAGTGCCGAACTGTTGGAGGTACGCGCCGAGCTGTGCCGGCGGGAGCGTCGAGATGGTGTCGAGGAACGTCAGCTCCTGACGCACCTCTGACGCCGCGTTGGCAGCCGCGGACCGGGCCGCCGCCGGCACGGCACCCTCAGCCAGGACACTCTCGTAGAGCTGCAGCGACGAGATGTACGGGTAGATCACCTTTGCCACGTTGCTCGTGGTGGGGAGGTCCGAAAGGGACGTCATGCCTACTTGAGCCGCCGTGGTCGCGGAGTCGACCGCATCGGTTGCCGATTGCATCCGGGCGGCGTCGGGGGAGGGCGAGACGGGCGCCGCCGGCGGGGCGGTCTTCGCAGTCGGGGCGGTACTCGCCGGGTGACGGAGAGCACGAACGGCCACAACGGCTGCGACGAGCACCAGGACCAGACAGGCCAAGACCACGGTGGCCGTGTAGACCCGGCTGCGCGGCCGTTGTTCTCGGTCCTTCTTCCGTGCCCGGGTCTTCTTGGGGGCAGAGGACAGGTCGTCCGCGTCCGTCCGCGATCGCGGCTACGTCCACTTCGGCATCAACGGCGGCGTCCGCGTCCGCGCCGCCATGCAACGCCGGCGTGACCACCGAGGCCTCCTCGGGCTCGGATTCGAGCTCCGGGGCCCAGGTCGGCGGCGCGAGGGCGAGCGCGGTCGCTGCGTCCGGTTCGAAGGTCGGCACCTCGTGCGCGTCGGGTTCCGGTGCCGGCTCCCACGCCGGCTCCCAGCCCAGGTCCGGCTCCTCCCACGACGGCGTACCCCGCAGAGCGCCGGCGCCCTCCCCGTCACTGTCGGCGACCGGCTCGAACGATGCCGCCGCGGCGGTCGGCACCCACGGCCCACGTTCGGTCTCCGTCGGGCCGTCCTGCCAGGTGGCGGGCGCTGGGGCGCCACCGCCGTCTATGCCGTCGTCGAGGTCCAGCCAGGCCAACCCGGGCGCTCCGGTGGCTTCCGGTTCGAGCGCCGCCACCACGTCGGGTACCTCGTCGACGTGGTCCTCGTCGACTACGTCCCCGGCATTCTCGGGGTCCTCGACGGAGCGACGCACCGTGTCGACGATTCGGTCGTACGCCGCTCCGGCCCGTGCTTCGCCCTCGGGGCCGCCCATTGTCTCTGGTTCCCGCATGGCGGCTTCCCAGTCGAGGTGGGAGTCGTCCAGGTCGAGCTCGTCCTCGTCCTCCAATGCCGCGGCTTCGGCGGCGATCTCGGACTCGTCGGGGTCGGGCGCGAACACGTCCCAGGCGAATTCCTCCTCGCTGAGCTCGGAGCCGTCGGTCAGGTCGGTTGTCATAGGGCTGTCCTCGCGATGGAGTGGAGTCCAAGTCGGCGGTGCGGTGCGCACCTGTCCACGGGCGCGTGCGTCCCGATCACGAGCGCGGGTAGCCCTCCCGGGGCTGCCGCGGCCTCTCGGCCGAGCCTTGGATCCACGCCTGCCTATCGGCCGGGCGTGCACGCCGGTTGAGTCCGACTGAAGCGGAGGAGGTGGGATTTGAACCCACGGTTGGTTGCCCAACACACGATTTCCAGTCGTGCCGATTCGGCCGCTCTCGCACTCCTCCGAGGTTGCAGCCTGGTCAGGCTAACGGCCCTGCCAGGCACTGTTGGTCCGATCGGGCGACCTGGGGACCGGACGATCCAACCCGAGGTGCGTCTCGTGTCATCTTTCAGTTCATCTGCCGTTCACCCCGGGTTTACCTTCTTGAATTGATCGTCCGTCGATCAAGAGCGCGTCGTGCGGAGCGCCGAAGAAGCAGGCACAAGGCCCTACTCATTGCGGGGAGGGGGCCTGATCCGATACCCGGAGGGTGAAGTGTTTCGAAGGATTCTGGTGGCCCTCGACGGCTCCGATGATGCACGAGCGGCGTTCGTGTTCGCGAACGACTGGGCCCGGCACTTCGACGTCGCAGGTGTGGTTCATTCAGCTCACCGACGAATCCTCGGGACGGCGCTGTGAGATCACGACCGACGTCGCCCAGCGTGGGCGCCGGGTGGCCAACCAGTTCTCCGTGAGCGGAGCCACGCGCGGCGCCCGCAACCAGCAACTCGTGAGCGGCATCGCCGAGGCTGCGCAGACATACCGTGCCGACCTCATCGTCGTGGGTCTCGACCGCGGCCGCATGGCACGGCACCGGTTCGGCTCCAGCATGCGCGAGCAACTGACCGCTGCGACGAACACACCCGTGCTGATGGCGCCGAGGCCGTCGAGCGCGCGGGTGCCGTCCGCGCCACGGCGTGAGCCCGTCATTGCACTCGGCCCGGCGGCGCCGGTGCTGGCGGGCGCCCGATTGGCCCACGTGTGAGCCGGTCCGTGTGTGAGCCGGCTCGTGTTTGAGAACGTCGTCGTCGGAGCGGCCGACACGAAGCGAGGCGCCCGCGCCGTCACCCGGGCCGTCGAGCTGGCCCGGACCTCGGGCGGCACCGTGCACATCGTCACCGCGTTCCGTCGGGAGCCGGCCGAGGCCGAGCTGGACGGGTTCCGGCGTCTGGCGGCAGGTGCATCCGTCAAGGTCAGGACCCACCCCGTGTGTGCCGACCCGGTCGAGGCCATCACCAGGGTGGCGGCCGAGGAGCGGGCGGACCTGATCGTGCTCGGGACCCGGGCCAACGACGGCTCGCGTCGCCTCTCGAGCGTGCCGCAGGGTGTCATGGATCGCGTGGAGTGCGCCGTCCTGGTGGTGTAGCGAGCCTCCGGGAGGCGAGCCGCTAACCTCGAAGGTCGCGCCGCCCCGATGTTGGGTGCGGTGGCCGGGTCCTGCGCAACGGCCGCTCGTGAATCGAGTCAGGGTCGGAAGGCAGCAGCTCTCAGCGGGTATGGCCGGGTGCCGTAGCCAACCTGGCCACCGCACCGAGCACCGGGCGGTTGTGTCTGAGCGCATGGGTAGGCTCGGCCGCCATGGCTGACGCTCCCTTCGTTTCCCTCTACCGGCGCTTCCGGCCGGGTCGGTTCGACGAGCTCAGAGGCCAGGACCACGTGGTGCGGGCCCTGCGCAGTGCCGTGCGCGACGACCGTGTCTCGCATGCGTACCTCTTCAGCGGGCCGAGAGGGACGGGCAAGACCTCGTCGGCTCGCATCCTGGCCAAGGCGCTCAACTGTGAAGCGCCCGTCGATGGCGAGCCCTGCGGCATCTGCACGTCGTGCATCGAGATCACCCAGGGCAGCTCGCTCAACGTCCACGAGCTCGATGCTGCGTCCAACAACGGCGTGGACGCGATGCGGGACCTCGTGGCCCATGCCGGCCTCGGCACGCCGGGACGCTGGAAGGTGTACATCGTCGACGAGGTCCACATGCTGTCGACCGCGGCGGCCAACGCCCTCTTGAAGACGTTGGAGGAACCGCCGAGCCACGTCGTGTTCGTGCTGGCGACGACCGATCCGCAGAAGGTGCCGCCAACCATCCGGAGCCGGACCCAGCATCTGGAGTTCCGTCTCCTGGGCGCGGAGACGTTGCAGACCCTGCTCGAGTCGGTCAACGAAGAGGCCGACCTTCACGTCGACGCGGAGGCGCTCGAGGCTGCCGTGCGGCGTGGCCGGGGGTCGGCGCGCGACGCGCTCTCGGCCTTGGACCAGGTCGTTGCGTCGGGGTCGGCCGATGCGGCCCGCCCCGAATTGGCCGCCGTGCTCAGCGCCCTCTCCGACGGTGACGTCAATCAGGTGCTCGTCGCGCTCAGTGCGCTGCTGGCCGGCGGGTGGGGGCCCCAACAGCTGGCCACGGAGCTGATCGACGACCTGCGCCAGGTGTTCCTCGCCGCGTTGGCCCCCGAGTTGTGCACGGTGTCGGGACCATCCCTCGAGCGGTTCCGGACCGTGGCCGAGGCCATGGGCCTGGCCCGGGTCGTGCGCAGCATGGAGATCCTGGGACATGCGTTGGTCGACATGCGCGAGGCGCCCGATGCCCAGGTCGTCCTTGAGATCGCCGTCGTGCGCGCGGTGCGGCCGGATCTCGACTCCGGCATGGAGGCACTGTCGGAGAGGGTCAGTGTCCTGGAGCGAGCACAATCCGGCGCCGCGGCATTCCCGCGGCCGGGCACTCCCACCGAGCGGCGGTCCGCGGCGGGTGACGATCACGGCGCGCCCACGGCGGGCGCGCCGCCGGAGCCCACGCCCGACCGTCCGCCCACCGAGGTGGCCCGCAAGCCCTCCATCGGTGCAATGCGGCGCAGCAAGGAGGCGGCCGCGCCGCCATCGTCGCCGCCCGTGGCGGAGCCCGGGTCCGCGGCAGCGGGACCAGATGTCGATGCGCAGTCGGCACAGCCGGTCGTGGCGGAGCAGCCGCTTGCCACCGCGCGGCCGGTCCAGCCGGAGCGGCCGGTCGAGACGGCGCGGCCGATCCAGTCGGTCCCTGCGCCCGTCGTCACCCTTGATCGGGACAGCCTCACGGAAGCGTGGGGTGACGGGATCCTGCAGTCTCTGCCGGCGCGGGCCAAGGCCCGCTACGCCAGCGGCCGCTTCGTCGCCGTCGACGAGCAGGGCGCACACTTCGCGCTGCCGAACGCCGCGCACCGCGACCAGTGCACCGAGCAGAAGGCGCTCGTGGAGGAGGCGCTGACGAAGCATTTCGGCACGAACGTCACGCTGGTGCTCCAGATCGACGATGCCGCGCCGGCGGCCGCGCCCCGTTCCACTCCCGCGCCCGGTGGTGGGGCCACCGCGCCGCCCCGCCTCCGCCGGCCGACGACGCCGAGGACATGGACCCGCACGATCTGATGGCCGACCCGTCGAGCGATCAGGCGTCCGACGCCGAAGCTCGCCTGCTGCAGGCGTTTCCCGGTGCCAGCGAGGTCCCCGGCTAGATGTACACGGGACCCCTCCGCACCCTTATCGAGGAGCTCGGCCGGTTGCCCGGTATCGGACCCAAGTCGGCCCAGCGCATCGCGTTCCACATCTTGAAGGTTCCGGGCGAGGACGCCCGCCGGCTCGCCGACGCCATCGTCGCCGTCAAGGAGCGCACGACGCTGTGCGGGGTCTGCTTCAACGTGGCGGAGTCGGGCGAGCTGTGTGCGGTCTGCAGCGACGACCGGCGCGACCCCGAGGTCATCTGTGTCGTCGAGGATCCGCGCGACATCGTGGCGGTGGAGCGCACCGGGTTCAAGGGCCGCTATCACGTGCTTGGCGGCGCGCTCAGCCCGCTCGACGGCATCGGCCGCGAGCAGCTGCGGCTGCGCGAGCTGCTCGACCGCATCGATGCGGGCATCATCCGAGAGGCCATCGTCTGCACCAACCCGACGATCGAGGGCGAGGCCACCGCCATGCTGGTGGCGCGCGAACTCACGCCGCGGGGCGTGGTGGTCTCCCGGTTGGCCAGTGGGCTGCCTGTCGGTGGGGATCTCGAGTACGCCGACGAGCTCACGCTCGGGCGTGCACTCGAAGGGCGCCGGCCGCTCGAGGTCTGAAGCCCGGGAACGGCGGCCACCCGCCTGTCCCGTACAATTGGCCGATGCGGATCGCCATCGTCGGAGCAACGGGGCAGGTGGGCGTGGTCCTGCGCGGCATCCTGGCCGAGCGCCGCTTCCCCGTGGACTCAATGCGGTACCTCGCCTCGGCCCGTTCCGCCGGCTCGACGCTGCCGTGGGGCGACGGCGAAGTCGTGGTCGAGGACGCCGAGACGGCCGACCTCTCGGGGATCGACCTTGCCCTGTGTTCCGCACCCGCCTCCGTGTCGCGCGGACTGGCGCCCCGGCTCGCGGCCGCCGGCGCCATCGTGATCGACAACTCCTCGGCGTGGCGCATGGACCCGGACGTCCCCCTCGTGGTGCCCGAAGCCAACGCCACCGAGCTGCGCGCCATCCCCAAGGGCATCGTGGCCAACCCCAACTGCACCACCATGGTCGCGATTCCCGTGCTCAAGCCGCTCGACGACGAGGCCGGCCTCCGGCGGCTGGTGGTCGCCACGTATCAGGCCGTCTCCGGCGGGGGGGTCGATGCCGTCCGCGAGCTCGCCGAGCAGATCTCCAAGACGGCGGATCGGGCGTCAGACCTCACCTATGACGGCTCGTCGGTCGACTTCCCGGCGCGCAGCGTCTACCCGGTGCCGATCGCCTACAACGTGATCCCGCTGCAGTTCAGCATCGTCGACGACGGCTCACTCGAGACCGACGAGGAGCAGAAGTACTGCAACGAGGCGCGCAAGATCCTTGGTCTTCCCGACCTCGCCGTCACCACCACCTGCGTGCGGGTGCCTGTCTTCACCGGGCACTCGGCCGCCATCGTCTGTGAGTTCGAGCGCCCCATCAGCCCCGAGCGAGCCACTGAGGTGTTGCGGACCGCCCCCGGCGTCGAGCTGGCTGAGATCCCCACGCCGCTGATGGCGGCCGGCCGCGATGTCTCCTATGTGGGCCGCATCCGGCGGGCCCAGGGTGCTCCCAACGCCTTGGCCCTCTTCATCGCGGGCGACAACCTGCGCAAGGGTGCCGCGCTCAACGTGGTGCAGATCGCCGAAGAGTTGCTGGCCCTGCGTTCCTGATCCCCGAGTGGATCAGTCCGGGCCCGACGAGACGGGCTCGGGTCCGCCGATCACCAAGGTCGACATGCGACGGGCGAGGTTGACGGCGTGGTCGCCGAAGCGCTCGTAGAAGCGGGCCACCATCGCCAGCTCGATCGCCACTGGCAACGGCATCGTTCCCGCCACCAACTCCGCGGTGAGGGTGACGTGGAGGTCGTCGAGCTCGTCGTCGAGGTCGTCGATCGAGGAGGCGGCATCGGCGGAGCGCTCGGCGAAAGCGTCCGCCGTCTCCCGCCAGATGGTGGTGGCCACTTCGCCCATCCGCTCCACGAGCCCTCTGCTGCGGGCCGACATCTCGGCTCCGAGGCCGCGCGCCGCCCGACGTGCGATGTGCTCGGCCAGGTCTCCGTTGCGCTCCATGTCGGGCAGCATGCGCAGGATGGCCACGTACTCGCGGCGCTCGTCGGGTGTGGCCTCGCCGTGGACCAGCTGGTACTGCACCGTGGTCGAGATCTGCCCGATCAATTTGTCGATGACCTCGTCGCGCTTGACCAGTTCCTTCGCGGCATCGCGATCACCGGCGAGCAGCGCATGGGTTGCCCCGGCGATTCCCTCGCCGACCAACGCAAAGGCCTGCGCGAACAGCCGGTCGACTTCGTGGGGCTCGGGCATCGTCCGCGGCCAGAGCGGCTGCTCGGTGACCAGCGGCCCGATCTGCATGGGCACGTCTCCGGCCTCGACCTGATCCGGGACGGTTTTCGTGCTGCCACCGAGCTTGAACGGCATCCTGGCCACGCTACCGGCTCCGTTCCGGGGTGACGACCCGCGCCTGACCACCCGCGTCTGACAACCCGCGCCTGGCCACCCGCGCTGCTACGCCCCAGGCAGGGGCGCGTGCGTGGTCCCCGTTGCGGACACACCCCGTCGTTACATTGGCCAGATGGTTCTCGGAGTGGTCATCGGCCTCGCCGCCGGTCTCGCCATCGGCATTGCGTGGCATTTGGCCCGCACCGCCCGCACAGCCGGTGCCGCCCGCCTGGCCGAGGGCCGCCTGGCCGACGCACAGGCGCGGTCGGCGGCACTGACGGCCGAACTCAGGGACTTGTCCGAAGCGGCGGCGTCGGCGGAGACCGCTCGAGCCGTCGCAGCCTCCGAGCTCGACCTGCTGCGCACGCGGCCCACGACGAGGCCGCCCAGCGGGCCGACGTCGAGCGGGATCGCCTCGCCGGGACGTTCTCCGAGTTGTCGACGCAGGCACTGGCGAAGAACAACGAGCAGTTCCTGGCCCTGGCCGATGCACGCTTCAACGAGGCCCGCACGCAGGCGCAGGGCGATCTCGAGCAACGCCAGATGGCCTTCGCCCGACTCCTCGATCCGTTGAGCGAGACCCTCGCCCGTTACGAGCGGGGGATCCAGGACATGGAGCGCGAACGCCGGGGCGCCTACGAGGGGCTCAGCGAGAAGGTCGCCCAGCTCCACACCGGACATGAGCAGCTCCGCAAGGAGACAAGGAACCTCGTGACCGCGCTGCGATCACCGCAGACGAGGGGACGGTGGGGGAGGTCCAGCTCCGCCGCGTGGCGGAGATGGCGGGCATGGTCGAGCACTGCGATTTCAACGAGCAGGTCTCGACCACGACTGACGAAGGACGCCTTCGTCCCGACATGGTCGTGCACATGCCGGGCGGAGGCGAGGTCGTCATCGACGCGAAGGTGCCCCTCGAAGCGTTCTTGCAGCTTTTGGACGCTGACGACGACGAACAGCGGGCACTCTGCCAGGCCAAGCACGCCCGCCAGTTGCGCACCCACGTGGATCAGCTCGCCAAGAAGGGGTATTGGAAGCAGTTCGAGCGTTCACCCGAGATGGTCGTTGCGTTCATTCCCGGTGACCAGTTGCTCGCCGCCGCCTTCGAGGCAGATCCGACGTTGCAGGAACACGCCATGGCGAACGGCGTCCTGCTGACGACGCCGGTCACGCTGATCGCGCTGCTGCGCACCGTGGCCCTGGGATGGCAGCAGGAGACCCTGGCCGAGAGCGCCCGGGAGATCCAGAAACTCGGGGCCGAGCTCTACGACCGCCTCCGGGTCATGAGCGGCCACATGCAGACGTTGCAGCGCAGCCTGGGCTCGACGGTCGAGGCCTACAACCGGGCCGTCGGCTCTTTCGAGTCCAGGGTGCTGGTGTCGGCCCGCAAGTTCCCGGCGCTCGGGGTCACCGGGTCGGACATCCCTGACCTCTCTCCGATCGAGACGGCACCCCGTCACCTCCAGGCGTACCAGCCGGACCTCTACGAGGAAGAGACGGGACCGATCCCGATCGTCGCCCTGCCCGAGAGCGGCGCCGACACCGGTACGTAGGCCGCGCTCGCAGCGTCGCCCTCGGGGGGACGCACCCGGCGGACTGGCTGAGAACACCTTCGACGTACTCTGCCGGGGTGCTGCACGTCCACCGATCCGAACGGGCCGACGCGTTGGTGGCGATGTTGAGCGAACTGGTCGCCGAGCCGCTCAATGATCCGATGGCCCCCGAAGTGGTCTCGGTCCCGACACGCGGCATCGAGCGCTGGCTCACACAACGGCTGTCTGCGCACTTGGGCGCGACGCCAGGACGGCACGACGGCGTCTGCGCCAACATCGACTTCCCCTTCCCCGGGACGGTCGTCAACGGGGCCTTGGCCCGCGCCGCCGGGACCGATCCCGACGCCGACCCCTGGCTCCCCCAACGCGCCGTGTGGCCGTTGCTCGAAGTGGTCGAGGCGCATTTCGACGATCAGTGGCTGGCACCACTGGCGCAGCACATCCGCAACTCCGAGACGGTGCACGATTCCAAGCGGTTCTCGAGCATCAGGCACGTGGCCGACCTCTTCGATCGCTACGCGGTCCACCGTCCCGACATGCTGCAGCGCTGGGCCGACGGGTCGGCGTCCGACGGGGAGGCCGCGTGGCAAGTCGAGCTGTGGCGGCGGTTGCGGAACCGCATCGGCGAACCTGGACCGGCAGAGCGTCTGGTCGAGGCCTGCCAGCGCCTGCGGGACCAGCCCGAGATCCTGGACCTTCCGCCCCGGATCTCGTTGTTCGGACTGACCCGGCTGCCGGCCAGCTATCTCGATGTGCTGGAGGCGATGGGTGCTGGCCGGGACGTCCATCTCTTCTTGCTCCACCCCTCGCCGGCGTTGTGGGAGCGCTTGGAGCCCGAGGTCGGCCCGTCGTCGCGCTTCCTCCTGCGCGCCGAGGACCCGACCGTCGGTGCGCCGAACCACCCGCTCCTCCAGTCGTGGGGCAGGGACGCCCGGGAGATGCAGCTCGTGCTCGGCGCGGCCGTACCCCACGGCGAACCGTCGGCCGAGCCCGCGCCCACGGTCGAGCCAACCCTGCTGCGCCAAGTGCAGGACGACGTGCGGGCGGACCGCACGCCCGCCGGGAGCGGCGGCACGGACCTCGAGCGGCGGCCGTTGCTCAGGCCGGACGATGACAGTGTCCGCGTGCACTCGTGCCACGGTCGTGGCCGTCAGGTCGAGGTCCTGCGCGATGCGGTCCTGCATCTCCTGGCCGATGACCCGACCCTGGAGCCGCGCGACATCATCGTCATGTGCCCAGATATTGAGACGTTCGCGCCCCTCATTCAGGCGACGTTCGGTGGACAGGGTGTGCAGGGTGCCGCAGGAGATCCCGAGCGCACCCTCGAGATTCGATTGGCCGATCGCTCACTGCGCCAGACGAACCCCGTCATGGGCGTCTTGGCGGAGGTGCTCGACCTGTCCTCGGCCAGGATCACCGCGACCGAAGTGCTGGACCTCGCCGGGCGTGATCCGGTGCGCCGTCGCTTCCGTTTCAGCGACGACGACCTCTACCGGTTGGAGGAATGGGTGAACGGGGCGTTCGTGCGTTGGGGATTCGACGCCGAACATCGCAGCTCGTTCCAACTCGAAGGGATCGAGGCCAACACCTGGCAGGCGGGTCTGGACCGGATCCTGCTCGGGGTGACCATGGCGGAGGAGCGGCAGCGGCTGTTCGGCTCGACCCTTCCACTCGACGATGTCGACAACGGTGACATCGATCTCGCGGGGAGGCTGTCGGAGTTCCTCGACCGGCTCCGATCGGGGCTCGATGCGCTCGCCGGGTTTCGACCCATCGGGGACTGGGTGTCCACGCTGGCGGACATCTCGGACTCCCTCGTGTCCGCGTCGCCGGCCGATGCCTGGCAGCGGTCGCAGCTGAAGGCTCTCCTGGACGAGTTGGTGGTCGAGGCCACAGAGGGTGGGGCGGTCAGCGGCGTCGCCCTCAGCTGTGACGACATCCGGTCGATCCTGTCGGAGCGCCTCAAGGGTCGTCCGACTCGGGCCAACTTCTGCACCGGTCATCTCACGGTGTGCACGCTCGTCCCCATGCGCTCCATCCCGCACCGGGTGGTGTGTCTCCTGGGCCTGGACGACGGCAGCTTCCCCCGCCACATCGAGCGCGACGGCGACGACCTGACGGCGCGCCACCAGCGCGTCGGGGACCGCGATGTGCGCAGCGAGGATCGACAGCTCCTCCTCGACGCGTTGCTGGCGGCCCGTGACCATCTCGTCATCACGTATGCGGGGCGCGACGAGCGCTCGAACCTCCCCCGCCCGCCCGCCGTCCCGGTGGGCGAACTGCTCGACGTGGTGGATCACACCGTCCGGACCTCCACGGGCCGCGCCCGCGATGCCATCGTGATCAAGCACCCCCTGCAGCCGTTCGACGCCCGGAATTTCGAGCAGGACGCCCTGGTACCGGGCAGTCCGTGGAGCTTTGACTCGCTGCACCTGGCCGGTGCCCGGGCCGCACTCGCACCCCGTGTCGACCTCCCCGCGTTCTTGCCCCGGCCGCTTGATGCGTCTGTCGCAAACCCGATCGGACTCGATCAGCTCGAGCGGTTCCTGCGCCATCCGGTGCGGGCCTTCCTGCGCGAACGCCTCAACATCTCGTTGCGCGCCAAGACGCGGGATTTCGAGGACGCGATACCGATCGACCTCGACGCATTGGATCGATGGCAGATCGCCGACCGGGTTCTCCAGGCTCGCCTGGACGGAGCCGACCTCGGTGCTTGCCTCGAGGCGGAACGGGCCCGGGGTGCTCTGCCCCCCGGGCAGCTGGCCGATCCGGAGTTGGTCCAGATCACGGACCCGCTCGACGAGCTGGTCGCCTCCGGCCGCAGCACCATCTCTCCGGAGTCGCTCGATGCACTGGTCGACCTGTCCGAATCGCTCAGCGTCGTGGGCACGGTCCCGGGCGTGCGCGGGGACGTCGTGCACGCCGTGACGTATTCGAAGTTGGGCCCTCCGGCGCGCCTGATCGCCTGGCTCCGGTTGCTGGTGCTCACCGCGACATGGCCGGAGCGACCGTTCTCCGCGCGGACCGTCGCCCGCAGCCAGAGCAACCGGTCGACCATCTCCGTGGCAACCATCCGGCCGCTGGGCGACGGCGCCGACAGCCGGAGGACGGCGGCAACGTCTCATCTGCACGCGTTGGTGGACGTCTTCCTGCGGGGCATGCGCGAGCCGCTGCCGTTGTACTGCAAGACGTCGGCTGCCTGGGCGTCGGCCGTCGCGGAAGGGAAGGATCCGGACCGGGCCGCTGCCGCGTCGTGGGCCTCGGGTTTCAGTTTCGAGAAGGAGGACAAGGAGGCCGAACACCTCCTGGTGCTCGGGGGAAGCCTGGCCTTCGAGTCGATGGTGGCATGTGCCGGAGCGCCGCAGTCCGAGGAGGCCGCCTGGGATCCCACCGAGCCATCACGGTTCGGCCTCTATGCCCGGCGACTCTGGGAGGGGCTCCTGGCGCACGAGGAGATCGTCGATCGATGACGGTCGCCCCCACCGCTGAGCCCGAACCCTTCGACGTGTGCGGGCCACTCCCGTCGGCATGACACTGCTGCAGGCCAGTGCGGGGACGGGCAAGACGTTCACGATCGCGGCACTGACCACCCGCTACGTCGCCGAAGGCGTCCTTCCTATCGACCGCCTCCTCGTCATCACCTTCACCCGGATGGCCACCGGGCGAGCTGCGCGAACGGGTGCGCGAACGACTGGTCCGGGCTTTCGACGGGCTTGGTCGACATCTTGTCGGGGTTCGGGGGCCATGAGGACGACGAGATCGTGCAGCTCCTGGCGCGACGGCCCGCGGTCCCGAGGTGGAGACCCGGCGCGACCGGCTCGGCAAGGCCATCGCCGATTTCGACGCGGCCACCATCGAGACGACGCACGGCTTCTGCCTCCAGGTTCTCTACGGGCTCGGGACGGCGGGCGACGTCGACCGGGACGTCACCCTGGTCGAGGACGTGAGCGACCTGATGGAGGAGGTGGTCGACGACCTCTACCTGCGGCGCTTCGCCAACAGGCCGAACCCACTCGACTTCGACCGCAGCGACGCCATGGAGATCGCCAGGTTCGTGCTCGACCATCCCGACGCCGAAATCGTGCCGGAGTTGTCACGGGCCGAGGACCTGCCGTCCATCCGGCGTCGTTTCGCCAAGGCGGTGCGCGAGGAGATGGAGCGAGCGCAAGCGGGCGCTGAAGATCCTGACCTACGACGACGTGCTGATCCGGTTGCGCACGACGCTCTACGACGACGACCGCGGTCCGGCGGCCTGTGCTCGCCTGCGCGAGCGCTATGACGTCGTACTGGTCGACGAGTTCCAGGACACCGATCCCGTCCAGTGGGACATCATGCACCGGGCCTTCGGTGAGGGTGGAGCGACGCTCGTCCTCATCGGGGACCCGAAACAAGCGATCTACGCCTTCCGCGGCGCCGACGTCCATGCCTATCTCCAGGCGCGTGACGTGGTGCGGTCCGAGTGGACCCTGGACGTGAACTGGCGCAGCGATCAGGGATTGCTGGAGGCCTACGACGCCCTGTTCGCCGACGCGCAGCTGGGCGACGTCGGCATCTCCTATCGGAAGATCAACGCCGCTGGGGCGAACCAGCGACCGAGGCTGATCGGGGCGGCCAATGCGACGCCGCTGCGGGTACGCGTCGTCCATGCGGACGATGGCCTCGTCCCGCTGACAGCTCGAAGACAGGAGCCCAAGGCGGCGGAGACGAGGGCCTTCATCGCCCGCGATCTCGCTGCGGAGGTCGTCCACCTTCTCGTCGGACGGCCCGGAGATCTTCGTGCGGAGCCGGGACGGGACCGACCTGGAATCCACGACGCTGCATCCGGGCCACATCGCGGTGCTGGTGCGAAACAACAGCCATGCGGTGACTGTCCGGGACGCGCTGGAGGCCGCGGGGGTGCCGGCGGTCATCGGCGGTTCCGGCTCGGTCTTCGCCACGGAGCCGGCGTCGGAGTGGCTGCGGCTCCTCGAGGCGCTCGAGCGGCCGACGGCCCGGGACCGCGCTCGCTTGGCGGCGCTCACCTGTTTCGTCGGCTGGACGCCCGACGAGGTGGCCACGGCGGACGAGGCCGAGTGGGAGGACCTGCACTGGTCGCTCCACCGCTGGGCCGCGCTGCTGCGCGACCAGGGCATCGCCTCGCTCTACGAGACGGTCAGTCGTTCGCACGAGGTACCCGAGCGAGTGCTGGCGCGCCCGTCCGGCGAGCGCTTCTTGACGGACCTGCGTCACATCGCGCAACTGCTCCACGAGGCCGGGGTGTCGGAGGGGCTCGGACCGACGGCGATGGCGACCTGGCTCGGCCGTCGCATCCACGATGCGGCCCGGGACGGCGACAACGAGGAGCGCGCCCGACGCCTCGAGTCGGATGCCGAAGCGGTGCAGGTGATCACGATCCACCGCAGCAAGGGCCTTGAGTTCCCGGTCGTGTTCTGCCCTTTCATGTGGGACGGCCGCCCCCACAACAGTGACGTGCCGGTGTTCCACGACCCCGACAACGCCAACGTGCGCACCATCGACGTTGGTCGCGAGGGCAACGCGTTCGCGGTGCACCAGAAGATGGAGTTGGAGGAAGGGCGCGGGGAGGATCTGCGCTTGCTCTACGTCGCCCTCACGAGGGCGCGGCACCAGGCGGTCCTGTGGTGGGCCGGCGCGATGGACAGCCAACACTCGCCGTTCGCCCGGCTGCTCTTCGACCGCGACGATCGGGGTGTCGTCGGCCCGTACGGCGCGTCGGCCCGCACCGATGCCGCCGTCGAAGCTGCCTTGGGAGCCCTCGGGCCCACGGTCTCGGTCGAGCGGGTACGTGAGCCGTCGGGCGACCGCTGGGTGGAGAATGTCGGCAACCCCCCGCGGCTTGAGGCTGCCGTCTTCGACCGCACCCTCGATGTCGGCTGGCGCCGAGCCTCGTATTCGAGCATCACCCGTCCCCTCCATGAACAACCCGCCATCGGGAGCGAGCCCGAGGAGCAGCTGACCACCGACGAGGCGACCTCTGCGGCTCCGGCGCCGGCGGCGCCCGCGAGCCCGGCCGGCCCGGACAATGATGCGTCGGATGCTGTGCCGCTGCTGTTGGCGGACATGCCCGGAGGAGCCCTCGTCGGCACAGTGATCCACGGTGTCCTCGAGCACACCGAGTTCGATGCGCCCGACCTGGCCGCGGCGGTCAGCTCGGCGCTCGAGCGAGAGCTGGCGTGGCGCAACGTCAACCTCGGGAGCACGGACGCGGTCGTGGCCGGCCTGTGTGCAGCCGTCGACAGCCCACTCGGACCACTGGCCGACGGCATCCGGCTCCGCGACATCGCCCGGGCCGATCGCCTCGACGAGCTGACGTTCGAGATCCCGCTGGTCGGAGGAGACGAACCCGCCGCGACCCTGCACGTCACGGCGTTGGCCGAACTGTTGGAGGCGCACCTCCCGCCCGACGACCCCGTGGCGCGCTACGCCCCGCACCTGCGGGACCCTGCGCTGGGTGCGGCGCTGCGCGGCTATCTGACGGGAAGCCTCGACCTCGTCTTCCGTCTCCCGGGTGAGCGGTATCTCCTGGCCGACTACAAGACCAACAAGCTGAGCTCACCCGAGGAGACCTTGACGTCCTGGCACTATCGGCCCGACGCGTTGCAGGCGGAGATGTGCGCCGCGCACTACCCGCTGCAGGCGATTCTCTATGTCGTGGCGCTGCACCGCTATCTGCGCTGGCGTCTCCGGGACTACGACCCGGACCAGCATCTCGGCGGCGTGCTGTACCTCTTCGTGCGCGGCATGAGCGCGGCCGTGCCCCATCCGGCCCCGGCGCCGGCCACCGGGGTCTGGTCCTGGCGGCCGCCGTCCCGGCTCGTCGAAGCACTGAGCGAGCTCTTCGACCGGGGAGAGCCGCAATGAGCGAGCCGGAGGCAGTCGACCCCTTCGACGCCCGTCTGGCGCTCGGTGTCGAGGGCACGCTGCAGACCTTCAATCAGGCAGGCCTGCTTTCGACCTCCGACGTGCACGTCGCACGACGTCTGGTGCGCCTCAGCGACGTCCGCGACGAGGACGTCAGTCTGGGGGCGGCCTTCGCCGCACGCGCCCCACGGCTGGGCCACGTCTGCGTCGACCTGACAACGATCCATGCCACGGCCGACGCTGACACCGAGGTGCCGGCCGACCTCGGTGGTCTGCCGTGGCCCGACCCGGCCACGTGGCTCCGACGGCTGGCGGGCAGCCCCCTGGTCGGGGTCGACCGCCCGCTGCACCTGGAGGGAACGACCCTCTACCTCGATCGACTCTGGGCCGACGAGTGCCTCGTGGCGGCCGAGCTCCGGGAACGGTCCCAGCATCTCGCCCCCGACGTGGACGGCGACCTGCTGGCGGCAGGGCTGGCGGAGCTCTTTCCAGCCGATGACGACCCTGAGCAACGGATGGCGGCGGCGACAGCGGTCCTGCGCAGGCTCTCGGTCATCGCCGGCGGCCCTGGGACCGGGAAGACGACCACGGTGGCCCGCGTGCTGGCCCTGTTCGAGGCGCAGTCCTTCGCCCGGGGAGAGCGCCCACCGCTCGTCGCGCTGGCCGCTCCGACCGGCAAGGCGGCGGCGCGTCTCGAGGATGCAGTACGCCAGGGTGCGGACGCCATGGCCCTCGGTCACGACCGGTCCGATCGACTGCGCGCGCTTGGGGGTCGAACGGTGCACCGCCTCCTCGGCTTCAACCCGGGCAACCGCACCCGCTTTCGGCACCACCGACTGAACCGGCTGCCCTATGACGTGGTCGTGGTCGACGAGACCTCCATGGTGTCGCTCTCGCTGATGGCACGGCTGCTCGAGGCGGTGCGCCCCGAGGCCCGGCTGATCCTGGTGGGTGACCCCGAGCAGCTGGCCTCGGTCGAGGCCGGGGCCGTGCTCGGTGACATCGTGGGCCCCGCCTCTGCCGGGCTCGCCATGCTGCCCGAGGCGCGGCGACAGCTCGCCGCGGTGACCGGCCGCCCGGTTCCCGACGCCGACGCCGACGGGCGCGGGCCGCCGCATCGGCGACGGCATCGTGGTGCTGCGCAACGTCCACCGCCATGGCGGGGCGATCGCCGACCTGGCGCAGGCGATTCGACGGGGCGACGCCGACGGCGCGCTGTCGGTGCTTGCCTCCGGTGAATCGAACGTCGCGTGGATCGCGGCCGACACGGCGGGGACGATCCCGCCCGAAGGGCTGGGAGACGTTCGGAATCTGGCCGTCGACACCGGACGCGCCGTCATCGAGGCGGCGCGAGCCGGACAGGCGCAGGCCGCCATCGACGCGCTCGGCAGCTTTCGTCTGCTCTGCGCGCACCGTCGCGGGCCCGAGGGCGTGGCGACGTGGATGGACCACATCGAGAACTGGCTCCGGTCCGATGTCGAGGGATTCACCACCGGCACCGACTGGTATGTCGGCCGTCCTCTGATCGTGACCGAGAACGACTACGCGCTGAAGCTCTACAACGGGGACACCGGCGTGGTGATCGAATCCGAAGACGGGCGACTGGTCGCGGCCTTCGAGCGCAGGGGCGCCATCGCGGAGGTCAGCCCGACGCGCCTCGCCGCGGTGGACACCGTGTACGCCATGACGGTGCACAAGAGCCAGGGCTCGCAGTTCGAGGCCGTGGCGTTCCTCGTGCCGACTCCCGACTCGCGCGTGCTGACCCGGGAGCTCCTCTACACCGCGGTCACCCGAGCCAGGGACCGCCTCATCGTCGTCGGATCGGAGGAGGCGATCCGAACCGCCATCGAACGACCGATCGCCCGGGCCTCGGGCCTCCGGCGGGCCCTCTGGGGCGACGGATCCTGAGCAGCGCCAGGCACAAAACCCGGACTGCGCACCTCGGGGAATCTCGGCGTCTCCGCACGTGCCCGCGGGGAAAGCCCTGTTCTCACCCGATTGCAACAGCTCACAGCGTGGATTCAGGGTGCTGGGCGATGATGACGCTGACATGACTCCGTAACAATTGCGGGGCCTGAGCGAAAACATGGGTGGGAAATGAAGATTCTGGTTCTCGGAGGAGACGGGTATCTCGGTTGGCCCACGGCCCTGCATCTGTCGGCGCTCGGCCACGAGATCACCGTCGTCGACAACCTGGTGCGCCGGGAGTACGACCGCGAAATGGGCGTCGACAGCCTGGTGCCCATCGCCTCGCTCCAGGAGCGGGTGACCCGCTGGGAGCAGGTGTCGGGTCACCCGATCGACGTCCGCATCGGGAACCTGACCGACGCCGCCTTCACCTACGCCGTCGTCGCCGAGTCCAAGCCGGACGCCATCGTCCACTTCGGCGAGCAGCGGTCGGCGCCGTACTCCATGATCGACCGGGAGCACGCGGTCTACACCCAGGTCAACAACGTCGTCGGGAACCTGAACGTGATGTACGCCATTCAGGAGACCGATCCGGACATCCACCTGGTGAAGCTGGGGACCATGGGGGAGTACGGGTACCCCAACATCGACATCGAAGAAGGGTTCATCGAGATCACCCACAAGGGTCGCACCGACGTGATGCCCTACCCCAAGCAGCCGGGATCCTTCTACCACCTGTCCAAGGTCCACGACAGCCACAACATCATGTTCGGCTGTCGAATCTGGGGCCTGCGCGCCACCGACCTGAACCAGGGAATCGTCTACGGCCAGTCGACAAAGGAGACGGACCTCGACCCGCTGCTGGCGACGCGCTTCGACTACGACGGCGTCTTCGGCACGGTGCTCAACCGCTTCTGCGTGCAGGCGGTCACCGGCCACCCGCTCACCGTCTACGGCGCCGGCGGCCAGACCCGCGGCATGCTGAACATCCGCGACACGCTGGCCTGCGTGACGCTCGCCATCGAGAACCCCGCCGATCGCGGCGAGTTCCGCGTCTTCAACCAGTTCACCGAGTCGTTCTCCGTGCGTGAGATGGCGGAGATGGTCAAGAAGGTCTGTCCGACGCGGGTGGACATCGCCGAAGGCCTGTCGAACCCACGGGTCGAGAACGAGGAGCACTACTTCCACGCCGCCAACACCAAGCTGCTCGACCTGGGCCTCGAGCCCCACCTCCTGACCGACGAGGTCATCGGCGACATCCTCGAGCTGGTCGAGCGGTACCGCAGCCGGGTGGACGTCCGGGCCATCGCCCCGACCGTCCAGTGGCGGTCGAGCGCCAGCACGCTCACGACGTCCGGCGAAACGCCGGACGCATCGTTCCTCGCGGTGTAAAGGACCTCCTGCCGCTGTAGGTTCCTGTGGCGATGTCGCCACGCAGGTCACGCCGTCCGCGCGCGCCGTCGATCACCGGCCCGGCCGGTCATCCTGCTGATCGCCGCGGTGATCGTGCTCGCGATCCTCGTGGGCGGCCTCACTCAGGTGTCGCGGCAGTCGCAGGCCTACGACGCCAACTCCAATCGCACGCTGGCGGCGCAGGGCACCGTCGTGGCCGATCAGTCCAACGCCACCGCGGTCACGGTGCGCAAGGTCGTGAACGACCTGTCGTCGGAGAACCGGCAGCAGCTGCAGGCGGCACTCGACACCGCGGTGCAGCAGACCGCGGACGAATCGGCCCGGGCGAACTTGGCCGCCGGCTCGACGCCGCTCGGGCCAGTGGCAACCCAGTTCACCACGGTCTTCGCGGAGCGGGCCCGGTCCATGACCCAGCTGCGCGCCGCCGTCGACGGCTTCTTCGGCCTGCAGCCGGTCCCGCCCGCAGACACGGCGACGAGCACTGCCACCGCCGGTCCCGCCAACGCTGGCGCTGCTGTCCGCGACCGAGGCCACGAACCGCATCGCCGGCGCCGGCGCGCTCCTCGCGCACTCCGACGCGCTGTACCGCAGCGTCCGGCGATCCCTGGCCGGCGGGTCCGGGCACGGAAGGATCCCTGCCTCCGTCTGGGTGCCCCGGTCCGCAACTCTGGCAACCGGGCAGCGTGGCGGCGCAGGTCGATCTCCTGGCGACGTCGTCGACACTCGAGGCGACGCACTATGTCGTCATCCGCACCGTGCGACTGAGCCCGCCGGCGCTGCCGACCCCGCAGGGCACTCCGTCGAGCGTGTCGGTGCTCAGCCCGACGTCGCACATCGGCGTGACCGTCGTCCTGGCCAACCAGGGTTCATCCGCCGAGCCGCATGTCTCGGTCCGCTTCTCGTTGGCCGATCAGACCTCGGGTGCGACCGTGACCCAGGTGCAGACCGTGTCGCTCGCCCTCGGCGCCTCGGTGACTCTGCCGTCCGTCACTCTTCGGGTCAAACCGTCGACGACCTACGTGCTCACGGTCCAGGTGATTCCGCCGACCGGCCAGACCATCACGGCCGGCACGGCGACGCAGCAGCAGCTGCAGGTCGCCCCGGCGACCTGACCGGGACAACGCCGGCATTCGGCGCGGCCCGCGTGTCGACCCCACCCGTTCCTGGTCCTAGGATCGGTACGCACCGAAATCAGGAACTGGAGGGCTCTTCACGTGGCCGAGAGCATCACGATCACGGACAATCGAAATGGTGAGTCCATTGAGATCCCGCTCGTCAACGGCGGGGTATCGGCCGAGCAGTGGGCCAAGCTCCTGCCCGGGGTGTGGTTCTTCGACCCCGGCTTCATGTCGACGGCGGCGTGCGAGAGCGCCATCACCTATCTCGACGGCGATGCCGGGATCCTGCGCTACCGCGGCTACCCGATCGAGCAGCTGGCCGAGAACTCGACCTACCTCGAGGTGGCCTATCTGCTGCTGAAGGGCGAGCTGCCCACCGAGGAGCAGTTCGCCGACTGGCGCCACGACGTCACGTACCACACGTTCATCCACGAGAACGTGCGCAAGCGGTTCCTCGAGGGCTTCCACTACGACGCCCACCCGATGGGGATGCTCGTCTCGGCCGTCGCCGCGCTCTCGACCTTCTACCTCGACGCCAAGGACATCTTCGACCCCGAGTCCCGCAACAAGCAGATCATCCGGCTGATCGCCAAGATGCCGACCTCGGCCGCGGCCGCACACCGCTTCAGCGTCGGCATGCCGTTCGTCTACCCCGACAACTCGCTCGACTTCGCGCCCAACTTCCTGTCCATGCTCTGGAAGGTCGCCGAGCCGAGGTTCGAGGCCGACCCCGTCCTGGCCCGAGCCCTCGACATCCTGTTCATCCTGCACGCCGACCACGAGCAGAACTGCTCGACCACCGCCATGCGCGTCGTCGGCTCGTCGCACTCGGACCCCTACTCGGCCACCGCCGCGGCCGCGGCCGCCCTCTACGGGCCGCGGCACGGCGGTGCCAACGAGGCCGTCATCCGGATGCTGACCGAGATCGGGAGCATCGAGAACGTGCCGGACTTCATCGCGACGGTCAAGGCGGGCACCGGCGGCCAGCGCCTCCAGGGCTTCGGCCACCGCGTCTACAAGAGCTACGACCCGCGGGCCAAGATCATCAAGCGGACGGCGGACGAGGTCTTCGAGGTGACGGGCAAGAACCCGCTGCTCGACATCGCGCTCAAGCTCGAGGAGATCGCGCTCAACGACGAGTACTTCACCTCGCGCCGGCTCTACCCGAACGTCGACTTCTACTCGGGCCTCATCTACCAGGCCATGGGCTTCCCGCTCGAGATGTTCCCCGTCCTCTTCGCCATCCCGCGGACCACCGGGTGGCTGGCGCACTGGCAGGAGATGCTCGACCAGGACTCCAAGATCTCCCGGCCGCGGCAGCTGTACATCGGCTCCGAAGAGCGCGACTACGTCCCGATGGGCAGCCGCTGAATCACCGGGCCTTCCGCTTCCGCATGCGGACCAGCCCCTCCTGCGCGAGGGAGACGCACAGGCGACCCTGCCCGGTCGAAGAGGAAGCCCCGGGCGAGACCCCGCCCCTGGGCGGCGACCGGCGAGTCGGTGTCGTAGAGCAGCCATTCGTCGGCCCGGAAGGGCTGGTGGAACCACATGCAGTGGTCCAGGCTCGCTCCCATGAACTCCGGGTCGTCCCAGCTCGTGTCGTGCGGGGCGAGGATGGTGTCGAAGAGGGACATGTCCGAGGCGTAGGTCGCCACGCACGCATGCAGCAGCGGGTCGTCGGGGAGCTCGCCGTCCGCCCGGATCCAGAGGCGCTGAAAGGGCTCACTCTTCTCCCTCGAGTGCCAGGGGAGGTCGCCGATGTGCCGCTGGTCGATCGGGTGGGGCCGGTCGAACCAGTCGGTGAGCTCGTCCTTCCACGGCTCCAGCCGCTCGAACAGGGGGGCGAGCGTCTCGGGCTCGGGCACCTCGGGCATCGGGAGCTGGTGCTCGAGGCCGTCCTCGAGGTCGTGGAAGGAGGCCGAGAGGTTGAAGATGGCCCGGCCGTGCTGCACGGCGACGACCCGGCGGGTCGTGAACGAGCGTCCGTCGCGGATCCGGTCGACCTCGTAGAGGATCGGCACAGTGGGGTCGCCGGGCCGCAGGAAGTAGGAGTGCAGCGAATGCACCCGGCCGTGCTCGACGGTGCGTCCGGCGGCCATGAGCGCCTGCCCCGCCACCTGGCCGCCGAAGACGCGCTGGCGCTCCTCGTTGGGCTGGATGCCGCGGAAGATGTTCACCTCAATGGGTTCGAGGTCGAGCAGGTTGACGAGGAACTCCAAGGACGCGCTCATGCGCCCATGTTCGCAGGCCGCCGCGGCAGGCGTCGCCGAGCGGGTCCGGGCGGCCCCAACTACCCTGCGGCGGCGTGACCGCAGCAACGCAGGGCCAGGAAGGCGACCTCGAGTTCCCGGAGGGCTTCATCTGGGGTGTCGCGACGGCGGCGCACCAGATCGAGGGCGGCAACGTCAACAACGACTGGTGGGCGTGGGAGCACGACCCCTCGTCGGGCACGCTCGAGCCGAGCGGCGACGCCTGCGACTCGTTCCACCGCTGGCGCGAGGACGTCCAGCTCGTGGCCGACATGGGCCTCGGGGCGTATCGCTTCTCGCTCGAGTGGAGCCGCATCGAGCCGGCCGAAGGGGAGTTCTCCATCGCGGCGCTCGAGCACTACCGGCGCCTCTGCGCGGCCTGTCACGGACACGGGATTCTCCCCGTCGTCACGTTCCACCACTTCACGACTCCGCTCTGGCTGACCGCCCGCGGCGGCTGGGAGGCGCCCGACGCGCCGGAGCGCTTCGCCCGGTTCGTCGAGCGGTCGACGGCGTACCTCGGTGACCTGATCGGCTGGGCCTGCACCATCAACGAGCCGAACGTCGTCGCGGTCATGGGGTACTTCCAGGGCGAGTACCCGCCCGGGGTCAAGGACGACTTCGCCCGCTACGGCGCCGTGAACGAGGCCATGGTGCGGGCGCACCGGCTGGCCGTCGACGCCTTGCGCGCCGGCCCGGGCGACTTCCCGGTCGGGCTCACGCTCTCCATGGCCGAGATCACGGCCGCCGAGGGCGGGGAGTCCCTCCGCGACGCGGCCGAGGAGATGCTCGAGAACGTCTTCCTGCGCGCCACCGAGGGCGACGACTTCGTCGGGGTGCAGTGCTACACGCGCATGCACTTCGGCCCGGACGGGCTGGCCCCCAACGACCCCGCGGTCCCGTTGACCCAGATGGGGGACGAGCGCTGGCCCCAGGCCGTCGAGCACACGGTCCGGCGTGCGGCCGCGGTGAGTGGCCGGCCGGTCGTCGTCACCGAGAACGGGATCGCCACCGCCGACGACACCGAGCGGATCGCTTTCGTCTCCGACGCCCTCCGCAGTGCCCACCGCTGTCTCGACGAGGGCATCGACCTGCGGGGCTACTTCGTCTGGAGCCTGCTCGACAACTTCGAGTGGCACCTCGGCTACGGCCCGAAGTTCGGGCTGGTCGCGGTCGCACCGGGCACCTTCGAGCGCCGGCCCAAGCCCAGTGCCCACTGGTTCGGCGAGGTCGCCGCGGAGCAACCGGCTGTCACTCACAGCGGGTCCCTAGCCGCCCGACAGGGGGGCCAATTGGGCTCCGGGCTAGGGTTGCCCCGTGCCGATTCAGCCCGCGGCGTTCCGGCGTGCGATCGCGAGGCTCCCGTGAGTGACCACGGCGGGCACCCGCCGCTCTCTCACATCTGGTCGTCCGATCAGTCGCTCTATGCCCGCGTCCGGCAGATGATCGCCCATCCCTCGAGCGTCAAGCTCATCAAGTACGCCTCCGTCTCGGTGATCTCGACGATCGTGTCGCAGGTCACGTTGCTCCTGACCTTCGGCATCTTCCACGTCATGTCCGAGGTGCCGGCCAACATCCTGGCCAACGTGCTCGCCACCATCCCCTCCTACTGGCTCAACCGCCGCTGGGTCTGGGGGAAGGGTGGGAAGTCGCACTTCTGGCGGGAGATCGCTCCCTTCTGGATCCTGTCCTTCGTCGGGCTGGCGTTCTCGAGCGTGGCGGTCTGGCTGGCCGGCGACTTCGCCCGGTCACACGACCTGTCCCACGCGAAGACCGCACTCTTGGTGAACGCGGCCAACCTGTTGAGCTTCGCCATCCTGTGGATCGTGAAGTTCGTGATCTACAACAAGCTGTTCCACATCGACCCGGTCGAGTACGAGGAGCACCACGCCGAGAAGGTGGCGGCGAGTTCCGCACGACGCGGCGGACCCGTTAGACGACGACAACGACCGGAGCAGCTCGACGCCCGTGCTGAGCCCGCCCCGGGCTGGTTTCAGTCCCGGAAGTTCTCGAACTGCAGCGGGATGCCGAAGTCCTCGGCCTTGCACTTGGCGATGACCTCTTGGAGGTCGTCCCGCTTCTTGCCGGTGACCCGGAGCTGATCGCCCTGGGTCTGGGACGACACGCCCTTGAGCCCGAGGTCCTTGATGAACTTGTTGAGTCGCTTGGCGTGATCGGAGGAGATGCCGGCCCGGATGGCGATCTTCTGGCGGGACGTCCCCTTCTGCGCTTCCTCGACCTTGGCGTCCTCGAAGGCCTTCAGCGACACGTGGCGCTTGACGAGCTTCTCGTCCAGGACCTGGTGGAGCGCCCGGAGGCGGTCCTCGGTCGAGGACCGGAGGACGAGCTCGTTCTCGGCGAGATCGATGGCGGAGTCGGTGTTCTTGAAGTCGAAGCGGGTGGCCGCCTCGCGGTTGGCCTGGTCGACCGCATTGCGCACCTCTTGCATGTCGACTTCGGAAACGATGTCAAAGGTAGGCATGCAGGCAGCGTACCGGCGCCACCCGGCGGTCCGGGGTGTCGGGCCGGGCTAATCTCACGCCCTGCGGGTCGGTGTCCGAGTGGCCAAAGGAAGCAGGCTGTAAACCTGCCGGTTAACACCTACGGAGGTTCAAATCCTTCCCGGCCCACGCATTTCGCCAGGAGAGCCCTGGGGCTACCAGGCCTTTGAGTTTGGGGCTACCTGGCCTTTAGCCGCACGCCGTTGGCCGTTACAATGCTGTTTCAGATCGATTGCGGGTCATGCTCCCAGGGCGTGAGCCCCTCCCCCGGCCGGGCGCTCCGTGCCCGGACATGACAAGTGAGACCGACTACCCCGTGGACGAGAGCACGATGTCGACGCCAACCCCGGTAATCGACCGGGTCGGCGCGCGCCTGCGGCGCCTCTCCATGCGGGCGGACGCGCTCCATCTCCGCCTGACCCGCGGCGTGACCCTCACCGAGCGCGTCGAGCCCGCGTCCGGGGATCCCGAGGATTGGTCCTTCCTCCGCCGGCCCGCGCTGCTGGGGTTCCTGGCCGTCGTCTCCATCTGCATCGGCGCTTCGCTGCCGAGTTCGCCGTTCAAGTTGGAGATGGGTGGCACGTGGTTCTTCGGGGAGGCCGACTGGCCGTCGACCACGTTGATGCTGCCGGGTGTCGTCGCCGTGTACGGCGGCATGATCCTCTTCGTCCGCGTGTGGTTCGGACTCTTCCAGACGCTGCGGGCCCGCGGCGGCGTCCCCATCCGCCCTCTGGCGTACATGCTGGCGCTCTGGATCCTGCCGCTCCTCGTGGTGGCGCCGCTCTTCAGCCGGGACGTGTTCTCCTACGCGGCCCAGGGCGAGATGATGAGCCACCACATCAACCCGTACCATTTCGGGCCCGGCACCATCGGCTCGGGGCCGTACGTACTCGGGCGTCGATCCGCTGTGGGCGAACACGCCCGCACCGTATGGGCCGCTCTTCTTGATGTTGGCCGGGTGGTCTGCGTCGCATCAGCTTCCATCACGCCCTGTTCACCGTGGAGCTGTTGCGCCTGCAGTCCGTCGCCGGCATCGCCCTCATCGCCTACTGCATCCCCAAGCTGGCCCGCTCGTTCGGCCGCGACCCCGGTCCGGCCTTCGTGCTCGCCGTGCTCAATCCGCTGACCCTGCTCGCCCTCGTCGGCGGTGCGCACAACGACGCCATCATGGTGGGCCTCCTGCTGGCCGGCGTGACAGCCGCCCGTTCGTTCCATCCCGTGTGGGGTGTCGTCCTGTGCGCGCTCGCCGCGTCCATCAAGGTCCCGGCGGCCATCGGCATCATCTATGTGGCGTGGGATTGGGCGGGGCCGTTCGCCGATTGGCGACGGCGCGCCCGCATGTTGGTCCGGGCCGGCCTGGTCACCGTCGCGGTCATGGGTGTGTTGTCGCTCGTGTCGGGTCTCGGCTGGGGCTGGATCGCCAATCTGGGCACGCCCGGCACCGTGCGGTCCTGGATGGCCCCGGCCACGGGCTTCGGGCTCCTCATCAGCGGGACGGCACATCTGGTCGGTATCGGCGTCGGTCTCGGAGGCGTCCTCACGCTGACGAGAGCCATCGGCCTCGTCGGCGCGGCTGCCATCGCCGTCTACTGCCTCCGCAACCGCGAGCGCATCGGGGCGCTGGGCGCGCTGGGCGCCACCATGATGGCGTTCGTCCTCCTCGGTCCGGTCGTGCAACCCTGGTACCTCACGTGGGGGATCATCATCGTGGCCCCCGTCGTCACCGGCCGCTGGCTCTACGCCGTGCTCGGCCTCTCGACCGTGGCGCCGTTCATCGGGCTCACCGGGGGTACGGACCTGCTGAGCGAGCTGGTCCGTACGGATCCGGCCAGCATGGTGCTGGCGGTCATGGTGCTGTGGGCCGTCGCGATCGTGCCGCTCGGCAACTGGACGACTTCGTGGCGGCTCGACCGCTCGCGCCTCCCCGCCCTCCCGGCCACCAGCGCCGCGCTCGAATCCTGACCGGCCCACCTGACCGGCCCACCTGATCGACGCCGCCTGATCATCAGCTGTCTGATCACCACCGCCTGATCAACACCACTGAGCAACAGCGCCTGACCCGTCCCGCGGGGCGGGTCCGTCAGAGGAGGCGCTGGAGCTCCACCACGTCGAGCCACTGCCGGTGCTTGCGACCGACCTCGCGCTCGACCCCGACCAGCTCGAACCCTGCGGCCTCGTGCAGGCCGATCGAGGTCTCGATTGTGCCCGGCGATCCGGGCGATGACCGAGTGGAAGCCGTGGGCGGAAGCCAGGACGACGAGCTCGGCGAGGAGGGCCTTGCCCACCCCCTTGCCGCGCTGGGCCCGGTCGACGTAGACGGAGTTCTCGGCCGTGGCCGAATAGCCCGAGCGCTCGCGGAATGAGGACAGGGACCCGAAACCCAGGACGATCTCGCCGTTGGCTCCGACCCTTCCCTGTCCCCCGGGCTCCGGCGGCTCGGTGGCCACGAGGGCCGGATGCACCCCGCTGTGCTCGAGGATCCAGTCCTCCTGCTCGGCCTGGGTGCGAGGCACCATGTCGAAGGTATTGGTGCTCTCGAGCACCTCGACGTTGTAGATGGCGCGGATGGCCTCGGCGTCGGCCAGCTCGGCGAGTCGGATCCGCATCAGCCGATGGTACTGTTGACGTGCGAAAACCAGGGGAGCGGAGGCAGCTCGTCTCGGGCCGTGGCTATCATTGACCCTTCGCGGAAGGTACCCGCGGCGCCCCTGTAGCTCAGTGGCAGAGCACCTCCATGGTAAGGAGGGGGTCGTGGGTTCAATCCCCACCGGGGGCTCGCCCTTGGCGGCGTAGCTCAGTTGGTCAGAGCACACGGCTCATAATCGTGTTGTCGCGGGTTCGAGTCCCGCCGCCGCTACCAGGTCCGGGTCAGGTCGCTCCGGGCAGCCAGTAGGAAGGATTGAGGATGGCGAAAAACGAGAAGAGGGTCCAGGTCACACTGGCCTGTGAGGTGTGCAAGCGGCGGAACTACATCACGACCAAGAACAAGCTGAACGACCGCGAGCGGATCGAGATGAAGAAGTTCTGCCGCTGGGACCGCCAGCACACGCTGCACAAGGAGACCCGCTGAGCCAACCTGTGCCGGCCAGTGCTACTCTGGCAGGCCGATCCCCAGGTCAGGGGGAAGAACCACCTGCCCAAGGGAAATCGAAGGCACCCCACCGAGGGCAGTAGCTCAACTGGTAGAGCACCGGTCTCCAAAACCGGCGGTTGGGGGTTCGAGTCCCTCCTGCCCTGCCCCGGACGAAGCCACCCGACAACGAAGTATGTGAGGCACGAGTCGTGAACCGCGAGACCAAGCGCTTGATGCAGCGCCAAGGGCAGATGGAGGCCGATGGGTCTCCGGCTGCCCGGAAGGCACCCGCCGGTTCGGGTACGGGTGGACCCCGTCAGCCCCGCAACCGGCAGCAGGCGCGCAAGCGCACGACGCCGGTCCAGTTCGTCCGCGAGGTGCGTGACGAAATGCGCCAGGTGGCGTGGCCGTCCCGCTCGGAGCTCATCAACTACACGTCGGTGGTGCTCACGACACTGATCATCATGATCAGTCTCATCTTCGTGTTGAACCTGGCGTTCGGGAAGCTGATCACGCTTCTCTTCACGAAGTAGCGCGTCATGAGCGACATGACGCATTCAGACGCAGAGGAAGCATTGGTCTCGGGCGACAAGGAAGACGTCAACGAAGCGTTGGCGGCCGAACAGGCAGAGGAGGAGGCGGCCCCCGAGGAGGTGGCCGTGCATCCGGACGCAGTGGCAGACCTGGTTGAAGAGGTGACCGCCGAGGAAGAGGCGGAGCTCGAGGCCGTGGTGGAAGAAGCGGTGATCGAGGAGATCGTGGAAGAAATCGTGGAGGAAGCAGTGCTCGAGGCAGTCGAAGAGGCGGTGGTCGAGGAGATCGCCGAGGAAATCGCAGAAGAGATTGCCCTTGAGACTGCGTCGGCCGAGCCGGACCTCGTGCTCGACGCCACCGGAGGCTCGGAGGCCGACGGCGAAGAGGGCGAGCTCGGCGGTTGGGTCAAGGACGACGAGCCCCTCCCGGTCGAGAGCCCCTATGACCGACCGGGTCGCTGGTACGTCGTGCACACCTACTCGGGTTACGAGAACAAGGTGCGCTCGAACATGGGCAACGTGGTCGCCTCCCGCGGCATTGAGGACCGTGTCTTCGAGGTCGTCATCCCCATGGAGGACGTCGACGAGTTCAAGGGTGGCAAGAAGGTCACCGTCCAGAAGAAGGTCTTCCCGGGTTACCTGCTGGTGCGGTGCGACCTCGACGACGACACCTGGGGAGCGATCCGCAACACGCCCGGCGTGACCGGTTTCGTGGGACCGGGCACCAAGCCCACGCCCCTGTCGCGACGCGAGGTGGAGAACATCCTTCAGGTCAAGGTCGAGGGTGGCCCCGGTGGCGCGCCCAAGCGCACGCGGGCCCGCCTGGAGTACGAGGTCAACGAGACGGTCAGGGTCAAGGAAGGTCCCTTCGCCGACTTCTCGGGACAGATCTCGGAGATCAACGAGGACCAGCTCAAGCTCAAGGTGCTGGTCAACATCTTCGGCCGCGAGACGCCGGTCGAGCTCGAATTCAGCCAAGTCGCCAAGCTTTAGGCGCCTGGGCACAGAGACGGAGAAGGAGAACAAGAACGATGGCACCGAAGAAGAAGGTGCTCGCCGTGGTGAAGATCCAGCTCGAGGCTGGCTCGGCCACGCCGGCGCCGCCCGTCGGGACGGCACTGGGACCGCACGGCGTGCAGACAATGGAATTCTGCAAGCAGTACAACCAGGCGACCGAGAGCATGCGGGGTCAGGTGATCCCGGTCGACATCACGATCTACGAGGACCGCACCTTCAGCTTCGTGCTGAAGACCTCGCCGACGCCCGTCCTGCTGCGGCAGGCCGCCGGCCTCGACAAGGGCGCCGCCACGGCGGGCCGCGAGCAGGTCGGGACGATCACGGACGCCCAGCTGGCCGAGATCGCGACCACAAAGCTGGCCGACCTCAACACCAAGGATCTCGACGCCGCCAAGAAGCAGGTCGCCGGCACGGCGCGTTCCATGGGCATCAAGGTCGCCGGGTAGCGGGGACGAGGAGAGAACATGACCCAGCACGGCAAGAAGTACAAGGACAGCCTGACCAAGGCGGACCGCGAATCGATGCACGGCCTCGCCGAGGCCGTCGAGATCGTGAAGTCGTTGGCCAGCGCGAAGTTTGACGAGACGGTCGAGCTCGCCGTCCGCCTGGGAGTCGACCCCCGCAAGGCGGACCAGATCGTGCGCGGCACGCTCTCGCTGCCTTCGGGGACCGGGCGCACCGAGCGCGTGGCGGTGTTCGCCGCAGGCGAGGCGGCCGCGGAGGCTCGCGCCGCCGGAGCCGACGAGGTCGGTGCGGACGACCTGGTGGCGAAGATCAACGGTGGCTTCCTGGACTTCGACGTGGCCATCGCCACGCCGGACCTGATGGGCCAGGTCGGTACGCTCGGCCGGGTGCTCGGCCCGCGCGGCCTGATGCCGAACCCGAAGACGGGAACGGTGACCACCGACGTCGGCAAGGCCGTCGCCGAGTTCAAGGGCGGCCGGGTCGAGTACCGGACCGACAAGGTGGGCAACGTGCACATCCGCGTCGGCAAGGCCTCCTTCACGGCCGAGCAGCTGGTGGCCAACATCCGCGCGGTCGTCGACGAGCTCCAGCGGGCCAAGCCGCCATCGTCGAAGGGTCGCTACTTCTTGTCGCTGACCGTGTCGACGACCATGAGCCCGGGCGTGCGGATCGACCCCGTCAAGGCCCGCTACATCGACGAGGAGCTGGCCGTCACGGCCTGATCCGGCAGCACGGTCGGACAGGCTCCGACCGCCGTACTACGATTTCCCGCACAGCTCGCCGCCATCAGGCGGAATGGGCACTGAATCCGATACGCCAGAGACCTCCGGTGCACCCCAGGGTGCCGAAGCGGCCCGATGGGCCGGCCTGACGAGGCGACACCTTGCACGCCGGACATCGGCCTGCGCCGTCGCACCGGAGACTCGGGCCGAGTCCGGTGGAGGACACCGATGGCAACGCAGAACGCAGCAAGGGCACGCAAGGTCGAAGTCGTCGACGAGGTCAAGACGCGCATGAGCGCGGCCACCGCCTCCATCGTGAGCGAGTACCGCGGCCTGACCGTGGCCGAGCTCGCCGAGCTGCGGGGGTCCCTCGAGACCGCCGGCGGCGACTACAAGATCTTCAAGAACACGCTGGTGCGGCTCGCCATCGACGGCGGCGAGTACCAGCCCCTCTCGGAGTACCTCAGCGGCCCGAGCGCCCTGACCTTCGTGCAGGGCGACATCAGCGCGGTGGCCAAGGCACTGCGGGACTTCTCCCGCAACAACCCCCTCCTGGTGATCAAGGGCGGGCTGGCCGACGGCTCGCTGCTCTCGCCCGGCGACCTGGCCGCCCTGGCCGACCTGCCACCCCGCGAGGTCCTGCTGGCCCGCCTGGCCGGCGCACTGGCGGCACCGATGCAGCAGCTGGCCGGCCTCCTGCAGGCCATGCCGCGGAACCTGGCCTACGGGATCTCGGCGCTGGTCGAGCAGCGGCAGGCTGGCGGGGAAACGCTGGCCCCGCCGAGACCGAGGACACGGCCCGACCGAGGACACCGCCGCGACCGAAGCTGCAGCCGAAGCCCCGGCCGAGCCCGCTGGCGACGCTGCACCGGCAGAAGCCGCAGCGGCGGAAGCGTCGGAGCCCGCCGGAGAGGCCGAGTCCGCCGGAGAGGCGGAGGCACAGCCCGAGGCGGCGGCCTCCGCCGAAGCCGGCTCCGAGTAGCCGGCCGTCAGTTCTCGAGACCGAACCCCGAACCGACAAAGACCGCCCGAACCAACAAGACCGAAGGAAAGAAAGGAAGGCCAGGCAGATGGCAACCCTGACCAAAGAAGAGATCCTCGACGGGATCGCCGAGCTCTCGGTGATCCAGCTGAGCGAGCTGTTGAAGGACTTCGAGGAGCGCTTCGGCGTGACGGCGGCAGCGCCGGTCGCCGTGGCCGCCGCGGCCGCCCCGGCCGCCGGTGGTGGCGACGGCGGCGGTGGCGACGAGGAGAAGTCGGACTTCGACGTCATCCTGACCGAGGCCGGCGACAAGAAGATCCAGGTCATCAAGGAGGTGCGCGCCCTCACCAGCCTGGGCCTCAAGGAGGCCAAGGACCTGGTCGAGGCGGCTCCCAAGCCCGTCCTCGAGAAGGCCAACAAGGAAGACGCCGAGAAGGCGAAGGCCGCCCTGGAGGGCGCCGGCGCCACCGTCGAGATCAAGTAACCCGGGTCGGGGGCCGGGCGGGACACCGTTCCGACCTGGCCCTCCGACCGGGATCCTTGACTGCGGGGGAGGGCACCCTTACCCTGTCGGGGACCCCGGGCACTGCCCGTTCGGCCGACGAGGCCCCCAAGGGTTGTATCCAGGCACGCCCCACGATAAGATGCCGGTTGCCGTGCGTCTCCGTGTCTTCGATTCCGTAATTCCCCGGTATCGGCGCGCGCCCGCGAAGCCCTGATCCACGTCCCGTCCTCGTCCGCCCCGATTCGCTTCACCGCCCTCACCCGCCGCTTTTCTCCTGGGAGGAGTTGACCGTTGCCCTCACGGTCCCGCAGTCCCGAACGTGTCTCGTTCGCCAATATCAACGAGGCGTTGCCGCTTCCCGACTTGATCGCCATTCAGCGCGATTCGTTCCAGTGGTTCCTCGACAAGGGCCTTGCCGAGGCCTACCACGACATCAGTCCGATCGAGGACTTCACCGGCCAGCTCAGCCTGGAGCTCGAGTTCGACCCGACGGACGCCGACCTGCGCCCGCCGCCGAAGTTCTCGGTGGAGGAGTGCAAGGAAAAGGACATGACGTACGCGGCCCCCGTGTTCGTCCGCGCCCGCTTCCTCAACGCGACCACGGGTGAGATCAAGGAGCAGACGGTCTTCATGGGGGACTTCCCGATGATGACCGACCGCGGCACCTTCATCGTCAACGGCACCGAGCGGGTCGTGGTGAGCCAGCTCGTGCGCTCGCCCGGCGTGATCTTCCAGCCGGGCCGCGACGCCAAGACGGTCTTCACCGGCACCATCCACCCGTACCGCGGTGAGTGGATCGAGCTCGACATCGAGGCCAAGCCGGGCAAGGACGTCACCGCCGGCTGCCGCGTGGCGCGCAAGCGCCGCCTCTCCCTGTTCGTGCTCCTGCGCGCCGCTCGGCTACGGCGACGAGGCCTTCTTGGACCGCTTCGTGCGCCACTTCGACTTCCTCGAGGGGCAGTGGGAGAAGGAGCGCAACCTGGCGCCGACCCGTGAGGAGGCCCTGCTCGAGATCTACAAGCGCGCCCGTCCCGGCGAGCCGCTGTCGGCCGAGGCCGCCCGCGTCTACTTCGAGAACGCGTTCTTCAACCCGAAGCGCTACGACCTCACCCGGGTCGGTCGCTACAAGCTGAATCGCAAGCTCGGCCCGGAGATCGACCGCCTGAACGACCTGTTCGGGATCGACGTCGAGAAGCCGACGCCGAACCAGTCGGTGCTCAGCCCCTCGGAGATCCTGGCCTCGGCCACCTACATGCTCCACCTGGCGCAGCACATGTCCGACGGTGAGTCCACCTACCGGATCGACGACCAGGACCACTTCGCCAACCGCCGCATCCGCTCGGTCGGCGAGCTGATCCAGAACCAGGTGCGGGTCGGACTGAGCCGCATGGAGCGGGTCGTGCGCGAGCGCATGACCACGCAGGACGTCGAGGCCATCACGCCGCAGACGCTGATCAACATCCGCCCGGTCGTGGCCGCGGTGAAGGAGTTCTTCGGCACGTCGCAGCTGTCGCAGTTCATGGACCAGAACAACCCGCTGTCGGGTCTGGCCCACAAGCGGCGCCTGTCCGCGCTCGGGCCAGGAGGCCTCTCCCGGGAGCGTGCCGGGTTCGAGGTCCGAGACGTGCACACCTCGCACTACGGCCGCATGTGCCCGATCGAGACGCCCGAAGGCCCGAACATCGGCCTGATCGGCGCCCTGGCCACCTACGCACGAGTCAACGAGTACGGCTTCATTGAGACCCCGTACCGCACCGTGGTCAACGGCAAGGTCACCGACGAGGTCAGCTACCTGGCCGCCGACGAGGAGGAGGAGCACGTCATCGCCCAGGCCAACGCCTCGGTCGACTCCGACGGGCGCCTCACCGAGGAGCGCTGTCCTCGTGCGCCGTGGCCCGCAAGGCACCGGCGTGCGCATGGGCGCGGTGAACACCTCCTACGGGACGACGTCGGAGATCGACTTCGTGCCGCCGTCCGAGGTGGACCTCATGGACGTGTCGCCGAAGCAGATCGTGTCGGTCTCCACCGCGCTGATCCCCTTCGTCGAGCACGACGACGCCAACCGGGCCCTCATGGGCGCCAACATGCAGAAGCAGGCCGTGCCGCTGGTCGTCCCCGAAGCGCCGTACATCGGCACCGGGGTCGAGGCGCGGGCCGCCCGCGACGCCGGCGACGTGATCCTCTCCGAGGGCAACGGCACCGTCACCGAGATCAGCGGCGACACCATCACGGTGGAGTACGCCGCGGGCCAGAAGGACCGGCTCGGCACGTCGCTCGGGCGCAAGGTGTACCGCCTGTCCAAGTTCCGCCGCTCCAACCAGAACACGTGCATCAACCACCGCACGCTGGTCGCCGAGGGCCAGGCCGTGGAGACCGGCGACCTGCTGGCCGACGGCCCCTCGACCCACAACGGCGAGCTGGCGCTGGGCAAGAACCTGCTCGTCGCCTTCATGCCGTGGGAGGGCTACAACTACGAGGACGCCATCATCTTGTCCGAGCGTCTGGTGCGCGACGACGTGCTGACGTCCATCCACATCGAGGAGCACGAGGTCGACGCCCGCGACACCAAGCTGGGTGCCGAGGAGATCACGCGGGACATCCCGAACCTCTCGGAGGAGATCCTGGCGGACCTCGACGACCGCGGCATCATCCGCGTCGGCGCCGAGGTCGAGCCGGGCGACGTCCTGGTCGGCAAGGTGACCCCCAAGGGTGAGACCGAGCAGACGCCCGAAGAGCGGCTGCTGCGCGCCATCTTCGGCGAGAAGGCCCGCGAGGTGCGCGACACCTCGCTCAAGGTCCCGCACGGTGAGTACGGCAAGGTCATTGACGTGCGCGTGTTCTCCCGTGAGGAGTCGCACGAGCTGCCGCCGGGCGTCAACCAGCTGGTCCGGGTCTACGTGGCCCAGAAGCGGAAGATCTCCGAGGGCGACAAGCTCGCCGGACGCCACGGCAACAAGGGCGTCATTTCGAAGATCCTCCCCGTCGAGGACATGCCCTACCTGTCGGACGGCACGCCGGTCGACATCATCCTGAACCCGCTCGGTGTGCCGAGCCGGATGAACGTGGGCCAGGTGCTCGAGTCGCACCTCGGCTACGCCGCCCGCCACGGCTGGGAGGGCGTCACGGTCAACGAAGGCGTGGGAACGAGCGCCAAGGGCGACGAGGCGGACCGCAAGACGCGGCCGCGCACCGAGCCGGCGGCGTGGGTCTCGACCCCCGTCTTCGACGGCGCGCACTGGGACGAGACCGAGGACGCCGGCGCGCACCCGACGATCCAGAAGGTCTTCGGGACGCTGAACTCGGACTCGGCCAACGGTGACGTGCAGATCGGCACCGACGGCAAGGTCACGCTCTACAACGGGCGCACCGGCGAGGCGTACGACAACCCGATCTCGGTCGGCTTCGTCTACATCCTGAAGCTGGCCCACCTGGTCGACGACAAGATCCACGCCCGCTCCACCGGCCCGTACTCCATGATCACGCAGCAGCCGCTGGGTGGGAAGGCACAGTTCGGTGGGCAGCGCTTCGGGGAGATGGAGGTCTGGGCCCTGGAGGCCTTCGGCGCCGCCTACGCCCTGCAGGAGCTGCTGACGATCAAGTCCGACGACGTGCTGGGCCGGGTGAAGGTCTACGAGGCCATCGTCAAGGGGGAGAACATCCCCGAGCCCGGCATCCCCGAGAGCTTCAAAGTGCTCATCAAGGAGATGCAGTCGCTCTGCCTCGACGTCGAGGTCCTGGCGGTCGACGGTCGAGAGATCGAGATGCACGAGCTGGACGAGGACGTGTTCCGCACGGCTGAAGAGCTGGGCATCGATATCAGCCGCAACGAGCGCGGCTCCGACGAAGAAGACGAGCGGCGCGCCGCAGAGAGGAGCTTCTCCTAATGGCTCTGGACGTCAACACCTTCGACCAGCTGCGCATCGGTCTGGCCACCGGCGATTCCATCCGGGGCTGGTCCAACGGCGAGGTCAAGAAGCCCGAGACGATCAACTACCGCACGCTGCGCCCCGAGAAGGACGGGCTCTTCTGCGAGAAGATCTTCGGTCCGACCAAGGACTGGGAGTGCTACTGCGGCAAGTACAAGCGGGTGCGCTTCAAGGGCATCATCTGCGAGCGCTGTGGCGTCGAGGTCACCCGGTCCAAGGTCCGTCGCGACCGGATGGGCCACATTGAGCTCGCCGCGCCCGTCGTGCACATCTGGTACCTCGCGCGGGACCAGGTCGTGGCTGGCCTACCTGCTCATGGGCACCGAGCCCGCGAGGAGCTCAAGGCCAAGCAACTGGAGAAGGTCATCTACTTCGCGGCGAACCTGGTTACCTGGGTCGACGAGGAGAAGCGGCACCAGGACCTCCCCAGCCTCGAGAACGAGATGGCCGAGGAGATCGCCGACATTGAGAAGAAGCGCGACCTCGACATCGACCGACGCTTCAAGGCGCTCGAGGAGGAGCTGAAGGCACTCGAGGGCGAGGGTGCCCGCGACGCCGAGATCAAGGCCCGCCAGCGTGCCGTGGAGAAGGAGATCCAGTCCGCCCGCGACCGGGCCCAGGAAGACGCCGAGATCGCCCAGCGCTCCCTCGACGAATTCCGCAACCTGCACGGCCGCAAGATCATCGAAGACGAGATGCTGTGGCGCGAGCTCCGCCTGCGCTACGACGAGTACTTCGAGGGTGGCATGGGGGCCGAGTACATCCTCAAGCTGATCGACCGCATCGACCTCGATGCCGAGGAGATCAAGCTGCGGGACATGATCGACGCCAAGGACGGGCGCCGGCCGCTCTCGGCCCAGCGTCGCCAGAAGACGATCAAGCGGCTGAAGATCGTCACCGCCTTCAACCGGCGCGACGACCACGGCCGGCGCATCAACGACCCCCGGGCCATGATCCTGGAGGCCGTGCCGGTGATCCCGCCGGACCTGCGTCCCATGGTGCAGCTCGACGGTGGACGTTTCGCCACCTCGGACCTGAACGACCTCTACCGCCGCGTCATCAACCGGAACAACCGGCTGAAGAGGCTGCTGGACCTCGGCGCGCCCGAGATCATCATCAACAACGAGAAGCGCATGCTGCAGGAGGCCGTCGACGCGCTGTTCGACAACGGCCGCCGCGGCCGCCCGGTGACGGGTCCCGGCAACCGCCCCCTCAAGTCCCTCTCGGACATGTTGAAGGGCAAGCAGGGCCGGTTCCGTCAGAACCTCCTGGGCAAGCGCGTCGACTACTCGGGCCGCTCGGTCATCGTGATCGGCCCGAACCTCAAGCTCCACCAGTGCGGCCTGCCGAAGCTGATGGCGCTCGAGCTGTTCAAGCCCTTTGTCATGAAGCGGCTGGTCGACGCCGAGCTGGCGCAGAACATCAAGTCGGCCAAGCGCATGGTCGAGCGGCGCCGTCCCCAGGTGTGGGACGTGCTCGAGGGCGTCATCCGCGAGCACCCCGTGCTCCTGAACCGTGCCCCGACGCTGCACCGTCTCGGGATCCAGGCCTTCGAGCCCGTGCTGGTCGAGGGCAAGGCCATTCAGGTCCACCCGCTCGTCTGCACGGCGTTCAACGCCGACTTCGACGGTGACCAGATGGCCGTCCACCTGCCCCTGTCCGCCGAGGCCCAGGCCGAGGCCCGGGTGCTCATGCTGTCGGCGAACAACATCCTGTCGCCGGCCACCGGACGCCCGATCACCGTGCCGACCCAGGACATGGTGTTCGGGGCCTACTACCTCACCCTGCGTGTCGAGACGGGCGAGGGCGTCGGACGCGCCTTCCGCCACATCCACGAGCTGGAGGCCGCGTTCGACGCCGGCGACGTGGAGCTGCAGGTGCCGATCACGTTGCGCCCGGCCGCGGGCTCGACCCTGGCCGGCCGCCTGGCCGCGGCGGGAGTCACCCCCGGTGAGGACGGCGTGCTCTCGTACGAGACCACGCCGGGCCGCGTCTTCTTCAACGAGGCGCTGCCCGAGGGATTCGCCTTCGTCAACGACGTGGTGGGCAAGCGCAACATCCCGATCGGGTCGATCGTCGAGGAGCTGTCGGCCAACTACCCGAAGAACGTGGTGGGCGCGAGCCTCGACCGGATCAAGGCGCTCGGCTTCCGCTTCGCCGCCCAGTCCGGCCTGACCATCTCCATCAACGACGTGCAGACGCCGCCGGACAAGGCCGCCATCCTCGACCGCTACGAGAAGGAGGCCGAGAAGGCGGAGACACAGTTCAAGCGCGGCATCATCACCGACGACGAGCGGCGCCAGAAGGAGATCGAGATCTGGACCTCGGCGAACTCCGAGGTGGGCCGGGCCATGGAGGCCCAGCTCGCCACGATCGCCTTCAACCCGCTCGACATGATGGTGGACTCGGGCGCCCGAGGGAACTCGCAGCAGATCCGCCAGATCGCCGGCATGAAGGGCCTGGTGTCCAACCCGCGTGGTGAGATGATCCCCCGCCCGATCAAGTCCTCCTTCCGTGAGGGCCTGTCCGTGCTGGAGTACTTCATCTCGACCCACGGCGCCCGCAAGGGGCTGGCCGACACCGCCCTGCGCACGGCCGACTCGGGCTACCTGACGCGTCGACTCGTCGACGTGGCCCAGGAGCTCATCATCCGGATCGACGACTGCGGGTCGACCAGGGGCATCTGGATCGAGGGCGTGGCCCCCGACGGCCCCGGGCACCGCAATTACCTCGAGACACGCGCCTTCGGCCGACTCCTGACCGAGGACGTCAAGCTGTCCGACGGCACCGTCTACCCGGTGGGGACGCTCCTGCTCGACGACGTCATCGCCGCCCTGCGCGACGACGACGCCGTCGACCGCATCCGGGTCCGCTCGGTGCTCACCTGCGAGTCGCCCCAGGGCGTCTGCGCGGCCTGCTACGGGCTGTCGCTCGCCACGGGCTCCATGATCGAGCTCGGCGAGGCGGTCGGCGTCATTGCCGCACAGTCCATCGGCGAGCCCGGTACGCAGCTCACCATGCGGACGTTCCACACCGGTGGTGTCGTGGGTGAGGACATCACCCACGGCCTCCCCCGTGTCGTCGAGCTCTTCGAGGCCCGCACGCCCAAGGGCGCCGCGGTGCTCGCCCACCACTCGGGCGTCGTCCGGGTCGAGGACGACGAGACGGGCCGCCGCATCACGGTGGTGGCCGACGACGGCACCGAGGACTCCACGCTGGTGGCCGCACGCGCCCACCTCGAGGTGACCGACGGCCAGGAGGTTGGCGCGGGCGACGCGCTGGTCGAGGGCCCGAAGGATCCCAAGGAGCTCCTCGAGGTCAAGGGGATCCGCGAGACCCAGCAGTACCTCGTCGAAGAGGTGCAGAAGGTGTACCGCGACCAGGGCGTGTCGATCCACGACAAGCACATTGAGTTGATCGTGCGGCAGATGCTGCGCCGGGTGCTCGTGGCCGAGCCGGGCGACGCGCCGTTCCTGCCGGGCGAGCGCGTCGACAACCAGATCTACGCCGAGGTGAACCGCACCCTGGTCGAGGACGGCAACGTCCCCGCCGAGGGTCGTCCCGAGTTGATGGGGATCACCAAGGCGTCGCTGGCCACCGAGAGCTGGCTCTCGGCCGCCTCCTTCCAGGAGACGACCCGGGTGCTCACCGAGGCAGCCATCGAGGGCCGCAGCGACCAGCTCTTCGGGCTCAAGGAGAACATCATCATCGGGAAGCTGATCCCGGCCGGCTCGGGCATGGAGCACTACCGGAACATCCGGCTCGACATGCCCGACGCCGAGGCCATGCCCTTCTGGGCCATGGGCTCGGGCGAGTCCGACACCGAGGACCTGGCCAATTGGCTGCGTGACATGGGCGAAGGGGTCAGCGAAGACCCCTTCGACTCATCGATCGACGCCAGCTGGCTGGGAGCGGCGCCCACGGCCGAGGACGCCTTCGGGAACCCGATCGCCGACGCCGGGAACGGCAACGCGGCAGCCGAGGAGCCCGGAACGGGCGCGGTCGAGGCCGGGGCCTAAACTTCTCCCTGGTTCCAGCGGGAAGACGAAGGGGAGGGACCGGTGGCGACACCGCGGATGGTGGCGGAGACCAACGGCCCGGACGGCGCGCCGCCGGCCGGGCCGGGCCATTATCGGCTGTCCCACCTGCGCGCCCTGGAGGCACAGTCGATCCATGTCTTCCGCGAGGTGGCGGCCGAGTTCGAGCGGCCAACGCTCATGTTCTCGGGCGGCAAGGACTCCATCGTCATGCTGCACCTGGCGCGCAAGGCCTTCTGGCCGGCGCCCGTGCCCTTCCCCGTGCTGCACGTGGACACAGGGCGTAACTTCGCGGAGGTGCTCGAGTTCCGGGACCGCCACACGGCGGAGCTCGGTGTCCGGCTCGTCGTGGCCAAGGTGCAGGACGACATCGATGCCGGCCGCACCGTCGAGGACACCACACCGGGAGCCACCCGCAACCGGCTGCAGACGCCGACCCTGCTGCGCGCCATCGCGGAGGGCCGTCACGACGCCGTCTTCGGCGGGGCCCGCCGGGACGAGGAGAAGGCCAGGGCGAAGGAGCGGATCTTCAGCTTCCGCGACGAGTTCGGCCAATGGGATCCGAAGAACCAGCGGCCCGAGCTGTGGAACCTCTACAACGCCCGGCACAACAAGGGCGAGCACATCCGGGTCTTCCCCCTCTCCAACTGGACCGAGCTCGACATCTGGAACTACATCGCGGATGAGGGGATCGAGGTCCCGCAGATCTACTATGCCCATCGACGCGAAGTGTTCCAGCGCGACGGCATGCTCATGGCCGTCACCGAACACCTCGCCCCCGGCCCCGACGACCCGGTCTTCGAGGCCATGGTGCGCTTCCGCACGGTGGGCGACGCCGACTGCACCGGCTGCGTCGAGTCCATGGCCGAGACGGTCGACCTCGTCATCGGCGAGGTGGCCGGAACCCGCATGACCGAGCGCGGCGCCACCAGGGCCGACGACCGGATCTCGGAGGCCGGTATGGAGGACCGCAAGCGGGAGGGGTACTTCTAGTGACCGAGCTCCTGCGCCTCGCCACGGCGGGTTCGGTGGACGACGGCAAGTCCACGCTGATCGGGCGCCTGCTGTACGACGCCAAGGGCATCTTCGAGGACCAGCTCGAGGCGATCCGCCGTACGAGCGAGCAGCGGGGTGGGATCGAGACGGACCTTGCCCTCCTCACCGACGGACTGCGGGCCGAGCGCGAGCAGGGCATCACGATCGACGTGGCCTACCGCTACTTCGCCACGCCCAAGCGCAAGTTCATCATTGCCGACACCCCCGGGCACACCGAGTACACGCGGAACATGGTCACGGGGGCGTCCAACGCACACGTCGCTCTCATCCTGATCGACGCCCGCAAGGGCGTGATTGAGCAGACCCGCCGCCACGCCTTCCTGTCCTCCATGCTCGGCGTCCCGCACATGGTCGTCTGCGTCAACAAGATGGACCTGATCGATTGGGACCAGGGTCGTTACGAGCAGATCAAATCCGACTTCATGGAGTTCGCCGCCCGGCTGAACGTGCACGACATCACGTTCATCCCGATCTCCGCGCTGCGCGGCGACAACGTCGTGCAGCGCTCCGAGCACATGTGGTGGTACGACGGCTCGCCCCTTCTGAACCATCTGGAGTCGGTCTACATCGGCAGCGACGAGAACTTCATCGACCCGCGCTTCCCGGTGCAGTACGTCATCCGGAGCCAGACGCCCGAGAACCCGGACTTCCGCGGCTACGCCGGGACGGTGGCCAGCGGGGTCCTGCGACCGGGCGACGACGTGCTCGTCATGCCGACCGGGACGACGTCGCGCATCGACTCCATTGCGACGGCCGACGGCGAGGTGGCCGAGGCGTTCCCGCCCATGGCCGTCGTCATCACACTGGAAGACGACATCGCCGTGTCGCGGGGCGACATCCTGTGCCGGCCCAACAACCGCCCGACTGCCACGCACGACATTGAGGCAACGGTCTGCTGGATGGACGAGCGGTCGTCGTTGGCCGAGGGAAAGACCTACCTCCTCAAGCACAGCACCCGGACCGTGCGGGCGACGGCGCAGAACCTGCACTACCGGCTCGACATCAACGGCCTGCACCGAGACGAAGCCGCCTCCGCGCTCGAGCTCAACGAGGTGGGCCGCCTGACGTTCCGCTGCACCGAGCCGTTGCTCGTCGACGACTACACGACCAACCGCTCCACCGGCAGCTTCATCATCATCGATCCCACGACCAACGCGACGGTCGGCGCCGGTGTCATCCGGGTGATCGCCACCGCGCACGCCAGCCCGAACGTGGTCCGCCACGACGGGAGGCTGTCGCGCCAGGACCGTTTCACCGCGCTGGGCACCTCTGGGGCGACGGTCCTCTTCACGGGGCTGTCCGGTGCCGGCAAGTCGACCATCGCCGCCGGAGTCGAAGAGGCGTTCGTGCGGACGGGGCGTCCGGCCTTCCTCTTCGACGGCGACAACCTGCGCCACGGGCTGAACGCGGACCTCGGGTTTTCTGATCGCGACCGCACGGAGAACGTGCGCCGGGCGGGCGAGGTGGCAGCCATGTTCGCCGAGTCGGGTGGGCTGGCCCTGATCGCCCTCATCTGCCCGTTCGAGGAAGACCGACGTCTCATCCGTCGATTGCACGAGGTGGCGAAGCTGCCCTTCGTGGAGATCTTCGTGGACACCTCACTCGAGGAATGCGAACGCCGCGACCCCAAGGGCCTCTACGCCCGCGCCCGAGCGGGACAGCTGCCCGGATTCACCGGCATCGACTCGGCGTACGAGGTGCCGGCGGAGCCGGATCTGATCCTGGGCGCTGTTCCGGGTTCATTCGCCGAACAGGTGTCCCGCGTGCTCGAACTCCTCGAAGGAATTCTGCAGTAGCCGACCCAGGCGGCAACCGCCGCCGGCCGCTCGGCCGCTCGGCCGTTCGGCCGGCACTCCGCTCCGCAGCGTCGTCCTCTGAGGCGGTCGCGCGCTCGTTGCGCAATTGTTAACTTCCGCCCAACTCTTGCGCACCTTTGCGGGGTGACTCTTCCCTTCCGGGGCGCGACCTCTTACCATGCAACCCGGGAGAGGAGCGTGGGTGATTGCCGCGAGCCTCGGCAGCTCCACCCCCTCGGAGCTGCCACTGCCCTTGTCGGAGGCAACGCTCAATGGCCCAACCCATGGCGAACCACGCCCATTCGTCCCTGCACGTCGCGGAGCCGGATGGAGACGGCGAGCCTGATACGTCGGGCGCCTACAAGCTCAGTCAGTTAGGCGAGCTCGAGGCGCAGTCGATCTACATCATGCGCGAGGTGGCGGCCGAGTTCGAGCGCCCCGCCCTCCTCTTTTCGGGAGGGAAGGACTCCATCGTCATGCTGCACCTTGCACGCAAGGCGTTCTCGCCGTCCCCGCCGCCCTTTCCCGTCGTGCACATCGATACCGGCCGGAATTTCCCCGAGGTGCTGCAGTTCCGGGACCGCACGGTGCAGGGACTCGGACTCCGGCTGGTCGTCGGCCTGGTCCAAGACGACATCGACGCCGGGCGCATTGCCGACGAAGGGGGTGCTCGTGCGACCCGCAACAAGCTCCAGACGCCCACGCTGCTGCGCACGATCCGTGAGAACGGTTTTGACGCGCTCTTCGGAGGTGCTCGCCGTGACGAGGAGAAGGCTCGAGCTAAGGAGCGGATCTACAGCTTCCGCGACCACTACGGGCAGTGGGACCCGAAGAACCAGCGCCCCGAGCTGTGGAACCTCTTCAACGGGCGCCACCACAAGGGTGAGCACATCCGCGTCTTCCCACTTTCCAACTGGACCGAGCTTGATGTGTGGCAGTACATCGCCGACCAGCGGATCGAGGTGCCGTCCATCTATTTCGCCCACCGACGCACGGTGTTCGTGCGAGACGGCATGCTCATGTCGGTCAACGAGCACCTCGAGCCCGATGAAGGGGTTGAGCAATTCGAGGCGCGCGTGCGGTTTCGCACCGTCGGTGATGCCGACTGCACCGGTTGCGTCGAGTCGCCGGCCCGCACGGTCGAGGACATCATCGAAGAGGTGGCGGTCACGAGGCTGACCGAGCGGGGCGCGACTCGGGCCGACGATCGGATCTCGGACAGTGGGATGGAAGACCGCAAGCGGGAGGGTTACTTCTAAATGACCGAGCTCCTACGCCTGGCGACGGCCGGATCGGTGGACGACGGCAAGTCCACACTGATCGGACGTCTGCTCTACGACTCGAAGGCCATTTTCGAGGACCAGCTCGACGCCATCCGCCGCACCAGCGTGCGCCGGGGCAACGTCGAGACCGACCTCTCCCTCCTCACCGACGGTCTGCGGGCCGAGCGCGAGCAGGGCATCACGATCGACGTGGCCTACCGGTACTTCTCGACGCCCAAGCGAAAGTTCATCATTGCGGACACCCCGGGCCACGCCGAATACACCCGCAACATGGTCACCGGTGCATCGAATGCGCACCTGGCCATGATCCTCATTGATGCCCGCAACGGGATCGTCGAACAGAGTCGTCGCCATGCCTTCCTGTCGAGCCTGCTTGGCATTCCCCATATGGTCGTCTGCATCAACAAGATGGATCTCGTCGATTGGGATCGTGACAGGTTCGAGGAGATCAGGGACGAGTTCATGGCGTTCGCCGCCCGGCTCGAGGTGCGTGACGTGGTCTTCGTCCCGATTTCTGCGCTGCATGGCGACAACGTTGTCAACCGGTCGGAGAACGCCTGGTGGTATGAGGGCATGCCGCTTCTCAGCCATCTCGAATCGGTGTACATCGCCAGCGACGAGAACTTCATCGACCCGCGCTTCCCGGTGCAGTACGTCATCAGGTCACATAGTTCTACGGGAGACGATTTCCGCGGCTACGCCGGGACCGTGGCGAGCGGGGTGTTCCGCCAGGGAGACCCCGTGGTGGTGATGCCTTCCGGAGTGGCGACGTCGATCCGGAGCATCGAGTCGGCGGATGGCCCGGTCAATGAGGCCTTTCCTCCCATGGCGGTCACGATCACTCTGGACGACCAGGTCGGTGTGGCCAGGGGCGACATGATCTGCCGCCCGTCCAACCAACCCACCATGACCCAGGAGATCGAGGCCACGGTGAGCTGGATGGATGCCCAGCACGCGCTCACCGTTGGTGCCCCGCTCCTGGTCAAGCACACGACGAAGTTGGTCCGAGCCACCGTCGAGGCCATGCACTACAAGATGGACGTCAACGGCCTGCGCCGGGACGAGTCCGCCACCGAGCTCAGACTCAACGACATCGGGCGCATCCGTTTGCATACGACGGAGCCGCTGGCCATCGACGACTACCAGCTCAACCGGGTGACCGGGAGCTTCATCCTGATCGACCCCCACACCAATCTCACCGTCGGTGCAGGAACGGTGAAGTTCGCAGCCCAACATGCACCCAGCCCGAACGTGGTGCGCCATACGGGCAAGCTGACAGCCGAGGAGCGCTACCAGCACCTGGGGGTCCGCGGCGCCACGGTGCTCTTTACCGGTCTGTCCGGCTCGGGGAAGTCGACGCTGGCCGCCGCCGTGGAGGAGCTCCTCGTGAAGCGAGGCCAACCCGCCTACATGGTCGATGGTGACAATCTCCGTCACAACCTCTGCAGCGATCTGGGTTTCTCGCCCGACGACCGCGCCGAGAACCTCCGGCGGGCAGGCGAGGTGGCACGACTGCTGGCCGAGGACGGGACGGTGGCACTCCTCTCCCTCATCAGCCCGTGCGCCGAGGAGCGGCGGAAGCTGCGCGAGGTCCACGTCGACACCGGGATGACCTTCTTCGAGGTCTTCGTGAACACCCCGCTCGAGATCTGTGAGCAGCGGGACCCGAAGGGTCTCTACGCCAAGGCGCGGGCGGGGGAGCTGCCTGACTTCACCGGCATCGGTGCCCGCTACGAGGCGCCGGCCTATCCCGATCTGGAATTGACTCCCCAATCCGGAGAGATCTTCGACCAGGCATTGCAGATAGTCAGCCTGCTGAACGAGGTAAATCAGGAGTAGGACGGGGTTGCTTTCCGGCTCAGAGTCCGGTCACGCTTATTCGCCCTCTCGAAATTGGTATTTGCCCTTCTTTTTGGGCGCCCATAGCTTCGAAATTGGCGAACATCGCGGGCGACCAACAGCCAAATCGACAGATTCTCCCGTTCACCCCGGGAACGGCGTGCCGTATGGGCAGCCGTTTCTTCCCAGCACGGCGGCACAGTGCGGGGTCTCGAAGCGGGCCATTGCTGCCAAGGGTAGAAGCAAATGTCGTGCTAAATCCTACCAAAATGAGATAAATACTCTGGAAACGTGGCGGCCATTAATCGGATGTACCCGGCGCCCTTTTTACCGCTGAATTGCGCGTCCATTGTGCGAATTAGCAATGATTTTGCACCCAAAATGTGACTAAAGTCACAGGTGTGTCGACCGGGACCCCTCTCCCGATGACCACACGACGGTCCCCCTTCTTTCCGGGTGCAGATGACCTTCCTGTGGCCACCGAGCTACCCGACCTGGGGCGTGCCATGGGCGCGGCCCGGAGGCCGCACGAGGCGTGAGGGCCGCAGACACAACTGGACGCATCCGGTTCCGCGTCCCGGGCGGCGCGGGCGACGCGAGTCGGAGCGCCGCCCGACGCCCGACGCACCGATCGGCGTCAACGCGGACCTGCCGGTCGGCGTTGACGGCGTTGACCGTGGCCTCGGTCGCGACGATGGTGTCGCTGACAGTGGTTGGGATCGCGTTCAGACCGGTCGCCGCCGACTCGGTGGGGGCGTCCCCGACTCCCACGATCCAACCGCCCGCCGTCCCCGGCGCGGGCACGGCGTACCTGGGCGCGTTCGTGGATCCGGCGGGAACGGCTTTGGGCGCAGAAAATCCGACCGGCGGCGTCGCCGGCCTGCAGGCCGAGCTCGGTGCACTCCCGGCGTTCGAACAGCAGGTCGCACTCCCGCCGTCGATCCTGTCGACGTTCCAGAATTGGACCGAGCCGGTCGACGTGGGCCGGCTCGACACCGTGGCCGCGACGGGCGCGATCCCGATGGTCACATGGAATTGCGGAGATTCCGATGCCAACGTGGCGGCGGGATCGGACGATGCCGTCGTGAGCGCCGAGGCTCGAAGCCTTGCCGCCACCGATGTCCCCGTGCTCTTTCGTTGGTATCCCGATCCCAACCTCACGGGTGGTTCCGCTGCGACATCATGCCTTGGCACCACCGGTGCGTCCGGGTACGTCGCGGCGTATCAACACATCCACAGCCTCTTCGAGGCGGCTGGCGCAACCAACGTCGCCTTTGTCTGGTCCGTCGACACCGCCACCACAGCCGACGCCAACTTCGCGGGCTACTACCCGGGAGGCGACGTCGTCGACTGGATCGCGGCAGACGGCGGCACCACGCAGAGTGACGAGTCGCAGCCCACGGCGTTCACCGGTGAGTTCGACTCGTGGTACTCGGCGTTGTCGACCGCCGGCAAGCCGATGATGGTCTCTTCGACGGGAGCCAGCGCCGGTTCGCAGTCGGCGTACCTCGGTCAGGTCCTCTCCGCGCTTCCAAGTCGCTATCCGGAGATCAAGGCGGTGGTCTACGACGACGCGCCGGACTTCACGAGCGGCGAGCAGTATCAGTTGGATTCGGCCGGCACCGACTCGTTCAAAAGTCTGGTGGCATCCCCGACGTTCACGCCCGTCCGCAGCCCGACCACGACGGCAGCCTCATCCTCACGGTCCTCGGTCCCGACGGGGGCGACCGTCACCCTGAAGGCCACGGTCAGCGCGTCCGACAACAGTGGAAGCGTCAGCTTCCTGGACAACGGATCGGCCATCCCCGGCTGTGCCTACCTGCCGCTCACGGCACCGGTGCGCTGTCAGACATCTGGGCTCGCTGCTGGGACCCAGCGCATCGTGGCCGCCTACGGCGGCGACGCCACGTCGTCCCCTTCGACGTCGGCACCGGTCACTGTCACGGTGACCGATCGGGTCTCCGCTCGACCCATCAGCCCAGCGGCTCCTGGCGCCTCGCAATCCGGTGCCGCGACCGGATCGGCCGAGCCCGCAACGAGGTCGGCGATTCCGAATGACGCGCCGGGTACTCCCCAGCCTCCGTCGATCCCAGACCCGGGACAGGCCTACCTCGGCGCTGTCGTCGACCCGACAGGTCAGGCGATGTCGGTGTCGAATCCGCTGGGCGGAGCGGTGGCCACGAACGTCGAACTAGCGAACGCGCCCTCCTTCAACGCAGGTCTGGCCCGACCACTGTCGCTCATGTCGATCTCGCTCAACTGGACCAACACGGTGCTGGTGACACAGCTCGATCAGGTCTGGGCGCAGGGCTCCATACCGATGATCACCTGGAGTTGTGGCGATTCGGATTGGAGCGTGGCCAATGGAAAGGATGATGCGCTGATCACGGCGGCGGCGCAGAGAATGGCGGCTGCAGGCATGCCCATCCTCCTCCGTTGGTATCCGGATCCGAACGACCAGCAGTCGGCCTCGGCTCAGAATTGTCTGCTCAACGTGCCGACGTCCCCTGGGCCGGCGGCCGCGTACCAGGCCGCCTTCCAGCACATCCACGCCCTGTTCACCGCGGCGGGGGCCACCAACGTCGCCTTCGCCTGGTCGATCGATGCGAGCGGTGGGCGGCCAGCCTCATCGTGGAACAGCTACTACCCGGGGAACGGCGCTGTCGATTGGATCGGGGCAGACATCGCAAACGACTCGCCGAGCGGTTCGCCCGATCCGTTCAGCGACACCGTGCAGCCCTGGTACCAGATGTATGCAGGGAGTGGGAAGCCGCTCATCGTCAGTTCGCTCGGTGCGGTCCCGGGCACCCAGAGCCCCTATCTGCAGGATGTGGCCAACGACCTCCCCACCCTGTTCCCACAAGTCAGAGGGATCGTCTACTTCGATGCCCCTGACCGGGTGACGTCCGTGCACTACTCGTTGAACAATCAGGGCCTCGCGGCCTTCGACGCGCTCGCCGGCCAGACGCTCTTCGAACCTCCTCGCCAGCAGTCGGCGGTGACGGCCACGGCGACGCCGGACGCGGTTGCCGCGTCCGAGGTCGTCAAGATCACGGCCGCGGTCGCCCCCACGGACCTCGGTGGCAGCCTTGCCTTCTCCGACAATGGAGCGGCCATGCCGGGATGCAGCGCCGTGCCGGTGCTGGAGGCGGGCAGCTGCGACACCTCGTCGCTTTCGCCGGGGCAGCACGACATCACCGTGGCCTACGGGGGAGATGCGCAGTTCTCGCCCGCGACGGCGACGGTCGAGGTGTCGGTGTCGTCGGCGGCCGGTGCGTCCGGCCCCCCGGCCATTCCGGGCCCAGGGTCGGCGTACCTGGGGGCGTATATCCGTCCGCAGCCGCTCCGAGGAACCACCTACAGCACCACGTCGGTCGACCAGGAACTGCATCTCCTGCCCGGATTCAACGCGTCCCTGGCCCGGCCCCTCTCCGTCGTGCACATCTACCAGCCCTGGTCCAGCCCCACACCTGATGCGCAGATTCAACAAGTGCGCGCCACCGGTGCGATCCCCTTGCTCGATTGGGCGTGTGGTGACACCGATGCCAACATCATTTCCGGAGCCGACGACGCCTTGATCAGCGGGTTCGCGCGTCAGATGGCGGCACTCGACGCGCCCGTGTTCCTTCGTTGGTACTACGAGCCCAACTTTCCCGGGGGGATCAACTACGCCGCGTGCATCTCGAACCTCGGCCCCCAGGGATACGTGGACGCCTTCCGCCATATCCACGACCTCTTCGTGGCAGCCGGGGCGTCGAATGTCGCGTTCGTCTGGACCATCGCCGCCTCGGGTACTGACAAGGATTGGATCAACTACTACCCGGGATCGGCGTACGTCGACTGGATCACCGCCGACGGCTATGCCCGGACCTCGACGCCGACCCCGGGTGTGTTTACTCAGCGGTTCTCGCAGTGGTATCAAACGTTCTCCGGGTTCGGGAAGCCTTTGATGATCACGGAAACAGCGGCCTTTTCCGGCGCGCAGCAGAATTACCTGAACGAGATACGGGCAGAGGCCCCGACTGCGTTCCCGCTCCTCAAGGGGATCGTCTACTTCGATGCGTTGGGGAACCTGCCCGGATATCCGCTGGATGCAGGGGGGATGCAGGCGTTCCAGTCTTTGGCCTCGGACCCCTTCTTTCAACCGAACCGGTCAGCGACGGCCATGAGCGTCGCGGCGACTCCGGACAACGCGCTCGCGGGGCAGCAAGTCACCCTGACCGTGAACGTGCAGGCAACCGACGATGGCGGCACGGTCAGCCTGTATGACCGGGACGAACCCATCAGCGGGTGCCAATCGATCGCCCTCGACATGTCGTCGAGCTGTAGCGCAACAGGGCTCGGGGTGGGGTCGAACGCCATCACGGCCGTCTACAGCGGGGATGCTTACAACGAGGGATCACGCGCGGCTTCCACCAGTGCGACCATCATGCCGTTGGCGTTCCCGCCGATCGCCGGGTTCGCCGGGGTACCAGATCTGGCGGCGGTCGCTGCATTGTCCTTCGGGCCACAGACGAACGGTGTCCCAGCGCTCTCCGGCTTCGCGAACGCCCTTGCGTTGGAGACGCACGACACGGGGGGCTCCAATCCTCTGGAGCTTCTGGAAGGGGCGATCCGGGGCAAGCACGGCCTCGGTGCGGATGCGTTGGTCATCGGATCCGGGCTGATGCTCCTCGGCGGCGCCTATATCGCCGCCACGTGGATGCAGGACCAGCTGCGGCGACGGAAGGGCGCCGTTGGCGGAAGCGGAGAAATTGACGAAGAGGGCCCAAGTCAGATGTCGGGAGACGCCACATGATCATCGAACACCCCACCGAAGAGCTGGAGAAGGTCGAAAAGGTCGACAAGGTCGACAAGGTCGACAAGGTCGACAAGGTCGAGAAGGTGCGGGGAATGAATGCATCCCTGTCCACCACGAGCGAGGCTTCGCTGGGCCCGCTGAGCGAACGCACGCCGGGTCGGGTGCACATCACGCGAAGGCAGATCGTCTTCGGTGCCGTTCTCGCCGTTCTCGCCGCGATCGCTGCCATCCTGACGGTTCGGTCCATCGGCGCGGCGGATGCATCGTTTCCGGCCGTCGTCACGACATCCAAGACCTATGACCTGAATTTCGCCGACTCGGCCAAGGTCACGGCGGTCAATGTGAAGGTCGGCCAGTACGTGAAGGCCGGGCAGGTGCTGGCGACGCAGGACACAGCGTCGCTTGAAGCGCAGCGAACGGACGAAGAGGGTGTCGTCCAAGCCGACAAGCAGGCGCTCGCACAGGCTGGTGCGCCGTCGCTCACCCCCGGACAGAAGGAACAGGATTCGCTCGCGGCCGCTCAGGCGCAGACTGCGTTGACAAACGCCCAGGCAAATCTCACCGCCACGCAGGGCACGGCATCGGCCAATGTGACGGCGGCGCAGACCACGTTGACGACCGCTGAGAACCAGGCGAACAGCGACCTCGCTTTGTACACCCAGGCATGCCCGAACGGACCGATCCCGCCCACCGCCGCGGGCCAGACGGCTGCGCAGCAGGCGTACACGCATTGCCAGACCCTCCAACAGACGGATTCGCAGGACCTGTCCGCCGTGACCCAGGCCAAGGCGCAGGTCTCCGTCGTCCAGGCGCAGTCGCAGCAATCGATCGACACGGCGCAAGCAACGGTGAACAGCGACCAGTCGGCGCTGAACACGGCCAACTATCAGGCGGCGCTCCAGACGTCTCCCGGAAGCGTCTCAGCGCAAGCCCAGGCCTTGGCCAATCTGAACCAGGCCCAGACGCAGCTGGCTTCGATTCAACAGCAGCTCGCCGGTGCGACGCTCACCGCACCGGACGGTGGCGTCGTCTCCGAGGTGTTCGGTGCTCCCGGCGAGGTCGTGGGGCCGACGGGCGTGCAGCAGTACCGCGCCCCGGCGGCGCTCCCGACCAATCATGCCTCGGGGTTCTCGCTCTTTCCCTCCCAGCCCACCGCCCAGGGTGCGAGCACGAGTTCCGGAGGAAGTGAACCGGTGATCGAGGTCATTGGTGGACGCCAGCAGGTTCTGTCCCAGGTGCCCGAGGCCACCATCTCCCGGACGCCGGTCGGGAAAACGGTCTCCGTGTATTTCACCGCCCTCAATCGCACCGAGTCCGGCGTGGTGACGCAGGTCGGCGTGAGCCCGACCCGTGACAACACCGCGGTCACCTACAACGTCACGGTCACCCTCAGCCGTGCCGTGCCGGGCCTGCTGCCAGGCATGAGCGCCACCGTGAAGGCCTGAACGTCCTCGTGCTCGCAGCCACCACGAACGTGGATCTCAGCGGTCTGGCCTTCCTCGGCCTCGACGCCTTGGTTCTCGCCATCGTCGTACTCAAGCCGCTGACCCGCACCTACGACGAGTCCGACAAGGGCAGTGGATCCCGCGTCATCATGCGACCACCCCTGCGGCCCAGCTACATCCGCTGCGGGGTATTTCTCGCCGTGAGCTTCGTTGTCTCGGTCTTCTTGATCCGACTGAAGTCCCCGAACCTCACGGACGCCTACCACAACGTGGTGAGTCAGCTTGTTCTCACTGCCATACCGAACCCGAGTGTCGTCGAGCCCTACGCGCGCTCGCTTCCGGCCGTGTTCCAAGTCAGCGTGATCGCGTTCGGGATCGCCTTTGCCGTTGCCTTCCGGGCCTCCGCCGCCCGGCGCTGCCTGATCCTCCTCAATGTCCTCTTGTTCCTGGTCATTTCGGCCGTCGCCGACGCCATCATCGGCGTGGTCGCGCTCGTCACCGGGCTTCCGCTAGGCCCGACCCCCGTGGTGAGCCTCCTCATTCAGTATCTGGTCGCCGGGATCGTCCTTTTCCGCGTGGCCTTCACCTCGTTCCAACTTCCCAAGAAGACGCCGTTCCCCCTGCGCCGCGGCCACGACTGGCACGCGGACTGGATTCTCATCGTCTGCGTCGCAGCCGCCGTGACGGTCACGGCCTTCACGGCAACGTTCATGATTTCGAAATTCGGACAGAACGCGCTCCTCGCGAGCGCGATCGTCTTCGCCTGCGGGCCGTACCTGCTGGCCTTCATCACGATGTTCATGGGAATCGTTCGACTGATCCATCATCGGCCGGTCCAGCCGACGGACGATCGGCCGCCGATAGAGGTGATCACGCCGGCATTCAACGAGGAGATCTGCATCGTCGAGCTCTTGGAATCTGTCGACGCGGCGGCGGGGCGCTACGAGGGACCGGTCAAGGTGATTCTCTGCGATGACGGGTCCGTGGACAGCACGGTGGAGCTGGCCCAGCGGGCCATCGCCAACTTCAAGTACGCCACGGGAGAGATCATCAACGGCGGCCACATGGGCAAGGCGGCCGCACTCAACAAGGCGCTGAGCCACTGCGAGACCGACTTCATCTACCGGGTCGATGCCGACTGCATCGTCCACGAGGACTGCTTCTTGTACTCGGTGCCCTATTTCCTGGCCGACCCGAAGATCGGGCTGGTTGGTGCGTTCACGCTGCCGAAGGAGCCCTACACCACCTGGATCGACCGGATGCGGATGTTCGAGATGATCATCGGATTCGGATTCGTCCGACCCTCGAGCGACATCGTCGACGGCGTCGGCTGCGTGCCGGGCACCTTCACGGCGTTTCGCCGCGCGCCGGCACTCCAGATAGGCGGATTCGTGGACGGGATGTACGGCGAGGACGTCGACTTCACGTATGCCATCACACGCCTGGGATACCGGGTCCAGATCGATACCAGGGTGCGGTCGTACGAGGATGTGCCCAACACGCAGCGCCAACTGCGCACGCAGCGAACCCGTTGGAACCGGGGCGGGACGATGGCGTACTCACGGTTCATTCCAGTGGTCACGGGATTCGCGGGGCCCCGGTTCTGGTTCTTCGCCACCCGTCAGGCCGCTCGGCGCTTCCTGGCGCCGCTGCACCTGACGATCTTCCTCTACATCATCGCCGAGGCCACGTTCGACCCGACCACCCACGTCAACCTGGCTCGGATCATGTTCATCCTCCTCTTCCGGGCGATACCTCCGCTGGCGCTCATGATCGGCTGGACGCTCTACTACGGGAAGGCGAAGGAGCTGGTGTGGCTTCCGCTCCGGTATGTCTTCGTGCTGCTCAAGCACTACTACTGCCTGGAGTGCTTCCTGAGCTTCAATCCGCGTCCCGTCCTCACGCGGAGGATGGCTGAGGCGTTTCGGCCCCTTCCCCGCAAGGAAGTGGCCCGTGAGGAAGTGGCCCGGGAGCTGGTCGATGCCTGAGCAACCCTCAGGGCGAGAAGTAGGTGCTGTTGGCCAGCGCACGGTACGCCGCCATGCCATCCGGCGTGAGTATCCACGACGCGGCCGGGCCCTGTGCGTCGAAATAGACCAAGGCCTTCACCAGAGGGAACTGGGAGGGCAGGACACTGGCGATGCCCTGAAGGTAGGCAGCTTGATCCGAGGCCGTGGCGGCCGTCTCGCCGACCAGCATCGGCTTGCCGTACGCAGCGTATGCCGCGTACCAGGGACCGAAGACCTGGGCGAATGCTGCCGTCCCTTCGTCCTTGCGGTCATACCCGTCCGCACCGATCCAGTCGACGTAGTTCGCACCCGGGAAGAACGGTGCCATCTGCGCGACGCCGCCGGTGACGCCAGGATTCCAGACGAACGAGACGTTCGTCGCGCCGACCTGGTGGAAGATGTTCCAGATGTGGATCCAGGCCGCGATGAAGCCGGTCGGTCCGCCCGCTCCGAGACACTGGACGTCCTTGGGGATGCTCAGGTTCATCTCCCAGAACCAGCGCAACAACACCGGATGTCCGAAGGACCGCAGCCTGGTGGCGTAGGCGGTGATGAGCTGGTCGTCGCTGCCGGCCGCAACAGCGGCGGTCGAGGTGCATCCCCACGAAACCAAGGGGATCGCACCCTGGTCGACGATGCTCTGCATGTGCGCAAGGGGCGCGGGTTTGGCCCACGCCGTGTAGAGCCCGAGAACGGCAGGCGATTTCCCGGCCGAGGCGACGAAAGCGGGGAGTTGCGCGATCTCGGATTGGCCTGGACTCGGATTGACCCACGCGCCGAGGTAGGCGCCGGTGGCGGGTACGGGTGGAGGTTGTCCGACCACGCTGGCACGACTCGAGTTGCTCGTGGACGTCGTGCTCGTGGTGCTCGGTGGCGCGGCTGGCGGCGCGAGCGCGGTGGTCGAGGTCGTCGAGGTGGCCTGGCTCTTGGCATGAGCCGACGGCTGGGGTCCGCTGCCCGACGAACAACCCACCGCGAAGAGTCCAGCGGCCAGCAGCGTGACCGGCAGGGCGGCCAGCCGTCGGCCCTTCGCCTTCGCGTGGACGCTCGCTGCGAAATTCTGCACTCTCTTTATGTAACACATCAGGGAGACATTGAAACGTCATGACTGGGATAAATGGAAATTCGTACATGTGACCATTGTGCAAATCGGTTGGCGTCCCATTGAAGAGAAGACCTGGTCGAGCCACAGTGACGCGGAGAGAGATAGAAGTGAAATGGGGGAAAATCGTGGAATTAACCGAGTTGGACAACGAATTCCCCAGAGACAATTTTCACGAATTCCTGAGTATTGGCAGAACAACAGAGGCACAAAGGAGATGAAGTGAACGTCATCTTTATTTCAATGGACACGCTGCGAGCAGATCATCTCGGGTGTCTCGGCTATGAAAGGCAGCTCACACCCAACCTCGACCGCATCGCCAGCGAGGGCTCTCTCTTCACCCACGCGTTCGCGTCGGATATTCCGACACAGCCTTCACACACGGCGATCTTCACCGGACGATTCGGGGCGAACACCGGCATCGTGTCGCATTTCCACCCACCAGCTCGTCTGGATGCAGACATCTCGTGGTTACCGACCATCTTCCAGCAATCCGACTACGCCACCGGAGCGGTCGACCACCTGTTCGCAATGAAGGACTGGTTCATGCGCGGGTACACCGACTACATGCCTCCCCCCGGCCGGTCGCGGTCGCCGGGATCGGTCATCGTCGACATCGGCACCCAGTGGTTGGACGAGCATGTGAAGGAGGATTTCTTCCTCTTCCTGCACTTCTGGGATGCCCACATTCCCTACCTGCCGCCGCAGCCGTACAAGCACCGCTATACGAGCGCGTCGTCCCTGCGGCGGGATCCGGACATCGAGGAGAAGTTGCGAAGCAGGCCCACGTACCCGCTGTTTGCGGAGAACCTCTACAAACACCTCGATGCCATCCCGAACGTGGACTACATCGCTGATCTCTACGACGCGGAGGTCGCATACCTGGACTATGAGATTGGCCGGCTCTTCGACTATCTCCGTCGCGTCGGGGTCCTGGACAAGACGATGGTGGTGTTGTTCGGCGATCATGGCGAGAACATGACCGAGCACGACGCGTGGTTCGATCATGCCGGACTGTACGACTCGGTCGTCCATGTCCCGCTGCTCATCTGGGCGCCCGGAGTCGTTCCCGCGTCGGAGGTCGACGCGCTCGTCTCGACGGTCGACATCAAGCCGACCGTGCTCGACTTCTTGGGGCTGCCGGCCGTATCGGGTCTTGACGGGCGGACCCTGCGGCCACTGACGGAAGGCAGCACGGAACCGCACCGGGACGTCGTCTTCCTGAGCGAGTGCACGTGGCAGGCGAAGCGAGGTCTCAGAACCCCTGAGTGGAAGTACATCCGAAGCATCGATTCAGGGGTGTACTCCAGAGACGGGGTCGAGCTCTACGACATCCAGCTCGACCCCACGGAGCAGACGAATCTTGCCGCCGGGAAGCCGGAGATCGTCGGGCAATTGGACGCGCTGCTCACCACGTGGCTGCAGAGCGAGTTGAGGGGCCGGCCTGATCCCATGGAGGAGGTCGTCGAGATGGGCTTGCCCGCCGTGCGGAGGTTGAACGATTTGGTCGCCGACTTGGCGGCGGCAATTCCGCACCACGCCTGAGGGACGTTGCCGAGGTTTCGGTGCAACCGTTGCACGGGTCCACCTGTGCCGCGTTGGTCCTGCTGGCGGAGAGGCAACGAGTACGATCGAAGGGCAGGCCACCGTCGTCTCGACGCCGGACGTGAGTCAGGCCGGGCGGCGACGGGAGAGATCCTTGCTGCGTCATGACGAACGTCATGCACGCAGGAACCAACGACGTGTCGCGTGCGTCGGTCAGCGAATGTGACGGGAAATGCGAATCATCTACTTCGACATCGACACGCTGCGGGCCGACCACCTCGGTTGCTACGGCTACGCGCGCCCGACGAGTCCGGCCATCGATGCCGTTGCGGCTGATGGCGTCAGATTCACGAACGTGTACGCGTCGGACCTTCCCTGCCTGCCGTCCCGAACGGCGCTCAGCAGCGGAAGACTGGGAATCCACAACGGGGTCGCGGGGCACGGCGGCACCGCCGCGGCTCCGTTTCCCGAAGGACGTGACAGGGGCTTCCGCAGTCGGGATGCCGCCGAGACCTGGGCGAGCCAGATGCAGGACGTCGGGCTGTGGACCGCGTCAATCAGCACGTTTCCAGAGCGCCACTCGGCCTACCACTTCCTTGCGGGGTTCAACGAGTCCTACAACCTGGGCACACGTGGCCTCGAGACGGCCGATCAGATCGCGGGCGTGGCGCTGGAGTGGCTGGACCGGAATGCCACCCGTCAAGACTGGTTCCTCCACGTCCACATGTGGGACCCCCACACGCCCTATCGGACGCCCGAGTCCTTCGGGGACCCGTTTGCCGGCCTGTCCGGGCCGGGTTGGCTCGACGAGGAGGTCCGTGCGCATCACTGGAGCCTCCCCGGGCCGCACTCCGCGCAGGAGATCACGGGGTTCGGTCCGCACGCACGATGGGAAGGCTTTCCCCGTCAACCCTTGGTGGCCGAGGACATGACGCAAGTGCAGCGGATGTTCGACGGGTACGACACCGGCGTGCGCTACGTGGACCACCACGTCGATGTCATCCTCCGGCGGCTCGCCGCTCTCGGGATCGAGGACGAGGTTGCCGTGGTCATCTCGGCTGATCACGGAGAGACACTCGGCGAACTCGGCATCTACTGCGACCATCAGACGGCGGACGAACACGTGGCCCGGGTGCCCATGATCATCCGGTGGCCGGGCCTCACCGGGGGGGTGGACGAGTCGCTGCACTATCAGATCGATGTGGCGGCCACCCTGCTCGAGCTCAGCGGAGGCAGCGTTCCGGCGCGGTGGGACGGGCAGTCATTTCGGTCCTCCCTCGCGTCGCGCGAGTACGCGGGGCGCAGCAGCCTCGTCTTGACGCAAGGAGCGTGGACGGCTCAGCGTGCTGTCCGCTTCGATGACTGGATCTTCATCCGCACGTTCCACGACAGCTATCACGGGTTTCCCGACGTCATGCTGTTCGACCTCGTCACCGATCCGCACGAACAGCACGACCTTGCAGAGGACCGACCCGACGTCGTCAAGGTCGGCTCGCATCTGCTGGAGGACTGGAAGCAATCAGCGGTCGCTCACTCGGCGACGGGGATCGACCCCCTCGACACCGTGCTCGAGGAGGGCGACCCCTGGCACGCGCGTTGGCGGCCCGCCGAGTACGACGCCTGGTTGGAGCAGACCGGTCGCTCCACCTGGGTCGAGCGCATCGTGACCGACTGACCCCAGCCTGACCCCGTGCGGCCGACGTGTCGCCGGCGGACTACTCCTGGACCAGTTCGATCAGGGTGCCGAACGAGGTCTTGGGATGCACGAAGGCCACGGTGGTCCCGCGGGAGCCGGGCCGCGGCGCCTCGTCGATCACCCGGCCGCCGGCGTCCTTGATCGCCTGCAGGGCCACGGCGCAGTCGTCGACCCGATAGCCGATGTGGTGCAGCCCCTCGCCCTTGTTGGCGAGGTACTTGGCCACAGGGGAGGAGTCACTGATCGGCGTGAGCAACTGCACGTACGAGTCGGCCACCTTCAGGAGCGCCTCCTCGACGCCGTCGGACTCGACGCGCTCGCGGTGATCGACGGTGGCGCCGAACACCTCGGCGTACCAGGCGATGGCGGCCTCGAGGTCGTTCACCGCGATCGCCACGTGGTCGATCTCGGTCAGCAGGGCGTCGCTCACGCGCCATGCCTCCGGAAGAGGGTGATGCGGTCCTCGCCGACCTTGGCCCGCAGCTCGGGGTCGTCGATGCCGAGCCCTTCCTCGGGCGCGAGGCAGAGCACGCCGATCTTCCCCTCGTGCAGGTTGTGGTGGACCTGGTACGCGGCCTCGCCGACCTGTTCGAGCGGGTAGACGGCGGAGAGCGGAGGCAGGACCTTGCCGTCGCAGATCAGCTGGTTGGCGTCCCACGCCTCGCGGTAGTTCGCGAAGTGCGAGCCCTTGATCGTCTTGAGCTTCATCCAGAGGTGGCGGTTGTCGTACTCGATCATGTAGCCCGAGGTGGCGGCGCACGTCACGATCGTGCCCGCCCGCTTGCAGGCGAAGACCGACGCCCCCATGGTCTGGCGGCCCGGGTGCTCGAAGACGATCTCGGGCTCGGAGCCCACCAGTCCCCGGATGTCCTTGCCGAAGCGACGCCACTCGGACTCGTCCTGGGTGTGCTCGTCGGACCAGAAGCGGTAGTTCGCCGCCTTGCGGTCGATGACGGCCTCGACGCCGAGGTCGTTGAGGAGCTTGACCTTCTCGGGCGAGGACACGACACCGATGGGCGTGCCGCCGCCGTTGAGCACGTGCTGCACGGCGTAGCTCCCGAGCCCGCCGCTGGCGCCCCACACGAGCACCTTGTCGCCCTGGGTCATGCGAGCCCCGTTCGGCGAGACCAGCATGCGGTAGGCGGTGGAGTTGCACAGCGCGTTGATGGCCGCCTCTTCCCAGCTGAGGTGCGCCGGCTTGGGCATGAGCTGGTTGGCCTTGACGAGCGTGATGTCGGCCAGGCCGCCGAAGTTGGACTCGAAGCCCCAGATGCGCTGGTTCGCCGCCAGCATGGAGTCGTCGTGCGCGGACGGGTCCTGGTCGTCGACGTAGTTGCAGTGGACGGTGACCTTGTCGCCGACCTTCCAGTTGCGCACCTGCGAGCCGGTCCGCAGCACGATCGCCCGAGGCGTCGGAGCCGACCACGTGGTAGTCGAGGGCGTGGCGGGCGGCCCAGGGCCCCTCCTTGGCCAGGCGGTCGAGGAAGCCGAACGTGGGCAGCGGCTCGAAGATGGAGGTCCAGACCGTGTTGAAGTTGATCGAGGACGCCATCACCGCCACGTAGGCCTCGTCGGGCGCCAGCTCGGGCAGCGGCCACCTCCTCGACGTGGAGGGACCGGCGGGGGTCCTTGTCGGAGGACTCCATGCCGTCGAACATGTCGGTTTCGCCCCGCTTGACCAGGGCGGCCCGGTAGGAGTCGGGCATCGGGAGCCCGGCCAGCTCGTCGGCGGACGCCCCGGCCAGGGCAGCAGTGAGGATGTCGCTCATGTGACCCGACGATAGTTGGCCCGTAAGATGGAGTTTCCGACCGGTAACCAGACCGGCGGGAACGCGGAGGTGCAGGGAATGGCTGAGGCCGTCATCGTCGCAGGGGCTCGCACCCCGATCGGGAAGCTGTCGGGCGGGCTGGCCGGGTTCACGGCCATGGACCTGGGTGGCTTCGCCATCGCGGAGGCGCTGTCGCGGGCCGGCGTGTCTCCCGACCAGGTCGACTACGTCCTCATGGGCCAGGTCATCCTGGCCGGCCAGGGCCAGATCACCGCACGCCAGGCCGCGGTGAAGGGCGGGATCCCGATGTCGGTCCCCGCCAACACCATCAACAAGGTGTGCCTGTCGGGTCTCAACACGATCTACCTCGCCGACCAGATGATCCGTGCCGGGGACGCCGACATCGTCGTGGCCGGCGGCATGGAGTCGATGACCCAGGCCCCCTACCTGCTGCCGGGCGCCCGCGCCGGCTACCGCCTCGGCGACGGCACGCTGGTCGACTCCATGATGTACGACGGCCTGACCGACTCGTTCGACCACATCGCCATGGGCCTCTCGACCGAGCAGCACAACGCCAAGGTCGGCATCTCGCGCGAACGCCAGGACGCGTTCGCCGCCGCCAGCCACGAGAAGGCCGCCGCGGCGGCCAAGGAGGGCCGCCTGGCCGAGGAGATCGTCCCGGTGCAGGTGCCGCAGCGCAAGGGCGACCCGCTCGCTGGTCGACACCGACGAGGGCGTGCGGCCGGGCACGACGGCGGAGTCGCTCGGGCGCGCTGAAGCCGGCGTTCGACAAGAGCGGCACCATCACGGCGGGCAACGCCTCGCAGATCTCCGACGGCGGGTGCGCCGTCGTCGTGATGTCGGCAGCCAAGGCGAAGGAGCTCGGCCTCACACCGCTCGGGCAGATCGCCGGCTACGGCATGGTCGCCGGGCCCGACAACTCGCTCCTGACCCAGCCGTCGCGGGCGATCGTCAAGGCCGCCGGCAAGGCGGGCGTCGACCTCGGCGCCATCGACCTCTTCGAGATCAACGAGGCCTTCGCCGCCGTCGGTCTGGCTTCGGTGGACGACCTCGGCATCGACGAGAACAAGGTCAACGTCAACGGCGGCGCCATCGCGCTGGGCCACCCGGTCGGCATGTCCGGCACCCGGGTGGCGCTGACCGCGCTGCTCGAGCTGCGCCGCCGCGGCGCCTCCACGGCAGCCGTGGCGCTGTGCGGTGGTGGCGGCCAGGGCGACGCCGCCATCCTGCGCTCGCTGGCCTGAGCCGCGCCCTGGGGCGCTCACGAGCCTGCGCCCTCCGGGCGCGTCGTATTCGCGCCCAGTAGGGCGGGACCATGAGGGCCACGAGCGTGGCGGTGCCCGCCGCCACGTCGGCCCAGCGGTCGACCGCTGAAGGAGTAGACGCCGAGCGCGCAGGTGGGAAACCCGTGGCGCACCGCGCGGCGACGCCCTTCTTGTCGCGCGGCGAGAGCAGGCCCTGCGAGAGGGAGTGCGCCGTCGGGTTGTGGCCGACCACCATGGCGGCCGTGACGCCGTCGGGGAGCGCGCGGAGGGAGGCCAGCACCTCCTCGGGGTCGGCCCCGTAGAACGCGTCGTCGAAGCGGCACTCGGGCGGATCCGTCACGCGGCCAGGACGAGCTCAGCCGTGGCGGCCGTGCGGGCGGCCGGCGAGACGAGCGCGACCTGGGGTCGAGGGGCCCGCTTCAGTGCCGGGCCGAGGCCTTCGCCCGAACCGGCGAACAGGCGCCCGAGCGCGGTGGCGTCGCGTCGTCCCCGCGGGGCCAGGACGCGGTCGAAGTCGGCGCCTCCGGGGGGCGGGTCGGTCACCGTCTTGGCGTGGCGCAGGAGCCACAGCGTGCGCCCACCCGGCGTCGAAGGTGCCATCAGCCCAGATCGAAGGCCGCGTGCAGCTGCGGACGGCCCGCTCGACGTCAGCCTCGGCGACGATGCACGAGGTCCGGATGGTCGAGGTCGAGATCATGTCGATGTTGATCTTCTCGTTGGCCAGCGTCTCGAACATGGTGGCGGCGATGCCCAGGGTGCGACTTCATGCCTACGCCGACGAGCGAGACCCGGGCCACGTCGGGGTCGGCCGTCACACCCGATGCGCCCAGCTCGTCGGCATGGGCCTGGGAGGTCTCCACGGCGACGGGCAGGTCGGCGTTGGGGACGGTGAACGAGATGTCGGTCGTCCCGTGCGCCGAGGTGTTCTGCACGATCATGTCGACGTTGATCGACTTGTCCGCCAGCGCCCGGAAGAGCCGGCGCCGCCACGCCGGGGCGGTCCGGGACCCCGCTCACGGTGACCTTGGCCTCCGAGGTGTCGTGGGTCACTGCGGTGACGACGGCTTCTTCCATGTCTGCATCCTCCTCGACCACCCAGGTGCCGGGCTCCCAGGTGAAGCTGCTCCGCACGTGCAGCGGGACATTGTGGTTGCGGGCGAACTCGACGGCGCGCAGCATCAGCACGCGCCCGCCGGTGGCCGCCATCTCGAGCATCTCGTCGAACGAGATCCGGTTGATGCGGTGCGCCTCGGGCACGATCCGCGGATCGGCCGTGAACACGCCGGTGACGTCGGTGTAGATCTCGCAGACGTCGGCCTCGAGGACGGCGGCCAGGGCCACGGCGGTGGCGTCGGACCCGCCGCGGCCGAGCGTGGTGATCTCGCGGTCGGCCGAGACGCCCTGGAACCCGGCGACGACCGGCACCTTCCCGGCGGCCAGCGCCTCGCGCAGGCGGTCGCCCTTGACCTCCTGGATCTTGGCCCGGGTGTGGTCGTCGTCGGTGATGATCCCGACCTGGCTCCCGGTGAAGGAGGCGGCATCGACGCCGAGGTCGGCCAGCGCCATGACCAGCAGCGCCATGGAGATCCGCTCGCCGGTGCTGACGAGCATGTCGTACTCGCGGGGCGGCTGGGTCGTGCTCACCGAGTTGGCCAGGTGGATCGAGGTCGTCGGTGGTCTTGCCCATGGCGCTGACCACGGCGACGACGTCGGAGCCCTGCCGGCGGGTGCGGGCGATGTGGTCGGCCACGGCGCGGATCCGATCGGCGTCGCCGACCGAGGTGCCCCCGAACTTCTGGACGACCAGTGGCATCCGGACGAGGCTACAGACTGCGCACCGGCCCGATGGCGTCCCCGGCCACGCCCGGCTGCCGCGGGCACTGCGCCGAGACGCCGGCGGGCGATCCGAGAGCGGGCCCGGGGATTGGGTAGGGTCTCGGGCCGTGCCCAGCGACAAGCGAGCCCGCCAGCGCGCGGCCCGGGAGGCGCGGCTGGCCGCGGAGGCGCAGCAGCAGAAGCGCCGCAGGCAGATCCGCAACGGGATCATCGGTGTGGTCATCGCCGGAGTGATCGTCGGGATCGTCTTCCTGGTCTCGGGCGGGAACAACAGCCCGGTGGCCTCCGAGTCCAAGGTCGACCACGACGACCACCGCGGCCGCCAAGGGCGGCAACGCCACGCTGCAGGCCGCAGGCGAACGAGGTGGCCGTCAAGGCCGGCTGCCCGGCCAGCACCAAGACCACGGTCAACACCCAGAAGTACCCGTCCGCGCCGGCCATGACGATCGACACCTCCAAGACCTACACCGCCACGGTCGTGACGACGGCCGGCACCTTCGACATCGCGCTCGACGCCAAGACCGCCCCGACCACGGTCAACAACTTCGTGTTCCTGGCCAACAAGGGCTACTACCACTGCGTGATCTTCCACCGGGTCATCCCGCAGTTCATGGATCAGACCGGCGACCCGACCGGCACGGGCGAAGGCGGCCCGGGCTACACGATCACGGACGAGAACCCGCCCAAGGCGGCCAGCGCCGCCCAGCAGTACCCGCTCGGTTCGGTGGCGATGGCCAACACCGGGCAGCCCAACTCGGGCGGCAGCCAGTTCTTCATCGTCGCCGGTCCGCAGGGCGAGTCCCTGCCGAACACCTACGCGCTGTTCGGCTCGGTGACCTCGGGTATGAACGTCGTCGACACCATCAACCAGCAGGGCTCCGCCCAGGGCGTCCCCCCGACGTCACCCAGCGCATCATCTCCGTCACCATCCACGAAAGCTAAGGACGACCAGACCATGGCCACCCCCACCGCACCCGCCGCCGACGGCTCGAGCCCGCAGCAGCGCAAGTTCGACGAAGAGCCGCCGATGTTCATCGACACCACCAAGCGCTACGTGGCGACCATGGTCACGTCGCACGGCACGATGGTGATCGCGCTCGACCCGCTCGCCGCGCCGAAGACGGTCAACAGCTTCGTGTTCCTCGCCCGCTACCACTACTACGACGGCATCGTGTTCCACCGCATCATCCCGGGCTTCGTCCTCCAGGGCGGCGACCCCACCGGATCGGGCTCGGGCGGCCCGGGCTACCGCTTCGACGACGAGCTGCCCGCCGAAGGCCGCTACAAGATCGGCTCGCTGGCCATGGCCAACGCCGGGCCGAACACCAACGGCAGCCAGTTCTTCGTGATCAGCGGTCCCGACGGCGTGCGCCTGCCGCCGCTCTACTCGCACTTCGGCGAGGTCGTGACCGGGCTCGACGTCGTCGAGAAGATCGACGGCGTCGGCAGCCGCTCGGGCACCCCGACCGAGCGCGTCGTGATCGAGAGCGTCACCATCGAGGAGAAGGACTGAGCCGGGCCCTCAGCCCGCCAGCGCGCCCAGCCCTCGGTCTGGCTCCCGCCGACGAACACCACCGGTGTGCCCGCTCCCTCGGAGCGCCACGCACCCTCGCCGTCCCGGATGAGCGCGGTGCGCGCCGGGCAGGGCCACGACGGGCAGCGCCGCCGGCGCCATGGCCACCGTCCGCTCGAGCTTCTGGCCGTGGGCGTCGTCGTGCTCGTCGCCGAAGTGGGGCACGACGGTGACGTTGTCGACGAGGCCGAGCCCGAGCGTCAGCGCGCCGCCGCGGGGGTCGGCCATCGGATCGGTCAGCACCATGGCCCCCGCGCCCGCCCCGGCGACGACGGCGCCGCCGGCGAAGGCCTGCAGGAGGGCGTCGAAGACGGCGGACCTCTTGAGCACGGCGCGCAGGTGCAGCGGCGAGCCGCCCGAGAGGTAGATGAAGCGGGCGCCGGCCAGGGCGGCCGCCATGCCGGCATCCTCGGCCGAGGCCCGGTCCACCACCATCAGCCCCTCGACCTGCGCGCCCAGCGGCTCGAACCACTCGGCCGCCCGCAGGACGACCCGCTCGGGGTGCTGGTAGGCGGCCGCGGTCGGCAGGACGATCACGTCGGTCCCTCCCGAGGCCGCCAGCAGGGAGGCGTCGAAGGTGCAGCCCTCGGTCCATTCGTCGCCCCCGACCAGGGCCAGCGTGCCGGACGTGTCCATGGCGCCACTCTTGCACGCCCCGGCACCGCCCTCCCGGCTTCGACGCCCGTGGTTACCGCCGGTAAACTCGTCGCCCATGTCGATCACACGGGTGGGAATCGTCGGTTCGGGCATCATGGGCGCGGGCATCGCCGAGGTGGCGGCCGCGACCGGGCACGAGGTCGTGCTGCGCAGTCGGAGCACGGCGGGCGCCGAGGCCATGGTGGCCGGCCTCGACCCGCTCGCTGGCCAAGCAGGTCGAGAAGGGCAAGCGCACCGAGGAGGAGGCCGCGGCGATCTCGGGCCGGGTGACGCGCCACCACGCACCTGGGCGAGCTGGTCGACGTCGACCTCGTCATCGAGTCGGTGGTCGAGGACCTCGCGGTGAAGAAGGACCTCTTCGCCGAGCTCGACAGCATCTGCAAGCCCGAGACGATCCTGGCCACCAACACCTCGACGCTGCCGGTGGTGGAGATGGCGATGGCGACCGGGCGGCCCGACCTGGTGTGCGGCATCCACTTCTTCAACCCGGCGCCCGCCATGGCGCTGGTCGAGGTGGTGCGACCCATCACGGCCAGCGACGCGACGATGGCGGCGGCGCGTCGCCTTCGCCGGCGCCTGCGGCAAGGACCCCGTCGAGGTGAAGGACCAGGCCGGCTTCATCGTCAACGCGCTCCTGTTCCCCTACCTCAACAACGCGGTGCGCCTGCTCGAGCAGGGCGTGGCCACCAGGGAGGGCATCGACGCGGCCATGAAGGGGGGCTGCGGGTTCCCCATGGGCCCCTTCGCGCTGCTCGACCTCGTCGGCCTCGACACCTCCCTGGCCATCCTCGACGCGCTCTACGAGGAGTACCGCGACCCCAACTACGCAGCGGTGCCGCTGCTGCGCCGCCTGGTGACGTCCGGGCAGCTCGGCCGCAAGACCAAGAAGGGCTTCTACGACTACAACCGCTAGCGTGCGCGGCCGGGCCACTGAACCCGGGCACAATGGTGGTGCCGCCCACTCGTCTGGAGGTGATGTGAATGGCGACTGATCCCCAGCCGCAGCGTGACGCGCCGTGGGTGATGCGCACCTACTCGGGCCACTCGACGGCGCGCGCCTCCAACGAGCTCTACCGCACCAACCTGGCCAAGGGGCAGACCGGCCTCTCCATCGCCTTCGACCTGCCGACGCAGACCGGCTACGACCCCGACGCCCCCGAGGCCGCCGGCGAGGTCGGCAAGGTCGGCGTCCCGGTGGCGCATCTGGGCCACATGAAGGAGCTGCTCGACGGCATCCCGGTGGCGGACATGAACACCTCCATGACGATCAACGCCACGGCGGCCTGGCTGCTCGGCCTCTACGTCGCCCACGCCGAGGACAAGGGCGTCGACCCGACGCTGCTCGCCGGCACGACGCAGAACGACATCGTCAAGGAGTACCTGAGCCGCGGGACGTACATCTTCCCGCCCGGACCGAGCCTGCGCCTGACCGTCGACACCATCGCCTACACCGTGCGCCAGCGCGCCCAAGTGGAACCCGATCAACGTGTGCAGCTACCACCTGCAGGAGGCCGGGGCCACGCCGGTGCAGGAGCTCGCCTACGCGCTGGCCACCGCCATCGGCGTGCTCGACGGCGTGCGCGCTTCGGGCAAGATCGACGACGCGGAGCTGCCCGCCGTGGTCGGTCGCATCAGTTTCTTCGTGCAACGCCAGCGTCCGCTTCGTCGAGGAGACCTGCAAGATGCGGGCCTTCACCCAATGTGGGACCGCATCTGCCGCGAGCGCTACGGGGTCGAGGACCCCAAGCTCCGCCGCTTCCGCTACGGCGTGCAGGTGAACTCGCTCGGACTGACCGAGCAGCAGCCGGAGAACAACGTGCAGCGCATCGTCCTCGAGTCGCTCGGCGTGACGCTCTCGAAGAGCGCCCGGGCCCGAGCCATGCAGCTGCCGGCCTGGAACGAGGCGCTCGGCCTGCCGCGGCCCTGGGACCAGCAGTGGTCGCTGCGCATGCAGCAGGTCCTCGCCTTCGAGTCCGACCTGCTCGAGTACGACGACATCTTCGAGGGCTCGGTGGTGATCGAGGCCAAGACGGCCGAGCTGGTCGAGGCGGCCAGGCGGAGCTGGCCGACGTGCAGGCGCTCGGCGGTGCCTTCGAGGCCATCGACGAGCTGAAGCGGCGGCTGGTGCGCAGCCAGGCCGAGCGCGTCCGGCGCATCGAGTCGGGCGAGCAGAAGGTCGTCGGCGTCAACTGCTTCACCGAGACCGCGCCCTCACCGCTGCTCGGCGACGGCGAGTTCGAGAACATCCTCAAGGTCGACCACCGCGTCGAGGCCGAGCAGATCGAGGAGGTGGAGCGCTGGCGGGCCGGACCGCGACGCCGCCGCCGTCCGCACGGCGCTCGACGAGCTGCGCCGGGTCGCCGAGGACGACGGTCCCGAGGGCAACATCATGGAGGCGACCATCGCCTTCGCGCACGCCGGCGGAACGACGGGGGAGTGGGCCGGCGCTCTGCGCGAGGTGTTCGGCGAGTTCCGGGCCCCGACCGGCGTCAGCGGCGGCGTCGGCCGCCGCGGCGACGACCTGGCGCCCGTCCGGCTGCGCACCCGGGCGCTGGCCGAGCGCACCGGCGGCCCGCCCCGCCTCCTGGTGGCCAAGCCGGGACTCGACGGGCACTCCAACGGCGCCGAGCAGATCGCGGTGGCGGCGCGCGACGCCGGATTCGAGGTGATCTACCAGGGCATCAGGCTCACCCCGGCGCAGATCGTGGCGGCCGCCCGCGACGAGGACGTCGACATCGTGGGTCTGTCCATCCTGTCGGGCTCCCACCTCGAGCTGGTGCCCGACGTGCTCGACCGCCTGCGTGCCGCCGGCAGCACGGCCGCCGTGGTGGTGGGGGGCATCATCCCGCCCGACGACGCCGAGCTCCTCCTGGGCAAGGGCGTGGCGTCCGTCTACACGCCCAAGGACTATTCCTTCGACCGCATCATGGAGGACCTGGTGGCGCTGGCCGAGCGCCAGCGCGCCGCCACTCCCGGGTGAGCCGCGCCATCTGGCGCCAGGTGACCGCGACGGCGCCCAGCCGATGGCCTGCAGCCGGAGGGCCTCGGGCACGTCGTAGTGGTTCAGGGCCGCTGAGCGGCGGTGACGCTGGTAGCCGCGGAGCGGGATCCCGAGGGCGGCCGCCATGGCGTGGAGCTCGTCGGGATCGTCGGCCAGCAGGTGCGACCAGCGGTCGGTGCGGTCGCGCACCGTCGCCAGCTGGCGCCAGTCGTCGACGTAGACGGTCAGCGCCGGGCCCAGGGCCGATCGCGGCGCAGCGGCACCGGCTTGTTCCACCAGCGACCGCTGAAGCGCCAGGGCTCGTGCACCGGGTCGTGCTCGTCGGCCGGTGCCGGGCGGGGCCAGGCCAGCTGCACGGCGGCCGTGATGGCCGCCAGCACGGCCGGATCGGGCACGGGGCGGGGCAGCAGGTCAGCTGCGCCTCGTCGACGGGCAGCGTCACAGCGGCACGTTGCCGTGCTTGCGCCGGGGCAGCTCCTCGCGCTTGGAGGCCAGGATGTCGAGGCTGCGGCAGATGACGGCGCGGGTGTCGGCGGGCGAGATCACGTCGTCGATGTAGCCGCGCTCCGCGGCGATGTACGGGTTGGCGTAGCGCTCGGTGTACTCGTCGATCAGCTCGGCCCGGCGCTCGCCGGATCGGTCGCCTCGGCCAGCTCGCGGCGGTAGACGATCTCGACGGCGCCGTTGGGCCCCATGACGGCCAGCTCCGCCGACGGCCAGGCGAAGGCGAGGTCGGCGCCGATCGACTTCGAGTTCATGACGACGTAGGCGCCGCCGTAGGCCTTGCGGGTGATGATCTGGATCCGCGGCACGGTCGACTCGCAGTAGGCGTAGAGGAGCTTGGCGCCGTGGCGGATGATGCCGCCGTACTCCTGGTCGGTCCCGGGCATGAAGCCCGGGACGTCGACGAAGGTGAGGAGCGGGATGTTGAACGCGTCGCAGGTCCGCACGAAACGTGAGGCCTTCTCCGACGAGTCGATGTCGAGCACGCCGGCCAGCACGGCTGGCTGGTTGCCGACGATCCCGACCACCCGGCCGTTCATGCGGGCGAAGCCGCACGTGATCGACATGGCCCAGTGGCGGTGCACCTCCATGTACTCGCCGTCGTCGACGACGGCGGTGATGATGCGCTTCATGTCGTAGGGCTGGTTGGGCGACGTCGGGAGGAAGTCGATCAGCTCGGTGACGGCGCGGTCGGGATCGTCGCCGCTCAGCTCGACCGGCGGCTCCTCGAGGTTGTTGGAGGGCAGGAACGAGAGCAGGTGGCGCACGTCGTCGAGGCAGGCCTTCTCGTCGGGCGACACGAAGGTGGCCACCCCCGACTTGGTGGCGTGGCTCATGGCGCCGCCGAGCTCCTCGAGGGTGACGTCCTCGCCGGTGACCGTCTTCACGACGTCGGGGCCGGTGATGAACATGTGCGACGTGCCCTGCACCATGAAGATGAAGTCGGTCATGGCGGGCGAGTAGACGGCACCGCCGGCGCAGGGCCCCAGGATCACGCTGATCTGGGGGATCACCCCGGACGCGGTGACGTTGCGGTGGAAGATGCCGCCGTAGGAGTGCAGCGACACGACGCCCTCTTGAATCCGTGCGCCGGCACCGTCGTTGAGCCCGATCATGGGCACCCCGGTGGAAGCCGCCAGGTCCATGACCTTGTGGATCTTCTCGGCGAAGACCTCGCCCAGGGCGCCGCCGAAGACCGTGAAGTCCTGGCTGAAGAGGCAGACCCGACGGCCGTCGATGGTGCCGAAACCGGTGACCACACCGTCGGTGTACGGCCGGTTGTCCTCCAGCCCCATGCCGTGGGCCCGGTGCCGGGCCAGCATGTCGAGCTCCTGGAAGGAGCCCTCGTCGAGCAGGTACTCGATCCGCTCCCGGGCGGTCAGCTTGCCCTTGGCGTGCTGGCGCTCGACGGCGCTCTCGCTGCCGGCGTGGAGGGCCTCGTTCTTGCGTTCGGCCAGGTCGGCCAGGCGTTCGGCCATGGAGTGTTCCATGCGGTTGAGGCTAACGCTCCCGGCGTGCGTCCAGAAATCCGGCCGCCCGGCTCGAACGGGGATGGCGGGCGTCGGTGGCGGGAGCGTGGGCCGGTACGCTCGCCGCCGGCGGCCCGCCCCGGCCGCTGCCCAGCGCCGATGTCCGGCCGCACGTCGCCGGCCGGAAAGACCCGGCCGCGCTCGTCGGCCGCGATTGTCGGAACCCCAGGCAGCCGCTATCATTGAATCCCTGCCATGTGCGGCTTTGGCCGGCGCGCCAGCGCCATGCACATGGGGTTCACATTCTGATTAGCGAGAGGTAGCGCGTGCCCACAATCGCCCAGCTCGTCCGCAAGGGACGGCAGGCCAAGGTGACGAAGACCAAGACCCCGGCCCTGAAGGGCGCGCCCCAGCGGCGGGGGGTGTGCACACGCGTCTACACGACCACCCCGAAGAAGCCGAACTCGGCCCTGCGCAAGGTGGCCCGCGTCCGCCTGTCCTCGGGCGTCGAGATCACGGCGTACATCCCCGGTGTGGGCCACAACCTCCAGGAGCACTCCATCGTCCTCGTCCGCGGCGGTCGTGTGAAGGACCTGCCCGGTGTCCGCTACAAGGTCGTGCGCGGCGCGCTCGACACCTCGGGTGTGCGCGAGCGCAGCCAGGCCCGCAGCCGCTACGGCGCCAAGAAGGAGTCATAGGCAATGCCCCGTAACGGACCCGCCACCCGGCGCGAGCTCGCGCCTGACCCCGTCTACCGCTCCGTCCTGGTCACCCAGGTCGTCAACAAGATCCTCTCCCGCGGCAAGCGCACGCTGGCCGAGCGCATCGTCTACAACGCCCTCGAGCAGGTGCAGGAGAAGTCCGGCGGCGACCCCGTGGCGGCGCTCAAGCGCGCCGTGGAGAACACCCGGCCCGAGGTCGAGGTCAAGTCCCGTCGCGTCGGCGGCGCCACCTACCAGGTGCCCGTCGAGGTGCGCCCCCGGCGCGCCACCACGCTGGCCATCCGCTGGCTGACCACGTACTCGCGTCAGCGCCGCGAGAAGACCATGGCCGAGCGCCTGGCCAACGAGATCCTGGACGCGTCCAACAACATCGGGGCCTCGGTGAAGCGGCGCGAGGACATGCACAAGATGGCCGAGTCAAACCGCGCCTTCGCCCACTACCGCTGGTAGTCCCGACCGACACGAGATCACTGCACCATGGCTGAATCCCTCCCCACACGCGACTTCCCGCTCGCCAAGACCCGCAACATCGGGATCATGGCCCACATCGACGCGGGCAAGACCACCACGACCGAGCGCATCCTCTATTACACGGGGCGCAACTACAAGATCGGCGAGGTCCACGAAGGCGCCGCCACCATGGACTGGATGGTCCAGGAGCAGGAGCGCGGCATCACCATCACGTCGGCCGCCACCACGTGCTCGTGGCGCGACAACTGGATCAACATCATCGACACCCCGGGCCACGTCGACTTCACCGTGGAGGTGGAGCGGTCGCTGCGCGTCCTCGACGGCGCCGTCGCCGTCTTCGACGCTGTGGCCGGCGTGGAGCCGCAGACCGAGACGGTGTGGCGCCAGGCCAACAAGTACAACGTGCCCCGGATCTGCTTCGTCAACAAGATGGACCGGATCGGCGCCGACTTCGAGCGCACGGTGGAGATGATCCGCGACCGCCTCGACGCCCTGCCCGCCGTCATCCAGCTGCCCATCGGCGCCGAGTCCGAGTTCAAGGGCGTCATCGACCTGCTCGGGGAGAAGGCCCTGGTCTGGGCCTCCGACATGGGCGAGGAGTGGCAGACCCTCGACGTCCCGGACAACCTGGCCGCCGAGGCCGAGGACGCCCGCCACCAGCTCATCGACGTCGTCTCCAACTTCGACGACATCATCATGGAGAAGTACCTGGCCGAGGAGCCCATCACGGCCGACGACCTGCGCCGCGCTCTGCGCACGGCGACCCTGGCCGCCGCCGTGGTACCGGTCCTGTGCGGGTCCGCCTTCAAGAACAAGGGCGTCCAGCCGATGCTCGACGCCGTCGTCGACTTCCTGCCCAGCCCGCTCGACCTCCCGCCGACCGAGGGCCACCGCCCGAACCACACGGAGGACATCGAGGAGCGCAAGGCCGACGACAGCGACGCCTTCTCGGCGCTCGCCTTCAAGATCATGACCGACCCCTTCGTCGGCAAGCTGACCTACATCCGGGTGTACTCGGGCACGCTGCAGAAGGGCGACTCGATCACCAACTCGACGAAGGACAAGAAGGAGCGGGTCGGCCGCATCCTGCAGATGCACGCCAACCACCGCGAGGACAAGGACGCCATCTTCGCCGGCGACATCATGGCCGTCGTCGGGCTCAAGAACACCACGACCGGTGACACCCTGAGCGACCAGCGCAACCCGATCGTGCTCGAAGCACTCGAGTTCCCCGAGCCCGTGATCCACGTCGCCGTGGAGCCCAAGACGAAGGCCGACCAGGACAAGCTGTCCCGGGCCCTGTACTCGCTCAGCGAGGAGGACCCCACCTTCCGGGTGCGCTCCGACGAGGAGACCGGTCAGACCGTCATCTCGGGCATGGGCGAACTGCACCTCGAGGTGCTGGTCGACCGCATGCTGCGAGAGTTCAGCGTCGACGCCAACGTGGGCAAGCCCCAGGTGGCCTACCGCGAGACGATCCGCAAGCCGGTCGAGAAGATCGAAGAGAAGTACGTCCGCCAGACCGGTGGTCGTGGCCAGTACGGCCACGTGGTCATCAGCGCCGAGCCGACGGGCCCCGGCGGCGGCTACGAGTTCATCGACAAGATCAGCGGCGGCGTCATCCCCAAGGAGTACATCCCCTCGGTGGACGCCGGTATTCAGGAGGCCCTCACCTCGGGCGTGCTGGCGGGCTACCCGACGGTCGACGTGCGGGTGACCCTGACCTATGGGTCGTACCACGACGTGGACTCCTCGGAGATGGCCTTCAAGATCGCTGGGTCGATGGCCGTCAAGAAGGCGATCCGGGCCGCGAGCCCGACGTTGCTGGAGCCGGTCATGGAGGTCACCGTGACGGTGCCCGACGACTTCCTGGGTGCGGTGACCGGCGACCTCTCTTCCCGCCGGGGCCGGATGGAGGGCATGGATCAGCAGGGGACCAGCCACGTCGTCAAGGCGCTTGTCCCGCTCGCCGATATGTTCGGCTACTCTACTGACCTGCGTTCGCGCACCCAGGGTCGCGCCACGTACACGATGCAGTTCCATTCGTACAACCAGGTTCCGGAGTCGATTTCCAAGGAGATCATCGCCCGGGCGCAAGGGGAATAACCCCGATCCGCCCCGGCGTGGACCGGACGGATGGCAGAGATCCACACACCACAGATCACACCGATCGCAGAAAGAGACAGCGTCAGGGCCACCGTGGTCATGACAAGGAGCAGGGAGTAGCCAGGCGATGGCCAAGCAGAAGTTCGAGCGCACGAAGCCACACGTGAACGTCGGGACCATGGGTCACATCGACCATGGCAAGACGACGCTGACGGCTGCCATCACGAAGGTGCTCTCGGAGAAGAACCCCAACACCTCGTTCACGTCGTTCGACAAGATCGACGCCGCGCCCGAAGAGAAGCAGCGTGGCATCACGATCACCATCGCCCACGTGGAGTACGAGACCGACAAGCGCCACTACGCGCACGTCGACATGCCCGGCCACGCCGACTACATCAAGAACATGATCACGGGCGCCGCCCAGATCGACGGCGCCATCCTGGTGGTCTCGGCCGCCGACGGCCCGATGCCCCAGACGCGTGAGCACGTGCTGCTCGCCCGCCAGGTGGGCGTGCCCTACATCGTGGTGGCGCTGAACAAGGCCGACATGGTCGACGACGAGGAGCTCCTCGAGCTCGTCGAGCTCGAGGTCCGCGAGCTGCTGACCGCCTACGACTTCCCGGGCGACGACACGCCGATCGTGCGGGTCAGCGCCCTGAAGGCGCTCGAGGGTGACGCCGAGTGGTCCGAGAAGATCGTCGAGCTCATGGACGCCGTGGACTCCTACATCCCCGAGCCCGAGCGCGACGTCGACAAGCCCTTCCTCATGCCGGTCGAGGACGTCATGTCCATCACCGGCCGTGGCACCGTCGTCACCGGCAAGGTGGAGCAGGGGATCATCAAGGTGGGCGAGGAGGTCGAGATCGTCGGCCTGTCCGACACCCAGCGCACGACCGTCACCGGTGTCGAGATGTTCCGCAAGCTGCTCGACGAAGGTCGCGCCGGCGACAACATCGGCGCCCTGCTCCGTGGGACCAAGAAGGAGGAGGTGGAGCGCGGCCAGGTGCTGTGCAAGCCCGGCTCCATCACCCCGCACACGCAGTTCACCGCCGAGGTCTACGTGCTGAACAAGGAGGAGGGCGGCCGTCACAAGCCGTTCTTCACCAACTACCGCCCGCAGTTCTACTTCCGCACCACGGACGTGACGGGCACCATCACCCTGCCCGAGGGCACCGAGATGGTCATGCCGGGCGACAACACGAAGATGACGGTCGAGCTGGGCAAGCCCATCGCCATGGACAAGGGCCTGCGCTTCGCCATCCGCGAGGGTGGCCGCACGGTCGCCTCCGGCGTGGTCGACGAGATCCTCAAGTAGTCCCGACCACCACCGAACGAGAGCAGGCACTCCGAGCATGGCCGACGGCCCGAAGCAGAAGATCCGCATCAGGCTGAAGGCCTACGACCACGAGATCCTGGACCAGTCCACGGAGAAGATCGTGCAGACGGTGCTCCGGACCCAGGCCAAGGTGCTCGGGCCCGTCCCGTTGCCGACCGACAAGCACCGCTACACGGTGATCCGGTCGCCGCACAAGTACAAGGACTCGCGCGAGCACTTCGAGATGCGGGTCCACAAGCGCCTGGTCGACATCGTCGAGCACACGCCCAAGACGGTCGACTCGCTCCAGCGGCTCGACCTCCCCGCCGGCGTGGACATCGAGATCAAGATCCAGACGGCCTGACGTTCGGACCACCCCGCCGCCCCGCCGGACGCCTGGCAGGGGGGCGGACCATGGTGTAACCTCGCGAGCTGCCCAATCGGGCTGTTCAGAGGCACAAAGGCGGTACTTCGGTGCTGCCGACGACAACAGACGTGCGTGAGAGCCGGCCCCGAGTCGGAACCTCACGCCGAACCAATCGAGCGCTCCGCTCGGGTCTCCCGGGCGGAGCGTTGGCATGCGCACGGGAAACTGAACGGGCGCAGGGAGAAAGAGACGTACGTGGCAAGCAAGGCGATCGTCGGCGAGAAAGTCGGCATGACCCAGGTCTGGGACGACCAGAACCGCGCCGTACCGGTGACGGTGCTGAAGGTCGCGCCCGTGCGCGTGGTCCAGGTCAAGACGCCCGAGACCGACGGGTACGCCGCACTGCAGGTGACGTGGGGCTTCCGCCGGAACTCGACGCTGACCAAGCCCCAGCTCGGCCACTACGCCAAGGCCGGCGTGAACCCCGGTCGGGCCCTCGTCGAGCTGCGGCTCGACGACGTGGCCGACTACGCGGTGGGCCAGGAACTGGCTGCCGACCTGTGGGAGGCCGGTGAGCGGGTCGATGCCATCGCGGTGAGCAAGGGCAAGGGCTTCGCCGGCGGCATGAAGCGCCACAACTTCAAGGGCCAGGGCGCGTCGCACGGAAACCACCGCAGCCACCGTGTGCCCGGGGCCATCGGCGCCTGCGCCACCCCGTCCCGCGTCTTCAAGGGAACCCGCATGGCCGGCCAGATGGGCGGCACCCAGGTGACGGCGCTGAACCTCGAAGTGGTCTCGGCCGACGCCGAGCGCGAGCTGGTCCTGGTCAAGGGCGCCGTGCCCGGGGCCCGGGGCAGCGTCGTCGTCCTGCGCAACTCGGTCAAGGCCCCGTCGAAGGCCGGGAGGTCGCGATGACCACGACGGCAACGGAGGCGGCACGCACCGGCACGGTGCTGCGCCACACCGCCCGCAAGGAGCGCCCGGCGCCGGTCGTCCGCACGGCCCCGCACCGCAACGCCGCCGGGCACGACCTCGGCACGGTGGACCTCGAGCCGACGGTGTTCGGCCTGGAGCCCAACCGGGCCGTCCTGCACCAGGTGGTCACGGCCCAGCTGGCCGCCGCCCGGGCCGGGACCCAGTCGACCAAGACCAGGGCCGAGGTGCGCGGTGGTGGCGCCAAGCCGTTCCGCCAGAAGGGCACCGGCCGCGCCCGCCAGGGATCGAGCCGTTCGCCGTCCATGATCGGCGGCGGCGTCGCCCTCGGGCCGAAGCCGCGGAGCTACGCCCAGCGCACCCCGCGGAAGATGGTCCGCCTCGCGCTCCTCTCGGCGCTCAGCGACCGCGCCGACATCGGGAAGATCGTCGTCGTCGACGACTGGAAGATCGAGGCGCCCAAGACCAAGGATGCCGCCGTCATCGTCCGCAAGCTGAAGCTGAGCGGCTCCGTGCTGGTCGTCCTCGGCCAGGACGAGCTGGACGTCGAGCGGTCCTTCGCCAACCTGCCCCAGGTGCAGACCACCACCTTCGGCGAGCTCTCCGCCCACGATGTGCTGCGCGCCGACTGGCTCGTCTTCTCGGACCGCACCCTGCCGGCGGCCGTCACGGACTTCTCCGGGACGCACGCGGTCGAGGCCGCCGAGGCGGCGGAGCCGCCGGCCAAGACTGCCAAGCCAGCGAAGGCGACGACGGCGAAGGCGACGACGGCGAAGGCGACGACGAAGGCAACGGCGTCCGCCAAGGCCACCAAGGCCGGCGCCAAGCCCAAGGCATCCGCCGAGTCCGAGGTTGGAGCCGGGGATTCGGCCGTCACCGGGGACACGGCCGAGGACGCGCCTGCCGCAGCGAGCGACGAGGAGGTCGACACCGATGCGTGACGCCATGTCCGTGCTCATCCGCCCGGTCGTCTCCGAGAAGAGCTACGCGCTGATGGACCAGAGCGTGTACGTCTTCATTGTCGACCCCCGTGCCACCAAGATCGAGGTCCGGCACGCGGTCGAGCAGGCCTTCAGCGTGCGGGTGACCAAGGTGAACACGCTCAACCGCAAGGGGAAGGCGACGCGCAACCGGCGCACCAATGTGAAGGGCAAGCGGCCCGACACCAAGCGCGCCATCGTGACGCTCCATCCCGACGACTCCATCGACCTCTTCGCAAGCTGATCAGGGAATCGCATGCCACTTCGCTCACGTAAGCCCACCAGCCCCGGACGCCGGTTCCAGACGGTCTCGGATTTTTCCGAGATCACCCGTGACCGTCCCGAGAAGTCGCTGCTCGCCCCCAAGCCGCAGAGCGGCGGGCGCAACAACCACGGCCGTAAGACTGCCCGCCACCGTGGCGGCGGCCACAAGCAGCAGTACCGGATCATCGACTTCCGTCGGAACAAGGACGGCATCCCGGCCAAGGTCGCGGCCATCGAGTACGACCCCAACCGCAATGCCCGCATCGCGCTGCTCCACTACGCGGACGGCGAGAAGCGCTACATCCTGGCCCCGGCCGGCGTGAAGGTGGGCGACAAGCTGCAGAGCGGCCAGGGGGCGGACATCCGCCCGGGCAACGCGTTGCCGCTGCGCTATATCCCGGTCGGCTCCACCATCCACAACGTCGAGCTCCGGCCCGGCGGCGGCGGCAAAATGGCCCGCGGCGCCGGCATGAGTGTCCAGCTGGTGGCCAAGGAGGGCGTCTTCGCCACGCTCCGACTTCCCTCCACCGAGATGCGCCGGGTTTCCATCGACTGCCGGGGCACCCTGGGCGTGGTGGGCAACTCCGAGGCCGAGCTGATCAAGGTCGGCAAGGCCGGCCGCAACCGCTGGAAGGGCAAGCGCCCCCAGACGCGCGGCGTGGCCATGAACCCGGTCGACCACCCATTGGGTGGTGGCGAGGGAAAGTCCTCCGGCGGCCGGCACCCGGTCTCGCCGTGGGGCAAGCCCGAGGGCCGCACGAGGGCCCGCAACAAGAAGTCCAATTCGATGATCGTGCGCCGGCGCCGGACCCGCGGCGCGCGGCGGTAGACGAGGGGTTGAGGAAACATGCCGCGTAGCCTGAAGAAGGGACCCTTCGTCGACGACCATCTGCTGAAGAAGGTCGACGTCTTGAACTCGAGCGGCGACAAGAAGGTCATCAAGACCTGGTCGCGCCGCTCCACCATCATCCCGGACATGGTCGGTCACACGATCGCCGTGCACGACGGCCGCCGCCACGTGCCGGTGTACGTGACCGAGTCGATGGTCGGCCACAAGCTGGGCGAGTTCGCACCGACGAGGACCTTCCGCTATCACGCCGGCCAAGAGCGGGGAGCCCGCCGATGACGGCCACCAAGACGAACGAGCGCCCCGGCACGCGGGCGGTCCACCGCCATTCGGGCATGTCTGCCTCCAAGGCGCGCCAGGTCCTCGACCTGATCCGCGGCGAGGACGTGCAGCGCGCCGCCGAGATCCTGAACGGCGTCGAGCGCGAAGCGGCCGAGGTCATCGGTAAGGTCCTGGCCTCCGCGGTGGCCAACGCGGCGCACAACGACCAGCAGAACCCCGAGGAGCTCTACGTCTCGGCCTGCTACGCCGACGAGGGCGCGACCATGAAGCGCTGGCGGCCCCGGGCCCGCGGCCGCGCCACGCGGATCCGCAAGCGGACCTGCCACATCACCATCATCGTGAGCCGCCTCCCGGCCGACAAGCTCGAGCTGCGGCGCAAGCGCATGGAGGCGGTCAGCGCCAACCGCTCGCGCCGGGTCGACGCCTCGCGGCGCCGGGCCGACCTGTCCGGTCGCCTGTCGCGCCGCCGGGCCGCCCAGGCCACGGCCGAAGCCGAGAAGGCTGCGGCGGCGGAGGACGAGGACGACGACATCACCGACCAGGCCGTGGCCGAGTCAGCCGGGGCAGAGGCAGAGCCCGAGGTGACCGAGGCGGACACGGTCGACGGGGGCGTGGGCGAGGACGACACCGTCGAGGATTCGACGGCCGACGAAGCGTCGGCCGATGCCGACACGGACGAGAAGAGCGAGGACGAGTAGATGGGCCAGAAGGTCAACCCTTACGGCTTCCGGCTCGGGATCACGACGGACTGGAAGTCCCGTTGGTTCGAGGAGCGCAACTACCGCGAGTTCGTGGTGGAGGACTGGAAGATCCGCGACTACCTGATGCGGCAGCTCGAGGCGGCCGCCGTCAGTCGGATCGAGGTGGAGCGAACGCGCGACCGCCTGCGCGTCGACATCCACACCGCCCGGCCGGGCATCGTCATCGGTCGCCGCGGCGCGGAGGCCGACCGGCTCAAGAAGCACCTCGAGGAGATCACCGGGCTCCAGAACCGCATTCAGCTCAACATCCAGGAGATCAAGCAGCCCGAGCTCGATGCGGCGCTGATCGCCCAGGGCATCTGCGACCAGCTCGTGCGCCGGGTGGCGTTCCGCCGGGCCATGAAGCGCGCCATCCAGACGGTGCAGAAGGCCGGCGCCCAGGGCATCAAGGTCCAGTGCTCGGGTCGCCTCGGCGGCTCGGAGATGTCCCGCAAGGAGCAGTACCGCGAGGGTCGCGTCCCACTGCACACGCTGCGGGCCGACATCGACTACGGCTTCCGCGAGGCCCGCACGACCTCGGGCCGGGTCGGGGTGAAGGTCTGGATCTACAAGGGCGACATCCTCCCGTACAAGGTCTCGATCGAGGACAAGATCACCCGTGAGGCCGCCATGGCCGTGGGTGAGACGTCGGGGCAGGGTGGCCCGCGCCGGCTCATCACCGCCGGTGGTGGCCGCCGTCGCGCCGAGGGTTTCCCTCCCGACGAGGAGGGCGCGACCGATGGCGTCGCCGAGGACGAGGCCGTCGAGGAGCAGGTGAGCGAGGCTGCAGCGACGCCCGAGGCGACCGCCGAGGCCACGGCCGCACCGGCGACGGCGGCCCCCGGGGCCGAGGCCGACGAGGAAGCAGAGACGCCGCCGGCCGACCTGCTGCCCTCACCGACCGAGCCCGACGACCTGGAGCGCCAGCTGACCCAGGACGAGGAGATGGAGCGCCAGAACCGCCATCAGCACCACGAGGCCCCGCACTTCCGCAAGGAGTCGGACTGACATGTTGATGCCCAAGAAGGTCAAGCACCGCAAGACGCAGCGCGGCCGGCTCTCGGGCCAGGCCAAGGGTGGCGCGTCCGTGGCATTCGGCGACTTCGGGATTCAGGCGATGGAGCCCGGGTGGCTCACGGCACGCCAGATCGAGGCCGCCCGTATCGCCATGACCCGCCACGTCAAGCGTGGGGGAAAGGTCTGGATCCGGGTCTTCCCGGACAAGCCGGTGACCCAGAAGCCGGCCGAGACCCGCATGGGCTCGGGCAAGGGCAACCCCGAGCTGTGGGTCGCCGTCGTGCACCCGGGCCGCGTGCTGTTCGAGCTGGCCGGTGTCGACGAGGAGCTGGCCCGCGCCGCCATGGAGCGGGCCATTCAGAAGCTGCCGTTCAAGGCCCGCTTCGTGGTGCGTCCCGGGACGCATGGTCACGCCGAGGTGGCGATCTGATGCCCACCGCACACGACCTCTCCATGCTGGACGGCGAGGAGCTGTCCTCTCGCTTGGGCGAGTCGCGCCGCGAGCTGTTCAACCTGCGCTTCCAGCTGGCCACCGGCCAGCTGGACAACCCGTCGCGCGTCAAGCAGGTCAAGCGCGAGGTAGCCCGCATGCTGACCGTGCTGCGGGCGCGGGAGATCCTCGAGGCCGAGGGCGCATACGTCGCTCCCACGGCGGCCGAGCACGAGGCAGCGCGGGCGAAGCTCGCGGCCGAGGACGCCGAGCGCGAGGAGAAGGCAGCGGCACGCCAGGCGGCGGCCGAGGCCGAGGCGGGCCTGGACGACGGGCTTGCCGGGGAGCACGACCACGAGCACGACCACGATCACGACCACCTGGACGACGACGAAGAGGATGAGGCCTGATGGCCGACGAGACCCCAGAGAACGAAGAGGCTGCGGCTGAGGATGCCGCCAAGGCCCTCGACGCGGTCGAGGCCGAGGCAGCCACCGAGCTGCCGGCGTCCGACGCGCCCGCCGCTGCGAAGCCCGCAGCCGCGAAGCCTGCTGCCGCCGCACCGGAGGAGGACGGCCCCCGGCCGAACCGCCGCAAGGTCCGCGAGGGCATCGTGGTGTCCGACGCCATGTCCGCCACCGTCGTCGTGGCCGTCGTGGAGCGCGTGCGTCACCCCAAGTACGGCAAGACCGTGCAGCGCACCAAGAAGCTCTACGTGCACGACGCTGAGGACAGCGCCAAGGTGGGGGACCGGGTCCGGGTGCAGGAGACCCGCCCGCTGTCCAAGCTCAAGCGCTGGCGCCTCACCGAGGTCGTGGAGCGGGCCCGATGATTCAGCAGGAATCCCGGCTCCGCGTGGCGGACAACTCCGGCGCGCGTGAGGTGCTCTGCATCCGCGTGCTCGGCGGGTCCCGCCGGCGCTATGCCAGCATCGGCGACGTGTTCGTGGCCACGGTCAAGGACGCCATCCCCGGTGCCGCCGTCAAGAAGGGCGACGTCGTGAAGTGCGTCGTCGTCCGGACCAAGAAGGAGAAGCGGCGCCCGGACGGCAGCTACATCCGCTTCGACGAGAACGCCGCCGTTCTCATCAACGACCAGCAACAGCCGCGCGGGACCCGCATCTTCGGGCCCGTCGGCCGCGAGCTGCGCGACAAGCGCTTCATGCGCATCGTGTCGCTCGCACCGGAGGTGCTCTGACATGCGTATTCACAAGGGAGACCAGGTGATCGTCCTGTCCGGCAAGGACAAGGGCAAGAAGGCCGAAGTGGTGCGGGCCATCCCGAGCCGCGAGCGAGTCATCCTGGAGGGCGTCAACGTGGCCAAGCGCCACGCCAAGCCGACGCGTGCCACCCAGCAGGGTGGGGTCATCGACAAGTTCATGCCGGTGCACGTCTCGACGGTGGCGCTCGTCTGCAAGGGCTGCGACAAGCCCACGCGGGCCGGGTACCGCTTCGAGGGTGACGAGAAGGTCCGCTTCTGCAAGAAGTGCGGGTCGGTGCTGTGAGCGCCACGACCGCGCCGACGCGGCCCCGGCTCAAGGAGCGGTACCTCAGCGAGGTCCGGGACAGCCTGAAGGAAGGGCTCGGCCTGGGCAACGTGATGGAGGTGCCGCGACTGGAGAAGATCGTGATCAACATGGGCGTCGGCCGCGCCACCCAGCAGGCCTCGCTCATCGAAGGCGCCCAGCGCGACCTCGAGACCATCACCGGCCAGAAGCCGATCGTCACCAGGGCCAAGCAGTCCATCGCCGGCTTCAAGCTGCGCGAAGGCCAGGCGATCGGCGTCAAGGCGACCCTGCGGGGGGACCGGGCCTGGGAGTTCTTCGACCGCATGCTGAGCCTGGCCATTCCCCGCATCCGTGACTTCCGGGGGCTGTCCCCCCGGTCGTTCGACGGCCACGGCAATTACACCTTCGGGGTGACCGAGCAGCTGATCTTCCCCGAGATCGACTACGACAAGATCGACACGACCCGCGGCATGGACATCACCATCGTCACGACCGCGCGCACCAACGAGGAAGGGCGGGCGTTCCTGGCAGCGTTCGGCTTTCCGTTCCGACAGGAGACCCGGTAGCACCATGGCGAAGAAGGCTTTGATCGAGAAGCAGCAGCGCACCCCCAAGTTCAAGGTGCGGGGATACACCCGGTGCCAGCGGTGTGGACGGCCCAAGGCCGTGTACCGCAAATTCGGGCTCTGCCGCATCTGCCTGCGCGTCATGGTGCACGCGGGCGAGGTGCCGGGCGTCACGAAGGCAAGCTGGTAGGCCGCCATGACGATGACTGACCCCATCGCGGACATGCTGACGCGTATCCGCAACGCCAACTCCGCCATGTTCGACACGGTGAAGATGCCCGGCTCGAAGCTGAAGGAGTCGCTGGCCAAGGTGCTCGAGCGTGAAGGCTTCATCGCGGGCTACACGGTCGAGCCGAACACCGGCAAGCCCGGCTCCACGCTGGAGATCACCCTGAAGTACTCGGGCGACCGCACCCGCACCATCGCGGGCATCAAGCGCGTCTCGAAGCCCGGCCTGCGTATTTACGCCCGGGCCGACGGCATGCCGCGCGTGCTCGGCGGCATGGGCGTCGCGGTGGTCTCGACCAGCCAAGGGCTGCTGACCGACGCCGAGGGCGCGTCGCAAGCACCTGGGCGGGGAGGTGCTCTGCCATGTCTGGTAGCGCCGTGACCGGTACGTCCCGAGAGGAGGCCTGATGTCGCGCGTCGGACGCTCTCCCATCGCGGTCCCGTCGAACGTCACCGTGACCCTGAGCGGTGGCACCGTCAACGTCAAGGGCCCGCAGGGCTCCCTGGAGCGCCGGCTGCCCGAGGGCATCACCATCGCCCAGGAGGGGGACACCCTCGTCGTCAGCCGTCCCGACGACGAGCGCCAGCACCGCGCGCTGCACGGACTCTCGCGCTCGCTCGTGGCCAACATGGTCTCGGGCGTGACCGACGGCTTCTCCAAGGAGCTCGAGATCGTCGGGGTGGGGTACCGCGCCACAGCCAAGGGCCCCAATGCCCTGGAGCTGGCCCTCGGCTTCTCCCACCCGGTGAACGTCGCCGCCCCCGACGGCATCACCTTCGAGGTACCGGTGCCGACACGGATCATCGTCAAGGGGATCGACAAGGAGAAGGTGGGCCAGGTGGCCGCCGACATCCGAAAGCTGCGCAAGCCCGAGCCCTACAAGGGCAAGGGTGTGCGCTACGCCAACGAACGAGTGCTGCGCAAAGCAGGAAAGGCTGCCAAGTAATGGCACGTACGAGCGATCGCACCAGGCTGCGCCTGCGGCGTCATGCCCGTGTGCGCACCAAGGTCAGCGGCACGGCCGAATGCCCCCGCCTGGCCGTGCACCGGTCGAACCGGCACATCTCCGCCCAGCTCATCGACGATGCGGCCGGCCGCACCCTGGCCTCGGCCTCGTCGGTGGAGCCCGACCTGCGCGCGTCTTTGGGCAAGAGCGGCGGCGGTAACGTGACGGGCGCAGAATCGGTCGGAAAGCTGCTCGGCTCCCGGGCCAAGGCAGCCGGCATCACCAAGGTGGTTTTTGACCGTGGGGGCTTCGTGTACCACGGACGTGTCGCCGTCCTGGCTGACGCGGCACGGGCCGAAGGACTGGAGTTCTGAGCATGGTCGACACACAGTACGAAGAGCGCACCATCAAGGTGAACCGCGTGGCCAAGGTCGTGAAGGGTGGCCGACGCTTCTCCTTCGCCGCCCTCATGGTGGTCGGCGACGGTAACGGCAAGGTCGGCCTGGGCTACGGGAAGGCCAAGGAAGCCGGGCTGGCGGTGCAGAAGGGCATCGAAGAGGCGCGCAAGAACCTCTTCGAGGTGCCCCTCGCCGGCAGCACCATCGTCCACCCCGTCATCGGGGAGAGCGGCGCCGGCCGCGTCCTGCTCAAGCCCGCCGCTCCGGGGACCGGCGTCATCGCCGGCGGCGCGGCGCGCCACATCCTCGAGATGGCCGGCATCCGTGACATCCTGGCCAAGTCGCTGGGTTCGTCCAACGGGATCAACGTGGCGCACGCCACCATCGCCGGGCTCAAGCAGCTACGGCGTCCCGACGACGTGGCTGCGTTGCGGGGCAAGTCGGCCGACGAGGTCACGCCCGGCGGCGTCCTGCGGGCCTACCGCGAGCGCAAGCGCGAGACGGACCTGTTCGCGGCGGAGGCACGCTGACCATGTCCGCCGCGACCAAGAAGGCCTCGGGCGAGGCCGTGCTGCTCGTCACGCAGACCCGCTCGGCCATCGGGACCAAGCCGAAGCACCGTGGCACGCTGCGGGCCCTGGGCCTGCGCGGCATCGGCCAGTCGAACGAGCTGCCGGACCGACCCGAAATCAGGGGCATGCTGGCCCGGGTGCCACACCTGATCCGCATTGAGGAGGTGTCCAAGTGAAGTTGCACGATCTGGCGCCGCCCAAGGGCGCGACCACGGCCAAGCGCCGGGTCGGCCGCGGCACCGGGGGCAAGGGCCACAAGACGGCCGGCCGCGGGACGAAGGGCCAGAAGGCCCGGAACACCATGCCGGCGGGCTTCGAGGGTGGCCAGCTGCCCCTCATGCAGCGCATTCCCAAGCTGAAGGGATTCAAGAACCCCTTCCGGGTCGAGTACACCCCGGTCAATCTGGCCGCACTCGAAGAATTGGGAGCCGACGAGGTCACGGTACAGACGCTGGTCGACGCCGGGCTCGCCCGGCCGAAGGCCCTGGTGAAGATTCTCGGACAGGGTTCGCTGAGCCGCCCCGTCCGGGTCTCGGCCCACGCCTTCTCCAAGTCGGCCGAGGCGGCCATCACCGCCGCCGGGGGTAGCGTCGACCGTGTGGCCTTGCCCTTCGCACACGGGCGCCCGCCCGCGTCGGGCAACGCGCTGATGAACCGCTAGTGACCACCGCTCCGGGACCCCACTGAGAGGAAGGGCCATGCTCTCCCGGCTCGCCAACATCTTCAGGGTCCCCGACCTTCGCAACAAGGTCGTCTTCACGCTGGCCATCATCGCCCTGTACCAAATCGGGGCGAATCTCCCCGTGCCCGGTGTCAATTGGGGGAAGCTGCAGAGTCTCGAGAGCTCGGCGTCGGCGTCGGGTGTGCTCGGGTTCCTGAACCTCTTCAGCGGCGGCGCACTGGTGCGCCTCGCCGTCTTCGGCCTGGGCGTCATGCCCTACATCACGAGCTCCATCATCATTCAGCTGCTGTCGACGGTCATCCCCAAGCTGGAGGAGTGGCGGGACCAGGGTGCGGTCGGGCAGAAGAAGATCACTCAGACCACCCGCTACCTCACGGTGGCCCTGGCCGTCATGCAGTCCTCCGGCCTGGTCTACGCCTTCCACGGGCACGACTCGGCGCTGCTCGGCACGAGCATCGACCTGATCCCCAGCTTCAACTGGCCGCTCGCCCTCTTCATGGTCTTGATCCTGACGGCCGGTACCGCATTCGTCATGTGGCTGGCCGAGCTCATCACCCAGCGCGGCATCGGCCAGGGCATGTCGATCCTGATCTTCGCCAACGTCGTGGCCGCCATCCCCACCGGGTTCAAGGCGATCTACGAGGAGGGCGGGATCAGCAAGTTCACGATCATCATCCTTGTGTCGCTGATCTTGTTGGTCTTCATCGTCTTCATGGACCAGGGGCAGCGCCGTATCCCCGTCACGTTCGCCCGCCGGGTGGTCGGCCGGCGCATGTACGGCGGCAGCTCGACCTACATCCCGCTCAAGGTCAACCAGTCCGGCGTGATCCCGATCATCTTCGCCAGCTCGGTGCTCTACATCCCGGTCCTGCTCTCGAACGTCGTCCCGTGGAACTGGTTCCAGAACTTCGTGCGCAACAGCCTGACCCCGACGAGCTTCTTCTACATCGCGGCGTACTTCCTCCTGATCGTGATGTTCACGTTCTTCTACGTCTACGTCGCCTTCGACCCGCACCAGCAGGCCGACCTCATCCGCAAGCAGGGTGGCTTCGTGCCCGGCATACGGCCGGGGCCGCCCACCGAGCGCTACTTCGCCCACATCCTCAGCCGCATCACGGTGGTGGGCGCCCTGTTCCTCGGTTCGGTGGCCGTCGTGCCGTCGTTGCTCATGGCCCTGTGGCATCTGAACAAGTTCCCGTTCTACGGGACCACGCTGCTGATCTCGGTCGGTGTCGCCCTCGAGACCATGCGCCAGATCGACAGCCAGTTGATGATGCGCAACTACGAGGGCTTCCTCAAGTAGGCGCCGGTGATACCCGGGGTCAGGCTCGTGGTCCTCGGCAAGCAGGGGGCCGGGAAGGGGACGCAATGCGTGCGCCTCTCTCACCACTACGTGGTGCCGCACGTCTCCACCGGGGACATGCTGCGGAGTGAGGTGAAGTCGCGCTCTTCGCTGGGCCAGCGCGCCCACTCGCTGATGGAACAGGGTGAGCTCATCCCCGACGAGATGGTCATGGAAATGGTCGGTGGCCGCCTCTCCGAGCGCGACACCACCGGGCGCGGCTTCGTGCTCGACGGCTGCCCCCGCACCACGGTGCAGGCGGAGTCGTTGGACAAGCTCGTGCGGCCGTTCGGTCTCGACGTCGTGATCGACCTGCAGGTCCCGACCAACCTGGTCATGAAGCGCCTGGCCTCGCGCCGGGTCTGCGTGGACTGCGGCGCCAACTACTCGACGGCCGCCCCGCCGTTGGTCAACTGGACCTGCGATGTCTGCGGCGGCGAGGTGGTCCAGCGGGAGGACGACACCGAGGAGGCGATCGAGCGGCGGCTCAACCTCTACGAGGAGGAGACGGCGCCCCTGCTCCACTGGTACAAGCAGCGCAGCCTCCTGGTCGAGATCAACGGCACGGGTTCGCCCGACGCCGTCACCCGTAGGGTGGTCGGGGCGATCGACACCCTGCGCCGGAAGATGAAGGGAGATGGGCCCCAGTGAGGCGGAACGACGACGAACTGGCCAAGATGCGCCGGGCCGGCAAGGTCGTGGCCGAGATGCACGAGGCGACACGGGCCGCCGCCAAGCCGGGCGTCACCACCCTCGACCTGGACGCCGTCGCCCGTGACGTCCTGGAGCGGCGCGGCGCCACCTCGAACTTCCTCGGCTACCACGGCTTTCCGGCCGTCATCTGCACGTCGCCCAATGCCATGATCGTCCACGGCATCCCGGGCGGCTACGTGCTCGAGGAAGGGGACATTCTCTCCATCGACTGCGGCGCCATCATTGAGGGCTACCACGGCGATGCCGCCTTCACCATGGGCATCGGCACCATCTCCAAGGAGGCCCAGAAGCTGCTGGAGGTCACCGAGCGGAGTCTGTGGGCCGGCATCGAGCAGATGACCAGGGGGAACGCCCTCAACGAGATCGGCCGAGCGGTCCAGGACGTTGCCGAGGGGGCCGGTTTCAGCGTGGTCCGTGAGTACGTGGGCCATGCCATCGGGACGGCCATGCACGAGCAGCCCCAGGTGCCCAACTACTGGCCGGGGAACAAGGGCCCCACCCTCAAGACCGGCAACGTGTTCGCCGTGGAGCCGATGGTCAACGTCGGCTCGCCCGAGACCCGGATGCTCGACGACGAGTGGAGCGTGGTGACCGCCGACGGGAGCCTCTCGGCCCATTTCGAGCACACGATCGCCGTGACCCCCGACGGGCCCGAGGTTTTCACCCTCGGCCTGAGGCACCAGATCCGGGGTCCGGCCAGGGCTTTCCCGGACTCCGGCTGGAAATCCCCCCAGGATGCGGTAGACTTTTTCGCTGGCCCTGGGGCCTGGTCTGTTCCCGTGGGGACGGACTGCCCGACGGCCACACCCGTTTCCGCCCCGTTCCGGCCTCGCGCCACCGGTGCGGTCGGGCAGAAGCACACAAGAACGACGATCAGGAGAGAGTCACCTGCCCAAGCCCAAGGAAGATGCCATCGTGCTCGAAGGCACGGTGGTCGAGCCACTGCCCAATGCCATGTTCCGCGTCGAGTTGGAGAACGGACACAAGGTGCTGGCGCACAGCTCGGGAAAGATGCGGATGCACCGCATCCGCATTCTCCCTGGGGACAAGGTGCAGGTCGAGATCACTCCGTACGACCTCAACCGGGGTCGGATCACCTATCGGTACAAGTAAGTAAGGACGGCGATTCAAGTGAAGGTTCGGCCGAGCGTGAAGCCGATCTGTGAGAAGTGCAAGGTCATCCGGCGCCGCGGCGTGGTGCGGGTGATCTGCGACAACCCGCGCCACAAGCAGCGTCAGGGCTAGGAGAGGAAAGACAGATGGCCCGAATTTCCGGAGTGGACATCCCACGTGAGAAGCGGCTCGAGATCTCGCTGACCTACATCTACGGCATCGGCCCGACGCTGTCGACGCAGATCTGCCAGGCGTCCGACGTGAACCCCTCCACCCGGGTGCGCGACCTGACCGACGAAGAGGTCGCCCGGCTGCGCACCTACATCGACGCCAACTTCCGGGTCGAGGGTGACCTGCGCCGGGACGTCTCCCAGGACATCAAGCGGAAGATGGAGATCAACTGCTACCAGGGCGTGCGGCACCGCAAGGGCCTGCCGGTCCACGGCCAGCGCACCCACACGAACGCCCGCACCCGTAAGGGCCCCAAGAAGACGGTGGCCGGGAAGAAGAAGGTGAAGAAGTAGTGGCCAAGACAGCGAAGCCCGGCGCCCGCCGCCCCCGCCGCAAGGAGCGCAAGAACATCGCCTACGGCGTTGCGCACATCAAGAGCTCGTTCAACAACACGATCGTCTCCATCGCCGACCCCGAGGGCAACATCCTCGCCTGGGCCTCGGCCGGCAACGTCGGCTTCAAGGGCTCGCGCAAGTCGACGCCCTTCGCCGCCCAGCTGGCCGCCGAGGCCTGTGCCAAGCGGGCCATGGAGCACGGCGTGCGCAAGGTCGACGTCCTCGTCCGCGGTCCCGGCTCGGGCCGTGAGACCGCCATCCGCTCGCTGGCCGCCGTCGGCATCGAGGTCGTCGGCATCAAGGACGTCACCCCGATCCCCCACAACGGCTGCCGCCCCAAGAAGCGGCGCCGGGTCTAGGTCGAAGAGGAAGAGGAACCACACCCCATGGCTCGATACACCGGTCCCGTCTGCCGCCTTTGCCGGCGCGAGCGGACCAAGCTGTTCTTGAAGGGCGAGCGCTGCTACTCGCTCAAGTGCCCCGTCTCCGAGGCGGTCACCGACCGTCACAGCCGCGCCTACCCGCCGGGCGAGCACGGCCGCGACCGCATGCGCCAGGGCTCCGAGTACCTGGCCCAGCTGCGCGAGAAGCAGAAGGCCCGCCGCATTTACGGGATCCTGGAGAAGCAGTTCCGCAACATGTACGAGGAGGCCACGCGCCAGGGCGGCATCACCGGCGAGAACCTGCTGCGCAACCTCGAGCTCCGCCTCGACAACGTCGTCTTCCGGGCCGGCTGGGGTGCCAGCCGCCGCCAGGCACGCCAGTTCGTGCGCCACGGCCACGTGAGCGTGAACGGCAAGCGCGTCACGATCCCGAGCTACCGGGTGCGCACGGGCGACACCGTCCTGCTGCGCGAGGCCACCCGCGGGAACTTCCTCGTTCGCCGCAACATGGACACCCTCGAGCGCCAGACCCCGGCCTGGCTCGAGACCGGCGATGCCGGCTTCTCGGTGTCCGTCCTCAACCCGCCACTCCGCGAGCACATCGACGAGCCCATTCAGGAGCAGTTGATCGTCGAGCTGTACTCGAAGTAGCCCCGTCCCCTGCAACAGGAGTACCCACCATGCTGATCATCCAACGGCCGACCGTCGAGACCGTCGACGAGGAGCAGAACAACCGGCAGCGATTCGCCATCGGCCCGCTCGACCCGGGCTTCGGCACCACGCTCGGTAACTCGCTGCGGCGCACGCTGCTCTCCTCCATCCCCGGGGGTGCCGTCACCCAGCTCCGCTTCGACGAGGCGCTGCACGAGTTCACCACGCTGCCCGGCGTCAAGGAGGATGTCACCGACATCATCCTGAACCTCAAGGACCTGCTGGTCCGGGTGCAGTCCGACGAGCCGGTCACCCTCCGCCTCGACGTCCGCGGCCCCGCAGACGCCACGGCGGCCGACCTGCAGCTGACGTCCGACGTCGAGATCCTCAACCCCGACCTGCACATCGCCTCGGTCAACGCCAAGGGCCGCCTGGCCGTCGACGTGACCGTGGAGCGCGGGCGCGGCTACGCCTCGGCTGACAAGAACAAGCGGTCCTCGACGATCGGCGTCATCCCGATCGACTCGATCTTCTCCCCGGTCCACCGGGTGACCTTCGACATCGAGCCGGTGCGCGTGGAGCAGTCGACCAACTACGACCGCCTGGTGCTCGACATCGAGACCGACGGGACCATCTCGCCCCGCGAGGCGCTGGCCTCGGCCGGCGACACCCTGCGCAACCTGGTCTCATTGGTGGCGGACCTCGAAGAGGCCCCACAGGGACTGGAGCTCGGTGACACGGGGACGACCACCAGCGGGTCGCCCGACCTCGACCTGCGCATCGAGGAGCTCGACCTCTCCGAGCGCCCCCGCAACTGCCTGAAGCGGGCGCAGATCAACACGATCGGCGAGCTGGTCGAGCGCACCATGGAGGACCTCCTGGCCATCACCAATTTCGGCCAGAAGTCCGCCGACGAGGTCGTGCAGCGCCTGGACGAGCGCGGGTTGTCGCTCCGCACCAGGGACTGACGGCATGCAGGCAACCCCCAAGCGCGGCCGCCGGTTCGGCGGCTCCTCCGCCCACCAGAAGGCGATGATGGGCAACCTCGTGGCCTCGCTGATCGCTGCGGAGTCCATCGTGACGACCGAGGCCAAGGCCAAGGCGCTGCGTCCCGTCGCCGAGAAATGCGTGACGGCGGCCCGCAAGGGCGGCGTGTCCAACCACCGCAACGTGGTGGCGCTCATCCGTGACAAGGACATGACGCACAAGCTCTTCGAGGAGATCGGGCCCCGGTACTCGGAGCGCCCGGGCGGCTACACCCGCATTCTCAAGCTGGGCCCGCGTCCCGGAGACAACGCGCCCATGGCGCGGATCGAGTTCGTCTAGGGGTGGAGCAACCCACCGGCGCTGCCCTGCAGCGCTGGAGGCTGCTGATCGCGTACGACGGTGCAGCCTTCCGGGGCTTTGCCGTCCAACCCCAGGTCCCCACCGTCGCCGGCGCGCTGCGCCAAGCGATCGAGCGGACGGCCCGACTGAGCGAGCCGCCGGCCATCACCTGCGCGGGCCGCACCGACGCCGGCGTGCACGCCCGAGGCCAGGTCGTCCACGTCGACCTCCCGGCCATTCCCTACGACGGGGTCCGGCTCGCCCGTGCCCTCAACCGCCAGCTGGCTCCCGAGGTGGTGGTGCGCCACGCCGAGCTCGTCGACGACGCGTTCGACGCCCGCCGCTCGGCCACCGGACGGGCCTACCGCTACCTGGTCTGGAATGCGCCCGCGCCCGACCCGCTCCTGGCTTCCCTGTCCTGGCACGTGCGGGACCAGCTCGACCTCCGCTCCATGCAGACCGCCTCGGACGTGCTGTTGGGTACGCACGACTTCCGGTCCTTCTGCCGCCGGCCGGTCGGCTCCGACGCCACCCAGCCCCTGGTGCGCCGCGTGACCACGGCCCGCTGGAGCGTGGACCAGGGCCCCGAGGCCCGCGACGCCGACGGCGGCGGGGACGAGACGCGCCTGCTGCGCTTCGACATCTCGGCCCGCTCCTTCTGCCATCAGATGGTCCGTTCCCTGGTGGGCAGCCTGGTCGAGGTGGGTCGCGGGAAGGAGAACGCCGCCGGCCTCATGGAGCGGCTCCGGGCGGTCTCCCGCCATCAGATGCCCGATCCGGCCCCCGCCCACGGGCTGTGCCTGGTCTCGGTGGCCTACGGGCCCGGCGGCGGCGACCCGGACGCCTGAACCGGCGGCTTGCCCCTCCCTGCCAGGGGCCCTATCCTGGTACGTCGGCTCTCGGGACCCCCGGGACCGTTGAGCCAGCCCCGGGACCCTGGTCCGGAGGCAGACTCGCCCACCACGCGGTAGCGAAAGATCGGTCTTGTGCGCACATTTTCACCGAAGGTCTCCGAGATCCAGCGGACCTGGTTCGTCGTCGACGCCGACGGCCTCGTCCTCGGGCGACTGGCCTCGTCGGTGGCGGCCATCCTGCGCGGCAAGCACCGTCCCTACTTCGCCCCGCATGTCGACACCGGCGACCACGTGATCGTGGTCAACGCCGACAAGGTCGTCCTCACCTCGAACAAGGCCGACGCCAAGATGGCCTACCGCCACAGCGGGTACCCGGGCGGCCTGCGCTCCACCAGCTACGCCGAGTTGCTGGACGAGAAGCCGGCCGAGCTCATCCGGCGCTCGGTGCGCGGCATGCTGCCGAAGAACACGCTCGGGCGGCAGATGCTCGGCAAGCTGCAGGTCTACGCCGGACCCGACCACCCGCACTCGGCCCAGAAGCCCGAGACGCTCGAACTCCCACAGGCCCGCCGCGCCGGCTGAGCCGGCGCACCAGGAAGGACACATCCTCGCAATGCCCGCACCACTGAGTCAGACCACCGGTCGCCGCAAGCAAGCGGTGGCGCGCGTGCGCTTCCGTCCCGGCCAGGGAGCCATCACGGTCAACAAGCTCCCCATCGAGCGCTACTTCACCTCCGCCACCCATCGCATGCTGGTGACGGAGCCGCTGCGGGTCACCAACACGGCCGAGGCCTTCGACATCGACGCCACCATCGACGGCGGCGGCATCTCGGGCCAGGCCGGCGCCATGCGCCTGGGCATCGCGCGCAGCCTGTGCGAGGTCGACCCCGAGTTGCGCAGCGCCCTGAAGCGCTCCGGCCTCCTCACCCGCGACGCCCGCGAGAAGGAATCCAAGAAGTACGGCCTCAAGAAGGCCCGCAAGGCACCGCAGTACTCCAAGCGGTAGCAAGCAGGTCTGCAATGGCGCCGACCCGCTTCGGCACCGATGGGGTGCGCGGGGTTGCGAACGAGGAGTTGACACCCGAGCTGGCTCTCGCCCTCGGGCGTGCTGCTGCCCGGGTGCTGTTGGCGCCGGCGTTCGTCGTGGGCCGCGACACCCGACGCTCCGGTCCACTCCTCCAAGCGGCGTTCTCGGCCGGGCTGGCCGCCGAGGGCGCGGACGTCGCCGACCTCGGGGTGCTGCCGACCCCCGGCGTGGCGGCGGTGGCCGAGGCGCGCCACGTGCCCGGCGCCGTGATCTCGGCCTCGCACAATCCCTTCGGGGACAACGGGATCAAGCTCTTCAGCCCACTCGGGACGAAGCTGCCCACGGAGGTCGAGGGCGAGATCGAGCGCGCGCTGGCCGCCATCCTGGCCGACCCCGACATCCCACCCCGCCGCCCGACTGGTCACGGGGTGGGACGGATCAGCGCCGAGCCCGATGCCGTGGACCTCTACCGGGCGCAGCTCGCACGGACGTTGGAAGGACGGAGCCTCGACGGGCTACGTCTCGTGCTGGATTGTGCCAACGGTGCCGCCAGTGCGGTCGCGCCACGCGTCTTCGCCGAACTGGGAGCGCGGGTCACCACGTTGCACGACGCGCCCGACGGGGCGAACATCAACGACAAGTGCGGCTCGACCGATCCCGGCGAGCTGGCGCGCGAGGTCGTGGCGCAAGGGGCCGACCTCGGCCTGGCCTTCGACGGAGACGCCGACCGGGTCATCGCCGTCGATCACGATGGGTCCGTCGTCGACGGCGACGTGCTGCTGGCGCTGTTCGCACTTGACCTGGCGGAGCGGGGCGAGCTGGCCGGCAACACGGTGGCGGTGACGGTGATGACGAACCTCGGCTTCCGCCTGGCCATGGAGGCCCGCGGTATCGGCATCCGCGAGACCGACGTCGGGGACCGCCACGTCCTGGCCGCGCTCGATGCCGACGGCCTCAGCCTCGGCGGCGAGCAGTCTGGTCACATCATCTTCCGGTCGCGTTCGACCACCGGGGACGGCATCTTGACGGGGATCGCATTGGCCGACCTCGTGCTGCGCGCCGGCCGTTCCCTGGCCGAGCTCTCGGCCGGGCTGGTGGAACGGGTCCCGCAACGCCTCGTCAACGTGCCGATCCCGCAACCCGAGCGCCTGGCCGACAGCGCCGAGGTCTGGGAGGCGGTGGTGAAGGCCGAGGCGGAGCTCGGGCACGAGGGCCGGGTTCTGCTGCGCCCGAGCGGCACCGAGCCCCTGGTACGGGTGATGGTCGAGGCGCGGGTGGAAGCCCAGGCCGATGCGGTCGCGGCCCAGCTCGCCGGAGTCGTCGAAGCCGCCCTGGGGCAGATCGAGCCGCAAGCCCCCAGGTAGCCTGGGGCCACTATGTGCGGCATCATCGGCGTCACCGGCGATCCGACGCCATCCCCGTCCTCCTCGGTGCCCTGCACCAGCTCGAATACCGCGGCTACGACTCGGCCGGCGTGGCCATGGTCGTCGATGCTGGCGGAGACGCTGCAGGCTCCGCGGGCTCGCGGGCCTCGGTCTGGCGCGCCAGGGCGGCCGGCGGCACGAACTCGGTGGCCAAGCTCAAGGACCTGGCGGCCGACGCCCCGACCGGGCACGCCGCGTCCATCGGGCACACGCGCTGGGCCACCCACGGCGGGCCAACCGCTGAGAACGCCCACCCGCACACCGACTGCACCGGTCGCCTGGCGCTCATCCACAACGGGATCATCGAGAACCACGCCGAGCTCCGGGCCGAACTCGTGGCCGCCGGGCACACCCTGACCTCCGCCACCGACACCGAGGTGATGGCCCACCTCATCGAACAGGAGATGGCCGGAGGGGCCTCGTTGGCCGAGGCGACACGCACCACGCTGCGACGGCTGCGGGGCGCCTACTCCATCGCCGTGATCTCGGCCGACGAGCCCGACACCATCGTGGCGGCGCGCTGCAAGACGCCCCTCGTGCTCGGCCTGCAAGACGGGGTGGCGTATCTGGCCTCGGACATCCCGGCACTGATCGGGCACACGCGTGAGGTGTATGCGCTGGCGGACGACGAGCTGGCTGTCCTCACCCCCGGCGCGCTGACGGTCACCACCCTCGACAACACGCCTGTCGAACCGGAGCGGCTCACCATCACCTGGGATCTCGAGGCCGCTCAGAAGGGTGGCTTCGAGGACTACATGTCCAAGGAGATCAACGAGCAGCCCCAGGCGGTGGCCGACACCCTGCTCGACCGACGTGGCCCGGGTGGCGAGCTGATGCTCGACGAGATGCGCCTCAGCGCCGACGACCTGCGCGGCATCGACAAGGTGTTCATCGTCGCCTGCGGCTCGAGCTACCACGCCGCCCTCGTGGCCAAGTACGCCATTGAGCACTGGGTCAAGCTGCCGACGGAGGTCGACATCGCGAGCGAGTTCCGCTACCGCGACCCGGTCCTCAACGAGCGGACACTGTGCGTGGGGGTGTCCCAGTCGGGGGAGACGCTCGACACGTCCGAGGCCATGCGCGAGGCGGCGCGTCTCGGCGCCAAGGTGCTCGTCGTCTCCAACGTCGTCGACTCGTCCATGGCCCGGGCAGCCGACGGGGTCCTCTACACCCGCGCCGGTCCCGAAATCGGGGTGGCCTCGACCAAATGCCACCTCGCGCAGATTGTGGCGCTCGAGGTGCTCGGGCTGTACCTCGCCCAGATCCTCGGCACCAGGCCGGCATCGGAGGTCAGCGAGATCCTCGGCACGATGGAGGTCCTCCCCGGTCTGGTCAGCGAGGCGCTGGCCCGGGTGGAGGACGTCGACGAGGTGGCGGCCAAGCTCACCGACGCCCGCGACTTCTTCTTTCTCGGGCGTCACGTCGGCTTCCCGGTGGCGCTGGAGGGGGCGCTGAAGCTGAAGGAGCTGGCCTACCTGCGCGCCGAGGGCTACCCGGCGGGCGAACTCAAGCACGGGCCGATCGCACTGATCGAGCCCGGTGCCGTTGTCGTCGGCATCGCCACGCGCAACCCGCTCTGGGAGAAGATGCTGTCCAACATCGCCGAAGTGCGCAGCCGCGGCGCGACCGTCGTGCTGCTCGCCGACGACGGTGACGAGGAGTCGGCCGCCGCGGCCGACCATGTCCTGTGGGTCCCGCCGACCTCCCCCCTGCTCTCGCCCGTGGTCGGGGTGGTGCCGCTGCAGCAGCTCGCCTACCGGCTGGCCCGCTTGCACGGGCACGACCCCGACCGCCCCCGCAACCTGGCCAAGACGGTGACCGTCGAGTGACTCGCGGTGCCGCCGGCATTGCCGGCGTCGCCGGCGCCATCGTCGGCGTCGGGCGTCGACGCGGTCGATGTGGCGAGATTCCGGCGGGTGCTCGATCGGCGCCCCCGCTTCGCGGTGCGGTGCTTCACCGAGTCCGAACGCTCCGACGTCAGCGCGTTCGGCCGACGTGGCCCAGAGCTTGGCGGCGCGCTTCGCCGCCAAGGAAGCGGTGATGAAGGCACTGGGTACCGGGATCGGCGGGTTCCCGCTGACCGACGTCGAGGTGTGCCGCACCACGGGGAAGGGGGCCACGCGCAACGCGCCCTACTCTGCGCTTGCACGGCTCGGCCGCCGAGCTGGCCGGCGCCCGTGGCGCAGGCACCTTCCACCTTTCACTCACCCATACCGACGGCGTCGCCATCGCCTTCGTCGTCGCGGAGCGGGCCTCGTGCGCGCCGTCCTGACCCGCGACGAAATGCGGGCGGCGGACGCCGCCGCCCTCGAGACGGTCTCGCACGAGCACCTGGTGACCCGCGCCGGCACCGCGACGGCACATGCCGCACTGCGCCTCCTCGGAGGTGCCTACGGCCGGCGTGTCGTCGTGGTGGTGGGCAAGGGCAGCAACGGCGCCGACGGCAGGGTCGCCGCCGCCTTCCTGGCCGAGCGCGGCGCCCGGGTCCGCCTCCTGGAGGCCGGCGGCGCTGCGGCCGGCGGCGGGGTCACGCTGCCATCGTGCGATCTCGTCATCGACGGCGCCTACGGCACCGGGTTCCGCGGGACCTACGACGCGCCGCGGCCGGCGCCGGGCGCCCGCGTCCTCGCCATCGACATCCCCTCGGGCGTGGACGCCGACTCGGGTGCGGCGCCGGGCGACGCCGTCCAGGCTGACCGGACCGTGACGTTCGCCGCGCTGAAGCCCGGCCTCCTGCAAGGCGACGGCGCCGTGTGCAGTGGCGCCGTCGAGGTGGCCGACATCGGCATCGGATTCTCTCCCCCGCAGGCCCTACTCGTGGAGGACGCCGACATCGCGCTCGTCCCGAACCGACCGCGTCAGGTCAACAAGTGGACGACCGCGGTCGGCGTGGCGGCGGGCTCCGCGGGTATGGAGGGCGCCGCCATCTTGTGCACCCGCGGTGCGATGGCCGCCGGCGCCGGCATGATCAGGCTCGGCTCGCCCGGCGACCCCACGGCGGCGTGGCCCACCGAGGCCGTCCGCATGCACCTGCCGGCGCACGACTGGGCCGACGCGTTCGTCGAGGCCACCGCCAAGTGCAAGGCGGTGGTGATCGGTCCGGGCCTCAGCACCGATACGGCCACGGCGGACGCCATCAGGTCGGTGATCGCCGCGGTGCCGGTGCCACTGGTGATCGATGCCGACGCGCTCAGCGCCCTCGGCAGCGTGGCTGCCGCGCGCACCCTGCTCGACCGGCGGCGCGCACCGAGCATCCTCACGCCCCATGACGGTGAGTACGCCCGCATCAGCGGCGATCCTCCCGGCGACGACCGCCTGGCGGCGGCGCGGGCGCTGGCCCGGGCCACCGGTGCCGTCGTCCTGCTGAAAGGACCGCTCACCGCGGTGGCCGCGCCCGACGCGGCGACGCCCGACGTCCTGCTCGCGGCCGCCGGTGGGCCGGCGTTGGCCACGGCGGGGAGCGGCGACGTCCTGTCGGGCGTGATCGGCGCCTTCTCGCCCGCGGGCTCGCCCCGCTGCAGGCGGCTGCGGTGGCCGCCCACGTGCACGGGCGGGCGGCGTCGCTCGGCCCGTCGCAGGGCCTGGTGGCCGGCGACCTGCCGGGATTGGTGGCGGAGCTGCTCTCGGAGTGGGCCGATGAGTGACGGCGCACCGGTACGGCTGGTGGCCCCGGCGCCGGCCGACGAGGATGGCGCCGTGACCATGGCGCAAGGCCGTTCGCGCCCGGCCTGGGCCGAGATCGACCTGGCTGCGATCAGCCACAACGCCGCGGTGCTCGCCCGCCTGGTCGCGCCGACCGAGCTCTGTGCGGTCGTCAAGGCGCACGGCTACGGCCACGGTGGGCCCGGCCGTGGCCCGGGCCGCGCTGGCCGGCGGTGCCGGGCGGCTCGCCGTGGCACTGGTGGACGAGGGTGTCGAGCTGCGCGAGCACGGCATCACGGCGCCGATCCTGTTGCTGAGCGAATGCGACCCCGCCGCCGCGGCCGACCGCGCTGTCGTACGGGCTCACGCCGACGCTGTACTCCGCAGAGGGGATCAGCGCCTTCAGCAGCGGCCGCGACCGCCGCTGGATCACCGGTCCCCGTCCACGTGAAGGTCGACACCGGCATGCATCGGGTCGGCACCGCACCCGACGACCTCCGCGACATCACGGCCGCCGTGCTGGCCGAGCCGGGGCTGCAGCTCGAGGGGATCTGGACGCACCTGCCCGTGGCGGACGGCGAGCAGGCAGGAGGACATCGCGTTCACCGAGGAGCAGCTCGACCTCTTCGACCGGCTGGTGACCGACCTGGCGGCTGCCGGGATCGCGGCGCCGATGCTGCACGCGGCCAACACCGCCGGGGCCATCGCCTTCCCCCGCTCGCGCCACGACATGGTGCGCTGCGGGATCGGCCTCTACGGCTACCTGCCGGGGCAGCGCGTGCAGGACGCGTTCGACGAGCAGGCGCCCGGCGAGCAACTGCGGCCCGCCATGGCGCTCAAGGCGCGGGTGGTCGCTGTGCGCGCGCTCGAGGCCGGCGAGCGACCCTCCTATGGCCGGCTCCGTCCCCTTCCGGCGCAGCTCGCTGGTGGCCACCGTTCCGATCGGGTACGCCGACGGGCTGCCCCGATCGCTCTTCGACGGCGGCTACGAGGTCCTCATCGGCGGGGTGCGCCGACCGCTGGCCGGCATGGTGACCATGGACCAGATCGTCGTCGACTGTGGCGACGACGACTCGGTGCGCCCGGGCGACGAGGTCGTGCTCCTCGGTCGGCAGGGCGACGAGGTCATCACGGCGGACGACTGGGCGGCCATGGTGGGGACGATCAGCTACGAGGTGGTGTGCGGGGTCGGACCGCGCATGCCGCGGATCGTGGTCAACCGTCCGGACGCGCCCGGTGCCTGAGGGCGGCGCCGACGCGCTGGAGCGGCTGCGCGTCGCCGCGTCGACCTGCACCCTGTGCCCGCTGGCCAAGGGTCGCACCCAGGTCGTCTTCGGCGTCGGGGCGCCGACCGCCGACCTGCTCTTCGTGGGCGAGGGTCCGGGCCGCGAGGAGGACCTGGCCGGCGAGCCCTTCGTGGGCCGATCGGGCAAGCTGCTCGACCGGCTCATGTGGGAGGAGGTCGGCCTGACCCGGGCCGAGTGCTACATCGCCAACGTCGTCAAGTGCCGGCCGCCGCAGAACCGCGACCCGGCGCCGAAGGAGATCGAGGCCTGCCGTCCGTATCTGGCCGAGCAGATCACGCTCATCGACCCGGCGGTCATCGTCACCCTGGGCAACTTCGCCACCAAGCTCCTGCTCGAGACGACCAAGGGCATCCGCGAGCTGCGCGGCCAGGTGTTCGAGCGGGGCCGGGCCAGCGTCGTCCCGACCTATCACCCGGCCTACGTGCTGCGGGCGGGCGGCGAGGCCATGGCCGAGATGCGGGCCGACTTCATCCGGGCCAAGCGCCTGATGGTGGCGGGGCACCGGTGAGCTGGCCCGTCGAGTGGACGAGCGAGTCGGCCGGCGCCACCCGGGAGCGTGGCCGGGCGTCTGGCCGCGTTGTGCCGGCCCGGTGACGTCGTCCTCCTGGTGGGCGACCTCGGCGCCGGCAAGACGGTGTTCGCCCAGGGCTTCGCTGCCGCGCTCGGGGTGCCGGGACCGGTGACCAGCCCGACCTTCGCCCTGGTGCGCCAGTACGACTGCGGCGAGGACAGTCCGGTGGGGCTGCTGATCCATGCCGACGTCTACCGCACGGGCTCGCTGGACGAGGTGGTCGACCTGGCCCTGGCCGAGCTGGTCGAGGAGGACGCCGTCGCGCTCGTCGAATGGGGTGAGCTCGCCGCGCCGGCCTTGGGCGACAGCGCGCTCGAGGTCACGCTCGTCGCACCCGATCCGCTCGGGGCTCCCGAGCGCAGGTCGGTGACGCTCGCCGGCCGCGGGCGTTGGGCGGACCGATCGGACGACGACTGCCGCGCGTTGCTCGAGCGTCGAGGGGGCGCGGGAGGCGGGCGACGGTGAACGCGGCCCGGGCCGGCGCCCGCCATGGTGGCGATCGAGACGGCGACCGAGACGGTCGGGGTCGCCGTGCGCACGCCGGCGGGCGTGCAGGCCGAGCTGACGTTGACCGGTCGCCGTCGCCACGTCGAGACCCTGACGCCGGCGCTGTAGCACCTGTTGGCGCAGGTCGACCTGGTCCCGGCCGACATCACGGTCGTCGCGGTCGACATCGGGCCCGGCCTCTTCACCGGCCTGCGTGTCGGTGTCGCGGCGGCGAAGGGACTGGCCCAGTCTCTCGGTATCGGCATCGTCGTTGCGACCAGTCTCGACATCCTGACGGAGGCAGCCGCCGCTGCCGGCTTGCGCGGCCTGGTCCTCGCCTGCGTCGATGCCCGACGAGGCGAGGTGTTCGCCGCCGCGCACGAGATCGGCCCACCCGGGACCGCGCCCTCCCGACGCCTCGCCCCCGGACTCTTCGCGCCGGCTGAGCTCGCGGCCGCGCTCGGGGCGTTCGGCGGTGCGACGGTGCACGCCGTGGGTGACGGCGCGCTGCGCTACGCCGACACGCTGGCCATGGTCCCCGGTGTCGATGCAACGGTCCCGGGCCTGGGGTTTCCGCCTCCGGCCATCCTTCTCCGGCTCGCCCAGGCGAGATTGGACGCGGGAGAACCGCCAGTTCAACCCGGCGCTGTCGTTCCCCTGTACATGCGTGAGGCGGACGCCAAGAGCAACTTCGCCGCGGGCGGTGCGGGCGTGAGGCCCGTCACGAGGTGACGACGCTGCGCATCGAGAAGCTGAAGCGGAGGGACCTGCGCCACGTGCTTCGCATCGAGAGCAGGGTCTTCCCCGAGCCGTGGTCGGTCGCGGTCTTCAACTCCGAGCTCGCCCTGCGCAAGGGCCGCCTCTACCGCGCCATGTGGGACGGCGAGGAGATGGTGGGGTACATCGGCTTCATGATGGTCGACGACGAGGCGCACATGACCACCATCGCCACGTCGCCCGGGCTACCAGCGGTCGGGCATCGCCACCACCATGATCGTCGACGCCGTCCGTACGTTGCTGGCCGGCGGCATCACGCACATCTCGCTGGAGGTCGCGGCCAACAACGAACCGGCGCAGGCGTTGTACCGGCGCTTCGGCTTCGCCCCGGTCGCGCGTGCGCAAGAACTACTACCCGGTCACCGGGCAGGACGCTCTCGTCATGTGGGTCTACGACATCGACTCGGACGAGTACGCCCAACGCCTCGAGGAGCTCGCCGCCACCGGCCAGGCCGCCGAGGAGCGCACCGGCAGCGCTGAGTCGACCGCGGCAGCCGCGTCCGGTGCCTGGAGCCGCACCCGTAGGGTGGGCGCGACCGTCGGCCACGCCGATCGTCACGCCGGACACGGGGCCTCAACGAGGCCACGACAAGGGAAGAGGTGCAACGACCATGGACACGATCGCGCTCGGTTCGCAGGGGTTGCAGGTCTCGCCGCAGGGCCTCGGCTGCATGGGGATGTCCGACTTCTACGGGCCGACGGACGACGTCGAGTCGACCGCCACCATCCACCGGGCGCTCGAGCTCGGGATCACCTTCTTCGACACGTCCGACATGTACGGGCCGCACACCAACGAGGTGCTCGTCGGCAAGGCATTGGCGGGGCGCCGGGACGAGGCGGTCATCGCCACCAAGTTCGGCATCGTGCGTGACCCCGACGACCCGGCCAAGCGCGCCGTCAACGGCCGGCCCGAGTACGTGCGCCAGGCCTGCGACGGCTCGCTGCCGCGGCTCGGCGTCGACCACATCGACCTCTACTACCAGCACCGGGTCGGACCCCGACACGCCGATTGAGGAGACGATCGGGGCCATGGCCGAGCTCGTGACGCAGGGCAAGGTGCGCTACCTCGGCCTCTCCGAGGCGGCGCCGGCCACCATCCGGCGGGCCCACGCGGTGCACCCGATCTCGGCCCTGCAGACCGAGTACTCGGTGTGGTCGCGCGATCCCGAAGCAGGAGATCCTGCCCACGCTGCGCGAGCTCGGCATCGGCTTCGTCCCCTACAGCCCGCTCGGCCGCGGCTTCCTCACCGGCGCCATGCGCTCCCTCGACGACCTGGACGAGAGCGACTTCCGCCGCTACCAGCCCCGCTTCCAGGGCGACAACCTGGCCGACAACGTCGCCATCGTGGAGGTCGATCGACCAGCTCGCCTCGGCCAAGGGCTGCACGCCCGGGCAGATCGCGCTCGCCTTCGTGCACGCCGCTGGTCGTGACGTGGCACCGATCCCGGGCACCAAGCGCCGCACCTACCTGGAGGAGAACGCCGCCGCGGTCGACGTCGAGCTGACCGAGGAGGACCTCGCCGTGCTCGACACCGTCGCTCCCGCCAAGGGTGACCGCTACGCGGACATGTCGCCGGTCAACCGGTAGCCGGCGACCGTCGGTCAGCGGGCGAGCTGGCGGCGCACCTTGCCGAGGACCCGCCGCGGCGTGGCCTGCGTGCCGGCGACGCGCCACCAGGCCCGGTCCAGTGACGCCCGAGGCGACGGGGTGGCGCGGACGGCGGCAGACGTAGCCCAGCAGGTAGCACTTCTCGATGTCGTCGAACACGCCGCGCTTGGTGGCGAGCTCGTTCGGATCGAAGACGCCGCGGGCGAGCGAGTCGCCGCCGTAGTTGATCCCGAGGGCCCGCTCGATCACGAAGCCGTTGCCGCGCAGCATGGCGGCCATCTCCGCGTGCCGGTACTCGTACTTGTGGTCGGGGTCGATGAAGGCATCCTGCTGCAGACGGGTCAGGTTGGCGTTGGGCGTGTCGAGGGCGAGGACGCCGCCCGGCCGCAGCACGCGGTGGGCCTCGGCGAGGACCTGCTCGGCTTCGGCTCGCGTGATGTGCTCGATGCTCTGGCCGCTGTAGACCATGTCGAACGAGGCCGACGGGTAGCTGCTGAGGTCGGTCATGGAGTGGTAGCGATAGGAGACGCGCCCACCCTCCACGTCGACCGAGGAATGGCTCAGGTCGTCCTGGTACAGCTCGTGGCGGTCCTCGCTCGGGAGGTCGACGATGACGATCTCCTCGAACGTGTACGGATAGCCCATCAGGACGAGCGCGCCGTAGGGGACGCCGAGCGCCACGCCGCCGATGTCGAGGATCCGCCGCGCCCGGGGCAGGCTGCGGATGAAGACGCCCCGCCCGTAGTGCAGCGACGGCCCGAACTCGGTCATGGGCGACGAGTGGCTCCATTCGGCCGAGTGGATCAGCCACTCCATGTACTGGCGCGGGCGTCTTGGTGCCGTGCTCCAGCTCGGCCAGGAGGGGGTCGTCCTCGGGGGGCTCGCGGCCGAAGAGGAGGTGGAAGAGGCCCCGGTGCAGCTCGGGGGCCGGGAGATCTTCGAGCAGCCCCGAGTCGGGGAACGAGTCGGGCAGCGCCGGCCCCCTGCGCGCTCGCTGCCAGCGCACACCGGCCGGACCTGGACTCGGCCTGCATCCCGTCGACTGTACCCGGCCCTGCTCAGGCGCCCTGGTGCACGCGTCGTTCGCCTCGCACAGCGCGGCCAGGGCCGCGCTGATGGTGGCCGAGCGGGTCGGTGGCGGCGATCTCGTCCTGCAGCGCCCGTGCCCGCGCCCGGTAGGAGTCGCGGGCGAGCACCCGGCGCACGGCCCGCGCCACCATGGCCGGCGACGGCCGGCCGGTGTGCAGGTTGATGCCCGTGCCCGACCACTGCACGCGGGCCGCCACCTCGGGCTTGTCCTCGCTGTCGCCGGCCACCACCAGCGGGACGCCGTTGGCCAGCGCCTGCTGCACGCCGCCGTAGCCGCCGTTGGTCACCATGACGTCGACGTGGGGGAGCAGCAGGTCGTGGGGGATGAAGCGCTCCAGGCGCACGTTCGCCGGCAGGCCGCGCCGCAGCGGCGCGGGGTCCGGCCCGCCGGTGGTGGCGACGACGAGCACGTCGTCGTGCGCCAGGGCCCGTGGTCGGTCAGCAGCAGGAGCCGGCCCAGGTCGGCGTTGTCGAGCGTGCCCTGGGTGACGTGGACGACCGGGCGGCCGCGGTCGAGCTCGCCCCACCACGCCGGCTGCTCGAAGGACCGTGACGGCGGGGCGAGGATCGGCCCGACGAAGCGCACCGAGGGCGGCGAGGTCCGAGCGCGGGTACTCGAAGCCGGCCACCGTCGCCTGCAGGTAGGCGTCGACCACCTTGGGCTGCAGGTCGATGAAGTAGCCGGGGAAGCCCGGCACGCCGGCCTCGGCCAGCCGGCGCCGGGCGAAGCGCTGGATGTCGGCCAGCACGAGGTGCTCGGTCGCCCAGTTCATGGTGGCGTTGCGCAGCCGGTGCAGCGGCTCCCGTCCCGGGCTGGAAGGCCGACCCCGAACGGCGCCGTGTCCCGGCTGTTCGACGCGTACGGCATGACGCCGATGCAGGCCAGCGCCGGACGGTCCTGGCGCGGGCCGAGCGCCAGGGGGAGGGCGCCGAGGAACATGGAGTCGACCACGATGCAGTCGGCGGCGACGTCCTCGAGGATGGCGCGCAGGTCCCGGCACTGCCCGGGCAGCGGGCCGATGAAGATCCGGCGCAGGTCGTCCTTGACGCCCCGGACGCCGCGCTTGGACGACGACTCGCGTTCGGGGTTGGCCACCATGAGGTCGTGGGCGTCGTCCTCCGCCGCGAAGGGCACGAAGCGGGCGCCCGTCGCCTCGACCTTGTCGCGGTAGTGCTCGGTCGTGAAGAAGACGACGTCGTGGCCGTCGTCGACCAGGCGCCGGGCCAGGGCCAGCAGCGGCGCGGTGTGGCCCTGCGCCGGCGTCGTGCACAGCACGAAGCGACGCGGTCATCGCGTGACGACGGCGCCACTCCAGGGCGGCAGGGTCGAGCGCGCCCTCGACGCCCGACCCCTCCAGGGCGTGCTCGGTGCTCACGGTCACCGTGCCGGTGACGCCGTCGAAGGCCGCCGCGTCGTTGCCGCATGTTGAGCAGCACGGTGGTGCCGTCGCCCCGGGCGTAGACCCACGTCCCGTCGGGCGAGGGGAGCGAGCGGTAGGGGCCGACGGCCAGGTCGTCGCTGGCCCGGCGGGCCGCAATGGCCCGGCGGCAGAGCTCGAGCACCGAGTCGGGGTCGCCCTCCTGGTCGGCCACGTTGCACGCGGCCGGGTCGGCCATGGGCAGCCAGGTGCGCACGCCCGCCTCGGTGAAGCCGCCGCCGGGCTCGCCGTTCCACGGCATCGGCGTGCGCTCGGCGTCGCGGCCCTTGTAGACGGGCCAGAAGCGGGCGCCCACGGCGTCGAGGACGTCCTCGCGCTGCATGGGCCCGTCGACCAGGCCGATCTCGTCGCCTGCGTAGAGGAAGGGCGTGCCGCGCAGGGTGAGCAGGAGCAGCAGCGCCAGCTTCACCTTGGCCGGGTCGCCGGCCGCCCAGCGGGTGGCCAGGCGCGAGACGTCGTGGTTGGACGCCGTCCAGATGGGCCACGCCCCCTCGGGCAGCAGGGCCTCGGTGTCCTCGACGACCGTGCGCAGCGCTGCGGCCTCCAGCGGCGCGTTGATGAACACGAAGTTGAAGCCGCCGTGCAGCTCGTCGTGCCCGTCGCCGTAGAACTCCATGAGCACCGGGAGCTTCTCCACGTTGGTCTCGCCGATGAGGAGGCGCTCGGGCTCGTAGGAGTCGGCGATGACGCGCCAGCGGCGCAGGATGTCGTGCGCCTCGGGACGGTCGGTGTTGTAGACGGCGCGCTGGCCCATGAACTGCTGGTCGAGCGGGTCGTCCTCGGTGGCCGGCGGGTTGTCGCGCAGCTCCTTGTCCTTGATCATCATGTTGCAGACGTCGATGCGGAAGCCGGCCACGCCGCGGTCCCACCAGAAGCGCACGATGTCGTCGAACTCGCGGCGCACGTCCTCGTTCCACCAGTTGAGGTCGGGCTGCGCCGCCTCGAAGTTGTGCAGGAAGTACTGGCCGCTGGCCTCGTCGAGCTCCCAGGCCGGACCGCCGAAGATGCTCACCCAGTTGTTGGGCGGGCTGCCGTCGGGCTTGGGGTCGGCCCAGACGTAGTAGTCGCGGCTGCGCCGCGTCCCGACCGCGCCAGCGCGTCGACGAACCACGCGTGCTGGTCGCTGGTGTGGTTCGGCACCAGGTCCATCAGGATGCGGATGCCGCGGGCCGCCGCCTCGCGCACCAGCGTGTCGAGGTCGTCGAGCGTGCCGAAGGCGGGGTCGATGTCGCGGTAGTCCGAGACGTCGTAGCCCCAGTCGCGGTTGGGCGAGCTCGTCACCGGCGAGAGCCACACGGCGGTGATGCCGAGGCGCGCCAGGTGGTCGAGCTTCGACACGATGCCGGGCAGGTCGCCGACGCCGTCACCGTTGGAGTCGGCGTACGAGCGGGGGTAGATCTGGTAGAAGACGCCGCCATGCCACCAGCGGTCGGGATCGGGCTTCGGGCTGGCAGGCGCCATGGACTCCCTTCGGGTCGTGGGTGGTCGCCCGGGAGCGTACCGACCCCTGCGGCTCACCGAGCCGTCGGTCGCGGGTCGCCGCGTGCTCAGGCGTCGGGTCGCGGTCGCCGCGTGCGCAGGCGTGGCGCGGCGACTGGTCGCGCACCGGCGTGTCGCTCAGAGGCGCCCGGCGGCCACCGCCATGATCTGTCGTTCCAGCGGGATGGAGAACGGGGAGCCGATGGCGGTGAAGGTGACCTGGTGGCCCAAGCGACCCTTCACCGTGACCAACTGCGTGATGGTGACGTTCACCACGACGCCGTGGGAGGTGATGGGCACGCTCAAGGCGTAGCCGGCGACGCCGGTGCCGAACGCCCCGGCCGCGACGGCGGACACCAGGGGCGTGCCGTAGGTCATGCCTTTGGGCGTCTTGCCGAAGAGCTTCGTCTTGAGTGGCCCCGATGCCAGCTGGGTCATGCAACCGGCGGTCTTCGGGTTCTGGCCGAGGGCGTACTCGGTCGCCGCGTTCTTGGCCGACGGGAAGACGGTGACGTTGTCGGAGACGAGCATGGTGCCCTGGTCAGCCTGGAAGTCCGGGCTGTTCACCGAGGGCGGGTTCTCCGAGACCAGCGACGCCGGGACGCCGATGCAAGTGGCCAGCTGCGCGTCCCCGACGGTGCTGTTGCCGGTGTCCGTGTTCTTGGTCGTCGTCCATCCGGCCGGGAAGTCGGAGCGGACGAGCAGGTCCTTGCGCGCCTGCGCCAGGGAGGGCGAGCTGGCCGCCGCCGGCGTGGCCGCCGACCCGAGCACCGCCAGCCCGAGTGCTCCGGCGGCGATCAGCCCGGCCAGGGGGCGACCCGCCGCCCGGCCCCGATGGCATTGTCCGTCGTTCTGCATGCTGCCCCCTCCGTCCGCCGTTCCCTGCACAAAAGTACGAGCGCTGTGGCGATGGTCTTCTAAAGGCTCGTCTCTTCCAGGGCTCGTCTTTACCAAGCCTCACTCCCTGGTCGCGTGGCTCGGCGCCGCGGTGCACTCTGCCGAAAGGACAACGTGGCCGTGGCCTGGATCGCACGGCGGTCGGAGCGGGATCCGGGGCGTTCGTCCCGCCGGCCGGATTGCGCCCTTGCCAGTCCGGGGTAGGCCCGCTATCGTTGGCACTCGCAACCTGAGAGTGCTAACGAGTGCCAAGGAGGCCCGTTCCAGATGGAAGCTGCACCCCCTCGATGACCGGATCGTCGTCCGTCCCGGCGAGTCCGAGGAGACCACCGCCTCTGGCCTGGTCATTCCCGACACCGCCAAAGAGAAGCCCCAGCAGGGCGAGGTGATCGCCGTCGGCCCGGGCCGCCGCTCCGAGGACACCGGCGAGCTCATCCCCATGGACGTCGCCAAGGGCGACACCGTCGTCTACTCCAAGTACGGCGGCACCGAGATCACGGTGGAGGGCGAGGACCTCCTCATCCTCTCCAGCCGCGACGTCCTGGCCAAGCTGGCCTGATCGGTCGCACGTCTTCGTCGGTCGTGCCCGCCGCCCCGGTGATTCCCGGGCCGGCGCGGCGGCCACCCTGCAGTTTCCCTGAGATTCGAGGACTCGAGAGGAGTTCGACACAGTCATGCCCAAGATCCTGAAGTTTGACGAGTCCGCCCGGCGCGGGCTCGAGGCCGGCGTCAACAAGCTGGCCGACACCGTGAAGGTCACCCTGGGGCCCAAAGGCCGCAACGTGGTGATCGAGAAGAAGTTCGGCGCCCCGACCATCACCAACGACGGCGTGTCCATCGCCCGCGAGGTCGAGCTGGACGACCCGTTCGAGAACATGGGTGCCCAGCTGGTCAAGGAAGTCGCCACCAAGACCAACGACGTGGCCGGTGACGGCACCACGACGGCCACCGTGCTGGCCCAGTCGCTGATCGCCGAGGGGCTGCGCAACGTCGCCGCCGGCGCCAGCCCGACCGGCCTCAAGCGGGGCATGGAGAAGGGCGTCAAGGCTGCGGTCGAGAACATCGCCAAGCAGTCCAAGGACGTCGGCGGCAAGACGGAGATCGCCCAGGTGGCCTCCATCTCGGCGGCCGACTCCGCCATCGGCGACGTGCTGGCCGACGCCATCGACAAGGTCGGCAAGGACGGCACGGTGACGGTCGAGGAGTCCAACACCTTCGGCATCGAGCTCGAGCTCACCGAGGGCATGCAGTTCGACAAGGGCTTCCTGTCGCCGTACTTCGTGACCGACCCCGAGCGCCAGGAGGCCGTGCTCGACGAGCCGGTCATCCTCTTCTACAACTCCAAGGTCAGCGCCGTGCACGACCTCGTGCCCGTGCTCGAGAAGGTCATGCAGACCGGCAAGCCGCTGCTGATCATCGCCGAGGACGTCGACGGCGAGGCCCTGGCCACGCTGGTCGTCAACAAGATCCGTGGCACCTTCACCTCGGTCGCCGTCAAGGCCCCCGGCTTCGGCGAGCGCCGCAAGGAGATGCTCCAGGACATGGCCGTCCTCACCGGCGCCCAGGTCATCAGCGAGGAGATCGGCCTCAAGCTGGAGAGCGCCACCATCGACCTGCTGGGCAGCGCCCGGCGGGTCATCGTGACCAAGGACGACACCACCATCGTGGAGGGTGCCGGCTCGTCCGAGGACGTGAAGGGCCGCGTCGCCCAGATCAAGCGGGCGATCGACGACACCGACTCGGACTGGGACCGCGAGAAGCTCCAGGAGCGCCTGGCCAAGCTGGCCGGCGGCGTGGCCGTCGTCAAGGTCGGTGCCGCCACCGAGGTGGAGCTCAAGGAGAAGAAGCACCGCATCGAGGACGCGCTGTCCGCCACCCGCGCTGCGGTGGAGGAGGGCATCGTGGCCGGCGGTGGCACCGCGCTCATCCGGGCCCGCAAGTCCGTGCTCGACCTGGCCGACACGCTCGAGGGCGACGAGGCCACCGGCGCCCGCATCGTGGCGCAGTCGCTGGAGGCGCCGCTCAAGTGGATCGCCTTCAACGCCGGCCTCGAGGGCGCCGTCCTGGTGAACCAGGTCGAGTCGGCCAAGGGCAACAACGGCCTCAACGCCGCCACCGGCGAGATGGAGGACCTGGTCAAGGCCGGCATCATCGACCCGGCCAAGGTCACCCGCTCCGCCCTGCAGAACGCGGCCTCCATCGCCGGCCTGCTGCTCACCACCGAGGCCCTCGTGGCCGACAAGCCCGAGAAGGTGGACGCCGCCGCTGCGGCCGCCGCCATGGCGGGCGGCGGCATGGGCGGCATGGGTGGCATGGGCGGGATGATGTAGCTCCTGCTGCCGCGTCGTTTGGCGGCACGACCGGGGCGTACCCTTCCGGGCGTGTCGGGCATCGTGGCCGGGCCTTCGGGCCCGGCTGCGGCGCGTGCGACGGTGGAAGCTGCGTGCACGATCGGCCCGGTAGTTCGGCGGCCTGGGCGCCGACGGTCAGACGAGGCGTGGACGACGGCGCGGAAGTTGCGCTCGGCGCGCGACGGGCGCAGGCGGGATGCGCGAGGTCGTCCGCCGAGCCGCGGCTCGAGCGGGACGGGCGGGGCCGGGCGGCCCGACGACGGTGCTGCACCCGGGAGAAGCCGGCGGCCCGGCACAGGTTGTGCAGCGCCTCGATGGTCGGCACGTACCAGTTGCCGAAGTCGGTGCGCAGCGAGCTGCCGGCGTGGAACTGCAGCAGCGCCTCGCCGTCGAGGCCCTGCAGGTGCACCGCCTCGGTCTCGATGACGGCGACCTCCTTGGTGACGGCGCGCACGCCGCTCGAGGCAGGTCAGCGGCTCCTTCATGTGGTACAGCACGCCGAGGTAGAGGACGACGTCGAACTGGCCGACCTCGTCGAGGTCGACGGTCTGGAAGTCGGCCACCAGCGGCTCGACCTTCGAGCCCAGCGCGGCTGCCGCCAGCTCGAAGCCGCGCCGTCCCGGGCAGGTCGGGCTGCCAGAAGTCCGTCTCGTCCCGGGACTGGTCGGGGAGCGTGCCGTGCTGGATGCACTCGGCCCAGTAGGCGCCGCGGGCCGCGAAGTCGACGCCCCAGGCGTAGTGGTCGAGCGCGACGACCCGGGTCGCCCCGGCCTGCTCGGCCAGGAACGAGTACTTCCCGTCCCACGCCCCGATGTCGAGGACGCTGCGGCCGGAGACGTCGGGGAGGATCGCCGGTCCCGTCGTCCTGCGCGCTGTCGCCCTTGGTGACGACGCCGTTGCCCAGGTCGATGGTGTGGTACCAGTGCAGCGCGTCGGCCTGTGCCTGCAGATCTTCCGGGGACGTCATCGCAGCGAGAGCGTAGCGAGGCGCCCGGCCGGCCGTTCGACGGCCGTCGGCGCCGGCCGAGAGGGCAGCGGGGCGCCGGTAGCGTGAGGGCGATGTCCCGACCGGTGCCGCCCCAGGTGATCCCGCGCCCGGCCACCTGGCGGCCCGGCGCCCCGGCGCCGTGGGCCGACCGCCCCGGAGGCGCGGCGGACCGGGATCGGCCTCGACCGGGTGCTCGACGCGCTCGAGGCCGTGGGCCAGCGCGGTCCGGTGCCCGACGACATCGGAGCGGACGGGATGCTCGGCCGGGCCACCGTCGTCAACGAGTCCGACGCCCCGGCGGTGCAGTACGTCAACGCCGGCGTCCTGGCCGCGCTCTTCGAGGAGGCGGGCGAGGCCCGGCTGATCCTGACCCGGCGCTCCTCGGGGCTGCGGACGCACAAGGGAGAGGTCAGCTTCCCGGGCGGCCGACTCGACGAGGGGGAGGACGCCGGCGGCGGCGGCCCTGCGCGAGGCATACGAGGAGGTCGACCTCGACCCGGGCCTGGTGACGATGGTCGGCTGGCTCCACCCGGTCACGACCATGGTCGTCGGCCTCGCTCATCGTGCCGGTGGTCGCCACGCTGCCGGAGCGGCCGCACCTGGTGGCCAGTCCCGCGCGAGGTGGAGCGGGTCTTCGACGTGTCGCTCGCCGAGCTGGCCGACCCCGCCATCTTCCACGAGGAGCGCTGGCGGATCCCGGGGCGCATCATTCCCGGCAGCCCGGACAACTCGTTCCCGGTGCGGTTCTTCGAGGTCTCGGGCGAGCTGATCTGGGGCGCCACCGCCCGCATGCTCTCGGAGCTGATCACCATCGCCGTGACAGGGGAGAACGGGCTCTAGCGCCGAAGCTGACACCGGCAACGGTGACCCTGGCAACGGTGAGGGAATGGGTCCAGCGCCCCGTCCGGCCCCGCCGACCAGCCGCGTCGAGATCCCAGGAGCGCGTGACCAGGCTGTATAGGGTCTAAGGAAGAGCAACCCGCGGGATCTTCCCGCTTTGCGCTTCTCCTCGCCATCAAGCCGTGTCATTCCGTCCATGAAGGGGATACGTAGCAACGCAGCCTCTCGCGGCTGTCCGTGATCGCAAGTCTCGGCGGCACAGAGGTCGAGGACCAGGAGTTCGCAGATGGTGCAGAGCAGCGACGTGAGAATCCGAGCCCGTCACCGGGATCCAGCCGACTCGGGCCGCGGATCCCGACGGCCGTTCCGCCCGCCGGGACAGAAACCGGCTCGCAGTCATCGACGCCGCCGTCGAACTCTTTTCCGAGGGCAACCTGCGGCCAACTGCAACTGAGGTTGCACTTCGGTGCGGCCTGTCCCCGAAGTCCGTGAGCCGGTACTTCGAGGACATCGATTCCCTCATCGCGGCTGCGGCGGCCCAACAGATGGAAATCGTCATCTCGCTGTTCCAGATCCATGCCATCGGCGCAGGGTGCTCTCGAGCGGCGGATCGACGATTTCGTGCAGATGCGACTCAAGGCGCACGAGGTCATGGGTGGGACCGCTCGGGCGGCCAACTTCCTGGCCTTCAAGCAGCCCTCGGTGCGAAAACATCTCGACGAGGCACAACGCCTGGGCCGGAAGCAGATCGGGCTTCAGTTCGCGACCGAACTGGATCCGCTCCCGCCCACCCGCGAGCAAGCGAGGACGGCGGCCATCGACGCCCTCGTGCAGTTCGAGTCCCTCGACTACTTCCGGCAGCACCGAAAGTTCTCCTTCAAGCGTGACGCACGCGACCCTCGTTGAAGCACTGTCGCTCCTTCTCCGGGACTAGCGGACTTTCTAGGGATTCGCTCCCCGGACGGGCGAACGTCGGGGGTTCCCGGGAGCTCGCCCGCAGGATCTGCCTCGGGGTTTGCGGGGTGACGACCAGTCGTCGGTGCGGCGGGGACGTGCCCGCTGCGATCTCAACGTAAACGAGAGATGCAGCGTCAACGCAGGTCACCGGTCCCGTTGCGATCTTCGGAGCATCGGTCGTGCTCTCGTCCTCGGCCTGCGGGGACGGCAAGGCGGGTTGATGCGACCTCGGGCTTGGAGACCCTTGAAACAGTCCGTCACCGGGGGAAATGGCTGAAACGATGGTGTAACCGGGAAAAATCGAGAAATAACTGTCTTGACTCCGGACAAAACATCATCTAAAAAGTCCCAAACGGTCGTTGGTGTGTCTCAAAGGGAACACCGCGGCGGTTGCCGGATGCCAAGCGGTGGCATCCGGGTTTAGGGGTGAGGTACGGGGGAGTTGAACCATGGGTAAGTGGTTGGGTAGCCGGTCGGTGCCCGAGCAGGGTCGAGACACGGCACAGGCGGAGGTTGCAACGAGGGGCACCGGGCAGTCGGTCCGCCGTCTCTTCGGCAGCCTGATCCTCGTCCTGAGCGCGTTCACGGGGCTCGGCGCGCTCGCCGTGGCCACGCCGCACCCGCCTTCGCGGCAGGTGCTCCGACCGTCGCCGACGGCTACGGCGCCTACGGGAACAGCCCCGTCGTCAACCTGACCGGCTGCACCGGTGCGAGTGGCCAGGCCACCCTGACCTGTACGACCAACCCGATCACGGCCGGAGTGACCGTGGGGATGGGGGCCTACGGCCCGAGCATCGCCAGCACGACCCCCAACACGGTGTCGTCGGTCACCGCCACCACCGTGGTCCTTTCGGCCAACGTGTCGGCCGCGGTCACCGCGACCCAGACCGAGACCTTCTCCGGCACGCAAGGGATCGGGAACGCCATCGACGCCACCCCGACTACCACGGTGACCTCCGCCGCGAACTTCGCCGACTACGGCGTGGTCGCCGGCCTCGAGGTGTACGGCCCGGGCATCGCGCCCCAGACGACGGTCGCGAGCGTGAGCTCCACCAGCATGGTCCTCTCCCAGGTCCCGACCGCCCCCCTGAACGGAGCGACCCTCTTCTTCAACGCGCCCGACGTCAACAACGTCCTGACCCAGGTCACGGGCGGGGCGTCCAACGTCAACACCTCCTCGCTCGCCGTCGTCAGCCAGCCGCCGGCGAACGACGGCTACATCACCACCAGCACGACCGCCACGACCGGCATCGTGAACATGTACCAGGCGCTCAACCCGGTGGACAGCACGTTCACCGCCACCCTCGCCTACTGCGCCCCCGGGTTCACCTACCCGAGCGCGGGGAACTGCACGACGTTCACCGAGCACTACGCCATCGCCCAGACCCAGGACATGGGCGAGCAGATCGTCGAGATCATCGCAACCGAGAACATCTACGAGGGCGCGTCCCAGGCGTACTTCGGACCCACCACGGCCGCGCAGGGGCAGACCGTCACGCTGACCGAAGCTCCTACCGGCGGTGCCGTCCCGACCACGAGCAGTGGTGCCACGGTCAACTACATCGACGGTGACACCTACATCATGCCGATTCCCGCCGGGCTCACCTACGTGCCCGGCACGGCGCGCACGATCGGTGGCGACGCCCAGACCTCGGCTGCGGGCGCCACGACCGCCACGTACTGCACGGCCGCGAGCGCCGGGTGTACCGCCTGCAACTTCGCCTCGGCCGGATGCCCGTCGAAGGCGCCGAACGGGAACGCTTCCTACCCGACCACCTACCCCTACCTCGAAGAGCAGCTACGGCACCGCGACGGCCAACCAGGCCAAGGGTGGGGCGCTGCACCGTTGCCGGCCATCCAGGCCCAGTTCGTGGCCAGCGGCGCCCCGGGCTCGGTGCAGAACCAGCTCGACCACTGAGTACCTGGTCCACACCAACGTGACCGAAATCATCAACATCAACGTCGCCTTCGACGGCTACCCGACCGTCGGGGAGCAACGGCGAACGCCCTCCCGCCCGTTGCCGCGCCGAGCTCAGCGAGGCTCCCTCACCATCACCCCGTCGGTGACGGCGACGTCGACCAGCCAACGGGAACGACAACGGTGCCGACACCGGCGGCCAGACCGTGCAGATCACCGGCTCCGGCTTCACCAACGCCGGGCGGTGAGCAGGTGAACTTCGGGGCCAACCCGGCCACCAGCTTCACGGTGAACAGCAACACGAGCATCACCGCCGTCGGCCCCGGCCTCGACCACCGGTGACGGTGCCGTCGACGTGACGGTCACCAACGGCGGGCAGACCTCACCGGTCAACGCGCCCGCCGACCAGTTCACGTACATCCCGCCGGGGGCACCGGACTTCCCCCTGAGCGTGTCGCCCACGTCCGACAACGGGCAGGCCGAGGTGAGCTGGACCCCAGGGTTCAACGAAGGGTCACCGACGCAGTCGTACACGGTGACGGCCACCGACGTGTCCTCGCCCTCCAACGACCCCAACAACGGTGGCCAGGGCCTCGAGACGTGCACCTTCACGGTGACCGGCACCGACGGTCCCACCGACACGTGCACCGTCCCCGGCCTGACCAACGGGGACAGCTACACCTTCCAGGTCACGGCGACCAACGCGCTCGGCACCAGTGTTGCCTCACCGGCCACGACGGCCATCGCCATCGGCGCCCCGACGGCACCGACCGGCGTCTCGGCCACCGGGGCGCAGAACGCCCAGTCGACGGTGAGCTGGACCGACCCGGCCAACACCGGCGCCGACCCGCTGCTCTCCGACACGGCGACAGCCACCGACACGTCCAACCACTCGAGCCCCACGAACGGCTCGACCTGCACCTACTTCGAGCCGGCGAGCCCGAGCTACAACTCGGGGGCCCCGGTCGATCAGTGCACCGTCTCGGGCTTGACCAACGGCGACACCTACACCTTCGCCGTCGACCTCCACCAGCGCCGCCGGCACGGGCGTGGCCGAGCGCACCGTCGGCTGCCGATCGTCCCCTCGACCGTCCCGGGTGCGCCGACCATCGGCGACGGCGACGTCGAACGCCAACGCGCAGTCGGTGGTCAGCTTCACGGCACCGGCCAGCAACGGTGGCGCCGCCATCACGAGCTACACGGTCACGCGCCAGCGACACCACCAATCCCGCCAACCCCGTGATCACGGCGTCGCGGCACGGCCAGCCCGATCACGGTGACCGGCCTCACCAACGGTGACAGCTACAGCTTCACGGTGACCGCCACCAACGTCAGCGGCACCGGTCCGGCCTCGGGTGCCACGACGGCGACGCCCGCCGACCGTCCCCGGCGCCCCGACGAACGTCACCGCGGTCGTCGGCGGATCCACGGGCAGCGGCACCGCCGCCGTCAGCTGGACGGCGCCGGCCAGCAACGGTGGCAACGGTCATCACCAAGTACACCGTCACGTCGTCCACCGGCTCGAAGACCTGCACGACGACGGCGACGCCGCCGGCGCTTCCGGCGACCACCTGCAACGTGACCGGTCTCACCAACGGGACCAACTACACGTTCACGGTGTCGCCACCAACGCCAGCGGCAACAGTGCGGCCTCGGCCGCCGGCCCCGTCGGCGGCGTCGTCCCCTCGACCACGCCCGCGACGCCGTCCGCTCCGACCGTCGTCGTGGCCGGGCTCAACGGCTCGGCGACCGTGACCTGGACCGCGCCGAACAACAACGGCTCCACCATCACCGGGTACACGCTGAACCCGACCCCCGCCTGCCCCGGCTGCACCGGGCTGACGTCCGCGGCCAGCCCCACCACGGTGAGCGGCCTGACCAACGGGACCAGCTACACCTTCACCCTGGTCGCCACCAACGCCAACGGCAACAGTGCGGCGTCGGCGGCCTCGACCGCCGCGGTCGTCGGGATCCCGGCCACACCGGCCGCACCGGCGACCACGCCCACGAGCACCGCCGGGCAGGACTCTGTCTCGTGGACGGCGCCCGCCTCGGCCTCGGGCCCGATCACCGGGTACACGCTCACTCCGTCGCCGGCCTGCGGGGCCTGCACCGGGCTGACCGTCTCGGGTAACCCGGCCGCGACGTCCACCACGGTGGGCGGGCTGACCGCCGGCACCAGCTACACCTTCACGCTCAAGGCGACCAATGCCTCCGGCACGTCCGCCGCCTCGTCGGCCTCGACCGGCGTGGTCACCGGGTCCCCGACGGCACCGACGAACGTGGTGGCCGTGGGCGGCATCCCTGCGCCCAGCGGCGACCTGAACGTCACCTGGTCGGCTCCGGCCTCGAGTGGCGTCGGCACCATCGTCAGCTACACCGCCACCTCGTCCACCGGCTCGAAGACCTGCACCTCGACCTCGACCGCGCCGGCGACGCCCGCCCTGGGCTGCCAGTTGACCGGTCTGACCAACGGCACGTCGTACACCGTCACGGTGACGGCGACGAACAGCGCCGGGACCACCTACAAGAGCGTGGCCTCGGCCGCCTCGCCGGCGGCGTTCCCGTCGACGACGTTCGGAGCGCCGACCATCGGCACGGCGACCTACGCCGGCAACCAGTCGGCGACGGTCAAGTGGACCGCTCCGAGCGCGCTGGCCGGGACCCAGCCGCCTCTGACCGGCTACGTCGTGACGCCGTTCATCGGCACGACGGCGCAGACCCCGCAGACGTTCAACAGCACGGCCACGACCGAGACGGTGACCGGCCTCGCCGCCGGCTCGACCTACTCGTTCTCCGTGCAGGCGATCAACGCCAACGGCGCGGGGACGGCGTCGGCCAAGTCGGCCACCGTCGCCGTGACCGGATCGCCGGTGTTCACCTCGGCCCCGAGCACCACGTTCACCGAGAACACGGCCGGGACCTTCAGCGTGACGGCAACCGGCAACTCGGGCATCACGTTCAGCGAGACCGGTTCGCTGCCCTCCGGGGTCACCCTGGGCTCCGACGGCACCCTGGCCGGCACGCCGGCCTTCGGGACCGCGGGCAGCTACCCGATCACCATCACGGCGACGGACACCAGCTCCAACACCTCGACCCAGGCCTTCACGCTCACGGTGACGGGTGTGGCGCCGACGTTCACCTCGGCCGCGGCGACCTCGTTCGCCGAGGGCACGGCCGGCACGTTCGCCGTCACGGCGACGGGTGACACCCCGATCAGCTTCACCGAGACCGGGACCCTGCCCTCTGGCGTGTCCCTGGGCAGCGACGGCACCCTGGCCGGTACGCCGGCCTTCGGTACCGCCGGGCAGCTACCCGATCACCATCACGGCGACCGACGCCAACTCGAACACCGACGACCCAGGCCTTCACGCTGACGGTGACGGCGACCGGGCCGTCGATCACCTCGCGCGGCCTCGACGACGTTCGCCGAGGGCGCGGCCGGCACCTTCTCCGTCACGGCGACGGGCGACACCCCGATCAGCTTCACCGAGACCGGGGCCCTGCCCTCGGGCGTGTCCCTGGGCAGTGACGGCACCCTGGCCGGCACCCCGGCCTCCGGGAGCGCCGGCAGCTACCCGATCACCATCACGGCGACCGACGCCAACACCGCGACGACGACCCAGGCCTTCACCCTGACGGTGACGGCGACCGGGCCCTCCATCACGTCGTCGGCGTCGACCACCTTCGCCGAGAACACGGCCGGTACCTTCTCGGTCACGGCGACCGGTGACACCCCGATCGGCGTCACCGAGACCGGGGCCCTGCCTTCGGGCGTGTCCCTGGGCAGCGACGGCACCCTGGCCGGTACCCCGGCCTTCGGGAGCGCCGGGAGCTACCCGATCACCATCACGGCGACCGACGCCAACTCGAACACGTCGACCCAGGCCTTCACCTTGACGGTGACGGCCACGGCGCCCGTGTTCACCTCGAACGCGTCGATCTCGTTCGCCGAGAACGCGGCGGGCACGTTCTCCGTCACGGCGAACGGTGACACCCCGATCAGCTTCACCGAGACCGGGACCCTGCCCTCTGGCGTGTCCCTGGGCACCAGACGGCACGCTGGCCGGCACCCCGGCCTCCGGGACCTCCGGGAGCTACCCGATCACCATCACGGCGACCGACGCCAACACGAATACCTCGACCCAGGCCTTCACCTTGACGGTGGCCGCTTCAGTGCCCGTCTTCACCTCGGGCGCCTCGACGACGTTCGCCGAGAATGCGGCGGGCACCTTCTCGGTCACGGCGACGGGCGACACCCCGATCAGCTTCACGAAGTCCGGGACCCTGCCTTCGGGTGTCACCTTGGGCAGCGACGGCACCCTGGCCGGCACGCCGGCCTTCGGGACCGCCGGCAGCTACCCGATCACCATCACGGCGACCGACGCCAACACGCAGACGGCCACCCAGGCCTTCACCTTGACGGTGTCGGCGACCGGCCCGTCCATCACCTCGGGCGCGTCGACGACGTTCGCCGAGACGACGGCGGGGACCTTCAGCGTGACGGCGAACGGGGACGCCCCGATCGGCTTCACCGAGACCGGGTCGCTGCCCTCGGGCGTCAACCTCGCCTCCAACGGCACCTTGGCGGGCACACCCGCCGCAGGATCTGCCGGCAGCTACCCGATCACCATCACGGCGACCGACGCCAACGCTGCGACCACGACCCAGGCCTTCACCTTGACGGTGTCGGCCACGGGACCGGTGTTCACCTCGGGCTCCTCGACGACATTCGCCGAGAACGCGACGGGCACCTTCTCGGTCACGGCGACGGGTGACACCCCGATCGGCTTCACCGAGACCGGGACCCTGCCTTCTGGTGTGACCCTCGGGAGCAACGGCACCCTGGCCGGGAAGCCCGCCTTCGGCACCGCCGGCAGCTACCCGATCACCATCACGGCGACCGACGCCAACTCGAACACCGCCACCCAGTCCTTCACCTTGACGGTGTCGGCGACCGGGCCCTCCATCACGTCGTCGGCCTCGACCACCTTCGCCGAGAACGCGACGGGCACCTTCTCGGTCACGGCGACGGGTGACACCCCGATCAGCTTCACCGAGACCGGGGCCCTGCCGTCGGGTGTGACGTTGGCCAGCAACGGCACCCTGGCCGGGACGCCCGGCCTTCGGCACCGCCGGCAGCTACCCGATCACCATCACGGCGACCGATGCCAACACGCAGACGGCCACCCAGGCCTTCACCCTGACCGTGACGGCAACCGGACCGGTGTTCACCTCGGGCGCGACGACCTCGTTCGCCGAGACGCACGCGGGGAACTTCGCGGTCACGGCGAACGGGGACATCCCGATCAGCTACACGAAGACCGGGACCCTGCCCACGGGCGTGACGTTGGCCAGCAACGGCACCCTGGGCGGCACGCCGGCCTTCGGCACGGCCGGGAGCTACCCGATCACCATCACGGCGACAGACGTTCACGCCAAGACGGCGACCCAGGCCTTCACGCTGACGGTGACGGCGACAGGGCCTTCCATCACGTCGGCGGCGGCGGCCACGTTCACTGCGGCCAGTGCCAACACGTTCACCGTGACGGCGACGGGTGACACCCCGATCGCCTTTACTGAGACCGGGTCGCTGCCCTCGGGGGTCAACCTCGCCTCCAACGGCACCTTGGCGGGCACGCCAGCCGCCGGAACGCAAGGGACCTACCCGATCACCATCACGGCGACGGACACCCACTCCAGCACCGCGACCCAAGCCTTCACCCTCACGGTCAGCAACAACCCGCCGACCACGTCGGTGATCGTGCCGTCGAACAACACGACCGTCACTGGGACCACGACGCTGGACGCTCTGGCCGCTGCGCAACAGTCCGGTGCCACCATCACCAAGGACCAGTTCGTGCTGACCGGTGGGACGTTCAACAAGACGGTGCTCGGCACGGCGTACCGCCTCCATCTACGGGTACGTGTACTCGTGGAACACCGTCGGCGTGCCGAACGGGACCTACACCCTGCAGAGCCTCGCCACCGACAGCGCCGGGAACACGGCCTACAGCGCCGGCATCACGGTGACGGTCAGCAACAACCCGCCGACCACGTCGGTGATCGTGCCGTCGAACAACGCGACCGTCAGTGCGACCACATCGTTGGACGCTCTGGCTTCTGCGAACCAGTCGGGCGCGACCATCAGCAAGGTCCAGTTCGTGCTGACCGGTGGGACGTTCAACAAGACGGTGCTCGGTGCGGGAACGGCCACCATCTACGGGTACGTGTACTCGTGGAACACCGTCGGCGTGCCGAACGGGACCTACACCCTGCAGAGCCTCGCCACCGACAGCGCCGGGAACACGGCCTACAGCCCCGGCATCACGGTGACGGTCAGCAACACCCCGCCGACCACGTCGGTGATCGTGCCGTCGAACAACGCGACCGTCAGTGGGACCACGTCGCTGGACGCTCTGGCCACGGCGCAGCAGTCGGGCGCGACCATCAGCAAGGTCCAGTTCGTGCTGACCGGTGGGACGTTCAACAAGACCGTGATCGGCGCGGGGACGGCCACCATCTACGGGTACGTGTACTCGTGGAACACCGACGAGCGTGCCGAACGGGACCTACACCCTGCAGAGCCTCGCCACCGACAGCGTCGGGAACACCACGTACAGCGCCGGCATCACGGTTAAGGTCAGCAACTAGGGAGTTCCTCTTGCAGCGGCGTGAGCTCCCTGGGGTCCTGAGGCCCCGGGGAGCTCATCGCCGTTCTGCGTGTCTCCCGCTCTGCGCCGTTCGTCGGGGCCGGCGATCCACCGAGGAGATGTCGTGCGAAGGTCGTTAGTGGTGCTCATGTTGGCGCTGGCTGCATCACTCGCCGCGTGCGGGAGCTCGTCGCCTTCGTCGACCACCTCGACCTCGTCGTCTTCGCTCGTCGACGGTCGCCCACGTCACCTCCAGGCACACCGTGGCCGGTGTCGGCCAGCTCTCGTCGATCTCGTGTCCGACGGCGACGCTGTGCGAGGCGGTCGGCTCGAACGCGCTGAACGGCGCAGGGGTCGTCGTGACCATCACCAAGGGGTCGCCGGGCGCGCCGCACGTCGTGAGCGGGACGAAGTCGCTCCTCTCTGTCTCGTGCCCCACCTCGACCAGCTGCGAGGCCGTCGGCGTCGGTGGCGGTCACGGTGTGGTCGTGCCGATCACGCAGGGCACCCCCGGCACGCCGGCGGTGGTCCAGGGCGTGACGACGCTGCAGACGGTCTCGTGCTCGTCGGCGACGGCGTGCGTGGCCGGAGGTCGGGGCACCGCCAGCGGCGTGGTCTCGACCGGGACGGCCGTGCACCCGGTCTTCGCCACCACCTCGGTCAATGCCATCGACTGCCCCGGCACGAACTGCACCAGCGTGGCCTCGACCTCCAACGGGAAGTACAACGACGTGCTCGTCCCCGTCACCGCGGGGACCCCCGGAACGTTCCGGGTCGTTCCTCCCGGCACGTCGACCTTCAGCGCCATCGCCTGCACGACCGCCGCCAGCTGTGTCGTGGTGGGCCGCGGCGTCCACGACGTCAAGGGAAAGAACACGCCCGAGGCGGTGGTACTCACCGTGAGCGGTGGGAAGCCCGGCCACCTGGTCGGGGTCACCGACTCCGCCGCGCTGCTCCTGCAGGCCGTGGCCTGTCCTCCCGGCAGCAGCGACTGCGTCGCCGTCGGCACGAACGGTTCCGCTGCGTCCGACGGGACGGCCTCGCAACACGGTGCCATCCTGAGCGTCGCCGGCGGAGTCCCGGGGTCGCTGCAGTCCGTCGGCCGGGTCTCCGGTTGCGCTGACTGGCATCGCGTGCCCCACGGCGAGCACCTGCGTGGCGGTGGGTGACGCAAGCGGCGGTGCGGCAGCCGTCGTCGTCACGCTGTCGACGAGCTGAGCGCTCAGGAGGCACGCCCCCAGGCTGGCGGAGCATCTGCAGAAGGGCTGCGGCCTCGGTGCTCAGGAAGCGAAACGGACCGACAACCGTCCGAGCGGCCCGAACGAGACGGCGAGCTCGTCGCCCGGTGCCACGGCGACCGGGGCGACGACGGATCCGGCGATGATGCGGTCGCCCGGCTGGAGCGCGGCGCCGTGGGCCGCCAGGTAGGAGCGCACGAACAGCAGGGTCACCGCCGGGTCCTCCGTCAGCACGCCCTCGGCCACGACGTCGCCCGCCTTGGTCACCGTGGCGACCATGGCCCACGGGTCGACCCCCGGGACCTCGTCCCCGAAGATCACGCCGCGATGACAGATGTTGCCGGCGAGGACCGGCTCGATGTCGTCGAAGGAGATGGCGAGATCCACCAGCTCGAGCGCGGGCGCCAGCCCGGCGACCGCCCCGTCGTCCCCGACCCGGACCGCCACCTCGACCTCGACGGCCGGCGCGCCCCAGCCCGCCAGCGACACCGTGGCCCCGTCCGCTGACACCCCGGTGTCGATCATGTAGCCCACGACGGCGTCGGTCAGCCCGAAGTGCTGCTGAATGGCCGGCGTGTTGAAGCCGATCTTCCAGCCCACCGGGTCCGCGCCCGCCGCCAGGGCGGCGTCCGCGCCGGCCAGCTGGGCGCGCATGCCGCGGGACACGGAGGCGGCGGTGGCCTGGTCGGGCGTGGCGGTCGGGCATGCGCCCAGCTTGCCTCAGTCCGGACTGTGTCATCCGGCGGGCCGCTACGTTTGGACGTCCGGTCGACCCTGACCGAGCGGCACAGCTGGTCACGGCTCCGGGCCCGCTCGGACGACGATTTCGTGCGCCGGAGCGAGCCTGAGGAGCGGCAGCGGGAGAGTAGAGTGGGGGATCGTCGGCGTGTCGGCCCGGCGTTCGCAATTGAGTCGAGAAGACATGCCGGTGTGGTTCGTGAGCCGTACCGGCCCCACGAATGCCGGAGGGCGAGCACATTGGCTGAGATCGAGATCGGCATCTTCAAGTCGGGCCGGCAGGCCTACGGGTTCGACGACATCGCCATCGTCCCGAGCCGGCGGACCCGGGACCCCGAGGACGTCGACGTCTCCTGGGAGATCGACGCCTACCGCTTCGAGCTGCCCCTGCTGGGCGCGGCGATGGACGGGGTCATCAGCCCGGCGACCGCCATCGAGCTGGGCAAGCTCGGTGGCCTGGGCGTCCTCAACCTCGAGGGCCTGTGGACCCGCTACGAGGACCCGACCCCGCTCTTCGACGAGATCCGCGAGCTCGACGACGACAAGGCCACGGCCCGCATGCAGCAGATGTACCAGGAGCCGATCATCCCCGAGCTGGTGACGGCCCGCATCAAGCAGATGAAGGAGGCCGGCATCACGACGGCCGCCTCGGTGACCCCCCAGCGGACCGAGTCGCTGGCCCAGGCCTGCCTGGCCGCCGAGCTCGACATCCTGGTGATCCAGGGGACGGTGGTCTCGGCCGAGCACGTCTCGAAGACGTCCGAGCCGCTCAACCTCAAGCGCTTCATCCGCGAGTTCGACATCCCGGTGATCGTGGGCGGCTGCGCCTCGTACCAGGCCGGCCTGCACCTCATGCGCACCGGCGCCGTGGGCGTCCTCGTCGGCGTCGGGCCGGGCAACGCCTGCACGACCCGCGGCGTGCTCGGTCTGGGCGTGCCCCAGGCCACGGCCATCGCCGACGTCGCCGGCGCCCGCATGCGCCACCTCGACGAGACCGGCGTCTACGTCCACGTGATCGCCGACGGCGGCATGTCCAAGGGCGGCGACGTCGCCAAGGCCATCGCCTGCGGCGCCGACGCCGTCATGCTCGGCTCGCCGCTGTCGTCCGCCGTCGAGGCGCCGGCCCGCGGCTTCCACTGGGGCATGGCCACCTTCCACCCGACGCTGCCCCGTGGCGCCCGGGTCCGCACCTCGGTGCGGGGGAGCCTGCGCGAGATCCTCTACGGTCCCGCCCACGAGAACGACGGCCGCATGAACCTCTTCGGCGCGCTCAAGACGGCGATGGCGACGTGCGGCTACGAGACGGTGAAGGAGTTCCAGAAGGCCGAGGTCATGGTCGCCCCGTCGCTGCAGACCGAGGGGAAGTTCTTCCAGCGGTCCCAGGGCGTGGGGATGGGTCACTGACCCCCATGAGCACGACGTCGGTGACGACCGACACGATCCTCGTCGTCGACTTCGGCGCGCAGTACGCACGCCTGATCGCCCGCCGGGTCCGCGAGGCGCACGTCTACTCCGAGATCGTCGCGCCGACGATCTCGGTCGCCGAGATCAAGGCCCGCGCGCCGAAGGGCATCATCTTCAGCGGCGGGCCCAAGTCGGTCTACGAGTCGCCGGCGCCGTCCATCGACGCCGGCGTCTACGAGCTGGGCATCCCCATCCTCGGCCTCTGCTACGGCGCCCAGCTGATGGCGCTGCAGCTCGGCGGCACCGTGTCGCGCACCGGCCAGGGCGAGTACGGGCGCACCGAGCTCACGCAGACCGGCGCCTCGCCGCTGTGCCCGGACTGGCCGGCGACGTCGAGCGTCTGGATGAGCCACGGCGACGCCATCACGGCCGTGCCCGAGGGTTTCGGGCGAGCGCCACCAGCGACGGCGCTCCGGTGGCGGCCATGCACGATCCCGAGCGCCGGCTCTTCGGCCTGCAGTTCCACCCCGAGGTCGTGCACACCGACCGGGGCAGCGAGATCTTCGACCACTTCGTCATCGACGTGTGCGGCTGCCTCCCGGGGTGGACGCACGTCTCCATCATCGAGCAGCAGGTGGCCGCGGTGCAGGCCCAGGTCGGCACCGACCGCGTGCTCTGCGCGCTGAGCGGCGGCGTGGACTCCGCCGTGGCGGCGGCCCTGGTGCACAAGGCGGTCGGCGACCAGCTCACGTGCGTCTTCGTCGACACCGGCCTGATGCGCTCGGGCGAGGCCGATCAGGTCGAGGACACGTTCCGGCGCCAGTTCAAGATGGACCTCGTGCACGTGAAGGCGGCCGACCGCTACTTCGCCGCGCTGGCCGGTGTCACCGACCCCGAGCGCAAGCGCAAGATCATCGGCGAGCTGTTCATCCGGATCTTCGAGGAGGTGGCGCGCGATCTCGGCGCCGGTCGGACACGCCGGCTCTGCTGCGGGTGCTGCCGCGTCCGCACCCACAGCTGAAATCGACGGCGCATCGGGCACCGGCGAAGGCCCGCGCTTTCTGGTCCAGGGCACGCTGTACCCCGACGTCATCGAGTCGGGGAGCGACACCGCCGCGAACATCAAGTCGCACCACAACGTCGGCGGCCTGCCCGACGACCTGGCCTTCGACCTGGTCGAGCCGCTGCGCCTCTTGTTCAAGGACGAGGTGCGTGCCGTCGGCGAGGAGCTCGGCCTGCCGCACGAGATCGTGTGGCGCCAGCCCTTCCCCGGCCCCGGCCTGGGCGTGCGCATCATCGGCGAGGTGACGCCCGAGCGGGCCGAGATCCTGCGCAACGCCGACGCGGTGGTCGTCGAGGAGATCCGGCGGGCCGGTCTCTACCGCGAACTGTGGCAGAGCTTCGCCGTCATGCCGGCCGTGCGCACCGTCGGCGTCATGGGCGACGGGCGCACCTACGCCTACCCCGTCGTGATCCGGGCCGTCACCAGTGACGACGCCATGACGGCCGACTGGGCCCGCCTGCCCTACGACCTGGTCGAGCGCATCGCCTCCCGCATCATCAACGAAGTGGAGGGCGTGAACCGGGTGGCACTCGACGTGACGTCGAAGCCGCCCGGGACCATCGAGTGGGAGTGACCGTGACGCCGGGGAGCGGCGAGCACGCACGCCTGTTCGACATCACCGACGAAGAGGTGGGCGCGGCCGCCGCGGCCGCCGAGGACGAGTCCGTCGAGGGGGCCGGCGCCGGTCCTGCCGCCGATGCCGACGCCCGTGAAGCCAGCGATGCCCGCTCCACCGCGACGAGGGTGCCGACGACGGACGCAGGCGACGCCAGCGCACCGCGACCGCGACGGGCGCGTTCTCGGGCCGGCCGGCCGCGCTGGTCGACGACCTGACCCTCCCGCAGCGCGCCGCGGTGGAGCACCGGGGTGGACCGCTCCTGATCATCGCCGGGGCGGGCTCGGGCAAGACGCGGGTGCTGACCCGGCGCATCGCCCACCTGCTGGCCACGGGCGACGCACCGCCGTGGGGCATCCTCGCCATCACGTTCACCAACAAGGCGGCCGGCGAGATGCGCACTCGCGTCGCCGACCTGGTCGGCCCGCCGGCCGAGAAGATGTGGGTCTCGACCTTCCACTCGGCCTGCCTGCGCATCCTGCGCACGAACGCCGACCGGCTCGGCTACCGCTCGGCCTTCACCGTCTACGACGACACCGACTCGCGCCGCCTCATCGAGATGATCACGGCCGAGCTCGGCTTCGACCAGAAGCGCCTGCCGTCCCGGGCGGTGCAGGGTGTCATCAGCCAGGCCAAGTCCGAGCTGATCGACTTCGAGACGTTCCGTGAGGACGCCCGCAGCGGGCCCGACCCCTTCCGCAAGCGCATCGCCGACATCTACGCGCAGTACCAGCAGCGACTGCTGGCCGCCAACGCGCTCGACTTCGACGACCTGCTCATGGTGACGGCCAACCTGTTGCAGGCCTGCGACGACGTGCGGGCGTCGTACCAGGAACGCTTCCGTCACATCCTCGTCGACGAGTTCCAGGACACGAACCACGCGCAGAACGAGATCGTCAAGCTGCTGGGCGAGGCGCACGGCAACGTCTGCGTGGTCGGCGACTCCGACCAGTCGGTCTACCGCTGGCGCGGTGCGGACATCCGCAACATCTTGGAGTTCGAGCGCGCCTTCCCCAACGTGACGACGATCATGCTGGAGCAGAACTTCCGCTCGACGCAGACCATCCTCGATGCCGCCAATGCCGTCATCGCCAACAACGTCGGCCGCCAGCCCAAGGAGCTCTTCACCGTCGGCGACACCGGCGGCCCGGTCACGCGGTACCGAGCCGAGGACGAGCGCGACGAGGCGAACTGGGTCGCCAGCGAGATCCTGCGTCTGCACGCGTCGGCCGGCCTGACGTGGGGCGACTTCGCCGTCTTCTACCGCACCAACGCGCAGAGCCTCCCGCTCGAGACGTCCATGAAGTTCAGCGGCATCCCCTACAAGGTGGTGGGCGGCGCCAAGTTCTACGACCGCCGCGAGATCAAGGACGTCCTCGCCTTCGTCCGCCTGCTGGCGAACCCCGACGACGAGGTCTCCGCCCGGCGCATCGTCAACGTCCCCAAGCGCGGCATCGGCGACACGTCGGTGGCGCGGCTGGCCGCCTGGGCCCAGGTCGAGCACGTCCCTTTCGGCGAGGCCATCGACCGCGCCGAGGAGGCCGGCCTCACGGGGAAGGCGCTCAAGGGAGCCGAGCAGCTCTCGAAGACGCTGGCCGAGCTGCGTCCGCTCGTGCAGACGGTCAACCCGGCCGACTTCGTGCAGCTGGTGGCCGAGCGGACCGGCTACCTGGCCGAACTGGTGGCCGAGCACAACCACGAGGCGGACGGGCGCATTGAGAACCTGGCCGAGCTGGCCACCCAGGCCGCCGACTTCGACGACGTCATGGGCTTCCTCGAGACGGTGGCGCTCGTGGCGGACTCCGACGAGCTCGACAGCGACGGCACCCGGGTCTCGTTGATGACGCTGCACACGGCCAAGGGCCTCGAGTACCCGGCCGTCTTCGTGGTCGGACTGGAGGAGGGGATCTTCCCGCACTTCCGCTCCCTCTCCGAGCCGAGCGAGCTCGAGGAGGAGCGTCGGCTCTTCTATGTCGGGCATCACCCGGGCCCGCCAGCACCTGGCGATCTCGCACGCCTGGTCGCGCACGACCTGGGGCCGCACCCAGCCCGCCATGCCGAGCCGCTTCGTCACCGAGGTGCCGTCGCACCTGGTCGAGGACGTCGGACTCGGCTCGCCCCGCCGTGGCACGGGCTACGACACGCTCTCGGGCGACGAGCACCTGCCGGGGGCAATCTTCTCGCCGGCGGTGCCGTTGGCCACGGCCGCCCGGGTGCGCGCGGGCGGGAGCCCGGGGGGCGGCGGTGCTGGTCGAGGCGGCGCTGGTCGAGGCGCCCCGGGCGGCGGCGCCGGCCCCCGGGGCAGCACGGGCGCCGAGGACCTCGGGCTCAAGGCCGGCGACGAGGTGATCCACGACCACTGGGGCCGCGGCGTCGTCATCAGCGCCAAGGGCGAGGGATCGCGGGCCCAGGCGACCGTGCGCTTCGATTCGGTCGGCAAGAAGAACCTGCTGCTCGACGGCCACGCCGCTCCGCCGGGCCTGACGTCCGGTCTGGCGCCCGGACCAGGGCTTCCGTATCCTGGGCAGCGCATGAAACGTCCGTACAGGGTGGTCGTGGCCAAGCCAGGCCTCGACGGCCACGACCGGGGAGCCAAGGTCATCGCCCGGGCCCTGCGTGACGCCGGGTTCGAGGTCGTCTACACGGGCCTCCACCAGACGCCCGAGCAGGTGGTCCAGGCCGTCGTGCAGGAGGACGCCGACGCCGTCGGGCTCTCGCTGCTCTCCGGGGCACACCTCACCCTGGTGCCCAGGGTGGTCAAGCTGCTGGCCGACGCCGGCCGCGGCGACGTGCTCGTGATCGTCGGCGGGATCATCCCCGAAGGCGACATCCCCGTCCTGCAGGAGCAGGGCGTGGCCCACGTCTTCACCCCCGGCGCACCGCTCGACTCCATCGGCTCCTGGCTGTCCGAGGCTCTCGACCAGCGCGAGGAGGCGTTGGAGGCCTGACGCCGTTCCCGCCGCACCCGCTTCCCCCCACCACCTCGACGCGCCGTCGCGCGAGAGACAAGGAGACAGCACCCAAAGTGGATCTGTACGAGTACCAGGGCAAGCAGTACTTCGCCCGCTTCGGCATCCCCACCTCCCCTGGTGGCGTGGCCGACACGGTGGACGAGGCCGTCGAGCAGGCCGAGTCCGCCGGCTACCCGGTCGTGGTCAAGGCTCAGGTGAAGGTGGGCGGCCGCGGCAAGGCGGGTGGCGTGAAGCTGGCCGCCGACGCCGACGAGGTCCGCCTGCACGCCGGCAACATCCTCGGGCTCGACATCAAGGGCCACGTGGTAAAGCGACTGTGGGTCGAGCACGCGTCGGACATCGCCAAGGAGTACTACGCCAGCTTCACGCTCGACCGGCAGGCCAAGATGCACCTCGGCATGCTGTCGGCCGAGGGCGGCGTCGAGATCGAAGAGGTGGCAGAGACCAACCCGGACGCCATCGCCAAGATCCACATCGACCCGGTGGCCGGCCTCAGCGAGGAAGCCGCCCGCGAGTGGGTGGACCGGGCCAACCTCGACCCCGAGGCGCGTGAACAGGCTGCGACCCTGCTCGTCCGGCTCTACCACTGCTACGTCGAGGGCGACTGCGACCTGGCCGAGATCAACCCGTTGATCCTCACGCCCGAGGGCAAGGTGCACGCGCTCGACGCCAAGGTGACGCTCGATGAGAACGCCACCTTCCGCCACCCCGAGTGGGAGGAGTACGAGGACGACTCCGACATCGACCCCCGCGAGAAGATGGCCAAGGAGAAGGGCCTGAACTACATCGGCCTCTCGGGCGACGTCGGCATCATCGCCAACGGCGCCGGCCTGGCCATGAGCACGCTCGACGTCGTGACCCAGGCGGGTGGCTCGGCGGCCAACTTCCTCGACATCGGCGGTGGCGCCAACGCTGACGTGATGGCCGCTGCGCTCGAGGTGATCAACGCCGACCCGGCGGTGAAGTCCATCTTCGTCAACATCTTCGGCGGCATCACTCGGGTCGACGACGTGGCGAACGGCATCATCGAGGCCATGAGCCGGGTGAAGCTGAGCTCTCCTGTCGTCATGCGCCTCGACGGCACCAACGCGGTCGAGGGCCGCGCGCTCCTGGCCGATCACCTGTCGGACACGCTCATCGCCGAGCCCACCATGCTCGAAGCCGCCCGCCGGGCCGTCAACCTGGCCTCGGCGTAGGCGGCACCCCGGTCCGAGCCCCGAGACTCGACAATCGACAGATCCGAAGAGAACAGGAACCAACGTGAGCATCTTCGTCGACGAGACGACAAAGGTCGTGATCCAGGGCATCAGCCCGACGAGCCAGGGGCTCTATCACGGCCTGCGCAACAAGGCCTACGGCACCAAGGTCGTGGGCGGCACCAACCCCAAGCGGGGCGGTGAGGAGATCGAGGGCATCCCGGTCTTCGCCTCGGTGGCCGAGGCGGTGAAGGAGACCGGCGCGACGGCGTCGTTCATCTCCGTGCCGCCACGCGGCGCCGCCGATGCCATCATCGAGGCGGCCGAGGCCGGCATCGCCTTCATCGTCTGCATCACCGAGGGCATCCCGGCCCAGGACGAGGCCGTGGCCTACAACCGGCTGGTCCAGGAATTCCCGGGCAGCCGCCTCCTCGGTCCGAACTGTCCGGGGATCATCAGCCCCGGGAAGTGCAACATCGGCATCACCTCGGGCGACATCGCGCTGGCGGGAGGACCGGTCGGCATCGTCTCGCGATCCGGCACGCTGACCTACCAGGCCCTGCACGAGCTCTCGCAGCAGGGCATCGGGCAGACCACCTGTGTCGGCATCGGCGGCGACCCGGTCCCGGGCACCAACTTCATCGACTGCCTCGCCGCGTTCGAGGCCGACCCCGAGACCAAGGCCGTCATGATGATCGGTGAGATCGGCGGCTCCGAGGAGGAGCGCGCCGCCGACTTCATCGCGTCGCGCATGACGAAGCCGGTGGCGGCCTACATCGCCGGCGTCACTGCGCCGCCCGGCCGCAAGATGGGCCACGCCGGCGCCATCATTTCCGGATCCGCCGGGACGGCCCAGGCCAAGATGGACGCGCTGTCCGCCGCCGGTGTCCAGGTGGCGCAGAACCCGACGGAGTGCGGCGAGAAGATGGTGGCGATCGTGCGAGGTCTCGGGTAGCCGACCCGCTCCGCCACTAGCTCCTCGCCTCGTCGCTCTCGACTTGGCGTCGAGCCGGGGCGGCATACCCCACTGCGAGGCGCCCGCTCGTTAGCGTCTCATAGCGATGGACGAAGGGGACCTGAGCGATCCGGAAGGCTCGGGCGCGCGCAGCTGGCGGAATCGGAAGGATCGCGTGCCGTCCGACGCCACTCCGGCTCACTGATCTCGATCCGGCCTCTCGACGGCGCGCCATACTGCGCTGTGGCGTGACCGTCGCGCTCTGCTGGATCCTCGTCGTTGGCGCGTTCTATGTGATTCCGATCGGCCACGAGTCGGGCCTTCGGGCGGGCACGCGGCTCGGCGCCGATGTCGCGCTGATCGCCGCCGTCTTCGTCTGGCAGATTCGCCGCATCTCCATGGCTGAGCTCCCGGAGCTGCGGGCGATCGAGGCGCTGGGCATCGTGGTCGTCCTGTTCCTCGTGGCCTTCTCCGGCCTCTATCTCGGGATGTCGCCCAGTCCGCCCTGAGCTTCTCCCGTCACCTCGACCAGACCCAGGCCCTGTACTTCACGATCACCGTCTTCTCGACCGTCGGCTTCGGCGACATCACGCCGAGGACAGATCCCGCCCGCCTCGTCGTGTCGGCTCAGATGTTGCTGGACCTCGCGATCATCGGCGCCGCGGTACGCCTGGTCTTCAACGCCGCCAAGAGCCGGATCGCGCCGCCCCGACACCGGCGAGCACGCCAGAGCCCTGAACACCTGGTCCGTCAGGCGGGAGGCGACGCTGCGATGGGGCGAGGCTGGCGACGGCGACGAAGCACCAGCAGCGCCGCGAAACCGGCCAGGGCGGATCCCCCCATGGCGAGCGGGAGCCCGTCTGAGAGAGCGGGCAACGGATTGACCGTACTGGGGATCGGCTCCCCGTACCCGAAGGGATCGAAGCCGCTCTGCTCGCCCCCGGAGAGTGAGGCCACGAAGAGGCTGCCGTTGAACGTCCCGCCGTTGGAGAGCGTCACTGCGGAAGCGGGGGCCACGACCGTGCCCTGCCATGCGCCGATCGTCAGGGCATACCCCGGCGGGAAGTTCGTGGGTGCGAAGTTCCAGACCGTGTTGTCGCGCTCCTGCCCGATCGCCGAGGTGTTGTCGCCTTCCCCCGGCTGGCTGCCACAGTTGCCGTTGCTCCAGTTCGCGGCAGTGGGCGCGGTATTCGGGCACCCGTAGAAGATGCCGGAACTGATGCCGGACAAGTTGAGCGACGTGAGGTGGTCGGCGGATGGCTGCACCTGTATGAGATTGGTGGATCCCGCCGGCACGCTGAAGTCGAGGCGCTGTGCCGCCGCCAACTGATCAGCGGACACCGTGAAGACGTTCACGTTGCCGGTGCCCCAGAACCCAAGGACGGCAGTGAAGGGCGACGAAAACCCGACACCGTTCACGGTTCCGGTCGTGCTGATGGCGCTGGGACCGTAGTTGTTGGAACACGCAGTGAGGGCGCTGCCGATAGACGAAAAGCTGAACGGCAAGGTCCCCGCACCGCCACCGAGAGTTTTGCTGGCACCGCCCTGGTTCACGTTGACGGGTCCACCCGCCGTGCCCGCCACAACGACGCTTCCGTTGTTGACGTTGAGCTGACCGGTCTCGTTGCCGCCGATGAGGGTCGTGAGTTGGCTGGCCGGGGGCGTGATCCCGTTCCCGACGGACCAGTTGGTTGCGGTCAACGCTCCGCCGTAGGCGACGGAGCCGGCGGCATCGGACCCGGACCGGGTGGCACCGCCAGTGGTGAACTCGCTGAACTGGTACGAGTGTGAGTCGGTCCCGCTGATCTCGAGCGTCCCGCAGTTCAGCGAAGCAGGGTTCGCCGCCCCTGCGCTGGTGACCGGGCCTGCCGCGAAGGACGCGCCGGTGACCGTGAGGGCACCGAGCAGACCAACCGCGACCACGCCAAGACCGGGCCGGGCCGGGCCGTACCGCTGCAAGCGGTGATGCAGTCCCATCGAACGGATCCTGCCGTGGTTGAGTATGCGTTGTCCGAAAGTTGCGTGATGTGAGGATGAACCTTTGTGGAACTCCCGCCCTCCTGGCGATCAGGGGAAGGAGGAGAGGGCCGGCAGGCCGAGATCCTGGCGCACCTGGTTGTCCGTCGTCTGCGCCGCCCCTCCCCGGATGTGCAATCCGGACAGCCAGCCCGTGACGTTCGAAGTTCTTGCCGTGGCATAGGCCTGAAGATAGGTCACGAGGACTTCCAGCTGCGTGTGGTCAGCCGCGATCGCAGCCGACATCGACGGAGGCCACTGGATGAACCTAATGCTGAAATCGTAAAGATTCACGGCGGTGCGGTACGCCGCCGCCGGAGCCGCGAGCTCGGCTGCGGTCGGGGTCGTCCCGGATCTGACGAACGCCTTGGTGGCGGCAGCATTGCCCCGCTGGAGTTCTTGTGCGTACTTCTCGTACTGGGTCAACTGCGCCTTGGTAACGGGGAGTACGAAGGCGGTGTGCGCAGGCTGCCGCGAGGCGGGCTGGGTGGTCGTCGAGGACGGCGCGTCCGATCCGGAATTCGTGTGCGCCATCCGGATGCTCCAGATGATGGCAAACACCGCGACCGCGGCCACGACTGCGACAACGGCCAACTTGGTGGTGCGATGCGACCAGGCGCGGCGAAGTGGGCTGCCAGCGGCACCATCTTGCGTGCCCGACTCTGGTCCCGGTCCTGTCTGCAGCTCCGGTTCGAGGGGTGGGATCAGGGGGTCGGGGTCGTCTCCGGACGGCTTGGCAGGAACTGCAGGCGGGGTGTCGACCGCGTCAGGCACGGGCGACTGGACCGCAGGTGCGTGGACCACCTGTTGCTGGGCCGCATGTTCGTGGGCCACTTGTTGCTGGGCCACTTGTTGCTGGGCCACTTGCGACGAAGGCGCGGACGGGGGAGCGAGGTCCGCGAGGTCGACTTCCTGCAGCGCCTCAACGGGAAGGGGCGCTGCGAGTGCCGGCACCACCGGCACTTCTTGGGTGCCTCCGTGAAGCGTGGTGGGCACCTGGATATGTGAGTCCGGGGCGCCTATGGCGCCGGCTGGATCGCTTTGGGCTTCTTCGCCTTGCGCCGTCGTGCTGGACATCGCTGGTCGCGCCGGTTCTCTCTGCTCCGAGGTGCGGGCGCCCGCTGACTCGGTCCGCCAATCCCACGTGCGCACCCTGTCCATCAACGCATTGAGGCGTTCCTCGGTGGATTGCTCGACCAAGGCATGCGCCTCGTCGAGAGAGTGGTCCGGCGCGCCGGGGCTGGCCACCGTGCCCGACCCATTGGACGTCACCCCAGGAGTGTCCATGCCCCGTTCACCGGCCTCGCGCCGTGCGTGTGCCTTCCGAGCACGTCCCTGTCATTGCGGCACCACAACGCGGCCCGCGGGTTCTGTCGCTCGTGTGCAGAGTTCGCCACTCGGATCAATGTAGTGGCATTGAAAATGCGCAATTTCTATGTCACCTGAAGTTCGGATTGCGGTTACTCCGGTGTCATCCGCGTCATGCAATCGCTAGGCAGATCGCAGACAAAGATGTCGCAAAGGGGGGGTCCGGTCGACATGACACCCCCGGCGTGACCGTTTGGTGAACGAGCCGAAGCAAGACACGCGGAGGCCCTTGTTAGAGTTCCCCGCGGTGAGGCCAGTCATCATGAGTGAGCGCGAGGCCCAGCTACGACTGGATGCCAGCGTCTCCGGTTTTGCAGACCGCGTGCCTCTGATGTCCGCCCGCAGCCTGCTCGCTCCCGGCCAACGCAACGCGCTGATCGGCTGCGCACTGGCAATCGTCGTCGGCCTCGTGCTCAACATACGACTGACGGTCACAGCGCTCTGTGCCTGCTTGACTCTGGCCTACGTCGTCGCCGTGATCTATCGGGCGTATCTCTTCACGAGGTCCTCTCGCAGCAATGCGCTCGTCGTGGTGAGCGACGAGGAGGCACGCAGCATCCCCGACGGCGATCTGCCTTTCTATACGATCCTGTTGCCCGCCTACAACGAAGGATCGGTCATCAACAAGCTGATCGAGAACCTGGCCCAGATGGACTACCCGGTGAGTCGCCTCGAGGTACTCCTGCTCGTCGAGGAAGACGACGAGGAGACACTGGATGCGCTTCGGACGTCGACGCCACCCGCGCACTTCAAGCTGGTGGTTGTTCCGCCGGCGGAGCCTCGAACAAAACCAAAAGCGCTGAACTTCGGTCTCACGCTCGCACGGGGAGATGTTGTCGCCGTCTATGACGTCGAAGACAAACCGGACGTCCTTCAGCTGCGGCGCGCTGCGGCGACACTCGCCCGCTTCGGACCTGACGTCGGGTGCGTCCAGGCGCAGCTGTCGTACCGCAACGCAACTCAGAACATCATCACGAAGTGGTTCACCATTGAGTACGCGATGTGGTTCTCCTTCTTCCTTCCGGGCTTGGTGACACTGAACGCCCCGATTCCCCTTGGGGGAACGTCGAATCACTTTCGCCGCGATGCCCTGCGTGCTCTCGGCGGGTGGGATCCCTACAACGTCACAGAGGACTGCGACCTCGGGATCCGCATGTTCCGTGAGCACTACGAAATCAAGGTGCTCGAGTCGATCACGCTGGAAGAGGCGAACAGCGATTTTGTGAACTGGGTCAAGCAACGATCCCGCTGGTACAAGGGCTATCTGCAGACGTTCCTCATCCATCTGCGATCGCCTCGGCAGCTCACCAGGGAGATTGGCGTGAAGGGTGATGGACATCTCTGCGCCTTTGTCGGCAGCACACCGATCCTGGCCATGCTCAACCCCCTGTTTTGGCTCCTGACCCTCGTCTGGTTCATCGCCCATCCCGAGTTCTTGAAGGAGATCTTTCCGGCTCCCGTCTACTACGTCGGACTCGTCCTGTGGGTCTTCGGGAACTTTCTGCTCTGGTACCTGACGATCCTGACGGCAAGGCATACCCGGAGCGAAGGCCTGGTCCTGGCTGCGGTCATCGTCCCCGTCTACTGGGTGATGATGTCTATTGCGGCACTGAAGGCAATGTGGCAGCTCGTCGTCACGCCGTCCTTCTGGGAGAAGACTGCACACGGTCTCGACTCCGGGCACGACTCCTCGGAATCCGATGCAGAGTCAGACGACGTCGGGCGACTGCGTCTCGTGTCGTGAACGCGAGAAGCCCTCGAGCAGACTGAAGCGGAGCGCCGGCGCCGGAGCGCATCACGCGCCTCGTTTCGTCCGCCGAACGTGGAGGGCCCGCCACCGCGCAAAAATCATCTTGCCGTCGCGCTCGTGTCACCCGCATTGCTACACCCAGCGATACATTCCATGGCGGAGCGAACGCGACGAAAGATCGCTCGTGCGAAGACCGGCGAGGTGACGCAGAGGCGAAGCTCGGCGGGACTCCTTTCCTCTGGCTGTGAGGTGGTGACGTGACGTTGAAGAGTGAGGCCGCACTGGTCCGGATTGATGGGCGATGCGCGCTCTCCGTCATCGTGCCCACACGGAACGAGGCCGGCAACGTGCAGGAGCTGACCCGCCGTCTCGCGGAGAGCATGGCCGGGACGGGCTCGACATGGGAGCTCCTGTTCGTGGACGACTCCGATGACGAAACGCCGGATCGGATAGCCGACCTTTGCCGCGAGTACCAGTTCATCAGGCTGGTCCACCGGGCAGCCGGAGAGCGCCAGGGGGGTCTCTCGGGTGCGGTCGTCCAGGGGTTCTCAGCGGCAGAGGGGGGCGTGATGGTCGTCATGGACGGCGACCTGCAGCATCCGCCCGAAATCGTGCCACCTCTTGCACTGCCAGTCCTGACTGGTAGGTGCTCCGTCGCCGTGGGGTCTCGGTATGTAGAAGGCACGGACCTCGGCGGGCTCGCGGGTCCGTGGCGTCGCCTGGTGTCGCAGGTGTCGCGCATGACCGTTCGCTGCGTCTTCCCCGGCATCAGGGAGGTGCGTGATCCACTCAGTGGCCTCTTCGCCGTCGACCGAGCCGTCGTGACGGACGCGGACCTGGCCCCGGAGGGCTTCAAGATCCTTCTGGAAGTCCTGATTCGAGGCCATTGGGACGAGGTCCGAGAGGTCCCGTACACATTCGCGGCGAGGCAGAGCGGCGGCTCCAAGGCCGGCTGGCGCGAAGGCACCTCGTTCTTGCGGCACGTGTTCAGGCTTCGATTTCCCGGCCGAGCGGCATACCCTGCGCTCGACAGCGGAGTGCGGCAGAAAGAACCGATCACGGCCGAAGGCGGGAGCCGCGATGGCGGGGACGAGACGAGTTCCGGTCGCCAAGCCGTGGAACCGATCTTCATTCGCTGACAGGGCCGGACCATCAGGCCGGCGGCGAGTGAAGAGAACCGATCCCGCTTCTCTGAGTTCGCACCGCTCCAGGTCGACCTCTCGCCCTCCCGAAGGGATTCGGAATGCGCTCGGGAGGTCAGCCGACGAATCGTCGCTACGAGACGGTGTTGGAGTGCTGGACGACGTGAAAGAGGCGAAACTCAGGGCATGTTCCCCGGGCCGGGATCTGGTGCACCATCTTGGTGAAGCCACTGCCGGCATCCCAGAGCCGTGGGTACTGGAGATTCGTGGCAGAGACGGGGACTTGAGCCGGATTGGGCTCGAGGAGGTAGTGCACGTGGAACGTGATCGGGTCAGCGAGGATGCGCTGGAAGTCGCGGTCATTCGGGATGACAAAGAGTCTCGGCTGACTCATCGTGGTGATCACTTCGGGGATGCACCCAGCGGAGTTGTCGACCACGACATCCCCATCGGGGAGGTGGAGGCCGGCAAAATAGCTACCAATCGCCACAATTTGGGGGCGCCGGTCCTGCCACTGCCGGTCGGCCTTGCTCGGATGCGCACGGAAGATGAAACCAAGGTCCTGGCTCTCCTCCCTGGCGATACTCGGGTTCAACATCCCTTTCGCCGTGGTGAACGCCGCTGGAATCATGACCACGAGAACCAGGCAGATTGCGACGAGCGTCATTCCTCCGCGAGCACCCGAACCGTTGTCTCGGGTTCCAGCTCCATCCCCAGTGACGGCTCCCGCAGTCGCGGGCACTCGGCGGTTCTGGAGCGCTGCCACGAGGCTCCCGACAAGCAGCACCTGGATCGGGACGGTGGCGATGTAGAACCGGAACCAACTGAACACGGTGTTGTCGAGATACGCCAGCACGTCGAAGCCCATCGCGCCACCGAGCAGGGCGAGTGGAGCGAGGATCCGCGGATCTCGCCGTGCAATGGCGACGGAGACGGCCGCGATCACGATGACCGGCAGCAATGGTGCAAGCGCGCTGCTGGCATGAAGGAGGAACAGCACGCGGCCATCGAACGGAGGGTTATGCGCGTTCTGCACCTGCACCGAGTTGCCATAGATGGAAGAGAATTGGCCGAAGAACTGACCGGTAATGACGTAGCTGGTGACGGCCCAGCCTGCGGCGGCGACGAAGCCCGGAATGGCGAAGATGATGAGATCGGCGAGAGCAGTCTTACTTCGTCCCAGCCAGTTTCCCTGGCCTCGCGAGTAGCTGACCACTCCGACGATCACACCTCCGAGGAGGGCAGCCCCCGCCGCCTCATTCCGGGCCAGATAGCCGAATCCCACCGCAATGGCCGCGTACGCGAGGGACCTGAGATCACCCTGCCGCATCCATCGCAGGAGGTAGCGGGTGGCGGCGATCAGGGTGAACATGTACAGACCCTCACTCATCCCGTTGCCGCCGTAGAGGAGGATCATGGGGCTCACCGCGAACAACCCCGTCAACACGAGCCGCGGGCTACGGCCGACGCCCCACTCGCGCAATGACGAGAGGATCTGGTAGGCGCCGCCCGCCATGGCCAGCGAGCTGACCAAGCTTCCAGCCATGTTGTAGTGCGACAGGTCCGGCCAGAGAGGGTTCGCCAGGAGCAGCGTCATGTCGGCGATCGACTGCAGCGGGGTCCAGACGAAGCCCACTGCGGCGAGGTGCGGGTCGCGGGAGTAGATGATGTAGAACCCGTTTGCCATGCGGGAGAACGCGTCGCCGGTCATCGAACCGTATTTGAAGGCCAGGAGTATGGCGACGGTCAGATAGCAGCCGAACGCCAGGACGAACACGATGCGGCCCTCGCTGAAGAGCCGCCGGGGCCGTGATCGTGGCTCGACCGGGAACGCCGACGGGAGATCCGACGCGTCAAGGTCCCCGGAATGTTCGAAGGTGACGTCAAGGTCGTCGTCGATGCCGTCGTCCCTGATCAGGGTCGACGTGGAGGAGTGCTCCATCGTCCTAGGCGTCGGCGGTGGTCATCGCCGTGCGCTAACTCGGGGACGAGAAGGTGAAGGTCGCGTCGACACAGTCAGAGGGCTGAGCGGCAGAAACCAGGTACTGACCCGGCTCGCCCGCAATCGGAGCGACGGTCAGATCTGGGCCCGTCGTCAGGCACGACAGTGCCGGATCGGTCGTCGCGTAGCCGGTCAGCTGGCCCGCGGGTGATCCGACATCAGGGACCGCGCCCGTCCAGACCGTCAGGTCGACGGCCTGGCCGTTCCACGACCCTACGGAGACGTATGGCGGAGCCGTCGTCGCTGTCGTGGTGGTGCCCGGGGGGGCAGTCGGCGCAGTGGTCGTGGTGGTCGACGTCCCCTTGGTTGTGGATGGTGGAACCGTCGTTCGGGTCGTCGGTGGAATCGTGGTGGCCGTAGTCGTCGTGGCAGTGGTCGTCGTGGCAGTGGTCGTCGTGGCAGTGGTCGTCGTGGCCGAGCTGCTTGTCGTGGACGGCGACCCTCCGGACGGTGTCGTCGTGACGGGGCCGACAGCCCCATCCTTGATCGCCGGCGAGAACCCGAGCAGCGCTGACAGGGCCGCCGGGTCGTTTCCGTCCATTCCCAGCGCCCAGATGCCGACTCCCGCCAGGTTGTCGGTCGTGGCGAGCTGGGCAGCGTCATACAACGACGTGGGGTCTTCGAAGAACGCCTCGTGCCATTGCGTCCCCGTTTCGTACGAGGTCCACGCTGTGCTGGTTGTTGGATCCCAGTACACAGGATGTCCGCTGGAGGTGATTTGACTGAGCGCGAGCTGCTTCGCCGGCCCAGCCGCCTGCGCGGTCAGAGTCCCGTCCGTGGTGGGCCAGTCAATCCCGAAGTAGGGGAGCCCCAGAATCACCTTGGACGCCGGCACCGCAGCCACGTACTGAGCGATGGCTTTCTGGTCGCTGAACATGGTGCTCGTGAGCGGTGACTCAGCCGATCCATTCGATGCGAGATTGAGCTGGTACTCCATGACGAAGAAGCCATCGACGGCGGGGGCCAGAGCAGGGACGTTGTAAAACCCACCGGCGTCGCCGGCCGAGCTGGCATACGTGTCCATTGTCACCTGGTAGTGAGGGTTTGCCCCATGAATGGCCCCGGAGACCTGGGTCACGAGACGGGTCAGGCCCGTTTGGTCGGCGCTGCCGGACCCTTCAAAATCGAGGTTGACGCCATCGAGATTCTTGGCCTTGATCGCCGCCAGGAGAGCTGCCGACAACGTTGCGGGGGCGCTCGCCGACGACGTGAGCGCATTGAGCGCGCCCTGGTCGAAGCATGTCACGGTGAGCACAACACGATCACCGGACACGTGGGACCGGGTGACAAGGTTGGCAAGGTCCTGACTCTGAAAGCCGTTCCAGCCGGGTCCCGACTGGTCGAGCGACCCATCCGGGTTCACATCGATGCTGAAGTAGGCGATCGTCGAGAGCTTGCTCACATCGAACCCGGTGCTCTGGTTCAGTGTCCAGTAGGGAGCGAAGCCGAAGACTTCATGGGCACGGAGCGGCGCGGCGTTGGCCAACGAGGGCGGAGCTGCGGCAGGGGCAGTCGTCGCTGCCGCCAAAGGGGTCGTCGATGCTGCAGCGGCAGCATTCTTCAGCAGTTCCGCGTTTCCCCCACGGTGCGGGCCAGATGTGTGCCGGAGTCGGATGCGGAAGGACCCTGTCGCACCACCTGGTACGCCACGCCGGACCCCAGCACGATGGCGATGGCGATGGCGACCGCAGCGACAGTCCGCCGAGGCCTGACGATTCGGGCAACGCGCCGCGCCACCCGGCTGCGATAGCGGCTGCCGTCTCCGAAGTCAGCGTCGACATCGGCCATGCTGAATGCAAAGAACTGATCGTCGCCGTTCGGAGTCGTTGCGTGACCGAGCGAGGTCTCGTCGACGAGACCTCGGGACATCCGATCGGCGATGACGACGGCGCGTCCAACTGCTTGCTCAATCGACGAGGAGTTGGCGACTGCGGTCTGGACTGCGTTCCAGTCGATTGCATCACGGTGGGGGGAGCGGTCGCCGGTCTCCCCGTTGAAGAGCACGGTTTCGACGAATGTCCGAACGAGTTCGAAAGAGCCGACATCGAAGGACGGCGCCGGAGTGGAGCGATCGGCGTCGCGTGACGCATCTTCAGGCAAGAAGCGGCGGCTGTGAACAGTCGGAGGCGGAACACGCTCCGAGTCGTGTCCGTTCGTCGAGCAATCGGTTCGGGTATCCAAGGCGCTTACTCACCGTCTCTGTTGCTGGCGTACGAAACGCTCTGCGGTGTCGGATGCTCTCGGTCAGAGGCCGTCGGGAGAGGCGGAGCCAGAGACTCCCTGCGGGTTCCCTGGTTCGCTGCCAGGAGTCAGCATTGAGTTCAGGGCGCCTAGTTCTTTGACCAGCTCGTTGTTGATGGTGGTGAAGCCTGCAATCGCCACCTGCAGCTCGCGTGCAGCCTTCGTTGACTCGACTGCAGCCAGCTCCGCGTGGCGGCGAATCGCAACCGCCTCTTCGGTAGCGTCGCGCAGAATCTGCTCGGCCTTGGCCTCGGCCGCGGTGAGAATCTCGTTGATCTGGTGCTCGAGCTTGGACAGTGACTCCTCAGAGAACCGTTGCGCCTGGACGAAGAGTCGCCCAATCTCGAACTCGGTCCCCTCGACGGTGGAGGCTGTGCTGAGACGGGAGTTTGCCTCAACCAGTCGCTGCTGAAGCTCCTCGATGGTGCTTGCAATGGAATGCAGCTCGGCGTTGGTCCACTCGACGTCGGAACCGGGGGCGCCAGGGTCATCGACGGAAGCAATTGGGCTCTGGTGGTCGGCGATGCTCGATATCCGGGCGCCCGCGTATGTGTCGGCCATTGACTGGTCGCGAATGTGACGCCCGGAGGGATCGGTTCCGCCATACACCGAATCGAGAGGTCTCGTGGTCATTTCGGTCCTTTCCTACCCGCGCCACGACACGGGCCACAAGCCAGGAGGCGAAGGTTTTGCCTGCCGTTCATACTCTCGTAAGACGGGAAACACCCACGTCACCGGAAGGATGCGTGACCGTCCGTTGGCCCTGGGGAGCGGGCCGTTGCCGCGCGGTCGGCCGCACAACGCTCCCCATCGCCTGGCTTGATTCAGCTTTGTGCAACGGCAACGATGACGGCCCGCATGCCCCGTCCGACCCGATCTCCGGCCCCTCTGACTCGAGGATCGAAGGCAGTCTGAACGATGGGTGACGAAACCAGATGGCGACCTGATCCCTACGGCATCCACGAGTCCCGGTTTTTCACCGCCGACGGCCGACCGACGAGCCTGGTGATGGACAGAGGCGAAACGTCATATGACCGGAGTCGGCGACCCGAACAGCAGTCGGCGCCGGAGCCGCCGGTCGTCACGAAGGAAGACCTTCCCACTCAGGGCTCTGCTTCAAACACCGAGCCCGAGCCCGAGCCCGAGCCATTGCCGGTTGTCGTCGCCACAACCCTGCCGCTCGTTGGGACCGGTTCGCACGAGCCATCGGATGGACCAGCGCCCGAGGCGGTGGATCTGAGGGCACGTACGCCCGAGCCTGTGGTGGCGACGGCGCGTGCGCCAGAGCTCGTGCCCCAGCCGTTGCCGGCGGTAACGATTCCTCCAACACGCGACGTCGAGGATGCACGGACCCAGCCGGCGGATGCGCCGAGCACCGAAACGCCGAGCACCGAAACGAGGGATCCGCACCGTATCGACCCATCGCGACGAACCGCGGTGCCGGTGATCACCGGGGGAGGGGTCGATGCATCCCCGCCCGCGTCGGACGCGCCGGTCTCCGAGCCTCTCAGCCGGACGACCAAGCTCGCATACCTGGTGGTTTTCGGTGCGCTCATACTGAGTGCCCTGGGCTTGCTCTACGTCCACGTGAGGTCATCGGGGGGCGCACCCTCCACGCACGCTGTCGGATCGACGACGACCACGTCAGCGCCGGCAGCGACGACGACGACAACCGTGCTTCCAGCGGCTCTGAAGCCGGGAGCTGAGGACGCCGCCACCGCACTGGTCTCGAACTGGGCCTCGGGCAACCACGCGGGGGCTCTCACGGTGGCAACACCGGCCTCCGTGACGACCTTGTTCGCATTGCCGTACAGCAGCGGAATGGCGATCGACCGCGGCTGCAGCACCTCGTTTTCGCCCATCGTGTGCACCTTCGGTCCGCCCGGAGGTGCGTCGCCGACGGACCCGATCTACGAGATCGACGTGTCCCAAGCACCGGGCGGTTGGTATGTCAGCTCCGTCAAGACCGAGAACTGACGCCTGAAAGCTCAGGTCTTCCGCTGCCCGTTGGCGGCGGCGAGCAGCACGGTCGATGGTCGCGACGAAGTTCGCCCAGCGTTCACCAACAGGACACCGCGGCGTACGTGAGCCATCGCAAGGTGCTCGGATCGCCGCGTGTGTCTTGACGAAAATCGAATTCCCGGCCACGGTTAGGGGATGTCACTCGTCCCTCCCCCGTCGAGAAGTGAACCCGAGGCGGCTCACGGTGAGGCGGGATCCGACACCAACAGCGATCCGTGGCCTTTCCCAGGGGAGCTCCAGATCAAGGAGCCGCGGACGTGGAAGACGTGGCAGTTGGCCGTTGCCGTGTTCATCGCACTTCTGGCGGGATTCTGGCTCAACGGTACGACCGGTGGCACGACGACGCAGTCATCGAGTGCCCCGGCCTATAAGTTGCCGACCTCGGGCGGCGCAAGCACGGCGACGACTGTGCCGTCCGGCGGCACGACCACCACGACCGCGGCCAGTGGCAGTTCCACCACGACCACGACGGCTGCCGGAGGCGGAGCCACAACCACGCCCTCGACGGCTGCAGCGGGCCCAGCCCGGGTCCTGCTCGGCCCGACGCAGATGCAAGGCAACTGGACGAGCCCAGCCTTCACCATTACGGCAGCCAGCTGGAGCATTGGCTGGGCCTTCAGCTGTACGCCGGCACCGGCCGCTGGGCCGTCGTTCCAGGTGACCGTCGCCCCGTCTGGATCAGCCCCATCCGGTGCCCCTGCAATCACTGAGACCGGAGCGAGCGGTCAGTCTGTCAGCCGCGCAAACCACCACAGGTGCTCAGACGCTTGTCGTCCAGGCCCCTGCCGGGTGTACGTGGGTCGTGAAGGTCACCGGCTCATGACCCGGGCGGGCTGACTGTCCAGCATCGCGATCAGCGCGCGGGACGCTTCGTTCCGGTTAGGACGGCGGGTCGGTAGGCCTGAGGTCGGCCAGACGTTCGTCGAGGTCGTCGAAGAAATTGTAACTGCGATCGGCCTGCTCGCTGGTGCCCGCAGGCATGTCGTCGGCCCGTTCTGCAAGTGGTGCAGGTGCCTGGCTCTCCTCAGCTTCCGCCGCCGCTGGCGACGCTGCCGCATCGACGTGTGGAGGCGTCGTCACGGCCGGCACAGGAGTGGTGACAGTTGACGTCGGCACAGGAGACATCGACGCCCTCTCCCGGCTGCGGGCCGAGTCGTCGTTCACGGACGTCCCGACGTGCTGGAGCGGCAGCGTTGCGTGCACGACGGGAGCGTCTTCGCCAGCCGAGGTTCGGGTGGACTGCTCGTACTCCATCCGCACGCTCTGCACCTTCGCCAAGAGAAGCTCCTGCGAATCCGTGAGCAAGTACAGGACATCGGTCAGCTGAGGCAACGAGCCCTTGGACGAAATATCTGTCACGTCTCAGCCTCTCGTCGTGAAGCGAACCCGCACCGTGGGCCGGGCCCGGAGATCCCAATCTGCGACCCACCCGGCCCCACCGAGAATCAAACACATTAGAGACAACGGAATGAGTCTGCAACTTCGGTGAACCCTTTGTGACGGGCGTGAGACGAGCATTCAATCTGCAGATGTTTTGTTGGTGTCAGCAGGGCTTTTCGCTTGAGGACGCCTAAGGGATATGTAAAAACTCGTCTTGCAACCCCTCCAACGCAATCCCAACGTCTTCCCAAATCTCAAAGGAGTTTCTCTATGTCCATCCGACACGTTGCCAGGCGAGTCGCCGTTTCCGTCGCCGCCACTGCGGCCGCTGGAACATTCGCCGCACTGGCGTTCGCCGCCTCACCTGCTGGCGCATCGACCGGACCGACCACCGGCACCGTCGTCCCGGGTTCGGCGCAGTGCTCTGACACCTGCACGGGCGGCGTGCCGTTCTCGAGCGGGCAGAACCTCAACGTCGTCATTCCGATGAACCAGACCTTCTCGTCCGACGACGGTCTCAACAACAACAACACCGGCATCAACATCGTCGAGTGTGCTGCACCCAATGGCGTCGTGCCCACGACCCCCGCAGCGTGTGACGGCAACACCATCGATGCCGGGATTCTCCCGAACCCCGATGGTTCGTTCAGCATCAGCGGCTTCACGGTGTACGCCCTTCCCGACTCGACGTCACTCGGCGAAGGCACCAGCGGCCCGACCTGCGGAAGCACCTCGGCAACGGAGTGCATCCTCTACATCGGCAACAACCAGAACGACTTCACGCAGCCGCACCTCTGGTCACAGCCATTCTTCGTCAAGGCCAACGGTGATGACGGCGGCGAGAACCCTGGCGACGGGACCCCTGAGGTTCCGTTGGCGGTCATCCTCCCGCTCTCGGCCATGGGTCTGCTCGGCGCCGTGATCCTGGTGCGCCGTCGCACACAGTCCGCCTAGGTCAACGCCGAGCTGATTCGAAACCGTCTTTCTCAAGAATCCCACATTCAACCAAAGGAGCATTCAGAAAATGCAAAAGCACAAGCTGCGGAGCGGCGTGGTGCGGGCGGCAGCCATTGGCGCTGCTGCTCTCTCCGCCTCGCTGATCGTCGGCGCTGGGGTGGCATCAGCCGCCCCGGCCGACCCCCCGGAGGGGCGACGCCGGTGGCGCCGCACTTCTACAACGGGAACGTCGAGGGCATCCGGGACACCGGGTCGGACACGACGTTCTTCATGATGCAGAAGATCGGTGACTACTACACCGGCGCCGGACTCTACGGGTGCATTCTGAACGACAGCGCGGGCGAGACCCTCTACAACTCGTCCGACCCTGCGTCGGCCACCACCAACGAGGAGTTCTTCTGCCGGTCAGGGCAGAACCAGTCCACCACTGACGTCAACGACAACTGGGACCGGACAGAGGTCACAGAAGGTGTCGACGACGTGGGATCGGGTGCCGGACAGAACCAGGTCTGTGGGGCCTTGTCCACGCCGTTGAACGTCGACTTCGCCCGTTCGTCCAAGGTGGCTGGCTCCGCCTGCTCGACCATGGTCCAGACCGGCTACGCCAAGGATGGCGTGTCGATCATCGCTTACCCGGTGAACCCGACGACGTTCGGCACATCGAGCACCTCGCCGTACTCGACGATCAACGGTGGGGTTGTCGGTCCGGTCGCATTGGGATGGCTGCCGGGAGACCCGAACGCCGGGCCGTTCACCGGGACGAGCTACAACCCGCAGAACAACGCGAGCGGCCTCTCCAACGTCGACGGTGGCGGGGGAACGGGCAGCACCGCCTTCCGACTCTGGTGCGCCACCGACTCGACTCGGATCACCGACTGGGGTGCCCTGACGAACCTGGGCCCGAACCTCGAGATCCAAGGCGTCCACGTCAGCAACGGCTCAACCTCCGCCACGGTCACCGGTACGTTCCCGTCGACGGTTGCGTCGGGCCAGGCCATCACTGGTGCTGACATTCCGTCCGGCACCACGGTGTCCTCGGTTTCGGGCGGATCGCTGACGCTGTCGCAGGCGGCCAGCGGGACGGGCACCGACACGGTGCGGGTCACGACGACGACGAAGCTTGCCGTTGGTTCGGGCTCGCCGATCGGCGTGCCGATCCGGCTCATGGGCGTGAACACCGCCTCGGGTACCGAGTCCACGTTCACGAGCTACGCCAACTCCGGCGCCAGCACTGGTGGGTGCTCGTCCAACATGAACACCAACGCCGCTGTCGACCCCAACCCGGTCACCGACACGGGAACGAACGCAACGGCCCACGTCGCGCTCGAGAACAACTCGGACCAGATCGACCAGTTCGCCAACGGGGACTTCCCGTCGCCGGACTTCGTCGACCAGGCTATTGAGGTCGCCACGACGCTGTACATCGAGTCCAACGGTGTGTACAACACAAACCCGTATGCCGCGGCTTCGACGATCAACGGCACTTCGTTCACCGGGCTCAAGGTGAACATGAATGGGCAGACGCCCACGACTGCTCACCTGTTGGCGAACACCTACCCAACCGCACGCACCCTGTTCAACATCTACAACACGAACACGGTTCGGGCCTCCACGGGTGGTTTCCTCAACTGGATCTGTGACGGCAACAGCAACTTCTCCAAGGGCCTCGACAACACGACGGGACTGAACTTCGACTCCGAGCTGACGACCACGATCAGCACGGTCTTCGGGTTCCCCCGCCTGACCGACACGTCGGCGCAGCCGGCCATCGCGACCCCGGCTGACGGGCAGGCCGCACCCGGTAACTCGTGTGCAGCCAGCCTCTTGGTGAACACCAGCTCCGGGTCCAACCACGGTCACCTTGGCGTCGGGCAACTTCCCGGCCGACATCGTGAGCGCCGGCCAGCTGGTTGGTGGCGGGAACGTCGGGATCACCAATGCGAACTTCCCCGCCGGGACCACGGTGGTCTCCGGTGGAGGAACGTCCACACTGACCCTGTCGAACAACGCGACCGCCACCGGCACCGGTGTCGCAACGGTGTTCGGAGGTGTGCCGGCCGTCACCACGGTGGCCAGCAGCAACAACTAACCAGAAGCACCCAGGACGCTCGGCGAGCGGACCTGGCGAGGATGGCCCAGCCCGGGGCCCAGCGAGCGATCGCGGGGTCCCGGGCTTTGGGCTTGCTATGAGGCAAACAAAAGCAACCCGAGTACAGACGAGGAAAGGACGGGTGCAGGAGTTGAAAGGAGGAATGTCATTGCGGTCACGACACGGTCGGAGCGGGCGCCAACCCTGGTACTGGACGTTCCTGCAACTCGCGGGAGTCGGCCTCTTCATCGCGGCGGGCGTCACGCTGGGGCTGAGTGTCGGCGCCGGCGCCGCCGGCCCCACCACCGGGTCCATCGTCACCACGGCGGCCCAATGCTCAGGCACCTGCACGGCCGGCATTCCCTTCTCGAGCGGCCAGAACATCAATGTGGTCGTGCCTGCGAACGAGACCTTCTCCAGCGACGACGGCCTGAACAACAACAACCAGGGCATCAACATCGTCGAGTGCTCCGCGCCGAACGGCGTCGTGCCGACCAGTTCGGCGTCCTGCGACGGCAACACCATCATCGCCGGCATCCTGCCCAACGCTGACGGCTCCTTCACGGAACCCAACTTCGAGCTCTTCGCCCTCCCCGACAACGTTCTGCTCGGTGAGGGCTCGAGCGGACCGGCCTGCGGCCAGACGGCCGCCACCGAATGCATCCTCTACATCGGCAACAACCAGAACGACTTCACCCAGCCCCACCTGTGGTCCGCACCGTTCTTCATCGCATCCGACGCCGGGGACAGCGGGGACCAACCCGGGCGACGGCTCACCGCCGGCCGTCGCCACGACACCCTCGGCCAGCGCCTCGACAGCGGTGGCTTCGCCGACGACAGCCACGGCCGACGGCGTGGATCTCTCGACCGTGACCGTGACGCTGCTCGCGACAGGCGGGGTACCGGTGGCGGGCAAGACCGTCACGTTGAGCTCGTCGTCCTCGACCACGACCGTGTCCGGACCTTCGCCGGCGACGACCGATGCCAACGGGCAGACGACGTTTACCGTGACCGATACGGCGCCCGAGACCGTGACCCTGACGGCGTCGGACAGTGCCGACAGCGTCACCGTGACCCAGAAACCGACCGTGGTGTTCCAGGCTCCCAAGGTCGACGTCAACCATTCGACCGTGAGCGCCAACCCCACGACTGTCGCCGGTGGCAGCTCGACCACCATCACCGTCACGCTCCGGGACCAGGCGGCCAATGCGCAGCCTCTTGCCGGCCAGACGGTGACGCTGGCCGGAACGGGAAGCGCCGTCATCACGCCGGCGGCGACACCGAACGTCACGGATGCAACAGGTGTCGTCACGTTCACCGCGACCGACACGGCTTCGGAAATCGTGACCTTCACCGCCACGGACACGACGCAGAGCACCGTCATCACCAACACGGCCTCGGTGACATTTGGGACGCTCACGGTGTCAGGAGCCCAATCGACAGTGACGGCATCTTCGCCGGCGCCACTCGGCGCCAGCGGGACCACGGCTGTGGTCACACTGCTGACATCGACCAACAGCCCGGTGGCGGGAAAGACGGTCACGCTCCAGGCATCGTCGGGGTCCGCCGTCATCGGCTCCCCGTCCCCGGCCGTGACGGGAGCCAACGGGCAGGTGTCCTTTCCGGTAACCGACAGCGTCGCCGAGACGGTGACCCTGACGGCAACCGACACCACCGACGGCGTCATCCTCTCGTCGACACCCACCGTGACGTTCGCGGCGGGCTCACCTTCTGCATCCGCGTCGACCATGACGGCATCGGCTTCGAGCTCCCCGGCGGACGGTGAAACGCAGACCCTGATCACCGTCACGATGACCGATCAGTTTGGGAACCCTTTCGCGGACAAGACGGTGACGGTCCAGGGCGCTCCCACCGGCAACATCCAAACCCACCCGATCGCCGTTGGAAGCTCGATGCCCGGGGTCACGAACGCCTCAGGCATCGCTGAGTTCGAGGCAGACGACAGTGTCGCCGAATCGGTCACATTCACTGCGACCGATACCACGGACAGTGTCGTCTTGACCAAGACGGTCTCGATCACCTACATCGCCGGCGCGGCCGATCCGGCCGGCCTCGGGACCACGGTGACCATCAATCCGCCAAACCCCGCTGCTGACGGCACGACGTCGTCGACTGTCACCGTGACCCTGGCGGACTTCTTTTCGAATCCGGTCGCTGGCAAAACCGTCGGGCTCAAGGCGCTGAGTGGAAAATCGACGATCACGACGGTGAGCGCGACGACGAATCAGGCCGGACAGGCGACCTTCACCGTGACCGACTCCACTGCGGAGGTCGTCACCTATCAGGCAACCGACGTCACCGATGGGAACGAGGTCCTCGACGCAGAGGGAGTGGTCACGTTCGGCAACCCGCCGGCGCCCCCACCCACCGCAGCTGACTGTTCCGTCACCGCAAGCCCGAGCACCCTTCCCGCGGACGGCTCGAAGACAGCAACCGTCGCGGTCCACCTCTACGACGACAGCGGTGATCCGGTGGCCGGCAAGACGGTGACCTTGACCGCAGACGGTGGCGGTTCGACCGTCACCGCAACCAATGCCACGACGGACAACACGGGTATGGCCACATTCTCGGTGAGCGACACGAAGGCCGAAGTGGTGAAGTACACAGCGGCCGACACCTCGGACAACCTCACCCTGAGCGCGATCGCGGTCACGGTGACCTTCACCGCCGCGACGTCCACCAGCACCAGCACCAGCACCAGCACCAGCTCGACGACGACCACGACGACGTCGACATCGGGCACGACGACGACGGCACCCGCAGGGGTCGTGTCGTCGGCCGGCACGACCGGGAGCGGGTTCGCCGGGACCACGGGCAATACCGGGTCGGGAGGGTCCGGAGCGTCGCTTGCGTCGACCGGATCGCCCGCGCTCCTGCCCTGGCTGGTCGGGTTTGGCGCGTTGTTCATGTTCACCGGCGCCATCGGGCGCCGCCGATTCAAACGGAGTCCGTCATGACGCTTGACCATCCTCGTCGGTGGGGGAGAATCCTCACCTCTTCTTTCCTGGGAGCCGCCGTGCTTTCAGGGTTCATGATCGGCTCAGCGGGAACATCCGGCGCCGTGGAGCCGCCTGCATTGACGATCACACCCGGCCCGTATCACAACGGCCAGCAGATCAATCTGTCGGTGGGCGCAAACAAGTACTTCACTCCCTACTCGCGCATCAACATCCTGGAGTGTGCCGATCCTGGCGGCAAGGCAAAGAATCTGCCCACCAGCGTGAACACATGTGACGGGAACACCGTTCAGGGCGTCACGATCCTGGTGGCACCCAACGGCAGCTTCTTCGAACACGGTTACCAGCTGTACTCGGTCCCCAATGCGCCGCAGCTCGGAGAGCAGTCGGACACGCTGCCGGCGTGCAACGCGAAGAAGGCGTGTGTGCTCTATATCGGACAGAACCAGGAGAAGTTCACCGCTCCCAAAATGTTCTCACCGGCGTTCCGGATCTCGAAGTCGAGCACGCATTCGTGAACAGACTGTGGAGTGCCTGGGGTGGTCGATCGGCTGCGATTGTCCTCTTCGCGCTCTGTGTCGCAACGGGGGCAGAGGCGCTGTTCGTCGAGGTCGCCTCGGCGGATGCCTCGCCTCCGGCGTTGAACGTGTCGCCGGCCGGGAACCTCAGCGACGGCCAGACGATCTCCGTCGGGGTCGGGGCCAACGGCTACTTCACCGCACACGCCGGTATCAAGATCCTCGAATGTGCTGATCCCGGAGGTACAGCGGCGAATCTTCCCAAGGACGACTCGACCTGTGACGGGAACACCATTCAGGGGATCTCGATCCTGATCGGCAACGACGGCAGCTTTTCCGACACCTCCTATCAGGTGTACATGCTGCCGAGTCAGGCACTCGGCGAGCAGACGAACTTCAAGCCAATTTGCAATCAGACGAACTACTGCGTGCTGTACGTCGGCCAGAACCAGAACGACTTCACGGCGCCCAAAGCGTTCTCTGCGCCCTTTCTGATTTCGCCCGGTGCCGGAGGCGCCACGACCGCCACCACGACGACAGCCCCGATTGCGACCACGAGCGGAAGCCCGAGCGCGAGCACCGGTGCCGGTGCTTCGGGATCGACGACGAGCCCCGCGACGTCGTCGGTCAGCACGGCGGCGTCCCTGACCGGAACGACGGCGCTGGCCAACACCGGCGTCCCTGCGGCCATCGTCTGGCTTGCGGCGTTCGGTGTCACCCTCCTCGTCACGGGCGCTATCGGGCGTCGGCGCGCCCTGCGGTGGGATCGATGAGCACCCTGGCTCCCGAGCGGAGGTTGTCAACCTCCGAGACCCACAACGACGTCCCGATCAACCTGAACATCAAGCCGGTCGGGGCGGACAGGGTCTTCAACGGCGTGCTGGCCACCAGCAGTGGATTCGTCCTGGCGCTGCTCTCGGCCGTTGTCGTCTTCCTCTGCTACTACGGCTTCCAGGCCCTGCGCGACGGCGGGTTCGGGATCTTCACCGATCCGACCTGGTCTCCGGACTCACACCATTTCGGCATGATGTCCCTGTTGGTCGGTTCGATCGCCATTGCGCTGATCGCCGTCGCGGTTGCTGCTCCGATCTCGTTGGCCGCCGCCTTGATGATCAACGAATACGCCCCCCGGCAGATGAAGGCCTTCCTGACGGGTGTCATCGACATGCTGGCGACCGTTCCGAGCATCGTGTACGGCTTCTGGGGATTGCTGCTCATCTCGAACCTCCAGGCTGCACCGGCTCGATGGCTCGTGGCCCATGTCAGTTTCGTGCCCATCTTCCGAACCGTCAGCCCCGGGCAGTTCGTCAAATCCATCTTCGCGTGCGGGTTGATCTGCGCCGTGACGATTATTCCCATCATCACTTCCATCAGTCGCGAGGTGATGGCGCAGGCGCCACGCGACGTCTGCGAAGCGGCGCTCGGCCTGGGTGGCACGCGGTGGGGCATGGTGACCGACGTCATCCTGCCCTTCTCGCGCAACGGCATCCTGGGTGCCATCCTCCTGGGCATCGGGAGGGGCCTGGGGGAGACGATGATCGTGTATCTGGTCCTCTCCCAGGGCAATCATTTGACGATCGATTTGATGGGGCCGGGAGGACTCGGATCGATTGCGGCAGAGATCACGGCCAACTTCGACACCGCGTCGGCGATTTCGCGGAGTGGATTGATCCTCCTCGGTTTGATCCTCTTCGCGACGACCCTGGTCATCAATATCGTGGCGCGGCTGGTCGTTGAACGCTCGAATGGGAGCGGGCTATGACCCAGACGCTCGAACCTCCGGCAGTGGCGACCGTGCCACAGGTCGAGCTGCCACCCGACCGGCCGCGCCGCAAGCGCTCGGTCCCGCTCTCGACGGTCATCGAGATGACCGGGATCCGCGGTGTCCGCCGTCGCTCTGGTGTGGCTCGCCTTCACCGTCGCGGGCATCTCGGGCGCACTCGGATTCGCCTTCTGCGTCGTCGCCGCCTTCCTGTTCATCTACGGCTTCGTGTGCTGGGGTCGGTACGGCGTGCTGGCCATGAAGGACCGCTTGGCCACCGTGGCCATCTGGACAGGGGCGCTGGCCGCGTTCATCCCGCTCGCGGCCGTGATCATCTACGTCATCATCAAGGGGGCGGCGGTGGTCTTGCGCGGTTTCCCCATTTCCTGGTGGCGGACATGAGCGGACTGACGGCGAAGTCGTCGGTGACTGCGGTCGGTGCCGGGCCAGCCATCGTCGGGACCATCGAGCAGGTCGGTCTGGCCACGCTGATCACCGTCCCCCTCGGGGTCCTCACGGCGACCTACCTGGTGAACAACCGGAATGCCTTCTCCAAGGTGGTGAGCAATGTGGTCGATGCCATGACCGGCTCACCAGCCATCATCGCCGGCATCTTCATCTACCTGCTGTGGGTCGTCCCGCAAAAGGAGAACGGCCAGACTGGGTTTGCCGCCGCTCTTGCTCTTGCGGTCATGATGTTGCCCATCGTCACCCGTGCGTCCCAGGAGGTGATCGCCATCGTTCCCGGATCGCTCAGGGAGGCCGCACTCGCCCTCGGCTCCCCGCAGTGGCGATCTGTCCTGCGAGTCATGCTCCCCACGGCGCGCGTCGGGTTGGTCACCGCCATGATCCTGGGTATCGCCCGCGTTGCCGGTGAGACCGCTCCCGTCTTGTTCACGGCGGGAGGGAATGCGCACTACAACTGGAACCCGTTCAGCGGGAAGCAGGATGACCTTCCCCTGCGCATCAAGGAGCTGATCTTCCAACCGGGCGCCAACATCACCCGTGTCGCCTGGGGGGTCTCCTTCGTCCTGGTTCTCGTCGTCTTGACGCTGTTCATCCTGGCCCGACTTATCGGGGCGAAGAAGCCCGGCCCCAGCGGTTTCACCGTTCCCTGGCGCACCCGGCGATCGCCAGAGGAAGTTGCAGAGGAACTATGAGCAGCCACGCGAAAACCAAGAGCCCAGTCGCCCTGCGCGAAGAAGACCGTCCAACGAGCGAGACCAAGGAGTGGTTGAGGATAATGATCGTCCAGCGAGACACACGGAAGCACGGGCACATGAAGACCCTCAGGTGGTGCGGGCGGGCCCTGGGAATGGCAACACTTTGCGCCCTGTCCGTCGCCGCCGTCGGTACGGCCGCCGGAGCCGACGGGGCGGCGACGTCCACGAGCACCACGAGCAGTGTCTCGGGCAGCACAACGAGCACGACGCCTGGTCCGGCCACCGGAGCCACCACCACGACATCAGGCAAGGGGACCGCGGCCTCGTCCCTCCTCAAGTCCACGGCCCTGCAGCACTCACCTGACGCGACCGCGCACACGACCCCCGCTCCTATCAATGGCACCGGTTCCTCGTTCGCTTCGCCTGCCATTGAAACGTGGGTCAATACGACGCACGGCGCTCCCTACAGCCTGTCCATGAACTGGGCCCCCTCCAACTCGGGGACCGGCCGCTTCGAGTTCACCAACCAGACAACCGACTTCGCCGTGAGCGACATCGGTTACGTGGGCAACACGGACACGACGCCGCCCAGCTTTGCCTTCAACTTCATTCCAATCACCGCCGGCGGCATCGCGTTCATGTACAACGTCCCCGGAGTCAACAAACAGCTGCAGCTGAGCAGTCTGACAGCGTGCGGCTTGCTGACCGGTGGTATCAAGACCTGGAACGACCCGAACATCGCGGCAGAAAACCCGGGCGTCAGCCTTCCCAATGTCCCGGTCGTTCCGGTGACGGAGAGCGACTCGGCCGGCACCAACTTCGTGCTCGAAGAGTGGTGCATCGATGAACAACCGGCCCTGTGGGCGGCCTTCGTCGCAGCGCAAGAAGCCCAGTCCGGTGGCCCGACGGATGGCGTCGCGCTCTCGCCGACCTCCCCGAACTCCAACTGGCCCGGGATCAAGGGTGGTCTGGACGACCAGTCGACCACAGCGGTTGCGAGCGATGTCGCCAACAACGGCGGAGGAATCGGCGCAGTCCAGGTGAAGTATGCCCAGGAGGAACAAGGGTTTGGAGGAACGGACCCGTCGAAGAACGTTGCGCTGGTGAAGAACGCGAGCGGCGCTTACACGGCACCATCCCCGACCGACGTCGCGTCCGCCCTGGCTTATGCCTCACAGCTCCCCAATGGTACGCACCAGTTGAATTTCAACGGTCTGGGACCGCACGTCTACAACCCCTCCACGTACAGCTACCTCTTGACGCCGACGACGGGATGGTCCGCGTCCAAGGGGGACACCATGAGTCAGTTCGTCAACTATGTGCTCACCCTGGGCCAGCAGACAGCACCGTCATTCGGCTATGCAAGCTTGGGGCTCTCGCTCGAGCAGTACGGCATCACGGCCGTGCAGCACAACGTCCCGGGCGCCGTCGCGCCGACGGCGGCTGAGCAGGCGGCATATTCGTGTGGCGACCTCACTCCGACCGAGGTCGCCGCGGGCCAGACCACACCGACGTGCGGCGTCGTGAACCAGACGGCCGCTCCTCCCGGCGCGAATTCGGGTACGGCCACCGGCGCTGCGGTGTCCGGAACGAAGACGGCCAGCGCGTCGGTGGCGGCAGGAAAGGGCGGATCCGGGTCCAGCGGCGGCTCGGGTTCGGGGGGCGGTGGCGCCGATGCCGCAGTCTCGCTGGCGGGCACGTCCGCCATGGCGGGCACCGGGATCGATGCCATCCCGTTCACCGTGTTGGGCCTGTGCCTCCTCGTGGTCGGAATCGTCGGCCGCCGGCGGTTCAAGCGACGAGCAGGTGCTCCCTCATGAGGCTCCTGGCGACGAGACGGCGAGTCCTCCTGGCCGGATTGGGCGCCCTGGTGTCCGCTGCGGCCTGGACGTCCGCGTCCCCGAGCATTGCGGGCGCCACGCTGTCCGGGACCGTGTCGGGTGAGGGTGGCGATGCCGCCGGTCCCGTGATGATCAAGTTGATTCACGACGACGCGGCGGGTCTGTCCCCCGACTCAGCGTCGTACACCAATGTGAATCTGGAGCAGGGGATCATCGATTTCGTGGGCTCCACGCCAGATACGTTCGCCAACGACTTCGCGGTGACCGAGCGGCCCCTGACGACGGCCGAGGCAGCGACCGCTGCGGCGAACGGCCGCTCGTTCGCCTACGTACCGTTCGTCGCCAGCCCGGTCGCGCTCATGACGCTGGTCCCCAACTCGACCTACGCGGGCACGACCACGATCCAGCCGTCCCAGTTTTGTCAGCACATTCCGCTGAGCCTCGACCAACTCGACGGGATCTACGGCGCCGCCACGCCGCAGTACACCGGCTGGGGTGACGCACGACTGAGTTGCACAGCGCCGCCCAACACGCCGGCCGACTCATTGCTCTTCGGCCGATGGGCCAACCTCGACCCCACGATGGAGAACTTTGCGGTGATGTCCCTCCTCGACAGCACCGATGCCTCGAAGGCGGCGTTCGCCGCAGGCCTGGTCGCCGCGACGACCCAGGCCTCGACGACGGATCCGACCGCCAGCGAGCACTGGCCCTACTCGGGGACCGCCGTCACCGGAGGGGACCAGGCGACGTTGGGCAAGCTCATCGGCCTGGACCCTCGGACCGGGGCTCCCAGTTCGAAGGCAACGCAACTCAGCCTCGGGGCCATCATGCCGGTGGCCTCCGAGTGGACGGGTGATCCGTTGGGGGTGAGGTGGGATCTGCCGACCGCTGCGGTCCAGAATGCCCAGGGTTCCTTCGTCGCACCGACCGCAGCTTCGGCCGAGGCTGCTGAGGCCGACGCCACCTTTGCCTCGACTTCCGACCCCACCACCAACAACCTGGTCACCTTCCCTGCGAGCGCGACGGATGCGACCGCCTACAACAACTACCTGATGATGGAGAGTTATCTCGTCGTCCCCACGAACGGGCTCTCGGCCGACAAGGCGCTCGCGCTGGCCCAGTTCATCCGCTTCGCGGTGGGCACCAAGGGGCAAGCGGACATCGAAGCCCTCGGCGCGGCGCCCGCGACCACGCAGATGGTGGCAGCTGACCTGAAGGTCGCGCAGCAGCTCGATGCCGAGGCGGCTGCCGATCCGCCCGCGAGCACGACCACCACGACGACGTCGGCGAGCTCGACCACGACGACCGTTGCCGATGCGGGCACCGCAACCTCAGGCGCCTCGCCCAGCACGGCCGCGGGAACGACGGGAAGCTCCGGGGGTGGGCTCGCCCTCACCGGTGGCAATCCGGTGCCACTCGCCGGATTGGGCTTGGTCCTTCTGGTGTGCGGTGAGGCGTCCCGGCAGGTACTGCGACGACGAAAGAGAAAGGCATGACGCAACGACCCGTGCACGTGCAGGGCAGGCGCATCTTCGGTGATCTGATGACGCCGGGCCGCTCCAGCTTTGACTGGGCCGTCTTCTTCGCCGCCGCGGCGCTGGTCTTCCCGCTGTCGGGCCTCGTCGCGGTCGTCTTCGCAGAGCGCAGTCGCCGTCGCGGGTATGCGCGTTGGAAGGCCGCCCTGGCTGTCGCCCTTTGGTGCATGCTCCTCGGCGTCGTCTTGCGCGGACTGCTCAATGTGGGGGTGTTCCCGTGACCGCCATTGACCAGCAGCCGATGCCGACCAATGCGGCGTATCCCGGATCAACTGTCGTGGGACCTGCTTCGCTGCAGGCCACGAACGTCAGTGCCTGGTTCGGAAGTAACAAGGTGCTCGAACGCGTGAGCCTCGTGATGGAGCCACGGAAGGTCACTGCGCTCATCGGTCCGTCTGGCTGCGGCAAGTCCACCTTCCTCAGGATCCTGAACCGAATGCACGAGCTGATCCCCAGCGCCGCTCTCTCGGGTTCGGTCCGCCTCGACGACACCGATATCTACGCGCCCGGTGTGCCGGTGACCCAGACGCGATCCCGGATCGGCATGGTCTTCCAGCGCCCGAACCCCTTTCCCTCCATGACGATCGCGCAGAACGTGCTCTCGGGGCTTCGCCTCTCGGGCATCAAAGTTCCCAACCAGGATGCGTTGGTCCGCGAATGCCTGGAGCGGGCCGGTTTGTGGAAGGAGACCCGTAATCGCCTCAACGAATCCGGCGCCGCACTGTCCGGGGGTCAGCTGCAGCGCCTGTGCATCGCGCGCTCACTGGCGGTTCGACCGCGGGTCTTGTTGATGGACGAGCCCTGTTCGGCGCTGGACCCCATCTCGACCAGCGTGATCGAAAACACGATCAAGGACCTGAGCCACGAGATCACCATCGTGATCGTCACCCACAACATGCAGCAGGCGAACCGAGTGTCGGACAACTGCGCCCTCTTCCTGGTCGACGGGGAAGGGCAGCCCGGGCACATCGTGGAAGCAGGGCCGACGCACGACGTCTTCAACAACCCGATCGATCCTCGTACGTCCGACTATGTCCACGGAGTGTTCGGCTGATGACTGAGGCCATGACCACAACCAGGCCGAGCGCGGGTCTGGCCCGGGACGATCCGGAAGATCCGCGACCAGGCGCGGCTCACCTGGAGTGAGGCGCGACCACGGGAGCGGACAGCAGTACAGATAGGTGCCCTGTTGGCCGTGACCATCATCGCCTACAGCTACTCGCTCACAACGCTGATGCAGTTGGCCGATCTCAACTCCCCCTTGGCCTACGTGAGCCTCGTGCCCATCATTTCGCTGGTGCTTGCGGCTATCAACCGGCATCCCCGCCCGAACGAGCCGACGATCCACGACCGTCAGACGGACTACATCATCGGCGTACCTCTGATGGCTGCTGCGCTGTGCGCCAACCTATTCCTGCCGAACAGGTTGTCTGCCATGTTCTGGGTGTGGCGGATCGACCTCCTGACGCTGCCGTTCTTCGTCGCCGGGGCGGTGGCGGTCATCTTCGGTGTCAGAGTGCTGTGGCGGCAAAAGGTGGCAGTGGCCTTCCTCCTCCTGGCCTGGCCATATCCCTACACCTCCGTGTTGTTGGGTGTCCTGAACGCGTTCACGACGGCGACGTTGTTCGGCATCACGAGGGTCCTGCACGTCATTCATGTCGCGACGCCCGAACCCGGTGGATTGAACAATGCCGTCTTCACGGTCGTCCACAACGGCCACCCGTTTCGCCTGAGCATCATCTCGGCCTGCTCCGGGGTGAACGGCGTCGTCGGGTTCCTCTTGATCGGAGCGGCGTTTGCGGCTGTCATCCGTGGGCCATTGATCCGGAAGCTCTTGTGGCTGGCCGGCGGCATGCTTCTCCTCTGGGTGCTCAATCTCGGTCGGCTCCTCCTGGTGTTCTGGGCGGGCCGGCAGTACGGCGAGCACTTCGCCATTGATGTGCTTCACCCCTACATCGGCCTCGTTCTGTTCGTCGTCGGTATCGCAATCATGATCCTGTGCATCGGCCCCATAGGGCTCAGAATCGGTATCGAGGGCCGGGATCGACCTGACGTAGGGGTGCCGGGCTCGGCGATGCAGGAAGCTCCAGGCAAGTCGAAGCAGAGTGTCGCCGTCCCTCGGGTGTATCTCGCCTTGGCGCTGGTGTTGGTGCTCGGGATCATCGTCGGCTTCAGTGATGTCGGCTTGCAGTCGTACAACCTGGTGGCCAACGTGTCAGGTACGCCGAAGCTCGACTCGTTCATCACTGATCCCGTGACGCCGGTGGGCTGGACGAGCCGATACGACGCGACGTTCCAATGGGCGGCCCCGCTCTTCGGCGAGGGTTCGGTCTGGAATCGCTACGAGATCGCTCCCGGCGTCGGTGGTGACCTGCAGGCCCAGACGGACGTCGTCGCTGACGTCATCGACACTCCGGACCTGCAGTCCTTCGCGGCGTTCGGGATCGAGCAGTGCTACCAGTTCCACGGTTACTCCCTGGCGAACGTCACCAATGTCAGTCTGGCCGGGGGGATCACCGGTCAGGCAATGGCCTACACATCGCAGCAATTCGGCAGCTGGTCGATCGTCTACTGGATCCTCCCGGTGATCACCGGTTCGACGACCTCGTACGAGCGCGTCGTCCTCTATGTCCGGAATCAGCATGGCCTTGTGGCGGAAGCGACGGCCGGGCAGCAGGCGAGCATCAAGAACCAGACCGGTGTGCTCGGGTCAGAGGATGCGAAGCAGGCGGTTCTTCTGCAGAACCAGGATTTCCTCGTGGCCTTCGCCCGGGAGATGATCCGCGATCAAGCGTCCCGCAGCGCCGCAATTGGCGCCGGTGGCGTCTCCGCGTAACCTCACGCCTCTCGTGTGCGTGCGTTCCTGTCCGTGATGACCCCCGGTGACCGCCGAACAGGCGGAGAAGACCTCCTGGAGCGGCCGTACCCCGGGCTTGACGCGTGGGAGCTGTGCCAAGCGTTCGTCGACCGGGTCGTGTCCGATGCTCTTGCCTCGGCCGGTCAGCGCCAATCGGGCACGGACGCGCCCGAGGTGGATTGGGGTGCGATCTGGCGGGCCGGTGACGGCGCGCCCTCCGACGAGGTGGCCATCGGCCGCATCCTTCGGGCGGCTTCGGGGGTGGCGAACGAGATCGCCGGGGAACAGCCGATCGCGGCGGAGCCCAGCCCGGGCACCGTGACGACGGCGGGACTCACGGTCACTGGTGCCGTGATCGCTACGCACAGTCCCATGGAGCCGCGTCCGCTCCTGGGGGAACCGCCACCCTCTGTCGTGGAACCGCCACCCTCTGTCGTGGAACCGGTTACGACTGTCGTGGAACCGGTGACGACTGTCGTGGAACCGCCACCCATCGTCGTGGAACCGGTGACGACTGTCGTGGAACCGGTCGTTGCGGTACAGCACCCCGCACCGACCACTCTGGTGGAGACGCCGGCGGTCGAGACGAATTCCGGGGGACGGTCGGAGACCCAGACACTCGCGGTCCTAGACCCCCCCGACCCGGAGCAGCTTCTCGCGCCGCCGCCGATGCTCGGCGACACCGGAGACGAGGTGGCGGCCGCTGCCAAGACTCGCAGGCACCTCGGGTGGGCCACCGCCTTCACATGGATCCGGAATCTCGGCGCCATCATCTTGCTTTTCGTGGCCTGGCAACTCTGGGGGACTTCCATATCGCAGCACCAGGACCAAGGCCAGCTGAAGTCTGCGTTCGATGCGGCGGTCCGGGCGCACCATCCGCCCAAGCCGACAGCAGCAGGACCCGCGTTGATCCCTGCCGCGACCCGAGTCCCGTCTCCGCCCGACGGCACGGTCGTGGCCCGGATCCAGATCCCCGTCATCGGAGTGGATCAGTACGTCGTGGCCGGAACCAATGCGACAGACCTGTCCAAAGGCCCAGGTCACTACATCGGAACGGCGGTACCCGGACAGGCGGGGAACGTCGCCATCGCCGGCCACCGCACGACGCACGGTGCGCCGTTCAACAGGTTGGGGGCGCTCGTCAAGGGAGACCAGGTCTTCTTGACCACGACCTCGGGTGAACACCTGACCTACGTGGTGTCCGGGACGCCCCAGGCGGTGTCTCCCAGCGATGTCGCTGTCCTCAACTACTTCGGGGACAACCGGATCACACTCACGACGTGCACCCCGGAGTTCTCGGCGGCTCAGCGTCTGATCGCAGTGGGCACGCTCAAGGAGTCGGGCGCAACCACGCAAGCACCTCCCGCTGATGTCACCTACCACGTCGAGAACGCGGCCACGGCAAGTTGGAACTGGTCGATGCTTCCCGCCGTCGGCGTCGAAGTCTGCCTCCTGCTCCTCCTCGGGCTGTCGTACCGCCGATTCAACGGCTGGTTCGGCAACATCGGGAAATGGTTCATTCTCGTGCCGGTCTGGAGCGCCGGCCTCTATCTCCTCTTTGCATCGCTGACGACGTTCCTTCCCGAGACCTTCTGAGCCGGGTCCCCCGGTCCACGATCAGGCGGCGGGCGTCGCCGCCATGGTGGACTGGAGCGAGCTGTCGCCTGGCCCTGTGTTGTAGCTGCACGGTCCCAACGGATCGAGAAGCCAGTCCCACACCAGGAAGGCGCTGTCGCCCTGTGCGAATTCCGCGGTCATCTTCGCCGACATGTCGAGGGCGCGCTGCTGCAGGCTCTCGCATCCGGGCTGACCGTTTCCGGCGACGATTCCCGCCTCGCCGGTGATGATGGGCTTGTCGAGGGCCCGGGCCTGCGCGAACCGCACGGCCATCCCGTTCCACTGGTCTCCGCCGAGCGGCGCCGATCCGTAGTAGTCGTGGACGCTCAGGACATCGATACCAGGAGAGGCCCCGACACTCTGGTAATCACTGCCCGAGGTGCCGCACTGTCCTCCGCCCAGAAAACCGCCCTCGACCAGGTGGTTTGGGTCGAGTTGGTGTATCTGCGCCCCGACCGAGTTGAAGAAATAGGCCAGGGCGCCGGCGGCGGCCGTCTCGCTCGGGCATGTCTGATGTCCCGAGCAGTTGGACGGTTCGTCTGCGGCAGGGCACGTCGACGCCTCGGCCTCGCTCATTGGTTCCCACATGCCGAGTGCCGGCGAGTCCGCGTACCGACTCACGATGTCGTTCATGTAGGTCCAATAGGACAGCGGCACGAGCCCGCGGCCGTCGGAGTTGCTCGCGGTGTTGAAGACGTCCTTGAAACCGCCGGCATACCAGGCGGGATCCTGCCAGTGGTCACCGTCGCAGGTCCCACCCTGGTCGCTGATCACGGGGATGAGATAGACGTGGTACTTGGCGGCTTGCGAGAAGACGTTGTCGAGCGGTGCCCAGTCGAGCTGGTGGGTGCCGAAGTTCGTTGCCAGCGTTCCCTGGAAGGCCCAGAACCGGACGATTGAATGCGGGCGCAGCGACGCGAAGAACGAGTCGATCTGGGCCGTGGTGGCCATCCCGCCACAGCCGGCGTTGGTGCCCCATTGCGTGGCGAGTTCGTATGCGTTGAAGCCGCTGAAGATCGTCGGCACACCGCCGATATCGAGGCGTTGACCCTGGGCTGTGATGAGCGCTTGTCCCGTTGGGTCGTAGGTGAACCGAGTCGCGTTGCTGGTGCCCGAGGACCCCTCGGGAGTCACCACGCGGACGTCGATCGAACCCGCTCCGACCGGGGCGACCGCGGTGATGGTGGTCGGCGAGGTCACGGTGAAGTCGGACGAGGCGTTCGTACCGAAGTCCACCTCGGTGGCTCCGGTGAATCCCGATCCGGAGATGTCGATGGTGTCGCCGCCTCCGGCTGTCCCGCTCGACGGCGTGAGCGCGCCGATCGATACTGCGCCGGAGCCGCCCCCTGAGTTACCGCCGCTTGCCGATGTGCCCGGCGGCGTCGGCGACGGGCCCGCGGCATTGCTGGCCGGAGAACGCGCAATGATGGCGCCGACAAGGGGTGACCCGTAGTTCTGCGCCGAGCCGAACGGGTGTACGGCTCCGTCTGCTGTCAGAACCCAGTAGCCCCCATCCTTTCCGGCCAGGGAGGTTGCCGGTGCCGTTGCTCCCGTGACGGAGCCGAAACGACCGGCGTCACCGAAGGGGTACACCGTGCCGTCCTGGCTGAGCAGCCAATAGCCGTTGTTGTCCGGAGTCGGCGCCATGTTCACGATCGGGGAAGTCGGTGGGTCCGCCCCCATCGATCCCTCGAAGTTGGCGTCGCCGAAGGCGAAGATCCCTCCGTCGGAGGCGACCATCCAATAGCCGCCCCCGTCATGGGTCGGGGCCATGCCGACGATCGGCTTGTTGAGGTGCTGGGCACCCATCGATCCCTCGAAGTTGGCGTCGCCGAAGGCGAAGATCCCTCCGTCGGAGGCGACCATCCAGTAGCCGCCCCCGTCATGGGTCGGGGCCATACCGACCACGGGTTTGTTCAGAGTCAGTGAGCCGGTCGACCCCAGGAAGTTCGCGTTGCCGAACGTGAAGATGCCGCCGTCGCCGGCATCGAGCCAGTACCCCCGACCATCCGGGGTGGGCGCCATGCCGACGATGCTCTTGTTGAGGGCAGTCTCGGACATGTCCCCGTAGGTCGTCGCATCGCCGAACGACTCCACGGAACCGCTACTCGACACAGCCCAGTACCCGTTTCCGTCGTGGGTCGCGGCGAGGCCGAACCAGTTCTGCTGTGTGCCAACCGACGCACTTGCGGCGAAAGCGGCATGAGCGCTCGGGGTGGTCGGGGTCCTGGATTCCGCCACCGCGAAGGTGGGGACCACGCATGCGGCGATCCCGATGGCCGCGACGCTGGCGATGAGCACGTTGAGGGCGAGGGCAGGCCGACGCTTCCCCGCTTTCTCGTCGCCGTCTCGATCGGATCGGTTCACCAAGCCCCCACGTTGTGTGGGAACGCGCCGTCCAGATTCTCGCTGAGCGTGAACGAACCACTTTGCGTGACCCCGCGTCAATCGCGACGGAGAGAGAAAACGCGAAGCGACCGCCTTGTTCTGCCCAGCACGCACGACCTGGTAACGCCGGGTTCCCCGTCGTCGTCATCAACAATGCATATTCACCAATTCCTTCGGGAGGTAAACGCATTGCCGTGAGGCCAGATGCGGCCGCGGCCAGGCAATTTGTCCGGACATTGTGAATCAACGGGCGTGCAGCCTGGTCGGCTGATGGCCGGCCCTGGGCCTGCAACCCCGGTCGGCTGTTGGGGGCGGGCGGTGCCCTAGCCGGAAGCTGACGATGCAGCGTCAATGGCGGACAGCGGTATGGCGGTCCTCGGCGCCGCCACCTGCACGCCCTCGCCCCAACGCGTGAAGGTCACGATCTCCCCGGTGGCCGACTTGCCGGAGCCGTTGGATTCCACCGCCGCCACTGGGAGCGCCTGTTTGTTGGCAGCAACGAAGAGCGTCAGTCGCCCTGCGTTGCCGGGTGCAGTGCCCGCGATGCTCCGCACTTGCCGCCCGTTCACCTTCGAACGTTTCCCGGCAACCAGGGTGCCGGCGGGGGTCACGTTCGCCAGTGCTGACGTCAGGTCGACATTGGCGGTGATCGATTGGAACGAGGAGTCCGTCGGTTGGATCGAGACCCATTTGCCGTCGAGTGTGGACGCGAGAGAGCTGGGCATCCCGAAGTAGGAAGTGAGCCCCTTGTTGTTGCCCGAGATGTAGGCCGCGCCCCCGACGAGAAGCACTGACACCACTTCCTTCTTGATGGCAGTCGTCTGCTTGCCGGTATGGAGTGTCGAGTCCTGGACCACCTTGCCGCTCGTCGAACCGGTGAAGAACTGGACGGTGATCCGTGCCGATCCCGTCCTGGTCGCGGCGGCGATCGAACGCGTGAGAGACGCCAGCAAGGTTGTTGAAGGCTGCGTAGATGGCGCCGGTGTCGCGGCCGATGCATCGCGGGTCGCGGTCAAGCTCAAGAGCAGGACGCCGGCTATCGCTGCTGCACGCTTCACGGTTGTTGCGGTCAGCACCGTCGCCTGGAAGCTCATGGCTGTCGCACGTTAACCCACGACTGGTACGGAGAAATCGCGCCATCGTGCAAGACGGCGCGCATCGATGTCATCGCGTGTCGACATGCTCGGCGGTTCCTGTTGCACTCTCCGAAGCGCGTCGTTTTGTGGACGCGATCTCGAACGAAGCATGGCCGTGAGGTGAATTGTTCGTGAGGTCGACGTGATGTGGACGCGATCTCGAACGGAGCATGGCCGCAAGGTGAATTGTTCGTGACGCTGAAAAGAAACACCAGGGCCCTGCTTGAACATTTTTTTGATCGTCGCCCATCATTGCCGCACACAATTCGACGGGTTCGAGATGCGTGCATCGCGGCAACGTCGAGAGCGGAGCTAGCTGGAGGCATGCGCGTTCATTTACCAAGGGGAGGCTGGGTCGCCCGTGGCGCGGGCCTCCTTCTCTTTGGTGGCCTTCTCCTCGCGCTGTCGGGATCGACGGCCTGGGCTGCGGACTGCGCGTCGGACAACAGGGCCCGCCCGACCTTCGGGGGTGACCCGAGTAGTTGCCGTGCCCTCGGATTCCGAGGCGACACCTGGGTGGGATCGCACTCGAATCACGGCGCCGGTGACCCTGCGCTCTACGGGAAGGTGAAGGACAATGACGGCCCGGAGCAGCCCGGGTACGGGCAGGAGGTCGACCTCGGGCTGGGGCGTGTCCCCGGCGTGGTGGTCGATGCCGTGGTCGTCGGCGGTGCCGGTTGGTACAACACCTACCGCGACCATGCGTACCTTCCGCCGGGGCGAGGTTCCCGGCAGCACTACATCCCGCCGTTGGACGGTGCCCACCAGGTGTCGTGGGTGAGCTACTGGTTTGCCTGCTACCACGTCGACCCGCAGCCGGCGCTGCCCGAGGCTCCGCTGACGCTCGAAGTCCCCGTGGCGGGCGGGGCGATCTTCGCTGCCTACGTGTTCGTGCAGCACCGCCGTCGTAGGGCCGCAGCCGCGGCGTAGGGTCCGCGGCGCCACCCAAATGAGCCGGGTGCACCCGGCACTAGATTGACCCGTATGCGTCTCGCGGTCCTTGTCTCGGGTTCCGGGACGATCCTGCGAGCGATGGTCGAGGCATCCCTGCCCGTGTCCGTCGTCCTGTCCGACCGGCCCTGCCCGGCGCTCGGCCTGGCCGAACAGGGCGGGATCCCGGCCGAGTTGGTCGACCGGGCCGTCCACGGCGGCTTCGGCCCGGACTTCGACCGCGAGGCCTTCACCAGGACGGTCGCGGCCACGCTGGTGGCCCACCAGGTCGACCTTGTCGCGATGGCCGGCTTCGGGACGGTCATGACAAGTGAGGTCCACCGTGCTTTTCCGGGGCGGATCCTGAACACCCACCCCGCCTTGCTCCCGGCGTTCCCCGGGTGGCACGGGGTGCGGGACGCGCTGGCCGCCGGCGTGTCGGAGACGGGCTGCACCGTGCACCTCGCCACGGTCGAAATGGATGCCGGGCCGATCCTCGCCCAGGAGGCCGTTCCGGTGCTGCCCGGCGACACGGAGGAGTCGCTGCACGAGCGCATCAAGGTGGTCGAGCGGCGGCTGTATCCCGCCACCGTGGCCTGGGCCCTGGCCGAGCTCGACGCCGGACGTGATATTCATCCCGAGAAGAGAGAGGGAGTTGTGGAGGAGATGAAGTCGTGAGAGCCCTGCTGTCCGTCTACGACAAGGAGGGTCTGGTCGACCTGGCCCAGGGTCTTTCGGATCTGGGGTGGGAGCTGGTCGCCAGCGGCAACACGTCGGCCAAGCTCAGCGAGGCGGGCATCGCCCACATTGAGGTGGCGCAGGTCACCGGCTCGCCCGAGATGCTCGGCGGGCGCGTCAAGACCCTGCACCCGAAGATCCATGGCGGCATCCTCGCCGACCGCTCCAAGGCCGAGCACCTCGACGACCTCGCGACCAACGGTATCGAGGCCATCGACCTGGTGGTCTCGAACCTGTACCCGTTCTCGTCGGACCCCTCGGTCGAGCTGATCGACATCGGCGGTCCTGCCATGGTGCGCGCCGCAGCCAAGAACCACGAGCACGTCGGCATCCTGACGTCGCCGGCGGACTACCCGGTCGTGCTGGAGGAGCTGCGCGCCAAGGGCCAGCTCTCGGCCGCCACCCGCCGCCGCCTCGCCCGCGCCGCCTTCGCTCACACCGCCGCCTATGACGCAGCCATCGTGGCCTGGCTCGACACCGGAGGGCCGACCCCGGCGCCGGAGCTGCAGGGCGCATCGCCCGTCGACGCGGAAGAGGCAGAGTTGTCTGCGGTGCTCCCGCCGACCCTGCATCTCACGCTCGAGCGCACCGATGTCCTGCGCTACGGCGAGAATCCGCACCAGCGAGGCTCGCGCTACCGCACGGTGGGGTCGAGCAGCTGGTGGGACGGCATGGTCCAGCACGGGGGCAGCCCGCTGTCCTACCTCAATATCTTCGACGGCGACGCGGCGTGGCGCCTTGTGCACGAGCTCGCGGCTGATGCGGGCGCGGGCCAGGTGGCGGTCGCCATCATCAAGCACGCCAACCCGTGCGGCGCGGCGGTCGCCGGCGACCCTCGTCACCGCCTACGAGCGCGCGCTCGAGTGCGACCCGATGAGCGCGTTCGGCGGGGTGGTCGCCATCGGTGGCGCGGTCACCGACGAGGTGGCCGAGGCGATCGCGGCCGGGCCGCAGGCCGACGTGATCATCGCGTCCTCGTTCGCACCGGCAGCGCTGGAGATGTTGATCAGCCGCCGCAAGGCCACGCGCATCCTGTCGGGGCCGGCGCCCGAGCAGGCGGTGCGCCAGTTACGCAGCCTCGGCAGCAGCGTCCTGGTGCAGGACGTTGACGCATTCGTCTCGCCCCGGTCCGAATGGCGGGCGGTGACGCAGCGCGCACCGTCGGAGGACGAATGGCGCGACCTCGTGCTGGCGTGGCGCGTCTGCGGCCGCACGACCTCCAACGCCATCGCCGTCGTCACGGCGGGGCAGGCCGTCGGCGTCGGTGCCGGACAGCAGTCCCGCGTAGTCGCCGCCGAGATCGCCGTGCAGAAGGCCGGAGAGCGCGCCAAGGGCGGGGCGGGTGCGAGCGACGCCTTCTTCCCGTTCCCGGACGGGCTGTTGGTGTTGGCCGACGCAGGCGTCACGGCCGTCGTGCAGCCGGGCGGCTCGGTGAAGGACGACGAGGTGATCGCCGCCGCGGACGAGGCAGGACTGGCGATGGTCATGACCGGCGAACGACACTTCCGACACTGATGGGCGCCATCGTCCTCGACGGCGAGCCGGTGGCCGCCCGCATCCGCGGCGAGGTGGCCGAGCGGATCGAGCGGTTGCAGCGCGAGGGCGTGCACGGTCGGCCTGGGCACCATTCTCGTCGGCGACGACGTACCGAGCGAGCGCTACGTCGCGCTGAAGCACGAGGACTGCGCCGGCATCGGCATGTACTCGGTGGGCGAGCACCTGCCGGCGAGCGCGACCCAGGCGGAGGTGCTCGACGTCATCGCCCGCTTCAACGCCGATCCCAAGGTCAGCGCGTTCCTCGTGCAGCTGCCGCTGCCCGCCGGGCTCGACGAGGAGCAGGCGCTTCTCGCGGTCGACCCAGCCAAGGACGTCGACGGACTGCACCCGGTGAACCTCGGACGGCTGGTGCTCGGCACGCCGGGCCCGCTGCCGTGCACTCCGTCGGGGATCGTCGAGCTGTTGCACGCGTACGACGTCCCGGTCGAAGGGCGCCACGTGGCCATCATCGGGCGCGGCGTCACGATCGGGCGCCCCCTGGCCAACCTTCTCTCGCTTGAAGCGTCCCGGCTGCAACGCGGCGGTGACGATGGTGCACACCGGCGTCGATCCCGCCGACATGACTGCGATCGTGCGCACGGCCGACATCGTCGTGGCGGCGGCAGGGCGGCCCCACGTGCTGACACCGGACATGGTCAAGCCCGGTGCAGCCGTTGTCTCCGCCGGCACCAGCTTCGAGGGGAAGAAGCTGATCCCCGATGCGCACCCGGACGTGGCCGAGGTCGCCGGCTGGATCACGCCCCGCCTCGGCGGGGTCGGACCCATGACCCGTGCCATGCTGTTACGCAACGCCCTGCGGGCGGCGGAGATGGCAGCCCGGTGACGACGGCGGCGACGGCCACGCCCAGGGAGGCGACGAGCAGATGAGCGAGCGGGAGTATGCAGAGCGCCCGTGGGGCAACTACACGGTGCTCGACGACGACGCGCCCGATCACAAGGTCAAGCGCATCGTGGTGCACCCCGGGAAGCGCCTCAGCTACCAGCGCCACTCCAAGCGCGCCGAGCACTGGTTCATCGTGTCCGGGCACGGCCACGGTGACCCTCGACGGCAAAGTGACGCACGTGCCCGCCGGGGAGTCGATCGACATCCCGCTCGAGAGCGCGCACCGCATCGCCAACGAGGGGAGCGCCGACGTCGTCTTCATCGAGGTGCAGCAAGGCTCCTACTTCGGTGAGGACGACATCGTCCGCCTCGAGGACGACTTCGGTCGAGCGGACGGCATCGCCGACATGACCCGCATCGCCGACCTGCTGGCAGCCGGACCCACCTACTCGTTCGAGTTCTTCCCTCCCAAGAACGACAAGGAGCTGGCCACACTGGCCCGCACCATCGGCGAGCTGCAGCCGCTGGAGCCGTCGTTCGTGTCGGTCACCTACCGCGGCGGTGCCGAGTCGCGCCAGCGCACCCTCGACCTCGTGTCGGGCATGCTGCACACGACCAAGCTCAACCCGATGGCCCACATCATCTGTGTGGCGCACACTCGTCTCGAGCTGGCCGACATCCTGGTGACGCTGCGCAAGGCCGGCGTCGAGAACCTCATGGCCCTGGGCGGCGACCCGCCCGAGGACCCGTCAGCCGGCCCCGGCGAGCTCGCGCTACGCGGCGGAGCTGGTCGAGCTGGCCCGCGCCATCGGCGGGTTCTCCGTCGGGCGTGGCGGCGCATCCGGCCGGCCACCCGCGCTCGCCCGACCTGCCGAGCGACCGCGACTACCTGGCCGCCAAGCTCGCCCTGGCCGACTTCGGCGTCACCCAGTTCTTCTTCGAGGCCGCCGAGTACGAGGGCCTGATCGCCGACCTGCGCGAGCGGGGCATCGACACGCCCGTGCTGCCCGGGCATCCTGCCCGTGACCTCGCTGTCGACCATGGGCCGCCTGGGCGCCATGGGTGCGGCCGCCCCCGACTGGATGCAGGAGCGCCTGCGCGCCGCCGACGAGCGGGGCGGCGCCGACGCGGTGCGCAAGGAGGGCGTGGAGCTGGCCACCGAGCTCTGTTCCCACCTCCTCGATTCCGGCGTGCCGGGGCTGCACTTCTACACGTTCAACACCTCGAGCGCGACGCGGGAGATCTACGCCGCGCTCGGGCTCGGGCCGAGCCACCTCGGCGCCAGCTGTCCCGAGCCCGCTCAATTGGGACCTCGCCGCCCGGCCCCGTAGCATCCGGTCCATGGCAGATCTCATCCGCATGGGCGACGACGGCACGCTCCAGGTCCCCGACGAACCCATCATTCCCTTCATTGAGGGCGACGGCACGGGGGTCGACATCTGGCCCGCCGCCAAGCTGGTCCTCGATGCCGCCGCCGCCAAGCACGGCCACAAGGTCGCCTGGAAGGAGGTCCTCGCCGGCCAGAAGGCCTTCGACGAGACGGGCAACTGGCTGCCCGACGAGACGGTCGACACCTTCCGGTCCCACCTGATCGGGATCAAGGGACCGCTGACGACACCGGTCGGCGGCGGCATCCGCTCGCTCAACGTGGCATTGCGCCAGATCCTCGACCTCTACGTCTGCCTGCGCCCGGTCCGCTGGTTCACCGGCGTCCCCTCGCCGGTGGTCCACCCCGAGCTGGTCGACATGGTGATCTTCCGGGAGAACACCGAGGACGTGTACGCCGGTTACGAGGTGCAGTCCGGCACGCCGGAGGCCGAGAAGCTCGCCACCTACCTGCGCGACGAGATGGGCTGGCCCATCCGGGAACTGTCGGGCATCGGCATCAAGCCGATCTCGCCCATGGGCTCCAAGCGCCTCATCCGGGCCGCCATCGAGTACGCGCTCGACCGCAAGCGCGAGTCCGTGACGCTGGTGCACAAGGGCAACATCCAGAAGTTCACCGAGGGCGCGTTCCGCGAGTGGGGCTACGACCTCGTGCGCGAGGAGTTCGCCGACGTGGCCGTCGGCTGGGACGACTGCGACGGGAAGCCGGGCGACAAGCTCCTCGTCAAGGACACCATCGCCGACATCACGCTGCAGCAGGTGCTCACCCGGCCGTCGGACTTCGACGTCATCGCCACCACGAACCTCAACGGTGACTACCTTTCCGATGCGCTGGCCGCCCAGGTCGGCGGGATCGGGATCGCCCCGGGGGCCAACATCAATTACGTGAGCGGCCACGGCATCTTCGAGGCGACGCACGGCACCGCGCCGAAGTACGCCGGGCAGGACAAGGTCAACCCCGGCTCCGTGCTCCTCTCGGGTGTGCTCATGTTCGAGCACATTGGCTGGAACAACGCCGCGTCCGACATCGTGCACGCCCTGGAGGCCACCATCGCGGACAAGGTCGTGACCTACGACTTCGCCCGCCTGATGGACGGCGCCACCGAGGTGAAATGCTCCGAGTTCGCCTCGGCCATCGTCGACCGCCTGTAACAACACATTGTCGCAACCCGACGAAGACTGTCGGAAAGGACCAAACCTCAATGGCCAAGCCCCCCGTCCACGTCACCGTCACCGGCGCCGGCGGCCAGATCGGCTACTCCATCCTGTTCCGGATCGCCTCGGGCCAGCTGCTCGGAGAGGACCAGCCGATCGTGCTGCGCCTCCTCGAGATCGAGCCGGCGATGCGCGTGCTCGAGGGTGTGGTCATGGAGATCGACGACGGCGCTTTCCCCTTGGTGCACGACATCGTCGCCACCTCCGACCTCAAGACCGCCTTCGACGGCACGTCGTGGGCGCTTCTGGTGGGATCCATCCCGCGCAAGGCGGGCATGGAGCGCGGCGACCTCCTCAGCGTGAACGGCGGGATCTTCAAGCCACAGGGTCGCGCCATCGCCGAGAACGCCGCCTCCGACGTGCGCGTCCTCGTCGTCGGCAACCCCTGCAACACCAACTGCCTCATCGCGCGCTCCAACGCGCCCGAGGTGCCCGCCGACCGCTGGTTCGCCATGACCCGCCTCGACGAGAACCGGGCCAAGGCACAGCTCGCCGCGAAGGCCGGGGTCGCTGGTGGGCGACGTCACCAACGTGGCGATCTGGGGCAACCACTCCGCCACCCAGTTCCCGGACTTCGCCAACGCCCGCATCGGCGGCAAGCCGGCCACGGAGGTCATCACGGACGACGAGTGGCTGCGGGGCGACTTCATCACGACGGTGCAGAAGCGTGGCGCCGCCATCATCGACGCCCGGGGCTCGTCCTCGGCGGCCTCGGCGGCGGCGGCGGCGATCGACACCGTCGTCAGCTTGCGCACCAAGACCACCGAAGGGCGACTGCTTCTCCGTCGCCGTGGCCAGCGAGGGCCAGTACGGCGCGCCCGAGGGCCTGCAGTTCGGCTTCCCGGTGCAGGCCGACGGCAAGGGCGGCTGGTCCGTCGTCGAGGGCTTCGCCCGTGACGAATTCGCCACCGAGCGGATCGGGATCACCACCGACGAGCTGCTGGCCGAGCGCGACGACGTCAAGGGGCTTGGGCTCGTCGGGTAACACCCCCGGTACGATGCAGGCTTGATCGCGCCCCCGCCCGCTTCGCTGCCCCCGGCGGCGGCGTCCAATCCACCACCATCGACCCGCTCACCTGCGCTCGCGATCCCGGCGCGCGCCGTCACCGGCTGTTCGCGGCCATGAAACCAGCGCGAAACACATGCCTGGCACCCTGAGGTCCGTGGGAGACCTCTTCGACGGCTACGGCACGTCCGCCCGTGGGCTCACCATGGACGCCTTCGACGAGATGGTCGGCCGCGACGGCACGGCCCGGGTGCCCTATGCCGCGGTGGCTTCCTCGTTGGCCCAGATGGGCCCAGACGACGTCTCGGCCCGCGCCTCCCGGCTGGCCCGGGCCTTCATGGACCAGGGCGTCACCTTCGATCTCGACGGCGAGGAACGGCCGTTCCCACTCGACGTTGTACCCAGGATCTTCACCGGTGCGGAATGGGCCACGGTTGCCGCGGGCGTGGCCCAGCGCGTCCGGGCGCTCGAGCTCTTCCTGGCCGACGTCTACGGGGCGGCGCGCATCGTGAGCGACGGGCTCATCCCGCACGAGGTGATCACGAGCTCCCCGGGTTTCGTGCGGGCGGCCTATGACTTCTCACCGCCCAATGGCGTCCGCATCCATGTGGCGGGGATCGACGTGATCCGCGACGAGGACGGCGAGTTCCGCGTGCTGGAGGACAATCTTCGAAGCCCGTCCGGGGTCAGCTACGTGCTGGCGAACCGCGCGGCCATGGCCCGGGTCCTGCCCGAGCTGTTCTGGGGTCAGCCGATCCAGATGGTCACGGACTATCCGGCGCGCCTGATCAACGCATTGCGCCGGGCGGCGCCGGCGTCGGTGCAGGACCCGACCGTCGTAGTGCTCACGCCGGGCGTGCACAACTCTGCGTTCTACGAGCACGCGCTGCTGGCCCGCCTCATGGGCGTACACCTGGTGGAGGGCCGTGACCTCGTGTGTCACGGCACCGACGTCTTCTTGCGCACCACGGAGGGTGAAGTACCGGTGCACGTCATCTACCGCCGCGTCGACGACGAGTACCTCGACCCGCTGCAGTTCCGGCCCGAGTCGCTGGTGGGCTGCCCCGGCATCACCAACGCGGCCCGGGCGGGGCGGGTGACCATCGCCAACGGCGTCGGCAACGGCGTGGCCGACGACAAGCTGGTCTACACCTACGTGCCGGCCATGATCCGCTACTACCTCGGCGAGGACCCGATCCTGCACAACGTCGAGACGATGCACCTCGTAGACGACGCCGTCCGCAAGGACGCGCTGTCGCGCCGGGGCGATCTGGTCTTCAAGCGGGTCGACGGGTCGGGCGGCAAGGGGCTCGTCATCGGCCCGTCGGCGACCGGTGCCGAGCTCGACGAGCTGGCGCTCGACGTCGAGGCCGACCCCCGCCACTGGATCGCCCAGCGCGTCGTTGCGCTGTCGACGTCGCCCACCTGGGTCGACAGCACCATGGTCCGCCGGCACGTCGACCTGCGCCCGTTCGCCGTCAACGACGGCGAGGACATCTGGGTCCTCCCCGGCGGCCTGACGCGGGTGGCGCTCGGCGAGGGCAGCCTCGTCGTGAACTCGAGCCAGGGGGGAGGCTCCAAGGACACCTGGGTGGTGGGCGGCGGGCTGTCCATGCCGGTGTTGCCGCCCCGGCAGGTCTCGCCGTTCCAAGCGGGGCCGCCCATGGATGTCGGCCCGGCCTCCGACGGCGAGCTCGGCGTGCAGCAGCAGCAACAGCAGCAAGGCCACAACAGCAAGCCGTGCACCAACATGGCACGGTGCGCTCGTGACCCGCGCCCTCCTGAGCCGGGTCGCCGAGTCCATCTTCTGGGTGGGTCGCTACGTGGAGCGCGCCGAGGGAACGGCGCGCATCCTCGACGTCTCGGTGTACCAGGCCCTCGAGCAGAGCGATGTCGAAGGCTCGCACGCGGCCCGCCGGCTCCTCGCCGTGATGGGCCTGCCGGACTCGGGGTCCGAGACCTTGTGGCAGGCCACCGAACGGCTGGCCACCGACCCCGACAGCCGCTCGTCCATCGCCGGCGCACTGGCGGCCGCGCGGCGAGAACACCCGGGCTGTGCGTCATGTCGTGCCGGTGGAATTCTGGGAGCACATCAATGCCACCTGGGCCGAGCTCCCCTCGCAGTGGGAGACCGGTCGCAGTGCCGGGCCCGCCTTCTACTTGTCCTTCGTGAAGACCCAGTGCGCCGGCATGATGGGCCTGGCCGACACGATGATGAGTCGTGATCAGACGTGGCTCTTCTTCACGTTGGGCCGGTGCCTCGAACGGACCGACGTCGTCGCCCGCCAGTTGGCCACCGTCGCCTTCGACGAGGTCTTCGACAGCGGGCTCGTCATGTTGCTGCGCTCCTGCGGCGGCTACGAGCCCTACCTGCGCCTGTCACAGGGTGTCGTCGAACCTGGTCGTGTTCTGGACTTTCTGCTGCGAGACCGGCTGTTCCCGCGCTCGGCTTTCGCCTCGCTCACGTTGGCCGAGGAGTGCCTCGACATGATCAATGCCGGGCGCGAAGGGGCGTGGGACGACGCAAGGGGCCTGGTCGGCCTGGCCCGGGCCGAGCTCGAGTACTCCGCCCCGGCGACCCTCTCGCGTGGACTGGAGGCCCGCCTGGAACGCCTGCAGGCCTCCATCTCTTCGGTGAGCGACGCAGTGACGCGGCGCTACTTCGCCCAGGACCTCCCGATGCAGTGGCGCCAGGGGGGTGCGGGCGGATGAGCCGCACGGACGGGTGGCGGCTGCGCGTGTCCCACGAGACGCGCTTCGATTACGACGCCCCGGCTCGGGCCTCATACAACGAGCTGCGGCTCACGCCGCGCACCGAGCTGCGCCAGACCGCGCTCGAGACGAGGGTGGTGACGGTGCCGCCGGCGCCCCAGTACTCCTATCTCGACTACTGGGGCACCCATGTGGTGGCGTTCAACGTCGACCGCGGCCACGAGGTGCTCAGCATCACAGGCAATTCGCTCGTCGACACGCAGAATTCCGCCGACCCCGAGGACTGCACCTGGGACGACGTGGCCGACGCCACCATGACGATGGCGGATCACCTCTCACATCACCTCTACACCGCCCCCGGGCCGGAGCTGTTCGAGATCGCCGCAGGCTTGCGCGCCGACCGCCCGCTCGAAACCGCCCGTCGCATCATGGCGACGGCGCACGACTCGCTGCGCTACGTGCGCGGAGTGACCTCCGTCCACACGTCGGCCGGCGACGCCTACGCCGACGGCGCGGGCGTCTGTCAGGACTTCGCGCATTTGGCTCTCTCCCTCACGAAGTCCGTCGGCTTGCCGTCGCGCTACGTCTCGGGGTACTTCCACCCGGACGGGGATGCGGCCATCGGCGAGGAGATCACGGGTGAGAGCCACGCCTGGGTGGAGGTGTGGACGGGACGCTGGTGGGCCTACGACCCGACGAACGCCTGCCCGGTGGGGGAGCGCCACGTCGCCGTCGGGCGCGGGCGCGACTACGCGGATGTCCCGCCGGTGAAGGGCATCTATGCCGGCAACGCCGAGAACACCATGCGGGTAGTGGTGCGTATGGCCCGCGTCCACTGAGGCAAGACGGAGAGGGTGACACCGTGCTGACCAAGATGCGCATCTGGCTCCCGGACGCGCCGGGCGTCCTGGGCGCGGTGGCGGCCGAGATCGGTGCCGTCCAGGGCAACGTCATAGGCCTGGAGGTCCTCGAGCGCGAGGCGGGCGTGGCGATCGACGAACTTGTGGTGGAGCTCCCGGACGAACCGGGCGCGGTCGACGCGGTGTGCCGGGGCGTGCGCAACGTTCCCGGTGTGGGCGTCGAGATGGTGACGGAGCTCACGGCGGAAGCCAAGGACCGCGAGGACACGGTCCTCGCCGCCGCCGCCGGGATCTTGCAGGCAGCGACGCCGACGGCCGCCATGAACGCGTTGACCGGTCATCTCATGACACTGTTCGAGCTGGCGTGGTTGGCGCTGGCCGATGACGACCTCGCCGGCTTTGCCGAAGTGCACGGGGACGCGCCGTCGGTGCAATGGGTCGCCGCGTTCGCGGAGGGCTCCCGCAGTGGCGCCGACCCGGCAAACGACACCACAGGGTCGGGTGTGTTCGTTGAACCTGTTCCGGAGACGGGGTTCACCGTGTGCGGCGGGCGTCCCTCGCCGATCAGGCGCCGGGAGCGCCTCGAGATCGCGTTGCTGGTCATGGTGGCCTCGCGCTTCATGGACGCCTTGACCGGTCGCATCGCCGTCGAGCCGCAACCGAACTGACGCCGACCGCACCAACGCCTATTCTCCCCGCCATGTTGCGTGTCGGCTTCATCGGCTCCGGCCTCATCGCCTGGGCGCACGGCCTGAGCCTCAAGGCCCTCATCGACGGAGGTGTCGTCGACGCCACCGTCGTCGCCGTTCACGACCAACACGAGCGCCGTGCCCGCGGCTTCGCCGACGTGATCGGTGGAGACAGCGTGGAGGTTTTGTCCGATGCCGCCGAGGTTGCCCGCCGCTGCGATGCGGTCTGGGTCTGCACGCCGACGTCGTCCCATCGCGACGCAGTCGATGCCGCGCTCGCCGCGGGCTGCGCGGTGTTCTGCGAGAAGCCGCTCGATGTCGACCTCGGCCGCGCCACCGCGCTCGTTGACGCTGCTTCCACGGCCGGCGTGCCGAGCCAGTGCGGCCTTGTGCTGCGGAGCGCCCCGGTGTTCCGGGCCTTGCGCGACCTCATGCACGGTGGGACGTTGGGAGCGCCGATGGCTGCGGTGTTCCGCGATGACCAGTACTTCCCTATTCAGGGCACGTATGCCTCACAATGGCGGGCTGATGCGTCCCAGGCCGGCGGCGGTTGCCTGATCGAGCATTCCATTCACGACCTCGACATCCTGCGTTTCTGCTTCGGCGACGTGGACACGGTCGTCGCCCGGACAGCGAACCACGCCGGACATGAGGGGATCGAGGATCTGGCTGCGGTCACGCTGTCCTTTGCCTCTGGATTCGAGGCGCAGCTCACCAGCGTGTGGCACGACATCTTGAGCCGGGGCTCCACGCGCCGGCTTGAGGTCTTTTGTCGCGAGGGCATGGTGTGGCTTGACGACGATGTCCTCGGGCCGCTGCACGTGCAGACGAGCGAGGGCGTCGAGGTCCGCCCGTGCCCGTTTGCACCCTGGGTCGATGCGCTGCCGCTGGCCGACGACCAGGTCGGCTTGGCCGTGCGGGCCTACGCCGAGGCGGATCGGGGTTTCGTCGATGCGGTCGCGGCGGGCCGACCTCCCGAGCCAGGACTGGACGTCGCCCTGGAAGCCCACCGCCTCGTGGACGCCGCCTACCGTTCGTCCGCCGCTGGGGGAGCCCCGATCGGAGTGTCCCCGACTCAAGGATGATTTCGGCGCCCGCCGCGTCATCCCCAAGGTGGAGATCCCGGCCAGGAAGTACCACGTGAACTGGGGAAAGACGCCCGCCCAGGCTGCCGTGGGCGGCTGGACGGCCTCGGTACCATGACCGGCGACGGCCACGGTCCCCGGACAGCCTGAAATCAGTTGGCTGACGCAGACCCGGCGTTCTCTCCGCGACGCCCAGACAAGGAGCCAAGAGCGTGCGCTCGCTGATCCGCATTTTCACCCAGCAGCCCCTGGCAGCGAAGGTGCCCGAGGTGACGGCCCTCTTCTGGGTGATCAAGATCTCGACGACCGCCGCCGGCGAGGCGATCTCGGACATGTTCGTCTCCAACAAAGCGCTCGGCTTCGTCGTCGAGGTCTCCATGTTCCTCGTCGCGCTCGTGCTGCAGTTCGCCTCCCGGCGCTACTCGGCCCTCACCTACTGGTTCCTCGCCCTGGCGATCGCCACTGCCGGTACGGGCGTCGCCGACACCATGCACCTCGTCCTCGGCATGCCGTATGCCGTGACGTCGCTGTTCTGGTTGGTCGTCCTCGGCGTCGTCTTCTTCCTGTGGAATCGGAGCGAGCACACGCTCGACATTCACAGCATTACGACGAGCCGGCGAGAGAAGTACTACTGGTGCGTCGTCTTTGCCACCTTCGCCCTCGGGACGGCGGTGGGTGACTTCGCCGCCAGTACCCTCGGGTTGGGCTACCTCGCCGCCGCGTTCCTCTTCTGCGGTGTGATCCTCATCCCGTGGGCCGGGTGGAAGTTCCTCCGGTGGAACGCCATCTTCGCCTTCTGGTTCGCCTATGTCATCACCCGGCCGGTCGGCGCGTCGTTCGCCGACTACTTCAGCAAGGGTCACGACGTGAGCGGCATCGACTTCGGCGACTGGCAGACAGCACTGGTCTTGACCTCGCTCGTCGTGATTCTGGTCGCCTACACGGCGGTGGCCCGCTACGACATCCAGTCGCCCGACAACGAGGTTGCCGGGGGCGCCTAGACGGCTGCGGCGGCGGGCGCGCAACGTCGACGACGCCGTCCATAAGGTGCCTGCCATGGATACTGCGCCGCTGCTGCTCGAGCTCTACGGACGGATCCCGCCGCTGGCGGCCGCGGCGGTGGAGGGTCTGGAGCGGGACCAGCTCGGCCGAGCGCCCGGGCAGGGAGCCAACACGATCGGCTGGCTCGTGTGGCACGTCGCCCGGGTGCAGGACCACCATGTCGCCGCCCTGTTGTCGGTTGACCAGATCTGGGTCGAGGGTGACTGGTCCCGTCGCTGCGGGCTCGAGCCCGATCCCACCAACACGGGCTACGGCCACAGCCCCGAGGACGTCAGGGCCGTACAGCCGGAGAGCCCTGACGTGCTGCTCGGCTATCTCGACGCGGTCGCCGCCCGCACCGAGACCATGCTCGAGGGCCTGGCCCCCGGCGACCTCGATCGTGTGGTGGACAGGCGGTGGGACCCGCCGGTCACCCTTGGCGTCCGCCTCGTGAGCATCGCGGACGACAGCCTGCAACACGTGGGGCAGGCGGCGTACGTCCGCGGTCTCCTCGGCGTCTGAGATTGTCCGCAGGCTGGTACCCGGAGGCAGCTGTCCGAAGGCTGATCTCCGAGGCTGTGACGACGAGGCAGGGAGGTGAGAAGGCCGACGCCCAGGTCAGCGCGCCGGCGGCTTGGGCCAGCGGACGTATTCGGCGTAGTGGTAGATCGTCTCGTAGCCGAGCCGCCGGTAGACCGATTCGCCCATGGGTGAGGCCTGGAGCGACACGGAGGACGCACCATGGGAGAAGGCGAGATTGGTCGACGCCACCGTGACGAGTGCGCCCATGCCCGAGCCGCGCGCGCCCGGGACCGTGCCCACCCACTGCAGGCTCGCCACCCCGTCACTCTCGTAGGCCATCGCCGTCGCGATCGCCGCGCCCTCGCGGCGGGCCACGACGATGGACGCCGCCGGGTCCTCGAACACGCGATCGATCTCGTCGAAGAGGTCAGGGTGCACCTCATGGGGCATGCCGTACGTCGCGTACGCCTCGGCGTTCACGGCGACGAAGTCGCGCACGCCCGCCTCGTCGTCGACCACGTGCACGGCGACCCCCTGAATCGGAGCCGGCTCGGGGAGCGAAGTCCTGCAGACCATCTCCGGTACCGGGTCGCCGAAGAGCTCCAGCCCTGCTTGCAGGCAGGCGTGCCGCAGGTCCTCGTCCTCACCGCTGTCGCGCACCTTGACGGTGTAACCCCGACCGAGATCCGTGAAGAACGTGTCCGCCTGGGCGATCAGAGCAGCGCCCCCAAGGGTGTCGTCCGTGCGAAAGGCACCGTTGGCGACGACGGGGATCCATGTGCCACCGGCGCATAACACGGCCCCTTCGCTCTCTTCAAGCGTGCCGCGGCTGCTCCAGCGGGTCAGCGCACGATTGAACCCGATGAGCGTGAGGTGGCCGAGCTGTGCCTCTGACAAGGGACGTGGATCGGGGGTACCCGTCTTCCCCAACACCCCTTCACCCAAAGTCGCCACGAAGGTCATGATGCCCCATGCGAAGTGGGTTGCCGCGGGATACTGCCCGCGGGCGGCCTCAGGTCAGCTCGAAGACCGGGTGGCGGGCGGCCACGGCGGCCCATTCGGCGTCGGTCGAGTCCGGGGTGACGCCGTCGAAGAACATCCCGATCTCGAACTTCCAGCGGCGCAGGTAGGCCCGCAGGATCGGCACGCTGTCGGCCACCGGGATCTCCGTGGCCGTACGCAGCTGGCGACGCCGGCCGAGGATCAGCACCAGGTGCCCGCCGGCGTGGCGCACGTTGCGCACCCACTGCGTCTCGCCGCGGGGGGCGACGAGGTACTGCGTCCCCTCCAGCGTGAGGAGGTTCACCGGGACGTGGTGCAGCTTGCCGCTGGTCCGGCCCCGGTGCTCGAGGACCCGAGAGCCCATCACGCTGACGCCCATGCGGGTCAGGCCCTTGACCAGGGAGTTGAAGATGTTGCGGGTGAACCAATCGGGGCTGCTTGTAGTGGGCCGGCGACGGGCTCTTGGGTGGAAGGGAATGATGTTGGTGGTGCTCATGGCGACCTCCTCGGGGCTCGGGCTGTTCATGAACATTGATACTAAATGTGAACACTGTTCTTGTCAAGTACTTGTGTTCTCTATTCGGAACAGTCAGACTTGCGCCATGCCCTCGAGCAACGCCGATGACACCCGGCCGCCCGGCGACCGGGTCAGCGCCCCGTACGGCCCGGGAGCGGGTCCGCGAGGAGATGACCGCCGAGATCCTGGCCGTCGCCAGTGCGCACGTCGCCCGTGACGGTGCCGCCGCCCTCTCTCTGCGCTCCATCGCCCGGGACCTGGGCATGGCCCCCTCGGCGCTGTACCGCTACTTCGACGGGCGCGACGCCCTGCTCGAGCGCGCTCATCCTCTCCGCCTACGACGCGCTCGCCACCGTGACGGAGGAGGCAGCGGACGAGGCGGAGCGGGCCGTCGAGTCGGGGGCACAGGCCAAGCGCCGCCCGGACGGCGCCAGCGACTCGGGCCGGGCCGACGCCGAGCGACGCCGAGCGGTGGCTGTCCGTGCCCCGCGCCATGCGCCGGTGGGCGCTCGAGCACCCGCACCAGTGGAGCTTGATCTTCGGCACGCCGGTCCCGGGCTACGACGCGCCCGAGGACACGATCGAGCACTACACCCGGATGGCGAGGGCCCTGGTGCGCCCGCTCGTGGCGGCGTATGACGCCGGCCGGCTGCGCACGACCCGACGGCACGAGCCCGTCGATCGGACGATCTGCGGCGGCGGTCGCACCGGTCACCGAAGGTCTCCTCCCCGGCATGCCGGCGGAGCAGGTGGTGCTGACGCTCGAGGCGTGGACCACGATCGTGGGCGCCATCAGCCTCGAGGTGTTCGGGCACTGGCGCAACACGGTGCTCGAGCCGGAGCTGCTCTTCGAATCGACCATCCGCCGAGGCGGCGGAATCAATCGGCCTGCGGTAGTGGGACAGGGCAGGCCGCACGGCCGCCACGTACGCCGTTCCGCTGAGGTTCGTTCTGGTGAGGCTGGGTCAGCTCAGCGCAGCGACTCGCGCAACACCTGTGCCCGCGCCCGCAGGTCCTCCAGCCGGTCCTCGGGAACCCACTCGGCCATGGCGCCGACGAGATCGAAGACGAGCGCGGCGAGCTCCGCCAGTTCCTTGCTGGGTTCCTCCACCTTGATCTGCGAGAACGGGAACGCGATGTTCACCCGGTTCGACGGGGCATGCAGCTCCGGGCGCCGGCGCCGGGTTTCGCCGCCCCCACGCCGTTCAGCGCAGTGGTGGATGCGTTCTTCTCGTGTGACTTTGGCACTCCACCATCCTGGTCGCGCTGCGACCGAGCGGGGGTGATGGTCTTCTGCATGACGGAGGCGCCGGCCGCACGTGCTGCAGGCCGACACCGGTGGCTAGCCCAGAACGGGCAGCTTCACCTCGAGCCCGGCGTTCGCCAGGAAGACGAGCTTGTGCTCGAGGGCGTTTTGCCAATCGATCATGTCCTTGTCGAACTGCGTGCGGTCGCCTTCCTCGCACGCGTGCTCGAGCTCGTCGAATGCCACGTCCTCGGCATCCAGTAGGGCCCGATACTTCAAAAGGAAGTGGTCGTCGATCGGCTGGTGCACGTCGTCCCTCCTGCCTGCGGCCCGACCTTTGCGGAGCCGGTGGCACAACGATACTTCCGACGCCGAGGCCCGCTCAGGCGGGTTCGGAGGGCGGTCGATGAGCGGCCGTGCGCCCCACCGCCGGGCCGATTCCCGCCAGGACCGGCCATCCGCGCCGACCGGCCGAGCCGCTTCGCACCGCCCGTCCTACCAGTGGCGCCGCAGCCGGTGATAGGTGCGGGGCATCACGTACCGGAAGACCATGGCGGCGTCGATGAGGCCGGACACGCTGATCTCGAGCGACGGGCCGCCGGCCTGGGCCAGAATCCGCCGAGACACGGTCTCGACGCTCCGGGTGGTCAGCCGGGGTGGCCGGCGCAGACCGCGCCCGAGGGCGCCCAATCCCAGTTCGGTGGCCATGAAGGCGGGGTAGACCACGTGGACGTGGACCCCCTTGGGGCCGAGGCGGAACGAGGTGGACTCGGTGAAGGCCGAGAGCGCCGCCTTCGACGACGGGTAGGCGCCCGGGCCGGGCGAGGGCAGGCGCCCGCCGTCCGAGGAGACGTTGACGATGATGCCGCGGCCGCGTTCGAGCATGGCGGGCAGGACGGCGAGCGTGGCCGCCACCGGGGCGAAGAAGTTCACGTCGAAGGTGTGCCGGAAGTCGCGCTCGGTGATCTCCACCAGCCGCACGCCGGGGTCCTGTGCCGCGTTGTTGACCAGCAGGTCGACGGGCCCGTGGGCCGCGGTCACGTCGTCGAGGACGTGCCGCAGGGCATCGGTGTCGGCCACGTCGCAGGTGATCGTCCCCGAGCTCCGGCGTGAAGGTGCGCAGGTCGGTCGCCAGCTTGTCGAGCCGCTCCGTGTTGCGGGCCAGGCCGACCACGGTGGCGCCGGCGCGGGCCAGGTCCACCGACAGCTGGGCACCCAGCCCGGCCGAGGCCCCGGTGACCACGGCCACCCGGCCCTGGTAGCGACCGCCGAAGTCGGGCGGGCGGGCGGAGGCCGGCGACAGGCGGGTCGAAAGGCGGTCCGAGTCTACGTCGAGGATCAGGGGCGGCGCTTACGGGACCGTGTCGGGGCGGGTGTCGCGGGTCCGTCAGCCCCTCCAGCTCGGTGCCGAGCCGGGTCGTCGCCTCGGCGAGCACGTCCTGCCCGGCCACCAGCGCCGCCAGGTCGCCGCGCACGCGCACCCGTCCCGCCGCCAGTGCGTCGGCCGGGTCGAGCTCGCCGCGTGCCATGGCCACCGCCTCGGGGTAGCCGAGCACGATCGTCGCCGTGCCGTTCGCCGTCGCGGCTTCGTCCAGTGCCAGATGCGCGCCGGCCCGTCGGCCACGGTGAGGACGAGGTGCACGTCCCCGCCACCGGCCAGCACGTCGTCGGGCACGCCGGTCACCACCTGGACCACGCTGAAGCGGCCGTCGGCGGCCGCCAGCGAGCCCGGCCCCGGCGGTCGGCGATCGCATCGGCGAGGTCGAGCGCGCCGAGCGCGGCGTCGAAGGACTCCACCCAGTCGGGCGAGAGGTAGCGGGGCATGGGCGAGAGTCTGGTCCCGTTGGGGGTGGCGTGCGGTCGCGGGCCTGGAGAACCCCGTGGGGATCGCCGGGCGGGCCGCCCGTTCAGCCGGCGGAGGCCTCTTCGGCCGTCTTCTTCGAGCGCCCCGAGATCTTGCGCCCGAGCCAGGCCACCGGGTCGTAGCGGGCGTCGACCACGCGCTCCTTCATCGGGATGATGCCGTTGTCGGTGATCTTGATGTGCTCGGGGCACACCTCGGTGCAGCACTTGGTGATGTTGCACATGCCGAGGCCGCGCTCCTGCGCCAGCTCGCGGCGGTCGTTGACGTCGAGCGGGTGCATCTCGAGCTCGGCGAAGCGGATGAAGAAGCGGGGCCCGGCGTACGTGGGCTTGTTGTCCTCGTGGTCGCGGATGACGTGGCAGATGTCCTGGCACATGAAGCACTCGATGCACTTGCGGAACTCCTGGCCGCGCTCGACGTCGACCTGCATCATGCGGTAGCCGCCCTCGGGCTCGGGTCCCGGCTTGAAGGCGGGCACCGTCTTGGCCACCTCGTAGTTGAACGAGACGTCGGTGACGAGGTCGCGGATGATGGGGAACGTCTTCATCGGCGCCACCGTCACGGGCTCGCCCTCGGGCAGCGTGTCCATCCGCGTCATGCACATGAGGCGGGGCAGGCCGTTGATCTCGGCCGAGCACGAACCGCACTTGCCGGCCTTGCAGTTCCAGCGGCAGGCCAGGTCGGGTGCGTCGGAGGCCTGAATGCGGTGGATGACGTCGAGGACGACCTCACCCTCGACACCCGGGCATCACGTAGTCGGTGAACTCACCGCCCTCGTCGTCGCCGCGCCAGACCCGCATGGTGACAGAGGTCTTGCTCGCAGTGCCACCGTCGGCGGCACCGGCGGCACCGGCGGCACCTGTCGGCGGCACCGGCTCGGGGGTGGCAGCGGTGTTGGTGTCGGTGTCGGCCATGGCTACTTTGCCTCCTCGAACAGGGTCGCGGAGCTCGGGCGGCATCTCCGGGAGCGGCTCGGGCGCGATGGCGATCGGCGCCAGGAATCCGTGCTCGCTGGTCTGGCGCTGTACGAAGTTGACCTTGCCCATTTCGGGGTCGGGCCCGGGATAGTCCTCCCGGGTGTGCCCGCCCCGGGACTCCTTGCGGTTCAGTGCACCCTGCGCCACGGCGATGGACGTCGTGATCATGGAGGGCAGGTCGGTGGCGAGGTTCCAGCCTGGGTTGTAGGCCCGGCCACCCTTCACCTGCACCTTGGCCGTGCGCGCTTTCAAGTCTTCGAGCTTGGCCAGCGCCTCTTCGAGCTCGGGTCCCGGTGCGGATGATGCCGACCAGCGCCTGCATGGTCTCCTGCAGCTCCTCGTGGACGTCGTAGGGGTTGTCCCCGTTCTCACGTCCGAACGGCGCGAAGGCCTCGTCGATCACGGAGCCCACCGCCGCCGGGTCGACGCTCGGCAAGCCGGCGCGGCCTTCCGCGAAGTCGGCGGCTCCGATACCGGCCCGGCGTCCGAAGACGATGAGGTCCGAGAGGGAGTTGCCGCCCAGGCGGTTGGCCCCGTGCATGCCGCCCGACACCTCGCCGATGGCGAAGAGGCCCGGGACGGTGGCGGCCTGGGTCTCGGCGTCGACGCGCACGCCGCCCATCATGTAGTGGCAGGTCGGGCCGACCTCCATGGCCTCGGCCGTGATGTCGACGCCGGCGAGCTCCATGAACTGGTGGTACATGGAGGGGAGGCGGCGGCGGATGTACTCGGCGCGTGCGTCGCGTGGCGATGTCGAGGTACACGCCGCCGTGCGGCGTGCCCCGTCCCGCCTTCACCTCGGAGTTGATGGCGCGGGCCACCTCGTCGCGCGGCAGCAGGTCGGGCGTGCGCCGGTTGTTGATGTGGTCGTCGTACCAGGCGTCGGCTTCCTCTTCGGTCTCCGCCGTCTCGGCCCGGAACATGTCGGCCACGTAGTCGAACATGAAGCGCTTGCCCTCGGAGTTGCGCAGGACGCCGCCGTCGCCGCGCACGCCCTCGGTCACGAGGATGCCGCGCACCGACAGCGGCCACACCATGCCGGTCGGGTGGAACTGCACGCACTCCATGTCGATGACGTCGGCGCCCGGCCCAGATGGCCATGGCGTGGCCGTCGCCGACCGACTCCCACGAGTTGGACGTGTACTTCCACGACTTGCCGATGGATCCCGTGGCGAGCACGAACGACTTGGCGGTGAAGAGGACCATCTCGCCGGTCGGGCGCATGTAGCCGACGGCACCGGAGATGCGGCCTTCCGCGTCGGGCAGCAGGCGGAGGATCTTGCACTCCATGAACACGTCGGTGCCCATGGAGACGACCTTCTGCTGCAGCGTGCGGATCAGCTCCAGGCCGGTGCGGTCGCCGACGTGGGCCAGGCGGGCGTAGCGGTGGCCGCCGAAGTCACGCTGGGTGATGCGCCCGTCCTTGGTGCGGTCGAAGAGTGCGCCCCAGCGCTCGAGCTCGTAGACACGGTCGGGGGCCTCCATGGCGTGGATCTGCGCCATGCGCCAGTTGTTCAGCATCTTGCCGCCGCGCATGGTGTCGCGGAAGTGGACCTGCCAGTTGTCCTCGGGCCACACGTGGCCCATGGCGGCGGCCATGCCGCCCTCGGCCATGACGGTGTGCGCCTTGCCGAGCAGCGACTTGCACACGAGCGCCACCCGCAGGCCGCGCTCCTTGGCCTCGATCGCGGCGCGCAGGCCGGAGCCGCCGGCGCCGATGATGATGACGTCGTAGTCGTGGGTTACGTAGTCGGGCATGCGGATCCTCGCGGCCTAGAAGTGGAAGCCGGGGTCGTGGATCGTCCCGCTCGCCACCAGGCGCACGTAGAGGTCGCACAGCGCGACGCCGAAGAGGCTGATCCAGGCGAAGCGCATGTGGCGCGCGGTTCAGCGGGGTGACGAACTTCCAGAGCCTGTGCCGTGTCGGGTGCTTGGCGAACGACTTCACCTGGCCGCCGCAGAAGTGGCGGCAGGAGTGGCACGACAGCGAGTAGAGCCAGAGGAAGGCGGCGTTGAGGCACAGCACGACGGTGCCGACGCTGATGCCGATGCCGAGCCCCGGCTGGCGGAAGGCGAGGATGGCGTCGTAGGTGAGGATGCAGTTGAAGACGAGCAGGATCCAGAAGAAGTAGCGGTGGATGTTCTGCAGGATGAGCGGGAACCGCGTCTCACCGCTGTAGCTGCCGTGGGCGTCGGCCACGCCGCAGGCCGGCGGCGACAACCAGAAGGACCGGTAGTACGCCTTGCGGTAGTAGTAGCAGGTGAGGCGGAAGCCGAGCGGGAAGATGAGGATCAGCAGCGCCGGCGAGTAGTTCCAGAAGGGCAGGGTCCCGAAGGTGTGGCTGCCCGGGACGCAGCTGTTGGCGATGCAGGGGGAGTAGAAGGGCGAGATCAGGTCCCGGTGCGAGGGCGGCCCCGGCGTAGTAGTCCTTCCCGACGAAGGCGGCCCACGTCGAGTAGACGACGAAGGCGAGCAGGATCGACGCCGTGATCGCCGGCTCGACCCACCAGCCGTCCTTGCGCAGGGTGGGCACGTCCGGCCCGCCCCGGGGCGCCCCGATGACCACCGGTGTCGTGGTTGGGCTCTCGACCGTCGTCGTCACTCGCACCTCCTCAGTGCCTGCCGCGCCGGCACACGTCGTTGCCGCACGACGCCGCGACCCTAGGGTCCACCCAGAGGCACGTCAAAGACATAAAGAGCATGAAGATCAGAGCTATAAGCTCTGATTCATGCAGCTCCACCAGCTGGCCTATGCCCTGGCCGTGGCCGAGGAACAGAGCTTCACGCAGGCCGCCGCCCGGCTGCACCTGGCGCAGCCCTCGCTCTCCCGCCAGGTCCGCCTGCTCGAGCACGAGCTCGGCGTCGTGCTCTTCAACCGGGGCCCGGGCCAGGGCCCGGTCACCCTCACGCCCGACGGCGCCGCCCTGCTGCCCTTTCATGCAGCGGGTGCTGGCCGACGTGGAGGCCACCGGCGCCGAGGCGCGCGCCCTGTCGGGCATGGCCCGCGGCCGGCTGTCCGTCGGGCGCCACGCCCAGCCTCATCACCAGCGCGCTGGCCCCCGCGCTGGTGACGTTCCACGCCAGCCACCCGGGCATCGACCTCTCGGTGGTGGAGGCAGGCTCACACCAGCTGGTGCCCCAGGTGGCGGCCGGTGAGGTCGACCTGGCCCTGGTGGTGCTGCCGGTCACCGACCCGCTGGTGGTGACGACGCCGCTCTTCGACGATCCGCTCGTCCTGGCCACGGCCCCCGATCACCCGTTCGCACGGCGCCGCCGCGTGCGGGTGCGCGACCTCGACGGCCTCGACCTGGTCATGTTCCGGGAGGGCTACGACCTGCGCGCCGTGACGCTGTCGGCCTGCCAGGAGGCGGGGGTGGAGCCGCATCTCGTCAGCGAGGGGGCCGAGATGGCGGGCGTCCTCTCCTTCGTGGCCGCCGGCCTCGGGGCCGCCGTGGTGCCCGCCATCGCGTTGCCGAGCGACGGCTCGTTGACGGCGATCCCGTTCACGGCACCGACGCTGAGCCGGACGGTGGCGCTGGCCCAGCGGGGCGACCGGGCGCTGGCCCGCCCGGCGCGTGCCCTCGCCGACCAGCTCCTGGCCCGCCATCTCCCCGACCCCCCGGTCGCCGGCCTCGCCGCGATCGAGCTCGCCGCACTGACTCCCAGGCTCGGGGTTTAGGCTTCGACCATGGACGGCTCTTCCCCTCAACGACCCTTCCACGACCCCGCGCCCCGGCGCCCTCAAGGTCCCCACTGACCTTCCCGGCGCACTCGCTGACCTGCGTTCCTCGGGCTGGGAGTCGGTGCCGGTGGCCGAGGAGATGCGGCGCAACACGGCCAAGCTGATCGCGGCCGGCGAGACCGCTGGTACCCGGCGTGCTCGGGTTCGAGGACACCGTGGTGCCCCAGCTCGAGAACGCGATCCTGGCCGGGCACGACATCATCCTGTTGGGCGAGCGGGGCCAGGCGAAGACGCGGGTCATCCGCTCCATGGTCGGCCTGCTCGACGAGTGGATGCCGATCATCGCCGGCTCCGAGATCAACGACGACCCCTACAACCCCGTCTCGCGCTACGCCCTCGACCGGGTCGAGGAGCTCGGCGAGGCGACGCCGATCGACTGGGTGCACCGCTCGCAGCGCTACGGCGAGAAGCTGGCGACGCCCGACACCTCCATCTCCGACCTCATCGGCGAGGTGGACCCGATCAAGATCGCCGAGGGCCGCTACCTGAGCGACGAGCTGGCGCTGCACTACGGCCTCATCCCGCGGGTGAACCGCGGCATCTTCGCCATCAACGAGTTGCCGGACCTGTCCGAGCGGATCCAGGTCGGGCTGCTCAACATCCTCGAGGAGCGCGACGTGCAGATCCGCGGCCACCGCATCCGGCTGCCGCTCGACATCACGCTCGTGGCGACGGCCAACCCGGAGGACTACACGAACCGCGGCCGCATCATCACGCCGCTCAAGGACCGCTTCGGCGCGCAGATCCGCACGCACTACCCGTTCGAGACCATGACCGAGGTCAAGATCATGGAGGGCGAGGCCGACCTGCCGACGGCGGGCGTGCCGGTGACGGTGCCCCGCTTCATGAAGGAGGTCGTGGCCGAGATCAGCCAGCTGGCCCGGCGCAGCACGCACCTCAACCAGCGCAGCGGCGTCTCGGTCCGGCTCTCCATCGCCAACTACGAGACGCTCGTCGCCTCCGCCGTCCGCCGCGCCCTGCGCACCGGCGAGCCGGTGGCGGTGCCGCGCATCAGCGACCTGTCCGCCCTGGTGCCGTCGACCCAGGGGAAGATCGAGGTCGAGGCGATGGAGGAGGGTCACGAGGACGAGGTGGTGGCCCAGCTGGTCGCCGCCGCCACGCTGGCCGTGTTCCGCCGCCGCGTCACCCTCGACGATCCGCAGGCGATCGTCGCCGCCTTCCACGAGCAGGTCGTGGTGCACGTGGGTGACGACCTGCCGTCGTCGGCCTACCTGGCCGTCCTCGCCGACGTGCCCGAGTTGGAGCCGCCGACGCGGAAGCTGGCCGGCCCCGAGGCCGCCGAGGCCGAGTCGCCTGCGCTGATGGCCAGCGCGCTGGAGTTCCTCCTCGAAGGCCTCCACCTGACCAAGCGGCTGAACAAGGACGCGTCGGGCGCCCGCGCCCTGTACCGCGGGCGCAAGTAAGCCCGCCACGGAGAGGACCCGCACATGAGCGCCCGCTACGACTACTCGGAATGGGACGGCACCCAGGAGTTCGCCGACCTCGATCCCGACGACCTGCTGGCCGGCCTCACCGACGACCTATTCGCCGGGGGCGACCTCGACGATGCGCTGCGGCGCCTGCTGCGCAGCGGCTTCCGCAATGCCGACGGCGAGCAGGTGCCGGGCCTGCGCGACATGCTCGACCAGTTGCGGCGCCGGCGTGCCGAGATGCTGGCCGAGGGTGATCCCGACGGGCGCATGGCCGAGCTCACCCAGCCAGCTCGACGAAATTGAGCAGGACGAACGCGCCGCCATCGACGAGCTCGTCGAGGAGGCACGCAACTCGGGCGACCAGCGCCGCGCCGAGGTCACCGACGACGTCGGCGACGGAGCGGCGGATGGCGCTCGACCTCCAACCTGACGACCCGGGCGGTCGCCTCAGCAGCCTGCAGCACTACGACTTCGTGTCCTCCGAAGCCCGCGAGCGCTTCGAGGAGCTGGTGGAGGAGCTCCGCCGCGAGATGGCCGACACGTTCTTCGAGGGCGCGTCGGATGCGCTCTCGAGCATGGATCCCGAGCAGATGGCGCGCATGCGCGACGCCTACGACGCGCTCAACACCATGCTCGAGCAGCGCGAGCGTGGCGACGACCTCGACCCCAGCTTCGAGGAGTTCATGGCGCAATTCGGCGACATGTTCCCTGGAAACCCGCAGACCCTCGACGAGCTCTTGGAGCAGCTGGCCGAGCGCATGGCCGCCGCTCAGGCGGTGTGGAACTCCATGAGCCCCGAGCAGCAGGCGCAGCTGCGCAACCTGATGGACTCGGTCCTCGAGGACATGGACCTGCGGTGGCAGGTCGAGCGCCTGGCCCAGAACCTCCAGCGCGCGGTGCCCGAGGCTGGTTGGCAGAAGTCCTACGACTTCACGGGTGAAGGCTCCATGGGCATGGGCCAGGCCACCGACCTTGCCACCCAACTGGGCCAGCTCGACCGGATGGAGGAGGTCCTGCAGTCGGCCTCGACGCCGGCCGCGTTGGGCGAGATCGACCTGGACCAGGTGCGCCAGCACATGGGCGAGGACGCGGCCCGGGCCCTGGACCGCCTGGCCAACCTGACCAAGTCGCTGGCCGACGCCGGGCTGATCGAGCAGCAGGGAGGGCGGATCGAGCTGACGCCCCAGGGCGTGCGCCGACTGGGGCAGAAGGCGCTGGCCGACCTCTTCGGCCAGATCAACAAGGACCGCATCGGTGACCACTCGGCGCTGCGCACCGGCACCGGGCACGACCGCGAGGAGACGACGAAGGCCTACGAGTACGGCGACCCCCTGAACCTGCATCTCTCGACGACGGTGCACAACGCGGTGCGCCGTGGTGGCTCGGGCGTGCCCGTGCGCCTGACGCCCGAGGATTTCGAGGTGGTCGAGGTCGAGGCGCTCAGCCGCTCGGCCACCGTGCTGGCGATCGACCTGTCGATGTCGATGCCGATGCGCGACAACTTCGTGCCGGCCAAGCGCATGGCGATGGCGCTGCAGACGCTGATCTCGTCCAAGTTCCCGCGGGACTATCTCGGCATCGTGGGCTTCTCCGAGGTTGCCCGCGAGATCCGCCCCGACGAGGTGCCCACGGCCATGTGGGACTACGTCTACGGCACCAACCTGCAGCACGCTCTGGCCCTGTCCCGGCGCATGCTGGCCCACGAGCACGGGACGAAGCAGATCATCGTCGTCACCGACGGCGAGCCGACGGCGCACATCGACGACGCCGGCGAGGTCTGGTTCAACTACCCCCCGATCCCCGAGACGCTGCGCCGGACCATGGCCGAAGTCATTCGTTGCACGCGCGGCGGCATCGTGATCAACACGTTCGCCCTCGACCTCCAGCGCACGCACTACCCCTTCGTGGAACAGATCGCCCGTGTCAACGGCGGGCGCACCTTCTACACGACGCCTGACGCGCTCGGCGGCTACGTGTTGGTCGACTTCTTGCAGCACCGCCGCGTCCTCCGCCCCGCCGGCTGAACGAACCGAGCGCCACCCCGCCCCTGACCGGCCTGCCCCTGCCCGTCGCGCACCCGTCCCGACGCGGGCACCTCCTTACCAGCGCATTTCGGCAGTTCCGAGGCCAATTCCGGCCCGCCGGTGACCTCCCGGGCGAATTCGTCAGAGAAACCGGGCGCGCGCGGCCCCGGAAGAGAAAGGCCGCCTTGAGCTGGGGTTTTCCACTGTCGTCGGAGCCGGCTTCCGACACAACATGCACTTTCGTGCCTGGAAACGCCAATTTCCCCTTGCGCCTGCTGGGCGACTAGTGAAAGATGACTACACCGTTGTAACTACACCAATGCCACCTGATGGCGAAGAAGGGGGGCGAACCCAGTGCCAGTTGACATAGTCACCACGCTCTACGGTCGCCAAGAACGAAGCTGGCAGTTGCAGGCCAACTGCATGGGGGTCGACCCCGATCTGTTCTTCCCAGAGCGCGGCGCGTCCACCCGCGAGGCGAAAGAGGTCTGCCGTGGCTGCGTCGTCCGTGAAGACTGCCTCGAGTACGCCTTGGCCAATGGCGAGAAGTTCGGTATCTGGGGCGGCATGAGCGAGCGGGAACGCCGGCGCCTGCGCCGGGCGCGCGCCCTGGCCCGCCGGGACGTGGCCAGCGCCTCGTGACGGAGCCACTGCCGCACGTCGTACGTTCACGAGTCACGTCTTCACGCGTCGAGTCGCTGTCTTCACGTGTCACAGCGCGATTGACGCCTTCGACGTCGCCCATCTCTCAACCAGCGGGGAGCCGCGACTCCACGGTCGCCCCTTCGGACAGGCCGAGCTCGGCTCGCCTTTCGGGGGGGACGGCGGCCAGGACCACCTCGGGGATGAGGCCCACCAGTTCGCCCCCTTCGACCGTGCCGCCGGCCTCGGCCACCAGGGCGGCCACGGCGTCGTAGAGCCGGCTCCGGCCCGTAGCGGTCCGGGTCGACAGGTTGCACGAGACCTGGGCCCGTGTCCCGACGGCCAGGCCCAGCGCCCGCACCGCCGGGCCCCGCACCAGCGGTGCCACCGCGTCGGGCCACTTCGACCGAGGAGACCCAGACGTTGTAGGCGACGAGCACCCGCCGGGCGCCGACGGCGGTGGCCCCGTGCCGTGGGTCGGCCATTGCACCGGCCCCCAATCGGGATGCAGCCCATCGACCCCGGGGGCGAAGGCGCGGCGGCGGACCTCGGGCAGGGTCCTGGTCCGGCCGCCGGGCAGCGGCCCGTAGAGGAAGGCCGGGCACGCCCAGCTCCTCGCCCAGCCAGCGGGCGAACCCGTCACGGTGGGCGACCGCGGCGGTCGAGGTCCCCGGGTGCGGCCTGCCCGGGCGCGTAGGGGACGAAGGGCACCACGTCGAGCACGCCCAGGCGGGGGTGCGCCCCATGGTGGTGCTCGCAGGTCCAGGTGGCGGACGGTGGCCCGGGCCAGGGAGCGGACTGCTTCGGCCACCAGGTCAGCGACGCCGGCGAGGGTCAGGACGGTGCGGTTGTGGTCGGGATCCCTGTGCTGGTCGAGCAGCACAGGACCGGCCGCAGCGGCCAGGCGGCGCAGGATCGCGTCGTCGCGGCCCTCGCTGACGTTGACGACGCACTCCAGGAGCACCGCGCCAGCGTGGCACGCCGGCGGACGCCGCGGAGCCCGCCGCGTCAGCCCGCCGGCCTCAGGGCTACTTGGCGACGACGGCGTGTGAGAGGCGGCGGCGGCGCAGAATGCGGCGGCGCTCACGCTCGGAGGCACCACCCCAGACACCGTGGTCGATGTGGTGCTCCAGCGCGTACTCGAGGCAGGCCTCGGAGACGGGGCACTCGGCGCAGATGCGCTGGGCCACCAGCACGCCCATGCCGTCATTGGGGAAGAAGACATCGGGTGCGACTTCCTTGCACTTTCCCCCTGCCATCCAGTCGGTCTTCATTGTTCGGCTCCCTTTTGCACGCATCATTTTACGGGAGCCCCCAGTTCAGAGCCAGGTTTTGCGCATAGGAAGTTCCTAAGAATCTCCGGGTCGATTCGCTGTCTACCAGGGAGAATGTCGCTCCGCCCCCCGGGCTACGCTGGCCCGGATCGCCGATGCAGGAGGGTGCCATGTCCCCGGACACCGAGGAAGAAGTCGTCGAAGAAGGTGAGCCGGTCGAGCCGATCGGGCACGTGCGCGTCGTCTATCTCGGCCCTGTTGCACCCCACTGGGAGGTGCAGTCCGACTACGGCCCGCCCGAGGTGATCGACCAGTTCAGGGACCGTGTGCTGGCCCGTCTGGTGCTGCTGCCCCCGCACGACCCGCAGTTCCGCCGCAACAGCGAGCGGGTCGTCCGGGACGCCGAGCGTGAGCAACTGGCCCTCGAGTGGGTGCTCGACTGGGGCGACGAAGCCGAGGCCTGAGGACGGCGCCCGCCCGGGCGCTGTCCATCCCGTCCAAGCTCGGGCCGCATGGACGGTTTCCGTCGACCCCCCGACGTTCTCCGACGGCCTCCGACTGACCGCAACGGACAGCCCGCAGAACCCCGCCTGACGCCCCGCAGGCTCGGCGCAACGCCTGCACCCAAGTTGCTCCCGACGAGCCACCCTGGCGACACCCCTGTGGTGAAGCATGACGCCGTTGTTGTTCGAACGTTGCGGACAGAGGGTCCGTCTGAGGGGGAGGGCACCGAAATGGGGGACACCCACACCATGGAGACCATGGACGAGGCCACTGTCGTGCGGGGCATCCGCGAGCTGGTCGGCCAACTGACCGACGACGAGGCGGCGCTGGTGCGCACGCTGACGCCGGCCGACCTGACCGAGGCGGCCATGGCGGAGCACCTGTTCGACCTCGTCGATCTGCTGGCCACCATCCGATTCGAAGAGGCCATGGCGGAGTACGTCTACGCCATCGCTCCAGGCTGGGACGGCACCATCGAGACGCTGCTTCTCGGCGGTCGGGTCACGACCGCCTTCACCCGTTTCGAACTCGAGAGCTGTGGCGGCGAGCACGCTGGACACGCCGAGCGTCGTCGCACCGGTCCGGCGGGCCCGGCTGCACCGCATGCCCGTCTCGGTGGGCTGAATCCGAAGGGCGGGTAGCGGCCACTGGTCGCTGACGCGCCACTTGGCGAACGGCGGTTCCACGGGCGGTCTCGCCGGTGGGGCGCCGGGGCGCTGTCAGCGAGGCAGTGCAGGCAGGCCGGGCAGGCAGGCCGGTCAGTCCAGCAGCCCGATGCGGGCGAGCCACAGACCGGGTGCGTCGACCTCGGCGGGGGTCGGCAGATCGAGCTCGTCGGACCACAACCGGGTGAGCGCTCGCTCGTCGGCCCGCTCGAGGACACCGGTCACGAAGGCCCGTCCCCGGTCGACCTCTTCCTGGCCCACGTTGAGCCCGAAGAGGCCGGCGAAGGCCTGCTCGCCCTTGCCCTCCTCGATCCGGTAGCGGTACCAGGCCTCGCGCAGCGCGGACGGCGACGACGTGAGCGTCTCCGCGATCCCCGCGGTGATGTGGTCGACGTAGGCACCGATGGCGGTCGTCTGTGCGGTGAGCGCGGCCGAGATGTTGCGCTGCTCGGGGCTGATGAGATCCGACAGCAGCGCCTCGGGATCGCCCAGGGCCTCCTCGAGCGAGGCCTGGTCGCCCAGTCCGTCGCCCAGGCGCTCGACGATGGAGCGCTGCGCGGCGGCTGCGTGCGCCGACGCGTCGCCCAGCAACGTCATCAGTGACGAGCGCACTCCGGGCCGGCTGAGGACGGCGTGCATGGTCAGCTCGCGCAGGCAGACCCAGAGCTGGACCTCCTGCAGCGGCAGGCTCCAGTCCTCGGCGAAGCGGTTCACGTTGCCCGGCACGAGCAGGAGGGTCGAGGACTCGGGCCACGGCAGCGGGAGGGCGTACTGCCCGAAGGCCCGGCGGGCGAGATGCCCCGCGGCCGAGCCGAACTGCATGCCGAGGAAGACCGGGCCGAGCGTGAGCGCGAACTGCCCGAGCAGGCCGCTGAGTCCGGCGGACGAGTCGGGGTCGAGCTCGCTCAGGTCGAGCGACGAGGGCACGGCCGCGGCGCCCTGCTGCTGCGCCTCGACCATGGACTTGAGGACGGGCCGGTAGGCCTCGAGCACGCGGAAGCTCCACTGGCCCGGGCCGACCGCCTCGAAGGAGACGCCGCCGGCGCCGGTGGCGGGCCCGATGCCGGTGGCCTCGACCACGTGCAGCTCGGCCACGCGGGCCAGCTCCTCGAAGGCGATGCGCACCAGCGGGTCGGGGTTCTCGTCCTCCCCGCCGTCGGTGGCGACCCCGAAGGCCAGCGTGCGGGCGGCCTCGAACCAACTGTCGGCCGAGCCCGGGCCCGACCCGATCACCTTCATGCAGGTCGCCGAGGAGGCCCCCCATCGGATTGTCGGGGTCGCTGGAACCGAACATGCTCACGTACGCATGCTAGGAGGACCTGCCGAGCGTGACGTCCACGTACCTTGGTCCCGGCCGGTTGCTGGACCGAGAGCGTGACCGCCGTCCCCGGGGGCAGGACGTAGAGCAGGGCCCGCAGTTCCGCCATGGAGCGCACCGGGGTGGAGTTCACCGCCGTGATCAGCTGCCCGACCTGCAGGCGGGCTGCGGCCGGCCCGCCGGACTGCACCTGCGCCACCATCGCCCCGGCATCGTCGGGGCGCGTCGGTCCCCTGCACGCCGAGCCAGCCGTGGACCACCCGGTTCTGGGAGCGAAGATCGTTGGCGACACCGACGACGAGGTCGCTCGGAAGGAAGGTGCCCGGCGCGGTGCCCGTCGTCGGCGTTGTAGAGCATCCCGACCACGGCGCCGGCCGCGTTGAGCAGCGGCTCGCCCGAGATGACCGACGGTGTGGCCGGCGACGAGGTGATGGCGGGCATGGTCGTGGCGGGCCCGCTGCCGATGGGCGCCCCGACGTCGGTGACGGCACCGGGGGTGCAGTGCAGCGCGATGGCGCCGCCGCCCGCCGGCACGAAGGTGAGCGCCATGTCGGGGTCACCGCTGTCGAGGTTGGCGTCATGGCGAAGGGGGCGACCGGGAGGTCCACGGGAACGTTGACCAGCGCGACGTCCGATGTCTTGTCCGTGGCGACCACGGAGGCCGATTCGAGCTTGCCGCCAGCACCGACCATGACGATCCGTTGCAGGCCGCTCGAGCACGTCGGCGGTGGTGGCGACCAGTCCGCCCTCGGCCACGGCGACGCCGACGAGGAGGACACGGCCGTGGCTGGTGGTCGCCTGCAGCTCGACCAGGGAGTGCCCCGCCGCCTCGGCCGCTGCCGGAATGGCGTTCTGCGTCCCGGCCAGTGTGGTCAGCGGGCCGTTGGCCGCCGTGTCCTGCGGCGGCGCGTTGTCCGCCGGATGGTCCGAGGCCGGGGAGAGCAGCACGATCACCCAGGCGACGACGGCCATCACGGCGCCGACCCCCACCAGGACCATGACCGCGCTGCGGTAGGTGGTGGCGCGCCGGCGGGTCGAGCGGGAAACGGAGGTCCGGAGCGGCGCCGGGGCTGGCTACCTCACTGGGGTGGCGCCACAGCCGGTCGTCGGGATCGATCCAGCCACGCTGCGGCGATTCGAACCCGTCCTGGCTGCTTTCCTCCACCCTCCCCGGAGCCCGGCGTGCCGTCCTCCGGCTCCTCGGGCGTGTCACTCACCTGAGCGACGATACCGAGAAAGTCCAGGAAAGTGCCGTCGGCCGACGGCCCGGCCGTACCATGAGGCCTCATGTCCCGCGACCTGGCCATCGATCTCGGCACGGCCAACACACTGGTCTACGCCAAGGGGAAGGGCCTGGTGTTGAACGAGCCGACCGTCGTCGCGCTCGATTCGCGCAGCCGCGAGGTGCTGGCCATCGGTACGGATGCGTGGCAGATGATCGGCCGCACGCCCGGCTACATCGTGGCCGAGCGACCGCTGCGCGGCGGCGCCATCACCGACTTCGAGGTGACCGAGCGGATGCTCAGCGTGCTGCTGCGTCGTGTCGGGGTGGGGCGGCTCAACCGGCCCAAGGTCTTGATCTGCGTGCCGTCTGCCATCACCGCCGTCGAGCGCCGCGCCGTCAAGGAGGCAGCGCGGCGTGCGGGCGCGTCCGCCAGCTTCCTCATTGAGCAACCGATGGCCGCGGCCATCGGCGCCGGGCTGCCGATCCACGAGCCGGTCGGCAACATGGTGGTCGACGTCGGCGGCGGCACGGCGGAGATGGCGGTGATCTCACTCGGCGGCGTCGTCGCCGTGCAGGCGCTTCGCTGCGGCGGCTTCGACTTCGACGCCTCCATCCAGAGCTACGTGCGGCACCGCTACGGCGTGGCGGTGGGCGAGCGGACGGCCGAGGCGGTGAAGCTGGCCATCGGCTCCGCCGCACCGCACACGGGGGAGCAACAAGCCGAAATCCGCGGCCGCGAGGTTGCGACCGGCCGGCCCAAGACCGTGGTCCTGTCCCCCCTCGAGGTGCGCGGGGCGCTGGAGGACAACGTGGCCTCCATCATCGCGGCGGCGGCCGAGTGTCTCGGCGAGGCGCCGCCGGAACTGGCCCAGGACATCATGTTCCAGGGAGTGCACCTCACCGGAGGCGGCGCGCTGTTGCGCGGAATGACGCAACGGCTGGCCGATGCCACCGCCGTCCCCGTCCACCTCGTCGACACACCCCTCGAGTGCGTCGTGCAGGGGGCCGGTGTCTGCCTGGAGTCGTTCGACCGCTTGAAGCGCCTCTTCACCGACGAGAGCTAGATGTAATGATCAGCCAGGTTCTTGACTCGGCTGATCGGGGGTTTGCCCCCTAGAGCGGTGTGGCCGCGGTGATGATTGTAGAGATGTAAGAAGTTGCTGAAGGCTTCCCTTCGTTCCCTCTCTGACATGTAGGGCCTCACATAGGCCACTCCTCAAGCATGGTTCGGTTGAATCGCTCGACTTTGCCGTTGGTCTGCGGTCTGTATGGCCTGGTCCGGCGGTGCTTGATTGCAACGAGAGCTTCGGCAAAAGGAAGGCTGCGATAGCAAGCACCATTGTCAGTCAGCACCTCTTCCACCTCGATGCCGTGCTGTGAATACCACTCTCGAGCCCGAAACCAAAACCCCGCTGCGGTCTCTTTGCGCTCGTCGGAAAGGATCTCCGAGTAGGCCATCGGACTGTGATCGTCGACCGCAGAATGGATGAATCCGTAGCTCACCCGGCCAGGTACGCGGGTGGCGTTGCCGTTGTTTTTGGTCCCCATCTGGCGGCCCACGACCTTCCAGCCGCCTCCATCGGGGATCTTGCCGAGCTTCTTGACGTCGACATGGATCAGTGAGCCTGGGTGGTCTCGCTCATAGCGGCGGATGACCTGGCCAGTCGGGCGATCAATCCAGGCCAGGCGATTGAGACCCAGACGGACCAGGATCCGATGAACGGTTGAAGGAGGACACCGAGTCGGTATCCAATACGCGCTGGACCGAGCTTGAGTTCTGAGCGCAGCTGAGCGATTTGGGACTCGACCTCGGGAGCAGTGCGATGAGGACAGTTCCGAGGCCGGCTCGATCGATCCACCAAGCCCTCGACGCCCTCTTGGCAGAACCGCTTCCACCACTTGTAGCCGGTTGCCCTCGAAATGCCCATCTCCGGCGCCACGTGGGCAACCGGCCGCCCCGCTTCGATCCGAAGGCACAGCGTCAATCGGCCAATCGGGGTAAGTCGGGCGTTAGCGTGCATCTGAGCCTCCTGGGGTCGTGTGGGTGTGTCAGCAGCACCACACTGCCCTCGGGGGCTCAACTCATTGGTGGACCGGGCGAATCAACAACCTTCGTGGTCATTACAACTAGGGCTCGGTCTCGGTTTCGGGCGAGGACTCGGGCTCGGGCTCGGGCTCGTCCAACAGTTCGCCCGCAGCCTGGCGCACCTGCCAGTCGCGGTCCTCGCTCGCGGCGCGCAAGGCGGGCGTCACCCGCGGGTCGTCGAAGCCGGCCAGCGCCACCGTGGCCCGGCGCCGCACCGTGGGCGAGTCGCGCGAGCCCGCTGAGCACCGCCGGCAGTCCGGCCGGGTCGCCGATGGCACCCAACGCCGCGATCGCCGCTTCGCGGCAGCGCGCGTCGCCGTGCCGCGGTCGCAGTCGCCGACAGCACGGCACCGCGGCCCGCACCCGCCGCTCGGCCACGTACCAGGCGGCGCCGACGACAACGAGCGGCGTCGGCATCATCCAAGCGCGGCCGTGACGGCGCGCGGCATCGACGAACGCGTGCCGGTCCCGCGTGCGGCCAGCGCCACCTCGACGCCGCGGCGTCGCACTGCCGGCGCGGCGTCACCGAGCGCAGCCTCGACATCGATGGCCGTGAGGTCGCCGAGGCGGGCGAGTGCGCCCAGCGCCGCGACGCGCACACCGGGGTCCCGATCGGCCAGACCAGGCCGGGCCACGGCGGCGTCGCCCCGGTGCCCGGCCATGGTGACGCGGCCGACGCCGGATCCCGGCGCGGCCGTCGGGCCGGCATCCGTGGCAACATCGTCGCTCACCTTCCGAGTATGTCCGAACCTGACGCGACCGCCGACGGGGAAGCCGCGGCGATCCCCACCTCCAGCGACGCCGAGCCGCGTGCGGCCGGTGCCATGGCGCGCCAGCGGCGTGCGTTCTCGCCGACCACGGACCCCGCCTCGGCGCCGCCCGCACGGCGCCGGCGCATCTGGCCTCGCCGTGCTTCGGGGGTCTGGCCGCGATCGTCGTCGTGGCGGCGATCGTCGCCGCCCACACCTCGGTCAATTACTTCGTCATCACGCCCGGGGACGCCACACCGGTGGCGCAGTTCATCGAGGTGCCGGCGGCGGACAACCATCCGCTCACCGGCAAGATCCTGCTGACCGACGTCTTCGTCACGCAGTTGAACGCGCTCAACTACCTCCAGTACCGGTTCCTCGACTCCGACAGCGAGGTCATCTCGGGGGGCGAGCTCCTCGGCCCGACCGTGAACGAAGACCAGTACCTCGACCAGGGCTACCTCCAGATGTCCCAGGCGCAGTCGTTCGCCACGGCCTCGGCGCTTGTCCCGCCTCGGCTACACGGTCACGTCCGACGAACGCCGGCGCGCTCGTCTACGGCGTCCAGCCCAACTCGCCCGCGGCGGGGACACTGCAGGTGGCGCAGGTGATCACCGCAGTGAACGGGCACTCCACGACGACCGACTGCGCGCTGATCGACGCGCTGCACGGCATGGCAGCCGGGCAGCGAGCGTCTCGCTCACGGTGCGAGCAGAACACCATCAACGACGTCGGCACGGTGGTGCGCGGCCCCGTCGCCACCAAGTCGGTGACGCTCGGCACCCCGCCCAAAGGTTTGGTGGACACCGGCTGCGGGACAGCCCTCCAAGCCGACGGCCTATCTCGGCATCGACCCGCAGACGCAACAGGACTGGCACTTCCCGGTGCAGGTCACGGTGCACACCAAGGACATCGGCGGCCCCTCGGCGGGACTGGCGATGTCGCTCGGCATCATCGACAAGCTCAGCAGCGGGCGCCTGACCGGCAACCGGATCATCGCGGCCACCGGCACCATCGACCAGTACGGCCATGTCGGCGACGTCGGTGGCGTGGCCGAGAAGACCGTCGCGGTCGAGCGGGCCGGCGCCACCGTCTTCTTCGTCCCCTCGGTGGAGCTCAAGACGGCCGAGTCCAAGGCCTCGCCGCAGCTCCACGTCTACGCCGTCAGCAATCTGAACCAGGTGTTGCGGATCCTCAAGCAGCTGGGAGGCCACGTGCCGACGAAGCCGGTGCCGCCCAAGCCTGTGCCGGCCCAGGCGGCGCCGTAGGCTCTGTCCATGGCAGAAGGACGCGCCCCCATCTCATCGTCCCGGATCGCGACCGGTGACATCGCCCAGCACTCCTTCGCCGTGGTCCGGCGGGGTTTCGACACCGACGAGGTTCGGTCGTACCTCCAGTCGGTGTCCCGCAGCCTCGAGGCGCTCGAGGCACGCGAGGAGGAGCTCCGGACGGCGCTGGCCGAAGCCGAGGAGCGGGCCGCCCACCCCGTGGTCGACGAGGCGACGCTGACCACCTCGTTGGGTCAGCACAGCGCGCAGGTCCTGCGCCACGCCCACGAAGAGGCCGCGCGGATCGTCGTTCAGGCCCAGGACGGGGCGGCCACGCTGCTGCGCGAGACGCAGAGCCAGGTCGACGAACTCCAGGCTCGGACCGAGGCGTCGTCGGCAGAACGGGTCGTCGAGGTCGAGCTACTGGTGGCCAACGCAGAACAGGAGGCCCGGGTGGAGAGCGAGCGCATCATTGCCGAGGCCGTCGCGGCAGGAGAGGCCATCATCACCCGCGCCAAGGACGAGGGCCGGGCGCTCCTGGACCAGGTGCAGGAAGCGCGGCGCCGGGTGCTCGCCGACCTGGCCGCGCGCCGCCGTGGGCTCGGGATCCAGATCGAGCAGCTCCGGGCCGCCCGGGACGAGATGGCAGCCTCGGTGCACGGGGTGCGCGACCGGGTGGACGGCATCCTGACGCACCTGGACCGGACCGACGAAGAAGCCCGCGCCGCGGCCCAGGGCGTGGCGGACCAGTTCCGCCTCGGCACCGCCGAGGTGCCGCACGACCAGGACGACGGGGTCGAGGTGACGGGTGAAGCGCCGCCGACCGGGCCGACGCCGGTCACGGGCGGCGCGTCAGGGGACGGTTCGGGCGAGGACGAGAGCGGCGCCGCCGGCCCGTCGGTCGACGAGCTCTTCGCCCGCATCCGCGCCGGCTCGGGGGAGACCGAGGAGCAGGCGGCCGAGCGCGGCCCCGACGACCGTCGTGCCGGCCCAGCCGGCGGACCTCGACGACGCGACCGCGACGGACGGTCCGGTCACCGCGACCCTCCCGAGCAGCGACGCAGCAGCGGGGAGCGACGGGGCGGACGGCGAGCCGGAGGAGGCCGCGGCCGAAGCCCGAGCCGCCGCCGGGGCCAGACGACGCCATCATCGCCCGTCGTGACGATCTGCTCACGCCGATCGCGGGCCGGTTGAGCCGGACGATCAAGCGCACGCTCGGCGACGACCAGAACCGGCTGCTCGACAAGCTGCGTAACGCACCCGCGCTCGGCGTCGACGAGCTGATGGGCTCCGAGGACGAGCACGTGGCCGCCTTCGCCGGCGCGGCACGGAGTCATCTGGACGAGGCGTTCGCCGCCGGGACGGTCTTCGTCGGTGCGGGCGCGGCGACCGTTCCGAGAGGTGATGCGGTGGAGCAAGCATCGACCGGGTTGGCCCGCACCATGGTGACGGCGCTCCGGCGTCAGATCGCCGAGAGCAACGGTGACCCGGCCGATCGCGTCGGCGCCGCGTTCCGTGAATGGCGCGGCGAGCGCGTCGAGCGACTCGTCGGTGATCAGGCGACGCAGTCCTTCTCGGCGGGGGTGGCTGCAGCCAGCGTGGACGGCAAAGTGCGCTGGGTCGTCACGACAGCGAGCGGCTGTTCGGACTGCGAGGACAACGCGCTCGCCGGCGCGATGAGCGGGTCCGAGGCGTTCCCCACCGGCCACGCACACCCGCCGGCGCACTCGGGCTGCCGCTGCCTTCTCGCCCCGGCGACCGACTGACCAGGACTTCTGGCCGCCACATCCGCCTCGGCCTGGCCGGAGGGGGAGGTGCAGCGGACGTTAGGCTCCCCTCGTGCGCATCCCAAGCGACCTGACTGCTGATCCCTCGCCGCGCCGCCGCCACCGGGCGCGGTGGTGGCTCATCGGTTTCGTCGTCGTCGTCATCATCCTGCTGGTGTCGCTGCGCTCGCTGGCGGGGCTCTACACCGACAGTCTGTGGTTCTCGTCGGTCGACCTCCACAACGTCTTCTCGACGTTGCTGGCGATCAAGCTCGGGCTCTTCGGTGTCTTCGGGGCGATCTTCTTCGCCATCTTGTGGGTCAACCTCGTCGTGTGTGACCGCATCGCCGGCCACGATGTCGTCCTGGCGCAGGACGACGAACTGGTGCGGCGCTATCAGCAGTTCGTCCGGCCCTATTCGGGTCGCATCTACGTGGGCCTGGCTTTCGTCCTGGCCCTGATCGGCGCGTCGGGAACGGTCGGGCAGTGGAACAACTGGATCCTCTTCCTGCACGGCGGCAACTTCGGGGTCAAGGACCCGCAATTCCACAAGGACATCGGTTTCTACGTCTTCGACCTCCCCTTCATGACCTTCGTCGTGGACTGGACTGCTGGCCATCCTGATCGTGACCCTGGCCGTGTCTCTGGTGTTCCACTACTTCAACGGCGGGATCCAACCCCAGCGCGGCCTGCCCCGGGTGCGGCCGCCGGTCAAGGCCCACATCTCGGTGCTGCTGGCGCTGATCGCCCTGGACAAGGCGGCCGGCTACGTGCTCCAACGCTGGTCGCTGGTCAACTCCCAGGACGGCTACGTCAACGGAGCCGGGTACACCGACGTGCACGCCCGGCTGCCGGCGGAGACGCTGCTGATCTATGTGTCGATCTTCGCCGCGGTGATCCTGCTCTTCAACATCCGGCGGCAGGGCTGGACGTTCCCCGTGCTGGCCATCGGCATCTGGGCCTTCGTCGCGCTCGTCGTCGGCATCATCTACCCCGCGCTGCTGCAGGCGCTCAAGGTCACCCCGGCGCAGAGCTCGCTGGAGGCGCCGTACATCCAGCGCAACATCACGGCGACCCGGATCGGCCTACGATCTGAACAACGTGCAGGTGCACCAGTTCCCGGCCCAGACGACCATCAGCGCCAGCCAGACGCTGCTGGCGGCACCGACCATCAACAACATCCGGCAGTGGGACCCCGACCCGACCATCTCGCTCCAGACGTTCCAGCGCCTGCAGGGCCTCAAGTCCTACTACTCGTTCCCGTCGCTGGGCGTCGACCGCTACACGCTCAGCGCGCAGCGCACGCCGGTGCTCATCGGCGTGCGTGACATCTCGGCGGCCGGCGTGCCCTCACCGTCGTGGGTCAACACCCACTTGCAGTACACACACGGCAACGGGGCGGCGGTGGCGCTGTCCAACAAGACCAGCTCCACGAATCCGGACTTCGCCGTGCAAGGCGTGCCACCGTCGTCGTCGCAGGGGATGCCGGCGATCAAGCAACCAAACGTCTACTTCGGCGCAGGCGAGACCGGCTATGTCGTGGCGAACACCAAACAGCTCGAGGTGGACTATCAGAAGAACGGCAACAGCGTGGAGAGCCACTACACGGGCCCGGGCGGGGTGCAGATGTCGTCGATCTTCACCCGGGCCGCCTTCGCCCTGCGGCTGGGGGACTTCAACCTCTTGATCTCGAGCCAGATCACGAACAAGTCCCGCATCATGTTCATCCGCGACCCGGTCACCATGGCGCAGACGGCGGCGCCCTTCCTGACCTTCGACCACGATCCCTATGCCGTCATCAACAACGGGCACATCGATTGGGTCGTCGACGGGTACACGACGACGGCCAACTACGCGTACTCGCAGAACGCGGACACCCAACAGGTGGCAGTCGGCAGCGACCTGCCCGGAAGCTACAACTACGTGCGCAACTCGGTGAAGGTCATCATCGACGCGTATACGGGAAAGATGACGTTCTACGACATCGACCCCAAGGACCCGATTCTGCAGGCGTACTCGGCAGCCTTCCCCAACATGTTCACCCCGATGTCGAAGATGCCGGCATCGCTGCTGGCTCACCTCCGCTACCCGCCCGACATCTTCTCCATCCAGTCGGCCATCTACGGGCGCTACCACCTGATCGGCGCCGAGGCGTTCTACGCGGCCAGCAGCGCCTGGCAGCTCTCGCCGACGGCCGGTGCCGGCCCCCAGTCCCAGGCGCTTCTGGCCGAGAACACCTACAACAACCAGGGCCAGCTCGTTTCGACCACTCCGGCCCGCATGTCGCCCCAGTACCAGGTGTACTCGCTCCCGGGCACCGGCCCAACCGACCAGGCCTTCACGGTGTCCGACGGTTTCGTCCCGGCGTCGCAGACGAACCTCTCGGGGAACAACCAGAACTTCAACCTGACGGCGTGGATGGTGGGGCTGGCCGACCCCGGCCAGTACGGGAAGCTCGAGCTCTATGAAGTCCCGCAGGGGACGACCGGCCCGGCCAACGCCGATGCGGAGATCTCTGCCGACACGACGGTGTCGAAGGACATCACGTTGCTCGACCAGAAGGGTTCGGAGGTCCTCTTGGGGGAGACGCTCATGGTCCCGATCGCTGACTCCATGGTCTACCTCCGGCCGTTGTACGCGTCACCGACCACGAATCCGCAACCGCAGCTGCAGTACGTGATCGGCGTGATCGGCAAGACAGTGCGGATCGACACCTCATTGACGAGCACGCTCTCCGATCTTTTGGAGCAGACGGTGCTGCCACCTTCGGAGGGCGGCGCGCCCGTCCACCGGCACGGTGCCGACAGCGGTGTCGGGGCTCCTGCAGCAGGCGCAGACCGACTACAGCAACGCTCTGATCGCGCTCAAGGCGGCCGATCTCGCACAGTTCCAGACGGACCTCAACGCCATGTCCGACGGCGATCAAGCAGGCCCAGGACGTCCTCGGGACACCGTTGCCGGGTTCGACCACCCGTCGACCACGACGACGACGACGGCGCCGGCCGCCAAGGGCGGGAAGACCTCCAAGAAAACTGGCACCACGACGACCACGGCCCCACACGGGTTGCAACGACGAGCACGACCTCGGCCCCGACCAGCACCGAGCCCAAGGACTCCACCTCGTCGACCACGACGACGCCGTCCCCGCTGGTCTCGGCGGCACCCACGTCCTGACGCCACGGGTGGACCGGCGAGGCGGCTCCGATTCCGGTTGCGGATCCGGCCGGATGGGTCCCATGATGGGACGAGAGGCGTGAGGAAAGGAGGGCTCTCCATGGGACTGCTCGACAAGGTCAAGGCGCAGGCAACGGCCGCCACTGAGATGGCGAAGGATGCGGCGGCCAAGGGCCAGGCCAAGATGAACGAGGCCCAGGCGAAAAAGGTCGCTGACGGCATGCTGCGCGATCTCGGCGCAGCCTTCTACGCCACCAAGGTGGGGCGATCGACCCCGACCACCGACGCGGACATCGAGCAGTTGGTGACGGCCCTGCAGGCACATGAGTCCGAGCACGGACAGATCACCCTGGCACCTGAGTCGGCTGCGGCCGGCCCGACGGCAACGCCGACCGGCGATGGAGTCGACCCTCTCCACCCCCACCCCCGAAAGCGGCGGACCCCTCCTCTCCACCCCCTCCTCCTCCGACGGCTCAGACGCTCTAGGCCGACACGGACCCCGGCCGGACATCGGAGTGTGCCGTCCCGCCGTCGCCCGTGGTGGGAGCCCTCCGCCGTGTAGGATGGTTGTCTTCGCCGCGGGGTGGAGCAGTCTGGTAGCTCGTCGGGCTCATAACCCGAAGGTCGGAGGTTCAAATCCTCCCCCCGCCACTCAGCAGTTCGCAGATAAGGCCGGTGAACCCGAGTGGGTCACCGGCCTTCTCTGGCCCTTCGGATTCCCCACGTCGAGCGTAAGAGGGTCGGTAAGTAGTGGAATGCCGGTTCATGCTTCACAGCGTGGGTCCGGTACCTGCCTGACACTCTCGGACTCGGCTCCGGTACATGGACGACACTGGCTCCGGTACCTGCTTGACACTTCCTGCCTACGAGGGTCCACCAAGTGGCGATTGGCACCTTCTTCGATGTTGACGCAGTCGTCCACCGAATCCGCAGGAGGCCCTTGGTGTTGGTGGAGCTCAAGCTGGTTGAGCAACTGAAGAGCGGTGAATTATTTGTCCCTTCGTTGTTGTTGATGTATTTGGAGACAGTGTTACGGTCACATTTGCACGGCTGCCATTGATCGGTCCCGATTCGTGTAGCCGGTGGCTGCAGAGGGGGCATCATGCGGCGTTGGGTCTTGATCCCTACGGAAATTGCTGCGCTCGTGGCAGTGTCGGCGATTCCGTTGAGTGCCGGAGTCGTCGAAAGCGCGGTCGCGGCACCGGCCAGTGTTCCGCCCGTTCCGACCTATATGTGGCCGGAGTTCCATGATTCTTCGTCTCTTGGCGGCGTGAGCGCAGACCCGAACATTTCTACAGTTAACGCTTCGGGTTTGGGGGTCAAGTGGATGTCACCACTCGGTGCTGCCCTCGATTCACCGATGGTCAGCTACAACGAAACCCTTGGAAGGACCCTGGCCTATGCGGGCGGCAAGTCCGGGTTTTTCGAAGCGGTCGACGCAGCGTCGGGGCAGATCATCTGGTCCGACTTCCTGGGTGATGCGATTACGAGCAGCCCGCTGGTCGAGAACGGCAATGTCTGGATTGCGCCCCAGGGCGCGAACAAGTTGTACAAGCTCAACGCCGCGACGGGCGCAACCGAGTGTGTTGCATCCGTCCAGGGCACCGTCCTGTCCACTCCGGTGTTTGCCACCCCGCCAGGCGGAGTGGCAAGCGTGTACCTCGGGACCTTAGGCGCGGGCACAGCGAATGGCCCGGTCGCGGCCTTCGCCGAGACCGACTGCTCGCAAGAATGGCAGTGGACCGGTTATGTCATCAGCGGTCAGAACACCGGCACCTGGGGGCCCTTCAGTTACGGCGTGGACTCGTCTGGCATTGGCCTGGTGGTCTTTGGCAGCGCCAACCCGGATTCGGAGGTCTACGCCATCGACGCGAGGACCGGGGACCTGGTCTGGCGCTACGCCACCTACTCCCCACCGACCGAGGATTGGGACGTTGGCGCCGGCGTAGACATCTCGGCGCCAGGGGTCAACGGCTTCGCCGACGGAATGGCCTATGTGGAAGGCAAAGACGGCATCTTCTACGCACTAGACCTCACGAACGGGTCGCTGTTGTGGCAGTACAACTTCGGGCAGAACCGCCCGAATAATCCGATTACGACCAATACCGACGCGTTGTCGACACCAGCCCTGAGCGGCACCACGCTTGTCTTCGGTGATGCCGGCGGCCTGTACGCACTCAACGCCGTCAACGGCCACAAGAGGTGGTTCGTCAAGGGAACCGGTGACATCAACTCATCCCCCGCCATCGTCGGCCCCTCCGGCAAGCGTGTGGTGACCTACGGCGACCTCAACGGGTACATCCACGTGGTGAACCTGAGTAACGGGACGTCCCTCTACACCTATAAGACGGGTGGCCTTGTCACCTCGTCACCGGCCGACGTCGACGGCAACCTCCTTATTGCTTCTGAGGACGGATTCCTCTACGACTTCGCCTTGGGTGGCGGCAACGGCTCACCACCGACAACATCGGTGACGTCGCCGACGCAGGGGGCCAGCGTCGTCAATCCCAACGGCAGCCTCAACGTGAGCGGCACCGCTGCGGCGCCTGACGGCGTGCGATCGGTCACCGTCCAAGTGGAGATGAACGGTGCAACTGGGCCCTGGTTCAATCAGTCATCCGTGAAGTTCGCGCCTGCGCTGAGCACGGCAAGTGCGACGCTGGCCTCGCCGGGTGCAACCTCCACGGCCTGGTCGCTCGACCTGCCCGTACCGGAGCAGGCGGCCTCGTACAACGTGTTGGCTTCCGCCGTCGGTACCAATGGTGTTGCCGACGGCACTGCGTACACCGAGCGCGACGAATGTGGCAGCCGTGTCGTTCGGCGTGCAGGCCAGCCCACTCGCGCCCGTTGTCAACGTCACGCCGACCCGTGTTCCGCCTGGAGGCCATGCCACCGTGAGCTCAACCGGCTTCAGCCCCGGTGAGTCGGTGGTCTTCACCACCACGACGACGAGCGGTAGCACCGTGACCCTTGCGACCGTACGCGCAAATAGTTCCGGCGCCACGGTGTCCACTCCGATAACACTCCCTGTGCAGGTACCGTTCGGACCCGTTTCGATCATCGGTACGGGCCAGACGTCGGGTAACGTCGGTAGTGGGTCGGTGTACGTGTCCAACGACGATCCGCAGTTGGGCTACGGCTCACTACATCAGGGGTTCGAGACGAACGACTCCGTCATCGCCAATTTCCAGGGCGTCGACACCAAGGTCACGCAGGGTTGGGCCTTCCATGGTCAAGGTGCCTTCGACACGACACCGGCCATCGATCAGGGAATCATCTACTTTGGCGACGCGGCCGGAAATTTCTATGCCGTCAATGAGACATCCGGAGCGCTCACCTGGAGTGTGAACACGGTCAACGCAATCGAGTCGGATCCCGCGGTGGACAGCGGCCTCGTGTTCTACGGCGGCGACGGCGGCGACATCCATGCCGACAACGCAACCACCGGGGCTGGCACCTGGAGGCAGAGCATCGGCGGCAACGTGTCATCCCCGGCCGTAGCCGGCGGGTCCGTCTACGTCGGAACTTCTCAGGGAAATCTGGTGGCCCTCAACGAGTCGACCGGCGGGATCGAGTGGACCGATGCCGTCGGAGGGGCCATCACCAGCGCTCCCGCGGTGGACATCGGCGCCGGCCTGGTCGTCGTCACGACGAGCGGTGGGTCGGTCGAGGCCGTGAGCACGTCAAACGGGGCACCCTCGTGGAGCGACTCGCTTGGATCGGCGGCGACCGGACCCATGATCGATGGAGGCGACGTCTACGTGGCCGCCCAGAGCGGCAAGGTGTTCGCATTGAATGAGACGAGCGGCGCGACGTCGTGGACCAGAACCGTGAGCAATGCGGTGACTGCCGCTCCGATCATCGCCTTCGGCCGAGTGGCCATCGGCGACTCCGGAGGGACCCTCAGTTACTTTGACACCTCGACCGGCAATCTGCGCAGCACGGAGACCCAGTTTGGATATCCCATCACCGGGTTGTCCTTTGCTGGTTCAGACATCCTCATGACTTCTGGTTCCGGGAACCTCGGCATCATCCAAGGGTCGAATTACTTGAAGATGAGCTGGAAATACTCAGCGACCGAGGGTTACGCATCACCCGGGGTCTTCCTCAACGGTGACGTGTTCGTACTTGGCGGAGACGGGTCTCTTCGTGCCTTCACCACTCCTGGCCGCTCGATCCAATGAGATTGTCGGATCGAAATTGCCAATCGCCGCCGACGTGCGTCAGGCAATAGAGCTTCTCAGTTCTGCGTAGCCAACTGCTCCTAATGTCAAAGCCGTGACTCGCAGTGGCTTTCACGCCAGGCTCGGGTTGTATTGAGTAGTCCAGAGGGACCGCCATCGTGCCTCCGCAGTGGTGACCCGAGAAATGCCCGAAGGTCGGTGGGATCCCACAAAAAATCCCACGGATTCAGAATTCGTTGTCAGGCGTCGCTTCCCAGCCCAGCGTGTGGGCCGTCGCATTAGTGCAGGTAGATCCCAAATCGGATGGACTCGGAATAGTCCGTCGAGTCCAGTTCGACGAGCTGCCTAGGGCTCACAACCCCGAAGGTCGGAGGTTCAAATCCTCCCCCCGCCACTCAGAAAGCGCAGGTCAGGGCCACTCTTCGCGGAGTAGCCCTTCTGCTGCCAGGAATCAGGAAGGAATCCGTCGTCTGACTGATGGCGGAGTGAGCCAGAGGCGCACGCAGCGGGACGATAGGTGCCGCACTTCAGAAATTTGCGAAATCTCGTATCTGCATCGGCTGAGGGCGCTCTGCAAAGGGAACGACCAGGTCGATAGGGATGGGTGACAGCAATGCCGGGGGTACGCGTCCGGTGGCCGGCAAACCGGCCGCCGGCTTGGATGAATGACTCAGCAGTCGTGCCTTTGGTGCCATCGCGGATCTCGGGGACACCGTGACCGCTGGCCCGTCGACCTCTCATCAAGTCCTTGTAGAAGCGGCCCATGCCACGGCCCGAGCTCAGGGAGAGGGACGGCCCGATGACAGCGCCTGTTCAGAGATCGCATTCGATCCCCGGCTTCTTCGTCAGGGCGCTGGTGCTCGGAGCGCTGGTGCTCGGAGCACTGAGCATTCCCATCTTCGCCACGCCGAAGCCGGCCTCCGCCGCGGCCGGCTCCGTCTCGGACAACTTCAACCGGGCCAACGGAACGCTCGGGGCCGGCTGGACCGACATGTCCGACGGTGGGATGGCGATCTCGTCCCAGGTGGTCGTCGGCACCAAGAGCGCCTACTCGGGTGACATACGCACCGGCGAGACCTACGCCAGCGACCAGTCGTCACAGATCGAGGTCACCTCGACCCAGCTCAGCGGCGGGCAGTGGCTCGGCGCGGCAGTGCGTGCCCAAAACAGCCGGCCAGAACCTCTATCTCGGTCTCTATTTCTGGAACAACGGCTCCCCGGAGCTCATGCTCTTCAAGCGGATCAGTGGCAACTGGACCCAGCTCGGCGGCTCCTCGTTCCAGGGCGCCCTGGCGGCGGGAACGCAGTTGACCCTCAGCGTCACCGGTTCGAAGCTCACCTTCTCTCAAAACGGCGTCGCGCGCATCACGGCCACCGACACCAGCGTGACCGGGGGCGCCCCCGGCATCATGGCCTACGGCACTCCCAAAGGTGACAACTGGGTCGGCGTGGGGACAACGGGCGCCACCTACACGGTCGGGGGCACCATCGCCGGGCTCACCGGCACCGCCGTCCTCGAGAACAACGCCGGCAACGACCTGAGCACCAGCACCAACGGCGCCTTCACCTTCAGCACGCCCTTGGCCCGGGCTCCGCCTACAACGTCACCGTCAAGACCAATCCTTCGGGGCAGGTCTGCACCGTGACGAACCCCTCGGGCACCATCGCCACGGCCAACGTCACCAATGTCTCGATCAGCTGCGTGACGACGGTCACGCCCACCTACACGGTCGGGGGCACCATCGCCGGGCTCACCGGCACCGCCGTCCTCGAGAACAACGCCGGCAACGACCTGAGCACCAGCACCAACGGCGCCTTCACCTTCAGCACGCCCTTGGCCCGGGCTCCGCCTACAACGTCACCGTCAAGACCAATCCTTCGGGGCAGGCCTGCACCGTGACGAACCCCTCGGGCACCATCGCCGCGGCCAACGTCACCAATGTCTCGATCAGCTGCGTGACGACGGTCACGCCCACCTACACGGTCGGGGGCACCATCGCCGGGCTCACCGGCACCGCCGTCCTCGAGAACAACGCCGGCAACGACCTGAGCACCAGCACCAACGGCGCCTTCACCTTCAGCACGCCTTTGGCCTCGGGCTCCGCCTACAACGTCACCGTCAAGACCAATCCTTCGGGGCAGGCCTGCACCGTGACGAACCCCTCGGGCACCATCGCCGCGGCCAACGTCACCAATGTCTCGATCAGCTGCGTGACGACGGTCACGCCCACCTACACGGTCGGGGGCACCATCGCCGGGCTCACCGGCACCGCCGTCCTCGAGAACAACGCCGGCAACGACCTGAGCACCAGCACCAACGGCGCCTTCACCTTCAGCACGCCTTTGGCCCGGGCTCCGCCTACAACGTCACCGTCAAGACCAATCCTTCGGGGCAGGTCTGCACCGTGACGAACCCCTCGGGCACCATCGCCACGGCCAACGTCACCAATGTCTCGATCAGCTGCGTGACCCAGACGGGCAGCGGCTCCGTCTCGGACAACTTCAACCGGGCCAACGGAACGCTCGGGGCCGGCTGGACCGACATGTCCGACGGTGGGATGGCGATCTCGTCCCAGGTGGTCGTGGGCACCAAGAGCGCCTACTCGGGCGACATACGCACCGGCGAGAACTACGCCAGTGACCAGTCGTCACAGATCGAGGTCACCTCGACCCAGCTCAGCGGCGGGCAGTGGCTCGGCGCGGCAGTGCGTGCCCAAAACAGCGGCCAGAACCTCTATCTCGGTCTCTATTTCTGGAACAACGGCTCCCCGGAGCTCATGCTCTTCAAGCGGATCAGTGGCAACTGGACCCAGCTCGGCGGCTCCTCGTTCCAGGGCGCCCTGGCGGCGGGAACGCAGTTGACCCTCAGCGTCACCGGTTCGAAGCTCACCTTCTCTCAAAACGGCGTCGCGCGCATCACGGCCACCGACACCAGCGTGACCGGGGGCGCCCCCGGCATCATGGCCTACGGCACTCCCAAGGGTGACAACTGGGTCGGCGTGGGGACAACGGGCGCGACCTACACGGTCGGGGGCACCATCGCCGGGCTCACCGGCACCGCCGTCCTCGAGAACAACGCCGGCAACGACCTGAGCACCAGCACCAACGGCGCCTTCACCTTCAGCACGCCTTTGGCCTCGGGCTCCGCCTACAACGTCACCGTCAAGACCAATCCTTCGGGGCAGGCCTGCACCGTGACGAACCCCTCGGGCACCATCGCCGCGGCCAACGTCACCAATGTCTCGATCAGCTGCGTGACGACGGTCACGCCCACCTACACGGTCGGGGGCACCATCGCCGGGCTCACCGGCACCGCCGTCCTCGAGAACAACGCCGGCAACGACCTGAGCACCAGCACCAACGGCGCCTTCACCTTCAGCACGCCTTTGGCCTCGGGCTCCGCCTACAACGTCACCGTCAAGACCAATCCTTCGGGGCAGGCCTGCACCGTGACGAACCCCTCGGGCACCATCGCCGCGGCCAACGTCACCAATGTCTCGATCAGCTGCGTGACGACCGGCACCGGACTCTCGGTTCAGTACCAGAGTACCGACGCCAACAACATCGAATACTTCTCGTACACCTCCCCAGACGATGGGTACGGCACCCAAACGTTGCGCGTCCTTGCCCCGACACACCCGGCGGCCGGCGTCGCGCACAATTTCCTCTATGTGCTTCCCGTCGAGCCGGGAGTCGGGAGCAACTTCGGTGACGGTATGCAGACGATGGCCGCACTCGACGCCCAGGACCAATATGACCTCACGATCATCGAACCGTCCTTCTCGATCGACCCCTGGTACGCGAACAATCCCAATGACGCAAGCCTGCAGTACGAGACCTTCATGACGTCGGATCTCGTGCCCTGGGTCAAGGCCAATCTGTCGACGACGGGCAGCGAGCAGAATTGGCTGATCGGGTTCTCGAAGTCCGGCATCGGAGGACAGGACCTCATCTTGAAGCACCCAGATGTCTTCCAATTGGCAGCGTCATGGGACTTCCCCGCAGACATGTCGGCGTACGACCAGTTCGGTTCAAGCTCTGCGAACAACTACGGGACCGATGCGAACTTCCAGGCCAATTACCGCCTCACCCAGGCGTTCCTCGATGCCCACAAGGCGCCCTTCATGACGAACAATCGCATCTGGCTCGGCGGATACGAGGTCTTCCAGACGGACATGTCGGACTATGACGCCCTGTTGACCGCGGAGGGGATTCTCCACACTTTGGGACCGATGCAGCCAATCGCCCATACCTGGGACAGCGGCTGGGTCCCGGCGGCGTTGGCCGGCCTGTACCAGGACAGCACGCAACTGCACTGAAGTTTGCATTGGCTGAACCCGGCCTGACGAACGGGCCCAGTCTCGTCGGTCTCATGGTCCGAAGATCGGACGTTCACATCTTTCTCCTGCCACCCCGCAGTCGCCTAAGCGGGCCGATCCGACAGGGCCGTGTGCCGCCCCTGGAGATCCGCCATGATGTCATCAAAAGGAGAAGCCATGTCACAGGTCCGTGTCCACAACTTCTCGGTCTCTCTGGATGGGTTCGGGACCGGCGAGGGCATCACGTTCGATGATCCGTTCGGTCACGCCGGTCATCGCCTGCATGAGTGGATGTTCGCCACGAGGTTCTGGAACTCCATGGTCGGTGGGAGCGGCGGGAGCTCGGGTGTTGACAACGCGTTCGCCGAACGGAATGTGCACGGCTTCGGTGCGGAAATCATGGGCCGGCGCAAGTTCACCGCACAGAGCGGTCCGTGGACCGATGTGGGCACCGACCAGGAGTGGCGTGGTTGGTGGGGGCCGAACCCGCCGTTTCACACGCCTGTGTTCGTGCTCTCACACCACCCGCGTCCGTCGATCGAGATGGAAGGCGGCACCGTGTTTCACTTCGTCAGCGCCGACCCGCTCGAGGCGCTCGCCGTCGCACGCGAGGCTGCCGGCGATCTCGACGTGCGTATCGGTGGGGGTGTCACGGTCGTCCGCGACTTCCTCGCCGCCGGCCTCATCGACGCGCTCCACATCGTGCAGGTGCCGATTGTGCTCGGGCGCGGTGTTCGTCTTTGGGATGGCCTCGAAGGCGTCGAGGAGCGCTACGACAATGAGACAGTCTCGTCACCCAGTGGTGTGACGCACCTGACCCTCACGCGTCGATAGGTTCAGATACGGGACGAGCGACGAAGGTACGCGCGTAGGCGCACGTCCTCCCCAGGGTCCAACGCTTCGAGCAACGTCCTCACTGCAGTGAGGATCTCGTCCCCAAGTTCGGCCCGCAATTCGTCCTCGATCGCCTGCGCCGCTGCGCGCTGCTGGGTCAGGTAGTCGATCCCCAGATGCGTGAGCACGACAGATCTCTCCCTCTTGCTGGTGGTCGAATCGGCGACCACGACATAGCCACGATCACAGAGCTGCGCCACGACCTTGCTGGCGCCCTGCCTGGTGATGCCGAGCTCTCGTCCGATGGCCGAGATAGTCGATCCGGCATTGTCTGCGCACGCCCGTAACACACGGCCGTCGGGGAAGCGTCGCTCGCCGAACCCCGCGTCGGCCATGGCTCCGTCCAGCCGGAGCTGGTAGCCGAGCCAGGCGCGCCGAAGCGCAGCTCCGAGGCGAACTCCCGTCGACGTCAGGCTCGACATGTCGGCGTCGGAGGCCACGAGAGAGATGTTAGCAAACTGTGAACCTGGTTGACAGTCTGAGCGCAGCACCCGATACTGCGGACATGCGGCGCACGCGGACCACGATTGACCGGGTTGCACGGCGCGCCGTGCTGGCCGTGTCGGGGAACCCGCGCGCATGGAGTGGGCAGCGCGACGGGTGGGCCTGCGCTCTCGGAGTGGCGGTGCTGCTGACGGCAGGCGTTTCCCTGTCGGACGCCGCGACGGCCGCCGCGCCTGAAGCGACCGCCGTCCGGGGGGCGAGTGCGTCCTACGCCGTGGCGGCACAACGCCAGCCGCTCACCACGAACGCGAAGTCCGTCGTGGCGCACGATACCGAGACCGAGGCACTCGTGCCCCACTCGGGCCGACTCTTCGCCGCCACCGGACAATGGGAGTATCCCGGTTCTCCGGCGTTCGGCCAGGTCCTGGTGAAGGACTCGAAGACCAGTCCGTGGGCCGTCTTCGAGAAGACACAGTCACTTCGGGTCCAGGCGTTGGACTCCTTCGGGATCCCGGGCGATCAGGGTCTCGGGCAGGATCACTCCCTTTTCGTGACGCAAGCGGTCGTCGCTGGACGGTCGAGGATCCAGTGGTTGCTCGACGACGCCGCCTCCTTCTCGCTTCGCAATTCGTACGTTCTCCCACCCGGCGCCGACGTCAGGGCGTTCGGGGCGCATGAGTCGGGTGGCATCTGGTCGGTCTACGCCGGAGTCCGACCAACTGGCGTCATACAGGGGATCTGGTCGCCCGCTCGCCACACCTTGACGTTCAATCCGAACCCCGAGCTCTCGACGGCCCCGCCAGGCTCGCTGGGCGCGGTCACACAGAAGGTCACGGGGTTCGCCGAGTGTGGTGCGGGCCTGTTCGCCACCATCAACACGACCCTCTATCGGCGAAACGACGGCGTGCTGCCCGCCGGCATCCCTCGCTGGGTCCCGACCTACCGAGCGCCACCGGTTGGACCTCACAACAGCGGACTTCGAGGCATCACGTGCATCAGTCACGACGGGTCGCCGGCGCTGCTCCTTTCAACCGAGGGCAACGGCAACGTGTACCGGTTCGATCATCTGCCCGGGGGCCAGCTCGATACCACTGCGGTCCCGAGTGCGGGTTCGGTGGCGAACGGGCTGGTGCAGACGCTCGAGTTCCAGCCTGCTGCGGCAATCCGCCAGATGCTGGCCACGCATGGAACGTCCATCCCTGCTGCTGGACGTGGCTCCATCGCCTACGTCATCGCCGCCTACAACAACGGCGACTTCCAGACCGCAACGATCAGAGGCGTTGACCGGCAGGTGTTCGGGCTCGAGTGGGGCTACCAGGGGATCTGCCCAACGACGCAGCGGTGTGGACCGATCGCCTCGGGGCTGGTGCACTTCAACGCCGACGCCTGCTTTGCCATTCGGACCGAAAAGGGACAGTCGCAGAGCTACACGCTGCGTTGCCTCAAAGGCCCCACGGTGACTCCGTCGGCGCAGGTCTCGAAGCCCATCCTCTCCGGGCAGGCCTTCGTCTCCATTCGAAGCATGGTGCCCTCACCGTTCCCAGGAGGCCAGATGTACTACGGCGGCTACGACTGCAACTTCTACCCCGCAGATGGCACAGCCTGGGTCGCAACGACCACGCTCAGCGCTCTTCGCAGTTCCGTTTCACCCAAGGGGGGATCATGAACCGACAAACGAGATCACCCCGTCATGGCGGCGCGGTCGCCGTGGCCTTGGTCTGCGTCGGGGTCCTGGCCGTCATGCTCAGTTCATGCGGTTCAGCAACGCCGTCGAGCGCGCCGTCCGAGCGTGTGAGTGGGGGCCTCACCGGTCACTACGTCGTTGCCTCTGGCATCCACAAGATCAAGCACATAATCATCATCGAGCAGGAGAACCGCTCGTTCGACAGCTACTTCGGTACCTATCCGGGTGCGGACGGCATACCTATGAAGGACGGCACTCCGAGTGTGTGCGTGCCGGTCCCGTCCGGCGGGTGCCAGGCGCCCTACCACGACACGGCCGACGTCAACGGCGGGGGACCGCACGGTCAGGCCAACGCGAAGAGAGACGTCAACGGGGGGAGCATGGACGGGTTCATCGCGCAGGCCGAGAAGGGCAAGAAGGGCTGCGGGGCCAACGTCAACACCGTCGACAACCCGGAGTGCTCCAATTCGGCGACGCCCGATGTCATGGGCTATCACACGGCCGCAGAGATCCCGAACTACTGGACCTACGCCAAAGACTTCTCCCTCGATGACCAGATGTTCGAGCCGGTCGCCTCGTGGTCGTTGCCCGATCATCTCTACTTGGTGTCGGGCTGGTCAGCCCGGTGCTCGAACCCGAAACCTTCGAGCTGCGTCAACACCATCAAGGGCCCGTACACCCCGGCCCAGATGCAACAGGCTGTGGACCAGGCCATCAACACGGGAACGGCTGACATCACGAACGCGTGGACGGACATCACCTGGCTGCTCTACAACAAGCACGTTCCGTGGGCCTATTACGTGCAGACCGGGGACCAGCCCGACTGTGACGATGACGCGGCCGTGACCTGCCCGCCCGTGGCGCAGAGCTATCTCACGCCCGGCATCTGGAACCCGTTGCCCATCTTCGAGGACGTGCAGAAGGACCACCAGATCCGGAACATTCAGCCGCTCAGCAACTACTTCGCCTCCGCCAAGAAGGGCACGTTGCCCGCGGTCATGTGGGTGACCCCGTCCCAGGCCGACAGCGAGCACCCACCGGCCAGCGTGCACCAAGGCCAGGCCTACGTCACCGCTGTTGTCAACGCGGCCATGAAGAGCCCGGACTGGGACTCGACCGCGATCTTCGTTCAGTGGGACGACTGGGGTGGCTTCTACGACAACGTTGTGCCGCCCCCCGTCGACCAGAACGGCTACGGGCTGCGCGTGCCGGGCATGGTGATCTCGCCGTATGCCAAGCAGGGTTACGTCGACCACCAGACGCTGTCGAGTGACGCCTATCTCAAATTCATCGAGGACGATTTCCTCGGTGGCTCCCGGCTCAACCCCAAGACCGACGCGCGCCCCGACCCCCGTCCCGACGTCCGTGAGGACGTCAAGATCCTGGGGAACATGACGAACGACTTCGATTTTGACCGGGCGCCGCGGGCGCCCGTCCTGCTACCGACGAACCCCCCGACGGACTCGCCGTCGATCCCGGGCTACTTTTCGGGCCAGGGGCCCTGCGTCGGTTGCACGACGACGCCACCGAGCACGCGGTGACTGGACTCGGTCGAATGCCGTTGGCCTCTGACCAGCATCCACCACACGTCAGCCGGCCCCGCGCCGATTCGTCCAGCGAGACGTGTTGGCGATCGCAGCACTGCTCATCTCCACCAACCACGCTTCTGTCGCGGCAGTGGACCAACCTCTGCCTTCAGTGAGATATGTGTAAACCTCAGGACTGGCCAGGGCCCAGACGGCGTCGACCACGACCTCGGGCGGCTCGTCGCCGAGGATCAGGGTGAGGCCCGCCGCTGTCACATCGCGACGGTCTGCGTCGTATTGGGCAAGGCGGGCCCGGGCGGCATCATCGCTGGCCGCGGCCTCTTGGAGTGCCTTCAGAATCGGCACCGAACGCTGGTACACGCCGACGGTGAAGCGGACGCCGGTACGCAGGCGCTCCATCCGTCTGCCCTTGGCGAAGAGCGCGAACTCCGGCCGATCGACCATTGCCTCGTCCTCGTCGTTGCCGACGATGGCGACGTCGACCACAGCCATCATGAGCGCCGACTTCGTCCCGAAGGTGGAGTAGATCGTGTCGACCGAAACCCCGGCCTCCGTCGCGATCATCGGCAGCGTCGTCGCACTCCACCCGCGTTCGCTGAAGAGCATCGTGGCCGCTCGGAGGATGGTTTGGCGCGTTTCCGCCGCTTGTTTCGCCCGCAAGGGTGAGTGATAACGGGTGGCGGTCTCTTGTGTTTTTTTGCGGGCCACCGTGCGAGTGTATCAGGTACCAGTGGATTCGATCCATGGTCACTTGACTCAATCAATGAAGACCTGTATGTTCGGCATCCGAGGCGATTCCAAAAGTCCTGCAGCACACGCTGGTTCGGTCGTGACTACTCGGCGTCCGGGGGTGTCTGTCGGTCTTCGCCGAGCTTTCTGATCGCGGCACCAGGAGTCCAAGGAGAGCAAACCATGATGCGACGACCACTGCGGGAGCGACACTCTGCGCCATGTTGTCGGTCGTACTCGTGGCGTGCGCGAGCACTGCCGCAGAGTCAGCTGTCCGATCCGTCCAGTCAGTCCACTCTGCGTTCATTGAGGCGCTCGAACAGGCGGGCGTGACGGTCGCCGCCCCACCCTCTGGCCCCAATCCGTCGATGTTGCTGCCACCCAAGGGGACCTATCAGTCAAGCAGCCTGGTGGGTGAGTACGTCTCGCCGCCCCTCTCGCAGTTCATCAATCTCATCCTGAAGGACAGCTACAACCGGGGCGCCGACCTGATGGTCTGCTTGGCGGCGGTCAAGGTGGGAAGCACAGACTGCGAGGAGGGGTTGGCTGCCGAATTGACCACGATCACCAAGCTCGGGGTTCCGGCCAAGAGCGTGTTCCCCCTTGACGGAGCCGGATCCGACGACCAAGGTCGGACCACCGTTTCCGCCTTGGCAACGTTCTTGCGCCGAGTCACGGCCACGATCTACGGATCGACGATCTACGACGGACTGCCGGTCCTAGGGCGCAGCGGGACATTGGCCAACGTCCTTCTAGGAGCGCGCGCGGACGGTCACGCCCAAGTCAAAACGGGCAACCGCGCGGTCGGGTCACCCACGAACCAGCTGATGCTTCTGGGAAACAGTCTGGCGGGCTACCTTGAGACCAAGGCCGGGCGTCATGTCACGTTCATGATCGTCGTCGGCGACGTCCCCCTGACATCGCCCACTGAGGTGCTCACCGTCACTGATGAGCAGGCGCGGATGGTGGCTGCCATGTACAAGGATCTCTGAGGTCGCGATTCCCCTGCCTTTCTCAGTTCGGACCGCTGAGAGGACCCGCGGTCATGACCGCCCGCGCCGCCTGAGCAAGGTCCGCCGAACAAAGGGGAGCCGCGGGGATCTCACTTTCGCGGTGCCTGCCGAGCCGCGCCGTAGGCCGCAAGAGCTCGCTCACGGGCGAATGCGTGATCGATCATGGGGGACGGGTAGGTGTCATCCAGTGTCACGCCCGCTTGAGCCAACGCTTCAGGCGGGGCCGTCCAGGGGGCGTGGATCCACCGGACCGGGAGATCCGAGAGCTCGGGGACGAAGCTTCTTGATGTAGATGCCCATCGGGATCGAATTTCCGAGCCTGGAGAACGGGGTTGAACACACGGAAGTAGGGGGCGGCATCGGGACCGGTCCCCGCGACCCATTGCCAGTTTCCGACATTCTGAGCGATGTCACCGTCGACAAGACGCCGACGAAACCAGTGCTCCCCGATGCGCCAGTCGACCAGGAGGTCCTTGACGAGGAAGGAGGCCACCGCCATGCGCACTCGATTGTGCATCCAGCCGGTGGTCTCCAGTTGTCGCATTCCGGCGTCAACAAATGGGTAGCCCGTTATGCCCTTCCGCCACCTCTCGATGTCGTCAGGATCGTCCTTCCATCGCAACCGAAGGGTGTCTGGCCGCAGTGGCGCATCCACCAAGCTGGGAAGCTCCCAAAGCAGGTGGGCGTACCAGTCCCGCCATGCCAGTTGTCGCACGAACGCGGCCCGACCCTTGGTGGACGTTCCGACTACTGAAGCGATCGTGCGCGGCGCCAGCGTCCCGAAATGCAGGTCCGCCGACAGGCACGACGTACCCAGCAGATCCGGCCTGTCCCGGTGATCTTCGTACTCGTCGACTCGCTTCGCGAAATCGAAAAGTCGATCCATGGCTGCCAGTTCTCCACCAGGCTGAAACGATCGGCGCGCCAACGTGGGCAGCCCGTCTCCGGTGTCATCGTCGATCTCCACATGGCATGCTTCGGGCCAGAGCGGTGGCTCTCGTGCCCGCCATTTGACGTGGAACGGCGTGAAGACGCGAGATGTGGCCCTTTCGCCGTCGTGACCGATCCTGGAGGGTGCATGAGCGTGCCCCACCACAGGTGCAGGTCGACACCGAGGCCCGCCTGCACCGCGAGGTCGCGCTGGCGGGCGTACGGCGTCACGTCGGCGTTGGCGTAGACGGCGACGGCATCGACCTGCGCGGCGACCTGAGGCACCAACGAGGTCGGATCACCCTTGCGCACCAGGAGGCGCCCCCCCTCAGACCGCAGGTGCTGGTCCAGTGCGTGTAGGTGAGCCACGAGCTGGTGGCGTCGGGGTGCGCCCGCCGCTGCGTAGAGGTTCGGGTCGAGGACGAAGAGGGCCACAATCCTGTCTGCGCCGTGCGTGGCCGCAGCCCAGGCTGGATTGTCCGTCAATCGAAGGTCCCGACGGAACCACACCAGCGCACACGGATGTCATCGACTACACCGTTGTCCGGCCACGTCCGGTGAGCCCGGGTCATCGCGCCATCGTTCACGGTTCTCACCTCGGAAACGCGACAACCATGAGCGTTGACCAACAAAGGTGCGTCACGCATCGAAGCCAGGACTCCGCCGGTCCGCGCAGCGCTCGAGCGAGAAGATGATCCCCATCACAACGGCCGCAACGACGAGTGCAATGTTCCCGGTGGTCGCTGTCACGGCCACGTAGACGACGAGCGAGCTTGCGACGGGATTGTGGGATCCGAGGACATCGAACAGGGCGCCGCGGAAGAACAGTTCCTCCCCGAGTCCATTCAGCAGTGCGACGGCCAACACCAACCCAACCGGGCCGCTATCGGCCTTGGTGAGGACGGTGTGAAGGGCGCTGGAGACGAGCGGCACGTGTCGACCCAGGACTGCGGCGGACAGGAAGCCGAGGAAGGCGACAACGCCGAGTACGAGCCCCAGAAGCGAAAGAGCCGGCCGGGACGATCGTGTCGCTTCGAGCCGGAGTGGTCCGGAGATCAGCGATCCCGTGATCCAGGTGCCAGCCACCAGAAACCCGATGACGAAGAAGGTCGTCGAGCCCGGTGGTGCGCGGAGTGTGGTGGCCAGCAGGGCGGTCCCGACGACAAGCGTGCCCGCAACCGTGACACGCTGGCCTCGGCGCCGGCCTCGGTTCACGTCGTCGACGAGTCCCGTTCCCACCCCGAGATCTCTATGAGTGTGCACGCGTCCGCCGCTCGACAGCTGTGTCGTGATCGGTGGAACGCAGCGCAGTGCTGGCTGCGTCCTCAAAGCTCATCGGCTGATGGCCCAGGAGCTCGTTGATTCGGTGGTCGTGCACGACCACCTCGTTGCACATCGAATCGACGAGGGATCGAGCCGTGCGGAGGTCGACGTCGGTGATGAAGCGCAGCCAGCGAGAGGAGAGTCTGGGGGAGAGCAGGGGCACCGGAAGGATCACCCTGCGATGGCCCATGAGTTGGCTGACAATCTTCATCATTCGTCGATAGGTGAGAGGTTCCGGCCCGCCGATCTCGTAGGACTGGCCCACCATGTCCAGTCGACCCAACGAGCCGGTCAGGAAGAACAGCGCATCGCTCAGTGCGATCGGCTGGGTACGAGTCTCGACCCAACGCGGGGTGATCATGATCGGTAGCCGTATGACCAATTGGCGAAGGATCTCCCAGCTGATGCTTCCTTCACCGATGACGATTCCCGCTCGGAGTGCGGTCGTGGGCGCAGTCCCGACGAGGATCTGCTCGACCTCGCGTCTGCTGCGGAGATGCTCGGAGAGGTCCTCGGTTTCGTCGCCCAATCCTCCCAGGTAGATGACCTGGGTCACCCCGCATGTGACGGTTGCCTCCGCGAAGGCCCGGGCTCCATCTCGATCTCTCTCCGCAAAGTCAGCCCGCGCCAGGGAATGGACGAGGTAGTAGGCAATGTCTTGACTCTCGAGGGCTGGCAGCAAACTCTTGGCATCGGACACGTCGGCCCGCACAGCTGATCCGGCGCCCCGGTACTGATCGGGCCTTCGAGTCAACGCAGTGACATCATGCCCTTGCTCGGCCAGCTGGCTTGCCAATCGCGAGCCGATGAAACCCGAAGCTCCAGCGATTGCGACCCTCACGAGGAGTCTCCTGTGGCGAGGTCAACCCGGTAGAGCCAGCGAGCGTCGGTGCGGCATCCTTCCGGGGTGTTCACCGTCCCACTCCCGTCCGGTCGGCGCAGAAATTCCAGAGTGCACAGCCGTCGTGCACGCGTTGGGAGGGCGACCGGCGGGTCATGGGGAGGTAGTTCTCCCCGCGCCGGTGCCTGTCGTGCCACAGGCCCTCGATCGGTCCCGACGGTGAACCCCGGCGTGGCCCGTCAGCCGCCAGCCATGTCACCGTGTCCGCACCCTGCGCTGGGGAGCGGAGCAACGGGCCGAGCTTGGCGAAGGAGGGCAGTCCAGCGGCAAGACCTGGTGTATCCACCCAGCCTGGGTGGACCGCGTAGCTGGCCACGCCGCGACCAGCCCAGCGTCGGGCCCATTCGTGGGACAGCACAACCTGCGCGCGCTTTGCCTTCCCGTATGTGACCGCGCCCCGGTACCCCTCTGGACCGACCTCAATATGGTCGGGATCGAATCGCTGTGTGTACATGCCGCCGGACGTCACCGTCGCAATGACCGAGCGTTCTGCCCGGAGCAGAAGTGGAGAAAGAAGCCAGCTCAGCCGAAACGGAGCGAGCACGTGGGTGGCCAGGGTCCGCTCCGTCCGCGAAACCGCTCCGTCGTCTGCGAGCCCATAGGTAGGGAACAGGGCACCCGCATTGTGGATGAGTGCGTGGATTTGATCGTGGGTCGATGCCACCCGGTCGACGAAACCCGAAACGGCCGCAGCATCGACCACATCGACCTCGGCCGTGTGGATGGGTCCGCTCCCTCTGAAAGTCTCGGCCTGTCCGGCTGCGTTCCGAAGTCTCTCGGCGTCGCGACCGACGAGCCATACCTCCGCGCCCAATGCCGCGAGCTGAATCGCTGCCGCTTGCCCGATGCCTGAGGATGCTCCGGTCACGACTATTGCTTTGCCGTCGAGGCGACCAGGATCGGTCCAGTGTTCGACGCGACGACGAACGACGAAACCGACGCGGAGAAGCTGCCGCCGATCGAGATCTCGAGGAGCGTGTCGACGGCCCGTTCGAGCGCTGTGTGCACGCGTGGCTTCGCTGCATTACTCGGCATGCTGTGTCCCGGTGACCGGGCTTGTATCCAGGAGCGCCTCGGCCGCCTCGACGACGTTCCACCCGTTCCAGCCAGTCCAGATGTCGGCTCCCAGGGCCCGGGCATGCGCCGCCGAGCGGATGGCGCTTCCCCCGAGGAGAGTGGTCGTGCTTCGGCCGATCGCCCGCAACTCCTCGAACGATCGGCTCACCTCCGCATCGAGGCCCACCGTGGTCGAGGCGATGCCGACGGCAACCAAACGATCGGTTTTGTCGGCGGTCTCAGCCAACGCGCCGAACGGGGTATTTGCTCCGAGTTCGACGACATCGAAGGCACGCCAGCGCAAGAGGTCAGCCACCATGGCCACGGGCAGTGTGTGGAGATCGCCGGCTGGGGCCGCGACGATCACCGTGCCGCGACTTCGGCCTGGCCGTCCGAACTGGAGGCCGAGCCGACCGATGATGCGCTGGGCCACGGCAGTCGCTCGGTGCTCGTCGGCCACACTCACATCGCCGTTGGCCCACCGCGCACCGATGGATCGAAGCGCTGGGGTCAGGAGCGTCGTCACGACGCCCGTGGGGTCGAGGCCGCCACCGAGGCGACTCTCGATCAGCCACCATGCGCCAGCGCTGTCACCCGCCAACAACCGCGCCTCCAGAGCTCGGCCGGTGTTTGGAGGGGTCTTTCGTCGGGGGCGAGAACCCGGCCCAGTTGCCCTGCTGTCCTCGAGTGCTTTGACATCACTCACTCGAATTCGCCAAATCAGCCCTTCCTGCGTGGCCGGAAGCTTGCCGGTGCGCACGTAGCGGTACACGGTCATGTAGTGCAATCCGAGTTGTTCAGCGGCCTCGTGCAGGGTGACCGTCTGTGGCTTTGCGCCCATGCCCCTTTTTAGCACTAAAATGGCGCCATCACCACGTTCCACGCGCGTGGTGTGTGAGGAGTGCCGGTGTCAGAGGGACGACGAGAGAGAGCGGCAGTTGTCGGCTCAGGTATCTCGGGCCTCACCGCGGCCTACGTGTTGCAGCGGCGCTATGACGTCACCCTCTATGAAGCGGCCGACCGACTAGGCGGCCACACCCACACGCACGACGTGGTCACGCCGGACACTGGGACGGTGCCGATCGACACGGGCTTCATCGTGCACAACCGCCGCACGTATCCGTTGCTCGGCCAGTTGTTCTCCGAACTGAACGTGGTGACGCGGCAGACCGAGATGAGTCTCTCGGTTCGGTGCGAAGGGTGCGGGTTGGAATATGCCGGGGCCAACGGCTTGGGCGGGGTGTTCGCACAGCCTCGATCTCTCGTCAACCCCGCGTTCGTGCGGTTGCTCGCCCAGATTCATCGGTTTCATCGGCAGGCTCGGCGCATGCTGGGCCGAGAAGCAGATCCGATGTCACTCGGGGACTTCTTGGATCGCGGGCGCTACTCCAACTACTTCGTATCGCATTTCGTCGTGCCGATCGTCTCCTGCGTCTGGTCGGTCGCTCCCTCGGCCGCTCTGCAGTATCCCGCCCGGTACCTGTTCGTCTTCCTCGAGAACCACGGGATGCTGGCGTTTGGCGGGTCGCCAGTCTGGCGCACGGTTGTCGGGGGATCGCGTACGTATGTTGACCGGGTCGTCAAGCACTTGAGCGCGGTGTCGACATCGACTCCGGTCACGGCGGTCGCCCAGCGACATGACGGTGCTCTGGTCAGGACAGCCGACGACGACGCGGTCTTCTTCGATCGGGTTGTGGTGGCCACGCATGCCGATACGGCGCTGGCGCTCATTCCAGATCCAACTCCGCGCCAGCGATCGATCCTCGGTTCGTTCCAGTACTCGCGCAACGAGACCTACCTGCACACCGACACCACCCTCCTCCCGGAGGCCGACAGGGCGCAGGCATCCTGGAACTTCCTTCTGCCCGCGTGTGTCGGGCCGATCGAGCACGCGTTCGTCTCGTACGACATGAATCGGCTGCAAGGCGTCACCTCGACGCAACCGCACATCGTCACTCTCAACGCAACGGACCGCATTGATCCCGAGCGGGTCTTGGCCCGGATGACCTATGAGCATCCGATCTACACGGCCGCATCGGTCGATGCCCAGCGTCATCTCTTCGAACTCAATGGCACCAAGCTGGCTTTCGCCGGTGCCTATCACGGTTGGGGCTTTCACGAGGACGGGTGTCGGTCGGGGATGATCGCCGCAAGATCGCTGGGAGTGCCCTGGTGACGCCTGCGTCTCCTGCGCGAGGTGGCGCCACCGTGTCACCGGAGCTCGGGCCGTCGCTCGTCCCGGCTCTGTATGCAGCCGAAATAACGCACCTTCGCCGTTCGCCGATCAAGCATCATTTTCGTTACAGGGCGAGCTATTGGTTGGTGGACTACGACGAGATGTCGGAGCCCTCTGCCTTCGCAACCCCCTTGGCGCGCTTCGAGCGCGCCGACCACAGCGACGTACGTGCATTCTTGACGGAGCACGGTGTGCTGGCGGACCGGATCCTGATGCTCGCGATGCCCCGAACTCTCGGTTACGTCTTCAACCCGATCAGCGTGTTCTGGTGCTACGACAGCAGCGGCGAGCGCGTCGCCGTCTTGGCCGAAGTACAGAACACGTACGGAGAGCGACATATCTACTTGCTTCAACCCGACCAGGGTGAAGGGTTCGAAGTGGACAAGGCGTTCTATGTTTCGCCGTTCTATCCGGTCGATGGTCGCTACGAGATTCGCGTGAGCGAACCTGGTGCATCGGTCTCGGTCACGGTGACGCTGCGTCGCGAGGGCAACGTCTCTTTTGTGGCGTCACTGACCGGGGAGCGGCGTTCCGCCACCATTGTCAGCCGGGTGTTCGCGCCCCTCCTTCGCCCAGCTCTGCGTGTCGCCATTCTGATTCGTTGGCAGGGTCTGCGGCTCTGGTTACGCGGTCTCAAGGTTCAGCCGCGATGAGAGTCATTTCCCAAGAACCGGGACACCAAGCGCGCGTCGATCTGCGGCGCTGGCCCGACCTCGCCCCACCGAGGCCCGTCCCGGTTCGGGGCGCGCTGGCCCGTCTTTTTCTTCGGCGCGTGGCCGCGCAGACTGGGATCCGAGTGGAGCTTCCTGACGGCACTCGTTTCGGATCCGCCAATGGTCCAGTCATGAGCGTGATCCTTCCGGAGCGGTTCTTTGCACGGCTGGGTGTGGGCGGCAAGATCGGTTTTGGCGAGTCGTACATGGCGCACGAGTGGGATGCGGTCGATCTCGTCGGGGTGCTCGAAGCGTTGGCCCGCCAGGCTGACTCGTTGGTCCCACAACCACTCCAGCTGATCCGGCGCTGGTACGAGGCGCGGCGACCGGATGTCGAAGACAACGACCGCCCCGGGGCCGTGCGGAACATCGTCCGGCACTACGACTTGTCGAACGACCTGTTCGCAACCTTTTTGGATGAGTCGATGACCTATTCGGCAGCCCTCTTCACCAGCGAGGAGACCACGCTCGTTCAGGCTCAGGCGCACAAGATCGAGCGGCTGCTCGACGCTGTCGGTGTTCGACAGGGCACGCGTGTCCTCGAAATCGGGACGGGATGGGGTGAATTTGGCTCTCCGGGCGGCGCGGAGAGGGGCTCTGGTGACCAGCGTGACGCTGTCCGGCGAGCAAGCAAATCTGGCACGGAAGCGAGTCGCAGCTGAGAATTTGAGCGGACCGGTCGATATTCGGATTCTGGACTATCGAGATGTCGTCGGACTCTACGATGCCGTCGTCAGCGTCGAAATGATCGAAGCCGTCGGAGAGCGGTGGTGGCCTGTTTACTTCGAGTCACTGGAGGGGCGGCTGGCACCGGGAGGGCGGATCGGGCTCCAGGCCATCACGATGGCTCATGAACGTCTCCTCGCGACGAAGTCGTCCTGGACCTGGATCCACAAGTACATCTTCCCTGGAGGGATCGTCCCGTCCGAACGAGCGATGGGGGACACCATCGCCGCGTGCACGTCATTGGCAGTGGTCGATCGACTGTCGTTCGGTCCCAGCTACGCGACAACGTTGGCCTGCTGGCGGGAGCGCTTTTGCGACCGAGCCGACGAGGTCGAGCAGCTGGGCTTCGACGAGACGTTTCGCAGAATGTGGTCCTTCTACCTGGCGTACAGCGAAGCCGGCTTTCGGAGCGGCTATCTGGACGTCGTACAGCTGGTGCTCGCCGCGCAACGATAGGGCCCTGCTCACTCTTTCCCCTGGTGAGCCACCGGACGGCCCAGCCGGATCGTCGCGCTCCTGGCGGACGCGAGGATGGAGCATGTCCTCGGACCTGCTGCGGGAGCTGGGCGCGGCAGTGGGGCCCGCGCACGTCGTCGTCGAGCCGGACGTGATGGCGTCGTACGCCATCGACTGGACCGGGCGTTTTACCGGTCAGGCGACGGCTGTCGTGCGCCCCGGGAACACCGAGGAAGTGGCGGCGGTGATCGCCGTGTGCAAGCGAGCTGGAGTCGCTCTGGTGCCGCAAGGGGGTAACACTGGGCTCGTGGGCGGGGGTGTGCCCCTCGCTGGTGAGGTCGTTCTCAGCCTGCGTCGTCTCGCCGGCGTCACGCAGGTCGACGGCCTGGCCGGTCAGATCTCCGTCGGTGCGGGGACGACGGTCGCTGACCTGCAGTCGGCTGCGGCAACTGCCGGCTGGAACTACGGGATCGATCTCGCCAGTCGCGACAGCGCGACGGTCGGGGGCACGGTGGCCACCAACGCCGGAGGGTTGCACGTGCTCCGCTACGGCTCCACGAAGGCGCAGCTCGTCGGCTTCGAAGCGGTACTTGGGACCGGCGAGACCGTCTCGCACATGGGCGGCCTGATCAAGGACAACACGGGGTACGACCTCGGCGCCTTGCTGTGTGGGAGCGAAGGTACGCTCGGCGTCGTCACTGCCGCACGAATGCGTCTGGTGCCACGGAGTGCGGAGCGTGTGACCTCGATCCTCGCCTTCGCGACCACCGCCGCTGCAGTTGAGGCGGCTTCGCTTCTCCGGAGATCACTGCTCGATCTGCAATCGCTCGAGCTGTTCCTCCAGTCCGGGCTCGAGCTGGTCTGCCACTCCAGCGGCACGCCACCTCCCTTCCGGGGAACACACACGGCGTATCTCTTGGTCGAGGCAGCGGGCCAACAGGATCCTGCGCCGGCCATGGCCGCCGCGGTGGGGTCGATCGCAAGCATCCAAGACGTCGCCGTGGCCAGTGACCCGGCCCGGCAAGCACAGTTGTGGCTGTACCGGGAAGGCCACACGGAGGCCATCAACACGCTTGGTGCACCCCACAAACTCGACGTGACGCTGCCCGCTCCGGTGTTGGCGGAGTTCGTCGATCACGTGCCGGACGTCGTGAAGCGTGCTGACTCGCGTGCACGCACGTGGTTGTTCGGCCATGTCGGCGATGGCAATGTCCATGTCAACGTGACCGGGATCGAACCGGACGATGCCGCGGTGGATGACCACGTCATGCGCTATGTGGCTGAACTTGGTGGGAGCATCAGTTCCGAGCACGGCATTGGGACGGCGAAGCGACATTGGCTCCATCTCAACCGGAGCGATACCGAGATCGCGGCGTTTCGTCGAATCAAGGCCGCATTCGATCCGGTGGGCATAATGAATCCCAACGTCCTCTTGCCGCCTCCGTCATGAGAACGCAGGAGCAGGTTCCTGAAAGTGAGGGAAGCGTGAAGACCGTAAACCTGGGAACCCTGGAAGTGTCCCGCATCGGGTTGGGTGCGATGGGCATGTCGACGGCGTATATCGACGCGACGGTCGACGAAGCCCAGTCCATCGCCGTCATTCATCGTGCTCTGGATCTGGGCGTGACGTTCCTCGACACCGCGGAGATCTACGGTCCTTATGCGAACGAAGAGCTCGTGGGCCGTGCCCTCCGAGGTCGTCGCGATCGCGCCATCCTCGCCACCAAGTTCGGCATGATCTCGCACGGTGGCGATGGTCCGGGACATCTGGACAGTTCACCGGCCAACATCCGAACTGCCGTCGAGGGATCGCTGCGCCGACTCGAGACGGAGTACATCGATCTCTACTACCAACACCGGGTCGACCCCGCGACGCCGATTGAGGAGACCGTCGGTGTCCTGGCCGAGCTCGTCGCTGACGGCAAGGTGCGCCACGTCGGGCTGTCTGAGGCCGCGGCGCACACGATCCGCCGTGCCCATGCAGTGCACCCGATCACGGCGGTCCAGTCCGAGTACTCGCTCTGGACCCGGGACCCCGAAGCCAAGGTGCTGCCCGTCCTCCGTGAGCTCGGCATCGGCTTCGTTCCCTATTCACCCCTGGGTCGCGGCATGCTCACCGGCGCCATTCAGTCCGTCGATCAGCTCGACGCCACCGACTTCCGCAGGGCAAACCCTCGGTTCAGCGAGGAGAACTTCTCTGCCAACATCGAGGGCGTCAAGGAGGTCGAGGCGATCGCTCGGGACGCCAGCGCAACACCTGCGCAAGTGGCGCTTGCCTGGCTCCTGGCACAGGGTGATGACATCGCTCCCATCCCGGGCACCAAACGCATTTCTCGGCTTGAGGAGAACGTCGCTGCCGACCGGGTCCAGTTGACCCCGGAACAACTCTCCCGGCTGGACGGTCTCCCGGCACCAGCCGGCGAACACCACAACGCGGACCAGATGAGCATGATCGAACACTGACCGAGGAATGCGGCCGTCTTCCATCCCTTCCATCTACGCTCTCGACTGATCGCCGCCATCACGTCACGGTCCACCGACGGCGGGGGAGGAGGGAATACGCGTGAAGCTGTTCTTTGACGACGAGGCTTTCGACGGACAGCTCCAGCGGAGCGTCAGCAAGGCAGACTCTGGGATGGCCAACATTGGCGAGTGCCTGGCCATTGCCGACCAGATCACGGGCGGAGATCGTGACAGTTGGTTTCGCGCCTGGTCCGCCTTCGGCGATCGACTCGTCGAGCAGGGTCGGTCGGCCCTCGCGGCAGGCCACCGGGTGAGCGCGCGCGGCTCCTTCCTCCGTGCCGCAGAGTACTTCCGACAGGCCTTCTTCTTTCACCGGGATGATCTGGACGGTCGTGAGCTCCGCACTACGTACGCGTCGAGCGTCAGCGCCTTCCGGGATGTGCTTCCGCTCCTCGAGTACCACGCAGAGGTGCTATCCGGCGATGTTTCAGGCTATTTCTTCGCCCCGAGCGATGCGGGCGGCCCTCGACCGACCATCCTCCACATAGGAGGCTACGACGGCACCGCCGAGGAACTTTTCGCCTCGGTGGAGCCCGCGCTTCAGCGGGGTTTTGCATTCGCCGCGGTCGACGGACCGGGGCAGGGCTCCGTGCTCTACGACAAGCGGATCCCGATGCGTCCCGATTGGGAAGCGGTGGTCCCTGGCATGGTCGACCAACTCATTGAGCACCCACAGGTCGATCCCGATGGCATTGCGCTCGTCGGTCGATCGTTCGGCGGCGTACTCGCCCCGAGGGGAGCATCGGGCGAACCCCGTCTGGCCGCGCTGATTGTGGACCCTGGTCAATTCGAGATGGGCAATGCGCTCGTCAAGCGCCTAGGGGACCTCGGGGCGCTTCTCGACGATCCTGCTGCGGACGATCAGTTCGAGTCCCTTCTCACCATTCCAGCCCTACGAGCACTCCTGTCCCCGCGGATGGTCACGCACGGGCTGTCCAGCGTCCGCGCGTACTGCGGGGACATGCGTCGCTACAGCAACCAGGAGACTGTCCAAAACATTGCATGCCCGAGCTTTGTGACCGACAACGAGACGGACGCGATCTCGACCGGACAGGGGAAGATCCTGTTCGACCGCCTGACCTGCCCCAAGACGTTCCGGTTTTTCACGAAGGCCGAAGGCGCCGAGGGACATTGTGAGGGTATGGCGCCGATCGTCTTTTGGACGGCTGCACTCGACTGGTTGGAGGAACTGCTCGACTGAAAGTGGCGCGCGCGTCCCGCCGCCGCGCTCATGGCGCCGCCCAACCGGTCTGCTCCCAGTCGCCCGTCACGTCGCGTCCGCATCCGAAGCGTTGCACGGGCCCATCGGCCCCCCTTTGCTTCGAGAGATCTCGGACTGCGGTCTGGCGGCGGCAAACGGACGATGCGTGATTGGCGGCATTCCTGGGTACTCAAGTCACCGTCGCAGTCGGTCCGAAGGAGGGGACATGGCAACGGTGAGTACGGTAGCGCCAAGCCGGTTGATCGAAGATGGATCGCCCGACGGTTCGATACGAAGCCTGATTCCGGCCCGGCTCGACCGCCTCGGGTGGTCACGGTTCCACACCCGGATGGTGGTCGCTCTGGGAGTCGCCTGGGTCCTGGACGGCCTCGAGATCACGATCGCAAGCAACGCCGAAGGCCTGATCAGCCAGAAGCAAGCGCTGAATCTCTCATCCTCCGAAGTGGCCTTCGCCGTCGGAACCGTCTACCTCCTGGGCGAAGTCGTGGGCGCCCTGTTCTTCGGCAGGATGTCAGACAAGTTCGGCCGGCGAAATCTGTTCATGATCACGCTGGGGGTGTACCTGTTCGGCGGTTTCATGACTGCGCTGACGTTCGGGCATTCCCCGGTCTGGGTGTACTGGGTCTGGGCCTCCCGCTTCATCGCCGGCATGGGTATCGGCGGTGAGTATGCGGCCATCAACTCGGCCATCGACGAGCTCATTCCGGCCAAGTATCGAGGCAGGGTCGACATTGCCGTGAACGGGACCTACTGGGGTGGTGCCCTCATCGCCACTGTGCTCACCATCTTGGTGGTCAACCACCTTCCCGTGAGCTACTCGTGGCGAGTTGCCTTCCTGTTCGGGCCGGTTCTGGGATTCGTCATCCTATTCGTGCGGAAGAACCTGCCAGAGAGTCCGCGTTGGCTTCTCATGCATGGGCGCGAAGAGGAAGCGGAACGGGCCGTTGCTGAGATCGAGCAACTGACCAAGGACACCGGTGGCGCGTTGGGCGAGGTCGATGAGTCGAAGGCCATCGAGATCACGCCGGCGAGCAACATCGGATTCGTCGCCCTGGCCCGGACGCTGTTCGTCCATTATCCGAGGCGAGCCATTCTCGGAGCCACCCTCATGATCACCCAGTCATTCCTCTACAACGCCATCTTCTTCACCTACGCGCTCGTACTTACAAAGATCTACAACGTCCCGGCGACGGACACGGCCTACTACTTCATCTTCTTTGCGCTGGGCAATCTGATCGGACCGCTCACGATCGGTCACCTCTTCGACACCATCGGGCGACGGCGGATGATCGCGGGTACGTACATTCTGTCCGGGCTGCTTCTCGCCGGCAGCGCGTTCCTGTTCAACGCCGGGGTGCTCAATGCGGTGACTCAGACGGCTTGCTGGTGCGTGATCTTCTTCTTCGCCTCAGCCGGCGCCTCCTCGGCTTACCTGACCGTGAGCGAGATCTTCCCCGTCGAGGTTCGGGCCAAGGCAATCGCCGTCTTCTTTGCGATAGCCCAGAGCTTCGGTGCCTTTGGTCCGTGGCTCTACGGCGAGCTCATCGGGAATGGTCAAGACCACTTCAGATTGTTCATCGGGTATCTCATCGGAGCCGCCGTCATGATCATCGGGGGCGTCGTGGCGGCGTTCCTGGGCCTGGACGCTGAGCAGAAATCGCTCGAGGACATCGCGCAGCCGCTCTCCGCCACGAGGCCATCGGCGCACCTCTCCGCTGTCTCCGGCGCACCTCGGGCGCCGGCAGCACGCAGTGTTCTTCCCTAAGGACGAAGGAAGAAGAGAGCGCACATGTCTTTGTGGACCGTGTTCAAAGGTTGCCGAACAAGAGCCGACAGACTGCGTCCGCGTGTGCCTCTATCACGTCGTCGACCGAGGGATCGAGAGCGCTGAGCCGGCGGCATTCCGGCGCGAGCACGAACATCGTCGGGCCGGCGCCAGTGAGGATGTAGTAGAGGTGCGCAGCCGGGATGTCAGGCACCACTCCCTCGCGAGCGAGCGACTCGAACATCTCGGTCGTCCGCTGGTAGATCGGGCGGACGTGACGATCGACGAGGTAGTCCATTCGTGAGCTGTCGGCTTTTGACTCTTGCATGATGATCCGGTGCAGTTGCGGGTTGCGCGCCGAGAAGACGATAAATTCACGCACGAGCAGCTTGGCGCTCGTGACCTCGTCGACCTCACGCAACCCGCCGGCTCGCTGATCGAGCTTCTGACGGACCGAGCTCTCCTACGACGACCGCCCCCGTCCTCGCCGGACCGTCCTGGGCTGGGCCTCGATCACGACAGCCGGCCTGTCGTAGGTGAAGGGCTCAGCCCCTCCGGGACGCCGTTGGGGTGGGCGCCGGGGTTCGACCGGCCCAGATCGCATGTGACGCCGCTGTCCCGACCACGGGGCTGGCGGCATCGTCAGGTGGTCGGCAAGTCGGTAGGCGACGCTCTCGTAGTTGACGCGCCAGCCACGGAAGTCTGCCCATGCCTCTTCGGCGCTGCGCTCAGTGGCGAACCCGACGCTCACGAGCATGGCGACTGCTCGCTCGAATTCTTCGAAGGTGAGATCGATCGGCCCTTCGGGGTTGGGATCCGGGTCGACCTCCCAACCGAGGGTGGCGGCGACCCTGTTGAGCAGTGTGAATCCCATCCGTAGGCAGAGCCGGGCCCGGGAGGATGCTTGGCTCGGCGCCGAGCGCGAGGTGCATCGCGGCGCCGTCGAGTACGGCGAGCAGCCCGATCAGCCACGAGTACCACGGCTCCGGTGAACGGAAGAGCAGGAGGACGGGGTAGGTGGTGTGGCTCTCGGCCACGTCTGCCGCCCAGACCTCCCAGCCGGCATACAGATCCGGGAGCGTGTCGGTGATGCCCACCAGTTGGTGTCGGGCGAGAAGCTCAGGTCCCCACGCCGGGACGCCGGCCCGACTCTCGAGGAGGGCGACGAGGCTCTCGCGGCGGTTGAATGAGCTGTAGAGCGCGGGCAGGTAGGCGATCTGCAGGGCGACGATCACCACCCAGATGGCCCCGATGGAGATGTCGACGCCCGTGTCGGGCGTGCCCCCGACGTGGACGGCTCCCACCGTGAAGGCGGCGGTGAGGGCCTGCAGCATGCCGTCAGCGAACGATGCGCCGGCCCCGACCAAGAGGAGCCCGAACCCGAGCACCAGCAGGGCCGCCCAGAACAGCAACTGGACGACGAGGGCCACGGGGCCGGTTGGGGCCAGGATCGCGTCCTGCGCCTCGTAGGACTTGGCCAGACGGGAGACGGAGACGAAACAGATCCGGACGAGCCGGTTCACCTGGAGGCTCAGGCGCTCGATACCGGACGGTCGCCGCGGCAGGACCATCGTCAACACCACGTCGGCGACGGTCAAGAGCACCACTATGAGGCCGGCGATGGTGGCGACGACGTTCATGGTCCCACCGCGCGGTCATCGAGTTCGGGCATGGCACGAGCGTATCGACCGTCGGTTGCTCTCTCAGAGGCAGTGGCTTCGCTCGTATCGGGGGTGCTATCCATTGAGGGCGGAGCGGACACGGAGGAGGACCGATGAGCAACGGTGAGGACGACATCAGGGCGGCAGCGTCGAAGCTCACCGACGCCATGAGCGGGTTGTTGCGTGCCATCGATGCGGTGGCGGACGAAGGGGCGACTGCGAGGGACATTCCGGACGCCCTGCCGGGGGACCTCGAGCGTCTCGCCGCGTGGCTGAACGCCGCCAAGGGGTACCGGGGTTGACCGAGTAGCGACTCAGCCCTGCGTCAGCGGGAGCAGCGGAATCTCCCCGGGTTGGCGAATGCCCGACCGTTGCTCGTCGAGCGTCGGCGCGCCCTCGTCGGAGATCCTCATGAGCACGGCGACGAGGGCATAGTTCGCCAAGAGGGATGATCCGCCGTACGCGACAAAATGGCAGGGTGATGCCCGTGAAGGGGAGGACGCGGAGGATGCCTGCCATCACGAGGAAGGCCTGCAGTCCGAGGAGCAGTGTCAACCCGGTCGCCAGCAGCCGGGAGAAATCCGACCGCGCGACCTGGGCGATGCGGAGACCTGAGCCGACGATCAGCACGAAGGTGATGATCGTGGCGGCGGCGCCGATCACGCCAAGCTCCTCTCCGATCCCCGTGAACACGAGGTCGCTGACGACGAAGCGGTGGAGATACAGGCCTGAGGAGCCTCTCCCGAGCCCGGTCCCGCCGACTCCACCGGCAGCGAGTGCATACCAACTTTGCACGAGCTGGTAGCCGATGCCCGATGCGTACCTGGGCGTGTGGAGCCAGATCAGGACCCGAACGTGGACTTGTCGAAACAGGTGGCTGGCGACAAAGGCACCGACCCCGAAGAGCCCGAGGCCGCCGAGGAGATAGACGGTCCGGCCGGTCGTGATCCAGAGGAGCCCGATGAACAGGGCGAAGAGCAGGAAGGCGAAGGCGATGTCGTTCTCGGCGCCGATGATTGCCATCGACACGGCCCACGCAAGGAGGATCGGCAGGAGGGGACGCGGGTCCAGATAGAGACGACGGCCGATCCTGGCCGTCGGGATGGAGAGGATCTCCTTGTTCGCGGCGAAGTAGGAGGCGAAATAGATGCAAAGCAGCAGCTTGGCGCCCTCGACGGGTTGCACGACGAGTGAGCCGGCTCCGACCCAGAGGCGGGCGCCGTTGACCTCCTGCCCGAGCGCCGGCATCAGTGGTGCGACCAATAGGACTCCACCGACCAGCAGGATCACGTAGCGATATCGCTCCAGGTCCCGCGAGCGTCGAATGACAAGGAGCGAGAGCAGGTACAGCGCGATGCCGAGCGCGGTCCAGCCAGCCTGTGCCTTGGCGTCTCCCGGATCCCAACGAGCGATGACGACGTACCCGATGCCGTTCAGGAACACGACGAGCGGCAGCAGGACGGGGTTGGCATCAGGGGCGAGCCAGCGGGTGCCGACGTGGGCAAGGAGTCCGAGGCCGAGAACGACCGCGAGGAAGAAGCCGATGTGCGGCGGTATGTGCGACCTTTGCGCAAAGCTGGCGATGAGGTAGAGGGCGATCGTGATGCCGCAGGCGTACGTGAGGAGACCGAGCTCGGTGCGGCGCCGGGCGTTGGGACCTCGCCGCAGAGGTGGTGTCCATGCGGCGTCACGAGGGGGTTGTTCGTCGACGACCCCTCCGCCGGTCGAGGGCTCATGGAGTCCTTCGGCAGGCGGTACCACTCAGGCGCGCCAGTACGCCTCAGCGTTCCGATGATGGGCGTCACGGGATGTCACCCGTCGTGACTCACGGTGCGGCGTGCGTCGAGCCGTTCGCTCCCAGGGCTGCCTCCAGCATTGCCTTCATGACCGGACCCGCGACCCCGGCCCCCGTGTCGACGAAGTTCTGATTCGGCACGACGACAGCGACGGCGACGACGGGGTTGCTGGCCGGCGCGAAGCCGATCATCCAGTCGTCCGTGTTGGCGCTCGGGTTGCCCGTTTGCGCCGTGCCGGTCTTGACAGCTGCGTCGAGGGAGGACGGAAAGCCGACCTGATCGGCCGTTCCCTGCGTCACGACCAGCTTCATCAAGGCGGTGACGCCGGCCGCTGCTTGCGGCGACGTTGCCGTCATCCACGGAGTGGGGTGATGCGTCGAAACGACAGCACCATCGCTGTCGGTCACCTGTTGCACCAGGTACGGCGTCATGATGACGCCGCCATTGGCGATGCCGGCCGCCGACCAGTGCGTTCGAGAGTGCACTCGCTTTGTCGTTCGAGCTGTCCAATCGCCGAGTACGCCAGAAGGGCCTGATTGGGTGGCGTGAGGGAGGAGGCGGTCGGAAAGAACGGCGTGCCCACCCACGCCTTGGGCAGATCGAGCGGAGGTGTTGCGTTGTAACCGAACAGACCGGCCTGCTTGGCCAGGGTCGGTGCTCCGAGCGCGATACCGAGCAGGCCATAGCCGGGATCACACGACTGGGGGAGCATCGATCTCGATGTCGCCGCCGCACGGGGTCCCACCATCGTTGTTGAGCACCTTGTCCGAGTGGGGCAGCGGTGTCGATGACGCCTCGGAGAAGGCGAAGTTCGAGAGTTGTGGAGCGAGGTTGTAGACGGCTGCCGTCGTGACGACCTTGAACGTGGAACCTGGAGGAAAGGTGGCCTCTGTCGCCAGCGGGATCCCGGGAAGGAATCCTTCGGAGTCCTTCTGGTTGAAGTAGGAGAACCCGGCGAGCTTCTCGGCGGCCACGTCCGGAGACGCCAGGGCATTGGGATCGAAGGTGGGCGTGGAGTAGTCGGCGAGTACGGCGCCCGTCTTCGGGTCAACGGCCGAAGACGGCGGCGTCCTTGTTGGATCCCGCGATCTGCCCGAGAGCTGTGCGGGCGGTCTCCTGCAGCGTCGGACTGATCGTCAACGTCAGGTTGTCCCTCGACGTTTGCCGCGGGGCGAACCCCAGCGTCTGGGAAAACGTCTGAGCAGGGAGCGTGTGGGTGATCAGGGAGTCGTTGTACTCGTTTTCGATGCCGGCAGTGCCGTAGTAGGCCGAGGCATACCCCACGACCTGCGCGTACAGCGAGCCCTGGGGATACTGCCGGACAGAGTGGTAGGAGCTGGCGGAGGATGGCACGGACGTGGCCAGAACGGTGCCGTCCGCAGCGGAGATGGTGCCCCGTTGATTGTCGTACTGCTTGCCTGCGTTCCGCGGGTTGGCGGCGAGACGCGCGCAGCGCGGGCGCCTTCACGACTTGGATGTTGACCAGCTGCACGATTGCCAGGGCGAAGCAGGCGACCATCACCCCGCCCAGCCATCGAATGCGTCGGCCCATCAGGGCGCCAACGGTCTCCGGACGAGCCGATCACGGATGGGACGGTCCACGCCATGGAAACGAGTGTGGCGACTTTCGGGGCTTCAAAACAGGGGCAGAACCTGCGATCCTCTGTCGGCAAGATTGCCCAATTCCGCCACCTCCGGACGTCCGGGGTGCGGTGACACGCTCAAGACATCAGACGACGACTCCGAGATCGACAGCCAGACGTGTGAGTTCCGCCCGGCGTCGCAGTCCGGTCTTCTTCCCGATGCGATCGAGATGGGATCGCACGGTGCTGGGGCTGATGAAGAGCTGCTCGCCGATGTCGCGATCGGTCAGGCCGCGTGCCACGAAACCCAGGATCTGACGTTCACGTTCGGAAAGATCAGGGATTTTCGCCACGGAGCGTGTGTCGGGCTCGGTCGGATTCGGATCCTCGTCCGTGGAGAACACAATGACCGTGCGGCCGATTTCGATGCGATCGCCGTCTCGCAACGGATAGTGGTCAATCGGGCGATCGTTGACCTTCGTCCCATTGCTGCTCCCGAGGTCGACGAGGATCCACTGGCCGTCGCGGTCGCGCAGTTCCGCGCGTGCACGCGAGATCTTCGGATCCCCGAGAAGTGCAAGGTCGTTGGCCGGATCCCGTCCGAGTCGTACCGTCTTGCCTTCCAGCGTGAACTCGTCGCCGCCGGCCAACACGATCCGCGCCACGCCGGGAATCCTATGGCATGCGGTTTCTACGACAGCCGGCAGCGAACATCAGGACGATCGCGATGCGGTCTATGACTTCAGCGACCAGTCCTCGTGCGTTCCAGGTCACGCCCACGCTCGAGGTGTTGGGCAGTACGCCCTTGAGGCTGTTGGACCAGATCGAAGAACTGGGGAGTCTGGTACAGCGGCAAGGTCACCATGTTCTGCCAAAGGATCGCATCGGCCTTGTTGTAGTCCCCGTTCTCCTGCGATTGGCTGGAGGCGGATGACCCGGAGGCCATCAGCTGGTCGACATGTGCACTGGCCGAATGGGTCCAGTTGGAATCGCAGTTGGTCGCGTCGGTGTACGAGCAGTAGATGGGCTGGTTCCCTGAGACGAAGGGCGTGTTGACCACGAGAATTCGGTGATCTGATAGTCCCCGTTCGGGAATGTTCGTCCCAAAGGTGTTGGCATCGACGTTCTGGATGTTGATCTTGATGCCGATCGCCTTCATCTGAGCCTGGAACAGGACCTCGGACTGCGAGCGGATGCTGTTGCCCGCCGTCGACTGGATCGTGAACGCGAGGTCCTTGCCCTTGAGCGGGCCGTTGTTGGCCTGGAAATAGCCGTCGGAACCCCGCTTGAAGCCTGCCTCCTTCAGCAGGTTGATGGACTGGCTCGGGGTCGTAGGCGTAGCTCGTTCCCTTGTAACCCTGCTGCGTCGGCACCAGCATGCGGCTGCCCAGCGGCGTGATGGCCCTGTCGATCTGGCCGACGGTGCGGGCGATGATCGACTGCCGGTTCACGCCGTGCGCGATGGCCTCTCGTACCTGAAGCTTGGCCAGGTAGGGGTCGGACTGGTTGAAGTCGATGTGCTCGAACTGGAGTCCCGGCAACGTGGCCTTGGTGGTGTTGGGCACCTGGTTCGCCGTCTGGACGATGTTGAGATTCACCGTCGAGGGATTGATGATGTCGATCTCCTTGTTCTGGAGCGCCGGCACCAGCTGGCTGTCGTCCGAGAAGAACTGGAAGACGAGTTTGTTCAGCTTGGCGGCCGTGCTCCAGTAGCGGGGATTGCGCTCAAGGATCACGGACTGGTCGTTCGAGCTCTGGATCTTGAACCAACTTCCGGAAACGACCTGCGTCGGACCAGTGAACCCGGTGTTCCAGCCGACGGTCCGAGCGATATGGGCCGGAGCAATATTCGTGAAGAGGCTCCGCCAGTCGGCAAAGGCGGGCTTGAAGGTCACTGTGACGGTACGGCCGTTCGGACACAGACCGACGTTTCGATCCGCCGTGGTGCCGGGAGCACAGGCAGCTCCGCCGGAGGGCTTCGAGCCCTGGACCGATTGGATCTGGCTGTAGCCAGCCGTTGTGGCGTCGTCGTAGGGCTGGTTGCCGACGTCGGTGTAGGCCGGATTCCCGCTCTGGGCCTGCCAGTTGTAGATGAAGTCATCAGCGGTGATCGGCGTGCCGTCGGACCAGACGGCCTTGGGATTGATCGTGTAGGCGACGGTCTGCGGCGTGGACGCGGTGATGGAGGCGCTCTCGAGCAATTGATGATTGAGCACGGGTTGCAGCTTGTTGTTCACGATGAAGGCCTGAGGCCACACCATGTTCATGATCTCCTGGAGCACGAACTCCGAGGCGGCCGAGGTGTTGACGTTGAACCCGGCCAGATTCTCGTCCAGCCCCATGGTGGCCGTCCCGCCGGAGGACGACGACGTGGCGGCAGCACTGCTCGTCGCGGGCGCGACGGCGACGATCGACATCCCCAGGGCGGCCGCCGCCATTGCGGTAACGGCAGACCTCTTGAGAGACAGCTTCACTTCCACAGCGCTCCTCTTGGTGCCGACCAGCCGATGGCGGGCGACAACCTCCGGTTCCCTTTTCTCAATATCGGCACAATGGCGCTGTTCCTGAGCGTGAGCTCGAGACCGTGCCTGGATCGAGGGCGGAGGGGCGGCCTCAGCCTGGTGGAATCGACTGCGCGAAGTGGAACACGTGGTCGGGGTCGTATTTCTGTTTCACCTGACGGAGGCGGGGCAGGTTTGCTCCGTAGTAGGCCTCTTGCCAGTCGGTCAACGTCGGGTCGATGTAGTTCTGGTACGAGCCCTGCGTCACCGGTGCGAACAGGTGCTGCAGGTTGTCGAGCCACGTGGCGGCCGCCGCTGTCGCTCCGGGGCCCGGCGGCACCGACGGGTAGGTGATCGAGTACTGGGCGCAGGCGATCGCATCGCGATGGACGAATGCGGTCTCGCTCGTTGGAGATCGGTTGATCCGGCCTCCGTAGCCGTCGAACACGACGCCGCCGCCGGCCCCGGGCAAGGTGGCAGGGAGGTTCGACAGCGCGGACACGATCCCGCTGACGGTCCCGTGCGGCAGAGGTCCGCCGACGTAGGAGGACTTGGCCACGAAGGGCGATGCGGCGGGAGCGGCACATTGGGCCACTGGCTTCCCTTCGCATCCCGCCTCGATCATGGTCGCGGTGAGGTAGTCCTCCGGTCCCACGAATCGGTACGTCGTACCGTCCACGACGGCAGCCGTCAGCGGACTCAACGCCGAGGAACACGCGGCCTCGGGTCCGACGAAGACACCAGTGACCTTCACCAGTCCGTTCCCGACGTTGCCGCTGCTGAACATCTGGCAGTTGGCCCAGAGCTCGTCGGGTGCTGACGGGATCCATCGGAGCCAGGCGTCGAGGACGGACGCCGCCGCACCCCACGGCCACTCCAGCGTGAAAAGGGTGATCGCAGCGGGGATCGGGTGGGTCTGGAAGGCGAACGAGGTCGCGATGCCGAAGTTCCCGCCACCGCCGCCACGGCAGGCCCAGTAGAGGTCTTCGTTCTGCTCAGGTCCGCACCGGCGGACGACGCCGTCCGCGGTGACGATCTCGACCGACATCGTCTGGTCGCACGTCAGTCCGTACGCCCGCGAGAACACGCCGATCCCCCCGCCGAATGCGAGGCCGGCGATGCCGACCGTCGGACACGATCCACCCGGGAGGAGCAGGCCCTGGGCGGCCAGTTGGCTGTAGACGTTGATCAGAGTGGCGCCGGCTCCCACGGTGGCCAGCGCACCGCCGTTGTCCGTTGACCCTCCGGTGGAAATGGCCTGCATCCGCGAGACGTCGACGACGAGCCCGGGACACGACGAGTAGCCGCCGTAGCTGTGGCCACCGGAGTGGGCTGCCAGCTCGAGGCCATGGACCCGGGCAAAAGCGATGCACCGCTGCACGTCGCTCGACGACGCGCATTGTGCGATCGCCGCCGCGTCCACCCTGTAGACCGCGTTGTAGAGGTGTCCGGCCGCGGGATAGCCGGGATCATCGGGCTGCAGCAGGGCTCCGCTCAGGGATTTGGCGAGCGTCTGCCAGTCGGGAGGTCCGGCGGGGGTGGTCGAAGTCGTCGTGCGTGCGGCCTCTCCGCCAGGTGAGGTCGAACCGGAGCACCCCGTGGCGAGGCCACCGGCCAGGAAGCCCGACCCCGCGACGGCGGCGCCTCGCAGGAACGAGCGGCGATCCACTAGCTCTTCGTAGATCCGGTGGCCCGACGGAGCTTCTCCTCCATGTGCGCCGACGTTAGGTCAGGGGAGGCGGCCGGCACCGCGGTCCTCCGGATCCCCCTCGTGCGCGTGGCTGCTCGAAGCGCGAATGTAGGGGCCACCACGAACTCGTCGGAGGTCACCATGAACGCCAGCAACGACGCCGCAGCCACCGCACCCTCCTCGGGCGCCGTGGTGATGCGTCTCGAGGTCATCGTCATCCCGGTCTCCGACGTGGACCGCGCCAAACAGTTCTACGCGGGGCTCGGGTGGCGGCTCGACGCAGACGTCGCAGCCGGTGACCTTCGCCTCGTCCAGTTCACACCCCCGGGTTCAGGGTGCTCGATCCAGTTCGGCTCCAAGCTGACCGACGCTGCACCTGGTTCGAGCACGAGCGTCTACCTGGTGGTTGCAGACTTGGACGCGACCAGAAAATCCCTGGTGGATCAGGGTGTCGACGTCAGCGACGTGTTCCACGAGGGGACGCTCGGTGGACGGTTCAACGAATCGGACCGCGTCGTGGGGGCGGCGCAGGACCGTGGGAGCTACGGGTCGTTCGCCACGTTCGAGGACCCCGACGGGAACGGTTGGCTGATACAGGAGATCACGACCAGGCTGCCAGGACGGGTCGATCCCGCTTTGACGCCGTACGCCTCGGCGAGCGACCTTGCCGCAGCCCTCCGCCGGGCGGCGGCAGCACACGGAGAACACGAGAAGAAGGTCGGCGAATCGGACGCCAACTGGCCGGACTGGTATGCCGAGTACATGACGCGCGAACGGGCGGGCGAGGAACTGCCGACGTGAATGACGGCCACGGGGTTGGCGCGGTCCGTTCCCCGCTGCGGAAGGCTCCGTGAGCGATCCGGGGGTCTTGCAGGGCCAGACCGTCGTCGTCATCGGCGGAAGCTCGGGCATCGGGCTCGAGACGGCGCGCCTTGCCCGCGCCGAGGGAGCGCGGATGATCCTCACCGCCCGGAACCCGGAGCGCCTGCAGCGTGTCGGCTCGGAGCTGGGCGCCACCGTCTCGGCCTTTGACGTCACCGACTTCACGGCGGTCGGGCGGTTCTTCGACGAGTTGCCCGGACCGGTCGATCACATTCTGGTGACAGGTCCCGGGCCCTCCTATCGACCGCTGGCGGAGTTCGACTTCGACGAGGCGCGTCGAGACGTCGAGGCCCACATGCTGTTGCTGGTTCTGATCGCGCAGAGGTCGGTCGGTACGGTGCGTCCCGGCGGAACGTTGCTCTTCATGGGCGGGACCGGAGGCCGCCGGATCGCGGCGGGCCTCTCGCTCATCGGGGCGCTGACCGCTGCCCAACCGGCCTTGACGAAGAACCTGGCGCTCGAGATCGCCCCCATCCGTGTCAATCTCATCGCCGCCGGATTCGTGGATACCGACCTGTCGGCCACGATCCTCGGTGACCAGTTGGAGGCTCGGCGCGAGGACCTGCGCGCGACGCTCCCGATCCGGCGAGTCGTCGGTCCCGTCGACGTGGCCCGCCTCGCGCTGCACCTCATGACCAACACGGCGCTGACAGGCGGGACGTTCGACATCGACGGCGGCCAGCAGCTGGTCGGCGGGTGAGCATGCGCCAGATGTCCCCGAGGACGCCTCGCCGGCGACGTCGTGCCGCCGTCCGGTCCCAAGCGGTCCGGACCGAGGAGTGCTTGACGAAGCCCGGTGCGCGAAGGTGTGTCCACGACGAGAGCGACGGAGGCAGCCGGTGAGCGACAAGGGCGCGGGGAGCAACGACTACGACGTGATCGTCCTAGGCGGGGGTGCGCCGGGAGAACATTGTGCCGCCGCACTCGCCCGGGGTGGCCTGCGTGTCGCCATCGTCGAGCGGGAGCTGGTGGGAGGCGAATGCTCGTACTGGGCGTGCATACCATCCAAGACGCTCTTACGTCCCGGTGAGGCCGTGCAGGGCGCACGGGACGCCGCAGGGACGGCACAGATCGATGTCGCGGCGGCGCTCGCCTGGCGTGACTTCATGGTGTCCAACTGGTCGGACGACCGGCAAGTGAAGTGGCTCCAGAGCCAGAAGATAGACCTGCTGCGGGGGAGCGGCCGCCTCGCAGGCGTCGGTGCCGTCGAAGTCGATGGCGTTCGCCACACCAGTCAGCACGTCGTCATCGCCACGGGTGCGGACCCTTTCACTCCACCGGTGCCCGGCCTGCGCGAGCTCGACGGTGTCTGGGGCACACGCGAGGCGACGAGCATGAAGGCCGTGCCCAGACGGCTCCTCGTCCTTGGTGGGGGACCGGCGGGCGCCGAGTTGGCCCAGGCGGTGCGCCGCCTCGGCGGTGAAGTCGCCCTCGTCGAATCGGCCGAGCGCGTGATCGTGCGCGAGCCGGCGGCGCTGGGCGAGGCGCTGGGCGAGGCGCTGCGGCGTGATGGGGTTGAGCTCCACCTCGGCGTCTCGGCGACGCAGGCCCGGCGTGACGGCGAGGAATTCGTTCTGCAGCTCGGCGACGGGACCGAGTTGCGAGGAGAACGCCTCCTCGTGTGCACCGGCCGTCGTCCCCGGGTCGAGGGCATCGGGCTGGAGTCCGTCGGCCTCGACGTCGACCCCAAGGGGATTCACGTCGACGAGCATCTGCGCGCCGGTGAGCGGCTGTGGGCGATCGGTGACGTCAATGCCATCTGGCCGCTGACCTACGTGGGCGAGTACCAGGGGGACGTCGTGGCGGACAACATCCTGGGTCATCCCAGGCCGGCGAACTATGCGTCCGTCCCCCGCGTCGTCTTCACCGATCCGCAGGCGGCAGCGGTCGGCGTCATGGAAGATCGCCTGAGCGTCACCGTTCCCTTGGCGGACATTTCGAAGATGTCGACCTACACGCACGCGTACGCCGACTCGAACTCGTTCCTGACCCTGCTGAGCGACGGCAAGACGCTCACGGGCGCGTACGCCCTCGGCCCCGAAGCCGGCGAATGGCTGCAGCAGGCGACCCTGGCCATCCGCGCCGGCGTCCCGCTCGACGTTCTCCACGACACCATCCAGCCCTTCCCGAGCTTCTCGGAGGCGTTCGGGATCGCCCTCACCGCGCTGCACGGTGAGGTCACGTACGGCCCGAACGCGCCGGGGGCGTATCAGGTGCACGCCGGAAGCGGACCGAGGTAATCGCCGCCGGCTGAGGAGCCGGACTCGGAGAGGGCACGTATGGAATATCTCGTCACTATGACCACGCACGTCCCGGACGGGACCACGGGCGAGGAGGTCGACCACATGCGCGCCCGGGAGGCGGCACGGTCCCGTGAGCTCGCGGCCCAGGGCAGCCTGCTCCGCCTGTGGCGGCCCCCGGTCGAGCCGGGGGAATGGCGCACGCTCGGACTCTTCGCCGCTGCCGACGACGAGCAACTCGAGCGCGCCCTCGCCTCCATGCCGCTCCGGGTCTGGCGGACCGACGAGGTGACCCCACTGGCACCGCATCCCAACGATCCCGCGCACCAACAGGGGTGACCGCGGCGACCGTGAGGATCGGGAAGAGGTGAGCGAAGGGGATCGGAAGGTCGTCGTGATCACCGGCGCCTCGCAGGGCATCGGCGCCGGCCTCGTCGCCGGCTACCGCCAGGAAGGCTGGGGCGTCGTGGCCAACGCTCGCTCCATGGCTCCGGCCGACGATCCCGACATCGTCGTCGTCGACGGCGACATCGCAGAACCGGCGACGGCCGAACGGGTCGTCGCCGCGGCGCTGGACCGTTTCGGGCGGATCGACTCCCTGGTGAACAACGCCGGCATGTACCTGTCGAAGCCGTTCGTCGACTCCACCCGCGACGAATACGACGCCATGGTCAGCGTCAATCTCACGGGGTTCTTCCTTATCACGCACCGGTGCGTGCCCGTGATGCTGGAGCGAGGGAGTGGGCACATTGTGAACATCACGACGACGCTGGTGGACGCCGCCATGTCCGACGAGCCGTCGGTGCTCGTGTCACTCACCAAGGGTGGCATTGCCGCCGCAACGAGATCCTTGGCGATCGAACTGGCTTCCCACGGGATCCGGGTCAACGCAGTGTCGCCGGGAGTGATCCAGACGCCGGTGCACGACCCGGCGAGCTACGTCGCCGCGGCGGCCCGCCACCCTCTGGGCCGCGTCGGCCAGGTCAGCGACATCGTCGACGGGATCCTCTTCTTGGAGGCATCGCCCTTCATCACGGGTGAAACGCTGCACATCGACGGCGGTCGGATCGCCGGCCACTGACGGCGCGCCGGTCGACCGTGTTCCGATCGCAAACGGGCAGGCGACGCCAGGGTCAGGCTGGGGCGACGTCGATCAGGACGTCGCCTCCCGGCAGCACGCGGGCCAGGTCGCCGGCGGCGAGCACGATCGTGGTGAACCTGCTCTGCAGGAGAGCGGGTCCTGCGACGGAGGCGCCGGGGCGAAGAGCGTCACCGTCGTCGTACCTGGGCCGTCACAGCGTCCCGCAAGCCCGGTTGCCCGGACCGGGGTCACCCCCCGGCCCCGGCCTGGTCCGGTGTCGCCGGGCGACCCTGGAGGAAAACGAACGTCGCCGCGGAAAATCGGGAACCAAAGGGGTGCACGCAAGGTTGAATGGAGTAACGAACGCCACCAGAGGGTGGCAAAGGAGTTGAAATGACCGATCGCTACAGCAAGGACCCGGACGCCGTCGCCAAGCTGGACCCGCGGCAGTACGCCGTGACCCAGGAGGCCGCGACCGAGCCTGCCTTCGCCAACGAGTTCTGGGACAAGAAGGAGGCCGGCATCTACGTCGACATCGTGTCGGGTGAGCCGCTGTTCGCCTCTCTCAAGAAGTTCGACAGCGGCTGTGGGTGGCCGAGTTTCACCATCCCGTTGGAGCCGGACAATGTCGTCGAGAAGCAGGATGCGACCCACGGCATGATCAGGACCGAGGTCCGATCGGTCCATGGGGACAGCCACCTCGGCCACGTCTTCAACGACGGCCCTCCCGAGGACGGCGGCCTGCGCTATTGCATCAACTCGGCCGCGCTGCGCTTCGTCCCCTATGAGGACCTCGTGGCCGAGGGTTACGGTGAGTACACGAAGCTCTTCGATGGAGGGGCGACCAAGGAGGAGGTGGCCCTGTGAGCGCCACGACCGAGAAGGCAATTCTGGCCGGCGGATGTTTCTGGGGCATGCAGGACCTCATCCGAAAGCGCCCCGGCGTGCTCTCCACCCGGGTCGGCTACACCGGTGGTGAGGTGCCCAATGCGACCTATCGCAACCATGGGAACCACGCCGAGGCGATCGAGATCGTCTTCGATCCTTCGGTGACCTCCTTCCGTGAGATCCTCGAGTTCTTCTTCCAGATCCACGACCCGACCACGCGGAACCGCCAGGGCAACGACATCGGTGCCAGCTACCGGTCGGCGATCTTCTACGTCGACGACGAGCAGCGCCGGGTCGCCGAGGACACGATCGCCGACGTCGAGGCGTCGGGGTTGTGGCCGGGAAAGGTGGTCACCGAGGTCACCCCGGCCGGACCCTTCTGGGAGGCCGAGCCCGAGCACCAGGACTACCTCGAGCACTACCCCAACGGGTACACGTGCCACTTCCCCCGGCCCGGGTGGGTGCTGCCCCGCCGGAGCGACGCCATCGCCGGGTAGTGGCGAACACCACGGCATCGCCGGAGAGTGGAGAACGCGGCGCCCTGAGGGCGCCGCGTTTTTCGCGGCCCTACACTGCCCCCAGGAGGGCGTGATCATGGCCGACGAACGGATCAACCAGGCGGCACAGCCCAGCGGCGACGGGTGCGTCGAGTGCGACGCCGCCGGCGGGTGGTGGCTCCACCTGCGCCGCTGCGCTGCCTGTGGCCACATCGGCTGTTGCGACAGCTCACCCTCTCAGCACGCCAGTGCGCACGCCCGGCACAGCGGCCACGGCATCGTCCGGAGTTTCGAGCCCGGCGAGGACTGGTTCTGGGACTACGAGTCCGAGCAGTACTACGAGGGCCCCGAGTTGGCGCCGCCGGAGCACCACCCGCTCGGTCAGCCGACGCCTGGGCCGGCCGGCCGTGTGCCGTCGGACTGGCAGCAGCATCTGCACTGACAGATCACAGATCAGAGATCGCAGCCGCTCAGAGGACGCAGCCGCCAAGAGAACGCAGCCGCCGACAGAACAAAACAGCCAACCAGGCATGAACGGTCCCGCCCGGGACGTTCTGCCGACATCGAGGGGAGGTCCTCGTGCCCGCAGTGACCGTCAGTGATCTCAGCACGCTGCCGCCCGTTCCGGCGCTCGACCGCGGCTCGGCGCTGGAGCGCCCGGTGAAGTCCGTCACGACCGCGCCCGCAGGGCCTGGAGGGGGAGGGCTTCCCGGTGCGGCGGGCGTTCGCCGGTGTGCACCTGCAGGATCTCGATCCGTTCGTGCACATGGACCAGATGGGCGAGGTGCACTACGCCCCCGGGGAACCGAAGGGGACGCCGTGGCACCCCCATCGCGGGTTCGAGACCGTCACCTACATGATGGACGGGACCTTCGCCCACCAGGACTCGCACGGCGGCGGCGGCCTCATCACCGACGGGGCCACGCAGTGGATGACGGCGGGGAAGGGGATTCTGCACATCGAGACGCCGCCGGAGGAGCTCGTCGTCTCGGGTGGCCTGTTCCACGGGATCCAGCTGTGGGTGAACCTGCCCGCCCGCGACAAGATGATCGAGCCCGCCTACCAGGGACTCGAAGCGGGCGATGTGACGCTGCTCGCCTCGGCCGACGGCGGCGCACTGGTGCGCATCATCGCCGGCACCGTCGGCGATCACCGCGGTCCCGGGTCGACCCACACGCCGATGGCGTTCATGCACGCATCGGTGGCGCCCGGTGCGCTCCTCGAGCTGCCGTGGGACCCCGGGTTCAACGCGCTGGTCTATCTCCTGTCGGGATCGGGCCGGGTGGGCGGCGACGGTCGGCCGGTGACGAGCGGGCAACTCGTCATGTTCGGGCCGGGCGACTTCCTGTCGGTCCGGGCGGACGACGCGCAGGAGTCGGGGACGCACCACCTCGAGGTGTTGCTCCTCGGTGGACAGCCGATCCGGGAGCCGGTCGAGCACTACGGGCCCTTCGTGATGAACACCCGCGACGAGATCGTCCAGGCGCTCGAGGACTTCGAGGCCGGCCGGCTCGGGACCATCCCGCCCAATGCCCTCATGCCCCACGTGCCGGACCCCGACCCGGTGCGCGCCGAGCACACGGGGATCTGAGAGCCCAACGCCCTAGCCGGCGCAGCTCGCCGCGAGCGCGATGGACACGCCGGCGGGCATGTGGACCACGGCGACGGGCGCCGCAATCGAAACCGGTGTACCGAAGGCCGAGAGTCGCAGCGTGGTGGTCGTGGTGGCGAGCAACCCGACGAGAGCCCACGGCACGACACGCCGCACGGGATCGGCCCCGGAGCCTTGCTCAGCCCTGTGGTCGGAGGCCGTCTTCGATCATGACGAGCAGGCGCGCACTCTGGTCCGGCGTGAGCGTGGCGCTCATACACATGGAGCCGAGCAGCTGCATCAGGTCCGGCGCGTCCACGTCGGTGCGCACCACACCCGCCTGCTGAGCGCGGGTGAGCACGATGCTCAGAGCGCTGACGATGTGCTCACGCGACGCCACCCGGAGCTCGGGGTTCTTCTCGAAGGCCTCGTGCAACTCGTTGAGGAAGCGCTTCTTGCCGATGGCGTAGCGCACGAAGGCCTCGAGCCATGCGACGAGGGCCGGCCACGGTTCGAGCTCGGCGACCACGGACTCGGCGACTGTTGTCAGCTCGTCGACGTCCTCGCGGTAGACGGCCTCCACGACGTCGATCCGCTTGGGGAAGTGCCGGTAGAGCGTCCCGACCCCGACACCGGCCTCCTTGGCGATGGCCTCCATGGAGGCGCCGCCGCCCTCCTGGGCGAAGACCGCGCGCGCCGCGGTGACCAGCCGCTCGTAGTTGCGCTTGGCATCGGCACGCATGGGCCGGGCGGCTTCGTCCGCCTCGACCAGGTCGACCGTTGCGGTCGCCGCCCTCGGTTGCGCCGTCATCTTCGTATCCCCTCCCGGAGAAATGTCAGCTCTGCACATTCGGTCTTGCAAAACGGAGGCACCCTCCGTATACTAACCGGAGGAAGCTTCCGCTTACCAGAGTACCAGCGGAGAGATCGGAATCAAATGCCTTCTTCTGTCATTGTCGCGCCTCGTGCCGCGTCCCTCGACGGTCCCGCCTCAGGGCCGCCGGGACGCCTGAAGAGCCTGCTCAGCAGCCCTTCTGTGTTCCTGTTCGTCATCCTGACCTCCCAGTTGATGGTGGTCCTCGACACGACGATCGTCAACGTCGCCCTGCCCCACATCCAGGAGGGACTCGGTCTCTCCGGAGGCGAGCTCTCGTGGGTCCTCAACGCCTACCTGCTCACCTTCGGCGGCCTGCTGCTGCTCGGGGCCCGCTCCGGCGACCTCCTCGGCCGCCGCCGCACCTTCCTGGCCGGCATCGCCCTCTTCACGGTCAGCTCGCTGTTCGGCGGGTTGGCCGTCTCCGGCTGGATGCTCCTGGCCGCCCGGGCCCTGCAGGGTGCCGGCGCGGCGTTCGCCGCACCCTCGTCGCTGGCGCTGCTCACGACCATCTTCTCGGAGGGGCGTGAGCGGGTGCGGGCGATCGGCCTCTTCACCACGGTGTCGGCCGCCGGCGGTGCCATCGGCCTCGTGGCCGGCGGCGCGCTGACCCAGCTGGTGTCGTGGCGCTGGGTCATGTTCGTCAACGTGCCGATCGGGATCGTCGTCCTGCTCGTCGGTCGCATCGTTCTGGAGGAGACGGAGCGCCGTCGGGGACACTTCGACATCGCCGGCGCGTTGACCTCGACGTTCGGCATGGCGGGCATCGTGCTCGGGCTCGTCGAGGCCGGCACCGACGGGTGGTCGAGCCCGCTGACCCTCGGGTCGCTCGCCGTGGGCGCCTTCCTGCTCGGCCTGTTCGTCCGGATCGAGACCGGCGCCGAGGAGCCGATCGTGCCGCTGCGGCTCTTCGCCAGCGGGACGCGCACGGCCGCCAACGTCTCGCGCGGGCTGATGTACGCGGGCATGTACGGCATGTTCTTCTTCGTCGGCCAGTTCCTCCAGGACGTGCAGGGTTACTCGCCGCTGCGCACGGGGCTCTGCTTCCTGCCCGTGCCGGCGTCGGTGTTCCTGTCGTCACAGCTGGTGAGCAAGGTCCTCATCAACCGGGTCCGCCCCAAGGTGCTGATCATGTCGGGGATCTCGCTGACCGTGGTCGCCCTGCGTCATGTCGAGCCAGCTGCACGCCGGGGCGTCGTACCTGCAGATCTTCGTCAGCCTCGTCCTCCTGGGCGCCGGCTCGGGGACGGCGCTGGTGCCGCTCACGACGGCGGGGCTCGCCGACGTCGACCCCGGCGATGCCGGCGCGGCGTCCGGGCTGGTCAACGTCACCCAGCAGGTGGGGGCGGCGCTCGGGCTCGCGGTGCTCGTCACCGTGCTCAGCGCGGCGCCGGGCCACGACCAGCTGCAGGCCGGCGCCGGCGTGCCGACCGGCATGGTCCATGGCCTCGACCTGACCTTCGGGGTGGCGGCCCTGTTCGGCATCGCTGCGCTGGTCATGGTGGGGTTCCTGATCCGCCTGCCCGCTCCGGCTGCGGAGGCAGTGGTGCCGCGGCCGGTGCCGACTCGTCCTCCGGCTCGTCCTCATGCGCGCCGCCGCATGCGACGAGTTCGAGCTGGTCGACGGCGAAGGCTTCGAGTGGCCCGAGCCGGGGCCGGAGCTGGTGGCCTAGACCGGCGCCAACGGGCCACCGGCGCCGACCGGCACGACCGCGCATCACTCACGGGCCGATCCGAGAGGGTCGGCCCGTGGCGCGCACCGGGGAAGGCCCGCTCGCCCTTCAGCAGTTCAGCCGTTCAGAAGACTTCTGGCGGCGGGACCTCGGCTTCCTTCACCGCTCCGCCGACCGGGGCCGTCTCCGGCACGGCGACCGCCTGGCCCGGGTGCACGTTGATCAGCACCCCGGCCGACCACAGCCGCCAGCACGAAGATCCCCGCCACCCAGGCGCTCGCCGTGGCGTAGCCGTGCACCGTCGCCTTGGCCACCAGGTCAGTCGAGTGCGCGCTACGCGCACTGTGCAGATGCGCCGCGAGATAGGTCGTCGTGGCGGCGGCGGCGATCGTGTTGAGCAGCGCGGTACCGATGGAGGCGCCGATCTGCTGCGACGTGTTCGTCATGGCCGACGTCACCCCGACGTCCTTGGGGTCGGCGTTCTGGGTGGCCGTGCTGATGCAGGGCACCACGGCGAGCCCCAGCCCGACGCCGAGCAGCAGCTCGCTCGGCAGCACGTGGGTGAGGTAGGACGCGTCGGGGGTCAGTGTCGTGAAGAGCGCGGCGCCGATGGCCGAGAGCAGCAGCCCGGGCACCACCAGCAGGCGCGTCCGCACGTGCGGCATCAGGCGGCTGGCCACCTGCGTCGCCGCGATGCCGTTGAGGGCGAGCAGCGGCAGGAAGGCGACGCCGGTCATGAGGGGGGAGTAGTGGTCGATCGTCTGGAGGAGGTAGGTGAGGAACAGGAAGGTGCCGAACATGCCGGTGACGGCGAGCATGATCGTCAGGAACGACCCGGCACGGTTCCGGTTGCGCAGGACGCGCAGCGGCAGCAGCGGGTTGGGCCCCTTGCTCTGCCACAGCACGAAGCAGCCGAGCAGCACGGCGGCGACGACCAGCGCGATCTTGACGTGGGTGGCGCCCCACCCGCTGGTGCCGGCCTCACCGAGCCCGTAGACGAGGGAGACCAGCCCGCCGCAGCCGAGGACCACGCCGAGGACGTCGAGGCGGACGCCGGGGGTCCCGCGGCGGTTGGGCAGCAGCCTGAAGGCACCCACCAGGACGAGGGCGGCGATGGGCAGGTTGACGTACAGGCACCAGCGCCAGTCGACGTATTCGGTCAGGAAGCCTCCGAGGATCAACCCGAAGGCGGAACCGGCGATGGCGATGGTGGCGTAAATGCCGAAGGCCCGCCCGCGTTCCTTCGGGTCGGTGAAGGTCGAGGTCAGGAGCGACAGCACGGAGGGTGCCAGGAGGGCGCCGAACAGGCCCTGCAAGCCGCGGGCACCGATCAGCATGAGGGTGGTCTGGGCCGCGCCGCCGATCGCCGATGCCAGGGCGAAGCCGAGCACGCCGGTCATGAGTGTGCGCTTGGGCCCGAACATGTCGCTGATGCGCCCGCCGAGGAGGAGGAAGCCGCCGAAGGCCAGGGTGTAGGCCGTCACGACCCACTGCCGATCGGTGTTGGAGAACCCCAGGGAGTGCTGCGCCGAGGGGAGGGCGATGATCATGATCGTCGAATCGAGCACGACCATGAGCTGTGCGCCGGCGATGACGACGAGGATCCACCAGTGCGCCCGCGTGGCGCCCGCGTCCGTCGAGCCGGCCGGCCGTTCCTGCAGCGTCGTCATCGGTTCCCTGCCGTCTGACCTTGGGCCGGAGCCTGTGCCTGTGCGCGTCTCGCGACGATCCGGTCGATCTGGTTCTGGCTGAGCGGGCGGTGCGCCAACTCGGCCTCGGACGGGCGCATGCCGGCGATCAGGAGATCGAGATGCCGCTTCCGCGCCTCGGGAGCATTGGCGCCGGTGGTCTCGAGCACGCCCCTGATCGACCACAGCGCCAGCGAGATGTCGGTGCTCTTGAGGTCGAGGCGCACGCGGCCGTGGGCCTGCGCGTCGGCCAGCAGGTCGGCGATGCGCTGCCGCGCCGCCGGAATGAGGGGATGGTCGGTACTCCAAAGCTTGGGGAGGCAGCCCAGATGCTCGGCCTGGTACGCGCTCGGCGGTCTGCAAGAAGTGCTCCAGCCCGGTTCCGTCGGGCCGCGCCGCCGCGTCCTCGGCCAGAGCGATCGTCGTCTCCAGGACCTCGGTCACCAGTGCCTCGATCAGCGCCTCCTTCGAAGGGAACCGCCGGTACAGCGTGCCCATGCCGACACCGGCCACCCGGGCGACGTCGGCCACGCTCGCCTCGAGGCCCTTCTCTTCGAAGACCTGGCCTGCCGCGACGAGCAGCCGCTCCCGGTTCTTCAGGGCATCGCTGCGCATCGGCCTGGGCGTCGCTTCGGTCATGGTCGCCGTACCCGAGCCGCTCCGCGGGGCCGCCGGGCTCTTATCCGGAGATTTCACTCCGCTTACCTTAGCGGGCAAGCGGAGCGATCAGTCCACTTACGCAGACCATCCCGACATCTCCCGAACGAGGAGCGGCCCCGCCAGCCAACCGGTGCGGTGGTCGCGTGTCCCGGTTGCCGTGGGCCACCATGGGGCGACGACCCCGCCGGACCGAGGAGGACCCCACCCCATGCGCGAGATCCGCCCCGAGCTGGCCCCGTACTGGCTGGGTGGACTGCTGCAGGTGGCCAGCGTCGACGGCGGGCCGACGGACGAGCAGCTGCGGATCCTGCAAGGTCTGCTCCGGGGGTACTTCGGCCTCGACGGCGCCATCGAATTGCAGCCGCTGCCCGCGGGCGAACTGGCGCGGTACATCACCGACGCCGGTTCACGCGAACGGTGGGTCCAGGCGATGATCGTGTTGGAGTTCGCCCGCCACCCGGCGAGCGCGCAACTCGTCGGCGCCGTCGAGTCGGCGGCCGCGGTGCTGGGGATCGACGAGCCCATGCTCCTCGTCGCTCGCCGCGCCGCCGCGCACGACCACGATCTCCTCATGGCCGACTGGAGGCGGTTCGCCCACACGACGCCGGTCGAACCCGCCCTACGGGAGCATCCGGGCGCGGCGACCGCACAGCGCCTGGTCTCGTTGCGGGACTGCGCACCTGGCACCTTGGGCCGCGCCTTCGCCGACTTCTACAGCCGCTGGGGGCTGCACTACCCCGACGTGGCCGAGCCGATCGGTGTCAACCTGGTGTCCCACGACTTCGCTCACGTCCTGTCCGGCTACAACCCGAACGAGGCCATCGAAGAAGTCGCGCTGTCGGCCATGATCGTCAGTGCGACCGACGGTGCGGCACACTTCAGCTCGCTGGCGGCGTCGATGGCCCTCTATGAGGCCGGACTCTTCGACGTCCTCGACATCACGCCGACCGAGGGTGTGCTCGGCCGGCCGGGATCGCCCGAGATCCTCGCCGACGCCATGCGGCGCGGGGCGTCCTGCACGGCGGACTTCGTCGCCCTCGACCATCTCGCGCTCGCCGATGAACCTCTCGATGCGCTGCGGGCGGACCTCGGCATCCCGCCCCGGGCCGCCTGAGCGTGGGCGACAGGGGACGACGCATGACGGGGATGGACGGTTTCGTGCGGCAGCTTCCCAAGGCCGAACTGCACGTGCACATTGAGGGGACGCTCGAGCCCGAGCTGGTCTTCGAACTCGCCGCACGCAACGGGGTGGAGCTGCCTTACGCGGACGTGAACGAGCTCCGGCGCGCCTACGTCTTCGAGGATCTCCAGTCATTCCTGGACATCTACTACGCCAACTGCGCCGTGCTGCGCACCGAGGTCGACTTCTACGACCTGACGATGGCGTACCTCACCACGGCGTCGAGCCAGGGTGTGCGGCACGCCGAGATCTTCTTCGACCCGCAGACGCACACCGAGCGCGGTGTGTCCTTCGAGACTTGCTGCACCGGCATCCTTCGCGCGCTGGGCGATGGTGCAACGACGCTCGGGATGTCGTCGGGCCTCATCCTGTGTTTCCTGCGCGACCTCAGCGAGGAGTCGGCGCTGCAGACGCTCGCAGAGGCCAGGCCTTTCGCGCAGCATCTCATCGGCGTCGGCCTCGACTCGGCCGAGGTCGGCAACCCTCCGTCCAAGTTCGCCGAGACATTCCGGCGTGCCCGCGCCATGGGCCTTCCCGGCGTGGCCCATGCCGGGGAGGAGGGACCACCGGCCTACATCTGGGAGGCGCTCGACATCTTGCAGGCGCGGCGCATCGACCACGGCGTGCGCTGCCTGACGGATGAGCGACTGGTGGAGCGGCTGGCGACTGAGCAGATCCCGCTCACGGTGTGCCCGTTCTCCAACGTCAAGCTGCGCGTCTTCCCGTCCCTCCAGCAGCACGACCTGCCGATCCTGGTGGCGCGGCGGACTCCTGGTCACGGTCAACTCTGATGACCCGGCGTACTTCGGCGGGTACGTTGCGGACAATCTCCTGGCCGTGGCCGAGGCGTTCGATCTCAGGCGCGACGAGGTTGCCGAGTTGGCGCGCAACTCGTTCCGCGCCGCCTTCCTGAACGACGCGCAGCGCAATGCCTATCTCGCCGAGGTCGACGCCTTCGTGTGATGCCGCCGGCTGGCCCGTCGCAGCGCCGGGCTGCCGCTGCACGCCATGATGGTCCGATGGCCGCATCGAAGATCGCCGGACTCGTGCTCACGCCGGGGGCGAGTGCCGGGCGCACCCAGTCCGGGCTGGTCGCCATCGACGAGGCCGTGACCGCGGTCGGCGTCGCGGTCGAGCGGGTCGAGTTCCCGGGACAGGCCGCCGGCAAGCGCCGGACCGATCCTCCCGCCGTGTGCATCGAGACTGTGGGGGCAGCCACGTCCGCCCTCGCCGACCAGCTGGGCGTGCCGACCAGCCGCATCGCTGTCGGCGGCCGCTCTTTCGGCGGCCGGATGTGCTCCCTGGCCGCCGCCGACGGGCTCACGGTGTCTGCGCTCGTCCTCGTCAGCTACCCGCTCCATCCCCCCGGTCGCCCCGAGCGGCTCCGGACCGAGCATTTCCCGGACCTGCGCCTGCCCTGCCTCTTCGTCTCGGGCCGCCGCGACGCGTTCGCCACGCCGGAGGAGCTCGAGCGCGAGACGGCGGCCATCCCCGGCCCGGTCACGCTCCACTTCGTCGACGGCGACCACTCGTTGCGCAAGAGTGAGGCCGACGTGGCCGGCATCGTCGCCTCGTGGGTGGCGCAGAAAGGATCGCGGGCGCGGACGTAGGCATCGGTCTCGCCGTCGCACCGGCAACGGCCCCGTCCCGGTCGTCCGGTCCCGGCCGCTAACGCGTCGGCCCGGTGTTGAAGATGGGCCAACCGATCTCGGTGCGCCACGCCGTGTCGTCGGCGGTGTCGAGGCGCCCGACCAGGTAGCGCTCGCGGATCGGTCCGTCGACGCCAAGGGCGCGGTCCGAGACGTAGGTCGCCAGCGACCCGTAGGTCCGGTCGATGTCCCCGTGGGCTCCGGCGTGCACAATGGTCGCCAGCTCGACCGCCGGCAGCGTGCGTGGCATGGCGCGGCCGACCGGCCTGATCGTCGTCGCCGACGGGATGAAGATGCAGAGCTCACCCCGCTCGTCGGAGAAGAACTCGTTGGCGATCACCGCGCCCGGAGCCCCCGCCGCCGCCACGCCCTGCGCGTCCATGGTGGAGGAGAGCTCCCCGAGCGCGCCCTGGAACCACGGCCCCAGGTCGCCCAGGCACACGGTCTCGGTGATGGCGGCGGTCTCCAGGGCCGGTTCGCTGCGGTGCCCCATGGGGAGTGCGGCCGAGGGCCCCTCGAGCAGGCCGCGTAGGGAGGTCACTGCCTCCTGGGTCTGCCGGAGGCCGTGTTCGAGCCGGCTCAGATGCGCGGCGATCAGCGCATTGCGGGTGTCGACGTCGGGGGCCTGCAGCACGGCGCCGATCTCCTCCAGCGGCATGTCGAGGTCGCGGAAGCGGCGGATGACCTGCGCCGTGGGGATCTGCTCGGTGCTGTAGCGGCGGTAGCTCGAGTCCGGGTCGATCTCGTCCGGGACCAGGAGCTCGAGCCGGTGATAGTGGCGGAGGGTCTTCACACTCAGGTGGGTCGCTCGGGCGAAGTCGCCGATGGCCAGCGAGGACGGCATGCCTCCAGTCTCGACCCTCCCCTAGGGGGAGAGTCAAGGACGCGTCGACCCCTTGACTCTCCCGTGGCGGGACGATCGACCGTGGTGGTGTCAGACACACGAGAGAGGAGACCTCCCATGCACACCACCGAGCTGAACGGTGTCGTCGCCGAACACGTCGCCGCCGTCAATGCCTTCGACATCGACGCGAATCGTCGCCACCTTCGCCGGCGACGCCTATGTCAACGACGCCCGGCGTGAGATCACGGGCGCGGATGCCATTCGGGCCTGGGTGACCAAGGAGATGGTCGGGGATCACGTCACCATGGACGTCCGCGAGGTCGTCGACCACTACGGGGACATCATCGTGCGGGCCCGCTACGACGGGACCTTCGACAAGACCAACCTGCCCGACGAGCTGGTCATGTCGAACTACTTCAGCGTCCGGGACGGCAAGATCGTCAGCCTGGCTGTCATCTTCAACCAGCCGTCGCCGTTCCCGCCGCCGGCCTGAGCATCGTCAGGCCGGCGTCAGTCCTGTTCCCGGCCGACCGAGACGGGCTCTGGCGCGGCGTTGCGCAAGTGTGACACCAGCTCGTCTCGATCGGTCACGGTCTTGGTGTGCGTGTGGTGCGGCCACCAGAAGTGGAAGCCGCGCAACGCCGCCAGGGTCGGCACAATGCGGGTCGCCAGCACGTTGGAGGCGAGCAGCACGCCCAGGGCCACCGCGGCGCCGATCTCCTCCAGCAGCTGGATCCCCGTGAGGAGCAGTGAGGCGAAGGTCCCGGCCAGGATGACGCCCGCCGCGGTGACGGCCGGGGCTCCCTCCACGATCGCGATGCGGGCCGCCTCATGCGGTTCGACGCCCTGCTGGAACTCCTCGCGCAGCCGGGTCGCCATCAAGATGTTGTAGTCGGTACCGACGGCGATCACGAAGATGTACACGATGATCGGGATGGAGAAGTCGAGCCCGTCATAGCCCAGCCAGCTGATGAAGATGTAGACGACGACGCCGATCGTCGCCACGTACGTCAGCAGAATGCCGATCAACAAATACGCCGCCCCGGCCAGGGCACGCAGCAGGATCGCCAGCATCACGGCAACCACGAGGAGGGCCAGGAGAAGGATGTTGCGCGTGTCGATCTGCAGGGCTGCCTTCACGTCGGTCAGGGTCGCAGTGGGTCCGCCTGTGACGACGGTGGCGCCCGGCACGCTGTCCACGATGGCGGCGCGGATCGGGCCCGCCATGTTGGCGATCGCCTCGTTCGAGTACGGATCGTCCGTGAGGAGGAACTCGATGAGAGCGGCCTTGTTCCCGTCCGCGTACTGCACGGGGAGGACCTGGGCCACGCCGTGTGTGTGGCCGAGCTTGGCGGCCAGCGCGTCAACGGCGGCACTGTCCAGCGGGGTCGACGACGTCACGAAGGCCTCGCTCGGCCCGAGGAAGCCGGCAGGGAAGGCCGTGGAGATGGCGTTGTAGGCCACGGTCGAGGGATTGGTCTGGGGCAGCTCCGCCAGCTGGTTGTAGGTGACCTTGAGGTTCAGGACCCCGGTGGCCAGCACCACCAGGACGATGACGCTCGCCAGCAGCACGACACCCGGTCGCTTGGCCACGGCGGCGCCCAGGCGCTCCGAGCGGGTCCGGTGTGCGGGGTCGTGGGGCTTCGGTGTGGTCGGCCAGAACACGGTGGCGCCGAACAGGCTCAGCACGGCGGGCACCAAGGTCAGGGCCGCCAGCAACATCAGGCCGACACCGATGATGAGCCCGGGAGCGAGGGAGCGCAGCTGGCCGATGGAGGCGACGAGCAGGGCGGCGAAGGCGAGCATGACCGTCACGGCGGCCGACACGATGACCTCGCCGGCGCGGCAGAGGGCGACCATGAGGCTCTCGTGCGGATCCTGCCCCTTGCTCATCTGCTCGCGGTAGCGGAACAGCATGAAGACGATGTAGTCGGTGCCGACGCCGAACATCACCACAATCAGGAGCGGTGCCAGCTCCGAGCTCACGGAGAAACCGAACCAGTCTGCGAAACACGCGGTGAGGGCCGAGGCCATCTGGTGCACCAGGCCGACGACGACCAGCGGGAGGAAGGCGATGACCACGCTGCGGAAGACGAGCGCCAACAGGATCAAGATGAGCAGCACCGTGGCGATCGAAATGATCTTCTCGGCCCGGTTGAACGCGGCCGTCTGGTCGACCGAGATGGCGGCACTCCCCGTGAGCTGGCCGCGCAGTCCCGAGCCGGCCAGGAAGGCATCGGTGTCCGACCGCAGTGTCTTGACGGCCGCATTCGGGCCGTCCTCGCCGGGCTGCCCGTTCATGCTCACCTGGATCAGCTGCATCTTCTGGTTCTTCGCCAGGAAGAGCGGAGACGTGCTGACGGAGCGCACCGACGGGATGTGCGTGCCGTCGAGGTCCGTGGCCAGCGCGTCGACTTTCTGCAGATCGGTTGCGGACAGGACCGAATTGTCGGTGGCGCCCACCGCGATGATGCCCGAGGCGGAGGCCACGGACGGGAAGTCCTGGAGGGCCACCGTCTGGGCCTGCGTCGACTGGTACGACGTCGGGAGGCCGTAGCCCGCCGAGGTGAAGTGCGTGAGCGACGGCGCCAATGAGAGGAGGACGGCGGCGAGCACCACCCAGCCGGCGATGACGTACCAGCGCCAGGCGACCACGCGTTCGGCCAGCTTCCGAGTCACGGCACTCCTCCTCGCCCTCCTACGCCCGGGGATGTGTCGACGCGAAGCAGCGCTGGCTGACATCGTCGCCCGTCCAGGGCAGAAAGGCAACGACCCTCCTGTGCCGCCCCTCGGAGGGAGGGCGTTCAACCCAGGGCGATCCGTTCCAGCAGGTCGGCGGTGGCAGCAGGGGCGGCGAGCATCATGTCGTGCCCGCTCGCGAGCTCATGGGTCTCCCAGCCGGCGGCGCGCGCGGCAGCGGCGAACCGCTCGAGGCTGGGCAGTGGCGGGCTCGTGTGCGCCACGTAGACCTTGCGCACCCGGTCGAGCGGCCCGGGGTCGAATTCGGTCGGCTCCAACTGGCACCGGAACGGGAAGTCAGTGAGGCGCGGGCCGATGAAGGCACGCTGGGCGGCGTCGGAGACGCCCCACTGTTCGAGAAAGGCATCGGTGGCCGGGAGGAACCAGCCGTCGCCCGATTCAGCCACCGTGTGCCGGTAGCGCTCGGCCACTTCGGGCGGCTCGACGTCGAGCAGGCTCTCCCCCGGGGCGGTGACGAAGGCGCCGAGATACACGATCGACGCCAGCCGCTCCCCGGCGCGCTCGGCCAGTGGCCCGGCCAGGATCCCGGCGTAGCTGTGCAGAACGAGATGGACGTCGGAGAGGTCCTCGAACCACAGCAGCTCCTCGAGGTCCTGCACATGCGTCTGCACGCCGACGTCGGGGGTCAGGCCCGACCTGCGGTCGCCCTGGCCGCTCAGCGTCGGCCGGTGGACGTCGTGCCCCCGTTCCGACAGCCTGCGTTGGACGTCGCGCCAGCACCAGCCTCCGTGCATGGCGCCGTGGACGAGTACGAATGTGGCCACCTCGGCTCCTCTCTCCGGGCCGTGACCCGAGAGGTCCGGCCGTTCGTCCGGACCGCTGTGGTCGATCCAATCCCGCACAACCACTTTCAATCCGGGCCTCGATTCTGCCGTCATTAGGGAAATGGCAGGTGCAGTTGTTGCTCGGGTCGCACCCGGTCAACAGGGACCGGTCGGGACATCGCGGGGCACGTCCGCGAGCGAGGCGTTCGCCCGCGCTGGCTGCGAGCGCTCGCCTGGCGGCAACGGACTCGATCCGCTCCAGCGCCCGTTGCGCTGGATCTTCGGGATCGCCGCGGTGCTCGCGGCTGCGCTCATCGTCTCGCTCGCTGTGCGGCCGGTCGGCTCGTACGTCGACCTGATCGACGGGTGGGGCGTGGCCGCGTTCGAGCTGTCGATGGGCGCGTTGTGCATCGCCCGCTTCTACGAGGCTTCGTGGCGAACCAGTACGTCGGCGGCGCGGCTCTTCCCGCTGTTGATCGGCGTGGCCTGTCTCTCCTGGGGCCTCGGCAAGGCCGTACTGACGCTGGAGTCCCTCGGGGGAGCCACCCCGCCCACCCCGTCGCCGGCCGACGTGTTCTTCGTCTGCTTCTTCCCCATCTGCTTCATGGGTCTCGCCGTGCTCATCGAACGGGGCAACCGGAACTCGCTGGTGTCCACCTCGCTGGACGGGCTGGTGGCCGGACTCGGCGTGGCTGCCCTCTCCGCCGCCGTCGTGGTGGCCGCGGTGACCAACATGACGGGCGGAAGCCCGCTGGCGACCGCGACGCACCTGGCCTATCCCCTCGGCGACATCCTCCTGCTGCCGCTCGCCGTCGGCGGCTTCGCCGTCCTACCGCGCGGCTTCCGGCCGTTCTTCGCCATCGTCTGCGTCGCCTTGGCGTCGAACGCGATCGGCGACGCCTTCAACCTCCTCCAGCCCGACGAGCCGCTTCGGGTACATCGACCAGCGGTGCGGCCTGGCCGGTCGCCCTGACCCTGCTGGCCCTGGCGGTCTGGGTCCTCCCGCCGACATCGAGAACCCGGGCACCGACAAGGTGGCCGGATTCGGCCTGCCGGCCTTCGGCGCTGCCATCGGCGTCACCATCTTCTTCGTCGGCAGCTTCGGGCACATGGGGAAGCCGGCCATCGCGCTGGCCACCGTCACCCTCCTGGTGGCCGGCGTCCGGCTCGGCCTCACGGTCCGAGAGGCCCACTCGCTCAAGACCGCTCGCTTCCGGTCGCTGATCGACAAGACCTGGGACCTGATCGTCGGTGGTCGAGTCCGACCTCCGCATCGCCTACATCACGCCGTCGTCGGAGCGGGTGCTCGGCTATCCACCGCGGCAAGCTCGAGGGCAAGTCGTTCACGGCCCTCGTCCACCCGGACGACTCCCATACGGTCATCTCGCACCTCACCGGCCTGACCGACGGACAGCCGCCGCGGCGACGTCTTCGAGATCCGGATGCGCCACGCCAACGGCGAGTACCGGCGTCATCGACTGGAACGGCGGCGGATCTCCTCGCTGATCCGTCCGTCAACGGCTACGTGCTGAACGGCGGCGACGTCACCGAGGCGCGCCAGGCGGCGGAGGACCTGGTCGCGGCCCGCGACGCCGCGCTGGTGGCGTCGAAGGCGAAGTCGCAGTTCGTCTCCATGATGAGCCACGAGATCCGCACCCCGATGAACGGCGTCATCGGCCTGACCGAGCTGCTGCTGCAGACCCCGCTCGACGAAGAGCAGGTCGAGCTTGGCGGCCGGCGTGAAGGTGTCGGCCGAGAGCCTCCTGGTCATCATCAACGACATCTTGGACTTCTCGAAGATCGAGGCGGGCAAGCTCGACATCGAGGAGTCCGCGCTCGACGTGGCCGACGTCGTCGACGACGTCGGCCGGATCCTGGCCGGGGATGGCCCACGGCAAGGGCATCGAGCTCCTGATCGACATCGAGCCCGACGTCCCGGACACGCTGCTCGGCGACGGCACCCGGATCCGGCAGGTCCTGCTCAACTTCGGCGCCAACGCGGTCAAGTTCACCGCCGAGGGCGAGGTGGTGATCCGGGTGAGCCGTGCTCCACCAGAACGCCGAGCGCGTCGCCCTGCACTTCGACGTCATCGACACGGGTATCGGCATCGCCCCGGAGGAGCAGGAGCGCCTGTTCACGCGCGTTCACGCAGGCGGACTCTTCGACCACGCGACGGTTCGGCGGCACCGGCCTCGGCCTGACCATCAGCCGCCAGCTCGTCGAGCTCATGGGCGGACGGCTCGGGCTCAGCAGCGCGCCCGGCCGAGGGCTCGACGTTCTGGTTCGAGCTGTCCCTGCGCCGGGCCGACGACGTGGCCGACACCGCTGTCGGACGGCGGATCCCCGGACGCTCGTCGGGCCAGCGGGCCCTCGTCGTCGACGACAACGCAACCAACCGGCGCATCCTCCGCCAGCAGCTGCTGCTCCTGGGGCGTCGAGGCGGTCGAGGCCGCCGACGGCTTCGCAGGCGCTCGAGCTCGCGGCCGCGGCCGCCCGCGACGGGCGCGCCTTCGACCTCGGCGTCATCGATCTGAACATGCCCGGCATGGACGGCATCGAGCTGGCGCGGCGGCTGAAGGCGGACCCGGCGACCGCTCCGACCGTGCTCTTCTTGCTGAGCTCGTCGGGCTACCGACTCGGAGGCCGGCGGAGTCGCACCTCAACGGGTTCGCCGCCAGCCTGACCAAGCCGGTCCGCTCCTCGGACCTGTTCGACTGCCTGATCACCAGCCTCGACGCCGGGTGGATCGATCACACCGTCGACATGGCGGTGCCCGCCGACGGCCCGCCGCGACCTCGGAGGCCAGCGGGCACGATCCTGCTCGTCGAGGACAACAAGGTGAACCAGCTCGTCGGTTCCAAGGTGCTGCAGAACCTCGGCTACGACTTCGCCATCGCCAACAACGGCGTCGAAGCGGTCGCCGCGTTCCGGTCCGGTCGCCTACGACGCCGTCCTCATGGACTGCCAGATGCCGGAGATGGACGGGTACGAGGCGACCGGGGCCATCCGGTACCTCGAAGAGTTCTCGGCGTGGGCCACATTCCGATCATCGCCATGACCGCCGCCGCGATGGAGGGCGATCGCGAGCGCTGCCTGGCCGCCGGCATGGACGACTTCATCACCAAGCCGGTCCGGCTCGAGGTCGTGTCCGCCGTCCTCGAGCGCTGGGTCATCAAGGCGCGGATCAGGACCGGACGCGTCGGCGGTCGGCGGGCGCGCGCACGGTGCCGCCGTCGACCCGCTCGACCGCTCCCAGATCGCATTGCTCCTGAGCCTCGACGACGGGCACGGGGACGCGCTCGCCGAGATCGTCGGCGAGTACCTCACCATGACTGCGCGTGGCTCGGCGGAGTTGGTGCCGCCTGCTCGACGAAGGGGACCGCGAGCGCGCTCGAGCGCACGGCGCACACGCTGAAGGGGGCGAGCGCCAACGTCGGGGCCAGCGGGCTGGCCGATCTCTGCGCCAGCCTGGAGGGACGGGCACGGGAGTCGCAGCTCGCAGGACGCCGAGCGGACTCTGATGGAGCAGTTCGACACCGAGCTGACCCGGGTGCGCGCCGCCCTCGACGTCGTCACCGCGAGGAGTCTGAGTGCGCGTCCTCATCGTCGACGACGATCCCACGAGCCTGCTCCTGCTCAAGGCGATCGTGTCACGCTCGGTCACGAGTGCGTCGTCGCCGAGGAGGGTTCGAGCGCCTGGGAGGTGCTGTCGTCCGGGGGGATCGACGTCCTGCTCACCGACTGGATGATGCCGGGGCTCGACGGTCCGGAGCTGTGCCGGCGCGTGCGGGACGAGCCGGGGGACAGCTACATCTACATCGTGCTGACGACCGGGCTCGACCATCCCGAGCACATCCTCGAAGGCATGGGCGCCGGAGCGGACGACTATCTCATCAAGCCGGTCGACTCCTTCGCCGTGCAGACCCGCCTGGTGGCGGCCGAGCGTGTCACCGGACTGCACGCCACGCTGGCTCAGACCCAGGCGGAGCTCGAGCGGGCCAACTTCGAACTGCTGGAGCGGTCCCTGACCGACGATCTCACGGGTCTCGGCAACCGCCGCCGCATGGAGGAGGATCTGGCGCGCACGCACGCCCGGGCGATCCGGCTCGGGCGCGACCTACGGCGTCGCGCTGTTCGACATCGACCACTTCAAGCTCTACAACGACCACTACGGGCACATCGCGGGCGACGAGACGCTGCGCCGGGTCGCGGCATGCATCGATCTGGTCGTCCGGGCGGGGGAGTGCGCCTACCGCTACGGCGGCGAGGAATTCCTCCTGCTCATGCCCGACTGCGATCCGATCGATTCGATCCTCGTCACCGCCGAGCGGATCCGCCAGACCCTCGTCGAGACGGGCATGCTGCACACGGCCCGGCCGTCCTCACCGTCACTCGTCACGCTGAGCGGGGGCGTTCGTGCTGGACGCCCGGTTCGCCGCTCTCGCCGCTTCGACGTCATTGAGCAGGCGGACGAGGCGCTCTTCCGGGCCAAGTCCGCCGGACGCAACCGCATGCGTGCGGCGCCGACCCTGGAGGCACACGTCGACACCGGTGCTCCGCCGGCTGGCGGAGGCTGAGGGCGCGCGCCGGGAACGCGCCGTCGCGTACAGACCGCCGCCGTGCGCAGGGTCAGGGTCGTGCGGAGCGCACGGAAGCCCGCCGACGTCTGCTCCACGAACTCGTCGTCGCGGGCCGGGTCGCCGCGCTGCAGCCACGTGAGCGTCGTCTCGACGAGCCAGCCGAAGAGGGCTTCGGAGTGCCAGGCGTCGAGCAGCTCGTCGCCGGTGTCGAGGTCGCTGAGCTGGCGCACGACCGACACCGCCACCGACCGCAGGTCGGCGGCGTAGGCCGCGAACTGCGGCTCGTGTGCCGCATGGCGCCACAGCAGTGTGAAGGCGGCCGGATCGTCGCGGGCGACGGTCAGGAGCGTCCGGGGCCCGAGGCCGCTGTGCGTCGGCATCGCGAGCTCGGCCCGCAGTTCCACGCCGAGATCCTCGAAGACCTGCTGGAGGATCTCGCGGTAGAGCTCCTCCTTCGACCCGAAGTGCCGGTAGACGATCAGCTTGGTGACGCCACAGGCGGCGGCGACGTCGTCCATGGACGTGTCGGCGAAGCCGGACGAGGCGAAGGCCGATGCCGCGCCGTGCAGGATGGCGGCTCGGCGCTCGGCCCTGGGTAGGAGCTTGCTCTCGGTTTGTATACGAGTCAGTATATACCTGAGAGTTACACCAGGAGATGATGCGGGAGGGTGCAGCATGGGCACGGCGCAGGTCGCAGTTCACCGAAGAGGAGCTCCTGGCCGACCTCGCGGTCGCCGAGCCGCTCATCGCCGGCGGCGTCCGCTGCCACGGCGGCTTCGACGAGGACGGCGGCTACGTCTCGCCGCGGACCAGGTTCCGCCTGCCCGCCATCGCGGCCTGGGGCGAGCAGAACAGCGAGCGCTTCGCCACCGAATTGATCGACGTGCCACTCGAGTGGTGGGAGCGCTCGTTCCCCAACGTCGAGCAGGCGCGCTTCCTCATCCGCGGCCGGCGTGCCCGAGCCGCTGATGGCCACGCTGACGCGGATCGGGACAGTCGAGGGTTACGGCGCGAACATCCGCCTGCTGCAGCCGAAGGACCTGCAGCGTCACTTCGTCGAGGACATCGAGGGGACGGCCATCGACCACCTCGGCCGCGGGCTGTTCGAGGCGCACGGCCGCGACGAAGCAGGCTGGGACGAGGAGGCGGGACACAAGGACATGTGGTTCGCCGCCCGCGACATCGCCTTCGAGCGGTCGTGCGAGGAGCTCGACATCGAGGCGATGCTGGCCCGGATGGGCTTCGGTCCGGGCGGTTCGGGCGCCGCCGAGCGGTTGCTCCCCGCCGACATCCCGCACGAGCTCGAGATGATGGTCTCGCTGATGATCCGCGTCCTGTTCATTGAGATCTCCGCGTTCCACACCTTCGCCTGGGCCGAGGAATGGATGTCCGACACCGAGCTCGTGGCGGGCGACGGTGCAGGCCGCCCGGCTGGTGGGATACATCCGGGCCGACGAGTCGCCGCACGTCGGCTACCTGCGCGCCGCGCTGACCGAGATGCGTGACCGGACCTGGCGCGGCGAAGAAGGGCGCCTCCACCAAGGCGCCGACATGATCGGACGGATCTGGGACCCGCTCCTCGCCCACAGCCTCGGCCCGGTCCGCGACGAGGGTCGTCGTGGGGCTCTGGCCGAGGTGGAGTTCTGGTGCGACCAGCGCGCGAACGGGTCGGACATCCTGGCCGAGTTCCACTCGCTCGGCGCCGCATGAAGTTCGGCGTCTTCTACGAGCACCAGCTGCCGCGCCCGTGGGCGGAGGACTCCGAGTACCGCCTCATGCAGGACGCGCTGGAGCAGGTCGAGCTGGCCGACCGTCTCGGCTTCGACGTGGTCTGGGAGGTCGAGCACCACTTCCTGGAGGAGTACAGCCATTCTTCGGCACCCGAGGTCTTCCTCGGTGCGTGCAGCCAGCGGACCAAGGACATCAGGCTCGGGCACGGGATCATTCAGACCGCACCGGGCTACAACCACCCGGCCCGGACGGCCGAACGGGTGGCGACCCTCGACCTGCTCTCGGGAGGACGCGTGGAGTTCGGCTCCGGGGAGTCCGGTTCGGAGGCCGAGCTCGGCGGTTTCCAGGTCGATCCAGCGACGAAGCGTGACGCGTGGCTCGAAGGTTTGCAGGTCACGCTGCGCTGCATGACCGAGACCCCGTTCACCGGTGTCGACGGGCAGTTCGTGCAGATGCCGCCGCGCAACGTCGTGCCGAAGCCGATGCAGCGACCACACCCCCCGCTCTGGGTGGCGTGCTCCCGCCGCGACACCATCCTGCTGGCGGCCGAGAAGGGGATCGGGGCGCTCACCTTCGCCTTCATCGATCCGGAGGAAGCCCAGAAGTGGGTGGCCGACTACGAGCAGACCCTCGCCGAACGCTGTGTGCCGGTCGGGCTGGCCGTGAACCCGAACATCGCGTGCGTGACGCAGATGATGTGCCACCCCGAGGAGAAGGTGGCGCTCGACCGTGGTCTCGAGGGTGGGAACTTCTTCGGCTATTCGCTCGGGCACTACTACGTCTTCGGCGAACACCGGCCTGGCTCGACCGACGTGTGGAGGGAGTATCTGGAGCGCAGGGGCGACCAGGGGTACTCGCCCGAGATCGAGACGGCGCTGCGCCAGGAGCGGCTCGGGGCCAAGCTGGCCGGCGGCGACCGCACGGGCCTGCGGGGTGCGACGGGGACCCCGCAACAGGTTCGGGCGTACCTCGAACGCTTCGAGGAGGCGGGCGTCGACCAGGTCATCTTCGTGTTGCAAGCCGGCAAGAACCGCCACGAGCACATCTGCGAGTCGCTCGAGCTCTTCGGCCGTGAGGTTCTGCCGGCCTTCAAGGACCGGGACGAGGCCCAGGTGCGGGCCAAGACGGCGCGTTGCGCGCCGGCGGTGGAGGCCGCACTCGAGCGCCGAGCCCGCGAGGAGGCGCCGCCTCCACTCCCTCCGGACTATGCGTTCCCCGCCATGCCCCGGCGCTGGGCCGACGAGACCGGGAGCGAGGAGATCAAGGAGTGGTTGGAGCACTTCGCCGACTCGAGGGCAAGGGGTGTCCGGGACGAGGGGCTCGGAATCCTCGGCCATTGACACGGAGAGCTGCCTGACCGTCTCCGTCCGCCTCGGTCCTGATACCCTATAGGGGTATTAGGTACGGCGATCGGAGGACGCATGCGCCCCGGCTACATCGACAACAAGGACGCAGTGCAGAAGCGGTTGCGCAAGGTCGAGGGCCAGGTCAGGGGCCTCCAGCGCATGGTCGAGGAGGACCGCTACTGCATCGACATCCTGGAGCAGGTCTCGGCCGCCACGAAGGCCCTCCAGGCCGTGGCGCTCGAACTGCTCGATGACCACCTCGCCCATTGCGTCTCCGACGCGGTACGCCAGGGCGGCAACGATGCGACCGAGAAGCTGAACGAGGCCTCGGCGGCCATCGGCCGGCTCGTGCGTTCCTGAGCACCATGCTGGGCACGGCCTCGTTCCTGGTGGACATCGGGCGCTCGCTGCGAGAGGGCTTCTTCATGTTCTGGGAGACCCTCTGGCCTCTCGTGTTGGGCTTCGGGTTGGCAGGCGCCGTCCAGGCCTTCGTCAGCCGCGACGCGATGCGGGAGCGGCTCGGCGACCACCGGCCCCGCGCTGTCCTGCGGCGCGTCGGGCTACGGGATGGTGTCGTCCTCGTGTTCCTACGCCGCATCGGCCATGGCCAAGTCGCTCTTCGTGAAGGGTGCGGACTACATCGCCGCCATGGTGTTCATGTTCGCCTCCACCAACCTGGTCATCGAACTGGGGATCGTTCTCATAGTGCTGATGGGATGGCAGTTCGCCGTGAGCGAGTTCGTCGGCGGCTTCATCATGATCGGCCTTCTGGCCACGCTCGGAGCCCTGTGGTTGCGGGGCCGCCTGGTGGTGCAGGCACGCGAACGCCTGCAGTCGGCCGAAGAGGAGTCCGAACACCAGCACGGCCCCGGCGCGGGCGGGAGCGACGCGCTCGCCACCGCTGCGGGCCCGGCTCCGGTCGATGGCGGGCTGGGCGGACAGCGCGACCTACACCATGTCGGACCTCACGATGCTGCGGCGCGAGTTGGTCATCGGCTACACCGTCGCCGGGTTCCTCGCGGTGCTGGTACCCACGTCGGTCTGGCAGGCCGTGTTCATCACGGGCCACGGGTTCTGGACGAGCGTCGAGAACGCCATCGTCGGTCCGTTCATCGCGATCATCAGCTTCGTCTGCTCCATCGGCAACGTCCCGCTGGCGGCCGCGCTCTGGAGCGGGGGCATCTCCTTCGGTGGCGTGATCGCGTTCATCTTCGCCGACCTCATCGCCTTCCCGCTCCTGATGATCTACCGCCGGTACTACGGGACGGGGCTGATGCTCCGGATGCTCGCGGTGTTCTGGGCGCTGATGTCCACCGCCGGGCTCATCACCGAAATGCTCTTCCGTGCTCTCGGTCTCGTGCCGACGATGCGACCGACCACGGTGGCCCCCGCCCATTTCTCATGGAACTACACGACGTATCTCAATCTGATCTTCATCGTGTTGTTCGGCGTCTTGTACTGGATCTACCGCAACCGGGTGCGCCTCGGTGGCGGAGACCGCTACGCGCAGGACCCGGTGTGCGGCATGCAGGTGGAGACGTCAGAGGCCCCGGCCACGGTCGACCATGACGGCGAGCGCCACTACTTCTGCTCGGATCGCTGTGCCGAACGCTTCAAGGCCGAGCCTGCCGGACCGGATCACAAACGGAAGAAAGGTGGGCACAGCCATGCAGCCCGAACGCATCATTGAGCGACTGGACCAGATGGTCTCGACGGGGCGGATCACCGCCGACGAGGCCATGCGACTGCGCGCCGCTGCGGGGACGGCCGAGTTCGATGCCGTCATGGCGTCTATCCGGGCACGTCACGCGCAGGCTCACACCGACGCCGCGGTCGCCGCCGGAACGATGAGCCCCGAAGACGCGGCGGACTCGTTGGAACGCGTGCGTCGTGGAGAGCACTCGACCGACCTCCGCCGGCACATCAGGGGAGCAGACTGAAAAGACTCCTCAGTCGATCTCGCCCTCGCCCTTGAGGTCGGCGCCGATCTTTCCCATCTCCCGTTCGTGCGCGGCGACGTCGGGGTCCACGTTCTTCCCCTCTGCTGCGGCCTCCTCCTCGGGTGTCGGCGGGCGATCAGCCGCGTGGGCGGCGCCCGCCTCCCGTGCTTCCTCGGCCTTCGTCGCGTCCTCGACGTCGCCCGAATCGCTGCTTCCCTTGCTCATGGCCTCTCCTTCGGTTCGAAAGGAGCTCATGGTCTCTCCTTCGGTTCGAAAGGAGCATTGCCAAACAGCCTCATGTCTAATCATCCGGCTGGGGCACGGACCGCCAACCGACCGACGCGGCACCCTCCCTGCGTGAAACGAGCCGGGCCGGCCGGAGGTCGCTACAGTCCCGACCATGACTGACTACGACGCCATCGTGATCGGCGCAGGGCACAACGGCCTGACCGCTGCGACCGTCATGGCTCGTGGGGGTTTGCGGGTCCTGTGTCTCGAGAAGAACCACTTCATCGGGGGAATGGCTTCGACCACCGAGCTGATCCGGGGCTACCGCTTCGAACTGGCCGGATCGATCCAGTTCCCGGTGCCGAACGAGATATTCGAGGACCTCGAGCTCGGGGCCTGCCCCATTTACGAACCCGAGGTCCAGTCGGCGAGCATCAGCGAGGACGGCCAGCCGCCGATCCTCCTCTATTCGGATCCGGAGCGACTCCTGGACCACCTCGGCGAGACGATCGGGATCGAGGCGGTGCTCGGGATGGCCGAGGTGGCGGCGTGGGCCGAGGCGCCGGCGCGTGCCATCGGACGCTTCGACGTCCGCACTCCTCCGAAGTCGCTCGACGAGATGTGGGACTGCGCCGCCAACGAGACCGAGCGTGAGGCCATTCGGACGGCCATGTTCGGCAGCGTCATGGACGTCGTCGACCGCTATCTCCCGGATCGGACGAAGCATGCGCCGGTGCGCAGCATGTTGGCATTCCTGGCGGTCAACTCCACCTTCCGTGGCCCGTACTCCCCGGGCAGCGCGTTGTGCCTCGCCTTTGCGCTGGCGTCGCCGGGGACGGCGACGATGTCCAAGGTGCGTGGCGGCCTCGGCACCATCGCCGATCACCTGGCGGGCCTGTTCGAGCAGCACGGAGGCGAGCTCCGACGCCACGTCAAGGTGTCACGCATCGTGGTCGACGGCGGCACGGTGCAGGGTGTCGAGTTGGGCGAAGGCGAGGTCGTCACCGCACCGGTGGTCGTCTCCAACCTCGATCCCACGACCACCTTCACCACGCTGCTGGACGGTGACGACCTGCCCGAGGCCTTCGCCCGCCGTGTCGGCGCCATCGACCACCGGGCCGCCTACTTCCAGGCCCACTTCGCCCTGCGGGGACTGCCCGAGTACCGCGCCCCCTACGAGGCGCTGAACGAGACGGCGCTCGGGCGCAACGTCACGTTCTTCGGCACAGCGGAGCAGATGCAGCGCGACTTCGAGGGCTGCGTGCGCGGCGAGGTCCCCTCGTCACCGAGCTTCAACCTCCAGATCCCTTCGCTCGACGACCCGAGCCTTGCTCCCGACGGCATGCACGCCGCCAGCAGTTTCGCCTTCTACCTGCCGATCGGCGACCGTGCGTCCCAGGGCCGCCTCCGAGACGAGATGGCCGAGCGGATGGTCGCCAAGATCGCGGCCGCCGCCCCGAACTTCCCCGACCTCATTGAGCGCCAGTTGAACTATCCCGCCTACACCTATGAGCTGATGTTCGGGTGCGCCGGCGGTGACTTCACCCATGGCCTCCTGCAGCCCGAATTCATGGGCCCCTTCCGCCCCGGCCCGACCGGCTGGCCCGACGCGCCGACACCTGTCGAGGGGCTGTACCTCTGTGGCGCCGGGTGCCACGGCGGACCGGGCGTCACCTTCATTCCCGGCTACAACTGCGGCTACGCCGTGCTGGAGGCGACGAGCGACCGGTTGTAGCGCAGCTGGCGCTCCATGAAGGCAAGGAAGAACGCCACGGAGAAAGCCAGACTCGTGAAGAGGCTCATCACGAAGAAGATCCAGGCCCACTTCAGTCCCCGTCGCATGCCCTCGGTGATGGTCCACAGCGGCAGCAGGACCAGGTTCACAATCGTGTAGTCCTGGGCGGCGGAGTCAGAGGCCCAGTTGGTAAAGAGCATCTTGACGTAGTTGACGTAGCTGGCGCGGTGCCCGTAGAGGTGGACATAGCGCACGTTGAAGTACCAGCCGAGCAGGAGCGAGCACACGCCGACGACGTAGTAGACCGCCTCGAGGAGTGAGACCGGGCCGGCGGCGCCTCCGCTGAAGAGCCGACGGTTCGCTGCGAATGCAGCCACCGTGCTTGCGATCCCAAGGATCCCGTAGAACACCAGAGAAGCGGTCACCATCCACCCCGTTTCGTCCGCGCTGCGTGGCGCACACCCTAACGAGGGACCGCTGCGCCGTCGGGGAGGAACTCAGAGGAGCTCGAGTATCCGTTCCGGCGGCCGGGCGATGACAGCCCGATCTCCCGACGACGAAGATGGGCCGTTCCAGCAGGATCGGATGTGCGGCGATGGCCTCCAGCAGGGCGTCGCCCTCGCAGTCGGCGAGGGCCAACTCTGCGTAGACGGGTTCCCCGGTCCGCATCATGTGGCGCGGGTCGTCTATACCGAGGAGCTGCATCAGTTCCTTGAGGTCGGTCACAGTCGGGGGTGCGTCGAGATACCGCACCTCGTCCGCCGCCACGTTGCGCTCGCTGAGGATCGACAAGGCGGTGCGACACTTCGAGCACGCCGGGTTGATGTAGATCTGTCCTGCCATGGTGGTCAGACTAAGGCTCGCCGCTCCGGCTCTCCCGCCGCTCACGCCCCTCCCGCCGGCAGCGCGGCGACCACCTGGTCCCAGCTGTAGGTGTGCGTGTGGACCGGGATGCTCGAGACGGCAAGGGTCACCGCCATCGACGTGCCTCCCCTGTCGCCCCGGTGGGTGTCGCCCTCGGTCGTCGACGGCGGCCCCCATCACCAGGTTGGGGCCCGAGCCGAAATCGTCGAGGATGCCCTTCCGGTGTCCCCAGCATCCGGACGCACCCCGGTGCAGGCAGTCGAGGTTGCCGCTGTCGAAGCCGTCGTCGTACATCCATCCGTAGTCCGCGTCGAGACCGTTGGACGACCCCCCGGCCCATTCCGCATCGTCGAGGACGTAGGCCGACCCCGGGTCGGGAGGGTCATTGGCGTCGTCCGCCCCTTTCTGGGCGTTGTGGTCGAGCGCGGCCGTCAGGCCACCGAAGGCAGGAAGGCCGCGGTCGACCCGCTCGAGGTTGATCGCGACGAACAGCTGATCGGGCAAGCTCAGGGTCGCGAATCCCGCCGGGAGCACCATCGGCCGGATGCCCTCTTGCGCGTGCGCGTGGTTGACGGCCGCCAGCACGGCGCCGATGCACGCCGGGGAGTCGTCGGTCCCGCTCCGGCAGATCCGCGTGTAGTCGGGCGCGGGGACCACGTTGTGGCTCGGGTCCGGGATTCCGGTGGTGGACTCCGACGAGGGGACACCCCGCAGCGGTTGGAGTCGCCCGCGCGACATCGCTGCCAGCGCGTCCTTCCAGGTGTAGGCGTCCTGCGTGGCCCGCGCCGAGGTCGCCAGCGTCGCCGCCAGCGAGGACCCCGCTTCGTCCTGGCTCGACGTGTCCCCGGTGGCGTCGAAGGCGGCGCCCATGACGAGATGGTGCGTCCCGAGGCGCGCCAGCACGGTTCTGCGGTCGGCCCAGCAGCCCGACGGTCCGGTGACCCGAACAGCCGGGCACCCCGCTGTCGGGACCGTCGTTGTACAGCCACTGGAAGTCCGCGTCGAGCCCGTTGTCGACATCGCCGATCCATTCCGTCGTGACGGCCCCGTAGTCCGGGCCGGGCCGGGGTGGGAGGCGCGCCGCCTCGGCGCCCCGCTGGGCACCGGCATCGAGGGTCGTGCTCAGGCCGGCGAACGGCGTCAGCCCGCGATCGACCCGTTCCCGGTCGATGGCGACGAAGAGCTGCTCGGGTACCGTGAGTCGCGCGAAGTCGGCGGGGAGCACCATGGGGCGCACGCCCTCCTTGGCGCGGGCGGCGTCAATGGCGTCGAGGGTCAGACGCAGGCACGGCCCCGTGGTGTCGGCGCCGATGGGCGCACAGGTCTCGGGATAGTCGGGAACAGGCGACACCGACTGCACGGGAGTCGCCAGTCCGTTGTCGCGCGTGTGCGCCGGACGAGCAACTGGCCAGCAGGAGCGCCAGCGCGGCGCACGCGCTGAGGGAGCGAGCTGTCCGTCTCGCTGGCGGGCGCGCCGGGAGCTGGGGACGCCGCATCAGGTGTCCAAAGGTAGCCACGCCACGGTGGGCCGCCAGCGCTGTCGGCGCGCCTGTGCATCGGCACAGCGGTCCGGATTAGCGCTCTTGACCTGTTGCACTCCCGTAGCGGGGCGGCCGCTTTTCCAAGAACGCGGCCACGGCCTCCTGCATGTCGTTGGTCATCGACGACAGGACCTGGGTCCGGTTCTCGAGGTCGATGCCCGCCTGGAGCGAGCCCACCTCGAGCTGCGACCACATGACTTCCTTGGTCATGCGAACGCCCCACGGCGCGTTGGCCGCGATGAGGCTCGCCGTCTCCAGCGCGGCCGTCTGGAGCTCGTCGTCGGGCATCACCCGGAGGACGAGGCCGATGCGGTCGGCCTCGTCGGCGTCGATGAGGCGGCCGGTCAGCATCAGCTCCCAGGCCCGTGACGCGCCGATCAGCCGGGGGAGCAGCCAGCTCACCCCGATGTCGCAGCCCGACAGGCCGAGGCGGACGAAGGCCACGTTGAAGCGCGCCGCCGCCCCGGCGATGCGGATGTCGCTTGCGAGGGCAAGGGCGAGTCCGCCTCCGGCCGCCGGACCGTTGACGGCGGCGATCACCGGCTGCGGCAGGCCGCGCAGGCGGGGGACGAGGGCGGCGATGTCGGTCTGGGTGGCAAACGTTGCGCCCACCCGGTCGAGCTCCTCGGATCCCGACGGGGCGCCGTACCCGGCGAGGTCGAGGCCGGCGCAGAATCCCCGGCCGGCCCCGGTCAGCACGACGACCCGGCAGGCCCGGTCCGCCGCGATGCCGGCGAGCGCGTGCGTGGAGGTCGGCGATCAGCGCCGCGTTCATCGCGTTCAACCGCTCGGGGCGGTTCAGGGTGATCCGGGTGACGCCATCGTTCGGGTGGTCGACCTGCAGTGTGTCCATGGGGGATCCTTCCGCTGCGTTCGGCCTTATCCTGCAGCACAGAGCATGGGTGGCTGCACTACACGAGCATCATCGGAGCCCCGGTGGCCGAGGTCTTCGCCTGGCACGAGAGGCAGGGGGCGTTGCCGCGTCTCGTCCCGCCGTGGCAGCCGATCAAGGTCGTGCAGGAGTCGCCGTCCCTCGGAGACGGGCAGGCCGTCCTGCAGTTGCCGGGGCGTGTGCGCTGGGTGGCGCAACACTCGGAGGACGATCCACCGAACCGGTTCGTGGACGAACTGGTGTCCCTGCCGCTGCACTGGCGCCACACGCACTACGTTTGCGGCGCTCGGGGACGGGGCGACCAGGGTGACCGACCACGTCGAGACGCCCGTGCCGGGCTCCTTCCTCCTGCAGACGTTCCGCTACCGGCACCACCAGCTTGCCGACGACCTCGCCGCGCACGGTCGTGGGGCGGCACGCGGGGGCCGTCCCATGACGGTTGCAGTCACGGGATCCTCCGGCCTCGTCGGGTCGGCGCTCTGTGCGTACCTGTCGACCGGGGGCCATCGGGTCGTTCGCCTGGTGCGACGCGCACCGCAGGATCCCCTCGAGCGGGCCTGGGAGCCCGATGCGACCCGATCCGCGGGCACTCGAGGGCGTCGACGCCGTGGTGCATCTCGCCGGCGCCTCCATCGCCGGCCGGTTCACCGACGCCCACAAGCGGCTCGTGCGGGACAGCCGGGTCGGCCCCACCACCGCGGCTGGCCCGGGTCATGGCGGGCATGCCCGACGGGCCACGCATCCTCCTCTGCGCGTCGGCGATCGGGTACTACGGGGCGGATCGAGGCGACGAGATGCTCACCGAGGACAGTGCGCCGGGCACGGGATTCCTGGCCGAGCTCGTCGAGGACTGGGAGGCGGCGGCGCAACCAGCGGCCGCGGCGGGCGTGCGGGTCGTCACCGTGCGGACCGGCATCGTCCAGTCCGCCCGCGGGGCGAGCCTCAAGTTGCTCCGCCCGCTGTTCGCCACGGCACTCGGAGGACCGCTCGCACCGGGTTCGCAGTGGGTCTCGTGGATCGGCCTCGACGACCTGCTCGACGTCTTCGGGTCGGGCTCTCGCCGACGACGATGCTCGCCGGACCGCTCAACGCGGTGGCGCCCGAGCCCGTGACCAACAAGGACTACGCCACCACGCTCGCACGCGTCCTGCGGCGCCCCGCCGTCCTCGCCGGTCCCGACGTTCGGTCCCCGCCTGCTCCTGGGCGCCGAGGGCGCGCGCGAGATGGTGCAGGCGAGCCAGCGGGTCACCCCGGCCCGGCTGGCGGCCTCCGGCCACGTTTTCCGCCACCCGGATCTCGAAGCGTGCCTGCGCCATCAGCTCGGCCACATCGGGTGGCGCCCGCCGGCGAGGAGACAGGGACCCGCCTGACCAGGACGGACCGCACGTTCGTCCACCGGGGGCAGGCCTACAGTCGTGGACGTGATCACGGGAGTCCACCTGCTCGTCCACGCCGAGGATGCCGACGCCGCCCGCACCTTCTTCCGCGACGTGCTCGAGTGGCCGTACGTCGACGCGCACGACGGTTGGCTGATCTTCGGGTCGGGACCGTCGGAGCTCGGTGTCCACCCGACGGTCGCAGGGGAGCCGAGCACCACGAGATCTCGCTGGTCTGCGACGACATCGAGGAGACGGTGGTTACGCTCACGGCCAAGGGCGCGCGGTTCGTCGGAGGTATCGAGAGCCGTGGCTTCGGTCGCACCATCACCCTCGACGTCCCGGGCGCCGGGCACGTGCTGCTCTACGAGCCACGGCACCCGACGGCGTTCGACCTCTGAGCGGGGGTCAGCCGGGTCACTCGATGCACGCGAGGGCCACCGGGGGACGTGCGCGACCGGGTGGGTGCCGCCCATGGGGAAGAATCAGCGGATGGACACTCACGGAAGCGCATTGGTGACAGGGGCCAGCCGGGGCATCGGCCGGGCCATCGCCCTCGAGCTGGCCCGCCGGGGCTTTGACACCGTGGCCACCATGCGGGACCCCGACGCCGGGGCCGATCATGGCCGACGAGGCCGAGGGTCGGCTGCAGGTGCGCCGGCTCGACGTGACCGACCCGTCGACCTTCGACCTGCCGGCGGATCTGCGCGTGCTCGTGAACAACGCAGGCATCGACACCGACTACCTGCCCGTCGAGCACGCCAACATCGACGACTGGCGCCGCATGTTCGAGACCAACGTCTTCGGGGTGGTCGCCTGACGTCGGCAGCCATCCCGACCCTGCGGGCGAACCAGCCCGTCGGTGGTCTGCACCATCACCTCGTCGTCCATCATCGCCGCCGTGCCCTTCTATCTCCGCCTACCGGGCGTCGAAGGCGGCGGTGTCCGCGTTCGGCGACAGCCTGCGGGTGGAGGTGGCGCCCTTCGGCATCCGGGTGGTCGAGATCCTTCCCGGGCCCATCGACACCGACATGTTCCGCCTGAGCACGGGCGAGCAGGATGCCACCCGCTTCGACCAGTACCGCGCGCTGGCGGGCGTCGCGGCGTCGCTGCGGCGCGAGCACGCCGACCCCCGGGTGGTCGATCCGCGGCACGCGGCAGCGGTCGATCGTCGACGCGATCCTCGACTCGTCGGGCCCGATGCGCTACGGCTGCGACCCCGTGTCGCTCGAGCTGCTCGATCTCTGGCGCCAGTGTGACGACGAGACGGTCTTCACCATGACCGGGCAGTCACTCCTCGACCAGTCGCACTAGTCGGACAGCACCGGGGGCGTTGAGCGCGGTTCGACTTGACGACGCCGCCGAGCTGCCCCGAAGCGGCCGGCGGACACGGACACGCTACGTTCGGCCCCGACAGAAAGGTCACCGTGCAGTTCGCCGTCGTCTTCGCCGTCTTCCCGATCATCTTCATCGGCGAGCTCCCGGACAAGACCATGTTCGCGTCGCTCGTCCTGTCGACGCGGGGTCGCCCGGCCATCGTGTGGCTCGGCGCGGCCGCAGGCTTCCGGTGCACGTCGTCATCGCGGTCACGATCGGCGTCGCGTTGTTCCACCTCCTGCCCCACCAGGTGCTCGATGCCGTCGTCGCTGGGATGTTCCTCGTGGGTGCCGCGCTCGCCTCGCGCGAGGCGATCAAGGAGGCAAGGAGAGAGACGAAGAGATCGTGGAGCGGGAGGTGGCGTCGCACCGCCGCATCGCTGTCACTGCGTTTCTGGTGATCTTCCTTGCCGAATGGGGCGACCTGACGCAGATCCTCACCGCCAACCTGGCCGCCCACTACCACGACCCGCTCTCCGTCGCCGTCGGTGCGGTGCTCGCGCTCTGGGCCGTGGCCGGGCTGGCCGTGGTCAGCGGCCAGAGCCTGCTCCGGCTGATCAACATCTCGACCATCCGGATCGTCACCGCCGTCGTCCTGGTCGCCCTCGCCGGCTGGGCCGCCTGGAGCGCGGCGCACTGACGACGGCTCGGGCGCGGTCAGATCCCGGGCAGGTCGCGCAGCGCCTCGGCCAGCTCGCGCCGATGGGAGATGCCCGAGCTTCTGGTAGGCGCGGTGCAGGCGGTTCTCGACGGTGCGCACCGAGAGGCTGCATCATTTCGGCGATCTGCTTGTCGGTGCTGCCCGGTGGCGGCCTGCAGCGCCGTATCGAGCTCGGCCGGGGTGAGCTGGGCCCGCGCCCCGATGGCGCGCACGAACGGGGTGACGGCGCCTTCGCAGCGGGCCAGGAGCCGAGCGGCCGTCTGCTGGGTGGCGGCGGCGTCCCGGCTCGCGCCGTCGCGCCGGAGATGGACGGCGGCCTCGCCCAACGCTTCGGCCGCGTAGAGGAGCGCACCGAGGTCCTCGAACGCGGCGCGGCCGCCGGCCAGCGCCCGACTGTCCTTGTCGGCGGCGGCCTGGGTGTAGGACAGGCGGGCCGCGGTCAGGTCGCCGTCCACCTTGGAGGCGAGCGTTGCCATGTCGTCGACGACCTGCCGGGCCCGGCCCATCCGGGCCAGTCCGTGGAGCGCCCTCGTGGCGCCGAGGAGGTCTCCGATCTCCTTGCCCAGCTCCGCCGCCGCCTTCGAGTTGCTTGCGGCGCGGTGCCCATGTCGCCGCCGGCCGCCGAGGCCCAGGCCCGGGCCTGCAGCACGTCCACCTCGTACACCATGTCCGTCGGCAGTCCGAGCGCGTCGAGCGCGCCGAGGGTCTGGGTGGCCTTGGGCGCCACCCCGGCCAGCGCGAGCGCATGCGCCGACAGCACCTCGCACCAGCGGGCGGCGACCGGAAGGCCGAGGTCGAGGAAGACGGCTGCGGCGCTGGTCGCCTGCAGGAATGCGGTCTGCACCCGGCCCTGTTCCAGCCGGAGCGCCCCGAGGGAGGCGGCGACGACGGCGCTCTCCGGCGAGCCCGGGTGCGCCGACAGGTCGCGCTGCGCCGCCGCCAGCAGCTCCTCCGCCTCGCCGAGGCGGCCGAGCCCGATCAGGGCGAGCGGCATGATTCCCGAAGGGGCTCCACGGCTCGGACAGGACCGTGGAGCCCTGCCGGACGGTGGCCCCGGCGGGCGGGACGAGGAAGGCCAGCGCCTGGTGCAGACGGCCCGGTGCGGGTCAGGCACTCGCCCAGCAGGGCGTGCAGGCTCGTGCGGGGGGCCGCCGTGGCCTCGGGGAGCGGCTCCACCGCGTCGACGACGGCACCGGGCCTCTCGTGCAGCCCGTCGAGGCAGCAGGCGCCGGGCCAGGAGCTCGTCGCGCCAGACCGGAGTCGAGCTCCAGTGTCGAGGAGCCCGTCGATGGCCGCCATGTCGGCCGTGCCGCGCAGGAAGTACTCGTGGTCGAAGCGCGAGGAGGGCCACCTGGACCCGCTCGCCCGTCCCTGTGGCCGCACCCCGCCAGCGAGGCGAGCTCACGGGCGGCCTGCTCGTGTCGCCCGCTCCGGTGCGCCGCCTCGGCGGCCAGGAGGCGCGCCTCGAATCCCTCCCCGTTGTCCATGGCCGCCCGCGCCATGCTGCTCGGTGAGCTCGTAGTCGCGACGCTCGCGGGCGGCCTTGGCTCCGGCCAGGAGGAGTTCGGCGCTGCCTTCGCCACCGACGAGGCGCGAGTGACGCCAGGAGGAGCGTGTCGTCCTGGCGCCGCCCGCCGGAGGCCTCCGCGAGCTCCCGGGCCAGCACGCGCTGGCGCCGCGGGTTGATGCCGGCGCGGACGACGTCGCCGTAGACCGGATGGGCCAGACACACCTGCAAGCGCCGTCCGTCCATGCGGCTGGTGATGAGGCCCCTGTCCTCGAGCGCCTCGATCGCGTCGGCGTCGGCCAGCTGGTCGAGCGCAGGTTGGGCCAGGGGCTCGCCGAGGGCCGTCAGCTCCAGCGCGTGGCGCTCCGGTCCGTCAGCGCTCCCAGGCGGGCCGTCACCAGGTCGACGAGGCGGGCGGTCGGCAGGAGTGCGCCGCGGAGCCGCCAGATCCCGTTCTCCTCGCGCAGGGATCCATGTTCGCAGCGCCCCGACGACCAGCTCGTGGAGGAAGAGGGGATCGCCGAGCGAGCGCTCGGCGAGCTGGCGCAGTGACACGGTGTCGACGGGCCCGCCCAGCACCGCCAGCAGCAGGTCCTCGATCGCCTCGCTCGTCGAGCGGATTCAGTTCGATGCGGGCCGCGCCGTAGTCCTTCCACAAGACGACCATGGGATCGGCCTCCGGGTTGGCCGGCGCGGCCGGAGGACAGGACGCAGGCGAGCACGGTGGCCGCACCGGCCTGCGCGAGCTGGTGGACCAGGGAGGCCGAGCCGTCGTCGAGAAGATGCGCATCGTCGACGAACGACGAGGAGCGGTCGCTGCCCGGCGTCGTCGAGCAGCTCGTGCATGTAGCGACGCAGCTGATCGGCGTGCGATTCCGGACCGACGAGGTCCGAGTCGCGGTGGAGGAGCGAGGCGAAGGCTCCGAACGGCATAGGGCCGGGCGGCCTCGGTTCCCGCCACCAGCGCCACCGACATGCCGAGGTCGCGGGCGAACTCGATGCCGACCGTGGCCAGGACCGTCTTGCCCACGCCCGGCCGGCCCGATGATGACCGCGCCGCGCCGCCCGCTGATCGACGCCTTCAGTTGGGTGATCTCGTTGGAACGGCCGACGAGCGGCCAGCGGTCGGGTTCGGCGTGGTCCGGCCCGACCAGCGCACTGCCGACATCTCTCGCCATCGGATGCGTCCCCTTGGGAATCGAAGGGGATCATTTTCGCCTAGGCCAACGGCAATTGCCAGGAACGTTGCCGCATGTCCCGCCTGTTAATTACCGCGACGGCCGCAGGCAGCCGTGAGCGATCGGTGAACCGGACTCCCCCGGATCGTCGTGATCCAACGTGGATTCTCCGGGTCGATCTCGATCTTGAGACGGACACGGCGGATGTGCTCGGTCACCGTCGACCTTCCCTGCCAGCGACCGTTGGATCCCCACACCCGCTCGAGCAGGTCCTCGCGTGAGAAGACCCGTCCCGGTGCCGACGCGAGGAAGGCGAGCAGGTCGAACTCCTTGCGGGTCATCACCACCTCGACGTCGCCCACCGTCACCTTGCGGGTGCCCTGGTCGATGACGAGGTCACCGTGGTCGAGCGTCGTCGTGGGCGTGGCAGTGCCACGGCGCAGGACCGCGCGCATCCGGGCCTCGAGCTCGGCGAAGGAGTAGGGCTTGGACAGCACGTCGTCGGCGCCGAGGTTGAGCAGCCCGACGCGGTCGCGCTCGGTGGACCGGCCCGAGCAGACGATGATCGGCACCGAGCTGCGGCGACGGATCTTGGTCAGGACGTCGGCGGTCCCGCCGCCGATGTCGAAGTCGAGGATGACCAGGTCGGCCGGGTGGGTGAACACCGCGTCCAGACGACTCGTCGACGCTGGCCGCCTCGGTGACCTCGTAGCCCGAACGCTTCAGGTAGTGCTGCAGGGCTCGACGCGTGTTGTTGTCGTCCTCAGCGACCAGGATCGTCCGGTCGTTCTGGACGTCGCCGATCGGGGTGAACACGGTCGTGGGATTCGAGTCCGGGGAGCGGAGTCCTTCCGCCGACGTCGACCCCTGTTCCGAGAGATCCATGGGGAACGTCATGCGGCACCGCCGCGTGGCCCGGTCTCGTGCTCCGTTGTCCCGCGTGAGTGAGCCTGTCTGCCAAGCCGACCATGTCCATCGCCGCCTCTTTCGTCCCGTCCGCAGTCTCCTGCGGGACGGGTTCGTCGTCTGCTCAGGCCGGGCCCAGAGTGTTCGTCACAACGGCGGCACCGAGTTGTGTTCTCAGTGTCGGCACATGTGGCGACACGCTCCATAGGACTTTTGGACCAGAGAATTGAGCGTCCGTAGTGCAAATGTGTTCGCGTTGCGCCAGGCCGTCGACACCCCCCGCAGATCGTCGCCGTCTTAGGCGTCGGGAAGAGTGAACCGGTACCCGACGCCGCGCACGGTGGTGATCCACTTGGGCGAGTCGGGGTCGGACTCGATCTTGAGGCGGACGCGTCGCACGTGCTCGGTCACCGTGGAGCGGCCTTGCCACTCCTCAGTGGATCCCCAGACCCGCTCGAGGAGATCTTCGCGGGAGAACACCTGACCGGGCGATGCCGCCAGGAAGGCGAGGAGATCGAACTCCTTCCGCGTCATCGGGATGTTCTCCTCGCGTACGGTGACCGTCCGCTTGTCGCGGTCCACCACGAGGTCGCCGTGGATGAGGGTCGTCGCCGCCGGTTCACCGTTGCCACGTCGCAGGACGGCACGGACCCTGGCCTCCAGCTCTGCGAAGGAGAACGGCTTCACGACGAAGTCGTCGGCTCCCAGGTTGAGCGTGCGGATCCGGTCGTCCTCCGAGTCCCGGCCCGAGCAGACGATGACCGGCACTGCGCTGTGGCGACGGATCTTCGCCAGCACGTCCGTGCCGTCGAAACCCGGGAAGTCCCAGGTCAAGCATGCACAAGTGTGGCCGAATGCTGGAAGACGGCCCGGAGTGTGGACGGACCGTCGATGGCCTCGGTCACCCGGTAGCCCGACCGCTCGAAGTACTGGAGCAGCGCGCTGCGGCAGCTGTGATCGTCCTCGGCGACCAGGATGGTCCGCTCTCCCTGCTCGACTCCTCCGGGCGATCCCAGAGGGTTGGTGCCGACCGGACTGAGCGTGCCGCAGACCGTGGTGCTGCGTCGAGGTGCGTGTCGCGACACCGAGGGGCGGGTTCAGTCGCCAACCCTCTCCGCACGAGGTTCCGACGTGCTTTCCCTGCACCAGGGGTGTGTGACCCATGTTGTGTTTGTCGGCTGTGCCGGCGTGAACCTTGAGGGAATCGCGCACGCTCGCAGTCGCCGCGCCGACGGCGCCTCGGCGGAGGGCACGCGTCCGTCGCACTGCATCGGGACCCGATTCGTGTTGCATTCGACGACGAAGTCGGAAGGGCTCCGGACGGCGAAATGGATTGCACCGACACTGCAAAGTGCGGCGAACGATTCAATCGATTTGCCGGTCGCTCCCGGATGCTCCGAAAACCCCATTTCCGGCCCCTCGGAGCCGCGTCCTGTCGACACAAGAGCGTCTTTGCAACCAATCAACAACGTTCACGCAACCGACCTGCAAGAACGCAATCTATTAGAGTGGTTGCTACTCCTGAATACACGAATTACGTATGGTCCAATGATGACTCCAGGAGAAAAGCGCACCAGTCGGATGGTGCAAAAAGGAGGGGAACGTGGGATCGACATCACGTCCGTTTTCCACGGCGCAGGAGTCGGCGGAGGCGGGAATCGAAAGTCTGTGGTCTGAGTTCAAGCGGACCGGTGAGCAGACATCTTCGGAACCAGCTGATCATCTACTACTCGCCGTTCGTCAAGTACATCGCCGGCCGCGTGCTGGCCGGGTTGCCACGGCACTTCGACGAGGAGGATCTCGTCAGCTACGGCATCATCGGTCTCATCGACGCGATCGAGCGGTTCGAGCTCGACCGCAATCTGCGGTTCGAGACCTACGCCATCCCCCGCATCAAGGGGGCGATCATCGACGAGCTGCGCTCCATCGACTGGGTGCCGCGGTCGGTGCGCACCAAGGCCCGTGCGGTCGAACAAGCGTTCACCCACCTCGAGGGCACGCTGCGGCGCACGCCGAACGAGGCCGAGGTGGCGGCCGAGCTGGAGATGTCGGTGGGCGACTTCCACAAGGCGCTCCGCAAGATCTCGACCGTCGGCATGATGGCGCTCGACGAGGTGCTGCGGGGCGGCGACCGCTCCGAGCGCTCGACGCTCGGCGAGACGCTCCCGGACGGGTCGTGGGGCCCGGTGGACACCTTCGAGGCGAAGGAGTCCAAGGAGGCGCTCGTCATGGCCGTCGACGGCATGCCCGAGCGTGAGCGGACGGTACTGATGATGTACTACTACGACGGCCTGACGCTGACGGAGATCGGCCAGGTGCTCGGCGTGACCGAGAGCAGGGTGTGCCAGATCCACACCAAGGCGCTGCGCCAGCTCCGTTCGAAGCTGGCCGACCGTCCCGAGGCGGTGCGGATCAACCAGACGGCAGGCCCTCGTCGTCCGGGCACCCGCGAGCGCTGGACGGGCCCGCCTGCAGCTGCTCGCCAGCTAGTCACTCACCGTTCACAGAAGTCACACGCTCCGCCCGGCGGCCCTCGCGGTCGTCGGGCGGAGTGCTGTCCACGCCTGCAACGGCGGCTCGCCCGACTCGGTCCGAGACCGGTACGGTACGGCTTCCGACCACGACCGAGCCCAGGGGGCGCACCATGCCGTTGCACAAGCGGGAAACCGTTCGAGACGAAGTGCTCGATTCGATCTACGCCAACCGGGACCTGAACGCCACGCTCCCGTCGAGCGCGTGCCCCCACGTCGAGATGCTGCCGGGCGAGGCCTTCCAGGCGATCACCGACGAGCTGCTGCTCGACGGCAATGCACGGCAGAACCTCGCGACGTTCTGTCAGACGTGGGAGGAGCCCGAGGTCCACAAGCTGATGGACGTCTGCATCGACAAGAACCTGATCGACAAGGACGAGTACCCCCAGAGCGCCGAGATCGAGCGGCGCTGCGTGCACATCCTGGCCGACCTGTGGAACGCGCCGGCGAGCCGGCCAGCCGGTGGGGTGCTCGACGATCGGCTCGTCGGAGGCCTGCATGTTCGGCGGCATGGCGGCCAAGTGGCGCTGGCGGGCCAAGCGCCGGGCGGAGGGGAAGTCGACGGAGTCGCCCAACATGGTGTGCGGCCCCGTCCAGGTGGTCTGGCACAAGTTCGCCAAGTACTGGGACATTGAGATGCGCGAGATCCCCATGTCCCCCGGGCGCTACTGCATGGACGTGGAGCAGATGCTCGAGCGGGTCGACGAGAACACGATCATGGTGGTGCCGACGTTCGGCGTGACCTACACCGGCGCCTACGAGCCGGTGCTCGAGCTCTCGCAGGCGCTCGACAAGCTCCAGGAGGAGACGGGGCTCGACATCGACATCCACATCGACGGTGCGAGCGGCGCCTTCCTCGCCCCGTTCTGCGCACCCGACATCCCGTGGGACTTCCGGGTGCCGAGGGTGAAGTCGATCAGCACGTCGGGGCACAAGTTCGGCCTGGCCCCGCTGGGCGTCGGATGGGTCCTGTGGCGGGACGTGGCGGAGCTCCCCGACGACCTCATCTTCCACGTCACGTACCTCGGCGGGGACATGCCGGTGTTCCAGATCAACTTCTCCCGCCCGGCCGGCCAGGTGGTCGCGCAGTACTACAACTTCGTCCGGCTGGGCCGCGACGGCTATCGCAACGTGCACGACGCCTGCTACGAGACGGGCAAGTTCCTCGCGGAAGAGGTCGTGAAGCTCGGTCCCTTCGAGCTGTTGGCCGACTCCAATCCCCAGACGGGCATCCCGTCGGTCGCCTGGAGGATCCGCGAGGGCGAGGACCCGGGCTACACGCTCTACGACATCGCGGACCGTCTGCGCACCCGCGGCTGGCAGGTGCCGGCCTATCCGTTGACGGGGTCGGTGGCCGACATCTCGGTGCAGCGGATCCTGGTGCGCCAGGGCGTCAGCCGGGACCTGGCCGGGATCCTGCTCGAGGACATGCAGACCGCCGTCGCCCACTTCGACCGCCACCCCGTCACGGTGTCGATGACGAAAGAGGAGTCAGGCGGCTTCAGCCACCTGTAGGGAGGCTGCCGCCCGCCAACGGGGTGGCCGGTTCCGGCGGCGTGACCGTCACCGTCCAGTCGACGCGCAGCGGGCGCCGGCGCAGGAAGCGTGGCTTGCCCATGGTCGCGGGGCGGTCCGTCGTCCACGGCGCCGGTGCAGCCAGCGTGACACCGGCCATGGCGCGGAGCGCAGGATCGTACGCGGAGCGGATCCAGGCGAACCGCCGCCATGCCTCCTCCTCGCGGCCCGGCTCGACGTCGAGAATTCCCGACAACGGAGCCCATGGCCACGTCGTACTCGTCGCGCGTGATGCTCAGTGGGGGTGCGGGCTCGTGGCGACGGGCGATCGCTTCCTGCAGCTGGCCGGAGCGGGCAGGGGGACGTTGACGGCCCGGGCGATCCGCACGATGAGGGGGAGGCCGTAGACGAGGACCGTCAGCGGGCCCTTCTCGACGTCCTCGAAGATGTCGCCGAAGTCCGTGTCGGAGACAGACAGGACCAGGGCCGACGCGTCGAGCACCGTGCCGACGGTGGCGACCCACGACTGGTCCGTGTCGGATTCGGGGAAGTAGCTGAGGATGGGGAAGGCGGTGTGCGTCTGCTCGAGGTCGAGCATCCAGTCGGACGCGTTGCGCCAGAGCTCGGGCGTGTCGAAGCTGCCGATGCGCTGCAGGGTCTGCAGGAACACCGTTGCGCTGGGCGGCGACGCCGGCGATCGGCCGGAGGCGGTTGGTGCCCTTCTCGCGCCCGTTGTACGCCGAGTAGATCGTCGGCAGGTAGCTGATGAGGAGGGCGACGAGGCCGAGCCCGATCGTCGCCTCCACGAAGGCGAGCCAGATCCGCCCCGGTCCCTGGGGCTCGGCGAATCCCATGGTGGTCAGCGAGGAGCCGCTGATCTCGAAGGCGCGTGACCAGCTGAGATCGCCGGTGCCCCAGAAGATGACGGTGAAGGCCACCATCATGAGGATCATCCAGACCAGCGGGAGGCTGACCAGGGCGACCGGTGCGTACATCCGGCGCAGCGCGCCGGAGCAGCGGGTCGCTGCGGTGCCGCCGCGACCAGAATTCGGTACACGAGCGCGAAGACGAACTGCGCCAGACGCGGGTTGCCCCTCTGCGGCAGGACGACCGTCTTGAGCGCGGAGCCGAGGACGACGAGCGCCATCAGGGCGCCGAGGAGCAGGACGAGCACGTGGACGGCGGTCATGGTCGGCGGCGGGACGAGTGCGAGGTAGGTCAGGAGATCGACTCCGCTGCCTCCTGCACCGCCTTGTCGACGTCGGCCTTGTCGACCTGGAGCTCCTTGGCCACCTTCTTCAGGGCCTTCAGCTGCGCCTTCTCGATCGCCGCCTCTACCGTGGTCTCGCCCACGACGACGAGCGCGGCCTCGCCGGCATCGATCGCGTCGCCGAATTCCTTGATGTCGGTCCGTGACATCCCCTTCCACAGGTGACCGCTCACGCCGCCGACGGCCGCGCCGACGATCGCCGAGCCGATGATGGACGGCGGGAACAGGATCCCGACGAGGGCGCCGGCCGCGGCGCCGCCCCAGGCCCCGTGGCGGGTGGTCGTCTCGTCCTTGTTGACGTGGATCTTGCCCTTGTCGTCCTTGGTGACGACGGCGGCGTCGTAGGTGCCCGACGGCGCCGCGGCGTGCAGATCCTTGACGATGGTCGTAGTCGGCGCGGGCGTCGACCTCGCTGGCATAGGTCCCGATAAAGATGAACACGCCATCGGCCTTCGACATGGAGCGCTCCTTTCCGGTGGCCACCGCTGGGCCCGTGGGCGCCCGTCTGCTCGGGCGCTTCCCCCGAGGGTAGGCCGGAGCGGCACAGCCTGCGACATCATCGGTGACGGGGCGTGCCTTCCGGCCCGTCTGGCATGATCCGTGCCGATGCCTCTTCCTCCGGCCATCGAGATCGCGCGGCAGGCCACGCTCCGCCCGATCACCGACATCGCCGGCGCAGATGGGCATCGGCCCGGAGCTGCTCGAGCCATACGGCACGCACGTCGCCAAGGTGAGCCTCGATGCCGTCGAGGCGCTGGCGGACCGGCCCCGGGCCCGCTACGTCGTGGTGACGGCGGTGACCCCCACGCCGCTCGGCGAGGGCAAGACGACGACCACGGTCGGCCTCGGGCAGGCGCTGGCCTGCATCGGGCGGCAGGCGACCATCGCCATCCGGCAGGCCTCCATGGGCCCGACCTTCGGGATCAAGGGCGGCGCGGCCGGCGGTGGCTACAGCCAGGTCGTCCCGTTCGAGAACCTGAACCTCCACCTGACCGGCGACCTGCACGCCGTGACGGCGGCCAACAACCTCCTCGCCGCCATGGTCGACAACCACCTCTACAGCGGGAACGCGCTCGGCCTCGATCCCCACGGCGTGACCTGGAAGCGCGTGCTCGACGTCAACGACCGCTCGCTGCGCAACGTCGTGAGCGGGCTCGGGACGAAGCAGGACGGCACGCCGCGGGAGACCGGGTTCGACATCACCGCCGCGTCCGAGGTCATGGCCGTCCTCGCGCTCGCGACGTCGCTGCGGGACCTCCGCGACGCGCATCGGGCGCATCGTCGTGGGCTACACGGCGGCCGGCGATCCGGTGACCGCCGAGCAGCTGAAGGCGGCGGGCGCCATGACGGTGATCATGCGCGACGCCATCAAGCCCAACCTGTTGCAGACACTCGAGAACACGCCGGTGCTCGTGCACGCCGGCCCGTTCGGCAACATCGCGCACGGGAACTCGTCGGTGGTGGCCGACCTGATCGGGATCCACGCGGGCGAGTACCTCGTCACCGAGGCGGGCTTCGGCGCGGACATGGGCGCCGAGCGGTTCTTCAACATCAAGTGCCGCACCTCGGGGCTGGAGCCCGACGCCGCCGTCGTCGTCACCACGGTGCGCGCCATGAAGCTCCACTCGGGTCGTCACCGCGTCGTCGCCGGGCGTCCGCTGCCCCCGGCCATGCTCGCCGAGAACCCCGACGAGGTGCAGCTCGGTGCGGCCAACCTCCTGGCCCATCTCGCCATCGTGCGCCGCCACGGCGTGACCCCGGTCGTCGCCATCAACGCGATGGAGGGCGACTTCCCCTCCGAGCACGCCGCCATCAGGGAGATCGCGGCCTCGGTCGGCGCGCGCTCCGCGGTCTGCACGCACTTCGAGGACGGGGGCAAGGGCGCGGTCGAGCTGGCCGAGGCCGTGGTCGAGGCCACGGCGGAGCCCGGCGAGTTCCACATGCTCTACGAGGACGGGGCGACGCTGCGGGAGAAGATCGAGACGGTGGCGACCGAGGTCTACGGCGCCGACGGCGTCGACTACCAGCCGGCTGCCGCCCGCCAACTCGACACCTACGAGCGCGCCGGCTTCGGGTCGCTCCCCGTCTGCATCGCCAAGACGCACCTGTCCATCTCCTCGGACCCCAAGCTGCGCGGCGCGCCCCGGGGCTGGCGCCTCCCGGTGCGCGAGGCCCGGGCCAACGTCGGTGCCGGGTTCGTGTACCTGGTCAGCGGCGACATGCGCACCATGCCCGGGCTCTCGCGCAGCCCGGCGGCGGAGCGGATCGACATCGACGAGAACGGCAACGTGGTCGGCCTCTACTAGGGGCCAGGAGGGAGCGCCCATGGCTATCGACTTCACGCTCGCCCCCGAGCACGAGGAGATCCGCTCCCGGGTCCGCACCTTCATCCAGGACACGGTGCAGCCCCGGATCAAGGGGTTCGACGACGAGGGACGGGTGACGTCGCGCCACGAGTACCTCGTCACCATCCTGGAGCTCCGCGAGGAGGCCAAGCGCGAGGGACTGTGGCTGCCCCACATGCCCAAGGAGTGGGGCGGCATGGGCCTGGGCCACGTCGAGCTGGCCATGGTGCAGGCCGAGGCGGGCAAGACGCGGCTCGGGCCCTGGATCCTCAACTGCATGGCCCCCGACGAGGGCAACATGCACACGCTGCTGCACTGGGCCACCGACGAGCAGAAGGACAACTACCTGCGCCGCCTGTGCGAGGGCACCGCCATGTCCTGCTTCGCCATGACCGAGCCCGAGGTGGCCGGCTCCGACCCGACGCTGATTCAGACCCGGGCCGAGAAGGACGGCGACGAGTGGGTCATCAACGGCCACAAGTGGTTCATCTCCAACGCGCGCCGCGCCCAGTTCGCCATCCTCATCGCCCGCACCGAGCCCGACGTGCCGCCGGGCTCACGCGGTGCCAACACGGCCTTCCTGGTCGACCTCCCGGCCGAGGGCTGGAACGACGTGCGCGAGGTCGAGACCATGCACGGGTCGACCGGGCACTCCGAGATCGTCATCGAGGACCTCCGCGTGCACGACTCGCAGATCCTCGGCGGCCGGGGCAACGGCCACCGCCTCGGGCAGTACCGCCTCGGTCCGGCCCGGCTGGCCCACTGCATGCGCTGGATCGCGCAGGCCGAGACGGCGCTCGACATGATGGTCGACCGGTCCCTGCACCGGTACTCGCACGGCTCGCTGCTGGCCGAGAAGCAGGGCGTGCAGTGGCTGATCGCCGACTCGGCCATGGAGCTGTACCAGTGCAAGCTCATGGTGCTCCACGCCGCCTACAAGATCGACCGGGGTGACGACTTCCGCACCGAGGTCTCCATGGCGAAGCACTTCGTCGCCAACAGCCTCAACCGGATCATCGACCGCTCCATGCAGGTGCACGGCGCGCTCGGCTACTCGACCGACACCCCGTTGGCCAACATGCTCCAGCACGCCCGCTGGGCCCGCTTCGCCGACGGCGCCGACGAGATCCACCAGATGCGCATCGCCGAGCGCACCATCGCCGCCTACAAGGACACCGGCTCGACCAACGCGGCCACCGGCGGCCTCCCGCTCTGAGTCATGGGCTGCCTCTTCGCTCTGCTCACCGCGATCTCGCCGCGGTTGGTCATCTTCCTGCTCTGGATCTTCACGGACCGGCTGACCATCGCGTTCCGCTCGGGCTGGGAGGGGATCATCGGGTTCATCTTCCTGCCGTACACGACGCTCTTCTACGCGCTCGTCTACGCACCGGGCAAGGGCGTGGACGGGTTCGGCTGGGTGATCGTCGGCCTCGGGGTGCTGCTCGATCTCTCGTCGCACTTCTTCAGCGCCCGCGCCCGCCGGCGCCGGGAGCGTCGGGCGGCGACAACGAACGCAATTCCGCGTCGGCCCGAGCGCACGACCCTCAGCGCGGCCTGACCGCGACCCTGCCGACCCGAGCCGCGACGCCGGCGAGGCTCAGGCGAAGTGCAGCCGGAGGTCCGGCTCGGGCCCGAAGGACGGCGCGCTCGGCCCGAAGGCCGCCAGCTTCTGCCAGCCGGCGACGCCGATCATGGCTGCGTTGTCGGTCGCCATGGCGTGCGGCGGGATCAGCAGGCGGGTGCCGAACTCGTCGGCCAGGGCCTGCGGCCCGGGCCCGCAGGATCGGGCTGGCCGCCACCCCGCCGACGATGGCCACGGCCGGATCGCCGAACTCCTCGAGCGCGCGGCGGAGCTTGGCGATGAGCACGTCCATGCAGGCGGCGACGAAGGACGCCGCCACCTCCGTCTCCGAGAAGCCGGGGTCGGTGCGCACGTAGTTGACCACGGCCGTCTTCAGCCCGGAGAAGGAGAAGGTGTAGCCCTCCGCCAGCATCGGGCGCGGGAAGCCGAGCACGTCTTCGCCGGTCGCCGGCGAGTCGGTCCAGCACCGGCCCGCCGGGATACCCCAGGCCGAGGAAGCGGGCGACCTTGTCGTAGGCCTCACCGATGGAATCGTCGACCGTCTCACCGAGCAGTTCGTAGCGCCCCGGCTCGGTGCAGCGGGTGAGCATGCAGTGGCCGCCGGAGACGAGCAGCGCGATCTGCGGGAACGGCACCGCGCGGTCGGCCAGGTACACGCTGGCCAGGTGGCCCTCCAGGTGGTTGACGCCCACCACCGGGACCCCCCAGCCGAGAGCCAGCGCCTTGGCGGTGGCGATGCCGACCAGCAACGCGCCGACGAGACCCGGCCCCGACGTGACCGCGACGGCGGTGAGGTCGGGGCCGGCGACGCCGGCCTCGCGCAGCGCGCGTTCGACGATCGGCGTCATCGTCTCGAGGTGGGCGCGGCTGGCCAACTCCGGGACCACGCCGCCGAATTCGGCGTGCAGATCGATCTGGCTGGCGACCACGGACGAGCGCACGGTCAGGGTGTCGTCGACGACCGCCGCCGCCGTCTCGTCGCACGATGTCTCGATCGCCAGCAGCACGCGCGCTCACCGGACCTCCGCCAGCGCACCCTCGACGGCGGTCCGCGCAGATGGCGCCCTCGCGCTCGACGACGGGCGTGAGGGCTGCACGTTGACCAGCGTCGAGGGGATGTCTTCGAGCTCCCCGCCGTCGACCACCAGCTCGAGGTCGTCCCCCAGGGAGGTCGCCACGTCCTGTGCCGTCCGTGGTGTCGGTGTGCCGTGAGGGTTGGCGCTGGTGACGACGAGGACGCCCGCCTGCTCCAGGACCGCACGCAGGAAGTCGTGGTCGGGGATGCGCACGGCCACCTCGGTCGCGACCGTCGAGCCAGGCCGGGCGGGCGAGATCCGTCCCGAAGCCGAAAGCCAGGGTCAACGGTCCGGGCCACCACCGCCGGACCAGCGCGTCGGCGCCCGGCGTGAAGGCCACGCCCAGGGCACGCACCTGGGCCACGGACGCGGCCAGCACGGGAAGGTGCATGCCTTCGGGCCGTCCCTTCAGCCGGTAGATCGGCCGCACTGCATCGGCCGCGTCCGGACGCGCCGCCAAGCCGTAGACGGTGTCGGTCGGCACGACGGCCACGCCGCCGCGCCGCAACAACTCGACGACGGCCCGCCGGCCATCGTCGTCGGCGCGGACGACCCTTGTCGACGGGGTCATCGTGGGATCCGGCGGCGGCCGGGTCGCTCTGTCAGAGCCGGAGAGGTCGGACGGCGGCACCGACCAGCGTCGGATTCGACTTCCAGTCCACGCCCGGGACGTCGACGTAGAGCTCGATCTCGTTGCCGTCGGGGTCGAGGATGTAGAGGCTGTGCGTGACGGTGTGGTCGGCCGAGCCCACCACGGTGGCCCCGGCCTCCTCGCACCGCCGCGAGCGCGGCCCGCAGATCGTCGTCCGTCTCGCCCACGTTCAGGCCGAAGTGGTACATCCCGACGCGCCGACCCGCCGGTATCGGCGCAGCATCGGCACCGACCTCAATGAGCAGCAGCTCGTGGTGGGTGCGTCCCGACGAGAATCCGGCGGCGCCGACGGGGGCCTCGCCCGGCGCGGGAAGGATCTGTCGCCACCCGAGGATGTCGCGGTAGAAGGCCGCCGATCGCCCCAGGTCGCGCACGTACAGCACGAGGTGGCCGAGTTCCCGAACCTTCATGCACTCACGCTACCGGTCGCCTCAGCTTCGACGGACGCCGCGGCGCGGATCCAGTTGGCCGTCGGCGGCATGCCGGGACCCAGGTGGATCGGCACGTCGAAGGGTTGGGACTCGAGCCCGGCGGCCTCCATCAGCTCGGTGAGGGCGTGGGGGATGGCTGCAGCGACGTCCCACAGCCGCGGGACGGCTCGGGCATCGGACGCCAGCCCCCAGTACAGGACGCCCATGTTGCTCATGATCGTGATGTTCAGGCCCATGCCGTCCATCACCGGGCCGAGCGGGAACATCCCGAGCATCTGGCTGCCGCCCAGGTAGAGCGGAAAGTCCGGGCCGGGGACGTTGGAGATCACCAGGTTGGCGACCGGTCGGTGCCGGTCGGCCAGCTTCATCCCGGTGTAGAGCCGCGCTGCGGCGGCGAAGACGTTGGGTGCGGCGTGCTCGGCCCAGTTCTGCAGCGTCGCCGCCCCGAGGGCCTGGTGCTCCTCCTTGGCTCCCTTCGTCCCTTCGTGGATGAGCTGCCAGGCGCTCCAACGGGTCCTCGATGTGGCACGGGCAGCTGGACGAACATGGCCGACACCTTGTTGGAGCCCTTGAGCTCGACCACGTCGGGCGTGACGGAGACGGGCACGACCGAGACGAGCGGGATGTCCGGAAGCTCGTCGCCGGCCAGCAGGTAGCCGTCGCAGTGCGCCCGCGCACATGGCGAGCACGACGTCGTTGACCGTCGTCCCCATCTTGTTCTTCAGCGCCTTGGCGTCGGCCAGGCTGGCGGCGGCGAAGGCCACCCGCCGCCGGGCGTGCACCGCGACGTTGATGGAGGTGCGCGGCGCGGTCAGCGGCAGGGCGGCCTTGGCTGTGTGGCTCTGACGGATCCGTCGCACGTCGAAGATGTTCCGGGTCGTGCGCAGGATCATGCGGCCGAGGTCGAAGGGTGCCACCAGGCCGGCCATCATGGCCTGTGAGACCAACTCGAAGCCGGACGGGATGCGCGAGTCGAGCTGGCGCGCCGTCTGCGCGGGGTCTCGGGCGGGTTGGGTTCCAGGTCGAAGAGAACGCCGAGCAACTCGGCCCCCGAGACTCCGTCGATCGTGCTGTGGTGCATCTTGATCACCAGCGCGATCTTGCCGTCCTCCAAACCCTCGACGATCCACATCTCCCACAGACGGACGGTCGCGGTGGAGCTGGCGGCTGATCACGTCGGCGGCGAAGTCGCCGAGCTCGCGCATGCCCCCCGGCGAGGGGAGTGCAGCCCGCCGAAGATGGTTGTCGATGTCGAACTCGGGGTCGTCCACCCAGACCGGGTGGCCGAGCCGCATCGGCACCTCCACCAGGCGGCGCTGGAAGACGGGGGCCAGTGGGATGCGGTCGTTGATGAGCTGGCGGATCCGCCGGAAGGAGTAGCCGCCCGGCACGGTCGACGGGTCGAAGACCGCCGCCATGGCCACGTGCATGTGAAGGGTCGGCGTCTCCATGTAGAGGAAGCTCGCATCGAGCCCTGTCAGCCGTTCGGGGGTCATCGACTCTCCTTGGTTGTCCTCCGCCATCCATAACCTCGCACCAACCTCCGGCCAGGGCAAACGGGTGGAACCGCCTCCGACCAGGGTGGACCTGCGGGCACGGGGTAATCAGGCGAAGATGGTGGTGTGCCGTACGCCTTTTTGATCGTCACCCTGATCGGGGCCGTGGCGGTGGTCCTCGCCTACCGCCCCATCCGCCGGGAGCCCTTCACCGTCCTCAGTTTCGTCTGCGCCTGGATCGCGGGCGAGCTGGCCTTCCAGAACATCGTCTGGCAGCTGCTGGCGACGGCCCTCTTCATCTGGGGCGGGGCGCTCTCGAACTGGGCCGGCTGGCTCGGGCTGGCCGTGGCCGTGGCCGACTGGGCGGGTCTGATCGGGCTGGGCATCGCCGGCCTCCGGGCCGCCGACGTCACCGCCGCCGCGCTCGGCGAGGTGCGCAGCCCCTCCTTCCCCGTCCCGCCGGAGCCGACCGCGCCGACCTGGGGCCGGTGGTGGCGGGTCACCCGCGCCATCCCCTTCCGCTCCAGGGCGGTGCGCATCACGGCCAACATCGACTACTGGGGTGACGGCAACCGACGCCATCGACTCGACGTCTACCAGTCCCGCCTGGCCCCGCCCGGCCCCGCCCCCGTGATGGTCTACATCCACGGCGGCGCCTGGATGATCGGCGAGAAGCGCGAACAGGGAAAGCCGATGATGTACGAGCTGGTGGCCCGGGGCTGGGTCTGCGTCGCCATCAACTACCGCCTCAGCCCCAAAGCGACGTGGCCCGAACACATCGTCGACGCCAAGCGCGCGGTGGCCTGGGTCAAGGAGCACATCGGGGAATACGGAGGCGACCCGGCCTTCGTGGCGGTCAGTGGCGGATCGGCGGGCGGCCACCTGTGCGCGCTGCTCGCGCTGAGCGACGGCGACCCTGTCTTCCAGCCGGGCTTCGAGGATGCGGACACCACGGTGCAGGCCTGTGTCCCCTTCTACGGGGTCATGGACCTGACCAGCTCGCCCGACGGCTCGGCCATCTTCGGCCCGGGCCTGCGCACGATGCTCGAAAAGCGGGTCATGAAGACGACCGAGTCGGACCACCCCGAACTCTTCCGGGCGGCGTCGCCCACGTTCCGGGTCCGGGCCGATGCACCGCCGTTCTTCGTGCTCCAGGGTGTCAACGACACGCTCGTCCCGGTGGAGTCGGCCCGGACGTTCGTGGAACGCCTCCGGGCGGTCTCCGCACAGCCAGTCGCCTACGCCGAGCTGCCCCTGGCTCAACATGCGTTTGACGTGCTCGCATCCCTCCGTTGCCAGGCCACCACCTCGGCGGTGGGGGACTTCTTGGAGGGCGCACTGACGGTTGCCCGATCGGCCTCTGACCAGGTCGTGACCACCCCGCGAAAGTTTCTGACATAGAGTCAGCTCCCGAATTGTGACCTCCCCTCCCGAGCGGGAATCGGGCCCGCGGGAGCGCTGGGAGAAACGAGAAGGGGTGCCTGTGAGCAACGCGCAGACGAACGGCTCGACAACGCGCCGGCAGGGTGGCCGAGCCCTCCGGAGCGCTGCTGGCCGGGTCGGTGATCGCCGGATCGGTCGTCATCGGGGGAGGCGTACTCGTGGCCGCAGTGCCGGCCGGGGCCGCCTCGTCGGCCTCGGGTGTCTGCACGCCGGCGCTGGCGCCGACCGCGGCACAGAACGCGGCGACGACGGGGATCACTCCCAAGTCCGTCACCGTCGGCAACGTGTCGATCATCTCGGGACCTGTCCCTGCCCTCTTCGAGGGTGCACCGATCGGGGTCAAGGCCTACTTCGCCATGGTGAATGCCCACGGAGGCGTCAACGGGCGCAAGCTCGTCGTCGACTCGAAGGACGACGCCTTCAGCGGCCAGCAGAACATGACCGAGACGCAGGAGGCCATCAGCAACGACTTCGCCCTCGTCGGGAGCTTCTCCCTCTTCGACGGCTACGGCTGCTCTGCGCTGGCCAGCGACACCGCCGTCCCCGACGTCTCCGTCACGCTCGACGCCGGCACCAATGCGCTGCCCAACGACTACAGCGCCCAGCCGCTGTCCGGCCAGGAGACCCTCGGGCCGGTGCAGTACTACAAGAAGCACTACCCGAAGGACACGACCGTCGGCGCCATCGTCTCCGACGTGGCCTCGGCCAAGACCCAGATGGCCCAGCAGTTCGCAGGCCTGAAGAGCCTCGGCTACAAGATTGCCTACGTCGACGACATCAACCCGCTGCAGTCCGACTTCACCACGGACGTCATCAACATGAAGAACAAGGGCGTCAACGCAGTCGACCTGACCGGGATCGACTGGCAGGACGCGGCCATCTTCGTCCAGAACGCCAACACGCAGAACTGGCACCCGGGCCTCATCTTCTCGGGAGGCCCCGTGTACGCCGATCAGTTCATCTCCCACGCCGGCGGCCCCGCTGCGACCAACGGGATCCAGATCGGACAGGTCTACGCCCTCTACCTCGGCGAGGACGCCGACAAGGTGCCGGCAGTCAAGCAGTTCGACACCTACGTGAAGAAGGTGAACCCGTCGTGGTCACCCGACCTCTACACCCTCTTCGGGTGGGCATCGGCCGAGATGTTCGTCCAGGCGCTCAAGGCGGCCGGACCGAATCCCACCCGCGGCGACGTGATGGCGCAGCTCAAGAAGATCACGAGCTTCAACGCCGACGGGCTCTTCGGTGGGTCGGATCCCGCGGCCAAGACGCTCACCCCGTGCTTCGTCCAGGCCGGCATCAAGAACGGAAAGTTCGTCCGGGAGCTGCCGGCGAAAGGATTCGACTGCAACGCAAAGTTGTACAACGCCGCGGGCGTCACGGGCTAACTGCGTGACGCGGTTGGGGTTGCCGCGGTTGGGGTTGCCGCGGTTGGTGCACGGTTCGGGTACGAAGAGACGACGTGAGCGTCTTCCTCTCGTTCACCGTCCTCGGCATCGTCTTCGGCGCGGTCTACGGCCTGCTGGCCATCGGGCTGGTCGTGACGTACAACACGACGGGCGTCTTCAACTTCGCCCAGGGCGCGGTCGGCATGGTCGCCGCCTTCTCGTACTGGGAGCTGTGGCAGAACGAGCACTGGCCCTATCTTGCTCGCCATCGGGTTCATCGTGCTCGTCGAGGCACCGCTCCTGGCGCTCGTGGTCGAGTTCGTGCTCTTCCGCCGTATCCACGGCGCGACGGTGGAGCGGTCGCTGATGGTATCGCTCGGACTGTTGGTGATCCTGCTCGGTGTGGCCACCATCTTCTGGAGCAGTCCGGATGTCATCCGGTCGGTACCGCCCTACTTCACGCAGACTGATGGCACGGTGTTGTCTGTCCGCCTGTTCGGCGCCAACGGCATCACGCTCCAGTACCAGCAGATCATGATCGTGGTCGTGACGGCGGCCGTCGGCGTCGCACTCGGCCTGTTCCTACGAAGGGCCCGGCTCGGCGTTGCCATGCGCGCCGTCGTCGACGACCCCGAGTTGGTGGCGCTGGCCGGGGCGAAGCCATACCGGATGTCGCAGACGGGCTGGATCCTCGGCTTCATGCTCGCCGCGCTGGCAGGCGTGCTCATCGCACCGCTGGTCGGCCAGACCGGCCTGACGTCGACCCAGCTGACCCTGCTGGCGCTCAACGGCTTTGCCGCTGCGGTGGTGGGTCGCCTGCGCAGCCTGCCGATGACCTTCGTTGGCGCCATCGCCCTCGGCCTCATCACCTACTACGCCCAGGGCTACCTTCCCGACCACATCAACGCCGGCCTCGCCTCGGTCCTGACCGAGGTGATCCCGGTGGTCTTCCTCTTCGTCGTCTTGCTCGTGATTCCCGCGGCCCGGCTGGCTCCGGCCGGTCGCTTGGCCGTCCGGCCGGCGCCCAAGGTGGTGACGGCACGCCAATCGGCCGCCGGCGCCGTCCTGCTCATCGCGGTCATGGTGGTGATCGCGGCGATGGTGGGCGCGACCGCGTTGGCGACGATCTCGCAGGGTCTGGCCCTCGGCATCGTGGGCCTCTCCCTCGTGCTCCTGGTCGGATTCGCCGGCCAGGTCTCGCTCTGCCAGCTCACCTTCATGGGAATCGGCGCCTTCACCATGGGCAAGACGCTCGGTGGTGATTCGTGGTGGGGCCTGCTGCTCGCCGTCGTGGTGTCGGGCGCGGTCGGGGCGCTGGTGGCACTGCCGGCCATCCGTCTGCGCGGCCTCTACCTTGCGCTGGCGACGTTCGCCTTCGGGGAGGTCATGTACTCGGCCTTCTTCAACAACTCGAGCGTGATCTCGGACGGCACCTCCATTTTCGTGGGTCGGCTGCGTCTGCCGTTCATGAGCTCGGTGAGCAACGAGGCCGAGCTCATCGAGGTGGCGGTGGTTGCGGCGATCTGCGCCGTGCTCGTCGGCCTGGTGCGCCGGAGCGCCTACGGCCGGCGCCTCGTTGCCATGAGCGACTCGCCGGCGGCCTTTGCCACCGTGGGCCTCAGCTCGGTGCGCACCAAAATGATCGTCTTCAGCCTCTCCGCCGCCATGGCCGGTCTCGGGGGCGTCTTCTACGCCGGCCAGCAAGGGGGCATCGGCGCCACGGACGTCCAGTTCATCGGCAGTCTCACCCTGCTCCTGTTCGTGGCCATCTGGGGGATCCGCACCATCTCGGGCGCGCTGCTGGGCGGCCTGACGGCGGCGGCGCTCCCGGTCCTGCAGACCCACCTCCCGACCTCGCTGGCCGACCTCACCGGTCTGGCGGCGGGCATCGGCATCGTGCTGCTGGCTCGCAGTCCCGACGGGATCCTCGGCATGGGATGGTTCACGAGCCGGGTGCACCTGCCCTTCGGCGACGCCGGCGCCGACCTCGGCCTGCTGCGCGTCGAACGCGAGGTGGCCAATGCCGCCTGAGGCCGCACTCGACGTCGACCACGTGAGCGTGCACTTCGGCGGGGTCGCCGCGCTCTCCGACGTCTCACTCCGGGCGGCGCCCGGAACCGTGACGGGCCTGATCGGCCCCAACGGCGCCGGCAAGACGACGTTGTTCAACGTGATCACTGGTCTGCAGCGGCCCGACCAGGGATCGGTCTCGCTCGGCGGGACCGACGTCACTCGCAGGGGAACGCACCGGCGGGCCCGCCTCGGCCTGGCGCGCACCTTCCAGCGCCTCGAGCTCTTCTCGACCCTCAGCGCGGCGGACAACGTGCGCGTCGGGCTCGAGGCCTCGGGCCGCGCCACCACGTCGACCGCGCTCGGGCTGCTCGAGCGCGTCGGCGTCGGAACGGAGGCCGCCGCGCCGGTCTCGTCGCTCCCGACGGGGTCGGCCCGCCTGGTCGAGCTCGCCCGCGCCCTGTCGACCGACCCCAAGGTCCTCCTGCTCGACGAGCCGTGCTCGGGGCTCGACGAGCGCGAGACCGCCACCCTGGGCCGGCTCCTCACGTCACTGGCGGACGAGGGGCGGGCCGTCGTCCTGGTCGAGCACGACACCGAGTTGGTCCTCCGGATCTGCGGCACCGTGCACGTGCTCGACTTCGGCCAGGTCATCGCGAGCGGGCCTCCCGACGAGGTCCGGCGGAACCCGGCGGTGCAGGAGGCCTATCTCGGCCATGCCAACCCGGGCGAGACAGTGGGGGAGGGCGGGTGACCGACAGCGGCGCCGGCCTCACGATCGAGGGCGTGCATGCGGCGTACGGGCGCATCGAGGTGCTGCACGGCGTGGATCTCCATATCCCCGGTGGCAGCGTGTTCGCCCTCCTCGGTCCGAACGGCGCGGGAAGAGCACGCTGCTCAAGGTGATGAACGGCCGGCTGCGTTCGACCGCAGGCACTGTCGCCATCGACGGGGTGACGCCGCCGCACTGGTCACCCGAGGCACTGGCGCGTGCGGGTGTGATCGCCATCCCCGAGGGACGAGGGATCTTCCCGAACCTCACGGTGCGGGACAACCTGCGCATGTGGACGTACCGAGGCGGCATTACGACGGCCGAGGTCGAGGCTCGCGCCTACCAGCAGTTCCCCCGGCTCCAAGAGCGCCGCAGGCAACTCGCCGGAACCCTTTCCGGGGGCGAGCAGCAGATGCTGGCCGTCTCGCGCGCGCTCGCCGGGGACACCAGGGTGCTCCTGCTCGACGAGCTCTCCATGGGCCTTGCCCCCATCGTCGTGGCCCACCTCTACGAGTTGGTGGCGTCGATCGCCGCCGGCGGCGTGACGGTCGTCGTCGTCGAGCAATTCGCCGAGACCGCACTGGGGATCGCCGACCACGCTGCGATCATGCTGCACGGGCGCATCGCCCACGCGGGGACGCCGCAGGAGATGGCCGACGCGGCACAGGCCGCGTATCTCTGATCAGGCCTCGTCGGCCAGCGTCACCGTCACCGACAACTCGTCACTCGCCCCGATCACCAGCTCGTCCACGCCGCCGGCGTCGACGATGTCGCTGCGAGCGGCCTCGACCGCGACCACGGTCCCGGGCGGACCGGTCACGCTGAGCAGCGCCACCCGGGCCCGCATGGATCGCTTGTTGGCCGTCTTCTCCCGCCGGATCGCGCCGAGCACCTCGGCGGCCACGGCGAGCACCTCGGTGTCGGCGCCGGCGTGGGGTCCGAGGTCGGCGCTGTCGGGCCATGCCGCGACGTGCACCGAGCCCTCCTGCCACCAGCTCCAGACCTCCTCGGTCACGAAGGGGAGGAACGGGGCGAAGAGGCGGTGCAGGGCCGAGAGGGCCAGCGCGAGCGTCGCCCGGGCAGAGTCGGTACCGCCGGCAGCACCCTCGCCGTAGGCGCCGCGTCTTGACCAACTCGACGTAGTCGTCGCAGAAGGACCAGAAGAACGTCTCGGTGAGCTCGAGTGCGCGCGCGTAGTCGAAGCCGTCGTGTGCCGCCGTGGCGGCATCGATCAGGGCGGCCAGCTGACCGAGCAGCGCGGCGTCGAGCGGCTCGTGCACCGCGTCGATCCCGGGCGCCGGGCCGTCACCGAGCCGCCCCAATGCGAACTTCGACGCGTTCAGGACCTTGATGGCCAGGCGGCGGCCGATCTTCATGACGCCCGTGTCGAGTGCGGTGTCCGTGCCCGGGCGCCCGTTGCAGGCCCAGTAGCGCACGGCATCGGAGCCGAACTCCTCCAGGGTCGCCATCGGGGTGATCACGTTGCCCTTCGACTTGGACATCTTCTTGCGGTCCTTGTCGAGGATCCAGCCGTTGATGGTCGTGTGCCGCCAGGGCAGCACGCCGTGCTCCTGGTGCGAGCGCAGCAGCGTCGAGAAGAGCCAGGTGCGGATGATCTCGGGGCCCTGGGGCCGCAGGTCCATCGGGAAGGTGGCGGCGAACAGCGCCGGGTCGTCCTCCCAGCCGCACGCGATCTGCGGGGTGACCGAGGACGTGGCCCACGTGTCCATGACGTCGGGGTCGCCGGTGAAGCCGCCTGGCTCGCCCCGCTGCTCGGGCGTGTAGCCGTCGGGCACGTCGGTCGTCGGGTCGACGGGCAGGCGTGACTCGGCCGGGACGATGGGAGACGAGTAGTCGGCGCTGCCGTCTGGATCGATCGGGTACCACACGGGCACCGGCACCCCGAAGAAGCGCTGCCGGCTCACCAGCCAGTCGCCGTTGAGCCCGCTGACCCAGTCGTCGAAGCGCACCTGCATGTACGTCGGGTGCCAGTCGAGTCGGGCGCCGGCGCTGAGGAGCTCGCGCCGGAGCACGTCGTCGCGTCCGCCGTTGCGGATGAACCACTGCCGGCTCGTCACGATCTCGAGCGGTCGGCTGCCTCGCTCGTAGAACTTCACCGGATGCTGGATCGGCCGGGGGTCGCCGACCATGTCCCCCGAGGCGGTCAGCATCTCGACCATGGCGCGTTGCGCCTGCTTCACGGTCCGGCCGGCGATGGCGCGCCAGGCCTCGCCGTCGGGCACGCCGGCCGGCGGGGTGTCGGTGATGCGACCCGACCGCGTGACGATGCTCCGCGTCGGCAGGTCGAGCTCGCGCCACCACACGACGTCGGTGACGTCGCCGAAGGTGCAGATCATGGCGATACCCGATCCCTTGTCGGGCTCGGCCAGGTGGTGGGCGAGCACGGGGACCTCGACCCCGAAGAGCGGCGTGTGCACGGTGGAGCCGAAGCGGTCGGCGTAGCGCTCGTCGTCGGGGTGGGCCACGAGGGCCACGCAGGCGGCAACCAGCTCGGGCCGCGTCGTCTCGATCTCGATGTCGTCGAAGCGCAGCCGGTGGTAGGCCCCGGCCAGTTCGCGGTCCTCCATCTCCGCCTGGGCCACGGCCGTCTGGAAGTCGACGTCCCACAGTGTCGGCGCCTCCGACGTGTAGGCCTCGCCGCGGGCCAGGTTGCGCAGGAACATGCGCTGGCTGGTGCGGCGGCTCCTGTCGTCGATGGTGGCGTAGGTGCGGCCCCAGTCGACCGACAGGCCGACCCGCCGCCACAGGTTCTCGAAGGTCCGCTCGTCCTCGTCGGTCAGCTGGTGGCACAGCGCGATGAAGTTGGGACGGCTGACCGGGACGTCGTCCTTGCCGGGCTCGTCGGGCGGCGTGAAGTCCGGGTCGTAGGGCAGCGACGGATCGCAGGTCACGCCGAAGTAGGTCTGCACCCGGCGCTCGGTGGGCAGCCCGTTGTCGTCCCACCCCATCGGGTAGAAGAGCTTCCACCCCCGCATGCGCCGGTAGCGGGCGATGGCGTCGGTCTGCACGTAGCCGAAGACCGAGCCCATGTGGAGGGAGCCGGACACCGTCGGCGGCGGGGTGTCGATGGAGAAGACCTCGTCCCTCGAGGCGGCATCGTCGAAGCGGTAGGTACCGGCGCTCTCCCAGGCGGAGGCCCAGCGCTCCTCGAGGTCGTCGAGCGTGGGCTTGTCGGGGACGCGGGGCGCTCCGGTCGAGGAGGTCGACATGATCGGGTTACCGTACCCGGGTGCTGCACCTTCACGACACCGCGACGGGGACCGTCCGCCCCTTGGAGCATCGCATTGAGGGCGAGGTGTCGATGTACGTCTGTGGCCCGACCGTCTACGACATGCCCCACATCGGCCACGGGCGGGCCAACCTGACCTTCGACATCCTGCGTCGCTACCTGAGCTTCACCGGGCTGCGGGTGCACCACGTGGCCAACGTCACCGACGTCGACGACAACATCATCAAGCGGGCCGCCGAGCTCGGGCGCACCGAGCCCGACGTGGCAGCCGAGTTCGAGGCCCGCTGGTGGGAGTCGATGGAGGCGCTCGGCGACCTGCGCCCGCACGACATCCCGCACGCCACGCAGTACATCGAGGACATGGTCGCGCTGGTGGGCGAGCTGGTCGCCCGCGGGAAGGCCTACGAGACGCCCGACGGCGTCTACCTCGAGGTCGCCAAGGTCGAGGGGTACGGACTCCTGGCGCAGCAGTCGCTCGAGTCGCTGCAGGTCGGGGCACGCGTCGAGGCCAACGAGGAGAAGCGCTCGCCGCTCGACTTCGCCCTGTGGAAGAAGGCGAAGGAGGGCGAGCCCAGCTGGGACTCGCCGTGGGGACCGGGCCGGCCGGGCTGGCACACCGAGTGCGTCGTCATGTCGCTCGACCTGCTGGGCGAGGGCTTCGACCTGCACGGCGGCGGGCAGGACCTGAAGTTCCCGCACCACGAGAACGAGCGGGCGCAGGCGGTGGCCGACGGCAAGGCCTTCGCCCGGCACTGGATGCACAACGGCTGGGTGGAGGTCGAGGGCACCAAGATGTCCAAGTCGCTCGGCAACTTCACCACGCTGCCCGACCTGCTCGCCCGTCACGACGCCCGCGCCTACCGGCTGCTCGTGCTGCGGGCGCACTACCGCTCGCCGATCGAGGTGACCCCCGAGACGCTGGCCGACGCCGAGAAGGCGCTGGCCCGGCTCGACGGGCTGGCGCGGCGCTTCCCGGTGGCCGAGCCTCCTGCGCAGACGGACGGCGGGCTACGTCGTCGAAGGGACGCCGCCGGCGACGGACGTCGACCCGGGCGCCGTCGGCCGCGTTCCGGGCCCGCATGGACGACGACCTCGACACGCCGGGGGCGCTGGCCGGCATCTTCGAGCTCGTCACGGCGGCGCACTCCGCCGCCGACGCCGGCGACGAGGAGGAGGCGGGACGCCTCGCCCGCACGGCGGCGGTGCTCGCCGCCGCGCTCGGGCTCTCGCTCCGTGCGGTCGACGACGAGGTCGACGAGGAGTCGGCCCGACTGGTGGCCGAGCGCGACGAGGCCCGACGGGCCAAGGACTTCGCCCGGGCCGACGCGCTGCGGGACGAGCTGGTCGCCCGGGGCTGGACGGTCGAGGACACCCCGCGCGGCACCGCGATCCGGCGCTGACCGCGTCGAATACCAGCTCACGGGCAAATGCCGCGGTGATGCTCGACCTGTTGCCGGTCCGTAGGTTACTGTGCAGTAACCAAGGAACGCCTGGGTTCCGCCGCGCCGGTGCGGGGCGGACGTCCCGAGGTCGTTCCACCGAACGCGAAGGCTCCGACCACGGCCGGAGTCGCCCAAGGAGGGCGCAGCAATGTCCGACTACTCGCTCGAGCTGAACGAGGACCAGCTCCAGATCGTCAAGTGGGTGCACGAGTTCGCCGAGAACGTCGTCCGCCCCGCCGGCCCCGAGTGGGACGAGCGTGAGGAGACGCCGTGGCCGATCATCGAGGAGGCGGCCAAGAACGGGCTGTACTCCTTCGACTTCATCGCCCAGTGCTTCTCCGACCCGACCGGGCTGCTCATGTGCCTCGTCAACGAGGAGATGAGCTGGGGTGACGCCGGCATCGCGCTCGCCATCTTCGGCTCGACGCTGGCCGTGGCCGGCATCTTCGCCAACGGGACGCCCGAGCAGATCGGCGAGTGGATCCCGCAGTGCTTCGGGACGCCCGACGACGTCAAGCTGGCGGCCTTCGGCGTGTCCGAGCCCGACGCCGGCTCGGACGTCTCCTCGCTGAAGTCGCGTGCCGTCTACGACGAGGCCAAGGACGAGTGGGTGCTCAACGGCACCAAGACCTGGATCACCAACGGCGGCATCGCCAACACGCACGTGCTGGTGCTGTCGGTCGACCCGTCGCTCGGGAGCCGGGGCCAGGCCAGCTTCGTGGTGCCCGGAGGGCACGCCCGGGATCTCGCAGGGCCAGAAGTTCAAGAAGATGGGCATCCGCGCCTCGCACACCGCCGAGGTCGTCCTCGACGACTGCCGGGTGCCGGGTCGCTGCCTGCTCGGCGGCAAGGAGAAGCTCGACGAGCGCCTGGCCCGGGCCAAGGAGGGCAAGAAGACCTCGACGCAGGCCGCCATGGCGACCTTCGAGGCGTCCCGCCCCATCGTCGGGGCGCAGGCCGTCGGGCATCGCCCGGGCCGCCTACGAGTACTCGCTGGACTACGCCAAGGAGCGCAAGCAGTTCGGCCGGGCCATCATCGAGAACCAGGCCATCGCCTTCAAGCTGGCCGACATGAAGATGCACACGGACGCCGCTCGGCTGCTTGGTGCACCGCGCCGCCAACATGGCCAGCACGGGCAAGAAGTTCGAGAACGGCGAGGGCTCCATGTCGAAGCTCTACGCCGGCGAGAACGCGGTCTGGGTGACCGAGCAGGCCATCCAGATCCTCGGTGGCTACGGCTACGTCCGGGAGAACCCGGTCGAGCAGTGGCACCGCGACTCGAAGATCTACACCATCTTCGAGGGGACGTCGGAGGTCCAGCGGCTGGTCATCAGCCGGGCGATCTCGGGGATCCACATCAACTGACGAGGTGGTTGGCGGTGCCCGCGCCCGCCGCCCGGAGCACAGAGTTCGGAGCACGGATTGCTCTCCGAAAGGGCCAACCCGGGACGTCCGCGACTCGTGCCGGGCCCCGGCTCGGGCCCGAGAGACGCTGGAAACCGCTGCGTTGAGCGGTGTCGAGAAAAATGGACACCTCAACACCGCGACAACGCTGATCCGAATTCCCGGAAAAATACCCTGCTGGCAGGGATTTTCGCGGCTCACTCCAGGTCCGGCCGTGGCGCCGCGACACCTGTGCGCAGCCTTAAGAAACCTCCGGTTGCAACCGACACTCAAACGAGGGGACGGGGTGGCGTCTGGGCTGCAATTCGGCTCGTGGGAACAGCGGGGAAGGGGCCTTTGGAATGGTGACCGAAGAGGAATGGCATGGAGAGATGGCGAAGGCCAAGCGCCTCCGCTTCATCAGCCCGCTGGCCGGCCTTGTGGTGCTGGGCCTGCTGACCGTGCCCGCCGTGGCCATCGGCCGGTCGGTCGGATCGGGTGCGGTTGCCTACGCCGCCACCGCCGGCGTCCTCATCGCCCTCCTCATCCCGCTCGTCTATCTCCTGGTGGTCATCAGCGACCGCCAACAGCGGAAGACCGACAACAAGGTGCAAATGCTCACCCGGGAGTTGAGTCGAGGCCATCGAGTTGGCCGACCGCGAAGGGGTGACCCGGGAGGTCCAGGGGCAGCGCCAACGCTTCGAGAGTCGCCTGGCCAATGCGCTCGGACATGGCGGAGGGCGAGCCGGAGGTCATCGACGTGATTGAGCGTTCCTTCGCCGCCGTCGTACCGGACGCGCCGGTCGAACTCCTCCTGGCGGACAACAGCCACGCCCATCTGTTGCGTATGGCGGGCGTCGGGCCCGACGGCGAACCACCGTCGTGCAGCGTCGACTCCCCGGATCGCTGTCCGGCCGCGCGGCGGGCGCAGACGCAGGTCTTCGCCGACAGCGATCACCTCGATGCCTGCCCCAAGCTGCGCAACCGCCCGCAGGGTCGTCTCTCGGCCTTGTGCGTTCCCGTGTCGATCATGGGCCGAACCGTCGGTGTCATCCACGCCACCGACAAACCCCAGGTCGAAGTGGAGGACTCCCAGGTCCAGGATCTGACGACGTTGGCCAAGCTGGCGGGGGCGCGGATCGGTTTGCTCCGGGTCATGGCGGAGACGCAGTTGCAGGCGTCGACCGACACGCTCACCGGCCTGTTGAACCGGCGCTCCTTCTCGGAGAAGGTGGCCGGCCTGCCGCACAGCCTGCACCCGGTCGCAGTCGCCATGGCCGACCTCGACCACTTCAAGAACCTGAACGACACGTACGGTCACGAGACCGGGGACAGGGCACTGCGGCTCTTCGCCCGTGTCGTACGGGACTCGCTGCGCGCACACGACCTCATTTCCCGCTACGGGGGCGAGGAGTTCGCCATCGCCTTCCCCGACTGCTCAGCGGTCGACGCGATCCGCGCCCTGCACACCGTGCAGACCCAGCTCGACGCCGCCATCACGGTCGGCGGGTTGCCCAAGTTCACCTGCAGCTTCGGGATCACCGAGATCGAGCCGGGGGAGGAGCTTGCCGCCGTCCTGCGTCGGGCCGACGACGCCCTCCTGGTGGCGAAGCGCTCGTGGGCGCAACCAGGTCGTGCTGCACGATCCGGACACGGGATCGAACACGACCCCAGAACAACGGTCATGCTCCCCTGAGCAACGGGAACGCGCCGGAGGCCGGCGAGCACACGCCGGAGACCAACGGGCACGCACCGGCGACCAACGGGCACACGCCCGTGGTCGTCGAAGAGTTGGCTCGCATCGAGCGCGTCTGAGTCGACGGCGGGTGCGATGCACGCGCCGCCCACGAGACGGAGGTCGGCGAAACACCACGGGATAGCGTCACGCGCATGGCCGCCGTCCCGCTCCGGCGCAACCGGGACTTCGTCCTGTTGCAGGCCGGCCAGTTCCTGTCGAGCGCGGGCTCCCAGGCCACGGCGATTGCCTACCCGCTCCTCGTTCTTGCGCTGACGCACTCCGCCGTCAAGGCGGGCCTGGTCTCGTTCGCCCGCACGGCACCCATTGCCGTGCTGGCGATTCCAGCGGGCCTGGCGGCCGATCACTGGAACCGGCGTGCGCTCATGATCGGCGCCGACGTCCTGCGGGCCGGCGCGATGACCGGCCTCGCCGTCGGCCTCGTGGTCGGGGACGTGCCGTTCTGGGCCATCACGTGCGTCGCGTTCGTCGAGGGTGTCGGCGCGACCGTCTTCAACGCGGCGGAGCCGGGCGCGTTGCGCGCCATCGTGCCGACCGAACAGCTGCCCGAGGCAGCCGGCGCGCAGAGTGGCCGGACCGCGGCCGTGCGGATCGTTGGTCCGCCGTTGGGCGGCGCGCTCTTCGAGGCCGGGCGTGCGCTCCCCTTCCTGGTCGATGCCTGCTCCTACGCGTGCTCGACGATCTCCCTCCTCCTGATGCGAGCGCAGTTCCAGGAGGAGCGAGAGCTGGAAGCCGGGCACGGTGAGCCGGCGTGCACTCGAGGGCCTCCGTTCACCTGGGATCAACCGTTCCTGCGCACCACCGCGTTCTTGTACGGCCTGTTGAACTTCACCGCCCTCGGCTTGCTGTTCTGCATCGTGGTCATCGGCGAGGCCGAAGGACTCCCCGGTGGCGAGATCGGCCTGCTCACGGGCGTCTTCGCCGCCAGCGTCGTCGTCGGATCGTTCGTGTCCCGCGTCATTCGTCGGAGCCTCTCCGTCCATGCCGTGCTCATCCTCGAAGTCTGGGCCTGGTTGGGCTGCGCGGTGTTCCTCGTCTGGCCCCGCGCCGTCGTGCTCGGCGCTCGGGCTGATCCCGGTCGGACTGGCGGTGCCCTCGACGGACTCTGTCGTGAACGGCTATCGCATCGCCGTCACGCCGGATCGCCTGCTCGGCCGCGCCGAGTCCGTTCGCAGTGCGATCGCCCTGTCCGCCGGGTCGCTGGCACCGCTGGCCGCCGGGTTCCTCCTGCAGCACTCGACGCCCCGCTGGACGGTGGGATTCTTCACCGTCTGGGCTCTCGGACTGGCCCTCTGGGCGACGGCGAGTGGTCCGTTGCGAGCCCCTCCACCGCCGGTGCCACGAACGTCCGCCCCGTGACGCTCCGAGGTCCCCGGTGCCGGTTGCGACGCGTCCTACCAGGCTGGGCCAATAGTGTCGGCCTCCCATGTCCGCGCCCCCGCTCCTCCGCCATGCCGCCGACGTCACTCCCGAGTGGCTGACGGACGCGCTCCGGCGCGCCGGCGTGCTCGGTGACGGGGCCGTCGTCTCGTCGTTCCAGATGGCCCCGATCGGCACCGGCCAGATGGCCGACACCACCCGTTTTACGTTGACCTACGACGAGGCCGGTGCCGGTCCGGCCTGCGTCGTGGGCAAGTTCGCCTCCGCCGACGACCAGAGCCGGGGAACCGGCCTGGCTCTGCGGGCCTACGAGGTCGAGGTTCGGTTCTACCGCGATGTCGCCGCCCGCGTCGGTGCCCGTGTGCCGACGACCTACGTGGCGGAGGTCGAACCCGAGACCGGATGGTTCACGCTCTTGATGGAGGACATCGCCGGGGCGGTCCAGGGCGATCAGATCGCGGCCTGTGCCCCTGACGTCGCCGCCGCCGTCCTCGAAGAGATGGCCGGGCTCCATGCTCCCTGCTGGGAGGCGCACGATCTCGCGGCACTGGAGTGGCTCAACCGATCCACACCGGAATCGGACGGTTTCCTGGTGGCTCTGGTGTCCTCGCTGCTGCCCGGGTTCCTGGAGCGCTACGCCGACGACATGGCTCCGGAACACCAGGAGGTGTGCCGCCTGTTCGCCGAACACCTTCCGTCCTACCTGCGCCTGCGGAGCGGGCCTCGGACCGCCAGCCATGGCGACTTCCGTCTCGACAATCTCCTCTTCCAGCCCGGCGACCCGCGCCCGGTGGTGGTCGACTGGCAGACGGTGGGCTGGGCCGGCGCATCGGTCGACGTGGCCTATTTCATCGGGGGTTGCCTCAGCGTTGAGGACCGCCGTGCCAACGAGCAGGAGCTGCTGGCCCGGTATCACGACGCCCTCTGCGCTCGAGGGGTGCGCGACTACTCACTCGAGCAGCTGCGCGCCGACACCCGGCGCGACACGTTCGGCGGGATCCTCATGGCGATCGTGGCTTCCATGGTCGTCCAGCGCACCGAGCGCGGCGACCTCATGTTCCTCACCAGCGCAAGCCGACATGCGCAGCACGCCATCGACGCCGACGCCCCTGCGCTGCTTCTCGACGCCCGATGACCGAGCTCCTGGTGCTGTGCACCGGCAATGCCGCGCGCTCGGTCATGGCGGGGTTCATGCTCGATGCCCTCAAGGACGGACGCCCCGGGGATCCGCTGCATGTCGTGACGGCGGGGACGCACACCATCGACGGCCAGCCGATGGGGCTGCGTACCCGCACGGCGCTGACGCGCCTGCCCGAGCTCGCCGACGCGGACTTCCGCCGGCACCGCAGCCGCCAGGTGCACGGCGTCGATCTCGTGCACGCGCAGCTCGTCGTGGTGATGGAGGCGGACCACGTGCGCTTCGTGCGCCGCCAGTTCCCCGATGCCGCGGCGAAGACGGCGACCATCCGCCACCTCTGCCAGACGCTCACACCGTCACCTCCGGCACTGGACGCGCGGGTGGCGGCGCTGCCGTCTCCACGATGTCGAGCTCGACGACGACGAGGATGTCCTCGACCCAGCGGGGCACGAGGCGGATGTCTACGCGGCGTGCGTCGACGAGCTCTGGGTGTTGTGCGGCACGCTCGTCACACTGCTCGACTGAGCACGCCCTCCCGCCGCCGAGCCCAGTTGCGCCGGCCGCGCCGGCGCCGAGCCGCGATCAGTCGGCGTGGACCGAGCGCAACCCGGCCCAGGCCAGGTCCGCCATGCGGCCCGCCAGCTTCTGCGCCTCCTCGTCGACCTCGGCCTCGGAATCCGGACGCTGCGCCATGAAGCGCCGGCTCACGCCCTCCGCCATGCCGACGATGCCGTACGCGAGGAGGCGGCGGTGGTCGGCGTCGAGTCCGGCGTCAATGAGCGGGTCGATCGCCTCGGCGATGGCGTCCTCGACGGCGCGCAGGGCGCGCCCCAACTCCAGGTCGTCGGCGTGGTCGCGGCCGTAGAGCAGACGGAACTCCGCTTCCCGGCTGACCACCAGGCGGAAGTAGGCGGCGAAGCCCATCTCGACCTGCTGGCGCGGACCCTCGGCCCGCATCACTGCCCGCCCGATCGCCACCAGGAGGTCCTGGGCGATGGAGTCCACCAGCTCGAGGTAGAGCGCCCGCTTGGAAGAAAAGTGCTGGTAGAGCAGGGGCTTGGTAACCCCGGCCGCCTCGGCGATGTCATCCATGGTGGTGGCGCGGTAGCCCGCGCTGTGCGAACAGTTCCAGGGCCACCGCGAACAATTGCTGGCGCCGTTGCTCAGCCGTGAGGCGCCGCGAGGTCGCCGGTATCGCACCTGACATCGGCATCAGGTTACCGATCGGTCAGAGGCCCGGAACGCGTTGCAACACCCCTGCTAACCGCTCCGGCAGGTCGGCCAGGTTGAAGTGGTCTGCGGCCACCTGATGGTTGTGCGCAAGCAGCCGGACATCCGGTTCACGCAGCCACCGGGCGAGGGGGGCAGGGTCGGCGGCCTCGAACCAGTGGAATCCGAAGGCGGCCAGCTCGGCCGCCACCGGGTAGGGACCGATGGCCAGGGGTCGCCGGTGCGTCGCCGACTCCACCGACGGATTGCCGAAGCCCTCCCACAACGAGGGGAGTAGGACGGCGTCGCAGGCGGCGTAGGCGTCCGCGATCGACGCAGCCACCGTCCGGGACGCCGAGGACGACGGGACAGCGGGCCCGCGCCACCAAGCGCGCCAATTCGGGTCCGTACCCGTCCTCGGCGGGACCGAGGAGCCAGTACGTGGCGTCAACCGCCTCGGCCAGTGCAATGGCGCCCGCAACGTTCTTGCGCGCGAGGGCGCGTGTCGGCTGCAGCAGTAACGACGTGCCGTCGTGCGATGCCGAGGGCGGTCCGCACGCCCGCGCCGTCACCTGGAGCGGGTTCGGGGTCGAACGCGTTGTAGATCGTCGTGGCCGCGATCCCACGGGTCGCCAGCTGCTCGCGGCTCAGCTGGTTGATGGTCACGTGCGCCCACGCGGCATCGTCCGGCGGGGGTGGGAGGTGGGCCAGGTGCGCGCGCTGCCACGGCAGGTCGTGGTGGTGCAGGACGGTCGGGCGCCCGGCGCACGCCGCCGCCACGACAGCCGCCGCCGCAGGGTTGAGCGGGAGCGAGCACAGGTTCTCGATGATGACCAGATCGGCTCCCGCCAACGCGTCGTCCACCTCGGAACGGGTCGGCGGCTCGGACGCGTTGATGGCCAACCCGGGTAGGACGGTGTCCACGGGTCCCGCGCCGGCGACGGTGCCGACGGTCCAGCCGAGGAGGCCCAGCGCATCAGCCCATTTCGCCGCCTCGATGGCGACCCCGTCCTCGCCCCCGAGCCGGAACGAGATGATGCACGCCGTCGCCACGGTCGCACTGTACGCGTGGAGGGAGGACGCATTGTCGGGTCGACTAGCGTTGCCCCGATGGCAAAACGGGCGCTGATTACGGGAGTGACGGGCCAGGACGGCTCCTACCTGGCTGAGTTCCTGCTGACGCAGGGCTACACGGTGATCGGCATGGTGCGCCGGTCGAGCACGCTCAACTTCGAGCGGATCGCCCACATCCAGGACGACATCGAGCTCGTCGCCGGTGACCTCCTCGACGAGATGTCCCTCATCAACATCCTGCGCGACCATCGGCCGACCGAGGTCTACAACCTGGCCGCCCAGTCCTTCGTGCAGACGAGCTTCACCCAGCCTGTGCTGACGGGCGAGACGACTGCGCTCGGCGTCACGCGGATGCTCGACGCCATCCGCCTGGTCGACCCTGAGATCCGCTTCTACCAGGCCAGCTCGTCCGAGATGTTCGGCAAGGTCCAAGAGGTCCCGCAGCGCGAATCGACGCCGTTGTACCCCCGCAGCCCCTACGGGGTGGCGAAGGTCTACGGGCACTGGCTCACAGTGAACTACCGCGAGAGCTACGGGCTGCACGCCTCCTCGGGCATCCTGTTCAATCACGAGTCGCCCCGCCGCGGCCTCGAGTTCGTCACGCGCAAGGTGACGCACGGCGTGGCCCGCATCGCGCACAAGCTCCAGGACAAGCTGTCGCTCGGCAACCTCGACGCGCAACGCGACTGGGGCTACGCCGCCGACTACGTGCGAGCCATGTGGTTGATGCTCCAACAGGACACACCCGATGACTTCGTCGTCTCGACCGGCGAGACGCATGCGGTCCGCGAGCTGTGCCGTCTCGCGTTCGATGCGGCCGGACTGGACTGGGAGCAGCACGTCGTGATCGACGAGCGGTTCCTGCGTCCGGCGGAGGTGGATCTCCTGGTGGGCGATCCCGCGAAGGCGCACTCGGTAGCTCGGATGGCAGCGTGAGGTCGACTTCCCCGGTCTGGTGACCATGATGGTCGAAGCCGACATGGACCTGGTCCGCAAGAGCCTCCGGTAAACGGATCGGGGGCCACCGCGCTCTTCGCACCCGCCGCCATCTCGGCCGATCCGGCCGGTGTCCTTGTCGCCTTCGGGGCCGGGATCCTTTCGTTCGTCTCTCCCTGCGTCCTGCCGCTGGTGCCGGGCTACGTCTCCATGGTCTCGGGGCTGTCGGCGGCCGAGCTCGAGGCCGACGGCGACGGCGTGACGCCCTCGGTCGCCCTGCGTCCGGTCCTGCGAGGCATCGGCCTGTTCGTGCTGGGCTTCACGGTGGTCTTCGTCGCGCTCGGCGCCACGGCCTCGGGGATCGGGAGCCTCCTGCACGGCCATCGGTTCCTGCTGGCCCAGGTCAGCGGTGCTCTCATCGTCTTCCTGGGGGTGGTGATGCTGCTGGGTGCCCTGCCGGCGCGGGTGTGGGCGCATGCCGGAACGGGCACCCTCGGCGTCGTCTCCCGCGTCACCGGTGAACACCGCTTCGACGTGCGACCGTCGCGCCTGGGCGGGTGGGCCGCTCCCGTCATGGGCATGGCCTTCGCCTTCGCCTGGACGCCCTGCATCGGCCCCGTGCTCGGCGTCGTGCTCGGGCTGGCGAGCCACAACGGCACGCTGGCGGGCGGCGTCCTCCTCCTCTTTGCCTACTCGCTCGGGCTGGCGCTGCCCTTCGTGCTCGTCGGGCTCGCCTTCGGCAGGTTCACCGCGGTCGTGGGCCGGGCCCGCCATTGGTTGTGGGCTGTCGAACTTGTCGCGGGCAGCGTGCTCATCGTGTTCGGCGTCCTCCTCCTGACGGACAACATCGGCTGGGTGTCGAACCATATGTCGAGCCTCCTCAACAACCTCGGCCTGAGCCGCCTCTCCAAGAGCTAGCAGGGCGCGAGGTGGACGCCACTTCCGATCCGGCCCCGGGCGCGGCCGGCGTGACGGACCTGGCCGCGACGTTGCGCGAGCACATCGCGGCGTGGCGCTCGACGTCGGTGTCCGCGTCGACGCGACCCGTCCTCGTCGCGCTGGACGGCCGATCCGGCACGGGCAAGTCGACGCTGGCGCAGGCCGTGGGCGCGGGGATCGGCGCGCTCGTCATCGATGGTGACGACTTCTACCGGGGAGGCGACGACGCGTACTGGAACGCGCAGGCGCCCGCGCAGAAGGTGGACCTCGTCATCGATTGGCGCCGCCAGCGCGCCGTGCTCGAACGGTTGCGCGGACGGCGGCCGGTCCAGTGGCAGCCCTACGACTGGGACGCCGACGACGGCCGGCTGGCGACCCAGATCACCGCCGGTCCGGCCGACGTCGTGATCCTCGACGGCGCCTATCGCGCGCGTGCGGAACTGGCGGATCTCTACGACCTGCGCGTGCTCCTCCGCGCCCGGCGCGACATCCGGCAGGACCGGCTCCTCCGCCGGGAAGGGGAGCAGGGGTGGGCCGATTGGCAGGCTCGCTGGGGCGAGGCGGAAGACCTCTACTTCGAGATGCTCATGCCGCCGGAATCGTTCGACCTCGTGCTCGATGGCGGCAACAGGGCCGACTGCGACAACGGAGCCGACTGCGACAACGGGACCGACTGCGACCTCGTGCTCGACTGCGGCAACGACGACTGAGTCGTCCCGTCAACCCCGTTCGTCCAGCACCTCGGCGAACGTCCGGGCGAACGTGTGCACGTCCCCTGGCCAACGGGCCGACACATAGGACCCATCGCGCACGACCCAGGCGGGACGCGCATCGTCCGCCGTGTCCCGCACCCGCCCGCTGGTCTTGCGGCGCCAGTCCGGCACCCGCTTCTCCACGTCCGAGAAATCGCCAGGGTCCGCCAGCGCCCGCGTCACTTCCTGCTGCACCGACATGAACCCCCAGCGCTGTCCCGGCTCCTCCACGTAGGTGCGGTAGTAGTTGGCGTCCCAGAACCGCGTGTAGCGGGCGACCCCCCACGCCTTGCGCTCCAGGGCCCACGTCAGCGCAGTGGTCCGCCGTCCGTGCAGGACGGAGCGCCCGGTGACCGGGTCGACGGCGCGCGCCGCCACCAGGACGCCGTGGCAGATCGCGCCCACCGGCTTGCCGGCGCGGAAGGTGTCGATCGCCATCTGCTGCACCTCAGGGCTCTCCAGGTACGGCCGCATGCCTCGAGCCCGGTGACCGCCCGGCAGCACGAGGGCGTCGTACGCGCTCCGCCGTGCCGCGCCCCAATGGAGCGGCGCGCGGAACGCCCCGTCACCGCACAGTGCGGCATAGGCACGCCGGGCGTCCGCGTTCGCCCGCAGCACGCGTCCGACCACGGTGAGGCGACGCAGGCCGGGGACGGCCCCCCACGGGTCGAGTCCCTGTCCCGTCACCATCAGATCGTCCGCCTGGCCCACCTGTCCCGATGGGGTGGCGAACACGACGTCGTGACCCGCCGCCGACAGGACCTGCCAGCTGACCGCCACCTCGGTGGGGTCGAAGTCACAGGCCGGCAATGGCATGAGGACGGTCACCATCGGTGCGGGCGACACTACCGAGCGGCAACCCGGTCGCCCCGAGCAACACGGCGGCGGCGGCGTTAGCGTTGGTATATGACCGCATCCGCTCGCATCCGCCGACATCCCGGACCCGATCTTCGACAGCGAAGACGGACTGGCCGATCTCTGGGTGAAGGCGTACCAGGGCGAGGTCCTGGGCGAGGCTCTGTTCGGCGCCATCGCCGAGAACCTGGGCGACCCCGATCAGGCCGACAAGATGCGGATGCTCGCCACCCTGGAACGCCGGACCAAGGAGGCCACGGCTCCGGCGCTCGAGCGGGCCGGCCTCCCCACCGAGCCCGATCCCGAAGTCGAGGCCACGGCGACGGCGCTGTTGCCCGGGGCGCTGTCCATGACCTGGACCGATCTCATGGCCACCATCGGGCCCATCACGGCGCAGTACATCCCCCTCTACCAGCGGATCGGCGAGCTGAGCCCATCCGAGCGGGCCACGGCGGACCTCCTGGTCGCCCACGAAGCGGCGCTGCGTGACTTCGCCCGCGCCGAGATCGCCGGCGATCGCTCCACCTCGCTCGGGCCGATTCTGGCACTCGCCCACATGCGCTGAGGGGCCTGGGATCGGGTCGCCCCGAAGCCCCAGCTGAGAGGCCCGCCCCGCCGCGGGATCCCCGCTTGGAACCCCGGGACCCACCCCCCCTACCATGGTGGGGAAAACATGGCCCCTGTCGTCCACTTTCGCGCCGCGGTCGCCCTCGCCGGCCGCTTCCCAGCCCTCGCCGGGGTCGATCTCTCTCTCGACCAGGGCGAGGTGGTCGTCGTCATCGGTGCCAACGGCGCCGGCAAGACCAGCCTGCTGCGGGCCTGCGCCGGCCTGCTCCCCGTGACCTCGGGCGAGGCGACCGTCCTCGGGGTCGACCTGACCACGGACCACACGTCGGTGCGGCGCTACGTCGGGCTCCTGGGGCATGCCGCCCCGCTCTACGACGAGCTCAGCGCGGCGGAGAACGTGCATTTCGCCGTGAAGGCCCTGGGGTTGCCGGTCGCCGCCGCCGACCAGGCGCTCGAGCGCCTCGGCCTGACCGGTCGCCTGCGCACCACGCCGGCCGGTCGCCTCTCGGCCGGCCAGCGACGCCGGGCCGCCCTTGCCGCACTCGTCGCCCGACGCCCCGCGCTGTGGCTGCTCGATGAGCCCCACGCCGGCCTCGACACCACTTCCCGCGTACTCCTCGGCGAGCTGATCAGCGAGGCTGTCGCCGATGGCGCCAGCGTGTTGTTGTCCTCCCACGAGCCGCAGCTCTCGGTTCCCCTGGCCGACCGCGTCGTCGCCATGGGTGGCGGGCGCGTGACCGGCGAGGAGCGCGGGGGCCGGCGGGTGACACTCACCGCCGTCCCGGCCCCGGACGCACAGCACGAGACGGGCGCCGCGGGGGCCAGCCATGTTGCATGACGCGGTACTCGTGGCGGGCAAGGACCTGCGCATCGAGGCGCGCTCACGGCGTCGCGCTCTGGCAGGTCGTGCCGTTCGCCTTCCTCGTCATCGTCCTGCTGGCGTTCGCCATCGGGCCCGACCAGTCATCGCTGCAGCACGCCGCACCGGGGATCTTCTGGGTCGCGCTGTTGTTCTCCACGGTGCTGGCGATTCAGCGCAGCGTCGCGGTCGAGTCCGGCGAGGGCACGCGCGACGGGCTCCGGCTCTCGGGCATCGACCCCGCCGGGATCTTCCTCGGCAAGGCGGCGGCGGTCGGCCTCCAGCTCCTGGCCCTCCAGGCCGTCCTCTGGCTCGGCGTGACCTTCCTGTTCGACGTGCGGGTGCAGGTCGTGTGGCTGGCCGTGGTGGCCTGCCTCCTGGCCACCGTCGGTCTGGCGGCTGCGGGCGTGCTCTACGGCGCGCTGTCGGCCGGGTTGCGCGTGCGCGACACGCTGCTGCCGCTTCTCGTGCTGCCGGTCCTGGCGCCGGTCCTGCTGGCGGGCTCCAAGGTGTGGGAGGCCGCGTTGACCGGGAACGCGTCGTCGGGCACGCAATGGCTCAAGATCCTCGTCCCCTTCGCTCTCATCTACCTCGTGGTGGGCATCGTCCTCTACGGACCGCTCCAGGAGGCTGCGTGAAGACACCCCTGACCGTGCCGTCGCGGCCGCGTTGGCTCGACATCATCGGCGTCCTCGGTGTGGTCGCGCTGGCCTTCACGGTGTGGCTCGGCCTCTGGATCACGCCGCCGGATGTCGTCCAGGGGAATCTGGCCCGCCTGCTCTACATCCATCCGCCGATCGCGACCGTGGCGTTGTACTGGGTCGGCATCGTGGCGGCCGGCGGGAGCCTGCTCTACCTGTGGCCCCGCACACGCTCCTACTTCTGGGACCGGCTGGCGGCCTCCGCCGTCGAGGTCGGCGCGATCTTCGCTGCCCTGACCCTCGTGACGGGATCGCTCTGGGGCCGTCCGGCGTGGGGCGTCTGGTGGACGTGGGACGCCCGACTCACCTCGACCGCCCTGCTGTTGCTCCTCGAGATCGGCTATCTGGCTCTGCGCCGCGTGCCGGCAGATCCCGCCGTCGCGCGCCCGTCGCTGCGCGGTCGCGGCGTTGCTCATCGCGGTCGACATTCCGCTGGTGCACTTCTCGGTGGAGTGGTGGAACACCCTGCACCAGGGCGGCACCTTCCTCGACCCGGGCTTCAAGATCCACGCGTCGGCCTCCATGTCGTGGACGTTCCTGCTCGCGTTCGTCGCCTTCTCCCTGATCTTCGTCTGGCTGCTGGGCATGCGCTACCAGGTGGAGGTGCTCCAGGACGCGGTCGGCGACCAGGAGCTCGAGGTCTCGTTGTCCGAGCGCTGGAGCGAGGACACCGAACTCGTGGGCGCGGCCAGCGGCGGTCCCGCCGCTCCCGACGGGAGCACGCCGTGAACTACGTCGACGCCGGGTACGCCATCGCCCTGGGCACGCTGTTCGTCTACGCCATCAGCCTGGTCCTGCGCCGCCGGCGCTGGGAACGGGCGCTGCGGATGTCCGAGTCGTCGTCCGCCGAGCAGGAGAGCACGCCGGCACGCGGCGAGCGGTCGTGACCGGCACCACCACCGAGCCGACCCCGCCGCCCAGCCCGCCGACGTCCGAGGACCGCCCGGGCCCGGCCCTGCCCCCGTCGCGCCGACGCCGGACGAGCTGGCGCATCCTCGCCGTCTTTGCGCTCCTGGCCGTCGCCTTGGTCTTCCTGCTCGTCGAGGGGCTGGGCAGCTCGTTGAACTACTTCGACACCGTCAACCAGGCCTACGCCAACCGCCACACCCTGGGCACGCAGAACTTCCGCCTCGAGGGGACGGTGATGCCGAACACCATCCGGGCCACGGCCGCCGGATCGGACTTCAGCATCTGCCAGGGGTCGCATGTCGTCCACGTCGCCAACACCGGGACCCCGCCCGGCTTGTTCCAGCCCAGGATCCCGGTGGTCGTGGTGGGCCACTTCACGTCGGTGACGTCGAACGACTTCGTGTCGAACAGCATCGAGGTGAAGCACAGCGCCACGTACACGGAGCAGTACCCGAACCGCGTGAAGAAAGCGGCGCCGGCCGGCCCGGTCTGCTGATGCTCGACGCGAACCTGGGGACCATCGGTATCTGGCTCGCCTTCGTGGCCTGTCTCGCCGGCATCGTCGTCAGCGTGGTGGGTCTGGTGCCGGCCCGGCGGACATCGGTGGCCGTCGTGGGCGAAGGTGGGCCCGCGCCGGCATCGGCAGTCGCATCGGCGTCGGCATCGGCAACGCCAGGAGAGGGTCGAGCGGGGACTGACGCCCGGCTGCTGGCACCCGTCATGCTCGTGGGAGCCCTGGTCGCGGCGGGCGCCATGGAGCATGCGCTGGTCACCCACGACTTCACGCTGGTGTTCGTCGCCCAGAACAACAGCACGGTGACGCCGCTGCTCTACTTCGATCACCGGCATGTGGTCGGCGCTGGCCGGTTCCATCCTGCTCTGGGGCTTCATCCTCTCGGTGGTGTCGAGCATCTTCGTGTGGCGCTACCGCAAGCAGGCCCAGGACTCGGTCATCCGGTACGCCACCCTCGTCCTCTACATCGTGTCGGCCTTCTTCTTCGGCCTCATGCTCGGTCCGGCCAATCCGTTCGTGACGGCACCCGGCGCGACGCAGGGACTCGGACCGAACTCACTGCTGCAGGACAACCCGCTCGTGGCGATCCACCCGCCGCTCCTCTATGTCGGGTTCGTCGTCTTCACGGTGCCCTTCGCCTTCGCCATCGGCATGCTGGCCACCGGCCGGGTGGGGGACCGCTGGCAGATCGAGTGCCGGCGCTGGACGCTGGTGGCGTTCACCTTCCTGTCCGTCGGCATCGTCCTCGGCGCCTGGTGGTCGTACCAGGTGCTCGGTTGGGGCGGGTTCTGGGGTTGGGACCCGGTCGAGAACGCGGCCCTCCTGCCCTGGCTCTGCGGGACGGCCTACCTGCATTCGGTGCTCGTCCAGGAACGGCGCGGACTGATGCGGGTCTGGAACCTGTCGCTGTCGATCGCCACGTTCGCGCTGACCATCCTCGGCACGTTCCTGACGCGCTCGGGCGTCATCAACTCGGTCCACGCGTTCTCCGAGTCGTCGCTCGGCCCGTTGCTCATCGGGTTCTTCTTCGCCGTGGTCATCGTCGGGTTCGGCTTGATCGCCTGGCGCGGCGACCGACTGCGCTCGCCGGGCGGCATCGACGCCCCGCTCGGCCGGGAGGGCGCGTTCCTCCTCAACAACGTGTTGTTCGTCGGCTTCGCCTTCGTGGTGCTGCTCGGCACCCTGTACCCGCTCCTCTACGAGGCGGTCACCCAGCAGCAGGTGACGGTGGGCGCGCCGTTCTTCAACACGGTGGCCATCCCGGTCGGCCTGACGCTGCTCTTCCTGATGGCGGTCGCCCCGGTGCTCAGCTGGCGCAAGATCAACGGACCCGTGCTGTGGCAGCGCCTGGTGATCCCGGTGTGGGTCGGCGTCGGCACCGTCGTGCTCTGCGTGGTCTTCGGCCTGCGCGGCGTCGCCACGCTCATCGGGTTCGGTCTCGGCGCCATGGCCGCCGCCACCGCAGTCCGCGCGTTGGTGCTGTCCGTGCGGGCGGCGCGGACGCGCCACGTCGGCTGGTGGCGCGGCCTGGTCGGGCGGGCCAACGGCGGCATGGTCGTGCACCTGGGCGTCGTGGTGCTCGCCGTCGGGGTCATTGCGGCGACCTCGTACCGGCACCAGGCCGAGCTGCCGATGCACAAGGGCCAGGTCGTGACCTACGACGGCCATCGCTTCGAGTTCGAGGGGCTGCGCACCGTGACCTCCCCCTCGCGCACGTCGCAGGAGGCGGTGGTCGAGGTGGACGGCGCCGAGTTCACGCCGGCGACGACCAGTTTCGGGAGTGCGCTCTCGGTGGTGGGGACGCCGGCGATCGACTCCGGGTTCTTCGACGACGTCTACCTGACCTTCGACGCCGTCGGCGGCCTCGGGTCGGCGTCGGGGAACCAGGCCATCGGCAACCTGCCCAAGGGCTCGGTGGCGATCGGCGTCGTGGTCGAGCCGCTGGTGGCCTGGCTGTGGGCGGGCGGACTGCTCATCGGCGTCGGCGGCCTCCTCGCGCTGGTCCCGGGGTCACGCCGCCGGTCCACCGACCCGGCCTCCGCCGTCGTCGGATCTCGTGACGGGCGCACCGCCCGAGCGGACCCATGAGCGGGACACTGCACCGGAGAAGGTGGGCGCACTCGTGGCGCGGCGCGTCCCGGGCCCGGCATGAGCCGGCGTCGCCGGCACGCGACCCGCTGGGTGGCGGGTGCCGTCCTCCTCGTCCTCGTCGTCGTCGGCATCGTGCTGGCCACGCGGACACCGCAGGAGGCCACGGCCGTGGCGAGCCCGCTGCTCGGGCGGCAGGCGCCAGCGTTCACCGGCACCGACCTGTCGACCGGTGCGCCGGTGTCCCTGTCCGCGCTCCGCGGCCACTACGTCGTCGTCAACTTCTTCGCCAGCTGGTGCGGCCCGTGCCAGCAGGAGGCGCCCGACCTCTCGCGCTTTCACTTCGAGCAGGCGCATGCGGCGGACGGCGCCGACATGGTGAGCGTCGTGTTCAACGACACGTCGTCGACGGCGAAGGCCTTTCTCCAGAAGAACGGTGACCTCTGGCCGGCGGTGAGCGACCCGCACGGGGTCATCGCCCAGCAGTACGGGGTCACGGCCCCGCCGACCACCTTCGTCATCAACCCGGCCGGCCGTGTCACCGCGGTGCTCGTCGGCCCGGCCACCCAGAAGAACCTCGACTCGTTCTTGAAGGCGGCCCGGGCGCAGCAGGCCGGAGCGTCCGGTGGCTGAGCGCGCCGCCCGCCTGCCGCTGTGGGCCCGGGTCGCCCTGCCGTTGGTCGTGCTCGTCGTTGCGCTGGTGATCGGCAGCGGCGCCTTGAGTCCGTCGCCTCCGACGGCGGGTCAGCGGGTGGCTGCGCTCGAGGCCGGTGTGCGCTGCCCGTCGTGCACCGACCTCTCCGTGGCCCAGTCGAACGCCACCACGGCCATCGCGGTGCGACACCAGATCGAGAGCATGGTGGCGGCCGGACGATCCGACGCCGCCATCGACCAGACGCTCGTGTCCGAGTACGGCCAGACCATCCTGCTCGTGCCGCCCGACGCCGGCGGCGTCCCGCTCATCTGGATCATCCCGATCGTCCTCGGCGCCGGCGCGCTCACCGCGTCGGCGTCCTCTTCTGGCGCCGGAGCCGCGCCTTCGACGCGCTGAAGGCCGACGACGTGCCAGAGGTCGTGCCATGAGCATCGACGAGTCCCGCCAGGCGAGTCGGCCGTCGCGGCGCGCCGGCGACGAGCGCTGGTACCTGACCGACGAGCGGGACTTCCTGCAGCGCTCCCTCGCCGACGCCGACCGCGAGCGCGAGGCCGGCGACCTCTCCGACGAGGACCACGCGGTCCTGGTGACGCGGGACAGCGCCGCGATTGGCCGAGGTGGAACGCGAGCTCGCCGCACTCGAGGCCGACGCCGACGCCACGCCGACCAGCCGCACGGACGGCGCCACCGGATCGCCCGAGCTCGACGGGGCCGCGCCGGCCGACCCGAACGGCCCCCGATGCCGCTGTGGCGCAAGCTCGGCATCGTCGCGGCGTGCCTGCTCATCGCGTCGGCGCGGTGATCCTGGTCGTGCACTTCGTCCAGGCCCGCCAGCCCGGGCAGGCCTCGTCGGGCAGCGTCACGGTGTCGCAGGCGCAACTCATCGAGCAACAGCTGGCGCAGGCCTCGACGCTGAACGCGAAGGGCAGCACGAAGGCGGCGCTCGTGCTCTACGACAAGGTGCTCACCGAGGACCCGTCGAACCCGAACGCGTTGGCCAACGCCGGCTTCATCCAGTGGAACGTCGGCTCGACCGCGCAGGTCGCCTCGCTGACCCGGGTCGGGCGCGCCGAGATCCAGACGGCGATCAAGGACTCGCCCACTACTACCAGGGCGCACCTCTACTACGGGCTCGTCCTCGAGAACCAGGACCACGACCACGCCGCGGCCGTGGCGCAGTTCAACGACTTCCTGGCCGACCTCCGTCGGGCGCCAGCGCCGAGCTGCCCCAGGCGCGCCCCCTCGTGAGCGGCGCCTACACGGCGGCGGGCGTCCCGTGCCGGCCCAGTTCGCGACCGCGACCACCACCACGACGACCTCAGGCTCGTAGGGCGCGCAGGTCGGCCACGACGCGCGGGAAGGCCTCGGCGAACGCGGCGCACTCGTCGTCGGTCGTCGTCCAGCCGACACTGACCCGGAGCGAGTGGCTCGGGTCGACGCCCATCGCCTCGAGCACCGGCGACGGCTCGATGCTCTCAGACGAGCAGGCCGAGCCCGAGTGGACGGCCACGCCGGCCCGGTCCAGGCCGATGAGCACCGGCTCGGCCTCGACACCGTGCACGCCGAGGCACACGAGGTGGGGGAGCCGCTCCTCGGCCGCCGGGCCCGACGACCTCGACCCCCTCGACGGCCAGCGCGGCGTCCACCACGGCGTCGATCTGCCGTGTGGCCGCGGCGGCCTCCGTCGTCGATCGTCCGCGTCCGCCAGGGCCGCGGCGGCGGCGCCGAAGGCGAGGAGCGCGGGCAACGCTTCGAGCCCGGCGCGGCGCCCGCGCTCTTGTTCGCCGCCGACGAGGAGCGGGTCGAACCGGCTCCCGCGCCGGACGATCAGCGCGCCCGGCACCGGGCACGCCACCGAGCTTGTGCGCGCTGATGCTGACGAGGTCGGCGTCCAGCGCGCCGAGGTCCGTCGGCACGTGACCGCAGGCGGCGGCGGCGTCCACGTGGACCGTGACCCCGGCCTCGCGGCACAGCTCGACCACCTCGTGGACCGGCTGGAGCGTGCCGACCTCGTGGTTCGCCCACTGGCAGTGCACCAGCGCCGGGCGCGGTCGGGCGCCCGAGTGCAGCCGGTCCCGTAGCGCGTCGACGTCGATCCGTCCCGCGCCGTCCACCTCCGACGTCCTCGGTGGGCGCCAGGCGGGCCGACGCGTCGCGGACCGCCGAGTGCTCCACGGCGGCGCAGAGCACGGGCGCGCCGGGGTCGGCCTCGCGTCGCGCCCCAGACGGCGGCGTTGATCGACTCGGTCGCACCCGAGGTGAAGACGACCTGGCGTCCGGCCACGCCGACGAGACTCGGCCACCTGGCCGCGGGCCACCTCGAGCGCGTCGCGGACGATCGCGACCCTCTTCGTGCACGCGGCCCGGGATCGGCCGGCGGCAGCGCGGCCCAGTCCGTGAGGGCGGCGACCGCCGCGGGCCGCGGCGGAGTCGTGCTGGCGTGGTCGAGATAGGCGCGCGCCACGGACGCCTCAGGCAGAGGCGGTGCAGGCGTCGTCGCCCCGCGCCCGCGAGGAGAGGATCACCGGGAGGGCCTGCGGTGACGCCGTCCCGCACAGGCCCGGACAGCAGTCCCTTGACCATGCCGCGGTCGACCGCGCACAGGACCGGGTTGGTGCTGCTGGCGTCGCCGAAGGGGCATTGCTCGGCAACGACCGCGGTCGTCTCGCCGCGGTCCTCCGCGTGGGCGGCGAAGCCGTGGGCCGTGAGGGTCTCGGCCACGACGTGCATGGCGGCGCGCACGGTGCGCTGCCCCTCGTTCGGGGTCATGCGCGACGCCAGCGAGCGGCCGTACTCCTCGCCGACGTGCGCCGCCATCTCCTCGGCCTCTTCGGGACCCAGCCGGTGCATCGCCTCGGCCAGGAGCCGCATGAGGAGGTCGTCGCGGCGCTGCATGAGGCCGAGCTGGAGCTCCTCCTCCACGCAGAAGTAGCGCTTGGACGGGCGGCCGGCGCCAGCCGCGTTGCGCCCGGTCTCGACCCGGACGTAGCCGCCGTCGACCAGTCGCTGCAGGTGGTGGCGCGCCACGTTGGGGTGCAGCGAGAAGGTGGTGGCGACCTCGCTGGCCGTCACGCCCGGGCACCGCCCGGACGTGGAGGAAGATGTCCCGGCGGGTCGGATCGCCGAACGCGGCCGCGACGGCGGCGACGGCGGCGCTGAACCGGCCGTCGTCCGCACCGGCGGGGCGCTCGGGCTCGGCCGCGGCGATCGGAGCGGTGATCGGAGCGGTGATCGGAGCGGTGCTCACCCTGGGTAGTCTACCGAGGGATCAGGCCCTTCAGCTGGGGCGATGCGGACGGCGTCTCCCGAGCACGCGGGTGCCCGATCCCGATCCCACCCGAGACGAGGGAGTGCATGGCAGTAGACCAGTCACAGATCGAGGCCGCGTTGGGCGCGGTCCGGGATCCCGAGATCGGCCTGACGCTGGGCGAGCTCGGCCTCGTGCGATCCGTGCGGCACGCGCCGGCGCCGGGTGCAGATCGAGGTGGCCCTGCCGGTGGCCGCCTGGCCGGGCATCGAGGAGCTGGCCGAGGCGATCCACCAGGCGGCCGGATCCGTGACCGGCGTCGAGGAGATCGAGCTCGACTTCGTCGTGATGAACGACGAGGAGCGGGCCGAGCTCCGGCACCGCCTGCGGTCGGGCATGGGCGGCGACGCCGAGCCGTCGGGGACGACGGACGACGGGCACGACCATCGGGCACGGGCACGGGCACGCGCCCGCGGCCCCGATGCCCGCGTTCCTCGGAGCCGAACTCCAAGACGCGGGTCATCGGCGTGTCCTCGGGCAAGGGCGGCGTCGGCAAGTCGACGGTCACGGTGAACCTCGCCATCGCTCTGGCGCAGGCCGGGCACCAGGTCGGGCTGCTCGACGCCGACGTCTACGGCTTCTCGGTGCCCAAGATGCTCGGCACCGACCACGACCCCGTCATCATCGGCGACATGGTGATCCCGACCTCGGCCCACGGGGTCAAGTGCCTCTCCATGGGGTACTTCGTGCCGGACGACCAGCCGGTGATCTGGCGCGGTCCGATGCTGCACAAGGCGATCCAGCAGTTCCTCACCGACGCGTACTGGGGGGAGCCGGACTTCGTGCTCATCGACATGCCGCCGGGCACCGGCGACGTCGCGCTCGACCTTGGCCGAGGTCATGCCCAGGGCCGAGATCGTCGTGGTGACGACGCCGCAGGCCGCGGCGCAGCGCGTGGCCCAGCGCTCGGCCTTCGCCGCCCGGCGGCTCAAGCTCTCGGTGCGCGGCGTGATCGAGAACATGAGCTGGTTCACCGGCGACGACGGAAAGCGCTACGAGCTCTTCGGCTCCGGCGGCGGCGCCACGCTCGCCGCCGACCTCGGCATCCCGCTGCTCGGCCAGGTCCCGCTCGTCAACGCGGTGCGGCAGGGCGGCGACGAGGGCCGTCCCGGTCACCGCCGTCGACCCGGACAGCGAGACGGCGGTCGCCTTCCGGGCGATCGCCGAGAAGTTGGCTGCGCTCGGCCCGGCCCGCGTCTACCGGCGGGAGCTCAGCCTGCGTTGAGCCGGCGCGCGCGGGCGGGGGTCAGCCCCCACTTGCGGTTGGCGAGCTCGCGGGCGTTGCTGCGGAAGACGACCACCTGATCGCGGCCGACACGCTTCGCCTCGTACATGGCGTTGTCGGCGTCGCGCAGGAGTGCGGCCGGCGAGGTCGACCCGTCGGTCGTCAGGACGACGCCGACGCTGGCGGTCACGGCGAGGTGCGCCGCCGCCCAGCGCCACCGGCGCGCTCAAGCCGCTGCGGATGCGCTCGGCCATGTCCCGGGCGTCGGCCTCGTGGTCGACCTCGGCGAAGGCCACGAACTCGTCGCCGCCGAAGCGCGCCACCAGGTCCACCCCGCGGGTCATGGCGGTCAGCCGGTCCGCCATCTCGCGGAGGACGCGGTCGCCGGCCGAGTGGTCGGCCCGGTCGTTCACGAGCTTGAAGCGGTCGAGGTCGATGAAGAGCACGGCCAGCGCGGCCCGGCGCCGGCCGACGTGGCGCATCGCCTCGTCGAGCCGCTCCATGAACATGTTCCGGTTCGCCAGGCCGGTCAGCCCGTCGTGCGATGCCTGGAAGGCCATCTGCTCGGCCATCTCGCAGCGCTCGATCGCCAGCCCGACCATGTCGGCCAGCTGGTCCAGCTGCCGCAGCTCCACGCTGCCGAAGTAGGGCATGTACGGGCTGATCTTGACCGCGAGGGCGTGCGTGGCGCCGCTGTGCGTCCGCACCGTGATGCGCCGCTGGCGGTGCGCGGATCGGTGCCGTCCGCCTCGGCATCCCAGGCTTCCGGGCCGTCGTCGTCGGTCCAGCACGGGTACCGGGCCACGACGGTCCCGTCGCTGGCGAGGAGGGCCGCCCACGACGCGCCGACGAGCGCGCAGACGTGCGGCAACAGGTGCTCGGCCACGTCCCTGGAGTCACCGGCGGAGACGAGCTCGCCGACCGCCTGTCGGAAGGCCACGTCTTCCTTGCGGCTCAGGAAGACGCGCACGAAGGACGGGAGCACCAGCGCGATCAGGAAGAGGACGCCCATCGCCACGGTGAGCGCCTGCGTGACGAGGTCGAGCGGCGGCTCCTTGCAGTCCGAGTGCAGCGACCACGCACCTGGATCTCGAGCCCGGCCACCGCCACGGCGAGCAGGTGCATGCGTGACGAGGCGATCGGAGGCTCGCCGCGGCCGGCCAGGAACAGGGAGACGACCACGTAGCCGAACAGGAAGCCGAAGGACACCAGGAACGAGATCCGATACGCCAGGAAGTGCGGCGGCGGCGGAAAGCCCGGAGCGGGCAGGTACCGCAGGGTGAAGGTGAAGAGCACGATGGCCGCGGTGAGCACGATGGCCAGCGTGCGGACCGGCCGGCTCGGCGAGCGGAACGTCGCGGCGAAGCGGAACAGGCAGTAGGGCATCACCAGGAGCAGGGCGATGAGCCCCTTGGCCACGTTCTGGTTCGTGACCAGGGTCGGGTCGATCTTCAGGGCGAGCGACAGCCCGCCGAGGATGGCGAACGAGAGCGCGACCCAGCCCGGCGCCGCGGATCCGGTGGCGGATCCACTGCAGGGTGGTGAGCGCGGCAAGCAGGACGAACTCCACCAACGAGACGTTGGACAGGACCTGCGTCCAGTGGACCACCGTGTGCGTCCCTTCTCCGCCGCGTCGCCGATGTCGCCAAGGTCCGCAGCGGGCCACTCCCCGAACGAGCCAGGTCCGGAACTCCACGGAGACTGTACTCCTCCGCCGGTACTCCGCGGGGAGTGAGATCACACTCTTTTCACGCCGCGTGGGCATGCTGCGTCACGACGTCCGCCCGTTCGGCGGACGGGCCGAGCTCAGAGCCCGGCGACCGCTGCGCCGCTCCCGGGCTGGATACTGTGGCGCCGGTCGATCGGGGAGGTGGCATGGCGCAGGACTGGGCACGGCCGGTGGTGCACTGGGAGATCGAGGCCAACGACCCCGAGCGCCAGCGGGCCTTCTACGCCGACCTCTTCAACTGGAAGATCGGCGACGGCTTCATCATGGAGATCCCGCCGGGCATCGGCGGGCCCGAGCCCGGACCCGGCGGCCACATCCGCGGGAGCGAGCGCTCCGGCGTGACGCTCTACGTCCAGGTCGCCGACCTGCGGGCGTCGCTCGACAAGTCGGTCACGCTCGGCGCCACCATCGTGGCCGAGCCCTTCGACGTCCCCGGCGGCCCGACGCTGGCCGCCATCACCGACCCCGAGGGCAACCCGGTCATGCTGGTGCAGGCCTGACCGTGTCGATCGTCGAGGTCACCACGTTCCGGCTGGCCGAGGGGGTCACGGACGAGTCGTTCCTGGCGCTGGACCGGCGGGTGCAGACCGAGCTGGTGCCGAACCAGCCCGGCTTCCTCCGGCGGACGACGGCGCGCCACGGCGAGGACTGGCTCGTCGTCACGCTGTGGGCGAGCGAGGACGCCGCCGGCGCCTTCCAGCGCGCCGCCGAGGGCGACCCGCTCCAGGTCGAGTTCGACGCAGGCGGTCGAGGCCGGCACCCTCCACCTGACCCGCTACGACACCCTCGACTGACGCGTGGAGCTGTCCGAGCTGAAGGTGACGCGCTACGAGGTGCGCGACCGCGTCGCCACCATCACGCTGCACCGGCCCGAGCGCCTCAACGCCTGGACCGGGCGGATGCACGCCGAGTACCGGGCCCTGCTGGACCGGGCCGCCGCCGATCCGGGCGTCCGGGTCATCGTGGTCACCGGGCGCGGGCGCGGCTTCTGCGCCGGCGCCGACGCGCGGGCGCTCGAGGGCCACGTCGAGCGGGGCGCCTACGACGCCGGCCTGGGCGACGACGTGGCGATGCCGGGCTACGGCGTCCGGCCGGAGTTCGACGCCGACTTCGCCTACCAGTTCGGCATCCCCAAGCCGATCATCGCGGCCATCAACGGGCCGGCGGCCGGCGTCGGCCTCGTGCTCGCCTGCTACTGCGACCTGCGCTTCGCGGCGGCGGGGGCCAAGCTGACGACGTCGCACGGCCGGCTCGGCCTGCCGGCCGAGTACGGGCTGTCGTGGCTGCTGCCCCGCCTCGATCGGCGTGACCCGGGCCGCCGACCTCCTGTTGTCGAGCCGGGTCGTGCTGGCCGAGGAGGCCGAGCAGCTCGGGCTCGTCAACCGCGTGCTGCCGCCCGACGAGCTGCTGGCGCTACACCTACGCCTACGCGGCGCGCTCGCCACGCGAGATCGCGCCGTCGTCGCTGGCCGCGACCAAGCTGCAGCTCTACCGCGACCTGCACGGCGACGTGGCCTCCTCGGTCCGCGACGCCGCGGCGCGGATGGCCGAGATGATGCAGGGCGCCGACTTCGCCGAAGGGCGTGGCCGCCCTGACGGAGAAGCGGCCCCCGGCCTTCCCCGACCCGCCGGCCTGAACGGCGACGGCGCAACCGAGCGACGGCTCGTGGTCCTCGGCGCCGCGCGGCTCAGCCGTCGACGCCGGCCGGCAGCTTGGCCGGGTCCCAGCCGAGCAGCGCCACCGCCTGGCGGAAGGCGAAGCGGTCGGTCATGCCGGCCACGTAGGTCACGGCGGCCCGCACCGCATCTTCGCTGCCGGCCGACCACGTCGGAGGGCTCGCGCTGGGCGCGGCGGTGGTCGGCGACGAGGTGCGGGCGGTCGGCGAAGTGCTCGACCAGCGCCCGCAGCACGCTGACGACGGCGTCGCCCTGGCGCAGCGACGCCTCGCGCAGGTAGATGCGCTCGTAGTTGCAGGCCCGGAAGGCGGCGAGCGCCTCGGCCTCCTCCTCCTCCATGCCGACCTGGCCCGTGCGCAGGGTGGCCGAGACCACGCCGGCGATGAACGCGCCGAGCTGCGCGCTCCGGCGTTCGCCGCAGCAGCGCGCGGACGGCCGCGGGCAGCTGGTGCGGCGCCACGATGCCGGCCAGGACCGCGTCCTCCCAGTCGTGGCAGACGTAGGCGATCCGGTCGGCCCAGCTGACCACCTCACCCTCGGGCGTGGACGGGGCCGGGCGCGACCAGCTGTGGTTGGCGATGCCGTCGACGGTCTCGGCGCACAGGTTGAGCGGCGCCAGCGAGACCAACGCGCCCCACGGCGCGTGGTCGAAGCCGCCGGGCACGTAGGGGTCGAGCGCGTCCTCGCTGGCGTGGCCGCCCGGCCCGTGCCCGCAGTCGTGGCCGAGCGCGATGGCCTCGGTGAGCGCCACGTTGAGGCGGCAGGCCCGGGCGATGGCGGTGGCGACCTGGGCCACCTCGAGCGCGTGGGTCAGCCGGGTGCGCTGGTGGTCCTGGGGGAAGACGAAGACCTGGGTCTTGCCGGCCAGGCGGCGGAACGAGGTGGCGTGCAGGATGCGGTCGCGGTCGCGCTCGAAGCAGGTGCGCCACGCGTCGGGCTGCTCGGGCACGGCGCGGTCGCCGGCGCCCGACGCGCGGGTGGCACCCGGCGCGAGGAGCGAGGCCTCGAGCTCCTCGCGCTCGGCCCGGCCCCACGGCAGCGCCGGTTGGCGCGCGCCGTCGGGCGGGCGACCCCGGCGTGCGGCCCGATGCGGGCGTGCGAGTCGGCGTGGGCCAGCCGCACGGGCCCGGCGTAGCCGGCCATCGTCGCTGCCCAGCGGGCACTGCGCTCGGTCCCGCCGGAGTTGGGCGGGCCCTCCATGCCATGCAGTCTGCCCCGTCGCAGTAACGTCCAGGTGGCCTCGGAACCGTCCGAGGGCCGCGAGGAGAGTGAGACCAGGTGGACGTGCGCATCGGCATCACCCACACCCCCAAGGAGCTCGAGGTGGAGATGCCCGACGACGCCGACCGCGACAAGGTGGTGGCCGACATCGAGAAGCTGCTCAAGACGGGTGACGGGGTCCTCTGGCTGACCGACCGCAAGGGCCGCCGGGTCGGCGTCCCCGTGGTCAAGGTCGCCTACGTCGAGGTCGGCGCGCCCGCGGGCGAGCGCCGCGTCGGGTTCGGCGCCCCCTGAGGACGGGCGTGACGGCGGGACGGGCGCGGGGGCGGTGAGCGCCGCGCCGGACCTGCTCGACCTGCGGCTGGTCTTCGTCACCGGCAAGGGCGGCGTCGGCAAGACGACGGTCGCCGCCGGCCTGGCCCAGCTGGCCGCCGAGCACGGCAAGCGCGTGCTCGTCTGCGAGGTCGACGCCAAGGGCGACGTCACGGCGCTCTTCGAGGCGCCGCCGACCGACTTCACGCCGCGGGAGATCGCGCCCGGCGTCTGGTCCATGTCGATGGACACCGAGGCGTCGCTGCGCGAGTACCTCAAGCTGCACCTGCGCATCCCGGTCGTCGGCCGCATCGGCCCGCTGGCCAAGGCGTTCGACTTCGTCGCCACCGCGGCGCCGGGCGTGCGCGAGATCCTGACCGTCGGCAAGTTCTGCTGGGAGGTGCGCGAGCCCCACTACGACCTGGTGGTGGTCGACGCGCCGGCCAGCGGCCACATCGTCGGCCAGCTGGCGGCGCCGCAGGCCATCAACGACCTCGTCAAGGTCGGCCTCATCCGCAGCCAGACCGACTGGATGCTCGACATCCTCTCGGACCCCCGCCAGACCGGACTGGTCGCCGTCTGCACGCCCGAGGAGATGCCGGTCAGCGAGACGCTCGAGCTGGTGCAGCGGGTGCGCGAGGAGACCACGGTGCGCATGTCGGCGGTGGTGGTCAACCGCGTCCTGCCCGAGCTCTTCGGCCAGCGCGAGGAGGAGATCTTCGAGCAGCTGCGCGCGCCCGGAGGCCGAGGCGACGCTGTCGGAGCGGGCCGGCGGGACGGTGGCACCGGTGCTCGAGGCGGCCCGCCTCGCCGTCACCATGCGCCGCACCCGCTCGACCCACCTGCAGCGGCTGCAGGCCGGGCTGCCCGAGGACCTGCCCGGTCCTGCTCCTGCCCTACCTGTTCGCGCGCAGCTTCGGCGCCCGCACGACGCGCCAGGTCGCCCACGCGCTGGGCGAGGAGCTCGGGCTGTGACGGCGGCCAACGCCCCGGCGGCCAAGACCGTCGGCCAGCTGCTGGCGGCCAAGGACATCGTCATCGCCTGCGGGCCCGGCGGCGTCGGCAAGACGACCACCGCGGCCGCGCTGGCCGCGACGGCGGTCGTCGAACAGGGCGGCCGCGTGCTGGTGCTCACCGTCGACCCGGCGCGCCGGCTGGCCGACGCGCTCGGCCTGAAGGGGATCGGGAACGACGAGGTCCGCATCCCCGACGAGGTGTTCGCCGGGCGGCGGCCCACCCGCGGGGCGAGCTGTGGGCGGCCATGCTCGACACGAAGCAGAGCTGGGACGACCTCATCCGCACGCATGCACCCGACGAGGCGACCCGCGAGCAGATCCTCGCCAACCCGCTGTACCAGAACATCTCGGGCCGCTTCGTGCAGTCGCACGACTACATCGCCATGGAGCGGCTCTACGAGATCCACTGCGAGGGGAAGTACGACCTCATCGTGGTCGACACGCCGCCGACGCGCAACGCGCTCGACTTCCTCGATGCGCCGCAGCGCATGGCGGACTTCTTCTCCTCGCGCCTGCTGCGCTGGCTCATCGTGCCCTACCGGTCGCGGCTGGTGAACGTGGCGTCGCGGCCCTTCTACCAGGTGGCCGACCGCATCCTCGGCACGCAGTTCCTGGCGGACATCTCCGAGTTCTTCATCCTGTTCCAGTCGATGTACGACGGCTTCGTCGAGCGGGCCGAGGCGGTCACGCGCCTGCTCTCGGACCGCCGCACCACCTTCATGGTCGTCTCGACGCTCGAGGCGACGCCGGTGCGCGAGGCCGAGTTCTTCTCGGCCGAGCTCACGGCGCGCAAGCTGCATCTCGGCGCGATCGTCCTGAACAAGGTGCTGCCCGAGTACCTGCGCGACCCGAGGACCGACAAGCTGGCGCAGTCGATGCAGGCGCACAGCGACGAGCTGGCGGCCGGGCTGACCGACGACCCCGTCGTGGCGGGCCGGGTGCTCGGCGAGGTCGCCGAGAGCTTCCTCAACTTCGGCGTGGTGGCGCGGCGCGAGGCCGAGCAGCAGGCGGAGCTCAAGGGCGCGCCCGACGTCCTCGTCACCGTCCCCTTCTTCGACGCCGACATCTACGACATGGGCGGTCTCCTGGAGCTGGGCGCGCAGGTCTGGGGCTAGCGGTCCCGGGCGGCGCCTACCATCGGTGCCATGGCCCAGCTGATCAACCCCGAGGTCCAGGAGTACGCCGACGCCCACACCACCGCGCCGCCCGGCCACCTGGCGTCGGTCGACGCCTCGACCAGGGAGGACTTCACGGCCTGGGGGATGATGGTGGGGCGCCAGGAGGGTCGCTTCCTCGAGATGCTCGTGTTCGCCACGCAGGCGACCAGCGTCCTCGAGATCGGCACCTTCACCGGCTACTCGGCCATCGCCATGGCGGCCGGGCTCGGCAAGGACGGCTCCATCATCTCGCTCGAGGTCGACCCGCACCACGCCCAGGTGGCCCGCGGCAACATCGCCGCCGCCGGCCTCGAGAGCCACATCAGCGTCATCGAGGGTCCGGCGCTGCGCTCGCTGGAGCAGCTGCAGGGACCGTTCGACCTCGTCTTCATCGACGCCGACAAGGTGTCCTACGACGCCTACTTCGAGGCGGTGCTGCCCAAGCTGGCCCGGCACGGACTGATCGTCGTCGACAACACGCTGCAGGCCGGCGGCGTCCTCGCCTCCGAGAAGGACCCCCACGAAGGGGCCCGGGCGCTCCGCGCCTTCAACGACAAGGTGGTCAACGACCCCCGCGTCGTCTGCGTGCTCACGACCATCCGGGACGGCGTCACGCTGATCCGCCGGGCCGGCTAACCGGGCGGACGGGGCCTCCAGTCGCCGTGCTCGACTACCACCTCCACCTCTGGCCCCACTCGGAGCACGAGACGCCGCTCCGGCTCGAGCAGCTGGCCGACTACTGCGCCCGCGCCCAGGAGGCCGGGTGTGACCGAGCTGGCGGTGACCGAGCACCTCTTCCGCTTCCGCCAGGCCGACGCGCTCGTCGGCGGTTTCTGGGACGACGAGCGGGTCCCGCCCGGCGCTGGCCGAGAACATGGCCGACGTACTGGAAGTTCCACGCCACGGCCGACCTCGACGCCTACGTCGAGTGCGCGCAGGCGGCCAAGGACGCCGGCCTGCCGGTGGTCATCGGGCTCGAGGTCGACTACTACGAGGGCCGCATGGACGCACGTGGCCGATCTGCTCGCCGGCTACCCCTTCGACGTGCTGCTCGGGTCGGTGCACTGGGTCGGCGGCTGGCGCTTCGACGACCTCGACGACCCGGCGTCCATGGCCGAGTGGTCGGCGCGGCGGGTCGACGCCTGTTGGGATGCCTACACCGAGGCGCTGGAGGAGCTGGCCGCCTCGGGCGCCTGCGACGTGCTGGCCCACCCCGACCTGATCAAGGCGGCGGGCCACATCCCGGACGCGCCGGCCGAGTGGTGGGACCGCATCGCCGAGGCGGCCGTGACGTCGGGCATGGCGGCCGAGGTCAGCTCGGCCGGGTGGCGCAAGCCGGTGGGCGAGCAGTACCCCGCCCTGGGGCTGCTCGAGCGCTTCGTGGCGCGCGGCGTGCCGCTGACGACGGCGTCCGACGCGCACCGGCTCGAGCACGTGGCCGACCGGGCCGACGACCTGCGCGCCGTCCTCGGCGCGGCCGGCGCCGGCGCCCTGCAGGGCTACCGGGGCCGCACGGCCTACCCCGTCGCGGTGTCGGGGCCGGCCGGGGACGCGGCCGCGGCGAGAGCGCGGAGAGGGAGGCCTGATGCCGACGCCCGCCGAGCTCGCGCTCAGCCACACCGACCTCAAGCCCGAGGAGCTCGAGCACCTGCAGCGGCTGCTCGGGAGCTGGAGCGTGCTGGCCGACCTCTCCTTCTCCGACCTGCTCCTCCTGGTGCCGGTCCACGGCGCCGTGGAGCGGCACGGCCCCGACCGACCCGGTGGACGAGGACCCCGAGCTGGTCGTCCTGGGCCAGATGCGCCCCAACAACCGGCCGACCCTGGTCGACCAGGACCTGGTCGGCCAGACGGTGAACGAGTCGCAGTGGACGCTGGTGGCCCAGTGCCTGCACTCGGGCGAGATCGTGCGCGGCAGCATCCACCACCCGATCCTGGGCGAGCAGGTCCCGGTCGAGAACATCCCGGTCCGCTTCGAGGGCCACATCATCGCGGCGCTGCTGCGCGTCTCGCTGGCGCCGCTCAAGGGCCCGACGAGCATGTACGAGCGCACCTACCTCGACGTGTTCGAGCGCCTGGCCGACATGGTGGCCCAGTCGGCCTTCCCGTTCCCCGACGAGGACGTCGGCACGGAGGAGTCGCCCCGCGTCGGCGACGGCGTCGTGGTGGTCGACGCCGACGGGCGCGTGGAGTTCGCCTCGCCGAACGCCATGAACGCGTTCCACCGCATGGGCATCTACACCCAGCCCGAGGGCCGCCGCTTCGGCGACCTCGACATCGAGGAGTCGGCCGTCGAGTGGGCGCTCGCCACCGGCCGCCCCGTCGTCGAGGAGGTGGAGCGCCGCCCCGACGTCATCGTGCTCGTCCACTGCATCCCGCTGCTCTCCCACGGGGTGGTGACCGGCGCCATGATCCTGCTGCGCGACGTCACCGACGTGCGGCGCCTCGACCGGCTGCTGCTCTCGAAGGACGCGGCCATCCGCGAGGTGCACCACCGGGTCAAGAACAACCTGCAGACGATCTCGTCGCTGCTCAGCCTGCAGGCGCGCCGGGTGGGGGACCGGGCGGCCCGGGTGGCGCTGCACGAGGCCGAGCGCCGGGTGCGCTCCATCGCCCTGGTGCACGAGATCCTCTCGCGCGACCCGAGCGACCAGGTGCCCTTCGCCGAGATCGTCGAGCTCGCTGGTGCAGATGGCCGAGGACTCGGTGGTCTCGTCGCAGCCGATCGTGATCTCGGTGCACGGCGACCTCGGCGAGGTGTCGGCGGACGTGGCGACGCCGCTGGCCGTGACGGTGGCCGAGCTCTTGCAGAACGCGGTCGAGCACGCCTTCGACCCCGAGAACGTCGGCGCCGGCGACGGCACCGACGGCACGGCCGGGCTGGAGGGGGCGGGCGGGGCGGCGGGGTACGCGCCGGTGGGCCACGTCGACCTGACGATGTCCAGCGACGAGACGGAGCTGCGCGTCGAGGTGCGTGACGACGGGCTGGGACTGCCGGAGGGATTCGACATCGAGCGCACGTCGAGCCTCGGGCTCTCCATCGTGCGCGACCTCGTGGTCAGTCAGCTGGAGGGCACGATCTCCATGGAGCCGGTGCCGGCGGCCGACGGGGGCGGGACCCGGGTGGCGATCTCGGTTCCGGTACGCGCCCCCCGGTGAGCGCTGCCGCGCTGCGGCCGGTGAGCGATGCTCAGATGGCGACGCGCTGCGAGCGGCGGGCGGCCAGCCAGGCCTTGCGCAGCTTGCGGCGCTCTTCTTCGGATGTGCCGCCCCAGACGCCCGACTCCTGGTTGGTGGCGAGCGCGAAGTCGAGACAGGGCTCGAGGGCGTCGCAGGCATGGCAGACACGCTTGGCCGCATCGATCTGGTCGACGGCGGGGCCGGTCGTGCCGACGGGGAAGAAAAGGTCCGGTTCGGTGTTGCGGCAGGCGGCGGAGCGACGCCAGTCGTCCGCGTCCCAGTCGACGGTCCGGTTCCACATGAGAGCCATCCGAATGTGCCTCCACCAGCATTGTGATCCTTTTCACATGATCGGACCCAGAAGGTGTCCGTCAGTGAAAAGCGGGTTAACGGAGGAAAGGGTAACGGTCCATTGCGTGGCAGGCAAGGAGTTTTTGGTGAAAATTCGGCGCCCGTGGCGGTGGAATCGTGACACCCCGATGACAGGGCCCCTATGACCGCCGTCTTCGCTCATAGGGGTTGCACAAGCGGGTTCACGGAGAACACCATCGATGCCTTCGCCGAGGCCCGACGCCTGGGCGCCGACGGGGTCGAGCTCGACGTCCGCCTCACCGCGGACGGCGCCCTGGCGATCCATCACGACGCCGAGATCCCCGGGGTCGGGATCGTCGCCGACCTCGGTGTGGCCGATCTGCCGGCCCACGTGCCGCTGCTCGCCGACGTGCTGGCGGTGTGCGAAGGGATGGTGGTCAACGTCGAGATCAAGAACGCCCCCCAGGATCCCGGGTGGGACGTCGGCGAGGCCGTGGCGGCTCTGACCGCGGCGGCGATCGACGAGGCGGGCTGGACCGGGCGGGTCATCGTGTCGTCCTTCCAGGTTGCGACGCTCCGGGCGGTGCAGGCGGCGGACGGGCGCCTCCCGCTCGGCGCCCTGTGGGGCTTCGCCACCGAGCCGGGACCCGCCCTGGCCGAGGCGGCGGGGTCCGGCTTCGCTGCCGTCCACCCCTTCGTCATGTCGGTGGACCGGCCGCTGGTGGAGCGGGCTCATGCCCTGGGCCTTGGCGTGAACGTCTGGACGGTCAACGCTCCGCACGACCTCCGGGCCATGGTCGAGCTGGGCGTGGACACGGTCATCACCGACCGGCTGGACGACGCGCTGGCCGCCGCCCGGACCGACACCGACTGAGCGGGCGGGCAGGCTCACCGCCCCGGGCGGCCAAACCGGGCGGGCAAACCGGGCGGCCAAACCGGGCGGGCAAAAAGGTGCTTGTCACCGGGCCGAATGGCGGGAAGCCGCCCTGGTCCACAAAGATGGTCCGCCATGAACGTCGTCGTATGCGTCAAGCAGATCCCGGATCCGGCCGCCCCCGCGGCGCTGCAGCCGGGCACCAACACCCTCGACCGGTCCGGCAAGCTGATCATGGACGACTCCGACAACTACGGAGTCGAGATGGCCTTGCAGCTGGCCTCGGGCGATGGCGACGAGGTCACCCTCGTCTCCATGGCTCCCGGCGGGGAGACCTCGGGCCTGCGTACCGGCCTCGCCATGGGCGCGGCCAAGGCCATCCTCGTCAGTGACGACGCGCTGGCCGGCAGCGATGCGCTGGGCACGGCCCGGGTGCTCGCGGCGGCCATCGCGCGGGCCAACCCCGACCTGGTCGTCATGGCGACCGAGTCGACGGACGGCTACACGGGCACCCTGCCCGTCCAGGTGGCCGAGCTGATGGGCCTGCCCTCGGTGACCTTCGCCAAGGCGATCGCCGTCGACGGCAGCTCGGTCAAGGTCGAGCGGCAGACCGAGGCGGGCTACGACGAGATCGTGTGCCCGCTGCCGGCGCTGGTCACGGTGACCGCCGGCGTGGTCGAGCCCCGCTACCCCTCCTTCAAGGGGATCATGGCGGCCAAGTCGAAGCCGGTCGACAACCTGACGGTCGCCGACCTCGGGATCGACGCCTCGCAGGTCGGCGCCGCCGGCGCCGGCCAGGAGATCACGGACGTCTCCGATGCGGAAGCCCGCGGCGCGGGAGAGATCGTGGTGGACGAGGGTGACGGCGCGCAGCGCGTCGTGGCCTTCCTCGAGCAGTTGAAGGTGGTCTGAGATGGCGATCGACAAGGTGTGGGTACTGGCCGAAGTCGGTGACAACGGGCCGACGCCCGTCACGTTGGAGCTCCTGACCGAGGCCCGCTCGGTCGCCTCGACCGTCGAGGCCGTGGCCTGGGGTGCCGACGCGGCATCCCTGGCCGGCGCGCTCGGGGAGTACGGCGCCACGACGCTCTACGACGTCGGCGACCTGGGTGGCACACTGCCCGGTGTCCCGGTGGCGGCGGCGCTCGCCGCGCTCATCGAGGGTGGCAACGCCCCCGACGCCATCCTCATGCCGGCCACCTACGAGGGTCGCGACGTGGCGGGCCGGCTCTCGGTCAAGCTCGGCCGGCCGGTGCTGACCAACGTGACCGGCCTGGTCGAGAGCGACGGCGGCCTGTCCAGCCAGCACCCCGTGTTCGGCGGGAGCCAGATCGTGACCGCGCGCTTCACCGGCGAGGGCCCGGCGATCTTCGTCATCCGTGCCAAGTCGTTCGCCGCCGAGCCCTCCGGCGGCGCCGCCGCCAACGTCGTCGCGGCCCCGATCCCCGACGTCGCCTCCACCAACACGGCCAAGGTCGTGGAGCGCCACGTCGAAGAGCGGAGCGGGCCCAAGCTCGACGAGGCTGCCGTGGTCGTGTCGGGCGGGCGCGGGCTCGGCGAGGCGGCCAACTACGCCCTCATCGAAGAACTGGCCAAGCTGCTCAAGGGAGCGGCGGGCGCCAGCCGGGCCATCGTCGACGCCGGCTGGGTCCCCTACTCGCACCAGGTCGGGCAGACCGGGAAGACCGTGAAGCCGACCGTGTACCTGGCGTGCGGGATCTCAGGTGCCACCCAGCATCTGGTCGGGATGAAGGGCTCCAAGAACATCATCGCCATCAACAAGGATCAGGAGGCGCCCATCTTCTCGGTGGCCGATCTCGGGATCGTCGGCGACGTGCACAAGGTGCTGCCTGCACTCATTGAGGCGCTGAAGGCCAAGGGCTGAGCCGGCCGGCCCCGGGGTCGCCGGCCCCGGGCTGCCGCCCACCCGAATCGGGGCATGGCCGCTCGACGGCGCGCGTCGCTGCAGCGTCGCTGCGGCCCGGCGCGGGTTCTGACGTGGCGTCGCGCCTGACGTGTGCACGCTCGGAGCGGGCGAGCGGCGGTACATTCGGCGCAGTCCGCTGATCGCTCCCGATGCTCTTTCCCACAATCGACTTCGCACTCTTCTTCGCCGTCGCCTTCACGGTGAATTGGCTCCTCAACCCGTATTCGGGCTGGTGGAAGCTGTCCATGATCGGCCTGAGCTACGTGTTCTACGGCTGGGTGGGCTGGAGCTACTGCCTGCTTCTTCTCGCCACGACGGTCGTCGCCTTCACGGGCGGCGTCTGGGTGGCGGCGACGCGCAACGAGCGGGCGCGACGGATCGCCATGGCGGTGTCGGTCGGCCTGCTGCTCGGCATCCTCGGGTGGTTCAAGTACTACGGCTTCGTCTCGGTGAACCTCGACAACCTGACCCATGCGGTGGGCATGGGCCGGGCGGTTCCCCTCCTGCAGGTGGGGCTCCCCATCGCCATCTCGTTCTTCACCTTCATGGCGATCAGCTACGTGATCGACATCTACCGGCGCGAGCTCGAGCCGGCCAAGCCGCTCGACTTCGCGGTGTACATCTCGTTCTTCCCGCATCTCCTGGCCGGGCCGATCGTGCGCGGCACCGAACTGCTGCCCCAGATCCGCCGCCGCCGCGACCCCAACTCGGTGGACTACTCGCGCGCGTTCTGGCTGATCCTCGCCGGGCTGTTCAAGAAGGTGGTCATCTCCTCCTACGTCTCGAGCGCCATCGTCATGCCCGTCTTCACTTCGCCGACCCAACACTCGGCGCCCGAGGCGATCTTCGCGGCCTGGGGATACGCCGTGCAGATCTACTGCGACTTCAGCGGGTACACCGACATCGCCATCGGCCTCGCCATGCTGCTCGGGTTCCGCTTCCCGCAGAACTTCGATGCGCCCTACACGGCGCGCAACCTGCAGGACTTCTGGCGGCGCTGGCACATGACGCTGTCCCGCTGGCTGCGCGATTACCTGTACATCCCGCTGGGTGGGAGCGCCAATGGCCAGACCCAGACGGTTCGCAACATCATGATCACCATGGTGCTGGGCGGGCTGTGGCACGGTGCGGCATGGACCTTCGTGGCCTGGGGGGCCCTGCAGGGGATCGGTCAGAGCTTCGGGCACCTGCGCCGGACCAGCCGGGAGCGGCGCGGGCTGCCTGGGGTGGCGGACGGACCCGTGCGGGTCTGGGTGCAGCGCTTCCTGACCTTCCAGTACGTCTGCCTGGGGTGGGTCTTCTTCAACGCCACCGGAATGTCGCAGGCCTTCGGCGTCCTCGGCCGCGTGTTCTCCGGCTGGGGTGAGGCGTCCCCGCTGGTGACGCCGCTGCTCGTGTTCACGGTGCTCGGCACTATCGCCCTGCAGTACGTGCCCACTCTGCGCGTGGACCGCCTGCAGGCGATGTTCTCGCGACAGAAGACCGCGGTGCAGGTCGGCGTCCTCGGCTTCGCCCTGCTCGGCATCACGACCTTTGGCCCCGTCGGCGTCGCGCCCTTCATCTACTACCGCTTCTGATGAGCGACGCCCGCACGCCCCCGCACCATGTGGACTGGGAGTCCCAGTCGGAGTTCGCGTCGCGCCGCCACGCCGAGCTGCCGGCACCCGAGGACGGTCGCGTGCGCCTGCCGTGGACCCGTGTCCTCGCGATCGCGGCCGCCGCCTTCGGGGTGTGGTTCTTGTTGTTCGCTCCGACGCTGCAGCACAACGCGCAGGTGTCGCCGGTCGGGACGCGTCGCACCATCAGCCTCGACCTGACCGGACCCGTGGCCGCGCTCAGCCGCGGGCTGCAGCTCTCCCACATCGTGTCGATCACGGGCCGCTCGAACCGCCTGCCCGGCGGGACGGTGGGGTTGGTGACGTCCGGCCCGACACCCAGCAGGACACCGGCCACGACGCCGACCACGACGCCCGGGGCCAAGAGCGGCACGGGGGCAACCACACCCACGACCGCGCCGCCGAACCCGAAGGAGCCGACCGCGGCCGCGCCGCTACGGGCCCTGATCGTGGGTGACTCCATCGGCCTCGATCTGGGCGGGCCGCTGCAGGCCAACCTGGCCGGCACGGGTGTCGTCAACGCGGCTCTCGACGCCCGCGAGAGCACGGGGCTCACGCGACCCGACTACTTCAACTGGCCGGCGGAACTGACATCGGACATCGCCAAGACGCAGCCGCAGGTCGTCGTCGTCATGATCGGCGCCAACGACGCCCAGGACTTCCTCGGGCCACCCGACGTGCCGTACACGTCACCGCAGTGGAACTCGTTGTACGCGCAGCGGGTCGCGGAGTTCATGAAGATCGCCCAGAGCGGCGGGGCCACGGTCGTGTGGGTCGGCATGCCGCCGATGCAGAACGCCGGTCTGAACGCGCAGATGTCGGACCTCAACGCGGTGGTCCAGCAGCAGGCGGCCGCCGCCAAACCCCCGGTGACGTACCTCAGCACGGACCGTTCGTTGGGGACGGCCCAGGGGGGCTACACGGCCTTCATCACCAATGGCGCCGGCCAGGTCGTCAACGTGCGCACTCCCGACGGCACGCACCTCACCCCAGGGGGCGGGGAGGTGCTGGCCCAGCAGGTCGTCGGCGAGCTGCAGACGTTGGGCTATCACATCCCCTGACCACTGACCCCCGTCCAGCGCCGCATCTCCGCCAGGTGGGCCGGTCCGGGACTCGGCGCGGGAGAGTCTCCAGCCCGTGCAGGATCAGCGCCGAGGTGCCTCGTGCTGGACCGGGGCGCGGGTCTCGTCGAGCACGGCGGGCGCCGTCTGGGCCAGCCCGGCTCGCCGCGGACGGATGTAGGCCAGCCAGACGGCGCCGGCGGCGACCAGCACCGCGCCGAGCGTCCAGCCGAGTGCAGTCGTGCTCAGTCCGACGTATTTGAGTCCCGAGGCGAAGATCACGAACGTGATGACGGGCCGGATGTAGCGGTCGGGCGCGCGAGAGGAGATCAGCGAGCCGACCAGGACGGCGGGGACGCTGCCCACGACGATGGAGGTCGTGACCGAGAACTCGACGTGGCCGAAGGCCAGCGCGCCCAGCGCCGCGGCAATGGTCAAGGGGACGGCCTGGGTCAGGTCGGTGCCGACGAGCTGGTTCGCTCCGATTATCGGGTACAGGAAGAGGAGCAGCACGATCATCAGCGACCCGGATCCGACCGATGTCATTCCCACCACGAAGCCCCCCAGCACGCCGACGGCCACGGTCGGCAGCGGCCGGACCACGACATGGCCGATAAGGCCCTCGCGGCTGTGGCCGGAGCGCCGGTCGAGCCCGTAGCGCAGGACCATGGCGAAGGCGCCTAGGAGGAGCGCGACACCGAGGAATGTCTCCACGTTTGTCTCAGCGCCGTCCGAATTGCCGAACAGGTGGAGCACATAGGTACCGCACAGGGCGGCGGGCACCGAACCGAGCACCATCCACCCCACGAGCGAGTAGTTCACCGTCTTCCTGGTCATGTGGACGATGGCACCCACGGGGCGCATCAGGACCGCCGCCACCAGGTCGCTCGAAATGGCCGTGGACGGCTTGATCCCGAAGAAGAGGATCAGCATCGGCGTCATCAGCGCGCCGCCGCCGGCGCCCGTCATCCCCACGAGGAAACCCACGATGGCGCTTCCGAGAACGATGTAGGGATCGAGCGACATGGCGGCTCCGGGTGTGCCTCGGCGAGGTGGCCAGGGAACCCCCCCTGAGCCATGGATGAGAGCGGTTCGATATTACCTATGGATCAGGTCATCAATCCAGTGGGCGTCTGACCTGGGTTTTCACAGCGTTGAACGAGCACAGCCGCGAACGGAAGCACAGCCTGAACGGAATCGTTCAGACCAGAGGCCAGGGGTACGGCGGCCACTGGCCGTCGTCGACGAGCTCGGGCAGGGCACGCAGGCCGAGCAGCCAGTCCACCCGGTCCATGGTGGCGGCCAGCTCGGGCGGCTCGAGCAGCTCGCACAGCGCGGCCGGTGGCCCGTCGTGCGCCAGGCGCTCGAGGTCGGCCTGCACGTCGGCATCGAGCGCGTCCCCGCCGAAGTCCCAGATCACCGTGCGCAGCTTGTCCTCGCAGTTGAAGCACAGCCCGTTGTCGATGGCCCAGAGGCGGTCCTCGGCGAGGAGCACGTGGCCGCTCTTGCGGTCGGCGTTGTTGGCCACGACGTCGAACGCGCCGAGCTGCCGCAGCACGGGGTGCCACTTCGGCTCGTCGCGCAAGGTGAAGTAGTGCGACGTGCCGTCCTCGTGCACGAAGCGCTGCACCGAGCCCTCTCCGAACGGGCCGTCGGTGCGGTGCACCGTCTCGGGTACGAGTCCCCAACCCAGCGCCTCGGAGAGCACGTAGGCACCGACCTCCCGCCGGAACAGGCCGCCCGGGAAGTCCCACAACGGACGCTCACCCTTGAAGGGCTTGTAGACGGCGAGAAGCTCCTCACCCGCACGGCGGCACGTGACGAGCAGGGTCGCGTTGGAGCTGCCGGCGATGCGCCCGTGGACCTCCATGTCACCATCGGTGAGGACGCGCTCGACCTCGCTGTCGGACACCGCAGCTACGTCACCGGTGGCCGATGCCCGTTCGTGCGCGGGCAGTCGTGGCCGGCCGGGTCGAGAGGGAGCGAGCACAGGGGGCAGGGCGGGCGCCCCGCCTCCACCAGTCGGGTGGCATGGATGGCGAACGCGGCCGCCTGCTCACGGGTCAGCGCGACACGGAGCACGTGACCGCTCTCCATGTCCTCATCGTCTTCGTCATCGTCCTCCTCGCCCACCTCCTCGAGGACCACGATGACCCGGTCGAGCTCCTCGTCGTAGGAGACGCCGATGGTCCCCACGACCCACTCGAAATCCTCGGTGCCGTAGAACTGGAGGTCCTCGGGCAGGTGGCCGGGCCGACCGAGCTCCTTGACGATGCGTCCGAGATATCCGGCGAGCACGGCCACCTGTTGCTTCTCCACCTTGACCGTCGTCTCGGAGAGGCCCTGGCGGCAATAGAAGAGGAAGAGGCGCTGGCCCACCTCGCCGATGACGCCGACCGTGCAATGGTCCGGCGCGTCGAAGTCATACTCGTCGCTCATGACAGCTCGCTCACGACAGTGCCAGCTCGTTCAATTCGCCGGTCGAATTCGTGCACAGAACGACGGGACCGCCGGCGGTGAAGAGGAGCGCCGAGATCGAACAGGGAGAGATGACCAGCCGCTGGATGAGGTCGAGCGGCATCCCGGCGGCCGCGGCCACGATCGCCTTGATCGGGTCGGCGTGCGACACGGCCACGATGGTCTGCCCGGGATGCTCGGCCACCAGGCCGAGAACGGTGTCCATGGAGCGCACCGACATCTCGGCGAAGGACTCCCCTCCGGGGAAGCGGAACCCGCTGGGCCAGCGCTGCACGGTGGGCCATTGCGGGGCCTTGTACAGGCGGGTCAGCGGCTTTTCGGTCCAGTCGCCCACGTCGACCTCGACCAGGCCGGGCGCGGTCCGCACCCGGAGGCCGAGCGCTTTGGCGATCGGAGCCGCCGTCTCGCGGGTGCGCTCCAAGGGGGAGGCGTAGACGGCGGTCGGGGCCTTGGTCAGAGCGGCGATGCGTTCTGCCGCCGCAGCGGCCTGCGCGTGGCCCTTCTCGGCGAGATGCAGCCCGCTCGCCTGGCCCGGGAGCATCTTGCCGGTGGTGGGAGTGACGCCGTGGCGGACGAGGAGGACGACGGTGGCCGGCGGAGGCTTGCGGCCGTGCCGTGCCGTTGTGCGTGTGGAGGCGGAGCGGGCGGTCGGGGACACGGTGGCCCATCGTAGGCTCTGCGCCGTGACGTCCAACCGGGGCACCGGCGACTCGGTGGCCGCGGTGCAACGGGACGTGACAGGCTGCCGGCGCTGCCCGCGGCTGGTGAGCTGGCGGGAAGAAGTGGCGCGCGCAGGGCCGGGCGTCCTACGCCGGGCAGGTCTACTGGGGTCGAGCCGTCCCGGGCTTCGGTGACCCCCGGGCGTCCCTGGTGCTCGTCGGCCTGGCGCCGGCGGCGCACGGCGCCAACCGCACCGGCCGGATGTTCACGGGGGACCGCTCCGGCGACTGGCTCTTCGCTGCGCTGTACCGGGCAGGCTTCGCCTCGCAGCCCACCAGCACGTGGCGGGACGACGGGCTCGAGCTCACCGACGCCTACATCACGGCGACCGTGCACTGCGCGCCGCCCGCCAACAAGCCGACGCCGGCCGAGCGCGACGCCTGCGAGCCGTATCTCGCACGCGAGCTGGCGCTGCTGGACCGGGCCGTGGTCGTCGTCGCCCTGGGGCAGTTCGCCTGGCAGGCCGTGGCCGCCCACTACGGCCTCCGTCCGCGCCCGAGGTTCGGCCACCTGGCCGAGGCCGCGCTGCCTAGCGGCGTGACCCTCCTCGGCTCCTACCACCCGAGCCAGCAGAACACCTTCACCGGCAAGCTCACCGTGCCGATGTTCGACGCCGTGTTCCACCGCGCCGGCGAGCTGATCGCGGCGTCCGCTCAGGACACGAGGTCGTAGAGCAGGCGGAAGAAGCGGATGCGCCCGGGGTCGGGCCCGACGCCGTAACTCTCGTAGAAGAGCCCCTCGAGATCCTCCCCGAAGTTCCAGCCGACACTCCACCCTCCGGTCGCGATGTCCCACCAGCGATCGGCGGCACCGAGCTCGCCGAGGTCGACGAAGCCGGTGACCCGGCCGTCTTCGAGCAGCACGTTGGGTGGGCAGAAGTCGCCGTGACACACGACGAGGTCTTCGTCGTCGGGAGCCGTCGCCTCCAGCTCGGCCAGCGCGGCGGCCGGGGTCAGGTGGGCATGCTCGAGGTGGAAGCCCGCCGGATCGATGTCGGCCCGCGCGACACGGTCCTCGACATGGGCCAAGGCGCGCGCCAGGTCGAAGCGGAACGGGCACCACTCCTCGCCCGACAGCGTCGTGGAAGACCGCAGCCCACGGCCGAGCGCCCGCACCAGGGCGGGCAGATCGGTTCGCGACGTGGGCTGGGTGGCGTCCAGACCGGGGAGCGACTCGGTCAGCAGGATGGTGGTATCGCCGAGGACCTCCAGCGCAACGACCACGGGGACCGGGAGGTAGGCGGCTGGCCCAGACCATGCGCTCGGACTCGCCGCGCAACGACGGGATAGCGGTCGCCACCGGCGGCCCCGGACGCCACCTTGGCGAAGCGAACGTCGCCGCTCGGGCCGTCAGGCGCCAGGTGGTCAGCTGCGGGACGAGCCGGTAGGCCAGGGCCGCTGTCCATCCGGGTGCGATCTGGTGCGAGCTCGGGCGGCGGGACTGGCGGCGGGACTGGCGGCGGGGGCGGCGACGCGTCGAGCGGGGCGTCCACGTGCTGCAGGGTACGGCGTCCGGAGCCCGAGGCGGCAACGGCTACCGTCTCGGCGACACCGCAGGGGAGGGATGGAGTGCGCGAGGCGAACGACGTGACACCGTGCGAGGCGGCGGAGATCGCTCGCTGGGACGACACGGCCGACGTGATCGTCGTCGGCTTCGGCGCCGCCGGGTCGGCGGCGGCCTTCACCGCGGCGGCCGCCGGCGCCCAGGTGCTCGTCACCGAGCGGACGGGTGGACCCGGGGGAGCGGCGGCGCTGGCCGAGGGCATCGTGTACCTCGGCGGGGGAACGCCGATCCAGAAGGCGTGCGGGTTCGAGGACTCCCTCGACGACATGTACCGCTACATGATGGCGGCCTGCGGCCCGAATCCCGACGAGGCCAAGATCGCCCGCTACGTCGAGGAGAGCCTGGGCCACTTCGACTGGCTGGTGGCGCGGGACGTGCCGTTCGACCCGACCTTCTGCGCCGACACCTCCATGGCGCCCGACGGCACCGAGGGCCTCGTGTACTCCGGTGGCGAGGACGCCTACCCGTTCAACGAGATCGCCCGCCCGGCTCCGCGGGGCCACCTGGCCAAGACCAAGCGCTCGACGGGGTGGCTCCTCATGCAGCACCTGGCCGCTGCCGCCACCGGCGCCGGCGCGGCCGTGTCGACCGACACCCGCGTCGACCGCCTCGTCGTCGACGACGGCCGCGTCGTCGGCGTCCAGGCTCAGCGCTACGGCGAGACGGTGACGCTGCGGGCCCGGCGCGGCGTCGTGCTCACCGCGGGCGGCTTCGTCTTCAACGACGACATGCTGCGCCAGCACTGCCCGCCCCTGGCGCGGGGCACGTTCAAGGTGGGCACCGAGGGTGACGACGGCCGGGGCATCCGCATGGCCCAGGCCCTCGGCGCCTCGGTGCGCAACATGTACGCCGGCGAGGTGTCGCTGCCGATCACGCCGCCGCGCACCCTGATCCACGGCATCCTCGTCAACGGCCAGGGACAGCGCTTCATCAACGAGGACACGTACATGGGACGGGTGGGCCAGTCCGCGCTCTACGAGCAGGACGGCGAGGTCTACCTCGTCGTCGACGAGGCCTCCTACGAGGTGAATTGGATGGGCCTCGCCGCCAGCTGGGTCTGCGAGACCACCGCGCAGCTCGAGGCCGAGATCGGCCTGCCGACGGGCTCGCTGCAGTCGACCGTGGAGCTCTACAACCGGCACGCGCCACGGGGGAGGACCCGCTCTTCCACAAGGCCGCCGGCTGGGTGCGACCGCTGGTGCCGCCCATCGGCGCCGATCGACCTGCGCATCGGGCCGGCGCCCTACGCGCCGTTTACCCTGGGCGGGCTGGAGACCACGGTGGCCGGCGAGGTGCTCGACCTGACGGGCGCCGCCATCGCGGGGCTGTTCGCCGCCGGGCGCACGACGGCCGGCGTGTGCTCCTTCGGCTACGCCAGCGGGCTCTCCATCGGGGACAGCACGTTCTTCGGCCGCCTGGCCGGCGAGAGTGCGGCCGCGGCTCCCGCGTGAGGTTCTCCCTGCCTCTCCGGAGGCGTCGCATGCGCTGAGCCGATCGGGGTATGAGAAGAGGGACGATCGTGAGGAGGATGCGATGGACATCGACCTGCTTGATCTCTACGGAAGCGCGCGAGCGAGTGGACCTCGACCAAGGTGGCAGGGCGCGCATCGAAGCTGCACGCCCCGACGTCGTGCGACGGGTGGGACGTCGCGACGCTGATGAACCACATGCTCCAGACGCAGCGCTACTTCGTGGCGGCGGCACGTGGCGAGGACGCTGCGCCGCCATCGGGACTCCACCGGACCTGCTCAGCGACGAGCCGATCGCATCGACTTCGAGCAGGCGCGTGCCGAGACGTTGCGGACGTTCGGCGAGCCCGGAGTGATCGAGAAGACCGGTCCTGCGCTCGGCATCGCGTTCAGCGACCAGTTGCTGCACGGGTGGGATCTCGCGACCTCGACCGGGCAGGACACGGACGATGCCCGACTGGCCTGCCCGAGGTCGGCCTACGCCCTCATCCACGGAGCCGTTCACCGACGAACAGCGCAAGGGCGTCTTCAAACCCGAGATCGCCGTCGGCCCGACCGCGTCCGCGCAGGACAAGCTTCTGGCGTACACCGGACGAGATCCCACGTCATCGGCCTGACGGCCGCCGCCTTACTCCCGAAGCTGGGCGTACTCGATCACGCGGGTCACGACGGCATCGTCGGCCTTCGCCACCGAGCCACAGTCGAACGGGGGCTGCGGGTCGTACTCGATCATGAGCTGCGCGGCTTGGGCTGCGGTGCGGTCAGCGAGCAGTTCGACGAGCCGGAGTGCCATGTCGATCCCGCTGGACACCCCGGCGGCGGTGATGAGGCGCTGGTCGAGGTGCTCGACGACGCGGGTCGAGGTGGCTTCGACCCCGTGCGCCTCCAGCTCTCTGTAGCAGGACCAGTGCGTGGTGGCGGAGAGGCCCTGCAGCAAGCCGGCGGCGGCGAGCACAAGGGAGCCCGTGCACACCGACGTGGTGAACCGGGTGCCGGCATGCGCAGCGCGGACCCACTCGAGGACACGGTCGTCGTGCTCGAGTGGACGCGTTCCGACGCCGCCGGGAAAGACGATCACGTCGGGCCTCGGTACCTCTTCGAAGGTGGCGTCGACATGGAGCGCGAGCATGCCGTTCTCGCTGCGCACCGCGCCGAGGGCGTGGCCGACGAAGACGATGTCGAAGGTCGGGATGCGCTGCAGGACCTCGTAGGGGCCGACCGCGTCGAGCGCCGTGAACTTGGGGAACAGCGGAATGGCGACGTGCAGGCGGTCCGTCATGCGGAAGTCCTTTCACTGGGGGCGGCGCGGAAGCGCCTCCGGTAGGCGTCGGGCGCCACGCCGAGGTGCCGCTGGAACACACGCCGGAGGGTCTCGGCCGAGCCGAGGCCGCAGCGCGCCGCAACGACGTCGAGCGTGTCGGAGGTCTCCTCGAGGTCGCGCCGGGCGGCCTCCAGCCGTGTGCGCTCGACGAAGCGGCTCGGGGTCTCGCCCACCTCGGCCGTGAAGACGCGGGTGAAGTGCCGGACGCTCATGGCGGCGGCCGCGGCGAGGGCCGGCAGCCGATGGTCGCCACCGGGCGCCGACTCCACCAAGGTCTGCACGGCCCGGACGGTCGAGCGCTCGGCGCGCGGGACCCAGACCGGTGAGGCGAACTGGCTCTGGCCGCCCGGCCGGTGGAGGAACATGACGAGCCAACGGGCAACGGTCTGTGCGACCTCGACGCCGAGATCGAGCTGGACCAGCGCCAGCGCAAGGTCGATGCCGGCGGTGACGCCCGGCGCTCGACCAGTACTTCCCGTCCCTGAGGTAGATCGGATCGGGGTCGACCCTCAGGTCTGGATACGCGTCCGCCAGCTCCCGGGCCCGGGCCCAATGGGTGGTGACCCGCCGGCCGGCGAGGAGCCCGGCCGCGGCGCCGACGAAGGTGCCCGAGCACACGGTGGCGACCCGTCGGCAGCCCGGCGCCGCGCCGCGGATCCACCCGAGGAGCTCCTCGTCGCGCACGACCTCACGAGTGCCACTCCCGCCGGGAAGGACGAGCGTGTCGATGCGTTGCGCGGCGTCGGGGAGCGGCGTCGTGCCGAGGACCAGTCCACTCTCGGTCTCGACCGGGCCGCCGCCGATGGATCCGAGGGTGACGCGGTAGCCCCCGCTTCGCCCGAGAGATGCGGCTGCCTTCCCGGCGCCGGCGAACACTTCGTGGGGACCGACGACATCAATGGGCTGCACGCCGTCGAAGGCGACGATGACCACGTGACGCTCTCGCATGGCTCCACTCTGCGGGCCGAGGCCTCTGGCGTCAATGACCTGGTTCCCACAGATTCGGCCATCGGGCAGGGCCGAACCCGGTTTTCGAGCCCAGGGATGCGGGGGTGCGGGGGTGCGGTGCGGGGTGCGGTCAGACGAGGGCCGTCGGTGGGTCAGCCCGAGCGGGAACGGCGCGTCCCGCGCGCCCGCACCCAGGCGAGCACGTCGCCGCTGCGCGCCTCGTCGCACGGTGCCGGTGAAGATGTCTTCCCGGCCGGTCGACAGCGCGCGGGTCACTTCGGCGTAGAGCTCGTCACCGAGCGCGGCCGGCTGGAGGTACTCGACGAGCACCGACGAGATGATGCCGGAGTTCTCGTCGTCGTTCGCCGCCGCGGCGACGGCAGCTCCGGCCACCGCGTAGAAGACGGCCCCGTGCACCGTGGCGTGCGGGTTGGCGTGGCGTTCGTCCGTGGCCAGCGTGGCCACCGTGTGTCCCGAGTCACGGCGCTCCACCTCTATCCCGAGCAGTGCGGCGAACGCGTCGGGCCGGGGCCCGCTGGTTGCCTCGCTCACGCGGACGGGGCGGCCGCCGGGAGGCGTCCCGGCATGGGTACGGCCGTGGCGGGCCACCGCTTGCGGCTGACCCGGCTCAACTTCCGCAGCAGCGTGACCGCGCCCGGGTCGTCTTCGATCGGCCGCGTCTCGATCACGCCGGCCGACTCCATCTCGTTGAAGAGCTCCTCGCCCTTCTCCGTCCGGAGGATGGTGAGCGTCCAGTCGCCGAAGGCGCCGATACCTCCGGTCGAGATGTCGGCGTGTTCCGCCGCGAAGTCGGGGCAGCTGGTGCAGCCCTCGCGCGTCCAGGCGTGGGCCTCCTTCAGCGGGACTTCGTGGTAGCTGCCGTCCTTCATCCAGACCTGGAAGACGCCTTTGATGTTCATTTTGACGATGTCGGCCCGGGCCAGCCCGTACTTCGCCTCGAAGAGTTCGCTGAAGATTGCGTCGTCGAACGTCTTGGAGCAGAGCAGCCCGATTGACAGGGTGAACCGCCGCGCCACCTTGCCGGCCTTGCGGGCCTGCATCACGGGTGGCGCCGATGCCTGGCAGCCCATGCCGACCAGCGCGATGCGTTCGGCCCCGCCTTCGATGGCCTCGGCGTAGGCCAGCGGGTTGGCGGAGTAGGTGTAGCGGGAGCCGGCCGTGCCCAGCACGTCCTCCTTGGAGCGTGCCACCTGGGGCACCGCCTTCCAAGTCGAGCCGTCGCCCTCGAGGCCCGAGACCAGTGCGGCATCGATCACTTCGTGCTCGAAAGCCCAGATGAGGAGGGCGGACACGAGGCCGCCGTCCTGCCCGGTGCCCTGCACATCGGGGTCCGTCGCCCGGGCCAGCACGGTGCGCCGGGAGATGCCCGCCACCTCGTCCTCTTCCCGGGGCCGCCCGAACAGGTGGTTTTCGATGTCCGGCTCCCAGGTGCGAAAGCGCGGACACGCCCGGGTGCACAGGGTGCAGCCCTTCAGGCCATGGGTGCAGTTGTCGGGCCCGCCGTCTGCGTCCACGTGGAAGGGTTTGTAGACCCCGTCCTTGTCGTTGTAGCCGAGGACGTCGTAGGGGCAGACGACCACGCAGGCGGCGCACCCGGTGCACAGCCCGGACGTCACGACCTCGGTGAACAGCTCGGCCCATTGCGGCTTCTCGGGAGGCATTGGTCCACCATATTCGGGCGGGGGGCACCGGTCGGATACCTTGCGCCGGTGCCCGAGATTCTCGAAGTCGAGCTGTACCGGACCTTCGCCGAGAAGGCGCTGGGTCGGCTGATCACCAGGGCGTGGATGGTCGACGCCCGTTACGGCCGGGGCGGGACGACGCCGGGGAGGCTCCGGGCCGCCCTGGTGGGCCGCTCGTTCACCGCGGCGCGCCGGCGCGGCAAGCTGCTCCTCCTCGACACGGACGGGGGACCGACCCTCGGGGTCCGGTTCGGCATGACGGGCGGGCTCGTGGTCGACGGCAGCGAGGCGCTCGACCGGTTGCGCTACGGACCGGGCGTCTTCAACGACAAGTGGGTCCGCGTCCGCGTCACGTTCGAGGATGGCGGCGAGCTCCTGCTGCACGATCCGCGGCGGTTCGGCTCCGTCGAGCTCGCGCCCGACGACGATCGCCTCGGGCCCGATGCGCTGACCGTGTCCCAGCGGGATCTGCGGGCCGCCCTGGCCATCCGGACCGGACATGGCACCACGGCCGCGCCGCTCAAGGCGCGGCTCATGGACCAGGAGCGACTCGCCGGGGTCGGCAACCTGCTCGCCGACGAGATCCTGTGGCGGGCCGACTTGGCACCGGGCAGGCGGACGCCGCTCGACGACGAGGAGTTCCGGCGTCTGCACAAGGAATTGCGGGCGACGCTGCGCCAGCTCTCGCGCCGTGGCGGGTCGCACATGGGCGAGCTGATGGAGGAACGCCACGACGGCGGGCGCTGCCCGCGCGACGGGGCCGAGTTGCGTCGAGAGGTCGTCGGCGGGCCGCACCACCTACTGGTGCCCGGTGCACCAGCACTGAGCGAGGTACACAGCCCGCGGCGCGTCAGCTGTGGGTGTCGGCTCAGTGCGTCAGCGGCGGGAGCCCCTTGGCGATCAGGTCGACGCCGAAGACGAGGAAGACGACGGCCATGACCGCGGCGTTGTGGGCGTTCAGCCACGTCTTGGCCGACTCGAGGCTCGCCTTCGCCTTCGCCCCGCCGACCAGTGCGTAGATGACGGGGCCGGCGATGGTGAGGCTGGCGATCACCACGAACACCACGATGGCGACGACGGCGTCGGAGGTGGACAGGCCGGAGACCTGGGCCAGTCCAGCCGCGGCGCCCGCCGTGAGGATGAGGTTCTTCGGGTTGACGGCTGCAAGGACGACGCCCAGCCCGACCGCCTTCACGGGTGAGACGTTCTCGACCGTTGCCAGCCACTTCGGCATGACGGGATCCTCGCCGGGTGCCGGCCGCTTGCGCCAGTTGCGACGGGCCAGGGCGAGCATCCCGACGCCCAGCGCGATCGTGCCCCACGAGACCGACTCCGACGCGGTGCTGCTCGTCTGCGCCACGTTGCCGTCGTGCGACACCACGTAGACGACGGTGCTCACGGCGGCGAGGGCGACCACCCACCCCAGCAGGAACGCCGGTCCGTTCACACGCGCCCGTTGCGAGAAGAGCATCAGGATCACCGCGATGATCGGTATCGGGCTGATGGCCACGCCGATGGCGAACGTCAGGATTGCGCCGATCCCCTGACCCATGTCGACTCCCTTCCCCTACGGCGTCACGTCACTCGTCACGCCACTCGTGACGCCACTCGTCACGTCACGTGGTGCATGGGTGCATGTCGCGTGTTCCGTGGTTCGCGTCAAGTGACGCTGCACCCGAACTCGAACAGCGCGTCATCCCCCGATGATGCCGGTACCCGAGCTGTATCCGCTCCGTCACGAAGACGATGCTGACCTCGGACCGTAGTCCAGGGTCCGTCACGAGGCGCGCCTTTCCGTCGCGCGAGAACGCATCGCGTCTGTCCCCGCACGGCAAGGAAGGTCAGTCCCAGGCAGGCCCCTCCCCGGTTCCGCCAGGCCAGACCGCAGAGCCGTTCAGTCGGGCCCTGTCTTCACGCTTCGCTTCCTCAGCTCTCGGCAGTCTCCTCGAGCACCTTGGCCGCGTGGCCGTCCGCGCGCACGTGGTACCAGGCCCGTTGGATCTTCCCGTTCGGCCCCACGAGGAAGGTCGAGCGGATGGTCCCCACCGTCTTCTTGCCGTACATCGTCTTCTCACCCCAGGCGCCGTATTTCTCCATGACCTTCTTGTCCGCGTCCGTCAGGAGGGGGAACTTGAGCTTGTACTTCGTACGGAACTTCACGTGCTTCTCGGCCTTGTCCGGCGAGATCCCGAGCACGGCCACGCCGGCCTTCTCGAAGGTCTTGAGGTTGTCGTTGAACTGGCACGCCTCTTTGGTGCAGCCGGGCGTGTCGTCGGCGGGGTAGAAGTAGACGATCACCCGCTGTCCCTTGAAGTCCGACAGCTTGACCGGCTTGCCATCCTGGTCAGGCAGGGTGAACGCGGGGGCGGTGGCGCCCGTCTCGAGTTTGGCCATCGTGGGCTCTCCTTCGCTCATGGTGCAGTGCGCAATTTGGCACAGGGTTGCGCCGCTCCACCGTCCTGGACTGGTACAATACGTGTGCGACCACCGGCGGGGGCCGGTGAGTCGGGGCTGACTCTCACTCCTCTGGTAGGCGCACAGCCCCGCCCCACAACAGAGAGAGCGGGTCAATGACCGTAGATGCCCTTGCCGGCGCGCACGCCGGCGGCGAAGCCGGAGACAGCAGTGTCTCCGGGGACGACACGTACGAGACCGCACGGACCTTCGAGTCCCTCGGCGTCTCGCCCGAACTGAACAAAGCGCTGGCGGATGAAGGCATCGTCAGCGCTTTTCCAATTCAGGCCCTGACCGTCGCCGACGCCCTGGCCGGGCGCGACGTCTGCGGCAAGGCCAAGACGGGATCGGGCAAGACCCTGGCCTTCGGCGTCCCGCTCCTGCAGCGGGCCAAGGCCACACGGGAGGCCCAAGGACCACGTCCCGCCAGTCGCCCGGCCCGCCCACTCGGACTCGTCCTGCTCCCGACGCGCGAGCTCGCCGTGCAGGTGCACGACGTCCTGGCTCCGCTGGCGAAGAAGCTCGGGCTGCATGCCGTCGCCGTCTACGGCGGTGCCGATATCGACCGTCAGGTCACCAAGCTCCGCAAGGGCGTGGACCTGATCATCGCCACACCGGGCCGGCTGATCGACCTCGGCGACCGCGGCGAGCTCGCCGTCGACGAGCTCGAGACCCTGGTGCTCGACGAGGCCGATCGCATGGCCGACATGGGCTTCATGCCGCAGGTCGAGTGGGTCTTGCGCCGTCTCGACCAGTCCCACCAGACGCTGCTCTTCTCCGCGACGCTCGACGGTGCCGTCGACCGCCTGGTGAAGCGCTACCTGACCGACCCCGTCTTCCACGAGGTGGCCTCGAACACCCAGACCGTGACGCTCATGGAGCACCGGTTCCTGCAGGTGCACCAGATGGACAAGGTCAAGGTGGCGGCAGCCATCTGCCGCAACCAGGAGAAGTCGCTCCTCTTCGTGCGCACCAAGCGCGGTGCCGACCGCCTCGTGGAGAACCTCGGCAAGGAGGGCGTCAATGCCCAGGCCATCCACGGCGACCTGCGCCAGGCCAACCGTGAGCGGGCGCTGGCGGACTTCTCCAACGGGAAGCTCGCCGTGCTCGTAGCCACCGACGTGGCAGCTCGTGGCCTGCATATCGAAGGGGTCGACGGTGTCATCCACTACGACCCGCCGGAGGACCACAAGGCGTACCTGCACCGCTCGGGCCGCACGGCCCGGGCGGGCAAGGCGGGGGTCGTGGTGAGCCTGTCGCTGTGGAACCAGCTGGTCGAGATGGAGGTGATCCAGCGGCGGCTGGGCCTGCGCATCCCGATCGTCGAGATGTTCTCCAACGACCCGCGCTTGGCCGACCTGGCCGCGTGGACCCTCTCCCCGAGGAGAGCGTGCTCTGAGCAACGACGGGCCGATCTCGGTCTGGTCCCCCGAGGACGGAGTCCGCCGCGTGCTGGTCGTGACCGCCCATCCTGACGACGTCGACTTCGGTTCGGCGGGGACCGTGGCCGCCTTCACGTCGGCCGGCGTGGAGGTCACGTACTGCATCGCCACCTCCGGCGAGTCCGGGGGCTCGGACCGTGCCATGTCGCGGGCCGACATGGCACTGCTGCGCCAGGACGAGCAGCGCGCCGCCGCGGCCGTCGTCGGCGTCAGCGACGTGCGCTTCCTCGGGCATCCCGACGGGATGGTCGAGTCCAATCGCGCGCTGCGGCGCGACATCAGCCGCGTCATCCGGCAGGTGCGACCCGAGCGCGTGCTGACCCAGTCGCCCGAGCGGAACTGGGAGTTCATTTTCGCCAGCCATCCGGACCACCTGGCCACGGGCGACGCCGCGGTGTGCGCCGTCTACCCCGACGCGCGCAACCCCTTTGCCCACCCCGAGCTCCTCGACGAAGAAGGCCTCGAGCCGTGGACGGTCGGGGAGTTGTGGATCATGGGGCCTGGCGGGCAGGGTGCGGGGATCGCGGTGGACACGACGGACACGGTCGAGCGCAAGGTGGCCGCGCTCGATGTCCCACAAGAGCCAGTTGCCCGATCCCGAGGCGGTGACCCAGAGAGTCCTCACCGGCGCACGTGCGATGGGCGAAGTGGCCGGGTTCGCCGAGGGCCGCTGCGCCGAGCTCTTCCGGGTCACCCTCATCCCCTGATCGCCTTGGCCGCCGGCGACCCCTGGTTGGTGGTGCAGCACGTGGCGTTCGAAGGCCCGGGTTCCATCGCGCCGGCCATCGGCGAGTCCGGAGCGGACCTGACCATCGTGCGCGTGGACCGAGGCGAGGCCATTCCGCCCCCTGCCGCGTTGGCGGATGTGGCGGGACTCATCGTCATGGGCGGGCCGATGGGCGTGCACGAGGACCTCGACTGGCTGGCCGACGAGCGTGTCCTCCTGCGCGCCGCCGTCGAGGACGCCCGGCCTGTCCTCGGTGTGTGCCTCGGCGCGCAACAACTCGCCGCCGCGCTGGGCGCATCAGTGGTGCCCGGCCCGGCACCCGAGGAGGGCGTCGGCGAGGTGCATCTGACGAGGGACGCCCTCAGCGATCCGGTGTTCGGCCCGGCCCCCACCCCGCTCCCGTGCATCCACTGGCACGGCGACACGTTCGGCCTTCCCGATGGGGCGGTGCGCCTGGCCGGCAACGATGCCTACGAGAACCAGGCCTTCCGGATCGGCGCACGCGCCTACGGCCTGCAATTCCACGTGGAGGTGACCGCCAGCCTCGTCGCCCACTGGGGACCGCACCTGCCTGCCCGCGTCTTCCTGCGCGCGTCCGACGTCGCCCACGTCGCCCGCTCTGGCGAAGGCATCGTCCGACGATTCATCGCTCTGGCGGGCGGGGACACAGCGCATGACGCCGACGCCGAAGCCGACGCTGACGCCGAAGGCCCGGCGAACTGATGGCCGTCTCCGCCGCCACCGTCCGGCGCCTTGCGCTGTCACTGCCCGAGACCGCCGAAGGGCCGCACCATGACATGACTGCGTTCCGGGTTGCCGGGAAGATCTTCGCCACCATCCCGGCGGAGGGCGGCAGGGTGCACGTCTTCGTCGAGGACGAGGAGGTCAGCGCGTACTGCGCCGAGTACCCGGCTGCGGTCGAGGAGCTGCTGTGGGGCGCAAAGCGACGCGGCTGTCGCGTGCTCTTCGCCAAGGCCACAGTGCCCCTGGTGCGCGAGCTCCTGGTCGAGTCCTGGCGGCGCCGTGCGCCAAAGAGGGTGCTCGCCCGCTTCGACGAGTCGACCTGAGGTCCGAGCCCGTTCCGAGCTGGGCTCAGCCCGCCATCTGCCGCAGCACGTACTGCAGGATGCCGCCGTGGCGGTAGTACTCGGCCTCCATCGGGGTGTCGATGCGCACCATGACGCGGAACTCAGTGACCGAGTCGTCGTCCGCGGTTGCGGTGACGGTGAGCTCCTTGGGCAGCTCGCCCCGGTTCACGACGTCGAGGCCGTTGATGGAGAAGCGCTCGTGCCCGGTCAGGCCGAGGCCGGCGGACGAGTCGCCCTTGTAGAACTGCAGCGGGACGACGCCCATGCCGATGAGGTTGGAGCGGTGAATGCGCTCGAAGCTCTGGGCGATGACGGCGCGCACGCCGAGCAGGGCCGTGCCCTTGGCCGCCCAGTCGCGGCTGCTTCCCGTGCCGTACTCACGGCCGGCGAGCACGATCAACGGCACACCCTCGTCGGCGTACCGCATGGCCGCGTCGAAAATCGAGGTCTCGTCACCGTCGGGCAGGTGCAGCGTCACGCCGCCTTCGGTGCCCGGCGCCAGCAGGTTGCGCAAACGCACGTTGGCGAACGTGCCTCGCATCATCACCTCGTGATTGCCCCGACGCGCGCCGTAGGAGTTGAAATCGTGCCGTTCCACGCCGTGATCGGTGAGGTAGCGACCGGCCGGCGTCGACGGCCCGATGGAACCCGCCGGCGAAATGTGGTCCGTCGTCACCGAGTCGCCGAGCAGGGCCAACACCCGGGCGCCCGAGACATCGGTCACGGGCGCCGGCGTCATCGTCATGCCCGCGAAGTACGGAGGGTTCTGCACGTAGGTGGACGCGTCCTCCCAGGCGTAGGTCTGCCCGCCCGCCACCGGTACCTCCTGCCAGTACTCGTCGCCGTCGAAGACCGACGCGTACCGGGTGCGGAACATGTCCGACGTGAGCGAGGCACGGATGGTCTCGCTCACCTCCTCCAGCGTCGGCCAGATGTCAGCCAGGAACACGTCAGCCCCTGACGCGTCCTGCCCGAGCGGCTCGGTCGTCAGGTCGAGGTCCATGGTGCCGGCCAGCGCGTAGGCCACCACCAGTGGCGGCGAGGCGAGATAGTTCAGCCGCACGTCGGGGTGGATGCGTCCCTCGAAGTTGCGGTTGCCGGACAGGACGGCCGAGACGGCCAGGTCGCCTGCGTGCACGGCTTCCGAGACGCCCTCGAGCAGCGGGCCGGAGTTGCCGATGCAGGTGGTGCAGCCATACCCGACGAGATAGAAGCCCAACGCGTCGAGGGGCTCGACCAGCCCCGCCCGCTCCAGGTAGTCCATGACCACACGCGAGCCGGGGGCCAGCGACGTCTTGACCCACGGCTTCGAACGCAGGCCGCGCGTCGCCGCCTTCTTGGCGAGCAGGCCCGCCGCCACCATCACCTGGGGGTTGGAGGTGTTGGTGCAGCTCGTGATGGCAGCGATGACCACGTCGCCGTCCTGCATCTGATGGTGGGGTGCCGCCGCCGGCTCGCCGTCGGCGGTCAGCGGGGAGCGGTCGAGCGCGACCCGGAAGGACTCCTTGGCCGTGCGCAACGGCACCCGGTCCTGGGGACGGGAGGGGCCGGCGAGGGAGGGCTCTACGTCGGCCAGGTTCAACGTGGCGTACTCGGAGTACACCGGCTCGGCGGCGGAGGGGTCGTGCCACAGGCCCTGCGCCTTGGCGTAGGCCTCGACCAGGGCCAGGTGCTCCTCGTCGCGGCCGGTGAAGCGCAGGTAGTCGAGCGTGACCTGGTCGATGGGGAACATGGTGCAGGTGGCCCCGTACTCGGGGCTCATGTTGCCAATGGTGGCGCGGGTCTCGAGCGGGAGCGCGGCCACTCCGGGCCCGTAGCACTCGACGAAGGCGCCGACCACGCCGTGGTCGCGGAGGAGCTCGGTCACCGTGAGCACCACGTCGGTCGCCGTCGTGCCGGGCCTGGGCTCACCCTCAATGCGCAGCCCGACGACCGGTGGCAGCAGCATCGACAAGGGCTGCCCCAGCATGGCGGCCTCCGCCTCAATACCGCCCACGCCCCAGCCGAGGACGCCGAGGCCGTTGACCATGACCGTGTGCGAGTCGGTCCCGACCAGCGAATCGCAGAAGGCCCGGCCGTCCTCGGTGGCGAACACGAGGCGTGACAGGTACTCGAGGTTGACCTGGTGACAGATGCCCATGCCCGGCGGCACGGCCCGGAAGTCGCGGAACGCACCCTGGGCCCAGCGCAGCAGCTGGTAGCGCTCCATGTTGCGCTGGTACTCAATGGAGACGTTGGTGTCGTAGGCCTCGGCGTCACCGGAGCGCTCGATGATCACGGAATGGTCGATGACCAGCTCGACGGGCACCAGCGGGTTCACCTTGGTGGCGTCACCACCCAGGTTGGCCAGCGCGTCGCGCATCGCGGCGAGGTCGACGACGGCGGGCACGCCGGTGAAGTCCTGCATGAGCACCCGCTCCGGGGTGAAGGCGATCTCGTGGGCCGAGTCACCGGCTCCCTGGCCGTGGCCCTCGGGGTTGGCGCCCCAGGCCGCCACGGCGACGATGTCGTCAGCCGAGACGTGCGGGCCCGTCCTCGTGGCGCAGCAGGTTCTCCAGCAGGACCTTGATGGAGTAGGGCAGGCGGTCGATGTCGTGCCGCTCGGCGAGGGACGGTGCCGTGATGTTGAAGATCTCGTACGTGCGGTCGCCGACGCGTGAGGTCGGTGCGCGGCACCGAAGGTGTCGGGGTGCGCTGCGGTCGGGGAGTCCGTGCTCATGGCCCCATTCTGCCGTGGGGCCGACCGGACCGCCCACCCGGGTCCGCCCGACGTGTCACGGGAGGCGCCGCCGGGACCGCCGCAGGGTCAACACCCGGCCAACATTCGTCGCACACCGGCGTTGGCAGGCCACTTCGTAACGACTTCGTAACCGCTCTGGCGCCCCGGCCCCTGGCCGAGCGGTGCAGAATCGTCGTCGTGCGCAAACGCGGTGGCACCTCGGGTGTCAGCCGGTCGGGCCCGTGGCGCCGCGGTCCGGCTTCTCTCGTCACCTCCCTGATCAGCCTGGTCGCGGCGGCCGTCCTCGTGCCGGGTGCCCTGGTCGTGGGCGCGGGTCTCGCCACCGGCCCGCCGGGCCAGCGGCCGGTGCCGCGCAGAGCGCGCACGTCTACAACGACGGGGGGATGATCGGCTTCGGCAGCGTCGGCCTGACCGATCCGCCCATACCGCAGCCGCTGAACTCGCCGATCTTCTCAGGCGTTGCCACCGACGACGGCAACGGCTACGTGCTGGCCAGCGCGGACGGCGGCGTCTTCGCCTACGGCGACGCCAACTTCGAGGGGTCGGCCGGCAGCCTGCCGCTGCAGGGCCCGATCGTGGCGATGGCCATCACGCCGGATGCCAAGGGCTACTGGCTGGGCGCGCTCGACGGAGGCGTCTTCGCCTACGGGGACGCCGCGTTCTACGGATCCATGGGCGGTACGCACCTCAACCAGCCGATCGTCGGCATGACGGCGACGCCGGATGGCAAGGGCTACTGGCTCGTGGCCGCCGACGGCGGCATCTTCTCCTACGGCGACGCCGCGTTCTACGGGAGCACGGGGAGCCTGCATCTCGACGCGCCCATCGTCGGCATGGCCAGCACGCACGACGGCAAGGGGTATTGGCTCGTCGCCGCCGACGGCGGCATCTTCACCTACGGCGACGCCAATTTCTACGGATCGGCCGGCGGGGCCAACCTGCCCGACTCGGTGGTGGGCATGGTGCCGTCCCCCAGCGGCGCCGGGTACCTCATCGCCACGGAGAACGGCGTCGTGCTGCCCTTCGGGGATGCGCAGGCGTTCGGCGGCCTCACGCTGAACCCGACGGCAACCCAGATCTCGGCCATCATCGGGAACAACCAGGGGACGGGCTATTGGCTGCTCGATCCGCAGGCCTGGCAGTACAGCTTCTCGACGGCCACCCCCGAACCGATGGCCCCGGGCGGCGCCACCATCGCTGCGGCCGCTGCCTCGCAGATCATGCCCGACCCCGACACACAGGGCGCCTTCTGCAATCCCTACGGCCCCTGCGAACAGTGGTGCGCGTTGTTCGCCACGTGGACCTGGGAGCAGGCCGGCATCCCCATCCCGCGGTACGCCTTCACGGGCGACATCTGGGGCTGGGCGGCATCGCACGGTCGCGACCTGCCGCCGACGGCCATGCCCGCGGTGGGCGACGCCGTTCTCTACGGCACCGGTCCGCAGAGCACGAGGACGTCCGTGCACGTCGGCATCGTGACGCAGGTCTGGCCCGACGACGCCATCATGACGGTCGGCGGCGACTCGGGTCCCGGTCGCAGCGGGTACCTCTCGACTGCGTTGGACGGGCCGTTCCTGCCGGCCGACTCCGCTTCGTACAACGGCGTGCCGATCTACGGATTCGCGCAACCCTAGGGCTCACCCCGCGCTGCCCGCCTCGCAACGACCCGGGGGTCTTCGCGTAGGCTGCCGGACCGGAGGTTCACCACCGTGCCCGTCTACGAATTCCGCTGTTCGACCTGTCACGCCGTCTTCGACGAGCGCCGGCCCATGGCCGACGCCGATGCGCCGGCGTGTTGCCCCGACGGGCACGTGGGTGCCCGGCGCCTGCTCCCCGTGTTCGCCACGACCGGCCAGGCGGCCGAGCCGGCCGGCGGCGCGTGCGGCGCTCCGGTGGCGGGCGGCTGCGGCAGCGGCTGCGCGTGTTGCTGAGCGCGCCGGTATGAGCCTCTCCTCCTGGGACGACTACCCCGTCCATCAAGCGGCCGAATTCATCGCGCACCCCGCCACGAGCGACCGCAATTTCTACGATCGCTACTACTTCAACATGCACCCGTCCTCGGGGGACTGGTTCGCCATCTTCGGCTATGGCCAGTATCCCAACCTGGGTGTGGTCGACGCGTTCATCGACGTGCGTCACGGCGAATCGCAGCACGTCGTGCGCGCCTCGGCCCCCCTGGCCGACCGTGGCGACCTCTCCGTGGGGCCCTTCCGGATTGAGGTACTCGAGCCGTTGCGCCGGTTGCGGGTGATCGTCGAGCCCACCGAGCACAGCGTGGCAATGGACGTCATCTGGGAGGGCCACATCCCCGCCATGGAAGAGCCGCGCCAGTACATGCGCAGCAAGGGCAAGGTCGTCTTCGACACGCAGCGCCTGGCCCAGACCGGGTGCTGGTCGGGGACCCTCTCGGTGGGCGGCGTCGACCTCCCGGTCACACCAGACCGCTGCTGGGGCACCCGCGACCGCTCCTGGGGTGTGCGGCCCGTCGGCGAGCCCGAGTCCGACGGCATCCGTCAGGGCGAGCTCGTGCTCGGCGGGATGTGGACCTATTTCCCGATGCAGTTCGACGACCACGCCATCATGTACATCTGCCACGAGCGCGACGACGGCGAGCGGCCGCTGGTCCAGAACGAGCGGGTCTGGGTCGACCCCGACCGGCCCGTTGAGGACCTGGGTCGTTCCGAGCACGAGCACCACCTGATCCCCGGCACGCGCGTCATCGACCGCTCGGTCGTGCGTTTCCCCGAGGCCGGTATCGAGATCACGTGCACGCCACTCTTGGCCAACTTCGTGTCCATCGGCACGGGATACGGCATCGACGCCGACTGGCGTCACGGCATGTACCACGGTCCACAACCGGTGATCCAGGGTCTGGTCCTCGCCGTCGACGAGGTGCAGGGCCTGGCTCAGTACGGCATCGTCGACCATGTGGCCGAGTTCTCCTACGACGGTCATGTCGGGTACGGGCTGCTCGAGCACGGCTTCTTCGGGCCCTATCGCCGCTACGGGTTGCTCGACGGGGGCATGGGGGCGCCGGCGGACTGACGAGGCGGCGCCCGGGTTCACCTCCGGGCCGGGCATGCGAGAATGAGGGATGCCCGACGCCTTCAGCGTCCTCCTCCAGCGGCTCCAGGACGCGTTCGACACCGTGCTCCCCGGCGCCGACCCCGTGCTGCGTGCGTCGGACCGCGCCGACTTCCAGGCGAATGGCGCCCTGCCCCTGGCCAAGGTGGTTGGCCGCCCTCCGCCCGAGATCGCCCGCGAGGTCGTGGCGGCGTCCTCGCTCGACGACATCTGTTCCGAGGTGGAGGTCAGCGGCCCTGGGTTCATCAACCTGACGCTCTCCGACACCTTCGTGGCCGGCCAGCTGGCGGCGCTCTCGGCCGATCCGCGCCTGGGCGTCGAACGGGCGGCCCCGCCCCAGACGGTGGTCATCGACTACTCCGCTCCCAACGTGGCCAAGGAGATGCACGTCGGACACCTGCGCAGCACGCTCATCGGCGATGCGCTGGCCCGTGTGCTCGGCTTCCTCGGCCACGAGGTGCGGCGCGAGAACCACATCGGAGACTGGGGGACGCCCTTCGGCATGCTGATCGAACACCTGGTCGACGTCGACGGAGCGGCCAATGCCGAGTCCTTCAGCGTGCGCGACCTGAACGAGTTCTACGCCGCGGCGCGGCTGAAGTTCGACAGCGACGCGGCGTTTGCCGAGCGCTGCCGGCACCGCGTCGTCCTGCTGCAGAGCGGCGACGACGAAACGTTGCACCTGTGGCGCATCTTCGTGGCCGAATCGATGCGCCACGCCGGTGAGGTCTACGACCTGCTCGGCGTCCTTCTCACCCCCGAGGACGTCGTCGGGGAGAGCTTCTACAACCCGCTGCTGCCCGTCGTCGTCTCCGAGCTCGACGAGAAGGGCCTGCTGGTGGAGGACGACGGGGCATTGTGCGTGTTCCCCGAGGGATTCGAGAACCGCAACGGCGATCCGCTCCCGCTCATCGTGCGCAAGTCCGACGGCGGCTACGGCTATCCGGCGACCGACCTGGCCTGCGTGCGGGACCGCACCGAGCGCGTGGGCGCGACGCGGCTCGTCTACGTCGTCGGCGCCGAACAATCGCTGCACCTGCGGCTGGTCTTCGCCGTCGCCGCGCTGGCCGGCTACCTCACCGACGACGACGAGGCCGTCCATGTCGGATTCGGGCTCGTGCTGGGGACCGACGGCAAGAAGCTGGCGAGCCGGTCGGGCGGGTCGGACCGGCTCATCGACCTCCTGAGCGAGGGCGTCGACCGGGCCGCGGCGGCTATGAAGGAGCGCTCGAGCGACCTCTCGCCCGAACGACAGGCCGCCGTCGCCCACGCGCTCGGCATCGGAGCGGTCAAGTACGCCGACCTGTCCACCGAGCGGGCGCGGGACTACGTCTTCGACTGGGACCGGATGCTGGCCTTCGAGGGCGATACCGGGCCATACCTGCAGTACGCGCACGCGCGCGTCCGGTCCATCTTCCGGCGGGCCGGCGTGGCGCCGCCGGCGCCGGGTGCGGCGCCGTTGCTCGGCGAGCCCCAGGAACGTGCGCTGGCCTTGCAGCTGCTCGGCTTCGCGGCGGCGGTGGAGGCGACGGCGGAGACGTGCAGTCCGTCCAAGCTGTGCACCTACCTCTTCGAGCTGGCCACCTCGTTCACCTCCTTCTACGAGGCGTGCCGAGTGCTGGTCGACGATGCGGCCGTGCGTGATTCGAGACTGGGGCTGTGCGATCTCACCGCGCGGGTGCTGGAGCTCGGCCTGTCGCTGCTCGGCATCGAGGCCCCCGAGCAGATGTGACCCGGGGCGGGCCGGCCCCTATCCTCTGCCCGGCACGTCAGGTGCGGGCCCGCCGGGCGGGTCGAGAACCCCACAAGGAGTCGCAGCGAAATGGATCTGAACGGCACGTCGGCGATCGTCACCGGAGGGGCATCGGGCCTCGGTCTGGCCACGTCACGCCTGTTGGCGGAGCGGGGCGTGCGTGTCGTCGTCGCCGATCTCCAAGAGGACAAGGGAGTGCCGCTGGCCAAGGAGATCGGCGGGCTGTTCGTGCAGACTGACGTCACCAACCCCGAGCAGGTGATCACCGCCGTCGACGCTGCCGTCGAGATGGCGCCGCTCAAGTCTCTGGTGAACTGCGCCGGCATCGGCTGGGCCACCCGCACCATCGGGCGCGACGGCGACTACGCCTCGGCGCACGATCTCGACCTGTACCGCCGCGTGATCGAGATCAACCTCATCGGGACGTTCAACTGCGTCCGGCTGGCCGCCACCAAAATGAGCCTGAACGAGCCCGACGCCGACGGCGCCCGCGGCGCCATCGTGAACACGTCGTCGGTGGCGGCCGAGGACGGGCAGATCGGCCAGGCGGCGTACTCCTCCTCCAAGGGCGGCGTGGTCGGCATGACGCTCCCGGTGGCGCGGGACCTGGCCGTAGTCGGCATCCGGGTCAACACCATCCTCCCCGGGCTGATCGACACACCGATCTACGGCGAGGGCGATGGAGCCGAGACGTTCAAGGGCAAGCTGGGCCAGGACGTCCTCTTCCCACACCGCCTCGGCTACTCGACGGAGTTCGCGACCTTGGCGCTCGAGCTCCTGTCCAACTCGTACATCAACGCCGAGTCGATTCGCATTGACGCCGGCATCAGGATGCAGCCCAAGTAGGAACGGAAACGGGGGAGGCCGGTCATGATCGACCCGGAGCTGGCGGCCATGATCGACATGCTGCCCAAGATGGACCTGGCGGATCCGGTGGCGGCCCGTCGCGCCTTCGAGGAGATCCTCGTCGCCATACGGATCGACATCCCTCGGATCGAGACGCTCGAGATCGAGGACCGCGCCGTGCCCGGCTGGGAGGACGACCCCGACGTGCCCGTGCGGATCTACCGCCCGGCGGGAGCGGCGGCGGCACGGGTGCCCGGCATCCTCATGATCCACGGTGGGGGTTTCGTCATCGGCAGCGTCGAGGCCGAGCACGCCGGCGCTGCGCTGACGGCCATCGGCACCGGTGCCGTGGTCGTCTCGGTCGATTACCGCCTGGCACCCGAACACCCCTACCCGGCGGGACTGCACGACTGCTACGCCGCGCTGCGCTACCTGCATGCCGAGGCCGACGCCCTGGGCGTGGACCCGGCACGGGTGGCGCTGACAGGAGCCAGTGCCGGCGGCGGACTGGCCGCGGCGACCGCGCTCTTCGCGCGTGACCGCGGCGGCCCGGCGGTCTGCTTCCAACTCCTGCAGATCCCCGAACTCGACGACCGGCTCGAGACCGCCTCCATGCAGGCCTTCGTGGACTCGCCGATGTGGAACCGCCCGCTGGCCGTGCAGAGCTGGCAGGCGTATCTCGGTCCACTCTTCGGCTCCGACGACGTGCCCGCCTACGCTGCGCCGGCGCGCGCCGACGATCTCTCCGGACTGCCGCCGGCCTACGTCTCGACGGCAGAGAACGACCCGTTGCGTGACGAAGGGATCACCTACGCCCAACGCCTGCTGCAAGCGGGCGTCTCCGTGGAGCTGCACCAGTTCCCCGGCACCTTCCACGGCTCGGCGCTGGTGACGTCTGCTGCCGTGTCCAAGCGGGCCCAACGCGAATCGGCGCTGGTGCTGCGGCAGGCGCTCGGGATCGAAGGGGTCTGAGCCGGGTTGTTCCGCGGCTTCCTGGCGACGCTGACTCCGGACGCTGACTCGGGACGCTGACTCCCGACGCTGACTCCCGAGGCTGAACCCGGTCGGGCGTGCCGGCCCGCCCCGTACGCTGACCGGGACAGCCCGCGACCGTGCGTGGGCACCAGCAACCGAGAAGGGAATCCCCACCGATGGCCGATGTCCTGTCGCAGAAGGCGCGTGACCTGATCGCCCGACCCGTCCTGGCCTCGCTGGCCACGCTCAACCGCGATGGCTCGCCCCAGATCACGCCGCTGTGGGTCGACCGCGAGGGCGACGACGTCGTGTTCAACACGGCCCGGGGCCGCAAGAAGGCCCGCAACTTCGAACGGGACGGCCGCGTCGCTGTGACCGTGATCGATCCCGACGACCCCTACAACGTCGTCGCGTTCACCGGGACGGTCACCGATGTCTCGAGCGACGGCGCCGATGCGCACATCGATGCCCTGGCCAAGAAGTACCTCGGCGTCGACGCCTACCCCAAGCGCCGGGAGGGGGAGGTCCGCCTTCGCATCACGGTGCGCACCGACCACATCGCGATGCAGGGCTGACACGGACAGCGCGGCGCGGTCAACTGGCGCCGCTGAGCACGAGCACCCCGACCGCAGCCGTCAGGGCGAGCGGCACACTGGCCAGGCCGAGCAGGCTCGCCCGTTTCACGTCGGGCCGCCCGCCGGCCGCCCGCGCCGCGCGGAGCCACAGGATCCAGGCCAGGGAGCCGGTCACGAACAGGTTCGGGCCCACGTTGAGGCCGACGAGGAGCGCGAAGGGATGGGGCGGCCGGCGGGCGGCGAGGAGCGACGCCGCCGGCAGGTTGTTCACCAGGACACCGGTCAGCGCGGCCACGGCAGCGGTGCCCCACGCGTCGAGGTGGGCCAGCAGCGTGGCCGGCCCCGACCATGACCGCCCCAACGTACCCAGCGCGACCGCCAAGCCGAAGAGCGCGACGAGGGTGGGGACGCCGAGTATGCGCAGCGCGGCCCCGGTCGGGTTCCCTGTCGAAGGCGCGGGTCCCCGGCGCGCCCGGAGCAACACGGCCGCCACGCCCACCGCGGCCACCGGCAGGGCCGGGGTGCGCAGCACCAGCACCAGGACGGTCACGACGCCGACGGCCGCGAGGCCGATGCCGAGGACGGGGTGCTCAGGCTCCATCGTCGGTGCCGCGCTGGCGCGCAGCGTGCGATGGTGCACGCCGCCGACGACGAGGGCCGTGACACCGGCAGCGGCGAGCCCGGGGAGCGCCATGTGGGCGAAGAACTCGCTCCCCGAGAGATGGAGGTGGCCGAGCACGATGAGGTTGGTCAGGTTCGAACCCGGCAGGAACAGCGAGCCCGCGTTGGAGAGGAGGAGGCAGGCAAGGAGGAGTGGGGCCTCCCCCTCGCCCCGGCTGCGCGCGGCGTAGACGATGACGGGCGTGAGGAACGTGACCGACGTGTCGAGGTTGAGCAGCGTCGTGACCCCGACGACGAGGAACACGGTCCCGGCGTAGAGCACGACGCCGTTGGGGGCGAGCCGTGCGAGGGCATGGCCACCGGCGGCGAACAGGCCATCCCCGTCCGCGACGAGGCCGACCAGGAGGAGACCCGCGACGAGGACGAACGGCGGCCAGTCCTGCGCCGCCGTGGCGCGGGCATGCTCAGGGGCGGCCAGGACGGCGACGGCGAGGAGCGCGCAGCCGGCCGTGGCCGGACCGAATCGAGCGAGTCGGGAACGGGTGGCCTCCGGGAGGGCCAGCGTGGCGATGCGCGGCACGGTCGGTGTGTGCCCCGTGGGGGTGCGTGGGAAACGGGCGTGCCCGGGTCGACGGTCCGTCGGACTCGGCGGCTCAGGCGGCTGCGGCCTTGACCTCGGTGGTCTCGTCGGCGCTCGAGAGCGCCTTCCACAGCGCCCAATAGCTCTTGTACGTGATCGCGTCCGTGATGTAGCCCGCCCGCTCCAACTCGGCGTGGAAGGCCGGCAGATTGCGCCACGGCACGCCCATGTCGACGTGATGGGCCAGGTGCCAGCCGGTGTTGTAGGGCACGATCCAGAAGCGAGCGAGCCACGACTGGTGCACGTTGTGCGTCGTGGCCCGGCGGTCCGAGTTGCGTTCCATGCCCCCGTGTTCTGCGATGGAACGCAGGCGGTTGATGACGCGCCACTCCGTCATCCAGGGCAGGAACCACAGCAGCGGGTAGATCCACCAGCGGCCGGTGGCCGCCCACATCACGGCCCAGAGGAGTGCCTGCACACCGAAGATTGAGAGGCCGATGGGGCGGAACGGCTTCCGGCGCGTGTTCTTGACCAGGGGCACGAAGTTCTTCCATCCGCTGATGCCGACCGCATCACGGAACAACCGCCGCCCGAGGGCACGGCGCGTGCAGGGGTAGGGCGAATAGAACGCCATGTCGGGCTCGTCCGGGCCGAACTCGTCCTTGTGGTGGGCGAAGTGCACCCGGCGGTAGAGCTGCACCGGGGTGAACACCGGATAGGCGATCACCCATTTCCCGATCCAGTCGTTCCACCGCTTGTTGGTGAAGAGCAGCTTGTGGGCGGCCTCGTGCATCAGGATGGCGAAGCGGGCATACAGCGGGCCCATGACCACGAAGGCGATCAGGTAGCTCCACCACTGGTCGATCCACACCGCGGCGCCGATGGCCAGTGCCACCCAGAACCAGACGGCCACCACGGAGGCGGCGTTGCGCACGTTGTCGATGCGGCGCAGGTCCGCCCGCAGCTCGGGGATGGCCATGCCGTTGGCCAGCAGTCGATCGCTGGGCAGGACGTCGGGCCTGTCGGCGGCTTCGGGCACGATGGTGCTCGCCATGCAGGGTATATTACGTGGATTCGTCAAGTGATGCAACGGCGTAATGCGCTCGCTCCACCGGAGCCCGAAGAGCCCGAGGTGCCGCTGACGGCCCGGTCCGTCCTGGCCAGCGCCTTGCTCGGCATGGATCCGCCCGAGCTGCCGGTGGCCCAACTCGTGCGCCTGACCAGCCTCTTCGGCATCAGCGAGAACCGGGCCCGCGTGGCACTGAGCCGCATGGTGGCCAGCGGGGAGGCCACGTCCGACGGGTCCGGCCGGTATCGGCTGGCGGGGCATCTCGCGGCGCGCCAGTCCAGGCAGTCGGCGAGCCGGGCCGGTGCCACCGCCCCCTACGACGGCGAGTGGTGGCTGGCGGTGGTGACGACGTCGGGGAGCTCGGCTGACGTCCGGGGCAGCCGGCGCCGGGCCCTGGCCTACAGCCGGTTGGCCGAGCTGCGCGAAGGCGTATGGATGCGCCCGGCGAACCTGCCCTTCCGGTTGACCGATCCGCTGGACGGCGACGTCGAGCTCATGACGGCGCGGCCCGGCGACGCGACGGGGCTGGCCCGTCGACTGTGGGACCTGCCCGCCTGGTCGCAACGGGCCCGGCTGCTGCTCGAGCGACTCCAGGCGCGTGACCCCGACGGGCCCGACATGCTGGCCCCGGGTTTCGAGCTGTCCGCCGCGGTACTCCGGCACCTGCAGGCGGACCCGCTGTTGCCCGTGGCACTCCTGCCGGGCGACTGGCCCGGCGAGCCGTTGCGCGCAACGTACGACGTCTGGGACGCCCGCTACCGCGCGACACTGCAGGACTGGAGCCGGACCACCGCCTGAGTGGATGGTGATCGGACTGCGGGGCGGAGCGAACTAGGCCGCGTGCGACTGGTTGATCCAGGTGTCGTACATCTCGGCGTAGTGGCCGCCGAGGGCGACGAGCTCGTCGTGCGAGCCGACCTCGAGCAGATTGCCGTCGCCGACCACGACGATGCGGTCCGCCCGCATGGCCGTCGACAGACGGTGTGCGATGAGCACGGCGGTGCGGCCCTGCAGGAGGACGTCCAGCGCCGCCTCGACCATCGTCTCGGACTTGAGGTCGAGGTTGGAGGTGGCCTCGTCGAGGACGAGCACGCGGGGCTCGGCCATGAAGGCGCGACCCAGGGCGATGAGCTGGCGCTCACCCGAGGACAGCGACTGCCCGCGCTCGTGCACCGGGGTGTCGAGGCCGTAGGGGAGCCGGTGCACCAACTCGCCGAGACCCACCTGGTGAACGGCGTTCCAGACCTCGTCGTCCGGCGCGCCGGGGCGGGCGAAGGCGATGTTGTCCCGGATGGTCCCGGCGAACAGGAAGGGTTCCTGGGGCACCACGCCCAGCTGCGACCGCAGCGACGCGAGCGTCACGCCCTTGAGGTCCCAACCGTCGATGAGCACCCGGCCGGCCGTCGGGTCGTAGAAGCGGGTGACGAGCTTGGCCATGGTCGACTTGCCGGCTCCCGTGGCGCCGACGAAGGCCACCGTCTCGCCGGGCGTGATGGTGAGGTCGACGTCGTGCAACACGGGAACCGCGGGGTCGTAGCCGAACGACACGTGGTCGAAGCGGATCTCCCCCCGGATCGGCGGCAGTTCCATGGCGTCGGTCGCCTCCAGGACCGAGGGTTCGTTCTCGAGCAGGCCGCGCAGCTTGGTCACCGACGCCCGGCCCTGTTGGAAGGTGTTGTACTGCTGCACGAGGAGCTGGATCGGCGAGAAGAAGCGGTTGACGTAGAGGAAGAAGGCAGTCAGCTGCCCGAGGTTGATCTCCTGCGGGTGGTGCAGGTACATGGCCCCGCCGATGCCCAGGATCAGGAGTTGCCCGAAGACGCTGATGACCTGTGAGCCGGGACCGTAGATCCCGTTGATGCGCCCCGTGTACATGTTGGCGTCGCGGTAGGAGCCCACGATGTCGCGGTGGGTCTCGACGTTGTAGCGCTGCCGGTTGTGTGCGCTGACGATACGCACACCCTGCAGGCTCTCGGAGAGATCCGCCAGCACCAGCGCGATGCCGTCGCGCACCTTGTCGTACCCACGCTCCGAGGCCCGCTTGAACCAGATCGACATGATCACCAGGGGCGGCAGGACGGCGAAGACGGTGATGGCGGCGAGCGTGGCGTTGGTGGCGAAGAGGAAGACCGTGATCACGACCATGGTCAGACCCTGAATGGCGAACTGGGCCAGGCCGTCCTGGAGCAGCTGCTGCAGGTTCTCGATGTCGCTCGTCATGCGGCTCATGACGACGCCGGCCTTCTCCTCGGTGAAGAAGTCGAGCGAAAGTCGCTGCAGGTGCTTGAACACCTTGATCCGGAGGTCGTTCATGACCCAGGACGCCAACCGGCCGGTGACGCGTGCCTGGCCCCATTGCCCACCGGCGGACACGGCGATGGAGATCAGGTACAGGACCGCCATCAGCACCACGATTCCGAAGTCGTAGTGGGCCGTGGGGTCCTGCTTCGTCGGCCCGGTCAAGCCGTGGTTGATCGCGTAGGAGACAAAGCTCGGGCCCAGCTGGGTGAACAGCGCGATGAGGCCGACGAGGGCCGCAGCGGCCGCGCACATGCCGGGGTACTCCATGAGGAGCGAGGTGAGTGAAAGCTTCTTGGACTCGTGCTCGGAAGGAAGCTGGGTGAAGACGGCGTCGGACTCCCCGCGCTCGGGCTCCGACTTCAACAAGAGGTCGACGCCCTCCTGCAGCTCGTGCGGGATGCCGCCGAAAGGCAGCCCCGCCTGGGCCGCGCCCGGCGCGCCGCCACCGCCCATGGGCGGCCCGCCACCTCCCCCGAACATCACAGTGCCCCACCTTCGGGCTCGAGAACCATGTCGTCCAGGCCGAGATCCTCGCTCCCCGCCGCCGACTCCTCGGCGTCGTCCTCTTCGCTGGCCGCCTGCGCCAGGACCTCGGCATAGAGCGGTGTCGAGGCCAGGAGTTCGGCGTGCGTACCGTCGGCGACGATGCGCCCTCCGTCGAGCAGGACGACCCGGTCAGCCAGGCTGATCGTGGAGAGCCGGTGGGCGATGATCAGTGTCGTGCGTCCCTCCATGAGGACACGCAGCGACGAGTGGATGCGCTGCTCCACCTTGACGTCGATCGCGCTGGTGGCGTCGTCGAGAATGAGGATCGGTGGGTTGACCAGCAGCGCGCGAGCGATGGCGATGCGCTGGCGCTGCCCGCCCGACAACGTGTAGCCGCGCTCGCCGACGACGGTCTCGTAGCCGTCGGCCAAGCGGTTGATGAAGCCGGATGCGCCGGCCGCCTCCGCCGCGGCGACGACCTCTTCCATGGTGGCGTCCGGGCGGCCGTAGGCGATGTTGTCGCGGATGGAGACGGAGAAGAGGAACGGCTCGTCGAGGACGACGCCGATGTTCCCCCTGAGGCTCGTGAGGGTGAGGTCGCGCACGTCGTGACCGTCGACCCGCACCGTGCCACCGGTGGCGTCGTAGAACCGCGCCAGGACGCGGGCCACACTCGACTTGCCGCTGCCGGTCCGCCCCACGAGGGCCACGGTCTCGCCCGGATGGAGGTGCAGGTTCAGGTTGCGCAGAATGTCCCGGCGCCCGTCGTTCTCGTCGCCCGGCTTCGACAACAGGCTGTCCGCGGCATAGGCGAAGGTGACATCGTCGAACTCGACGTCACCCTGGCTGTTGACGAGATCGATGGCGTCTGGTCGGTCGACGATGGTGGGCTGCTCGTCGAGGATCTCGTAAATCCGCTCGGCCGAGGCCGAGGCGCGCTGGCCCATCATGATCAGCATCCCCAGCATCATGAAAGGGGCCTGCATCATGATCAGGTACAGGTTGAACGAGACGATCGAGGCCACCGGCAGGTGGTCGTGGATGACCATCCAGCCGCCCACCAGGAGGACGAGAACCAGCCCGACCTGGGAAAGGTTCTGGACGAGCGGTGCGAAGCGGGCACGAAGGTCGGCGTCCTTGATGTAGCCCCACTGCACCCGGTCGGCCGCAGTGGCCAACTGGCGCAGTTGCTGCTGCTCGGCAGCGAAGCTGCGCACGACACGCACGCCGTTGACGTTCTCGTCCACCACGGTGGCCACTTCGGCCAGACGGGCCTGAATGATCCATGAGACCGGGAAGAGCGACTTCCGCATCTTCACGCCGACGATGTAGATGAACGGCATCGCCACCATGGCCACGAAGGCGAGCGGCACGCTGATGGAGAGCATGAAGCCGAATGCGACCAGGGCGATGGAGCACTGCACCAGGATCATCGGGGCGAAGGTGAGGTACATCTGGACGGAGCGGATGTCGGAGTTCGCCCGCGAAATCAGCTGCCCTGACTGCACACGGTCGTAGAAGGGGAACGACATCCGCGTGAAGTGCTCGTAGAGGATGTTGCGCAGGTCGAACTCGATGGCATAGGCCACCTTGAAGAGGTTGTTCCGCGAGATGTAGCCGAAGAGTCCGGTGAACACCGCCAGGACCGCGATGATCTCCACGTAGGTGTGCAGCGGGTGCGTGCGCAGGATCAGGGCGTTGGTGATGCCGTTCTGCAAAATCAGCGGGATCCAGACCTGGATGATGAGGCCGAGGAAAGAGAAGAGCAGCGCGCTGAAGAATTGGACCTTGTGTGCCATGACGATCGGCGCGGCGCGCTTGATCCACGACTTGGAGCGGTCCGGGTCGACGGTGGCCTTCGGCGCTTCGTAGTTGCTCGTGACGCCCATGGGGACGTAGGCCGCCAACGGCAGCCGTCGGCCACCGTCCCCGGTGTCTGCGTCCTGGACGCCCGCCGCTCCGTACGCACCTGCGCCGTTGCCGTCGGCCGGCCCGAGGGGCGCGCCCTCGAGCCTGTCTTCGGTCTTGCTCATCGCTGTGTCCCCCGTGTCGCCGGGCCGGCCGGCGTCGTGTCGTTCTCAGGAGAGCGCGGGCCCTGCCGCGACTCCACCATCGCCCTGGCCCAGAGCTCGAGCGAGCGCAGCGCCATGGCCTCGTCCTTGTCCGGCAGGTGGCCGGCGATGGCCACCAGGTACTCGTCCACGGCGGCGTCGGCCCGGGCCAGGGTGCTGATCCCCTCGGGGGTCAGGCGCAACTCCACCCGGCGCCGATCGGCGTCCTCCTGGCGACGGTCGACAAGGCCGCGGGCCACCAGGCCGTCGATCAGGGCGGTGATGGAAGGCCGCCGCACGGCCAGCCGGTCGGCCAGACCGGACGCCGCAGCGGTCCCCTCGGCCAGGATGCCAAGCACCCGGTACTGCGGCAGCGTGAGCTCGACCTGGGCCAATGCGACTTCGACCCGCTTCGAGAGCCAGGCTGCCACCCGCCCGTACGTGCCCAGGACCGGCGGTGCGGCGGGCGCCTTGGGGTCGGCGGTGGCACCGTTCTTGCGGCTCGGAGCCGCGTCAGCGGAGGGGGGAGAGGTCACAGACACTTCGACCATCATACAGTTAGAGAACCTAACTACGTGCAGCGGACCACACCGGCGCCGCCTGGCAGCGCGATCAGGCGCCCTGGGAGCTCCACTCGGGGTCGAGCTGACGCAGGAAGAGGTCGCAACGCTGCTCCTCATCGACCTCGCCGATTGCGCCGGCTGCCAGCTGCAGCATGTGAAGTGAGCGGAGGAAGCCGCGATTGGGCTCGTGGCGCCAGCGGACGTAGCCCGAACCGCGCCACCCGGCGGCCCGGAGCGCGTCGAGCCCACGGTGGTAGCCGACCCGGGCGAAGGCGTAGCGGTCGATGGGGTCGCTCGCCAGTTCGGCCAGGTCCGCCCAGGCTTGGAGGCAATGCGGGTCTTCTGCAGCGACGGCAGCAACCGCGGCGCGACGGCGCTCGGGAGGGAGAGACCGCGCCGCGTCGAGCGCGGCGGCCCGCCCCGGGTCGAGTGGGTCCAGGACGGTCTCGGGGCTCCCGGAGGTGAAGTGGACGGCATGTTCGGGGGTCACCGGGCCATGTTAGGAGTGTGGATCGGCGTCCGATCGGAGGGCGGTCCGCTTCGGCCCGGTACGCCGGCCGCGGAATGTCGTCCGGCGGAGAGCCGGCGGTACTGTTCGCGCCGTGTTGACGCCCGATCCCCGCCCGACGTCATTCCAGGACCACCCCGGGCTCCGGGAACGCGAGCACGAAGCGCACGAACTGGCCGACGTCCTTCGCCGCCTCATCCGATTGTCGGTCAGCGCCGCGCCGCCGGCGGAGGAGACGACGCGGCTGACTGCCGGTTTGGCCGCCTTGGCCGACGAGCTCGAGTCCCACCTGCCAACGACGCCGCTGCCGCGGTTCATGCAGCCCGACGAGGACGGTCCGCCCAAGGACGTGCCGCTCGGTGGGGCCATGCCCTACGACGTCGTGGTCGGCCCCTTCAATCCGGTGGCGTTGCCCGTCGTGCTCGACTTCGACCCGCCGAGGGCCCTTCGGCGCGCGGTCTTCGACGTCACCTACGAAGGGGCACCGGGTTGCGTCCACGGTGCCGTGCTCGCGGCGACCTTCGACATCATTCTTACGGCAGCCAACGCCATCACGGGCACGACCGGACCAACCGTGGCGCTGACGATCAAGTACCTGCGCCCGACGTTGATCGACGAGGAAGCCGTGTTCGAGGGGTGGGTGACCGAGACCACCGAGCGCCGGGTCTTCAGCAAGGGCCGGATCGTGCAGGGGGGCGTCGTGACCGTGGAGGCCACCGGCGAGTTCGCCATCTTCACCCAGGACCGCGTCAACCGCATGGCGGCGGGCCGGCGCCGGTCGGTGGACGCCGGCAGCGGGCCGGAACGCGCCGGCGTGCCGGCGGGGGAGGAGTCGGCGTCCGCGTGAGCCGCCAGTCCATGGAGCCCACTCGCGACCCGGCTGACTATTCGTTCACGCACCGGCTCCGCACCCGATTTGCCGAGACCGACGCCATGGGCATCATCCACCACGCGGCGTACCTGCCCTACCTGGAAGAGGCGCGGGTCGAGTACCTGCGTGCCATCGGCCATCCCTACGACACAGTGCGTGGCGGTGACGCGGCGCACTCGAGGGAGTTTCCGGTCCTGGAGGTCACGGTGCAGTACCGCCAACCATTGCGCTTCGACGAGGAGGTCGACGTGTCGCTTCGCCTCGGTGCCGTGCGCGGCGCCACGTTTCAGATCGCCTACCTCCTCGCGGTTGGGAGTGCGGCGCGGGCTACCGCGGTGACGGTCCATGGCTGTGTCGACGGGGCGGGCCGTCCGGCGCGGTTGCCGGCGTGGGTCCGCGAGACGGTCGGCGACAGCGGCAGCTGAGGAAACTGGATCGCGGACGACCGATCGGGGACGCGAGTCGCCGAGGGCTACAACGCCGTCACGATTCCGGCGAACGTGTCCGTCATCGACTTCTTGGCCGCCAGCGGGTCGTCGGCCCGCGCCACGACCATCCCGGCTTGCATGATCGCTCCGAGAAGCAGGTGCGTCAGCGGATCGACCGCCGAGTGCTCAACTCGACCGATATCGGCGGCGACTGTCAGTACCGCCTTGATGGTGCCGAAGGCGTACCGCTCGTCGAGCTCGTGCCAGAGATCCCACCCCAGCACGGTCGGGCCGTCGAGCATCACGATGCGCTGCACTTCCGGATTGAGGCACTGGTCCAAGAACGCAGCGAACCCGACCTCCAGGATCCGCATGGGATCCGTTTCGCCACCGCTGGCAGCGGCCGTAAGGACGTGTGCGGTCAACTCGTCCTCGACCTGCTCGAAGGTTGCCTGGAACAGGTCCGTCTTGCTCGGGAAGTGGTGGTACAGCGCACCGCGGCTCACCGCCGCCTCGCTGAGGATCTGCTCGGTCGACGTGTCGGCGAAGCCCTGAGCGGCGAAGAGGTGGCGAGCGGTCGCGATCAGACGTCCGCGGGTGGCCTCCGTCCGTTCGGCCTGCGTGGGCATAGCGAAAGCCTAATGCCCTCTTTACAAACAGACAGTTGGTATGTATAACTGAAGACATGAACTCCCCGACGAAGACAGACACAGATCAATCCATCCGGGCGCTCCACACCGTGCTTTCCAGGCGGACGATCGACCTCAGCCGTGGCACCCTGGCCTACGTCGACCAGGGGGACGACGACAGCGACGGACCGGCCGCGCTGTTCCTCCACGGCGTACTGGCCAACGCCGATCTCTGGCGCAACGTGATCTGGGACGTGGCCGACCTGCGCCGTTGCATCGCGCCCGACCTGCCGGCACATGGGGCGACGCCCGTGCCGGCGGACGCCACGGCGGATCTGTCCCTGCACGGGCTCGCCGCCATGCTGGACGAACTGTGTGGACGCCTCGGTCTGGAGCAGGTCGATCTGGTGGCCAACGACACGGGGGCGCGGTCGCCCAGGTCTTCGCGGCCCGCTATCCCGAGCGCATCCGCACACTCACGCTGACCAACTGCGACGTCCACGACAATTTCCCGCCCGAGGCGTTCAGGCCGTTCGTCGAGCTTGCCGAATCGGGCGAGTTCGGGCCCATGGTGGCCGCCATGGCCGAAGACCCGGAACTCGCTCGCTCCGAAGTCGGGTTCGGCATGGGGTATGCGCGGCCGGATCAACTTCCCGACGAGATTCTCGACAGCTTCCTGGGCCCGTTCGTCGCGGATCAGGGGAGAGGTCTCGAACGTGTGCTCACGGCATCGTCCGCGTCCGAGTTGATGGCTGTCGAGCCAGGCCTGGCGGTGTTGCAGGCCCCCACCCAGGTGGCGTGGGGGACCGGCGACTCGTTCTTCGAGGAGTCGTGGGCGCGGCGCCTGGCCGACATGATTCCCGGTGTCGAGCGCGTCGTGCTCATTCCCGATGCCATGCTGTTCTGGCCCGACGAGCGGGCTGCCGACCTGGTTCCGCTCCTGCGTGAGTTCTGGGCGGCCCACGCCTGACCCGGCGTCGTGCGGATGCCCTGGTGCGTTGTCCCCCCGGCGCACCGCGGCGTTACCGTGCAGCGCGATGAGCGGCAGCGAGCGGATCGGCCATCTGTGCAGTGCGCGGGACCTCGTGGATCTGCACTTTGCCGATCATGTGGACCGACTGACCCTC
>CAVXJW010000002.1:0-658329 GCA_963762175.1 uncultured Acidimicrobiaceae bacterium
CGAGACCCAAGCCCGGAAATGGTCGAGCTTGCTGAACCCGGCTCCGAGAATCGTCTTTCCGGTGAAGGGCCGGGCAGAACAACTGTTCCTTGGTGTGATCAGCACAGTCGGGGCAACTGAATGTAGGTTGCAAGCGTGAAAATTAGATCGTTTGCGCTCGTGTTCTGGGCAACGGTAATCCTGACCACCGCTCTTGCCGCCCTCAGTTGGAGTGCGACAACGGCTCTGGCCACCACGGCGAGCCCGCCAGTTACCGCGCTTCATCTCGACCAGACGACCGGATACACCCCAAAGGCCCCGCCCGGTGGAGGCACCGACGACTACCACTGCACCGTCATGAACCCCCACGTCACACGTGACTCGTACATCGTCTCGAGCCAGTTCTTTCCTGGGAGCCAGGAGGACCACCACGCCATCATCTTTCTCGTGCCTCCGGACCTGGCGGCCACGGCCGAGGCGGACAATGCGAACAATCAGGGCTGGACATGCTTCGGCGAATCCCCAATTCCCAACACTGGGCTGAACCAGATCTCAAACACGCCCTGGCTCAGCGCGTGGTCCCCCGGTCACGGTGCCGACAACTTGCCGAAGGGCAGCGGCGTCTACCTTCCGGCCGGAAGCCTGGTCGTCATGCAGGTTCACTACAACATGTTGATCGGCGACAAGCCCGTCAAGAACAAGATGGTGCTGAACACAGTGCCCGCGAACACGCCGCTGCAGCCGCTCAAACTCGACCTCATGCCGGCGCCCCCCGACGTCCCGTGCCCCACCGGTGTCACTGGGGCACTGTGTAACCGGACGGCGGCGTTGGCCAACGTTGGTCAACGCTTTGGGCAGAGCGCTGTCGCCTTCGACAACACACTCGAGTCGATTTGTGGTCGAAATCCGCAGGCTCCTCCCGAGGGTGACACGACGTCGTGCATGTGGCCGGTCTACAAGTCCGGCTACATCGTTCGAGTGGGGGCCCACATGCACCTCACCGGCCGGACGTTCAAGATGGTGCTCAACCCCGGCACGCCCCAGGCCAAGACCATCCTGAACGTGGGCAACTACAACTTCCACTACCAGCGGGCCTACAACATCGCTCCCGTTGCCGTCTCGGCCGGGGACAAGGTCCAAGTCTCGTGCACGTATGATCCGACCCTCGCCCAGGAGCTTCCGAGCCTGCGCCAGGTACCGCCTCACTTCATCACGTGGGGCGACGGGTCCTCGGACGAGATGTGCCTGGGATTGATGTGGACGTCGTCAACAATGCCGAACGCCCACGACTCCGTCTGACCGCTCGGCAACCGAAGACCCGCATCTCCCCGTCGCCGAGGTCGCGATTCAGTCCCCCGCCCAACAGGCGAGGATCACGTCCGCCACCGTCACCGCCACCGCACGCGAACTCGTGGGCGGCACTCCGAACTGCGCGGGGAGTCCCGTCACGTCGACGAGCAGGACCTTCCAGTCCTTACGCACGACGACCGAACCGTTCGTCACCTGAAACGCACCCTGTCCAAGATTGGCCAAGGTACGGCTCACTCCCAGCTGGTGGCCGATGGAGTGAAAGTACGCGAGGGTCTGCGCCCAGCTCGAGAGCTCTTTGACTGAAAGGACGAAGCGCCCATTCGGGTACTCGTACGGGCACGAGTACGTGTGGTCGACCCAGGTCTTGGTCGGAACCGATGCCTTCATGCCGAGGGCAGCCTTCATGTCCCGCTGCGCCTCGCGGGCGCAGACCTCGGTGGCAATGTTCGACGGCAGGCGTCCGGCCGGCAGGGGTTTCCGGGCGCTGCTTTCCGCCCCAGACGAACCGCAGGCGGCGAGCGTCACGGCCAGTACTCCAAGAATGAGCGCCAACCGGCCAGAGACCGTCCGAAAACATCGAGTTGGCCGATCGGAGGGCTTGGGAGCAAGCACGCTCCGATCGTAGGGGTTGGAAGGCTCTGCGTTGGGGGCGCCCGTTGTGGCGTGCTCCGCACTTGTTATCGTGAGCGCTCGCATCGCCTACCGGTGCGGCCACGAGGAGGAGGGTGTACGAGGGTGGAACGTTCGATCGTGCGAGACAGCGATGTTCTCTCGTTGCCCAGGCAGCGGAGACGATTGGGGAAGTGGGCGGCAGCGACGATGGCCGCCGTGGCAGTCGCTTCGTATTGCTCGTTCTCGTCCTCCTCAGCGGCCTCCGCTTCGACCGCCGCGACGGCGCACGTGTCCGGATCCTCGACGTCGACCGACGCCTCCTTCTCTTCTTTCTCGTCGAATGCGATCGCACCGATTTACGAGGTGAGCACGGGAAAGGTGAAGGGTCTGGGCAAAGTCCTCGTCGACGGTCAAGGATTCACCCTTTACCTCTTCGTCCCGGACAAGCGATCGGGTCGCTCAACCTGCTACGGCAAGTGCGCGTCGGCCTGGCCGCCGTTGCTGCTGCCGGCCGGTGTGGGCCACCCGGTCGCCGGCAGCGGGATCAAGAAGTCGCTGCTGGGGACGACACGCCGCAGCGATGGAACCGTCCAGGTCACGTACAACAAATGGCCTCTGTACACATGGGTCATCGATTCAGCCCCAGGCGACGACACTGGCCAGGGGATCAACAACCTGGGGGGTCTGTGGTACGTGCTCTCTCCGAGTGGCGCCAAGATCACCAAACGCTGACGGGCCGGGATTCGATCGGTAGGCAGTACCGGCCAGGCAGGAATTACCCTGTAGTTATGGAGTCCGGCTCGCCGACCGCAGTGGATCTGGACTTGTCAGGCATGCACTGCCAGTCGTGCGTACTCCTGATTCAGGAGACCCTCGACGGTGATCCGGCGATCCTCAGTGCGAGCGTCGACCTCGACTCCGCCAGGGCCCGAGTGACGTTCGAACCCGGGACCACCTCGGCCGAGGCAATCTGCACCACGATCACCGATCTCGGGTATCCGGCCCAGCTGGCCGGCCAGCCGAGCTCCTAATGCTGACCGTCCCCCCACGGGACCTGGTTCCGACCACCGAGGACCGCTCCATCACTACCACCGAGCTGTCGCTCGAAGGCATGCACTGCAACGCGTGCGCCACACGCATTGAGCGAAGCCTCGCGGGGCAGCAAGCCGTCCTGAGCGCGTCGGTGAACCTGGCCACCAATCGCGCCTTCGTGACCTACAACTCCTCACTTCTCGGCCCGACCGACCTCTGCGCCGCAGTGGACAAGGCCGGTTACGCGGCCTCGGTCTTCGATCCGAGCGACGAGACCGGACCCGTCTCGGACACCGACCATTGGGCCCTACGCGCAGCCATCTCCTGGCCACTCGCCCTTGTCGCCCTCGGTGTCGCGCTCCTGGCCCCTGAAGATGCCATCGCAGGATGGGTCGTGTTGATCTTGGCCGTGGCGGTGGAATTCGGCGGCGGATGGCCCTTTCTCCGCTCGGCGGCCCGACAGCTCCGGCACGGTGCCACCAGCATGGACACTCTCATCGCGGTGGGGACGCTGGCTGCGTTGGCCGTCGAGCGCGGTGGAAGCGGTCGCCCTCGGCGGCCGACATGTGCACCTCGGTGGGAGCGGCGCCTTCGCGGCCCGACTCCACGGAGTCATGGCACCTCTCATTGTGGCGATCTTGGTGACGGGCAGAGCGATTGAGGCAAGGGCGCGGAGACGCGCCACCGATGCCATGCATTCCCTCATGGCGTTGCGCCCGTCGACGGCACGGCTGGTGACGGCTCCCGACGACCAGGAAGGCACGCTCGTTCCGCCAGAAAGCGTGCCCGTGAAAGCGTTGATCCGCGTACGGCCAAACGAGTCAATCCCATTGGACGGCGTCGTCGTCAGCGGAACAGCGGCAGTGGACGAATCGATGCTGACGGGCGAGCCCATCCCGGTGGATCACGGTGTCGGGAGCCGGGTCACCGGTGGGACGCGCAACGGCAGCGGCGTCCTCGTCGTGCAGGTTGACACGCTGGCGACCGAATCGGTGCTCGCACGCCTCCAACGACTCGTTGAAGAGGCGCAGCGTGACAAGCCGCCAATCCAGCTGTTGGCGGACCGCATCAGCGCCGTATTCGTCCCTGCGGTCCTCGTCATCGCTTTGGCCACATTCGCCGCCTGGTGGCTCGTTGCGGGCAATTTCGGCACCGCCGTCCTGAGCGGGGTCTCAGTGCTCCTTGTGGCGTGTCCGTGCGCCATGGGCCTTGCCGCCCCGGTGGCCATGATGGTGGGCTCCGGCCGAGGCTCGGCCTTGGGGGTGCTCGTGCGCAGCGGTGATGCGCTGGAACGCCTGGCGAAAATCGACATGGTGGCCTTCGACAAGACGGGAACGCTGACCGAGCGCTCCGCCGTGGTGACCGAGGTGACTGCGCTGCCTGGACACACCACGGAGGGTGTCCTGGGCCTCGCGGCGGCCGTCGAGGCCGAGTCGGACCACCCCATCGCCATCGCCATCCGCCAGGCGGCCGACCCGAGTCGCGCCCGCCAGCTCGCGACGCAGGTGGACGCGCTCACTGGCCAGGGCATGGCAGCCGTCGTGGGTGGTCAGCGTGTGGCCGTTGGCCGGTGCGACCAGGCTGATCTTCCGAACCCACTGGCGCAGGCTCGGGCCCGCCACCGAGCCCGCGGCGAGACGGTCGTGAGCGTCAGCATGGACGGTTCGGTCGTGGCGATCATTGGGATCACGACGCCACTCAGGCCGGACGCAGAGCCGGCGGTTCGTCAGCTGCACGACATGGGCCTCACGACGACCATTCTGAGTGGCGACAACTCTGCCGCGGTCGAGATGGCGGCGAACATATTGGGGATTGACCACGCCCTCGGCGAGCTGACGCCGCAGGGCAAGCTCGACGCGTTGCGGCAACTTCGGATCGGCCGGCGCGGTGTCCTGATGGTCGGCGACGGCATCAACGATGCACCTGCTCTGGCCGCAGCCGATGTCGGCTGCGCCATTGGCAGTGGCTCGGAGGCGGCTCTTGCAACCAGCGACATTGCGCTCCTCGGTAGCGACCTCCGGGGAGTACCGGCCGCCATCGCTGTCGCCGGCTCGACGTCGGCCGTCATCGCCCAGAATTTCGGGTGGGCCATGGGCTACAACCTCGCCGCCCTTCCCCTCGCTGCTGCTGGCCTCCTAGACCCCCTGGTCGCGGCCATTGCGATGGGCCTGTCGAGCTTGATCGTGGTGCTGAACAGCCTGCGGCTGACGCGACTCGGCCGAAACGGGCTCGGCGCCATGACCCGCCCGCGCCTGCATGGCGCAAAGGGTTTTGCCGTCTCGGTCCTCGTACCGATCGTGGCATTCGCGAGCTTGACGGTGGCGGCCGAGGCGTGGTCGCCGAGCCGCGGTCAATCCCTCCTCCCTCAGCTCTACGACATCAGCACCGTCAACCTGCCCAACGGCAATACCGCCGAGGCCTACCTGCCTTCGTTGAATGCCGGCGTCAACCAATTCCACTTGGTCTTCTCCGGCCCAGCGACGCGGGATGGTGGAGGGGTACCGCGGCCAGACGTCGTGGCGTCTCAGAGGGCCGGGGTGAACATGCCGCTACGAATGGTCCGCTACGGATCGAGCCACTACACCTCCTATGCGGTTTTCGCTGCGGGGACGTGGCATTTCAGGGTCCACGCGATGCTGGATGGCCGGCCCACGACGTTCACCGTCACCCGCGTCCTCTCCTGAAAGCGAGCGGTCCTCTCAGCGGATCTCCGGGACGAACGATGGGTTCCAGATTTCTCCGGATCGACGCGTCCCTGATATTCCATGGGACCTGATCGCGCGATGGCGGGCTCCCTCAACTGGTGGTACAGAGGCGTCCACAATGAGAGGCAAGAGATGGCTTTGACCGATGCAGCCGCATGGGACGCGAGCGTCGCGCCCGCAGGTCCTCGCGGTTCGGGCGCGCCGGTGGCGCCACGGGATCTCCAGCGAACCTTCCAGCTGGTCCTCGCCACGCTCTGGTTGCTCGATGCGCTGTTGCAGATCCAGCCCTTCATGTTCACCCGAGGGGCCGCTGGCTTCAGCGGGATGCTCGACGGAGCGGCATCTGGAAATCCGGGCTGGATCGCACGCACGGTTACCTGGAACGCATCGATCGTCTACCACCAGCCAATTCTGACCAACGCGCTCTTCGCCGGCGTTCAGTTCCTGATCGCATTCGGGATCGTGTACCGGAGAACCTGTAAGCCAGCTCTCGTTCTGTCCATCGCATGGTCCTTCGCTGTCTGGTGGTTCGGGGAGGGTTTGGGGGCCGTGTTCTCGGGGGGAGCCACTCCGTTCGGAGGCGGCCCTGGAAGCGTGCTCTTTTATGCCGTGCTCGCCGTTCTGATCTGGCCCACCGAGGGCGACGACCGGCCGTTCGTCGCCGCAAGGACCGTCGGGTCGCGGACGGCAAAGATCGTCTGGGCCATTCTCTGGCTCCTGCTCGCCCTGCTCTGCCTGGTCGGGTCGGGCCGGTCCCCCCAGGCTCTGCACAACGTCGTCGCGGGACTGAACACCGGGGAGCCCGGATGGCTTGCTCACATCGACCGATCGACCGAGTCGCTGTTCCTGCACGACGGAACCACGATGGCGATCCTCTTGGCCATTGTGTGTGTGATCGTCGCAACCGGGGTCTTCCTGCCACCACCGATCACCCGATTCGTTGTCGTTCTGGCCATCGTCGTCTTCGGTCTCATCTGGATCGCGGTCCAGAACTTCGGGGGCATTTTGGCCGGAGGCGCCACTGATCCCAACAGCGCACCTTTGGTGATGCTCATCGCACTCACCTACTGGCCGCTACCCACCATCGCCGAGCTCTCGAAAAATCGCCGACTCGAATCCGTCACGCTCGTCGGTGTGGAGACCTGATCTCATGGCCATGTCGATTCCCTCGTGGCTCTACTACCTGTTCGGCGGAACGATGCTGGCGGTCGCTGCTTACGAGTTCGGCCTCCTTGCCCTCGGAGTCGTGACCGGTCGATCGGCCGGCCGGGACGTCGAGATCTCCCACATCTTCATGGGCATCTCGATGGCCGGAATGTTCGTGGGTCAGTGGGCGTTCGGGAAGAACACCGTTTGGGAGATCATTTTCGGGCTGTTGCTGATCTGGTTCGTGGCGGCAGCAATTCAGTCAGTTCTTCAGTACGGCCTTCATCTGCCACATGCGTTGATCCACGCCGTCATGAGCTTTGCCATGTTGCTGATGTACTGGTTTCCAATGGGTGGTTCGACCGTTTCGGGATCCATGTCGATGGCCATGTCCATGTCGTCCACGGAAGGCCGAGCGGACCCCGGGCTCGTCGCTTTGCTCGCGCTGATCCTGTGCACATCGGCGATCTTCACCCTGGCCTCCCCGACCAAGGGTCGATCCCATTTCGGGAGTCACGCCCCGTCCTACGCTTTTGAGGCCACCAGCAGTGTGGCATCGAGCCAGGGCCCGTCCGCCGACGCCTCCAGCGCCTGGACGGCCGTTGAACGGGCTGTCGCCGCTCCCTGGCTGGTCGACGTCAGCCACGCGATCATGTGCATCGGTATGGCCTTCATGCTTGTCCTGATGATGTGAGCTGGAACACTTAAGTTCGGGAAACATCAGCCCAAAGAGGTGGGCCCCGAGTCTCGATCCCGGCCCCTGGGAATCCGAGAACTCTGGGTGCAGAATGTTGGAAGTGATCGATTCACCCACCACGCGCTATGCCACGACACGGGAAGATGTCCATATCGCCTACCAGGTTGTCGGCGAAGGGCCTTTCGATCTCGTTGTCATCCTCGGCTACGTCTCGCACGTGGAGCTGGTCTGGGAGGACGCGGCGATGGCGGACTGCCTTCGAGGGCTTGCCTCGTTCAGCCGATTGATCCTCTTCGATCGTCGCGGTCTCGGTCTCTCGGATCCGATCCAGGGGGCTCCGACTCTCGAGGACCGGATGCAGGACCTCCGAGCCGTCATGGACGCAGCCGGGTCTGAGCGAGCTGCCCTGTTCGGGCTGTCCGAGGGCGGACCCATGTCGATGCTCTTCGCAGCCACCTACCCGGAGCGCGTCTCAGCTCTTGTCCTCTACGGGACCTTTGCGAGGATGACCCAGGCTCCGGGCAACCCTTGGGGTTATCCGCCCGACGTGTTGAGTCGATACGTTGAGGCCAAGGTCGAGAACTGGGGCGGAGATAATACCGTCGACATGTTCGCGCCTTCGGTTGCGGGAGACCCTGAGTTTCGGAGACGTTTTGCCGCATTTGAACGGCGGGCGACGAGCCCGAGCGGATTCCGTGCTCTGATGCAGACGAACGCAGAGACTGACGTCCGAGACATCTTACCGAGTATTCAGGCGCCCACCCTCGTCCTGCATCGAACCGACGACATTCCCATTCGAGTTGGACATGGCCGATATCTCGCTGAGCATATTGCCGGAGCCCGCTACGTCGAGCTTCCCGGCGCCGACCACTTCTTCTGGGTTGGCGATACCGACGCAATCATTGACCAGGTGGCTGAGTTCCTCACGGGACAGCGACCTCCAGTCGAGGCTGATCGGATATTGACGACCGTGCTCTTCACAGACATCGTGGGTTCAACGGAGCGCGCCGTAGCCGAAGGCGACCATCATTGGCACACCCTTCTCGACGCGCATGACAGGGCTGTCCGTACGGAACTAGATCGGTTCCGCGGCAGAGAGATCAAGACAACCGGGGATGGGTTTCTTGCCTGCTTTGATGGTCCCGCTCGAGCAGTTCGCTGTGCCGGTTCCATCACCAGGGCGGTCAAAGCCCTTGGGATCGATGTCAGGTCCGGACTCCACACGGGCGAGTGCGAGGTTCGGGGTGACGATCTCGCTGGTCTCGCCGTCCATATCGCCTCCCGGGTCGGGTCCTTGGCCGAACCCGAAGAAGTCCTGGTTTCGAGCACTGTCAAAGACCTCGTAGCCGGCTCTGGCATCTCGTTTCGAGAGCGAGGTCTACATGAACTCAAGGGCGTTCCAGATGAGTGGCGCCTCTTTGCAGCCGACGCCTGAGCGCTGATCTTGGTTTGTGTCGTCCCGGAACGTCATTCCAGATCTGCGCCAGGAAGTGATCGCTGACGCTCCCAGGACACGGCTGACCCGAACGACGCTTGGACCGTACCCAAACGCCGACAGTCAGCCGGATTGCCACCCGGCGGTACTGTGGCCTGTGATCTCCAGTCACATTCTCCAGCTGCGAGAGAAGGTGGGACATGACCTCCTCTTGCTCCCATCGACATCGGTCCTTCCACGAGATGACATGGGGCGTCTGCTCCTTGTCCGACTCATCGACACCGGGAACTGGGCAACGATCGGGGGTGCGGTCGAACCAGATGAAAGTCCTCGCAGCGGCGCCATCCGAGAAGCCCAGGAGGAAGCTGGGGTCACCGTCGAGTTGGGGAATATCCTCGGGGTGCTTGGAGGTCCTGACTATCGGGTCACCTATCCGAATGGCGACGAGACGGCCTACGTCGTGACGGTCTTCGATGCCACTGTGGTCGACGGATCTCCTCGTCCAGACGACGACGAGACTTCGGAGGTCGGCTGGTTCAGGCCCGAGGAGTTGCCGATCGACCAGATGGGCAGGCTGACCCGTGCCCTCTTGTGTGATCTATCGATCATTTGAGGATGCGTACCTGCGCGCGTGCGATGACGATCAGCCAGCAGCGGACCGTGCGCCGTCGCTGTCTTCGACACTCATGGGTGGTCCGACCGGCCTGAGATCGTATGAAGCGGCGATGCGCGCCAGCTCGTCCATTGGAGGGAAATGCGGCTGGGTTGGAACGACCCGCGCCGTGGCTGGACTGCTGACGTCGCGTATGAGGTCACGGAAGCTGGCGTTGTCGTGCACGAGGAGGATCCGCGCTTCGCAATCACCGACCACCCGAAATGTGTGGGGCACCCCGCGGGGCATGGAGACCCAGTGCCCGGCTCCGACGACCAGTTCATCGTCTCCGCAGCGGACGACCATCTGGCCATTGAGGATGTACCAGGTGTCGTCCAGCTTGTCGTGGACGTGCAGCGGGGGTGAGGAGCCCACTGGCAGCGTCATTTCGAGCACGATGGTGTCCATTTCGGGTGCGCAACGGTGCTCAACGACCAGGGTGTCGAGGAACCACCACGACGGTGCGTCCTCTTTTTCTGGGGAGTCAACAACTACAGGCGTCACTTCGGCCACCTCCTGGTAAGCAACCTGTCCCAGCTCGACGGGGCCGAAGTCGCTCAACCAGCCCAGCAGCTTCTTGTATCCGCTCTCCGTCGTGGCGAAGCTCTCGACGCCGAGCAGGATGCCTCGCTCATCCAAAGCTGCAGCTACATGGACGTCGAGGTGCGTATCGACCCCGCCGGTGATGCTCCGTGCCAAATTGGTCACTGTCATCCTTTCCTTGGTTTGGGTTGGGGTGACACCGCACCAAGCGGGACGACGGACAAGACAGCGATGGGACTGTGTGAGGCAGGCTCCTATTAAGTCACTCCGTCCAACCGGTGGGTGTCGAGTGGGTGACCGGGCCAGGCCGACGGATCGTTATCAAGACAGTCCTCTCGGACGTCAGCCGGGAAACTGGAGTCAGACCTGGCCTGGGCACCCACCCACACGCTGACTAATCCATTCACCGAAGTGGTGGATCACTCAGCGGCCGCCTCAGTCCTCGCTGCCGGGTAGCGGGACAGACCGCAGTCGGCTCGTGCTCGTGCTCGTGCTCGTGCTCGTGCTCGGAACCACTCTGCTCGGACGCAGGATGCGGCGTCTCGGATCATTGGAAGCCCTGCCAGGTCGTCTGGCTGAAGACATCACCCTTGCGGAACCCCAGGCCTCGCACCGGTCGCACCCGAAACGCGATCACGCGTCCGCCGGCATTGCGGTCGCTGAATGCCCCGTCGCGCACAACGAAGTCCCACGGACCATTCGGGTACTTGACTGCGAACGCGGCTGCCACTGACTGGAGCTCGAAGTCCTCGTTCACCTGCTCGGCCTGTCCCTCTATCACGACATCGAAGGCTCCCTCGACCAGGTCGCTGCACCCCGTCGTGAGCACGCACGACGGGTTCTCGGCCAGATTTCTCGCCTTGCGCTCCTCAGGCCCGGTGGCAAACCACAGCGCATCCGAGTGCCAGACAGCGATCAGGGGCGTGACGTGCGGCCGGCCGTCGGCACGGACCGAGGACAGCCAGAAGGTGTCTGCTGTTCGCAACCGCTCCACTCCCGTCGACCACGGTGTCGGCGTCGCGTCCGGCTGACTGAACCCATGAATCTCTGCAGTCACGCTCATTGCTGGCATTCGTTTTCTCCTCTTTGGATCGACACAACCCGGTGGGCGAACGATTCAGACTTGTGTGCACCAGAGCTATGGTCTAACATACAACCAGATGGTTGTATCTCGGGCTTCCAACACTGACGTAGACCGCATCTTCCACGCCCTCGCCGACACCACTCGGCGCGACATCCTTGCTCTCGCCGTCGGGGATAGGTACAGCGTGTCGGCGTTGGCGAAGCGCTACCCGATGAGCTTCGCCGCCGTGCAGAAGCACGTCGCTGTTCTCGAAGGTGCCGGTCTCGTCACAAAGGAACGCCAGGGCCGCGAGCGGCTCGTGCGCACCGACATCGATACCGTCCAGAGGGCACGGGTACTGCTTGACGGTATTGAGGAACTTTGGCGAGCGCGGGTGGACCGGATGAACGACCTTCTAGCAACGGAAACGCGAACCACTGGAGGCAAGCGATGAGCGCGATCAGCGTCGAGAAAGATCCCGAATCCCTGACCGTGACGGTCACTGCGGAACTTCAGGCCACTGCCGAACGGGCTTGGCAGCTGTGGGCCAACCCCCGTCAGTTCGAGCAGTGGTGGGGGCCTCCTGGCTACCCAACGACCGTGATCGAGCACGATCTGCGGGCCGGCGGGCGGATCAACTTCTTCATGAGTGGGTCTGAGGATGAGCGCCACGACAGCTCATGGGAGGTCATTGCGGCCGACCCGCCCCACCGCCTCGAGTTGCGGGATGCCGACGTCGACGACGACGGCCGCCCCAACGACGGGAACGCGATCACACTCATGGCCATCACCATCGACGATCGCAGCGGCGGGGGTGCGGTCATGGCGATCCGAACTCACTTCGACTCAATTGCGGGTATGGAAAAGGAACTCATGGGGTTCGAAGAGGGCATGCGGAGTCTCTTCTCGCAAATCGAAGCAGTCCTCGCCGGCATGCCTGTGTGAAGGACTCACACCGGTCGATGGCCGGAGCGACGCAACGAGTAGCTGCAGACCTTCTCACCGCGACCGCAACACGCAGAATTCATTTCCTTCCGGATCGATCATTACGACCCAGGGAACATCGAATTGACCGATGTCGACTCGAGCAGCGCCGAGTTCCTCTAGGCGTCGAATCTCCACTTCTTGATTGTCGGGACGAAGATCGAGGTGGATGCGGTTCTTCCCCTCCTTTTCTCTGCTGCCGGGCATCAGTCCAAGCCGAGTCGTTCGCGTTTCATCAGCAAGGAGGAAACCACCGGAGGGGCCTGTCCATACGTGTTCAAGATCGAGGGCAGATCTCCAGAACTCGCTCATCCGCTGTAGGTCGTTGCAGTCGATGAGGACGCAATCGATCGCGAGACTCATTTCTCTCCATCCTCCTCAATATCTAGGTGTGGCGGACAATCGAGCGTGCCCGAGGAGAAAGATCGAGCGTGCCCGAGGAGCAAAACTGTTCCCGGAGCGCCGGATAGGTAAGACGCTCCAGAGAACGGAAGATGGGTCATCCTTACAGGATCGTCCAACGTTGCGGGTCCGGAAGTTGCATGTCGCCATAGCCGTTACACCGAGCCTCGCTGACCTCAAGCTCGAACAGAATGTAACGCTCCTCCGGCTGGTAGGCCGCCGCCTCGCACGCGACCGCGCGCGTGCCCGGTTCGTCGACGAGTAACGCGCGACCACTGATGAAGAACTCACCACCGGACCCGAACATGTCTGGCACTCCATTGTGGACGGCGTACCAATGTCGAGCACGAAGGTCGCGCCCTTTCGGCGATGTTGGCTCCATGAAGACAAAGAGGCTTCCGGCTCCGATGATTGGCGACACCGGGTGCACCCGCGGGGCCCCGTCATCTCGAATGGTTGCGAGATAAGCCGGCGACGCGGTCAGTCGCTCCGCCCCGAAGGCGGCCAGATCGGGCGCGTGCGCAGCAAACTCACCCCATCGGGCCATATACACAGGTTGCCAGAGCACATGCGCTTCCGCCACCTCTCAAACCAATCCGATTCAAGCGAGGTTTGGTCCAGGCGTTCCTGTCGCAGGCCTGGGCCGTGCGGCGAGTGCCGTACCATGACCTCATGTCGGCGAGGCTGGATCCGTCTTGGTCTGTCTTGGCAAGTCCCTCAACGCCGGCCGTAGACCGTTGTGTCGACATTTTCAGTCGGCCCGACAACACATTCGGATTCGAGGAGTTCCGACGTGATCCCGAAGACATGGGAATCTGGACGCCTGTCGCCTACTACTCGGGAAGAGAGTATCTGTCGGAAGCCGACGCAATCGCCGCAGCCCGGGACACCGTCCCCTGGCTCTCGGCAGTGCTCGACAATGCAAGCTGACCTGTCCGGCCACCGCAGGCCGTAGCAACTCATTGTTGCTGATCACCGATTACATCGGGGACGGATCGCGAGCTACCCATTCTCGGCACAGAGATCGTCACTCGATGCCGAAGCTATTTACCTTCTCTGGAAAGATGCGTATGAAGGCTTCACCGAATCCTGGGCCCAGCTCGGATCCACCTATAGCGACAGCTTCTGCACGCCCGCGAACTTCGAGCATTCGAGGCTGCCAGGGATCCGTTGAAGCGAGATCGTCGATCACGATCGCCGCCCAGGCGTTTGCCTGGACATCTCGATATTTCTTCGTTGTGGCAACGTGGAGCCCACCAACATCGAGGGTGCCGAGCTCACTGTTGTAGCGAAACGAGGTAGGCACCACATGAGGCTTACCGTCGGCACCAGCGGTGGCGATCCTGCCCAAGCGCTGGCTGGCCAGATACTCGGTCTGTGCGGGAGTCAGTTCGGTCATACGCACATCATCGCGCTCGAGTGCACAAAGGGATATGCCGCCGTCCGGTACTCCCCCTCCCACTGTCTGCGTCGTCAATCGTCTGCGTCGTCAGTCGTCTGCGTCGTCAGTCGTCTGCGTCGTCAGTCGTCTGCGTCGTCCGTTGGCTGCGTCGTCCGTTGGCTGCGTCGTCCGTTGGCTGCGTCGTCCGTTGGCTGCGTCGTCCGTTGGCCTCATGGTGGAGATCCAAAGCGCTCTCGGATCGGCCCTCGCGTGATGGAGGGTCAGGTTGTGGTCGCAAGACACCATGGACAAGGCAAACAGCGAGCGATCGAACAGTATGGATAGCATCGTGCATCACAGCGAAGGAACACAGGAGGTCACCATGAAGCACCGCAAGCGTCATGAGCCGGACGAGTGGCTGCTGCATGGGACGCATCCCCGTGATCCATTCATGCGGAGGATCGGTGCCGCGGCCGTCGTCTCTGTCGTGGCGCTCGCTGGCCTCGGTAGTGTGGCCATAACCGCAGCTACTCCGCCCGCCACCGCGGCGACGGCAGCGGCTTCCAACACCATTTCTGCGGCCGAGGTCGGAGCCCACGCCATCACCGCTGCTGCTCCAACACCGGGAGGGACCGGCTTTTGGACGGTCTCATCCAACGGAGCCGTTGCCACGGTCAACGGGGCCCCTTTCTTCGGAGACGCGTCGAGTCTTCCGCTCAAGGCCCAGACGGTGGGGATCGCCCCCACCTCCAGTGGGAATGGCTACTGGCTGCTTGGCGCCGATGGCGGTGTGTTCAGCTACGGCGACGCCTTGTTCCATGGTTCCACCGGCAGCATCCATCTGAATGCCCCAGCGCTCCAAATGACGTCGACCGCCGACAGCGGGGGCTACTGGTTCGTTCGCGGCAGACGGGGGCATCTTCAGCTTCGGTGACGCCCAGTTCTATGGCTCGACCGGCAGCATCCACCTGAACCAGCCTGTCGTCGGCATGGCAGCCACCCCGGACGGCGGTGGCTACTGGCTGGTCGCGAAGGACGGGGGCATCTTCAGCTTCGGTGACGCCCATTTCTATGGCTCGACCGGCAGCATCCACCTGAACCAGCCTGTCGTCGGCATGGCAGCCACCCACGACGGGAAGGGATACTGGCTCGTAGCGTCCGACGGGGGCATCTTTAGCTTCGGCGACGCTGTCTTCCACGGCTCCGCCGTTGGCACCGCCTCCTCCGGGTCGGTTGTCAGCATTGTGGCCACCCAGGACGGTGGCGGTTACTGGATCATCGCTAACAACGGCGCTATCTACAACTACGGGGACGCGACCGCTGTGCCGCTGCCTGCTTGTAACACTGGCGCTATCACCTCCGGAGCGATAACGAATGGCTCCTTCGGACCGGGCGACAATCCTGTCCTTGACAATTTCCTCTGCTCGAGCGATGGCACATTCGCTGCAGCAAACATCGATGTGGGTCCGTCGCCTGAAAGGGACACCATCACGGTATTGCTGAAAGCCTCCGGTGGCGTCTGGCAAACAGTCTCTAGGGGGTATTACTGCGAGAACGGCCTTGTGCCAATGACCCCGCCTGACTTCTACACGCTCGCCTGCCTCGTCAACTGACCAACCCACTGGCGGCCAAAGCGCGACCTTCAGCAAGTCGATTGGACGCCCCCGAACGCCGACTCGGCGGGACGGTACGGCATAGGTGGGGATGCAGCCCCCTCGAGGTTCTCAACGAGCGGGGTATCCAAGTCCCATCGCGTCGCGGTTACCTCCTAGGCGAGTCCTCCGTGAGAGTGGCATCAGGCATGGCTGCTCGTCGTCGCGCCGCGCACGGGCAAGGCGCGAAGCGATCCGAGGAAACGCTCGGGCGCCGCATCACCGATGAGCTCAAGGTCGGGGAGACGGTCGAGGATGCAGCTCAACATCGCCTTGATCTCGACCCGGGCCAGGGCGGCGCCGAGGCAGTAATGGGCCCCGACGCCGAAGGCGAGGTGGTCATTCGGGGTCCGGGTGATGTCGAAGCGGAACGGATCCGTGAAATGCGTTTCGTCCTGGTTCGCAGACTCGTAGAGCAATACGGCTTCGTACCCAGGCAGCAACGTCGTGCCGCTGATCTCGACGGCACTGGTCACCGTGCGTGCCATGTTCTTGATGGGGGACACGGAGCGGAGCATCTCCTCGACCGTGCCGTCAAGCAGCGAGCGGTCAGCAAGAAGGCGAGCGTGTTCGCCGGGGTTGCAGAGCAGCAGTTCGACGCCACCACTGATCACATTGCGGGTGGTCTCGTCGCCGCCGAGCAGGATCAGGAGCGATTCCATGACCAGCTCGTCTTCGGTCAGGCACTCACCGTCAACTTCGGCACCGACCAGGGCGCTGATCAGGTCGTCGCGAGGTCGGGACCGGCGGTCCTCGATCGTCCGCCGAGCGTACGCGTCGAACTCGACGAATGCGGCCGCGGCCGCCTCCATGCGATCGGCGGTACCGGCGATGGAGCCGATGAGGTCGTCCGACCACCGGAGCAGCATGTCGTGGTCGTCGCGCTCGATGCCAAGCATGTCGCCGATGACGATCATTGGTAGCGGCGCAGCGAGGTCGGCAACGATGTCAAACTCGTCGCGGCCGGCGACCACGTCGACGAGTTCGTCACACAAGAGGGCAATGCCGGGGAACATGGCCTTCACCCGCCCTGGCGTGAAGGCCTTACTTACGACCCTGCGTCGACGTATGTGGTCGGTTCCGTCCATGTCGAGCATCCACGGAATCGGCGGGATCCTCGGACGCGACCCGCCGGCGTTCGAGAACGTCGCGCTGTCACGGGACGCTGCCGACACGCCGTCCCAGGTGGCGATGGCCCACAGGTCGTTGACCTCGTCGTGGTGGACTGGCGCCTCCCGGCGCATCCAGGCATACGCCTCGGACGCGATCTCACCGTAGAGGTGTTCGGACAGCAGGTCGACGGATCCCGTCGGCGCCCATGCCGCCCCCTCGTTGGATGGTCCGGGGTCTGCCGACGGGCTTGGATGCGACGACGCGCTCACGTCGTTGACCGAGGATCTTCGAGGCTGCGTGTGCTGGCGTCGGCGCTGGCCTTCGCAGCGGACTTCGCGGCACTCGAGGCGTCCGTGCCCACCGTGAGCATCGCTGGGAGCTGGCGGCGACAGGTCACGATGGACTCGATCGACGCCCACGCCTTCGGCCGGTAGAGATAGAACCGCCGAAACGTCCCAGGACCGCATTGTGGCCGGTTCCCCATGAGCGATAAGCCTACGGGTTGCGTCTGACAAGGGAGCTGGATTCGGGTGTTCGACCGCGCCTGAAGACCCGGTCGGTTAGGGGACTGGGTGGTTCATGCACTCACGCTCCTCGAAGCAGGTCCGAAGGAAGTCCAAGGATCCGCTCAGCGTGCCGCTGGTCTTAGGTGGAACTTCCTCGATGATCGTCAGGGCGAACTCGACCGACAATTCGACGAACTACGCCAGAGATCCACCCTTGGCGCCCGCATAGGGAAGCGATCGTGTTCAGTGGCCGTCGCGACCTCCTAGACCTCGGCTTGGGGTTCAACGGCAGCAACGGACCGCTGCAGTCCAGCCAGAATCGGCAAGCCAAATATCTTCGAGCTCGGCGATGTCTGATCTATCGGCCTCGTCGATCTGCAGCCTGCAGATGCATCCCTCTGCGCCGATGTCGAAGGAGCCAGGTCAGATACACCGCGCTGGCCTCTGGCGGTCGGATGACGTACGAGAGCCGATGGTGCACCTGCACGCAGAGCACCTCGCCGAGCACGGTCGGTTCTCCGCGAAAGTTCGCGACAGATTGCTGACCCCACAACCCAGTCTGATTGCAACACCATGCCTTGGAGGTATGAGCGTGATCTGCGCGGGCTGGTCAGAACAGCGCCACACCGTTGCCGGCGTCGCGTCGATGAAGAAGGCGAACACGGGCAACGCGGTCAGAGTGAATCGTGGTGCGCGACCTCGAGCGACGCGCTCCTCCGGAGCCCCGGCGAATCCACCCTCTACCGGCAACGCCGGCAGGAGCGTGTTCTGCATGAAGGCCTCGCTCTGCTCCTTCGAGTCCCAGACGACCGAGATCAGGTAGCCGCCCTCCGTGGGACCGCTGGTGTGAGAGCGCTGACCCTCGGGCAGTCCAGTCTCTGGATGCAGAACCTTGATCATCGCCCGGTACTGCTCCTCTGTGCCGCCGGGCCAGAAATGCACTTGCAGGTATGACATGTTCTCTTCTCTCTTTCTCTCTGCGGCTGTTCAGCCTTGGACGCTTCTCAGAGATCCACTTCGAGGTGATGCCGCCCTTCACGGTTGACGCCCAAGCAGACCAACGAGACGGTCGACAATGGACGCCGTCGCCGGGCACCGCCACTTCGGGTCCGAATGCGCCGTGGTCGCGGAAGTCGTCAAGCGGGATCGAAACGCCCCAGTCATAGATCATTTGCCCCACCACGGGGTCGATGACCACTTCCAGGTTGGTGGCTTTTGCCACGTCCCAGTTGTGGACGACCACCTCCTCGAGGTTGAGCATGGCCGCACCCGCGGCAGGGAACGTTCCGAAGGAATAGGAACGATTGCCATCAAGAGCCCCGGGCTGGCGCCAGCTGGCGAGATTCTCTTTCGCCGCGACTTTGACGGCCAAGCTGGCATCGTCGCCGATCACGTCGCCGGCGTCTTCGTCCGCAGCCTGGCCCTGGTTCACCAATGTGAACATCCAGGTGGCGCCCAGTAGGTGGTTGAGTGTTGCCCGGACGTCCCAGCCAACGCACGGAGAGGGGGCCCCGAGTTCCGCCGGGGTGAGGCCGGCGACCAGCTTTGCCGTCTGGTCGTACGAGAGCTCAAGGGCTGAGATGACATCCACCGCTCAGCCCTCGACGAACATCTGGATGGTCTCAGCCCGGACGCCGTCGAATTTCATCGCGTCCGCGGCGCCCTCACCTTGGAGCGCCTTTTGGAATGCTTCGAGGCTTGGGCAGTCGACGATCAGCCCCACTCGGCCGGACATCGTCCGGGTCGACGAAGGTCGCGCGCGGTAATGCCGAGTGGACCGAAGTACTCCTCACGCCTGGTCGAGGTGCGCCAGTGTTCGACATCGTCAACCTCGTGGACAATGACCAGGGTCGTCATTGCGCCTGCCCTCCTCTGCCACCTCGGCGAGACCTTCGCCTGCGGCCTGGAGGCAATCCTGAATCCGAGCCCGCGTCATCAGCGCGTCACGTCGGCAACAGGAGGCGCGGATCAAGGATGCGATACCGCTGCCACCCGCCTGGCGCGGCAGGTCGTCGATCTGGGCGATCCAATTCTGGAACCCGTGGGTCCGGCACAGCTCGGATGACTCCGAGAGCCAGGACCGGCTCTCCTCGTCGAGGGCACCCAGACGACGGTGCCGCACCTGCGCCAGGGCGAGGAGCGTCGTGGCCCGGTGGTAGGTCCAGCCGAAGGCCGTGGCCGTGGCCAAGGCCGCCCGCAAGTGGCGTTCCGCTTCGTCATGGCGACCCAAGAGGGACGCCAGCTTTCCGACGTAGGCAGCGACCGGGCCCTGACTGGTGACACCGTTGAACGAGACCTGGACTGCGTAGGGCTCGATGACCGGCAGTAGCTGGGCGGCCGCTTCGCGGTCATCGAGTTCGATGGCGATGATGACGTACGCAATGACCGAGGTCATCCAGAAATTGTCGACGGCGAGTTGCGGCGAATCCGCCTCCATGCCCTCGTGCAGAATGGCACGAGCGGCGTGGACGTCGACCCACGGCGACGCAGATGATCCCGTGGGCCTGCCGAAACGGGAGCACGGAAGGATTCTCACGAGCCGCTTGTTCCACCAGAGGGAGCAGTTCAGCGTGACGGCCGGCGAAGGTACCGAGCACGAAGAACTGGGCCGGCGTACATGGCGAAGGCATCGGGGGCGCCGATTTGCAGGCCGAAGTCGAGCGCCTCCGCGGCGAGCGCCTCGGCGTCGGACGAGCCGTCCCGCCATCATTGCTTCGAACGTGTCGGAAGCCATGATGAGCCAGCGCAAGTATGGCTCTCCCACGCTGTTTGCCGTTGCCCGAAGACGGTTCAGAGTGTGCGCAGCCATCACCGGATCCCCCGATTCGATCGCCACGTGGCGTGCCGCGAGATTGACGCTGAACTGCAGCAGCGGGTCTCCCGACGCCTCCGCGGCCGAAAGCGCCCTCGCCGCCACCTCATTGCGAAGGCGCTCGTTGCCGGGAGCCCACAGCGCTGCCAACACCGCCGGCGCCACGCGTGCGAGGAGCGTGGCGTCGTCGCTCTGCTCCGCCAGGCGCAGAGCGCGATGGGCCAGCGTCACCCGCCGCTCGACCTCGGGCGTGAACGTCAGGCTCTTGGACAGGACGGCCAGGAGGCGGGCATAGGTGACGGTGTCCGCCGGGTCAGCGATCTGCAGCGCGGACTCGACGACCTCCAAATGCTCCCGAGCGAGGCTGTCCACCCGGAGGACGCCCAGGTCGGCCACCAACGCAGCTCGGATGAGCGTCTCGCTTTGCCCGCTGCGCCGCGCCAGCGTGGCCCCTCGGACCAGGTTGGCCTGCGGCCCGTGGGTCACCCGCTCGGTATTGAGCATGACCGAGTCGCACCAGGAGATCGGCGCGTTGTGCGTCGGGTCGGTGCAAGCGCCTCTGCCGCATCCAGCGCGACCTGGTAGTGCTGCGCCGCCTCCGTCGGAGCAAGATGCTCGAAGGCGTGATCGCCGGCAGAGATCGACCAGTGGAGTGCATCCTCGGGTAGGCCGGCCAGTGCGCAATGCCGGGCCAGTTGCAGCACAACGTCGGGATGGAGCGACTCGCCGTCTTCGGTCAGGGCACGCACGACCCTTTCGTGCATACGGGCACGACTCGACGGGCCGATCTCCGAATACATCGCGTTGGCGACCAGCGCGTGCACGAATCGCATCGTCCGGCGCACGGATCGCAAGTCGATGAGGATCCCGGCCGCCACGGCGGCATCGAGGGCTCCGAGCACCGTCTCTTCCGGCAGGTCGAGCGTCTCGAGAAGGACATCCTCCGGAAACTCCAGCCCGAGAACGGATGCGGCAGCCAGCACGGCGAACACGTCTTGACCGAGAGTCTGCACCCGGCTCCATACGACCTCGCGGAGACTGGGCGGAACACCGTCGGGCATCACCATCGTGGGACGACCCCGCTGACCTTCGTGCGACGCCGGCCGCCCGGCCCAGGTCCATCCAGTGACGGACCAGCTGCGAGGCGTAGAGCGGGTTTCCCGCCGTCTCGTCCCGCAGTCTCCCAGTGATGCGGCGCAGTTCAGGATCCGGTGCCGCTCGTGTGGCCGCAACCACCAGCTCAGCCAGCTCGACCTCGTTCGAGGCCGGTCAATTGGAGATGGCTGACCTCGCCCCGCTCGAGCTCGGCGAGTGCAGTTCGCAAGTGGTCGGACATCTGCTCCCCTGGGTCGCGTCGGCTCACGAGGACCAGGACCGGTGCGTCAGCCAATGTCCGGACGAGCTGACGGAGCAGGAGGAGCGCTGTCGGCTCTGCCCACTGGAGGTCATCGAGGATGAGGACCAGCGGTCGACGGCTGGCGATCCGGCGCAGGAGATCAACGGCGGCATCGAATGCGAGGAACCGTTCGGTGGCGTCGTCCGAACCGGTCGGCGCTGGCGTTGTCGGCACTCGCGTTGCCAAGCGGGAGGCAGAGCCGCGTCAGCTCGCCGCCGACCTGGGCCACGTGCTCAGCGAGGAGGTCGAGGGGTGCGTGCTCGACGCACATGTCGAGCACGGTGCGGAACGGTTCAAGTGGCACGCCTGTCTCGTCGCAGCGCCCGTAGAGCACAGTGGCCGTGGCCGACGCCGTCACGGAGTTGGCGAACTCGGCGAGCAAGAGTGGTCTTGCCGATCCCGGCCTCACCACCCACAACGACGCAGCGGAGTCCGGACTCCTCCACCAGGGCCAGCTGAGTGCGGAGCAGCTCCTGCTCGGTGGACGCGGCCGACGAACGCCACGCGGTGTGCCAGGCTGCCCGGCAGCGGTACGTCGATTGCCCCACGGCGCCGCAGACTGCTGATTCTCGGCGTCGACACCGTTCCACCCGGTCGCCACTCGACATTCGATCTCGACGACTTCGGGCGAGGGCTCGGTGCCGAACTCTTCGACCAGCAGCGATCGGTAGGCCTGGAACGCACGCAGCGCGTCGGCCTGGCGGCCGGCCAGAGCAAGAGCCCGGATGAGCAGGCCCCGCGACCGATCGCGGTAGGGGTAGTGCCCGATCTGGCGCTCGGCAACGGCGACGGCATCAGTTGCCCGGTGGGCCGAGATCAGTTGCATCGATGTAGTCGTCCACGCAGGCGGCATGGATCTCGGTGAGTCGGGCTGTCTCGCCCCTGGCCCAGTCCTCACCTTGAAACTCTTCGAGGGCAGGCCCGGTCCACAGCGTGAGCGCCTGTTCTAGTACTCCGCAGCTTGTCAGTGGTCTTGTCCGCGTTCCCTACCGCCGCAGCAAAACGCGATGGCGTCGACATCGCCCTCCAACGAGTACCCAGCGCTGGTCGTGCGCAGCGTGGACGATCCGAGGGTCGCACGAAGACGCGAAATGGTCGTCCGGAGCGCACCGGATGTGACGCCGAGCACGTCGGCGAGCCACTCCGCACGCAATTGTCGAGGTGCATGCACCGCAAGGAGCCCCAGAAGCCGGCGCTGACTTGCACTGGGGACATCGATGATCGATCCGTCGGGCGTCACCGCGCACACCGCTCCCAGGACGCGTACAGAAACCGGCGCCGAGTCCTGCAAGCTCACACAGGCATTGTCCCACTCCGCCCGACCATCGTGCCCCCCGACTGGCGTCGGCGGATGATGGGAAACGTCCCAGCTGGAACAGTCCCCTCCGACGAGCAGAACCAGGGTGGACCGCCGGCAACCCTTGCCCGGTCCCCCCGAGAAAGGAGATAGCGGATTCGGCTTCCCCCATACGTCCCCATTGCCGGTTGAGCGTGCCCGAAGGTCATGGGTCGCTCTGGAGCGGTGCGGTTGCTCAGTGAACGAGGCGATGGACCTCGGTCACTTTCACTTCGGGCTCGCCCAACTTCAATGGGTCGAGTCCTTGCGCCGCGGCCACTTTGCCCATGGCTGGAAGAAGCGTGGCTTCGACGAACTGCTCATACGCCTCGACCGAATCCCACACGTCGACGCCATGGGCACGGCCGTCCCTTTCGAAGTGCACATGGAGGATCCCGCCGGGCGGAAGGTTGGCGTCGACTCCCATTTCGTCGGTCACGGCATCGAGCAACTCGACGGTCACCCCTTCCGGAAAGACGTCCTCAATCAGAACCACCACGATCGATACTCCTTTGTCGTCGTTCTGCGTACCTCGCAGTCTGCATCTCCCTGACATTCTGTGAATACGCCGTTACAGGTGCGCGTCACCCTTGAGGCTGACGATGACCCTCCTTCGAAGCCACCCGGGTGACGCGCATCTGTAACGGCACATGTGGACACTGGAATTGCGCAATCTCGTGCCAGCACGGTTCCGCACCCCGAACACCGACACCTACAAATTGAAGGGACATCCATGTTTGTCACAGTGATTCATCGCATCCATGATCCTGAAAGCTTTCAGGCCGCCGAGGCCAAGGCGCTCGAGGCCGGCCTTCCTTCCAGCGTCGCATTGCCAATTCATGCCGCGACCAGCGATCATGAATTCGGCATCTGCATTTGGGAAGGCGCATCGGTCGATGCCGTTCGTGAGGTGGTCGAAGGTGCGGTCGGTCCATGGGCGAACAACGAGTACTTCGAGATGCACGTCGATGGACTCACGCCACAGCTCCGCGGTAGAGACCAGCGCAATTGCCCTGGACGCCGCTGGCTTCAGACTCACCCCGCTTTTGGGCGCCGCAAGGACACTTGGTTCCGTGGGGTGATAAGTGGCGAAGATCGGCCAATTCGGATTGTCCAGTCCATGCCACGGACTGCGCCGGCCCAGACGAGGAGGTGCGCCGACTGCAACAGGTCGAGTTTGAACTGGTCGTTTCGAGTGGGCCGCCCGGGTCTCGATCCCGGCACCTTGGGATTAAAAGTCCCCTGCTCTTCCGGATGAGCTAGCGGCCCGCGGACTGCAAGATAACTGACAAACGGAGGTCGTCCGACAAATCGATACCTCAGCCGATCGCTGCCAGCCTCGACACCACGGGCCCCCACTGCTCTTCGAGCCATTGCGACGGTTCGGAGCCGGCCGCACGGACCACGATCGCGTGCACACCGGCGCCGTGGAGTGCCTCGGCCTCACGCAGGATCGCGTCCGCACCTGCGTCCTCGGCCACTCCGATCAGAGCCGTGACCTCGATCTCCCCGAAATCGCGTCCGACGTCGTCGCAGTGACGCCGCAGCACCTCGACCTTGTGCGCGACCGTCTCGACATCCCCGATGATGTTGCAGGCGTCGGCGTAGGTCGCGACGAGGCGAAGGGTCTTGCGCTCGCCGCCACCGCCGATCAGCACCCGAGGCCGGGGCGAGCTGACCGGCTGGGGCGAGCAGAGCGTCTCCGCCAGCTGATAATGCGTGCCCTTGTACGGACCGTTGTCGTCACTCCACATCTGGAAGCAGATCTGGAGGGTCTCTTCGAACCGCTCGTACCGCTCGCGCAGCGGCGGGAACGGGACGCCCAGCCCAAGATGCTCTCGCTGGTACCAGGCGGCACCCAGCCCCAGCTCGGCTCGACCCTCCGACAGGACGTCGAGCGTGGTGATCGTCTTGGCCAGCAGTCCCGGGATGGCGGTAGGTGACGCCGCCGACGAGCATGCCGGAAGCGCAGCCGCTCCGTCTTGGCGGCGGCGAAGGAGAGTGCCGTGTACCCCTCGAGCATCGGCTCCTCTGCCGGCCACAGCATCTCCATCTGGAACCAGTGATCCATCACCGAGAGCGTGCGCACGCCGATCGCCTCCGCCGTTCGGGCCAGCGTGGCAAATGTCGGCCCGATCGCCTCGGGGCCGCCCGGCCAGGTGAAGCGGGGCACGTGGATGTCGAGTTCCATTTCGTCCTCCGGTCGCTCCGGCGCGAGGGTACCCGCCGTCCGGTCGACGGGTAGCGCCGCCGGCCGCATGGAGCAGACGTCCGACGAAGTAAGCCGGTACTGTCGGCCGCCGATGAGCCTGGTCCTCGACGCGCTCGATGCGCCGCTCGCCGGGCAGGCGCGTGTCCACTGTCTCTCAGATCGGTTCCCGGCCGCGAACGCTGGCCGAGCTCGGCCGCGGATTCCCGACGGGCCGCAGCGTGGCTGGAGGGCCGGGCCGGTCGAGCCGGCACGGTGGCCGCTCTCTTGACGGCGTCCCACGACTGCCTCGCCACGTTCTTCGGCGCGCTGCGCTCGGGTTTCACGCTCGTCTCGTTGCCCCATCCGGCCCGTGGGATGGATGCGGACGAGTACCTGACCCAGATCGGCGACATGTGCGCCCGTGACAGGCGCAACCCATCTGTTGTGCGATGCGCGGGCTCGTCTCCCTTCTGTCCGATGTCGCCCGCCACGGTCCATTCCTTCACCGAGCCGACGTCCTCGGGCGCACCCGCCGCTCGCGAGGCTCCGGGCAGGTTCGTGCAGTTCACGTCAGGGAGCACGGGGGCGCCGAGAGGCATCTCCCTCTCGCTCGACGCGCTCGACGCCAATCTCAGGTCGATGTACGGATGGTTGGAGCCGAGAGACGGGGCCGTCGTCTGCAGTTGGCTGCCGCTTGTCCCATGACATGGGCCTCATCGGGCTCGCTCTCTACGCCATCTGCTCCGTCAATCCACCATGGTCCGTGCCGACGGATCTGGTGCTCATGACTCCGGAGTCATTCATGGCCGACCCCAGCAGCTGGATGCGTGCCTGCACGGACTATCGGGCGACGTCGACGACGGCTCCGCCATTCGCGCTCCGGCTGGCCGCTCGCGGCGTTGCGGTCCTCGGGTTCGTTCGACCTGTCCTCGCTCCGCAGCTTCGTCGTCGGCAGCGAGCCGGTTCCGGCCGAGGCGCTCCGAGAGTTCGAGGCCGTCGGTCGGGACGTCGGTCTCAACCCGCATGCGCTGTGCCCCGGATACGGCATGGCAGAGGCAGCCCTGGCCGTCTCGATCGATCCGACGACCACTCCCTGGTCGTCGGTCCGGGTCGACACAAAAGCTCTTGCCGCAAGCGAATGGCACGAGGTTGCCGAAGGCGGGATCGAACTCGTGTCGTGTGGTCCGGCTGTCCCCGACACGGAGGTGCGCACGCACTGGCCGCCACGCACTGGGCGAGCTCGAGATACGGAGCCCTTCGCTGCTCGACGGCTACGTCGGAGATGATGCATCACCGCTGACCTCCGACGGGTGGCTCCAGACGGCTGACCTGGCCCATGTGCGTGACGGCGACGTGTTCATCGCCGGCCGCACCGACGACGTCCTCATTGTGGCGGGACGCAACCTCGACGCCCGGGCGCTGGATGCGCTGGTCGAAGGCCACCCGGCCTGTCGGCCGGGCAACGCCGCGTGCTGTCTCGGACGGCACCGGGCGCTACGTCGTCGTGCTCGAGCCCAGCACAGCGGAACTGGGACGCGAGGAGCTCCGGGCCGCTGCCCGCGAGATACGAGGTCGGCTCGCCCGGCGGTTCGCCGCCGGACCGTCCGCCGTGGTCTTCATTGAGCGGGGATCGCTCCCGAAGACGCCGAGTGGCAAGGTCCGGCGCAACCGCGTCCAGCCCTCTGGGCCGAGGGTGGTCTGCACGAGGTTGCGTCCTGGTGAGAGCAATTCGAGTCGCCCCGGCGATGCTGCGAGGAGGTACGGTCACCTGATGGCTGGGCATGGGGAGACGATCGAACGGAAACACCCGCACCGACGTGATGTCGCTCGACGGAGTTCACGGCATGGTTCGTCACGGAGATCGAATGGAGTCCGCCTGAGATCTCGGCCGAGCAGCGATCTCGTCGAGGATCTCGGAATGGATTCTGTCGGCGCGGTCGACCTCATGGCGGCGATTGAGGATGCCGTCGGCGGCGACGTGATCATGCCCATTGAGCTCTTGCTGCAGATCACGACGGTGCGCGACGCATACCTGCAGTACTGCGCCCTGGCGTCACCTTCCCTACGAGAGCGACCTCGCCAGGTGAGCGACCCGATCACCGGGAGCGACGAGGTCCGGCTCTCCCCCAGCCTGCAGACGCGCCGACTCCATCTTCGGATGCTCACGAGCGAGGACCATGCGCCGCTGTACCGCCTTTCCAGTGATCCCGACGTCACATTCCAGTGGCGCTTCCGCGGCACCACGCCCAGCTACGACGACTTTCTCAAACAGCTCTATCCCGGCGTGCTGTGCCAGTTCGTCGTGAGCCCACACGGTTCCCAGGAGGTTCTCGGTCTCGTCGTTGCCTACAACGCGGACTTCCGGCACCGCTTCTGCCATGCCGCCGTCGTGATGCACCCGCGCCTGCACCGTCGCGGCCTCGGCATCGAGGCCTTCATGGGCTTGGCGCGCTACGTCTACTACGGCTGGGACTTCCGCATGATCATCATGGAGACGGTCGGCATCGCCTATCAGGACTTCGCCTCGGGCGAAGCGGCGGGCTACTTCACCGTCGAAGGGCGAATCCGCGACCAGTTCTATTACGGCGGCCAGTACTGGGACGGGATCTCGGTGACCCATCGCCGCGACCAATTCGAGAAGGTCATGCAGGGTCGGGTCGGACAGCTCTTGGCACCCGGCCGTCGGGTGAAGGTCCCTCCACCCGGGTAGCGAGAGGACGGGTTCACCGAGAGTCAGCCGGCGATGGTCCCGTCTCACCAGGGCCGATGACCGTAGGCTGCTGTCATGCGTTCGAAGGTCTTCGCCGTTCAGCTGCGCTGGCGCTCGCCCTGACCGCCACGCCTGTCACGCTCTCCGCTCTCCTCGGGGAGCGCTGCAGCGCAGGACACGACGACGACCACGGCCGTCGTCACCACCACGACGGCCGCCCCGACCACGACGACGACCGTTCCGCCGACGACGGCGCCGACGACCACGACGACGGTGCCCGCGACCACGACGACACGAGAACGACCGACACCGACCACGTCGAGCTCCACCACCACGACGACGATTGCGAAGTCCACGTCGAGCTCCAAGACCTGGGGCTGGGTGCTCCTGGCGGTGGTCATCGCCTTGGCGGCGCTCCTCGTCGGCCTTCTCGATCGCCCGGTCCAGGCGGCAGGGCCGCGAGGTGGACTGGGAGCGCTCGGTGCGGCCGGCCGTGACCGCGGCCGAGCTGGCCCGGGAACTCGTGCTCTCGCAATCGGACAACCGACGATGCGCAGCGACGAGCCAACGTCAGCGTGCAGGTCGACGACGCCGTCGATGGTCTCGAGCGCGCCGCGGCAGCGGCACCCGATGAAGCACACCGGACGCTGTGCATGCGCTGTGCCGACAGCCTGCGTGGCCTTGCCTTCGCCGTCGAGGCCGACCATCTGATGCGTTCGGGTGGCGCAACCCCGACCGGGGAGCAGCTGGCATCTGCCGATTCAGCTCGCCGGAACCGCTCGGCCGAGCTGAATGCGGCGCTGGAGGACCTCAAGGTGGCAATCGCGCCGCAAGCAGTTAGCCGTCCCGACGCCATCCTGGCCGTCGGTGGCCTACTCCTCCCGCAACAAGGCTGCCGTCGGCGTGCGCGCCGCAGTTCGGGCCGGAACGGCCGCAATGACGTTGACGAGCGACGAGGGTGCCGAGCGCGACAAGGACCACGGAGGGGACGGACACCGTGGGGGACGGCACGGCGTAGATCTGACGAGCGAAGAGGTCCCATAGCCAGCGACCGGCGATGATCCCGAGCGGGATGCCGACCACGATCCCGACGACGGCGGCCACGCGTCGCCTGCCAGGCCACGACCGACGCCAGTTGCCGTCGCACAAAGCCGATCGTCTTGAGCAGCGCCAGGTCGCGACGGCGCTGCCGGACCGAGGCGACGAGGGTGAGCGTCAGTGCCGCGATGGCGCCGAGCACGAGTGCCGAGACCAGAAGCGTGGGCGTCGCACCGATCGTCCGGTAGTTCACGATCTCTGCGGGGCGCTGCACGCCCTGCACGACGATGGCGTTGCCGGCAGATCCGCCAGGAGCCGCCGCAAAGGCACGGTCCGCCGCAGCAACGATGTGGTCGAGGTTGCTGCGCACCGCGGCCGGCGGACACACCGGGTCGGGTCCGGACGAGGACGAGGTTCGGACCGTCGAGCGCCGGGTCGGGCCCTCCGTCGAGCGTGCCCACGAACGCCTTCGGCAGCACCTGGAGCGGGATGAGCACGCCCGTGCCCATGGAGGTGTGGTCCGAGACCGTGCTGGCGAACCCGATCGCGGGAAAGGTGGCTGTGCCCACGATCCGCAGACGGGTCGGCGGGATGTAGATGGGCGCGTCGGCCGGAACGCCGTAGGAGATCGTGACCTGTCTGGCCCAGGTGCTTGTGCAGTTCGCGCCATCGTCGCCGCGCCGAGGACGATCTGTCGGGACCCCCTGGAGCCCGTGGCCGGACAGGATGGGCGGTGCGACGGGCGGCGCGATCGTTCTCCATCAGGAACGGCACCTCTTGACCGTCCACCTGCAGGTCGTTGTAGGACGCCCCGGCGATAGGCAGCGACATCCTTGTCGTGCTTGAGCATGGCGAGCGCGACCTGAGGGACGTCCCCCCCGCCGGACCCCACCGGATTCAGGGTGTAGCGTCCAGTTCCAACCGTAAAGCGCCGGGGTCGAGACCAGCGTGTGCAGGCTGTTGCTGAAGGTCAGTGTGGTGACGACGAGGGCCACCGCCAGGACCGACGCCGAGGAGAGCCGAGCGCACCGGCACCGTGGCCCGACCCTCACCGGGCTCGAGCGCCATGCGAACCCCAACCACGCCGGGGCGGAGAACCCGCCACGCGCCATGGAGGCCACGATCCGCGTCCCCGACGTGGAACGGAGCCGGGGTCGGCGCGCGACCCGGTGCGGCGCGGAGGCGAAGGCCAGGACGACCGCGACCAGGCTGAGGACGGTGATGAGCACGAGCATGCCGAAACCGAGCACGGTCCAGTCCCATGAGAGGCCGCGCGCCGGATAGACGGGCGCGCACTGGCCCGAGCGGTGCCAGCGGGGACAGCGCGCACGGCGACGCCGGCCGCAGGATCGACCCGACCACGATGGCGGCCTCCAGGCCGATCAGGCCGTCGAGCATCGTGTCCACCGGGTCAGCACCCAAGGCTCGCAGGATTCCCGCGGTCGTCGCGCTCCGACGCGGAGCCGGCGCGCGATCAGTTGCGTCACGATGAGGAGGTCAGCCAGGAGGGCGATTGCTCCGAAGACTCCCAAGGCGATGGAGATCGGCTTGCAGCGAATGGTCGGCCTTGACGACGACCGGCGCCAGGACGTGGTCAGTGACGGATCGGCCGGGCGGGGTGAGACGGGCTATCTCGCGCTCGACGACGGGAACGGTGGCTGGGCCCTCCCGACGTCTTGATGCCGAAGGTCAGCGCGCCGGACAGGTTGCCCACCGCCAGCGCCTCCCGGGTGAACGCAGGTGTCAGTGGGATGAACGTCGGGAGGATGTCGACGTCGTCCTCGACGATCTCGGAGTTCAGGATGCCAGACCGACGAGTTTCAGGTTGATTCGCAGCGCCGGCGGCACCGCCTTGGTCCCGAACTTCGGCAGACGACTGCTGCGCGTTCGAGTAGAACCCGAACGGGATGACCTGACCGACGTGGAATCCGAGAAGCTTGGCCACGACCGGGGCCATCACGATCTCGTCGGGACGCCGAGGGTCGGCCAGCCGTCCCTCGCTCACCGCCATGCGGTCCTGGGTGAAGAACAGCCCGTTCACGCTGGCCACCGGATAGGCCAAGCCCGGTGACCCGGATCCGCGGCGCTCCGTCGGGCGTCAGCGGAGCGCCCGATCGGCAACGAAGCCAGGTGCCACGTGACGGACTCCGGGCAGCCGTGCGATCTCGGCGTGTCAATGACGGGTGAGTACGCCAGGTTGCCACCGAAGCCCCACGCCGTAGATGGTGACGCGTGAGGTCCGAGGGGTTGCTCGACGGCGAGCAGCGTCGAGAACGACGACTGCGTGCGCCTGGCGGCAGCCAGGCTGCCCAGCCCGAGGCCACCGATCAGGCCGACCATGACCACGACGGCGACAGTAGCCGGGCCAGCGGTGGCGGAAGGTAGACGCGGGTCCGGTAGCGGGCCACGTCGAACCTCCGTTCGCTCACGGGCTCGATCCTCTCCCGTCGTGTCTCCTCACTGGTATGCAGTCTCGCCAACCATGACGGATCCTACCAAGGGTGCCACCCCGTCGCGCTCCGGGGGTGCCAGCACGATGGCTCCGCAGGCTCCAGCCTGGGCCATTCGACCCGGCGCGCTACCGTACGCAGGGCATGGCGAGCATCAGGGTGGTTCTGGCGGAGGACAACGCGCTCCTCAGGGAGGGCATCTCGCGCATCATCGACGGTGAGCCGGACTTCGATCTCGTCGGCCGGGCGGCCGACCTGCCCGAACTCCTGGAACTCATCGAGGACGCGTCGCCCGGAGTGGTCGTCACCGACATCCGGATGCCCCCGACCGGGACCGACGAGGGGATCCAGGCCGCTTCGTGGCTGCGGGAGCACAAGCCCGAGGTGGGCGTCGTCGTGCTCAGCCAGTACAAGACGCCCTCCTACGCGCTGGCCCTCCTCGAGACGGGTTCGGCCGGCCGGGGCTACCTGCTGAAGGAGCAGGTCGCCGGGGCCGACGAGCTGGCCCAGGCCATCCGCACCGTCGCCCAGGGTGGCTCCATGATCGATCCGCAGATCGTCGACGAGCTGATCGAGGCCAAGTCGTCCCGTCGGAAGTCGGACCTGTCCTGGCTCACGCCGCGGGAGTCCGAGATCCTGGGCGAGATGGCCAAGGGCAAGAGCAACGCCGCCATCGCTGCTTCCCTGCAGATCTCCGAGCGGGCCGTCGAGAAGCACACGAACTCGATCTTCTCCAAGCTCGGCCTGACCGAGGAGCGTGACGTGAACCGGCGGGTCAAGGCGGTGCTGGTCTACCTCAGCGACCCCGGGGGAGGGTGACACCACCCCTCGAGCATGCATGGCACCACCACGGCTACAGCCCGCACAGCCGTGCGACAATGACGTGATGAGCGATCGGCTCCCCGTCCTGATCGTCGACGACCAGGCGCCGTTCCGAGCCGCCATGAAGGCCGTGCTGAAGCGGGCCACTGAGTTCGAGCTGGTGGGCGAGGCAGCGAGCGGGAGCGAGGCCGTGTCACTCGAGGAGGAGCTCAGACCCGCGCTCGTGCTGATGGACATCAACATGCCTGAGATGAACGGGATTGAGGCCGCCCGCACCATGGTGGCGCGACACCCCGAGGTCGTGGTGATCCTGTGCTCGACCTACGACGCCGGCGACCTCCCACCCGAGGTGGCGACGAGCGGGGCCCGCGCCTACCTCAACAAGGAGCATCTGGGCGCCGACACCCTGCGGCAGCTCTGGGAGGGTCGACACACCCAGGAATTCGTCACGGCCTGAACGGGGCGACCGCGGCCAAGACCCAGACCTAGACCAGCGGGACCGATCCGCGCACCTGCGACCCCTTTCCGATCTCCGAGTCCCACCGCACCGTTCCACCGATAGCGCCGAGTCGGTCAGCCATGTTGACGTAGCCGTGACCACGCTGCGCAGTGTCCGGATCGAAACCGGGGCCGTCGTCGGTCACTGTGAACAGCAAGCCTCCGGATTCCTCCCACAGGCGGACCTCGACCCGCGCGTCGGGTGCGTGCTTCGCCGCGTTCTGGAGTGCCTCCAGGCAGCAGAAGTAGATCGCCGCCTCCGTTTCCGACGGATAACGCCCGATGCCATCGGCCGCGATGTCCACCGGGAGCGGGTTCCGGTTCGCTGCGGCGCGCAGCGCCTCGACGAGGCCGCTGTCGACGAGGAGCGGCGGGTAAATGCCGTGCGCCAGCTCGCGCAGTTCCTGAATCGTCTCCTGGACCTCGCCGGCCAGCTGGTCCAGCATCTCCATGCCGGCTTCCTGGTCGTCGACGATGATGTCCTTGGCCAATCGAAGGTTGACGGCGAGCGCCACGAGGTGTTGTTGTGCCCCGTCGTGCAGGTTGCGCTCGACCCGACGTCGCTCGGCATCGCCGCTGGCGACGATCCTCGCCCGGGACTCGCGGAGCGCGTCTGCCTGCTTGCGGACCTCGTCCAGCGTCGTCTGCAGAGCGGTGTCGAGTTGGGAATTGTGCAGCGCCAGCCCGACCTGCCGGGCCAGGTCGGCCAGGACCCGGTCGTCGTCCTCGGAGAAGGCGCTGGCCATCGACGATCGCTCGACGACGATGAGGCCCAACAACTCGCCCGCGTGGCTGACAGGAGCAACCCGGATCTGCTCAGCTTCGCGGCCCCGCAGCAAAGCCGGGAGCCAGACGGAGGCCCAGGCGGTGCCCGAGACGCCCGCCCGGGTCACGACCGGTCGCTCCCGGGGCGAGACCACCAACGATCCCGCGCCGAGGTCGGGCACGGAGGCGGTGCGCTCCAACACCTCACCCGTGCCCGCGTACACCTCGGCGCTGCTGAGGCTCATCGTCTTGCGCAGCGACTCGGCGAGTTGGAGGAGCAGCTCGTCCATGGGGATGGCCCGGGTGAGCCTGCTGCCGAAGGTACGAAGTACCTCGTCGGGAGCTTCGCGTGATCCGTAGACGAAACGGGTAGCCGAGTCGAGGAAGCGCGCCCGGACCGGCACGAAGATGAGCGCGGCCACGCCGGAAGCGATCATGGAGAGAGCCAGGACCTCCTTGTCACCGGTGGTCTTCGGCGCGTGCCCGAGGCCGAGGACAACCACGAGGTAGATCGCCGACACCACGACGACGAAGCCGAAGACGGCAAGCACCTGGACCAGCCCCCTGCTGGCGTGCGGACCCCACTTCTTGTTCTCCGCGGCCAACAGACCGAGCGGGACGAACACCGTTGCTCCCGCAGCGACGGCGCCAAGCTGCCCCGGCCAACCCACCAGGAGATGCAGCACGGTCGCCCCGAGCGCGACGGTGGCCGCGAGGGATACCCCGATCCCGAACCACTCCATCCGCTCGCGGCGCTGGCCGATGGAACCGATGTAGCGGCTGCGCATCGGAGCGATCGCCAGGACGCCCGCAATCGCCCAGCTGATTGCGCCGTCCGCCAAGCTGAACGGTCGGTGGTCCAGCACGAACACGAGCCCGACGGCGACCGCCACCACGTAGCCGGCGACCGCCAGGAAACGGCGACCGGAGTCATGGAGCCGGCCGCTCGGGCAGGGCCAGCAGGAAGTGGAACGAGATCGCCGTCACGACGAGCGCGGCCAGCGTCGCGACGTCGCGGGCGCCGCTCTGCGCGTGCATGCAGACCGGCCTGCCGGCCCGCCGCCAGAGCGATGGCGGCCACCAGGGCGTCGATCGCTGCGAGCAAGTGGAACGGTGATGGCGTGGTGCTCCGCTGCCGGGCACCCGTGTCCACGAGGCCAACGAGCGACCAGGCGAGCGTCAGGCCGAACGCGACCGCAACGGCCGGCGCGATCCCGCCCGGCACATCGATTCGCCAACCGATGACGACACCGGCCACCGTCAACCCGAAGAGCAGGGCCTGGAGCAGCCGGAACGAACCGAAGCGCGCGCCGAGCTCGACGCCGGTGCGACCACGGTTGGCTCGCTCACCACCGCCAATTGCACCTCGTCGTGCAAGGTCATCGGATCGAACGCCTAGGACTGCACGGCCACGGGGATGTCCGACTCCTCGTCCACCGAGATCCGGCCGTCCCGCATGCGCACGATCCGGGCGGCGGCCGACGCAACGCTGGCGTCGTGGGTCACGAGCACGATCGTCTGTCCGCCGGCGTGCAGGCGACTCAGCAGCTCAATGACCTCCTGGCCGCCCTCTGAATCGAGAGCACCCGTCGGCTCGTCCGCCAGCAGCAGCGTCGGCTCGTTGGCCAATGCCCGCGCGATGGCGAGCCGTTGCCGTTGCCCGCCCGAGAGCATGCCCGGCACCGTCGAGGCCTTGTCGCCGATTCCGAGCAGGTCGAGGAGATCTCGGGCACGGGATTCGGCCTGCTTTCTGCTTCCGCCCGGCGATCACCGCCGGCAGGGCGACGTTCTCCAGCACGGTCATCCCTTCGAGCAGGTTGAAGAACTGGAAGACGATCCCGATGTGACGTCGCCGCAACTGCGACAACTCGTCCTCGGTGCGGCCGGTCACCAGCTCGCCGGCGACGGTGATCGTCCCCTCGTCGGCCACGTCGAGCCCGGCGACCAGGTTCAGCAAGGTCGACTTGCCGCAGCCAGACGGGCCCATCAACGCAACGAAGTCTCCCGATGGGACGACGAGGTTGGCACCCCGAAGTGCGCGGACCGGCGCATTCTCCGCCTCGAAGGTCTTGCGGACTTTTTCGGCAACCAAGGCGTCCATGTCAGCTTCCTTCTTTCGCCAGGACGTCGCCCGCTGGGCGACCGTCGTCCACCAGTTTGTATGCGATGACGGGTGTCTCGCGTCCCTTGACCAGCTGAGGTGGCAGGGCGACCGTCCGACGGGCCCCTTCCCAGGCGTCGACGGTGCCCTGGGAGACCACGATCTCGCCTGCGTCCGCCAGCTGCTGGAGCCGCTGGGACATGTTCACCGTGTCCCCGACGAGGGTGTATTCCAACCGCTCCTCCGATCCGAGCAGGGCTGCGGCAGCCTCTCCGGTCGAAAGGCCCAGGCCGAGCCCGAAGGGCGGCAGGCCCTCCGACTCCCATCGGCGGTTGATGGTGGCCTGCTTCGCGGTGCATGGCTAGCGCCGCCACCACGGCCCGGTCGGCGTGGTCGACCTGCTCGAACGGCGCACCGAAGACCGCCATCACGGCGTCCCCGACGAACTGCATCACCGTGCCGTTCTCCCCGAGGATGGCGTCATTCATGGCAGCACGATGGATGTTGAGCTGGCCGGCGAGTTGGCTCGGATCGGCATGCTCGGCGATCGTCGAGTACGACCGGATGTCGCTCATGAGCACCGTGACGACCACGCGTTCGGTCTCACCGATCTGGCGGCCGTCTCGCCGGAGCTTCTCGGCCAGGCCTCCGGGCAGGAGTCGCGACAAGGTCTCGCCCTGCTCCTCACGGTCGACGATCGCCTTGTGGAGCAGCCGCAGCCGCTGCAGCGCTCCTTCCGTGCCCGCCGAGACGCCCTCGGCCAGCTTGACGAAGACCGCTTCCACTTCGGCGTCGACAGCCTCCGGCGGGAGACGCCTCGCTGCAGCGATGGCCTTGATCGGCTTGCCCTCGGCCACCATCCCAAGGAGCTCTTCTTCTTGCGGCGTCAGGCCGCCATGCGCGGTCATGGGACGCAGCAGCGCATCGACGATGGCGGGGTCGAGTGCGTTCCCGCCCGTCGCCACGGAACGGATGGCATCGACCAGCTGGTCTCCTTGGGCGATGTGGTCCTTCAAGAGGTAGCCGTACCCGGCCGATCCTTCGGCCAACAGCGAGACGGCATATTCGGGGTCGTCGTACTGGGAGAGGATGACGACGCCAGTGCCCGGATGCCGCTTGCGCACCTCCTTGGCTGCATCGATGCCCTCTCGATTGAAAGCCGGGGGCATCCTGATGTCGGTGACGAGGACCTGCGGGCTGCAGGGTCGTCGCCCCTTCAACCACCTCGTCGTAGTCCGCCGCCACGCCGACGATGCACAGGTCCGCGTGCCGTTCGATCAACGCCTTGACCCCTTCGCGGACAATGAGGTTGTCGTCGGCGAGGAACACCGAGATCGTGCCAGAACCACCCGCTGTGTCATCCACGGCTCTAGTTCTCGCACACACCGGGCTGCGGGGAACAGGTGGGGACCATCCCGCTCCTGGTGGTGCTAGGTACACCAAGCGACGCCTGTCACCACACTCGTCACCCGAGGTCCGCCGGTAGAGGCTGAGTGCATGAGCACAGAAAGGCAGACCCGTCACACCGGACTCGTCACGTCACTCTCGTGGATCCCGACCGAGGCGATTGAGGGTGCACAACGGCTGGCGTTCGACTCGGGGATCACGCACTATGACCCGCCTCCCCCGACCGAAGGGCATGGACGTCGTCAGGCTTCGAGACGAGGACAGGTTCCGGTTCGCCAACGAGTTGCGGGCCTTCGTCACGGTCGACCAGGGCGGATCGTCGACTGTGGCTACGAGGGCGGGGGGCTCATGGGCACCACCCTGGTCAACCTGCGCGCGGTGCGGCATCGCTTCCAGGCCGTGCAGCTGCCCGACATTCAGCGGCCACCCGAGCGCGGCGACGGCTGGGTCCGCTTCGTCCAGACCTGCGGAGGCCGAACCGGGGTCCCGGCGCCACGGCGGGTGCGCCGGCGCCCCTTCGTGCAGTGGCAGGCTCCGTTGGTCTGGACCACGTTGTCGTCTGACGATTCATGCGGACGGTCGAACCGAGCATGCGCTCGTCGGCGCCAGCCGGTTCCCTCGACACTGGGTCTACGGACGCCGATCAGCGGCTGTCCCACAAGTCGGGGCTGACCGACTTCAAGGACTGGTACCGCAAGTCGTTCGGAAAGCACAGCCCGTGGGGCGACGAGGATTCCGAAGCACTCGTGTCCGCCGTCGAGACCGCGCTCGAGACGTCCTTGTCGGCTCAACTCATGCAGGGGGCGGCAAGCGACGCATTCAGCGGTTCCCCGCCGGCGCGACTCCTCTTCGAGGAGGGCGAACCGGGAACCGAGGTCCTGCTGATCCTCGACGGGATCGTCCGGGTCGAACGGGGCGGCGAACGGTTCGCCGAGTACGGGCCAGGTGCGCTCCTCGGCGAGCGAGCCCACCTGGAGGGCGGCATTCGCACATCGAGCAACATCGCCGTGTACGCCCTGTCGCGTCGCGTTGTTCGACGCGGAGCTCATCGAGCGCGGGCACCTCGAAGAGTTGTCCGCGGGGCATCGCCGCGAGGACCGGGCGCGAGACTGAGCGCGTGCGCGTCACCTTCTGCGGGACCCGCGGTTCGACGCCCGCGCCCGGCCTCGACTACATCCGGTTCGGTGGGCACACGTCCTGTGTGGCGCTGTCGTCCGACGACGACCGGTGGCGGCCGAGTCGGCCGACGCTGCTGCTCGATGCCGGCACGGGCCTGCGGCGGATCTCAGGGCTGCTCGGCGAGGAGCCGTTCCGCGGCACCGTTCTCCTGACCCACCTGCACTGGGATCACGTGCAGGGCTTGCCCTTCTTCCGTGCCGGAGATCGGGACGACGCAAGGGTAGACCTGCATGCTGCCTGCGCAGGACGACGGCACCGACGCCGCGGCGCTCCTGGCCCGGATGATGTCGCCACCCTTCTTCCCGATCCCACCCTCGGCGCTGCGCGGCCGCTGGCGGTTCGGCTTCATTCCCGGCGAGGCGTTCGAGGTCGAGGGATTCCAGGTCCTCGCACTCGACGTTCCACACAAGGGTGGGCACACGGTGGGATTCCGGGTCAGCGACGAGCACTCCACGATCGCCTACATCCCGGACCATTGCCCGACGGCGCTCGGTCCGGGCCCTGGCGGAATCGGCGAGTACCACGAGGCTGCCCTCCGCCTGGCGCATGGACGTCGATCTCCTGATCCATGACGCGCACCTTCGTGCCGAGGAAGTGGAGGCCGAAGGCTCGTTCGGTCATGCCGCGGCCGAGTACGCGGTCCGCCTCGGTGACCTGGCGGGGGCACGCAAGGTCGCGCTCTTCCACCATCGACCGGAGCGCTGCGACACCGAGGTCGAACGAACCGTCAGCCGCTTCGCCGAGAGTCCAGTCCCCGTGATGGGCGCCGCGGAAACGCTCACCGTGCGGGTGTGAAGCACCCATGAGGGCGCGCCGATGTCATTGTCGTCGGCGCGGGCCCGAACGGTTTGGTCGCCGCGCTGACGCTGGCTCGGTCGGGGCTCGCTGTCGACGTCTACGAGGCGGCCGACGAGCCCGGTGGTGGCTGCCGCACCGCGGCGCTTGACGCTGCCGGGGTTTCGCCACGACGTCTGCTCCGCCGTACACCCGCTCCTCCTGGCCTCGCCCGCGTTCCGTGGGCTCGATCTCTCCGCCCACGGCGTCCGGCTCTTGACGCCACCTGTTGCCTTCGCCCATCCCCTCGGGGGACCACGGGCAGTAGCCGTTGGCGCCGAGGTCGGGGAAGTCGCACGCGCCCTCGGGCCTGACGGGCGTATGTACGGCCGTGTCTTCGGCCCACTGGTCCGTGATCTGGACAAGATCCTGCCGACCTTCCTCGGCTCCATGCGCGACGCTCCGCCCCACCCGCTCGTCGCCGCCGGCTTCGCGTTGCGGGGGATGTTCTCCGCCCGGCACCTCGCCGGGTGCTTCCAGACAGAAGAAGGCCGCGCCCTCGTCGCCGGCACGGCCGCCCACTCCATGCTGCCGCTGACCGCGCCGCTCTCCGGGGTCTTCCCTCGACTCTTCACCGCATTGGCCCACCGTTTCGGGTGGCCGATCGTGCAGGGTGGGAGCGCCGCAGTCGTGGCCGCACTCGTCGACGAGCTCACTGCACTCGGAGGGCGCGTGGAGACCGGGCGTCTCGTGAAGAGGTTGGACGAGCTGCCGCCTGCACGAGCGTTGGTGCTGGACGTCACGCCGCGCCAGCTGATCGGCATGGCCGGCGACGCTCTCCCTCCGCGCTATGGCCGCGCGCTCGCCCGGTACCGCTACGGCCCTGGCGTGTGCAAGGTCGACTGGGCCCTGCGCGGACCGGTCCCATGGAGCGCGGAGAGCTGCCGCCGGACCGTGACCGTGCACGTCGGTGGGACGTTTGACGAGATCGCCCGTAGCGAGGCCGACGTCAACGCCGGCCGGCATCCCGAAAACCCTTACTGCCTGGTCACCCAGCCCTGTGTCGTCGACCCCGGGCGTGCGCCGGCGGGACGGCACACGTTGTGGGCCTACTGCCACGTCCCCAACGGATCATCCGTCGACATGACCGATCGGATTGAGGCGCAGATCGAACGGTTCGCCCCTGGGTTCCGCGACCTCGTCCTCGCTCGCTCCACCTTCACCGCAATGGCGACCGAGGAACACAACCCGAGCTACGTCGGCGGGGACATCAATGCCGGCGCAGCGACCCTCCGGCAAATGATCTTTCGGCCGACAGCACGGTGGAACCCCTACCGTACGGCATTGCACGGCGTCTACCTGTGCTCCGCCGCCACCCCGCCCGGGGGCGGCGTGCACGGCATGTGCGGGCTGGGTGCTGCCCGGGCAGCGTTGCGCGACCTGGGACTCCCCCCGCCGGCACTGCCATGAGCCCGCCGGCGCTGCACGCCGACATCACATCCCTGGCGGGCCAAAAGAGCGGCGGGGCGGTCAGTCGGAATCAGTCGGGGAATCGTCCGACCAAGAGCGCACCCACACGTCGGACAGTCTCCGGCGTCGCCGTCGGCATGTTGAAGACGAAGTACTCGACTCCGGCGGCGGCCAGATCCTCCACACGGGCCACGAGCTCGTCGGCCGTGCCGATGTCCGAGGTCGTGGGCTCCTCCCCGGTCACCTGCCGCAAGAAATCCCGCGTCGCCTGCGTCTCCGCCGCGTCGGCGGTGAGCATCAGGGTGCTGAGACGGCTCACCGTCACCTCGGAGAAGTCTCGTCCCACGTTCGTGCAGTGCTGGCGCAGGACATCCACCTTGTGCGCGATGGTGGCCGGGTCGCCGAACATGTTCGTCATGTCCGCATAGCGCGCCACCAGTTTGAGCGTCCGCTTCTCTCCACCGCCGCCGATCAGGATCGGCGGCCCGCCGGGCTGCACCGGTGGTGGCACGTTACGAGCCTCGTGGATCCGGTAGTACCGGCCGTCGAAGGTCGGTGCCTCCTCGGTGAACATGGCCCGGCAGATCTGGAGCGCCTCTTCCAATCTGTCCAGCCGCTCCCCCGCCGGTGGGAAGTCGAAACCCAGCCCTTCGTGCTCGACGTCGTACCACGCCGCGCCGATGCCGAGGATGGCGCGGCCGGCGCTGATGATGTCGAGCGTCGTCACGATCTTGGCCAGGTGCGCGGGGTTGCGATACGTCACGCCGGTGACCATGGTGCCCAGCCGCACGCGCGAAGTGCGCGTCGCGAGGGCGCCGAGCAGCGTGTAGGCATCGAGCATCGGCTCACTGGGTCCGCCCATGGGAGGCAATTGGTAGAAGTGGTCCATCACCCACACCGAGTCGAAGCCCGTCTCCTCGGCCGCAGTCGCCATGGCCACGACACCGTCGAAGAGGTCTCCGGGTGTCTCGCCGACGGTGAAGTTGGGGATCTGCAGTCCGAAGCGCATACGACCGAACCTACAGGGACGCCCGCCGCGGCGCGCCGGCCGTCACCAGCCCGTCACGCGGCGGAGCCAGGACAGCGCCACCGCTCCCTGCGCGGCCTGGAATGGTCGCAGCGTGGGCAACCCCGGCGGTGAAGGTTGTAGGGAGCTGCGCACCAAGAAGCCGCTGAACGCGGCCACCAACACGGCGACCACGTCGCGGTCGGTGGCGGAGCCAGGACCGTGCAGCGCCAGGAGTGTTTCGGGGACAGGACCTCCCTCCAGCTCCACCGATGGCGCCCAGGCGACCAGGTCGAACACGGGCGCTCCCACGCACGCGTGTGGCCAGTCCACGAGAACGACCCCCTGTGCTGTCATGAGGAAATTGTCGGAGCGCACGTCGCAGTGGAGCAGCGTCGATCCCGCCACTGCGTCCCGCCAACCGGATTCGAGCTCGACGAGACGGTCGAGGTTATGTGCGGCCCAATCGTCGAGACCCGAAGGGGGGCCGGCCAGGCGCGGCGAGGTCGGCCCAGCCACCGAAGAGCGCCTCGAGGCGGTCGGCCGCCGACCGCACGCCTGCGACCGGATTGGGCGTGAGCATCTCGTGCAGCGCGCCGAGGGCGCCGACAGCCGCCTGCAATTCGGCCTGATCCCACGGGTGGGCCGGAGGACGACCATCGACGGCGTCGAAGGCCAGCGCGACCCAGTCGCCGTCGTCGTAGACATTGAGCAGTCGGGGCAACTGCGATACCGGCGGCAATGCTGCCGACACCACGGCCTCGCGCCGGTGGAAATCGGGCGATTCGGGGTTCAAGGCGGCACCGACCGCCTTGACGAAGACGGCGCCAGCGGGACAGTCGAGCACAGCGGTGGCGCCGGGCGAGAACCCGCCGGCTTTGTCCACCACTGCGCGCGGCACTCCGCCACCGACCTCGGCCGCCCACGTCTGCACTGCGCCGGGCACCTCGGCCCAGGGCAGGTGGACGCCGGCCGCCGGGCCGGAGGAAGTCGTCACGTGGCGGCGGCCCCCGCTGCGGCGAGCGCCTCGTTGATGCTCTCGACGAGGCGGCGCGCCGACGCCGCGCTGAGCTCCACGGCGACCCTTGCGCCCGGGCCACGGGACGGGTCGGCGAAGTCGATGTTCAGCGTGTGGTCGAAAGGCGCGTGGAACGGGTGGTCGAAGTAGACGCTGGCCGACGTGACACCGAACCAGCCCTGCGGACCCTTGGCACTGCCGGCGATCTCGGTGGCGACGGTGAGGTAGGAGCACATGGTCAGCCCCCCGCCAGGTAGCGGCCGTACCAGTCGAAGATGCGCTGCCAGCCGTCGAGCGCGGCCTCGGGTCGGAAGGCCGGGCGCTCGACCGAGAAGAACGCGTGACCGGCACCGTCGTAGCGATGGAACTCGTACGTCTTGCCGGCCGCCTTGAGTGCCGCCTCCAGCTCGTCCACCTGTGCGGGGCTCGGGAACTGGTCGTCGTTGCCGAAGAGGCCGAGCAGGGGGCAGTGGAGATCCGGCGTCCGATCGACCAGCGGCGTCACCTTGAGGGGAAATCCGTCGGGAACCGTCCCCGTCACGAAGGCCCCGTAGCAGTCGACTGCCGCATCGACGGGCAGGCTCACCGCGGTAAGGAACGAGTGCCGGCCGCCCGAGCAGTAGCCGATGACGCCGACCTTGCCGTTGGACGTGGGCAGTGCCCGCAGCGCCTTGACCGCGGCGTCGGCGTCACCTACGAACTGGTCGTCGGGGATGCCGCCCGCCTCGCGCGTCGCTGCCGCGGCGTCGTCGGGATCGACATGGAGCCCCTGGCGGGCGTAGAGGTTGGGGCAGATTGCGTTGTACCCGCTGGCCGCGAAGCGACCGCGTGATCTCCTTGGTCCCCGAGTCCCAGCCGGGCAGGTGGTGGATGACCAGGACACCCGGGAAAGGCCCCGTCACCGGCGGGGAGGGCTTGGTAGGCGTTGATCTCGGCGCCCTCGTAGCCGGTGAACGTGACGTTCCGGGCGCTGAGGGCCTCTTCGGGTGCGGGCACAGCGATCTCCTTCTTCGTTGTCGGTCCGGTGGCGAGGGGTTGCTCGCTGCGCCGACCCTATGGCCTGGCACGGCCGGCCGGCCGCCGCGCACCGTGCACGCTGTGCGGTCGTCGGTGCGCCGGTGCTCGGGCGGCCGCAACCGGCATGATGTGCGCCGTGCGCCGACTGTCCGTGGCCCTGGCCGGGCTCGTCTCGCTCGCCACCATGGGCGGTCGGCGGCGGGTGCGAAGCTGCGGCAGCGGCGCGGCGCGACGGGCGCCGGCGGTGCCGCACGATCGTCGGACCCGGGGTCCTCGACAACCCGGGCGGGATCGCGCTCGATGCCGCCGGGAACCTCGTGGTGGCCGACACCGGTCATTGCCGGCTCGTCGTCGTACCGTCCCGGAGCGGCACCCTCGACGGACTCCATCTCCGGGCCGGGCACGCGGCGACTCTCGTCGGCGGCAGCTGTACCGGCGCGCAGATCCATCGGGCACCCGACGGCCGTGGCCGTCGACGGGCACGGCGACATCTTCGTGGCGGAGGCAACGGCGCAGCGCGTCCAGGAGGTGCGGGCCGGGTCGCGCACCGCCGTGACGGTGGCCGGCACGGGCGCCGCCGGCTTCAACGGAGACGGGCTCGCCGCGCACGGCCAGCGAGCTCGACCAACCCACCGGGGTCGCGGTGGACGCGGCCGGCGACCTCTTCATCGCCGACACGGCCAACTGCCGGGTGCGCGTGCTCCCGGCCGTGACGGGCACCGTCTTCGGGCAGGCCGTGACCGCCGGGCACCTCTTCACCGTGGCGGGCACGGGCGTCTGCGGCAGTGCCGGGCAGGGCGGTCCACTCCGGGCGGCCCAGCTGTGGGATCCGGTCGCCGTCGCCGTCGACGTGGCGGGCGACCTCCTGGTGGCCGACAGCGGCGACCAGTCGGTGCTGCTGGCGCCCGCGCGGGGCGGGACGTTCTAGGGCAGCGCCGTCGGCGCGGGCGACATCGGCGTGGTCGTGGGCGGCTCGGGAGGCTACGGGCCGTATGTCGCCGACGGGCTCCCCGCCAACGGCCCGACGGCCGAGCTCAACGATCCCAGCGGCCTCGCCGTCGGCCCGACCGGCGCGCTCTTCGTGGCCGACGGCTTCTTGCACGTCATCCGGGTCGTCCCGTCGTCGACCGGCACGCTGCTCGGCCGGACCATGAAGGCGGGCGACCTCTACACCGCCGCCGGCGCGCTCCCAGTGGGGACACCCGAAGGCGACAACGATGGCACCCGCTGGGTCCTCACCACCATGGGGACGCCGGTGGGCGTGGCCGTCTCCGCCACAGGCGCTCTCTCCTACGCCGACGCCGGCCTCGACACGGTGCGGTCGATCGGGTCGATCGGGTCGGGAGCGGACAGGAACAGGAGCAGGAACCTCGTGAGCCGCTTCGGCCGCCGCACCTTCCTCGCCTCCTCGGCCGGCGTCGCCGCCGGCGCGGCGGCGGGTGCCGCGCTGCCCTTCGGGTCGACTGACGGGTCCGGCGCGGCGGAACTGCCTTCCGGGACGGCCGGCGGTGATCTGCAGCGCGCCGGCGGTCCGTTGCGGGTCACCGGGCTGCACGGTCAACGGCCTGACGGATCCGGTCGGGATCGACCCCGACGGCTGCTTCTTCGCCTGGACATTGCGTGGTCCCGGCCGGGCCGCGGCCCAGACGGCCTCTCGCCTCGTGGTGCGGCGCACCGACCCCACCCGTACCGGGGTGGTCTGGGACAGCGGGACGCTCCGTTCGGCCCGCCAGGCCTTCGTGGCCTACGCCGGGCCGCCGCTCGCGGCCGACGCCGCCTACGAGTGGACGGTCCAGGCGCAGGGCGCCGGCGGATGGGGGCCTGTCTCTGCGCCGGCCCGCTTCACCACGGCGCTGCGCGACGCCGACTGGCAGGCCCAGTGGCTGCGCCCGGCCGGCGCCTCGTCGCAGCCCGATCGCGTGACCTACCTGCGCACCGAGGTCACGCCATCCGCCGGCACGGTGGTGCGCGCGACCGCCTACGTGTCCGCCGCCCACACCTACCGTCTGTTCGTGGACGGGGCGCCGGTCGACGCCTGGCCGAGCTTCTCCTATCCCGACGAGCAGTACGTGCGCTCGGTGGACCTGACCCGTGCGATCGTCGGGGGCCGCCGCAGCGCCATCGGCGTGCTGCACCGCTGGTACGGGCCCGGCCAGGGACGACCGGCCTCCTCCCCCGGCCTGCTCTTCCAGCTCTCCGTTTGGTACCGCGACGGCCGGCACGTCGTCTTCGGGTCGGACGGCACGTGGCGGGAGCTCCCGGCGGAGTGGCTGCCGTCGCCCCAGCGCAACGGCGACGTCGGCGACTTCGTGGAGTGGGTGGACGGGCAGGCCCAGCCGCAGGGCTGGTCGAGCCCCGGCTACGACGACGGGGCGTGGTCGGCGGTGACGGTGCTCGGGCCGGCCGGCACGGCGCCGTTCAGCCGGATGTACGCGCAGCGCACCACCATCCGCGAGACGCCGGTGCACCCGGTGCGGCTGCACGCTGTGGCGGGCGGCGCGGTCGTGGCGGACTTCGGCGCGGTGTACGCGGCACGGCCGCGCGTGTCCTTCGGTCGAGGCGTGCCAGGGAGCACCGTGACCATCCGGGCGGGCTACCTCCTCGACCCCGACGGCCAGGTCTCGACGCTGCACGGGACGCAGGGGACGAACCTCTCCTCCACCTACATCATGCGGGCGGGCAGCCAGGCCTTCGAGGCGTTCACCTACTTCGGATTCCGCTACCTGCAGATCGACGAACGCCGGCCAGCCGCTCGGCGCCGGCGACATCGTGGCCCTCACCCGGCATGCCGCCATGCCCGACGTCCCGACCGCCACGTTCTCCTCGGACAACCGCATGCTCAACGCGGTCTGGCGGCTCTGCGCCCGCTCGTGCCTCTATTGCTGCAACGAGCAGTTCGTCGACACGCCGACCCGGGAGAAGGGCCCGTTCCTCTGGGACGCCAGCAACGAATCCGAGGGCGTGATGCGGGCCTACGGCGACCAGAACATGACCTGGCAGGCCCTGCGCGACGTCGCAGCGCGGCCAGGCCCGCTACTGGCCCGGCGGGCAGGTCAACGCCGTCTACCCCAACGGCGACGGTGCCCGCACCTTCGCCACCTCCACGGCGCGTTACGCCGAGTGGCTCTGGCGCTACTACACGTCGACGGGCGATCTCGCCACGGTGACCGCGCTCTACTCGTCCGTGGCCCGGGCGGCCGACTGGCTGTGGAGCGCCCGCCAGGCCGGCACCGGACTGCTCTACGGGCTGGCCGACACCAGCAACGGCGATCCGGTCTACGGCTACGACCTGTCGGTGGTCGCCGACACCGCCAGCAACGTGCTCGCCGTGAACGCATTCGACCGGGTGGCCCAGCTCGCCGCTGTCGTGGGTGACCCCGCCGGGGAGCAGTCCGGCCGCTCCCGGGCTGGCCAGTTGGCGGCGGCGATCAACGCCGCGCTGCGCCGACCGGACGGCACCTACGTCGACGGCGTCGAGGCCAGCGGCGCCCCGAGCGGCCACGCCTCCCAGGAGGCCAACGCGCTGGCGCTGGCCTACGGCGTCGTGCCGGCCAACGACGTGGCCGCGTCGGCGCCTACGTGGCGAGCCTGGGCATCGACGTCGGGCCCAACCACGGCCTCGAGCTCCTCCGTGCCCTCGCCGCGGCCGGCATGCCCGAGGCGATGGTCCACACGCTGACCGACACCTCCATGCCCGGCTGGGCCCACATCGTGCAGGCCGGCGGGACCTTCACCTGGGAGGTCTGGAAGCCGAGCGACCTCATCGGTGACTCCATGTCCCACGGCTGGGGCTCCTCCGCGCTGGTCGCCATGCAGGAGACGCTCCTGGGCGTGGCGCTCCAGGCGCCAGGCCCCGACGGCACGGTCCACGCCACGGTGCGCCCGCCTCGGGCGGGCTCGACCGCGCCGCGGGGTCGGTGCCGACGGTGGCCGGACCGCTCCAGGTCTCGTGGCAACGACGGGGCACCGGCATGGCCCTGGCCGTGACGGTGCCGGCCAACGCCACGGCCCTGGTCTCCGTGCCGGCCGCCGCGGCCTCCGGTGTGCGCGAGAGCGGTCATGCCGTCGAGCGCGTGCCCGGTGTCACCAGCGTCACACCGGACAACGGGTACATCGCCGTGGGCGTCGGAAGCGGGACCTACCGCTTCACGAGTACATGAGCTGAGGCGTCAGCAGCGTCACGAGGTACAGGTGCTGCCCGCCGGCGGCGTCTGCCCGCTGAGGAGATACATCTGCACGTCGGCGCGGACGCAGGCGCTGTAGAAGTAGGCCACGTGCTGGTCGCCGTCGTGGGTGAGCAGGATCCCGCGATCGAGCTCCTTGGCCACGCTGACGGCCCAGGCGTAGGGCGTGGCGGGATCGTTCGTCGTTCCCACGACCAGGATCGGCGGTGCGCCCGGTGCGGCGACGGGCCCCACGGCGCGGGTCGGCGGGGCGGGCCAGACCGCGCAGCCCGCCTCACCCCAGGCCAGCAGCGGACCGAAGATCGGCGCGCTGGACTGCAGCATGTCGGCCAGCCCGCCGTAGGAGGCCAGGTTGCGCGACACCGGGTGGTCGAGGCAGTCGATGGCCTGGATCGCGTCGTCGGCGTTGGTGGAGCCGGCCGTGTTGTAGTGCGTCGGACATGGCGACGATCGGTGCCCCGTTGCCGGCGGCGTCCGCTGCCAGCGCCGCGCCCAGCTCGGGCCACTCGCGTCTGCGCGTAGAGCGCGTCGAGCAGCGCGTCGTAGATCTGCCCCACCCCGGCCTCGTTCCCACCCCCGCCCGCCGGGGCCGGTGAGGTCGCCGCCGTGCTGAGCAACCCGAGCACTGCGGCCGTCGGGTCACCGGCGGGACGCCAGGCGCAGGCCCTGGACCCGGCACACCAGGCGAAGAACGCCTGGAGGCATGTGCTCGAACCCGTCGGCCTGGCCGGCGGTCATCTGGTCGAAGCTCAGTGCCGGGTCGATCACGCTGTCGAGCACCATGGCTCGGATGTGCGTGGGGAACAGCGAGGCGTAGGTCAGCCCGAGCAACGTGCCGTAGGACTGGCCCATGTAGGTCAGGCCGCCGTCTCCAAGGGCCTGGCGCAGACGGTCCATGTCCCGGGCCACGTCGACCGTCCCGACGTACGGGAGAAGGGTGGGGCTCAACTTCTCGCAGGCGGCGGCGAACGCCTTGAGCCCTGCGACAGTCGCCGCGCGCTCGGTCGGCGTCGACGGGGTCGGGTCCGAGGGCGCGCTGTCGGTGGTGGGCGCGCACGTCACCGGGTCGCTCCGCTCGACCCCGCGGGGGTCGAACAGCACGATGTCGAAGTCGTCGAGCAGTCGGGGCGTCAGCGAGTCGAGCTCGTTGGTCATGTCGTCGATGCCCGACACGCCGGGGCCGCCGGGGTCGATGACGAGCGAGCCGATGCGGGCGGCGGGATCCTCAGCCGGGTGGCGCGCCACGGCGATGGCGATGGTCGCGCCACCGGGACGCGCGTAGTCCAGCGGGACGACGAGCGTGCCGCACTGGAGGTCGCCGTTGCAGGGGGCCCAGGCCATCGGGGTGACGGGTGGCTGGGTGGTCGTGGTGCTGGTCGGGCGCGGCGCCGGCGGGCGCGGGTGTGCGACCGGTGGCCGGGCGGAGGGCGACGCCTGCGCGGTGCATCCCGCCGCCACCACGGCGGCGACCACGGCGACGAGCACGACGAGGGGCAGCAGTCTGGGCCTCGTCGTCACCCGGCCAAGCGTTGCACGTGCTTTTCCGGCCGCAGCGTCACCGTTCTCCGATCATGCCCGTTGAACACGCAGCCGGCGATCCGGACCCGCGTGGACACGCCGGCGCCTCCGCCCGGGTCGAATACGAGCGCCGGCGGGCCAGGGACGAGGCGCGCCTCGTTGCCGTCTGGGGCCGGTTCGCCCCACTGGCCCGGCTCGTCGCCGGCCCGAAGCGGTCCACGGTGAATTGGGGGCGCGGCGCGGAGGGCGAGGAACGGGTGGGGCACTGGCTGGGCGAGGCCGTCGGACGGCACGGAGTGGTGCTGCACGACCGCGCCATCCCGGGCAGGCGCGCCAACCTCGACCATCTGGTGGTCGTGCCCTCAGGCATCTGGGTCGTCGACACCAAGCACTATCGGGGCAGGCTGGAGCGCCGGGACGCCGCCGGGTGGATCGTCCCCCATCCACGGCTCGTCGTGGCGGGACGTGACAGGAGCGCACTGATTGCGGCAGCGCGCCGCCAGCAGGCGGTGGTGGCCGACGCGATCGGTACCGGGCCTCCCGTCCGGGCCGCGCTGTGCTTCACCGGGGTCGAACGCGGCCTGTTCGCCCGACCCTTCCTCGTCGACGGGGTGCTCGTCACGTGGCCGCGTGCGCTCGTTCGGACCTTGGCCGCGACCGGGCCCCTCCGACGAACGGACTGCGGCGTGCTGGCCGACCGGCTCGCCCGGGCTTTCCCGCCCTACGCGGCCCACGCGGCCTACGCGCCCGGGGGAACCTCCCACAGGCCCACCGGAGCCTCACCCAGCCGGTAGTGGCCGGGCAGGCGCTCGCCCGACATGGCCCGCTCCATGCGCTGCTGCATGCCCGGGAGCAGCGTGCCGTCCTTGATCATCGCCATGAAGGTCGCGCCGGCGTTGCCGACGTCGAAGAAGTCGCGCTGCCAGGACCACTGGAAGTTCCCGGCGTAGCGGAACCAGCTGCCACCCAGACCGGCGATCTCGTAGTTGCGTGCCGTCCGCCTTCTTGGCGTCGGCCACCTGCTTCCACAGGCCGAGCACCTCGCCCTGCTGCTCGTCGATCAGCACCTTCTGGTACGGGTAGGTCCAGCCCTCCAGGCCGGCCATCTCCAGGCCGAGGGCGATCTCGCGGATCTGCTCGCGGCCCACGGCCATGAACTCGTCGTTGCGGCCCGACGTTCCAGCCGTAGGTGGCGTCCTCGGTGTAGAGCTCGGCCATGTGCTGCCAGTCCTTCTTGGCCTCGCCCGCTCGGTTGACCTCGAGCCAGCGCTCGACCATCTCCTCCAGCTCGGCACGCGGATAGGCAGGCATCGTCAGTCCTCCTCTATGGACAGGGCATGGGTGGGGCAGTACTTCACGGCCAGCTCGACGGCGGCGCGCGAGCTCTCCGGCGGCTCGGGCTGGAGCACGGTGAGCTCGCCCTTCTTCGAGACCGAGAAGACCTCGGGCGCCTCGCCCTCGCAGGCGGCGTGACCCTGGCACAGGTCGCGGTCGACGACGATCCTCACCGGGCGGCTCCCCGGGCGACGGCGGTAGCGCACGCGGCACGGCTGCTCGCAGCTGCACGACCATCTTGGAGTGGTCGTTGCGGTAGGAGTCGAGCGGCTGCGCCGCCTCGAACTCCCACCCCTGGAGCAGCACGGAGAAGATCGCCTTGAGCTGCATCATGGCGAAGGTTGGCGCCGACGCAGCGGTGGCGGCCCGCCCCGAACGGGATCCACGTCCACGGGTTGGCGCGGTCCTCCTCGCGCGGGCTCGAGGTAGCGGGCCGGGACGAAGGCGTCGGGGTCGGGGAAGTCCTCGGGGATGCGGTTGCAGATGGCGGGGCTGGCCGCCACGAACTTGCCGGCGGCAATCCGGTAGTCGCCGTACGTCAGCTCCTCCATGGCCACGCGCAGCAGCAGGATCAGCGGCGGGTGCAGCCGCAGCGCCTCCTTCAGCGCCGACTCGAGGTGCGGGATCTCGCGCAGCGCCTGGAAGCTGACCTCCGAGCCGTCGGCGTACAGCGCGTCGAGCTCGCTGTTCACCGCCCGCAGCTCGTCGGGGTGGCGCAGCAGCTCAATGAGCGTCCAGGCCGCGGTGCCCGAGGTCGTGTGGTGGCCGGCGAACATCATGGAGATGAACATGCCGGTGACGGTGTCGGCGCTGAACCGCGGCGACCCGTCCTCCTCCTTGATCGACATCAGAATGTCGAGCAGGTCGGTCTCGCCCTCGGGCGGCGGCGGGCCGGCGGCGCGGCGCTCCATGATGCCGCCGACCAGCTCGACGAGCGCGACGCGCGCCGCGTCGCGGCGGCGGAAGCTCTCGATGTCGGCGTAGGGGTCGACGTAGGCGATCGGGTCCGTCCCCTGCTCGAGGTCGTGGTAGAGCCGGGCGAAGCGGCCGTCGAGCTCGCTGCGGAAGCGCGGGCCGATGAGGCAGGCCGAGGACGTGTAGATCGTGAGCTCGGCGAACCACTCCAGGAGGTCGATCTCACCTTCGTCGTCCCAGCCCGGCGACCATCTGCTCGACCTCGCGGGCGATGGTGGCGGCGTGGCCGCGCATGAACTTGTCGCGCAGCGCCTGGTTGTGCAGCATCTCGCGGCGGCGTTCCGGCGGCGCGTCGAACACCACGCCCTGGCCGAAGATCGGCGTCATGAACGGGTAGGCCTCGGCCTGGTCCAGCTGCTCCTCGGGCGCCCGGAAGTAGAACTCGTTGGCGTCCGCCCCGGTCAGCAGCACGACGTCGCGCGCCGCCAGGGTGAACTCGCCCACGTCACCGCACTCGGCCCGCACCCGCGCCATCAGGCCGATGGGGTCACGGCTGAGCTCGTCCAGGTGGCCGTTCTCGCCCTCACCGCCCGAGACCCGCGGCGGCTCTCTCAATGACGTCTCCGTTGTCACGGTGCTCCTTCTGTCGTCGTACCCGCCTGCGGCGCCGCAGTGAGCGGCGCCTCCGGCTGGACCTCCACCACGCTCAGGTGCGTGCCCGCGGGGAGCGGCGACGGCGTGGGCGATGGCCGACGCGACGCCTTCGGGCCGCAGGAAGGCCGAGTGCCGGGCCAGACCCCAGCGCGTCCACTCGGCCAGCACCTCGCCGGTGACGTCGGGGTCCCAGTCCATCCCCATGCCGGTGAGGGTCGGGCCCGGACGCACGATCACGGCCCGCACCCCGGTGCCCTCGAGCTCCATCTGCAGCGCGGTGACGAAGCCCTCGAGCCCCCACTTGGAAGCGACATAGGCCGCCATGCGCGGACGGGGGTGGGCCACGACGTCGGAGGTGACGAAGATCAGGTCGCCGCGGCGGCGCTGCCACCATGCCGGCGCCGAAGGCGCGCACCAGCCGCTGAGCCCCGCCGACGTTGACGCGCAGGACCTCTTCGAAGTCCTCGGGGCTTGTCTCGAGTGCCGTCCCCGGCTGGATCTTCGCTGCGTTGGACACGAGGATCTCCACCGGGCCGAACGCCGCCTCCGCCTCCTTGGCGAACCGCGCCACCGAGCCCGGGTCGGCCAGGTCGAGATGGCAGGCCACCGCCTCCCCGCCCTCGGCCCGGATGGACGCGGCCACCTCCTCGCAGACCTCCACCCGGCGCGCCCCGAGCACGACGGGATGGCCCGCCCGGGCCAGCGCCCGCGCCGCCTCGGCGCCGATGCCCGACGAGGCGCCAGTGACCGCCGTGGGCCGGCGCTCGGGGTGCGGTTCGAAACGCGGCATCAGCGCGGCGTCACCGTCGTCGGGAGGGCGGCGAAGCCGCGCACGTTGATGGAGTGCACGCGCTGCATGCCCGCCGGGTCCACGTCGTAGTCCTTGACCCGCGCCCGCACCTCGGCCAGCGCGACGCGCGCCTCCATGCGGGCCAGCGCGGCACCCATGCAGAAGTGCCGTCCGCTGCCGAAGCTGACCAGGTCCTGCGTGCGGCGGTCGAGGTCGTAGGTCTCCGGGTCGGGGAAGACGTCCTCGTCACGGTTGGCCGAGCCGAGCAGGAGCAGGATGCGCCGACCCGCCTCGATGTCGACGCCCTGCACGCGCACCGGCTGGCTGGTCACCCGCACCAGCATCTGCGTCGACGTGTCGTAGCGCAGCGTCTCCTCCACCCAGTCGGGCACCCGGGCCGGGTCGGCCAGGGGCTTGGCCCGCTCGTCGGGGTTGCGCCAGCCCCAGTACCAGGCGTTGCCCGAGCAGCTTGGTCGTGGTCTCGTTGCCGGCCACGACCAACAGGAACAGGAAGCCGATCACCTCGTCGTCGGTCAGGCGGTCGCCGTCGATCTCGGCCTGCAGCAGTGACCACGTCAGGTCGTCGCGCTCGTGGCGCCGGCGGTCGGCGACCATGTCGGCGTAGTAGCCGGCGAGCGTGAGCGCCGCCTCGAGCCCCTCGGGCGGGATGTCGTTCATGCCCTCGTCGCGGTGCACCAGCAGGTCGGCCAGCCGCCGGATCTCGGCCCGGTCCGAGGCGGGCACGCCGACCAGCTCGGAGATGACGTCCATGGGCAGCCGGCCGGCGAAGTCGGCGATGAAGTCGAACGAGCCGGCCTCGAGCGCCGGGCCGAGGTGCGCCACGGCCAGCGCGCGGATGCCGTCCTCCATCGCCGCGACGCGGCGGGGCGTGAAGCTCTTGCCGACGATGGAGCGCATGCGGGTGTGCCGCGGCGGGTCCATGGCGAGGAACGACATGGCGCGGTGCGCGTCGGGACCGAAGGCCGCCGGGTCGAGGCTGACGCCGTAGGCGTTCGAGTAGTGGTCGACGTCGCGGAACGCCGCGAGGACGTCGGCGTGGCGCGCGTAGGCGAAGAAGTCGAGCTCCTCGTTGTAGAAGACCGGCGCCTCGGCGCGCAGACGGGCGTAGGTCGGGTACGGGTCCTCGTGGATGCCGTAGTCGTAGGGGCTGTAGGCCAGCGGCGCGACCGTGGTCATGGCGCCGACGCTGCCGTCATGAGCGCCGTCGCCTCGGCCATCAGCGCCCGGCACGGCGTCGAACGCGAGGTGGCCCATGCCCGGCACTGAGCAGTGCCCCGGTGTAGGTGACCTGCAGCACGTTGCGCACCGCCGGGTCGCTCCCGGCCCCGAGCGCGGCGGCCAGGCGGTGGCCGATCTCGACGCCGAGCCGGGCCCGCACCCGCTTCACGTCGGGTCCGTCGCCCAGGAGCGCCGTCGTGCAGACCGACACCGCCGGCGACCCCATGGAGTCGAAGCCCATGGAGCGCACCGTGTCGGCCACCCGTTCGGGCAGCGGCAGGGTGAGGTCGACCAGGCCGGGCGAGGACTGCATCCGTCGCCACAGCACCTCGGCCAGCAGATGGTCCTTGCCCGGAGAAGTAGGTGTACGCGGTGGCCGGGGCCACGCCCGCCCGCTTGGCGATCGTCCGCACCGAGATGTCGCCGTAGGCCCGCTCCGCCGCTTCCTCGGCCGCGGCGGCGAGCAGCCGCTCCATGACCTCGGCCTGGCGTTCGGAGAGGTGGCGCCGACCGGGCTGCTCGGCTGCGACGTCGGCCCGGTCCGCCTCGAGCGAGTCGAACACGCTCACGTGCGCCGCCGGACGGAGCCGGGATGTGCGGCGTGCCGTCCTTCATGTCGGGGAAGGCGAAGGTGGCCGCCGTCGTCATGCGCGTGATCTTGGTGATGTCCTTCTCGGGCAGCGTCTCGGTGTCGTCCTCGATCACGATCTCCCAGCGGCAGTGCGGCACGCGGTCGCCGGGAACGCGGGGCGGGCGGTGCACGTGGCGGATGTGCGCCTTGGGGTTGACCGCCTGCGCCGTCACGTCGAACGTGCCGTCCTCAATGTGGTGGCACATGTTGGTGACCATGGCGTCGCCGAAGGGCTCGGCGTCCATGAGCGCGCCGCAGTAGGCCAGCTCGAAGTAGCCGTGCGTCTCGTCGACCAGCTCGTAGTGCACGTCCATGTAGTGGTGCGGGAAGCCGGGGTCGAGCTGGAGCACCTTGAAGATGGCCGAGACGCCGTCCCCCTCGACGTTCATGATCTGGCGCAGCCGGTCGCCGTAGACCGGGCTGGCGCCGGCCCACTCCTCGATGGCCAGCTCCTTGACGGCCTCGGCCCCGTAGCGCAGGCCGATGGCGGCGCACATGGAGCGGTCGAGCAGGTGGACGATGAGCCCGTACTCGCGGACCAGCCTGACCAGGGCCTCCTTGGAGAGGTCCTCGTAGTCGAAGCCGGGGTCGAAGGCACCCGAGTAGTCGTTGCGCTCGGTCATTTTGTTCGGTCATTTGTTCAGACTATAGTCCAGACACTTGTCCAGATCTAGGGTCCTCCCGGATCGGGGAGCGACGACCGGGAGGTCCCGCCAGTGCCGGAGACGCGCCAGACGACCGAGAACGTGCCGAGCGCGGGGTCATCGGCCTCGGCGACATCGGGCGGGGCCTCGCCACGTCACCTCATGCGGGCCGGCGTCGCCGTCTCGGTGTGCGACGTCCGGGAGGAGGCCACCGCCCCGTACCGGGAGGGGGCCCACGTGGCGGCGACACCCTCGGAGCTGGCCGCCCGCAGCGACGTCGATCCTCGTGGCGGTCTTCAACGACGCGCAGGTCCGCGCCGTGCTCCAGGGCCCCGACGGCGTCTTCGCCGGCGCGGCCGCCGGCAGCACGCGTCGTCGTCGTCAGCACCATCCCCACGCGACACGGTCCTCGAGATGCGCGGCCGAGGGTGCAGCCCACGGCGTCACCGTCGTCGACTGCGGCGTCAGCGGCGGCCGGACGCGGCCGCCGCCGGCGAGCTGGTCTGCATGATCGGCGGCTCCGACGAGGAGGTCGACGCGGTCCGCCCCGTCCTCGACGTCGTCAGCTGCCTCGTCCTGCACATGGGCCCGCCCGGGGCCGGCCTGGCGGCCAAGCTGGCCCGCAACCTGATCACCTACGGCTCCTGGCTGGCCGCCTTCGAGGCGCAGGAGCTGGCCGAGGCGGCGGGCATCGACCTCCTCAAGCTCGGCGAGGCCACCCGGGAGAGCGACAAGCGCATCGGTGGCGCCACCCGCCTCATGTTCCGCGACCACCGCGGCGCCCTGGCCCGAGCGGCACCGACGAGGGCCTGCTCAAGCTCATGCGGGCCGGCGCCGAGGTCACGCACAAGGACCTGGCCACCATCCTGGCGCTCGGCAGCCGAGCTCGGCGTCGACCTGCCACTGGCCACGCTGACCGAGCGGCGCTGCGCTCGCATCTACGGCTTCGAAGGCGACATTCGACGATCCGCAGTGCGCGGACCCACCTCGGTAGGGTCGGACCCGATCAACGAAGGGAGCGCGAGTGACGCGAGCCAGACGAGACGGCGCGCCGCCGGCATGGCCAAGATGCAGGAGGTCTACGGGTTCACCGTCGACCCCGCCGACCTGCCGGGCCGCTACACCGACATGACCGTCGACCACCTCTTCGGGACCGTCTGGACCGACGACACCATCGACCTGCGGGACCGGCGCCTCCTGACCATCGGCGTCCTGGCGGCCCAGGACAAGCCCGAGCTGCTCGAGATCCAGTTCGACTACGCGCTCGAGCGCGGCGAGCTGACCGTCGACGCAGGTCCGCGAGGTCGTGGTGCACCTCACCCACTACATCGGCTGGCCCATCTCCACCGGCATCAGCGGCGCGGCGGAGACCGTCATCCGGCGCCGCGCCGCGGCCGCCGACGCCGCGGCCGCCGAGCGCGGCCGCCGACGCCCAGGACGGCTGACCGCTCGTGGCGCGAGTCGAGATCGAGGAGGCCGCACCCGGCGTCCGCGTGATCGCCTTCAACCGGCCCGAGGTGCGCAACGCCTTCGACACCGCGATGTACCACGAGGTGACCGCCGCCCTGCGCGCCGCCGACACCGACGAGACGGTCGGCGCCGTCGTGCTCACCGGCCGGGGCACCGCCTTCACCTCCGGACAGGACCTGGCCGAAATGGCCGCCATCGCCACCGGGACCGCCGTCGAGGGCGCCGGCCAGGGTTTCATGGGACTGCTCGACTGCCTCGTCGATCTCTCGGTCCCGCTCCTCGCCGCGGTGAACGGCGTCGCGGTCGGCCTCGGCTTCACCCTGCTCCCCCACTGCAATCTCGTCCTCGTCGACGCGGACGCCCGCCTGCGCGTGCCCTTCGCCGAGCTGGGCGTGCCGCCCGAGGCCGCCAGCAGCGTGCTGTTCCCGGCGCTCATGGGCTGGCAGCGTGCGGCCGCAGGTGCTGTTGACCTCGGACTGGGTCCAGGCGCCCGAGCTGGTCGAGCTCGGCCTCGCCCTGCGGTCGTGCGCGGCGGGCACCGTGCTCGACGAGACGGTCGCCCTGGCGGCGCGCGTCGCCGCCCATCCCCGCGCCGCGACCCGGGCCAGCACGTCGCTGGTGCGGGCCGCGCCGCCGTGACGCCGTCCTCGAGGCCAACCGCCGCGAACAGGGGGCGTTCGCCACGCTGCTCGGCGCCGCCGTCGGGCAGCGGCACGCTGGCCGAGTTCGCCGCCCGGCCCAGCCCGGGGCCTGACCGTGCGCCTCGGCATCACCGCCGCCCTGACCGACCTCGACCTCGCCCCGGCCGTGCTGGCCGCCGCGGTCGAGGAGCTCGGCTTCGACTCGCTCTACCTGCCCGAGCACACCCACCTCCCCGTGGCGGAGGACACGCCTCCCGCACTCGTCGACGGCGTGCGCCTCGACGACTACAAGCGCTGCCTCGACCCGCTCGTCGCGCTGGCCACGGCGGCCGCGGGGACGACGCGCATCGGGCTCGGCACCGGCATCCTCCTCGCCGCGCAGCACGACCCGATCCTCCTGGCCAAGCAGGTGGCCACGCTCGACCACCTCTGCGGGGGCCGGGTCACGCTCGGCGTCGGGTTCGGCTGGAACCGCACCGAGGCCGAGGACCACGGCGTCGACTGGCCGCGGCGCCACGACGTCGTGCGCGAGCACCTGGCCGCCATGGAGGCCATCTGGTCGAACGACCAGGCCGAGTACCACGGCGAGTTCGTCGACTTCGGCCTGACCTGGTCCTGGCCCAAGCCGGTGCAGCGCCCGCGCGTGCGCACCCTGGTCGGCGGTGGCGCCAACGAGGCCGTCTTCACGCTCATCGTCGAGGGGGCCGACGGCTGGATCCCCATCGGCGGCAGCGGGCTCGGCGAGGCCATCCCCCGCCTGCACGCGCTGGCCGAGGAGGCCGGACGCGACCCGGCCGCGCTCAGCGTCGTCCCCTTCGGCACCATCGCGGACGAGGGCAAGCTCGAGCACTACGCCGGGCTCGGCATCACCGAGGTGGTGCTGCGGATCCGGGCCGGCGACGAGGCCGACGGTGCGGGCGGAGCTCGAGTCCTTGGCACCCCTCGTCCCGTTCGCGGCCACACTGGAGCAACCATGACCGACCTCATCGACGACACCACACCCCGGCTCGGCAGCACCACGCCGCTCCCCAAGATCATCAGCGTCGACGACCACATCGTGGAGCCGGCGCACCTGTGGGACACCTGGCTGCCGGCGCGCTCCGCGACCGGGGCCCCAAGGCGGAGCGGCGCGGCATCGGCGAGATGGAGCACATCGGCGGCGGCACCTACCGCCAGACCTTCGACCCCGACGGCCCCCAGGCCGACTGCTGGGTCTACGAGGACCTCGTCTACATCAACAAGCGCCACGTGGCCGCGGTGGGCTTCGACCGCGACGACATGACGATGTCGCCCATCACCTACGACGAGATGCGCCCCGGCTGCTACGAGCCGAAGGCCCGCGATCGCCGACAACGAGGCCAACTGGGTCGAGGCCAGCCTGTGCTTCCCGACCTTCCCCCGCTTCTGCGGCCAGACCTTCCTCGAGGCGAAGGACAAGGAGCTCGCCGAGGCCTGCGTCGTCGCCTACAACGACTTCATGGTCGAGGAGTGGTGCGGCGACAGCGGCGGCCGGCTGCTCCCGCTCTGCATCATCCCGCTGTGGGACGCCGAGAAGGCGGCGGCCGAGGTGCGGCGCAACGCCGCCCGCGGCGTGCGCGCCGTCTGCTTCAGCGAGATCCCGCCGCACCTCGGCCTGCCCAGCATCCACAGCGGCGTCTGGGACCCGTTCTTCGCCGCCTGCGAGGAGACGGGCACGGTGGTCTGCATGCACATCGGCTCGTCGTCGAAGATGCCGGCCACCTCGGCCGACGCGCCGGTCGCCGTGGCGGCCACGCTGAGCTTCGGCAACGCCATGTCGTCGCTGAGCGACTTCCTCTTCTCGGGCGTCCTGGTCCGCTTCCCCCGCCTCGTCCTCGCCTACTCCGAGGGCCAGATCGGGTGGCTGCCCTACATCCTCGAGCGGGCCGACGACGTCTGGCGCGAGCACCGGGCCTGGGGCGGCGTGAAGGACATCGTCCCCGAGCCGCCGTCGACCTACTTCCACCGCCAGGTCTACGGCTGCTTCTTCCGCGACCAGCACGGCCTCGACTCCCTCGGCGTCATCGGCGCCGACCGCGTCACCTTCGAGACGGACTACCCCCACACCGACTCCACCTGGCCCGACACCCGGGCCGTGGCCGAGCAGATGGTGCAGGACCTCTCCGACGAGGAGGTGTACCTGATCATGCGGGGCAACGCCATCGAGATGCTCGGCCTCGACGGCCGGTGAAGCTGGGCGACGTCGTCAACCCGGAGCGGCGCACTGGGGCAAGCCGCTCGACGGCGTGCGCGTCCTCGCCCTCGAGCAGATGCAGGCGCTCCCCTACGCCACCCAGCTGCTCGGACGGCTCGGCGCCGAGGTGGTCAAGGTCGAGGCGCCCGGCACCGGTGACCTCGGCCGCACCGCCATGCCCGCCATGACCGACCCCGACGGGCGCGGCGTCGGCGCCACGTTCCTGCGCAACAACCTGTCCAAGCGCTCGGTCGTCATCGACCTCAAGCAGCCGGCCGGCCGCGACCTCGTGCTGCGGCTGGCGCCGCGCTTCGACGTCGTGGCCGAGAACTTCCGGGCCGGCGCCATCGAGCGGCTCGGCCTGGCCTACGACGACATCGCGGCCGTGCACCCGGCGTCGTCTATCTCTCCATCTCGGGCTTCGGCCATCCGGTCCCGGCCGGGACGCCGGACTCGCCCTACGACGGCTGGCCCGCCCTCGCCTCCATCGTCGAGGCCATGAGCGGCGCCTACGAGTTCAAGCGCCCCGAGGGCCAGCCGCCGATCGGCTCGCCCATGGGCGGCCTCGGCGACATCGTCACCGCGCTGTTCGCCGTCATCGGCACCCTGGCCGCGCTGCGCCAGCGCGACCGGACCGGGCGGGGCCAACGGGTCGACGTCGCCATGCTCGACGCCATGGTGGCCGTGCTCGACGTCGTGCCGAACTTCTGGTCCATGGGCATGCCGATGGGGACCCCGTGGCCCGGCATCCTCCACGGGTTCCGCGCCACGGACGGCTGGTTCATGCTCCAGGTCCTGCGCCCGCACCAGTGGCCCGACCTGGCCCGCGCCATCGGCCGGCCGGAGTGGGCCGACGACCCGCGGTTCGCCACGCCGCAGGGCTGGCTCGACCACCTCGAGTCCGACATCCGCCCCGCCCTCGAGTCCTGGGCGGGCACCAAGACCAAGCGCGAGGCCAGCGACGCGCTCAACGCGGCCGGCCTCGTGGCCGGCCCGGTCGCCACCGACGCCGAGGTGGTCACCGACCCGCACCTGGCCGGGCGCCACATGCTCGTCGAGCACCCGCGGACCGACGGCGTCGCCCAACCGGTGCTCATCCCCGGGCTCCCGGTGAAGTTCGCCGAGGTCGCCGAAGGGCCCCGAGACGCGGGTGCCCTGGCTCGGCGAGCACACCGACGACGTGCTCGGCGCCGAGCTCGGGCTCGGCCCCGACGAGCTGGCCGCGCTGCGGGCGGACGGGGTGATCGGCGAGCTCAGTACCGCGGCAGCGCGATGAAGGCGACGAGGTAGGCGAACAGGCCGGCGCCGACGAGCGTGCAGGCGTGGAACACCTCGTGGAAGCCGAAGACGCGGGGCCACGGGTTTGGCCGCTTGCGCGCGTAGACCGAGCGCGCCGGCCGTGTAGGCGAGCCCGCCCGCCAGCATCAGCGAGAAGCCGGTCCAGCCGAGGCTGCGCACGAGCTGGGGCGCCACCACGATCGGGCACCAGCCGACCACCACGTAGGGGATGGCGACCACCCACTGCGGCGCGTCGAGCCAGACCTGGCGCAGCGCGATCCCGACCGCCGCGCCGGCCCAGACGAGGGTGAGGACGAACACCTCGGCCCACCCGGTCAGCGCCAGCCCGGCCACGGCGGTGGACGTGCCGGCGATGCCGACGAAGATCGCGCTGTGGTCGGCCCGCCGCATGCGGCGCCACGCCGGGGCCGACCAGCGGATCCGGTGGAAGGCGGCGCTGGTGCCGAACATCACCAGCATGCCGGCGACGTAGACCGACAGCGCCGCCGTCGCCCACGCGTCGGGGCCGGCGGCGATGAGGAAGGGACCGCCGATCAGCCAGCCCAAGAACGCGCCGACGTGCAGCCAGCCCGCGCAGCAGCGGGCGCTGCCCGCGGTTGTCGGCCGCCTTTCCCTGCTCGCCTTGGGCCAGGACTGTCATGGCGCGTCCCCTCCAGCCGGTCGGCCAGCTCGACCTCGCGGCGCGAGATGCCGAGCAGGAAGAGGATGGCGTCGAGGTAGGGCACGCTGAGCGCGGTGTCCGCCGCCTCGCGCACGACCGGCTTGGCGTTGAAGGCGATGCCGAGCCCGGCGGCGGCCAGCATGTCGATGTCGTTGGCCCCGTCGCCCACCGCGATGGTCCGCGCCAGGGGCACGCCGGCCGCCTCGGCGAACGGGCCAGCGCCGCTGCCTTGCCGGCCCGGTCGACGATCGGCCCGTCGCAGTTCGCCCGTGACGATGCCCGCCTCGACGGCCAGCACGTTGGCGGCGAGGTGATCGATGCCGAGATCCGTCACCAGCGGCCCGATCACCTGGGTGAAGCCGCCGCTCACGACGGCGAGCTCGTAACCGAGCCGCTTCAGCGTGCGCACCAGCGTGCGCGGCGCCCGGCGTCAGCATGATGCGCTCGCGCACCGCCTCGAGGTCCGCTTCTTGCAGCCCGGCCAGGAGCCGCACCCGCTGGCGCAGCGCCTCGTCGAAGTCGAGCTCGCCCGCCATCGCCGCCTCGGTCACGGCCGCCACCTCGGCGCCGCAGCCGCAGCGCTCGGCCAGCAGGTCGATCACCTCACCCTGCAGGAGGGTGGAGTCGGCGTCCATCACGATCAGGTGCTTGGCGCGGCGGTGCAGGCCGGCCGCCTGCACGGCGATGTCGACCTGGCAGCGCACGGCCGCCTCGGCCAGCGCGCGCCGCAGGCTGTCGAGGTCGGCACCGACCACCGTCAGCTCGTAGCTGTGCACCGGGTACGCCGCCAGCCGCACGATCCGCTCGATGTTGCCGCCGCAACGTGCGATCGCAGCCGGACACGGTCTCGAGCGTCGCGCGTCGATCTCCGGGCGCCAGGACCGTGACCAGGTGGCGCTCGACCACCACGCTCGTTCGTCTCCGCCTCGACCAGTGGCTCGACCGTGACATCGACGCCCGCCCGCGCCGAAGCCGCCGCGCCAGCAGCGCGCGCACCGGTTCGACTCCGCCGGCACCACGTCGACCTCCACGCAGAGCAGGAGGCGGCCGTGGACGCGGACCTGCTCGACGTCGTCCACCTCGACGCCGCGTTCGGCCAGCGCGCCGAACAGCCGGGCCGCGATGCCGGGCCCGTCCTGCCCGCTCACCGTCACCAGGTACGGCGAGGGCGTCGTCGCTCACGACAGCGAGACGTCCTTCTCGGTGACCCAGCCCGTGCCCTCCACCCAGCGCCGGACGATACGGGCCGGCACGCCGGCCACCACGCAACGGTCGGGGACCTCGCCGCGCACGACCGCACCCGCGGCGACGACGACGTGCTCGCCGATCTGCGCGCCCGGCAGGATCACGGCGTTGGCGCCGAGCCAGCTGCCCGAGCCGATGCGCACCGGGGCCTCGGTCGGCCACTGCCGGCCGATCGGCTCCACCGGGTCGAGGTAGGTGTGGTTCTGGTCGGTGATGTACACGTAGGGACCGGTCTGGATGTCGTCGCCGATGACGATCTCCCAGTGGCCGACGATGTGCGAGCCGCGTCCGATGAGGCAGCGGCTGCCGATCGACACGACCGGGTCGGTCGGCATGACCTGACCCGGTGCCATGCCCGGCCGTGAGGCAGGCGCCGGGACCGACGATGGTCTCGTCGCCGATGTGAATCAGGTGCTCGTTGTAGATGGCGCCCTGGGGGAAGAGCAGGCAGGCCCCGGCGCCCATCTTCCCGAAGCGGCGCCCGCGCGGATCGTCGGGGCCGATCGCCCCCAGCTCGGCGGCCCCGTCCCAGGTCGCATGCACCAGTCGTGACAGCGGACGCCGCAGCGGTGCGGGAAGGCGAGCGGGCCCAGCTCACGCCGGAATGGTAGGGGGTGGCGCGGACCCTCCGGTCACGAGCCCCGCCCATGGTGCAACGGGGGCGCTGGGTACACTGCGCCTGTGCAGCCGCTCCCACCGGACGGCGGCTCCGACCCTGCCCGGTCGCCGGCTGGGCGCCCCATCGACCGCCGCCAGTTCCTGCAGCTCTCCGCGCTCGGCGCCGCCGGGCTCGCCGGAGCGTCGCGCCTCGAACGCTCGCGCCAGAAGCCGCGCGTCCCGGCCAAGGCCAAACGCCGGACCGCATCCCACGTCACCGTGGTGGAGAAGAAGTTGGCGAGCGGCGTCACCGTGCCGACCGCACCGTGGCTGATCGCCGAGAACGCCAAGCGCGGCACGTTCAACTGGATCTGCAACCACGTCCAGCCCGACCACGCGCTCGAAGGCTTCGCCAGCCAGGTCAGCGCGGTGCCCGGCGACGACGTCGCCGTGTTCGTCAACACGACGGCGCGCGCCGTGCAGGTCCAGGCCTACCGGATGGGCTACTACCAGGGCCTCGGCGGTCGCCTGACGGTCCAGACGGACTTCGAACCCGCCAAGGCGCAGGCCGCGCCGGTGGTGGCACCCGGCATCGGCACGGTCACGTGCCCCTGGTCGCCCACGCTGACGCTCAACATCACGAAGGACTGGCTGCCCGGCTGCTATCTCCTCAAGCTGGTCGGTGACGGCGGCGAGGAGCAGTTCGTGCCGCTCACCATCCGCGACGACGCCTCCACGGCGGCCTACGTCCTCCAGAACAGCGTCACCACCTGGCAGGCCTACAACCTGTGGGGCAGCTCCAGCCTCTACTACGGGCCCGACAAGTCCGGGCGGTCCACCTTCGCCAACCGCGCCCGCGCCGTGTCCTTCGACCGGCCCTACCCTCAGACGTGGGCCTCCGGCGCGGCCGACTTCGTCGGCAACGAGCTGCCGCTGCTGTTCCATCTCGAGAGCCTCGGCCTCGACATGACGTACTGGACCGACGTCGATCTGCACGCGCGGCCGCAGCTGCTGATGAACCACCGCTGCCTCTTCAGCCTGGGCCACGACGAGTACTGGTCCCAGCCGATGCGCCAGGGAGCGGCAACGGCCAGCGCCGGCGGCGTCAACCTCGCCTTCCTCGGGGCCAACGCCTGCTACCGCCAGATACGCCTGCAGCCCACCTCGGTCGGCCCGAACCGCCTGCAGGTCTGTTACAAGGACGCCGCCGAGGACCCGATCGCCCACCAACAGCCGGAGCTCACCACCGTCAACTGGAACCAGGCACCGGTCGACCAGCCCGAGTCGTCCCTCATCGGTTCGATGTACCAGTCGGTGGGAGCCAAGGCCGACATGGTCGTGACTGACGCGTCGTCGTGGTTCTACGACGGGTGCAACCTGACCGACGGGCACACCTTCCCCACCGTCATCCTTGGTGAGTACGACCGTTACGTCCCCTCGCTGCCCGGTCCGCACAACGCCGATGTGCTGGCGCACTCGCCCGTCCCGGGCCAGTCCAACTGGTCCGACATCACCTACTACACGGCGCCCGGAAAGGGTGGCGGCGTGCTGGCCAGCGGTTCCGCCAGTTACGTGTCCCTGCTCGGCCAGAACGGCGTCATCCCGCCCAACGTCGTCGTCCCCGCCATTCCCGGCGTGACCGACGTGATCCGCCGTGCCATGGAGAATGTGTACGGTCGCTTCGGGCTGGGTCCGGCCACCACGTTCGGGAGCTCGACCGGCAACTGGTCCGCCGTCTACAGCGGTGCCGCCGCCGCGGCGGGCACCGCAGCCGGCACACCCTCCGCCTGAAGTTCCCGGGCGCTGACCAGGCGGGCGGCCCGCGCCCGGCGGGGATGCCACCACTTGCCGGTCTCACCCCCGTACGATCGACGCCCAGCGATGGCCACAGAAGACACTCACCGTTCCAGGGTGCGTCACCCGCTCGCCTGGAGCGTGCTGGCGACCGCAGGACTCACCGGCTTGCTCCTGAGTGCCTGTTCGTCCGACCCCCCGCATCACGACGCGGCGGCAAAGGTGAAGCCGACCACCACGACGAGCACCGCACCGCCTCCCGCCTGCCCCCTCACGGGTGCACCGTCGCCGAGCGGGACGGTCCCTCAGCGACCCGCCATGGCGGTCAAGATCGACAACTACCCGGCTGGTCGGCCCCAGTCGGGGCTCGACAAGGCCGACATCATCTTCGAGGAGCCCGTCGAGGGCGGCATCACCCGCTACGCCGCCGTCTTCCAGTGCCAGGACGCGCCGCTGATCGGTCCCGTCCGCTCGGCCCGCAACATCGACATCGGCATTCTGGGACAGTTGGGCAACCCGTTGCTCGCCCACGTGGGCGGCATCAACCCCGTGATCGCCAACATCAACGCCTCGCCTGTCGTCAACGTCGACATCGGGAACAGCAACTCGCTGATGATCCACCCGGCCGGCCATGTGCCGCCTGACTCGGACTACACCTCGACCGCCATCGTCTATGGCACGCACCCGACCATGACGACGCCCCCGCAGCCGCTGTTCAGCTACTCGCCCACGACGCCGCCGGGCGGCACGGCCATCTCGAGCATCAACATCAACTTCTCGGGCACCTCCAACGTGACGTGGAAGTGGAACAAGGCGACGGACACGTTCCTGCGCTTCTACAACGGCACGACACCGGACATGCTGGCCAACAACGTGCAGAACCAGGCGGCCAACGTCGTCGTGCAGTACGTGCAGATCAGCTACGGCCCCTGGCTCGAGAACGACCAGGGCGGCAAGGAGGTCCAGGCCGACCTGTACCCCGACGCCAGTGGCACGGCCGTGGTCTACCGCAACGGCTACGCCATTCCGGCCACCTGGCACCGTTCCACGCTCGGCTCGCCCACCCAGTTCGTCAACGCCTTCGGCGTGGCCATCCCCATGCAGCCCGGCCAGACCTGGGTCGAGCTGGTGCCCAACACCATCATGGCGACGACGACGCCCTAGGGCGTCCTGGTCCGCCTCACCTCACGTCACCTCACCTCAGGTCGGCGCCTTCCGCGCCACCACGGCGAGAAGCAGGCATTCTTCGGCGGCTGCGAACACGCCGGGATGGGCGCTCGCCTCGGCTTCGTCGAAAACGCCGGCGTCTGCGCCACACCGCATCAGGTTGAGACCCTTGCACTCGGCGACCTCGAAGCCGGCCCGTTCGAGCTTGGCCACGAGTTCGCCCGCCGCATACTCGATCTGGTGGTCGTGGTTCATCGGCTCCTCCGAACGCAGCCGCCACACCGGACCGTTCGGGGTGTCGAGGCAGAACCAGCCTCCGGGGGCCAGGACCCGGAAGGCTTCGCGCGCCACCGTGTCGCCCTCTGCCTCGCTGACATGTTCGATCGTCTGTCCGCTGTAGACGAGGTCGAACGACGCGTCCTCGTAGCGAGCGAGATCGACCATGGAGTGGAACGCGAACTCCACGGGGCCGAGCTCGGAGAGCACGGGCGCCCCCGTCGAACCCCCCTGGTAGATGGCGTCGCGCTCGTCGACCGGGAGATCGACCACCACCAGGCGCTCGAAGGGATAGGGGTAGCCCAGGTGCACCAGCGCCCCGTCGGGCAGACCCTGGTGCGTCCCGCCCAGGTCGAGGATGCGCGCGGCCCGCGGCAGGCCCGCTACGAAGTCACACCGGCTGACGTGCATGGACAGCAACACGTTGCCGATGGGGACGCGTCGGCGGAACTCCTCGGAGTGGGCCAGGGCCTCGGCCACGCCATGCCGTGAGAGCTCGCCGTCCTCGAGCTTTTGGACGTACTCGGCACCGCCCGCGGCGTCGGGCTCGCGGTCGAGGACCACATTGAAAGCGAAGCGCACCGACTGCTTCGGGGGCAGATACCGGAACGGGACGGTGGGGACATAGCGGTCGAGGACCCGATAGGCCCGTTGCTTCCATTCGCTGGCCGGCATCGCACCATTCTGCTCTGGACGCGACGCGTCGTGGTCCGGACGCGAAGCGCTCCGGACCGTTGTGCCCAGGGAGGTGGGGGCGAGTCCGGAGGCTTCTGCGCCGTGAGAGGCGAGGTGAGGCGGGTGAGGCTAGGAGTCGAGTGAGATGGGGACGTCGTCGGGATCGATGGCGTCCTCCAGCGACAGGTCCTCCTCCTTGGGCGCCAGGCACTCGCGCACCCGGTCGTTGATCTCCGCCATCAGCTGCGGGTTCTCCACCAGGAACGTCTTGACGTTCTCCCGGCCCTGGCCGAGCTGCTCACCCTCGTAGGTGAACCAGGCCCCCGACTTCTTGACGAACCCGAGGTCGACCGCGACGTCGAGGAGCGACCCTTCGCGGCTGATGCCTTTGCCGTACATGATGTCGAACTCGGCCTGCTTGAACGGTGCCGAGCACTTGTTCTTGACGACCTTGACTCTCGTCCGGTTGCCGACCACGTCGGCTCCGTCCTTGATCGCCTCGATGCGGCGGATGTCCAGGCGGATGGACGAGTAGAACTTCAGCGCACGGCCGCCCGGGGTGACCTCGGGGCTGCCGTACATCACACCGATCTTCTCCCGCAGCTGGTTGATGAAGATCGCGATGGTGCTCGACTTCGACAGCGTGCCGGTCAGCTTGCGCAGCGCCTGGGACATGAGCCGCGCCTGGAGGCCGACATGGGTGTCCCCCATGTCCCCCTCGATCTCGGCCCGTGGTGTCAGGGCCGCCACCGAGTCGATGACCAGGACGTCGAGTGCTCCGGAACGGATCAGCATGTCGGCGATCTCGAGCGCCTGCTCACCGGTGTCCGGCTGCGAGATCAGGAGGTCGTCGACGTTCACCCCGATGGCCCGGGCGTAGACCGGGTCCATGGCGTGCTCGGCGTCGACGTAGGCGCAGATGCCTCCGTTGCGCTGCGCCTCGGCGACCGCGTGCATGGCCAGCGTGGACTTTCCAGACGACTCGGGACCGTAGATCTCCACGATGCGGCCTCGAGGGAGACCCCCGATACCCAGCGCCAGGTCCAAGGAGAGTGCGCCGGTGGGGATGGACTCGATGTTCATCGACAGGTTGTCGCCCATGCGCATGACCGAGCCCTTGCCGAACTGCTTTTCGATCTGGCCCAGCGCGGCGTCCAGCGCCTTCTCCCGTTCCGCTTCTGCCATCCCTCTCTCCTCTGTGAGTGTGTTGCTGCGACTGTGGTGGGGCCTGGTCGGCACCGTTGTGGTGACCCTACGGCGGGGGTGTGACGACCCTGCCGGCGCTGCCGTTGGCAGCATAACGAACATGTGTTCGTAGAGCGTGGACCCTTTCTCCCGGCCGAGCAAGGCCAGCGGAGAACGGTCGCGCGGGCACGGGAGACGCTGCGTCCGCCGACGGTCGGACGAAGGGAGTCGGTCACGCCGCAGGAGCGAACCGGTGACCGGGAAAAGGGTGCCGCGTCCATGCGAAGCTGACGGCTGCCCGGGCGGGGACACACAAGAGAGAGGGTCGGGTCGTGATCGCGAGGAGGCTGGTGGCGGGCGTGCTGATGGCGGGTGCCGCCGCCGGCATGGTGCTGACGGATGGCGCGGCCCACGCTGCACCGGCCAGTGCGTCGTCGGACTCGGGCACCGGGGTGCGCGCCGCGACTCTCTACAAGGAGGCTCTGGCGACCACGCACGCGTGGTCGGTGCACTACGCGTCCAACTCGACGTCGTCCAACCAGACACTGGTCGAGAGCGGCGACGCCGGGCCGGCGTCGGCGAGCCAGACCGTCACCATGGGCAAGGGGACCATTTCGATCCTCGTGATCGGGGGCTACACCTACGTGAAGGGCAATGCAGCCGGCCTGGAAAGCCTCGCCGGACTCAGCTCATCCCAAGCTTCCGAGGCAGCGGGCCAGTGGATCGAGTTCGCGACGAGCAACACCGCGTTCGCGCCTGTGGTGCAGGGTGTCCGCTCGCAGGACATCGCCAAGGAATTGGCCCTCAAGGCCCCGCTCTCGCTCGGGCATACCCGCATCATCGACGGGCAGAAAGTCGAAGCCATCGAGGGGAAGCAGACCTTCGGGCGCACGTCGCAGCACGTCGTCCTCTACGTCAGGACCAGCGGAACCCACGTTCCGGTGGAGGAGGACTCGGTGAACGCGCAGGGAAAGCCCACGACGGCGGAGCACATCGCCTACTCCAAATGGGGGGAGCAGATCCGTCCGCAGGCGCCCAAGGCGACCATTTCCATCGGCTCCATAAGCGCCGTCTAAGAGCACCCGACCACGGACCCCGGCGGGGACGTGGGAAGATATGCCCTAGAAACCCCTGGCCAGGTTGGCGCTCGACGTGCCACCAGTGCCGGGCCTCCAAGAGAGTGAAGGTCATGCACCCCTTGCGCCAGATCACCGCCCGCACCGCCGCGGTTGCCGCCGGAATCACCGCCGCTTCCACATTGGCACTCGTCGCCGCACCGCCGGCGGGTGCCGCAACCACCAGTGCCTCGGACGAGTACAACGCGGCCCTCAAGGCAGTGGGAACGCAAGGCGTGCACTTCGACTCGACCGCCAAGCAGAACGGGGCGTCGCTCGATGTGACCGGTGACGCCGGCTCCAAGTCGGGCACGCAGACATTGGTTGTGAAGAGCAAGGGCACGACGGAGCGCATGACCGCCCGCGTCGTGGGCTCGACTGGATACGTGACCGGCAATGCAGCCGCGCTCCAGCAGGTGATCGGCCTGACCAAGGCGCAATCGTCGAAGTACGCCGGCAAGTGGCTGTCCTTCCCGACGTCCAACACCAGCCTCGACGAGCTCGTCGGCGGCCTGCTCTCCTCTGAGGTGTCCAAGGAGCTCGAGATCGGCGGCCCCTACACCTACGGCAAGCCGGCAACGGTGTCCGGCCAGAAGGCGACGGCCATCGTCGGCTCCGTCGCCACACAGAGCGGATCCAAGGTCCCGGTCGTGCTCTACATCCCGGCGAGCGGCAAGCCGCTCCCGATCAAAGAGGTGACGAACAGCGGCAACGCCGGGGGCGCGTCGGCCATTCACGGCACCGTGACCTTCTCGAACTGGGGCGAGGACAAGAACCAGACCGCACCATCCAAGACGGTGTCGTTGCTGAAGCTGGTCCCCGCCGCGTCGTCGTCGGCCACCGCGGGATAGCCCCACCGGTGGGGCCGCTGCTCCAGGCCGTGCACGGTGACATCACGGGCGAGCGGGTCGACGCAGTGGTCAACGCGGCCAACCGGCAGCTGCGCGGCGGCGGTGGCGTCGACGGAGCGATCCATCGCGCCGCCGGAGCCGAGCGTCTGCAGGCGGCGTGCCGGGCCATCGGCGAGTGCGCTCCCGGAGACGCAGTCGTCACCGACGGATTCGACCTGCCCGCGCGCTTCATCATCCACACCGTCGGACCGGTCTGGCGCGGCGGCACGGCGGGCGAACCCGAGACGCTCGCCTCCTGTTATCGGAACTCGCTGGTCGTCGCCGACAGTGTCGGCGCACACTCCGTCGCGTTCCCCGCCATTTCGACCGGTGTCTACGGCTATCCATTGGGGCAGGCCGCCGAGACCGCCGTCGCCACGGCCCGCGCGGCGGACACCGAGGTGACCCTGATCCGGTTCGTCGCCTTCGACGAGGCGACCCTGGCGCGCTATCTCGAGCTGCTCACCTGAAGGACGGGCGCCCGCCCGTGAGGACGAGGCACCGCTCGCCGGTCAGGACGAGGCACCGCTCGCCAGGTTGTAGACGGTCACGCCACCCAGTGTCTCGGAGGTGAAGTGTGCCTCGACCCATGACGTGATCTGGCTGGAATCGCCGGAGGTACCGCCACCGGCCCCTCCCCCGCCGAAACCACCGCCTCCGCTGGCGATGAAGTAGTGGATCTTGCCCTCCGACACGTACTTCTCGAACTGGGCGAGTGTCGGTGCCGGATCGGTGCCGTTGAAACCTCCGATCGCCATCACGGGCTCGCCACTCGCCAGCTGGTAGCCGGCTGCGTTGTTCGAGTTCACCGTGGCGGCGGCCCATGTGTAGCGGCCGGCGTCGGCCTGCAGCGCCTTGGTGAGTGCCGGATTGGACTGGCTCGAGTTCAAGAAGCCGGCTCCCCCACCAGCGCCGGCCGCGCCACCGCCGATGCCAGCGCCGCGGCGGAAACCGCCACCCGTGCCCAACGACGGTGCACCGCCGGGGAACCCACCCGTCCCTGTGCCGGCGCCCGCTCCGGGGAACGTACCGCCGCCGGGGAAGGTACCGCCGCCGGGGAAGCGGCCACCCTGGGCGCCGCCGGGAAATCCGCCGCCGGCGAACGCACGGCGCGCCCCGGCACCGGGAAAGCCTCCGCCGGCCCCGCCAGGGAAGCCACCACCGGGACCGCCGAAGCCGCCGGCCGCGGTCGGAGTGACAGACGGGATGGCGCCGGTGTGCGGCGTGGCCGCTGTGGCGACCGTCGAGAAGAGCGGTGCGGCGAGGGCGGCGCCGAAGCCGAGCGAGGCGACCAGGACAACAGCGACCTTCGGGAGCTTACGGAGCAGCGGGAGCGCCAGAATGGCGACGACGCCGAGCGCGCCGACGACAGCCACGAACGGACGCAGGGCAGGGAACCAATCGGTGGTGCGGCCGAGGAGCACGTAGCTCCAGACGACCGTCGCCGCGAGTCCCGCCGCCAGGCCGATGCGCCCGATCCACGTGGCGCGTCGCTCCCACAGCCCCATGGTGCCGATACCGACCAATGCCCCGAGAGGCGGTGCGAGGGCGACGGTGTAGTACGGGTGGATGATGCCCTGGGCCAGGCTGATGACGAGGCCGATGCTCACGAGGGAGCCGCCCCAGAGGAGCAGTGCGGCACGCTCACGGTCGGTCCGGCGGGCCCGGATGGTCACGATGAGGAGCACCGCACCCATCACGAGGGCTCCTGGGAGCAGCCACGACATCATGTTGCCGAACTCGGCGTTGAACAACCGGGTGACCCCCGTCGGACCCCACATGCTGCCGGTGACACGTCCGCCACCGACGCTGCCCGATTCGTTCCCCGAGATGCGGCCGAGGCCGTTGTAGCCGAAGATCAGGTTCAGGATGCTGTTGTTCTGGGATCCACCGACGTAGGGTCGATCGGCCGCCGGGGTGAGGGCGACGATGGCCACCCACCAGCCCGCAGCGACCAGGACGGCGACGCCCATCAAGAAGGTCTGCCAGACCCGGCGCCACCACCCCGCCGGCGCCGCCAGCAGGTAGACGACCGCCAGGACGGGCAGGATCAGGAAGGCCTGCATCATCTTGGTGATGAAGCCGAAGCCCCACGAGCGCGCCGGCAAGGACGAGCCACTTGGTCTGTGCCTTCTCCAGCCCGCGCATGGTGGCATAGGTCGCGCCCGTCAACAACAACGCCAGCATGGCGTCCGGGTTGTTGAAGCGGAACATCATCGCCGCTACCGGGGTCAGGGCAACCACCACTCCGCCCAGCAGGGCGGCCTGCGCGCTGAACCAACGTCGGACCGAGAGGTAGACGAGGCCGACGGTCGCCACACCCTCGAGGGCTTGCGGCAGCAGCATGCTCCACGAGTTCAAGCCGAAGATGCGCGCCGAGATCTCCATGGGCCACAAGAAGGCCGGAGGCTTGTCGACGCTGATGAAGTTGGAGGAGTCGGAAGACCCGAAGAACATGGCCTTCCAGCTCTTGGTGCCCGCTTGCACGGCGGCCGAGTAGAAGGAGTTCGCCCAGCCGTTCATCCCGAGTCCCCAGATGTAGAGCACGGCCGTGCCCGCGAGCAGGGCGAGCAGCGCTGGGCGCACCCAGGCGGCGTCGCTCTCCTTGCCGCGCACGAATCGGACCGGCCAGCTCCGGCGGGGGCCGGGCGGCCATGGCGCTCCGTCCCGCGTGCGCTGCGGCCCGCCGTCTGCGGTGGGTGTGGTGATGGGCAGCGGCGGGTCGAGGACCCCCACTGCGGCATCGGGCGTGGACGGCAGATCGGTCATTGAGAAACCTCCATCGGGCCGGCGCCGGCACGGGCGCTCGGGCGGAAAATCCAGGCCCGCAAGACGGCGAACCGAAAGACGGCGGCCAACAGGTTGGCGACAGCGAGGGCCACGACCTCGACGACCAGTGCGGACGGGGCGAGCCAGTGGGCCACGACCAGCCCGAGCGTGGTGACGCCGAGGCTCACGAGGTAGAGGCCGCCGGCCACGGCGTAGAGCCGGCCGCGTCGAGCCTGGCCATCCGTGGAGCGCGAGAGTTCGCGGTGCACCGCCGTGTTGAAGAGCGTCGCGATGGCCATGGCAACGGCGTTGGCGCCGAAGGCGCCAAGCAGCGGCCGCCAGGCGATGAAGAGGAACAGGTATCCGAGGGTGGAGATGACGCCGACGCCGGCGAAACGCATGAGCTGATCCGCGGTCACCTCATTGCAACGAACGCGGCGCAGACCCTTCGGACGCCGGATCAACATGCGCCAGACGCCTCGCAGGTCGTCCGCGGCGGTGGAGACGATCTGGACCCGCGAGTCGAGGTCGTCGACCCAGTCCACCGGCACCTCGCCGATGCGGAGGCCCAGGCGTTCGGCCGTGACGAGCAACTCGGTGTCGAAGAACCACTCGTTGTCCTCAATGAGCGGGAGGAGTTTCTGCGCCGCGTCGCGCCGGAGAGCCTTGAAGCCGCACTGCGCATCGCTGAAACGGCCCCGCAGCAAGAGTTTGAGCAACAGGTTGTACGACCGCGAAATCAGCTCGCGTTTCGGACCGCGCACGACGTGCGCACCCGGCGCCAGCCGTGAGCCGATCGTGACGTCGCGATGCCCCGACAGCAACGGGGCCACCAAGGGCAGGAGTGCGGGCAGGGACGTCGAGAGGTCGACGTCCATGTAGGCGACCACGGGCGCGTCGCTGGTCGACCACGCGGCACGGAGTGCGTACCCACGCCCTTTGCGGGGCAGATGCATGGACGCCACCCCCCGCGTGGTCGCGGCCAACTGGCGGGCCACCCGATCCGTGTCATCCGTACTGGCGTTGTCGACGACGGTGATGAGCGTCCGGAAGGGGAACGAATCGTCGAGGAACGTGCGCAGCGCGGTGATGCGATCCGCCAGCTGCGCCGCCTCGTTGTAGACCGGCACGACGATCTCCACGTCCAGCGGGACGCGGCGGGGATCGATGTCGGCTTCGAACGGCGCCAGGGCTGTCATGGCAGGCATGGTGCCGGTCCGGTCTCGGTACGCCGTGAAGCTCGGCTGTGGATCCGGTGTGAATCACGCACCGTCTTTGGCCCGGCCCTTCAGCCGGTGGATTGCGGGAGGTCTTCGGCGGGCGCCGGATCCTGATCAGGCGTCGTTTCGTGCGCAGTCATTTCGTGCACAGTCGTGTCCTGGGCAAGCGCCAGCCGGCCGGCCGGGATCAGGACGGTGACCACCAGGCCCTCGCCGGGTGTCGACGCCGCCGAGACCGTGCCGCCGTGGGCCGCCACGATGGCGGAGACGATGGACAACCCGAGCCCACTGCCGCCCCGGGTGCGGGCCCGGGCCGGGTCGGCCCGGTAGAAGCGTTCGAACACCCGGCGCGCGTCCTCGTCGGGCATGCCGGGACCTGTGTCGCGCACCTCGATCTGTGCCTGGTCGCCGACCTGGTCGACGTGCACCGTGGCGGTCGTGCCCGGCGGTGTGTGTGCCCGCACATTGGCGAGCAGGTTGTCGAGGACCTGGCGCAACCGGTCCTTGTTTCCGTTGACTTCAAGCGGACGTGACGCCCAGAAGCGCACGGGCCACTCCGGCCCCACCGCGGTGGCGGTGCGGACGGCGTCGGAGGCCAGCGACACGAGCTCCACGGGTTCCATCTCCATCGGCGCGCCCTCGTCGAGGCGCGCGAGCGTGAGGAGATCGTTGACGAGGCGATCCATGCGGTCCGTCTCCGAGCGGATTCCCGTGAAGATGCGCGGGAGGTCTTCGGCGTGCTCGGACCCGCCGCGCTCGAAGAGCTCCGCGTAGGCGGAGACGGCCGCGATCGGGGTGCGCAGCTCGTGCGAGGCGTCAGCGACGAACTGGCGCAGGTGCTGCTCGTTCTCGCGCAAGCGCGACTCTGAGGCCACGCGTGCGGTGAAGGCAGACTGAATCCGCTCGAGCATGACATTCAGTGCGCGCGCGAGCCGGCCCACCTCGGTCGGCTGATCGGCACCGGGCACTCTCTGGTCCAGGTCCCCGGCCGCGATCGAATCGGCAGTGCGCTCCACGTCTTCGAGCGGGCGAAGCCCGAGCCTGACCAGCCACCAGCCGCCGGCCAGTGCCAGCACCAGTGCGCCGGCCGTCACGGCGAGTTCGGTCAAGAAGAGGGTGTGCAGCGTGCTGTTCTGGTCGACGAGTGGTTGCGCCTGCACTTGAACCAGGTTGGCCGTGAGCTTCTCTGCGCGTACCCGGAACGTGGGGCCGCCCGAGGCAAGGGAGTCCGTGGTGAAGTACGCCACCTGCGACCCGTTGGGCTGGGTGGTATATCCCGTGATGGGCACAGGAAGCTGCGGACGATACGGGTGACCGTTGACGTAGGCGGGGCACTCCGCGCTGCCGACCACGGTGCTCTTGTTCGCGCTCACCACCGCGAAGTAGCTGACGGCAAAGATGTTGGGGAAGCCGCCCGTTCCGGGGACTGGGCCCGCGCCGGTGTTCCCGCTATTGCCGCTATTGCCTGTGTCGGCATCGCCCCCGCCGCCGCCGGATCCACGTTGGGGAAAGCACACGATGGCGAGGCCGCTCGGTGTGGCCTCGAGGTGGCCGCGATTCTGCGCCAGCTGCTGGTCGACCTGGTTGTAGAGCGACGTGCGCAACGCCGAATAGGTGGCGAAGTCAGCCACCACCAGCGCCACGATGGCGATCGCTCCGACCGCGAGAAGGAGTCGGAGCCGCAGCGACACTCAGGCTGCTCCGCTGGCCGATTCGGTCTCCCTCAGGGTGTAGCCGACGAGACGAATGGTGTGGATGAGTGGCGGACCGAACTTCTCGATCTTCTTGCGTAGGTAACTGACGTAGGTCTCAACGACGTTGCCGTCGCCACCGAAGTCGTAATGCCACACGTGGTCCAGGATCTGTGACTTTGACAGCACGTGCCGCGGGTTGAGCATGAAGTAGCGCAAGAGGTTGAACTCTGTCGCTGTGAGGTTGATGGCGTTGCCGCCCCGGCGCACTTCGTGCGCGCTCTCGTCCAGCTCGAGATCGGAGAAGCGCAGCACGCCGTCGTCCTCGGGCTCGTAGCCCGTACGGCGCAGGATCGCATGCACCCGGGCGATCACTTCGGCCAGGGCGAAGGGCTTGGTCACGTAGTCGTCGCCGCCAACGGTCAGCCCGGCAAGCTTGTCCTGCAGCGTGTCGCGCGCCGTGAGGAACAGGACCGGTACGCGCAGCCCGTCGGAGCGGAGCCGGCGCGTCACCTCCAGGCCGTCGAGGTCGGGCAGCATGACGTCGAGGATCACCAGATCGGGCGGGTCTTCCTGTGCCTGGGCCAGGGCCTTGCGGCCGGTCATTGCCTCGTCGACGGTGAATCCCTCGTAGCGCAGCGACGTCGCCACCGCGTCCACGATGGAGGGCTCGTCGTCGACCACCAGCACACGCGGTCCGTTGTCTGTCTTCACTTGGCCGTACCTCCCTGTCGTACAGGGTCGCGCTCACGCTTCCGCCTCCAGTGTGACCCGGCTGTGGGCCTCCTGTGAGCGCGGTCAGTCAGGCGGAGCGGGCGTCCAACGCACGTCGGAGCAGGTCAAGCGCGGAAATCGCCGCATATTGGCGCACGCGTTCCCTGTCGCCCGGGACCCGCAGCTCGCGGGTCTGGGGGGGTTGGCCGGGGAGTTGAAGGCCGACGAACACCGTTCCAGGCGCCACGCCCTCTTGGTCCTCGGGCCCCGCGACCCCGGTGATGCCCAGACCCACGTCGGCTCCGGTCACCCGGGCGGCACCCTCGGCCATGGCCGCCGCCGCCGACTCGGTGACCACCGGCCCGGTGGGCACCCTGAGGACATCGAACTTGACCTGCGAGTCGTAGGCGACGACGCCGCCGCGGAACCACGACGACGCCCCGGGCACGTTGACGAGTCGCGAGGCAATGAGGCCGCCCGTCAACGATTCGGCCACACCGAAGCTCAGTCCCTGGTCGAGCAAGCGGGCGGCCACGGCCACCTCCATCGACTCGTCGTCGACGCCGAAAACGATGTCGCCGAGGCGCTCCTCAATGGCGCGACGGACCTCGCTCTCTTCCTTGTCGAGCAGTGCGGTGACGTCCTCGACCGTGTGGGCGCGCGCTGTGATGCGCACCTTGATCCCCTCGATCCCCGAGGCGAGGAAGGCCAACGTGACCTCGCCGGCGGCATCGAGCACGTCGATGCGGTCCTGCAGGGACTCTGCCAGCCCGGACTCGCTCGCGCCCCACGTCCGCAGCACGCGGCTGGCGATGACGCCTGTCTCCTCCCCCGTCTCGGCCATGCGGGAACGCAGGTCGGGCAGGATGCCTCGCTCGAACATCTCGGCCATCTCGTAAGGGACGCCGGGAACGGCATAGACGACCTTGTTCCCGACAGGGCAGATGAGGCCCGGGGCGGTGCCGGCCACCTGCGCGATGATGGCAGCGCCCTGGGGCACATCGGCTTGCCGCTCGTTGTTGGCCGTCATGGTGCGGCCGCGCGTGTCGAAGAACCCGGCGATGACGTCGACGATCGCCTGGTCGCGCACGAGCGGGACGCCCATCACCTCGGCGATCGCCTCTCGGGTGATGTCGTCCTGGGTCGGCCCGAGCCCACCGCACATGATCACGCCGTCGCTCCGGGCCAGGGCGGTGCGCAAGGCCAGGGTGATGCGGTCGTGGTTGTCGCCCACGGCCTGGTGGAAATGCGACGCGACGCCGTTGGCCGCAAGGTGCTCACCCAGCCAGGCGGAATTGGTGTCGGCAATCTGGCCCAGGAGCAGCTCGGTGCCCACCGCGACGATCTCGATCCTCATGGAGGTGACCTTACGGGGCGGCCGGCCGGCGCAGCATCTTGCGGCCGTCCAGCATGTACTCGGCGCCGGTGTACAGCGTGAGTGCGCAAGCGAACCAGATCACCGCGACCTGCAGCGTGTGCTGGTGGGCCAGTGGCGGGATGATGCAGGTGCCGACCGCGATGTCCTGCACCAAGGTCTTGAGCTTGGCCGACTTCCGAGCCGGGATGGAGACTCCGGCGCGACCGACCCACGAGCGGTAGACCTGCATGCCGACCTCGCGGATGGAGATGAGGATCACCGGGAGCCAAGGCAGGTGGCCCTGGGCCGAGAGCGTGATGAGGGCTCCCAGGACGACGGCCTTGTCGGCCAGCGGGTCGAGGAAGGCGCCCGAGCGGGTCGTGCCGTGGCGCCGGGCCATGTAGCCATCGAGCCCGTCGCTGCCCGCGAGGATGAGGCCGACCACGACGTTGACCCACGACGCTCCCCACGCGACGAGCATGAGGATGTAGACCGGCGCCGCCAGCAACCGAGCCACCGTGACAGCGTTGGCCGGCGTGACCAGGGCGCTCGGGCCGAAGGTGTACTGACGGGCGACGGGCTCCTGCGCGGCCTCGCTCACGTCGTACCCGCCCCGGCTGCGGCTCCGGCGGTGACGGCGACAGGAGCGCGCTGCCCATCCGCCATGACAGCGTGGAGGTCCGGGCCCTCCGCACCGGTGATCGTCACGTCGACGAGACTGCCCACGGCAAGGTCCGCCGGCAGGTAGACGATGCCGTCGATCTCGGGCGCCTCGTGCACCGTGCGGCCGCGGCCTGGGGCGTCGACAAGGACCTGGCGGGTCGCGCCGATCAGCGCGTCCCGCTTGGCGGCGGTGATGGTGTCCTGAAGTTCGGCGCATTCGCGCAGGCGCTCGAGAGCGAGCTCAGGCGGCACCTGGTCGTCGAGTCCGGCAGCGTGCGTGCCGTCCTCCCTGGAATAGGGGAAGAAGCCGGCCCAGTCGAGCTGCGCCTCGCTGAGGAACTCGAGCAGGAGATCGTGGTCGCGCTCGCTCTCCCCTGGGTATCCGAGGATGAAAGAGGAACGGAAGGTGGCGTCGGAGTCGGCGCCCCGGATGTCGGCGATCCTGCGCAGGAAACGGTCGCCATCTCCCCAACGACGCATGCGGGCGAGCAGTGGACGCGCCACGTGCTGCAACGAGAGGTCGAAGTAGGGCACTCCGGTGGCGAGGACGGTCTCGATCAACTCGTCGGTCAATCCGGAGGGGTAGAGGTAGAGCAGTCGGGTGCGCTCGACCCGGGCCGACACGGCCCGCGTGAGCGCGGCGACGGGCGAAGGTCCGTGGGCAATGCGGGTCCGCCGTCCCGGGCCCGAGCGGTCGCGACCGTAAGAGGCTAGATCCTGGGCCACGAGAACGATCTCGCGGAGCCGTGGTGCACCGTCGGTCGTCGCACGGAGCATGTCGACCTCGGCTAACACGTCCTCGACGGAACGAGACCGCTGCTTGCCCCGGAACGACGGGATGGCGCAGAAGCCACAGATGCGGTCACACCCTTCGGCGACCTTGACGTAGGCCCACGGCGCACGGGCCGCTGGTCGCGGTAACTCGAGCAGGTCGAAGCTGTTGGTGGTCGGCGCCGGTGTCCGAGCCGGGGCATGACGACCGGACATCAACGTGACCGGTACGCCTTCGGGCCCGGCCGTCACGCCGAGAGGCTCGGTGAGATCGGCGCCGAACCCTGCGACCAGGTCGACCTCCGGCAGCGCGTCGCGCAGCTCGTCCCCGTAGCGCTCGGCCATGCACCCGGTCACGACCAGACGGGCTTCCGGTTGGCGCTGTTCGGCGAGAGTCAGGACTGTGTCGATCGACTCCTGGCGGGCGGCATCGATGAAGGCACACGTGTTAACCACCACAAGATCGGCCGTCTCCGCATCCGGGGCGCGGCCGTATCCCTGCGCAGCGAGGTAGCCCTCCAACTTGTCGGAATCGACTTGGTTCTTCGGGCACCCCAGGGTCTGCAGCCAATAGAGGCCCACGACGTCACACACTCCTCGCACCAGGCCGGGAGCCGCCGGGGCGACGGTTCTCGGCACACCCGCCGCGGCGGGTCCTTCATCCGGGTCATCCGCCAGCACGCGACGGACCCCCGAGCGGAGAGGGAGGGATTTGAACCCTCGGACCCGGTTACCCAGGTCAACTCATTAGCAGTGAGTCCGATTCGGCCGCTCTCGCACCTCTCCAGCAGGGATTTCGCGTTTCGATGCTGGACGCCGTCCAGAGGCGTGTCCAGCAGCGCGACGTGGCATCCCGTGCTGGGCAGCCTACGTGAACGCCCGCCAGGGGTTTGGCAGGTGCGGGTGTGCACCGGCCGTGATCCAAGACCAAGCGCTACCGATGCGCGAGTACCACTGTCCATGGGGAGGCCGGCGGGCGGCGCAGCGTGAGGCAGCGAGGCTGATCAAAGAGGCGGACGAAGGCCGAATCCCTGTCAGGCGCGAGACCGTCGCAGGACTCCTCGAACGCTGGCTCGTTCATATCGAACCTCGCGGTCGGGCGCCGAAGACGTTCACGACGTCTCAGCTGACCGTCCTGAGTCATTGGATCGAGATGACCGCCTCCGCCTCCTCAGCAGCGTCGAGAAACGGCACACCGTCGACTTCGACCGTCACCGTCATGAGACCGCCGCTGAATTGAAATGGAGGCTCGATGTCATCTGTGACCGGCAACCCGTTGCTGTAGCCGCAGGTGACCCCCGCACCGGTCAATGAGAACCGGCCGGTCGTGAACTTCTTGATGTCCGTTTCGGCAATCACGACTCCATCTGCCGTCAGGCGGGCATGTCCCCGATGCTCACCGGTCTTCGCGAACTCGAAGGCCCATGTATGTGGTCCGGCTCGGACAGAGATGTCGGCTGACAGGCAATCTGGCTCTGTCGCAGCCCGATTGTGCACGTAGCGCAGCTGACCGTCCTGCACGTAGAGGCACCAGCCTCCGAGGCGCGACCCCTGGGACAGCAGCACCCCACTTGCCCCATCTCCCGGGAGATCCACCTGCGCCGTCACCCGGTGGGTGCGGTTCTTGACGTTGACGGCCATGAGCTCGGGGACCTGTGCTGCACTCGGGTAGTAGATGTAGCGCGCGCGATCGGCCACGCTGAGGTTCCGCTCGCTCACCAGCGCGGGCAGCGGGCGCGGGTCGAGTGGGAGAACCTGGAAGCGCCTCGCCTCTGCCCACCACAGATCGACCATGCGCTCGAGTCGATCCGGCTCCTGCGCCGCCATGTCGTGACACTCGGACGGATCCCTGATGACGTTGTAGAGCTCCCACTCGTCGTCATCGATACCGGGATCGGTCTGCATGATTGGGTGATACGTGACCGCTTTCCAGCCCTCGTGATACAACGCGCGGCAGCCGAACATCTCGTAGTACTGGGTGATGTGCTGCTCGGGAGCTTCCGAGTCGTCCAGCGTGGCCACGAAGCTGAAACCCTCGACAGGTCGCTGGACAATTCCATTGATGGTTTCCGGAGCGGTGAGGGCCGCCGCTTCAAGCACCGTTGGCACGAAGTCGATCGCATGGACGTACTGCCGCCGAAAGCCAGGTTCTCCGATGCGCCGAGGCCAGTGGACGATCAGAGGGTCAGCCACTCCGCCCTCGTGGACTTCTCGCTTCCAACGCCGGAACGGCGTGTTCCCTGCGACGGTCCATCCCCACGGATAGTTGTTGTGCCACAGAGGTCCACCGATCTCGTCGATATGAGCCAGCGCTTCGTCGACGGAGGTCGGTACTCCGTTCCACGCTCGGACGTCGTTCATCGATCCGGTCGGCCCGCCTTCGGAACTCGCACCGTTGTCCGACAGCACGCACAAGATGGTGTCGTCGAGATCACCGGTCAGCCGCAGGAATTCGACGAGCCTCGAGATCTCGTGATCAGTGTGGCTCAAGAAGCCGGCGAAGGCCTCCATGTAGCGTGCGTAGAGACCACGCTCGTCAGCCGACAGGGAATCCCAGGAAGGAACCCAGTCTGGCCGAGGCGAGAGTTCCGTGTCCGGTGGAAGGACACCCGAAGCGATCTGCCGGTCCAGAGTGGATTGGCGCCATGTGTCCCACCCGTCGTCGAAGGCGCCCCGATAGCGCTCGATCCACTGGCGTGGCGACTGGTGCGGCGAATGGCAGGCCCCCGTTGCGAAGTACAAGAAGAACGGCTTGTCCGGATCACCGACACGCAAGTCCCTGACGCAATCGATCGCCCGATCGACGAGGTCGGTGGTGAGGTGGTAGCCCTCTTCGGGGGTGCCTGGCGGCTCGACGTAGTGATTGTCATGGATCAGATTCGGGACGAACTGATGCGTCTCACCCGACATGAACCCATAGAACCGCTCGAATCCACGTCCGAGCGGCCACCGAGAGCGGCCTGCGCCGGCATGCAGTTCGTCCTCGGGCGTGAGGTGCCACTTGCCGATGGCGAAGGTGCTGTACCCCTGGTCGACAAGCATCTCGGACAGGAACCCGTTGGCGAACGGGATTTTGGCGTTATAGCCGGGATACCCGCTGGCGATCTCGATGACCCGGCCCATCCCGTTCGAATGATGGTTCCTGCCGGTGAGGACGCAGGAGCGGGTGGGTGAGCACAACGCCGTGGTGTGGAAGTTCGTGTAGCGCAACCCGCCCGCCGCGAGCCGATCGAACGTCGGCGTCGAGATGTCCGAACCAAAGCACCCGAGCTGGGCAAATCCGACATCGTCGAGCACAATGATCACCACGTTCGGCGCGCCTGAGGGGGCTCTGTCGGGTTCGGGCCACCAAGGGGTCGACTCGTCGTGGTACCTGCCGACCACTCCTCCGAATGGAGGATCACATCGCATGAGAGCTCCCATCTGCAGCTGCCTCGCCGCTTTGCGATCGCCAACAACTCAAATCGCCACCCCTACTACCGAGGTACGCACAACATGTACCTCATCAGTTGCCGGTGCCGCCACCCCGGCCAGCTTGATGTCCGAGTCGAATCGCCAGAACCTCATCAAGCGCAGGGGTCGTCGATGCAACGCTGTGTGGGAGAGCACACGTCAGCTCGCTGAGAGTCCGGCTATACGCTTCTCGCCAAGAACACCCCTGAATCGGAGGAGCGATGGCAGAGGACACCGATCACCTCGACCGGACCTGGTCCACGTTTGCGGACCGAATCAAAGCTGTCGGCGAAAGCATCACTGGCGAGGGATTTCCCGACGACCCGCGCCTGCGTGCCGAGGGTTATCGCTACGTCAGCCGGCTCACGAACTTGGCGCACCAAATCTACGTCGAGTTCGGTGATCCGGAACGACCTTCATTCTTTCGAGTGGGCGACGACACCACTCCTTTCGGCGCGACGAACACCGACAACAACTACTACCGCGCCATGCTCGACCCGGCAGGAATCTTTCGTGTCAGCGGCGACGTCACCGGCGTGAAAGAGCTGCTCTTCTCCGTCCAAGATGGCGAGTTCGTCTTCGGCAAGACCGACGTTCTGGCCGAAGTCTCTCTCGGAGAACTCGAAATCCGCCCAGACGGCGGCCTCGAGCTCATTCTGGGCGGGGCCGAGCGAGCGTCAAACTGGCTTCCCCTGACGGAGGATGCCGTGTATCTCAACGTCCGCGAATTCGTCGGAGACTGGGAACATGACGCCTTGGCGTCGCTCTACATCGAACGGGTTGACGAGGTCGGTCCGCTGAAGAGTCTTACGGCGAGCGCCCATGCTGCAGCGCTGGACCGGGTCGCGGACTGGGTCGAGGCCAGCGTGAGCCTTTGGAAGAGCTACGTGGCGGGGTTGCGCTCCTTCCTCCCTGTCAACGAGCTGCAGTCACCGCACAAACCGGTCGGCGGAGCCGACAACATGCTCCACGGCGCCGGACAGTGGGAGCTTGACGAAGACCAGGCGCTGATCATCGAGTTCGACCAACCGGACGTGACCTACTGGTCAATCCAGACGTACGTGCTCGAGTGGATGGTGCCCTTGGACTTCGCCAACAGAGTGACCAGCCTGAATGACGGGCAGCTGCAAATTGACGAGGACGGAGTCGTTCGAGTGGTCCTCTCCATGAGCGACCCTGGAGTGCAGAATTGGCTCGACACGTCCGGACTCGCAAACGGCCTGTTCACGTATCGCTACGTGCGACCGAAGAACGCACCGAGCCCCAGGACGCAGTTGGTCGGTGCGACTGAGGTCCGGAACGGACTCCCCCCATCGACTCCTGTCTTTACTCCTCAGATGCGCAGGCAACAGATCGAGGGTCGACGGCGAGGCGTGGCCAGACGATTCCGTCGCTAAGGCGCGAAATGGTCAATTGACCTTGCGAATCGTGATCTCGCGTCCGGTCCTGCCCCGCCGCGAGGAGAAGGCGGGAAAGAACCCCGCGTCCACCTCGACCTCCGCCAGAGGTTGCGATTGTGTCCGCTTTTGAGTGAGTGCCTCAACCGGCGGAGCGGGACCACATCCAGGCAACCGTGGCGGCCCCGGTCTTTGCTCCTCCCTGATGATTCCGCTCAGGCTATACAGGGGTTGCAGCGTCGCATCGACTGTGGCGCCTTAACGGGAGGAATTGAGAATGCCGAAGATGGTGATCACCCACGGGGTGGCGGACGTCGAGACTTGGCTGAGCTTCAAACAAGAGCGAGCCGAATCTATTGCCGCTGTAGGTGGCAAAAACCCAGTTGACCTGCCCGCCCAAGATGGCAGCAACACAGTCGCCGTCATGGCTGACACAGATGACCCTGCGGCGGTCATGGCAGCTCTCGCATCGCCTCCGGCTGAGGTGGCCGCAGCGATGCAACGCCATGGGGTCCTCCCGCCACTGACGATCTACATAGAGAAGTAGTCGTCACGAGCTCGCTCTCAGGCATGACCATGGGCTTTCCTATGCCCGGCACAAAGGCACCCGATGGAAGGGCCTGCCAAACAACGTTTGATGGCTTCCTACCCGCTACGAGGTCACCCGGTCGCGGTTTGGCGGGTCAACCAGCCACGCCGAATCAGAGAACTAGCCAACCCGCAACGAGGAACGCGAAGGTTCGCGACAAGACCCACCCAGACCACCACTGTGACCGCAACAGCGCGAGCGGTAGTCGCGTAGTAGGGCCAGGTTACGACGAGTCCCAGTTAAACCTGGAAGCTGATATTCAGTAGGGCGAGGGAAATTTTGATTCCTAGGTGGTGACCTGAACGGGAATCGGCAAGGGACCCGACTGGAGGGCTGCCGCTGCTGCATTGGCATCCGCCTGAGAGGACTGCGAAATGATCAACTCGTTAAACGGCGTGTAAGCGTTCTGAGTCGGCTGAATAATCGGAGCACTCACGATCTGCCCGTTCATGTCTATGGCTAGGAGCCGATGAAAGTATCTCTCAGCGAGGTCATTCCACTGTGCCGCCGCGGCGGTTCCAAGCTGCACCTTGATCTCCCAGTTGCCGTATTGGTCTTGGACGACTTGGGCTGTTGCCACAGCAGAAGAAAGACTCAACTCGGTCGGACCCACAAGGCAGCGGGCGAACGGCGTGTTGTTGAGTGGAGCAGTCGGTAGGAGAGCGACGGCGTCTGGTTCCGCAAGATCGTCGGCCGGAGTGGTCGAAGGGATCGACGCCAGAGCCGGATCGGATTCAATGTTCGGCGTAGAGAAGCTCCCACCCGCTGTGGGTGTGTCCTTTTGGATTGCATACGGGCCACAGTCGGACGGCAGAGGAACAGCCGAAGCTGTCGATCCCGATTCGACGTAGGGACTGCTGTAGCAGAGGACCGGCCGAACAAGCAATGAAGGTGATTGGGTGAGCGGTGAACCTGGCTCCGAAAGCTCTGCGGGTGCGCCCGTGACGATGATTTTGTTGCCAGACACGGAGACCTTTGCTTGGGTATCACCGAAGAGCGTCAGACGGGTTCGCATCACCTTCGCATCAGCGGATAGCTCTCGGTGGCTGACCTCCGTGCCTGGGGCAACGCGCAAGACAACGGCACCGGCTGGTTGCGACGGCACTCCTGTCAATCCGATGCCGAGGCCCAGCACGACGACGGCCACCGAGGCACCGACAAGTGCGAGCCGCCTCTTGAACCTGCGCTTTCGTAGCCTGGCGTGCAGTCCAGAGATTGGTGGTGGGGTGGATGGCGGCATCGAAGCAAGAGCGCCGTCGAAAAGCTCTTGCAGTTCATCGGTCATCGACACGTTCCGCTCCTTTCGCACGCCGAGATGCTTTCCCGAGTGCCATGTGCAACGTGGACTTGATGGTCCCCTCCGCGCGAGTTGAGTGAGCGCGCGATTTCGGGAACGCTGAGCTGCCCGACGTAGCGAAGAACGAGGACTTCGCGTTGTCTGTGTGTCAGCGAATCAAGCAACTCGATCACCAACATCCTGTCTTCGACTTCCTGTTGGCCAACGTTCTCCGATCCCGGTCCGACCAGGAGAGGGGCTTTGGATTTCTGCCGTCGATCTCGTCGAGAGTTGTCACGTCCGAGGTTGAGAGCGACCACCATGGTCCAGGCGTCTGGTCGTTCAAGCTTCGACACACGCCTCCATCGCAGAAGCGCCCTGTAGAAGGCTTCTTGTGTGATTTCATCTGCAAGCCCTGCATCTCGAAATCCCAGTGCCATGGCGCGTTGGATGCGCGAGTAGTGCTCTCGGTAGAACTCATCGAAGTCCACGTCCACAGTCTCACCTAGCGAATTTTGGCCGAACTCGAGCCTCTCTGTAGAAAAGGACGCCCCAGATCCGCAGATCGTTCATTGAGCAATGCATGGCGGCCACAATTTCCAGGGATCATCCTGGTGCTCCGTTGGACCCAGTCCCGGCGTACGGGGCGCCTCTCGTCGGTCTCTGGGGTGAAATGGCATGCCTCAAGAAATCTTTGGATGCCTCTTGGATTCGCGAAGATCGCAACCTGCCTCTCGCTGCCCAAGGTGAACGGAGATCGGTCCAAGCCCTTGCGCGTGAGCGTCTTCTTGCGCCAGACGTTGACCGACTACGCTGAAGAGCTGGCTGTGACTGGCGCTTGGGTGGAGCACCACCGGGGAACGGCCTGCGATGGAAGCCGCCGTGCGCCTGGGCGATGAGATCGACTCGTCCAAGGAGGCGCCGTGTCAGCTGCATCGCCGGAGCAGATCGCCTTTGAGTCTGCCATCGCCGTGGTGGCCAGTGTCGAGCCCAGAGTGGCGCAGGCCATCCGGGCCGAGCTGCACAGCCAGCGGCGCCAACTCAAGTTGGTCGCCTCGGAGAACTACGCCTCACCGGCCGTGCTGCTGGCTATGGGCAACTGGCTGTCGGACAAATACGCCGAGGGGATCCCAGGGCGGCGGATGTACGCCGGCTGCGAGCAGATCGATGAGATCGAACGCATCGCCGCCGACCACGCCACGTCCCTGTTTGGCGCGGCCCACGCATACGTCCAGCCCCATTCGGGAATCGACGCCAACCTGGTGGCGTTCTGGGCCATTCTGGCCAAGCGAGTCGAGCGTCCCTTCCTCGACGACGCCGGCGCCGGTCACGTCAACGACCTCTCCGCCAACGCCTGGGGGCGGCTACGTGGCCAGCTGGGGGCGCAGCGGATGATGGGCATGGCCCTCGACGCTGGGGGCCATCTCACCCACGGGTTTCGCCCCAACATCTCGGGCAAGATGTTCGACCAAGCGAGCTACGGCGTGGACCCAGTCACCGGACTGCTCGACTACGAAGCCCTGCGTGCCCAGGTACGGCAGTTCCGTCCCCTGATCCTCCTGGCCGGCTACTCCGCCTACCCTCGCAACCCCAACTTCGCCATCCTGCGGGAGATCGCCGACGAGGTCGACGCCACCCTCATGGTCGACATGGCGCACTTCGCCGGACTGGTGGCTGGCAAGGTCCTCAGCGGTGATCTCGACCCCGTGCCCTTCGCCGACGTGGTGACCTCCACCACCCACAAGTCCCTGCGGGGTCCTCGGGGCGGGATGGTTCTGACGACGCCCGAATACGCTCCCTTCGTCGACCGGGGCTGTCCCATGGTGCTGGGCGGACCTCTCGGCCACGTCATGGCGGCCAAGGCGGTGGCCCTGGCCGAGGCCCGACAGCCGGCGTTCGCCGACTACGCCCGGGCCATCGTGACCAATGCCCGGTCCCTGGCCGACGGGCTTTCCCGCCGAGGTGTTCGGCTGGTGACCGGTGGGACCGACAACCACATAGTCCTCATCGACGTGGCCGCCAGCTTTGGGTTGACCGGCCGACAGGCGGAGTCCGCGCTTCTCGAAGCGGGAGTAGTAACCAACCGCAACTCGATCCCATCGGATCCGAACGGCGCCTGGTACACCTCGGGTGTCCGTCTCGGGACTCCGGCTCTGACGACCCTCGGTCTCGGGCCGACCGAGATGGACGAGGTCTCCAAGATCATCACCGCGGCGCTGCGGGCCACGTCGGCTACAACGACGAAGTCCAGCTTGTCCCGGGCCCGCTATGTCATCGATCAGAAGGTCGCCGATGAGTGTCGCCAGCGCGCTGCCGACCTTCTCAGCAGCCAGCCCCTCTATCCGCAGGTACACCTCAGCTAGAAGACGGCCCACCTACGCGGCGTACTGGGACACCCAGGTTCCCTCACTCGTCTCAGACCAATGCCCAACAAGCCGGTTGTGACCGTTGAGTGCGATTGCAGACCGACGATTCTTCGGCTTACCCCGAACGAAGGGGCAAACGGCTGAAGTCCAATGGGCCATGAAGCACAAGACGGGAAGTGGATTCCTGCCCGTGGCGGCCTATCGGAAAGCCCCTGGACTGGACGACTGCTTTGGGTTGTCTTCAGTTGAAGAAGGAATCTCAATGAGAGCTGGCCTTCAGCCGCCGGGCCTGTCGCCAGTACCAGATCAGCAGTGCCGCCAAGACGAGTGCTGTGAAGACGGCGACGATGACCCCCGCCGAGAAGAGCGGTGGCCAGTAGTCCAGTTCGATCCGGTGCGTGCCCGCAGGGATTCTTACTTCGAGACCGAAGATCGACGAACGATCAAGGGGTACGGATTGCCCGTCGATGGTCGCTCGCCAGCCCGGCAAAGCGGTCACTCGGACGCGGAGGTCACCTGCGTGGTTCGCCACGGTGACGATCGTGAGTCGGGAGGGGTTACTGCCCGAGATCCTGACAGGACGCGTCGCACCGGTGCCGATCGACAGTGTGGCGACACCCGAATTTGGTACCTCGTACACGTCCTCAGCCCTCGGAGGTTTGGCGAAGATGTCGCCGGGTTGTGGATTCGCCACCGGAATCGTCGCCCGCTTGACGCTCCCCGGCGGGGCCGGCTCACCCTGTGGCACGAGCAGGTAATCCACTCCCAGACCTCTTGCCTGACCCAGCGTTGTCACGTTCGGACAGAACTGATCATCGGCAGGCAAACCGGGTGAACTGTGGGTCTCCTGGCGCCACAGCGAGAAGTACGCCTTGGGAAGGATGGGGTCGTACGCGTCGAGCTCGGACACTCCATAGAGGATGTTGGCGTCTGGTTTGAGGACGAACCCGCAGCTACCTGCCTCGTAGGTGTCCGCGGCGACGCGACTCGACCCCACGATTCCCTGCAGAGTGCTCACCGCTCGGGTCGGCGGGTACCCATTCGGACTCGACGAGAGGAGGATCGAACCTGCCACGAGCAACAAGATGGTCTCTCCGCACAGAAGCACGGCAGCACCTGGGGTGCGCCATTCTGGCCGCAGGACGAGAGCGACCGCGACCACCAACCCGAAGAGTGTTCCCGCCGCCGGCCATATGAAGCTGGTGGTTCGGGCATGTTCGGCGACCGACGTGGCAAACGCCGGCAATCCGCCGTCGCGCCCGACCAACCAGATCACACCCAGGAGAAGTACGGCGGTTCCAAATGACGCGAAAAGCCAGATTCGGACCGCCGGTCGACTTTCCGACCGAACGACTGCATCACACCCGACCCCGGCCAGGACTGCGATCACGAGGCACACCGGCATGAGGGCACGGAGCCAGTTCACCTCGCCGAGTGCCGGTAGATGACCGAGGGCATTGGCAGCCGGGCCGACGAACGCCACGATTCCCCCGACGATCAGTACTGCGGTGAATGCGGCGACCTCGCGACTTCTGTTGGCGATCCCCGCCAGAAGGCCGACGACAGCCAGACCCATGGCGATTACACCCACGTAGGCCGCTGTCTCGTTGTAGTAAAAGCTCGCACCAAATGGATAGCTGCCAGTAACGGGAGCGCCGTCAAAGCCGGAAAAGAGGAGATAGAAGATCCGGTGCGAGGACGGCACTGGTCCGAAGCTTGTGCCAGATCTGACCGAAATGGCGGCGAGTTGAAGACCGGGGAACAACAGAGGTGCAGCCAGAGCCGCACCGGCAATCAGAGCGATGACCGTGTCGACGGCCGGTCGGAGAATTGGCCCGCCCTTGAATCCGAATCTTCCGTCAAGTCCAAGCGTGGCGAGCACGACCGCGACGAAGAGGAGGGTCGCCATCAGCATCACAATGAGAGTCTCGGGGTGGCCCACGTAAATCATGCAGGCGGTGACGACGGCGAAGAAAGCTATCGCCGGTATGCGGTGCGTGCCGCGTACAACCAAGAGTCCGGCGGCGAAGAGCCAGCCGCCCCAGGCCATAGTCTGCGCTTGGGGATAGCCCAACCACGCCACGAGAGGACCACAGAGTTCAAAGACCGTTGCGATCGTCAGCGCTCCGATAATCCCGAGACGTAGAGTCCGTCCCAGGACGTAAGCACCGGAACCGGCAATCACGAGGGTCACAATCACGCCCGTCCCGTAGGCGTCACGGAGGGGCACGAGGTACCCAACAAGCGACGGAACACTGAACACGGCCGACTGCCAATTGAAGGCCAGCGGCAGGCCCAATCCATTGAAGGGATTCCATAGTGGCAAAACACCATGGTGCACCTGGGTCCACGCCACTGAGGTCCACGGAATCATCTGGCTGATCGGATCTGTGTTGAAGTAGTTGCCGACAACCGGTACGCCCGCTCGGGAGGTGAGCCCCCCCTTTGCAAGGAGGTCGTAGGGGCCGATCATGGAACCGTGCAGCAGAGCCGGGCCGAGCAAAAGGAAGGCCAACAGGGTGCACCAGACGAGACCGATCAGATGGTGCCACCACGCGCTCTTCGCAACGTCGTGCGCTTCGCGCACACCCTGCGTCACATCGGGCGGCGCAACGGGACGGGCCACCGGCAATCCTCCCTCATAGCCAGCGTGAATACCTGCGGCACTCCTCGGCCCCGAGCCAGGCGAAGCTACCACCATCTTGACTGTTTCCAGCTCTCGCAGCGATGGGGTTGAGCACTACCACACTCGGCCTGGGCTGGCCGAGAGAGGACGCGAACCCCAGGCTGATGAACCCCTCGCTGCAGTCCCCATTCCTGTGCCAGTCGTGCAAAGGACCGTATCCGGTCGTAGTGGCCGTGAGTGATAGTGGTCACCACGATTTTCGTCCGCCTCCGACGCCTCTTGAAGGCGCTCCAATCCGCGTGACGTGAAGATGAACGATGTGTCCGTTTGATGTTGTGCTGGTCGAGCCAGCTTGGCCGGAGAGCACCTGCGAGCAGTTCAGGGCACGCCCTCGTCCTACACAACCAGGGCCCGGCCACACTGCGTCGAGGTCTTGCGGGTCGCGGTACTCGCACCTGCCTTCACGTCTCGGGGCACGGGCCTCGCCGTGTGGTGGCGATGTGGCCTAACGGCTGGAGTCTCTGGTTCCGACGTGGCGCACGAACCACACAGCCTTGGCCCGTTTGGCCAAGTGGTCACAAGGTCAGGCAGCGCCTTGTGTGCGGTCGACGTTGGAGATATCACGCGCACCCCCGAGGTCGATAAGCAGCGCGTCTACGCCGTCGACCGATATGTCGATCCACGCGTGGCTGCGTCATCGCCTAGCTCTTCCGTGCCAACTCCTTCACGCTCCAGCGCAATGCCAACATCGCGGTGTCATCGTCCGCATTGCCCGTCCCGAGTTCTTCCGCAACATCGTTCAGCAGAGTGTCCAATGGCCTTCTCGGTCCGTGCACCGCCGCCCGGACGCGCGCTAGCCCCACCTCGAGGCTCTCTCCTCTGCGTTCAACGAGACCATCTGTGAACGCGAGCAGCGTCCCGTGGTCCGACAAGGGGGCCGTCGTGGCTTCATATCTCTGCTCCGGAATGACTCCGATGGGCGGTCCCACGGGACCTTCGATGAAATGACTTCCAGTGGAAGTCGCCAGGAGAGGAGCAGGATGACCGGCGCTCGCAAGGGTGAGCTGCTTGCTCTGGACGTCGATCTGACCACAGAGCACCGTCGCAAAGTGACCATCGCGCGTGAGGTCGAGCAACACACCGAGCTTGTTGAGCACCACATCAGGTGGGTAGCCCTCGGTCGCAAATCCGCGTATGGCAAACCGAAGTGAGGCCATGATCGCCGCCGCCGCGAGACCCCGCCCTGAGACGTCCCCGACGACGAACGTCAGCCGGCCAGTCCCGCTGGCGAGCACGTCGTACCAGTCGCCCCCTATCTCGAGCGGACGCACTCCGGGCAAGTACTTCGCTGCCACTTCGAAGTCGAGTCCCAGATGCTCCGCGAAATCGGGGAAGTCCGCCGGCAGCAGGGCATGCTGCAGAGTTTCGGCGATCGTCAACTGTTGGTCGAAGAGCTTTCGGTTGGCCTCGGCGAGCTGTTCGGCGGTGCGCCGTCGCCGGACCAGGATCTCGGTCACCAAGGCGGCCGCCACCGCGAAAGCAGAGCCTGCGACTGCGACGATCCAGGGAAGACGCTGAAGGAGGGTTCCACCCAGTTGACCGCTCGGCGTCGCGTCAATAGTCAAGGAGGTGTCGCCGAAGGGTACGGCGATAACGGCGTGTTGACCCGATCCGGTCGACATCCCTGATCCGGTGGTCTCGATGAGTTCGTTCCTGTGTACCTGCTTGCCCAGATAGACGGCAAAGTTCAGGTCCGAAAATGCAGAGTTCTGCGGTACGACCGCCCGGTGTCCGGGAGGCAGGGGAGCCTGGGCATAGGCGATGTAGTGAGCAGTGCCGATGAGCGATCCGACTGCAAAGCCGATTCTCTGCCCTCCGTCGAGCTCTCCGAGAACGGCGAGGGTCCCGTCGGGCATGTGGCGCGTGAAGAAGGACTGCGCTTGCTCCTGCCGCTGAATCTGGTCGGCTGGTGACCCGATCGAGGCGACGTTGACGATGGTCTCTCCGTTTGCGCGCCAGAGAGAAGCTGACACGAACGGGCGCGTGGAACCGACAAACGTCTGCATGAAGGCTTCGAATTTGTCCGGATCACCGTTGGATGCTCCGGCGATCTCAACCGCCGAGGCCAACGGGGTCTGAATTGTGGGAACTGCCCCAGCCAAGATCGTCGCCGCCTGGCGGGCCTGCAGTTGAAGCAACCGATCTTCGTTGTGGACGTTGATGGAATATGTCACCCAGCTGAGCAGTCCGGTTATGGCCAGGCCAGTGCACAACACGATGAGTGTCAACGGAGCAGGTCGCTTCCGACGCCCCGGTCGCTCCGTGGCGTCGATCGCACCAGTGGAACTGTCGGGGTTTGGACTCACTCGGCTCCGGACCTTGCTTGGTATCGGCGTGCTCAATTGGATGCATTCGGCGTGCGCAGTATTGCAGCGTGCAATGAAACCCGCGCACTGCCGATCCTGACCACGGGGCATTGCTCCCTTAGAGTGGGAATAGCAAGCAGCATCGACGGGTAGACCAGCTCCACGCCCATCGACCACGTGCTCGCCGTCATTCCGGTCGGTGATCTCGCCGTTTCCATCGCTTGGCATGAGCGACTGTTCGAGAGAAACCCACCAATAGACCCATGCCCAATCTGCGGAAGGGCGGCTGGCAGACACCGGGTGGGTCCAGGTGTTCGTGGATGGCGAACGGTCAGGGCGCTCGTATTTCAACGTCGCCGCGTCAGACCTCGACGAGCACATCCACGCACTTCGATCCCGAGGACTCGAGATTGCTGCAATTCGGGACGCGACAATGGGTGTCCGCATAGCCACGATCGAAGATCCCGATGGGAACACGATCAATCTCATCGGCGGATCTCGTATCGACTACTGGATTTCGGATCGAATACTGATCGATACCGTGTGACCCTCGAGGAGTCGACAATTCTGGCGAAGTCCCAGAACATCTCGTTGGCTCGTCGCCGTCGTTCAGCAGCATCCTTGATTCGCGCACGAGGCCGCGATGTGCGGCAAGGAAGTCGATCTCGATGTGTTCCGATTCGCCGGGGGCGGCGCACTACGCCCGAACCACACGCGCCGCGCAGGTTCATTGCGTTCTCGCCTCAGACGCTCGCCATTTTTGCGTCGGTATGCTTTCATGACGTCTTCGACCGCGAGCGCCGAGGAGGTGCACATGAAGATTCATTGGATGAACCATCCGATCTCAAAGCCGTGCGCCAGCGCTGCCGCGAGTCATTGCGCTCTGCTGGGCTAACCCAGCATCGAGCTCACGGGTACGCACCTTCGGCGCCTCCCGATTTCGGACCACTGAGTACCTCTTCCTGGCACTCGTCGTCACACATTTCACGAATATCTTCTTCCGCCCCAAGGAGCACCGATGCACCCCGAACTACTGCGAGCACTCGGCCAGGCCAGACACGACGACCTCCTCGACAGGAGTCGAGGCCGATGGCAGCCAAGACTCCGACCTGATCATCATTTGCCGCGATTCCCTCGTTCACGCCAGCGAGTAGGCACTTTGCTGATCTGGGCCGGCGCGCGGATGATCCACGATCAAAGGGCCGCGATCGAGTTGTCGGCTGATAGGCGCTAGGGCCAGGACCTGGTCGGCCCGCACGCCGCAGCGGGCCTCAGTTCGTCACCGAAATGGAGATAGGTGCGCTGGCGCCGCTGACACCGCCCGCGTAGGAAGCTACGGCCTGTAGGGCATAGGTCCCGTTCGGCACGGTGGTCGTGTTCCAGGAAGCCAACCATCCGTAGATGGTCGGGGCCGCGGTGGCGATCACGGCGTTGGTGAGGCTTCCTCCCGTCACCTCGTACTGGACCGTCGTCACTCCCGACGAGGCGAGTGCGTCGAGGTACTGCGAGCCGGCCAAGGCGGCGTTATTCGACGGCGCCACGACGATGCTCGCAGGTGGAGGATTGTTGACGGTGATCGCAATTCCCGGACTCGTGCCCGTGAGCCCGCCGGAGGTCGCCACGCTCTGCAGTGTGTAGGGCCCGTTCGGCACGGTCGTGGTGTTCCAGTTCGCCACCCATCCGTAGATCGTCGGAGTCGCCGAGGCGATCACCGCGTTGCTCAGGGTTCCCCCGCTCACCTCGTACTGGACCTTTGTCGTGCCCGATGAGGCGACCGCGTCGAGCACGGCATTGCCTGCCACCGTGGCGTTGTTGGCCGGCAGCACGACACCGGTCGTCGGCGGGGTCACCGTGATCGTCGCCGGGGCAGTGGTCGCCGACCCCAAGTAGTTGGTAAAGATGGCTCTGACCTCCCAACCGTTCTCGAACGCATTCAGGGCAGGCGTGGTGAACGTGGCGCCCATCGCGCCGGACACGTTGACCCACGCTCCGCCCCCGTTGAGCGAGGCCTGCCATTGGACGGTCGGCGTGGTGATGTTCGCCGATGCAGTAAACGTAAGTGACCCGCCGGTCCCGACCGATTGACTCTGCGGGTCGGTGCTGATCGTCGGCGCCTCGTTGGGCTGGAAGATGTCCTGCCCGAATGGCGTCAACCCTGGAGCTGCGGCGAACCCGAGGTGGCCCAGTCCGTCAGCGCCTCCAGTCGTTAAGCCGAGCAGGTCCTCGTAACTCCGCAGGGCGGAGTAGTGGTTGTAGGAGCCAGTCGTGTCGACGGTCCCGGGCTGGATGTAGGTGGAGTTGAGCAGGAGCGTGCCGATTCTGCCACCTCCCGGATCTGCTCCCGGGGTGGTCGGCGCGGCCCCGAGAAGCGGGCTGTGGCCGGGGAAGGCCCAATTCGGTCCGGGCTGCTCATTGCAGCAGGCGGTGGTGTCCGTGACATCACCTTCGTCGGACGTGATGACGACGAGCATCTGGCCAGACTGATACGAGGGGGAGGCCATGATCAGCGGCATCCAGTGCTTCAGCCAGAGATCGGCACCCGTGAGCCCGCCGGTCTTGCCGCCCTCCACGTTGGTGCCGGCGCAGGTCGCGTCGTGGCCGTCGTCACACAGGTTGGGCGTGATGAAGCCGAACTTGGGCGTCGTTGCCTCGCTGGAGAGGTCGGTGGCCAAGTGACCGGTGAACGTGTCAGGAAGCTGTGCGCCGTTGAAGGTGCTCGTCGTTCCTACGGTTGTCTTTCCGAGCGGCACGACGTTGGCGTCACACTCCGCGGTGTTGTCGATGATGGAGTGGAAGTACATGAACGGGTTGTGCCGCGTCGCGTACCGGTCGGACGCTTCGGCTATGGCGGCGCCGTCTGTCCCGCCCACGGTCGGATGCGCGCAGTCCGTGCCGCCGGTCGGGTCAGCGACTCCGCCGTCGCGCGTCGGGTCGTTGCCCATGTCCTCGGCGTATTCCCGCCAGGAAGCCACGTGGGTGCTCGAGTTCGGCGGGTTGGCCGCGTCGAGCTGATCGGCGATCGTTGGCGCTCCCTTGGTCGTCGATGTCGGCGCCGGGTAGACGCAGCCGTTTCCGTCGACCTGTCCCGGGTACTTGACCGCATTCGGGTCGTCGGTCCCGGGCGTCACGTTGCTGTAGCTGGTGAGGTTGCAGTCCGAGTCGGTCAAGGGAGTCGGGGCCTGACCTGAGATCTCGGCGATGTAGTTGTCGAGGCTCACGTGACCGGTGGCGTAGTAATTCTCGAGCAGCTCACCCTTCGGGACGAGCGTCCCGTTGAGGTACGTCGCGACCGAACCGGACCCGAAGGTCTCTGTAGCGTCTTCGTTCTCGAGTTCGATGACCAGGACGTTGTTGATCGAACCCGGAGGAAGTGCGGCCCGCACCACGGGTGCTGCCTCAGCTCCCCCGACCGCAGCCACCTGGCCGAACAGCGCGGTGGTCATCACGACCAGCACCGAAATCCCGCCCACCGTTATTCCACGCCTGAATCGAGCCATCGACGACCTCCAGAAACTTTGATCGCCCTTAGAAGACCATTAACGATGCGCCGCCACAATCCCCGTTCTGGGCATACCACCTATGCTTTTCTAACATGAACGTCCAGCAGCTGCGCTACCTGGTCGCAGTCAGCGATTTCGGCTCGGTCAGTGCTGCGGCACGTTCGCTCGGGGTCACGCAGCCGGTGATCTCACGCTCCGTCCGCGCCTTTGAGGTCGAACATGGCGTCATGGTGTTCGAACTCTCAGGCACCCGCCTCGTGACTACTGAGGATGCCCGGGCGATCGTGCAGGCGGCACGCGATGCCCTCGTCGCGATCGATGCCGTGGGAAGAGCGGCACAGGCGGTGAACGAGAGGCGGGAACTCGTCGTCGCAACCACGCCCACCAACGGGCTGCTCCTAACAAGAGCATTGAGCCAGCTCCGTCGGTGCGAACCGGGGCTCGACATCAGGGTGTGTCGGGCCAACGACGCCGACGACGTTCTCCGACGTGTGGGCGAGGGAGTGGCGGAGATTGGGTTCAGCGAGTTGACGGCTCAGGTTCTCGATACCCGATTGACTGCGGTACCGATCGACGAACTGGAGGTGGTGTTCGTCTCGCCGCTCGGCACGGAACTCCCCGCAGCCGTGTCGTGGGACGACGTGGTGAAACAGCCGCTGATCGTGCCGCCACCCGACTCTGGAAGACGAGAACTCATCAACGAGAGGGCCATCAGCACGACGGGCACGACCCCACAAGCGACGGTCGTCTTCGAGGACCGCGGTTCGTGGATTGCGGCTGCAGAGGCCGGAATGGGGTCCTATCTGTCGTACCGCAGTGTCGTCGCCGAGAGCGAGCGCATCGAGATCAGGCCGTTCACGCCGGCCCAGACGGTCACCGTGGGATTTGTCTATCGATCTCTCGATCTCTCCACCGCGGCATCACGGCTCATCGACCTGGCGCGGGTGCACCTCCGGCCAGCGGGGGAAGCGGCTGACTCGGGCGTCACGAGGGATCCGTCACGAGGCGCGTCCGCCACTGGATGAGCGGGTACTCGAAATGATGGGAGGGGCAGCCCAATGCCCAACTGGGCCGAACAGGTAACTGCCATCGCCACAGCGGTCAGCGCTCTTGCATTGCTGAGCGCGATTGGCGCCGTCATTTTCGCAGCGAGACAGACGCGAGAAACACGTATCGGGCGCCAGGCAGAGACCGCGGTCGAATTCTTTAAGCGTTGGAACGACGCTCCATTGGAGGAGACGCGTCGTCTCGTCGCCCAATTCGCTACCCGCGAGGACCTGAGGGATGCGATGGTTCGATTCATCGCAGAGAACTCAGAAAGAGCGTATGTGCTCTATCGAGAACTGGACTATTTCGAACAATTGGGAGCACTCGAGAAGCACGGTGGTTTCGACTTCGAACTCATCCGGTCCCTGCTTGGTCAGCGACTCATCGACCGGTGGGAACTGTGGCAACCCACCATCCAGGAACTCGGAGGGCGGAGTGCCTATCCGATGTTCGATCAGTTGGTTTCAAAAGTGCGAGCTGCCGCGTAGTCTCGGATGCCTGATCGTGCATTTCTGCCAACGACCAGGGGGATTCGGCAAGAGCGACCCCGCAGAATTTCGTCAGACGAGTGCGAGTCCGTCTCCCGAACGGACTATTCGAAGGACGCCGTACATCGCGCAGGCTCCCGCCGCCAACATCACAGAAAGCGTCATCACGAGCTGGACGCTGACAGGTGAAGGGGTCGTCCCTCGCGCCGTACCTGCCAGGAACCATGCGGCGTGCTGAGCCATGGAGGTCCACCAGAGCGCGGTGGCCCCGATGATGACCATCATGGCGCCCGTCACGCCTATTGCGAGAACTGCCTCGGCCCGTAGCACGAGTCGTGAAAAGTCCATCCGGCGAACAGCCCGGACGACGACTCTCGTCCATGCGACGAGGGAGGCTGTGATCAGAACGGCCACGGCGATGAACACTGCCGCATACATCGCGTCGCCGCCGTTGCGTTGCCGCTCGCTCAGCCCGTGCGCCCATGCGCTCGTTGCCACGATCCCCGCAATCGTGACGCAGCTGATCAGGGTGGCTCGCTGGATCGGTCCCCGCAACTGTTTCCAACCGCCGGCTCGGATCAATCGAACGAATGCGGGGACCGCGAGAATCCCCCCCAATGAAACCACAGTGATTCCGAGGATGCCGAAGGTCGCGACCAAATCAAACGAGGTCTGCGGCACGGCCCGTGTCGAAGCGGGAATCGCCTGGGCGAAATGCTCGGAAGCCTTGGAATAGCTGGCTCCCGCCAGCATGAAGGCGACCCAGGAACACAGGATCAAGAGTGAGCCGGCACGGATCCGTTGATCAGCAGGAAGGTCATCGCCCAGCAGGCCAGCTTCATATGCGTGCTCTCGCAATCCATGCCAGGCCAGGGACACATTCGCCCACCATGTCCGACGCCGCTTTTCCGACTCGTCCTCGATCATGGCAATGAGTTCGTCTCCGTAGCGCTCCCGCCACGCCGCCGGGTACCAACGCAGCAGTTTGTCCTGCTTCGCGCTCATGACGGACTTCCGAAGACGAGCCCGAGCCGAGCGGCTCCGATATCCGCTATCCGCCGCATGTCCCGCACGGCGTCGCTCAGCGCGGCCGAGCCCGCCGCTGTGATTCGGTACGGACGCCGCCGGTCCTCCACTTCCAATGGCTCGATGAGACCGCTCTCCTCGAGGCGCGTCATCGCTCCATAGAGAGCGCCGGGTCCGAGGCGCACCCCAGCGAACTCCTCGATGTCCTTGGCGAGCGCATGACCGTGTTTGGAACCCGAGGACAGGCTCGTGAGGATGAGGATCGGAGGGTCATTGGAGCGGCGAAGCCCGCCCGCCCGCTTGGTCGTTCTCATGCCTGCATGCTACTACGTATCACGTAGCACTGCGCAACCATTGCGCTCGAAAGATCCCCGATCTAACTCGTCGAGACGAGAGACTGGATCACTGGGCAGAGGGCCACATGATCACGCCTGATCAGAACATTTGCTGCAGGATTCGCAACAGGGCGGCCCCCACAGAGATGATCAGCACAACACCGCCGGTCCCGATCAACATTCCGACACCGACAACAAGAATGTCTTCGAGGATCACGCCCAACGCGATCACGACCGCGCCAAGGGCCGGAAGCGTGTCCAGACCTGAAAAGGGTGGAGCAACGGCAGCGCCCGCAGCGAGTCCGATGAAGACCACACCAAGGAACCTCTGAAACCACGGATGCCGCACGAGGCCCGCCCATCGGGGACGAGCGAACCGCTCGAACCAACGGATCCGTCTCATGACGAAGGGAATTGCCCTCTCGGCCAAGAAGGGTCCGAGGTCCCGGTGGCGCACCCGCGCCGGCAGCCACAGTCGTCGAGCGCCGATCACCATTTCGGCCGCGACGATCACCGATATGACTGCAAAGAGATGGGTGACCCCACCTGTTGGAAGTGGAAGGGCCGGTACGAACATCAAGAGAAGGATCGTGACCGCGAACGACTTTTCAGCAAAGACGTCGCCCAGACCTTGCACGGTCTTTGGGTGGTCCCCCTCGAGCCACGACTTCAGTTGGTCACTGAATGACCGGCTCGACAACACATCGACATCGCCGCACGAAGTCATCGCGTTCCTATCCGTTCGGCCTGCATCGCATATCCCGAGTCGAACGCTTCGGGTCCGGTCGATTCCTCGGTCGATTCCTCGGTCGAGTCCCTGGTTGCGGGTATCTCTCCCTTCGGTCGCACCGAATCTTGCCGTTCGTGCCAGAGACTGGCTCCGATCGCGACGCCGATGAATCCCGCCATGATCGGCAGACTCACCCCAATCGGAATGGACAGTACGGAGGCGAAGAGCATCTTGAACCCAATGAACCCGAGAAGTGCTGCCAGTCCGTAGTTGAGGTAGGTGAAGTGACCCATTGCTCCAGCCAAGACGAAGTAGAGCGACCGCAAGCCGAGTAGGGCAAAGGCATTCGCCGTGAATACCAGAAACACGTCCGTTGTGATCCCGAAGGTTGCGGGTATTGAGTCCAGCGCAAACATCAGATCGGTGACCTCGATGGCCAAGAGAGCAATGAGCAGAGGTGTTGCCTTCAGGCGACCGTCATCGTGGGTGATGAAGCGGGGCCCCGTGTAGTCGGTGGCGACGGGGACGATGCGACGGATCCCGCGTAAAGCAATGTTCCGGGAGGGGTCGATGAGAACGCCTCCGCGTGCCATGCGGAAGCCTGAGATCATCAGGAAGAAACCCAAGACATAGAGGATCCACTCGAAATCGCCGATCAGTGAAGCCCCCGTCGCAATGAGCGCCCCACGAAGCACCAGCGCGCCAAACACGCCGTAGAACAAGACCCGACGTTGCTGAGCCACCGGCACCGCGAAGGCCTGGAAGAGGACTGCGAAGACAAAGACGTTGTCGATACTGAGTGACTTTTCCGTCAGGTACGCGCCAAAATAGTCCTCAGCACGATTCCACTCGCCCGCAACACCGAGAACGATCCCGAAGAGGATGCTCACGGCTATCCACGCAACGGTAGCGAGGAGAGCCTTGCGCAACCGGATTTCGCGATCGCCACGATGCACTGCGAAGTCCGTGACCAGGAGGATAAGGAGGCAACCGCCTGTCGCGAACCAACACCACAAAGGAGTGGGCATTGCGCTCCTAGAACGAGACGGCTGTGGTCAGCCGTGGCGCTGTGACAGACCGCTGCTTTGGACCCGTGCAGCGACGAAGCAGGCGGTCGATTCGGGGTGGTTGTGCTCTGATATCGATCATTTCGCTGCCTCAACCTGATCACGAGACCGTGCACCCCACGTGCAAGCGATGTGGAGATCGTGTGGATCTGCCTCTCTTGATGGCCATTGGGGGACGAATCCCTCCCACCGGGAGACGACGAAGCCGCCACACTTGGCCCTCCTCCTGGAGGGAGAATGGGTGGATGGGGAACATCTGATGGCCGCGACAGTGCTCGTGGTCGAGGACGAAGCAAAACTTCGTGACCTTCTGCGGTCCTATTTCGAGCGCGAGGGATTCGTGGTGCTTTCGACGGCTTCGGGTAGCGAGGCCATAGACCTTGCAAGGAGAGGAGCCCCGGACCTCGTTGTCTTGGACCTCGGGCTTCCTGACCTACCCGGCGAAGAGGTTGCGAGCAGCCTGCGGACCTTCATGGATGTCCCGATTCTGATGCTCACAGCAAAGGCGGGGGAACCTGACCGCATCCGTGGACTCGAGCTCGGGGCCGACGACTACATGACGAAGCCCTTCAGTCCGCGCGAATTGATCTTGCGTGCGGAGGCGATCCTGCGTCGAGGGCACAGTGCGGCTCGGAGCACCGAACGCGCCTCATTCGGCGCTGGAGAGCTCCTGATAGACGAGAGTCGAAGAGAAGTGGTCGTTGATGGGACGGCTGTCGACGTGACTCCGACGGAATGGGGTCTGCTTCTCGCACTGACGACCACCCCTGGGCGCGTCTATTCCCGCTTCGAGCTCATCAATCGGATCCGAGGCTATGAGTTCGAGGGCTACGAACGAACTATCGACTCTCACATCAAGAATCTCCGCCGAAAAATTCGAGCGCGATCCTGCATCGCCACGAATAATCGAGACGGTACTTGGGGCTGGTTACCGACTGGGCTTCAGCCGGGATCCCTGATCCGGTCCCGCGGAAGCCCTTGCGCAATGCCATCCCTGGAATCACCCAGCGTGCCTCTGTCGACTCCCCATAGCGATGGATTCTTTTCACCGATCGCACGTCGATTGGCCCTGCTCATTGCCGTCATCGCCCTCGTGAGTCTGGGGCTAATGGCGATCGCAACGCTGGTATTCGCCAACAGGGACGTCACAACGCTTTCAGCGCGACAACGGACAGACCTTGGCAAGGCAATGGCGAGCGCGGCCAAAGTGAGCTACCAGCAGGCCAACGCCTGGAGTGTTAAAGATCTCTCTCCGGCGCTGACCCTCGCCGGCAACGCTGGGGTCGCGGTCGAGGTGCGCGACGATGCGGGTTCGCTCGTGACGTCGGCGATGCCACCGTCGGTTCGCTCGAGCTCACTCGGAAGAGCGGATGTATTCCCGATCGTCAGCAAAGGCACTCGGGTCGGAACGGTCTCTGTTCGAACGAGTAGGACGGGCATTGAGGCCGCCAATGGGTCGCTTCGACGTGCCCTGGCCACCGGGATCGGCTGGAGTGCCCTGGTACTGGCAGTTCTAGCCGTTCTGGCGGGCGTGATCTTCTCCCAGCGCATCACGCGTCCAGTCGTTGCTCTGACCGCGGCCGCAAGGGCCATGACCTCGGGCAAACGAGATGCACGGGTCAGGGAGATCCACGCCATCGGCGAGCTCTCTGACCTCTCGACTGCGTTCAATCAGATGGCAGACACGCTCGAGCGCGAAGATCACCTTCGTCGGATCCTCGTTTCCGACATTGCGCACGAGCTACGGACACCACTGGCGATCCTGCAGGCCACGACGGAAGCGATGGCTGACGGTGTCACACCGGCAACTGCCTCCACTCTGTCATCTCTCCATGACGAAACCCTCCGGCTGGGTCGCATCGTTGCCGATCTGGAGGTACTCGCTTCGGCGGAGGCCGCCGGTCTGACACTGGAAACGACCGCGGTGGATCTCACAGCAGTCGCAGAGACTGCAGCACAGGCTCTGCGGTCGCAGATTGAGGTCCAAGGCTTGGTGTTGGCGCTGGACCTCCAGCGGGCGATGGTGCTCGGCGACGAGAACCGACTCCACCAGGTGGTGACCAATCTCCTCACAAATGCCATTAAATTCAGTGCGGCTGGCGGTCGGATTTCGTTGTCAGTCCGCTCGCTGAACGACACTGGCGAACTCATCGTCGAAGACACCGGGCGCGGCATCTCCCAACAGGACATCCCGCACGTCTTCGAACGATTCTGGAGGGGCACCGGAGCCCGGAACACGACGGGTAGCGGCGTTGGGCTGGCTGTCGTTCAGGAATTGGTTTCGGCTCACCACGGACACGTGATCGTCACGAGTCAGGAGGGTTTCGGCACTCGGTTCGTGGTCACGATCCCAGGCGCTTGATGCGCCCACGACATCCGTCTCCACTTCGTCTCCACATCAACGGGACAGATTCTTCACCTGAGGAGCATTCAATGAAGTCGTGACCTGCCCGCCACACCAGAACCCAGAGGAATCGCTGGCAACCGCGCTGGTCACCCACGACGCAACTTTGGGCGAACCCGTGGACACGTCGGCCAATCCAACAAAAGGACGGTACCTGATGCCTGTCGATACGCAAGTCGATGATGGAATGATCTCGGATCCACAACTCCTCCAGGATGCGACCCCGGCGACGAGCATCCGGTCCCGCGCTGACCACCCGTCGACCACTTCATCCCTGAGGGCGACGGGAGCAACGCCAGGCACGGTCGTCGTTCTCGACTCGTGTTACAGCACCTGGATCTTTGACTCCTCTGCGATGCGATTCCGTCGGATTCTGAAAGGCATTGAGTTCACCCACAGAGTCACCACGGCCTGGCGCCCCTACTGGGGGCTTGACCTCGACCCCGACGATGATGGATTCACCGTCTATCTCAACGCCGGCCACACCCGGCTCATACGCTCCTGGCGACACACTGCAGGATGTGCACAGTGCCAGGACGCACACCGGAGTTCGTCCGATCTCACTGCCGGAGTCCACTGGTGACGTCCATCTGGGAAGACGGGGCCATGCTCGTCCTGCTGTGGGTTGCGATGGGTGCGGGAATGTTGATTGTGTGGGGAGTCCTGTCCTGGATCGTTGTCGGACTGCTTCGCAGGAAAAGCGACCCTGAACGTCGCGACTCCAACATCCACGAGAGTCTCGGCCTCCACCCCCCTGGCCACGATCAAGACACGGGTGGACAGTCACCTCGCCGGTCCGTGAGCCGTCAAGTGGGCAGGGTGTAGGTGTTCTCAAGCTCGTCCTGCAGCACCGTCGCCACGGAGTGTGATGTATCGATGATCAATTCGTCGTGCAGCACTCGCGACCGGAAGCGCCAGTTCTCGGGGAGCGCGAGACGCTCGCCGAGGCCGGCCAGATCAGCCTCGGTCAGCGTGGGATCGACCCCAGTGCAGTACGCCTGCATGACGTAGACGTGCCGGTCGTGGTCGATTAGTTCATAGACGGTGGAACCGGCGTCGAAGAACATGGTGACTCGGCGGTCGACCTTGCGCACGGTGTAAGGGATCTGCGCCGGGTTCTTGCCGAGTTCGAGCACGGCGATACGGCGCGTCAAAAGCCCGTTGAACTCGTGCAGAATGGGTTCGACCGGCTCACCCTTCGATCCGAGACCATCAAGCACCCAGTAGCGCGGGCCATTGAGCTTGACGAGGAGGGCCCCCAGCTCCTCAGCGACAGCGGCCGGTTCGAGGGTCTCCCAGAGCTCCTGGGGACAGTCGTTGAGAAGCTGCGTACCGTAGACGTGGGCCGTGAATCGGTCGCCATCTGAAAAGACAGCGAGGATCTCGCCGTATCGAGTGCCCCGATGGTCGGTGACGGCTCTGCCGTGAGCATCGACGGTCATGTGGGAAGCCTTTCGGTTCGGGTCGGAGGGTTGGGAGCTGCTCGGAAGGGCGCCTGCGTGAATCGTCAACGGGGAGCGGCCCTCCGCAATAGACGAGCGTAGGACTATGGTCCGGAAATGACCATCACGTCGGTGGACTTCCACTTCGACATCATGTGTCCGTACGCCTATCAGACCTCCTTGTGGATGCGAGACGTGCGCGACCAGCTCGACCTGGACGTCCGATGGCGCTTCTTCAGTCTCGAGGAGATCAACCGGAGAGAAGGAAAGAAGCACCCCTGGGAGAGGCAATGGTCGTACGGGTGGTCCATGATGCGAGTCGGCGCGCTGCTGCGGCGGATCGATCCCAGCCTGCTCGACCAGTGGTATCTCGTGGCTGGGGCGGCCCTGCACGTCGAGGGCCTCAAGCCCCACCGCCGTGAGGTGGCTGAGCACCTGGTGTCCCAGTTGGGCCTGGATCCCGAGCTCGTCGGGCAGGCCGTCGAGGATCCGACGACCGGCGACGAGGTGAAACAAGAGCACGAGCAGGTCGTGGCACTGGGAGGATGGGGCGTACCCACCCTTGTTTTCGACGATGGCCATGCGTTGTTCGGCCCGGTCCTCATTGATCCACCGCGTGGATCGGCCGCACTGCGGCTCTGGGAGCTCGTGACTGGTTGGCTCGAGTTCCCTCATCTCTACGAGATTCAGCAACCCAAGCGACCTGATGACCTGCGGGACATTCACAACGCGTTTCGCCCCTACCTCGAAGCACGGGACTGGGAGAGCATCCAAAAGGAGACGCCATGACGGACATGGAGACGATTCGGGGAGCGCTGGAGGAGTCCTTCGATGCGATCGAGGCGCTGGGGGCAGACCTCGCCACGGCAGAATGGGAGACCCAGTCCCTCTGCCCTGATTGGACCGTACGTGGAGTCTTCGCTCATGTGGTCAGTATCGAAAACGCGCTGGTTTCCTGGGCTCCCGACGGAGCCGACACACCTCCACCCTTCACAAAGGCGGGTGGTTTCGCCAAGGAGACCATCGACCTGGACGCCCGCGCCTTCATGGAGCGCGTGCACGCCGTGTTCGCCCGTCGACGCGAGGACCTCGCCGCCCTCGGCCCAGCCGACCTTGCGAAGCCGTCGTGGACACCCGTGGGCCCGGCTACGTACGGTCGCTTCATGGAGATACGGGTCTTCGATTTCTGGGTGCACGAGCGAGACATCAGTACTGCGCTTCATCGCTCAACGAATGACACCGGCCCGCGGGCGAAGATCGCACTGGCCGAGGTCGAGGGATCTCTCGGCTACATCGTGGGCAAGAAGGTAGGACTTCCCGACGGTCGCAGCATCGTGTTCCACCTTGACGGTCCCCTTGCCCGTGACGTTGCCGTCGTCGTGGACGGAAGAGCAAGAGTGGTCGAAAGCGTCGGCCGTGCCGACGTGGAGGTCTGGACGGACACGCTCACCTTCATCCAACTGGCCTGCGGCCGTCTCGACCCCCAGGACTCCATTGACTCCGGCACGATCCGCTGGTCCGGCGATGCCGAGTTCGGGGAACGCGGCGGCGCGCAATCTCAGATTCACCATGTGAGGCCGGGGCCGAGTCCGCCCGAGCTAGACCAAGGTCCAGATCAACCATCCGATCAGCGCCCACGGGATGATCACCAAAGCCACCGCCACGATCGCCGCCCAGCCATAGTGCGAATGTGATGCCTGCATCAATGCCGACCCCCCAGGGTGCAACTCAGTCGTCCCCCAGGCTAACGAAAATGGCCGGAATTCACAACGGAGACACAACATGCTCCAGCTTGATCCTGGCCCTCTGGATCTGCATCGCGATGGGATCCGTTCGGCCCTGTTTTCTCGGCGGGCTCAATGGCAAGATCCGGATTGGAGGGTCTGTGGTGGGGGTTGGGGCGGGTCCACCACAGACCCTCGGCATGCCGGCGGATGCCCGTGGCTGAATCGGATCTCCGGGTCTGCTTCGGCACCGTGCGGCGGTTCAGAAGCTCGAAAGCGCGTGCTCATCCTGGCGCGCCGACGAACCACTACTTGACACCCCCGTTTAGGGAGTCCTAAATGAGGAGATGGCCGACGGCGCTCACAAGTTGGTGCAGGTGTCCTCGCATGTCACAAGCCTCGGAGGCCGGGTGGGCGTCGTCGGATTGTGCTCATGCGGATGGCTCGGCGGCGAGGAGGGCGACGACACCAGGGGGGCCATACGGATGCTGTTCGAAGCCTGGGAGGCACACGAGCCCGCAGGAAGTCTTCGATGGGCGGGCGCCTCTGCAAAATCCGACGATCGACGGCAGCCGCTCCGAGTCGCGCAAAGCGACGGGCCAGAAGCGCCCGTTACTCCGTAGAGCGAACTCAGAGCGCACGTCCACATCGACCAATTGCGCGCTAGGTGCTCTCGACAGCCCACGGACGCCGCGTTGATGTCATCGGAGTGAACCAAATCGATTTTCGCCGGCAGGGCGTCGGCCATCGACCGACAGCAGCGCGGGACCGGAGCCTCAGCTCTCCACGACAAGTTCCCCGCTCGTGCTGACTGACACCGGTATGGCGCTCAGGCCGTGCTGCGCGGGCGGGTTCACGACTGCGCCCGTGCCCGGGTCGAACTCGGAGCCATGGCAGGGACAGACGATCAGATTGGCGGAGGACGAGTACGCCACGGTGCACCCGGCGTGGGGGCACACGGCGTCGTAGGCGACGAAGCGACCCCTGGAGATCTGAATGACAAGGCCGGGATCGCCGGTCCTTGGGTCGTGAAAGCTTGCGGCGCCGCCGACCGGCACCTGACCCGCCAGGCCGATAGGCGTTCCGGCGGGCGTGGTCGTGGGGGGTGCCGATGTCGGCGCCGGGGACGTCGGCGCTGGCGCTGGCGCTGGCGATGTTGGTGCGGTCGTCGGCGTGGACGGTGGTTCGGTCGTCGTGGTGTCGGAGGCTCCCGGTGAGCCCGCACGAGGAGGGGCCAGTGAAACGTTTTCGACTCGAGGATCCTTTGCGTCGCCCAAAGCGCGTCCCAGTCCGGCCGCGGTCGCGGCCGCAATGGTCACCGCAGCGGCAGCTGCGCCTCCCAGAACAACAGTCCGACGGTCCAGGGCGTCGACTCCTCTCCCCGACGAAATCCTGTGCGGTTCTTCCGCATCGGCCAGCAGAAATGGGCAACCCCGAACATCACATGGACGTCCGCCCTTTGCGGTGCAGGAGTCGTTGTCGAAGTGACCACATATCGATTGGACCTGAGCGAAGCGCACCGGGACCATGGTCGGAGGTCCGAGCTTGTTTTCACCGGCCACCCGCGCGGTGATCACGCCGTCAAGCGCCAGCACCCCGCCCGATCCGGCGAGAAGGAGGGGGATCCACGCGAAGACAAAGACGATGTCTGCCCCCGTGTAATACGGAGACGAATGAAAACTCACAGTGAGGAACAGGGTCAACGCGAGCAGCATCCCCCCGAATGCGGCAACACGCGTCCACAATCCCAGGATCGCCCCCAAGCCAACGGCGAGCTCCCCCAAAGCGATCATGATTCCTATCGGGACGGCAAAAGGCAGGAGGTGTCCGAGTAATCCGTGCAGTGGGCTGAGGCGGATGGAGGCGACGAGCTGGGCCTGAATGCTCGAGGGGCTGTTCGCATTGAAGAAGTTCGGATTGGCAAGCTTTTGGAGCCCCGCAAAGCAGAACGTGATGCCGAGAAACGCTCGGAGAGGGAGCAACGCCCAACCGGACAAGGCCAGCGCCCGAGGCGGAGGAGCGTCAAAACGGACTCGCTGGCGGCGTCGAGCAGACCTCTGAGCACCAGGTCTTCCCTGGCGATCATCGTCGGGCACGGTTCGCTGTGGCACCTCGACTCTCCTTGCCGTCGAACACTGCCCCGAGACGCCGACACACTAGGTCCTCGGACGGCTGGGTTGTCGGCACGCCCGGTCCCCCCGGGCCTCAGTGACACGGAGCGCCTACGTCAGCCCCCCATGTCACTCAGGGATTTGGTATGGGTGGGTTGACCCGTGGCCGTGTGAGTTCGAAGAAGCCTTGGTTCCGCGAAAGCACCTGAATGGCATCCCACAGCTCCAGGGCGGATGACCCGGTCGGAGCCGGCGCCATCACCGGCCCCTTGAAACCGTGAGGTGGATCTGACCGCACGACGATCGCCGGTGTCTGCGTCTTCTCGCCGCCGAACGCATAGGCAACGGCCATCGATTCGCGAATCGGCACGTCCCAACGCTCCTCGTCGGAGGCCCGGAGCAGTCGGGTATCGAGCTTTGCGGCTGTGACGCAGGCAGCGAAGAGATCCGGGGTCCTCGCTGACTTCTTGACGAAGTAACGCCGGCCCCATTCTGAGTAGAGCTTGTCCACGGCGTCCTCACCGGCTTCGGCGCGCGCTGCTTCGAAGATTCGCAGCATGCGGTGGGAGACGGCATGGCCCTCAAGGGCTCTCGGTCGATACTCAGTCGGGACCGTGGGCGCGACGTCGTAGTCGTCTCTGATCTCGAGGCAATACGAGCGCCAGGCGATCTGCAGATCCCTGTCCGGAGCGATCTCCCTGATCCACTGCGAGGTGATCCACGCCCACGGGCAACTGGGATCGATGAAGACTTCGACGTCGGTCACGTTACGAAAGGCTAAATGACCCGCCGCCCCGGCGGGGCCTCAGCCGCCAGAAGGTGGTCTGCGGTCAACCCGTCGCCCCGACCATTCCCCACCCCCGAGCGACAAGGGACAGGGAGCGAACACGGGTCTCGTACGAATGTGCTCGAGTCGACAACATGATCTCATCGGCACCGGTGCGCTGTTGGAGCTGCCGAAGACCCTCGGTCACCGTCTTCGGATCACCGATGAGGTGCGTCGCCATCGCGTCGTCGACCACCGTCCTTTCGGCATCGCTGAACTCGTAGCTCGCGGCGTCCTCCGGTGACGGGAGCGGGCCCAGCCGGCCCGTCCGCAGCTGCAAGATGCTGAGCGCCGTCGAACCCGAGAGCCAACGTGCCTCGGTCTGGGTCGGTGCACAGAGGACGGAGACTGCCACCATGGCTCGTGGTCCGTCGTGGAGCACCGAGGGCCGGAAGTTCGACCGGTACGCGTGCAGTGCGCCTTCGAGGAGCGCGGGGGCGAAGTGATACGCGAACGAAAACGGGAGCCCGAGGATCCCCGCCAGTTGTGCGCTGAAGAGTGACGAGCCGAGTAGCCAGACCTCTGGCAGGTAGCCGCGGCCGGGATTGGCCGACGGGTGACTCGGCGCTCCTTCGCCGGGCAGCAAGTAGTTGATGAGCTCCACGACGTCATCGGGAAACCTGTCCGCTTGCATGTCCGGCGATCGCCGAAGTGCCCTGACCGTCACCTGGTCGGTCCCGGGAGCGCGGCCCAACCCGAGGTCGATCCTGCCTGGGTGCAGAGCCTCGAGCGTCCCGAACTGCTCCGCCACCACCAGCGGGGCGTGGTTGGGCAGCATGACCCCGCCGGATCCGACCCGCAGCGTGGTCGTGGCGTCGGCCAGGTGCGCGATCAGGACGGCAGGTGCCGAGCTGGCCACAGCCGGCATCCCGTGATGCTCGGCCACCCACAGTCGGTGGTATCCGAGCTGTTCCACCTCTCCAGCAATGTCGACCGTCTCCCTGAGGGCCTGGGCGGCAGTTGACCCCGTTGCCACGGTGGCGAGGTCGAGGACCGAGAGAGGAATCATGGTCAGTGCAACACGGAGGTCGCCCGAAAGCTTCCGGCCTCGTGCGTCGTCGTCTCCACCGTGCTCACCGGATTGCCGTCTGGGGTCGGCCAGACACGTCCCGGCGTCCGTAAGGTGAGCGTCCGGACGTACATCGTGAGGAGCGACCCCGAAAACCCGGTGAGTGCGGCATCGGCTACCCCCATGAAGGCGCCGGCCGCCGCCCTCGCGGGACGCTGCGAAGAGGAAATCGAAAGACCATGCACGCTGCAACCCTCCTCACTTGGCCACCATGCAACGAAGGTGTGAACCGAAGATTGAAAGTCACAGCCTTTCCAGCGAGTCCCGACCCGGCCGTCTCCGGGAGGCGAGCCGATAGCGTCAAGCAAGGGGGACCGAGAGGAGTTCGAGATGGCCACATCGCTCTACACCGCCCGCGCTCATGTCGAGGGCGGGCGAAGTCAGGGGCATGGAGTGACGGACGACGGCGCCCTGGATCTCCAACTCCGGACTCCCACCGAGATGGGCGGCCAAGGTGGAGGCACGAACCCTGAACAGCTCTTCGCCGTCGGATACGCCGCATGCTTCGAAGGAGCCCTTGGCGTGGTCGGACGCCGGGAGCGGGTCGACCTGGGAGCTGTCGCGATCGACGCAGAGGTGAGTCTGATCACGACCGAGACCAGAGGCTTCAACGTCGCCGTGACACTCAACGTTACGCTTCCAGACGTCGGCGACCCGGACACCGCTGTGTCCATCGTCGCGGCGGCGCACGCGGTCTGTCCCTATTCCAACGCAACCCGCGGCAATGTCGAGGTCACGTTGACGGCAAATGGGAGGGCGGTCCCGGCCCGGCCCGGTTGACCACGACCAGGACACGTCGCTCGCCCGATCCGCCGGGTGGGCGTCCGGCCAGCGATTTCTGAGCCCACCGACTTGGTGCTGGACGCCTGAGCCTCCCCGGCCTCGGGCGGGCGACCATCACCGGGACCGACGCGCGGACGCCGGAGGGGGGAGACCTCGATCCACTTGGCCGGACACGCACATCGCGCTCTCAGCAGGCGCTCATCGCGCGCTACGGCCGTTGTGTGACGGTGAAGGATGCGCCCGACTTCCGAGGTTCGATCTCCGTCACCGCGACAACGTACAGACAACTCTCGGTTGTGCGCAGACGAGCGGGAAATGTGTGAATCCCGGGCACGGATCTGCCGTAGGTATGTAGGTATGCATGCGTCGATCACCGGCGACCGCCGCCCGGCAACCAGACGCCGGCTCCCTTTCACGCGGCGTTCGTGGTTCAGCTGCCTCAGCGACGACCACCGCGTTGCGCACGCTTGTGGGCCGGACCACTCGCGAATGGATTCGGGCGAGTAGGTGTCCGCCCCCGCCTCTCGCCGTCTTCCCGTTTTGGCCATTCCCCACGCCGGCCTGTCGCTCCCGGTAATGACGTCCGCCCAGGCGGCTGCTGGTGTGTGTTCCATTCTGTGGCTGATCGATGGAGATGATCCCCTGATCCAGTCCGACCGGCGCGCCCTTGAACGCTTCGGTCAGGTGGTCGACCTGGCCGGCATACCCCCGGGAAAGTGGATCGACGCCGTCGCCCCGTTCCGCCCCGATGGCATGATGACGTTCTCGGATCAGCGAATGGTCGACTTGGCCCGCCTGGCCGAGGGCCTCGGTCTCCCGTTCCACACGCCCGATGTTGCGCATCGACTGACTGACAAGTCGGCGCAGCGTGAAGCACTCCGTCGGGCCGGGCTTCCGGTTCCAGGCTCCACCATTCTGGAGAGCGGGCTCGATGACGACGCTCTCGAAGGCACCGCGTCCGGCATGCTGTTCCCGGCGGTGCTCAAGCCCCTTCGTGGGAACGACAGCAGGACGACGGTACTCGTCCAGAATCCGGCCGAGATACCTCACGCACTCGAGTCCCTCTTCAATGGCCATCGCCCCGACATGACGCTCGAGGAGTACCTGGCCGATACGGCCCCCTGCCTCGGCGCAAGCTTCGCCAACTACCTCTCGGTTGAGAGTGTCGTGCGGGCTGGCGCCATCGATCACTTCGCCGTGACCGGGCGGTTCCCGCCCGCACCTCCCTTCCGCGAGACCGGATTCTTCATCCCCGCTGACCTCACGCCCCATCAGAAGACTGCATCCTTCGATGTCGCCACCTCCGCCGTACGAGCGATGGGCGTCGAGACGGGCTGCCTGCATACGGAGATCAAGTTCACACCCGATGGCCCGCGCGTCATCGAAGTGAATGGCCGACTCGGTGGTGGTGTCCCCCTCATGCTCGAGATGGCAACGGGCGCTTCGGCGCCTCGTCTTGCCATGCAGGTGGCGCTGGGGCTGCCGGTGGATGTCGCCGATCTGCAGCCGAAGGACGCAATCGGATTCCGACTCCTCTTCCACGCGCCGCTCAGTGCGCGCCGAGTCTTGACCGTCGAGGGCCTTGACGAGATCAGCCGACTGCCGGGAGCGCCAGCGGCAACGCTGCACCGTTCGCCCGGGACAGAGATCGATTGGCGCACGGGCACCAATGACTACGTCTACTCGGTGGTCGGTGTGGCGAGCGACTACGACGAACTCCGCACCATTGCGCGGGTCTCCGAAGAGACCGTGCACATGGAGTTCGAAGAAGCCTCTCCGCAATTCAGCGCTGTTCTCGACTGACCGAGATCTTCGGGCCGCCCGCTTCTTCAGATCCGGCGGCTCCGAGCCGCCCTCTCCCGCAATGGGATGGTCCCACCGCGGGAGAGGCCGTACTCAAAGGATGTTGTCCTCGTGCGCTAACCCGAAGTGGTCGTGCCGATCGAAGCCATGCCGACCACCGGCTGGTTCAGCTTGATGCCGCCGGCGGAGCCGGCGAACGTCGCGTCGCCGTAGTTGAAGATCCCACCGTCGGACGCGGTCAGCCAGTAGCCCTTGCCGTCAGGAGTCGCTGAAATACCCACGATCGGCTTGTTCAACTTGAGGCTGGCAGCCGAACCAAAGGACTTGGCGCTCCCGTACGCAAAGACGCCGCCGTCGGACGCCACGAGCCAGTAGCCCTTGCCGTCGGGGGATGCCGCGATGCCAACGACGGGCTTATTGAGCTTGATGCCGCCAGCGGATCCGAAGAACCCAGCGTCGCCGTAGTTGAAGACACCTCCGTCGGCGGCCACGAGCCAGTAACCCTTGCCGTCAGGGGTGGGCGTCATGCCCACGATCGGCTGGTTCAGCTTCATGCCCCCGGTGGATCCGAAGAACCCGGCATCGCCGTAGTTGAAGATCCCCCCGTCCGATGCAACCAGCCAGTACCCGAGACCTGCTGGGCTCGCGGGTGCGCCACCCGCTCCTGGCACATACGGAGTGGAGGCCATGCCCACCACGGGCTTGTTGAGTTTGAGGCTGCCGGTGGAGCCGTGGAACGTGGCATCCCCGAAGCTGAAGACGCCGCCGTCCGCTGCAACGAGCCAGTAACCGCCCTGGTCCTGCGTCTGGGTGATCCCCACGACCGGCTGGTTCAGCTTGATGCCGCCGGTGGACCCGAAGAATGAAGCATTCCCGTAGTTGAAGACGCCACCGTCGGACGCGACCTGCCAGTAGCCGCTACCCGGAGCGGGGGTGTTGTAGGTCGGCGCTCCTCCGGGCAGCACAGAGATCGTGTTCGCCGGGTTCGTGGTCACGTCCGTCACGCCGCTGATCCACAGGCCGTAGAACTGGCCGAGGATCGTGTTGCTCGCCACCGTCGTATTCGTAATGGTCGGCGCGATGGCCGGCGGGAGCACGTCCACGCCGAGGATGATTCCAGCCGTTGTGGGCGGACCGTTCGGTCTGGCCCCAGTTGTTGGCCGGCCCAACCGTGTTCCCGGTGATGGTTGTCCCGGTGACCACATCGTTCGGCGCGTGCGCGTGCACGATGATGCCACCCTCGAACGAGTCACTGACACTGTTGCCCGTCACGGCGACGTTGGTGACGGTGGCGCCGACCGATGCCGCGGCGACAACGATGCCGCCCACGTCGGGTCCGGTGGCCTTGAAGACACCGATGTGGCCGGTGATCGTGTTGCCCGAGATGGTGCCCCCGGTGATGCTGCCACCCGTGTTGTGGGTGGCATAGACGATCCCGCAGTTGCCGTAGTTGGCCGTGATGGTGTTGCCCGTCACGTCGTCGGCCGTTGCGTCGACGGGTGCGTTCGGTCCGGCGTTCGGAGCACCCGGGTTGACCGGACCATTGTCGTTGACGAAGACGCCACCTCCGCCGTTGTTCTCAATGGTGTTGTCACTCACGGTCGAGTTGGTCGCTCCGGCGAGGACGACGCCGCCGAACGAACCAATGGAGTGGTTCGGGTTGACACCGTTGTTCTCAATGGTGTTGTTCTGCACCGTGCCCGATGCCTGGTCGAGAAAGACCGCAGTGTCGTTCGCGCCGCTGATTGTGTTCCCGGCAGGTCCCGTGGCCCCTCCGATCGTCACACCGGTCACCCCAGGCGCGACGTAGATCGCGAGGTCACAGCCCGTCGCGTCGATCGTCTGGGCGCTGATGGTCACGTTGTTGGTCGTGACATCGTCCACCGTCGTCAGCCCGGTGGTGCCCGCAGCGACGCAGGTCGGGGCCGCACCCGCCGGCGACTGCGTCAGCAGGGTTGTCGCTGCGGTGCCGCTCACTGCGAGCGCACTCGCACCGAGAGCTGCCGCGCCGAGGAGGCGTGCAAAATTTTCTGTCTGGCTTCATACTGACTCCTTATCACACCGCATGATCAATTCGGTGGGACGAACTCCGGAAAGGCCATGGGATAGACAGCGAACATCCACGCTTGAAGCCAGATCCTCACTCATCGCATTTTCAGCTTCGCGTTCGCGATCGCGACACGCACCTGTCACCGTGGCTCCCGACGGCAAGGGACCCGTTGCGGTTCGGGCGCCGAAGAAGTCGGAATTCGTCGTGTTACATTTCCGCCTCTCGCATGGTGAAGGTGGTCGGCAGAGTCGATCGGAACACCAGCGGGATCGGCCGGAACAGAGGAATGGGACATGCCGCGTCGAACTCGTGCAAACGTCATCGCTGCCGGGCTGCTCAGCTCGATCACGGGTCTGTCAACCTGCGTGATCGCATCTGACGCCGCAGAAGCGGCGTCGAAGTCGTCAACGACCCTGACGATCCTCGTGACAAACGACGATGGGGTGTCCGCTCCGGGCATCAATGCCGCCGTGCAGGCGCTGGCAGCCCTCCCCCACACGAATGTCACGGTGGTCGCCCCCCTCACGAACCAGAGCGGGACCGGGCCGAAGGTGACCAGCAGCACCGTGACGGCGACGAGCGCCACGACGGCGAGCGGGTATCCGGCGAAGGCCGTGGCGGGCTATCCGGCCGACACCATCATCTGGGCTCTCGACGACCACGGCATTCCGCAACGACCTGATCTCGTCGTATCGGGAATCAACCTGGGTGAGAACGTCGGCCCCTTCGTGGCCGGGTCCGGAACGGTCGGAGCAGCCGAGACGGCCCTCGCCCGTGGGATTCCGGCTCTTGCTGTCAGCCAAGGCGTCGACAACGGCGTCTCAGCCGACTTCTCGCAAGGAGCCAAGTACCTCGTGGCCTGGGTGCAGGCCCACCGCAAGGTACTCCTTGCCGCCAAAAAGGGCGTCGCCGGGAGCGTGAACGGCAACCTGAACGTCCCGACCTGTGTCACCGGTCGCATTCGGGGACCTGTCAACGTGACCGTGGCGACCTCGTTTACCGGGTACTCCATCGGCACGGTGGACTGCTCGAGCACCGCGACGAAGCCAAGGACCGATGTGCAGGCCTTCGTGGACGGGGTTGCCGGTATCTCGAAACTCCAGCCGGTCAACCCACCCCAGTAAGCGCCCCGCCTGAGGCGTCCCCACCAATCAGGACGGAAGCGCCCCGGACGTGGTGGGGGCCAGTCCCTGCTGTTGGGCCATGATCGCCGCCTCGACCACCTGCAGGTCGGAGGGGTCGATGGCCAACGGGCCGCCCGCGACTGGTACCTGCCAGACGTGGGTCATCATCGGCGTTGACCCCGCGTGGAACGTGCCGGGTGGGCATGGCGTGAACCCGTCGATCTGATGGGTGACGTCGGACGTGCACAGGTTGGTGTGCTGGTGCCACTGCACCAGACACCCGTACGGCATGGGCCCGTCGCCGCCGCCCGGCATCAGGTACATCGCTGCCACCAGCACCGGTCCATACGGTGTCGTTGCGTACACCAAGGAATCGACGGTGTTGGGGCTCATGATGTCCTTCATGTTCATATAGGCCGGGTTGAGGTAGTGCACGACCGGATAGTTCGGGTTGGTGATCGGGAAATACCCGGCTGCGGTCGCGGCGCTGAGGTTCCGGTACTTGGCGACCGCGGCGGAGGTGGCCTGCACGTACTGCGTTGCGCCGAGCACTTGCTCCGACGTGGGCTTGGCCGTGCAATTGGGCGTCTGCATGTTGTGGCCCTTGTCCGTGGTCGCCGAGACGGTCGTGAGCTGTGCCACCTCGGCCGGGGGCAACGCCGGACCGGTGTACTTCCAATTGGAATCGGTGACGCCCAGACCGGCCATCCCCGACATGTTCATGGACTCAGAGTGGCCGCCCGATTTCGAGGATTTCCCCGACGGGGTCGTGGACATCCCCTTCATCGACCCCGACATCGACGAACCCGACATCGACGAACCGGACATCGACATGCCGGACATCGACGAGCTCGAATCGGTCTTCGGCGCGGCGGCCTCGGCCGTGCTCGGAACGATCGCGACCGCAGTCGGGACCAGCACGATGGCCAGCAGCGTGGCCAGGGCCCCCAGTGGATTGACAGCGAGGAATCTGGACCCGATGGTCGGCTCGGTCGCCCGCTCCGGCACGAGGGGCAGCACGGAAAGGCCGATGAGAGCGATGATCGGCCCGTTGTTCGGGTCGGTGCCACCGAACGTGAGCAACTCTCCGAGGCCCTGGCCGGTCACCCAGTACAGCAACGCGAGGGCGATCCCGAGTCCGATGTAGATCCCTGCTCGCCTGGAGAGGAGCGGTCCGAGACCGATGATCACGGAGACCGTTGCGAGGACGGCGGCCATCCAGACGCCGGTGCCAGCGAACGCGTGACCGGTCGAGTTCAAGAAGTGGGCGTACCAGCCAGGCTCTCCGTTCGCCGTGTCCGACAACTGATCGGTGATGGAGCTCGGCGTGCGGTTGAAGGGAAAGAGCCAGATGACTGCCTCGAACAGCCAGATACCGGCCCACGCGAGGAGGCCACCCGTGCCACCCAGCAGACCGTGGCCTGCCGCAGAGGAACCCGGCCCGGTCACATCCGAGTCGCGCGCGTGTCGTTCTTGGGCCACACCAAAACCCCGAGGAGGATGTAGAAGCAGACCGCCCCGGGCGCTCCGGTCAGGGGCGACGTCTGTCCCGTCAGGACCATCCCGAATCCCTCGCCGAAGACATAGATGCCCGCGCCCCAGATGAACGAAGCGATCAGTGCCGGCTTCACGGAGCGACGGAAGAGCAAACCCGCACCAATGGCGATCTCGATCAATCCGAAGAGGGCGACCCACGACGTTGCGCCCTGTGAAAGCACGTTGGCGGTGTGGGTGATCGTCGAACCGACCAGGCTCGGTTGCCCGACCGCCATCGGACGGATGACATCGGAGATGAACGATGGCTTGAGGAGACTGGGCTGAAATTTGAGGAGGCCGTCGATGATCCAGATCACGCCCAATGCGGCCTGGAGTGTGCGCTGATTCACGTGCAGTGCACGGGCGACCGAACGACCTGAGGCCAAGGTCGGTGGTTGATCCGAGACCGCCGAGGAGGCTCCGTGCGGCGCGGTGCGGCGAACCGTCATGAGATATTCCCCCTACTGCTTTGCGTGGGATCGTGTCGGACAAATATAGCGAGGGATCCATCCTGTGTTTCGGCGGTTCACAGAAGCTCTCGATCCCCTGCAATGGGCCGGACGGACACCCGCGGCCTAGGACAGGACGACGACGTACATCCGCTGGCAGAGGTCCGCCCCGAGCACCACCGTCGTGCCGTCGGCCTCGAGCAGGAGCGTCCCGTCAGGGCCCTTGTTGGTCACCGTCGCCGTCGCTCCGGGAATGAACCCCGCCTCGTCGAGGTAGAGCAGCGTCGTCGCCATCGAGCTCGATCTCCTCGCCGAGCGCTCGAACCGCACTCTCTGGCCGGGCTCGCTCTCGGCGAGCGGCATCTGCGGCGAAGGGTTTTCAGGACTGTGAGCACTGCCTGGGATCGGGTTGCCGTGCGGACAGGTGGCGGGATCTCCGAGGATCTCCACCAGCCGGGTCATGACCTCGTCGGACATGACGTGCTCCCAACGCCCGGCCTCGTCGTGCACCAGGTGCCAGGGCAGGCCGATGACGTCGACCAGCAGTCGCTCGGCGAGCCTGTGCTTGCGGAGCACGGTCTGTGCCACGTCCTGTGCCCTGCTCTGTCAAGCGTGATGGTCCTCCCGGACCGCTCGATGTAGCCGTCGGTCGCAAGTCGCTCCAACATCTCCGAGACGGTGGGGGCAGATCGGCCGAGTCGCTCGGCGATCCGGGCCTGGATCGCAGGCGTCCCTTCCTCGTTGAGCGACTCGATGGCCTGGAGGTACTCCTCCACGGGCGGGTGGTGCTCGACCGGTTGGTAGGAGACGCTCGCCGGTTGGCGGAGTCAGTCACGGATCTGCTGGGCCAGGTAGTGGGCCTGACCCAGCTGCTCGACCAACGACAGCTGGCTCTCGAGCCAGTCCGCGTGGTCCTCTTCGCCCTCGAGGATCTCCGCCAGGAGGTCGCGGCTCCCGTTGTCGCCGTGTTCGACGCAGAGGGCGATCCCGCGGTTGAGGCGCGTCGATGGCCTCGCGCTCGAGCTCGAGGGCCAGCGTCAACTTTCTCGACGGGATGCTCACCGGTCCGGACGGTTCCGAGACGCTGCAGGTTCGGATGCCCGTCGAGGTAGAGCAGGCGCTCAATGAGATGGTCGGCGTCCTTCATCTCGTCGATCGACTCGGATCGGAAACGTTCGCCCGAGCCGTTGGTAGCCCCAGTTGTCGAACATCTTGGCGTCCAAGAAGTACTGGTTGACCGCCGTCAGTTCCGCGGTGAGGACCTCGTTCAGGAGTTCGAGGATTTGCGGGTCACCCTGCATCGCTCGCCCTTGTCGACGTCGCCATCGAGCTCGATCGTAGGCGTCCCAGCGAGTGGACGCACCGGGAATGGTCAGGCAGCTGAGGCAGCAGCCGGCTGACGCTCCACGGCGGTCGCCTCGAGCAAGCGCCTCCAGCAGGCGGTGACATCCACCGCACCCGCCACCAGCCGTGCACCGCTCCGTGATCTCGGGAACCGTTGCGGCACCCGATGCGATGGCCGCGTCCACGGTTCGATCCGTCACGGCATTGCAGTGGCAGACGTACATCGACTTACTCCTCCCCGCCGGTGGCGAGGCGAGCACCTGAGGGCGGGGTCAACGTCCGCGTGACCGACGGCGTGCCCTGTGCCATCAGCGCTGCCGCCACGGACAGCGGGATCGGGCGGGCGGCGGGAAGCCGGTAGCCGACACCCACCGCCTCCGCTCGAACAGCGTCGTGGTCGACGACCAGCCGGACCCAGTCGACGCGGCGGAGGCCCGTCGTCTGCGGGCGATCTTGCCTTCCCCTCAGCCTTGACATATGGCACTCCGTTGGTTGAAAGTATGGCAAGCCTAAATCTTAGGCTGCCCTAAGTCAAGAGGGAGAGGATGCTACCCACGTTCGTCATCGGGCTCCGAGAGGGCGTGGAGGCCGCCCTCATCGTGGGCATCGTGGCCGCCTTCCTGGGCCAGCAGGGTCGCCAGATCGGCCCTGCGTCAGGTCTGGATCGGCGTTGCCGTCGCCGTCGTGATCTGCATCGGCGTCGGCGTGGCCCTCCAGATCATCTCCGACGATCTGCCCCAGCGGCAGCAGGAAGGGCTCGAGACGGTGGTCGGCCTCATCGCCGTCGTCATGGTCACCTACATGGTCCTGTGGATGCGCCGGCACTCCCGGAACCTCAAGCACGACCTCGAACAGCAGGCCGCAGTCCGCGCTGGCCACGGGCACGTCCAAGGCGCTGGTCGCCATGGCCTTCCTCGCCGTGCTCCGCGAGGGATTCGAGACCGTCGTCTTCCTGCTCGCGACCTTTCACGCCAGCGGCAACGCGACGCTCAGCTGGGTCGGCGCGCTCCTCGGCATCCTCGCTCGCGGTGGTGCTCGGCTACCTCATCTACAAGGGCGGGGTTCGCATCAACCTCTCCCGCTTCTTCCGCATCACCGGCATCGTGCTGGTCGTCATCGCGGCCGGCCTCGTGATGACCGCGGTCCATACGGCCAACGAGGCCGGATGGATCAACTTCGGACAGACACAGGCCTTCGACCTCTCGTGGCTCGTCCGCCCCGGCACGCCGCTCGAGTCGTTCGTGACCGGCGTGCTCGGCATTCAGCCCTACCCGGTGTGGATCGAGGTCATCGCGTATCTCGCCTACCTCGTTCCGATGCTCGTCGATCATGCTCTGGCCTGCCCGACGCCCATCGCCTTCGGCACTCGCCTCCTCGTCGAGGCCGCGCGCACGCCGACGATCCCGGCCCTGCCTCACCACGGCCCGAACACCGTCGCCACGTCCGATCAACTCACCCCGCACACGACAACCAACCGATAAAGGAGCGACTATCCCGTGGGAGCAACCTCGTCCGACGACCGCCGCGCCCGGCGTGCACCGCAAGCCCAGTGTGACGTCCACCGCGCGTTGGGTCGGGCCGTCGTGCCCGCCGATTCGGCATCCTGGCCGCCACGCTCGGTGGCCTCGTGGTGGCCGCCGTCATGCCGATGGCACTGGCGGCACCAGCCGGCGCCGAGGCCAAGGAGACGGACGTCAACGATCTCCCTGACACCAGAGGGCTGCGCCCCCAAGCCGGCAAAGGTGACGACCGGTCAGATCAACTTCAACGTGCAGAACAAGAACGCCGGGTCCGTCTCGGAGGCCGAGCTGCGGACCAAGGACCTGTCCCACATCCTCGGCGAGCAGGAGAACCTCACACCCGGGACTCTCCGGCAGGTTTCGCCCTCGTCGTGCAGCCCGGGCACTACGTCATCAACTGCCCGGGTGCATCCCAGCAGCACGCCACCTTCACCGTGACCGGAAAGGCGAAGGTCGTCAGCGCCCAGACCAAGTCGCTGTTGGCCGGCGCTGCCGTCTGGCTACGCCACCTATGTCAACCAGCAGGTGGCCGGCCTGGTGTCCTCCACCCAGGCCCTCTGCGCCGCCATCAACGCGGGCAACCAGACGCCAGGCCGAGCAGCTCTACCCGCAGGCCCGCGTCTTCTACGAGCGCATCGAGCCGGTCGCCGAGGTCTGGGGCACGCTCGATACCGCCATCGACGGCCGCATCGACAACCCGGTGACCAACCCGGCCGACCTCACAGGGCTTCCACCGGATCGAGGAGATCATGTGGGCCGAACAGCACCCTGAGCGGCGCTGTCGCAGTACTGCACCCAGCTCGTGCCGAACGAGCAACAGCTGCAGACGCTCGTCTCGACGGCCAGCGTACAACGCGGTCACGATGGCCAGCGGGGCCACGGACCTCATCAACGAGGCGGGGACCGCCAAGATCACCGGCGAGGAGGAGCGCTACTCCAACACCGACTTCGTCGTCTTCCAGGCCAACGTCGACGGCGCCATGGAGGTCTTCAGCCTGCTGCAGCCCTATCTGAAGCAGGCCGATCCCTCACTGGTCGCCCAGATCAATCAGCAGCACACTGCCGTGGAGAAGGCCCTTGCGCCGTACAAGGCCACGCCGGGCTACGACAACACCGGCTACGTGGAGTACTCCAAGGTGCTCGACCCGCAGCGCCGGGCGCTGTCGGCCAAGGTCCAGGCCTTCGCCGAGGCGCTGTCGAAGATGTCGGGGCAGGTCTCCTGAGCATGGCCGCCGACCGATCTCCTCTTGCCGGGCCACTGAGCCGCCGCCGGCTGCTCGGTGGCCTCGGCTTGGCGGGGACGGGCCTGGCCCTCGGCGGCGGGGCGGTCGCCTCGGGACTCGGCCCGCTCCGATTGCCGGAGGCGGCGGCCGACCCGGATTCCGCCGCCAACCGCACCTACCCCTTCTACGGCGACCACCAGGCCGGCATCGTCACGCCGGCGCAGGACCGGCTTGGCCTTCGCCTCCATGAACGTGCTCGAGGGGACCAACGCCGCGACCTGCGCACGTTGTTGAGGGACTGGACGGTCGCGGCCGAGCGGATGACCCGGGGACAGGCTCGTCGGAGACGACACCGACCTGGACAACCCGCCGCTCGACACCGGTGAGGCCATCGGCTCACCGGTGGGCGGGCTCACGATCACCATCGGCTACGGCCCGTCGCTCTTCGACGACCGCTTCGGGCTGTCGGCGCGCAAGCCGGCCCTCCTCACCGATCTGCCGGCACTGCCCAACGAGAACCTGGACCCCGAGTACGTGGGCGGCGACCTCTGCATCCAGGCCTGCTCGGACGATCCGCTCGTGGCCTTCCACGCCGTGCGGAACCTGGCCCGCCTCGGCCTCGGCGTCGTCGACTACAACTGGATGGAGCTGGGCTTCGGCAAGACGTCGTCGACCAGCACGGCACAGGCGACCCCACGGAACCTGCTCGGCTTCAAGGACGGCACGCGCAACATCAAGGCCCAGCAGACCGATCTGCTCGACGACTACGTCTGGGTCGGGCAAGGACAGCGACCAGGCCTGGATGCGCGGCGGCAGCTACCTCATCACCCGCCGCATCCAGATCTTCATCGAGAACTGGGACCGGGACTACCTCGAGGACCAGCAGAACGTCATCGGCCGGGTCAAGGTGAGCGGCGCGCCGCTGAGCGGCGGCGAGGAGTTCACCAATCCGCACTTCACCCAGAAGAACGACCAGGGCCAACTCGTCATCCCCGCCGACGCGCATATCCGTCTGGCCAGCCACGAGGAGAACGACGGGACCCGCCTGCTGCGCCGGGGCTACTCCTTCACCGACGGCATCGATCCCGTGCGCGGCACGCTGCTGGGCGGCCTGTTCTTCATCGCCTTCGCCAAGAACCCCGGCCAGTTCATCACCCTGCAGAACAAGCTCGGGAGCGCAGGACGCGCTCAACGAGTACATCCAGCACATCGGGAGCGGCATCTTCGCCGTGCAGGGTGGGCTGCCTCGCGGCGACCACTGGGGCGACGGCCTCTTCACTTGAACCTGGGCACCACCGACGCCAAGGCCCCGGACCAGTCCGGCCACCAGTTGGAATGCCCCTTGCCGGCGAGGGTGCGGCTCCAGGATTTTATGATGTTATAATAACTATTATGGTTTTAGAAACACCGGTGGCAGGTGCGGCCACGCCCGGCCCCGTTGAGCCGACGGCGTCGGGTCGGCGTCCTGCTCATCTGCTCCATGAGCCTGCTCATCGTCGGCATCGACGTCACCATCGTGAACGTCGCCCTTCCCTCCATCGGGCATGACTTCCACGCCTCGCTCTCCGGGCTCCAGTGGACGGTGGACGCCTACACGCTGGTCCTGGCCAGCCTGCTGATGGTCTCCGGCTCGACGGCGGACCGCCTCGGACGTCGGCGGACCTTCGTCATCGGGCTGTGTCACGTTCGCCGCAGGCTCACTGCTGTGCAGCCTGGCCCCCAACCTCGGCACGCTCGTCGTCTTCCGCATGGTGCAGGCGGTCGGCGGGTCGATGCTGAACCCGGTGGCCATGTCGATCATCACGAACACCTTCACCGATTCCCCGGGAGCGGGCCCAGGCCGTCGGGATCTGGGGCGGCCGTGGTGGGCGTCTCCATGGCACTGGGCCCGGTGGTCGGCGGAGTCCTGGTCACGTCGGTCGGGTGGCGCTCCATCTTCTGGATCAACATCCCGATCGCGTTGGTGGCCGTGGTCCTGGCGCTGCGCTACATCCCCGAGTCCAAGGCGGCCGTGGCGAGAAGGGTGGACGTCCCGGGGCAGATGCTCGTGATCGTCTTCCTGGCCTCGCTGACCTACGGCATCATCGAGAGCCCGGCAAAGGGATGGTCGTCGACGATCATCATCGGGACGTTCACCGTCGCGCTGGTGTCTCTCGTTTCGTTCCTGATCTGGGAGCGTCGAGCCGCCGAGCCGCTGATCGATCTGCGCTTCTTCCGGTCGGTGCCCTTCTCGTCAGCCACCGTGATCGCCGTCGCGGCCTTCGCCGCGCTCGGTGGATTCCTCTTCCTCAACACGCTCTACCTGCAGGACGTGCGAGGACTCTCGGCGCTGCAGGCCGGGGTCGACACGCTGCCGATGGCGGCCATGACCATGCTCCTCTCTCCGATCTCGGGACGACTGGTCGGCCGGCGCGGCGCCAGGATTCCCCTTCTGGTCGCCGGAGTCGGACTCACCGTCTCGTGTCTGATGCTGGTCGGACTGAGCGCGACGACACCGTTCACGTGGTTGTTCACGGCGTACGTCGTCTTCGGCATCGGGTTCGGCTTCGTGAATGCGCCGATCACCAATGCCGCCGTGTCGGGCATGCCGCGAGCCCAGGCCGGCGTGGCGGCGGCCATCGCCAGCACGTCACGCCAGATCGGTTCGACCTTGGGCGTCGCCGTCGTCGGGATCGCTCGTCTCTGCGTCGCTGCAGAAGGGCAACCATCTCGACTTCGCGGTGGCCAGCCGCGCCGGCTGGTGGGTCCTGGCCGGGTGCGGCGCCGTCGTGCTGGTCCTCGGGCCTGGTGGCGACGACCCCGTGGGCCCGGGTCACGGCGCACCGCACGGCCGAGGCAATCAACCCCGAGTACCTGGAGGCGCACGTGGCATGACGAAGGCCGGTACGGGGCGGTCGTGACGGTGCGGCCCGCGAAGCGTGGCGGGCCATGGCCGATCTGGTCCTGGACAACGAGCGCCGACGCGAGGTGAGCGAACAGGTCGGCTTGAGCTTCGGAAAGATCAGGGCGTTGCGGCGGATCGCCAGACGACCGATGCCCATGAGGGAGCTGGCATCGATGCTCGGCGTCGACCCGCCCAACCTGACCCCCGTGGTCGACGACCTCGAGGGCGCCGGACTGGTCGAGCGCCAGGCGCATCCCACCGACCGGCGGGTGAAGCTGGTGGTGGCGACTCCGAGGGAGCAGCAGCTGGCGCACAAGGCCGACGACATCCTGGCGCACACCGCCCGCGCGCCTCAGCGAGCTGTCGGTCGACAGACCTGAAGGACCTGGTGCGGATCCTGGCGCAGGTCCGACGCCCCGAGTCCCTACGGCTCGAGCTCTCGCTGCCCTCAGGACCGAAGGACCCGGGAGCCCGGTACCACCGACCCGGGCGATCCATGCAGCACGTGCCGCAAGGAGCTCCACCCCGTCGACGACGCCGGGGACCGGGGCGGGAGAAGTACGCATTGGCGTCGACGGCGACGATGCGGCCGAGACCGGCTGCCTCCGGGCGGGCCAAGCAGCGCGGGAGCCTGCGCGACAGCGCCCGCGAGGTCGAAGCCACACGGCATGAAGACCGTGACGTCGACCTTCGCCCCGGCGATCTCCTCCCATGTGAGCCGGCGCGAGCGGGCGCCCGCGACGGCGAGGACCGGCACAGCCGCCGGCCGCCTCCACCTGATCGGGAACCCAGTGGCCGGCGTTGAACGGAGGTTCGGACCATTCCAGGACGAGCACGCGGGGCCGCTCTCGTCCTCGGACCTCCGCGCCGCACCGCCTCCACCCGGGCACGCAGGCCCTGCATGAGCACGTCGGCGTCGGTCGCCGTGCCGGTCGCGGCACCAACCATCGCCGACGCAGTCGATCACCTCGTCGAGACGTCCTGGGTCGAGCGAGACGCACCTGCGCGTGGCACCCGATGGCATCGAGCGCATCCTCGACCGCCCCCGACGGCACGGCGCAGACGCGGCACAGGTCTTGCGCCAGGATCAGGTCCGGATCGATCGCCCTGATCCGTGCGTCGTCCAGCGTGTAGATGGACTCCCCTGCCGCCACCGCGGCGCTGACTGCTGCGTCGATCTCGGGACGCGCTGAGGGAGTCGTCGGTGGGCAACGCCGTTCCCGACACGATGGGGACCGACCGCGCCGGTTCCGGGTAGTCGCATTCGAAGCTGACGCCGCGCAGCTGGTCGCCGAGGCCGAGGGCAAAGACGATCTCGGTGGCGGAGGGCAGGAGGGAGACGATCTTCACTTCGTCGCCCGTTCACTTGGTGCAGACTCCTCCACGAACTCGATCTGCGGCTCGAAGGCCGCCCGCCGCGAGGCACGGCGCAGTGCCGCCAACACAGGTCGCCCGACGACGAGGATCAACACGGCGCAGGTCACGGCCCGGGTGAGGTTGAATCCCATGGCGGTGCTCAGTTCGAAGAGGATGAACCGGTGCAGATTCTCCAGGGTCCCGAGCCCTGGCATGAACGAGAACGTCGTCGTCGATCCGACGAAGGGCCAGAACCAGAAGTCGATGATCAGCCCGTACACCAACGCTGAGAGGACGCCGTAGGTGGCGAGCATCAGCCGTTCGGACATCCCGCGCATCGGAGGAAGGCAACCTGCTCCGAACCCGACCCATCCCGCCGCGAGCATCTGAAAGGGCAGCCACGGACCCACGCCGCCCGTGATGAGCGCCGAGGCGAAGAACGCCACCGCGCCGAGGACGAACCCGAAGCCCCGTCCGAAGACGCGTGCCGCGAGAATCAACAGGAACCACTCGGGCTCGAAGCCGTTGATGCCAGGGCTGGCCACCCGCAACGCGGCGAAGCATGCCGCCAGAATCCCCAGGAGCGCGACCGCCTTTGCGTCGATCACTCCTTCCGAGAGCTCCGCCATGATGATGGCCAGCAGCAATGGGAGGAGGCCGACGAAGATCCACGGCGCATCGCCACTGTGCGCGGTGTTCTGGCCTGCCGCCTGGTGGATCAGGAGCGGCCAACCGAAGGCGGCCACGCCGAACAGCGTCGTGAGAACGAGGAGGAGCGTCGAGCGTCTCCCGAACCGGATCGCCGGTGTGAGCCTCCGCCGGGGTTGTGTCGCGGGCGAGCGAAGCGAGTCGGTCATGCCGGCACCGCCTCGCCGAGGGCCTGCCGGACCTCGTCCACCGTGAGCCATTCCTCGGGCGCCAGCACCTTGGCCACCTGAGGGGCGAAGATCGGCGAGTGGCACACGACCTGCCGGGCCGGGCCATCCGTGATCACCTGCCCGTCCGCGAGGACGACGGCCCGGTCGGCGACGCGTGCGGCGAGCTCCACGTCGTGGGTGGCCAACACAATTGCGTGTCCCACCTGCGCGAGTTCGCGCAGGACCCCGATCAGCCGATCCTTGCTGGGGTAGTCCAGCCCGCGGGTCGGTTCGTCGAGCAGCAGGAGCGCCGGCGACGGCGCGAGCACGATGGCGACAGCCAAGGCAAGGCGCTGGCCCTCCGAGAGATCCCGGGGGTGACGGTCGCGGGGCATCCCGGGGAGGACGCGGTCGAGTGTCTCCAAGGTGGTTCCCGCCGGGATGGCCGACACCTTGTCCGCGTTGCGGCACTCGCCCTGCACGCTTTCGCCGTACAAGAGCAGCCCCGGATCCTGGGGCACCAGACCGACATGGCGGACCAGGTCTGCCGCGGTGAGCGACCGGGGGTCCAGGCCGTCGATCACGACGCCGCCACGCGTGGGCCGGCGCGCGCCGGAAAGCGCGTTGAGCAGGGTTGACTTGCCCGATCCGTTCCGGCCCATCAGCGCCACCACTTCACCGGTCCTGATCGTCAGATCGACCCCGTCGAGAGCGACCACTTGGCCGTACGAGACGGCCAACCTCTGCACCGACGCCGCCTCGGTGGGCGCATCGACCGGAGGGACGGGGATGGGCGCCCGCTCCGGCGGGGACACCGGGCCGAGCCGCTCGCGCAGGGACGTGGCCATCCGCCGAGCGTCGCGCACCGACAGTGGGAGCGGATCCCAACCAGCGAGCCGGCCCAGCTCGACGAGGGGTGGGGCGACCGAGGACGTCCGCATGATGACCTCAGGCGTACCGATGACGAGCGGCGCGCCGGCCCCGGGTACCAGGATGATCCGGTCCGCGAACGGCACCACCCGTTCGAGCCGGTGTTCTGCCATGACGACCGTCAAGCCGAGGTCATGCACCAGACGCGCCAATGCGCTGAGGACCTCCTCGGCTGCGGCCGGATCGAGCGCGGAGGTCGGCTCGTCGAGGACCAACAACCGTGGCGACGCGGTCAAGACCGACCCGATGGCCACGCGCTGTTGTTGGCCACCAGAGAGAGCCCGCAACGACCGGTCGCGTAGATCGTGGAGCCCGAGGAGATCGACCGCATCCTCGACACGGCGGCGCATCGCATCGGCTGGCACACCGAGGTTCTCCATCGTGTAGGCCAGCTCGTCCTCGACGGTCTCGGTAACGAAGCTGGCCAGCGGATTCTGGCCGACGTAACCGACCACGTCGGCGAGATCGCGCGGGCGGTTGTCTTTCGTCGTCCGGCCGTCGACCGTGACCGTCCCCGCCAGGGTTCCGCCGCTGAAGTACGGAACCAGGCCGTTGATCGCACGCAGGAAGGTCGACTTGCCCGTCCCTGTCTCCCCGACGACGACACAGAGCTCCCCTTCGGGGATCTCGAGACTGACTCGATCGAGGGTGGGACGCTCGGCGTCGGTGTAGGTGAACGAAACCCTGTCGAAGGTGATCATGTCGATGCCCTCGAGAGATCCGAACCGCTGGCGTCCCGTGCGGCGGGCACTCCAACCGTCTGCTCGCGCGTGGTCCTTTCGTTCGCGCTGGGGAGCCGGTCGCGGCGCAAGGCCAGGCTTCGGAGCAGCGACAGCCGGCACCAGGGCAACAAGGATGCCCACCACCGGGAGCAGAGGAATGCTCGGGAAGGCCAGAGGCGAGAACGACACGGTCAACCCCGGCGCGTCGAGCGAGCGAGCAACTGCCATCGCCACCACGGCAACCAGTCCGGACCCGGCCACGATCCACTCGGGCCCACGCCACGGGTCGGGGCGATACCGCGAGCGCGCCGTGCGGCGGCCCCCCACGGCCAGTCCCACCCCGCAGAGGACGGCGGCGACGGCAAGGACCGGGAGGCCCAGCCCGAAGAGGGAGCTGCCGTCAATGACGCCGTACGTGCCAACGGCCATGAGCAACAATCCGCAGACCGTGGCTCCACCGGCGAGCCGGCGAGAAGACTTCCCGACGGCGATCCGTCGCCCGTAGCCCCGGGCGTCCATACTGGTGGCGAGTTGCAGCGAGCGGTCCAAGGCGCTCTCCAGCACCGGGACGGCCACCCCCCGCATGCCCCGGAGCCCTTTGGTCCCAATGCCACGCTGTCGACGTGCCTGTCGCACAATCCCGATCGACTGCACCAATTCCGGCGTGAACGAGAGCGCCACCGTCACCGCCACGCCCGTCTCGTACAACACGGCAGGCAGGGAGCGGAGGAGGCGGTAGGGACTGGCCAACGAATTCGCCGCGCCGAAGCAGAGGAGGATGACGGCGATCTGGAGTCCGAGCACGAAGGCGTTGAGGATGGACTCCAGTGTCACCGGGCCACCGATGCTGACGGCGGCGGCCCATCCGGGCAGCGGGATCTCCGGCAGGGTGAACAGCACGTGTCCGGGTAGGCCGCGCTGGCCGAAGAGGATCTCGATCACGATCCGGATGGCGATGACGAAGAGTCCGACACGGATGAAGAACGTGATGGAACGCGACCAGGGCGCGCTGCTCCTGCGGGCGGACACGACGACACAGGCAACCACGCCGATCAGTGCCAGGAGGAACGGGTTGTTCGTCCGCATGGCGCAGATCGCCAGACCGGCCGCCCAGATCCACCACGCCACCGGGTGCAAGGCGCGGCGCCGGGCGGGAGCGGCCCGTGTCATTCCTCGGCCGGCCGGCGGCGCCACCGGAAGAAGGCAAAGGCGCCGAGGGACGCAACGATCACGATGATCAAAAGCACCGGGAGGAGATTGCTCGACGAGCCGCCGCCGGAGTTCGGACGGGCAGCCGCGCTGACGACATGGGACCGCGGCGCATCGGATGATCCGTGCTTCTCGGGAACCACACCGGTCGACCCGCTGGTGGACGGCACCGCGCCCGCCTGCCCCGCGACGGTCGTGGTGGTCGTCGGCGTGCCCGTCCCCTTCGACCGCGTCCCCAGAGTGGTGGTCGCAGTGACCGGCCCGGACCCGGCACCCGTCCTGACGGTTGTCGGTGTCGTCGACGCGCCAGGCGCCGCCGTCGGCGTCGTGGTCGGCGGAGGTGGTGCGGGAGCAGAGGACGATTGCGCCGGTGCGACCTCGGTCGAGGCGTTGCAGATCTGGGCGTAGGACGGCGAACCACCAGGTGGCGGGTTGCTCGAAATTGTCCGGCTGGTCGAGTTGGAATCGCAAACCGACCACGTCGTTGGTCGGGCTGGACACCGACTGTTCACTCGGTCCGTTGTTGGCGTAGGCCCAGGCGCCCGAGGTTCCGTGCCAGTAGGACCAATAGTCGTAGTTGCCGTTCCCGACACTCTGACCGCAGTTCTGCACCCCGTTGGCCGGGTAGTTGTCGATCGCACACAACAGGCCCGAACCGGCGTAGGCCACGTTGGACGACCCGACGGCTGCTGCCAGTGCGTCGGCGTCCCGGGCGTTCGACGCAACCGGTACGCACTTCGACACGGTCGGCATCCCTGATCCGTTCCCGAAGTCGACAACGACCGCGACATAGACATCGTTGCCGACGGAGTCCGCCGACGCGACGGCCATCTTCAGCGGGACCAGGGCCCCGGGCCCGATGGGTGCGAGGACTGCCGCAGCAGCCCCGACATACAGCCCCCACACGAGAACCCGGGCCCTGCATCCCACGCGTCGCACCTACGAGGCGCTGTCCGATCCGGCCACCACATTGCTCACGCCCAGCGATGCAGCCGAACCGGAGAACATCGCGTCGCCGTAGTTGAAGATCCCACCGTCGGAGGCAATGAGCCAGTACCCGCCGCCATCACGGGTCCCGCTCATCCCGACAATCGGCTTGTTCAACGTGATACCTCCGGTCGAGCCCTGGAAGACAGCGTCGCCGTAGCTGAAGATGCCGCCGTCGGAGGCCACCAGCCAGTAACCGCCGCCGTCGGGCGTCGCCGCCATGCCGACGATCGGCTTGTTGAGGAGCTGACCACCGCGGCTGCCGAAGAAGGTGGCGTCGCCGTAGCTGAAGATGCCGCCGTCGGAGGCCACCAGCCAGTAGCCGCCACCGTCCGGCGTCGCTGCCATGCCGACGACGGGCGCATTCAGATGCATGCCACCGGTCGAACCGTAGAAGGCGGCGTCTCCGTAGCTGAAGATGCCGCCGTCGGAGGCCACCAACCAGTAGCCGCCACCGCCCGGCGTCTCTGCCATGCCGACGATCGGTTTGTTGAGGGGTTGGCCGCCGCGGGAACCGAGGAACGCCGCGTTCCCGTAATTGAAGATGCCGCCGTCGGAGGCCACCAGCCAGTAGCCAAGGCCGTTGAGCGTCGACGCCATGCCGACGACAGGCTTGTTGAGCGCCGTCCCGGAGGGTGAGCCGAGCGGCCGTGCCGAACCGTACGCGTGGACTGCCCCCGTACCGGTGACGACCCAGTACGAATTCGTCGGTCCGAAGCCGTAGGTCAGGCCGGCCAGGATGGGAACGTCTTGGTTGGTGGCGAGCATGTTGCCCGACGTGTTGTCCTGGTAGCCCAACGCACCTGTGTCACTGCCCGAGGGGACGACGAAGGACAACAGCGCGCTGACCGGTGAGTGTCCCGAAGCGGTAAAGGTGGAGGTCGTGGGCGACAGCCCGAGTGCGAGGAGGGTCTGAATCACCAATCCGGTGGACTGCGAATCCGTCTGTTGCGGCGATGTGGTCGTGGTGGAATAGGTGCTCCAACCACCGTCCGCGTCCTGGCCCGTGACGAAGAACGACAGTGCGCTCGCCTGGACCGATGGCGTCAGGGCAGCCTGCGCAACCAGCCCCTGGACCGCAAGAGAGGTTGTCTGGTTGTCCGCGCCGAACAAAGCTGGCGGGAACTTCGGCACACCCACCACCGATGGTCTGGTTCGGCAGTACCCAGCCTCCGCTCGGGCATTGCTGGGCGGTCAACCATCCGATCGCTGCCGCATTGGCCGTCTGTCCAGCGGCCTTGAGCGCGGTGAAGACCAGGCCCTGCACGTAGGTGCCGACGAGGAAGTCGTTCAGTTGCGTCATCGGTCCCGAACAGACCGGTGTCGGGACCCGACGTCTGCTCCGTCGCGAGCAAACGAGTCACGAGGTTGATCCCGCCGAAGTTCGTCGGGTCGACTCCCATCGCATGCGCATCGAGAATCAGTGCGGCCAGTTGGCCCGGACCGTCCGCACTGTCGACCGTGATGTAGGTGTTGGCGTTCGCCTCCACGTAGCTCAACGCGGACTGCGCGGCAGCGGGGTTCACGTTGGAGGCCGCCAGCGCCAGGATGGCGTTCACGGTGGTGGAGAGCGAGCCCCCGATGCTGCCATTCACAGCTTGCTGACCGGCGACCCACTTGCCTGCCGCCTGCGCAGCGGCGAACTGCGGAATCTGCGGTGGCGCGGACGCGGCACCGGCGGGAGCTGCAAAAGAGGTCATGGCGGCGGCGCTCAAAACGGTCGCCAGGCCTATGGCAGAAGCACCCATCAGGGTGCGGCGGACGATGTGCATTGTTCTCGCTTCCCGGACCTCGACCCGGGAAGCCCCACAACACGGGGCCTGTCCGAGCCCCAGTCCTTGTGTCTCGACGGTGGGAACTCTTCTGTCCTGGAGGTATCCCGGCTCATGGCGTCGCCTCGACGGCGCACCATTCACGGTTGCGGACCAGCGCCGGATTTTCACCGGCTTCCCCTCACGGGCAGTACTGCAATTGCAACGAGGTTGCGGGCGTACGGTACCACGGCCGGCTCCCCGGCAACCCTGCTGGCCGGCATGCGCCACGAGAAACCGAGTGGAAACAGCAGGACGGAGCCGCCTGCCTGCCCCCGAGCGTCGGAGAGAGCCGTACTGATGTGCGATCGTAGAGCCGCTTCGCCGCAGTCGGGATGGGGCGTGTCGAACCGGGTAGTCGAGCCGCGGGAGCGTGACGTACATGGCCATGGGCAATCGACCTGATGTGCAGACGGCGCCGGCGCCGATCGTAGCGCTCGACGTATCGCTGCTGGCGGGCCACTTCGCCACGGCCCTGGCCCGGGTCCCCTTCCGCCGTCCCTTCGCCGGGGAGTCCTCGCCGCTGTCCAACTTCGGCATCACGGTGACCCGCGAGGTGATCCGTGCCTTCATGGGCTACGCCTCGTCGCTTCGCATCCCTGAGTTCCGCTCTCTCGAACTGGTGCTCGACGACATCTGCAAGCGGATCATGCCCCCGATCGTCCGCTCGCTGGACGTCGAGGGTCGGCCGGCCGAGTTCGGCGGCGTCCCGGGCATCCTCTACGTGCCGCGGAACCGGACGCCCGTCGGCGTCGTCATCTACCTCCACGGAGGGGGATACATCGGCACCTCGCCGACCATGTACGCCTTCTTCACCGCGCGGGTCTGCCGCGAGACCGGTTGCGCGGTGTTCGTCGCCGACTATCGCCTGGCGCCCGAATTCCCCTATCCCGCCGGCGCAGAAGACGCCTCCGCCATCTACAAGGACGTGATCGGCCGCGGCATCCCTGCCGCCCGGATCTTTCTCGCGGGCGACTCCGGCGGCGGCGGGCTGGCCAACACGGTCCTGCTCGAGTACGCCGATCGCAGCGTCTGCCCCGCTGGATTGCTGCTGTTCTCCCCCGAGGTCGACCTCCGCCTCGACGAGGACTCCGTGACGGAGAACGCCGATCACGACATCCTGCCGTGGAACATCCCCACCGCGGCCTACCTGCACGGCTTCGACGTCACCAGCACGCCGGTCTCGCCGTTGAGCGCGGATCTCAGTGGCTTCCCTCCCACGTGTGTTACATGGGGCGGCGACGAGATGTTCCGCGACCCGATTCGTCGCTACGTCGAACGCCTCCGCGCGGCCGGTGTCCCCACCGACGCGCAGGAGTTCGAAGGGATGTTCCACGTCTTCCAAATCCTGATGCCGTGGGCCGATGACAGCCGCGAGGTGTCCCGCCACGTGCATCAGTTCATTCAGCGCATCCTCGCCGACGCACCCCCGCTCGCCCGTCTCGACCTGTCGGGCGCGCTCGGGCTCACGAACTGACCCTCAGCCCCGATCGAGCCCATCCGCGGCTTTGCGCAGCTCGGGCCGGAAGTCCGGGTGTGCGATGTCCGCCAGCAGGTGTGCGCGCTCGCGCACGGTGAGGCCGGTGAGCTCCGCCGCGCCGTATTCGGTGATCACGACGCCGGTGTGGTGGCGCGGCGTGGAGACCACCGTGCCCTGCGGGGGGACGCCCGCGATGCGGGACACGATTTCGCCGTTGCGCTCGGCCGTCGAGCGCAGGCAGATGAGCGAATGTGCGTCGAGGTGCAGTTCCGCTCCGGCCACGAAGTCCTCATGCCCGCCGACGCCCGAGATCTGCCGGCCATCGATGGTGTCGGCCATCACCTGGCCGTAGAGATCCACCGAGAGGGCGCCATTGATCGACACGAGATTGGCGTTCTTCGAAATGACCGTCGGGTCGTTGACCGTGTCGACGGGGAGGAACGCGACGTCCTCGTTCCCGTCGAGCCATTGGTAGAGCTCGCTGACGCCCAGGGCGAAGGTCGTCACCGACACGCCGTCGAACATGCCCTTGGCGTCGTTTGTCACCTTTCCGGCCCGGTGTAGCTGCATCAGGCCGGTCGTGAACATCTCGGAGTGGACGCCGAACCCGCCGAGCGGTCCGCGGGCCAACTCCGCCGCCACGATGTTAGGGATGGCCCCGATCCCCGTCTGCAACGTGGACCCGTCGTGCACGTAGGCGAGCGCGTGGCCTGCGATCGCCGCGTCAACCTCGTCGCTCGGTGCGTCCACCAGTGCGAATGGCTCGCCGTCGGACTCCACCAGCACGTCGATGGCATCGAGGGGGATCGTGTTGTCGTACGCGGGCGGCAGGCTCTTGGTGCGGGGCAGATGAGGGTTGACCTCCACCATCAGCACCCGGTCGGGATCACGTCCGGCCCGCAAGAGCTCGTCCCGGGTCCCACCCATGTGCAACGCAAGGTTCACGGTCCCGCCGTCGTCGGGCGGCGTCGCCTGCGCCACCATGACGCGGGGAGCGAAGCGCGCCATGATCGGCCCCATCTGACGGAAGCCTCCCGGCACCAGCTGGACCGAGTGGCCCATGGCGTGGTGCACGCGCTCGGCCGGCCCGAAGAATCCGCAGCGGTAGCTCACCCCGGGCTTGGTGAAGACGTCGTACAGGTTGAGGCAGAGCGCCCCACCGATCTGCAGGTCCTGCCAGTCGTTCCGCGCTCCCAGCGCAGTCATCAGGCCGTCGGGGATGGCTGGACCGAGCCCGAAGCCGATGCGATCGACCGGCCGGATCAACGCCACCGCCTCCTCCATGCTGCTGACGGTCGCCATGCACCCACTCTGGCACCTCACCAGGCCTCTGACCACGGTGTTCGAATCACCCCGTCATGAGGCGGATGGAATCCATGACTTTCGGCTCTACCCTCAACGGGGGTGCGCAACCACAATGATTGAGACACCTTCCTCTTCCCAGAAAACGGTGCTTGGAGAATGGCGGCCACCCCCCTCGGTCGCCATTTTCCAATTCCGGAGTTCTTTCTCGGGAGCACAATGCGCCGGCCTTTGGGCCTCCGACCCTGCCGGGAGCGACCGCGTCGGCACATGCGGATGAGCGCCTCGTCGTCGGCATAGGACGTCAACATCACACGAGCGATCTCCGGTGACCTGGATCGAATCTCGCGGCAGACCTCGATGCCACCGCCATCGGGCAACCCGGAGGTCAAGGATCGCGACATCGGGCTTCGCGACCGGTATGCGCACCAGCGCGTCCGCCACGGTGCCCGTTTCGCCCACCATGTCGATGTCAGCGCCACCATCGAGCAGGACACGCAGCCCCGCGGTCACGACCTCGTGGTCGTCGAGCAGAAACACACCGAAACCCACGGCCATCATCTTCCATTCCGTCCCGAATTCTGCGAGCGGTACGCGGGACCGCCCGGGCCGGAAGTCGGCGCACCGCGCCTCGCTAAGCTCGCAGTGGTGCTGGACCTCGTGGTGCACTGTGAGTCGAGGTGGGCCTGGATACTCGAGGCCGGACGACCGGCACGCCCGAGCTGCGACCTGGAGGGTGCAAACCAATGACCGCGCAACGAACACCGGACCCGGGCAGGATCGTCGTCGGGCACGACGGCTCGGACGCGTCACAAGAAGCCCTCCGGTGGGCAGCTCGGCAGGCTGTGCTCACCAACAGCACGCTCGAGCTCGTGATGACGTGGGAATGGCCGACAAGCTACGGCTGGGCCGTACCGGTTCCGACCGATTTCGATCCCGAGTCAGATGTGCAGAAGGTGCTCGACGGCGCCGCGGCCGGGATCCTCGACGAGCACCCCGGCCTGCAGATCGACCCCCGGCTGGTCAGTGGCCACCCGGCGCCGATCCTCGTCGAGGCGTCGAAGGGCGCGGACCTGCTCGTTGTCGGAAGTCGTGGCCATGGCGAGTTCGTCGGCATGCTGCTCGGCTCGGTCAGCGAGTACTGCGCCACCAACGCGCACTGCCCGGTGCTCATTCATCGCGCGCTGCGCTAAGCGCCGCCTGCCGTCAGCCAGGCGCGCCGGATCCGCTCAGGGGTCCGCCGCCGAATGGACGTTCTCCACGGCGCGCGCCCGTACCGAGCGGTCACGACGAAGGTGCTCGAGTCCGGGACCGCCCGAGGTCGGCTCGGGAGACGGACCCGCGCTCGCCGAGCAGGGCGCCGAGTGTCGCCTCGACCGACGCCGCCAACGCCGCCGCCTGATACCCGCCCTCGAGGAAGAGCGCGAGTCGGCCCGGTCGTGGTGCGAAGTCGCGTGCGACGCGCGCCAGCTCTGCGAAGTCGCCACTCGACAAACGCAGGTCGCTGAGCGGGTCGTCCTGGTGCGCATCGAAACCACACGAGACGAGCACCCAGTCCGGAGCGAACTGCTCGATGGTCGCGCGTGCCTCCTCATCGAGCGCGGCGCGGACCACGTCACCCGTCGCCCCCGGCGGGAGCGGCAGGTTCACGGTGAGCCCGGCCGCGGCCGGTCCACCGACCTCGTCCGGACGACCCGTTCCCGGGTAGAGCGGGTGCTGGTGCGTCGAAACGTAGAGCACGTCGGGGTCGTTCCAGAAGATGTCCTGGGTGCCGTTCCCGTGATGCACGTCCCAGTCGACGACGAGCACACGCTCGCCCGCGCGCAGTGCGCGACGCGGCGGCCACCGCCACGTTGTTCACGAGACAGAAGCCCATGGCGCGGTCGGCCGTGGCGTGGTGTCCCGGCGGGCGGACCGGAACGAAAGCGACACCCTCGCCTCGCTGCTCGAGCTCGGCCAGGGCCGCCAGACCCGCCCCCGCCGCGAGCCGCGCCGCGGACCACGAGTCGAACCGCGCGTACGTGTCCGCGTCAATGTCTCCGCCGCCCTCCACACAGAACGCCTCCAGACGGGCGAGATAGTCGGGGTCATGGACCCGCGCCAACGCGTCCGGTGCTGCCTCGCTGAAAGCGGGCACCACCACCTCGTGGTCGGGCGCGAGTGCCTGCACGCCCTCCATGACGGCGGCCAGCCGCGAGGGTCGCTCGGGGTGGCGCGTACCGCCGTCGTGCTCCGTAAGGCCGGATGGCCCGGCGAGGACCAGCGTCGTCACTGCGACGCCCTCAGCACGTTGCGCCCGGCGGCGGGCGATTCGGATGACCTGGCATGCCTGCGCTCTCCCCGTCCGCGACCATCGTAGGAGAGGTCGTACGCTGACCACCATCGAGGACGTCATGCAGGCATGGGTGGTCGACCGGCCTGGGCCGGTGCACCGCGGTGCCCATCCGTTGGTGCGCGTCGACAAGCCGGTTCCCGAGCCTGGTCCTGGCGAGGTGCGGGTGCGCGTCCGCGCCTGCGGGGTGTGCCGCACCGACCTTCACCTGACCGAAGGCGATCTCGCGCCGCGCCGCCCCGCGGACGACGCCGGGCCACGAGATCGTGGGCGTCGTCGACCGCGTGGGCGCCGGCAGCACGCGATGGCAGGAGGGTGACCGCGATCGGCGTGCCCTGGCTGGCCCATACGTGCGGAACCTGTCGCTTCTGCCTCTCGGGCCGCGAGAACCTGTGCACGCGACCCGCGCTTCACCGGCTGGGACGTCGACGGCGGCTATGCGCCGCTACGCCGTGGTCGAACGAGGCCTACGCCTACGCGTTGCCCGACCGTTTCGGCGACGTCGAGGTGGCCCCACTGCTCTGCGCCGGCATCATCGGCTATCGCGCCCTGCAGCAGGCCGACCTGCCCGACGGGGGACGGCTCGGCATCTACGGGTTCGGGGGCTCGGCCCACCTCACGGCCCAGGTCGCACTCGCTCGGGGCGCCCGCGTCCACGTCATGACCCGCTCCCACGAGGCCCAGCGGCTGGCCCTGGAGCTCGGCGCCGCCAGCGCGGGCGGACGCCGCCGCCGCGCCGCCCGAGCCGCTCGATGCGGCCATCCTGTTCGCGCCGGTGGGCACGCTCGTGCCGCCTGCGCTGGCCGCCCTCGACCGCGGGGGCACCCTGGCCATCGCCGGGATCCACCTCAGCGACGATCCCCGCCCTCGACTACCAGGAACACCTCTTCGAGGAGCGGACGCTCCAGCAGCGTGACCGCCAACACCAGGCGCGACGGTGAGGCCTTCCTGGCCGAGGCCGCCCGCATCGGCCTGCGGGTCTCGCCGTCGCCCTATCCGATGGCCCGTGCCGACGAGGCGCTGCAGGACCTGCGCGAGGACCGGGTCAACGGAGCGGCCGTGCTCACGATCTGAGCGCCCATCGGCGCGCGTTCGACCCTCCGAACAGGGAAAAAGGCTCTCAAGAGTAGGGAGACCCAAAACGAGAAGCGCCGACGGTGCCCCAGTCGATTCACGTCGAAACGTTGTCACAGGGCCCTTGGCGATAGGTCCTGGAGCTCTCGACTGGGGCACGCACGCCGGCAGTGCGATCAGGCGGTAGATCGCTGGACCCATTATTCCCGATCCGAACACCGTTAAACACAGAAAATCAGGAAATTTTGAAGCGTTTAGATGACGGGTTCTACCTGGTCAGCCGCCATGAGCACCGCGATCAGCTCCGTATCACGAGGATAAGAGAGGAGTCCGCTGGCCTCCTCGAGGCTCATCCAGCGCAGCTCGTCGACCTCCGCGTTGGGAGCGAAGAACCCCCTCTCGGCCGCCATGATCCAGTAGGCCACGGCCTTCGGCCGACCCTTGCGGTCGACGTACTCGGTGTGCCCGATGAAGCGGAGGAGCCGGCACGCCATGCCCGTCTCTTCCTCGACTTCACGCAGCGCGGCCATCTCGAAGGTCTCGCCCTACCTCGAGCTTGCCCTTGGGGAACGACCAGTCCTGCTGCACCGGCCGGTGCACGATCGCGACCTCGAGGAGGCCGCCCTGGCGGCGCACCACCAGTCCACCTGCGGCCTGGACCAGATCTGTCGGGGAAGGGAGCTCGGCCGTCATTGCTCGTCGCGCCACTGGCTCGCAGGCTATCGCCGCGCCCTCGCCGAACCGCGGCAATCGAGGCCGGTCTCGGAACGAATTCCGGCGCTCGCTGTAGCCTGACCGCGATGGCCGACCCCAAGGGAGAAGAGCCAGGCGATCACGACCCCGTCGAGATCGAGTGGCAGTTCGATGCCCTCGACCTGCGGCCCGTCGAACGGTGGCTGGCCGCTCTCCCCACCCTCGCCGTCGAGACGGGTGACGGCGGGACCGTGACCGCGCTCGCCGCGCCCGCCGCGACGGCTGGTCGACTCCTATCTCGACACCGACGACTGGCGCATGGCCCGGGCCGGGTTCGTCGTCCGGACTCGGCGGCGGGGCCGCCACGACGAGGTCACGTTGAAGGACAGCCAACCGGCCGAAGGCAGCGGCCTGCGCCAGCGTCTTGAGGTCACCGAGGTCCTGTCGCGCGCCGGGCTGGACGCGCTCGGCCCCGACGGTCCCGTCGGCCGCCGGCTGCGTGCGATCGTCGGCACGCGCCGCCTGCACGAGGTGCTCCAGGTGCGCACCCGGCGGCGGCCCTTCGCGCTGCGGGTCGGCGGCGTCGACGTGGCAGAGGTCGCGCTCGACGACACGATGATCGTGGTGGGAACCGGCCAGCGCCCCATGCAGCTGCGGCGCGTCGAGGTCGAGGTCAACCCCGACTGGCTCGATGCCCTGGAGCCGATGGTGGAGCAGCTGCGCGTGTCGTGCGGCCTCCAGGCGGCGCGCCTCTCGAAGTTCGAGGCGGGACTGCTTGCACTCGGCGAGGAGATCCCCGTGCACGCCCGACCTCGGGTCCACCGACATCGACCCCACGTCCACCATGGGCGAGGTCGCCTTTGCCGTGCTGCGACGCCAGCTCGCCGTCGTGCGCGCCAAGGAGCCCGGCACGCGGCTCGGGGAGGATCCCGAGGAACTGCACGACATGCGGGTCGCCACCCGCCGCCTGCGCGCCGCGCTCTCGCTCTTCGAGGGCGTCCTTCCCGTCCGCGCCCAGGCATTCCGCGAGGAGCTCGGCTGGTTGGCCGGGCTGCTCGGCGCGGTGCGCGACCTCGACGTGCAGCTGCTCGGCCTGGCCGACATGTCGTCAGGTTCCGCCGACGACCACTTCGGTCCCGGTTCGGCGGCCGCGACCCGCTCGCCGAACTGCAAGCGTTGCTCGAGCGCGAGCGTGAGACGGCCCGCGCCGCCATGCTCGGCGGACTCGACTCGGTCCGCTGGGACCGGCTGGCCAAGGGCCTCACCGCCATGGCGCAGCAGGGACCGGCGCGTCGCTCCGCTTGCCACGAGGGTCCCGGCTGTGATCGGCCTGCCCGAACTCGTCGTGGCCCGCCATGACAAGGTGGCCAAGGCCGCGAAACGGGCCAAGCGATCGGGCGTCGCGTCGGACTTCCACGCGCTGCGCATCCGCTGCAAGCGGCTGCGCTACGCCCTCGAGTTCAGCGGCGACGTCTACGGCGGCCGCACGTCGCGGTTCGTGCGCGAGGTGACGCGCGCTGCAGGACGAGCTCGGTGCCATGCAGGACGCCGAGGTGGCATCGCTCCAACTGCTGGGCCCTGGCCACAGGTGACGCCCACCTGCCCGCGGCCACGATCTTCGTGATGGGTGGCGTCGCCGAACGGCACCGGCGCGAGGTCAGCCGGCTCCTCAAGCGCCTGCCGGCGGAAGCTCGCCGCGCCTGCGCGGCCGCGCCTGGCGCGAGCTTCTCGAGGCTCATGGAGCGCCGGCGCACCGAGGCCGAGGCGGCACGGCCGCCGGTCCGCACCACACTGCGCGCCCTGCCCCGGCCCCAGCCCGAGACCGAGCCCTCGTACACGGCGACACCGATACCGGTGGCGAGCCCCGAAGCGCTGCACCCCGCCGGCGGGCCGGGGCTCACGGCCGCTGCCGCAGCCGCCCCAGTCAAGCCAGGGGGAATGAGCCGGCGTCGTCGCCCATGACGACGCGGGGATGCTCGGTGACGATGAAGTGCAGCTGGTCGGTGTCGAGAAAGTTCCCGATGTCCGACCAGATGTCGGGGAAGTCCGGCTCGGCCATGTGGGCCCGGTACTCGTCCATGCTCTCGAACCACTGCACCGTGACGCCGTCGAACCCGGCGTCGTCGTCGCCGTTGTAGTCGTCGAGGGGTCGCGGGTGCTGCTCGTAGCGCACCACGTGGCTCCCGCTCTTGCTCGACGTGATCAGCGGGCCGTGGACCTCCCGCCAGTAGCGCGTGGAATTCGGCGGGCGTGAGACCGTCCTTGCGTCGCAGCAGGCACGTGAGCCTGACCATGGGACCTCCTGTCCGTACGGGTGCCGGCGCGGTCAGCCCGGCCGGCGCTCCCGCAGGCTATCGGCGGTCCCGAACCTCTAGGGGAGCGAGAGGGTCAGGCCGGATCCTGACCGGCTCGTGCTGACACCGACGGAGACGCCGCCCACCGAGACAGGTGGAATGCTCACCGGCAGCGGGGGAAGCGGGACCGTCACCGACGTGGTCGTGGTCGTGCTGGTCGTGCTGGTCGTCGGTGTACTGGTTGGCTGGTTGTGCTGCTCGTCGTACCGCTCGTCGGTGTGCTGGTGACGCTCTTCGTCGGAAGAGTCGCTGTCGTGCCACTCGTCGAGGTTCCGGGCAGACCAGGCACGGTGATCCCGGCGATGGTCGAGCCTCCACTCCCGCCTCCGCCACTGCCGAGGGGAAGTGGGGGCAGCGAGGGTGCCGCCGACCCGGTGCCGCCCACCCCACCGCCCGTGACCCCGCCGAGCAGCGACGAGATCTCGCCCGCGCCCGACGCCAGTCCGGTCGTGGACAGGAGCGAGGTGGCGCCGCTGGAACTCGGCAGGCCTGTAGCGAGCAGCGCGCCCAGGCCCGGGATGCCCCCGGCCGAGACACCGCCCGGGGGGAGTGGGAGGGACGCGATCGGGCAGGAGCGAGCTCAGGTTGGCGAGCGTGCCCGTCACGTCGGTGATCACCTCGGTCAACGAAGGGTCGAGGCCGTGTCGACCACGCCGCTTGGGTCGGCCGGCAGCGAACCGACGTTGCCCAGGGCCGTGGTGAGGCTGCCCAGGACGCAGCCCAGGCCGAGGTCGGTCGACGCGGCGTGCACAGGCCGCACCCGATCCGGAACCAAGTCCACCCCCACCGCGCCGTCGCCGCGGCCTGACGCCGATGTCCCGCCCGCGACGTCAGCCAGCGTGGCGGCGAGCGGTGGCAACGGAGGCGACCCGGTCCCGGCGGTGAGCCAGTGCAGAGGTGCGATGCCCTGGGTGAGCGGGCCCGACAGCGAGGAGAACGACGCGGCGATCACCGCAGAGGAGCCTCTCGCCGTCGAGACGGCCTCGTCGACCTGGTTGGCGGCAGCCGGCCAGCGGCCTGGTCCGGTGAGGAGGACGAGGCCACTGGCGTGCGCCGCCGCGGGATGCACGGTGAAGTAGCCACCGAGGCCGCCGAGGAAGGCACCGACCGCGGCACAGGCCAGGCCGCCGGCTCCCACCATGGCGGCGTTGCGGTAGCGCGCGAGCCCGCGGGGCCCGCTCGCGCCTCGGCGGCTCAGCGAATCATCGCGCGGCGGCACGGCGTCCGTGCGCTCCGTGCACATGCTCGTCGGGCACGCTCATGCCGCCTCGCGTGCCGGTCGCGCCACGTGCCGCCTCGAGCTGAACTCGCCTGGAGCATCTCGTCGTACATCTCGTCGAAGCTCATGTGAATCCGTCCTCCTCCACGACGCCCTCTCCCGGGTTCTCTCTGGAAACGGCCCTGCCAGCCGCCCTTGCGGTCGCGCTCGCCGGAGACCGCCCGGCCGTCGGCTCACGTGAAGGCCCAGCTCCCGATGGACACGACCGAGCCGTGAACAGGGAGAACGACCGTCATCGGCGTGCTCGCCCGGGGCCGAGCCCCCCGAGAGGGTCACCGTGGTGCGGAGGACCACCTGCTCGGGTACCCGCCGGTGGAGTCGATCTCGACGTCGAGCGGGCGCGTCGTGTCCGGTGACCACGGCCCCGATGAGCTGGGGCGGCATCGCCAGGTCCGGGGCGATGGCCTGCCACCACACCGCCTTGGCGCTGCGCCGCCGCGTGCAGCCCACCGAAGTACGTCTCGAGGGCGGCCGCCTCGAGCGAGAGCGGGCCGGGCGACTGGGCGAAGGCGACCGAGGCGTTGACGAGCTTCATCGTCCCCATCGGCGCCTCGTTCTGCTGGAGGGTCAGGCCCTGCGCCTGCAGCTCCTGCGGGGCCGAGGTCGTGTAGTCGGTGGACTGGACCGTCTTGACGAACTGCGCCTCGGGTGGAGGTCGGCGCCCTTGGTCGCCGCGCCCACCTCGGTCGCCCGGATGAGCAGGCGGTCGGGGGTGAAGAAGAGCGCGTTGGGCGGCCAGCAGGTGTCGAGCACGAGGCTCGGGTCCGCCGTGTTCGAACACCGGCGAGCCGGCGGCGACGACCTGCTGGGAGCTGCACCTGGAACTTCACCGTGTTGCAGGCCGTCGCGTAGGTGATCGACGTCGCCCGGCTTGAGCTCGTTGAGGTGCACGAAGTAGCTGACGTCGTGGGCCAGGAAGACGGCCGCGCCGTCGACGCCCGGCCAGACCGACTGCGGGTCGTGCCCGACGGCCACGTTGAGCTCCGCGTCGTCGGTGCCCTCTTCGACCGGGGCGTCGAGGTTGAGGGCCGGGATGGAGAGGATGCCCGAGAGCTGGCCCGGCTGGACGCCGGCCACCTGGCAGGAGGCGCCGTGGCTCTCCGCTGCGATCTTGGCCATGGCCGCCCGCTCGCTGCGCGAGCAGCACCGCCTGCGCGTGGTGTTGGTGCTCCTGGTGGGCGACGGCGTAGCTGCCGGCGAAGACGGCGGCGAAGAGCAGCACGACGCCGAGCGAGGCGTGACGCCGATGCCGGCGCACGGCGTCATCGCCAGGACGTCTTCACTCGGCCCGTCTGTCACCGTCGCTTCGTGGCCGGCCGCACCTGCTCGGAACGGGATTCCGCCATCCCGTTCCGAGCAGTTCGCAGCACCGGTTCCCGCTGCATCTGCTTCTCCCTCCAGATCCTCCGAAGATCTTTTCTCTGGTCCTGCTGCCGGCCGGCAGTGGCGGAACACCCGGCCCCTGTGTGCGGTCACGGGTCGCGTCGCGACTCCAGAGAGCTGCCGCCGGGCCGGCCCCCGAGACCGGAGGGGGAACGGAGGAGGTCCCGAAGGCCGGGCCCGGTGGCGGTCCGCCGTCCGACCCGAAGGGGCGGATCGGGTGCGATGGCTCATCGGCCACCCCGGCGGCGGGTGAGTCGGATTGAACGAACGAGCGACCGAGGCGACGCGGCGCCGACCGATCAGCATCAGCCCGGCCAGGCCCATCCCCGCCAGCAGGATGATGGGCAGGGTGCCCGACCAGAACTCGCCGGTGTGCACGCTGGTGACGTTGGGCACCGCCGGCGGCCAGCGGCCGCCGGCGGGCCGGGCGTCGTGGCCGGTGACGTGGCGACGGCCGGCGTCGCGGTGGAGGCTGCCGGTGACGCTGACGTCACCGACGTTGAGGCCGATGCCGCCCTGAGCGCGGTGAGGAGGCCGAGGTTGACGACGCCCACCTTGGCGGTGGCCGTCGTACCCGGGGCAGACGTGTCACAGGTGAGCAGGTTGCCGTCGGGTTGTAGTCGATGATGTCGGTCAAGAGGCTGCCGAGCGCGGCGCCGAGCGCGCTGCTGGCGCCCGTCTGCGCCAGGATCTGGTTCACCAGGCTGGTCAGCTGCGTGACCGTGACGAAACTCGGCAGCGAGCCGTTGGTCGAGTAGGAGACGACGCCGGCGTTGCAGCTCGGGCGTCACGGTGCCGGTGCTGCGGTCGAGGGCGACCGAGGCGGTGGTCGGCGCCACCTGCAGGTCGGCCAGGCCGAAGAGGTTGACGTCGACCGCGTGCTGGGTCACCGAGTCGGTGACGACGTTGCCGCTGGTGCTGACCGAGGACGTCGAGCCGCCCAGGTCGATGCTCAGCGGCTCGATGCTCACCGCGTTGCCGCCGGTGAGGCCGAGCACCTGGTTCAGGATGCCGGTGACGAGGCCGGTGACCGGCGAGGTGCCACCTGCGGCGTCGAGCTGGGTGAGCAGACCGCTGAGGATGGAGCACTCGCCGCTGGTGTCGCTCCCGCCGGCGACGCTGGTCGGGTTGAGCGCGAGGTTGGACGGCAGCATGCCGTTGACGGTGCCGAGCAACGCCGACACGGGTGCCGTCAACGGGCTGGTGTTCGATCCGGCGCGCCGCGGGCGGCGGGCGCGTCGCCGCACACGGACGAGGCCGACGGCAGCGAACCGCCGAGCATGCGCTGCAGGACGTCGGTCAGGCTCAGGCTGATCGACAGGTTGGCCAGGCTGCCGGTGCCCGATGCCGTCGGGTTCCCGTTTCTGTCCTCGGTGGCCGAGGCCGTGCCGCACGAGACGTCGACGTTGATCAGGCCCGTGTCGAGCGGCATCGTGCACGCGCTCGATCCCGTCGGCGTGGCGGTGATGCCCGAACCCTTCGCGACCGCGTCCTGCGTGCTGTTGCGCGCCACGCCGGACAGCGCCGAGGTCGCGCTCGTCGGGCACGGGTTCGTCGCCGACGCAGCGGACAGACAGGCACCGGTGCCCGAGGCCTCGGCCATCGGGGCGTTGCTGGCGTCCGCCTCGGAGCCACCGCCGGCGAACTGCAACGTGTTGAGGAGGTCGAGCGACACGAACCCTCCGTTGGCCTGGACGTTCCACTGGTCCGGGACCGGTTGCTCTGCGGCACCGGCACTCGAGGTCAGGACGCACAACGCGGAGAGCGCCGAGAGCCCCACCGCGGCGATCCTGGTCCGACCCCTCATCCGCTTCCCCTGACCGACCCGCCCCTGAGCACGGCGGACTCCTCTGCCTTCGTGAAGTGAAACGGGGCAACCCCGGGAACCTTGCGCAGGTCTGTGAAGTTGTTCGGTGCCGACACCCCCCATGTGAAGTGCCAGGTGTGCGGGGCTGGCGCTGAGCGGTCGGCGGGTCCGTTCCGAGACGTCCCGTACTGTTGCCCGGCAATGCCCGCGTCCCACGTCCTGCTGCTCCTCCTGGCCGGGGTCGGCGCCGGCATCTTCAACGGGGTGGCCGGCGGCGGCAGCCTGATTTCGTTCCCGATCCTCCTGGCGCTCGGCTACCCGGCGCTGACGGCCAACATCACGAACACCATCGGGATCTGGCCCGGCTACGTGGCCTCGGCCGCCGGCTTCCGCCGCGAGATCGGCGATCAGTCGCACCGCCTCCTGCGCCTGACCCCGGTCGCCCTGGCCGGCGGGGTCGCCGGCGCGCTGCTCCTCCTCACGACGTCGACCGCGACGTTCGACGACGTGGTGCCCTGGCTCGTCCTGGGGGCGGCCGCCCTGTTCGCCGCCCAACCCGCTCCTGCGGCGTGCCCTGGACCGGGGCGCGGCCCACCCCCGCACGCGACCGGTCCTGCTGGTGGCCGGCGTGTTCGCCGCCTCGCTCTACGGCGGCTACTTCGGCGCCGCCATGGGCGTCATGTTCCTTGCCGTGCTCGGCCTCGCCCTGCCCGTCTCCCTCGCCCACACGAGCGGGTTGCGCGCCGTCCTCTCCATGATCGTCAACGGCATCGCGGCCGTCGTCTTCCTGATTCACGGCGGCCTCGCCTGGGAGGCCGTCGGCCTGCTGGCCGCTGGGCAGCCTGGTCGGCGGCTACGCCGGCGCGCGGCTGGCGCTGGCCCTCCCTGCACCCGCCTTGCGCGTCGTGGTCGTGGTGATCGCCGTGGGCACGGCGGTGAAGCTCCTCGTCTGACCCCGCGCCGTGCTCAGTCCACGGCCAGCGGGTAGGTGCCGACCACCGCCCCGGCCGACGCGCGGCGCGCCACCCGCCAGGCATCCTCCGCGGCGGCGTGATCGATCGGGACGAAGCGCACCCGCGTGCCGGGCCCGCACTGACCGAGCCGCCCGTGGTCGACCGCGGCGACCACCGCCAGCACCGGATAGCCGCCGAGCGTGGCGTGGTCGGGCAAGAGGACGACCGGCTCACCATCGGGCGGCACCTGCACCGCGCCGGTCACCACGCCCTGCGAGTCGAGTGCTCCCCCACCGGCGCTGTCACGCAGGGACGGCGGGGACGCCTCCGCCCGCAGGCGGATGCCCACGCGGTTGGACGCGGACTGCACTTCGAAGACGACGGCGGCGAGTCGCGCCACGGCATCGACGGCGAAGTGCTCGGCGTGCGGGCCGGGCACGACCCGCAGCTGCCACCGGTGCCGCGCCACCGAACGCGGTGGCGCTGCCGGCTGCGACATGGTCACCCAGCGGTGGCGCCCAGGCTCCGGCGTGCAGCACGTCCCCCGCGGCGAGCGAACCCGCCGCCGAGCCCGGTCAGCTCGTCGGTGGCGGAGCTCCCGAACCACACAGGCCCGAGGAACCCACCGGCCACCGCCAGGTAGGTGCGGCAGCCCGCGTCGCAGCGGCCCGACCTCGAGCACCTGACCGGCGGCGAGCGGCAGCAGCTGGCCGTGGCGCTCGGCAGGCCGTCGACCCGCACCCCGGCGTCGGCCCCGACGACGGCCACGTGGCACGAACCGAGGCAGCGCAGCCGCGTCCCGCCGCCCGTGAGCTCCAACGCGCCGCGCACCGGTGTCGTTGCCGACCAGGCGGTTGGCCAGGTCGAACGAGACCGGGTCGGCCGGCCCGGCGCCGGGAACCCCGACCGCGGCGACGGCGCGGCGACCGCCGTCCTGGACGACGGCGCGCAGGCCCGGCCGGAGGACCTCGAAGACGGGCCGGGCGTCGGCCGGCGAGCGTCCAGGACGGAGGCAGCGACGGGCTCCGGTTCGACCGGCTGGTCCGCTCCGGCCACGGCGAACTGGACACGGTCGCCCGGAGCGAGCACCGCGTAGGGAGGGCGCTGCGCAGAGAAGAGGGGGAAAGCCGGTCCGCCCGACCAGCTGCCAGCCACCCGGTGAGGCCGTGGGGTACACCGCGGCCTGGCCGTTGGCGATCGCCACCGACCCGGCCGGGACGGCGGGGCGCGGCCGGGCGTGCCGCGGCACCCGGTCCAGCGGGCCGGCAGCCCCTCGAGGTAGGCGAACCCCGGCGAGAACCCGATCACGGCCGCGGTCAGCGGCCGCGCGGTGAGGAGTCGCCGCCACCTCGTCGGCACGGCAGCCCGCCAGGGCGGCGACGTCGTCGAGGTCCGGCCCGTCGAACCGGCACGGAACGGTGACGAGCCGGCCCGGACCGGCGGCGTCTCGGCCTGCCCCGCCCCGGGCGGGCGCCGCGCGCGCGTCGTCCACGCGCGGCCCGCAGCGACGACAAGCTCCGCGTCGGGCGTGGCAGCACGCGACCATCACGGTGGCAGAATCCGCACACGACCTCGACGCGCATCGCCGAGCCGTGCCGCCAGCTCCCCGGCCAGCGCCCGTCCCGCTGCCGCGTCGCGACGCCGATCAGGAAGGCGCGGTCACCGAGGCGCCGCACCTCCCCGATCGGGAACGGAAGCGGGTCATGCACGCGCCGGCGCAACCACATCGATCCCGGCGTCGACCAGACGCCGGCGCACCGCCGTCGCGATGGCCACGGCCCCGGGCGAGTCGCCGTGGATGCAGAGCGTGTCCACCCACAGGGTGAGCACGCAGCCGTCGCTGGCGACCACCGCGCCGCGGGCCAGGCTGAGCGCCTGCGCGCGCCGCCGCGGCGGGGTCGCTCAGCACGGCACCGGCCGACCCTCGATCGACCAGACCGCCATCGCCCCGATAGGCGCGGTCGCAGAAGCCCTCCTCGGCGGCGGACACGCCGTCCCGCAGCGCCATCGCCATGGCCCGACAGCCCGACGGCAGCACCAGACACCGCTGCCTCGCCGACGCTGGCCCGCACGGCGTCGCGGCAGGGTCTCGTAGATGGCACCGCCCTTCCCGACCTCCTCGTACAGCGCCCCGTGCGCCTTCACCGACGCCACGGACGTCCCGGCCTTCCGCGCGATCCGATCGAGCGCCCGCAGCTGTTCGGTCAGCGCCGCGCCGAGCTCGCCCCGGTCGATCTCCATGGGCGTCCGGCCGAAGCCGGCGCGGTCGGGGTAGGAGGGGTGGGCACCCACCCGCACGCCGTGCCCGAGCGCGGCCGCGACGGTGTCGGTCATGGAGTCGTCGTCCCCGGCGTGCCCACCACAGGCCACGTGGACCGACGTCACCAGCCCGAGGAGCGCGCGCTCCACCTCGATCCCGGCCGTCATCGGTCGCCTCGCCGACGTCGGCGTTGAGGTCGATGCACCGGATCGCGCCCACCGTCAGCCGGCCTCGAGCTGGTCCACCACGACACCGTCGCGGTAGACGACGCGCTGGTTGCGGCGCGTCGGCACCCGTGTCCCGCCGAGGATGGTGCCCGTCATGTTGAGCGGATCCGCCCCGGCCACGACCACCTGCTCACCGTCGGCGCCGCGGCGGTGCGTCGCCCGCAGGTCGTCGAACGCCTCGGGCAGCGCGTACTGCTCGCCCGAGAGCCCGGCCACGAAGCGTCCACCGAGCACGAGCCCACGTGCCTCGATCCGGCGCAGGGCCCACACGACCTCGCGCCACGGCACCTTGAACGACTCGCGGCTCCACAGCTCCCAGGCCACGATCGCCCCACCGCACCAGCAGCTGCTGGGCGACCGTCTCGGCCAACGCCTCGTTGCCAGGCAGGAGCACACCGTCGTCGACGGCGGGCCCACCGAGAATCTCGGGTCCGGGCAGGAGCGACCAGCGCCCTTCACCGATGCCCGTTCCGACGGGCGCCCGGCGCCGCGCCAGCCGGCCCGAGGGGCGACGGACCGTCCGGGTACGCCAGCGGTCGCGGGCCGAGAGCAGCGACGCGCACAGCAGAGAAGGCATCGGCGGTGACGAGGCCGCGGGCGACCAGGTCCCACAGACCCTCGTCCACCTCGGCCGGGAGGCGGCCGGTCAGCGGCGCCAGCTCCGGTCGGAAACAAGCACCACGGGTCCGCAGCGCCGCGAGCACATCGGCCGCCGCCGCCGACTTCGGGCTCGGGTGCCGCCGACCCGGCCCGCACGGCGCGCATCATGTCGTCGAGATCGTCGCGTCGAGCAAAGGCCAGCGGTGTGGCCGGTGAGGGCGTGCCGCTGCGTCCGGTCCGCTCGGGGCGGGGCGTGAGTCGGCCCCACACGATCTCACCGGACAGGCAGAGCTCGTCGAGCCAGCGAGCGTCGTAGTCCCTGATGCGGGCAGGCAGGATCTGCGCCTCCCACTCCGCCGCGGGCGCCTCGATACCTTGCAGTTGCTCGAGTGCTTCGAGCAGTCCGGCCCGCCCCTCGAGGCGACTGGCCGGCGTGGCGTGCTGCCAGTGCGTGAGGAAGCGGACGTATTCGGCGATCGGGACGGCGTCGACCTGGCCGCGCCGGCGGCTGCGGCTCGCTCCGTGTAAACGAACCAGCAGATTGCGAGCGCACCAGCGGCCGTCCGGCAGCTCGATGGCCGAACCGCGGCCTTCGAGGCGGGCCAGGGCCGTTCGCGCGTGCGGTGGTCAGCGGCGCGCCCATCGGTGCCCCGGACGGCAGAGCGACCTCGGCCACCAGCTGCTCGACGGTCACCGGACCCGCCAACTGGAGATGGCCGGCAGCACAATCCGCGGCCGCATCGTCGTCGTCGCCCAGCGCCAGCGCCGCCGTGCGGCGCTCCGTCGCCACCCAGCAGCCGTTGTGCGTGCCGGCACGGCCGTCGGCGGCAAGCGCGTCGTACCACTGCGCCCACTCCTCGCACGGCCGCGCCGCGACCAGCGAGAGCAGCAGGTCGTGCAGTTCGTCCGCGTTGCGCAGCCGCGGACGGATCTGGTCGAGCACGACCGCCACGGCGTCGGGGTCGAGCGCAGCGAGCTCGGAGGCGGGGACCGGCAGGCCGTCGGGGCCCAACTCGCCCAGGCCGCGCCGCAGCGAGAAGGGCGCGCGTCGCCGCTCCTCGAGCGGTGCGTCGTCGAGGTAGGTGAAGGGTCGTCCGCTCAAGATGGCGTGGGAGAACGGGGAAGGCTCCGACGACTCGACCGTGTGCACGTCGATCGCGCCGGACTCCACCTGGGCCCACACCTCCACGAGCCCTTCGACGGACAGACCCTCGTGCAGGCAGTCGTACACGGTCTGACGGGCCAACACGTGATCGGGCACACCCACCGGGCCGGGCGGGGCGTTCTCCTGGCAGGCGGCGAGGCCGGGCCAGACGGCGGCCAACAGGTCGTCCGCCTCCATGCGCTGGAGGTGGATCGGCCGACGCTTGCCCCCGTTCATGCGCGGCAGCACGAGGGCGCGGTTGAGGTTCCAGCGCCAGCGCGCACCCAGCATGGGGTGCGGCAGCACCGCCTGGGTCAGGACCTCCGCCGCCCTGGCGCTGTGCAGCATGGACTGCACTCTCGTGAGAGGAAAGCTGTGTTGCGGCCCGAGAGACAGGACCACGGTGTCGTCGTCCGCCGCGGCCTGCAGCTCGAAGTCGAACGAGACACAGAACCGCTTGCGCAACGCCAGGCCCAAGGCGCGGTTGATCCGGCCCCCGAATGGCGCATGGATGATGAGCTGCGACCCCTCGCTCTCGTCGAAACAACGCTCGACGACGAGCCGCTGCCTCGTGGGGAGATGCCCGAGTGCGGCGAGCCCGGCGGCGCAATAGGCGACGACCTGTTGGGCGACCTCGGCCGAGACGCCGGCCCGGTGCTGCACCAACCGGCGCGCGCCGTCGCCGTCGTGGGCCTCGAGCAGTGGCTCGAGCGCCGCCCGGAGATCGCTCACGGCCTCCGACAGCTCGGCGCTGCGGGCCGGGGCCTCTCCGAGCCAGAACGGGATCGTCGGTGGCAGGTCGCCCGCGTCGTGGACCCGGACGGTGCCGACCTCCACCTTGGCCACTCGCCACGAGTGCGTGCCCAACAAGAAGATGTCGCCCGCCGTTGCCTCCACAGCGAAGTCCTCGTGGACAGAGCCGACCGTCACCCCGTCGGGATCGAGCACCACCCGGTAGTCGCCTGTCTCGGGAATGGCACCCCCACCCGTCAGCGCGGCCAGGCGCGCGCCGCGCCGGGCGCGTAGCCGGCCATTGACGGCGTCGAGGTGCAGGTGCGCACCGCGCCGCCCGCGCCCGGTCTCGATCCCCCAGCTCGCCAGGGCCACGACATCGTCGAAGTCCTTGCGGGACAGGTCCGAATAGGGAGCGGCCTGCCGGGTCATGGTCCACATCGCCTCGACGTCACGCTCCTCGGTGGACGCCACCTCCGCCACCAGTTGCTGGGTCAGGACGTCGAGAGGGGCGACGACCGGCTCGAGCAGGTCGAGCCGTCCTTCGCGCACGGCCGCCAGGAGGGCCGTGCACTCGACCAGTTCGTCGCGTGTGGTCGGGTAGAGGCGGCCGGCGGGCGTACCGTCGCGGTGATGGTTGGCTCGGCCGACCCGCTGCAGGAAGGTCCCGATGGCGCGGCGGGGAGCCGATCTGGCAGACGAGCTCGACGGGGCCGACATCGATCCCCAGCTCGAGCGAGGCCGTCGCCACGAGTGCGCGCAGGTCGCCCGCCCGCAGCCGCGTCTCGACGATGCGCCGACGCGCGGCGGACAAACTGCCGTGGTGTGCGGCGACGAGGAGTGAGGCGTCGACGTCACCCTCGCCCCCCTCCGCCTCGCCGAGCCGCTCCGCCAATTGATGTGCCACCCGTTCTGCCATCTTGCGGGTGTTCACGAACACCAGAGTGGTGCGGTGATGGCGGGTGTGGTCCGCGATGCGGTCGAGGATGTCCGACATCTGGCCACCGCTCATCACGGCTTCGAGCTCGGTGGAGGGCAGCTCGATGGCGACCTCGAGGTCGCGGGCGTGGCCGCAGTCGACGATCACGGTCGGAGGTCGGTCGTCGTGCACGCCGGAGAGAAGGCGCGCCACCACGTCGAGGGGCCGCTGCGTGGCCGAGAGTCCGATCCGCTGGAGATGTCCCCCGCCCTCGCTGACGAGGGCGTCGAGGCGCTCGAGGCTCAGGGCCAGATGGCTCCCCCGCTTGTCGCGGGCGAGCGTGTGCACTTCGTCCACGATCACCGTCCGGACACCGCGGAGAAGCGCTCGCGAAGCGGGCGCGGTCAGGAGGAGGTACAGCGACTCGGGGGTGGTGACGAGCAGGTCGGGCGCCTGCTTCTTCATGGCGGCCCGTTCGGCTGCGGGTGTGTCCCCCGTGCGGATGGCGACCCGCAAGCCCGGATCCGCGCAGCCGAGTCGCGTGGCTTCCTCCCGGATTTCGGACAAGGGCACGTGGAGGTTCTCGTGCACGTCGACGGCGAGTGCCCGCAACGGGGAGATATAGAGGACTTCGGGCGTGCCCCCGGTGGACGTTCCGGCCTCGGCGGCGCGATACGCAGCATCGATGGCCACCAGGAACCCCGTGAGGGTCTTGCCGGAGCCGGTCGGCGATGCCACGAGGACGTCGCTCCCTGCCGCGATGTGCGGCCAGGCCGCCTCCTGCGGCGGGGTCGGCCCGTCGGGGAAGCGCCGGGCGAACCAGCTGGCGACGGCCGGATGGAAGAGCGACTCGGGCGAGGCGTCGGGCACCCTCCCATTTCACCAGGAAGTAGTGACGCCGACGACTGCGCCGGCCGCCGGAACCGGTCCTGGGGGTAGCGGGCGGCCCCACCAGGACCTCTGGTGGTGGATCAGCGGGACGGTCGCACCCGGGAACGCCCGGGTCGGTGACTCAGCGGACGGGCGTCCGGGCCGGCGCCAGGTCCTGGGAGGTCCCCGCATAGCGATCGAGGACGTCGGCCACCTCGGCGCGCCCCTCTTCGATGAGGGTCGCGGTGGCCGAGAAGTCGCGGTACTGGCCCGCGGGCTCGCCGCCGCCGCTGAAGACCACCACCTCGACGTCCGGCGGCAGCTGGGTCAGCTCCCGGACGAAGCGGGCGTGGATGGCGACGAAGAAGGCGGTGAGGGCCGCCTCGGCCGGGCGGCGCGGCAGCGGTGGATGAAAGTGGAGCGGCCCGCACAGCAGCACGTAGATCCGATCGCACTGCGCGGCCAGCGCACGGCTGATCGGCACGTTGTTGACCACGCCGCCGTCGACGAGCACGTCGCCGTCGATCATCACGGGCGGGAAGATGGACGGGATGGCCGAGGACGCCAGGATGGCCTCGACTGCCGGACCGTGGCCGATCCAGCGCTCCCGGCCGTCGGTGAGCGACGTCGTCACGACCTCGATCGGAATGGTGGCGTCCTCGAGGTTCTCGTAGTCCACCCCCGACTCGATGATCGCCCGCAGGCCCGTGTTGGCATGGACGGACGGACGCTTCTGCAAGAAGGCCCACGGACCGTCGAACGTCCCGCGCGGGAAGATGTCGGTGCCCTTCACATCGCGCCAGATGGACGCCATGCGCTCGATGTTCTCGAGCGTCGGCTGCCCGGCGTACGACGCGCCGTTGATGGCGCCGACGGACGCACCGAAGACCCGATCGGCGCGGATGTCGCGCCGTATCAGCTCCTCGAGCATGCCCACCTGCACCGCGCCCCGGCTGCCGCCGCCGGCGAGGACGAACGCGGTCCTGCGAGGCGCGTTGCGGTGGCGACCATCGGAGCGGTGACGGCGGTCCGCCCATAGTGCGCGCACGCGCTCGGTGAGCCGAGGTGCTGGTGCGCCCTCGAAATGGCTGGCGTCGCCGGTGCCATCACCGGTCGCGCCGGGGTGCCGCTTTGCGTGGCGCTGTGCGTGACGCCGCGCGAGCCGCTGTTCGGGGAGCTGTTCGTGGCGCTGAGCGCGCTGCTTTGCGTGTTGCCGTTCGTGCCAGGGTTGGCCCTGTCGCTCACGGTGTCGCTCCCGGCGACCCCGGGGGTGGTGGCGGCACTCCTCGCCGCGCCTGGCGTTCGCGCCGACGCGGCGCGCCCAGCCATATCGTGCCGGACCGCCCAGACGATGACGATCACCGCCAGCGTCAGCATCGCCACCACGAAGATCCCGAAGATGACGTAGAAGGCGGTGTTGCCGGCCGACGCCAGCAGGAGCGCGGATGCCATGTCCGTCTCAGGGTAGAGCAGTGTCACACCCCGTGGGCACACTGCCCCGATGGTCCTCGTCGCCCCTCGCCCGCTCCTCGGCCCCGACCCAAAGGGTGACGCGCCGGTTGACCGGGGCACCGGCGGCGAGGTCCTCGCCCTGCTCCGCGGCGATACGGCGGCCCGGCCGCGCTTCGACCCCGGCTTGGCCGGCGGCCTGCGGGCCTGGCTCGAGGACGCCGCCTACGACGTCGTCGCGGCGCGCGGCGACCCACGCGACACCGCTCTTCCTCGGACCACGCCAACTGCTGGGCTCGCACGATCAGCGACGCGACGACAGCGTCGGCGACAGCCTGGTGCTGTCGAGACTCGTCCACTCGCTGCTGCGCCAACTCGTGCACACCGGAGAGATCGACGACACGCTGACCGACGCACTCGACGCGCTGCGGGCCGCCGGCGACGACGCTGAGGTCCGTCACGTCGAAGGGCTTCTACCGACGGCGCGCGCCGTCCTGGCGGAGACGCTCTCCATCCACGCGCGCAACCTCACCGCACTGGTCCCCCGGTTCGCACCGGGCTGGATGCCGCGGACCGACGACCGCGTGGCCATCCCGCTGGCCGGAGGACGGGTCGTCCTCCATGGGGTCTTCGACCTCGTCGTCGGTCTCCCCCAGCAACACACGGCGTCACTGTGCGCCGTCGGCGTGTCCTCCGGTGGGCCCTGGGCGGCGGAGCGGCGCTCACTGCACTATCTGTCGTTGCTCGAGACCCTCCGGAGCGGCGCACCGCCATTCCGGCTGGCGCTCTTGGAGTCCGCCTCCGGCCGCTACGGCGTCGAGGACGTCCGGGAGGAGCACCTGCGAGCAATCGCCTCCCATCTGGCGGCGTGGTTGGCCCAGGCCGGCGCCGACCATGGATAGCCGCCTGATGGGCGCGCTCATGGCGCCCGCCCCACCCGTCGACAGCACCTCGTGGCTGGTCGCGCTCACGGAGGCCAAGTCGAAGCTGGCCCGTTTCGCGGTCAGGCGCGCCGGTACGGTGCGCTTCCGGGTCACCGACCACGAAGTGCGCACGGCGTTCGCCGGCGACACGTCGGAAACCGGAGCCGCCGAGCCGTTCGCCTGGTCGGCGCGCACGGCGCGACGGTCCATCGGCGTGGCGGCGGTGCGCATGCTGGCGGATGGTGCGGCGCGCTCGCCGCTCGAGGCCGTGCGGAGCCGGCTCGGCGAGTCGTCACGCTGGGTGGCCGACGGGAGCTCGTCGGCGACGCAACTCGACCGCTGGGTCGACGCGCTGCCGCCCGCCGGCCGGGCCGCCGTCGGAGCCGAGGCCGTGACATGGGCCACCCGCCTCTGGTGCGCGCTGGACTGGTCTGCGCTCGGGCCGACACCGGCCATCGGTCGGGACCACTGGTGGGACAGCCCGCATTCCGCTCTACTGGCGTTGCGCGGGCGCGCCGACGTGCGGACGGCGCTCGCGCATCTGGTGGTGCTGTCCGGTCCGCGGCGCGACTCGGTGCGGGCCGAGCTCTCCCTGGTCACGCTCGTCGAGTCGCTCAGGGCGCGGGGGGACGATGTCCCCGGTCGGGTCGTCGGGTGGTGGCCCGACTCCGGCCACCTGGTCCGGGTCGACCCGGAGCCCTCGGTCTTGGCTCTCGGCACAGAGGCCGTGGAACTGGCACTGGGTGGCGCGGGAAGGTCGCTCCGCTCCGCCGCCTGAGGCACCCCACCGGTCATCTAGCCTTGGTCCCCCCATGGAGACCCGCGACGACATAAGGAACGTGGCCATCGTGGCGCACGTCGACCACGGCAAGACGACGCTGGTCGATGCGCTGCTGCGCCAGACCGGCGCGTTCGGAGCCCACCAGGAGCTCACCGACCGCGTGATGGACTCCGGCGACCTCGAGCGGGAAAAAGGGATCACCATCCTGGCCAAGAACACCGCTGTGCGCTGGGGTGGCGTGAAGTTGAACATCGTCGACACGCCCGGCCACGCAGACTTCGGCGGGGAGGTCGAGCGCGGGTTGACCATGGTCGACGGCGTCCTTCTCCTGGTGGACGCCTCGGAGGGCCCACTGCCCCAGACGCGCTTCGTCCTGCGCAAGGCACTCGAGGCCCGGCTCCCCGTCGTGCTGGTCATCAACAAGGTGGACCGGGCCGACGCCCGCATCGCCGAGGTCGTGCACCAGGTGGAGGAGCTGTTCCTCGACCTCGACGCCGACGAGGACCAGATCGACTTCCCCATCCTCTACGCCAACGCCCGCGCCGGCTGGGTCTGCACCGAGCCGGGCGTCGAGGGTGAGAACGTCGAACCCCTGTTCAAGGCCATTGTCGAGCACGTCCCGGCCCCCTCGTTCGACGAGTCTGCCGGGACCCAGGCGCTCGTCTGCAACCTCTCCGCCTCCCCCTATGTGGGGCGACTGGCCATCTGCCGCGTCCACAACGGCACCTTGGTGAAGGGAAGCACAGTGGCCTGGTGCCGCCTCGACGGCACCGTCGAGAAGGCAAAAATCACCGAGCTCTACGTGACCGAGGCGCTCGACCAGGTGCCAGCGGAGTCGGCCGGGCCGGGCGAGATCGTCTCGGTGGCTGGGCTGGCGGAAGTGACCATCGGGGAGACGCTGGCCGATCCCGACAATCCAGTCGCGTTGCCGGCGATCACCGTCGACGAGCCCAGCCTGGCCATGACGATCGGCATCAACACCTCGCCGCTCTCCGGCCAGGACGGCACGAAGCTGACGGCCCGACTCCTCAAGGCGCGCCTCGACGCCGAGCTCGTCGGCAACGTGGCGATCCGGGTGGCGTCGACGGAACGCCCCGACATGTGGGAGGTGCTCGGCCGAGGCGAACTCCAGCTGGCAGTACTCGTCGAGACCATGCGCCGCGAAGGTTTCGAGCTGACGGTGGGCAAGCCGCAGGTCGTCACGCGCGAGATCGACGGCAAGGTCTACGAGCCGGTCGAGCGGGTCAGCGTCGACGTGCCCGACGAATACCTCGGAGTGGTCACCCAGCTGCTGGCACTGCGCAAGGGCACCATGCTCGAGATGGTCAACCACGGAACGGGCTGGGTGCGCTTCGACTACCGCGTCCCGGCCCACGGTCTGATCGGCTTCCGCACCGAGTTCCTGACCGAGACCCGAGGGACGGGCATCCTCCACCACGTCTTCGACGGATGGGAGCCCTGGCACGGCGACCTGCGGACCAGGCGCAACGGGTCGATGGTCGCCGACCGGCGCGGTGCGACGACCACCTTCGCGTTGATGAATCTCCAAGAGCGCGGCACGCTCATGATCGGCCCGGCCGAAGAGGTCTACGAGGGCATGATCGTCGGCGAGAACGCGCGTGCAGAAGAGATGGACGTCAACCCGACCAAGGAGAAGAAGCTGAACAACATCCGGTCGGCGACCGCCGAGGACTTCGAACGGCTGACGCCTGCCTTGGCCTTCTCACTGGAGCACGCACTGGAGTTCATCAGCGAGGACGAGTGCGTCGAGGTCACACCCAAGGCGGTGCGCCTGCGCAAGGTCCTGCTCGATCAGGCGACACGGGGACGCCTGCGCAGCCGGGCGCGTGACGCGCGCGACCAAGCCGCGAAGGGGTAGTCCGCAACACAGGCTCTGTCAGGTAGACGGAAGAGAGGTCGCCGATGGTGACGCCCCAGACCCAAGGCTTCGATCACATGACGATCGTGGTCACCGACCTGCCGGAGGCGAAGCGGTTCTTCGGCCTGTTGGGCTTCGAGGAGACCATCGCGGTGGTGGCGTCCGGCGAGCGCATCGCCGCGTACATGGGCATCCCCGGATGGGAGTCCGACCACGTGACGCTGGCCCTCAAGGGCGGCGAGACGCACCAGGAGATTCAGCTCCTTCGTTTCCACGAGCCACCGATAAAAGTTGACAGCGAGACGGGGACGCTCGATCGCACCGGCTTCAACCACGTGTGCTTCCGGGTCAACGACATGACCGCCATGCTGGAACACCTGTCCGCGCACGGCGTCACGCCGCGGAACGAGATCTTCGACTACCACGACAAGAAACTGGTCTTCTTGGATGGCCCGGGCGTCGTCGTCGAGCTCGCCGAGCTGGCCCGCGGGTGAAGGGGCCTGTCAGCCGCGGGCTCACCTAGCATGCACACGCTGGAGGGATGGCAGAGCGGACGAATGCACAGCTCTTGAAAAGCTGCGAGGCGCAAGCTTCCGTGGGTTCGAATCCCACTCCCTCCGCTGCGGCGGTCTGACCGAGTGCGGCGGTCTGGTCGGGCCCTCGGGCCTCGGGGCCGCCCGCAGGATCCCTCAAGCGGTGAGGGCTGTCGTCCGACACGGAGTGGGGGGAATCCCTCGCTCGGACGAGGAGGAACTGACAGATGGCGACCACGAACCCGACCGGCAAGGCGATCCTCCGCGCCTCACTCGAGTTGTTCCGCCAGGACCGTCAGATGATCTGGCTCCCCGTGATGGCCGCCATCACCGGCCTCGTCGCCTTCGCCGTCGTGGCCGTGCCGCTGGGGCTGGCTATCGGGCACACGGGGCTGGCATTCCTTGTCGCCTTCGCCTGCGGGACCCTGCTCGCCACCGCGGCGACCGTGATCTTCAACGTCGCGCTGGTCTTCGCGGCGAACGACCGCATCGAAGGGCGGACGCCCACCATCAAGACGTCACTGGCGCAGGCCTGGGGACGCAAGGGCGTCATCTTCCGGTGGGCCATTCTGGCGGCCATCGTCGGCACCACCATCCGAGCGCTCGAGAGCAGGCTGGGGGTCGTGGGCCGAATCGTCGGGTTCGCCGGCGGATTGGCGTGGGCCGTCGCCACCTTCCTCGTGATCCCGGTACTGGCCTTCGAGGACGTCGGACCGATTGAAGCGGTCAAGCGTTCCTCCCACATCCTGAAAGAGAGATTTGGCACGGTGGCGAGGGGTGGACTTCGTTTCGGCGTTCTCTTCCTCGGGCTGTCCCTGGTCGCGCTCGCGGTCGTCGCGGTCGGCGTTGTGCTGATCGCCAAGCGCGTCTACCTCGCCGGCGTGCCCCTGGCGGCGATCGGGATCTTCGGGATCATCGGCGTCTCCATGTACGCCTCGGCCGCCGGCATGTACATGCGCACGATCCTCTACCGCTTCGCTGTCGGCAAGCCGATCCCAAACCTCGGTGTCGACGTGGGGGGCGCATTCGGCAATCCTTCGCCCCTCCTCTGAGCGAACGGCCCGCCCCAGCGGGGAAGGCCCAGCGGTAACCTCGCCCCGATCGCCGGGTGACCGGCAAGGGGGTGCGAGGCATGGCAGAGATGAGGGCCCTTCAGGTCACCGAGCACGGTCAACCGGGCGAGGTCCTGTTGGTACGGACGATCGAGCGGCCCGAGCCCGGCCCCGGTGAAGTCCGGGTCAAGGTCAGCGCGGCATCGCTCAACTTCAACGACATCGACCGCTGTCGGGGAAAGCTCGTCTCGGTCCCCACCCCGCCCCCCTTCACCCTGGGCATGGACGTGTGTGGCGTGGTCGACGCGGCCGGGGAGGGTGCGGAGCGCTGGCTCGGCCAACGCGTCGTCGCCATCACCAAGAACGCGCTCGGTGGTATCGCCGACTACGCGATCGCCGACGCCATCTCCGTGTTCGAGGCGCCACCGGACTTCGACGACGTCGAGGCCACGGCGTTCCTCCTGTCGTTCCAGACCTCCCATCTGGCCCTGTTCAAGCGCGGCCGCCTCAAGGCGGGTGAGACCGTGGTCGTGCACTCCGCCGCCAGCGGGCTGGGCTCGGCCGGGATCCAGCTCGGCAAGGCAGCAGGCGCCCGGGTGATCGCGGTGGCGGGGGGGCCGGACAAGGGCGCCCTGTGCACCGCCCTCGGCGCCGACCTCGTCGTCGACCACACCTCCGAAGACTTCGTCGAGGCGGTCCTGGTCGCCACCGGCGATGCCGGCGCCGACGTGGTCTACGACCTGACCGGCGGCGACTTCACCGAGCGCTCCTGGCGTTGCACGGCGCACGGGGGCCGGTACCTGGCCGTGGGGTTCGCCGACGACGAGGCCAACGGCATGACGGGGCGGCCGCTGCGCATGGCCTGCATCGGGAACATCGACATCGTGGCCGTCATGGTGGCGTGGGCGGACACGGTCGACCCCGGCATGCGGCGCTTCGGGTTCAACCCGTTCGGCCGCGACGTCGCCGACGAGATCCACGCCGACCTGTTGCGGCTGGCCGCCGCCGGCAGCATCCGTCCCGCTGTGGGACGGCGCGTCTCCATGGAGGAGGCCGGCCGGGCACTCGACGACCACGAGGCCCGGCGGTCGGTGGGGCGGACCGTGGTGGAGGTCGGGTGAGCACGGTCGACTACTCATGGCGCGATTCCGAGCTGCGCAGCCGCCCGCTCCGGGCGCTCAACTGGACCGGAGCGAAAGTGGCCCGACTCGGGCGCGAGGTCCCTTCGCTCTCTGCGACGTCGGTGACCGCCGCCGCGGTCAAGGCGGCCGGCTCGCACGACTTCGGCAGCGACTCCTACCGGGAGCCGTTGGACGTCTACCTGCGCGCGTGCGAGGAGGAGGCCGAGCTGACGACGTTCGGACGCCTCCTCATCTCCAAGATGCTGGCCGGCGCGCTCGCCAACCGCATCGCGCTGCAGACGTGGTCGAGGTCGCACCCCGAGGTGCGCGACGAGCGCATTGAGCGCCCGTGGATCATTGTGGGGCTGCCACGGACCGGCACCAGCCTGCTCTCGAACCTCCTCGGGCTCGACCCCGTCGCCCGTCCCCTCCTCCAATGGGAGGCGGCCCACCCGGTGCCGCCCACCAGTCTGGAGGAAGCCGCGGAGGATCCGCGCATCGCGAAGACGGCGAAGGACCTCGACGGGCTGATGAAGCTCAACCCGCCACTCAAGGCGATGCACCCGTTCGGCGCAACCCTCGCCGAGGAGTGCGTGGCCATCTTCATGTACGACGTCCGCGCCCTGGCCCTCGAGACCCAGGCCCACGTCCCGACCTATGCCCGCTGGCTGGAGCAGGCCGACATGACGTCGGCTTACGCCCAACACCTGCTCGCGCTCCAGACCTTGCAGTCGCGCCAGCCGACCGAGCGTTGGATACTCAAGACGCCCAACCACCTGTGGCACCTCGACGCCATGTTGGCGGCCTACCCCGACGCCAGGGTCATCTGGACGCACCGGGACCCCGGGCCGGTCGTCACGTCGCTGGCCAGCCTCGCCAACGCCAGCCAGCGCGTGCTGACCAGCCGCACGGACCCGCGGCCCACGGCCGAGGAATGGAAGCGCAAGTGCGGGTTCGCCCTCCGATCGGCCATGGCCTTCGACGAGACCGCCCCGGACGGGTGGTGCCAGCACATCCACTACGACGCTTTGATCGCCGACCCCGTCGAGACCGTCCGCCGGTTGTACGGCCAGTTCGGCGAGGCGGTGGGCTCGCTCCACGCCCGGCGCATGTACGCCTTCTTGGAGGATCGGCCGCAGGACGCGTTCGGCCGGCACCGCTACGACCCGGCCGACTTCGGCTGGACCTACCCGGGCCTCGCCACGGAATTCAACGACTACACGGAGCGCTACCAGATTCACACGGCCGATCGCTCGTAGCTGCTGCGCCGCTCGGCTCCCAGCTGGCGCTGAGATTTCTGATCGGGGGGTTGCTAGTGTGCCCAAACAGGAACGTGTTCTAGGGTTTCGGTTTCAATGGGATGCGGATCAGACCCGTCGGGTCCGGCTCCGTGGACAGGGGGTTGTGATGATGAAGAGGGTCACCGGTATGCGGGCCCTGGGGGCGGCACTGATGATCACGTCGCTGACGGCGGCGGGTGTGCTCCTGTCACCCGGGGTGGGCGGCGCGGCATCGATCTCCTCCACCACGTTCGGCACGCTCCCTTCGCCCTGCGGGAAGGGTCACGCCACCGGCGCCACGGACAAGGGCGTCACGAACACCACCATCAACATCGCCTACGGCGATGACCGGGGATTCTCCGGGCTTCCCGGTCTCGACCAGGAGATGGGCGACGCGGTCAAGGACATGATCTCGTGGTGCAACTCGCAGGGAGGCATCGACGGCCGCAAGCTGGTCGGCGACTACGGGAACGCCTCGGTGACCAACGTCGGTTCCGTGGTGACCCAGGAATGCAAGCAGGACTTCATGCTGGTCGGTGAGGGCTACGCGCTCGATGGCAGCGCCGAGCAGACCCGCCTCGGCTGCAATCTCGCCGCCGTGCCCGGCTTCACCGTCGCTCCCGTGGTGGCCAACGCGTACGAGATGTACCAGGCGTCGCCGAACCCGGCCAACGCCAGCCCGGTGTCGAGCGCCTACCAGGCCGAGAAGCTCTTCGGTTCGAAGACCAAGAAGGTCGGCATCTACGGCTCGACCCTCTCCACGCAGGAGTCGTCGACGGAGAAGGCCCAGCAGGCGTTCACGACTGCGGGCTGGAAGTTCCTCCCGAACTGCACCGCCAACATCAACTACAACGGCGAGGCGAACTACACCCCGTTCATGCAGAAGCTCCAGAGCTGCGGTGCCCAGATCATCTTCAACGACGCCACCCCGGGTCCGACGCTCTACGGCGCCTTCGAGGCCGAGAACACCCTCGGCTACGACCCGATCTGGGTGATGGACTCCGGCGCCTACACGGCGGCCTTCGCCCAGTGGAACACCGAGGGTCTGGCGAACAACGCCTACGTGCGCCTCTCCTACGAGCCGCTCGAGGCGGCCAAGGTCGTCCCGGCCGTGAACCAGTACATCAACATCGTCAAGAAGTACGGCGGCCTCACCTCGCAGCTCGGCGAGCAGGCGACCTCGTCCTTCCTGCTCTGGGCGACCGAAGCGAAGGCGTGCGGCTCCACGCTGACCCGCCAGTGCATGATCAACCACCTGTCCAAGGTGACCAACTGGACGGGTGGCGGGCTCAACGCGTCGGGCAACCCCGCGAAGAACATCCCGCCCAACTGCGGTCTGCTGATGAAGCTGGACGGGACCAAGTGGGTGCAGGCCTACCCGAAGAAGCTGGGCACGTTCGACTGCTCGCCGAAGTACGTCGTCGCCAACACGGGCTCGGTGATCGGCACCCCGCTGAACGCCCAGGGGTACGCAACCCAGTACGCGACCGCCACCACCCTCAAGCCTCAGGGGTGAGCACCCCGAACGACCGCTCGCCCGCCGCCTGACCTGAGCGACAGGAGCTCCGGCCATGCACCTGTTCCTGACGTACACCATCCTCGGGCTGGTGACCGGCGCCGTCTACGGCATCGCGGCCTCGGGCCTGGTGCTCACCTACACGACCTCGGGCATCTTCAACTTCGCCCAGGGCGCCATGGCGATGCTGGCGGCCTTCACCTACTGGCAGTTCCGGTACGGGTGGAACTGGCCGGCGCCGCTCGCGCTCTTCGCCGTCCTCGCGGTGCTGGCCCCGCTGCTCGGCATGGTCCTCTACGTCGGCATCATGCGGGGGCTGCGCCAGACCGCTGACGTCACCAAGATCGTGGTGACCATCGGCATCATGCTCGGGCTGATCGCACTGGCGCAGTGGATCTGGAACCCGGGCGTGCCGCGCACCGACGGCCTCTTCTTCGGCAACGCCGCGAAGTTCAAGGTCCTCGGCGTCTATGTCACCGACCACGAGGCGATCGCCCTGGGGTGCGGCGTGCTCATCGCCGTGGGCATCCGGCTGCTGTTCACCAGCACCCGGACCGGCGTCGCCATGCGTGCCGTCGTCGACAACCCCGCCCTGCTGCAGCTCAACGGCGGCCGGCCCGAGCGGTTGGCCGCGTTCTCCTGGGCCCTCGGTGGCGCGCTGGCCGCGCTCGCCGGCGTCCTCATCACTCCGATCAGCGGCGGCACCCTCGACGTCCACGTGCTGACCCTGCTCGTCCTGGACTCCATTGCCGCCGCCATGTTCGGCCGCCTCCGGAGCATCTGGCTGACGTTCGCCGGCGCGCTCGTACTGGGGCTGGCGAGCACCTACGTGCTGGGGTACTTCCCGGAGTCGTGGTCCTGGGCCTCGAACTTCCGCATCGCGCTACCGATGATCGTGCTCTTCGTCGTGCTGATCGTCCTGCCGCAGGACCGGCTGCGCGGCGCGACCCTCTTGCGCACGCGGGAACGCTTCACCGTCCCCACCATGCGCTCGGCCGTGACGTGGGGGGTCATCCTGCTGCTCGTGGTGCTGGCGCTCGAACAAATCATGGGTTCCAGCGACATGGGATCGCTGACGGTCGGCATCATCTTCGGCATCATCGCCCTGTCGCTCACGCTCCTCACCGGCTACGCCGGCGAGATCAACCTGGCGCCCGTCTCCTTCGGTGCGATCGCCACCATCATTGTGTTCCACCTCGGCCTCTCGGGCTCGGGGCTGACGCAGCGGATCACCCCGTGGGGTGTCCTCATCGGGATCGCCGTGACCGCGGTCGTCGGCGGTCTGATCGCCCTGCCGGCACTCCGACTCCGCGGTCTGTACCTGGCGCTGGCCACACTGGCTTTCGGCGTCTTCGTCTCCGACATGATCATCGCCGACATCGCTCCGCACGTCCTGCCGATCTTCCACCTCAACTACTCGATCTTCCCGAACGGCACGCTGCAGATCCCGCCGTTGAAGATCGGGCCCGTCGACCTCAATTCGTCGAAGACCTTCTTGACGGTGTCGACCGTGATCTTCGTGCTCATCGGCATCGGCCTGGTCGCCCTGCGTCGCAGCAACTACGGGCGGCGCCTGACCGCCATGAAGGACAGTCCCGCCGCCGCGGCCACGCTGGGGCAGAACCTGGTCAAGCTCAAGCTGTCGGTGTTCATGATCTCGGCCGCCATCGCCGGGCTCGGTGGCATTCTGCTGTCCTCGGCATCGGTCAGCGTCAACGCCGACACGTTCATCATCTTCATCAGCCTGGCCCTCGTGATGCTGACCGTCGTCGGCGGCATCGGCAACGTGTCCGGCGCGCTGATGGGCGGGATCCTGGCCGGCACCGCATTCCAGGCCCTGACGTCGACCTTCTCGAACCTGAGCACCGAGGCCGGCGGCGGTGGCTTCTGGAGCGTCATGGCCAACCTCTCCCTGGTGGCGCCGGCGCTGATCGGGGTGAGCCTCGGACGCAATCCCAGCGGCGCCGTCCCCGACATCATCCGGCGCTACAAGCCGCTCTGGCAGGCCAAGGGAGTCCTGCTCCTCGGGGTCATGGCGGAGATCGTCGCCTACTTGCTCGTGCTGACCAAAGTGATGGGTAACTGGTGGTTCGTCCTGGCCACGGCCCTCATCGCGATCGCCCTGCCGGCCGCGGGCCAGCTCATCGAGCCGGAGGCCTTTGCCCCGCCGGCGAGCAACGAACCCGTCCGGGAACGGCCAGTGCCGGCACCAGCGGCCGCACCTATGGTCGAAGGCGTGGTCGATGCCCGTCCTTGAAGTCGCCGACGTCTGCGTTGCCTTCGGGGGCGCCCAGGTCCTCAGCGACGTCTCCCTGACCGTCGCCGAAGGAGGCGTGACGGGCCTCATCGGCCCGAACGGAGCCGGCAAGACCACGCTGTTCAACGTCGTCAGCGGGCTCTTGGCTCCGAAGTCCGGTCGCGTGATGATCGACGGACACGATGTGACCAGCGCAGGTCCGGCCCGCCGCGCCCGGCGCGGCCTGTCGCGCACCTACCAGCGCCTCGAGCTCTTCACCTCGCTCACCGTGCGCGACAACATTCAGGTGGCAGGCGAGATCCGCAACACCTGGGGCCGGCGCGGCCGCATCGACGTCGCCGCCGAGACCGACCACGTCATTGAGCTCGTGGGGCTCGGCGATGTCGCCGACCGCGAAGTGAGCGAGCTGCCGACCGGCCGCGCCCGCGTCGTGGAGGTGGCGCGGGCGCTGATGACCCAGCCGAAGGTCCTCCTCCTCGACGAGCCCGCGTCCGGTCAGACGGAGCAGGAGACGGAGGCCTTCGGGCGCCTGCTGCGCCAGCTCGTGCTGGAGCGCGACCTCGCCATCTGCCTCGTCGAGCACGACGTCGGCTTGGTCATGGGCACCTGCGAGCACATCCACGTCCTCGACTACGGGGTGGTCATCGCCAGCGGTCCACCCGATCAGGTCAAGGACGACCCCGTCGTCGTCAATGCCTACCTCGGTGCGCCGTGACCGGGGCCCCAGTGGCGCCGATCCTGGAGCTCCGCGACGTCCGTGCCGGCTACGGCCCGATTGAGGTCGTCCACGGCGTGAGCCTCGAGGTGGCTGCCGGATCGGTCATGGCCCTGCTCGGACCCAACGGGGGCGGGAAGACGACGATGCTCAACGTGTGCGCCGGCACCCTCGGGGCGAGCAGCGGCAACGTGTACTTCGAGGGCGACGTCGTCACCCGGACGTCGGCGGACGACCGCGCCCGCCGGGGCGTGTGCACGGTGCCCGAAGGCCGGGGCATCTTCCCCAACCTCACCGTGCGGGAGAACCTCCTCATGGCCACCCAGGTCGGGGTCCCGATGGACCGCGTCGAAGACGTGGCCTTCTCCCAATTTCCCCAACTCAGCGGTCGGCGCAAGCAGATGGCGGGGACGCTCTCCGGGGGCGAGCAGCAGATGCTGGCCCTGGCCCGCGCCTTCGCCACCGATCCGAAGATCCTTCTCCTCGACGAGCTCTCCATGGGTCTCGCGCCCATCGTCGTCGGGCAGCTCTACGAGAAAGTGCGGCAATTGGCCGAAGCCGGCCTCTCCATCCTGCTCGTCGAGCAGTTCGCCCGCACCGCACTGCCCATCGCCGACAGCGCGGCAGTGGTCCTGCAGGGCATCATCGCCCATAAAGGAACGCCGGCCGAGATGGAAGAAGCCCTGTCGACCAGTTACCTCGGGGCCTGAGACGACCCGCGCCGGGCGAGCCCGGCGGCAGTGCCACAATGCAGACGGAACCTCGGCGATCGCTGGGCATGAGGAGGCACCGAGGCAGCTGCGATGAAGACCTTGCTCGAAGCTGAACGCCTCCCTTTCCCGGAGGAGCCGCCCCCGCGCCCGCGACGGCCACGCTGGGTCCGCCGGACCTTCGCGCTGGTGGCGTGCGCGCTGTTCCTGGCCGCGCTCGGCTACTTGATCCTGGACCAGGTGCGAGCGCACGACGACGAGGGTCGGGCGCAGGCCGCGCTCGCCGTCACCACACAGCGGACCCAGACCGTCTCGGCGCAGTTGGCCGAGGCCCGCCGCGATCTCAGCGTCCTCAAGACGCAGGTCGGCAGCGACACCACCGCGCTGAACCAGGACGCGGCACAGCTCCTCGGCGCGCAGACGTCGCTGTCGGCGGCGCAGTCCCACGTGTCCCAGCAGGCGACGCTGATCACCTCGCTGCAGGCGTGCCTGGTCGGTGTCGAACAGGCGCTGAACGAGCTCGCCATCGGGAAGCAGGGCAGAGCGATCGCCGCGCTCAATGGCGTTGCGAGCAGCTGCACGACGGCGGAGGCCTCCAGTGGATGAACGTCGTCGACCTCGGCGCCGTCGATGGCGGCTGGCTCTCGCGGTGACGCTGGGCGTGGGCATTCTGGTGGCGGCCGTCTGGACCGACATCCATGCCAGGACCCGGAGCCGCAACGAGGAGGCCGCGCTCGCCGCCGCGAACACGCACTTCGGGACGGTGCGGCACCAGCTCGCCGTCACGAAATTTGCCGGTGCGGTCACGAAGTCCCAGCGGGACTCGCTGCAGACATCGATCAACACCACGATGAGCCAGCTGGCCACGACGAACGGCTCGCTGACCAACACGAACGTGCACGCCTACTTGCAGGGAGTCGGCATCGCCACGCTGCAGACCTGCCTCGGTGGCGTGAAGACCGCGTTCGGGCACATCGCGACCCTGAACAATGCGCAGGCGGCGAAGGACATCTCGGCCGTTTCGGGCGCCTGCACCCAGCTGGCCGGCGGGACCAGCACCGGCCTCGTCTACCCCTTCGACTTCCCCGACCCCGACGTCATGCTCGCCGGGCAGACCTACTACGCCTATGCCACCAACTCGGTTGCGGGCAACATCCAGATCATCGACTCACCCGACCTCTCGCACTGGACGGCCGTTGGCAACGCGCTGCCGAGCCTGCCGGCGTGGGCCTCGGCGAACTACACCTGGGCCCCGTCGGTGGCCAATATCGGCGGCGTCTTCGTCCTGTACTACGCCGTCGATGTGGCGGGCACGAACCAGGAGTGCATCTCGGTCGCGACCGCCACCCAGCCCCAGGGTCCGTTCACCGACCAGTCGACGGCTCCGCTCGAATGCCAGAAGTCCTTGGGCGGCTCCATCGACCCGGCCTCCTTCCTCGACACGAACGGCACCCCCTACCTCCTTTGGAAGTCAGGCGGCCCGGGCTCGTCGAAAATTTGGGCCCAGCAACTGGCGCCCTCGGGCACCTCGTTCTCCCCGGGCACCAACCCCACTGCGTTGCTGTCACCGGACCAGGGCTGGCAGGCGGGCACCGTCGAGGCACCCGAGCTCGTGGTCAACGGCGGTCGCTACTTCCTCTTCTACTCGGGCAACAACTGGAACAGTGGCAACTACGCCGTCGGCGTCGCCACCTGCACGGGCCCCCTGGGTCCGTGCACCGATGCCTCACCGACCCCGGTGCTGGCCAGCGGGCCGGACGTGGCCGGGCCCGGCGGAGAGGCCGTTTTCGCCGACACGTCGGGCACGTACTGGATGGCGTTCCACGCCTGGGCCCCCGGAGCGGTCGGTTTCCCCAACAGCCGCGACCTCTATCTCCGGCGTGTGGATTTCTCGGGCGCGGTGCCGTCCGTGGCCACCTCGGGCTAGCGCCCGACGAGCCGTCGAGGGAGTCGGGTGCATCAACGGGTCGCGGCCAACGCCTCGGCCCGTCGGGCGATGCCGGGCGCGTCCAGGTCGGCGCACACCTGGGCGAAATCACCGGTCGGGCCCTGCCAACGAAGGTCATCCACCTTCTGCAGCAGCGAGCGGTCGATGCGCAGTATCGCGAGCTCCTTGAAGAGCCGCGCCTCGTCGTGACACTCCCGCAGCGTTGTCGCAAGCTTGGCCGCACTGCGCACCGTGACATCCCAGTCGCCGGGATCGGGCGGGATGTCTTCGAGGTGGGTCCACCGGGCCAGCACGGTGGAGGCCGACTTGGCCCCCCACCCAGCAAGCCCGGGAAAACCGTCGGCGCTGTCGCCCACGAGCGCCAGGTAGTCGGGAATGGAGGCCGGACCCACCCCGAACTTGGCGATGACGCCCGCCTCGTCTATCAACAGGTCCTTGCGCCGATCCAGCTGCACAATGCGGTCCCCGCGCACGCACTGCCCGAGATCCTTGTCCGGTGTGCAAATGATGACCTGGTCCACCTCCGCGTCTTCGTCGGCCACGACCGCACCGCTGGCGAGTGCGTCGTCCGCTTCGACGTCGACCATGGGCCAGACGAGCACCCCTAGTGCGGCAAGCGCCTCCTCGAGCGGCCAGGCCTGGGACCACAGGTCCGGGTCGACGCCCTCCCCCGTCTTGTAGCCGGGCCACAAGTCGTTGCGGAAGGACTCGATCACGTGGTCGGTCGCCACGCCCACATGGGTGGCACCCTCCCCCAGGAGCTGGAGGACCGAGCTCACGACGCCCCGCACAGCGGCCACCTCGTTACCGGCGGCGTTGCGATGCGGAGGGGCACCGAAGAAATGTCGGAACAGCTCGTAGGTGCCGTCGACGAGATGCACTTTCATGGCAAAAATCAGGCTACACCAGGGCATTTGAGGTGCGGCTGGGGAGGGCCGGAACTGCGCCCACGGCTGCGGGTCATGCCGTGGTCCAGTTCACACAAAAGGCACGCGTCACCAGGCGCCGTCAACCGACGTTTCAGCGGTGGGCTCGCTACTGTTCGGAGGGATGGATGCCGACGATTTCGCGTCCCTCGGTTTGTACGATGCCGACTCGCCCTACGCCGAAGATCGGCTCGCGCTCCTGCAGTACCTGGCGGACCTCGGTGCAACCAGCGACGACCTCGTCCTGCACCACGAGCAGGGCCAGCTCCCGGGACTCGCCACCGTCCTGGCGTTGCGCGGTGGGCCCGGTTTGACCCTGGGCGAGGTTGCCGAACGTTCGTCGCTCGACGAGGAGCGCGTCGTGGCGTTCATGCGAGCAGCGGGGTTTCCGATTCCGGGGCCGACAGATCGCGTGTTCAGCGAGAGCTTCGCCGCGCTGAGCGGGTTGCTCCCAGTGGCGGACGAGCTGTTCGGTGCCGACGTGATCATGCAGCTCGTGCGGGTGATGGGTGCCGCCATGTCCCGATTGGCCGATGCCTACGTGTCGGCCTTTCTCGTCAACGTGGAACCTCCCGCTCGCCGCAAGGACCCAGCGGGACTGGGTATCGCGCGAGCCAACGTCCAGGCCGTCGGCATGATCCCGACGGCGGTACAAGTCCTCGATCTTCTCCTCCGCCAGCACCTCATGGCGGCGCGCCGAAGCATGCTCGGCGACGCGGGAGAGGTGGGATACGAGACCAGCTCCCTATGCGTCGGTTTCGTCGATCTGGTCGGCTCGACCTCACTGGCGGAGTCGGCGTCGCTCGGAGAGCTCGGCGGGCTGCTGACCGAGTTCGAACACCTCGTCTCGGACGCAGTGATCGGCGGCGGCGGGAAGGTCATCAAGCTGATCGGCGACGCCGTGCTCTTCACCGCGGCCGACCCGCGCGACGGGTGCGCCATCGCGCTTGCCATCACGAGCATGCTCGGACGGCACGAGCGGCTTCCCGCCTGTCGCGTGGGCCTCGCCACGGGGGAGGTGATGTTGCGCGATGGTGACGTCTTCGGCCCCGTCGTCAACCTCGCCGCCAGAGCTGCGGGGGAGGCGGCACCGAGCGATGTCGTGATCCCGACGTCGCTGGCGCTCGAACTCGAACTGCGGGGAACGTCCATCGGACCACGCCACCTCCACGGGTTCACCGACGCCATCGATCTCACCCGGCTCGGCGCGACCGAGGGCGGCGCTCCCCGGCGTAGGTCGCGGTAGCGGCGGGGGCAGCGCTTCCAGCCCCAGGGTGTGACGGGTCACGGTCCCCGACTCCTACGTGCCCTCCACCACGTGGACGTTCGGGCCGACGAGCCTGCAACTGCCTGCCTGTTACTGGCCGCCGGTGTCGGCCGCCCGGTCCCGGGCGACGGCAAGGAACGCGCGCTCGGCCTCGTTGTCCGTCGCGGCCAGCGCCTCCTCGTACTCGGACACCGCCTCGCGTGAACGGCCCAATCGCCGCAGGAGGTCTGCCCGCACGGCGTGGAACAAGTAGTAGGACGTGAGCGGTAGCGCATCCATCGCCGCCAACCCCGCTTCCGGTCCGTCGACCTCGGCGAGGGCCACGGCGCGGTTGAGCGCAACGACCGGCGATGGATCAAAGACGCGCAACTGGTCATAGAGGGCCAGGATCTGCCCCCAATCGGTGTCCTGCGCCCGCGGCGCATCACTGTGCACCGCGTTGATGGCCGCCTGCACCTGGTACGGGCCCGGATGGTTGCGCCGCAGGCAGAGTCGGACCAGGTTCTGGCCCTCGGTGACGAGGTCACGATCCCACTGGTCGCGGTCCTGCTCGTGCAGGGGGACGAGCTCGCCGCCGGCACCCGTGCGGGCGGGTCGGCGGGCCGCGATCAGCAGCATCAATGCGAGCAGCCCTGCCACCTCGGGCTCGTCGGGCATGAGCTCGCCCAACGTGCGGCCGAGTCGGATCGCCTCGGCGCAGAGGTCCTCGCGGACGAGCAGGTCACCCGATGTTGCGGTATAGCCCTCGTTGAACACGAGGTAGATGACGGCCAGGACGCCCCGCAACCGGTCAGGCAGCTCGGCGCTGCTCGGAACCCGGTAGGGAATCGCAGCATCGCGGATCTTCGCCTTGGCCCGGACGATGCGTTGCGCCATCGTCGGCTCGGGCACCATGAAGGCCCGGGCGATCTCGGGTGTCGAGAGGCCGCCAAGGAGGCGAAGCGTCAAGGCGACCTGCGCCGCCGGCGCCAGGGCCGGGTGGCAGCAGGTGAACATCAGACGGAGGCGGTCGTCCGGCACGGCGGATTCCTCTTCGGTGTCGTCGGTGGGGGTGAGGAGCGCTGTCGCTTGTTCCTGGCGGTCCTGGCGTGACGCTTCTCGGCGGAGACGGTCGAGGATCCGGCGGCGCGCGGTCGTGATGATCCAGCCCGCCGGGCTCGGGGGCAGGCCGTCCTCGGGCCACCGTTCCGCGGCGACCGTGAAGGCGTCCTGCACCCCGTCCTCGGCCAGGTCGATGTCGCCGAACGCCCGGATGAGGACCGAGACCGCCCGCCCGTATTCCTCGCGGAAGATGCGGTCGATCTCGGGCCCGGGCAACCGGTCCGCCGCCGTCAAAACGGAGGCTCCTCCTGGAAGGGCCGGACCTCGACGGGCTCGCCGCACGCTTCGGTTGCCTTCTTGGCCCACTCGAGGGCTTCATCGAGGTCCGCCGCCACAATGACCCAGAAGCCGCCGATGTGCTCCTTGGACTCGGTGAAAGGGCCGTCGGTGAGCAGGAACTCGCTGCCCTGGGCGCGCACGACCGTGGCCGACGAGGCCGGCAGGAGGCCTCCGCCGAAGACCCATGCTCCCGCGGCCTGCATCTCATCGTTGAGGCGTGCCGTCTGCTCGAACGCCTGCCGCGCCTCTTCTTCGGGTCGTACTGGTGCGCCATCGATCATGGGCACGCTCAACAGGTACTGCTTCATCGCATTCTCCTCACTCTTCTCACTCTTCTCACTCTTCTCACTCTTGACTCTTCGGTGCTGTCTGACGTGAATCTGGAACTCGGAACGCGACAACCTCAGGCGGCCGCGCGGTAGGTCAGGATCACGATGCCCTCGCCGATCGTCTGCGTGCTCTCGAGTTCCAGTGTGGGCGGCACCGAGACGTCTCCGAAGAGGCGCTTGCCGGTCCCGAGAATGATCGGGAAGACCATGAGGCGGATCTCGTCGACCAATCGGTGCTCGACCAGCGTCTGGACCAATGCGGCGCTGCCGGCCACCAGAAGGTCGCCGGAGAGACGCGTCTTGAGATCCGACAGCTCGCGCGACGACGTCACCGCGGATGACGGTGGAGTTCTCCCAGGTGGCGTCGCCGTCCGCCATCGTCGTCGACACCACGAACTTGGGCATCTGGTTCATGCGGTTGGCGAAGCCCACCTCGTCGGTCATGTTCGGCCAGGCCTGGGCGAAGGCCTGGTAGGTGACCCGGCCGAGCAGCTGCGCCTCGACCCCCTGCAGCTCGTCCAGCTTGTACCGGTCCCCCTCGGGGCCCCGGTCGAACCGGAAAGTCCAGCCGGCGTGCTTGAAGCCCTCGGCGCCGCCCGGATCCTCCATGACCCCGTCCAGCGAGACGAACTCGGTTACGACGATCTTTCCCATGACTTTTCCTCCGTCACTCGGTGACCCCGGCCCAGCGCCGTCGGTCACCGTCTATACGAACGGGTCAGCCGATTTCGACAGCTTGACGAAAACTTTCTCCGCGACCTCATCACGGCTGTGTGAGCAGATGAAACGCCCGATCCGCGGCGAGCCGGCTGCCGCATGGCATCCCGGCGGTGGCCCCGTCGCGGCAGAGCCTGTCACACGTGACCGGTAGAACGGGTCGTTCACGTAGAAGGAGATCGGCGTCCGATCCCCGCCAGATGTTGTGTGCCCCCGTCCGTAGGGTGGGAATAGCTGCAGACACAGCGACGTTGGCCCCACGGTGGGGGTAGTGCCGATCTCGGTCGCGCGCTGAAGGAGACCGATGTCCGGAGAACCCCGAACAACCAACACGATCGAACTCGAGCCAGGACGCCACGTGGCGGCCTGGCTGGTGCTGTCCCTCGTCTGCGTCGGCCAGTTCATGGTGGTCCTGGACGCGTCGATCGTCAACGTCGCCTTGCCGTCCATTCAACGCGACCTGCACTTCAGCACGTCGGGCCTGCAGTGGGTCGTCAACGCCTACACGCTGACCTTCGCCGGCTTCCTCCTTCTCGGGAGGTCGCGCCGCCGACCTGTTCGGACGACGCAAGATCTTCCTCCTCGGCCTCACTGTGTTCACCGCTGTCCAGCCTGCTCGGCGGGCTGGCCCAGAGCGAGGCGTGGCTGATCGGTGCCCGTGCGCTCCAGGGCCTGGGCGCGGCCATCCTGGCGCCGGCCACCTTGACCATCCTCACCGCCACCTTCCCCGAGGGCCCGCGGCGCGCCTGGGCGTTGGGTGCGTGGAGCGCCGTCTCCTCGGCCGGTGCGTCCGCCGGTGCGCTCCTCGGCGGCATCCTCACCGACTTGCTGAGCTGGCGCTGGATCCTCTTCGTCAACGTGCCGGTCGGGATCGTGGCCCTGATCGCCGCCCGCCGCTACCTTCCCGAGTCGAGGGCGGAGATGGTGCACCGCCACCTCGACCTGGGCGGTGCCATCACCGTGACGGCGGGCCTCGTCGCTCTGGTGTACGCCCTCGTACGCACCGAGACGTACTCGTGGGGATCGATGCAGGTGCTCATCCCCCTGGCCCTGGCCATCGCCCTGCTCGCCACGTTCCTGGTCTTGCAAGCGAAGGTCTCCAAGGCCCCGCTGGTCCCGCTTCGCATCTTCCGGTCCCGCTCGGTGGCCGGCGGCAACGTCGTCATGTTTCTGATGTTCGGCGCGCTGTTCGGATCCTGGTACTTCGAGACGCTCTACATGCAGCGCGTGCTCGGCTACAGCCCGCTCCAGGCCGGACTGGCCTTCCTGCCACAGACGCTGCTCATCGCGGCCGGTGCTCAGCTCACCGCTCGCCTCGTCCCCAGGTTCGGCCCACGCCCGCTGATCCTCGCTCGGCACGCTGGTCGCCGGCGGCGGGCTGGCCTGGCTCGCCATGATCTCGACGAGCAGCACGTTCCTCGCCGACCTGTTCGGCCCGTTCGTCCTGATCGGGCTCGGCATGGGCCTGGCCGTCACGCCGATCGCCGTGGCCGGGACCGCAGGCGTCGCCCGGGCCGAAGCCGGGCTCGCGTCAGGATTGCTCAACACGTCCCGTACCGTCGGCGCCTCCATCGGTCTGGCCGCCTTGGCCACGGTGGCCGCCAACCGCACGACGCGCTGTCGCGAACGGGACGGCTGCGACACCCGGGCATATTGCGACGGCGCTCACGGACGGCTACGCATTGTCGTTCGCCGTGGCGGCGGTACTGCTGGTCGTCACGGCGATCGTCGCGCTGGCCACCCTCCCGGGCCTCCACGATCTCCGCGCGGCGACGCCAGATCCGCAAGTCAAGCGTGAACCTGCCGTCGAGCCCGGTCTCGAACCCGCGGCCCTGGGGCTCGAACAGGCCTGAGCGCGGCCCGAGTCGGTCAGGCCGGAGGGTCCTCGATCTGCTCCATGAACTCGAGGCGGATGCCACCCGGTGCCTCGACGAACGCGATGCGCCGGGTCCCGAACGTGCCGCTGACGGTGCGCGGGCCCCAGAGGACCTGGTGGCGCGCCAGCTCCGCGTCAAGATCGTCGACGAAAAGGGCCGGGTGCAAAAACCCCTCGTCCGGCAAGGCACACGCATCTTCGTAGATCGCCTTGGTGAACAGGGTCAGTGCGAGCACGCCGAGCTGCACATCGGCGCGGCGCCCGTTCTCCCATTCGACCGGCTCGGTCACCGTTGCGCCCGCCGCGGCGAACCAGGCACACGCCTGCTCGAGATCGGCGACCTTGACGGCCAGGTTGGCCAGGCCGGTGACGGCCATCAATGGAGCGGAGTGCCGTAGAGCGAGCCGAGGTCCTCGGCGATGAGCTCGAGCCGCACGCCGTCGGGATCCGAGAAGTAGAGAGAGATCTCGCTCTCGATCTGCGTCGGGATCCCCGCCTCTTCCAGCCTTGTACGGGCCGCGTCCCAGTGCGGCCGATCGACCGAGATGGCGAGGTGATGGAACCCACCCAGGACCTCCGCGTACGGTCCCAGGCCGAGATCCGGGAAATCGAAGAAGGCGAGCGTGTTGTCGTGGCCCAGATCGAAGAAGAGGTGCGTCGATCCCTTGTAGTCGCGGTTCTCAAAGAGTTCAGCCAGAGGAAAACCGAGCAGGCCTTGGTAGAACTGGATCGTCCGTTCGACGTCCGAGCACAACAGCGCCAAATGATGGACACCGCGGGCGGTCGAAGCCGGACGGTCGGCCGGTTCCCGAAGGTATTCGGCGCGCAGGCGCTCGCGCTCGGCGGCCGCTGCCTCGAGGTCGACGGTCACAGGCCCAGCAACCACGCGGCATTGGCGCCGAGCATGTTGGCCCGTGCCGGTTCCGCCAACCCCGCCACCGCGCGTTCGGCCTGGGCCATCGGATCGGCGACCCCTTCGGCGTGGGGCCAGTCGCTGCCAAGCATGTAGGTCTCATCGCCGACCTTGGGAACCAGGCGGTTGGGCATCTCGTAGGGAAGCGCCGCCACCCGGACCTGCCGCAGAAAGTAATCGGATGGACGGTCCGACAATTTGTGGAACGGCTCTCCATGGCGCTGGGTGTAGAAGTCCGACGCGCCGTCGATGTGGAGAAGGAAGCTGGGGACCCAGCTCGCCGTTAACTCGACCACGCCGACGCGCAAGCGCGGGAAGCGCTCGAGGACGCCGGTCAAGATGAGGTTGGCAAGGGCGACCGCCGGTGCCAGGTACAAGAAGATGGAGTCGAAGAGCTGTTCGCCGTCCTCGTGCTCGCCTGTTCGCCACGCCGGATGAAGCGGGCTCTCGAACTCCGACACGTGGAACACCGGTGCGACACCTTCGTCGCTGAACGCCGCCCACACGGGATCGAAGTCAGCGTGCGACAGCGGCTTGCCGTCGACCGGCGCCGGGGCGATCATGGCAAGCCGCACACCCTTCGCCCGCACCCGCCTGATCTCCTCCACCGCCCAGGCTGGATCGTGCAACAGCACGTGGGCCACGCCGAAAAGACGACCCTCGCCGTCGCCGCACACGTCGCCGACGAATCGGTTGTAGGCCTGCGCGTTGGCGCGCTGGGCGGTGCGGTCCGCCGCGAGCCGCTGTTCCCACAGCAGGCCGTAGTTCGGGAACAGGACCGCGGCGTCCAGCCGAAAGGAGTCGAGTGACGCGACGCGGGCACCGGCCAGCCGGTACGAGTCCGGGACTAATTCGTCGAACGATGCGGGCGCGCGTTCACCGCGCAACCGACGCAACCTGTCCTCCCCAATCAGCGTGGAGCGCTCGGGGATCGGTACCTCCAACGGTGTGAGCCTGCTTCCCCGCCACGCCAGCCACGGCCACCCGGCGTCGTCGTCGACAATGGACAGTGCATCCGTGCGATGCGCGGGGTCGATGTAGTCGGACCACGTCGTCCTCGATTCGAACAGGTGCTGATCGACATCGATGGTCTGCAGCGTCACGTGCCCTCCCGGCGCAGAGTACCAGCGGTCGTTCCCCCTAGTCTCGCCGGCATGGACGGGGGCGTTCGGGGAGATGGTCTGTGGGCGCCACACCGGCGCGCGCTGACGTTCGGCCTGGTGCTCACCGTGACGTTCGTCGCGTCGGAGGCGCTGGCGGTTGTCACCGTCATGCCCGTTGTCGCCCGCGACCTGCACGGATTGGCCCTCTACGGGTGGGTCTTCTCGACGTTCCAGCTGGCGAGCCTCATCGGGATCGTGGCCGCCGGCCGCGACGCTGATCGCCATGGCCCGGCCCGGCCCTATGTCGCCGGCCTCGTCCTGTTCGCAGCCGGCCTCCTCGTGGCGGGGCTCGCGCCGTTCATGTGGGTCCTGGTCGCCGGCCGCTGCCTCCAGGGACTGGGTGCGGGGGCCGTTCCGGCTGTCGCCTATGTCGCCATCGGCCGGAGTCTGCGTGAGGCGCAGCGCGCCCAGATGATGGCGGTGCTCTCGACAGCCTGGGTGGTCCCCGGCATCGTCGGTCCGGGCGTGGCTGCCGCGGTTGCGCATCTTTTCGGATGGCGCTGGGTCTTCCTCGGCCTCATCCCACTTGTCGCGGTGGCGGGACCGCTCGCCGTGCCCTCGCTGATCCGTCTCGGCCGCACCGAGGCGCCCCGGGCGGAGGAACACCGGATCGCCGACGCCATACGGACCGCTGTCGGAGCCGCCTGCATTCTCGCAGCACTGGGCGCGCACAATCTCCTTCTGGGCCTCGGGATCGCCGCCGTCGGCGTCATCATCGGTGCGGCGCCGCTCTACCGCCTGCTGCCCGTCGGCACGTTGCGGGCGGCCCAGGGTCTGCCTGCCACCATCCTCAGCCGGGGCCTGCTGACATTCGCCTTCTTCGGCGCGGACGCGTACGTGACGTTGACCATCACCACCGTCCGGGGCCACAGCACCCTGATGGCCGGCGCCGTGGTCACCGCCTCGACACTGGCGTGGACGGCCGGTTCCTGGGTGCAGGCGCGCCTCAACGACCGCTGGGAGGGCGCGCGCATGGTGCGCATCGGCCTCGTCCTGATCCTGCTCGGCACGGCCGGCATGGCCTGGCAGCTTCGGCCCGGCGTGCCCGTGGGGGAGGCCTTCGTGGCCTGGTCCGCCGCGGGCCTGGGCATGGGATTCAGCTACGCGCCGATCTCCCTGATGATGCTGCGCGCCGCTCCCCCAGGCCGCGAGGGGTGGGCGTCGGCCTCGTTGAACCTGGCCGATGTCCTGGGCATCGCGTTCGGTGTGGGAATCGGAGGTGCCGCCGTGGCCTCCGTGTCCCAGGGCACGCGGCCGGTGGCCGGTGGCGTCCTGATCGCGTTCGCCGTTGCTGCTCTCGCCGCGGTCGTCGGGCTCGTCATCGCGCGGCGCCTCCCGGGCTCACTGGTCCGCGCCGTCGAGACGCCCGCTAGGCAATAGCGCTGCGGATGTCGCGTAGCCACGCGTCGGCCGCCTGCCAGGCCGCGTCGGCCTGTCGTCGGGTTTCGGGCCCGTGCTCACCCGCCGCTGGATACGAGCCGAGGAACTTCACGCCGGCGAGGCCCGCGTGGAGGTCGCGCAGGCAGTCCGCCACGACCTCGTCGCCCACATGGCCTGACAGGTCGATAACGAAGCAGTAGTCGCCGAGGGCTTGCTTGGTGGGCCTCGACTCGAGCTTGGTCAGGTTGATGTTGCGGGCGGCGAACTGTCCCAGAATCCCGTGCAGGCTGCCCGGGTGGTCCGCCCGTTGGAAGCAGACGATGCTCGTCTTGTCGTGTCCCGTGGGGGCCGGCACCCTGGTTCGGGCCACCAGGACGAACCGGGTCTGGTTCTCCGGATGATCCTCGACATCCTCGGCGAGGATGGTCAGCCCGTAGCGCTCCGCCGCCAGCCTCGGCGCGATTGCGGCCTCGGCGGGATCGCCGGACTCGCCCAGGATCCGCGCCGCGTCCGCAGTGGAGTTGGCGGCCCGCTGCTCGGCAGCCGGCAACGCCTGGGCCAGGTACTTCTGGCACTGCGCCAGGGCATGGGGATAGGACGACACAGCACGGATATCGGCCAGCCCGGTGCCGGGAGGCGCCATCAGGTGGAGGTGGATGTCCATCACCACCTCACGCTGAATATGCAGGTCGACGTCGTGAATCAGGCCGTCGATGGTGGCGCTCACCGTGCCCTCGATGCCGTTCTCGATGGGCACGAAGCCCAGGCCGACCTCGTCCTGGGCCACGGCGTCGAGCACCGCCGTGATGGAGGGCAGGGCCGTCAACGCCGCCGCGGCCAGGTCGGGTTGGGTAAGCAGCGCCTCCTGCGTGAAGGTGGCGGCCGGCCCGAAGTAGGCGACCGAGGTCGCAGGCGGGTTCACAGTTGGGCAGGATAGAGCAGGTCATGGACTCTTCCTCGCTTCGCACGCTCATCGAAGACGTGGCCGCCGGCCGCTGTACGCCTGATGACGCTGTCCGGCAGCTTCGCCGACTGCCGTATGCCGACCTCGGATTCGCCCGGGTGGACCACCATCGCGACCTGCGCCTCGGCGTGCCCGAAGCCGTCTACGGACCCGGCAAGACGCCTGAGCACTGTGCCGCCGTGATCGACGAGCTCCTCTCGGCGAACGATGGTCCCGTCCTATTGACCAGGGCGACCGAGGACCAGGTCAAGGCGGTCACCGCCGCGGCCGAGGCCCGGGGCATCGACCCCGACGCCATTGCCGAGAGCGGTTCCCTCTCGACCGTGGTCTTCCGCCCGGCGCCGGCGAGGTCGGGCACGGTCCTCGTCATCACGGCCGGCACGGCCGACCTGCCGGTGGCCACCGAATGCATGTCCGTGCTGGGCGCACTCGGGTTCGCCCCGGTGCAACGCACCGACTGTGGCGTGGCGGGGCTGCACCGGCTCCTGGCCGAGCTCGACACGCTGGCCATGGCCGACGCCGTCGTCGTGATCGCCGGCATGGAGGGCGCGCTGGCCAGCGTGGTCGGCGGCCTCACGCCGGCCCCCGTGGTCGCCGTCCCCACCAGCACGGGGTATGGCGCCGCACTCGAGGGCGTGACCGCACTGCTCGCCATGTTGTCCGCCTGTTCGTCGGGCATCACCGTCGTCGGCATCGACAACGGGTACGGCGCCGCGTGCGCGATCGCCCGGTTCCTGCCGTGAGGACCCCGGAGGCGGACGCCTCGACAGTCGCGTGGTTCCACTGCTTCGCGGGCATCGCGGGTGACATGGCACTGGGATCGCTCGTCGATGCCGGAGCGGATGTCGACGAGATCCGCGCGCTCCTCGACCGATTGCACCTTCCCGGCTGGTCGCTCGAGTTCGAGGACGGTCTGCGCGGAGGTATCGCCTGCACCCGCGCCATCGTGGGCGGTGATGACGTGGTGGTACGGACCCATGGCGTGATCGCGGCCCTGATCGAAGAAGCTGCGCTGCCGGCTCGCGTGACCGCTCGGGCCCAAGCCGTCTTCTCCAAGCTGGCCGCGGTCGAATCGGCGCTGCATCGTCGGCCCATCGACCAGGTCCACTTCCACGAAGTCGGGGGACACGACGCAATCATTGACGTCGTTGGCACGGCCGCCGCGCTCGAGGTGCTCGACGTCGACGAGGTGTGCGCCTCCTCGGTCGCGACGGGCATGGGCATGGTGCGCAGTGCGCATGGTCGGCTCCCCAATCCGGCTCCGGCGACGGTCCGCCTGCTCCAGGGCATCCCCTCGTACGGGCGGGACGTCCCGATTGAGCTGACGACGCCGACGGGCGCCGCCCTGCTGGCCGCGCTGGCCAGCTCGTTCGGCCCCATGCCGGACATGACGGTGGCGTCGTCGGGCTTCGGCGGGGGTGCCGGCGAGATGGAGGATCTGCCGAACTGCACCCAGGTGGTGATCGGGCGGCGGGCCGCCCGCCGTGCCGTCGGCGCCGGCCAGCAGGCACTGCTGCTCGAGACGAACCTCGACGACGTCACGGGAGAGCAACTCGGTCTGGCTGTCTCGGCCGCGCTCGAGGCCGGGGCACTCGATGCCTGGGTGAGCCCGGTGACCATGAAGAAGGGCCGACCCGGCCACGTCCTCCACGTCCTGGCGGACATCACCCTCGTCGAGGTCCAGCGACGCGAGATCCAGCGGATCACCGGGACGATGGGCATCCGTGCCACCGACGTGCAGCGCTGGCCCGTCGCCCGGGAACTCGGGCAGGTCACCGTGGACGGGATCGCCATCCGGATGAAGGTCGTCAGCGGAAGGGCCAAGCCCGAGTTCGACGACGTCGCGCTGGTGGCGGCCAAGACGGGCGCCGCACCGCACGAAGTGGCCAGCCGGGCCGAGGAGGCCTGGCGTGCCGCCGGGCGGGCGGACCCGGAAACGGACGACGCGCCGGCCTGATGGCAAGTGACATGTTCCACTACGACGAGGGCATGACGGACCTCATTTTGGCGGCGTGCCGCGAGCGTCTCTCCATGGACCCGGTTGCCCTCGACTTCGGCGGCCTCGTCGAGTCCCTGGACGCAGAGCTAGCTGGGCTCATGCGGCCAGGGGGCACCGACGCCGCCCGGGTGCTGGACGTCTTCGTGGACAAGTTGTCGACCGCCGTCGTCTCGTGCGACAGCCCCCGCTTCTTGTCGTTCATCCCGGCGGCACCGACCAAGGCGTCCCTGCTCTTCGACATGTTCGTCTCCTGCTCGTCGCTGCACGGGACATCGTGGCTGGAGGCTGCCGGTGTCGTCGTGGCCGAGAACCAGGCGCTGGGCGTGCTGTCCGCGCAGGCCGGTCTGCCCGACGGTGCCGGGGGCTGCTTCGTAGCCGGGGGATCTGCGGGCAATCTGTCCGCCCTCATGGTCGCCCGCGACACGGCGGGGCATCGACGCCACGCCGACGCACCGACGCGTCCGCTCGTCGCAGTCAGCGAAGACGCGCACTCGTCAGTCGGAAAGGCGCTGCACGTGCTCGGCGTCGAGATGCTCACCGTGCCGACTCTCGACCACCGCCTCACGGGCGACGCGCTGCGCGCCGCGCTACGCGATGACCCGCGGCGGTCCGACGTCATCGCCGTCGTCGCCACCGCGGGAACGACGAACGCCGGCATCGTCGACGATCTCGCCGGTGTTGCCGATGTGGCATCGGAACACTCCCTGTGGTTCCACATCGACGGCGCCTACGGCGGGGCAGCGGCGTTGTTCGCACCCTCCGTGCGCACGCGGTTTTCCGGCTTCGAGAAGGCCGACTCGTTCATCGTCGACCCCCACAAGTGGCTGTTTGCCCCCTTCGACTGCGCGGCTCTGATCTACCGCCAGCCGAATCTGGCCAAGGCGGTGCACACCCAGGACGCCCACTATCTCGAGGTGCTGCACAGCGCGAACCCCGAAGAATGGAACCCGAGCGACTACGCCTTCCATCTCACGCGGCGCGCCCGTGGTCTTCCTCTGTGGTTCTCGTTGGCCGTGAACGGTCTCGACGCGTACCGCGACGCCGTGGAAGCGGGGCTGGCCATCGCACTCGAGGCAGCCGAGCGGATTGCTGACTCACCCCACGTCGAACTGGTGCGCGAACCGGGGCTCTCCATCGTGCTGTTCCGGCGCAAGGGATGGGAGAAGCTCGACTACGACAGCTGGTCGGCCCGGCTACTCCACGACCAGATCGGCTTCGTCACCCCCACCACTTGGGAGGACGAGACCGTTGCCCGGTTTGCCTTCCTCCACCCGAACACCACCGTGGAGATGATCGATGAGATCCTGGCCTCAATGGCCGAGGCGTGACCAGGCGCGGCGCAGCACGATGGCAAGCGTCTCCACATCCTGTGCCCCCGGAATCGGCCACGCGCCACCGATGAGGAAGTAGGGCACACCGGTCACGTCGCGCTCGGTGTGCGGCCGCCTCGTCGGCACGCACTTCCTCCGACCCCGTCGTACCGGTCAACACCGACTCGGTGACGTCCCCGGGCACGCCCGCACCATGGGCGACGTCGCGCAGGACATCAGGATCCGACAGCTGTCGCCCCTCGCTGAAGTGGGCGGCGAACAGGCCCTGCACCAACGCACCCTCGTGCGCGGTCGCCCGCACCGCCTCGGTCAACCGGTGCGCGTCGAACGTGTTGCCCGACCGCACGCGGTCGAAGGCGAAGATGAAGCCCACCTCCGCCCCGAGCGCGGTCAGACGCGCATGCCCGGCCCGGACCTGTTCGGGACTCAAGCCGTACTTGCGACCCAGACGTTCTTCCTGGGTGCCCTCCACCCGTGCCGGCGCATGCCGGTTCAGCTCGAAGGCACGGTGCACCACGGTGACCTCGTCACCGTGGTCGAAGTCGGCCAAGGCGACCTTGAGCCGGGCCAGGCCGAGGGCACACCACGGGCACGCGTAGTCGGACCACACCTCGATCTGCATGCGCCCTCCACCCTAGGGGTGGTGCTGCGGCGCCTCCTACGACCAGTCCTGCGCCGGCCATCCCTCAGCGGCGGCCATCAGCGTCCAACAGGTGGCGCCGTCGATGGACTCGCGGATGATGTCGGCGTGCCCGGCGTGGCGGGCCGTCTCCTCAATGAGGTGCAGCAGCACCCAGCGCGCCGTCCAGACGATGCCACCGGGGATCCACGGAACGACATCGGTGGTCGGCGCGAGGGGCGAGCTCAGGTCCTCCAGCGCGCCCACCACCTTCTCGGTGATGCGGGCCTGGTCGGCGGCAAGGGCCAGGACGTCGTCCATGGTCTCCCCGTCGGTGAGGCGGAACCCGTCGCCCCAGTCCTCCTCGTCGCCGGGAGCGAACACCGTCGTGTCACCCGTGACGAGGTACGTCGTCCACGCCCGCTCGACCAGCGCCGCGTGCTTGATGAGGCCGGCGAGACAGAGCTGGCTGACGGTCGGGCGGGCAGCGGCCTGCTCGCGGTCGAGGCCATGGGCGGCGTAGCGCAGGGCGTCGCGCTGTTGACCGAGGAAGCCCAGGAGCACTTCGCGCTCGTCGACGAGGGGGGCAACGAGTCCAGGCATGGTGTCATCTCCGTTCCGGGCCGGGTCTCCCGCGGCCTCGCTCTGTGGTGATGGCATGGTGCGCCTTGAAAGTGGCCATCTATTGGCCACTTTGTTTGGCAGACTGGTCACATGCGGGCCGATCGCCTCGTGGCCGCCCTCCTGGTCCTGCAGGCCAGGGGGCGGATCACCGCCGCCAAACTGGCCGAAGAGCTCGAGATCAGCGAGCGGACGGCGCGCCGCGACCTGGAGGGCCTCGCCCTGGCCGGGATCCCCGTCTACTCCCAACCCGGGCGCGGCGGCGGGTGGGAGCTGGTCGGCGGAGCACGCACCGACCTCAGCGGACTGACCGCTGACGAGGCCCGGGCGCTCTTCCTCATCGCCGGGCCGTCCGGCGCCACGCCCGAGGTCCGGGCCGCGCTGCGCAAGCTCGTCCAAGCCCTTCCGGCGACCTTTCGCGAGCACGCCGAGGCCGCCGCCAGTGCGGTGGTGCACGATCCGTCGAGCTGGGACCACAGCGCGCCCGCGGTGCCCGAGCACCTCGAGGAGCTCCAGCAGGCCGTGATCGAAGGAGTGCAGGTCGAGCTCGACTACCGCGGGCGCGACGGTCGGGCCTCGTCGCGCACGGTGCACCCGCTCGGACTCGTGGTCAAGAACAACACCTGGTACCTCGTGGCTGACACCGCAGCCGGCGAACGGACCTTCCGGGTGAGCCGGGTGCGGTCCCTGCGCCTCACGACCGAACCGGCCGTCCGCCCCGATGGCTTCGATCTCGCCGCGGCCTGGCGCTCCATCGTGACGAGCGTGGACGCGCAACGCGCGCCGGTGCGGGTGCACGTGCGCGCCGACGCACGGACCGTCGACGTCCTCGGCTGGATGTTCGGCGGGCGCGTCGACGTCGGTGCCGTCGGCGACGATGGGCGGACCGACGTGGAGCTGCGCGCCCAGTCCGAGGAGATGGTGGCGCGCCAGTTGGCCGGCTTTGCCGATGGGATCGACGTCGTGGCGCCGGCAAACGTGCGGCGCCACCTGGCCGACATCGGACGCGGCCTCGTGCGCGCCAACGCCTGAGACGCCTGCGGCCGCGTGGCCGGCCGGGTCAGGCCGATGCCACGGCGGCCTCGATGCGCGCTCCCGCGGCCAGGATGCGCTCTTCGCTGCCGGCCGGCCCGATCAGCTGGAGGCTGGCCGGGAGCGGCCCAACCGTCGGCACGGGCAGCGACAGTGCCGGCACTCCCGCAAGGTTCACCGGCAGGGTGCAGCGCGAAACGAGGAGGTCATCCCCGTCCTCGAGGCGCGGCGGGAAGATGCTCAGGGTCGGCGTGACGAGGAAGTCAATTTCGTCGAAGACGCCGCTCGAGCGTCTCCTTCCAGGCGCGCTGGACCCCCCAGGCGGCCGCGACCGTGCCATCGCCGAAGGCGCCTCCGAGCTCCAGCCGCTCGCGCACCCCATCGCTGATGCCCTCCGGGTCCTCGTGCCACCAGGGTCGCGTCGGACTGCCACGCCTCGACCACCAGGAGGAGTCCGGCTTGCAAGGTGGCGTCGTCCCACTCCGGGAGCGCGAGCTCGCGGCAGTCCCAGCCGACCATGTGCACGGCACGGTCGATGGCCGCGGTGATCGCCGGATCCGCGTCAATGGTGAGTCGGCCCACGGTCAGGTCGGCCTCGCCGGCAGCCACGGTGAAGCCGGGCTCGAGCAGTTCCATCCCCGTGACCAGGCCGGCCACCGTACGGGCCATCGGACCGACCGTGTCGAAGCTGGGCGCCAGCGGCCACACTCCCTCGAGGGGAACGCGGCCCCAGGTCGTCTTCAATCCGGTCGTGCCACAGCACGCCGCCGGGATGCGTACCGACCCGCCGGTGTCGCTGCCGTAGGCGACGTCCGCCTCGTGGGTGGCGACGGCCACCGCGGACCCGCTCGACGAACCACCGGGCACGCGGCTTGGATCGAGCGGGTTCACCGGTGTCCCGTACCACTGGTTCACCCCGGTCACACCGAGCGCCAACTCGTGCAGATTGGTGCGGCCGACCATTCGGGCACCCGCCGCTCGGGCCCCGGCGAGACACGCCGCGTCCTGCGCTGCCGGTACCGCGCGTGACGCCACGGCGCGACATCCCGCCGTCGTCAGTTCGCCCTCCATGTCGATGAGGTCCTTGACGGCGAGGCGGACACCCGGCCCCGACGTGTCGAAGCGGGTGATGAAGGTGGTCATCCCCCCATTGTGTCCGGACGCGGGCCGGTCGTGGTCGGGTCCAGGCGGTGGCGGCTGCGGTGGTCCAGGCTCAGGTCGTGGGCGTGGTGACCGTGGCGCCAGGTGGCAGTTGGAACAACGACGGTGCGGGGGTGGACGAGAAATCCGTGATCTGGAACGTCGTCGAGTTCGACGCCACCTTGACGTAGCCGAGGATGCCCTGGGACGTACTGCAGATGGTGCTCGTGCCCGGGACGCCGCGGGCGACCAGGTTCACGCAATTCATGGCGAAGCCGTTCAGCGACATGGTCGAGGTCGTCACCTTGTCACCGCCGAGGCCCGCCACCAACGAGACCCCCTTGAGGAAGGTGGTCCAGTGCGACGGCGTGTAGACGTCGAAGATCTGGTTCTCTGCTGCGGCATCGGCCTGACCCAACTTCTGGCACGACCAGGCGGCCGCCGATCCGCTCTGATTGCAGACGTACTCGCCCGAGGCGTTGACGATGACCTGCACGTTGGACGCGTTCGCACCCGTCTGGGTCTCGTGGAACGCGAGACCCTTCGTCAGCGGGTCGACGGCGTAGACGACCGTGGCCGGCGAGCTTCCCGAGGTGGTGTACGTGGCCTGGAACGGGGTGTCGGAGGTGGACTGCAGGTTCTGGGTGAACGAGTCGATGGTGGCCCGGTTGGCCTGGACCGTGTGCACCGTCTCCTTGACCTTGTTCACGATGCCGCAGCCAGTGGCCAGCGCCCCGACAGCCACCACGGTCGCCAGCAGAATCCCGGTGCGGCTTCGGTGCGACATACCAGCCTCCTCCCAAGGGGGCCGCGGGTGGCGACGGCGCCGCCACGAGGTTACGACGTTCAGTCGCCCCCGGCCGGCGCGGGCACACTGCCGTCCTCGACCGGCGCGAACTCCTGGCGCCCGCGCTGCAAGCCGAAGAGCGCGACGACGGCAGCCAGGGCCATGATTCCGCACATGGCGTAGAGCACACCCTGGGTGGCGTGCGCGAAGTCGAGCGAGACGAAGTGCGGGATGGATGTCACCGAGCCCCGGGTCTGCTGGCCCTGTGCGATCTGACCGGCCTTGGCGGCGGCCTGCGCATTGGTCAGGTGGTACTTGGGCGCTTCCAGCGTCGTCGTCAGATGCGAGCGGTAGATCGTCAACAAGATCGTCCCGAGCGCCGCCAGGCCGAGACTGGCGCCGAAGTTCCGGATGGTCTGGGTGATGCCGGTGGCCTCCCCGTAGGACAGGTTGCCGGCCCGGTTCACGGCGTCGGTGTTCGCCGGGCCGAGCATCATGCCCATGCCGGCTCCGGCCACGATGACCCAGATCTCCTGTTTGCTGAAACTGAGGACCGTCGCCTTGGAGGCCCAGACACCGAATCCGACGGCCGCGATGGCACAGCCGATCACGACGGCCCGCTTCGCGCCTTCCCGGTCGAGCATGCGGCCGCCGATCTGGGCCGCGATCACGAAACCGATGAAGAAGTACAGGAGGAAGAGGCCGGCCTCCGAGGCCGTCTTGTGTAGCGCGATCTGGGCGTACTCGCTGGCGAAGAAGAACACCGGGATGAAGGCCATCATGGCGATCAGGAGGACGAGGTTCTCCACGGTGAAGGCGCGGACGCGGAAGATGGCCACCTGAATGAGCGGCGATGTGGTGCGCAACTCGACGAGGACGAACACCACCAGTACCAGGAGCCCGCCGATGATGCAGATCCACGTCCAGGGATTGCTCCAGCCCCACGGGACCGACTGCTGCAGGCCGAAGATGCTGAGACCGATGCCGGCGGCGATGAGGACCGCGCCCCGGTAGTCGATCGGCGCCCGCTGGTACTTGGTCTTCGGCTTCGATGCGGCAATCAGGAGCAGCGCGATGACGGCCACCGGGATGTTCACCCAGAAAATGGCCCGCCACGTCCACTGCGTCAGGTAGCCGCCCAGGATCGGCCCGATGGCGGTCAGGCCGCCCGCGATCCCGAAGAACAGGGCGAGTGCCTTGCCACGCTCACGCAGCGGGAACACGTTGACGACGATGGCGAGCGCGGCCGGGAACATGAGGGCGCCGCCGGCACCCTGGATCACCCGGAACGTCACGATCCACGCCTCGGCGATCGACCCCGTGGGGGTGAGACCGCACAGCGTCGATGCGCTGACGAAGACGATGACACCGATCACGCACAACTTGGTGTGGCCGAAGATGTCCGACAGCCGCCCGCCCAGGGCGAACAACGCGGCAAGAGCGATCAGGTAGCCGTTCACCACCCACTGCACGCCGGTCGACGTCAGGCCGAGCTCGCGTTGGATGTTCGGGACGGCGATGGAGACGATCGTCTGGTCGATGAACGTCATGGAGACGGCGAAGATCATGGCGGCGAGCACCCAATTTCTGCCCTGCATCCCGTTCCCGCTCATCACCCCTCCTGCGTCGGTTCCGCCCTGACGATAACGGACGGTCCAGACGCGGGAGAGGGACGGTGCGACCTCTGTGTGGTCGCTCAGGCGGCTCCCGTGAGCTCGCTCAGCATCTGTTCGAGTGCGGCCTGATCCGGGCCGACGAACGGGTCGGCGCCGGGGGCCGCCTCGAGGGAGGAGATGAGGCGGGGCAACGAGGACCCCGCGGCCGCCGGGAGATGGCTGCTGAGGACGAGCGACGGGTCGAGGGCCTGCAGCGCATGCAGCTGGCGCGCGAAGACCGCCGTGTCGGTGCCGTGCAGCCACGGGGAGTCGACGGTGGCCCAGAAGACCTGCCCCTGGCGCAGGGCCTCGTCGGACAGCTCCTCGGCGCGCTCGGGCACCTCCTGCAGCAGGGCTCCGAAGCAGTCCGAGCTGAACAGCGCGCCCGACCGGTCGTCGTAGAAGCCGGTCGTGATGGGGTTGTCGAACGTCGGCGGCTTCACGGCCGTCAGCGTGCGGTCACCGACAGCGAGCGACTGACCCGGGTTGAGCAGATAGACCCGTTCCATGGGCAACGGGGCGAACAAGCCCATGATCCCCACGCCGAGGAACGACGTGATCACCCGGATATCGGGATTCTCGCCGAGCAGGGTCGCCAATGCGCCGATGTGGTCGAAGTCCGTGTGGGTCAACCAGATGTAGCGCAAGTCGGCCGGATCGATCACGGAACGCAGCGCCGTCATGAACTCGGCACTCTCGACCATGGCCCCGGTGTCGACGAGAACTGGTTCGGCCGAGTGCAGGACGAAGGCGTTGATCGGAATGAGCCCGAATCCCGGTACGGCGAAGTTCGACGTCAGCACGTCGATGTCGGGTGCTGCCTTGTACGTGGTGATCACGACATGTCTCCTTGCCTTGTGGTGGTTGCGGCAGCTTCGGCCGCCTGCTTCAACTGCTCGAGCGTGTGGCGCATGCCGTCGAGCAGTTCCCGATGGCGATTGGTCGGGACGTCGACGATGCGCGCCCACGTGGGAAGCCACGTGATGGCATACGTCTCGACCACGCGGGTGCCCCCGCCGTCCGTCGCCTCGAAGCGGTACTGCCACTTGGTCGACTCGCGCCCGCCCTCCTCGGTGACGAAGCAGAAGGCACATCCCCGCTCCGCCGCCAGGACGCGACCGTGCCGGGACCACTTCAGGAGCCCAGCGGGCCCGCCCCGGTTGTGGCCGACGAAGCGCGCGCCCTCGGCCGGGCCGGTGGACCCGCCCTCCCACTCGACCGCCTGGCACTCCGGGCTCCACTCCCCCATGCGGGGCAGGTCCGCCACCAAGTCGTAGACCGTCTCGGGGGCGGCACCGACGATGATCTCCTGGCTGTCCGTCGTCAACCACCACCGCTGGCTCTTGGGCACGTCTCTCTCCCTCCGTTCGATGTAGCAAAGGTTAATGGCCATAGCTATTGCTGTCAACCCAAGAAAAGGTTATATACTGAGACTCGTGAGCGAAGTGGAGCTGGGAGAAGTGGGCGTGGGAGACGACCTGGACCGGCGGCCGGATCGCCGGGCCAAGCGCCGGCAGGAGACGATCGCCGAGATCCTCGACATCGCCCGCCAGGTCATGACCGAACAGGGCGTCAATGGCCTGAGCCTGGCCGAGGTGGCCCGTCGGCTGGGCGTGCAGCCTCCCTCCCTCTACAAGTACTTCCCCTCGCTCATGGCCGTGTACGACGCACTGTTCCTGCAGGGCCAGGTCGACAACCTGGCCGAGATGCAGCAAGCCATGGCAGGCGCCGAGCCCGGCCTGGACGCACTCGTGGCCGGGCTCGAGGCCAGCGGTCGCTGGTTGCTGGCCAACCGGGCGGTGGCCGAGCTCCTCTTCTGGCGACCCGTCCCGAGCTTCGAGCCCTCCGAGCAGGCCTTCGCGGTCAGCATCGAGATGGTGGAGTTGCAACGACACGCTCTCACCGACGCCGTGGCGGCTGGTCAGCTGGGGCCCGAGGCGACCAACGAGGACGCGGTCTTCCTGGTCTCCACGCTGATCACGGGGGTCTTGAGCCAGTCCTTCGCCAACGAGCCGGGCATCCCCTGGGGCGAGGGGCGGTTCACGACACTGTTCCCCCGGCTCATGCGGCTCCTCCCGGCCGCCTTCCCCCTGCCCGCAACGACCGCCTCGACAGCGCGCGCGTAACCGGCCCGGCACGGTCGAGCACACTGCGTCCGCTCCGATACGGTCGTATCGGGAGGGGGCGCCAGTGCGACGACACACGACGGCGGGGCCGATCGCATTCCTGATCGTCGGGCTGCTCGGGCTCGGCCTGTCGGTCGGCGTGCGCCCGACCAGCGCGGCCGCCGGCACACCATTGCCGGGCGCACCCAATTGCCCCATGTTCCCGGCGGACAACGTCTGGAACACCCCCATCGCCGGACTGCCGGTCAACCCGAACAGTGCGGCCTGGTTGGCCAGCATGGACGCCGGCTCCACCAATCTGCACCCTGACTTCGGGCCGTCCGGCGACCCCGCGACGCCCTACGGGATTCCCTACACCGTGGTCTCGCCGTCACAACCACAGGTCCCCATCACCTTCCAGTACGCCGACGAGAGCGATCCGGGGCCTTACCCGTTCAGTGCGAGCACGCCCGATAGAGGGCGGGCAGGAAGCCGGAGGGGACCGGCACGCCATCATGGTCAACCCCTCCACCTGCACCCTCTACGAATTGTGGGACGCGCAGTACTCCGCGGCGGGCTCGACGGCCGGCTCGGGCGCCATCTGGAACCTCGATTCCGACGCGCTGCGCCCGGCCGGCTGGACGTCGGCGGACGCGGCCGGCCTTCCCATCCTCCCCGGCCTCGTCCGCTACGACGAGGTGCAGTCGGGCGCCATCACCCACGCCATCCGTATGACGGCCGAGGCAACCGACACGTCGTACCTGTGGCCGGCGCGCCACGAGGCGGGGTCGTCGTCGAACCCGAGCCTGCCGCCCATGGGGGCGCGGTTCCGCCTGAAGGCCGGCTACAACATCTCGGGCTACTCGGCCCAGGCGCAGGTCGTGCTGCGCGCCATGCAGCAGTACGGGCTGATTCTGGCCGACAACGGTTCCAACTGGTACTTCGGGGGGACGGCGGACGGCAGCTGGCCGAGCGCGCTCGTCAACGAGCTCAAGCAGGTACCGGCCAGCGCGTTCGAGGCGGTCGACGAGTCGGGGCTCATGATCGACCCCAACTCGGGGCAGGCCCGCCAGCTCGGCGCCGCGGTCAACTGCGGGTCCGGACCCGGGTACCGCATGGTGGCGACCGACGGCGGCATCTTCTCGTTCTGCCAGTCGTTCCTCGGCTCCATGGGCGGCCAGCACCTCAACGCACCGATGGTGGGCATGGCCGGGACCCCCGGTGACGGCGGCTACTGGGAGGTGGCGCGCCGACGGCGGCATCTTCAGCTTCGGCGACGCCGGCTTCCACGGCTCGACGGGCGGCCTGCACCTGAACAAGCCCGATCGTCGGCATGGCCGCCACGCCCGACGGCGACGGCTACTGGCTGGTGGCCTCCGACGGCGGCATCTTCAACTACGGCGACGCCGGCTTCTACGGCTCGACGGGCTCGCTGCACCTCAACAAGCCGATCGTGGGCATGGCGGCCACGCCCGACGGGCACGGCTACTGGCTCGTCGCCTCCGACGGCGGCATCTTCACCTACGGCGACGCCACCTTCCTCGGCTCGACGTGGCGGCCAGCCGCTGAACAAGCCGATCGTCGGCATGGCCGCGAGCCCCTCGGGGCAGCGGCTACTGGCTCGTCGCCTCCGACGGCGGCATCTTCACCTACGGCGACGCCGGCTTCGACGGTTCGGCCGGCTCGCTCCACCTCGACCAAGCCCATCGTCGGGATGTCGGGCACGCCGAGCGGCGGCGGGCTACTGGCTGGTGGCCTCGGACGGTGGCATCTTCAGCTACGGCGACGCCATCTTCCATGGCTCGACCGGTGGGCTGGCGCTCAACGCCCCCATCGTCGCCATGGGCTGACGACGCGCGCCCGCTCAGGACTCGTGTCGTCTGGGGCGTCTCGAGCGTCCTTCGATACACATTGGTCACGCGCTGCTCGAACCCAAGGTTCAGGTACAGGCGGTTGGCGTCCTCGCGGACGGGGCGCGACGTCAGGTCGACCGTGCGGGCGCCCAGGTCTGCGGCATGGTGCACCGCCGCGGTGATCAACGCGCTGGCCACACCCTTGCCTCGGGCCGTGGCGTCGGTGACGACGTCTTCGATCCAGGCGCGCCGGCCCGTCAGGATCTCGAACGCGGCCAACGTCAGTGAACCCACGATGGTCCCCGCTTCCTCGGCGACGAAGAGGGTGGTGGCCGGGTCGGCCACAATCCGCGCCAGCTGGTCGGCGGTGGGCGGGGGCGCCGAGCGGGAGAGCTGCGGCAGGAGGGAGGTCACCGCCGCCACCAGGTCGGCGTCGACCGATTCGGCGATCCTGACCGAAATCACGACGTTGCCGATTCGCCCCGCCACATCGGTTGACGCACGCTGTCGTAGAGCACGTCGCGCCGCTCGCCGTTCAGGGCGGCGAAGACGTGCTCGCCCCAGCGATCCGAGCCAACCAGCGGCTGGGGCAGCGTCTCGCGGGTGAACCAACCGACGTCGCGCGTCTCGAGCGGGTGCGGGGCCAGCTGCGCCGCCGACGGCGCGGCAATAGAAGAGGAGCGAGTAGAGCGGGACGCGGGTGAAGCCGAGACGCAGGCCGTCGAGAACGGCGATGAGCCGTACAGGCTCTGCGATAATGCCGGTCTCCTCCTCCACTTCCTTCACCACGACCTCGGCGGCCGAGTAGCCCACGTCGCACCAGCCCGTCGGGTACAGCCAGATACCCGAGTCGGCCCGCTGAATCAGCAGCAGCTCGCCCTCGTCGTTGCCGACGGCCGCCCCGACGGCCACCTTGGGGGTGACGTAGCCCGGCACGCCCGTGCCGACCGTGTCCATCCACTCCTGCACCAGGCCGCCGGCGAAGTCGGGGTCCTCGTTCTCGCCGTCCACCTCGCTGCGGATGTCGGCCGCCACCTTGAGGATCTCCTCGAAGCGCTCCTTCTCGTAGAGGCTCTGGGTGAAGCCCAGCCCCGTGCGGGCGATGCCAGCGAGTGTCTCGCTCCAGCGAAGCAGCGTCTTGAGGGGGACGTCGCGGTCATCACTCGGGTCCACGAGCGCTGACGCTACCGCGGCCTGCCGCCTGGGCCAGAATGGAGCGTGTCCGTCAACGAGGATTGCCGCCACTACGTGATGCGGACCACGCCACGGGGCGAGCGCCTCGAGCGCTGCAAGGTCGACGCCAACGAGCCGCTCCCCTTCGCCTGCCCCGAGGGCTGTGTGTTCTACGAGCCCCGGGGGGTCTCCTCGGCCGGCTGGCACGTGCCCAACAAGCCCGAGGGCGGCTGACCGAAGTCCGGCTGGGTTCTTGTCGTCGACCGCCGGCGGGGTTCATGACCGCGCGGCCGGCGGGGCCGGCGTCAGCCCTCGAGGATGTCCCCCAGCAGGTCCACCGTGATGTTCTCGGTGCGCAGCCACTCCAGTGCCGCCTCCACCTGGGTCGCCTGGCCGTCCATTTCGCAGACGATCCAGCCGCGGTGCTCCTCCACGTCGGCCCGGCGGATATCGGGATCGACGTCGAAACGCCGCACCAGCGTGGCCAGCACGGCGCGCCGGACCTCGGACTCGGGGAATGTCAGCTTCACCTTGACCCGGACCGCGCTCATCGATTCTCCTCGCTGACGATTGTGTCCGCGTCGACGCCTCCGTCAGGCAGCGCACGGTTCAGGCTGCCGGAGCGGAAGCCCTCCAGGTCCAGGGCGACGAACCGGAACCCGGCGCCGCGCACGGCGGCCACGACCTCGTCCCGGCGCGCCACCACCTCGGCCAGTGCCGTCGGGCTCGACCTCCAGGCGGGCGGCGTCGCCGTGGTGGCGCACACGCAGCTGCCCGAAGCCGAGCGCGTGCAGGGCCGCCTCCGCCTCCTCGACCGCGGCCAACCGGCCCAGCGTCACCGGCGTGCCGTACGGCAGGCGCGACGCGAGGCAGGCGGCGGCCGGCTTGTCCCAGGTGCGCAGCCCGAGCGCCCGGGACCACTGCCGGATGTCGTCCTTGGTGAAGCCCGCGTCCACCAACGGGAAGACGGCGCCGGCCGCGGCCGCGGCCACTTGCCCCGGGCGGTGGTCACCCAGATCGCTCACGTTCACGCCCAACACGACTGTCGCCTCCTCGGCGGCAGCCAGCGGCCCGACGGCATCCATCAGGGCGCTCTTGCAGCGGGCGCAGCGGTCGGGGCCGTTGGCGACGTAGGCCGCGTCCTGCATCTCGCTCGTCGGCACGCCGACCCAACGCAGGCCCCATTCGACGGCCAGGCTCCGGCAATCCGCCTCTTCGATGCCGGCCAGCGACGGCGAGATCGCCGTGGCACACAACACGGACTCACGGCCCAGCGTGTCGTGGGCCACCTTGGCCAACAGCGACGAGTCGGCGCCCCCGCTGAAGGCCACGACGACGCGCCCGAGCCGGCGCAGGCCGTCACGGAGATCGTCGAGCGACGCTGCGGCATCGTCCGGCGTACGCGGTGTCGACGGCGGCGGTCGTCACGACGCGTCGCTCACGCGCCCAGCACGGACAGCACCTCGTCCAACGATCCCACCATGCCCGAGTAGAACGGGCCGAAGTCGGCATAGAGGGCCGAGGCCTCGTCGAAGCGCATTTCGTACACGCACTCCTTGAGGTCGTCGGGGTGCACGCCGAACAGCGTGACGCCCCACTCGTAGTCGTCGAGCCCCGTCGATCCCGTGATGACCTGGAGCACCCGGCCGTGGAAGGTCCGCCCCACCTTGCCGTGGCCCATCATCAGCTGTTTCCGGTCGTCGAAGTCGAGCGAGTACCAGTTGTGCTGCTCACCGCGGCGCTTGCTCATCGGGTAGAAGCAGAAGGCGTCCTTGCCCTCGGGCGGCAGTTGGGGGAACAGCCGGGCCTGGCGCAGCTCCTCGGGGACACCGGCGGCGTACTCGGACACCTCGGTCAGCGAGACGTAGGACTCCGTGGCCACGAGCCCCGAGGCCGCGGCTTCGGTCTGCAGCCGGCGCAGCCGCCAGATGTCGGGCCCGAGCGCCATCAGGCCGAAGTCCGCCTTGTGCCCGAGCAGGGCGACGGGGACCACCAGATAGCCGTCCGCCTGGGCGGCGCCGACCGCCTTGCGCAGGGCATTGGCGTCGAAATCGGGCGCCAGCCGGCAGAAGAGATGGAGGACCCCCCAGCCGGTCGTCGGGGTCAAGGGCACGCCGTCAGTGTAGAGAAGGCGCCCGGCGCCCCGGACCGAACAGTGCCCCCGAAAAGACAGTGCGCCCGGCCGATTGGCCGGGCGCACCGCTTCAGCCTCGGTTGGGGGTGAGGCGTCATCAGTGTCACACATGCCTGTTGCAGCATTGTGGCAAGCGGGTGACAGCCCCTCCCGGGCCGGCCTCGGCCGGTCTAGTAGTCGTCCATCCCGCCCGGCATGGCCGGCGCCTCCTCCTCGGGCTTGTCCACAATGACCGCCTCGGTGGTCAGGAACAGGGCCGCGATGGAGGCCGCGTTCTGCAGGGCCGAACGGGTCACCTTGGCGGCGTCGATGACGCCGGTCTTGAAGAGGTCCTCGTACTCGCCCGTGTCGGCGTTGAGGCCGTTCGAGCCCTTGAGGCCCCGCACCTTCTCGATGATGACCCCGCCTTCGAGGCCGGCGTTCACCGCGATCTGCTTCAGCGGCTCCTCGACGGCCTTGGCCACGATGCCGGGCCCCGGTGGCCTCGTCGCCCTCGAGCTTCTCGGCAGCTTCGAGGATGGCGGTCTGGGCCCGCAGCAGGGCGACGCCGCCGCCGGGGACCACGCCCTCCTCGATGGCGGCCTTCGTCGTCGAGACGGCGTCCTCGATGCGGTGCTTCTTCTCCTTGAGCTCCACCTCGGTGGCGGCCCCGACCTTGATCACGGCCACGCCGCCGGACAGCTTGGCCAGACGCTCCTGGAGCTTCTCCCGGTCGTAGTCCGAGTCGGTGTTCTCGATCTCGGTCTTGATCTGGTTGATGCGTCCCTTGATGTCGGACTCGGTGCCGGCGCCCTCGACGATGGTGGTCTCGTCCTTGGTGATGACGACCTTGCGGGCCGTGCCCAGCAGGTCGAGCGTCACGTTCTCCAGCTTCAGGCCGACCTCTTCGGTGACGACCTGGCCGCCGGTGAGGATGGCGATGTCCTGCAGCATGGCCTTGCGGCGCTCACCGAACCCGGGGGCCTTGACGGCGACCGAGCGGAACGTGCCACGGATCTTGTTGACGACCAGGGTGGCCAGGGCCTCGCCCTCGACGTCCTCGGCGATGATCAGCAGCGGCTTGCCGCTCTGCATGACCTTCTCGAGGACCGGCAGCATGTCGCGCACGGCCGTGATCTTCGAGCCGACGAGCAGCACGTAGGCGTCCTCGAGCGAGGCCTCCATGCGCTCGGGGTCGGTCACGAAGTACGGGGCGATGTAGCCCTTGTCGAAGCGCATGCCCTCGACGAGGTCCATGTCCATGCCGAAGGTCTGCGACTCCTCGACGGTGATGACGCCGTCGCGGCCGACCTTGTCGATGGCCTCGGAGATCATCTCGCCGATCTCGGTGTCGGCGGCCGAAATGGAGGCCACCTGGGCGATCTGGGACTTGGACTCGGTCTCCTTGGCCAGGCCGTGGATGGAGCTCGACCGCGGTCTCGACCGCGGCCTCGATGCCCCGCTTGAGCGCCATCGGGTTGGCCCCGGCGGCGACGTTGCGCAGGCCCTCGCGGACCATGGCCCAGGCCAGGACGGTGGCCGTCGTGGTGCCGTCACCGGCGACGTCGTCGGTCTTCTTGGCGACTTCCTTGACCAGTTCGGCGCCGATCCTCTCGAAGGGGTCCTCGAGGTCGATCTCCTTGGCGATGGACACGCCGTCGTTGGTGATCGTGGGGGCGCCCCACTTCTTGTCGAGCACCACGTTGCGGCCCTTCGGGCCGAGGGTCACGCGGACGGCGTCCGCCAGCTTGTTCATGCCGGTTTCCAGGCCGCGGCGGGCTTCCTCCTGGAAGGCGATGATCTTGGCCATCTGGTCTATTCCTCCATTAGCACTCTCGACTTGTGAGTGCTAACAGGTAACCACCTTAAGGCGCCGGGCGCAAGGGCGACACAGCGCGCCTCGACGACCATCTCCGGGCAGGCTCCCGGAGCTCAGCCCCCGGCGACGGCGGGGACGATCGAGAGGGTCTGGCCCGGTGTGACCGGCGTGCCCGAGGCCGTCCAGGAAGCGGACGTCCTCGTCGGCCAGGAACACGTTCACGAATCGGCGCAGGTTGCCGGCGTCGTCGAAGAGGCGCTCGGCCAGGCCCGGGTGCGCGGCATCGAGGGCCTTGAGGGCCTCGCCGACCGAGCTCCCCTCGACCTCGACCTCGCCGGCGCCCCCGGTCAGGGTGCGGAGCTGGGTGGGGATGCGGACGGTCACGCTCATCGGGGGATCTCCTTGGTCTCGTGGGCGTCCAGCGCAGCGTCGAAGGCGTCCAGGGTGGGCGGGATGGTGGCGGTCGGGGCGCTGCCCTCGACTCCAGCCAGGGCCTCGACCGTCTTCAGGCCGTGCCCGGTGACCAGGGCCACCACACGCTCGTCGGGGCGGATGGCCCCCGACGCGGCCAGCTTGCACAGCGTGGCGATGGTCACCCCGCCGGCGGTCTCGGCGAAGATCCCCTCGGTGCGGGCCAGCAGCCCGATGGCCTCGACGATCTCGCCGTCGGTCACGGCGGCGCAGGAGCCACCCGAGCGGCGCATGGCCTCGAGGGCGTACCAGCCGTCGGCCGGATTGCCGATGGCCAGCGACTTGGCGATCGTCTTGGGCTTGACCGGCCGGATGGCGTCGGTGCCCGACAAGAAGGCCTCGGCCACCGGCGAGCACCCCTCGGCCTGGGCGCCCGAGATCCGCACGGCTGGCTCCTCGGGCAGGAGGCCGACCTTGCCCAGCTCGGAGAACCCCTTGGCCACCTTGGTCAGCTGGCTGCCCGACCCGATCGGGCACCACGACGTGGTCCGGCGCCTGCCAGCCCAGCTGCTCGGCGATCTCGAAGGCCAGTGTCTTGGAGCCCTCGGCGTAGTAGGTCCGCACGTTGACGTTGACGAAGGCCCAGCTCGGGACGCTCGCTGGTCAGCTCGGCGCAGAGCCGGTTGACGTCGTCGTAGTTGCCCTCGACGGCGATGACGGTCCCGCCGTAGACGGCGGTCATGGTGACCTTGGCGGCCTCGAGGTCGTGCGGGATCAGGACGACCGAGTCCATCCCGGCCCTGGCCGCGTGGGCGGCCACCGAGTTGGCCAGGTTGCCGGTCGAGGCGCAGGCCGCCACCTTGAAGCCGAGCTGCCGCGGCCTTGGTGAGCGCGACCGAGACGACCCGGTCCTTGAAGGAGCCGGTCGGGTTGGCGGTGTCGTCCTTGATCCACAGCTCGCCCAGGCCGAGCTCGGCCGCCAGGCGGTCGGCCCGCACCAGCGGGGTGAAGCCGGCGCCGAGGTCGACCGGCGTGGCGTCGTCGACCGGCAGCAGGTCGCGGTAGCGCCAGATGGAGCGGGGCCCGGCCTCGATGCACTCGCGGGTGACCGAGGCGCGCGATCCGCTCGTAGTCGTAGGCGACCTCGAGCGGCCCGAAGCAGTAGTCGCAGACGTGCAGGGCTTCGGCGGGAAAGGCGCGCTGACATTCACGACAACGCAGCCCAGTGACAAAATCGACCATCGGTCCTCCTCATCGATCGGGCATTGGCACCAGGTGCGTTGCACTGGTTGCCGCGACGTCAACGGGCCCGTCCCTCAGTCGCTCTGGATGATGGGATCCATGATAGCCCGACCGGGCCGGCCGCCTCAACGCAGCGCGGCTGCTTGAATCGTGGGCGTGGCGCACACCTTTCACCACGGGGACTTCCCCATCGGGCCCGTGCTCGAGGCCAAGGCACGGACCGGCCGGACCGTCTCGGTCTGCATCCCGGCCCGGGACGAGGGCTCGACCGTGGGCTCGGTCGTGCGGGCCGTCGTCCAGCCCTTCCTGGCCGGGCACGGGGGCAACGGCCTGGTGGACGAGGTCATCGTGCTCAACGACGGATCGCTCGACGACACCGCCGAGCAGGCCCGCGACGCCGGGGCGGTCGTGGTGGCCGGGCCCGGCGGCGCCGGCGGCAAGGGCCAGGCCATGGCCGCGGCGCTGGCGGCCTCGAGCGGCGACGTCGTCGCCTACCTCGACGCCGACGTGGCCAACACGACACCCGGCCTTCGTCACCGGGCTGCTCGGGCCGCTGCTCACCACCGACCACGTGGCCCTCGTCAAGGGCTTCTACACGCGGCCGCTGCACGGCGACCCGACCGGCGGCGGACGGGTCACCGAGCTGGTGGCGCGTCCCGTGCTCGAGCTCCTCTTCCCCGAGCTCTCCTGGGTGCGCCAGCCGCTGGCCGGCGAGACCGCGGCGCACCGCTGGGTCTTCGAGAAGCTCGGATTCGCCGACGGGTACGGCGTCGAGCTCGGGCTGCTGATCGACGTGGCGCAGCACCTCGGGGCGGACCGCCTGGCCCAGGTCGACCTCGGTGAGCGCATCCACCGCAACCGGCCGCTGCACGAGCTGCGCCCCCAGGCGGTCGACGTGCTGCGGGCCGCGCTCGACCGCGCGCCCCCTCCCGCTCCATCGCTGCCGCGCCGGCACGTGAGCGGCACCATCGTCGTCTCCAACCGCGGCCCCCTCACCTTTCGCGCCGGGCCGCGACGGCGCGCTGGTGCCGGCGCGGGCCGGTGGCGGGCTGGCCTCGTCCCTGCACCGGATCCTCGCCGGGAGCGGCACGACGTGGGCCTCGGTGACGATGGGGGCGGCGGACCGCGAGGCGGTCGCCCACGGCCTCATGCACGAGGACGGCCTCGATCTGCGTCCCGGTCGTCGTCGACGACGAGACCTACCGCCAGGCCTACGACGTCGTCGCCAACACGACGCTCTGGTACTGCCACCACCACCTCTTCGACCTGCCGCACCGGCCCCGCTTCGACCGCCACTGGCGGACGGCCTGGGACGGCTACCGGGCCTACAACCGGGCCATGGCCGACGTGATCGCGGAGCGGGCGGGCCAGGGCGACACCGTGTTCGTGCAGGACTACCACTTCTCGCTGCTCGGGCGGATGCTGGCCGAGGCCGCGACCCGACCTGCGCACGGTCCACTTCTTGCACACGCCGTTCGCCGCGCCCGACATGCTTGGCCGTGCTGCCCGACGACGTGCGGGCCGAGCTGCTCGACGGCATGGCCGGCTACGACGCCTGCGGCTTCCACTGCCACCAGTGGGAGGCCGGCTTCACGGGCCTGTTACGCCGCGGCGCGGGCCGCGGCGCGCCGCGGACCTTCGTGGCCCCGCTCGGCCTCGACGCCGGCGTGCTCGAGGCGGAGGCATCGTCGCCCGCGTGCGCGGCGGCGGCCCACGCGCTGCGCGCCGAGGTGGGCGAGCGCCGGATCGTGGCCCGCACCGATCGCATGGAGCCGTCGAAGAACATCGTGCGGGGGATGCTCGCCTTCGAGGAGCTGCTGACCACGTACCCCGAGTGGCGCGGCGAGGTGGTGCACGTGGCGTTCGCCTATCCCAGCCGCCAGGGGCTGGCCGAGTATCTCGCCTACGCCGCCGACGTGGAGCACACGGCGGAGCGCATCAACCACGCCTTCGGGGCGGTGGCGGTGGCGACGGGCGCCGACGGCGCCGGCGACGGCTGGACGCCCATCGTGCTCTCGGTCCGGGACGACTACGCCCGCTCGCTCGCCGCCCTGACCCTGTCCGACGTGCTGCTGGTCAACCCGGTCCGCGACGGGCTGAACCTGGTGGCCAAGGAGGGCGCGCTGCTCAACGCGGCCGACGGCGTGCTGGTGCTCTCACACCAGGCCGGGGCGTGGGAGGAGCTGGCGCTCGACGGCGGCGGCGCGCTCGGGGTCAATCCCGTTCGACGTCGCCGGCACGGCCGACGCGCTGCACGCCGCGCTCTCCATGGACGCGCTCCGCGCGCGCCGCGCGCGCCGACTGCCCTGCGCGACGTCGGTGCGCGAGCGGACGGCGGCCGACTGGTGGGCCGACCAGCTCGCCGCTGCTCAGGACTGAACGGCCGGCGTCGCCCCGGCGGCAGCCGGCCAGCACGCGCAGCAACGCCACCGCGCCGGCGGCGCCGGGAACAGTCAGGTCGGCCGCCGTCGCCACCGACGCCGGGCTCTCCGTGTCGACGGCGGCGACCCGCACCACCGTGAGCGGCGCGGCGTCGCCGGCCCGTGCGCGCGCGGCGAGCGCGCCGAGCGCGGCGAAGGCGGGCAGGTCGCCGACGTCGTCGCCGAAGGCGGCGGCCGCCGGCGCGCGGCGTTGCCGTGCGCGGCCTGCACGTCGTGCTCGGCCACCAGGGCGCGCACGACGGTGCCCTTGTCCACGTCGAGCGGGGGGCGCAGCTCGCGCTCGTGCCGGCCCTGCACCACCATGAGGCCGCGTGCGTCGCGCTGGCGCGCCGCGAAGGCCAGCACCCAGCCCTCGTGCTCGGGGACGTGGCGCCAGTGCAGCGTGACGGTCAGACCCTTGGGCTCGACGTAGACGCCCTCGGGTGCCGTGGCCGTCGCCTCCGCCACCACCTCGTCGATGACCGAGGCCCAGGTGTCGTGCGCCGGCCCCTGCAGCGCGCGCTCGAGCCCGTAGAGCCCGGCCAGCGTGACTCCCGGCGGCGCGCCGAGGACCTCGGCCAGGAAGGCGGTGGGGCGGCCCGAGATCACCGCGACCAAGCGCGAAGGGGGTGGCGAGGTCGGACAGCAGCGCGGGCACGCCGGGCAGCGGGCGCGCGTCCCTCGGGTCCTCGACGATGGCGGAGAGCGTCCCGTCGAAATCGAGGAACAGCGCGCTGGCGCCCGGCTCGGCCGCCAGCGGTTGGAGGAGCGCCGGCAGGCGCGCCGCGGCGTCGCCCGCAGCCGGCAACGTCAGGCGGTGGTCGTCGTGGTGGTGGCGGCCAGGTCCGGCGCCGATGACCACGACGACGTCGGTGCCGGTGACCCCGTTGACCGGCGTGGACGTCGTGATCGGGAGCACCTGGGCCGGCTTGACGCCGATGGTGGTCGCGATGGATGCCGCCGGCTGCTGCATGCCCGCCGCGTAGTACACGGCCGACGTGGGCACGCGGTGGACGCGTCGACGGGGTCTTCATGGTCCAGCCGCCGGCGCCGATGAGCGTCGAGTAGTGCGCGGCGAGCCCGTTGGAGCTCGTGCCGTTGGCCACCACGACGCTCACCGAGGCCGGCGCGATCGTCGTGGTCGTCGTGCCCGACCCCTTGTGTCCCGCCTTGGTGGTCGTCGTGGTCTTCGACGGTGGTCGTCGTCGAGGTCGACCCGGCCGCGGCGGCCGCGGTCGTCGACGTGTGCCGCCCGCCGCGGTGGTGGGCGTGGTCGTCGGCGTGGCCGTCGGCGTGCTGCTCACACTCGGGCGCGTCCCGACCGCCACGAGCACCGTCACCGCCACCACGAAGAGGATGAGGACCGCCGCCGCCCGGACGATCGAAAGTGAGCCAGGAGACCGTGTCTGTGGCTGGTCGTCATCCATTGAGCGTCCAGCCTGGCCTGCCCCCCGTCCGGTGCAAGCCTTTCCGCTGGTCGGGCGAGGGCGGGGCCGCAGGCCTGTAGCCTGGGCCGGAGCGCCCGAGTAGCTCAGTTGGTAGAGCACTTCACTTGTAATGAAGATGTCGCGGTGGTACATTGTAACACATGAAGATTCGATCTGCCATGCTTGCTGATGGAGCCCGGAGCGGCCAGGACGGCAAGCTCTACATATTCGGCGGCCAGTGGGACACCGTGTTTGCCCCGACGGTCCCGACGATGCAGAAGGTGGCCTTCGCCATCGTCCTCGAAGTTGGCTACAACGAGGCCCTCCAATCCCATAGCCTTGAAGTGGTCCTCGTGGACGAGGACGGCCAAGACGCTGGGGCGAAGTTCGCCGCGCAGTTTCTCGCGGGGCATCCGCCGCTGACGGAGCCGGGCGCACCCGTGATGGTCGCTCTACCGGTTGAACCCCCTCCGATCCCGATCACCAACTACCAGCGGTACGTATGGAAGATTTTGCTGGACGGCGAAGAAAGAGGCTCGCTCCCAATGACGGTGCGCCAGCCAGTTAACATGCCGCTTCAGCAGCAGCCCCCCCAAGAGCCGGCGGCGTAAGGATCCGCACCTGGACGGAAAAACCGATGGAAACGCGTTTATGCGGCTTTACGACGAGAGACGTCGAAAAGAACGGGACGGTACGGCCACTGACCGAGCCGAGCACCTGAACCTCGAAGGTTGTGCTGGACCCGGCGTCAGATCCAATCCGAGGGCGCTGCAGGCGATCGGCCCCCGATACTCCACTAATAAGGGGTGGTAAATCCCCTATCCGGTGGACTTTTGCCGAAGCGTGGCCGCCTGACCGGCAGTCAACCTGATGTCGTCTGCTAAGGCCTCAGCCTCGGCCTGGTTCTTGCGGCGACGCGCTGCGCGCTCCTCATAATCCTCTCCGAGGATGATGAGGGCTCCCTGTCCAGACTTGGTTTGTCTTTCGATCTGTGGTGCCATCTCGTCCTCCTACGTTACTCCTTCAGTAGCCAGAGTGAGCCCAATTTCGTCAGCGACCCCCTCCAACGCCTCAATGTTAGATTTATTCGGTACTCGGTTAGGTGAAACGTAATAGCTGTCGTTTTGATGCCCCAGAAGCGACAAAACGCCGATTACTTGCGCATCTTCGTTGAAAACCGGCACCGCAACCACGACTTCGTCGTTCGCAAAGAGTGAATGCTGTGCGGGGGTCAGGTTGAACTCGGGGCTTGAAACGCCCTCCCCGACTGCCATAGAAGGTCTCTTGCGCGTATAGGCAGCCCCGGTTGCACCCTGGTCATACCTGAAGACATGGGGGTTGTTTACGTCGTTGATTCGCCGCGGGTAGAAGGGCAGCAGAACCCCGAGTTGGTCGTCTGGTATGTACAGGGTGGACTCATACCCAGCAGGCAGCAGCGCGAATTGTCTCGCCAGGTATGACTTAAGCAACACCCTGTACGACCCCTTGGCAACTTTCTGCGCTCGTTCAGACTCGAACCTTGTCGCAAGCGTAGCGATACCGGCGACAACCAGCCACACCGCAAGAATGGCCACTCGCCCGTTGTGGCTGATCCGGTGTACAAGGCCAGGGCAAACGGTGAAGGCGGTCGGCACAGCCAACAGGCCAATACCAGCCAGAACCGCGATCGTGCGGTTTCCGCTGATGACGGCCCAGAGGATCTTGAGCCCACGAATGGGGTGCCGAAGGTGCTTGCCTATGGCCATCGGTTTCCCTGTCCGTTTTTCGTGTCGCCAAGCAATATGGGCCACTCCAGCCACGACAAACGGGAGCAGCAGCAGGCCGACGATCCAACCCGCCATGAACATTGCCGGATAAGGCTACGCGGCCGCAATCGGAGATGCCGGGAGACGACCATTCGTTGTCATCGAGGAAGCCGAGCCAGCGCGTCTCGACCAAATCGACGCCACGACGGCGGGTCGCAACGTCACCATCAGCGTCGCAGTCGATACCCCCGAAGGGGATATGAGCCGCTTCCCGCTTCGTATAGGGGCTGCCAATCCCCCCAGGTTTTGAGGTTTCGAGTTGGAGGGCCACGGCGCCACCTGGACTTTCTTCTGCTGCGCGGCAACTCGCATGACGGCAAACTTGAAAACCCGTAGAAACCGGCAGCCCCTATACGTGGCGGGAGCTGCCGCAGTACCTGCTCGGGGTTACCGACCCCGCTGTTATGCGCGGTCACCATCTATCGACCAGTGCACGAGCGTCGACGCCGACGACGAACGCACGAGCCTCGACGGCGACCAACAGCCAGCGCGGTGCCATCTCCGCGCCGACTGCCGACCACCATCTCGCAGCGACAGCGACGCGGCGAACACAACGCGCCCGCCGCTGCGTACCGGTCACCGTGCGGCAGAGATACACACGACGACAGGCGACCTATCACGCAACGCGTCGAACGTGGCGCGGGCTACTGGCGTCGACACTCTCGAAGCCAGTAGTCGTGTAAGGCTGAAGACTGTCGGGATCCATACGGACGCCGTTGCGAGCATTGGACTCCCACTGGCGATGGCGCTCGGCGCCAGACATTTCCTCGGTCGTCGAGAAGTGTCTCGGCTTCGGAACGTGCCGAAAGCCGTCTTCTTCGGCCAGTGCCGTGAGAAGCGCTGCAGGTTCGTAGATGCCGCCGACGATGGCCGAGCGAGATTCCGGCTTCCATGACCAACTGTCATCGCCAGAGAGACGCTGACGCTCGCGTCCGGCACGTCGGACCACGTATCGAGCTTCGAAGCGAGCGATTCTCGCAGCCGTGTCGCCTCAGTCAGGGCAGCTCTGTACTTCTCGCCCAGCTCGTGCGCCGCGTCTGCCGCTGTTGCCTCGATCTCGCCTAGATGCGATCTGACGGCCGACTGCAGGCGACGCTGCGCCTTGTCAACCTGCGGGTGCGTGGCCGTCTTAATCGCCCTCGCTCTGGCGTGGGCTGCGGAGCTTCCGCGCTCGTGCTTGTCGATGACCTTCGGCGCAGCCTTGCCGGCCGCCAGCAGATCACGCAGTTCGGCTGCGTCTTCCTCTTTCGCTGCCTTGATGCGCCGCTCCGCTTGGAACACGTCGTCGTTCGCCTGTTCGTAGGCAAACTCGGCCTGATGCAGTTCCTCGACGAGTGCGAAGACGTCGGGCGGTAGGACGCTCGGGTCAGGATGGACCATTTCGCCTCTGGCGTTGTAAACGGATGTCACTGTGATTCCCTTTCGTTGATAGTCAGAAGTTCGTCGAAGTCGCCACGCGCCTGGCCGGCCACGATCTCTGCCGGCGTCATTTGCCGCAGCTTCGCCCGCTCCGCCTCTCGCCACGTCCTGCCATTTAGGTCAGGGCTCGCGCTGTCGGCGTTCGCTCCCTGGCCTGGCAGCGGTGCCGGCGGGTGGATTTCGGCGATGCGCTCGAGGCTTCCTCTTGCAGCGCTGCGGACGGCGGATCGCCGCCTGCAAGGACGGTTTGCAGCTCGCCGGCTGCGGTTGCTGCAGCGATGTCCTTCGGACTGGCCTGAGCCAGCCATTTTCGATCTCGCTGGTTTTTCATCGGTGTCTCCTTCAGTGGTCGGTCATGCAGACAGGCGGGCGTATTCGGCGGCCACGATGCGTTCCGCCTCGAGGACTCGCCGGTCGGACAGGTCGCGCCCGTCGACCAGGATCGGTGTCGGTGATTGGTTGTTGGGGTCGAGGTTCAGCATCCCGTTTGAGGGCTCGCTCCGGACCCATCGTCGACTAGCCGGCGTTGACATTGTCGGGTTCCCTTCGGATCTTCGGAGAAAGCTGCAGATTCCCCATCTCATCAGCTAGCACAGCAGTGTGAACAGGGTGTTTAGGAATGAGTGGCGCAACTGTGGTCGACAGTTGTGCCTTGCTGCGCCAACTAAAAGGAATGGGGCCGTCATGGCACAACCGGCGGTTCCGCGGGCAGTTCCCACACCGTCACGGCCGGGAAGCCCTCATGGCGCATGACGATCTTCAGCTGCCTCGCTGCTCGCTGCAGGGTGCGCCGCGTAGTAGCGCCCGCCGGCATCTTTGGCGACCCTCGACGACTTGGCGCCGCCCTCGCCGGCCAGGTAGGTCTTCAGCCAGGCGACGCACTCGTCAAGCTCTGAGGCGGCGTCGCTGTTGGGACCGCCGGCCTCGTGGATCTCTTCGGCCGACCGATCCACTATCCCGGTCCAGCGGACGCGAGACGTCGTGATCCTTCCGACCTCGGTAAGCAGGTTGCTGACCTTCAGCTCGGCGCCAAACTCGTGCCCCTCGATGACGTAGCCCTCGTCGGCGCACGCCGACCCAGGTTGGACTTGGCGTGCGCCATGACGTAGGCGTCTTCCTCGTCGGGGTCTTTCATGACGACGAGCACCGATCGGGCGACAGCCACGAACGCCCGGCTACCCATGACGGCCGTCAGCGGGTCGACGCCTTGCGACTTGTTCAGATGGATCAGGCCGAGGATGGACACTCCGGTGTCGTCGGCGAACGACACGAGCGGCTCGAGTGCCTGACGCACGTCGCCGTCTCGGTGGGTGTCGAGCTTGGCGCCCAGGCGCGACATCAGCGGGTCGAGGACGATGAGGGCGAGATCGGGCTCGCCCAGCTTCACCTGCCGCAGTACGTCTACCTGAGCGGGAAACTCGAGGACCGCAGTCTCTTCGCGGCCTTCGGGCGTGACCAGCTTCAGCCATACGACACGGTCCAGATCGGCGCCAGCGGCCTCGAGCCGTGGCCGAGCGGAGCGTGAACGACCAGCTGTCTTCCGTGGCGACCACGAGAACGGTCTTGGGCGTTCCCTCGTATTGGCCGGGCAGCTCGCCGCGGGCGACTCGAGCCGTGATCCATGCGGAGATGGTCGACTTGCCGAGACCTTCCCGACCCGCCAGCAATGCCACGCTCCCGGCCGGAATCTTCGACTCCCACGCCCAGGTTACGGATCTCATCTCTGCCTCCGATGCCTTGACGAGCCTGAGCGTCGATACGAGCTTCTCTTCCTTTGGGGCGCGTTCGGGTCGGCGCGGCGGCGTTCTCTCGGCCATCTCCTGCGCTCTCTTCGCCGCACGGTCCTCGTGTATGGCCCTTATGTGCGCCAGATCCTGCTCATTGCCACGCGCCATCAGCCGGGCGCGTTCGGGGTTGCTCATCGATTCGATTTCTTCCCGCGTAAAGCCAATGGGCTCGTACTGCTCCCCAGCGCGGCACCACGCCCATCCGAAGAACTGTGCCGTCTTGGCTGGGTCGTCGGATTCGGCGATGGTGCAGCGGACGAGGGAATGCAGATCCTCGGTCGAAAGGTGAAACTCTTCTGTGACTGTCATCTCTGTGTCTCCTAGCTATTGGGTTGGCATCGCCGCAGGGTGCGAGGGAAGCTAGGAACCCCCCGCAACCCTGCTACGACGTGAACCGCCCGGCGCAGCAAACCGGGCGGCGATCTTTTGAGAGTTAGGACGCCTGACGCAGGGTCTCGACGTACTTCGTCAGCGACTCGCCGACGATGAGACGTCGGCTTCCGATAGCGACGGTCTCGAAGGTGTCAGCGTCGAGAAGGCGGTAGATCGAAGATCTCGAGATCCCGAGCTGCTGCGCTGCAGTGGCTACCGGCACCAGCAGGGTCGTGGTGATAGTTGGCATCGGGAACCTCCCGTTAACGCGACAAGACCGTCCGAAGGCGGCTTCGTCTAAGGATGCGGACGGCGAGCGCCGCCCGACGAAGTGAGATCAGTTCGTCAGGAATGCGTCGGGCGCGGCGAGGAGGGCTTCGGGCGTATGCCCTACCCATCTCTCAGCGAACGGTGGAGGGTGTCCCACCGTCGGCGCACGGCGCCGCTATTCGATTCCCAGGGCATCCCCGGTGTCCCACGAAACTTACACGTGTGTTGTTTCGTCCCGGACTTTGCAATCTATCCCGCCCGCCGACACAAGACGATGATAGAGAAGCCTTGCAAGACACCCTACGGCATACGCACCCCCTCAACGCGGGCAACTTTTGGGACAACTACTCGCCCCAACTCCGCGGAACTGCGCGCCGTTGCGTGTCCGGTAACGCCGCTAAACGCCACTACAGCGCGCTGATGCCGCGCTGGTGTCCACGTCGGAACGGCACTTGTAATGAAGATGTCGCGGGTTCGATTCCTGCCTCGGGCTCCCGATCTCAGGTCCCCGCGCACCCGGCGCTGTCCGGTTCTACTGCTGCGCCCGTGTGCGTGCCCCGCGTCGCCCGGGGCGGCGTGCCCGTTCCCGACGCGCCCGTGTCCCACGTGCACGCGAAGGATGCAGGGGGTACAGATAGGAGCAGAACGCGGGCGCGCCCGCCCGCCGCGAACAGGGAGGCCCAGATGCTGTCCGATTTCAAGAAGTTCATTCTCCGGGGCAACATCGTCGACCTGGCCGTCGCCGTCGTGGTCGGCGTCGCCTTTGCGGCCATGATCGCGGCGCTGGTCGCCGACTTGATCACGCCGCTCATCGCCGCCATCTTCGGCAAGCCCAACTTCTCCGACCTCACGTTCACGGTGAACCACTCGACCTTCAAGTACGGGTCGTTCATCAACGCGCTGCTGTCGTTCCTCATTGTGGCGACCGTCGTGTTCTTCGCCGTGGTGGTCCCGCTGACCGCGCTGATGCGCCGCCTCAACGTGTTGCCCACCGACGAGCCCAAGCCCGAGACGCGCGAGTGCCCCGAGTGCCTCAGCGACATCCCGGTCGAAGCACGACGGTGTGCGTTCTGCACAACTGAAGTGGGAGCCGCTGCCTAGCGCAGCCGCTGCTGCAGGCGCAGGCGTTCAGCCGCAGGCGCAGGCGCAGGCGCTCAGCCGGGCAGGCGGGCGGTGCGCTGGCGCGCCACCTCGAAGCAGGCGACCGCGCCGGCCACGCCGACGTTGAGCGACGGAAGGGTGCCGTGCTGCGGAATCGCGGCGACCGCATCGCAGCGCCGGCGCACCAGCGGTGCCAGTCCCTTCTCCTCGCTCCCGACCACCAACGCCACGGGGCCGTCGCCGAGCGGGAGGTCGTAGAGGGACTGGTCGGCCTCGCCGGCCAGTCCGATCGACCAGACCCCGAGGTCGCGCAGCTCACTCAACGCGGCGGGGACGCCGCCCACCACGGCGAAGGGCAGGTGCTCGATCGCCCCGGCCGCCGTCTTGGTCACCGTGGGCGACAGCCGCGCCGAGCGGTGACGGGGCAGGACGACCCCGGTCACGCCGGCGCACTCCGCACTGCGCAAGAGCGCACCGAGGTTGCGGGGGTCCGTGATACCCGCCGCCACCAGGAGGAATGCCGCGTTGCCGTGCCGATCGGGCGCGGCCAGCTCCTCCAGTGGAACCGGCTCGAGCGGGCGGGCCAAGGCCAGGACCCCCTGTGGTGCTTCCGTACGGGCCTGGGCGTCGAGGCGGGGTCGCGGCACGGTCTCGACCGGGACGCGCATCCTGCCCGCCAACTCCTCAATCTGGTCCAGCTGCGGCGAGGGATCCTGGTCCTCGGCCAGCAAGATCCGCCGTACGGTCCGGCGACCGACCGTCAAGAGCTCGAGGACGGCCCGCCGTCCCTCCACCTGATCGCCGCCCAGCTCGCTGCGCGGGCCCGGTCGGCGGTCGGGCTGGTGCCCACCTCCCCTGCCCTCGCCGGCACTCCGGCCGCCGCTTCTTCCGCCGCCGCCGCTTCTTCCGCCGCCGCCGCTTCCGCCACCACCACTTCCGGCGCGCCGCGGCTCCTGGCGCGTCGGCGCCCGGCGCGGTCCACCACGGGGCGGCGGCCGCCGGCTCACGCCGACTCCATCAGCACGACAGCCATGCACGCGATGCCCTCGACCCGGCCCAGCGCGCCGAGGCCCTCGGCCCGTGTCGCCTTGACCGAGACCGGCGCGCCGACGACCGCGCTCAGCCGCTCCACCATCGCCGCTGTGTACGGAGCCAGACGAGGCGCGTCGGCCACGATGGTGCAGTCGGCGTTGGCACAGGCGAAGCCGTGCGAGGCCGCCATGGCGATCACCTCGGTCAAGAGAGTCACGCTGTCGGCGCCCTCCCAGACCGGATCGGTGTCGGGGAAGTGCCGGCCCAGGTCGCCCAGGCCGACCGCGCCCAGCACGGCGTCGGCCAGCGTGTGGCACACCGCGTCGGCGTCGCTGTGGCCACCGAGCCCGCGCCCGCCCTCGATCACGACACCGCCCAGCACCAGCGGCCGGTGCGGATCCTCGGAAAACCGGTGGACGTCGATGCCCTGGCCGATGCGCATGCTCATCCCTCGCGCTCCGCCAGCAGGCGTTCGGCCGTCCCCAGGTCGCCGGGATCGGTGATCTTCACGTTCCCGGGCTCGCCGGGCACGACCCGCACGGTGCCGCCGAGTGCCTCGACCAGCATGGCGTCGTCGGTGACGCCGGCTGTTTCCGCCGCACCGCCGTGGGCGCGCCGCAGCACGTCGGCCCGGAAGGCCTGCGGGGTCTGGACGGCGACGAGGGTGGTGCGGTCAAGCGTGGCGATGACCTGCCCGGAAGCGTCCACGGTCTTGATGGTGTCACTCGGGGGGACGCCGGGCACGGCACCGTCCGCCCCCGCGTCGGCCACGGCCTCGATCACCGCGGCGAAGAGAGACGGTGAAGCGAGCGGCCGCGCCGCGTCGTGCACCACGATGACGGCAGCCTCGTACGGGACGGCGGCCAGCCCACAACGCACAGAGTCGGCTCGCGTGGCACCGCCCGTCACGACGACATCGGCGCCGTGCGGTTCCCGGTCATCGGCACCCGTGGGCAGGACCAGGACGACGCCGGCCGAAGAGGGCCGACACGCCGCGACGGCCCAGGCGAGCACCGGGCGGCCGCCGAGGACGGCGAACTGTTTCATTTGGCCGAAGCGCTGGCCGGAACCCCCGGCCACGACGATCGACCACACCTTGGTCACGGTGCGACCGGACCGGTCGATTAGGTCAGGGCCTCGTTGAGGCGCTCTTCAGCGGTTTCCTCGTCCACGTTCAGGGCGAAGGTGAGCTCGGACACCAGGATCTGGCGCGCCCGCTGCAGCATGCGCTTCTCCCCGGCGGACAGACCCTTGTCCTTGTCCCGGATGGACAGGTTCCGGACGACCTCGGCCACCTGGTAGATGTCGCCCGAGCGCAGCTTCTCGGAGTGGTTCTTGTAGCGCCGGGACCAGTTCGTCGGCATGCGCGCCTCTTTCTTGCGCAGCACGGCGAACACCTCCTCGACCTCCTCGTCGTTGATGACCTCGCGCAGGCCCACGCCCTCGGTGTTGTCGGCGGGGACGTTGAGGATCAGATCGCCATAGGCGAGCCGCAGGACCAGGTACTCGCGCTTCTCACCGAAGGCGACCTTGGTCTCCCGCTTCTCTATGACGGCGGCCCCGTGATGGGGGTAGACGACTTTGTCTCCGACCTTGAAGGACACAGGACTCAGGGCTCCCTTTTGGCTTCGTTGGCGGCACCCGCACGGGCACGCAGAGCTGCGGTAATGCTGTGCGGAGGCAGCCGGGACGGGCGCTGGCCGTCCGAGGGTGACTGGCTATTTTACCAGACCCACCCGGTCATTCGTATCGCTCGAAGATGCTGGCCTCGACCAGTCGGGCCAGGCCATCGCGGACATGACGCGCCGTGGCGGCGCCGATGCCCTCGACCGACTCCAGCTCGGCGGCCGAGGCGGAGAGGATCTCGGGCAGCGACCCGAAGCGTTCGACCAGGCGCTCAATGAGCGTCTCGGAGAGCGCCTGGGGCAGTCGGTGCAGCAGGCGGTACCCGTGCGGAGCCAGCTCGGCGTGGAGCTGGTCGTCGGAGGCCGACAGGTGCAGGGCGGCCACCACCTTGGGCAGGTCCATCAACGCGTCGGCGGAGAGCGAGCGCAGGTGGGCGTTTCCCTTGTCGTCGGCGTAGTCGCGCAGGACCAGCGCGAGGCTTTCGGACACGCCCGAGCGGAGCTCCTCGGTCTGCAGGTGGATCAGCCGGCCGTCGGAGCCGAGCTCGACCAGGTGGCCCTCGATCTCCTCGGCGATGCGCCGGACCATTTCGCCCGGTTGGAGCACCGCCACGACGTCGCGCACGGAGACCGAGTCCTCCATCTCGAGCCGGGTCAGGGTGGAGAGAGCGTCGTCGTAGCGGGAGCGGAAGCGCTGCAGGGTGGAAAGCGCCTGGCTCGAGCGGTCGATCAGCCAGCCCGCCGACTGGGTCGTGTGCTTGCGGTCGTTGCGGTAGACGGCGATCGTCGCCATGGCCTCGGACACGGCGATCACCGGCACGTCGATGGAGCGGGCCACCCGCTCGGCCGTGCGGTGCCGCGTGCCGGTCTCCGAGGTGGGGATGGTCGCCTTGGGCACGAGGTGCACGTTGGCCCGTGCGATGCGGGAGGCGTCGGCGGCCAAGATGATGGCCCCGTCCATCTTCGCCAGCTCGGACAGCCGCTGGGGCGTGTACTCCGCATCGAGCAGGAAGCCGCCGGTGCAGACCGAAAGGACGGCAGGGTCGTCGCCGACCAGGATCAACGCGCCGTGCTTGGCCTGCAGAATCCGGTCGAGGCCCTCCCGGAGTGTCGTTCCCGGCGCGATCATCGCCAGCGCGTCGTTCAGAGGCTGGCTGCCGCCGGCACCGTCGGCCACCCGGGCATCGTACCCGGCGCGTCCCCCGCGTCGGCCTCCGTTCGGGCCAGGCTGAGGGCTTCGGCCAGCGTGCGGACCCCGTGCACGGTGAGGCCAGGCGGTGCCGCCAGCGGCACGCTCGCCATGGAGGCAGGCACGAGCGCCCGGGTGAAGCCGGCACGGTGGGCCTCGGCCAGGCGCCGGTCGGCACCGGGCACGGTACGGACCTCGCCGGCGAGCCCGAGCTCCCCGAAGACCACCACATCGGGCGGCAGCGCCACGTCGGTGATGACCGACGCCATCGCCAGGGCGACGGCCAGGTCGGCCGCCGGCTCGGTCACGGTGATGCCCCCGACCGCCGCCGCGAACATCTGCGCCGAGGCCGGGATCTCGACCGCGGTACGACAGGCCAGGACGGCGAGCAGCAGGTTGGCCCGCGCCGCGTCGATGCCGAGCGTCTGCGGCCGGGGCGGACCGGTGCCACCGCCGCTCCCCGGACCGAGCAGCGCCTGCACCTCGACCAACAACGGACGGCGGCCCTGCAGGACCGGCACGACGACACTGCCCGGGACCCCGGCCATGCGATCACCCAGCAGCAGCGGGCCCGGGTCGGGCACGGCGCGCAGGCCGTCGTCGCGCATCTCGAAGATGCCCACCTCGCCGGCGGGCCCGAAGCGGTGCTTGACCGACGTCAACACACGCAGGGCGTGGTGGCGGTCGCCGTCGAACGAGAGGACCGTATCGACCAGGTGCTCGACGGCGCGCGGTCCCGCCAGGTCGCCGTCCTTGGTCACGTGGCCCACCAGGAGCAGCGGCGCGCCGGTCGACTTCGCCATCCGAGTCAGGCGCTCAACGCAGGTGCGCACCTGCGCCAGGCTCCCGGCCGGTTGGCCCAGCTCAGGGTCGGAGACCGACTGGAGCGAGTCGACCACCACGAGGGCGGGACGGTGCTGCTCGACGGCCGCCTCGATCGCATCGACGTCGGGCCCTTCGAGGGCGAGGAGATGCCTCGGCACCAGGCCGATGCGCGTGGCGCGCCCGCGCACCTGCGCCAGGGACTCCTCGGCCGAGGCCAGCATGACGTCGACGCCGGTGCCGGCCAACGACGAGAGCACCTGGAACAAGAGCGTGGACTTGCCTATACCGGGTGGCCCGAAGAGCAGCGTGACCGAGCCGGCCACGACGCCGCCGCCCATGACCCGGTCGAGCTCGCTGACCCCCGTCGCCAGAGGGTGGGTGCCGTCCGTCGAGACGTCGGCCAGCGGCAGCGCCGCGACGGTCTCCACCGGTCCCGCCTTCTTCGACCCGCCGGCGCGTCGCACCGGTGCGGGGCCAAGCGTGTTCCACTCGCCGCAGGCGGGACAGCGTCCCGTCCAGCGCAATGACGTCGCGGTGCAGGCGGAGCAGAGGAACGCGCCGTCACCCGCGTCGGCGCGGGGGCGCGAGCGAGGAGCCGAGGCCATGAACGGCACCCTACGGGAGGGGTGTCACAGCGCGGCGGACCCGCCGGGTCGGGACGCGAGGTGGCAGGCTCGGCAGATGCAGATGGACACGGCGACACCCGGTCTCCGCGCTGACGCCACGAGGGTCCGCCCGTGAGCGTTGCCGTCCGCTCCGCCGAACGGGACGACGCCGACGCGATCCTCGGCGTCGTCGCTGACGCGTTCTCCTACGAGGGCACACGCAGCGCCGAGGAGGAGCTGACGATCGTCCGGGACACCTGGTCCTCCGCCCAACAGGGTCGCCCGCTCCTCGAGCTCGTCGCGATCGACCTCGCCGACGACACCAGGACCGAGCGTGGCGTCGTCGGCCACCTCCAAGCCGCACCGGGACAGCTCGACGGGCGCGCCACAGCGGTCGCCGGGGTCGCGCCGGTCTGCGTGTCGTCGGCCCGCCAGGGCCTCGGCATCGGCCGCGCGCTGATGGTCGCTCTGCTCCGTGCGGCGGAAGCGCAGCAGTGGCCGCTGTTGGTGCTCCTGGGCGACCCCGCGTTCTACGGCCGATTCGGCTTCGAGCCGGCCTCTGCGCTCGGCCTCAGCTATCCCCCCGTCGGCGCCGACAACCCGCACTTCCAGGCGCGGCGACTCCCCGGCTACAGCGCGAGGCTGCAGGGGGAGTTCAGCTACTGCTGGGAGTGACTACTCGGCGTCAGCGCCGGCGCCGGCGAGCTCCAGCGGCGGAGGCTGCTGAATGCCCTCGATCGCCGTGAAGCTGAGCTGTGGCCCCTCGCCGTCGATGGGCGACTCCTCGACGTCGACGACGATGGTCTCGCCCACGCGGAATTCCTTCCAGAGGATGCGCTCCGACAGCGGGTCCTCGACCAGCTGCTGGATGGCCCGGCGCAGCGGCCGCGCTCCCAGCTGGGGGTCGTAGCCCTTCTCGGCCAGGTGGGCGCGCGCCGCCGGCGTCAGCTCTAGACCGATGCCCTGTTCCGAAAGCTGCTTGACGGTGCGCGCCATGAGGAGGTCGACGATCTCGGTGACCTCGGCCCTCGAGAGCTCGTGGAACACGATCACCTCGTCGATGCGGTTGAGGAACTCGGGGCGGAAGTGCGCCTTGAGCGCCTCGTCCACCTTGGCCTTCATCCGCTCGTAGGTGACAGCCTCCGACGTCTTGGCGAAACCGATGTTCGCCTTGCGCAGGTCGGCGGTCCCGAGGTTCGACGTCATGATCAGCACGGTGTTCTTGAAGTCGACCGAGCGACCCTGTGCGTCCGTGAGCCGCCCGTCCTCGAGGATCTGCAGCAGCGTGTTGAACACGTCCGGGTGCGCCTTCTCGACCTCGTCGAAGAGCACGACGGAGAAGGGCTTGCGCCGCACGGCCTCGGTGAGCTGGCCGCCTTCTTCGTACCCGACGTAACCGGGGGGCGAGCCGACCAGCCGGCTGACCGTGTGCTTCTCCATGTACTCGGACATGTCGAGTTGAATGAGCGCGTCCTCGTCGTCGAAGAGGAACTCGGCCAGCGTCTTGGCGAGCTCGGTCTTCCCGACACCCGTCGGCCCGAGGAAGATGAACGACCCGCTGGGTCGCTTGGGGTCCTTGAGGCCGGCACGGGTGCGGCGGATCGCCCGGGACAGCGCCTTCAGCGCCTCCTCCTGGCCGATCACACGCTTGTGCAGCTCGTCCTCCATGCGGAGGAGCTTCGCGGTCTCCTCCTCGGTCAGGCGGTAGACGGGGATGCCCGTCCAGGCGGCCAGGACCTCCGCGATCACCTCTTCGTCGACGACGTCGAACAGGTCGACGCCTTCAGCCCGCAGTTCGGCCTCTTGGCTCTCCTTGCGATCCAGGCGCTCCTTCTCCTGCTCGGCCAGCTTCTTGGCCTGCTCGAAGGCACCCTTTTCGATCGCGGCTTCCTTGTCGGCCCGCAGGCGGGCGATCTCCTCGTCGAGCTTCTTGGCGTCCGGCGGGGTGCTCATGCGGCGGATGCGCAGGCGGCTGCCCGCCTCGTCGATGAGGTCGATCGCCTTGTCCGGCAGGTACCGGTCGGCCAGGTAGCGGTCGGCCAGGTTGGCCGCGGCCACCAGGGCCTGGTCCGTGATGCTGACGGCATGGTGCGACTCGTAGCGGTCGCGCAGGCCCTTGAGGATGTCGATGGTCAACGCCACCGTCGGCTGGTCGACCTTGACGGGCTGGAAGCGCCGCTCGAGGGCGGCGTCCTTCTCAAGGTGCTTGCGGTACTCGTCGATCGTCGTGGCGCCGACGGTCTGCAACTCGCCGCGGGCCAGCATCGGCTTGAGGATGGAGGCGGCGTCGATCGCGCCCTCGGCGGCGCCCGCGCCGACCAGGGTGTGGATCTCGTCGATGAACAACACGATGTCCCCGCGCGTGCGGATCTCCTTGAGGACCTTCTTCAGGCGCTCCTCGAAGTCACCGCGGTAACGGCTGCCCGCAACCAGCGCGCCGAGGTCGAGCGTGTACAGCTGCTTCCCCGTGAGCGTCTCGGGCACCTCGTTCGACACGATGCGCTGGGCCAGTCCCTCGACGATGGCCGTCTTGCCCACACCGGGCTCCCCGATGAGGACGGGGTTGTTCTTGGTGCGGCGCGACAGGACCTGCATCACACGTTCGATTTCTTTAGCACGTCCGATGACGGGGTCCAGCTTGCCGTCGCGGGCGAGCTGGGTCAGGTTGCGGCCGAACTGGTCGAGCACCGGCGAGCCCGAGGGGTTGTCGCCCGAGCCCGAGCCCTGGCTGGCGCCGACCGACTCCTTGCCCTGGCTCCCCGACATGAGCTGGATCACCTGCTGGCGCACGCGGCCGAGGTCCGCTCCGAGGCTCACCAGGACCGTGGCGGCGACACCCTCTCCCTCGCGCACGAGGCCGAGGAGCATGTGCTCGGTGCCGATGTAGCTGTGCCCCAGTTGCAGCGCTTCGCGCAACGAGAGCTCCAGGACCTTCTTGGCCCGGGGCGTGAACGGCGGTGAGCCGCTCGGCGCCGTGCCGGCCATGCCGATCGTCTCTTCCACCTTCTCGCGCACGGCCTCGAGAGAGATCCCCAGGGACTCCAGAGCCTTGGCGGCAACGCCCTCACCCTCGTGGATCAACCCGAGGAGAATGTGCTCGGTACCGATGAAGCTGTGATTGAGCAGGCGCGCTTCTTCTTGCGCCAGCACCAACACCCTCCGGGCCCGGTCGGTGAAACGTTCGAACACCCTGACCGCCTCTCCTTGTTTCCTCTTGCTTCTCGGTTCAGTGTACCTGTGGCCTTAGTCCATCACGCCGCAGCCTGCGGGTCCTGCATCCACACGGAAAACCCAGGCCGGCGAGTTTCCTCCGACCCCTTTTACCTGGCGGTTGTCGACATTCGGCACTCGTGCCCTAACGTTTGGAGCAGTGAACCCGACAGAGGCGCTCGGCCTGCCCCACCTGCAAGAGGGACTGCGGCGCCTGGAACCCCTGCTCACCGCCTCTGTTGTCACGGGTGACGGCTTCCTCGACGAGGTGACGACCCATCTCATCGCCGCCGGCGGCAAACGGCTCCGGCCCCTGCTCGCGCTGGCGGCGGCCACGGGCGGCGGGCGCGAGCCCACCGAGGACGACCTGATGGGAGGGGTCGCCGTCGAGCTCGTCCACCTCGCATCGCTGTACCACGACGATGTCATTGACGAGGCAACTATCCGGCGCAACGTCGAGAGCGTGAACAGCCGCTTCGGCAATCTGGTCGCCATCGTGGCCGGCGACTACCTGCTGGCCCGCAGCGCCGCCATCGCCGCCGGGCTCGGCACCGACATCGCCGAGCTGCTGGCCGACACACTCGGCCGCCTGTGCCAGGGCCAGGTCACCGAGGTGCGCTCGGCCTTCCAGATCACCCGCACCCGCGAGGACTACTTCGCTTCCATCAGCGGCAAGACGGCGGCGCTCACCGCGACGTCGTGCCGGATCGGCGCGCTGACCGGCGGGCTGCCGCCGGCGGAGGTCGACGCGCTCACCGCGTTCGGCCACTGCTTCGGCATGGTGTTCCAGATCCGTGACGACGTGCTCGACATCACCGCCACCGACGGCCAGCTGTTGAAGCCGGCCGGGCAGGACCTGGCCGAGGGCATCTACACGCTGCCGGCCCTGGTGGCGCTCGATGATCCCGACGCCGGCCCCGATCTGCGGGCGCTTCTCGGCGCGCCCTTGGCCCAACCCGAACGCGACAAGGCCCGCACCATCGTGATGGCGTCGCAGGGCATCACGGTCGCCGTCGACGCCGCCCGTAACTACGTCGACGAGGCACAGCAGGCAACGGCGGGCATCAGCCAGCCCGAGCTGCGGGCGGGACTCGGTCGGCTGGTGGCCGACCTGCTGAGCGACCTTCCGAACTGACCTGCTCAGGCGGCGGTCGTGGCGGTGGTGCCGCCCGACCCGGTGGTCCCCGTCCCCGCTGTCGCGCGAGCGCGCCTCTGCCTTTGAGAGCCTCGCGTTCAATTTCGTCTCACGGCTCTGCACGCGGCTGATCCGCTTGGCGATCGCGTCCGCAATCTTGGTGTGGCCGGCCGCCTTGGCCTTCGTCTCGCGGGCCTCCGCCTTCGACAGGCGAGTCGCCACCTTTCCCTCGAGGGTGTGCAGCCTCGTCTCGAGCTTGGGCAGTCGGGCGCACAGCGACGCCTTCGTGGCGCCTGTGCCGGTGCCCCCGGTCGGGCCGGACGGCGCGGCGCCGGCCATCCCGCCGACGCCGAGCGTCAGAGCGCCGGCCACAGCAGCCCCTGCGATGACGGTGCGGATCATTGCTTCCTCCTTGGACATGGTGCGTCGCTGAACGTCCGTGCCCGACCACTCTGCAGGGCAGATGTGAGGAAGGTGTGAAGACCGAAAAAACAAATCTTGGAATTCCGGGGCGGAACGACCTGGAATTGACGCCGAATTGGCCCCGACTGGCCTCGGCGTGGCGCCGGAGGACGAGACGGCCACCGCCGGGTCACCCCGGACGGTGGCCGTCCGCTTCATGACGAAGCCCTCCGGTGGAGCCCCTCAGTCAGCCGGCAGTCCCGCTCGAACCGCACTCCGACGAGAGCGTCGAGAGCCAGCGCGTTGACCTTGGTCTCCCGGTCCTGGATCTTGGTGACCCGGTTGCCGATACGGTCCGCCAGTTTGGTGTGTCCGGCGGCCTTCGCCTTGGCCTCGGCCGCCTGCGCCTTGGTCAGGTCGGCTGCGAGCTTGCTCTCGAGCTTCTGCACGCGCGCCTGCACCTGGGGCAGGAGCGAGCAGACAGTGGTCGACGGCGAGATGGCCGGGCCGGCACCCGTGGATCCCGTCGATCCCGTCGAACCTGCGGCGCCGGCTGCCCCGGCGAGACCCAGCGTCAACGCTCCCGCGACTGCCGTCCCTGCAATGATCTTGCGAAACATGTGTCCTCCTTGGACCCGATTCTGCGCTCGCTGGCGCACCACCGTCGCTCGACGGCACTGCCCACTGTGGACGCCAGATATGAGAGAACCGTGAGCGAGATTTGAGGGAACGTCCCGGCGGCCACACGGCCGCGCTGAGGCGAATTGTCTCGTCGACCCGATCGGTTTGCTCAGACCGCTCGAACTTCAGCGAGCCGCTCGACTGCGTACTTGTCGTCCCAACAGACCGCTGCTTCCCACGCGGCCGACGCTTGCGCGGCGATGTCGTGCGCCGGATCGTCGAGGCCGGCGGCGTTGTGGGGGAGCACCAGGTCGAGATCTGGGACGTCCACGTGCGACTCGTCCCAATCGATCAGGGCGACCCGGTCCGCCGTCATGCGGACGTTGCCAAGGTTGTTGGGATCGCCGTGGACGACACACGTCTGACGTCCGGTGAGGCGCCCCCACGCTGCTCGGCATCGAGCCACGCCCTCCGCCGGCATGGCGCGGAGGTCGATCTTGGTCCCGGACTCGGCGTGCAGGAGGTCGGTCGACGAGCGCCAGCCCGGGCGCTGCGGCCAACCCTGCGTCGACCGGTGCAGCCGGCGGAGCGTGTCGGCCACGAGACGCCAGTCGGCCTCCGTCTCGGGAGGGACACCCTCCACGTAGGTCATCACCACGAGACCTTCGGCGAACAGCCTGCCGTCCGTCGTCGGGATCGGCACCGGCACGGTCAGACCTTCACGGTCGAGGTATCGGAGTAGCTGCAGTCTCCCACGCGAGATCGGCGTCGCTCCTGGTGCCGAGACGACCGACCGCGAGCCGCCCCTCGACCCGCACGCTCCACACGTCGTTGGCGACTCCGCCAGCGAGCGGCTCGATCCGAGCGACGCCATCTCCCCACTGCTCGAGTGCCTCCCATCCCACGGGCACATCTTCACCGAGTTCGAACGTGTCGCGAGCGAGGGACGGCTGCACACAAGCGCTCGATCCGGCTCTGCGCGGCCGGATCGGCGTGCTCAGCCCCGGTCGGGACGCAGTGTGGGAAAGGCGATGACCTCGCGGATGTTGGGCACGTCGCCGAGCAACATCAGCAGCCGGTCGACACCGAGCCCGAACCCCGAGGTCGGGGGCAGCCCGTACTCGAGCGCGCGGAGATAGTCCTCGTCCACCACCGTGGATTCCTCGTCGTCGCCGGCGCGGGCCTTGGCCGCCTGCTCCTCGAAGCGCGCACGCTGGTCGTCGGGATCGATGAGCTCGGTGAACCCGTTGCCGAGCTCGCGGCCCGCCACCACGGGCTCGTAGCGCTCGACGAGCTCAGGTCCGTCGCGGTGGCGCCGGGCCAGCGGCGACACCTCGGCCGGGTAGTCGATGACGAAGACGGGACCCCACAGCGCGGGCTCGGTGGTCTTCTCGTAGATCTCGAGCAGGATCTTGCCCGGGCCCCACGCGTCGTCGACCTCGATGCCGACCTCAGCGGCCACCTTGACCAGCTCGGCCCGCGGCGAGCGCACGTCGAGGGTGAACCCGGTGGCCTCCGCGATCAGCTCGCTCATGGTGGCGCGGCGCCACGGCGTGGTGAGGTCGAGGGCGCGCCCGCCGTAGGTGAGCTGCGTCGTGCCGAGCACGTCCGCGCGCCAGGCCGGCCACCAGCTCCTCGAAGACGACCATGGTGTCGGCGTAGTCGGCATAGGCCTGGTAGAGCTCGAGCGTCGTGAACTCCGGGTTGTGGCGCGGCGAGATGCCCTCGTTGCGGAAGCTCCGTCCGATCTCGAACACCTTGTCGAAGCCCCCGACCACGAGCCGCTTGAGGTAGAGCTCCGGCGCCACCCGCAGGTAGAAGTCGGTGTCGAACGTGTTGTGGTGCGTGACGAACGGGCGCGCCGTGGCGCCGCCCACGATCGGGTGCAGCAAGCGGCGTCTCGACCTCCACGAAACCCTGATCCCACAGCCGCCGTCGCATGTTGCGCACGACGTCGCTGCGCATCTGCAGCAGCTGACGTGAGCGCTCGTTGGCCCACAGGTCCACTTCGCGCTGCCGGTACCGCGTCTCGACGTCACTCACCCCGTGCCACTTGTCGCCGAAGCTCCGGCGCGCCTCGGCCAGCAGCGACCCACGTGCCCACCTTCACCGAGAGCTCACCGCGTCGCGTCCGCACGACCTCACCGGTGACCCCGACCCAGTCGCCGAGGTTGCGCTTCGTGAACGCGTCGAAGCTCTCAGTCCCCATTTCCTGGGTCCGCGCGAAGAGCTGGATCGACCCTGCGTTGTCGCGCAGCTCGGCGAAGGCGGCCTTGCCCTGGTCGCGTAGCAGCATGATGCGGCCGGCCACCCCGACCGTCACACCGGACTCCTCGCCGGGGGCCAACGACGACCAGGCCTCGACGACCTCTGCCGTCTGGTGCGTCCGCGCGAAGCCGTAGGGGATCTCCGGCGGTGTCGGTTCGCTCATGAAGGGATGTTGCGCTCGTACACGATGCGCAGGCCATGCAGGGTCAGCCAGGGCTCCACGTGCTCAATGGTGTCCGAATACGGCGCGATGAGCGAACTGAACCCTCCCGTGGCCACGACGGTGGACGGTCCGAGCTCCTCCATGAAGCGTCGGGCCAGTGAGTCGACCAACCCGGCGAAGCCGTAGAGCGTGCCGGATTCAATTGACTCCACGGTCGAGCGGCCGATGACGCTGCGCGGTTCGACCAGCTCCACCCGCCGCAACGCGGCGGCCGATTGGTAGAGGGCGTCGAGGCTCACCCCGACGCCGGGCGTGATGGCGCCCCCCATGTACTCGCCGTTGGCGCTGATGGCCTCGACGGTGGTGGCGGTGCCCATGTCGACCACCACGCAGGGGCCGCCGTAGAGGTCGTACGCCCCGACGGCGTCGGCGATGCGGTCGGCTCCGACCTCCTTGGGATTGTCGTAGAGGATCGGCATGCCGCTCTTGGTCCCGGGACCGAGCACCACGCTCGGCAGGTCCGAGAACCAGCGCGACGCCATCTGGCGGAGCTCTGCGGTCACGTGCGGCACCGAGGAGCAGACGGCAATGCCCGAGACCGAATGCGAGATGTCGAGGCCCTCGAGGTCCAGCAACTGGGTCAGCAGGACCGCATGCTCGTCGGGGGTGCGGCTGGGAAGGGTCGAGAGGCGCCAGTGATGGGTCAGACCGCGGGGTGCCGTCGGGTCGTGCTCGGTCCCGATGCCGACACCGATGCTCTCCTCCGGCGCCGGGGCGTGCCCGTCGGCGTCCGGCGCGTAGAGGCCGATCACCGTCTCCGTGTTGCCGACGTCAATGACCAGCAGCACGACTCAGCTTCCCCCCGCCTGCGTGCCGTCCGGCCCCGCCTTGGTCCAGATCAGGTCGAGCCCGAGATCGAGCACGGGGGCCGAGTGCGTGAGCGCACCCACCGAAATCCGGTCCGGTCCGGCCGCCGCATACGCACCGATGGTCGCCAGCGTCACGCCACCGGACACCTCGGTCAGGATCGGCCCGGGCGCGTCCATGTGTGCCACGGCGATCGCTTCGACGACGGTGCCGGGATCCATGTTGTCGAGAAGTACCGTGTCGGCCCCGGCGCGGGCCGCCTGCGCCACCTGGTCGAGGGCGTCGCACTCGATCTCGACCATCCGACCCGGCCACAAGTCGCGGGCACGGCGCACGGCATCGGCGATGGTCGTCCCGGCCAGGTGGTTGTCCTTCACCAGCACCGCGTCGGACAGGCCCGAACGGTGACTGGTGCCACCGCCGGCGCGCACCGCCGCCTTTTCCAGGACACGCAGGCCGGGCGTCGTCTTGCGGGTGTCGAGCACGGCCACCGACGGGTTGCTCTCGTGGGCCGCCGAGACGAATTGCGCCGTCAGCGTGGCCACGCCGGAGAGGCGCCCGAGGAAGTTCAGCGCCGTCCGCTCGGCGGTCAGGATCGGGCGCAGCGGCCCGGTCACCTCCACCACGGTGTCGCCGGCGGCCAGCTCGTCCCCGTCGGACGCAACCCACAACAGCTGCACCTCGGGGCCGACGCGCCGGAAGGTCTCGGTGGCGCAGGCGCGTCCGGCCAGCACCCCGGAACGCCGGGAACGCAGCGCGAAGTGCGCCTGGACGTCTTCGGGCACGAGGGCCGACGTCAGGTCTCCGTCGGGCCCGAGATCCTCGGCCAGGGCGCGCCCGACCGCATCGGCCACCACATCGGCGTACGCCGCCGCGTCGAGTTCAGCCACGGCGCTCCCCGTGACGCGCCGACCACGCCGTGGACGAGACGCAGACGCCAGGCCGCGTCTGACTCGGGGTACTCGCGCCGGGCGTGCGCGCCACGGCTCTCGGTGCGGGCGACCGCGGAGGCCAGCAACGCATCGGCGAGTCGGAGCAGATTCGTCAGCTCGCCGGCGGCGACGGACGTCGACGGCCCTCCCAGCGCGGCGCTCGCGTCCTCGACCACGACGCGTGCACCGGCCAGCGACTCGGCACTGCGCACGACGCCGGCCCCACGGGTCATGGCCCGCTGCACCGTGTCGCGCAACTTGGTCACGTCGACGCCCGGCCAGCGGTCGGCGTCGGGGACAGCCGTTGGGCCGATGTGCTCCAGCAGGGTGCACCCGATGCCGTCATGCGGCGCGGCGCCGAGCACGGCACGGAGCGCGCCGCTCGGCTCGGGACTCGTGGCACCCGACGGGATCCGCTCGGCCAGGCGGGCACCGAAGACCATCCCCTCCAGCAGCGAGTTCGATGCCAGCCGGTTGGCCCCGTGGACGCCGGTGCACGCGACTTCGCCGACAGCCCACAGGCCGGGCAGCGCCGTGGCGCCCCAGAGGTCGGTGACGACGCCACCGGACAGGTGGTGGGCCGCCGGCGCAATCGGCAGCCAATCGCGCTGGGGATCAAGGCCGATGGAGGCGAGCGAGGCAGCAATGGTCGGGAAGCGCGCGGAGAAGCGCTCGAGGCCGGTGGCGTCGAGCCAGAGGTGGTCGACACCCTGCTCGGTCATGCGGGCGGCCATGGCCCGGCTCACCACGTCACGGGGCGCCAGCTCGTCGACGAAGCGCTCCCCGTCGCGGTCGCGCAGCAGCGCGCCGTGGCCCCGCAACGCCTCGGAGAGCAGCGGCCGCGGCATGGCGGGATGATGCGAGCGCGGTGGGGTGGAACTGCACGAACTCCACGTCGGCCGTGGGCACACCCGCGCGCAGCGCCATCGCGACGCCGTCGCCCGTGGACTCGGGCGGATTCGTCGTGACCGAGAACAGCTGCCCGGCGCCACCAGTGGCCAGGACGACGTGATCGGCTCGCACCGCCACCGGACCGTCGCCCCCGCCGGGGGGCAACGCCAGGACGCCGACGCACCGGCCCCCTTCCACCAACAGGTCGAGGGCGAACCAACCCTCCAGGACCGCGCTGGCCGAACGGTACGTCGCATCCACGAGGGCCCGCTCGACCTCGGCGCCGGTGGCGGCACCGCCGGCATGCACGACGCGCGGCCGGGAGTGCCCGCCCTCGCGAGCGAGCGCCAGCGATCCCGTGGCCTCGCGGTCGAACTCGACGCCCAGTGCGATCAGCTCGTGCACCCGCCCGGGGCCCTCGTCGACGAGGATGCGCACCGCCTCCTCGTCACAGAGCCCGGCCCCGGCCGCCAGCGTGTCGGCGAGGTGGAGGTCAGTCGAGTCCTCGTCCGCACCGAGCACGGCGGCGACGCCGCCCTGCGCCCAGCGCGTCGCGGACTGCGACAGCACACCCTTGGTCAGCACGCCGAGGGACAGTGACGGCGAGGGCCCGCCGGGGCCCGCCAGCCGCACGGCCGCGGACAGGCCGGCGACGCCGCTTCCCAGGACCAGGACGTCGAAGGGTCCGGGCCGGGCCCGTGTGGTCACGCGGGTTCGGTCAGCGTGAGCTCGGCGTCGAGTCGGGCCGACGCCTCGTCGATGACGCGGTTCCGGCCGTCCACGTGCACGACGCGGGGGAGGTAGCGTCTCGAGCTCGGCGCGTTCGTAGTCGGCGTACGTGATGATGATCACCTTGTCACCTGGAGCCACCAGGCGCGCCGCCGCCCCATTGAGGCAGATCTGCCCACGCTCGCCCTCGATGGCGTACGTCTCGAAGCGCGCACCGTTGTCGATGTCGAGGACGGTCACCTGCTCGTAGGGAAGGATGTCGGCCAGCGCCAGGAGCTCGGTGTCGATGGACACCGAGCCCACGTAGTGCAGGTTGGCCCCGGTGACCGTGGCCCGGTGGATCTTGGACTTCATCATGCGGCGGCGCATCGGCTCACCCGATCCTTTCGAGTTGGCGCGTCGTGTCGGTCGCGTCTGGTTGCGGGCGGACAGCATCGGCGTCGGTCTGGGCGGCGCTGTTGTCGATCAGTCTGACCGGTCCGACCTGGGCCGCGACGAGCAGGCGCACGGCGCCGAGATCTGCGACGGAGGCCGACTCGAGCAACGACTCGGCGTCGACGACCACTGCGTAGTCCAGCTCGACCAACGGTTCGGATGCGACGACGGCGTGCATCGCCTCCGAGATCGCCGCGCCGGATTGCTCGCCGCCGACGAGCAGCGTCCCGGCCCGCGGCCAGGGCCCGCGAGAGCACCGTCGCCGCCTGCCGTTCGGCCTCCGAGAGCCTGACGTTGCGGCTGGACAGCGCCAGGCCGTCCGCCTCGCGCACGATGGCACACCCGACCACATCGACCGGGAGCGACAGCTCGAGCGCCATGCGCCGCACCACCGCCAGCTGCTGAAAGTCCTTGAGGCCGAAGTAGGCCCGGCAGGGGCCGGCCATGATGAACAGCTTCGCTACGACGGTGGCCACGCCGTCGAAGTGCCCCGGCCGCGACGCGCCCTCCCAGCGCTCGCTGACGCCCGCGACCGAGACGATGGTGGAAGGGGCCTCCGGCCAGGACGGGTACATCTCGCTCACGCTCGGGACGAAGACGATGTCGGTGCCCGATTCCGTACAGACGACCAGGTCCCGCTCGAGCGTCCTCGGGTAGTGCGTGATGTCCTCGGGGTCGCCGAACTGGAGCGGGTTCACGAAGATGGTGGCGACGACCACGTCGCACTCGGCCCGGGCCCGGTCCAGCAAGGAGATGTGGCCTTCGTGCAGGGCGCCCATGGTGGGCACCAGGCCGACCGTCCGGCCCGCAGTGCGCGCCTGGTCGAGCAGGGCCCGGCACTCGGCCACCGTCCGCACGACGTCCATCGCCACCCGCTACACCGCCGCCGGTTGTACCGGCGCCGCGGCGGCATCCGTCGCGTGCGAGGCGACGGCGTCGCTGTGGGCGAGCTTGGTCGCCAGCGCCGCCCCGGCCTGGTAGCCGGCGCGCTCCGACTCGGGCAGGGCATCGAGGTGGCGGCTCAGCGTCGCCCAGTCGCCCCGGCGGGCCGGGCCGGTGAGCGCGGGGCCGGCTCCCAGAGCGGCCACGTCGTCCACGGCCGCCCGCGTCAACGGGAGGAAGGATTCGAGGTCGAGGCCGACCGATGCCGCCACACGCTCGACCTGGCCCAGAAGCGCGACCACGTGGTTCGCCGCGATGCACGCGGCGGCGTGGTACGCCGCACGGTCGCCGTCGGCAACCTCGACGACCCGGCCGCCGAGACTGTCCACCAGGTCCCGTGCCACCGGGGCGCCGGCGACGGCGAAGGTCACGCCCGAGCACAGGCGGGCCGCACCGACCTCGCCGTTGGGCAAGGGCACCAGCGGGTGCACGGCGGCCCGCACGGGATGCGGCGCCAACGCGTCGAGCCCCAGTGAGCCCGAGAGGTGGGCCACGGCGGTGCCCGGGCAGGGCGCCACGGCTGCCGCGACGTCGGCCACCGCATCGTCGGGCGTGGCGATCACGAGCAGATCGACGCCCTCGGCGGCGCGCCCCAACTCGTCGTGGCGGCCGAGGAAACCGGCGAACTCCCAGCCGCGCGCCGACAATGCAGCGGCCAAGGACGTGCCGGCCCGACCGGGACCGATAATCCGGATGGAGTGCATCTGACCTCCTTCGGCGTTCCAGCCCCTCGCGGGTGCCGTTCGCCTACAGACGATCGAAGATAACGACGGCTACAGACTACCCACAGGGACGACCTTCCCACCAGAGGCTCTGAGCTGGGCTGCCGTCACGAGGTCGGGGGCCAGGTCACCCAGGGGCTGCACGACGAACCGGCGCTCCCACAGGCGGGGATGCGGCACGGTGAGGTCCTCCTCGTCGACTCGCCAGCCCTCCACCAAGAGCACATCGGCATCGAGGGTGCGCGGGCCCCAGCGCGCCGTGCGCACCCGCTCGGCGTCGTGTTCGAGCACCTGGCAGCGTTCGAGCAGCGCGCGCGGTGGATCGGACGTCGACAGCTCCACCACCAGATTGAGGAACGGACCCTGCCCCTCCGGGCCGCCCACCGGATCGGTCTCGTAGAGCGGCGGACACCCCCACGACGTCGCCGGCGGCCCGCAACGTCGCCACCGCCCGGCGCAGCAGGGCGCGCCGGTCCCCCAGGTTCGATCCCAGCCCGATGAAGGCCCGCCATGGCGGCGAGCCCGGTCCCGCCATCAGCGGGCGCGCCGCACCCTGACCCCGGTCGATCCGACATCGAGTGCCAGGGGTGGCCGCAGCTTGCGCACCGTCACCTCGACCGCTTCCAGGCGCGGGTCGAGGATGAGCAGGGCGCCGGCCAACCGCCCGGCCAAGGCCTCGAGCAGCCGGTAGGAACGGCCCGCGACAACCTCGGCGGCCGTCTCCGCCAGCGCGCCGTAGTCGACCGTGTCGGTCAGGTCGTCGCTCTGCTGGGCGGCCTCCATGTCGACCCAGGCCACGATGTCGACCGAGAACGGTTGTGCCCGTTCCCGCTCCTCGGGCAGTACGCCATGGGTCCCCGTGACCCGTAGGTCACGGATCTCGATCCTGTCGCTCACTGCGCCTGGCCGCGAGTGGGCATGCCCTCCAGCTCGGAAAGCAGCTGGCGGCCGGGCTCACCCATGGCGTGGCCCACCACCTGCTCGACGAGCGCGACCGCCTGCGGCTGGTTGCCGATGCGCTCCGACCAGACCAGGTAGCCGGCCAGGACCCCCATGACCCGGTCCCCCAGCTCGTCCTGGTGCACCAGGATGCGCAGCCCCGAGGCCAGGGAGTCGTCGATGTCGCGGTAGCACGCCGTCAACACGGGCCGCGGATCCCCGCTGCGCTCGAGCGGATAGTGGGCCCAGGCCAGACCTTCCTCGTCGTAGGCGGTCAGGTTGTGCGGGGACGACAGCAGCGAGATGACGCGGCCGAAACCCTGGACGCGCAACCAGATGATCTCCTCCTGCCGGCGCACCCGCCGGTGGTTGACCGAGAACCCACCTGGCCGCTCGCTGACGGCCAGGTGATCGGTGATGACCCATGTGAAGTTGCGCGGCGGAATACCGGCGGCCCACTTGCCCTTCATGCGGCAGGACCATACAGCCGCACCATCTGCACCGTCGCCGCCACGTCGTGGACCCGCAGCATGCCGACGCCTGCCACCAGGGCTGCCGCCTCCGTCGCGAGGGATCCCTCCCCACGCTCCGCCATGGGCGCGGCGTCCGCACCCTCCGGGCCGGCGGCCAGCAGGCCGAGGAAGCGCTTGCGGCTCGTCCCGACCAGGACCCCGGTGCAGCCGGCGCCCGCGGCGGCCTCCACCAGGTCGTCGAGGTGGCGCAACAGCGAGAGGTTGTGGGCGGACGTCTTGCCGAAGCCGATGCCCGGATCGACCCAGACCTCCCGCACGCCGGCCGCCAGCGCCCGGCGGGCGCGTTCGAGCACGAAGGACCGGATGTCGCCGACCACGTCCGCGTACTGCGGGTCCGCCTGCATGGTGCGGGGCTCGCCACGCATGTGCATGGCGACCCAGCCGGCTCCGTACTCCGCCGCCACCTCCCACAGGGAGGCCGAGATGTCGTTCACCAGGGTTGCTCCGGCCCCCAGCGCCGCCGTCGCCACCTCGGGCTTGACGGTGTCGATCGACAGGCGCACCGGGCGGTCGGCGCGCCGCGCCGCGGCGGCCAACGCGTCGATCACGGGAACCACCCGTTCGAGCTCCACGTCGACGGGCACGGGCTCGGCGCCCGGCCGCGACGACTCCCCACCGACGTCGATCAGGTCGGCTCCGGCCGCCATCATGTCGAGACCTCCGGCCACGGCCGTCGTCGCCGTGTCGCAAAGAGGCCGCCGTCGGAGAAGGAGTCCGGCGTGACGTTCAGCACCCCCATCACCAGGGGCCGCCGGCCGCCCGCCGCCACAGGGCTCAGTGGCCCCGGATGAACTGCATGGCCTCGGCCCGCGTGGCGACGTCGGAGCGGAAGAGGCCGCGCACCGACGAGGTCACCGTCACGGTGCCGGGCTTCTTGACGCCGCGCATCGACATGCAGAGGTGCTCGGCCTCAATGACGACGAGCACCCCGCGGGGCGAGAGGACCGATGCGATGGCGTCGGCGATCTGCGTGGTCATTCGTTCCTGCACCTGCAGACGTCGCGCGAAAGCCGTCGACCAGCCGGGCCAGCTTCGACAGGCCGGTGATGCGGCCGTCCTCGGCAGGGATGTAGGCCACATGCGCCTTGCCGAGAAAGGGCACGAGGTGGTGCTCGCACAACGAGGCGAACGGGATGTCGCGCACCATCACCATCTCGTCGTGCTCGGCCGCGAACGTGACCTCCAGGTGGCGGGCGGGGTCGTCGTGCAGCCCCGAGAAGAGCTCCTCGTACATGGACGCCACCCGCTGGGGCGTCGCCAGCAGCCCGTCGCGTTCGGGGTCCTCGCCGATGGCGACGAGGATCTCGGCCACCGCCGCCCGCACACGTTCGACGTCGACACTCACGCTTCTGCTCCCTTGTAGAGGTGGATGCCGCGGCAGGTTCCGGTAGCGCTCGGCCACGTCGAGGCCGTACCCCACCACGAACTCCGGCGGAATGGAGAAACCGATGTAGCGCAGGTCGAGGTCGACCCGTTGCTCGCCCTCCTTGACGAGGAGGGCGCAGATCTCCACGCTCTTGGGCTGGCGGGCGTTGAGGTAGCGCCGGAGATAGTTCAGGGTGAGCCCGCTGTCGATGATGTCCTCGACGACGAGCACGTGACGTCCCTGGAGCTCGGAGTCGAGGTCCTTGACGATGCGCACCACCCCCGACGTCTTGGTGGCGCTGCCGTAGGAGGACACCGCCATGAAGTCGACGTCGACCGGGAGGGCGATGGCCCGGCACAGGTCGCTCATGAAGAGCATGGCGCCCTTGAGCACCGCCACCAGCAGCGGCGGCTCGTCGGCGTAGTCGGCCGTGATCTCCGCACCGAGCTCCGCCACCCGGGTGGCGACGCGCTCGGCGTCGACCAGTACCGGCCCCACATCGGCCGCAGCCCAGGACGGGACGCCCGCTCCGGACTCGTCGAGGGTCACCGCGGTGACACTACCGGAGCCCCGTGCCGGCTCCACCCTGAGCCGACCGCCCGGTCCGGCGCACGCGGACGTCCGCCCGCCAGCTCGGTCCCGACCGCGGCGCCCGCGGCGACGGCCAGCGTCCGGTCGACCTCGGCCAGCGACGGCGGGTGTTCGCCGTCGCCGCTCTCCCGCAACCACCGCCGTAGCGCTCGGCGCGCCAGCGGTCGATCCGCCTTGGCCACGGCACGGGCGTCGGCCGGGTCGGGGAGGGCCTCGCCTGCCAGCGAGTCCAACAACGTCACCTCGTCGCGCAGGACACCGGCCTGCCGGGCCAGGAGCGGGACGGGGTCGCGCCCGGCCACCTCGGCGCACAGTGGAAGGAGCTCGTGGCGGATGCGGTTGCGGACGAAGGCCGGGTCGTCGTTGCTCTCGTCGCACACAGGAGTGAGGCCGGCGGCGGCGCACAGCGCATGGGTCTCGTGCCGTCGCAGACCCAGGATCGGGTGGCGGGCACCGGGCTCCATGCCGGCCAGGCCGTCCGCCCCCGCGCCGCGCAGCAGGTTCACCAGGATCGTCTCGGCCTGGTCGTCCATGGTGTGTCCCGTGGCCACGTCGGCCGGCAGCACCGCGAAGCGGGCCGCCCGGGCCCGCGCCTCGAGGTTCGGGCCCGGCGTCACGGTCACCCGGTGGCACTCGACGCGCGCGCCCGAGGCGCGCCGCCGCGTCCCGCACCACCTCCGCCTCGCCCGGCGACGCGTCGCGCAGACCGTGGTCGACGTGGACGGCGACGACGTCACACCCGGCTGCGACGGCGAGGACGAGGAGGGCGAGCGAGTCGGCCCCACCGGAGACAGCGCAGGTCAGCGGGCTGCCCTTCGGCGGGAAGGTGCACCGGCTCAGGAGGTCCTCGACGCGTGGGGTGGGAAGGCTCGAGCCTTCCTCAGCCACCGGCTCGGGCCACCCAGGCCGCCGGGTCGCGGATCTCCTCCAGCGTGGGCAGCCACTCGGGGCCTTCCCACACCCGGGCCAGCAGGGCCGGCCCGCCGGACGCCTCCACGGACTCGACGAAGCGCTCACCCTCGGCGTACTGGCGCATTTTGGCGTCCAGGCCCAGCAGCTTCGACATCAGCTTGGTGAGCCCCTCGGCCTGGGTCCGCCGCTCGTGCAGCACCTGGGAGAAGTGGGCCGCGCCCGGCACCTCGGCCGCGCCGGCGCGGTCCATGGTCACGTCGCCGTGGCCCTCGAGCAGGCTCATCATCCCCGAGATCTTCGACAGGGCGAGCCGTTGCTCGGGCGTGGCCAGCATGCCGACCACCCCGCCCTCGTGGGCCGGGTTGCGTCCGGCGCGCACCTCGTCGGCCGTGCGGCGCACAAGCTCGGCGAATCCCGACGGCGTCACCCGAGAGTGGTCCGAGCAACTCGGAGACCTGACCGACGAAGTGGTCGCGCAGCCACGGCACGGCGGTGAACTGCAGGCGGTGCGTCACCTCGTGCAGCGCGAGCCACAGACGGAACTCGCTCGACTCGAACCCGTACTGGGTCTCGACCGCGACGATGTTCGGCCCGACGTAGGAGACGAGGTCCTGGTCCTCGGGCGCCTCGTCGTTGATCAACAGGTCGTACTGGCCGAGCACCCGCGTCGCCATGTACGCCAGCATCAGGCCGAGCTGGGTCCCGGCGATGGCGCGGCCGACGGCGAGCGACGGCCCGCCGAGCTTGGATCCGCGCTTGCGCTGCAGCTCCGCCATGGCGGGACCGACCAGGCGCTCGACGGATCGCACGTTGGCGGCGGCCCAGCCCGAGCGATCCGTCACCTTGGCCCGGGCCGTCCCGTGCGCGGAGTGCAGCCCGGTCGCCTCGCTCACCAAGGCCTCGGCCCGCGCCGTCAGGTCGTCGAACTGACCCTGCAGGTCGCGCGAGCGGTAGCTCGCCGGGGCCGGCTTGAGGATGAGGGCGCCTGCCGCGACCCGCTGGGCGAGGGCCCAGTCCACCATCGCCGGGCCGTCGATGGACGGCGTCCGGCACCAGCGGGGAGACGTCAGTGCTCGCCGTGGTGCTGGCGGCTTTCTTCGTCGATGGCGTCGGCGACCCGCCGGATCAGGCTGTCGGGCACCCGGTCCTTGCACCGGTTGGCGATGACCTTGCGCAGCTCGGCCTCGAAGTCCGCCGCTCCGTTGCACGGGCCCGCACCAGTCGAGGTGGACGCGGATCTCCTCGCGCCGCTCCTCCGTCAGCTCGCCGTCGAGGTAGTGGTACAGCTCGTGCACGGCCTCCTGGCAGTCGACGGTCACGCCGAAGAGCCCGTCTGCGCCTACGGTGCCGCTGTCCTCGCTCTGACCCACGTTCTCGCTCATTCCCTCAACCCCCGGGCACGCTGCCGACAAGGCCACGCGCCTCCGCCACATCGTGCAACGCCTTCTGGAGCGCTCTTCTTCCCCGGTGGATCCTGCTCATCACCGTGCCGATGGGAACATCGGTGATCTCGGAGATCTCCTTGTAGCTGAATCCCTCGACGTCGGCCAGGAGCACGGCCATCCGGAAGGCCTCGGGCAGCGCCTCCAGCGCTGCCTTCACGTCCTCGTCGGTGAAGCGCTCCAGGGCCTCGTCCTCGGCCGAACGGCCGGGGTCGCTGCCGCCAGAGCCGGCCAGTCGCTTGTAGAGGTAGAGGTCCTCGACGTCCTCGACGTCGGCCACCTCGGGACGACGCTGGGCGGCGCGGTAGTTGTTGATGTAGGTGTTGGTGAGGATGCGGTACAGCCAGGCCCGCAGGTTGGTGCCCTCGGTGAAGGACCCGAAGGAGCGATAGGCCTTCAGGTAGGTCTCCTGCACCAGGTCCTCGGCGTCGGCCCGGTTGCGGGTCATCCGGAGGGCGGCCGAATAGAGCCCGGGCATGAACTCCATGGCGACGTCGGTGAAGGTCGCCTGATCTGCCATGGGCCAACCCTACCCACCCGGGGATATCGTCTCGGCCGTGACCACGGCACCCGAGGGACTCGGGATCGACCTCATGAGCGGCCCCTTCTTCGGGCGGGAGCCCCACGACGCCTACGCCTGGATGCGGGCCAACGCCCCCGTCTACTACGACGAGGCCAACGACCTGTGGGGCGTGGCCAGCTACGCAGCGGTCAAGCAGGCCTCCGTCGACACCGAGTCGTTCTCCAACGCAGGGGGCATCCGGCCCAAGTTCCCGCCCCTCCCGATGATGATCGACTTCGACGCGCCCGAGCATGTGCGGCGGCGGCGCCTCGTCTCCGAGGGCTTCACCCCCAAGCGGGTGCGGGCCATGGAGGAGAAGCTCCGCCTGGTCTGCGACTCGCTCATCGACACCGTCTGCGAGCGGGGCAGCTGCGACTTCGTGCGGGACATCGCAGCGCCGCTGCCCATCATCATGATCGGCGACATGCTGGGCGTCGCCCCCGACGACCGCGACGACCTCCTGCGGTGGTCCGACGACATGCTCAAGGGCCAGGGCTCGCCTGACCCCGACGCCATGATCAACGCGGCCAACGCCTTCACCGAGTACTCCGAGTACATCCATCCCGTCTTCGAGGATCGGCGGGCCACCGGGAACAGCGAGGATCTCGTCGGGGTGCTCTGCCACGCCGAGATCGACGGCGACTCGCTCGACGACGGATCATTCGTCCACGAGACGCTCCTCATCCTGATCGGCGGCGACGAGACGACGCGCCACGTCATCAGCGGCGGCGTCGAGGAGCTGCTCGCTCATCCGGATCAGGTGGCGCAGCTGGCCGCCGACCCGGCCGGCCTGATGCCGGGGGCGGTCGAGGAGATGCTGCGCTGGGTCACGCCGATCAAGAACATGGCCCGCGTGGCCGACGCGCGACGTCGAGCTGGCCGGGGCGCAGATCAAGGCCGGCCAGGAGCTCATCCTGCTGTACCCGTCGGCCAACCGCGACGAGGACGTCTTCGAGAACGCCGACACCTTCGACATCACGCGCAGTCCGAACCCTCACGTGGCCTTCGGCTTCGGCGCCGCACTTCTGCCTGGGCAACCAGCTGGCCCGCCTGGAGCTCAGGGTCATGGTCGAGCGGGTGCTGGCCCGGCTCCCCGACCTCCGTCTCGCCGTCGAGCGCGGTGCGTTGCCCCGGCGGGAGGCCAACTTCATCTCCGGGATCGAGGAGATGCCGGTGGCCTTCACGCCCACGGCGTCCCTGGGCACCGGGCCCGTCTGATGGCCAATGCGCCCGACACGCGGCCGGCATCGCCGGCTGGTCCATCCTCGTCACCGGCGGCGGAAGCGGCATCGGGCTCGCGACGGCGGAGCGCTTCGCCGCCGACGGCGCCCACGTCACCATCTGCGGGCGCACCGAGCAGAAGCTGGCCGACGCCACCGAACGCATCGCCGCGGCGGCGACCGGCGGCGCCACTGCCCGGCTACGTCGTGGCCGACGTCACCGTGGAGGACCAGGTTGCCGGCGGCCGTGACGACCACGGCCGAGGCGACGGGCCGCATCGACGGCCTCTTCGCCTGCGCCGGGCGGCTCGCTGCATCTCGGTTCGGTGCTGACCGCAGACGTCGAGGCGGTGCGGGCCACCATCGATCTCAACCTGACGGGCTCGGTGATCTGCGTGAAGCAGGGCGGCGCGGCCATGCAGGCCCAGGGCGGACCCGGCTCCATCGTCTTGATGTCGTCGGGGGCGGGACGCTTCCCCCACCCCCACCTCTGGGCCTACGGCGTGTCGAAGGCCGGCATCTGCTTCCTCGCGGAGACCGCGGCCGAGGAACTCGGCCCGCTCGGCATCCGCGTCAACGCGGTCGCCGCCGGGCATCATCGCCGACGAGCTGATGGCGTTCATCACCGCCGGCGGCCCACTGCTCGACGACTACATGGAGCAGATGCCCCTGGGCCGGGTCGGGCACCGTCGAGGACGTCGCCGGTGCCGTCCGCTACCTCATGGGACCCGAGTCCACCTTCGTGACCGGGGAGACCCTCGGCGTCGACGGCGGCCACCACCTTCGGCGCGGCGCCGACTACTCGCTTCTCTTCGGCGGCTGAATCGTTCGGTCGGCTGAATCTCGGTGCACGGGCCTGAATCGTCGGTCGGCTGAATCTTCGGCTCGGCTGCTGTCTTCCGACTCATCCGGACGTCTCCATCAGGATGCCCTCTTGCGGGAGTTATCCGAAATGATTACCGTTACCGTTATGATTCCCAAGAAACCGGCCCTTCTGGCCCTGGCCGGCACTGCCCTCACCGCGACGACGCTCGGCCTCGCCGGAGCCGGCACGGACCTGGGAGCGGGAACGGACGCCGGTGCCGCCACTACGCCCATCGTGGTGCACGTGGTGGCGGCCGAGAACTTCTGGGGCAACATCACGAGCCAGCTGGGCGGACGCGACGTCAGGGTGACCTCGCTGATCACGAACCCGAACGCAGATCCCCATCTCTTCGAGACCGATGCCGCCGACGCCGCCACGCTCGCCGAGGCCCAGGTCGTGATCGAGAACGGTGCCGGTTACGACACCTGGATGAGCTCCTTGCTCAGCGCGGACGGCGGGAGCCCCCGGATCGTCAATGCGGCGAAGGTGCTCCACGTCACGGGCAGCGATCCGAACCCGCACCTCTGGTACGACATCCCCCGCGTGCCCACCGTGGCCGCCGCCATCTCCGCCGCCCTGACCAAGGCGGCGCCGGGGAACGCGGCGACGTTCAAGGCCAACCTGGCCTCGCTTCGACGCGAGCCTGGCGCCGCTGGACGCGACACTGGCGACCATCAAGACGCGCTTCCACAACGTGCCGGTCGCCTACACCGAGCGGGTGCCCGGGTACGCGCTGGCGGCGGCCGACCTCGACGTCAAGACGCCGACGGGCTTCGCCCGGGCGATCGAGGACGGCACCGACCCCGGCCCGGCCGACACGCCTGGCCATGCAGCGTCTGCTCACGAAGCACGACATCAACGTGCTGCTCTACAACGTGCAGACCGTGACGCCCGTCACCAGTCAGATGCGGGATCTCGCTCGTCGCCACGGCATCCCGGTCGTCGGGGTCTCCGAGACGATGCCCGCGGGCGCCACCACGTACCAGCAGTGGCAGCAGTCCCAGCTGACCAACTTGCTGCAGGCGCTCGGTTCGAGCCGCAACCCGTGACCGCGTCGCTCGTCGAGCTGCGCGGCGCCACCGTGCGCCTCGGCTCTCGCGATCTCTGGACGGATCTGGATCTGCACATCGCCGAAGGTGAGTTCCTGGCCGTGCTCGGCCCCAATGGCGCCGGAAAGACGACGCTGCTCAAGGTCTTGCTCGGGCTGGTGCCCCTGGCCGCCGGCACGGTGCGCGTCAACGGAGCGCCGCCGCGGTCTGGGGAATCACGAGCTCGGCTACGTGCCGCAGCAGCAGGCCTTCGACCGGTCGCTTCCCGTACGCGGGCGCGACCTCGTGCGCTTCGGCATCGACGGCCACCAATGGGGCCTGCCCCGGCACGCCCGGGCCATCCGGGAACGGGTGGAAGAGGCACTCGAGGCGGTCGGCGCCAGCGCCTACGCCGACGCACCCGTCGGGCTGCTGTCGGGCGGCGAGCAGCAACGGCTGCGCATCGCGCAGGCGTTGCTCGGCGACCCGAAGGTCCTGCTCTGCGACGAGCCGCTCCTGGCGCTCGACCTGGCCAGCCAGCAGGCGGTGACCCGGCTCATCGACGAACGACGCCGCCAGGCCGGCACGCCGGTCGTCTTCGTCACCCACGAGGTCAACCCGGTGCTGCCCTACGTCGACCGCATCCTGTACCTCGTGCGCGGGCAGTGGGCCATCGGCACGCCCGCCGAGATCCTGACCAGTGAGCGACTGAGCGACGCTCTACGGGATCGAGGTCGACGTCGTCAAGGTCCGTGATCGCTACCTCGTCGTCAGCGCCGAAGACGAGCTCCCGACCGAGCCGGGCGCGCACGCGCACCACGGCCACGCCCACTGATGGGCATCGGCTTCTACCTCCAGTTCGGCTTCGCGCAACACGCTCTCGAAGCGGCGTTCCTCGTCGCCGTCAGTTGCGGCCTCATCGGCCCGTTCGTCATCACCCGCACGATGTCGTTCGCCGTGCACGGCACGAGCGAGCTCGCCTTCACCGGCGCGGTCGCCGGGTTGCTCGTCGCCGACAACGCGCTCGTCGGCGCACTCGTCGGCGCACTCGTCGTGGCCGGCCTCATCGGGCTGCTCGGGCAGCGCGCGGCCGAACGCGACTCCACCATCGGTGTGATCCTCGCCGCCGGCCTCGGACTCGGCGTCTTCCTGCTCGGCTACTACCACGGCTATGCCAGCGAAGCCCTGAACATCCTCTTCGGCAACATCTTCGGCATCAGCTCGGGCCAGATCCTCCTGCTCGGCGTCATCGCCGTGGTGGTGGCCATCGTCCTCACGGCCATCCGGCGCCCCCTCCTGTTTGCCTCCATCGACCCCGACGTGGCCCGGGCCAGCGGTGTGCCCACCGGCCTGCTCGGGATCGTCTTCCTCTTCGTCCTCGCCATCACGGTGACCGAAGCGGCACAGATCGTCGGCACGCTGCTCGTCCTCAGCTTGGCGATCACGCCGGCGGCGGCGGCGCAGCGGCTCAGTGCGAGCCCGCTCGTCGTCACGGTGCTCTCCGTGGTCATGGCGGTGCTGGCGGCGGACGGCGGGCTGTTGCTGAGCTTCCAGTTCCCGACGGTCAAGCCCAGTGTCTTGATTGTCGCCATCAGCTTTGCGTTCTACATCGTGGCCCGCCTCGTCGGGCCCGCCATCGCTTCCCGCCGGAGGGACCGGCTCTCCGGGCCGGACCTGGCAGAGTTGGGCCATGGTTGAGCACGCGGAGCACCCCGCTCGCGCCTCACGGCGGACGCGGCAGGGAGACGCCGTGCTCGGTGTCGTGCTGGCGTCGGACAACTTCCGGAGCGCGCAGGACATCCACGCCGCGCTGCGAGCGTCGGGTGAGACCGTCGGATTGACCACGGTCTACCGACACCTGGCCCTGCTCACCGACGAGGGCCAACTCGATGCTCTCCAGACCGCCGACGGCGAACTCGTCTACCGCCGGTGCCACAGTGAGAGCCATCACCATCACGTCGTGTGCCGACAGTGTGGGCGGGGCACCGAGGTGGAGTTGCCGGACCTGGAGCGTTGGGCCGAGACGACCGCATCGGACCTCGGCTACACCGACGTCACGCACACCGTCGAGATCTTCGGCGTGTGCGCGGCGTGTCGCGACTGACGCCGCCTGTTCTCCGCGGCCGTCGACTGTCGGCCATCGGTCCATCGGTCCTCGGGTCGTCGGAGCAACCCCGACTGATCAGCGGGCGGTCGAGAACAGCCCGGCGTCCATCACGGTCTCCCCCCGCTGTGTCTCGGTGCGGAACCGGTAGGCACCCGGCACGACGTCGCCAATGTCCCAGAGGGAGATCGTCAAGGTGTCACCGGGCATCGTTGGCTTGGAGAAGCGGGCGCGCATGGCACCAAAGTGCGACGGGTCGGACCCGCACACCGCATGGAGCAGGGCGCGCCCAGTGAAGCCGTAGGTGCACAGACCGTGCAGGATCGGCCCATCGAATCCCGCACGCTTCGCGAACGTGGGGTCGGAGTGCAAGGGGTTGCGGTCGCCATTCAACCGGTACAGCAGCGCCTGGTCGGCTCGCGTGCGATAGGTGACGACGTCGTCGGGCTGGCGTGACGGCAGGGCCTCGGCGGCGAGCGCGGCCTCGTCGTCTCCCTCGGGATTCCGCGGCCCTCCGAACCCGCCAGCGCCGCGGATGAACAGGCTCGAACGGCTCGTGAACGCAGGCTCGCCGCTGTCGGCGAGACGTGACTCGCTTTCGAGCACCACCAGACCGGCCGCCCCCTTGTCGTACATGCCGGCCACTCGCGTCGTGGTCGAGATCGTCCCCTCCGCCGGGAGCTCGCCGTAGAGGCGGATGGCCTGCTCCCCATGGACGAGCATGGCCGGGTCGTAGTCGCCGAGCGGGATGGCGCCGCCGCCCTGGCCGATGATGGTGGTGAACGTCGGAAGCACCCGCTGTGTGACGCCGTCCGAGTTCTCCGTCGTGAACTCGAGCTCGAATCCTGTGGGGTCCGACGCCCCGGCGCCCACGCCCAGGGCGTACAGGAGGGCGTCCTTGTGCTGCCACGACCGCTCGAAGGGCTTGGATGTGGCCCCCACCGCACTGAGATTCAGTCCCATCGCCGCACCTCTTCCTGTTCGTTCCGGTGACTTTTCAACATGGTTTGATGTTACATCAATCTGTGTTAATCTTGTCAAGTGGAGGCTGATCAGGGACTGCTGACCATCGATGCGTTGGCCGCCGTGACGGGCACCACGACGCGTCGGATTCGCTCGCTGCAGACGCTCGGCCTGCTGCCCCATCCGGACCTGCACGGACGCACCGGCGTCTACGACTCGGTGCACCGGGACCGACTGACGGCCATCCTCGACCTGCAGGAGCGTGGCTTCTCGCTCGAGTCCCTCGGGGTCCTCTTCGACGCCCTGCAGGCCGGCCGATCACTCGCAGCAGTCCTCGGCGTCGCCGAGCCCGCGGCGTCGTCGGGAGACAGTGCCGACGGCGGCTCGGACTCGGCCGAGCTCTACGGCTTCGCCGACCTCCAGCCTTCCGCCCCGGTCCGGCGCCTCGGGCGACCGCTCCTCTCGGTGGTCCCGACCACCGTCTGGGACGAGCGCGCGTCCTGACGCGCGCCAACACGGCGTGAGCGGCCCGGGCCAGGCCGCTCGGTAGGGTCGCGTGTCGTGGCCGAAACCCCGCCGGCGCGGCTCCTTCCTTGGGACGGTGCAGAGGCGCACGGAGCCGCCGTCGCCGTCACCACCCGATTCGGAGGCTGGTCGGTCGGGCCCTACGAGTCACTGAACCTCGGCCTGCACGTGGGCGACGACCCCGGGACGGTGGTCCGCAACCGGCAGGTCGCGGCGGACGCCTTCGGGGTCACGCTCGGTGCGTTCGTGATGGCCCGGCAGGTCCACGGCGTCGGCGCGGCAACCGTCGGGCCCGCACAGCGCGGCCGCGGCACGCGGGACGAGGACGACGCCATCCCCGCGACCGACATCCTGGTCACCCGGTCGCCCGACGTCACCCTGGCCATCATGGTCGCCGACTGCGTGCCGCTGGCGTTGGTCGATTCCGAGGCCCGCGTCCTCGCGGCTGTCCACGCAGGCTGGCGGGGCACGGCCGCCGGCGCCGTGGCTCACGCTCTGGCGGCGATGCACGAGTGCGGCGCTGAGGCCGGCCGGGTGCGCGCGTTCCTCGGACCGGCCGTACACCCCGGGCGGTACCAGGTGACCGACGAGGTGCGGCAGGCGTTGTCGGGGGCCGCGCCACCGGCGGGACTGGACGCCGCCGTGGCCCGGCCCGACGGTCCGGGGCACTGGCTGGTCGACCTGGTCGCAGCGAACCGCCAGCAGCTGGTGGCCCACGGGGTGCCGGACGACCAGATCGTCGAGAGCGGCACGACGACCGCGGACGAGGCCTTCTTCAGCGACCGGGCTCGGCGACCGTGCGGGCGCTTCGCCCTGTTGGCCCGCCTCACGGACTGAGGGCGGGACGAGCCCGCCTGCGCCGTAGCATGGGCTGGCCCGGACGGCCGGGCCCCCACCTGCATGCCACCCTCCGACCGGTTCCGCTACGACGGATTCGCCATCGACCCGGCGAACGCGACCGTCACCTGCAACTACTCGACCGTCGACCAGGCCTTCACCGAACGCTTCACCTTCGAGAACGGCGGCGACTGGACGGATCCGGCGGTCGTCGCCGCGGTGCGCATCCTGTACCTGCTGGCAGGCATCTCCTACTACAAGACGTCCGCCCCCCCTCTGATCGATCTGGGCGACGTCGCCACGACGGCGGACGAGCGCGCGTTCCTCCGCACGTACTTCGTCAACGGCCTCGGTGAGTTCGCCTACCGCAACGGCCTCGACCTCGCGGACCTCCGCCTGGAAGGCCCACAGGCACCCCCGCCGCCACCCGCTGTCTACGACCCCCTACCGGGTCACCCCCTCATCCCCTTCGGTGGGGGGATCGACTCGATCGTGACGGTAGAGGCGCTCGTCGTCGACCATCCCGGTGCGACGCTGTTCGTCGTCGAACCCCCGGGCGAGCGCTTCGCCGCCATTGAGGACGCCGCCGCCGTGTCGGGACTTCCTGTGACCCGGGTGACCCGCACCATCGACCCCCTCGTCCGCCGCTCCGCAGAGCTGGGGTTCCTCAACGGGCACGTGCCCGTCACCGCGATCATCAGCGCGGCCGCCCTCGTGGCCGCCGTGCTTGCGGGGCGTGACGCAGTGGTGTTGTCGAACGAGTGGTCCGCCTCTGTGCCCACGGTGGTGGCCGACGGACGCGCCGTGAACCATCAGTGGTCAAAGGGCGAGGAGTTCGAGAAGGCGTTCGGTGACCTGGTCCTGTCGACTCTGGGCCCGGGGATCGCCGTCTTCTCCTACCTCCGCCCGCGCAGCGAGCTCTGGGTGTCGCAGCGATTCGCGGCGTTGACCCGATACCACCGCGCGTTTCGTAGCTGCAACAGAGCCTTTCACCAGGAGCCCGCACAGCGACTCGACCACTGGTGCGGGCGCTGTGACAAGTGCTGCTTCATCGACCTCGTCCTGGCCCCGTTCATGGAGCGCGCCGCCCTCGAGGACATCTTCGCCGGTGACGAACCGCTGCAGAACCCGGCCAACGAAGAGCGCTTCCGAGCGCTGCTCGACGTGGGCACGGGCGTGAAACCGTTCGAGTGCGTGGGGGACACCGACGAGTGTCGGGCCGCGGTCCTGCTCGCAGACCGCCGCGCCGACCGCGCCGGCGACCAGCTCCTGGCGCGGCTCGTCGCCGAGCTGGGCCCGACGACGCCACCTGACCCCTCCACCCTGTTGCGAGCACGCGGCAGCCATCGCATTCCGGAGCGCTATGCGCCAGCCGATCTCCTGGTCCGCGCTCGCTGACGCCACCGTCGGCGTCTGGGGCCTTGGCGTCGAGGGTCAGGCGAGCATCCGTCGGCTCCGGTCGATGGGTCGCGACCCCGTCCTGGTCGACGACATGCCGTCGGCGCCGACGCTCGAGGGCCTGGAGGTGCTCGCCACCGGAGCCGGTGGTCTGGCTGCGCTCCAGCGCTGCGACGTGGTGGTCAAGAGCCCCGGTATCAGCCGTTACCGCTCGGAGGTCGACGGCCTCGAGCAGGCCGGCGTCGCGGTGTGCGGGGGCCTCGGCCTCTTCATGGCCGAGGCCGACCCGACCAGGGTCGCCTGCATCACCGGTACGAAAGGGAAGAGCACCACGACGGCGTTGGCCGTCCATCTGCTCGGCGGGCTGGGCCTCCGAGCACGCGCCGGCGGGAACATCGGGCGCCCACCGTGGGATCCGTCAGACGATCCGCCGCCGGACTTCTGGATCATCGAGACATCGAGCTTCCAGGTGCCCGACCTGCACAACGGACCACGGGTCGTCGCCGTGACCTCACTGTCGCCGGACCACCTGGACTGGCACGGCACCGTCGAGCGGTACTACGCCGACAAGCTGTCGCTCTGCACGAAACCCGGCGTGGCGGTGGCCCTGGTCGCGGGCGCCGACGAGGAGCTGCGGGCCCATGCCGACATGCTCGGTCCGCATGTCCGCTGGGTGGGCGACGACGAGGTGGAGCGGGACCACGCGTGGTCGGACGCGCTCGGGCTGCCAGGGCCGCACAACGCCCGGAACGCCTCGGTCGCCCGTGCCCTCCTCGAAAGCCTCGGCGTCGCCGGCGCGGCGGACGGTGATCGTCTGACCGAGGCGGCGCAGGGTTTCGACGGGCTGCCAAGCCGATGCCGTTCGCTCGGATCCGTTGGCTCGGTCGAGTTCGTCGACGACGGCCTGTCGACCAATGTGCTGCCGGCGCAGGCTGCGCTGCGCGCCTATGGCGGGCAGTCCGTGGCCCTCCTGGTCGGCGGCCACGACCGCGGCGTCGACTACACGCCCCTCGGCAAGACCATCGCGGAACGCTCGTCGCCCACCTTGGTGGTGACCATGCCGGACAACGGGCCGCGTATCGGCCAGGCCGTCCGCGACGCGACCGACGGTCGGGTGGAGGTGATCGACGCGGACGATCTCGACGCCGCGGTCGAGACGGCGGCCCGTTGGGCCGAGGCGGGCGGCGTCGTGTTGCTCTCCCCGGCCGCCCCGAGCTTCGGCCGGTTCGCCGACTACCGCGAGCGCTCTGCCGCCTTTGCGCGGGCGGCAGCCCACTTCGGCACGCTCAGATGAGTGCGTTCAGCAGTGGGCGCCGGCGGGCGCCAACTCCTCACGCTCGCTGAGGAAGAGCCACCACGAGTCGGCCGACACCGTTGCCGCAGCCTGCACCACGTCAGGGTCGGCCCCGAGTGCCGTCAGCGCCTCGACCGACCACCCGGCGTGCTCCAACTCCTGGGTGCGGTGCACGTCCCAGAAGCGGGTGCCACCGTCGTCGAAGCCGTAGTGCCGGCGCAGACCGTCGCCCTTCGAAGCGGCGATGTCAGCCGCCTGGACCTCGTAGGCCGCCACCATCGCCAGCGCGGCCACCGGGTCGTTCGATGCCGTCGTCCGCACGACCGCGAGCAGCGCTGCCGTCGAGGGTGTGGCCGGCGCGTCCGGCGCCGCCCCGGCCGCACGCGCGAAGGACTCGAAGAGCTGCGCGTGAGGCTCGGGTGTACCGAGCTCGTCCGCCAGGTTCGCCTCCACCAGATCGCGAGCACGGCCGGCCGGCAGCGCGTCGGCAATGGCCGCCAGCGTCACCGGGAGCTCCCGCTCAATGTGCCGATACTGCTCCGCGTAGGCGGCCAGCTCGCCCTCGGTGAGGGTCCCGGCTTCCCAACGACGGTAAAAGGGGTGCGCAAGCAAGTGACGCCCGACGATCGCCTCCGCGAGCACCTCGTCAATCGGTTGAGTGTGCATCGGGGCACCTTATCCGTTCGCGCCGTACCGTCAACTGGGACGTCCCGCTGTCCCGGAGCGGCCACAATCAGGGTGTGCTCACCCTGGTGTGGTTCATCGTGGGTGGGCTGGTGGGGTGGGCCGCCGCGCAGGGCGGCCCGGCCGTGCAGCGTTCGTGGCCGGTCTTCCTCCGCGTCCAGATCCTGGCCACCTCGGCGACGCTTTCCCTGGTGGCCGCCTGGCGCCTGACCTCGGTCGGACAGCTCCTCGGACCCCTGGCGCTGTCAGCCGGCATGTGGCTGCTGCTCGGCGCGACGCTGCTCTCCCGCGGGAAGCGGAGTGCGGGCCAGAGCTCCCTCGAGGCCTGGGCGGTGACCCCCAATGCCAGCTTCTGGGTGGTCCCGACGGCGGCGGCGTTCGCCGGCTCGGCCGGGACACAGATCGCGGTCCTGGCCAACGTGATCACCACGGCGTGGAACGCCGTCGCGGTCCACCTGATGCGACGAGATGCACCGTTTCCGCAGCGGCGCTCGACCACCTGGGTCGACCAATCCCCTGTGCTGGCGTCGCTGGTGGGGCTTCTTCTCCATGCCGTCGGACCGGCGCCGGCGTGGACCGCCGACGTCCTGACCCTGGCCGGACCGCTCCTCGCGTTCTCGGGCGCCGCACTCTTCACCGGATCGGTCATCCATCCCCACAACCTGGCGGTGCCCCGCACCGTGCACGCCGTGCGCCGGTGGGCCTGGCTGACCGTGGTGCGGGTCGCCTACTACGCCCTCGTCGCCACCGTGGCCTGGTTCGCCGGATCGAATGCCCTCGCCGTGGTGGCCGTCCTCACGGCCTTGAGCGCGCCGTCGTTCCAGCCCATTCAGCTCTCGGTGCTGTACGGCTACCGCTCCGAGGTCGTGGTGGCCGCGGTCCGGTGGGGCTGGATCCTGGCGCCCCTCGGCTTGGGCGCGGCGGCACTGGTGCGTTGACCGAGCGGCGCGGATCAGTGCGCCGCGCCGCCCGCGGTCGATGCCGAACGCCGGGAACGCAGGCTCCGGTTCTTCATCCGGTTCCCGCAGACCGCCATGTCGCACCATGCCCCCCGGCTCGCATGGGAACGGTCGTAGTAGGCCCAGCGACAGTCCGGGTTCCGACACGCCTTGAGCCGCGACCAGGAGCCGTCTCGCTGCGCGTCGCGGATGATCAGCAGCAGCACAGCCAGCGTCGCGTCATCCTCCCCCGCACGGACTTCCACGGCCCCGTCGTCCCGGAGGACGGCGCGCAACGCGGCCGCCTCGGCGAGGGCGCGCAGCGGCGCCAGGTCGGTGCTGTCGGTGCTGTCGGTACTGTCGCCCGAACCGTTGCGGACGAGCAACGCCCGGATACATTCCCGCACCTCCCTGGCCTGTGCCAGGTCGACCCCGGTGCCGTGGGCCAACCCGACCTCGCGCAGCCAGCGCGGGCCCTCGACGGGATCTTCCAGCAGATCGTGGTGGGAGTCACCCTCCCAGGTGTTCACGAAGGACTGGAGCACGAGTAGGGGCATCGGCGCTGGCTTCGTCTCCTCGTTGGGGACCCAGCTCGGAAGTTCCACGTACCCATGGTAGCAATGTTGTGACCTGTAAAACCCCTTGACTGGTCTCGGAGTGACGACCATAATGGATTTGATGGTCACGAACCACACGTGGGGGTCGAGCTCATGATCGTGGTGCTCGAAGACGGCACCGGACTCGGGCTCCGTCGGGTTCGGTGGCGCGACCGGCTGGCCGTGCGGGCCCGGACGTCGGCCTTCGACGCCGCGTTGGCCGCGGGGACGTCACCGGACTCGAGCGTCCCGCTCGCTCTCCACGCGGGCCGCCTCTGCGAGCCGGCACAGCGACGACTCCTGGCGCGCAGCGTCACGCGCATCGTGACCGCTTCCGCGTCGCCGGCGCGAGGTCGCCTGGCGGCGCCGGTGTGCCGGTCCGCGGTCCAGAAGGTCCGGCCCCAACTGGCCGCCGTTGCCGGGCGTCTGACGTCCTCGGGACCTGTCGACGTCCGGGGGGTGGCCCGGCTGCGCCTCCTCGTCGCCGACGGGACCGGACCGCTCTACCAACCGGCGCGGGCCGATGAGCTCCACGGCGAACTGACGGCGGTGCTTGCTGCGCTCGATTCGTTCGCTACGTCTGCCTGAATGCAGCGCCACGGGACGGAGGCACCGTCTGTGACGGCGCCAATCAGTGGCGGCGCGCATCCATGAATCAGCGAATCAGTGGCGGCGCAGAATCCGATCGAGTTGGGCGATCGTGAGCGGGTCGTGGTCGACCGGGTCGTGGCCGGGGCGCAAACCATCAAGCAGGAGCTCCAAGAAGCGCAACGACGGCTTCGACGACTTCGTGTCGCAGACGTCCGCGATCGACCGCACCGCCATGAGCACCACGACGAGGTCGGCGACCTCAATGTCGAGACGAACCGCCCCGGCGCGCTTGCTCCGGTCGAGGATCTCCTTCAAGAGCGGGGCCGTCTTCCCGAGTCCCGTCCTGCCGGAGCGCCATGGCGGTGCTGAGATCGTGGCCCGCCAACAGCTGGGCACCGCGATACAGCGCCGCACGAACTCGAAGACCCCTTCGTCGGGGGGCACCTCCGCCAGGACCGCCTCGGCGATCTGCCGCTTGCGTTCCTGGGCTGCCTCCACCACGGCGTTGAGAAGGTCCGCCTTGTTGGGGAACCGCCGGTACAGCGTCCCGACGCCGACCTCGGCTCGCAGGGCGATCCCCTCCATTGAGGCGTCGTAGCCCTCTTCTGCGAAGACGTCGCGGGCTGCGACCAGGATCCGACTCAGATTGACCTCGGCGTCGCGGCGAAGCGGCCGGGCCTCAGCGACCGGAACGACGACAACCTCCCGTTCTCGCGTGGATGCGTTCCGCTGCGTCACGCCAGGTCTTCCGGTCCGAAGGCAATGGCGCCCACGATCACCTCGGCCTCGGCCGTGAGGGCCGGGTGGGTCTCGCGTTCGACGATGGGGGTCGTCGTCCGCCTCGGGATGGTGAGTGCGGCCAGTGCGGCGACCACCAACGCCAGGCCGCTGACGGCGAAGGCCAGGACGTAGCCGTGCTCCTTGGGGAATCCGCCAGGGACCATGCCACTCACCACGAGGCTGGTGGCGATGCCGCTCCCGAGTGCGGCGCCGATGTTGCGGATGTTGGTGTTCATCCCCGTGGCCACACCGGTCTGCTCGGCCGGTACTGCCTCAATGATGAGGTTCGCCATGCTGGCGAAACCCAGGGCGATGCCGATGCCGAGGAGCCCCGTCGCGACATAGATCGGCCACTGCTGGGTGTGGTTCAGGATCAGCAGGAGGTAGCTCGCCGCGCAGAAGAGCGATCCGGCGACGAGGACCATCTTCGAACCGACCGCCTTCGAGAGGCGCCCCGTCATCGGGGCGAAGATCACCATGGCGAGCGCAAACGGCGCCAAGTAGAGACCTGACTGCGTGACCGACGCCCCGAATCCGTAACCGACATGGGTGGGTGTTTCGGTGAATTGAGGCAGCGTCACGAACATGGCGAACATGCCGAAACCGAACAGCAGCGCCGCCAGGTTGGTGCTCCACACGGCCGGGATCCGCATCATCTTCATGTCGACGAGAGGTGACCGGGAGCGGCTCTCCGAGATCGCCCACACCACCAGGAGCACAGCGGTCGCTCCGAGGAGCCCGAGGACCGACGCATTGCCCCAACCCCACGTGGGTGCGTACGAAATGGCGAGCAGGCCGGTGACAAGCCAGGCGGACATCAGGAGTGCGCCCAGCCAGTTGATACGGCCCGGTGCCCGCACCGGCGACTCCGGAACGAAGATGAACGTGGCCACGGTCGCGGTCGCCGACATGATCATCGGGATCCAGAAGAGCCAGTGGTAGTTGAGGTGAACGAGGATCGGGCCGGCCAGCACGATCCCGGCGCCGGCTCCGCCTCCGAGGATGGCCGACAGGACTCCGATCGCACCGGCCACGCGCTCGGCCGGGAACTCGTCGCGGATGATCCCGAAAGCCAGCGGAAAGACCGCGCCGCCGGTGCCCTGAATCACGCGGCCCACCAGCATCAGCGGCAGACTGGTCGCCAGCGCGCTGAGCAACGATCCGACGGTGAGGGCGATCAGCACCGCGACGATGACCTTCTCCTTGCCCAGCATGTCGCCCACCCGGCCGAGGATCGGCGTGGCGATGGCCGCACTGAGGAGGTAGGCCGTCAGCAGCCAGCTCGCTCCGCTCTCCGACGTGTGCAACGTCTGCTCCAGCTGGGGAATGGCGGGGATGATGAGTGATTGCAGGAGCGCGAAGGCGAGCGCGGCCGTGCCGAGCACGGCAAACGTGAGCGCGTAGTTGGTTTGCCTGGTCGCCATGAGAATCCGATCGCCAGAGACGGAACGCCGTGTTCCGGTTAGGCTAACATAAGCGGAAGGCACGATTCCGGAACTGCCCGGCGGTGATCCACCCGAGGTCCCGAGTGGCGGCTCGCACACGAGGACGGAGACCTTGGCACCTGGCAGCATGGCTGGACGAGCGAGGACGGCGTGACCGCGGTCTCGAACGTGGCGGGCCACCCCCACGCGAACGAGCGGCACAAGTGGATCGCGCTGTTCATCACCACGCTCGGCATGCTGATGGCGACGATCGACGCCTCCATCGTCCTCATTGCGCTGCCGGACATCTTCCGCGGCATCCGATCTCGACCCGCTCCTCCCCTCCAACACCTTCTTCCTGCTCTGGATGATCCTCGGGTTCCTGATTGTCACGAGCGTGCTCGTGGTCAGCTTCGGGCGGCTGGGCGACCTCTACGGCCGGGTGCGCATGTACAACCTCGGCTTCGCGGTCTTCACCTTCTTCTCGCTCCTCTTGAGCATCACCTGGCTGACCGGGACGGCCGGCGGCATCTGGCTGATTGTGATGCGGATCTTCCAGGGGGTCGGCGCCGCGTTGCTCATGGCGAACTCCGCCGCCATCCTGACCGACGCCTTCCCACCGGACCGCCGGGGTTTCGCCCTCGGCATCAACCAGGCCGCCGCCATCAGCGGCACCTTCATCGGGTTGCTGCTCGGAGGACTGCTCGCCCCGATCAATTGGCGGCTTATCTTCCTCGTCTCGGTGCCGATCGGACTCTTCGCCACCATCTGGGGCTACTTCTCCCTCCATGAGATCGAGAGTGGTTCACACGCACGCATCGACTGGGGCGGCAACATCACCTTCGCCGTCGGGCTGATCCTGGTGATGGTCGGGATCACCTACGGGATCGAGCCGTACGGCGGGCACCCCATGGGATGGACCAACCCGGTCGTGCTCCTCGAGCTCGGCGTGGGTGTCGCCTTCCTTATCCTCTTCTGTTTCATTGAGGTGCACACCGACGAGCCCATGTTCCGCCTGCAGCTCTTCAAGATCCGAGCCTTCTCGGCCGGCGTCTTCGCCAGCTTCCTGGGTGCTCTCGGACGGGGCGGGCTCATGTTCATGCTCATCATCTGGCTGCAGGGCATTTGGCTGCCGCGCCACGGCTACACGTTCGAGGTGACGCCGCTTTGGGCCGGCATCGCCCTCATCCCGCTCACCACCGGCTTCCTCATCGCCGGACCACTGGCCGGGATTCTGTCCGACCGTTTCGGCCCGCGCCCTTTCGCCACCTTCGGCATGCTCGGGACGGCCGTCTGCTTCGCACTCTTCGAGCTGGTCCCGATCAACTTCTCCTACCCTGAGTTCGCCGTGCTGTTGTTCGTCACCGGGCTGTGCATGTCGTCGTTCGGTTCCTCCAACCGCACGGGTGTCATGAACAGCCTGCCGGCAGCCGACCGTGGCGCGGGGTCCGGCATGAATACGACATTCCAGAACTCCGCCCAGGTGCTCTCGATCGGCATCTTCTTCACGCTGATCATCCTCGGGCTCGCCAACAATCTGCCCACCGCGCTGGTCACCGGATTGACCGCGCACGGGGTTCCCCAGGCCACGGCGATTTCCATTTCGCATCTGCCGCCGGTGTCGACGCTCTTCGCGGCCTTCCTCGGCTACAACCCCGCCGGCCACCTCATCGGGCCCCACGTGCTGTCCCAACTCACACCGGCGCAGCGCTCGACCATCACGGGTGAGCGGTTCTTCCCGAGCCTCATTGCGGACTCGTTCCGCGACGGTCTGCACACCGCGTTCGACTTCGCCATCGTCATGTGCCTGGCCGGGGCGGCTGCGTCGTGGACCCGCGGCGGCAAGGCCCCCGCCCGGACGGTCCAGGACGAGACGCGCGTGGCGAACCTGGTCCCAGAGCCCGTCAGCTGACCGACGGCGGCAGGCCGTGCCAGATCAGCCCGCGGCCACCCCCACGACAGGTCTGTTGAGGTGGATTGAACCACTCCATCCATGGAACGTCGCGTTATCCGGCGGTTGAGGACCCTCCGTGCCTTCCCTCGGGCGACGCGGCTTCCTAGGATGCTCGCGAACCTGAGGCCAACGCCCACGTTGGCAAGAAGATCACGCTCGCTGATGGGTAGAAACGGGAGATCCATGCAACGCACGACGGTGAAGCGAAGGACCGCCTGGCTTGCCCTCCTGTGTGCCAGTTCCCTCGTGTGGGTGGGGATCGGTGTGGGGGCGCAAGGCCCCGCCGCAAGTGGAGCCGTCCGTCCGTCGACCTCGGACTCGAACTCGGGCGCGCAGCACGGCATCGCCGGCTGGACCCAGGTGGGCAGCTACGACGAGAGCACGCTGTCCGCCGGTGAAGGTGTCGCAACGGTCTTCACGCCTCCGCACGGCAGCGAAGAGCTGTACCGGGGGATCCAGTCCGTGCCGGGCACCCTGCAATCGGCGGGGTGGACCCACATCGGTGACCCCGACTCGGTGCACGGCTACGTCTTCGACGCCTATCAAGGCCCCAGCACGGGCAACTCGAAGATGTTTCTCGTGACGACCCCATCCGGTCAGAGCCTCGAGTACCTCCACACGCTCGTGCCGGGCGAGCTGTACAACAACTCGTTCGATGCCGTTTCGCCCGACGCACAATGGATGGTCGCCGGCGAGTGGGAGACGATGAACCATCTCCAGATCTACCCGACGCCACTCCTCAACCACAAGACTTCTCCTCACGGAGGGTCGCTGCCACTGGCGGGGTACATCCGGTTGGATCACAAGGTCAACGACATCCAGGGTTGCGACTTCGTGACACCGGCCAAGCTGTTGTGCGTCTCCGACGACGACTCAAAGAGTCTGTTTCCGAACGAGAAGCCGCTGCTCGAGGTCGACCTGCCCGGGGCGTTGCACGGAGCGAGCGTGAAGGCACACGTTGTGGATCTCGGACCGATTCCTCAGGAGAGCACGTGTTCGGGCACGTTCGAAGCCGAGGGCATCGATTTCGACACGACCACCCGCATCTTGCGAGTCGAGATCATTCAGCCCGCCTCGTGCATTCTCAAGACGACCATCTTCGAGTACAAGCCCGCGGGCGGACACAGCTGAACCAGCTCGCCTCATCACCTCAACGCTTCGTCCCATAGCCGACTGGCGCCGCCCTGGGGTCATCGTGATGCCCCGAAGCGGCGCTGAAGTGCACTTCTAAGGGCAAAGCGAGAGATGGTCGAAAGAATTGGTGTGCTGCACCTCATTGCGATCTTCTCGTTCGTGGTGGCTCCGCATGCGTCGACGACGCCTCCGGCCCAGCCACCGGCCATTTCGGCACCGGCGCCCGCGCCCACACCGACGCCGACACTCCCGCCCGTTGCCGTCGCCCCTCGGCCAGTCGTCACTCAGACCCCGGCTCCCGTCGCTGCTGCGCCGTCTCCCCCTGCCGCCATCACTCCGACACCCGTCGCGCCCCCGGCGACGATCTCCACGGTTGCCTGCGAGGTCACACTCACCGACGCATCCGGTAACTCGGCCACCTTCTCGCCTGGGCCGGCCGACGCGAACGGATCGTGTGCAGCCTGGCAAGCCGCCTACCCGACTGGCTCGGTCACGACACAGCCCATCACGGCGACAGCCGGCGGCGGCGGGCTGAACTAGGTAGCGCCTCGAACGACGCGACCTGGAGCCTGAGAGGAGATTCGAACTCCTGACCTGCGCATTACGAGTGCGCTGCTCTACCGACTGAGCTACCCAGGCAACCGCCGACACCGAATCTGTCTGACGCCCCCGAGAGGGCCCCTGATCCGGAACCGGCCCAACATGGTAGACGCCGCCGTCGGGCGCTCAGCGAACGCCCTGGCCGGCGCCCGTCCGGGGCCACGACCGGACTTCCCGGGACCGGAACCACTCTCAAGTGATCCGTGGGGGAAGTCGATACCTTGCTTCGCATGACCGCGCCCGACTCTCCACACCTCGACCCCGAAAGCGGGGTCGCCGGGTGTCTCCGCTGAGCTCCCGCCAGTCCGAAGCCATCGCCCGCGCCGCCTGGACCGTCGCCTCCACCGCCGGGACGACGCCATTGTCCGCGGCCGACGAACGCGGGATCACCGGCGCCCTTGCCACCGTGTTCGGATCCAGTGACCCCATCGACCTCAAAGCCCTGACACCCATTGCCTCGGGCGAGCTGGTGCGGGTCATCACCGACCCCGAAACGCAGCTCGAGCTCATCCGGGTCCTGGCCGTGCTCGCGCTCCTCGATGGCGGCATTGAGAAGGACAAGCTCGCGATCGTGGTGGACGCCGCCACGGCACTGCACGTCCAGGCAGAGTTCGTCGACGCGTTGACCCAGCTGCACCTCGACCATGCACGCTGGGCCGGCTTCGACATGATCCGTGCCAACACCATGACCATCCCCGGCCTGCCGTGGGATCCCGACGACCCGTATGGCCCCTTCCACCCCTATGGCGGCGACGCCGAGGACCACGTGCTCGTCGCCCGCTTCGACCGCCTGGTCGACCTTCCCGAGGACACCCTCGGCAACGCGCTGTACCACCACTACAAGGAGAACCAGTACACCTGGCCCGGGGACCCCGATGGCCTGGCCGCGCTATGGGCCATCAACCACGACTGCCTGCACCTTTTGTCGGGATACTCGACCTCGGCTCAGGGCGAGCTGCTCGTCGCGGCCTTCACCGGCGGGCAGTTCGACCCCGGCGTCGACTTCATGGAGAGCCACGTCCTGCCGACGATTCTGATCTACCACCTGGGCATCGACATCAACAAAGGGCTCAATGCCGGCGACAAGAGGCGAATGGAGGCCGACCCGGACTGGGCGGACAACTACGAGGGCAACGTGCACCTCGGCCTCGATGCGGCCAAGCTCTGGGTGGCCATCACACGAGGGAGAGCGATGACCGAGAACGTCTACTCGGGCCACTGGGACTTCTGGGCCCATGCCGCCGAACCCCTCGAGGAGCTCCGCCGGCGCTGGTCCATCCCACCGCTCGACCCCGCCATGGCGGCCCTCGACGACGACGACGTCCACCGGGAGGACTACGCACGGCCGGGACTGCCCGCGCCCGGCCTCGTCTACGCCCCGGTGGTGGCCGACCAAACACCCTGAGGGAGCGCTCCCGAGCAGGTCAAGGGCCTGTCGCTGCGGGGCGCGGCCCGCTCGAGCACCCGGGGGTCCCGCTGCAACAACAGTGCAATCGCGGTGCAAGGGAGGGGGCGCACACTGGCCCGTGGTGACGACCACGGGAAAACAGGCAACGTTGGACCGGCTGCGCGCCGTGCACCCGCTGCGGGCCTGCACGCCCGCACAGCTCCAGGAGGTGGCCCAGCTCGCCGAGCGGGTCGAGGTGGGTGAAGGCGAGATCCTCGCCCGCGAGGGCCGCATCGGTCGGGAGTTCTTCCTCATCCTCTCGGGCACGGTGGCGGTGACCCGGGCCGGGCGGCAGGTCAACACCCTGGGGCCCGGGGACTTCTTCGGCGAACTGGCCGCCATGGATCCCGGGCCACGGAACGCCACGATCACCGCGCTGTCAGAAGTCGAGGTGCTCATCATCGGGCCGCGCGAATTCTCGGCCATGGCCGCCATCCCCGGTTTTCGCGACGCGCTCTTCAAGAGCATGGCGAATCGACTGAGAACCGTGGACGCCCAACTGGCGGCGGCCGTCGAGGACCAGGACCTAGCCGCAGACCGATCCCCTGGTTCCACCGCCGAGTGACCTTCGGCCCTTCGACAAGGCCGTGACCCCGAACGGCGGCGGCGGGGGCTCTCCAGCGCGTACCCTGACCAGGCGGGGACGGGGCTCCGCCGGTTTCGGGAGAGCGGAGATGGACACAGAGAGCGAGGGCGACGACCCGACCGGGCCCGACCGCCTGCAGCGCGTCCCCTGGTTCGCCGCCTGCACCGAGGAGCAGCTTCTCGAGATGGCTCGGATCGCCGAGCGTCTCCTGATCCAGGCGGGCGAGGTGATCCTGCGTGAGGGTCGTCTCGGCCGTGAGCTTTTCGTGATTCTCGAGGGCACCGCGACCGCGACACGGGCCGGGCGGGTCGTCAACGTCCTTCATGCTGGCGACCATTTCGGCGAGCTCGCAGCCATTGACGCCGCCCCCCGCAGTGCCACCGTGCGCGCCACGAGCGACCTCGACGTCCTGATCGTCGGACCGCGCGAGCTCGAGTCGATGATGGAGATACCCGGGTTCCGCAACGCATTGCTCACCGGTATGAGCAGGCGCATCCGTGAAGCCGACGACCGGTTGGCTGCCTACGAGGAGCTCGAGGACCCCACGGCCATTCTCCCCGAGGAGGATGCCGCGCCCCGCTGACGGCGGTCTAGCCCGGCGCCGCGGCCTGCTGCGCCAGCCGCGGCAGGCCCATGGCGAGCGCAGACTCCTCGGCGGTTCGCAGGAGCAGGGCCACCCGCTCCTCGTCCCCCTCGCGGCGGCGCTGGTGGAGTGTCCGGCCGAGCGCCACCTCGGCTGCCGTCACGAACGGCGGCGAGCCCATGCGACGGGCCAGGCGGAGGGCCGCCTCGTGGTGCACCTCGGCCAGGGTGAGATCGCCCATGACCCCCGCCACCAGGCCGAGATAGTGGTCGGCCGGTCCCATGCACGCCGCCGCGGGTGCCCGCACGACGATGACGGTGCTTGCGTAGGGCCGCATCGCCTCGTAGACGTGTCGGGCGACGTCGTCGGCGCGGGTCCCGATGACCCCGCACGCTGCGGCAGCGAGAGCCAGCGACACTCCCTCGGTCTGATCGTCCGCCACGTTCTCCCATCCCAGCGCCTCGAGAAGGGCGAGTTGGTCCAGGGCGGCCCCGGTGTCGCCCGCCTCGGCATGGACCAGCGCCCTCGCCGACGCCACCGTGGGGTGCGCCGTCGGGACCTGTTCGACGATGTCACGGAACATCCCGTCCCGCGCCCCAAGGTCGCCGCGCTGCCACCAGGTCCACAACATGAGAGCGCCGTAGAAGCTCAGGGCCAGGTCGTTGTGCCCTTCGGCCACCTCCAGGGCCCGTTGAGCGAGCTCTTCCGCTGTCACGAAGTCCCCCTCGAGCTGCGCCATCACCGCCGCGACGTTGAAGCGAAATGATGCTTCGAGCGGGTGCACCGGCCCCGCGTCCCGCGCGCCGAACCGGGCGATCTCCTCGTTGACCGCGTCCACGTCGCCCTGGGCGAGCAGCTCACGGACGCGCCACATGTGTCCGTGGAGGGCCAGAAGCTCGTCGCCGATGTCGTCCGCGATCTCCCCGAGTTCGGTGCCCGTCGCCATCCGCTCCGGGGCCGGCCCAATGCCCCACAGCGCATGCATGCGGGCGTTGAGCGCGTAGCCGAGCGCCACACGATCACGCAGGCTCCGGGCCATCGTCACGGCCTCGTTGCTCAGGGCGAGCGACCGCGCCAGCACTCCGGGTGCGGGCCCATCGGTCGAGTACAGGATCACGAGCCCGAGCCGCGCGGTCACCATTGCTCGGAGATGCGAGTGCTCGGCGACCAGCAGCTTCTCCCGCGCCTCCTCCAAGAGCTGGATCTGCTCTCCGTTGACCCGCACGATGCCGAGGTAGCTCAGCGGCCCCGCGCGCAGTGCCGCGGCGGCGAGTCGCTCGGCATCGCCCATGGATCGCGCCAGCACGGCCGCCCGCACCACCGCTGCATCGGCGAGCACGGTGTCGCCCGCCCGGTTCTGCGCCTCCGCCAATGCGATGAGTGTGTCGCACCGCGTCTCCGGGTCGGACGGCCCGAATTGCTCGGCCACCTCGAGGCAGCAGGTGAAGTGCGTCGCCGCCTCCTCGAACGCCAACAGTCGGAGCGCACGCTCCCCCGCCGCACGGCAGTAGCGCACCGCCTTGTCCGCGTCGGCCAGCGCGGCGCCCATGTAGAAGTGGTGGGCCACCTCGTTGATGTAGGAGTCGAGTTCATCCGCATGCACGCGCTCGAGGGCGACCGCGATCTTGTGGTGGTAGCGCATCCGGCGCCCCCGCAACAGCTCACCGTAGATGGCGTCGCGCAAAAGGGTGTGGCAAAAGGCGTAGCGGTCACGCACGTCGAGGCCGAGGCGGCGGAGCAGGCGGGACTCCTCGGCCTGGTCGAAGGCATCGAGCTGTTGCTCGGTGGTGAGGCCGGCCGCCTCTGCCACGATGCTCGCTTCGCACTCAGGGCCCGCCACCGCGGCGGCCTGTAGCAGGTAGATCACGTCCTCGGGCAGGCGGGACACTCGACGCGCAACCAGTTCGCGGATGGACTCGGTCGGACTGAGGTTGGGCGGAACAGGAGCATCACCCTCCTCGTTTTGCTCGGCCTCTCGGTAGCCGAACTGGCGCAGCAACTCGTCGAGAAACAGCGGATTGCCGTCCGTCATCCGGCACAGCAGGGGCACGATGTCCGCCGGAGCGTTCGGCCAGCTCTGCACGAGCTCCTGCACGGCCTCGCTGTCCAGACCTTGCAGGTGCACCGTCGCCACTGGGTGTGCCGTCCGGAAGTCGGCCAGCATGGCGCGCAGCCGGTGTGCTTGCGGCACCTCAGTGTCGTTGAACATGCCGACAATGCCGACGCCCGCGTCGTCCGTCCCGTGGAGCACATGGCGGAGGAGCAACAGCGTCGGCTGGTCGGCCATGTGCAGGTTGTCGATGACCAACAGGACGGGCCGGCGCGACGACAACTCGTGCAGGGTGGCCGTAACCGCTTCGAAGAAGCGGAAGCGCTCGCTCTCCGGGTCGCCGCCCTCTTCGTCCGGCCGTGGCGCGTACTCGCGGAGGCGCACCACCAGTCGGGAGAGCTCCGTCAACTGCCACTCAGGCATGTGGGAGATCCGGTCCGCCGACAGCGATTGAAAGTACCGGCCCAATGCCTCGGCAAAGGGCTGGAACGGCGCCACCGGATCCTCGTCGCAGTGCCCCCAGAGCACCAGTGCACCTTGTGCCTGGACGACGCGGGCCAGTTCGGCCACGAGCTGCGTCTTGCCGATGCCGGGGTCGCCGTCGACGAGGAGGAATTGCCCGGCACCACCAGGGACCGACAGCCACCAGTCGCGCAGCACGGCCGACTCGCTTTCGCGACCGACGAGGGGACCTCCGTGCTGTGCGTCGGGCAGCCGCACCCTGTAGGCCGGCGGCACCGCGACCGACGGCCCGGGAACGGGCGTGCCGTCGGCGTCAAGGTCGACATCCACCTCAGCATCGAGGTCGGCGTCGGCGTCGCGCCCGCTGTCGGCGTCGGGCAGGAAGACGTAGTCCAGCACCGGGTCCTGGGCGAGGATGGCGTGTTCCATCCAGGTCACGTCGTGCCCCGGTTCGATCCCGAGCTCGGCCACCAGAATGCCCCGAAGATCCTGGAAGACCCGCAGGGCCTCGGCTTGGCGGCCCGACCGGTAGAGCGCCAGCATGCGCTGGGACCACAGTCGCTCGCGCATCGGGTTGGTGCTGGTCAGGGCTTCCAATTCGCCGATGGCGACCTCGTGACGGCCGAGCGTCAGCTCGGCGTCGATCCTCGCCTCGCGGGACGCGAGCAACAACTCTTCGAGCCGCCTGGCCTCGGCCCGGGCGTACGGCTCGTCCCGCACCTCGCTGTACGCGGGCCCGCGCCAGTGGGCCTCCGCCTCGGTCAACAGCCGCACGCATTCGCTCGGATGTCGGAGCGTGAGCTCGCGGCGGCCCTGCGCCACCACACGTTCGAAGCGGAAGATGTCGGTGACGTCGGCGGGCACGGCCAGCATGTAGCCGGGCGCCCGCGTCAGGATCACATCCTCGGGCGCCCCCGCGAGGCGCAGTCGCTTGCGCAGCCGCGAAATGGTCGAGCGCAGGGCGATCTCGGCGCCCGGCCCGTCGTTGTCGCTCCACAGGGAGTCCACCAGGCGATCGACCGAGACGATGATCTGGCGATCGACCAGGAGTCGGGCGACCAGCGCTCTCGCCTTCACGCCCCCGATGTCGATGGGATGGCCGTCCCATGCCACCTCGACCGGGCCGAGCACCCGGACCTCGAAGCGAGCCAACGCCGCGGCCATCGGGAGACCCACGACTTCACTCGCCGAATCCCTCCCCGACATGCTGGACCTCTCCTGCTCGCTGCTGTGCCGCCGATGCTAGGCATTCCTCACACGCTTCGTCTGCCTGGAGCGGGAAGATCCCTTTCAGATCTCTAAGCCGCCAAGGCAGCCAGGCGGACGAAGAGCGATTGCACCAAGAGGGTCTCGTTCGGATTGCGCGGCAGTGCCTCCGCCGTCTCGGTGATGAGGCCGACCGCATCGGCGGCACTGCGGATGTCCTGGTCGCCCACGACGACATCCCCCCTCGCGGCCCGGACGACGCGACTCCGGTAGGCCCGAGCCAGGACGCCCAAGCCCGCCCGCAGGGCATCGGTGCGGAAGCGCCGCTCCTCGCGCTGGTGCTGCTCCACGATCTCCTTGCGGCCCGGGAGCCCGCGCTCGCCCATCTCCTTCGCCGCCGCGGTCAGCGCCTCGATCTCCTTGGCGTGGGCGGCCCGCAGCGGCTCGACGGCCCGGTCGGCCGAGTCCAGGACACGCCTGGTCAACCCGGCGGTCGTCGTGCCGAGGGCGCTCAGCTCGTCGGGCACCGACGTCCACAGGGCAACCCGGGCCGCCACGTCGGGGTCGTCAACCATGATCCGCGCCCGCTCGGGATTGCCGCCGCTGCTGTCCGCAACCACCGCAGCCATGTCCGGGGGCACGCCTGACTCGGTGAGCCACTGCACCAGGTCGGCCCGCCCCACGGGTGGAAAGACGATCTCGACGCAGCGGCTGGCGATCGTCGCGAGTTCGGGGATGACCTCGTCCGCCAGCAGGACGAAAACGGTGTCACCCGGCGGTTCCTCCAGGGTCTTCAAGAGGGCGGGGGCCCGCAGCGCAGCGAGATGCACGTCGAGCACCACGATGACCTGGCGCGCCGCGTGCAGCGGACGGCGCTGCGCCAGCGACACCACTTGCCGCAGATCGCCGATGGAGACCGAGGCTCCGCTGCGGCGCACGACGTGCAGGTCGGGATCGGTCCCAGCCAGGGCGGCCCGACAGGTGGCACACTCGCCGCACCCGCCGTCGGGACAGAGCAGTGCGGCCGCGAACCCGTACGCCGCGGCAAGCCCACCGTTGCCGGGTGCCCCACGGAAGAGGTAGGCGTGCACGGGGTTGACCGCTGCCGCGCGCAGCGCCGCCACCGCATCCTCCTGCGAGACGACGCCCGCGAAGAGCTCGGGGGCGGGTCGCTGCTCGTTCACCGGCTCGCGGCCGGCGCATCACCCAATCGGTCGCGCACCGAGGCCACGATATGCGCCGTCAGCGCCGACGGCTCCGTCGTGCCGTCGACCACGAGCCAATGGCCCGGGTCCGCCATCGCCTGTTCCAGAAAGCCCCGGCGCACCCGCCGGGCGAACTCCGGCCCGAGCCCCTCCAGGCGATCAGCTCCGCTCCGGCCTTCCGCCGCCAGGCGCGCCCCCGCCACCTCGACGCTGACGTCGACCAGGATCGAGAGATCGGCGGCAAGGCCGCCGGTGGCCCAGCGGATCAGCTCGTCGAGTGCCGCCAGGTCGAGGCCCTGCCCGTATCCCTGGTAGGCGATGGTCGAGCCGGCGTAGCGGTCGCTGACCACCCAGGCACCAACGGCCAAGGCGGGCTCCAGGACGCGCGCCACATGCTCGGCCCGGTCGGCCGCCATCAACAAGGCTTCGGCCCTCGGCGAGGGTGGCGGCGCACTGGGCGCCAGAAGGAGCCGGCGCAGACCGACCCCGACCGGCGTCGCGCCGGGCTCGAAGGTCAGCTGGGCTCCGAGCACGTCCGCCAGCGCACGGGCCTGGGTGGACTTGCCGCAGCCGTCGATGCCCTCGAGTGCGATCAGGCGACCCCGGGCCGGCATCTCAGAACGGTTCGGTCGGCACAGCCTTCTTGGCGCCGGCGGCCTTCTTGACACCCGCCGCCTTCTTCTTCGCCGGGGTCTTCTTGGCCGCCGCCTTCTTGGCGGTCGCCTTCCTCTTCGCCGGCGCCGCCTTCTTGGCCGCCTTCTTCTTGCGTGTCGAGGGGCCGGCGGCGCGGCGCTCGCCGAGGAGCTCGGACGCGCGCTCGATGTCGATGGACTCCACCGCGTCGCCCTTGCGCAGGCTGGCGTTGGTGGTGCCGTCGGTCACGTACGGCCCGAAGCGACCGTCCTTGACCACCACGGGCAGGTTCGTGGTCGGATCGGTGCCGAGCTCGCGCAGGGGCGCGGCCGCCGCCCGGCCCCGGCGTTGCTTGGGCTGGGCGAAGAGCGCCTGCGCCTCGGGCAGCGTCACGGTGAGGAGCTGCTCTTCGCTGCCCAGACTGCGCGTGTCCGCACCCGCGCTTGAGATACGGGCCGAAGCGGCCGTTGTGGGCCACCACGTCCTCGTTGGTCTCGGGATCCGTCCCGATCACGCGCGGGATCTGCAGCAGCTCGAGCGCCTGCTCGAGCGTCAACGTCGCCGGCTCCATGGAGGAGAACAGCGATGCGGTGCGCGGCTTGTCGCCGCCTTCGACCACCTCACCAACCTGGACGTAGGGGCCGAAGCGGCCCGCCTTCACCTGGACGTCGAGCCCGCTCTCCGGATGCACACCGAGCACACGGTCGTTGGACGGCGCCGCGAGAATCTCCTCGGCCCGTTCGATCGTCAGCTCGTCGGGCGCCATGTCGTCGGGGATGGAGGCGCGGTCCTCGCCGTGCTGCAGGTACGGCCCGTAGCGGCCGACCCGGGCCACTATCGGCTCGCCGTCGCTCCCGTTGCCGAGCGGGATGGAGTTGATCTCGCGGGCGTCGATCTCACTGAGGTGCGTCGCCACCGAAGCCTTGAGGCCGACGGCGTCGACGGCGTCGCCGTGCCCGTTGCCTGCGCCCGGCACGTTCGAGCCGAAGTAGAAACGCGTGAGCCACGGAAGTGCCTCCTCGCGTCCGGCCGCGATCTCGTCGAGGTCGTCCTCCATCGACGCGGTGAAGCCGTAGTCGACCAGGTTGCCGAAGTAGCGCTCGAGGAGGCCCACCACGGCGAAAGCAGTGAAGCTCGGCACGAGGGCCGTGCCCTTCTTCCACACGTACCCGCGGTCGAGGATGGTGGCGATGACGCTGGCGTAGGTGGACGGGCGCCCCACCCCGAGCTCCTCCATCGCCTTGACGAGCGAGGCCTCGGTGTAGCGGGCCGGCGGCTGGGTGGTGTGCGAACCGGGCTCGAACGCGCTGCCCTCGACGACATCGCCGACGGCGAGCGCGGGCAGCACGACCTCGCGGTCGGCCAGCTCGGCGTCGGGGTCGTCCTCACCTTCGACATAGGCGCGCAGGAAGCCAGGGAAGGCGATGACGCGGCCGCTCGCGGAGAACTCGGCCTCCTGCCCCTGCGCCAACCCCTCAGGGACATCAGCCGTCAGACGGATCTGGGCGCTCGTCCCGGTGGCGTCGTTCATCTGGGAGGCCACCGTGCGCTTCCAGATCAACTCGTACAGGCGGAGCTCGTCGCCCGACAGGTCGCGGCTGGCCTGGTCGGGGGTTCGGAACGTCTCACCGGACGGGCGGATGGCCTCGTGCGCCTCTTGTGCGTTCTTGACTTTGCGCTCGTAACGGCGCGGTCCGTCGGGCACGTAGGCATCGCCGTACATCTCGCGTGCCTGGCTCCGGGCCGCGGTGAGCGCCTGGTCCGACAAGGTGGTCGAGTCGGTGCGCATGTAGGTGATGAAACCCTGCTCGTAGAGGCGCTGGGCCACCTGCATGGCCCGCTGGGCGCTGAAGCGCAGCTTGCGACCCGCCTCCTGCTGCAGGGTCGAGGTCATGAACGGCGCCGCCGGCGAGCGGCGGAAGGGCCGCTCGGTCACCGCGCTCACGGTGAAGGAGCGGCCGACCAGTGCGGTGGCGACCGAGGTCGCCTCGTCCTCGGCGAGGACGCGCACGTCGCTCTTGCCGGTGCGCTCCCCGTGCTCGTCGAAGTCCTTGCCGGTGGCGATGGCGGCTCCGCCCAGTCCGACGAGCGCCGCGCCGAAACCGGTCGGGGCCGCAGCGTTCGTGAACGTGCCGTCGACGCCCCACCAGGTGGCGGAGCGGAAGCGCATGCGGGCCCGCTCGCGCTCGACCACCATGCGCGTGGCCACGCTCTGGACCCGACCCGCCGACAGCCGCGGCATCACCTTGCGCCACAACACGGGGGAGACCTCGTACCCGTAGAGCCGGTCGAGGATGCGGCGCGCCTCCTGCGCGTCCACCAGGCGCCGGTCGAGGTCCCGCCACTCTTCGACGGCGCGGGCGATCGCCGTCGGCGTGATCTCGTGGAACACCATGCGCTTGACCGGGACTGTCGGCGACAGCACTTCGGAAAGATGCCACGCGATCGACTCGCCCTCGCGGTCCTCGTCCGTGGCGAGGTACAGCTCGTCAGCGCCCTTCAGCAGTTTCTTGAGGTTGGCGACCACCGACTTCTTCGGCGACGACACCACGTAGAGCGGCTTGAAGCCATTGTCCACGTCGACACCGAGCCGGGCCCACGACTCGCCCTTGTAGGCGGCAGGAACCTCGTCGGCGCCGCGCGGCAGGTCGCGGATGTGGCCGATGGAGGACTCGACGATGAAGTCGGGTCCCAGCATGCCGCCGATGGTGCGTGCCTTGGCCGGCGACTCGACGATGACGAGCGCCTTACCCATGGCACACCCCGCGGGGCACTGATCGGTTGGGGGAGGGGGTGGTCATGGTCACGTCAGAGTGAGGGTCCGCCACCCCACCTGTCAAGGGCAGGGTGCTCGACCAGGGCGGCGTCAGAGCGGCTCGCTATACGCCTGAGCTGGTCAATCGACCGGCGCAACGGGCTGCCGCTGCCGGTGTCGCATCGGCGGAGTCGGACGTCCATCGCCTCGGAATCCCCGCTTGGAGAAGGCGAGTGCGCCGAGCAGGATCACCAGGGACGACGCCGGCGATGGCGAGACGTGCTCCCGTGTGGTGCTGCAGCGAAATGACGGCGGGCAGGATGAGCAGCGAGACCAGGTTCATGACCTTGATCATCGGGTTGAGTGCCGGTCCGGCCGTGTCCTTGAAGGGGTCACCCACCGTGTCACCGATGACGGCGGCCTTGTGGGCCTCCGAGCCCTTGCCGCCTTCGTTGCCGTCCTCGATGTACTTCTTCGCGTTGTCCCACGCGCCACCGGAGTTCGACAGCGTGTTGGCCAGAAGCTGACCGGTGAGGATGGTCCCGGCCAGGAAGGCGCCGAGGGCCAGGTAGTTGATGCCGAAGCCCACGATGACCGGGGTCAGGATGGCCAGCAGCGCCGGGGTGGCCAGCTCGCGCTGCGCCGCCGCGGTGCAGATGCTGATCACCCGTCCGTACTCGGGCTTCTCGGTGTAGTCCATGATGCCCGGGTGCTCGCGGAATTGGCGCCGCACCTCGAGCACGACTGTGCCGGCCGAGCGGCCCACGGCTCGGATGGCCAGCGACGAGAACAAGAACGCGATCGAGCCACCGATCAGCAGTCCGATGAACGTCGTCGGGTTGGCCACGTTGATCTGAATGATCGAGAACAGCTTGGCGCCCGTCGCGTGCAGGCTCGGGAGCTGGTCGCCGATCGTCTCGATGAAGGAGGCGAAGAGCGCCACCGAAGCGATGACGGCCGAACCGATCGCCACACCCTTGGTGATGGCCTTGGTGGTGTTGCCCACGGCGTCGAGGCTCACCATCACGCGCTCGGCCTCACCGGTGAACTCGCCGGACATCTCGGCGATGCCGGCCGCGTTGTCCGATACGGGACCGAAGCTGTCCTCGGAGACCACCATGCCGGCAGTGGCCAGCAGGCCGATGCCGATCAGGGCCACCAGGTAGAAGGTGAGCTCAATGTTGCCGTCACCCAGCCCGATGGCCACGCCGATCGCGATGGCAATGGCAATGATGGCCCAGACGGAGGACTCGAGCCCGATGGAGATGCCCGCCAGTACCGTGGTGGCCGGACCGGTTCGTGCCGAAGCGGCGATCTCCTTGACCGGCCCTCGCTCGGTCGAGGTGAACTGTTCGGTGATCTGGCTGGCGACCAGCGACAGGATGACGCCGGTCAGCACGGCGTAGAAGACCTTGAGGTCGTGCACGTAGTACTGCGCCACGAAGAAGGCGCCGATTACCGTGAGCACGGCAGCGAGCCAGAAACCGCGGTTGATCGGGGCGAGCGCGTTGCGGTCGTTTGTGCGTGCCCGCACCACCACGACGCCGATGACAGAGGCGAAGATCCCGATGGCCGGGACGATGAGCGGGTAGAGCACCGCTGCCGTGGTGTGATGGAAGCGGAAGGCGGAGTACCCCAGGATCAGCGCAGCAATGATCGTGATCTCGTAGGACTCGAAGAGGTCGGCGGCCATGCCGGCGCAGTCACCCACGTTGTCGCCCACGTTGTCGGCGATGGTCGCCGCATTGCGCGGGTCGTCCTCGGGGATGCCGGCTTCCACTTTGCCCACCAGGTCGGCCCCGACATCGGCCGCCTTGGTGAAGATGCCGCCGCCGACTCGCATGAAGAGAGCAAGCAGGGAGGCCCCGAAGGCGAAGCCGATCAGGACGGCCGTGGCCGAGTTCTGGAAGATGAGGACGATGGCGGTGGCGCCGACGAGGCCGAGGCCGACGCAGAGCATGCCGGTCACGGCGCCGGTGCGGAAGGCGACCCGTAGGGCCTCTTTCATGCCGCCGCCCCGGGCGGCCGCTGCCGCCGTGCGCACGTTGCCCCGCACGGCGATGCTCATGCCGATGAAGCCGGTCAGGCCCGAGAAGGCCGCGCCGAAGAGGAAGCAGATCACCCGGTAGATGCCGTCCTGCTGGAAGGTCAGGGCGACCGAACCGTCAGGCCGAACCACCTTGGTGGCGGTGAAGAAGATCAGGATGGCCAGGGGGATGACGATCATCACGATGGCGCGGAACTGGCGCGCCAGGAAGGCCTGAGCCCCTTCCTGGACCGCCAGCGCGATCTCCTTCATCTTGGCCGTGCCCTGGTCAAAGGAGAGGACGTTGCGCGCGAGGAGAAGGCCAGAGACGATGCCGACGATGCCGGCGAGCAGGCAGATGTACAGCCATGTCTTGTCGACTCCACCAAGGTGGAAGGCCTGGTAGCCGCCCTTGGCTGCAAGCATTCTGATCATTCCCGGTGTGCCCTTTCTGTTCCTGTCCGTCTGGCGAGGAGGGGATGGAGGCGCCCTCCTCCGTGCGGTGCGGCAGCGCTCAGCACCACTGCATTCGATGTCATCGACCCCAGGCCGACGGCGCGCCGACGAGGTCGCACCCGACGTCGGGCCGGGGGGGACGTTAGCGACTGGCGACCGACCGGGCAATTTGACAGTCGTCCCGACGGCGGCCCCGGTGCGACGGGCCCTCAGGGTTCCGCTGGGTCGCTCGGCGCCCCCTGGACGAGCTCGAACGACGGGTTGAGCATGGCGGGCCGGCGTCCCCACGTGCCCACCATCCCCTCGGCCACCAGGCGCGAACCGGGCTCGAGGCCGGCGATCTTGGGCCTGCCCTGGAAGACGAGGAGCAATCCACCCGTCCCGTCGCTGAGGACGCACTCGAGGTTGGACGTTCCCGCCCGGGGCTGGACCCGGACCGACTTGACCCGGCCCGCCACCCGGATCCGCTGGCGGGGCACGACCGAGGCGATGGGCGTCGTGGCGCCGGCCCGCTGCGCCAGGGTCTGGTCGGCCGCCAGCACGGCACCCGGTCGCTTCGGGCCGTCCCGCCTCCCCATGCGGTCCACGCCTGTCCGGGCCTCTGCATCGATCGGCAACGTGCCGTCCCCCGGCGCACCGCCGAGTCGGGCCCGCTGCACCGATCGGCCGTAGGAGCGCACCCGCTCGCCGAACTGCCCGCTCACGGCAAAGGGGACGATGGTGGCGCTCACGTGGGGGACCTGGCCCAGAACGGCGGCGATCCTGTCCGCCGTGCGGTCGTGCAAGAAGCGCTGCCAGACCCGGGCGTAACTGCGCCGCGGCAGCAGCACCGTGCACTCGGTGTCGCCGTCGAGGGTGGCGTCGGCCACCAGTTCGATCGCCGCTCGACCCAGGCGGCGATCAGGGACCTCGATGATGTCGAGCGGCAGGCGGCCGAGGCCGAAGCGGCCCCACTCGGCTTCGAGTTCGCGAGCGGCCTTGGTGTCGATGTCGAAGTGCACCGCCCGCACGTCGTCCGGTGCCAGGGTGCGGGCGTACTGCAGGGCACGCACGGTCGCCATGTCGAGTCGGTCGACGAACACCTCGACCACGTGGCGGCGCAGGATCGGTTCCTCCGTCGCCTCAGCGAGCCCGGTTTCGAGCATGTCGGCCTCCGTGACGTACTCGTGATGGAGGCGGATCAGCCCGATATAGAGGAGCGGCCCCACCACGAAGATGAGCCAGGCGCCCTCCTTGAACTTCGCAATGGCGAAGATGAGCACGACGGTGAAGGAGAGGAAGGCGGAGAAACCGTTGACGACGACGCTGCGGCGCCAGTGACCCTCCTTCGCCGTCAGGTGGTGCTTGACCATGCCCGAACCGGCCATGAAGAACCCGGTGAACACGCCGATGGCGTAGAGCGACACGAGATCGTTGACCTGCGCCTTGTAGACGAGCACCAGAGCGAGGGCCACGCCGGCCAGCACGAGGATCCCGTTGGAGAAGGCGAGGCGGTGTCCCCGTCGGGTCAGTTGGCGCGGCAGGAAGCGGTCGCCGGCCACGAAGCTCGCCAGGTACGGGAACCCGTTGAAGCTCGTGTTGCCGCCGGTGTAGAGGATCAGCATGGTCGCCAACTGCACGACGTAGAAGGCGAGGTGCCCGGCCGCGCTGGTCCCGAAGACGGCCTTGACCTCCTGGGAGATCACCGTCGGCGAGCCGCCGGCATAGGGCACGGCATGGGTCCACTTGGCCAACAGCGTGACGCCGAGGACGAGGAAGCCGAGCGTCGTGCTCATGACGACGAGCGTCTGGCGCGCGTTCTTCGCCTCCGGCTTCTCGAAACTGCTTACCCCGTTGGAGATCGCTTCGAGGCCGGTGAGAGAGGAGCCGCCGTTGGCGAACGAGCGCAGCAAGGAGATGAAGGCGAGCCCCATGAGCCAGCCTTCGCCGGGCGTGCCGATCTTCCCGCCGTAGACCTGGTCGGCCGGCGGCAGCGGGATCTGGTGCAAGGTGCCGAGGATCTCCCGCACGAAGCCGACGACGATCACGGCCACGATGGAGAAGATGAAGAAGTAGGTCGGCACGGCGAAGTAGCTCCCGGCCTCGCGGATGCCGCGTAGGTTCCCGTAGAGCAACAGCAGCACCACGGCGACGGTGATGGCAACGGTGGGCGTGGTGCCGCGCAGGCTGGGCACCGCACTCGTCAGTGCCGCAGTGCCGGCCGACGTCTGTACGGCAACGGTGACCGTGTAGTCGATGAGGAGGGCGACCGCGGCGATCTGGGCGATCTTCGGTCCGAAGTTGTCGCGGGCCACCACGTAGGAGCCGCCGGCCTTCGTGTAGAGCTGAATGACCTCCAGGTACGACAGGGTGACGAAGAAGAGGACGCCGAGGATGGCCAAGGTGATCGGGACGACCAGGGTGAAGGCGGCCAGCCCCACGTAGGGGACCAGCTGGGTCAGCATCTCCTCGGTGCCGTAGGCGGAGGACGAGATGCAGTCAGGCGACAGGACGCCCAGGGCCGTGGTCTTGCTCAGGCGCTCGGTCGCAAGCTGCTCGGTGACGAGCGGCGGGCCCAGGAGCTTGTTCTTGAGGCGGTAGCGGCGGGTCTCGGGGATGATCTCTGCCGCCGCGCTGGGCAGCGGGACCGGAGGGGTGCTCGCGGTCGTCGGAGTCGCCACGGCCACACAGTAGAAGCAATCGCCCCAAAACCCAGTTTTTGCACGACGCCACGCGGCGTGTTGCACTGTGGCGTGCACGTCGTCGTCGTCGGGTGTGGCCGGGTCGGGTCGGGCCTCGCCATCTCACTCAGCGCCGAGGGCCATTCGGTGGCCGTCCTGGACAAGTCGGCCAAGGCCTTTCGCCGCCTCAAGGAGTGGGACGGGCCCTGCATCGTGGGGTCAGGGTTCGATCGAGACGACCTGGAAAAGGCGGGCGCCCTGGAGGCCGATGCGCTGGCCGCCGTGACCAGCGGGGACAACACCAACATCTTGACCGTCCGCATCGCCCGCGAGACCTACAAGATCCCCAACGTGGTGGCTCGTATCTACGACCCCCGCCGGGCGGAGATCTACCAGCGCCTCGGGATCCCCACCGTGGCCACCGTCACGTGGACCATCGACCAGGTCCGCCGGCGCCTGTTGCCTGATGCGGACACCGCTGAATGGTCCGACTCCACCGGGCGACTCACCCTGATCGACCGCTCCCTCCCCGAGGACTGGGCCGGCCGGAACCTGAGCGAGATCGAGCAGCCCGGGAAGCTGAGCCTTGTGTCGGTGACCCGGTCCGGCGTGCCGCGGCTCGACGGCCGCGAGCTGGTCGGCCAGGAGGGCGACGTGCTCCATCTCGCCGTGCTCGACGACGCCCTGCGCGCCTTCGACGACATGCTGAGCCGAACCACGGGCCGGGCCCAGGACGGTGCGGAGTGAGGGTTGCCATCGCCGGGGCGGGAAGCGTCGGCACGGCCATCGCCTCGGACTTGCACGCCAACGGCCACGAGGTCCTGCTCTTCGAGCAGGATCCCGAACTGGTCGAGCGCCTTCGCCCTACCCTCGACATCACCTGGGTGGCCGCCGACGCCTGCGAGGTGTCCTCGCTGGACCGGGCGGGCCTGGCCACGGTCGACGTCGTCGTGGCGGCCACGGGCGACGACGAGGACAACCTCGTCATCTCGCTGCTCGCCAAGCAGGAGTTCGCCGTGCCCCGCGTCGTGGCCCGGGTGAACCACCCGAAGAACCAGTGGCTCTTCAACGAGAGCTGGGGGGTCGACGTCTCCGTCTCCACCCCGCAGCTCCTCACCGCCCTCGTCGAGGAGGCGGTCTCGGTGGGATCGCTCGTACGCCTGCTCCAGTTCAAGGGCGGCGTCGCCCACCTGGTCGAGATCACCTTGGCCGAGGACTCGCCGGCCAACGACACGGCCATCGCCGATCTGGCCTTTCCACGCGATGCCGTGGTCGTCGCGGTCGTCCGGGCAGACCGGCTCGTCGTTCCCCGCGGCGATACGACCCTGCAGGCCGGCGACGAAGTGCTCGTCCTCGTGACGGCCGATGCCGAGGACGCGGTGCACGCGCTGTTCATCGCGGTGCAGCAGCCGTAGCCGCAACCAGTCGGCAACCCCCGTAACACCGCAGGTCACGACCACCAAACGTTCGCGCACCCGTCCGGCAAATGTCACGGTGACTCAAGGCGAAGGGCTGGTCACCCGTACCATAAAGATATGGAGGCGGCCTTCTTCGATCTCGACAAGACCGTCATCGACCGCGCGTCCATCGCCGCCTTCGGGCGACCCTTTCTCAAGGGCGGCCTCATCAACCGGCGCATGGTGGCGCGGGCCGCCATCTCCCAGCTGATCTACCTCTACTTCGGCGCGGACGAAGACCGGCTCGTCCGGGTGCGCGAGTCCATGCTGGCGCTGACGAAGGGATGGGACCGGGCGCAGGTACGCCAGATCGTGCGCGAGACGATGCTCCAGACGATGGAGCCGATCATGTACGCCGAGGCGCTCGAGCTCATGGAGTTGCACCGGGCCGCCGGCCATCGCGTCTACCTGGTCTCCGCGTCGCCCGAGGAGATCGTGCTCCCGTTGGCCGACCTGCTCGGCGTCGACGGAGCCATCTGCTCGCGGGGCGAGGTCGACGAGCAGGGGTGTTACACGGGCCGGATGGCCTTCTACGCCTATGGCGAGTCGAAGGCCACGGCGATCCGCGAGCTGGCGGCGCGCACCGGGCTCGACCTGGCAGCGAGCAGCGCCTACTCCGACTCGGGCACCGACCTCCCGATGCTCGAAGCGGTGGGGCGCCCGGTGGCAGTGAACCCTGACCGGGCTCTGGCCAAGGTGGCCGCGCGAGCGCGGCTGGGAGGTGCGGAACTTCGTGAAGCCGATCCGACTGCGCGACCGGGTAGGGCGCACCACACCGGTGGTGACCACGAGCCTGGCCGTCGCCGGCGCGGCGCTCATCTTGTGGCGGCGAGGACTCAGGGGGCGCCACGCCGCGGCCAGGTTGGCCGGCCGCGCCGCATAAGCGCCGTCTCGGGAGTGTCTAGGCCTCGCGCAGGCGGCGGGCGGCGATGACGCCGATGGCAACCAGCAGGGCGAGGACGATCAGCTTCTTCATGGCGACAGAGCCTAGGCGCCGTTAGACGGTCAGCAAATCACGCGCCCCGGTGTCCGAGGACGGGTGGCGCAGCTTGGACATGGCCCGGGCCTCGATCTGGCGGATGCGCTCGCGGGTGAGGTTGAAGTGCTCGCCGACCTCCTCGAGCGTGCGGGGCTCGCCCCGGTCCAGCCCGAAGCGCAGCCGCAGGATCTCGCGCTCCCGCTCGTCGAGCGGCGACAGGAGCCGGCCGATCTCGTCGGGCAGCAGGGACACGGCGGCCACCTCGAAGGGCGACTCGGCGGAGCGGTCCTCGACCACGTCGCCCAGCTCGGCGTCCCCGTCCTCGCGGAGCGGCTCGGACAGCGAGAGTGGCTCGGCCCGGAAGCGCAGCGCCTCGACGAGCTTGTCCTCGGGCATCTCCACTTCGATGCCCAGTTCGGCCAGCGTGGCCGGGCGACCGAGCTTCAGCTCCAGGCGGGCCTGCGCCTTCTGTACCCGGGCCAGCGTGTCACCGGCGTGCACGGGCAGGCGGATGGTCCGGCCCGTGTTGGCGATGCCGCGGGTGATGGCCTGGCGGATCCACCACGTGGCGTAGGTCGAGAACTTGAAGCCCTTGCGCCAGTCGAACTTCTCGACGGCGTGCATCAGGCCGAGGTTGCCCTCCTGGATCAGGTCCAGCAGCGGGAGCCCGGAGGCCTGGTACTTCTTGGCGATCGACACGACCAGGCGGAGGTTCGACTGCACGAAGGTCTGCTGGGCCTGCTCGCCCTCCATGACGGCGCGGCGAAGCTCGCGCTTCTTGGCGGTCGTCAACCCCTTGGGTGCCTTGGCCACGTCGGCCTCGGCGTCACGCCCGGCTTCGATGGCCTGCGCCAGCCGGACCTCGTCGTCCTTGGTCAGCAGCGGGTACTGACCGATATCTGTGAGGTAGAGCCGGACGAGATCCTCGTCGTCGCGCTCGATTCGTTCCTTGGCCAAAATCTTCGCCAAACCTTCCGTCCCATGACCACGGCAGGGGAACCTGGCCGGGCTGTCGCGCTCGTTGAAATCGCAGCCAACGACCTTTTCGGGCGTACGTGGGCTGCCCAGACAGTGTAATGGGTTGTCAAGATGTGTGTACAGCAGGGAAAACAGTCGTTTCGACAAACGCCCGTTCACATGCGGTCCCGAGCGCAGCATCCCTCGTCAGACCGCCGGCGAGCGTGTCCAGGAGCACACGCCCGCCGCGTATCTCGCCCGTCCAGTCTCGCGTTGAGCGGCGACCAGGACCTCCAGGACCGGGCCCTCGCTGACCCGCATGGCGGTCTGTTCGTGGGCCGAATAGACGTCCCGCAGCCCGGGCAGAACCGTGTGCACCAGGGCTCCGAAACGGGCGCTGGTATCGGTGGCGCCCTCGAGCCTGACGAGCGCGTCAGGGAGCGGCCCGGGCGGAGCGGTCACCAGTGCGGCGGCATCGACGCCGGCGCGGACCGGTAGCCGCTCGGCCCAGCGGGCGGCCACCAGCGCGTGGCGTCGGGACACGCCGGCGCACCAGACCCGCAGCGCAGGATCGAGCTCGTCGACGGCGTCCCCACCCCGGGCCGGTGCATTCGCCCAGGCGCCGCTGATCTCGAAGATGCGGTTCTCGACCCAGCAGTAGAAGCCGACCAGCGCGGCCAGCTCGTCGATGCGCCGCCAGGTCGGCGCGGCGACGGTGGCTTCAGCCATCGGCCGACTCCTCGAGCTCCTCGAGGGCCGAGGAGCGGTACCGGTTCGTGATCGGCATGCGGCGGTCCTTGCCGAAGGCCTTGGTCGTGATGCGGACGCCAGGGGGCATCTGTCGCCGCTTGTACTCGGCACCGTCGACGAGCCGCACGACCTGGTCCACCACGGCGGGGTCGAAGCCCTCCGCCACGAGGTCGGCCGCGGTGCGATCGCCCTCGACGTAGCCCTGCAGCACGGGGTCGAGCTCCTCGTAGGGCGGGAGGGACTGGTCGTCGCGCTGGTCGGGCCGCAGCTCGGCCGAAGGCGGCTTGTCGAGCACGCTGTCGGGAATGGGCCCGGGCAGGCCTTCGAGCACCGCCTGGGTGTTGCGGTACCGGCACAGCTCGTAGACGAGCGTCTTGGGCACGTCCTTGATCACGGCGAACCCTCCCGCCGAGTCGCCGTAGAGCGTCGAGTAGCCGGTGGCCATCTCGCTCTTGTTGCCCGTGGTGAGCACGATCCAGCCCTTGGCGTTCGAGACCGCCATCAACAGCACGCCACGCAGGCGCGACTGCAGGTTCTCGTCGGTCAGCCCGAAGGGCTCGCGGCCGAGCAGCGGCGCCAGCATGGAGGAGAAGGCGACGTGCGCCTCTTCGATGGCGACGGTCTTGAGGTCGATGCCCAGGCGCTCGGCCAGCGCGTCGGCATCGTCCCGCGACCCCTCGCTCGAATAGCGCGACGGCATGGAGATGCCGTGCACGCGGGACGCGCCCAGTGCGTCGACCGCGATGGTGGCGACGAGAGAGGAGTCGATGCCGCCGGACAGGCCGATCACGGCCTCGGTGAACCCGTTCTTGCCGAGATAGTCGCGTGTGCCGAGGACCAGGGCGGCGTACACCTCGGCGTGGTCGCTCAGCGGCGGGCGCAGCGTCGCCGGCGCCAGCGGGAGATGGTCGGTCCGGCCGGGCTCAGTGACCGCGATCCGGGGCAACAGCTCGGTCACGGACCGCGGCGGAATGTTCTCCGACCGGCAGATCGACTACGACAAGGTCCTCGGCGAACTGCCGCCCCGATCCGATCAGCGACCCGTCGGCGCCCACAATGAGCGAGTCACCGTCGAAGACGAGCTCGTCCTGGCCGCCCACCTGGTTCACGTAGGCGATGGCACAGCCGGCTTCGGCCACCCGGCCCGACAGCATGGCGAGACGCTCGGCCCGCCGGCCCCGGTTGTACGGCGACGCGTTGAGGTTGACCACGACGTCGGCACCGGCCTCGACCCGCCTGGGCGACGGGACCGTCGTCGAACCAGACGTCCTCGCAGATGGAGACGCCGACCCAGGCGCCCGCCACGCCGAAGAGCGGCGGCGGGTCGTTGCTCGGCACGAACCACCGCTGCTCGTCGAACACGCCGTAGTTCGGAAGGAAGCGCTTGCGGTAGACACCGACGACCCGCCCGCCGGCACAGACCGCGGCGGCGTTCGCCAGGCCGGTCCCGCCCGGCGCGGCGCCGACGAAGCCGACGACCACCGCGCAGTGCCCCGTCGCAGCGGCGACCTTCTCCAGCGCGGCCACGTTGTCGGCGACGAAACCCGGCTTGAGGAGCAGGTCCTCGGGCGGGTACCCCGGGATGGCCAGCTCGGGGACGACGCAGATGTCCGCACCGGCCGCCTCTGCTGCCGCCAGGGCACGGAGGATTCGCTCCACGTTGCCGGACAGGTCGCCCACGACCGTGTTGAGCTGCGCGGCGGCGAGTCGCAGGTGCGGCATCGTCCCAGATTACCGGCGGTCCCGCCTCCCCCGATTGGCCCCGGGGCCCGGGGCGGCCGGACGAGCACGGTCTCGGGGCGTGCGAAGCTTGTGTGGTGCAAAGCCAGCGTGACTATGTGCTTCGGACCGTGGAGGAGCGGGGCATCCGCTTCGTCCAGTTGTGGTTCACCGACGTGCTGGGGACGCCGAAGGGCTTCAACATCACCTCCGCCGAGCTGGAGAATGCTCTCGACGAGGGGATGACCTTCGATGGTTCGGCCATCGACGGATTCAGCCGCGTCCAGGAGGCTGACGTGCTGGCCCGACCCGACCCCAAGACCTTTCAGCTCTTGCCGTGGCATCACGACGACGCGCAGGTGGCCCGGGTCTTCTGCGACATCGCCACCCTGGAGGGCACGCCGTTCGAGGGGGATCCGCGCCACGCCCTTCGCCGCACCCTCGAGCGTGCCGCGCGCCGCCGGCTTCACCTTCTTCGCCTCGCCGGAGGTCGAGTTCTTCTACTTCGCCGATGCCGACCCCGAGCGGGGGCCGGTGACCCTGGACTCCGGTTCCTACTTCGATCTCTCGGTGGCGGACCTCACGAGCGATCTGCGACGGCGCTCGGTCCTGATGCTCGAGGAGATGGGTATCCCCGTCGAGCACACCCAGCACGAGGACGCCCGCAGCCAGCACGAGATCGACCTGCGCTACACCGACGCGCTCACCATGGCCGACACCGTCATGACGACACGCATGGTGATCAAGGAGATGGCCCGGCAGGAGGGTGTCTTCGCGTCGTTCATGCCCAAGCCGCTCGGCGGCGTCCAGGGCTCGGGCATGCACACCCACATTTCGCTCTGGCAGGGCGAGCGCAACGCGTTCGTCGACGAGAACGACGAGTACGGGCTCTCCGAGGTGGCGCGGCGCTTCATCGCGGGACTGCTGTTCCACGCCCGCGAGATCACCGCGGTCACCAACCAGTGGGTCAACTCGTACAAACGGCTTATCGGCGGCTATGAGGCACCGGTCCATGTCAGCTGGGCCCGGAACAACCGCTCGGCCCTGGTCCGGGTGCCCGTCGTGAAGAAGGGCAAGACCGAGTCGACGCGCCTGGAGTACCGGGCCCCCGACAGCGCCTGCAATCCGTACCTCACCTTCGCGGTGATCCTCGCCGCCGGCCTGCGCGGACTCACCCAGGACTACCCGCTGCCCCCCGAGGCGGACGACAACCTGTTCACCCTGACGCCAAAGGACCTGGCGAAGAAGGGCATCGCGCAGCTGCCCACCAGCCTGCACGACGCCGTTAACGAGATGGAGGGCTCCGAGCTCCTGGCCGACACGCTCGGTGATCACGTCTTCGAGTGGTTCATCCGCAACAAGCGGGAGGAGTGGGACGCCTACCAGGCCCAGGTGACCCAATTCGAACTGGATCGCTACCTGCCGCTCCTCTGAGCCGCCCGCGCCGATGGACCCCCTCCTCTGTTTCCCCGCCGAGCTGCCCGCCGAGGTCACCCTCGCGCTGCAGAACGCAGGTCTCGGGCACGTGAGCGTGTCCGGGCCCGACGACGTGGCCACACCGGGACCGGACGGCCAGACGACCGGCTACTCCGGCGCGCTCGTGGTCGCCGGCGACGACATGTCCGCCGCCGTGGCATTCTGCCGCCACCTCCGCCTGCGCGAGGTGCCCATGACCCCGCTGCTCCTGGCCATCGGTACCGACCAGGTGGGCGAGCTCCTGCTGCGCGATGACCTCTACGACGACTTTTGCGTGCTGCCGGCCCGGCCCGAGGAACTCGTGGCACGCGTGCAGCATCTGTTCTGGCGGACGGGCCAGAGCATGCGGCCGGACATCATCGAGTACGGCCCGCTCGTACTGAACCTCGAGACGTATCAGGCCGCAGTGTCCGGCCGCGTCCTCGACCTCACGTACATGGAATACGAGCTCCTGCGCTTCCTGGCCGGCCACCCCGCCAAGGTCTTCACCCGTGAGACGCTATTGAGCCGAGTGTGGGGGTACGAGTACTACGGCGGCGCGCGCACGGTCGACGTCCACATCCGCCGCTTGCGAGCGAAGCTCGGCGAGGAGCACGCCCATCTGATCCAGACGGTTCGCTCGGTGGGCTACCGCTTTGGCCAGGTGGCCTGGCACCCCGGCGTGTCGCAGCGCAACGGCGCGACAGGCACGACGACATCACCGTCGACGAACCCGTCGAATCAGCCCGCCGGAGCGTAGGCCCAGGCTTCGACCTCGATCAGCGCGCCGAGCGGGAGCGCGGCCACAGCCACGGCGGAACGCGTCGGCCGGTTCTCGGTGAAGTACTCGACCCAGACTTCGTTGACGGCGGCGAACTCGGACATGTCGAGGAGGTACACCGTCGTCTTGACCACGTCGGCCAGCGTCGCCCCCTCGACCGCGAGCACCTCCGCCACGTTGTCCAACACCTGGCGGAGCTGGCTGAGCGTCCCGCCTTCGACCAGGCGCGGCCGGCCCGACTCGTCGGCGGCCATGCCGACCTGACCCGAGGTGATGACCCAGTCGCCGACGCGGCGGACGGGGGAATAGGGACCGACGGCAGGACTCATGCGCGCTCCTCTCAGCTCCCCGATGGTGCCACGTCGCCCGAGGGCGCCCGCACCGCATCGCGCACAGGCGCACGAACGGCGTCGCGCCGGGTCGGCCAGCGAGCCGGCAGCCCATCAGCGATCCACGCCGCGGCCAACGTGGCGACGAACACGGCGTCGGAGCCGTTGACCGGCCAGCCGTCCTCTTCGTGGAGCCGCACCTCGATCTCGGGCATGTCACGTGCGGCGAGGATGCCGAAGGAGCGGATCGTCAGGTCGACCGGTTCCCCGGACTCGTCGACGGCGATGCCTTCGCTCCACACCATGCCGAGCGCCTGGTGCACAGCGCCGAGCGCGTACGAGCGCAGGGTCACCGGACAGAGGAGCGCACCGGCCCAGACATCGATCTCGGCCCGGCCCCGCGGCCCCGCGCCGAGATCGAACGCGACCCGCGCGCTCCCCGCTCCCGGCACGGCCAGGTGGACCGCGCCACGGCCCGCCTCCGCCGGCGGCGAGGCGAGCGCCGCCTGTGCCGCGAGCACTTCGGCCCACCCCGCACCACGCAGCGAAGGCGACACCGGTGGACCGACGATGTCGACCACCTCGACGTCGACGGCGGGGCAGCACGCCCGCAGCATGCCCCGCACTGCGTCCAGGTCGCTGGTGGGGTCGGTGCGCCCGACCCGCACCAGGCCCGAGCCGTCGGGGCGAAGAACCACTGCCAGCGGCGGCCGCTTGGGCCCGCGCCGCACCACGTCCTCGCGCCGCCAGAGCACGCGCACCGCGTGGCCGGCCTCGGCGGCCAACTCTCGGGCGTCGGCGGGCACCGGGCTGTCGCGCTTGCCCCCGAAAGCGCCGCCGTTGGCCAGCGGCGTGGCGGCCGCGTGGCCGGGACGGCACCAGCTCGAATCGGGCTCGACGTAGGCCGGTTCGACCCACGTTGTCTGGAGCGTGAGGGCCCAGTCGCCCACGGGCACCTCCACCGGGTGGGTCAAGGGGACGGTGCTGTTGCGTCCCTGCACGCGCCCTGCGCCGGCCCGCGCGGCGCGCAGGTCCGGGGCGAGCGGCGCATCCGCCCCGAGTTGGACCAGTGCACCCCGTGGCGCCGAGTCGTCGGCGAAGCCACCGCCTCCGAGCACCACGTCGGAACCCGAGGCCTGGAAGGCCGATCCTTCGATCTGGGCCCGCCAACCGGCTAGCACCTGGTTGCGGGGATCATCGGATCGCGCCGAAGCGCCGCCGGCCGCGGCGGCGACGCCGAGGGCGCTGCAGGCAGCGTCGACGATCGACTGCCAGCCCGTGCACCGGCACAGATGTGCCCGCAGGGCCGCCTCGATGTCCTTGCGGGTCGCCCGTCGTCGTACCGCTTCGTTTCGAGCGCCGCCAGGCGGAGCACGATGCCGGGCGTGCAGAAGCCGCACTGGCTGGCCCCGTGCTGCACGAACGCGGCGGCCCAGCGGTCGCGCAGGGCCTCCGGTGCCCCCTCGAGGGTCGTGACCTCGCGGCCGGCGACGCGGCGGACCGGGGTGACGCAGGCGACCCGGGGTGCGCCGTCGACCCAGACGGTGCAGCAGCCACACTGACCCTGCGGACTGCAGCCGTCCTTGACCGAGTGGCAGCCGAATTCGTCGCGCAACGCGTCGAGCAGGCTGATCCCGTCTTCGACCGCGACATCGTCCCCGTTGAGGACGAAGACGACGGCCGGAGGCGCGGATGCGCTGCGGCCGGGGGGTGGCGCAGGAGTGCTGCCGGTTCCGCTCAGGAGGCGGGGTGCCCGAGGGCGGGAGAAACTCCGGGCTCAGCTGAAGGAGGAGCCGCAGCCGCAGGTGCGGGTGGCGTTCGGGTTGATGATGTTGAAGCCGGCGCCCTGCAGCCCGTCGCTGTACTCGAGCATCGAACCCGTCAGCAGCTCGGCACTGGCGGAGTCCACGACGACCTTGACGGCGCCGAACTCGCGCACGACGTCGTCGGCCATGACCTCGGTGTCGAAGAACATCTCGTAGCTGTAGCCCGAGCACCCACCAGGCTTGACCGCGACCCGCAGCGCGAGCTCCTCGCCCTCTTCCTGGGCCAGCAGCTCGGCCACCTTGGTCGCGGCGTCGTCGCTGAGCGTCACCGGTGCCGGCTTCTTCCCGATGTTGACGGAAGTGGACATCGTCGTCACTGGATTCCTCCTCGTTGCGCCACGCCTGGCGTCCGACCGCCCGGGTGCACGGTGCGCCACGGACAGTTGCCATGTTACCGGCGCCAGGCACGCACCAGCACCCCGGCCGGCAAGAGCCGGAATTCGCCGGCACGCAGGTACAATTCCCTGCAATGACCCCCTCACCCGCTCGACCACCGCCGCCGGTGGACCACTCGCGGGCAGCTCGCGAGGAGGTCCGCGACTGCCTGCGGGCGGTGGTCGACCCCGAGCTGGGCGACACCATCGTGGACCTCGGCATGGTCCGGTCGATCACGGTCGACGGCGGCGACGTGGTCGTGGCAGTCGCCCTGACCATCGCGTCGTGCCCGTTGCGCGGCCAGATCGAGACCGACGTGGTGAACCACGTCCGCTCGCTGGACTGGGTGCGCTCGGTCGACGTGCAGGTGGCCGCCATGGACGCGGACGAGCGGGCCGCCGTCATGGCACGAGCCCGTTGGAAGGCCCGGGAGGACCTGCCGGAGACGTCCGTTCGCGACCTCCACCCGTGTCCTGGCCATCGCATCGGGCAAGGGCGGCGTCGGCAAGTCGTCGGTGACCGTCAACCTGGCGGTGGCGCTCGCCTCGCGAGGCCTGGTCGTCGGCGTCCTCGACGCCGACATCTGGGGGTTCTCGGTACCCCGACTGCTCGGCATGGAAGGCGACGTCGAGGCCCGGGCCGGGAAGATGGTGCCGCTCGAGCGCACCGTCGGCTCGGGAACCGTGCGGGTGCTCTCCATGGGCTTCCTGGCCGACGAGGAGCAGGCGATCATGTGGCGCGGTCTCGTCCTGACCCGAGCGGTCCAGCAGTTCCTGCAGGACGCCCACTGGGGCGACCTCGACTACCTGCTCATCGACCTCCCGCCGGGCACCGGTGACGTCCAGATGGGACTGGCGCGGCTGCTGCCCCGCACCGAGCTCCTCGTCGTGACCACGCCGCCGGTGGCGGCGCAGAAGGTGGCGGCACGGGCCGCCGACATGGCGCGGCGGGGCTACCTGCGGGTGGCCGGCGTCATCGAGAACATGAGCGACTTCACCTGCGAGCACGGCACCACGTACGCCCTCTTCGGCTCGGGCGGCGGCGAGCGGCTGGCCCACAGCCTCGGGGTGCCGTTGCTCGGGTCCATCCCGTTGCATCCGGACCTGGCGGCCGGCGGGGACGCCGGGGTGCCCGTCGCCATGGCCGGCGACGCCAGCGAACTCGGCGTCGCCTTCAAGGAGTTGGCCCGGGTGGTCGCCGAGGAGGTGGCACCGATCGTCGATGTCCAGGGATGCTCCGCCCGCCTCCTCCAACGGGTCGAGGCCGCAGTGACCCGAGGGGACAACGGGGAGGACTGAGTTCGTTCGGCGGCGGCGCCGGCATTCAGCAGCGGCGGCTCCCTGCTCAGGCGGCGACCCAGCGGGTCTCGATGGTGTCGTCACCGGCGCGCGTGTCGTCGGCGGACGCCCTGCCCTCCTGACCGAGCGCCCGCAGGTGCGCCCACAGGGAGAAGCGCGCCACCGGGAGCTGGCGCTCGGTGACGTCGACGTAGACCACTGGCAGCAGCTCGTCGACCGTCCCGTCTCCGCGCTGGCCCAGCGCGACGGCGATGGTCTCGTGACGCCCGAGCCGGTGCGCGACGAGCGCATCGACGACGTCGGGCACGTGATCCATCAGGCGTCCGTGACCCGGCGCCAGGGAGCGGATCGCCGGCTCGGCGTCGCGCATGCGGGCCAGGCTGGCCAGGTACTGGTGGAGGTCGCCGTCGGGCGGGCGGATCACCACGGTGGAGCCGTGCATCACGTGGTCGCCCGTGAGCAGGAGCGCGTGCTGCTCGACCAGCCAGCACAGGTGGTCCGAGGCGTGGCCCGGCGTGTGCAGCGCCCGCAGCGTCAGGTCCCCCACGCCGGACCCACCGGGGCAGGACAGGGTCCACCCCTCGCCGACGCACTCGTCCGGCGCGAACTCCTCGGACGGCCCGAAGCCCACGACGGTGGCCCCGGTGGCGGCGGCGAGCGCCGCGGCGCCCGGGGCATGGTCGACGTGGGTGTGCGTGACGAGGACGGTCTGGATCGGGCCGAGCGGCGCGGCGGCCGCAACGATGGCCGCCGTGTGAGCCTCGTCGGCGGGCCCGGGGTCGATCACGACGAGCCCGCCACGCCCGACCAGGTAGGTGTTGGTCCCCGGCCCGGTCATGAGGCCCGGATTCGGTGCGGTGAGGCGGAGGACGCCGGGCGCCACCTCGTCGATGCGGCCCGGCTCGGGCGCGGGCCCGACGCCGAAGTCCGGCACGGCCGGGATCACGGTCCGGCGGGACGCGGCCCGGGCGCCGTGTCGGGCCCTTCCTCGTTGGCCCGCATCGAGACCTCGCGGACGGCCTCGTTGAAGTCGCCGCGCGCCGAGCCGCCGGTCGGATCGGGCACCGCGCCGCGCTCGTAGCCGGGGTCGCCCGGGAGCACAATGCGCATGCCGTTGCCGTCGGGCACCACCCGCGGCTCGATGGCCGGCACGGCGCTCGACGCCTCCTCCGCCGCTGCCAGCAGGGCCGCGCTGGTGTCGAAGCGGCCGATGACCTGCAGGTTGCGGATGGTCGGGAAGATGATCTCGATCTCGCCGGCACGGTGACGGGCCAGCGCGTCGTGGGGCGAGATCCACACGTCGGCGATCGTCTCGCCGGCGTCATGGGCGGCGATCTGACCCGGAGGTGCGGCCGCCACGAAGAAACGGGTGTCGTAGCGGCGCGGCGCACCACGCGGGTGATCCAATGCGCGAAGTAGTGGATGTCGCCCACCGTCAGCCGCAGCTCCTCGTCGCGGCACAGGTCGAGAAAGCGGCGGGAGCCGTCGTTGACCGCAGCGCGCTCGGCTGCGAAGCGCTCCTCCTCGTCGGGGTTCCCGGCCAGGAGATCCGGACCACCGGCCCGGCGGGCCAGCAGGATGCCCGCTTCCTCGAAGGTCTCCCGCACGACGGCGACCCAGTAGGCCAGGCCGCCCGACTCGAAGCCCAGCAAGGCGCTCGCCCCCGCATCGGTGCGGCCCAGGCACAGGGCCTCGGCCTCGGGACCGCCGTCCAGCGAGTCGACGGCGCCGCCGGGGAACACGTACGCACCGCCGACGAAGTCCGAGCGCAGGTTGCGCCGGACCATCAACACCTCAAGCGAGGTTCCCCCGGACTGCGTCGGGGTGTCCCGCACCAACATGACCGTGGCGGCCGGCCGGATCTCGACCTGGCCCGGGCCGGGCGCGTCCGCGGGGGCTCGTGGGGGCGGGGGAGCCGATGGAGGCACGCCGGAGAGGGTACCGGCAGGAGCGGGCGGCGCCCCCGGAAGAGGGGCACCCCTTGACTAACCTGACCCGGTCCATGAGCCAGCCCGCCACCGAGCCCGCGTCGGCGCCCTCGCTGCGCCACATCCCCCGTCGCTATCTCGCTCTCGGGCTCATCATCGTCGCCATCTGCCTGCTCGGCGCGCTCGTCCTCGTGCGGGACAACGCGGGTCCGGACACCTCGTCGACGGTGGAGACCTTCAGCCCGGCGTCGTCGTCGCTCCTCTCGACGTTGTCGTCGGTTCCCGCCTCCGTCTACGACACCGTCGGAGTGAACTCGCCGACCAGTCCGGTGACCGCGCCGCAGCCGGCGGGCAGCGGCACCGCGCCGATGTGGCTGGCGGCGAACGGAGGGTCGCCCCTCCCGGTGGTGTTCTTCTACGGGGCCGAGTTCGCGCCCTATCCCGCCGTCCAGCGCTGGCCCCTGGTCCTCGCCCTCTCGCGCTTCGGCACGTTCGACCGCCTGGGCCTGATGGAATCGAGCCCGACCACCGCCTTCGCCAACCTCTCCACGTTCACCTTCTGGAATTCCTCGTACTCGAGCAAGTACCTCATCCTCGAGTCCGTGGAGCGCTACAGCTCGCTCAATCCCACCGGTGCCCGCTATCTCGGCCTGCAGCGGGCGAACGCGGAACAGGAGACGGCGATCAAGACGTACGGCGCCGGCGGCACCACCTTTGCCTTCCTCGACGTAGCCAACCGCTACGTTCTCAACGGGGCCAGCTTCGCCCCGCCGGTGTTGGCCGGACTGTCACAGAGCCAGATCGCGGGCGACCTCGACACACCGACCAGTTCGTTGACGCAGGCCGTCGTGACCTCGGCCAATCAGATCACCGCCTCCATCTGCGCGGTCGACGGGGACAAGCCGGACGCCGTCTGTGAGAGCCGCGGCGTGCAGGCGGCGGATGCGTCGCTGAAGATCACGCCCCCGCACTAAGCCCCACTGAAAACGCACGCCCCGCACTCGGCGGGGGCGTGGTGGTGGGTCAGCTGGCCCGGCGTTCGAGCATGAGCTTGCGCTCCATCTCGTTCATGCCGCCCCAGATCCCGTGCGGCTCACGAATCCGGATGGCGTAGTCGAGGCACTCGCCGCGGACCCGGCATTGGTCGCAGATGGTCTTGGCGCGGACTTCGCGCAAGGCCTTCTCCTCCTTGCGTTCCGCGTGCGACGGCGGGAAGAAAACCGCAGCCTGCGGTCCCCGGCACGCTGCCTTCATCTGCCACATGTCTTGTCCCTGGTGCATCGAACCCCCCGATAGGCCCCATCGGATCCCCCCGCGTGGTCAAGCTACCGCCGGGGGTTGGCGCTTTCAAGGGGTCTGACCAGGTTCTTTGGCAGGCGATCGATCTGCCCTAGAGCGTCGGCCACTACGCTCGGCCCCACATGGACGTGGGTACCTTCTGCGCACAGAGCCACGTCCTCGTCGTCGCTGGCAAGGGCGGCGTGGGCAAGACGACGATGAGCGCGGCGCTGGCCAGAATGGCCGCCGGGACGGGCACGTCGGTGCTCATCGTGGAACTCGAGGGCAAGTCGGGCATCACGGCCGCCTTCGGCCGCCACGGGGACCTCGGCTACGAAGAAGTCCTGCTCGCGCCAGGTGGGCCGGACGGAGCGGGCTCCATCCGGGCACGCCGGCTCACGCCGGACGACGCGCTCTTGGAGTATCTCGAGGACCACGGCCTGAAGCGGGTGTCGAAACGGCTGGCCCGCTCCGGGATCCTCGACGTCGTCTCGACCGCCATCCCCGGCATCCGCGACGTGCTGGTGCTCGGCAAGGTGAAACAGCTGGAGCGGGACCGGGCGGCCGACCTGATCCTGGTGGACGCCCCCGCCACGGGCCACGCCATCACGTTCCTCACCTCGGCCAGCGGCATGGTCAGCGCCGCCCGTGGGGGCCCGCTACGCACCCAGGCCCAGGACGTGGTCGAGCTGCTGAGCGACCCCGCCCGCTGCCGGGTGATCCTGGTCACCCTCCCCGAGGAGCTGCCGGTCTCCGAGACGATCGAATCGGCCTACACACTCGAGGACAAGGCGGGCGTCCAGCTGGGCCCGGTGATCGTGAACGCCTGCGACCCGGAGCCGGCGGGGCTCGAGACGCCCGCGGCCGAGGTGGCGGCGGCGGCCGGGCTCCAGGTGGCACCGGCCCACCTCGAGGCGCTGGAGGAGGCCCGGTCCTTCCGGGTGGCCCGCCACGCGGTGTCGACCGAGCAGATCGAACGGCTGCGCCGAGACCTTCCCCTGCCTCACCTCCTCGTGCCGGCGCTCGACGCCCCGTCCATCGGCCCCGACGAGACCCAGGTACTGGCCGACGCGCTGGCGGGCGCGGTGGGGTCGCTCGTGCCGGAGAGTGCGGCGTGAGCGGGCCGGGAGAGGGCGTGCCCGGCGTCGGCGGCGAGGCGGGCGAAGGCGTGCCCGGCGTCGGCGGCGAGGCGGGCGAAGGCGTGCCGGCGTGGCGGTCTCGGCGGGGGTGGAGCGGGGCGAGTTGCAGCGGCGACCCTGCCGGAGCTCGTGGCCGAGCGCTCGGTCGTGGTGTGCTGCGGATCGGGCGGCGTGGGCAAGACGACGGTGTCCGCCACCTTCGCGCTCGCGGCGGCCCGCGCCGGCCGACGGTCGTGCGTCGTGACCGTCGACCCGGCGCGACGGCTGGCCGACGCGCTGGGAGTGGAGTCGCTCCCCAACACGCCGTCGGAGGTGCAGGGCGACTGGCCCGGCCACCTGCATGCGCTGATGCTCGACTCCAAGGGGACCTTCGACGATCTCGTCGAGCGCTACGCCCGGACCTCCGAGCAGGCCGAGTCGATCCTCTCCAACCGGCTCTATCAGAACCTCGCCGGCGCGCTTTCGGGGACCCAGGAGTACATGGCCATGGAGAAGCTCTACGAGCTCGTCCAGTCCGACGAGTTCGACATCGTCGTGGTCGACACCCCGCCGACGCGCAACGCGCTGGACCTGCTGGACGCGCCACGCCGGCTGACCCGCTTCCTGGAGAACCGGCTCTTCCGCGCGCTGCTGGTTCCCACCCGGATGTCGTTGAAGGCGGTCGGCGTGGCGACCCAGGCCCTGCTGCGCACCATCTCGAAGGTGGCCGGCGCCGAGATCGTGCAGGACGCCGTCGGCTTCTTCCAGGCCTTCGAGGGGATGGAAGACGGATTCCGGAGCCGGGCCAGCGCGGTCCACGAGCTGTTGGCGGACCCGGGGACCGCGTACGTCCTCGTGACGTCGGCCCGACCCGATGCCGTCACCGAAGCCAGTTTCTTCGCCGAGAAGCTCGCGGAGCGTGACGTCGCAGTGGCCGCGCTGGTGGTGAACCGCATTCCGCCGTCGTTCGGAGAGGGCGGCGACCGCGTGGCGGCGGATCCTGCACCCGAGCTCGCGGCACTGGAGGCCAATCTGGCCGCCCTCAACGCGCTGGCGGACCGGGAGGAACGCTCGTTCTCCGGCCTGGCGGAGCAGGTGGCGCCCGCACCGGTCGGCCGGATCCCGCTCTTCGGTCAGGACGTGCACGAGCTGGTCGGGCTGCAGCGGGCAGCCGACAAGCTCTTCTCCTGAACGGGACCACCGTACGGCCCGGCGCGAGTTCGGCCCTGGGTGCCGGTCCGATAGTGTCCCCGCGGTGCAGACCATCCTGGTCGCCAGCGACGCGCCAACCCTCCGCAAAGAGATAGAAGCCGTCATCAGCGGGCCCGACATCGAAGTGCGCGCCGTGACCTCGGGGCCCGAGGTGGTGGCCTTCGTCGCCGAGGAAACGCCGGACCTGTTGATCGTCGACATGCAGATGGGCAACATGGGCGGCATGGCGGTGTGCCTCGAGCTCCGGCTGCAGGAGTCCTACGACGCACTGGACCACATCTCGGTGTTGATGCTGCTCGACCGGCGACCCGACGTCTTCCTCGCCCGCCGGTCCGATGCCGAGGGCTGGTTGGTCAAGCCGCTCGACCCTCTCCGTCTCCGCCGCGCGCGTCACCGCGCTGCTCGACGGCGGCACCTTCGCAGACGACTCGTTCACGCCCGTGCCGGTGCTGGTGGGCGACGGACCCCAGCTGCAGGCAGGACCCGTGCACGCGGCCCTGATCCGCCGTCGCCGTGTCGCAACGATCACGACGACTCTGGCGCCGCTCCATCGGCGCCGACCAGCCTGGCGGGGCCGACGGCCTGAGCCAGTTCCTGGAGGCTGAGGCCTCCGAGCAAGAACGCTTCATCACCGAGGCCCTCGCCGACCTGCGCGACATGGACGTGCGCGAGGTGATGACGCCACGGGTCGACGTCACGTTCCTCACCATCCCCGTCCAGGCGGAGGACATCGCACAGGCGGTACGGACGTCGGGCCACAGCTGCTTCCCCGTCGTCCACGACGACCTCGACGACCTCATCGGGATCCTGTTCGTCAACGACATCTTCCGCACCAACCGGCCCGGTGCGCACATAGCGGCGACGCCGAGGAACCGAGGGACGCCACCGATCCCAGTCCGCTCGAGATCTCACGCAAGGTCCGCCAGCCCTACCTGCTCCCCGAGTCGCTCGGCGTCCTGGAGGCGTTGGCCGACATGCGCAAACAGCGCCGTGCCGTCGCCATCGTCGTGGACGAGTACGGCGGCGTGGCCGGAATGCTGACCGTCAAGGACCTCCTCGAGCCTCTGGTGGGCGACCTGCACGACGAGTTCGACGAAGTCGAGGAGGCCCGCATCGTCCGGGTCGACAACACCCGGTGGCTCATCGACGGGCAGACCAACGTCGACGACGTCCGCGAGCGGATCGGGATCGAGATCCCCGATGGGGAATACGTCACCCTGGGTGGCCTTCTCTTCGAGCGTTTCGGCCACATCCCGACGCGAGGGCGAGACGACCCGCGTCGGGGACTGGGACATGCGGGTGGTCGAGATGGACAAGCGCCGGGTCGCCCAGGTCGTGGCCACCTTCGCCGGCGGAGCACCCGGACTCGGGATGGAGGGCGAGGACGACGGTGTGCCGGAGGACCGGAGTTCGTCGGCGAACGGCGCGGGGGAAGCAGGCGGTCTGAGGCCGCGGTAGTGTGGCTGGCTGCTCCCCCAGGGGGGCGGACGGGCTGTGGCGCAGCTTGGTCAGCGCGCGCTGCGTTCGGGACGCAGAGGTCCCCGGTTCAAATCCGGGCAGCCCGACTCTGAAGGCGCCGTTCAACGTCAGTGTGTGGCGAAAGCCGAAGAGCGCGCCAGGCGCGACGGCGACCTCCACCGCCTGCATTCGTGACGGTGGCTCGGGCTCAGTCGTCGGGCGCGACCGCATCCAATCGGCGCTGGATCTCCGACGCGCTCAGGCCGAGAGCGTCCAGCAGCACCGCCGCTGGATCAGGCGGATGGAGCGTGAGGATCTGAGCCAGCACCTGTCGGGCCGTGACCTCGGTCTTCCGGCGGTTGGGCTTGACCGCATTCTCGAGCACTTTCTTCGCCGCTGGTGTCATGCGGAGCCGCTCTTTTTTCATGACGGTTCTGAACGTCGGCTTCTTCGGCACGGCACGCATCGGCAATGGGGGGGCGTCGGTGTCAGACCCCATGCCGAGGGCACCCAGGGCCTCCTGATCGAGCAACTCGAGGGCCTCGCGAGCTTGCGGCAGGCTCACGCCCAAGGCGACTTCGATCGAGGGATCCTCCAACACGGCGAGCAAGAGGTGGTCGGTGCCAGTGCGGCGATCACCTCGGCGACGAGCCTCCTCACTGGCGAGCAGATACACGTGCCAGACGTGAAGCACCTCTGGCACGACCGATTCGGTGGTCATGATGACTCCTTGTTGTATTTGGTGTGCACGGATTGGCGGGTGACGCCCAACGCGTCTCCGATCTGCTGCCACGACCAGCCCTTACCGCGGGCCGACGCGACGTGGTTCGCTTCGACTCTCTCCGCCAGGCGATGCAGCGCCAACGAGGCGCGGAGCCCAATTGCCGGGTCGTCCGACGAGAGATTCGCGCTGACCTCTTCGATGTCCATATTTGTCAGTATAAACTGACACTGCGATTTGTCAATGAAAACTGACACCGCGAATCGCACCACGGATCGCCCAGATCGACCGCGCTCGAAACGCCCGGCGAGGCCTCCGGGGCGAGCACTACGGTCACGGTGACTGCCAAGACGGGCCGACACACGACGGCATCGGTCCGACCTGAGCACGTGCTCGAAAGGGAGGCGTCGTGGGCTTCTACCGGGATCGGATCTTGCCTCGGCTGCAGGACAGGGTGATGGATGTCGACCGTCTCCGCGCCGCGCGTGCCAGAGCGTGCGCGTCGCTGCGGGGCAACGTCGTTGAGGTCGGGTTCGGCACCGGTCTGAACATTCCGTTTTACTCAACTGACATCACGAAGATCTATGCCGTCGAACCGTCTGCAGTCTGCATGCGGCTTTCCGAACCGCGACGCGCAACCTCTCAGGTTCCGATCGAATACGCCGGGCTCAGTGGCGAACGACTGGACCTCGATTCGGAGTCAGCGGATTCGGTGCTCTCTACCTGGACGCTGTGCACGATCCCTGATCTCACCTCCGCATTGGCAGAGCTCCATCGAGTCTTGAAGCCGGGCGGCACGTTCCACTTCGTCGAGCACGGGCACGCACCCGATCCCGACGTGGCCCGCCGGCAACGACGCATCGAGCCGGTCTGGAAGCACGTGGCTGGCGGATGCCACGTGACTCGACACATCTCGGAGAGCGTGGCGGACGCGGGCTTCTCCATTGACCGGCTCGACACCTATTACCTCGAAGGCGAACCAAGGGCGTTTGGCTTCACGTTCGAGGGTCAAGCCAGCAAACCCGCCTGAGCTCGGTCGTTTCCGCCCTTGCTGGAGTTTCTAGGACGATCGAAGCGCTGCCTCCGGCAGGATCGGTTCAAAGAGCTCGATCGGATTCCCAGAGGGGTCCTCGACCAGGATTTGCTTCCCCCCGACTCCGGTCACGATGGCGTTTCGGAACCGCGCCCCCTGCGAGCGGAGCGTGTGCACGGTCGTCGCAAGGTCAGAGACCTCGACCGTGAATCGATTCCAGCCACCGGGTTCTGGCACGGTGCCGTCCGGCATGGCCTGACCACCACCCGGGCCGCCACCTGTCGCACTCAAGACGAGACGGAGATCACCCTTTGACAGCATCGCGAAGGTGGGTGCGGGATGCATCTCCTCTGTAAATCCCAGCTGTTCGCAGTAGAACGAGATCGCTTCGTCGACGTCGTTGACGATGTACCGGACGCTCACCGTGGCCACGAGGAAACCTCCCTTGCTCGGACGCTCGGGGTAATCTATAGAACGTAACCGTTTCATAGTGATACGTCAACGTCTCGCAGCCGCACCAGCGCACCGTCGGCCTTCAGGAAGGCTCGCATCTATGGCCCAACCCGCTTCCCGTCCCACCCCAGATGCAGCAGCGGTCGACCCACGGATCGAGCGATCTCGTCAGGTCATTCTCCAAGCAGCCTTGGACGAACTCGGCGAACGCGGGTACGGAAGATTCACCATCGAATCGGTTGCGGCACGCGCCGGCGTCGGCAAGTCAACCATCTATCGCCATTGGTCGGACAAACTGGCCCTGATCGCCGACGCATTTGAGACCTTCCATGTCCAGATGGTGCCCCGTACCGAATCCGGTTCGATACGGGAACGAATCACCTCGTTGATTCATCACGTCGCCGAGGTCTTCGTCGACTCAAACTTTTCGGTCTGCATTCCTGCACTGATTGAGGGCGCCGAACGTGACCGTCGGTTGAGGTCGTTTCACCACACATACGCAGCCGAGCGCAGGCAGACGCTCATCGAACTGATCGCCGAGGGGAAGGCGGCGGGCGAGTTCGCTGGCTCTGTCGATCCGGAGCTGGCAACGTTCGCCCTCCTGGGTCCGATCGTCTATTGCCGACTCATGTCGGACAAACCGTTTCATCCAGCACGTGCGGCCGACCTGGTCGACATGGTGCTCCCCCCGGGGAACCTCAGTGCCGCCAAACGGTCACGATCAAACAGGCGTGAATGATCGGTGGACGGGTTTCCTGATGCCCAGCCTGGCCGCTCGGAGAGCCGGCTCTCAGGACTCCTTCATGGATCCGTCCCCTGGTAGCGGTTACCCGAACCCACGAACGGTTTCGAGTGGTCCCCCATGCCTGTTCCCCCCATGGCCGCGCGCAGACGCCCGGTTGCGAACTTACCCCGACTGCAGACTGCCTGGATCTCTCGTCCTCCGTCCCGCTCGATCGTCCAGTGTCGTCCCGGCGCCGCGAAGACATAGCCTTGACGCCGTGACGGACAAGACGCCTTCGCAACTCATCGACGACAGGATCAAAGAGCTCGACGACTGGCGAGGTGCGACGCTCGCCCGGCTCCGAGCCCTCGTGAAGGAAGCGGATCCCGACGTTGTCGAGGAGTGGAAATGGCGCGGTGTGCCGACCTGGTACCACGACGGCATCCTCTTCACGGGCGAGACCTACAAGACCGTCGTGAAGATGACCTTCGCCAGTGGCGCGTCCCTCAAGGACCCGTCCGGCCTCTTCAACTCGAGTCTCGAGGGCAACGTGCGCCGGGCCATCGACTTTCATGAAGGCGAGAAGATCAACGAGAAGGCCCTGAAGACGCTCATGCGTGCCGCCGTGACTCTGAACACCTCGAAGGCCAAGAACTCGAAGGCCAAGAAGTAGCCAGCGGGTCCTGCGGCGCGACGGGTCCCGCGGCAGCCCGGCCGCCGCGTCGACCACGCCTCTAGCGAAGGACTGACAGCAGCGTGTCCGCCCAGGCTTCCGGACGGTAGGGGCGGGCGAGCTCGGCGCTGGCCTCGCCCCACCGTCGACGCTGCTCGGTACTGGCAGTTGCCACCGCGGTGAGGGCCTCGGCGAGGCTCGCCGGATCGCCCGTCCTCACCCGGAAGCCGTTGGCCGGCGTCGCCAGGTCGTCGGCCACGCCGCACCCGTCGGAGATCACGACCGGCAGTCCGGCCGTGCACGCCTCCAGCCCCACGACACCCCACAGATCCTCACGGCTGGGCAGGATCAGTGCCCCGGCCCCGGCGTAGATCTCTGGCAGCGCGTCCGGCTGGACGAAGTCGCTCATCGTGACCCCTGGCGCCTCGCCCAGGCCACCGTCGAAAGGACCTCGGCCGACGACGTGCAGCGGCCACGGGTCGGTGGCAATATCCCGGTAGAGCTTGTAACCCTCGGCCAACACGTCGGGTGCCTTCTCGGGCACGAGGCGGCCGACGAAGAGGAAACTCGGCTCTGACCATCGCCCGGCACTGCCGGGAGCCACTACGGCGATGCGCTCGGCATCGAGCGTGAACACACGGGTGAGGATGGATCGCTGCGGGAACCCGAGCCGCCTGGCGTACTCGGTCGAGCGGACGCCGGGCACGAACGCCGCGTCGAAGACGAGGCGTCGGCGCGGGGCAAAGAGAGCCTGGAGCACCCGCTGACGTGGTCGGCCGGTCCAGTTGTAGTCCGTCACCAGCACCGTCACGGTGTGGTGGCGCCGGCGGGCCCGGACGAGGGCACGTTCCAGAGGCCACCACCCTCCCGCACTCAGCAAGATGTCCGGCTTCGTCGTTTCGATCAGCTGGTCGAGCAGTGTCAAGGACCATGGATAGTCGGCGACCTGCAACGTGGCGCCGCCCAAGTCCAGCGCGTCATAGTCGTACGGAGCGAGTGGATCGGGATGGCGGGCGAGCACGGTCACCTCGGCCCGCTCGGCCAGCGCGCGCATGCCGGCGACCGAATATCCCGTCAGGCTGTGCCACAGCAACAGCACGCGGGGCGTCGAACGCGTCATCAGACCTGCGGGTCTGGACCGCCGTAGCAGGCGACGAGCCCGTCCATGGCCGCCCTGTAGGCGAGGCCCATCTCGGCCAACGGGCCATGGAGGTCGACGGTGCGACCCTTTGACTGTCGGGCCAGGCTGAACTGCACAGCCTTCGCCGTGACGGCCACTGTCCGGAACGCCTCCGCCACGGCCTCCAGATCAGACACTCCCGATGGCGACAGGGCCGGATCGTGCGCACCCAACCAGTCGACGAACGAAGCTGCCAGCTCTGCGGAGGCGCCACACTGTCGACACGTTCCGAATGCGTACTGGTGGAACGTCTCCAAGTCCTCGCTCCGCAACCACGCTGCGTCGGCGTCGAGACGCTGCTCCAGCCGCATCATCGGGTCGGTCAGGGGGCGCCGGGCCAGGTGCTCCCTGGTCAGGGCCACGGCGCCGGCGACAATCTCGTCGGGGTCGCGTCGCAGCCGGTCAAGACGGACGGTCTCGACGTACGGCGGAAGGACGGTCGGGTCCTCGTAGCGGCCCAAACGGAACACGCCGTCGAAGTCGTCGCCCTCGAGTTCGAAGTAGCCCGCGTTGTGGAAGTAGCCGAGGCGGCGTGCGTCCCGGTCGATGCGGTTGGGCACCATCGCGCTCTTCACATGGGCCGTCCGGTACGACACGCCGTGCGTGTCGGGGAGAAACCACGCGTCCGCATCCATGATGAACAGCCGGCCCAGCTCGAGCTGCTCCTCGGCGTGGTCGACCGTGGGCCGCCAGACATTGAATTCGGCGACCTCCAGACCGAAGAGGGCGCGCAGATCCTCGGGCGGGAATTTGAAAAACGTCCACTGGTCGCCTTCGAAATCCGTGCTGAGAGTGAAGGCGGCGGCGGCCACCGGATCAAGTCCGAGAGCGTGCAGCAACTCGATCCACAGATCGACGTAGCAGTTGGTCTCTGTCCATGTCCGCTCGCTTGCGTGGAGCGGATGCGGGCGGTAGCTGGCGGAATCGATCTCCATGAACTGGGATCGGGTCCCGAGACTCACGGCCAGAGTCGATCGCGCGTCGCGCTCGGCCAGTCATCCGGACGGACGCCGTGCGTGCGCAGCAGCGCCAGCGTGATGCGGTCGAGCCCGAACCCGAAGCAGCAGGAATGCGCGACCCCGCCATCGGCCGTGACGATCCCGAACGGGTCGCCGAAATGGTCGAGGTGGCAATTGGCCGAGGCGATCGCCGTCGGGTGCTCGGCGGAGTTGACCGGGGTGACGAGCTCGAACTTGAGGGTCTCGGCACGCTGGTTCTCGGCCAGGATGCGACCGACGCGCCCGAAGAAGGGGTCGTTCGCCACCACCTTCTCGACCGCCAACCCGAAGGAGGAAAGGATCTCGGCACCGAGCTGCAGCCAGCGGTCACGGTGGGCACTGGCCGCGTCGGGCTCGCCCACGTAGACCAGGTCGTGCTGCCGGAACGACTGCATCCGCGCCGGGTCCAGGCTGGGTTCGTGGCGGAAGCACCAGCCCGAGACGTCGTAGCGGCTCCCACCCTCTGGCAACGTGCCGGACAGCGTCGGGTAGAGGGGATGGCAGACCGCCGGGCAGAGGCTCACGTCGGCTGGTTCGAGCATCTCCGTCCACTCGCCACCCGACTGCGCGAGCTCCATCAACTTCTTGTGCGCCTTGTTGTCTCCCGTGAAGGTCGACACCGTGCCGATCATGTCCGGGAAGGAGGACAGATAGCCCGACTGCTCGAGGACGCTCCGCGGCATGACCGGCGGAAAGCGATAGCCGGTCGCACCCTCGGACGAGGCCACGCCGTTCACCACTCTCTCGATCGCCGCCACGATGTCCTCGTAGACCGCCGAGCGGGCGTAGATGCCGTCGCTCCCGGTGGGGACGAGCACGCGGGCCGCGATGAGCTCGTCCCGAAAGGTTGGTTCGGTGGTTGCTTCGGTGGTTGCCATCATCACTCGTCCTTGTAGATCAGCAGCATCTGCGCCGTGTTGCTGTTGATCCGATCGTTGTTCACCATGACAGCCGCCCCGTGGGCGTCGCGCAGGATGCGGCCGAGGCTGTACGGGGAGTCCTCCCGGTAGCCGGCCATCCCGCAGATGGTGAGCGCGCGATTGACGATGTCCACGACAAGGGTGGAGGAGGAGACCTTCAGCGAGTTCATCGCGATGGCGAAGCCCATGCTGTCGAGTCCGTCGGTGTCGTGGCACTTCTGGTCGTAATGGCGCGCCGCGCCCCGGACGAGTTCCTCCATCCGCTGCAGCTGCGCCATCACTTCGGCGAGCCGCAGAGCCGAGGGCGGAGTCGTTCCGGGTTTTTTGCGAGCCTCGGCCCGGACGAAGTGTCTCGCCTTGCTCACCGCCGACGTCGCAAGGCCGAGCCAGACCGCGCTCCACAGGATGTGCGACACCGGCAGCATCGTGCGGCTCGAGATCTCGCCGTAGGCGTCACCCAGAATCAGTTCGTCGGAGCCTTCGGCGACGAGGCGGTACCCGAGACTGCACGTCCCCCGGAATCCCAAAGTGTCCCATCCGCTGATCGGCTCCAGGGTCAGTCCGGGCGGACGGCAGAGCACCAACACCTGGTCGTTTGGCGGACTCAACGGGTCACGCCGCGCCGTGGCCAGAATCCCGTCCGCGTACTCGCCGTAGGAGATGACGGGCGCCATCTTTTCGAGGTGGATGGCGCCGTCGTCGTCTCGCTCCACGGTGCACACGCTTGAGCGAACGTCGCCACCGACACCGACCTCTGTCGTGGCCGACGCGAGCAGGAACTGTCGCTCCGCCAGTTCGGAGAGAAAGCGCTCGAAGAAGGCCGACTTACCGTGGTGCACGATGCTGGCCACCTGAATCTGATGCATCGCATAGATCATCGCTGTCGAAGCGCAGTGCTGACCCAGCTCGAACACCATGTCGGCCACCTGGCCCACCGTCGCGCCCGGTCCACCCAGATCGGTGGGGACGAGCACGGAGAGGAGACACTCAGCGCGCAACGCGTCGATCGCCTCGTGGGGGAAGCGGGCCGCGCGGTCGACGTCGGCGGCCCAGCCACACGCGACGTTCTCGCCGATCTCCTCGGCTTGGCGCGTCAGGAGGGCGCCCAGGTCCTCAGCGGCCAACTGCACGCTCTTCGGCCTCGCCCTAGGACCCGGTCAGTTCGCCAAGGGCCACCCTGATCGCAGCAACGGACTCGAAGGTGCTCTTGCGCAGCATTGCCTCGGGAAATTCGATGTCGAACTCGTCCTCGATCGCCAGCATGACGTTGACGCTGGCGTGCGATGTCATGCCGACCTGGTACAGGTCGTCATCGTCGCCCAGCTTGGCGACGTCGACCGGGAGGTTGGCGTGCTCGGCCAGTATCTTCCGAATCGTCTCATCCATCAGTGCGCACCATCACAATCGGTTGCGTCAACCGGCCCGCTCGGCTCGGCGACTTCGTTCTCGGATCCACACAGTGCGACGACGACTGCGGCGGCAACGTCCCCTTCGTGGGTCAGGCTGACGGCCAGTTCGGCGATACGCGCCTGATCGGCCAGTACCGCCGCGTGACCCGTCAACGCCATGGTGCACCACCCGTCCACATGCCGGCGCACCTCCACCGACCGCCAGTCGGGCTGGTGTCCCACCGGACGGAGGACCTTGATGGTGGCCTCCTTGGCGGCGAACCGCGCGGCGAGACTGGCGGCCTGCACCGAGGGCCCACCGACGGACGACTCGAGTTCGTGTTGGGTGTAGACGCGTTCCAGATAGCGCGCGCCGAACCGCGCCACGCTCTCTTCGACCTGATGGACCGACACGACGTCCGCACCGACGCGGAGGGCCGTTCCCGTGCTCATTGATCTACCCCTTCAAAGCTCGAACACAACGACGATTTCCGGCTGCCCGCATTCATCGTTGGGCTCTCCCCCTACACCGGAGAGCGCCCCCAATCTAAACGCAGTGCCGCCTGCCCTGGATATCGGCTGAGGCGCCCATCAGCTTTAGCCGGGCGGCCCCTGTCGCGCCACGCCGAGTGTCGTGGATACCGTGTGCTGAAATGGCCTTATGGGACCGGCCGGGGTGGGTGTGGACTCGCGCGATCTCCTGGACGGTGCGACATGGCAGTGCCGGTGGAGCCAACCGGGCGCAGAAGTCGACGCGGCCGATGCGGCCCGGGTCGACCTGTCCTGGTCGCCGGCGACCGTTCCCGGGACCGCGGCGGGCGCACTACGGGACCTCGGCCAGTGGACATGGGGGGATGACGATCACGGTCTCCTCGACGGCAGCGACTGGTGGTTCCGGTGCCGATTCGACGCGCCGGAGGGCTCCACCGAAGGTCCTTGGCAACTGGACATGGGCGGGTTGGCCACCATCGCCGACGTGTGGCTCAACGACGACCACGTGCTCCATGCGGAGAACATGTGGGTTGCCCACCAACTCCAGTTGGACCGGCTCGAAGCACAGAACGTGCTGCTCCTGCGCTGCGCCGCCCTTGCCCCGCTCTGGGCCGAGCGCCGGCCCCGGCCCCGCTGGCGGAGCCTCCTCCTGCGATCCCAGAACCAACGCTGGTACCGCACGACGCTGCTCGGCCGTGTGCAGGGATGGGCGCCGAGTGGGGCGCCCATCGGGCCCTGGCGGCCCGTGCGACTCCACCATGCCGCGGGAGCTCCATCCGTGATCGAGCGCAGCGTGCGAGCCACGTGCGACGGGACCGACGGCGTCGTGGCGATTCGCCTGCAACTCCAGGGTGTCGACGCCGGCACGGAGGCCGTGATCCGGGTCGCCGACCAACGGCAGGCCATCACCGTTGCGGAGGCCGCGACCGTCGTAGAGGCCGCGACCGTCGCGGAGGCCGACGGTGCCAGCGTCCTGGACGCCACCGTGCGCGTCCCGGCCGTCGAACGATGGTGGCCGCACACCCACGGCCCCCAGCCGTTGTACCGGGTGAGTCTTACCGTCGGTGGCACCGACCTCGACCTGGGCACCGTCGGCTTCCGGACGGTGGAGGTGGATCGAGAGGACGGCGCGTTCACGCTCTCGCTCAACGGCGTCCCCCTCTTCTGCCGCGGCGCGCTCTGGGTCCCGCCCGACGTCGTCACCCTGCGCTCCACGGAGGCGACGTTGCGCGCGTCGCTCCAGCGACTTGTTGCCGCCGGCATGAACATGCTGCGGATCGGCGGCTACATGTCCTACGAGGACACGGTGTTCTGGGACCTCTGTGACGAGCTCGGCATCCTGGTCTGGCAGGACTGCATGTTGGCCGGCTTCGACCCGCCAGAGGAGCCCGTGTTCGTGGAGAACGTGCGACTGGAGGTGACGCAGCAGTTGCGGGCACTCCAGGGACGCCCTTCGCTTGCCGTTGTCTGCGCGAGCAGCGAGACGCAGCAGCAGGCGGCGATGTACGGGGTGCCGATCGGTGGCTGGCACAGCCCGCTCCTGGAGGAGACCATTCCGGGGCTGGCTCATGAGCTCGTCCCCGACGTGCCGTGCGTGGTCTCGTCGCCGAGCGGCGGCGCGCTGCCGTTCGAGGTCGGAGAGGGGATCGCCCACTACTTCGGCGTCGGCGCCTACCTGCGACCGATCACCGACGCCCGCGCAGCCGGCGTCCGCTTCGCGGCGGAGTGCCTCGCGTTCAGCAACCCGCCGGAGCAGGCCACCGTGGAGCGCTGCTTCGGCGGTGCGGGCGTTGCCGGTCACCATCCCACGTGGAAGGCGGCCGTCGCGCGCGACAGCGGCACCTCGTGGGACTTCGAGGACGTGCGCGACGACTATGTGCGCCACATCTTCGGAGTCGATCCGTTCCGTGTGCGCTACACGGATCCCGACCGATACCTCGACTACGGCCGTGCCGTGGTCGCCCACCTCATGGGAACGGTGATGGCCGAGTGGCGCTGCAGCCAGTCGACCTGCGCCGGAGCCCTGGTCCTCGGCTGGCAGGACATCTGCCCGGGCGCGGGCTGGGGCCTGCTCGACTCCTTCACGGAGCCCAAGTCGCCGTGGTACGCACTCAGGCGGGTCCTGGCACCCGTTGCCGCTCTGATCACCGATGAAGCGGCTGGACGGCCTGCGGGTGCACGTCGTCAACGACCGCCCGTCAGCAGTCGAGGGCACCCTCCGGCTGACGTTGTTCAACCCGGGCGGGGCGGTGGTCGAAGAGGTGGAGTCAGCCGTGCAGGTGAACGGGCGCGCCGAGACCCAGTGGAACAGCGCCACGTTGCTGGGCGGGTTCCGCGACCTCACGGACGCCTACCGGTTCGGACCGCCGGCATACGACGTCGTCCGGGTGCGCTACGAGGTGGACGATCTCGTCAGCGAGGCCTTCCATCTCCCTGCCGGCCAGGGCCGGGCCCAAGATCCCGACCTCGGGCTGGAAGCCAGCGCCACCCAGGCCGGCAACGACTGGCAGCTCCGTGTCGCGCGCCCGCCGTTTCGCCCAATGGGTCGCCATCGACGTCCCCGGCTTCGCCCCGGACGACGCCTGGTTCCATGTGGCGCCCGGCGGGGAGCGCACCGTCACACTCAAGCCGCTGGACGGGGGCGACGCCCCGCGTGGGCGCGTCCGGGCGCTGAATGGCGTCTACTCGAGCCCCATCGTCGTCGAAGGCTGACGCGCCGGCACCTCCGTTGACGGCGGCCCGGAGGATTCCGGCCCCTACTCGGCCTCTTCGAATTCGAGAGTGATCAGGTCGTCGATCTCGTCGCGTGCGACGGCGACGTCGCCGACGGCGGCGACGGATCCGAACACCTCGCTCATGTTGAACCGACCACCCCGAGCCCAATCGAGCGCGTCGCCCTGCCGCTGGTTCCGGGCGACGCTCGCCACGTGGGGCAGCGCGGCGACATCGTCCAGGCCCGCGATGTCTCCCAGGCGGGTGGCCGCCATCGGCGCCTGGATCCAGGCGAAATAGCCGATCCGCGGCCAGGCGCCCGCCGCGATCTGCCCCACCGCGGGATCGGCCGCCATGTCCTGGCCGAGGGCCAGCCGAAAGAGCAGCGGCAGAATCTGCGGACCGCCGGCCAGCTCCATCAACACATGGACGTTTCCCCCGAGGCGTCCGTTCACCTCAATGACGCGGGGGCCCTCGGGTGTGAGTTTCAGGTCGACGTTGGCAAACCCGTCTGCGATCCCGACCGCGCGCAGCGCGGCCTCCGCAAGTGCGAAGAGCGTTGCCTCGGTCGTCGCGTCCACATGGCTCGGCAGGAAGCAGCCCCGGCCGCGGAAGGGTGGTGCGTAGCGGAACTTGCCGGTCGTCGCCAGGTGCCACACGCGACCGCCCTGGGCCAGGAGCTCGACCGCGATGTCGTCGGCGAAGGGGCCGTTGTCGACCCGATCGGCCAGATACTCCTCGACGAGCAGGCCGCCCTCCTGTGAGCCGAACCTCGTCAGGAGCTCCGAGAGTTGCGGCGCGTCGTCGGCCCGGGCGGTCGCCGCACTACTGGTGCCGCGCCGAGGCTTGACGACAACCGGATACGCCACCTCGCTGGCCAGCCCCTGCACCGCACGGGCATCCTCCTCCGCGCCCGCTCCTGGCATGGGAGCCGCCCACACGTCCGGGCCGGGCAGGCCGGCATCGTGGAGCGCCCGCCGCTGCAGGTACTTGTCCGCCAGGCGCTCCGCCGTCTGTACGGAGTGGTACGTGAGCGAGAGCCGCGCCGCCAGCGCCGCGGTGAACGGCATCTGGGCCTCGGCGAACGTGAGGATGCCGCCGGGACGATGCGGCGCCACGGCAGCCGCGACCGCGTCGACGTCGAGCCCCGCCCGGTCGACCACGTCGCCCAGGCGCCGCAAGAGGCGTACGAGTGGACCCAGGACCGGGTCGTCTCCGTCAACCACCCAGATGATCCGGCAGATGCCGCTGGCGGCTTCGGCGAGCACCATCGGGGTGATGGACACCGCGTCGTAGACGACGATCACCCGGGGCAGTGCGACTTTGCCCTCTGCGCCGTCCGGCGTTGTCACGTCGTCGGTGTCAACTCTCGTTGTTCCGTGTGGTGTCGCCCGTGACGTTCCGCGTGACATTCCCGGTGGCCGCACCAGCGGTTGCGGCGGGGGGCAACAGGGCGTCCAACCAAGACGAGATCGCTTCCACCATCGACCAACGCAGCCAGTGTCGGTGCATCGGGTGGTCGATGCCTGTCACGGTCGTGGCGGCGATGCGTCCACCCCGTCCGGCCCGGCGCCAGGCCCGGGCGATGCGGTCCTCGATGTACTGCAGGCCGTCATCGCCCTCGGCGAAGACGGCCAGGACGGGCGTGTCGCGCCGGGCCAGCGCGCCCACCCACCGCGTGGCCGGCGGACGGGCGCCGACCACGTCGAGGAACGACCACACGCCCACCGCGGCCAAACGCTTGTGGCGGCGGATCTCGGACAACCGGCGGACGTGGGTCTCGGTGACGATGTTGGCCTCCACGGGGTAGCCCGGTCGCCAGTACAGCTGTGGGTTGAGGGCGAGGACGCCCTCCACGTCGACCTCCAGGGCGGCTCGCAGCGCGATCCAGGCGCCTGCACACAGGCCGGCCAGGATGATGGAGCGATGGCCGGCGCCCCTGAGCGCGTCGACGATCTCCCCCACCTCCCCGAGGCCGTGCTGGTCGTAGGGCCGGCCCGGAGCGTGACCGAGATCCGGGCTCTCACCCCAGCCGGAGAAGTCCACCCGGAGTGAGGTGTAGTCGGACAGCGCCAACGTCCGGGCGTACTCCACCCAGGCCAGGCCCGGACCCACATGGTGCTCGGAGCCTGAGTTCAGCCAGACCACGGTGCCCCGCGAGAGCGCCGGACAGGGGCCGGGTGAACACGCCGACCAAGCCCGGTCGGCCGAGTTCCACGACCTCCTCTTCGACGGCCCCGCCCTGCCAGGCGATCGTCGCTGCGGTCCGGCGTGTCGGCGCGGTGCGCGCCGCGTGGCGCGCCACCGACCGCACCGGGCTCGACCTCACCGGGCCCGACCCAGGCTGCAATGTCGTCGACGATCTCCTCCGGCACCGTCGCGTATTCAGTCGGGTGGTCGAGGAACAGGTTCGTGCCCGCCCGCACGATGTGGTCCGGCTCGACCCCGAGTGTCCGCAGGCGCTCGAGCACCGCATCACTCGCCGGCTTGTCGTCGCGGTCGACGACGAGCACCCGCACGGCCGGCCGATCCGGCAGGGCACCAAGGTCGATAGTCCCCAGCTCGGCCAGGGTCTCCGTCGAGAAGACAGTGCCCGCTTGCACGACGCCGGACTGGTCGGGGGCGCTCGGCGAGTCGGGCACTTCGAGGCTGAGCAGCTGGAGCTCGCGGACATAACGCTTCCCCCGGGCGACCGGCGCCCAGGCGACGACCGCATCGGCACCCACCGCCGCGCCCTGCGTCAGTGCGAGCGTGGCACCGAAGCGAAGCCCGATGACGACCACGCCGCTGGCGCCCCAGCCGCGCAGGGCGTCTGCGGCGTGGCCGACGCCGGCCGCCCATGCCTGCACACGGCCCGGGTCCCACTGATTACCCGCCGAGTCACCGGTGCCGTCGAAGTCGAAGCGCACCACGAGGCAGCCGTTCTGGGCCAGGCGTTCGGCCAGTGTCCGCAGAGTCCGGTGCGAGGTCCAGTACTCGTAGCCGACGGGCGGCACGATCACGACGCCCACGGCGCCCGTGCCATCGGCCGGAGTGGAGAGCCACGACATGAGCGGCCGGTCCGAGGGGCCGATCCACTGCCCGGACGTCACGACGGGACGGAGCATCGTCGTGACGTCGTCATTCTGGGTCATGGAGCTCTCCACCGGGCCGGGTCGCCTGTCACGGGACCGATCACAACCCACCACGTCCGATCCTGTCGTAGACACAACGACGATACCCGGCTCCCCCCTCGCACGGTCCCCATGGGCCGCTGACCCGCAGCGACCGTGCACACGGTGGGATCAGGTCCCCGGCGCCGTCGCCGCCGTCGGCGTCACGCCCGATCAGTGATCCGAGGATGCCGGGCGTGTTGGTGGCGGGCCACATTCTTCGCCTCGTACATCGCCTCGTCCGCCTGCTGCCGCAACTGGTCAACGTCACTGTTCTTGCCCCCGCAGGCGAAGCCCACGCTCACCGACGTCCGCACGCCCTGCACCTTCACGCGGGAAACGGCGTCGGTCACGCGGCCAGCGACGCGACGGGCGATCTCCTCGTCGGCACCCGCGACAACGGCGACGAACTCGTCGCCGCCGGTGCGCGCCAACAGGTCGCCGCCGCGCAGGACTCCGGAGGCTGCTCGCGCGACGGCGATGAGGATCTTGTCCCCGACATCGTGCCCGCAGTCGTCGTTGATCGCCTTCAGGTGGTCGATGTCGAACATCAGGATCCCGACAGCGTTGCGGTGGCGGTCGCCCTCGAGATACAGCGCGAGACCACGCCGGTTCGCCAGCCCGGTCAACGGGTCGGTGTTGGCCTGTATCTCGAGCTCTTGATGTGCCAGCGCGTTGCCCAGCGCGAGCTCGACGACGTTGGCCATGGCGCTGCAGCGGGAGAACACGTCCTCCGAGATCGGCGTGCCGTGGCTGTCGATCTGGAACATGCCGTGCAGCTCGTCGTTCACCTTCACAGGAATGAGAACGGCGTCCGTGATGTCGATCTCGTCGGTGACCGAGCGCAGCGTCGCGCCCATCGATGTCCGCTCGACCTTGGTGATCAGGGACGCACCCGATTCGATGACCATCTTCACGTACGGATCGTCCTTGAGCAGGTAGCTGGTGGCGATGGAGGCACGGTCGTCGACGACGGCTTCCTGGGTCACGACGCCGTCGGACACGCGCAGGTAGGCAGCGCCCCGGAACCCGGGACCCGCCAGCTCCAGCATGGCCAGCGTGCCCTCGGCGATCACGTCCCTCGGCTCGCGCAGGGAGGTGAGGGACTGAGTCGCCCCGTTCATCAGGCGACCGAGCCGGGCGAGCTCGTCCGAGTCCCGCACCTTGCCCTCGAGGCTCCGGCGGAGGTGGTGCACCGTGACGGCCACCACGACCGCCACCGCCGTCCACAGGAAGAGGCGGCGCAGGTCGGTCGCTGCGCTGCTCTGCGTGGCGATCCCGACCACGGTCAGGCTGACGACGGTGGCGCCGACTGCGATGGCCGTGTACGAGCTCGGGTAGTACAGCGCCATCGCCAACACGGGGAGCAGGACCAGGGCGGACAGACCGCCCGCCGTGCTCTGCACCCCCGGGTTGGTTCCACCGGAGATCAGCAGCAATGTGACCGAGGCCAGATAACCGATCGTCGGGACGAGAATGACCCAACGGGGTAGGTGCTCCCAGGCCGGGAGGAACACCGAGGCGGCGCAGGCGACGAAGATGACGAGGCTGGCCCAGTACAGGGCCACGTTGCTGGGGCCGGGCGGGAGCGCCACGCTGGCCTGGGCCACCGCGGCGAGACCGATGAAGATGCCGGATCGGACGTAGAACCGGCGCCGGCCCCGACGGGCGGCGGGAGATGCCTGTGCCTTGTGCTCAACCATGGGGCCTTCCGCCGGCGCTCCACCGAATTGCGGTTGCTCTGAACGTCGGTCGATCACCCGGTCCCCAGTAATCAGTGAGAGAGCCAAAAGTACTCTTTTGTGCGCAAAGTGGGTACCAACGGCGATTTTCGACCCCGGTCACCCCTGCACCAGGGGTAGATGTTCGGTCAGCCGGAGGATGGGGTGGGGGATCCCCCTCGGGACTCCCCGGCACCGGACGCAATGGCTCCGAGCAACGCATCGACGAATGGGGCCTGGCCTTTCACCAGCTTGTGCCGGGCCACCTCCGTCGACACCCACTCCACCCGGTCGACCTCGGGGAACTCCCGGACCCGCCCCGAGCCGCGCGGCCACTCGAGCTCGAACGTGTTGCTGGAGGCGTTCGTCACATCGAGGTCCGCCAGGAGCGCCCACACGCTCACTCTCTTGCCGCCGGATTGCCGGAGCTCCCCGAGGAAGAGAGCCTCTCCTGCGGGGACCTCGAGGCCGACCTCCTCTTCGAACTCCCGGTAGGCAGCGTGGAGCGCGTCCTCACCAGGGAGGTACTCACCCTTGGGGACCGACCAGGCGGCTTCGTCCTTGCGGGCCCAGAAGGGGCCACCCGGGTGGGCCAGCAGGACCTCCACCACCTGATCGGTGGAGATCCGGTAGAGCAGGAGGCCTGCACTGGTCACGCCCATGGGTCGGGTCACATCCTTCCATCGTGTCCGGGCTGGGTCCGCGATGGCGAGGCTCCGCCCTTCTGCATCCCGCCCTGCCGGGAGAGGCCGCGTTGCCGCCACCCGGCCCGTACGGTGACAGCCCTACGGGGATGACGCTCGCTAGGCTCTCGTCTCGTTCCGGCGGCCCAAACCGGAGCCTTTTCGGGGGCACGGGCGTTGGCCGGATCTGCCGGTCGCACGTCTTCGATGTGAACACTGCCGCGATGAGTCCTCCTGATCCCGAGAACGACCCCGTTCACAAAGGCCTCCATCAGCTCGGCCAACAGATCGGCGGCCGCTCGGCGTCTCCACCCCCGTCCGAGGATGTGGACCCCGCGGACAATCCGGTCGAGAAGGGTCTGCACGAGCTCGGTCGGCAGATCGACGAAGCGAACCGGTCCGGCGGACGGCGCGGCAAGAAGACGGACGGGGACCCACAACGTCAGGGGCCGGCCCACGCCGCCCGCAAGAAGCGCTCCCGCAAACGGACCGCGGCCTGGATCGGCGGGACGGTGGCCCTGGTCGTCGTGCTCATCGCCGGCGCGGCCGCGGGGTACGGCTGGTACCTCAACCACGAGATCCACCACATCGACCTGCACAACCTGACGTCGGCGCCGGTCAAGGGCGACGACGCTGGGACGGAGAACATCTTGATGATCGGCTCGACGGACCGGTGTGCGCTAAAGGTGCAGAACCCGGCCTACGGGCTCTGCTCGCAGGGTGTCAACGGCGTGAACAGCGACGTCGTGATGATCCTGCACCTGAACCCGGTGAACCACTCCCTGTCGATCCTGTCGATCCCGCGCGATCTCTTCGTCCCCAACGCGCGATCCGGCAACAACGCCAACAAGATCGACGCCGCGCTCTACCAGGGACCGGATCAGCTCATCGCCGCCATCGAGGACGACCTCGGCATTTCGATCCAGCACTTCGTCGAGCTGAACTTCGACAGCTTCATCAACGTGGTCCAGGCCCTCGGCGGCATCAAGATGTACTTCCCCGAGCCGGTCTACGACGCGTACTCGGGGCTGAACATCCAGACGACCGGATGCCTCTCCTTGAACGGAACCCAGGCGCTCCAGGTCGTCCGCGCCCGCCACGTGCAGTACAAGGGTCCCGGCGTCACGAGGACCAACCCCGCCTACTGGCCCCAGGAGGCACAGAGCGACATCGCCCGCATCCGACGGGACCACGAGTTCCTGCGCGTCCTGGGCGCGGCCGTCAAGGCGAAGGGCCTCAGCAACCCGATCACCGACCAGCAACTGGTGTCCGGCGTGGTCGGGCAGCTCACCGTCGACAACGGGTTCTCCGCGTCCGACATGATCAGCCTCGTCCTCGGCTACCACGACGTCGACGTCGGCAGCGCGCCCCAGCTGACCGTGCCGGTCTCCGTCGACCAGTTCGGCAACTACGTGTACCAGGGGGGAAGCTACGGCGACATCGAGTTCCCGGCGGAGCCGCAGGACCACAACGCCGTCGACCAGTTCCTCGGGCTCAAGTCCGCCAACGAGGACACGTACTCCGGCGGCGTCGCTCCCCTCGCCGTCATCGGTGACGGTCTCCGTGCTCAACGGCTCCGGCGCCTACAACCAGGCGACCACGACGTCGCAGAGCCTCCAGGCGCTCGGGCTTCAAGATCGGGACCATCGGCGACAGCCCGCCGGTCGGCCGCGAGGCCGAGACGGTCGTCTACTACGCCGCCAAGACGCCGGCCCAGCTGGCGGCGGCGCAGGCCGTGGCCAACTCCATGTCGGGCGCCGTCATCATGGCCCTCGACCCGACGCAGGTGAAGCCGGGTTCCCAGGTCACGGTCGTGACCGGCACCGACTTCTCGGTCAATGCCCCCCCGGCCACGACGCCAAGCGCGCCGACCGGCGCGACCGGTGCGGCGGCACCCACCACCACGACGACCACGGGCGTCAGCGCAACAACCGGGAACTCAGGCGCCTTCCAGGCGCCGACGCCGACCGTCGAAGCGTTGCAACCCTGGGATCCCCGTTCGTGCACGGCCAGCGGCGGCGAGGGACCCTGAGCCCACCGGGTGCCGGCCGACCCGCCGCGACGAATCAGGCGAAGATTTCGCCGCCGTTCGTGTCGAGCGCCTGCCCGGTCATGGCCGACGACAGGTCGGACGCGAGATAGACGATCGATCCGGCGACGTCGCCGTCACTCGGGATCCGGCCCAGCGGCACCCGCGCGTTCAGCTCGTCGATCACCTCCTGGGCCGGCACACCGCGGCCGGTCGACGTCATCTCCACGTAGATGTCCACCGACGGTCCCGCCATCCAGCCCGGCACGACGGCGTTGACCCGCACCTTCGACGGCCCGAGCTCGTAGGCGAGCACACGGGTCGCCGTCAGCAACGCCCCTTTCGAGATGGCATAGCCACCCTGCGCCGGCTGGGGCTGTCGCGTCACCATGGAGGCCACCATGACGACCGAGCCGCCCCCGCGCCCGCATGGCCGGCAGTGCCGCCCGCGTCATCTGGAGCGATCCGAAGAGGTTGGTGTCCATGATCTTGCGCCAGATTCCGAGGTCGACGTCCTCGAAGCTCTGGAAAGCGTCGAAACGGAACGCATTGTTGACCAGCACGTCGATACCACCGAACGCCTCCTGACCCGCCGCCATCAGCCGGGCGCACGCATCGGCATCGGTGATGTCGGTCGGCACCGTGATGGCGCGGGCCCCGATACCGGACACCTCGGCGAGGACGTCGTCGAGGGTCGACTGGCGCCGAGCCGCCAAGACCAGGTCCGCACCGTGGGCGGCAAGGGCTTTCGCCGCCTGGCGCCCGAGGCCCGGGCCGACGCCGGAGACCACGCACACCTTCCCCGCCAGCAATCCGGCCCGCCCCGCTGCGTGTTCTTCGCTCTTCACAGTCGTCATGGGCGCAGCGTAGAGCAGCGTTGGCATGGGGACTCCTGGAGATCCGCGCCGTTGTCACACGAGCCTGAGATGATCGGCGCCAGGGTTGAACAGAGGAGAATCATGGCCGTTTGTTCGCACTGCGGTGGCGAAATGGCGGAGGGCATCAGTTGCCTGACCGACCCCGTCGTCATCGAAGGCAGGGCCTATGCCCCGATCCCGTGGGGCCAGGAGCTGCGGCCGCGCCATCGCTATGAGCCCGAGGAGTGCCGCGACTGCGGTACGCCGCTCGGCGGGATCCATCATCGGGGCTGCTGCATTGAGCGCTGCCCGGCCTGCCACGGCCAGGCGATCGGATGTGGATGCCTGGTCCTGCCCGAATGCACCTATGAGCCCGTCAGGACCGGACGTTGCCGCGCCCACGTGCTGAAGCGAGTCGGGTGGCGCTGATCTCCGCTTGACCTCCCCGTTGCCAGTCACAAAGGTGAGCGGATGACATCTTCCGCGGCACCACGACAGGCACGCTGAGTATGGGACCGCTCGACGGCGTGCGCGTCCTTGAGGCGGGGCTCCTCGTCCAGGGGCCACAGGCGTCCCTCACGATGCAGGAGTGGGGAGCCGACGTCATCAAGATCGAGCTTCCCGGCTTCGGCGACCAGAGCCGATGGCTTCCCATGAACCGCGGCGACCGCCGATCGGCCTTCTTCACCGCGTACAACCGGGGGAAGCGGAGCATGACGATCGATCTGCGGTCGCCCAAAGGTCGCGACGTGTTCCTGCGCCTCGTGGAGGACGCGGACGTGGTCGTCACCAACTTCAAACCGGGGACGATGGAGGCATGGGGCCTCGGTTACACCGACGCGGCCGCCCGCAACGAGCGGATCATCTATGCGATGGGCTCCTCGTTCGGTCCGCTGGGACCCGACGCGGCACGGGAAGGAGCGGACCTCAGCGCGCAGGCGGCGGGCGGGCTCATCAGCACGACGGGTGGGAAGGGCGCGGACCCGAGCGCGATCGGCGCCACCATCGCCGACCACATCTCGGGGCAGAACCTGCTCGCCGGAATCCTGGCTGCGCTGTACGCGCGGGAACGCACCGGACGCGGGCAACTCGGTCGAGACCTCGTTGCTCGGCGGTCAGATCTGGGCTCAAGCGGGTGAGTTCACGCGCGTACCTGTTGTCCGGAGAGGTCTCGGGTGCGAGTGGGAGGAGTCACCCCATGATCCCGGGCATCTACGGCGTCTTCCCGACGGCGGACGGGTGGATCGCCATCGTCGGCACAGCGGGTCCCGCCCGTGACCTCTTCTATCGGACCATCGGCCGGCCCGACCTCATCGAGCGATTCAAGACGCTGCTCTACTTCGAAGAGGACAAGGCGGAGCTGTGGCCCATCCTCGACGAGGTCTTCGCCTCGAAGCCGACAGCGGAATGGTGCGAGCTGCTCGGCGCGGCCGGCCTCCGCTTCGCCCCTGTGCGGGATCACGCCGAGGTGGCCGCGGACGCCGGCGCCCGGGCCAACGGCTACATCGTGCGCGTCGTCGACGACGACGCACCGGGCACGGCGGCAGAGGTCGTGGGGACGCCGGTGCGCTTCTCCGAACCGATGCCGGCGCTCCGGGCCCGCCCCCCGGAGCTGGGCGAGCACACCGAGGAGGTCCTCCTCGAGGCCGGGCTACTCCTGGGACGAGATCACGGCGCTGTCGACCGAGGGCGCCGTCTAGGAGTCAGCTCGCCTGGCCGTGCAACGCCTCGCAGTTGTCGATTGCGGCGTCGCACATGGCGACCAGCCAGGCCTCGGTCTCCGCGATGGACCATCCCCGCTTCTCGGTCAGCATGGTCAGGACCTCGGGGCTCACCAGAGCCCACACCGCGTCCACGAACTCGTCGGGAGCCGGATGGCCGAGAATGAAGCCCAGCCCAACGATCATCACGTCGCGGCGGTCGTTGTCGTACCGCTCCAGCCTCGCCCGTGCCATGTCGTCACTGGCCGCCGCCTCCTGCAGGGTCCGCAAGATCGGCAACGACCGCTCGTAGACGCCCATGGTGTAGCGGACCCCGGTACGGAGGCGCTCGAGCCTGGTGCCCTCGGCGAACTGGGCGAGTTCGGACCGGTCGACCATGGCGGTGGGCTCGTCATCACCTGCAATGGCGAGATGGATGGCGGCCATGAGCAGGTTGGATTTCGAGCCGAACGCCGAGTAGATCGTGTCCACCGCCGTCCCTGCTTCGGTCGCGATCATCGGGAGCGTCGTGGCAGCCCAGCCCCGCTCACCGAAGAGTCTGACGGCGGCCGTGACGATCGCCTGGCGGGTCTCCGCCGCCTGGCGGGCCCGCAGCGGCGAGTGGTAGCCGGGCTTGGCCCCGGGTTGCTCGGATTTCGGGTCCTTCGCTGGCACGAAACCGAACTCTACCCCGGCTACCGGGTTAGATCAATGCAGATCCTGTTCAATCCACTGATCATGGTTAATCCGATTATCACTTGATCCAACCGAGGTTGGATGGTACGTTGCCCATCACCCGAGCGGACAGAGGCCGCCGACAAGAGAGGTTAGGGACAATGGGACTGCAACTGGGCGAGACTGCACCCGATTTCGAGGCCGACACCACCCAGGGCCGCATCAGCTTTCACGACTGGATCGGCGACTCCTGGGCTCTGCTCTTCTCGCACCCCAAGGACTTCACCCCGATCTGCACCACCGAGCTCGGCTACGTGGCCCGGATCAAGCCCGAGTTCGACCGCCGCGGGGTCAAGATCATCGGCCTCTCGGTCGACTCCACGGAGAACCACGAGAAGTGGGCCGACGACATCGAGAAGTCACAGGGGGCGCGTCCCAACTTCCCGATGATCGGCGACACCGACTTCAACGTGTCCAAGCTCTACGGGATGCTCCCGGCGAGCACGTCGGGTGACCCCGGCCGAGCGCACGCCAGCCGACAACCAGACCGTGCGCAACGTGTTCGTGATCGGGCCCGACAAGAAGGTCAAGCTCATCCTCGTCTACCCCATGACGACCGGTCGCAACTTCGACGAGATCCTGCGGGTCATCGACTCGCTGCAGTTGACCGCCAACCACCGCGTCGCCACACCGGTCAACTGGAACCAGGGTGAGAAGGTCGTGATCACCGGCGCCGTCTCGAACGACGAGGCCAAGGAGATCTACGGCACGTGGGAGTCGCCCGTCCCGTACATCCGGCTCGTGCCCCAGCCCAGCTGAGCTCGCGAACCGATCACGATTCGCCGTACCGAAAGGGAAGAGATGCAATGAAGGTGCTCGTACTCGGAGCAGGCTTTGGCGGCTTGGAGCTCACCTCCATGCTCTCGGAGGAATTCGGAGATGACGTCGAGATCGTGCTCATCGACAAGGCCGAGGGCTTCATCTTCGGCTTCTCGAAGCTCGACGTCATGTTCGGTCGGACATCGAGACCGCCGTCACCCATCCCTACCGGGACCTGGTGAAGCCGGGTGTCCGCTTCGTGCAGACCGACGATTCGGTCCATCGACCCGGAGCGGCGCCGGGTCGAGACCGACGCCGGGGCGTTCGACGGCGACGTCATGGTCGTCGCGCTCGGGGCCGACCTCGACCCCGCGGCGACGCCCGGCCTGCTCGAAGGCGGGCCACGAGTTCTACACCGTGCCCGGTGCCTTCGCCCTGCGAGACGTGCTGGACAACTTCGACGGCGGACGCGTCGTCGTGGGAGTGACCTCCACGCCGTTCAAGTGTCCGCCGGCACCGAGCGAGACCGCGCTGCTCGTCCACGACTTCCTGAGCGAGCGAGGGCTGCGCGACCGCTCGGAGATCTCGCTCGTCATGCCGCTGCCGGTGCCGATCCCACCGTCCCCGGAGGCCTCCGAGGCGCTGCTCGTCGCGTTCGCCGAGCGTGGGATCACGTGGCGACCCGGACACGCAGGTCGTCTCCCTCGATCCGTCCCGCCATGTCGCCGTCGACCACCGAGGGCGACGACATCCCCTACGACCTCTTCCTCGGGGTCCCGGTCCATGTCGCCCCCGAGGTCGTCCTCGATTCGGGCATGTGTGTCGACGGATGGATCCCGGTCGACCCCCGGACCCTGGAGACGCGATTTCCCGGTGTCTACGCCGTCGGCGACGTCACGAGCGTGGGCACACCGAAGGCCGGTGTCTTCGCCGAAGGACAGGCCAAGGTGGTCGCGGCGGCGATCATCTCGAGCGCGGCCAGCCAACCGCCGACGGTCGAGTACGACGGTCGCGGCCAGTGCTACCTCGAGTTCGGGCACGACGAGGTGGCGAGGGTCGAAGTGACCTTCTCTCCGGGGGCTGCGCCATCGGGGTACTTCGAAGCGCCGTCGGGCGATATCGCCGCCCAGAAGTCCGAGTTCGGCTCCTCGAGAGTCCGGCGCTGGTTCGGCCGCGAGTGGTCGACGTTCTGAGGCACCTCTTGACGGCCGGGGACGCCAGCCTCTTCTCGTGGAGGTGAAGGGACTCGAACCCTCGGCCTACGGCTTGCAAAGCCGCCGCTCTTCCAGCTGAGCTACACCCCCGGGACTGACTGACCGCGCAATGCAACCGGTGCTCGTCGGGATCACCATCGTAGGCCGCGGCATCCCGGTCAGGATCCGCTGGGTTTGCCCTTCGAAGGGCGGCCGCCGGTAGGGTGCGGCTCCGTGGACGCACAGACCTTTTTGGGGATGCAGCCCGAGGGAGACGACCTGCACTGGCGCATGCACGTGACGCCGCAGCTGACGACTCCGGGCAATTTCCTCTTCGGCGGGTGCGGATTGGGGGCGGCCCTCGTCGCGCTCGGAAGCTGCGTCCGGACGCCCCACCGTGTGGGCGACCGGCCACTACCTCTCCTACGCCCTGACCGACGAGGACGTGACGTGGGAGGTGACCCTCGCCGCTGTCGGCGGGCACGTCACCCAGGGAAGGGCCATCGGGCGGGTCGAGGGGCGGGAGATCCTCACCGTCAACGCCGCCCTCGGAAAGGACGAACTCGACGTGGGAGGCGTGTGGGTCACGCCGCCAGAGGTGCCCCCGCCCGACGAGTGTCCACCGCGCTTCCTGCCGGCGTTCTTCCGGAACACCATCATGGACAGCGTCGAGGTCCGGTCCGCCAAGGGACGCACTTTCGAAGAGATGGACGGCTCGCCCGGCAGCCCGGACTCCGCGCTGTGGGCACGCGTGCCGGGGCATCTGACCCCGTCGGCCGCGACGCTCGCCATCTTCGGCGACTACGTCTCGGGAGCCGTCTCCCAGCCCATCGGTCGGCGCGCCATGGGGCGCAGCCTCGACAACACCCTGCGCATGGTTCAGCTGAAGCCGACCGAATGGGTGCTCTGCGACATCCGCATCCATGCGCTCGTCGGGGGCTACGGCCAGGGGCTCGCGTTCCTGTGGTCCGAGGACGGCGAGCTTCTGGCCACCGCGAGCCAGTCCATCGCCGTGCGGCTCTGGCCGGAGGACGCCGAACTACCCCGTTGAGACGGGGGACGACGGATCTCCACCCGGCCCAGCCGCGAAACTGAGGCGCAATGGCACGTCACGCAAGCCCCCGAGCGCGACACCGACCGTCCATCGCGGTCACGGTCGTCGTGCTCGTCGTCCTGGCCCTCGCGGCCGCCGTGACCGTGTTCCTCGTGTTGGAGAAGCCGGCACACTCCCACCGCGTCGCGACACATACGCAACCCGCCAGGGCCACCGCGCCAACGACGACCACGGCGCCCCCGACCACGACGACGACGCGTCCGGCCGGGCCCGGTTTCATCGCCGGTCACATCACCGCCGTCGGCGACTCGGTGATGCTCGACTACCAGGACCCGCTCAAGACGTCGATACCCGGCGTCACCGTGGACGCCTCGGTGAGCCGGCAGTGGTCGGCTGGCGAATCACTTCTGCAGACCATGAAGGCGGGCGGGCAGCTCGGCGGTGACGTCGTCGTCGGACTCGGGACCAACGGGCCGATCACGAGCACCGACGTCGACACCATGATGGCGATTCTCGGTGGCGCGTCGCGTGTCGTCTTCGTCAATGTGCATGTCGACCGTCCGTGGCAGGACCCGAACAACGCCGTGCTGGCCAGCGCAGCCACGCGGTACCCCAACGTTGTCGTCGCCGACTGGGCGACGTTGGCGGCGCAGAACCCGCAGTGGTTTGGCGCGGACGGCACGCACCTGGCGATCGACGGACCGGGCGCCGACGCGCTCGCCTCACTGATCGCCACGACCTTGTCCAACGGGTGACCGCTGCTTCGGGTAACGACGCGGCCGTCGCGTCGCGAGGCCGTTCTGCCTACGGAATCGTTATATTCCGGCGCATGGTGAGGTCGCCCCGTCGATCTCGATCTGCGCGTTGTGCATTGCCGGCGACGTGGCCGTCATGGGTTGAGCGGATGCTGGCCGGTCAGCAGATAGCCGCCGCCGTCGGGGGTGGACACCATGCCGAAGAACCGGTCCGGACCTGGTTGGCCCCCTCGGGATCCGTAGAAGGGAGCGCCGAAGTCGAAGATCCCGCCGTCGGACGCCACCTCCCAGTAGCCGTTCCCGCTCGGGGTCGCCGCCATGCCCACGATCGGTTGATTGAGGTGGATCCCTCCCATGGAACCGTGGAAGGCCGCATCGCCGAAGGAGAAGATCCCGCCGTCGGACGCCACCTCCCAGTAGCCGTTCCCGCTCGGGGTCGCCGCCATGCCCACGATCGGTTGATTGAGGTGGATCCCTCCCATGGAACCGTGGAAGGCCGCATCGCCGAAGGAGAAGATCCCGCCGTCGGACGCCACCTCCCAGTAGCCGTTCCCGCTCGGGGTCGCCGCCATGCCCACGATCGGTTGATTGAGGTGGATCCCTCCCATGGAACCGTGGAAGGCCGCATCGCCGAAGGAGAAGATCCCGCCGTCGGACGCCACCTCCCAGTAGCCGTTCCCGCTCGGGGTCGCCGCCATGCCCACGATCGGTTGATTGAGGTGGATCCCTCCCATGGAACCGTGGAAGGCCGCATCGCCGAAGGAGAAGATCCCGCCGTCGGACGCCACCTCCCAGTAGCCACCCGCACCGTGGGCTGCCACACCGACCAAGGGAAGGTTGGAGGTCACGGGTGGTCCGGGGACGGGTGCGTTGCCGAAGCCATAGGTGGCGGTGACCTGCGGTCCGAGGGTGGCCACCGCGCCGCAGATCGACACGAATGTGTATCCCTCCGCCCTGAGCTGATTGATGATCTGCGGAAGTGCGGCCACCGTCTGGGAGCGGTCGCCGCCGGCGTCGTGCATGTCGACCACGGCGCCCGGGAACGCCGCACCGACCACCCGGGTCACGATCGCCTGCACCCCGGGCAGTGTCCAGTCCTTCGGGTCGACGGAGTAACTCATGGTCGTGAGGCCGCGCTGGGCGATCTGGTTCAGCACACTCGCATTCCACGCGTCATACGGAGGGCGCAGACACTGGGGCGTCGTGCCCGTCACGGCCTTGATCTCGGCCTGGGTCATGTCGATCTGTGCGGCCACATCCGCCGGCGGGAGCGTCGACAGATCCGGATGACTCCAGGTGTGGCTCTCAACCGGGTAGCCGGCGGCCGCGACCATCTGGGCGTACTGGGGGTAGCGGGCCACTTCGTCGCCGATCTCGAAGAAGCTGGCGGGTACGCGGTATTGCTGGAGAACCGACAGTACGGCCGGTGTGTACGGGCCCGGGCCATCGTCGAAGGTGAGGGCGATCACTTTCTTTCCTGCCGTTGCCGCGCCGCCAGGTGCCTGCGAGGTGTAGAAGGCTGGTTGAGCGCTTGCCGCAGCAGCGGCATCGGGGCTCGCCGTCGCGAGACCGACCAGCGGCAGAGCCGACAACAGCATGGTGCCGATCAGCACGCGTCCGGTTACTTTCATGATTGCGCCCCCGTCCCCGCCATCGCCCTACCGCCTCGCTCCAGCCTGCCACAACGAGCCGTCCACCGTCCGGCGTTTGGGGTCGTCCGGACGGGCAAGCGGTGGGCGGCGTCGCCGTGATGGAGCCGCCATCATGTGCACGATCGGTCACAGGCTGGCATGCTGCCTGCGGTCTCATTGGCGAAACGGAACGAGGTCCCAGTGACGAAGTCTGCGGCTTCCAGGCCGCGCACAAATTGACAAAGAGCGTCCGCGCGCTCTTCGTCGGTCTGCTGGCCGCCTCCGCTTTTGTTGTCTCGTCAACCATTTCAGGAGAAGCGACGGCCTCCACACCGCACGTGGGCATCACATGTGCCCAGGCCGCGGCGTTCCCCTACGGCAGCACCGTCGTGGGCATCGCGGAGACGCACAGTGGCGACGGCTATTGGATGGTCACCAACGACGGCTACGTCGCGGCCTGCGGTGACGCCCCGTACCTGGGTCAGGCGACCACGCTGAATGCCCCGATCGTCGGACTGGCCGCAACGCCGGACGGAGGTGGGTACTACCTCGTCGCATCCGACGGCGGCGTCTTCGCCTTCGGCGATGCTGCGTTCCAAGGCTCTCCGGGCGCCATCCACCTCAACTCGCCCGTGGTCGGCATGGCGGTCGACCCGACAACCGGGGGCTACTGGCTGGTGGCGACGGACGGGGGGATCTTTGCCTACGGCGCCCCCTTCCTCGGATCCACCGGTTCGCTGGCCCTCAACAGGCCGGTCACCGGCATGGCAGCGGCCAGCGACGGAACCGGATACTGGTTGGTGGCCTCCGACGGCGGAGTCTTCGCCTTCGGGGTCCCGTTCCTCGGGTCGACTGGATCGATCCGACTCAACAGGCCCGTGGTCGGCATGGCCGCCGATGCGGCGTCCGGTGGCTACTGGCTCGTGGCCTCCGACGGCGGGATCTTCTCCTACCGCGCCCCTTTCTACGGGTCGACCGGCGGCATCCTCCTGAACCGTCCGATCGCCGGGATGGAGGCCGCGGCCGGTGGCAGCGGATACCGCTTCATCGGCACCGACGGTGGAGTGTTCACCTACGGGTCGGCGGGTTTCTACGGGACGCCCGCGTTCGCCCCACCGCCGCCCGCGCAGGTCACAGCTGTCGGGGATTCGATCATGGTCGACTATCAGGACCCCTTGAAAACTGACATCCCTGGTGTCACCGTCGACGCCGCTGTCGGCCGCCAGTGGACCACCGGCGAATCCATTCTGCAAGGAATGAGGGGCGAGGGACGGCTCGGGCGCGAGGTCATCGTCGGGCTCGGCACCAACGGGCCGATTACCGACGCCGACTTCGACACCATGATGTCGATACTTGGTGGGGTGTCAAGAGTGGTCTTCGTCAATGTGCACGTCGACCGTCCATGGCAGGACCCCAACAACGCAGTCCTCGCCAGGGGTGCCGCCCGTTACCCCAGAGTCCTGATCGCAGACTGGGCGACGCTGGCCGCCTGGAACCCGCAATGGTTCGGGGCCGATGGCACACACCTGGCAATCGACGGCCCTGGGGCTGTCGCGCTGGCGACGTTGATCGCCACGACGCTCTCGAAGGCATAGTGCGGTCGACGGGGGCCAAGGGACCGACACCAGCAACGGCCGAGGAGCGTTGCTATGCGCCGCAATGACGCAACGACGTAACGACGTAACGACGTGGTCGGTTCTGGTCGAACCGCCCGCCCTTCATCGCAGACGTGAAGCTGACCGATGTCGGCACAGGGAGCGAACGGCGTCCGCCGACTCGCAAAGGGGTGAAACGGGACAGTAGGCTTGATCAGGAGTTTTTCACTCCGGGGCTATAGCTCAGTCGGTTAGAGCGCAGCACTGATAATGCTGAGGTCGTAAGTTCGATTCTTACTAGCCCCACTCGCAAACCTCCCTGGTCAGACGGTGAGAGCCCTTACCACCGAACCGCCGTCCTGGACGCTCACGATGGGTGGTCGACAAGGACCATCTGAACCTCGACGACCCACGTTGTTCGAGGGCCGTCACAGTCCAGATAGACCTCGCGAAACTCGCCTGAGGCGTGCGACTGTGTGGTCTCCGCCCAACGTCGAACGGCCGTCCACCCCCCGTAGAAGTCGGGGCCGGCGCTTGCGCAGTCTCCCGTGATGACCGTGACTGCCGCACGGGTCAACGCAGGAATCTCCAACGTCGTGAGCCCGCCGGTCTCGATGACCGTTCCGTCGGGAACCGGAACCGCCGCCAGCAGTTGCAGAGGTTGTTTCGGGTCATCAGTCGGGGTCTCAATGGCCACGGATGGCCCGGCGCGTTCGACGCCAGCGGTGTCGAGGCCGGCGTGGACCCGAGGCCACAGACGCTCGTGAGCTGCACCGAGTTCCCCGAGATCCGCCAGCCTTTCAGACGCGGCGGCGGCCCAGATGGAATCGACGCCTTTGACAATCACGTCGAAGACGGCCAAGTCGTCGTCCAGCAGCTGCTCGAGACGGGTCTCGACCCGAGTGAGCCGATCAGCTTCAGACGCAAGGCGCTCAGTCATCTCGGCTCGACGAAGAAGAAGGATCCCGCGGAGCTCTTCGGTGCTCACATTCCTTTCGAGAAGCCGACCGATGTCGACGAGGGCAACCCCGAGATCACGAAGCGCCAAGATTTGATGGAGTCGCTTGATCTGGTCCGGGGCGTACCAGCGGTGTCCCGTGTCCGGATCGGTCCAGACCGGCCGGAGCAGCCCAATTTGGTCGTAGTAGCGAAGAGTCCGCACTGATACCTGCGCAAGTTGAGCGACCGTCTCAATCGCATACATGGCGCCATTGGACCAGATGACGCTGCGTCAGCGTCAAGGCCGTCGGAACTGATCGGTCCTGGCCTCCCAGATCAATGGCCAACCGAGTTCGCGAAGATGTCATTTTGGGATGCGAGCATTCGTCCCATGCACGATGAATCTCTCGAGGGCTGGTACACCGACCCATACCAGCGTCACGAGGCGCGCTGGTTGTCAGAGGGAAGGCCCACCTCCTTGGTGAAGGACGGCGGGGTCGAGAGCACCGACCCGGTGGAGGACGGACCGTACGCAGTCGATCCCGTCAGAATCGAATCCGAGGGACCCGGCGATGGGTCCGACCGCCGACGCGCCGACGACGCCCAGTCGGAAGACCCTTATGACGCACGGGAAGCGAGTCGTGCTGCGACTGATGTCTTCGACCAGACCCAGGGAGGCGCCCTGCCGCTGCATCGGCGCTTGGGCAACTCGTGAGGCGCGACGGTCCTTCGACAGACGTCAGCGAATGGCAGGCATCCCTCGGCCGACCAGCGGGCCGGCTACCGGGGCGTTGATGATCTAGCCCTGCTGCACAACGCTGAGCCCCTTGACGGTCGGCAGCTCCACCGTGACCCGAGAGAACGTGACCGTCCCGCCCAGTCGCGGCGTGATGTAGGCGGTCGTCGTGGCGACCAACTGCAACTCGAGCGAGGTACCCGCCTTGGCGGTGTAGCCGACCGATTCGAGCGGGATCGTCAAAGTGTGCGCTCGGCCGTCGAGCGTCACCGGAACGGGCGTGATCTGGTTGTTGAGCACGATCCCGGTGGCCGGGTCGACCAACTGGGCGAACACCCGGGTGGGCCGCGTGCCGGGACCCGCGGTACCGGAGTAGGTCAGGGACAGTGTCGGCGCACCGACGACGACGGCGGCACGCGTGACGGGCACGGTGATGTTCGCCGCGTTCGTCGCGGGGCCGGGGTGACGGGATAGGCCACGCTGTCGACGATGTTCGCGGCCTGGGCATTCGCAGCGACGGTCGGTGGCCCCGACCCACCGCCGGCCTTGAGAGCCAGCGCTGCCCGAGCCGCTGGCGACGATCGGCGTTCCCGAGGCGAGCGGATAGCGAGGGGCCGCGTACGTCGTCCCGTCTCTGATCGACGAAGGTGAACCCCTTGAGCACGTGCGCCGAGGCGTCCCCGGCCACGTACCGCTGCATCCAGGCCAGCGAGAGTGGGCCCACCTCGATGGCGGTGCCGGGATTGGTCAGGCAGACCCCGTGCCCGCCGCAGAACCACGCCATCGAGACCGTCGTGCCCTGGTGGCGTAGTGCCTCGTAGTTGGCGATCCCCTCGTCGAGCGTGAACAGGTCGTCGACCGTGCCCTGCAGGATCAAGGTCGGCACCTTGACGCTCGAGAGGAACTGGGCCGGTCCGCGGCTCTCGAAGAAGGAGACCCCCCGGGCATCGATCACGCCGGTCGTATTCATCTCGTGGTCGGTCGCGGTGATCTCGGGGTCGAGCGTGGCGCTGACGACGACACGCTGGCGAGGATGTTGCCCCACCCCGCTTTCGGAGTCTGGTTCTTGTCCAGACTGGTCCCCAGTGAGTGCCATGCGATGGTCGGAGCGATGGCATCGATCCGACAGTCCTGCTCGGCCGCCGCGAACTGAATGCCGCCCCCGTAGGACTCGCCGACCATGCCGACGCCGGGGCACGCCCGGCACGCTCCAGCGTCGACGCCGGGCTGTTGCGCCACCCAGTTGATCATGGCCGACACGTCCCGACCCTCGTCGTTCGGACTGTCGACCTCGGCCGCTCCGCTGGAGTGACCGAACCCCCGCGGGTCCCACGTCAGCACGTTGAAGCCGCCCTGCCAGAGCTGGGCGATGCTCAGCGCACCCTGAATCCCTGCCTGCGACGTGTCGGTGTCACCGCGCCGAACCCCAGCCGGGACCCATGAGCACCGTCGGGCGGGTCGCGCCGTCCGCGGACGGGTCGGGGAACCAGTGGATCCGGATGACGGTGCCGTCGAAGGACGTCAGGTCGAAGTCGGACGCGACGCCGGGCACGCCCGCCGCCTTGGTGGACTGCCACCCACTCGGTGGCTGACACGGCGACGCTGCCGCGGCCGCTGTCCGGGACAGCCAGAGCGCGGAGCCCCTCGACGAAAGCCCGGGTACACCCCCAGCGGCGGCGAGACCCAGGACGAGCACGGCCGCCAACCCCACGGCTACTCCCCGCAGTCGCCGCAGCGAGCGCTGCGGGGCTCGAACTCCGATGGTCTCCGTCACTGCGTCGTCCTCTCGCTTGTGGCCAACCAGATGTGGGATCGAAGGCAGGACCACTCCGCTCGGCACCAACCAGCGACTCGTTCGCAACGCCCGTCCCCTTGCGGCTCAGGTGGACGAAGACCCTACTGTGGGCCGACCGCGTCGAGTCCGGACGCCGTTGCTCGACCGGATTGCGTTCCACGTGGTCGGGTAGTAAACGGAGATCGGCGGCGGTGACCCACGTGGTCGCGTCCCGCCACCCCACGACGAGGAGGACCACATGCAGCAACGTCCCATCGGGAACAGGACCGTCAGCGCCATCGGGCTCGGCGAGATGCCGCTCTCCATTGAGGGACGACCCGACCGGCGCCAGGCCATCGCCACGATTCACGCGTCGCTCGACGCCGGCGTCACCATCATCGACACCGCGGACGCCTACTCGCTCGGCGTGCAGGAGCACGGCCACGGCGAGGAGCTCGTGGCCGAGGCTCTGGCGGCCTACGGCGGCGCCACCGACGACGTGCTGGTCGCCACCAAGGGCGGGCACCGCCGCCCGGGTGACGGCAGCTGGACCGTGCACGGCGATCCCGCCTACGTGAAGGAGGCCTGCGAGGCCTCGCTCAAGGCGCTCGGCGTCGACGCCATCGGCCTCTACCAGTACCACCGTCCCGATCCCTCGGTCCCGTGGGCCGAGTCGGTCGGCGCCCTGGCCGACCTGCTGGACGAGGGCAAGATCCTGATGGCCGGCGTCTCCAACGCCACCGTGGCACAGATCGACGAGGCGCAGAAGGTGCTGAGCGGCCGGCTGGTCAGCGTGCAGAACGAGTTCTCCCCGCGCTTCCGCTCTTCGGAGGACGAGCTCGAGCACTGCGAGAAGCTCGGCATCGTCTTCATCCCGTGGAGCCCGATGGGCGGCATCGGCCGCTCCGACGCGATCGAGCAGAACTTCCCGGCCTTCGCCGAGGTGGCCAAGGAGGTCGGCGCCAGCCCGCAGCAGGTGACCCTGGCCTGGATGCTCGCCAAGGGATCCCGGGTGATCCCGATCCCGGGCAGCAGCCGGCCCGAGACGGCGATCGCCTCGGCGGCGGCCGCGGACCTGACGTTGACCGCCGGAGCAGGTGGCCCGCCTCGACGCCTCCTGATCCGACGGCGGTCGCCCGGTCGGGTGGAACAGAACCGGGACGTGCCCGTGTTCTACGTGTGTCCGCCCGACGTCGCTCCGGCCTTCCCGCACGGGGGCCCGGGCGCACGACACGCACCGAGAGAGTGAGGCTGCCGATGCCCGCAGTGACCGTCCCCGACACCCTGGCCCTCCCCCGCATCGCAGTTCCGGCCTCGGGCGACCTCCGCCCCGTCAAGGCCGTGACCGACGCGCCATCGGGCTACGAGGGTGAGGGGTTCCCTGTGCGCCGGGCCTTCGCCGGCGTTCCGATCGCCGACCTCGACCCCTTCATCCACATGGACCAGATGGGCGAGGTCGAGTACGCGCCCGGTGAGCCCAAGGGCACGGCGTGGCACCCGCACCGCGGCTTCGAGACGGTGACCTACATGATCGACGGCACCTTCCAACACCAGGACTCCATCGGTGGCGGCGGCCTCATCACCAACGGCTCCACGCAGTGGATGACCGCGGGCTCGGGCATCCTGCACATCGAGCGGCCGCCCGAGCAGCTGATCGCCAGCGGCGGGCTGTTCCACGGGATACAGCTCTGGGTGAACCTGCCGGCAGCCGACAAGTGGATCGATCCGCGCTACCAGGGCATCGAGGCGGACAACGTCCTGTTGCTGACATCGCCCGACGGCGGTGCGCTGGTCCGGGTCATCGCCGGCCCCGTGGCCGGACACGAAGGCCCCGGTTCGACCCACACGCCGATCTCACTGGTCCACGCCACCGTCGAGCCCGGCGCCGAACTCGTGCTCCCCTGGCCGCGCGCAGTTCAACGCGCTCGTCTACGCCCTCTCCGGAAGCGGCACCATCGGCTCCGAGGCCCGGCCGTTCCACACCGGACAACTCGCCGTCTTCGGCACCGGCGATGCGCTGGCGCTCCGGGCGGACGCGACACTGGAAGCACGCCACCCTGCACTCGACGTGCTCATCCTCGGCGGCCGTCCGATCGGTGAGCCCGTCTACGCCCACGGACCGTTCGTCATGAACACGCGGACCGAGATCGTCCAGGCCTTCGAGGACTTCGAAGCCGGCAAGCTCGGTACCGTGCCTGCCGATCACATCGGCAACGCGTGATCCGCATCGCCGGGAGCGAGGTCACGGGTGGCGACACCTGGGGCTCGGCGGACATCGGGGACCAGACCGGACGCGTCGCCCTCGTCACCGGTGCGAACAGCGGCATCGGGTACGAGACGGCACCGAGCACTGGCCGAGCACGGGGCCCATGTCATCCTGGCCTGCCGTGACGAGGAGAAGGCACGGCGAGCGCGCGACAAGATGGAGAGCGAGCTCGAGCGCTCCTCGCTCGAACTGGTCCATCTCGACCTGGCCGACCTCGTCTCCGTTCGTCTCGCCGCCGACGCAGGTGCTCTCGGGGCACGCCCGGCTGGACCTGCTGATCAACAATGCCGGCGTGATGGGCACCCCCTACCGGCAGACGGCCGACGGCTTCGAGCTGCAGATGGCGACGAACCACCTCGGCCACTTCGCCCTGACGGGACTGTTGCTCGACCGCATCGTGACGACCGAGCGCTCCCGCATCGTCACCGTCAGCTCGCACATGCACCGCATGGGCCGCCTGCGACCCGACGATGTCGCCGGTGCGGCGTTCCACAGCACCTGGGTCTCCTACGGCACCTCCAAGCTCGCCAACCTCCTCTTCACGGCCGAGCTCAGCCGCCGCCTGGACGCTGCCGGGCTGCGCACCGTCGCCCTGGCGGCACACCCGGGCTGGACGCGGAGCAACCTCGCCGGGAGCGGTGCCGCGCTCGGCACGAGCCGCGTGCGCCGCAAGGTGGCGCGGACCGTCGGGACCATTCCTCGGCCAGTCGGCGACCGGCGGCGCCCTTCCCGTTCTCTGCGCGGCCACCTCGGGCTCGGTCCGCCCCGGCCAGTACATCGGGCCGGCGAACGTCGGCGGGCTCTACGGCCCGCCCCGGGTCGTACAGCCCTCACGCCGGGCCCGGGACCCGAGGCGGCCGCCGATCTCTGGGCGGCGTCCGAGGACCTGACCGGCGTGCACTTCTCGGTGGGCGCCCCCGTCTGAACAGGCCTCGCCGCGGCGCCGACCAGCGCCGACAACTCGCCGCGGGCCGACACGGGCGCTAGACCGTAGCCATGCCCGGCACGGCGACGACAGGAGGACCCGAGAGCAGGCGGGCGGTCCACGACCTCGCCCGGTCGCCGACACGGACCGACACCACCATCGCCGCCAGCCTGCCCGAGAGCCGCCGCTACCGGATCAAGCGGGTGCTCCTCGGCCCGCCTCTGGTCAGCGACGACCTCCACGGCCAGCGGCTCGGGAAGCCGACCGCCCTCGCCGTCCTGTCCTCGGACGTCATGTCCTCCTCGGCCTACGCCACCGAGGAGATGTTGCGCATTCTGGTTCCCATCGCCGGGCTGGCGGCCTTCTCCATCATCACGCCCATGACGGCGGTCATACTCGCCGTGCTCGCGGTCATGACCGCCTGTTACCGCGGACGTCGTTCGCTCGTACCCCAAGGCCGGTGGCTCCTACGTGGTGAGCCGGGACAACTTCGGCCCGAACGTCGCGCAGGTCGCCGGCGCGGCCCTGTTGATCAGCTACACCATCACCGTCGCCGTGTCGGTGGCGGCCGGCGCGGACGCCATCGTCTCCGCCGCGCCGGCCCTGGGCAGGCCGTCATGGGTGCCCGTGGCGATGAGCATCGCCTTCGTCGTCATTCTGGCCTTCGGCAACCTTCGGGGCATCCGTGAGGCGGGCCGGGTCTTCGCCATCCCGACGTACTTCTTCATCTTCAACATGGCGCTGCTGATCGTCTTCGGCCTGGTGCGCGAGGCAGCCGGCACGCTGCCGCACCAGCCGGCGCAATCCGGCACCGTCCCGCTCGGCCACGCCAGCGGCGGGTTGATCCTCGGTGTCTCGGCCTTCTTCCTCCTGCGCTCCTTCGCCAGCGGCAGCTCGGCCATGACCGGGACCGAGGCGATCTCCAACGGGGTCAGCATCTTCCGCAAGCCCCAGGCCCGCAACGCCCGGACGACCCTGGTACTGATGAGCACGATCCTCGGGGTCATGTTCCTCGGGGTGTCGGTCCTGTCCGCATTCACCCACAGTGTGCCGTTCGTGTCGGGCACCCCGACGGTCGATCTCCGAGATCGGCACGCTCGTCTACGGCTCGTCCCCCGCCGGGCAGGTGCTGTATTACTCACTGCAGGCCGCCACGGCGCTGATCCTCATACTCGCCGCCAACACGAGCTTCACCGGGTTCCCGTTCCTGGTCAGCTTCGTGGCCGAGGACTCGTTCCTGCCCCGCAAGCTGACGGTACGCGGCCACCGGCTCGTCTTCTCCAACGGCATTCTGCTGCTGGCCGGTGCATCGATCGCCCTGCTGCTGGCGACGGGAGCCAAGGTGGCGTCGCTCATCCCGATGTACGGCATCGGCGTCTTCACCGGTTTCACTATGGCCGGGGCAGGCATGGTGACCCACCACTGGCGCCACCGCGACCAGCACTGGCGCCAGCGCGTCGTCGTCAACGGCATTGCCGCCGTCGTCTGCGCCGTGGTCGTGGTGGTCTTCGCCGTGTCCGAATTCAACAAGGGCGCCTGGGTCGTCGTGGTGGTCATGCCGCTGCTCGTCTACGCCCTGATCACGACGAACCGCGAGTACCGCGCGGAGGACGCCGTGCTCGAGGAGGGCGCCGCCGTCGAAGCATGCGAGGCGAAGGTGCTGCGCCGCCACGTCGTCATGGTGTTGGTGGACCGCATCGACCTGGCGACGGCACGCGCCATTCAGTACGCCCGCGCGTTGACGCCGGACGATCTGCACGCCGTCCACTTCAACCTCGACCACACCCAGACCGACATGCTCATCGAGCGCTGGCAGCGCCTCGGGCTCTCCCGTCTGCCACTGGACGTCGTCGACTGCCCGGACCGCCGCCTCGGCCGGGCCGCGCTGGAACTGGCGGCTGAGCAGGCCGACGGCGAGACCGAGGTGAGCATGGTCCTGCCGCGCCGCTCCTACGGCAAGGCGTGGCGCCGGATCCTCCACGACCAGACGGCCGACCGGATTGTCGCCGTCGTCAGCCAACTGCCCCACGTGAACGCGACGATCATCCCCTTCCACGTGTCGGCGGGCCTGCAGGAATCGGGCCTCGAATTCGGAACAGTTGCTGGCACAGGAGGGCGGGCGGGAACCAGCCCCGGCACCCTCAGGCCGCAAGAAGGCCGGGGCCCGCTCGGCGTCCTCCTCGGTGCCCGGCACGCAGCCGATCGCCTCGTTGCGCTGGCGCACACGGGCGCGCGTCGCCGGCCGGGTCAAGTCGATCCGCGTCCAGCCGCTGTCGGAGATACCCACCATCGAGTGCGTCGTGGCGGACGGCAGCGGCGAGGCCATCACTTTCGTGTTCCTCGGCCGGCGCTCCATCGCCGGCCTGCGCAGCGGGACGCACATGATCGCGGAGGGCATGGTCGGCAAACACAAGGGCAAGCTGGCCATGATCAATCCCGCCTACGAGGTGCTGGTCTCCGCCTCCTCCGAGGAGAGCGATTGAGCAGCCAGGTGCACCCGACCCGCTGGCGCCTGCCCGAGGCCGCGCGCGCGTCGGTCGCGCTGTGGGCGCTGGCCGTCGTCGCCCCGATCGCGGTGGCGCTCCTCCTCATTCCCGGTCGCAACCATCTCGACAGCGCGGACGACGCTTTGATCCTCGTGGTGGTGACGGTGGCGATCGCGTCAACCGGGAACCGGCTGCGCGCCTTCGTGGCGGCCCTCGTCGCTGCCGCGTCATTCGATTTCCTCCTGACCCGTCCCTACGGCTCGTTCCGCATCAGCCGCTCGGCCGACATCACGACGGAGGTGCTGTTCGTCGTCGTCGGGCTCCTGGTCGGCGAGCTGGCCGCACGGGGGCGGCGGGACCGGTTGGCCGCTGCGCTTGGCCGCTACGAGATCGCCCGCCTGCACGACCTGAGCCAGCGCATCGCTGAGGGCGAGGACCCGGATTTCGTCCTGATCGCCGTGGCCGGCGAGCTGCGCGAGCTCCTCAGCCTGCAGGACTGTCGGTTCGTGCGCGAGCAGCCGTCGGGCAAAGGGGCCTGGATCGCCAAGGACGGCACCGTCCGGCTCAATCCACTGCGCTGGCCGGCCGCCACCGTGGGCTTGCCGACGCAGCATGTCGAGCTCCCGGTGCGGGGCGGCGGGCACGTGATCGGGACATTCATTCTGACGCCGACCCCCTCGACCCCGATCAGCCACGAACAGTGCATGGTGGCCGTCGCGCTCGCCGACCAGCTGGGCGCGACGATGGCGACCCAGGGCACCGAGGACTGAGCCCGTCGCCCGCGTCACATTGCCGTCTGGTCACATTGCCGTCAGGCGGCATGGCGCCGGAGAAAGTCGGCGTGGAGGGCCACCCGGTCGGGACGCAGGACACGCCCGAGCGGGATGATGCGCGCGGCGCGGACTCCCGCCCGGTGGAGCGCGGCGGCGGCGCTCTGGGCGCGCGCACCGCTCACGTAGGTGTCATCGAGCAGCACGACCCGCGCACCGACGAGCGCGTCGACGTCGTCGGCGCACGGGATGAAGGCCGCCGGGTTGGGCCGCATGTGCGCGACGGGCGGTGACCCACCCGGACCTGCGGCGCGTTGCAGCAGTCCCGGCACCCATCGGACGCCCGGCAGCGCGGCGGCAACGTCCTGTGCGAGTCCGTCGACGAGCCCGAGCGGGGCGACGCCGGGGCGGTGGGTCGACGGGACGGGCACCACGAGGTCGACCGTTCCGCCGACCCCGGCGGCGAGCTCATCGGCGCGGGTCGCGAGGAAGGCCTGCAGGAGCGCACGCACGATGGTGCTGAAATGCGCTCGGGCCTCGGCCACCGGCGACTCCTTGTACCCGAGCAGGACGGTGTAGAGCGGGCTCGGCAACGGACAGAGTCGCACCGGGGTCACCCGCGTCAGCGGCAGGCCGAGCCGGCGAGCCACGACGCGGCAGGCGAAGCAGATCCGCTGAGCGGTGGAGACGGGGCCGCGGCAGACGGCGCAGGCACCGGGTCCGACGACGGGCACGCGGTAGGGGTCAGCTGGCAGGAGCGGGACGATGCAGGAGAAAGGTCCCCGTGGCCCGGCTGATCAACACGCCGTCGGCGCCGTGCACCGTCGCCTCGCCGTAGGCGACCTGCTTGGCCATGCGGGCCACCTCGCCCCGGAGCGTGTAGTCCTCGCCCTTCAGGGCGGGGCGCATGCATTCGGTCTTCATCTCGAGGGTGCCCCGGGTGCGGTCCCTGCCGGGCAGGGCGGCGTTGATGGCGAAGTTCATTGCGGCATCGAGCACCAGGGAGTGGATGCCGGCCTGGGTGATGCCGTGGGGGTTGCAGGCGATGTCGGTCGGCGTGAAGGTCCCGGACACCCATCCGAGGTCCTCGCCGTCGACCCCGTAGGCCGTGAAGGCCCCGCCGACGAGGTCGATGATCGGCATTCCGCCATCGCCCAACCAGCGATCCATGTTCTTGCCGAGACCGCCCATCGGGAGGAGACCCTACCGGGCGGTGCGGGACGCCTCTGGGGCCGGAGTCGGCCACACCCGCCGGACGGGGCCCCGACCCGGCCGCCAGACCGGCCGCCAGATCGGCCGCCAGATCGCCTCCGGACGTGCCAGGTAGGATGTTCTCCGATCTGAACCGGCGTAGCGCATCGCTGCGACCGGATGTGGGAGGAGACATCATGACCACCGCAGTCATCGTTGACGCCGTCCGGACCGCCGGAGGGAAGCGCAACGGGAAACTCCGAAACTGGCACGCCGTGGACCTGGCCTCCGAAGCGCTCAAGGCCATCGCCGAGCGCAACCAGCTGGACCCGGCCCTGGTCGACGACGTGATCATGGGCTGCGTCATGCAGGTGTCCGAACAGTCGCTCAACGTCGGCCGCAACGCGGTCCTCGCCGCCGGGTGGCCCGAGTCCGTGCCTGCCACCACGATCGACCGTCAGTGCGGGTCCTCGCAGCAGGCGGTGCACTTCGCCGCCCAGGGCGTCATGGCGGGGGCCTACGACATCGCGATCGCCGGCGGGATCGAGTCCATGACCCACACGCCGATGGGATCCTCGGTGGTCCGCGACTTCGGCTTCCCCTTCGGTCCGCGCATGATGACCCGTTACACCGACGACGAGGGGCACAGCACGCTCAAGGGGCAGGGCATCGGCGCAGAGATGATCGCCGACCAGTGGGGCATCTCGCGCGAAGAGCTCGACGCCTACTCGGTGCGCAGCCACCAGCGCGCAGCGCGGGCGACTTCCGAGGGCCGTTTCGAGAACGAGATCGTGCCCGTGGCGGTGCGCGACGACGATGGGCACGACACCGACGAGGTCTTCTCCTCGGACGAGGGCATCCGGGCGGACTCCTCCGTCGAGACGCTCGCCAAGCTGAAGCCCGCCTTCAAGGAGGATGGCAAGGTGACGGCGGGGAACTCGTCGCAGATCACGGACGGCGCCTCCGCGGTCCTCATCATGAGCGAGGAGAAGGCGAACGCGCTGGGCCTGCGGCCCCGCGCCCGCTTCCACGCCTTCGCGCTGGCCGGCGTCGACCCCGTCACGATGCTGACCGGTCCCATCCCCGCCACGACGACGGTGCTCGAGCGGGCCAAGCTCACGATGGACGACATCGACGCGGTCGAGATCAACGAAGCCTTCGCCTCGGTCGTGTTGGCCTGGGAGAAGGAGCACCACCCCAACATGGAGCTCGTCAACCCCAACGGCGGCGCCATCGCTCTCGGTCACCCGCTCGGTGCCTCCGGCGGCAAACTGACGGCCAGCCTGCTCAACGAGCTGGAGCGCACCAACGGGCGCTACGGGCTCCTCACGATGTGCGAGGGCGGCGGGCTGGCCAACGCCACCATCATCGAGCGCCTGGGCTGAACCACCGGCGCTCCAGGGGCGTGGTCCGGCGGCGATCAGCCGCCGGTCAGCGGTATCTGGTGGCCAGGAGGAAGCCGACGAAGATCATGGCCAGGCCGGCCACGAGCCCCCACGGCGAGCCGTGCGCGGCGAACGGCAGGTGGGCCAGGTAGTTGACCGTGATGACGGCGACGCCGCCAATGAGGAGCACCAGGATGAGGGCCCCGTACCAGCGCGGGCTGTGGCGCACGCTCTTGGGGATCGGCGCGGTGTAGCGCCCGCTCTCCTCGGCGGTCTTGTACCGGCCGACCTTGGAGGTCGAGGTCCGGCCAGTGGCCGACTTGCCCTTCTTGGAGGCGCCGCCTGGTCCTTTGGTGCTCGTGGCCACGGAGTCAGAGGTTAGCCAGCCTCGGCGGACGGCTCCGGGCGCGCCCGGTACGATCGTGGGCGCATGGGACCGCGGGTGCTCGTCCTCGACAACTACGACTCCTTCGTCTACAACCTCGTCCAGGAACTGGGCGAACTCGGCGCCGAGCCGATCGTCTACCGCAACGACGCGATCGATGTGGCCGGCATCCGCGACCAGCGTCCCGACGCAGTGCTCATCTCACCTGGGCCGGGGCGGCCCGAGGATGGCGGGGTCAGCCTGGACGCCATCGACGCGCTCGCCGGGGAGATCCCTCTCCTCGGTGTCTGCCTCGGGCACCAGTGCATCGGCCAGGCCTACGGCGGCAGCATCGTGTCGGCCCCGCATCTGATGCACGGCAAGACCTCGGAGATCCATCACGACGGCAAGGGCATCTTCGCCGGGCTCCCCAACCCCTTCGTCGCCACGCGGTACCACTCACTGGTCGTGCAGCCCGACTCCGTGCCCGACGAGTTGGAGGTGACGGCCACGTCGACCGACGGCGTGGTCATGGGCCTCCGTCACCGCACCTTGCGCGTCGAGGGCGTGCAGTTCCACCCCGAATCGGTCCTCACCGTGTCGGGTCCCGCCCTGCTGGCCAACTTCCTGGGTCAGCTCGGCGCCGCTGCTCCCGCCTGACGCGGCTGCGAGGCGCGCCCGAAGAGTGGATCTCAGCCCTGGCGGCGCCGGTGAATCGGCGCCGTTCGTCGGTGTCGTGGTCGTCGTGGTACTCGAGGTGGTCGTGGTAGACGTGGTCGTCGTCGTCGCCGACTGGCAGACCGAGATGTTCACAGTGCTGCCGCTGTTCACCTGCGCGTTCGGCGCCGGGTTCTGGCTGTCCACGTTGCCGGGCTGGGCCCCGTTCGGGCACCCGTTGTCGAACGTTGTGTTGGCCACGAGCCCGACGTTGGTGATGGCCGACGACGCGGCATTCTGGGACTGGCCGACGACGCCCGGGACAGAGACACAGCTGCCGCTCGATACCACCAGGTTGACCGAGGTGTTCGGGGGGACACTCACGCCGGAGGCGGGGTTCTGGGAAGACACGGCGCCGCTGGGCTGGCCCGAACACGCCGTGGACTGGCTGCCCACGGTCAATCCGGCCTGCGTCAGGATGCCGCCGGCGCTGGTGGCGGAGTGCCCGACGACGTTCGGCACCGATACGGAGATCTGCGTCGAGACGTTCAACTGGACCTTGCGCGTCTCGAGGATCTTCGTGCCGGCAGCGGGATCCTGGCTCAGGACGGTGCCCCCCGGCTGATTGCTGTTCACGTTCTTCACGGTGTAGCCGAGGTTGGCGGCCTGCAGGAGCTGGATCGCCTGGCTGAGTTGCTTCCCCTGCACCGAGGGAACCTCCACGGTGGGGATGTTGGGTCCGCCGCTGACCACCAGGCTCACGGCGGAGTTCTTGGCCACTGACGCGCCGGCCTTGGGGTCGGTCGACAGGACATCGCCCTTGGCCTTCGTGCTGCTGCGCGTGGTGCTGCTCCCCACCGTGAGGTGGTCGTTCTTGAGCGTCTGCGTCGCCTGGCTGGCGGAGAGCCCGACGACGTCGGGCACCGTCACATTGCCTCCGACGACTGAGCGCAACAGGAAGAAGGCGATCACCGCCAGAGCGACCAGCAGGATGACCAGCAGGATGATCAGGTTGCGCGTGCGCTTCTTGCGCTCGTGGTCCTCTTGACCCTCCTGGCGCGGCAGGGTGCCGGTCGTGCCGGGGACGACCATGGTGCGGCCGGTCGTCATGGGCATGGCGGTGGTCGCCGCCACGGCACCGGTCATCATGGAGGTGACGCCCGGGTCGCCCGCTTCGACCGGTCGCCCGTCGGCGAAGCGGAGCAGATCGGCCCGCAACTCCTCCGCCGAGCCGTAGCGGTCGTCGGGGTTCTTGGCCATCGCCTTCATGATCACGGCCTCGAGCGCGGCGGGACCGACGGGTTCGCCTCCCGCGGCAGGACCGGCATGTCGCGCACGTGCTTCGAGGCCACGGCGACGGGCGAGTCGCCGGTGAACGGAGGGCGGCCGACCGACATCTCGTAGAGCACGACACCGAGCGAGTAGATGTCGCTCCGCGCGTCCACGCCCTTGCCCTCGGCCTGCTCGGGCGAGAAGTAGGCGGCGGTGCCCATGACCGCACCGGTCTGGGTGAGGCTCTCCTCGGTGTTCATGGCGCGGGCGATGCCGAAGTCGGTGACCTTGACGTCACCGTCGGGCGTGATGAGGACGTTGCCCGGCTTCACGTCGCGGTGCACCACGCCGTGGCGATGGGCGAAGGCCAGCGCGGCGGCCACGCCGGCGCCGATGGTGGCGATCTGCCGGGGCGGCATGCGTTGCGGGTCGCGGAGGACGGCGGAGAGCGGGCGGCCCTCGATGTACTCCATAACGATGAAGTACGAGCCGTCGTCCTCGCCCCAGTCGAAGACCGGGACGATGTTGGGGTGCGAGAGGTTGGCGGCGGCCTGGGCCTCCCGGCGGAACCGCTCCACGAAGGTGCGGTCGACCGAGAGCTCGGGGAAGAGGACCTTGAGCGCGACCGGTCGCTCGAGCTGGCGGTCGAGGGCCCGGTACACCTGGGCCATGCCGCCGCGCGCGATCAGATGGGTCAGCTCGTAGCGACCCGAATAGATGCGCGGCGTCTCGACTGGTTCCATGGCGCCCTGAGCCTACGCTGGAGGCCTTCGCCGACGCGGCACGGACGAGTCCGTCATGGCGCGGCCGTCGGGGTGGTCACGGGCACGGTCGTGGTCGCAGCGGCGGTCGGTCGTGGTCGTGGTGGGCACCGTCGTCGTCGGGGCCAGCGGCGTGACGCTGCGACGCGCGTCGGACAGGTCGTCGTCGTGGTGGCCGAACGTCGTCGTCGTGGTGGTGGGAATCGTCGTGATGCTGGTGACGTACTGCTTGGCCGACTTGAGCGAGGACCGCTGCACCCCGGCTTTCAGGGGCGGAATGGCCGCTGGGACGATCTGGTTCGTCGTGAAGCCGGTGCGGTCGACCACCTTCGGGTGGAACCACAGCACGCCGCCCGGCTGGCCCTGCTTCACCACGATCTGCTCGCCCTGCGACGGTGACGATCCAGTTGTCGTAGGCGTACCACTTGAGGACGAAGTAGGCGGCGACCGGCACGGCGGCCACCAGGATGATGAAGCCGATCGACCCGCGGCGTGATGCGGCGCGGGATGCCGAGCCTCCGCCGGCGGGCGCCTCGGCTCTCCTTTCCTGGCGGCTTGTCGGCTCCCCGATTGCCGGGCGGCGGCGGGACACGCGTCGTCGAACGGGCCACCGGCACCGAGGCCGTCGTGCCCAGGAAGAACTCGTCGCTGCGCGGTCCCGTCTCGGCCAGCGTCGTCGGCTCGCCGCCGAAGACGAGGCGGGAGCCGGGGGCCAGCGTCTCGTCCTGTCCGACCGCCGGAACGATCGCCGGTGGCATCGGCGAAGGCGCTGTGCGCCGCTCGGTTGGGCCCGTGCGCCGGCGTCGGTGTCGGCCCCGGACCCTCGGCGGGCTCGGGCTCCGCTCCCGGACGACGGCGCGTCCGGCTGCCGGCTCCGACGACCGGGACGGCGGCCGTGGACGGACGGCGGCGGCGCGGCCAGCCCGGCGGCGAGCGAGGTGCAGCGGCCGTACCCTGGCCGGAGCCGGCGTCGCCCTCCTCTCCCACCTGCACGTCGATGACGACGACGGTGATGTTGTCGGCGCCGCCGTGCTCGTTGGCCACCTCGACCAGGCGCTGCGCCGCCTCTTCGGGGTCGTCGACCTCGCCGAGGATGCCGGCCATTTCGTCGCTGTCGACCTCGTTGGTCAGCCCGTCCGAGCACAGGACCAGCCGGTCGCCGGTGCGGAGCTCCAGCTCCCACATGTCGGCCTCGACGTAGTCGGAGACGCCGAGAGCCCGGGTCAGGATGTGCCGTTGCGGGTGGACGGCCGCTTCCGCCTCGGTCATCTCGCCGTGCCGCATCCGCTCCTCGGCCAGGCTGTGGTCGTCGGTGACCTGGGTCATCTCCCCGTCAGCGAACACGTAGGCCCTCGAGTCACCGACGTTGGCCAGGGCCAGCACGTCCCGGCCCTCGGTGCCGCCGACCAGCGCCACGGCGGTGAGCGTGGTGCCCATGCCGCGGAGGTCCTCGTTGACCTGGCTCTCGTGCCAGACGGCGGCGTTGGCCTCGAGAAGGCGTCGCGCAGCCCGTCCACCGTGGGCTCCCGGTCGAACGCCTGGTCGAGCGTCTCGACGGCGACCCGGGCGGCCACCTCACCGCCGACGTGGCCACCCATGCCGTCGGCGACCGCGTAGAGGTTCGCTCGCTCGAGCGGCAGATCCTGGTTGACGGTGCGGACCCGCCCGACGTCGGAGGCCGACCCCGACCGCAGCACCGTCAACGGGAAACCTCGAACACCGTGGAGCCGATCTGGAGCAGGTCGCCCTTGCCCAAGCGGCAGCGCCTGCTTGATCTGCTCGGAGTTGACGAAGGTTCCGTTGGTCGAGCCGAGGTCCTCGACCCAGAGCTGGTCGTTGCGCCGGAACAGGCGCGCGTGCAGCGTCGAGGTGTAGATGTCCTCGGGCATGGCCACCCCGCAGCCGGGAGAGCGCCCGATGGTCAGCTCGTCGTCGAGGTCGTAGGTCCGCCCTGCGTGCTCGGGCGGCTGAATGACCTTGAGGTAGAGCTGGCGCCGACGGGTCGGCTTGGCCGGCGCGGCAGGCCGCACGGCGGCGCGCTCCTCGCGCCGCTCCTGACGTCGCACCGAACGAGGCTTGCGGATGGTGGCCGGGCTCATCTCCACCCACACGGCCCGGATCACCCGCAGGAAGAAGATGAAGATCAGCGCGATCACGCCCCACTGCATGATGCGGAGGACCGCATTCAGGTTCTGGGTGGCGAGCAGGACTGCGGCGGGGCCGGGTGGCGTCACGACATTTCGAAGACGAGCTTCGTCGAGCCCACACTGACCTCGTCGCCGCTGGCGAGGAGCTGCTCCCGCACCGGGGTGCCGTTGACCCTGGTGCCATTGGTGGACCCGAGATCGGTGACGAAGACGCCGTCACCCTTCCGCCGGAGCTCGGCGTGGCGCCGGCTCACGTTGGAGTCCGGCAACACCACTTCGCATTCGGGTAGCCGGCCGATGACCACGGCCTCCGAGCCCACCGCGACGCGACGGCCGTCGGGCAGGACGAGCTCGGCCAGGAAGCCCCCGTCCTCGCTCTCGTGGACCTCGGCCGTCACGGTGAACCGTCCGGGCTTCAGGCTGTCGCCCTCGAAGATCTCGACCTCGACCGGGCCGACGAAGGAGTAGCCCTCGATCCGCGCGTGTTCGCGGGCGGCGTCGGAGAGCTCCCGGGAGAGCGCGTCGATGAAATTGGAGAAGCGGCTGACGTCGGCCGGCGAGAGCGTCACGGCGAAGGCGTTGGGCGCGATGAGGCCACGTACCCCCACCCGTCGGTGCAGGTCCATCTCGCGTGTCAGCCTCCGGCCGATTTCGACCGGCTGGAGGTTGCTTCGAAACGGCTTGGCCAACGTGCCCTCCACCAGACGCTCGAGTCGCTCCTCAAACTGCTGGAGTCCCATGGTCTCCCAGAGATTACCGGTCCGCTGCGCCCAAGAGGGATTCAGGAGGTGCAGTCTGACCTGGTCACCTTCATGCAGGAAGGGTCCCGGACCCGGATTCCGGGCGCCGGCGCAGCGACTACTGTTGTCCGGTCACCCGGGCGAGTGGCGGAATTGGCAGACGCGCAGGATTCAGGTTCCTGTGTCCGAAAGGATGTGGGGGTTCAAGTCCCCCCTCGCCCACCACTGTGATGTCGCGGATCATCGCGGGACATCCGAACCCTCACGAACCCTATATCTGGGCAGCCCGCTGGGCTGATAGGTGCGCGTCGTGTCCAAGGTGAGCTGGCGGAGCAGCGTGCCGTCGAAGGTCAGGATGCGGATGTCGAGGTCAGCGACGTAGAGCCGGATCGGGGTCCCCTTCCAGCGTCGGCCGATGGCGATATGGAACATCTTGGAGTCGTGGCGCAGCGTCACCTTGCCGCAACTGTCCACCTTGTCGGTGCGGACCCGGAAGTGTGTTTCGGCGACGGGGTCACCGGGCCGGGCTTTGTCGAGGGCGTCGAAGGCGGCCTTCGGAGTGACAGAGCCACGAGCCCGGTGCGGTCGCTCCTCGTTGTAGGCGGCCGACGAAGCGGTCGACCTGGTGTTGGAGCTCGGCCATCGAGCGTGCCGGGCGCTGCTTGTTCAAGTAGCGCTTGAGGGTCTGGTGCCAGCGCTCGATCTTCCCGCAGGTCTGGGGGTGATAGGGCCGAGAGTGCTTCATCACGATGCCGAGTTCGCTCAGCAATGCCTCGATGGCGGTGGTGCCCTTGACGCGGCCCGCCGTTGAAGATGGCGCCGTTGTCGGTCAGCACCGAGGCCGGATAACCCCACGCTCCAGCCGCTTCTTCGAAGGTGTCGACCACATGGTGGGCCTTGGTGATCCGAAAGACCCGGGCCGCGACGATCAGGCGCGAGTGGTCGTCGATGAAGTCGAGGATCTCGACGCCGGATCCGTCTTTGAGCTGCCAATGGGTCATGTCCCCTTGCCAGCACTCATTGGGGAGGGCGGCTTCGAAGCGGATCAGCGAAGAGGCCGGGCGCTTCTTGGGCTCGGGGTCGATGAACCCCCGACGCGAGAGCACCCGCCAGATGGTGGACGTCGACGGGCAGTCCGTCCGGACCTTTGCGAGGTGCCAATGGATGGTGCGCGCCCCGCCGTCGAAGCCGGCATCGACGAGGTCCTTGCGCAGCCGCACGATCTGGTCCTCGACGTCGACCGGGGTCCGATTGGGCCGGGTATGGGGCCGCCGAGAGCGTGGCCCGATGGCCTCGTAGCCACCGTCTCGGTAGCGGGCGAGCTGGACCGACACCCAGCTCTTGGACACCCCGTGGGTCCGGGCCACCTCCCTGACGCCTCTGCCCTCGAGGACCACCGCATCGACCACATAACGAGCCAGCGCCATCCGTCCACCCATCTCCATGAGTGTCCCGGATGATCCGCGACATGGCGTCCCCTATGACCTGGGACAGCACACCCCCTCGCCCACCACTGGGTCCCGACAGAACCGCCAGGTCCGGACCGACAAAACGTCTCTGCCAGGGGTCCCCGTGCCATGGGAAATGCCATCTCGGCTACTTCGAACTACGCCGAGCTGGCGAAATGCGGCTGGGGCGGATAAGACGGCGTCGGAATGAGGGCGCCGCACGGACGTCTGGGCCCTGCTGCGACCGAGCGGGGTCGGGGTCAACGCAACAGTGCCGCGCTAGCGGAGTGGCAATGTCGAGGCGCGCTCTACGCCGTGGTGCTGTCCACCAGCGTGGAGAGCGATGCGAGGGAGGCCGCCACCTCCTTGCGCAGCTGTCGCTTGCGCAGGGGCCCTGCCAGCACTCGACGGTCGAAGGTCTTCAGATAGACAGCCCAGGTGACCGTGATCTCAGTACCGTCGCGTCCACCGACCAGCTCCCACGCCCACTTGGTGTAAGAGGGGTTTCCGTCGGTGTTGCGAGTCTCGTAGGCAAAGCGCAGTTTCCCCCGGTCGAGCTCCTCGACCCAGGAGACGCTGCCCCACGACGGCACATGTGGCGGGTGCATCTTGACCGTCCACTGCGCACCCGGTCATCAGCGCGGCCGGTCGGTCCTGCACGGCCTCGATTGCCCCGTTCCACTCTGGAAGTCGACCGACATCGGTGATGACGTCGAAGATCGCTTCGGGCTCGGCGTCGACTCGAGCCGTCGCCTGTCCGTGGAACTCCTTCATGGCTGCATCGCCTTCTTGATGGCGTCGGTGGTGGCCGCCAGCTGCTCGGCCGGGCTGAACTGGACGAACTCGGTTCCCGCTTCGGCGGCGGGGGCGTGACCGGGCGGCATGTAGAAGGCCTCACCGGCCTCGACGGTCTCCTCGTGGTCGCCGTAGCGGATGGTCAGGCGACCCTTGAAGACGTAGCCCCAGTGCGGGCACGGACAGTTCCCGCCGGGAAGGCTGCTCAGCATCGGTGCGAGGTCGTGGTCCTGACGGATCGTGACGAAGTTGACGGTGTAGCCGTCGAGATCATCGTGGCGGTCCTCGGCGACACCGAAGTCCTCGACCTTGCGTGGCGCTCTGCTTGGAAAGCTTCGGCATGGTCGTGCTCCTTTCTTGATGTCAGCGACTTGCTGTTGATTGGTGGGTGGTGTCGGACTGTGGGCTTCGAGACTTGATCGGCCGGTGACGTGGCGCGTGCCGACGATGGCCGGGCGCACGAAGCTGGGGGCCTTCGGCAGCTCGGTGTGCTCCAGGGCGGTGACACGGAAACCGGCACCCTCGATGGTGTCGAGTGTCGGCCGGTTGCAGTCGCAGCAGACGACGGCCCGGTTGAGCCAGTTCATCCGGTCCTGCTTCTTCGCTGCGCCGGGGTCGGCGGCCCGCACGTGCTCGAGGAAGAGGAACCGGCCACCGGGGCGCAGGACGCGGCGGATCTCACGGACGGCACGGGGCTGGTCGTCGACGCCGCAGAGCACCAGGGTGGAGACGACCACGTCGAAGGTGTCGTCCTCGAAGGGGAGGTCCTCGGCCGGGGCGCGCAGGACCATGGTCGAGGGCGCCTGGGCGGACACTTGGCGCTCGAGGCGCTTGAGCATGAAGACGTCGGGCTCGGTGACGGTCAGCGACGTCACGGCCGGCGGGTAGTGGCCGAGATTGGCCCCGGTCCCCGCCGCCGATCTCCAGCACGGTGCCGGCGGCCTGGGCGACCAGCGCCTTGCGCATGTCGGTGAGACCGGCCTTCTCGGCCCGGCGCATCTGGCCGTCGTACATGGCGGCGAAGAACTCTGCTGCGAAGACTCATCGGGGACCTCCTCTACTTGCCTCGCTACTGGCAAGGTACGGGAAGAACCCGTTGCGTTCATGGGGCGATTGCCCCATCTTTGCGACCTATCCGAGTGCGAGCTCCTCGTCGGGAAGGAGGCCGTGTTGGAGGGCGAACAGGCTGGCGCCGGCGCGGTTCGAGACACCGATCTTGGCGTAGATGTGCTCGATGTGGTTGCGCGCCGTCTTGGGTGAGATCACGAGGCGCGCCGCGATCTCCTTGCTGGGTAGGCCGCGGGAGACGAGGCGCAGCACGTCGATCTCGCGGGCCGTGAGGCCGGCCGGACCCTCGCGGCGGCGGGCGACGCGATGGCCGGCGGCGCCGAGCACGGCCTCGACCGCATCGCCGTCCATCCGGCCCGCCTTCACCTCGCCCCGCAGCTCCGCCGCTGCCTGCTCGGGGCTGAGGGCGTCGCGATGCGGACGTGGCTCGCACATCGCCTGGTAGGCGTCGGCAGCGCCGAGCACCCGAGCCGACAGTGGGATCGCCGCGCCCGAGAGGCGGCGGGGATAGCCCGAACCGTCGAGCCGCTCGCGCAGCTGTCACCGCGAGGGCCCCGAGCGGTGCCAGTGCCTCGGACTGACTCAGCATGCGCTCGGTGAGGTAGGGGTGCATGCGCACCCGTTCCCACTCACCTGCGCCGAGGGTCCCCTTCTTGTCCCAGATGGCGTTTGACACGCCGAGGCGTCCCAACCCGTGGACCACGCCGGCCCGGCGAAGCAGCGCCACCTCTGCGTCGTTGAGCCCCACCGTTGCTGCCCGCCGCGGTCGGCGAGCTCCGACGACGCCACGGGCGTGCCCGAGCATGTACGGCGACTTCAGGTCGACGAAGTCGGCGATGGCCAGAAGGGCCTGCGTCGAACTCGGTGGGCGACAGGTAGACGCCGAGCGAAGGCTCCGCGCCGATCACCGCGTCCCAGGTCTCGCCGGCGTCGAGCCCGTCCAAGATGACCTCGGCATGTTCGCAGAAGGTGGCGGCCAGCTCAGGGTCGAACTGCGACGCCGGCCCGCTTCTCCGCCAAGTCGACGGCGGCAGCGGTACCGCCGATCCGGTGGGCCACCTCGGTGAACTCTCCGATCTGGGCCAGTCTCGACGCGATGGGGATGGCTTCGCCACGAAGGTTCCCGGGCCAGCCCTTGCCGTCCCACTGCTCGTAGGCCGTACCGACCGCCTCTTGCACCGCCTCGGGCAGGCCGAGCTGCTCGGCGAGCCCGCGAGCCAAGGCCGAGTGCTGGGCGATCATGTTGCTCAGATCGCGGTGGCCGGAGACGGCGAACTCGACGCCGACACGGAAGCGGTGCAGCGGCGGGTTGCCGCTGCCGAGCATGCGCATCGTGGCCAGGGCACCCCTCAGGCTGCCGAGCTCGTACTCGTACTTGTTGGACTTGAGCGCGATGTCGTCGCCGAACCACTTCGCCTGCTCGTGGGCGTCGGAATGACAGCCGACGTTGACGAGCAGGGCCGTGTAGTAGACGACAGACCGCTCGTCCTCGCCCAGCCCGACCGTTTCGGCGAGACGCATGCGAGATCATGGACTGGCGCAGCACGTGCTCCATGGGCTGGCCGAACCCCAGATCGACCCCCAGTGACAGGGCGGCCACGAGTTCGGCCAGGCGAACCTGGCCGGGTACGGGGCTGCCTGCCGCGTTCACGGAACGGACGCTAGCCGTGCCCGACGTCAGCGGTCGTGGGGCGGCCGGGCGCCCAGCTTGCGGGCCGTGCCGAAGAGACACGCCTGCCCCGTGGACCCGCCGCGCTCCAGGCGAGATGCCGATCGCGCCTGCAACTCGCTCCGTCGAACGTACCGCATTGCCGTCTCGTCGGACACACCTACTCCTCGCCTGTGAATCCCATTGTTGGTCCCGCCGACTCCGTCGGCGTTGCACGTGTAACGGGGACCGTCCCCAGGGGCTCCAAGGTGTGGCTGCACAGGTCGCGCAACCCGCCGTCGGTCGGACCATCGGCCTATCGTGTCGTCCTATGGAGGAGGCCGAGCTGCTCGAATGCCTCCGCTCCGGCGACGAGGCGGGGTTCGCCATGATGGTGCGGACCTACCAAACGCGCATGCTGCGTCTGGCCCGCGGGTTCGTCCCCAGCCACGGCGTGGCGGAGGAGGTGGTCCAAGACACCTGGCTCGGCGTTGTTCGCGGCATCGAGCGCTTCGAAGGTCGCTCGAGCGTTGCCACCTGGCGCTTCCCGGGCTCAAGAGGAGTTCCTCTCCATCGTGGCTGGGGTGGTCGGGGAGGCAGATGCACGACACTGTGGCGCCCTGCTGTTCAGCAGCGCGCACGGTGTCGCCGAGTTGGAAATCAGCGGCACCTGACCGAAGAAAGGTGGACAACCGCAGAAGATCTCTTTGCAACCTTGGCCTTGATGGTTGCCCACCACCACCCAACGAGGCGGACCAACTGGTCCTCACTTGTCCTACAGCTGCTTTACCACCGGATAGAGGGACGCGTCGGCGAACCCGGCAACATCACGCAGTCGTCCAACGGGACGCGGGCGCGAGGCCGTCCTCACTGACCTACGATCCATAATCACGTGCTAGTTAGAATTTACGTGAGCGCCACTGGATCAACGGCGTAGTCCGTCAACCAATCGGCCGAGGCGCTACTCCCTTCCTCATCTCGAGTCCAAATCGGATCGCAAAAAGTCACCGTTTGGCTATGCGCGATACTCGGGGTTGGGAAAGTCGAAGCGCGCGCCAGCGTCCCATTGCTTGCGTTGATTGCCGTGGTCCGGAAACCCTCCCGCATTCTTGAGGAGCTGGGCGAGGTGGAGCAGATTCCACGTCAAGAAGGTGGTGTTGCGTTGGGTGAACTCGTTCTCAAGCCCCACTTGGCTGCCGTCAGGTGACAGGTCGCCGTAACTGAGTCCGGGACCGGCTTCGCCGATCCATCCGGCATCTGACTGCGGGGGGATGGCATAGCCGATGTGCTGGAGGCTGTAAAGGACGTTAGACGCGCAGTGTTTGATGCCGTCCTCATTGCCGGTGATCAAACAACCTCCGACCTTGCCGTAATACAGCCATTGACCTTTGTCGTTCAGCTCACCGGAGTGAGCGTAAAGACGCTCGATGATTTTCTTCGTCTCGCTGCTGTTGTCTCCAAGCCAGATCGGGCCGGCGATGACCAGAATGTCCGCACTGAGTACTCGCTCGAATAACTCAGGCCACGCGTCGGTGGGCCAGTCGTGCTCACGCATGTCTGGGTATATTCCTGTCGCGATCGGATAGTCCACTGCTCGGAACTGGTCGACCCGGACACCCTGTTTGGCCATGATCGTCGCGCTGGCGTCCACCAGAAGCTGAGTATGACTCACCCTTGGCGATCGCGTCAGCGTCGTGTTGATGAAGAGGGCTGACAAATCAGAAAAATCCAGCTTCCCGTTTGTCATAGCGCTCACCGTAGTCGCCACAACACCCAATTTTCCCGCCGGGCAAGCACTCTAGGCATCGACTGCCGTGGCCGATGTATCGAGTGAGCCCCCCTATGCGAGAACCGATCCGGCCCACCCGTGCGTTCAACATGAAGGGCCGTGAGCCTCTCGTTCCATAGTCGCTCCGCGAAGCATGGACTCCCGGTGTGGCCACCCGCGTCGCCACGGACGAACTCATTAAACGAAAACGGTGAACCAAGTGGGGTTTTCGCTCGAGTCGCAAGAGTGGCCGTGATTGCAGCCGCCGCCTACCACACGACATCCGGCTGAACCCGAGTAGGGGCTACTCGGACCGCCATCGCCGGTAGAGGTCGATGAGGTCCTGTTCGGCCTCGCTGGTCAGCTCCTCCACCTCGATAGAGCCAGCTAGAGCAATGGTTGCCCTGATCTGCTCGAGATAGGCCGAACAGTTCGGACAGGCACGGAGATGTCTCTCGAACCGACGGCGATCTCGCCGAGAAAGTGACCCCTCGAGATAATCAGTGACCAGCTCTACGGCTTGCTGACACACCAGGTCTTTCCGTCGCAGCGTCAGCATCACTCAGTCCTTCTCAACTTTGGAATCGAGGATCTCCCGCAAGCGAGCGCGTCCTCGGTGCAGAAGGAGTCGCTGATTGCCGCTCGTGATGCCCAATGCCCCGCACACTTCATCGTTGGAGAGACCATCGACGTCTCGCAAGAGGACCACCTGTCGCTGACGAGGCGCCAGGTCGTCGAGAGCTGATGCAAGGATGGGCGCCAAAGTAGCCGCGTCGATACGGCTCTCGCTATCGTCTCGCCAACGGTCAAGGGGATCGGCCCACTGTCCTTGAGCGTCAAAGCGAGTGGGGTCGACCGAATGGAGTGACTCGATCGACGTGGTTGAAGGCTCTTTGGCGCCGGCCGATCGGGCACGATTGATGAGAATGCTGTAGAGCCATGTCCTAAACGACGACCGCCCTTCGAATCGGTCAATTCCCCGCACGACACCCATCCACGTGTCCTGGACGATCTCCTCGGCCACCTCCTCACTCGAAACCAACGTGCGAGCGAAGCGAAGAAGTGGTTGGTGATAGCGCGCGACCAGCATGACGAAGGCCTTCTCATCGCCATCGCGAAGGCGTCCGAGCTGCTCGATGTCGGGCTCCACGCTTCGCAGCATAAGTCCCTGATCCCAGGACGGTATCGCGCCCACTGTTCATTCCGGACGGCAGGAGGGATTGGCTTCGAAGCAGACGCGTCGTCACGACTTTTAAGTCCCGAATAACTCGATTTCGTTACGGCCAGGCGCACATTCAGCCCTTCTTGTGTATCCGCGTAACGCTTCGTGCCAACTCGGGACTGTACAGAGTAAGCGCTGTTCACTTCCAAAGGAGATGCAATGAAGAGACTCACTCGTCTAGCGGCCGGGGCCAGTATCGCGGTGGGGTTATCGGCCTTCGCCGCACCCATCGCGGCCGGGGCCTTGGGTCCAGCCCCTGGGCCGAACTTCGGCGGAGGACAGCACCCTGTCTTCGTCCAGACCGACAACGTTGCTGGAAACCAGGTGGTCGCCTATGACCGTGCCCCCAGCGGCACCCTCGCGCTGGCCAACACGTACGCCACAGGCGGACTCGGCGGTGTGCTGAACGGCTCCCAGGTCGACCATCTTGGCTCGCAAGGTTCCTTGACCTATGACCCGACTCATTCGTCGCTCTACGCGGTCAATGCGGGAAGCAATACGGTCTCTGTCTTCACGGTCCACGGCGATCGGCTGAGCCTCCGACAGGTGGTCGGTTCCGGCGGGAACTTCCCGGTAAGCGTTGCCGTGCACGGTGATCTCGTCTCGGTGCTGAACGCGCAAAACGGCGGGTCAGTCCAGGAGTTCTACTCCTTCTTCGGCCACCTCTTTCCGATTCCGGGGTCCAATCGGAGCCTCGGATTGACCATCCCAACCGACACCACACAGTTCACCCACACGCCGGGTCAGGTGCTCTACTCGCCCGACGGTTCCAAGCTGATTGTGACCACGAAGGCAACCACCAACGCCATTGAGGTCTTCAACGTCGGGTTCTTTGGGTTCTTGGCACCTTCACCAGTCATCACCACGGAGCCCGGGACAGTTCCCTTCGCTCTCGCCTTCGACCCAGCCGGTCACTTGGTGGTGGGAGAAGCAGGGCCGAGCGCGCTGGCCACGTTCAGTCTCAATCACAACGGCACCCTCACGCCGATCAGCACGCTGGCGAGCGGGCAAAGCGGACTGTGTTGGGTCACCGCAACTGGGTCGTTGCTGTTCACCGGCAACACTGGAGCAAACTCAACCAGCGGCTACGTCAGTAGCGCCAGTGGACAGCTCAGCCTGCTCGGCGCCACCGCCACCGATCCGGGAACAGTCGACGGATCTGTCTCATCGGACGGTCACTACCTCTACGTGCAGACCGGAGGCAACGGGATCGTCGACGAGTTCCAAATCAGCGCCAATGGTTCTCTGAGTGAGATCGGATCCGTGCTGGTCTCCGGTGCCGCGGGCGGTCAGGGAATCGCAGCAAGCTAATCACCGCCCGTGATGCGAGCGGCGGCGTCCTGAATCAGATGGGGCGCCGCCGCTTGGGGCGCGGTAGCGGCCCTGCCAAGGGGGGGCCGTGTGTCGCGCTCGTACCCCCAGATGATGACAGTACGGTCAGGCCGCAGCCCGTCTAAGGGCCGTTCGATAAGTGCGGTTCGCCGGGCCCGTGACACCGTTCGGCACATCGGGGCTACGTCAGATCGAACCGAGCAACAAGGTTCTTCGGAGCGATAGTGCGGAAAAGCGTCCTCCAAGATTGTCCTGACCTCGCTCGAGCGCCTTGTGTCGTCGCCAGGGAGGTTGAGGAATAATGCCAGCCATTCCGAGAACACGCCTCGGGCCGAGGTCGCGGGCTTGAAGAACCGTTCCGGCTCTGATGTGACAAGTTCCTCCCGTAGGCCAAACCGGGCAGGGCACCACAACGAGATCCGACCGTCGCCATTGTGATCGTCTGGGAATACCACAAGGGGACGCTGGTTTGCACGAAGAAGCAGGGTTCCCCATGGCTCGGCCGTTCGTTCACCTCGGGAAACGAGAGTGCGATCCGACGCACTCGATTCAGTTCTCGTCGTCCCATGTCCGCTCCAGCGGCGTTGTGCTGTTCAGCCCATTTGCGCGGCTTCATACAGCTTGACCGAGCCTCCGGCGCCCAGCCCCGGACATCCTTTAGCCATCACGACGGCATCATGAAGATTGGCTGCCTCAATGACTGTGTAGCCGGTCGCTGGGTCGGGCCCGGTACCTGGACTGGGCGTTCCATCCGAGGCGATGGTGGCAGAGTCGCCGAAGGGAGAACCCATGTCGATCACGGCAGCGCCCAACGTTCCGAACCACGCCATCCAGCGCTCCATGACCTCGGGAGATGGTTGTTCGGGTGTCTCGCCACCATGGAACATGAGCACGAATTTCGCCATGTCTGCTCTCCTTGATTGACGCCTCTGCTCTTCAAGTCGCCTGTCAGGCTTGCACATACCACTCCAAGGTGCATTCCAGTCGAACGAGTGGGCAGTCCATTTCGCAACATTGGCGGGACAGCGCAGTGCAACTGGGGGGTCATCTCGCTGGCGAGAGTTGGGACATCAGCACGGCTCCACTCCGTGTCTTAGCCTCTGCGCATGGCCTTCGACGAGGGATTGGCCGAGCGGGTGCGAGATCTCGTGGGTTCAAAGGAAGGTCTGTCAGAGCGCACGATGTTCGGCGGCCTCTGTTTCCTGCAGGGCGGCAATATGAGCTTTGGGGTCGTCGGAAGTGAGCTGATGGTTCGGGTCGGGTCGGACGCCTACGCTGCGGCGCTGGATCTGCCTCACGCACGAGAAATGGACTTCACGGGCCGGACGATGCGGGGGATGGTGTTCGTCTCCGAGGACGGCATCTCGGAGGACGAGGACCTCGACGAATGGCTTCAGCGCGGAATGGCCTTCGCTGGATCACTGCCTCCGAAATAGAAGGAGCTACCTGCCCGCACGTCAATGAGGGGGACAGTTCGGCACCATGGCGATAGTCGCCTGGTTCGGGATAGTCCGAGAGGGTGAGGTTTGGAACCCCTCGAGGCCTTGTTCAAAGGTTCTCTTGTCGAACTGGACGAAAAGTACGATGCCAGGCGGAGAGCGGAACCCTGGTCGGCACGTCGAAGGTTCATGCCCCGCGGGAGCTGAACATGTCACCAGGGTTCACCCAACAGGCCTTCGTGGCGCCCGTGTCCAGGGCGACACATCAGCACTGAACGATGACCGTCGGACTTTCCCTTTTTGCGTTTGTGGTCGGAGCCGTCGTGAGTCTTGTCACGAGCTGGATACTTGTGTCGCGCCTCGAACGCGTCGGTGAGCGCCTGAAGCTCTCCGAGGCGCTACTCGGCGTGGTCGCCGCTGTCGCTGCCGATGCACCCGAGATAACCGCCTCCATCACCGCATTGGCGCACCACCAAGCGACCATAGGCGCCGGAGTCGTCCTCGGCTCGAACGTATTCAACTTGGCGGCGCTGTTGGGCCTGGGGGCGGTGGTTGCCGGTCGGATTCGCCTGCACCGAAAGGTCGTGGTCTTTGGCGGCACAGTTGCGATGCTGGTCGCTGTGACCTGTCTGTTCAGCGTCGGGGGTCAGCTCTCGGCGGGAGCGGGCCTGGCAATCGTCCTCGCCATTTTGGTCCCCTACATCGCTCTCCTCGGCGCGCACCGGAGCATCCTCGGACGCCTCGGCCTCGCCCAGAAATGGACGGTGTGGCTGAGCACCGCCATCGTCGAAGAGGAGATCGAACTCGAAGAAGCCATCCACCCTCGACGCGGCACGGGTGGCGACGCCATCATGGCCGGTGGCGCCTTGCTCGTTGTCGTCATTGCCAGCGTCGCCATGGAGCGAGGGGCCGCATCGCTCGGCGTGCACTTTGGCATCCCGGAGATCATCGTCGGTGGCCTCGTGTTGGCCGCCGTGACGAGCCTTCCCAACGCGGTGTCCGCCATCTACTTCGCCCGACGCGGTCGCGGCGCGGCAGCACTGAGCACCGCTCTGAACTCGAACTCACTCAATGTGGCAGCTGGTTTGTTGATCCCCGCCGCAATCATTGGCCTAGCCAGGCCGTCGGGATCAGGCCTTCTGGTAGCTGGCTGGTATCTGGGACTCACTGCGCTGACGTTGGTGCTCGCTTATGCAGGACACGGACTCCGCCGTTTCGCAGGCGGATTGATTATCGCGGCCTACGCCCTCTTCGTGGTCCTGCTACTCGTCATCAGCTAGAGCGCTGGGGCGCTCATGCGTAGCCACTCGCTCGGGACGTTTCGTTACACGCGGGAACCAAAAAGAGGTCGCAGCGATGCCCCGACCTGATCCGCGATTGCAACGGCCACCACGCGTCGCTTGTATGAGATCTCGTACGATCTCGATCTCGTACCCCGGCGTCGGTGTCATGACGAAGCGGCCCAGCGTCCGGCCTTGGCTTTGCACCAGCAACTCGATCTGTGGACCGGCGAGACCCATGTGATCGATACTCCAAACCCGACCCCCGAGGAAAACGTCCATCATGTTCGAGCTGCGTCAGGGGTTCGTCGGGCGAACCGGACTCGTAACGACATGCTTGTAGATGCAGCAGATTCACTAGTTCGCTTCGTACGCGTTCAAAAACCTCTCAAAGAGGGAGCACCCGATGTGGCGACTTCCGAGACGTCGTGGATCAATCCGACGAACTCGGCTTCCTCAGCGGCTGTCTCATGGTGATGCCGGCTACGCGCAGCCAGCTCGGTCACGATAATCCCGACAACAAAGAGGCTCACGGCAGTCTCGACGTCTTGCCGGTACGAGATGGCAAGCTTGTCGTAGGGCCGGGTGAGGAAGAAATCGAACCACAACGTGGCAGAGATCGTGGCCACGAACCCCGAAATTCTATTACCCAATGCTGCGACCGCCACAATCACGGCCACGAGAATCAGGGCGGGTGGCGTGTTGGTGAAGCTCGAACGGAAAGGGGCCAGGATGGCGGCCACGACGAGCGGGAGGACGACGGCGGCAACGAGCGCTATCTGGTCTCGGTCAAGCCGGATCTTGTCCATGGGGACCTCGCTTCGGACTGTTCTCCCAGTTTTCCACGACTGTGACACCGCGGGCCTAAGGGCGAGTGACCGATTCGATGATCCCCGCCGCCCAGGTGCAGGCCACCGCAACCAGCAAGACGGCGCCAGCAAATGCGAATTGGGCGGTTGTGCCCCATATTCCGTCAGGTAAAGCCAACAACAAGGCCAGGCCGACTGCGATGCCCCCCGCCTGCGCAGTCGAAACCCGCCTTGCGCCGAAGAGCGCGCAACAGGGGCCGACTATGAGGAGGCCGATCAGGATGACCCGGGACCCAAGGAGCGCGTCCGCAGCAGTGATGAGCAGCATGATCGCGACGCTCAGCCTCCGGAACAAGCGGTTGGTCCTTCTAGCTACCATCGTGAACCTAGCGGTCGGGCCTCAGTGTTGCTCAACCCGGACTACACCCGTACGCCGTGACGAGGAAGTCCTCTGAGCCACAATGGGAGATGTCGTCTCGCCGACCTGGAACTAGACCGAGCTGGCGAAATGCGGCTGCCTGATCAGACGTCGTCGGAATGAGGGCGCCGCACGAGCGCCTGGGCGCGACACGCTCGGCGATGCTGGCGAGCGCCCGGATGGCGTTTTGCCCGTTCTCGGCACCGGCGGACATCGTTGTCCCGCAAGGTTGTGAGTTCGAGTCTCACCCCCGGAGCATTCTCTTCGTTTTCGCTGGTCAGCGGTGGTAGGTCCAGCACCTCACCCACCACCTCACTCTCGTCGCGCGCGCCGATAAAGTCCCGTTGTGACCGTGCAGCCACCGTCGGGCACGGTGACGTTCCTGTTAACCGACATCGAGGACTCGATGCGACTCTGGGAATCGACGCCGGCCGACATGACCGAGGCGATGCAGGCTCACGACATCATCGTCTGCTCGGCGATCGAACGTCACGGTGGATACGTATTCGCCACGGGGGGCGACGGCTTCTGCGCCGCGTTTTCGTCCGCTGTGGATGCCGTGACGGCGGCAGTCGAGTCGCAGCAGGAACTCGGAGGCCACGGCACCATCCCGTTCTCGGTTCGGATGGGGCTGCACACGGGCGAGGCTATCGAGCGCGATGATAACTACTACGGCACAGAAGTGAACCGAGCTGCGCGCCTGATGGCGCTCGCCCACGGTGGCCAGGTGCTCATGTCCGATACGGCCGAGGGCCTGGTGCGCAGCCGGATCGCCGTGCGGCCGCTGGGTGACCACCTCCTGCGCGGGCTCCGCGGCACGATTTCGGTGTTCCAGGTGATGGCCGACGGGCTGGCGTCGGAGTTCCCCGTGTTGCGCAGCGTCGACCACTTTGCCGGAAACCTCCCCCGCCAGGTCGGCTCCCTTGTGGGTCGCGACGCCGAGGTCGACAATGTCGCCGAGCTGGTGCGGTCAGAGCGTCTGGTCACGCTGACAGGCGTCGGTGGCGTCGGCAAGACCCGGTTGGCCATCGAGGTCGGCGCCGAGCTCGCCGGGGAGTTCGACGACGGGGTCTGGATCGTCGAGCTGGCCGGTGTCGGTGACGCGGGCGCCGTCCCGCCTGCCCTGGCAACGGTGTTGGGCATCACCCCGCAGAGCAACGTGCCGCTGATCGAAACCGTCGCCGACACGGTCGCCGGACGGCGGATGCTGCTCGTGTTCGACAACTGCGAGCACCTACGGGACGGGGCCGCCGCCGCGATCGAGGCAGTTCTAGGGCGAGCTGGGCACACGAAGATCCTGGCAACCTCGCGCGAAGCCGTCGGCGTACCCCGCGAGTTGGTTGTCACCGTATGTCCGCTGGCGACCGTCGGCGGCGTGACCTCCGATGCAGTGACGCTATTCGTTGAGCGGGCCCGCTCGGCACGCCACGACTTTGAGCTCCAGAACTCGCAAACGGCAGCGGCGGTAACGGAGATCTGCGAGGCGGTCGACGGATTGCCGCTCGGTATCGAACTCGCAGCGGCGCGCATGACCGCGATGAGTGCGATCGAGGTCAGGGACCGGCTCGCAGACCGGTTCCGTCTGTTGCAGGGCAGCGCACCGAGTCCCGAGCGTCAGCTTACGTTGCGCCACGCCGTCGAGTGGTCCTACGACCTGCTGACCGACGACGAACGATCGCTATTGCGCACCTCGTCGGTGTTCGCCGGCGGCTTCGACTTGTCGAGTATCTGTGCGGTTGTCAACGACGCCGACGAGATCGACGTTCTGCGGCACCTGGACTCCCTCGTACGCAAGTCGCTCATCGTGGCCGATCATTCCGCGGCGACGACGCGCTACCGCCTCTACGAGACGATCCGGCAGTTTGCAGTGGATCGACTGGGAGCTGCCGGCGAGCGCGAAGGGGCTCAAGAGGCCCACGCCGCGGATTTCGGGCGCCGGGCGTCCGAGGAGTGGGAGCGATGGAACGGGCCCGGGTGGCGCGACGCTGTCGACTGGGTGGAGCTCGAGCTCGACAATCTCCGTGTCGGGTATCGGTGGAGCGCAGAGAGCGGCCAGATGGTAGTGGCGACCGACATCGCCGCCCATGCCGCGCTCATGGGCTTCTCTGTGCAGCTCTTCGAGACAATCGCGTGGGCCGAGGAGCTGCTCGACGCGGCGTCGTCGGCCGACGTTCCTCGACTCCCTCGCCTGTACGCGGCGGCAGGGTATGCGTGCTTCGCCGGGCGTCCGGAGGTGGCCCGTCGGAATGCTCACCGGGCCACCGAACTCGAGGATGACGATCGCTACGACCCGTGTGAGCCGGGGTACTCCATATTCATCGAGGCGCTCGGTCAGGTGTATTGCGGCGACCTCGACCGCTACATCGAGCTCACCGGCGAGGTGGTGGAGCGCTACGGCGCCGAGCGAGGGTACGGCCTAGCGTCCTACGTGGACGGCCTCCAGTCCAGGGGCCGCGTCGACGAGGCGTTATCGCTTACCGAGCAGTCGGTCGCCGCGGCTCGTGACATTGGCAACCCGTACTGGATCGCATACGCCCTCTGGATCGCGGGCATGGCCTTCTCGAGGTCCGATTCGCGACGGGCACTGGCCGCGTGGGACGAGGGCGTCGCCTTCGTGCGCGAGCACCGGGTGCACTTCTTCGAAGGCTTCCTTGCTCGCGACGCGGCACGGCTCCACGCGTCCGACGGCGAGCCCGAGGCGGCGCTGGTGTTGTTCGGCGATGCCATCGTGTCCTTCCAGCGGGCCGGAAACGTCCCGCAGCTGATCATCACGCTCGCGAGCGTGCCCGCTCTGTTCGAACGGCTCGAGCGGTTCGAGGCGGCCACGACGCTCCTCGGTGCGATGTCACGGAACGAGTCGAGCTTCCATCACGTCCCCGAGCTGGCCGATCTCCAAGTTCGGCTCGGCACGAAGCTCGGGGCCAAGCGGACCAGGGAACTCGTCGCCGAGGGCGCGACTTTCGGCATTGACGCCGCCGCCGTGTACGCCCGCCAGCAGATCGACGCCGCCCGGCGTGACCCAAGGCCACGCGTCCGCGAGGAGCGCCCGGCCGGCCTGAGCCGGCGCGAGCTCGAGGTGCTCCGTCTCCTCGCCGGGGGCCGGACGTCGGCCGAGATCGCCACCCAACTGTTCATCTCGACTCGGACGGCCGAGCACCACATTCAGAACATCTACACCAAGATCGGCGTCTCAAACCGGACCTCGGCCACCCGCTGGGCCGTTTCCCACCACGTGGTCACAGGCTGACGGCGACGGTCCGATCTCGAGTTCTAGACAGGTTTCCACGACTACCCGTTGGAAATGGGTAGATCTGCCGATGCCGCAGCCAGGGATTATCTTGACAATGGCCCCACGCCCGCCGACCGGCAGGCCATCAATGGATCCGAAGTGATCCACGACGAGAAGGGGACTCTGATGATTCTGGCAACGACGAAGGTCGAGGACGTCGACCGATTCCTGGATGTGTTCGGCACCAAGGGCGCCGAGAAGCGCGCGCAGCACGGCTCGAAGGGCGCGACGGTGTTTCGCGACCCGACCGAGGCGAACCGCGTGTGGGCGCTGTTCGAGTGGGACGAGCAGGGCTGGGCCGCCTTCGTGTCCGACCCCGACGTCCCGCCAATCCTCAAAGAGGCCGGCCACATCGGCAAGCCCGAGTCGGCGGCTTTCGTCGGTCAGTACGAAGCGTAGGGGCGACGATGACCAGCACAATCGATCGGCCGGCTCGGGTCGGAGTCATCAGCGACCAGACCGGCGCCTTGTCATTCATGGGTATCGCCAACGTCAACGTGGCCGGAATGGTCATCGACGACATCAACTCAAAGGGTGGTCTTCTCGGCCGTCCCGTCGAGCTGTTCATCGAGGACAGTGCCACCGATGACGACGTGGCGAGGGCCGCGGCAGCCCAGCTCGTCGAGGCCGACGTCGATGTTGTCGTCGGCGGGATCTACAGCTCGACCAGGGAGGCCATCAAGGTGCCGGTGGTCGACGAAGCCGGGAAGCTCTACATATATCCGGAGCAATACGAGGGTCAGGAGTGCCACCCCCTCATCTTTTGCACCGGGCCGGTGCCGGCCCAGCAGGTCGAGCCGTTGTTCCCCTGGCTGATGCGGGAGACGGGAGCCGCCACCTTCTACATGCCCTCGGCCGATTACATCTGGCCCCGCACACTGAACAAGAAGGTGCGCGAGGTCGTGACTGCCCGGGGTGGAGAGATCGTCGGCGAGCGGTACTTTCCGCTCGATCACGTCGATTATGAGTCCGTGGTGGCCGACATCATGGCGACCGGGGCCGATGTCGTCTTCAACACCATCGTGCCCCCAGGTCTCACGCCGTTCCTCGCCCAGCTTCATGAGGCAGGGTTTATCGCGCGGGGTGGCCAGATTGTCTGCACTTACTTCGACGAGAACTTCTTGAATTTGGTGCCTGCCGATCACGTCGAAGGGCTCGTTGGCTGTCTCGACTACTACCGGGACGTACAGGATCCGTTCAGCATCGACCTTCTCAACCGGTACGAGGCCCGGTACCCCGGCAGCGCAATGTTCACGGCCGGCTCAGCGTGCACCGGTACCTATCGGGCATTGAAGATGTGGGAGTCCGCCGTGAAGGAGGCGGGCTCTCTCAAGCAGCACGACATCATCGCCGCCCTGGACCACGCCCGCATCCCGCAGGGGCCGGGAGGACCCGCCGAGATGGTGCCCGGCCAGCACCACGTTCGCATGAACATGTACATCGCACGGTCCGAGAGCGGCACGTTCAAGGTGGTCGAGAACCTCGGTCACATCGATCCCAAGGAGTGCGAGATACCTCTGAGTTGACCTGGCAGTTTGGGAGCTCTGGGGGGTGCCAAGAATTCCACTTGCAGCAGACATTCTCAGCGTTCACCCGCGGAGGAATGGCCAAGATGTCGACCTTCATGTCGTGGTTGTACATCTTGGCGGTCTCGATCAATGAGGCAGGACAGGTCGAGTGGCCGTTTTCTCGAGGATGTCCGGATACCCGAGAGCCTCCCATTGATCTGGGGCACAGCATCGGTTGAGGGTCATGATGCCGTAATCGACGAAAGGGCCCAAGGTTCGAGAGAAATGGTCCTCCGGCGGCTCAACGACCACGACGTCGGCGCCAAGATCTCCGTGGAGGAACGACGTTCACCACTCCCGCGGGCGTAAGGGCCCGCCGCTGCCGTTGACGTCCAGAAATATGTCCACACCGATGTCCACACCCCAGGTCAGTCGGCGGACCTTGACGGCTCGAACGGATGTCGATGTCGATGTCGATGTCGATTAGAAGCCATGTGCCGACATGAACTTTGCGCACATTTCCCCCGAGGCTTGGCCCAAACGGGTCCTAGCCCGAAAGTGCCGCAGGGTGGCACTCCGTCCCGGCTACGGGGACAGGTAAGACGAGCGCGCAGCTCAGGCCTCGGCTATGTCCTTGATGGCGGCCAACGTCGCCCCAATACCGTTCTTCGCCCAGTCGCTGCGGATGCCAATCTCTTTCGCCGCATCGTCACCGAACATCTTCTCGAAGAAAGCTGAACCCTCGGGAGGTAGCTCCCAGGTTTCAGTGACCTCGGTCCCTCCGTCTTTGGCGACGAACGAGTAGCCCCAACGAGCGGCGGTTGGCGGCTCAACCACCTCCCAGGCAAACCGGCGGCCACGGTCTGCCGCAACGACCTCCGAGCGCGTCTCCCACGTTCGCTCTTGGCGCTCGTTGCGTCCCGTGAACTTGGCGCCGACATGCGGTCCGTCGCCCTTGTCCCACCAACATGCTGTGCACATCGGGCTCCACTCACCCACGCGGGTCACGTCAACGACCATGTCGTAGAGCTCCTCTGGAGGGCGCTGGATGATGATTGAAGCGGAGTGGCGAAGCGTGTCCATCACATCAGTATGACGAATCGAACCGGAGTTGTCAGTTGCCCTGGAAGGGTGACCCGGAGAGCAGCGCACTACCGATTTGTTTCAGCGAACAGTACGTCCCTAATACCGAGAAGGCACTAAGGACAATTACGACCGGTGCATTCTCGCCTCACGACATGGACGATCAAAGCGTTCAACAAGAGATCCGGGCTGATCTACTCGATGGCGAACAGGCTGAGGCACTTCATGCGGCCGAAGGTTCGGCAGCCCTGGTGGTCGTGCGACGGCATCAAAGCCTACGCGGCAAGCTGATCGCAAAAGGTATCCATACCCACCCATCCGATCGCTTCTCGATCACGACGGAGCTTCCGAGGCCAGTGTGACTGTGGTGCCAAAAATGTCATCCGGCGCCGGTGACCAGGACTTCTCCACAGTTAATTGACCCTTCAACAATGTGGGAAATCGAGAGCAATAGCGTGGGAAGTGCTCTCAAACCGGGCACCGTCCGACCAGGTCAGACCAGTTGTGTCGGGAGCCCACCACTGGATCGCTTCACGGTGCCTGCGTGACGGACGCAGCCCCAAGGAGGTCCTCGAGGCCAGATGGCGAGGGCCACAAAACCTGGGAACGCACCCGTGCGTTCTCAGTTTGTGGTTCGACTGGCCGGGCAATCGGCATTGCCGTACCAGGCCGAAGGGGGCTCCGGCCACTGGTCGAGCCGTGACAGAGGCGATCCCGAAGACAGCTCCTCATCGCCCCTGTCTGGGGATTGTCGGAAATCGGGCCCTTACGTGTGGGCAACCAGCCAACGAGTGGGAGACCAGCCAGAGCACGAGGGCCGGCCCCCGTTCGATCACGCGAAGCCGCGGAACGCCACAGCTTGCATGACCCAGGCCCCGGAACCTTCGGCGAGCTTCGCCGTCGCCGCGTAGCTGCCCGTCGCCGTGACGAACTGATCGCCGGCAATGTCCCCATCCACGGGTGTGATAATGCGCGACGTGAAACCGTTGGATCCGCCCGCAAAGAGGCTCGTCGTCATGCCCGCGCCGAAAATCACTTCGTTGGAGACCGACGTCGTGAGGTTGCCGCTGCTCACGGTGACCCCGCTCCCGGCGGCGGATGCCGTTGTATCGAGCGCGTTGGCGGGATCGACACCGCTGTACTCCGCGACGCGCACATCGGGAAATGGAACTGCCCCTGAGAACTTCACTGTGACGACGTTCGCCCCGGCCGCAGCGGAAGCGATGTTGCTGGCGAAGTAGATCGCCTGGCTCAACCCTGCACCGCGGGTGAGCGGTGCCGCCAGTCGATAGGTGTTCCCCGCGCTGTCTGTGACCGAAGCGATCGTCGACGTCGCATCATTGAAGCCGATGGCCACGGCGTTGAGATCGCCCCCGCCCTGTGCCTGCCCGTACGGAACGGTGACGACACTCTGACTGCTCTGCGGCGTCGCCGAATTGACCTGCACGAACTGTGCAGCACCCTGGCTCGATTGGGTCGAAAGGGCGTAGAGGTTGCCGGACATATCGCCTTCGTACAGGTTGCCGCCGACGACGGACGGAGGGCCCCAGAAGGGGCCGACGCCGGTGTAGGTAAACAGCGATGCTCCGGTCGCCGCGGAGACCACCGCGATGTTGGTGCCTTCGCCCACTGCGACCACGCCGCCGGACGTGACGGTGACGGCGCCGAGCACCGGGCCTTCTGAGAAGCAATGCTGCCAGATGAGGGCACCGGTGGACGGATTGAGGCTATTCACGGTACCGGCGCAGCTGTTGGTGGAGTCACCGCCGACGTACAGCCTCGTGCCGTCCCACGCCGCGGGCGCAATATCGCCGGTCCCGGACGTCGGATTCTCGCCTCCCGTCGCAATCCGTGTGCTCCACACGGGCCCGGACGAGAGCGCGTCTCGCTCGAACGCATAGAAGACGCCGTTCTTGTTGATCGACCCCACCATGGCCTGCGACTGCCCGCCGATGACACCGCTGAACAAGGTCGGCGTCGCCGCCCAGTCGCCGTCTTGACAACATGTCTGCTGCGCGACGGGCACCGTCCACGAGCCCAGCAGGCTCAGGTCCGACGCACGCACCTCGAGAATCGCCGGGGCCATTTCGCTGCTGGGGCATGAATCCTGGTTACCGCTGGTGAAGTAGATGGTGCCTGCGGCGGCATCAATGGTGGGCGAGCTCCACACACCACCGCCGATGCAGCCGTTGGGAACGACATTGAACGAATGCTGCAGAGCACCGGTGACCCGGTCGAGCTGCAGGAGCTTACCCTGGACATCAGGGCAGGTTCCGAAGGAGGCGACGCCGATGTAGACACTGTTGCCGAACACGGCCGGCGAAGACCACACGAAACTACTCGGGCTCCCTCCGACGTCGTACGACCACAGCACCGCTCCGGTGGCCGCGTTCAGCGCGTACACCTTCGAGTCTCCACCGCCGACATACAGGACCGATGTCGCTCCAGCAACCGGAACGTCAGTAGTCAACGTGCCAGTACTCGCAATGCCGGCTTCAGAAGGGTCGGTGCAACCCGGGGGGCTCGATGTGCCCAAGTTGGTCTGCCATATGAGATTTCCCGCCGCATCGGTTGCGCGTTCGAACCCGTCAAACGATCCCCAGTAAATGGATCCGCCCGAAACAATCGGTTGCGAGAACACGCCATGGTTCGGCGCGGTATCGGACGTCTTCCATGCAAGCTTCAAGCTCGGGACCGTTGTCGGATTGAACGCGCTGTCCCCCGCGCCAGTACCGGTGCGGTCAATGCTCCCCAGGTACGTCGTCCAGCCCGTAGACGCAGCCGTCGTGATGTTGAAGGCCGCCGAGGTGGCCGCGGTCCGCGCCGGCGTGCTCGAGGCCGTCAAGGTGTAGCCGGTCCCGGCCGCGTTGATGGAGAGGCCCGAGAAGGTCGCGACCCCAGAGGCGACCGTGACGGCCGAGCCGCCGGTGAGGGTCCCACCGCCAGGATTGGTCCCGATGGCCAGGTTCACCGTGGTGCTGTTGTCAGCGGTCTCGACATTGCCGCTCGCGTCCTCGACCGCAACCGTCACCGGCGGGGTGATCGTGGCTCCGGTGGCGGCGTTGGAAGGGCCCTGGACGAAGGCGAGCTTGGTGGGTGGGCCGACGCCTGAGGTGATGTTGAAGGCCGCCGAGGTGGCCGCGGTCCGCGCCGGCGTGCTCGAGGCCGTCAAGGTGTAGCCGGTCCCGGCCGCGTTGATGGAGAGGCCCGAGAAGGTCGCGACCCCAGAGGCGACCGTGACGGCCGAGCCGCCGGTGAGGGTCCCACCGCCAGGATTGGTCCCGATGGCCAGGTTCACCGTGGTGCTGTTGTCAGCGGTCTCGACATTGCCGCTCGCGTCCTCGACCGCAACCGTCACCGGCGGGGTGATCGTGGCTCCGGTGGCGGCGTTGGAAGGGCCCTGGACGAAGGCGAGCTTGGTGGGTGGGCCGACGCCTGAGGTGATGTTGAAGGCCGCCGAGGTGGCCGCGGTCCGCGCCGGCGTGCTCGAGGCCGTCAAGGTGTAGCCGGTCCCGGCCGCGTTGATGGAGAGGCCCGAGAAGGTCGCGACCCCAGAGGCGACCGTGACGGCCGAGCCGCCGGTGAGGGTCCCACCGCCAGGATTGGTCCCGATGGCCAGGTTCACCGTGGTGCTGTTGTCAGCGGTCTCGACATTGCCGCTCGCGTCCTCGACCGCAACCGTCACCGGCGGGGTGATCGTGGCTCCGGTGGCGGCGTTGGAAGGGCCCTGGACGAAGGCGAGCTTGGTGGGTGGGCCGACGCCTGAGGTGACTCGGAACGCGACGAGTTGCATGACCCAAGCGGAGCCGTTCTGAGTCGCGGTCGCCGAGTAGGAACCCGCCGTCGTGGCAACGCGATCTTCCGTGAGATTGCCGAAGTCCTTCAGACGCGCAGTGAATCCCGTTCCCACCTTGGTGATGGTGTTGGCAGACGCACCGGCGCCGAAGAGGAGGTCATTTGCCTGCGTCGTCGTTGCTGCGCCGCTGCTCATGGACGCCGACGTGCCGACGGAGGATGCACTCACGTCAACGGGGGACGCGGCAGCGAGACCGGAGTACTCGTGCGGGTACACGAGTCCGAACGACTTGATCGCCGTGCCAAAGGTCGCCGTGACCGTGTTCGACCCTCCGAGCACGTTCGGGGCGTAGAAGACCTGCGCACTCCAGTTCGTCCCCCACGTCGTGCGCGCGGTAGCCGCGGTGTAGGTGTTGCCCCGGCTGTCGGAAAGTTTCACATTGCCGAGATTGTCCCAGAGCAGATACACCACAATCAGGTCCCCGGCGGTATTTGCGTGGTTGAACGCCAGGCTGGCCGTCGTGCCGCTCGTGACCTGGGTGGCCCCACCCTGTACGAAGGCTGGTCCTGCCGCATCCGCTTGCGGCGCGATCACGACGAGAGAGGCCAGAGCGAGCAGGATCGCGGAACCGAGGACCGCGAAGCGAGAGGTCCAAGGAACAGGCGCCTTCGCCTGACGCCCACCCGTCCGCTTCCCCTTCTCCCCAACGATGAGAGCTGAAGTGGTCATCCTTACTCCGATCGTCATTCGGGAGAGGTGGCCACAGCCGAAGCCGAGACTCCCAGTCCCTGTCCTCTTCCCATTGGAAGACGTGCTCCGCCCCGACGGCGCGACACGCCCACTCAGTACGGAGTCCAGCAGTCGGCAAGAAATACCTACCTCGAGTACTGAATTGAGCCCCTGACGATGGCCGAGGGAAGTCGCCGCTGACGAGTGGCGCTGCTGGCCGGTCGGGCAAGCTCTGCCCTGGCCAGAGCCACAAAAATGCTTTCTGCAGCGGCACTGGCGGGACGGGGATGCCCGTTGGTTGGGACCGAAGTGGTTGCGAGGCGATCCCGCTCAGCCCACGGTGGTCGTGACCACCTCGCACGTGTTCGAGGCTGGCGTCGAACCTTGGCTGTCGAGGTCCGTTGCGCAGACCGTTGCCGACGCGGTACCTGCGAACCCTGCAGCGGCCTCGACCGTGAACACCGCTGTGGCGGGCTGCCCAACGCCTCGTTCCGCTGGCGTGTAGACGCACAGTCCGGCCGCCTGCGCTGTCCCGCCGGGACAGCTCGCACTGACCGCAATGAGACCAACATCTTTCGACTGGCTGATGCTCCAGTTGGCCGGAGTTTGCCCGTCGTTGACGGCTCGCACCCGGAGCTCGACCGGCTGACCCGGACTGACATGACCGATGAGCCTCGCATTGAGGATCCGGAAGTTCGTCGGCGGCGGGGGTGCGAACGCAATCGGCGCGAACGCATCCTGGTTGACGAAGAATTGGAGGTTGAACTCCTGGGCGCCCAGCAGGCACGCGTTGGGGACCGCACAGTCAATTGTCCCTTGGCTGACCGTCGTGATGAAACGCGCCACCTTGTAGGTCTCGACGAAGTCGTTGGTGCCCAGCAGGAAGGTGCTGACCTTGGTCGCATCACAGTCGTTGTAGCCCGGGGAGGCGACGTTGGCGCACTCGCCGATGAGCAGAAAGAGGCTCGGGGGGACCGTAAAACCCGTGCCCGCAACGGTAACGGTCTGGCCGTCGACCAGCCCGGTGGAAGGCGTCACGGTGATGCTCGGCCCCGCGGCGGACGCATTCGGTACCGCAACCAGAAGTGAACTGGCGAGAACCGCACCCGTCACAACGAGTGCTCGGAACGTTCGCATACGTACGGCCCTCCAGAGCTGGCCCCGATCTGCTGAGCATACGACTGCCCCCGCAGAGCCACAAGGGTCGTTCGCGGAACCTCATGGGTCCAAGCAGAGAGGGCTCACAGCTTCGACGCTGTCCGGCCGTCGCTCTCAGGAAGGCACTCCGCTGGCGCCCTTTCAGGACCGGCGGATCGGGCGTGGAACCCGCATCAAGCAGTACCCTTCAGAGCGGAAAACTGGAGGCGAAACCATGCCCGCGGAGTTGTTCCAGCGCTATCGCGTCGTCGACGTCGACACGCACCTGACCGAGCCGCCCGACTTGTGGACGTCACGGGTGTCGTCGAAGTGGGGAGAGGCCGTACCCCACGTCGAGAACGTGCACGGTACCGACATCTGGGTGGCCGCGGGCAACTTCCTCAACACACCGGGCAACACGGCGATCGCGGGCTGGGAGGGCTACGTGCCCGACGGCCCCAGAACCTACGACGAGATCCCGCCGTCGGCTTACGACGCCAGCGCTCGCCTCGCGCACATGGACGACGAGGGCATTCTATGCGCAGGTGCTCTACCCCAACGTCGCTGGATTCGGATCGGCGTACTTCCTGAAACTCGGTGATCGCGAGCTGGTCACGGCCTGCGTGCGCGCCTACAACGACTTCCTCGTCGAGTGGACCTCGGCCGACCCGTCGCGGCTGATCCCGGTCATGTCCACGCCCTTCTGGGACCTGGACTTCGCGGTCGCGGAGCTCGAGCGCTGCGTCGAGAACGGTCACAAGGCGGTGAACTTCTGCAACCACCCCGACTCGCACGGCGAGCCACCGCTCTCGGACCCGCACTGGGACCGTCTCTGGGCTGCCGCGCAGGACGCGGAGGTCCCGATCACCTTCCACATCGGTGGCGGCGACATCACTGCGCCGTTCGCCAAGGATCCACATCTCAGCTTCCAGGCGAAGTTCCCGAAGATCTCTGCGCTCATGATCATGGACAACATCGAGACGCTCGCCGACCTCGTCTTCGGCGGCGTGTGTCATCGCTTCCCGGAGCTGCGCTTCGTCTCGGTGGAGTCGGGAGTCGGCTGGCTACCCGGTGTGCTCGAGACGTTCGACTGGCAGTGGGGCAACAGCGCGATCCGTGAGGCGCACTCCGAGTACGACCTGTCTGCCGTCGGAGTACTTCCGCCGTCAGATCTACGGCTGCTTCTGGTTCGAGGAGGACGCCGCGCGTTTCGCCATCGAGCACTTCCCGGACAACGTGCTCTTCGAGACGGACTTCCCGCACCCCACGTGCCAGCACCCCGGCCCAGCCAGCATCGGAGCGCCTCCCGGCGACGTATGCGACGAAGGCCCTCGACGGTCTCGCGGATGACGTCGTGGCCAGGGTCCTGCACGACAACGCCGCGAAGCTCTACGGCCTCGTCTGAACAGCCCAGGGGCCGATGCCTCGCGTCCTCCCAGTTCGTTCGACGATGTCCCGCGGGTGCCGGGAACCGCATCCTGCCGGCTGACCAGGGTTTCTCTCCTGCCTCCCCGGAGTGGGCCGTTCGCCCGTCGATGGCGCAAGCGGCACCAACCCCGCGATGCAGGCACTCTGGTCGACCCGGCACGGGAGCGGCCCGCATGTGCTCAGTGCGGGGCCGGCGGCCCACTACCGTCTCCGGGAGCAACCACCGCAGATCGTCGCCGCGGTGCCTGAGGAGCCTGCCCCCCTGTCCCGTACTTCGAAGACCAGCCTGCGCTACCCGGTCCGGGTCGTCTATTTCGTCGAGGGGTACTCCTTCGGCGGCGTCGAACGCCATCTCCTCCACCTGTTGGACGACCTCGACCGGAGCCGCTTCGATCCGGTGGTGCTCGGCGTCATGGCCGACGAGTTCGAGCAGGAGCTCATCCCGCGCGGCGTCCCTTGCGTGCGGCTCGAACGCATCCGGGGGAACGGGGACCTCCGTGGTTTCGCCCGCGCCTTCCCGCGCCATCCGGGCCGCCCGTCCCGTGGTGTTCCACGCCATGCTCTCCCACTCGCACGCGGCGCAGTACGCCATCATGTCCGCCGAGGCGCTTCGTACGCCCGCCATCGTCACGACCGCGCACCTTCCCACGCAGTCGGAAAGCGGCTTGCGGCGGCGGCTCGGCCATTTCATCCTCCGCGGGGTCGACATGCAGGTGCTGCCCTCCGAATGGACCAAGGCGGAGCTCGTCCGCATGGACCAGCTCCATGTGCGCAACCAGGTCATCGCCAACGGCATCGCCCTCCCGACCCTCCTCTCGCGTGATGAGGCCCGCGCCCAGCTGGATATCCCGCTCACTGCGACGGTGCTGGGCGGTTCGATGCGCCTGGTCGACTGGAAGCGACCCGAGCTGATCGTCGACGCCGCCCGGGATCTCCCCGACGCAGTCGTCGTCATCCTCGGCGAGGGCCCGGAGGAAGCAGGGCTGCGCTCGTGCGCCGGAGGGGTGGATCTCCGACTTCCCGGTTTCCGGCTCGATGCCGTCAGCCTCCTTCCGGCCTTTGACGTCTTCATCCATCCCTGCCCGACCGACAACCAGCCGCTCGCCGTGTTCGAGGCCATGGCGGCCGGCCTCCCGATCGTCGTCGCCGATGCGGGAGGCGCCGCGTTGATGGTCGACGACGGACGGACGGGCCTGCAGGCGCCGGCCACACCGGAAGGGATGGCCGCAGCGGCGCGGCGCGTCCTCGAGGAGGAGGGTTTGGGCGCGCGATTGGCCGAAGCGGGCCGGGCCGAGGTGCTCGCGCACTTCACCACCGAGGCGATGACGAGGCAGGTCGAAGACCTCTACGAGCGGCTACTCGCCCGCTAGGCCGGCCTCTTCGGAGGCCGACGGCCCTCTTCGAGGCGACGGCGCCGGCCCGGACAGAGGCCGGGACTCGGCAATGACCAGTTCGGTCAGCGCGACCTCGTGCTCGGCGCCCCGACTGCGGGCCGCCAGCAAGCTCAGTTCGAGGGCCTCCATGGCAGCGACGGACTCACCGGCCCGGGCGAGCGCCGCGCCGCGGACGCGGTACAGGAGCGGGATCTGCGGCGGGACGCCGCCGAGCTCCTGGGCGAGTGCCAGCCCACGCTCGGCCAGCGGCGAGCGCCTCGCGGAAGTCGCCGCTCAGCAGGAGGCATTCCGCCATGCGTGACGTTGCTTCGAGCGCGTCGGCCCGGCTCCCGATGTCCTCCATCTCGCTGATGCAGGAGGCGAAGAGCTCCAGCGCCTCGTCGAAGCGGCCCTGCCCGGCCGTGACCCGAGCGAGCTTCCCCTTGGCGTCGGCGGCACCGGACCGGTAGCCGGCCGCACGCCAGGTGCGGGCCACGGCGACGAAGGCATCTTCGGCTTCGTCCAACCGGCCCTGCTCCAAGGCGATTTCGCCGATGTTGAACACGTAGAACGCATCCATCACGGCGTTACCGGTTCGGCGCGCGGTGGCCTGGGCCCGTCGGTACAACGCCTCTGCGTCGTCCCAGTTGCCCTTGAAGTAGGCGAAGCCGCCGAGCATGTTCAACACGCCGGCCTGGCCGGGCAGGTCCCCGACCTCCTCGAAGAGTTTGAGGGCCTTCTCCCAGTTGACCGGGATCCTCCAGCTGGCCCAGGTCCATCTTCGCCCAGTCGATGATCCGCAGCGCGTCCGCCATCGTCTCTTTGTCCCCGGCCACCTCCGCCTGCTCGACCGCCTGCGTGCACCACTTGATGGCCTGGCGGTGCTTCCCGCCCTCCTGGCAGAACCGCCCGTACCACCCGAAGAGCTCGGCCCGCTGACGGCGCCGCGTCGGGGGTGTCGATGTCCTTGAGGATCCCGATGCCCCGGGTGATCCAGCGCAGCGCGTTCGTGAAACGGTCGAGCCATCCTTCGACGCGGGCCAGCTTCAGGAGCAGCCGGGCCTGCGCGACGCCGTCGTCGCCGATCAGCCGCCGGGCCGACCGGTAGGCGCTCGCCGCGCCGGCGTAGTTGCCGGTCAGGTTCCGGGCGTCGCCCAACCCTTCGTGCGTCCCCGCCACGCTCCGACGGCGCCAGCTCCGGCAGTCGGCGGGCGGCGGCGATCGCACGCTCGAAGTACTCCGCCGCCTCCAGGTTGGCGTAGACCCCCCTGGCCCGCTCGGCCGCATGGAGCGAGTAGGACCACGCCTCCTCCGAACGCTGGGCGTGGAGGTAGTGGAACGACAGCAGTTCGGACTGGTCGTCGCCGTGCCGCGTCGCGGCGTCCCGGATGGTGTCGCCCGCCCGGGAGTGCAGCCGGTGGCGAAGCCGGAAGGAGAGCCCGTCGTAGGCGCAGTCGCGGAGCAGCGCGTTGCGGAACGACAGGTCACCGGAGTCGTCGCCGGACGATGAACGGCTCGAGCCGGGCCCAGATCGGATCCGTCCGGTCGGGCACGTCGTCGACGACCTCGGCGAGCAGGTCGGTGGAGAAGGACTGACCCAGGACGGACATCCGCCGGAGCAGACTGGCGGTCGGCAACGGCGAGGCGGTCGATGCGGGCGACGACGACGTCCTCGACCGAGTCGGGGAGGGCCCCGATGGAATCCCCGTGCTGCACCGCCGCCACGAGTTCTCGGACGAAGAGGGGATTGCCGCCGGATCGATCGACGAGCAGTTGGAGTTCCCGTGCCGGCAGGGGGGATTCGTGGGTCGCCGCCAGCGCGAGCTCGGTCGGCTTCCGCCCGGCTCAGCGGATGCGAGTTCGATGCGGGTCGTCGGCGTGTCGTCGGGGGCGATAAAGCCGGAGCCGACGTCGCGCCGGGTCACGCACCAGATCCATGAGGTCAGGCGGACGGCACGGGCCACGTGGCCGAAGAGGTCCGCCGACGCCTCGTCCATGAAGTGCGCGTCCTCGACGGTGATCAGGCCTGACTGCGGCAGCAGCACGGCCAACAGGGCAATGGTGACCTCGGCCAACTTCGTGCGCCGGAACTCCTCTTCGAGCTCCAGCGTCTCGCGGGTCTCGGGCACCGGCACGCGCCGATGGCCATGCCGATGAGCGGTGCCCACGGAACGAGGTCCGGCGCCCTCCGTTGGAGCTCGGACAGGAACCGCGCCGTCAGGTGCTCGTCACTGCCTTCGGCCGGGAGCTCCAGGAGCTCCCGCAGGATCCGCCGCACCGTGAAGTAGGGAGTCGACGAGTCGTAGCGCTCGCACACGACGAAGAGGTGCATGCGGTCGGTGGCGATCTCACGAAGCCGACCGGCCAGTCGCGACTTTCCGACTCCGGTCACGCCGACGATCTCCACCAGCGCGCCACGGCCGGCCAGTGCCTGTTCCGCGATCTCATCGAGCTGGCTGCAGCTCGCGCGGCCGGCCGACGAAGGGCAGCTCGTCGTCGATGGCGCGCGCCGCTTCTCTCGTCTTGACGCCGAGGCGCACCGCCCGCACCGGCTTGGCCTTGCCCTTCACCAGGAACGGTTCGAGCTCCGTCGCATCGAAGCCGGTCCCCGCACGGGCGAGGAGGTCGGGCGTGGTCAGGATCTCGCCGGGTGCCGCCTTCGCCATCAGGCGGGCCGCGAGGTTGACCGCGTCACCCATCACCGTGAAGGTGCGGCGGTAGTGCGGGCCGACCTCGCCCACGAAGACAGACCCCTGGTTGACGCCGATCCGGATGGGAAGCGGGTTCTCGCCGTCCATGATCTCGCGCACGGCGAGCAGCATCCGGTGTTCGTCGTCCCCCGACGACGACGGGGCGCCGGCCGTCAGGATGATCTTGCCACCGTCCCTGTCGGCGTCCGTTGCGAGGAAGGTGACGCCCTGCCGATCGGCGGCCCCCTGCACATGGGCCACCAGGACATGGAGTTGGCGGGCGGCCTCGTCCGGCCCCTCTTCGGCGATCATGCGGTCAGTCCCGTCGAAGTGGATGAAGGCACACGGTGACCTTGCGGTGTTCCGGCTCGGTCCGCGTGATGAGCGCCGCCCGGAGTCCGAGCGGGATGCCATGTCGGAGGTCGAGAGCTGGGTCGACCCGCTCGAAGGCGAGAAAGGGCTGCTGCCGCGGCAGCGACGGCGCGCGCCGCAACAGATGCCCGCCGCCCTTCGGCCGCCCGACGACGCCCGGGCTGAGCGCGGCAGCGGTGGCGTCGCTGATGACGATCTCTCCGGCGTCGGCGGTTCCTTCCATCTCCACGACCGCACTCGCGCCCGGGCCCGGTCACGATGAACTCACGATGGGACTCGCCGACGAGAAAGAAATTGAAGAGCCCGCTGTGCACGCCGACCGACATGCGCAACGACACCTTCTGCCCCAGCACCATCGAGACGACCGACGACGCGCAGCGCTCGTCGCATCTCGATGGCGGCGAGACATGCCCTGGCTTCGTGGCCTTCGCCGGAGAAGTACATCAACAGAGCGTCGCCGCCGAACTTGAGCAGACGGCCGCCGTTGGCAACGGCGAGATCGAGGAGCGTGACGAAGCAGCTGTCGATCGTCGCCGTCAGCTCTTCCGCACCCGACTTCCCGAGCCGGGCCAGTCGCTCAGAGAGCTTGGTGAAGCCCGAGATGTCGACGAAGGCGATCGTGCCCTCAAGCTCCTGGTGCAGCTGCTCGGGGTCGGAGCCGATCCACTCGATGGCGAGCCGCGGAAAGTATGGGGCCAAGGGATGGCCGACATCGACGGAGGTAGCCGTCATCGACACGTCCGTCATGGTCGGCAGCCCACCTGGCGCACCTCACCCGTCGCTGACGCGACCGGCCTCCACTTCTGTTTTGACGTTTGACGGCTGCGGACCCCAGGAGAGATCTTCGAGCGTGACGATCTTCGTGTCCCTGTCCGGGTAGGGATCCGGGTAGTCGACGACACGCACCAACCCGGTCGGGCGGTAGCGCCCGCTGGTGATGGCCTGCCGCGGCACGTACGGATACAGGCCCATGCTCCGGAACACCCGTGCCGTGGGCTCCCAGATGGAGCTGCGTTCGTGCCAGCGCAAGAGGTCGACCTTGCGCAGCAGGACGACGAGACGTCACCAACGTGCCGGCCAGCGCGCCGGCGACCAGCGCGCCGAGGACCGTTCCGCCGGGTAGTACGACGATCAGCGACATCAAGATCAACAGCAGGAGAAGCAGGCCGAACCATTCGATCGACTGCAGCGACTGCCCGATCGTCGCTTCGATCTGTGCCCGGTCCGCCGTCATCCCGGTGCAGGTGTCCAGGAGGCTTCTGTAGGCCACTTGCTGCTGACGCGTCTCGGGCACGAGGGCGATCACGCTTCCGGTCAGAGCCAGGTGCGACGGCGTCGCCAGGTGGTTGTCCAGGAGCCGGTAGTCGATCTGGTGGGTCAGTTGGCCGTCGATCAGCTGTCGGATGTGTGCCGCGTCCTCTTCAGGGAAGACCGCCACCAGCTGATGGATCGAGAGGAGCGATGCGTTCCCATGACTGACGAGGTTCTGGACCAGCGCCAAGCGGTCGGTGGTGCGGGCGATGGTGAAGGCGATGAGTACCCCGAAGAGGAAGGTGGCCATGCTGGCCAACGCCACATCGACCTCGAGGTCGCCCCGAGAGGAGCCGACACAGTACGACGCGATGGCGACGACGACACCGGCAGCCAGGGCGGGCCAGAGCGTCGTCTCTCCCTCCAGCACCAGTGCAGCGCCACGCTGAAGCTTCCCGGGCACATGCGTACGGTACTCGGGCGCGCCGGGGTCTCTCCAATGCCCGTTCCTGTACGTCACGATCCGAAGAGCAGATGAACATCGTGTGAACCGGACGACGCTGGTTGTTCCACGACGCCATCGACCACAGGTACGATTTCTGCGTGTCAGACATGCTGAGCTTGTCGATGCACCTGCCCCTGGTCGAGATCCCGGCCGGAGAGACAGTGGTCACACAGGGCGGACCCAGCGGCGGCATCTGGGTGTTGGTCTCCGGTGCGCTGCAGGTCTTCAAGGGCGACGTGCCAGTCAATACCATCACCAAAGAGGGGGCGATCATCGGTGAGATGTCCGTCCTCTTGGGAACGGACCATGGCGCGACGGTGAGTGCAACAGAACCGTCGACCTTGCGGTACGCCGAGGACGGCCACGCCTTCCTTGTTCGGCGATCCAGATATCACGAAGCTCATCGCCGTGGGTCTGGCCGAACGCCTGAATTTCGTCTCGACCTACCTGGCCGACCTGAAGGACCAGTACGGCGACGCGTCCGGGCTCTCGATGGTCTCCAGAAGTGCTGACGCACCTCGCCGAACGACAGGTGGTGACGGCACGACCGGGCTCTGCCCGGGACCCTGACCCCGACTACTGAGGCGCGCCCAAGGCGGCGCCGCTGCTCAGAACACCGTCCGGGCCGGGGCAGCGAGATCGCGCAGGTCGAGCATCCTCGGCGCCCATGATGGAGTTCCACCGGGCCCGCTGTGCGTGCAGGTCGAGGTCGATGAGAGGCGGGCACCTTCCCAATCTGGTGTCCGGCGTTGAACACCCAGGTATGTCCGATCCGGTCCATCCACGAGCCCTCGTTCTTGAACGGAGACTCGTGGACGTGGCCCGCGTGGACGATGTCGGGTTCGAACTCCTCGATCCACGCCCGGAGGTCGGCGTCGCCGTAGTCCCGCCGGCCGGTCCAACACGTCGGCGAACCGATGGGCGGCCAGTGGTACAGCCAGAGCCAGTGTGCCGGGCGCCTGGCCGCATCGGCGCGAAGCTGGCTGACGACGTCGGCGCGGCCCGACGGCCCGTCCCACCACGGGCAGATGGTGATGAGGACGTCGTCGAGGAGGAGTGCATCGCCGTCGGTGCGGAGACCCTCGGCACGGAGGTCGCGCAACCACAGGGCCGACTGTTCACCGCGCGCATCAGGTCCAGTGAGGTCGTGATTCCCGGAGCTCACCACCAGCCGGGTCGCGCCGGCGATCAGGGTCAGGTAGCGATTGACGACGACACTCTGCGCATCGAGCGGGACCGCCGAGTTGATGTTGAGGCTGTCCCCCGCCAGGGCGACGACATCGAACGAGGGGCTGGCCGCAACGACCCAATCGAACTGCGGCAGCGAATAGTGGAGGTCCGAGACCAGGAGGATTCTCATCGGGGTGCGGCTCCAACCTAGGGTGCTGCACGAGTGCTCACCGTGCGAATCCCGGCCACCTGTTCGGTGTCAGAGCCGATACAGCTTGGCCGGCGTTCTCGCCCAGGATCTTGCGCTGCACCTCGGGCGCGAAGCGTCGACATCTTCTCGGCCACGGTCTCGAGTGGCTTGGGGTAGAGGCAGGTCGGGTGGGGGAAGTCGGTCTCGAACAGGACGCTGTCCTCCCCGACCGAGTCGATCAGACGCCGGGATGTTGTTCTTCTCGAACCAGAACGTGGCGAAGAGGTTCCGCTTGAAGTACTCCGACGGGAGCATGGACAGCTGGTCCAGCTGCTTCGGCGCGTTCTCCGACATCTCGTAGTCGAGCGCCTCCAGAATGAACGGGATCCAGCCGACTCCGCTCTCCACCGAGACCATCTGCAGCTTGGGGTGGCGGTCCAGCATGCCGCTCAGAATGATGTTGGCCACCACGCGCGCGTTGCCGATGAAGAGGAGCGTGCCGCCGATCGCCAACTTGGTGTCGTCGTCCTGTGACTCCCAGGGATAGGTGCCGAAGTAGGTCATGGTCGTCAGGCTGGCTCCGATGTGGAAGTGCACGGGCAGATGCAGGTCGGCGCAGACCTCCCACAGCGGGTCCCAGGCCCGGCTGGCCAGGTCGGGGCCGCCGACGTCCTGCGGATCCGACGTCATGTTGACGCCGCGCAGGTCGAGCGAGGCCACCCGCTTGGCCTCGTCGACGCACTCGTCCACGCTCCAGGCCGGCAGGACCGGCATGGGCAGCAGTCGCTGACCCGAGTCGGCCTGCACCTCGGCCATGGCGTCGTTGTAGATCTGCACGCAGAGGAGCCGGAGCACGGGTCCTTGACGATGTCGGAGATCCCCTGCCCGCCGAGCCCGATGGAGTTGGGGAAGCAGATCTGGGCCCAGATGCCCGAGTCGTCCATGACCTCAATGCGTGCCTTGGGGTCGAACGCGCCCACGTGGATCTCATCCTGGCGTCCACTCGTACAGCGCCTCGAGCGCCCGTCCCTTGCCACCCTGGCGATCGATGACCCCGCCGCCGCCGGCGAATCCCATTTCGGACCCGTCGACGAACCACATCGGCTCGCCGTCCACCATCTGGACGTGGGGAACGCGTTCCGCGTACTTGGCCGGGGCCCGCTTGGTCCACAGATCGTGGGCCTCGGTCAGGTGCGTGTCCGCGTCAATGACACGCAGGCCATCAAGTGCGAGAGCCATCTGTTGTTCCTCCCCGATCAGCACCGATACCCCACCCTACGGTCTGCACGACGGGCCGGACCGAGCCGGGGATTCCCTCAGGACACGCCCGCTGGCTCCGGAGTCAGTTTGGCCAGCTCCTCGGTGATCATCTGATCGTGCTCGGCGAGGTCGCGGCGGGCCGCCCGCGGGCTCCAACGCCCCCGCATGAAGAAGATGAGGATCGCGAAGACGAACTGCCCGGCGAGGCACACCCCCCACCAGCGCTGCCACTCGCCTGGCGCAGTCTTCTGCGCCGGGATCAGCTTCTGCTCGGCGACCAGGAGGCCGGCCAGGCTCGGCGAATATTTCGCCACCCCGCGCGAGCTGGGTCTGGGTCACGGGCTTGCCGTTCTGAATGTCGAGGGCGAGCGGGTTGAAGGCATTCAGGCCAAGTATGTGGGGATTCGTGAGACCCCCGGCAGCCGTCAACGCGGCCGTGAGGCTGTGCGTGCTGTTGCACACCCGCAGGATGGTGGCGAGGGTGTTGAGCTCGGGCCGCACCGTCGGAGTCGTCTGCAGGTTCTCGATGACGGTTGCCGGCGCCGGCGTCGTGTTGCACTTCGAGCGCGGACGTGTTCGGTGCGTAGGGCTGCGCGGCCTGAATCGCCTGCAGGGTGGAACCAGCATGTCTGATTGTCGACCAACACGGTGGAGGTCGTGATCACGTACGGCAGGACCAGGAACGAGAGCGCAACCGTGATCCGGAGGATCCATCCCCACACCGCCAGCCCCGACGCGGTCAGGGCCGGATTGTGGGACTCGACCTGCTCGGTGTAGTTGGCCATCCACGGGGCGTAGGCGATGGAGATCGAGACGGCCAGCAGGACGACGACGAGCACGTTGGCGTAGTAACTCGTATGGGGGTGGCCGGTCTGGATGATGAGGAACCCCAACATCACCATGGAGCACACTGCCCCGAAGAGCATGAACGGCTTGCGGACCCGCGCCAGGTCGGAGAGGAAGCCCGCCAGCACCAGCCCGCCGGAGAGAAACGCGGCCAGCCAGACGTTGATCCCGTTCGCCTGCGGCGTCGAACGGTTGTAGATCACGACCCAGTAGATGGTGAGCACGCTCACCGAGGCGTAATAAAAGAGGAGGGCGACGGAGATGGCGATGGACGACGAAATCAGGTCGAGCTTCATCATGGACCGGATCGGGCGCCTCGTCGCCGTCTCGACGTCGATTCCCATGGCCCACGCCTCGACGAGTGCCCGCTCCCGCTCGCTCACCATGAGCTGGTCGCGCAGCTGTGGGGACGATTCGCGCAGGAAGAAGAACGCGATGATCACCACACCCAGGCAGACCAGTCCCGAAATGATGAACTGGTCCTGCCAGGGCCTCAGATGGTCCAGCGTGTGGGTCGCCACGAGGCTCGCGCAGAGCACGCCCATGGTCGGGCCGAGGGCCCAGAATCCCATGGCCACGCCGCGACCCATCTGCGGTGAGAAGTCACGCATCAAGGCCGGCGTCGAGACGAGAATGACCCCTTCGACGAAGCCGATCACGCAGTACGCACCGGCGAAGCCCCACTTGTCGTGGATGTGCGGGATGGCGAGCAGTTGCACCAGCGCCACCACGAGCGTCCCGTAGATCGTGAGGTTCGCCCGCCCGATCTTGTCGGACAGCCCCCCGATGAAGGCGCTGAAGGCCCCGATGGCATTCGAGACGACCAGCAGGTACAAGAAGAACTGGAACGACATGTGGTAGTAGGGCAGCAGCAGCGGCGTGACCGCGCCCTCCACGTAGTAGAGGTAGTAGAGCATGATCGTCGTCAGCACGACGATGGCCAGGTAGCCCAGACGGGGCCATGTGTTGGGATAGCTGGTCAGCTGCCGCTTGGCCGAGCGCGTGGCACATGACCCTTTTTGGGGACCGGCGCCTGCACCGCTGTCGTGGTCATCATCGATCCCCTTTCCCGCAATCGCTCGAGCCCATGCCCGCCACACGAACCGGTTCCGGAACGTGCCCCGGCGCAGAGCCTCGCCTGATGCTACGAGCAGGATCGAGTCGGTGACGGGTCCTTCATGATTTCGGGTGCCATGGGGCCTCCCTCAGGCACACGCGGGGCGGTCGGCGGGGCGGTCGGCAGGGCCCCCGAGCGTCGCCACATAGCCGGTGAGGATCTCTGCGACCCGGTCCCGGCTGGCTCGCTCGAGGAGGGAGTGCTCCAGGTACGAGACGACCTCCATGTCGACGTCGCCCGAGGCGAGCAGTCGGTCGAGCCGCCGGTGTTCACCCCGGGCGAGCCGGCGTGACTCCCGGCTGCCCGCCACGATCACGACATGGGCGCCGGACTCCGTCAGTTTTTCCACCGTCGAGATCGGGCTCCCCTTCATGAACCACGTCTTTACGATCCACCAGCCCCAGTTGGGGATGTCAGCGCGATACGTTCCGCACGTTTTCGAAGCGCACGAGAACTCGCGAGAGCAAGGGGGACGTCGACCCCCATCCCTGACTGTCGACACCGTCGGTGGACGCCGCGCCCGGTTGGGCCTCGTCCGCGGGCTGTGGCGGGGCAGCCGTCCCATCTGGAGAAATCGCGCCGGGAGTCTGCTCGTCGGATGCGCCTTGGTCGGGCGCGCCTTGGTCGGGCGCGCCTTCGTCGGGTGGTGGGGGCTTGTTCCAACCGGTCGAGCGGAGGGCGGGATTCACCACGCAGATCGCGGCCGTCGGTTCGAACAAGGCCGAATCGATCGCGTGATCGGCACCGGAGCACACACCGACGAGCACGACGCCGCCGGCACGGTCGCCCGTCACGGCTCGACGAATCTCGGTGACATCCTGGAGGGCATTCTCGGGGAAGGGTCGCAACACGCGGTGGCCGGGGCGGGCGGGACTGTCCCCGATGCCGCTCAGGTCCACCCGCAGGCACCGCACCCGTGCGTCGCCGGCCCAGGCCCGCGCCAGATCCACCCAGAGTCGGTCCGGGCCCTGATGGTTGATGATCCCGATGTTGAGGAAGATGACAGTGGGAGCATCCGGCGGCAGTGGCACCTCCGGCTCGCTGAGGATCCCGAAGAGACCCAGGGGCCCGAGCTCCACTGCGTGTTCGCGGACCACGCACACGCCGTGGGTCGGGTGGACACCGACAGCGTGCCCGTCGGGCACGGCGACGTCGGTCGCCGGCTCATTGCGATCGGTCAGCCAGTCGGCAATCAGGTCCAGCGTGGCCGCCGGCGTCACCGGCTGGTCCTCGAAGAGGATCTCCTGACCCTCGATCTCGGCCGATTCGACGTGGGCCAGCGTCAGCCGTTCGGTCGTCGCACGTTCGACGCTGCGCCCTTTGCGGCCCAGGATCAGCTCCCGTGCGGCCAGCGTCTGGTCTGTCGAGATGGCCAACGACTTGAGGTCCGAGACGGTGGCTGCCGAGAAGGCCACGCCCGGAGCCTCGATCGACCCTTCCTCGACGGGCCTTGGGCACGTCGACCTTCTCGTTCTTGCCGCAGGACCCCCCACTCGACGGCCAGGTCGCGCCGGAAGGCCGACAGCGCGGACTGCTCCCGCAGGAACGCCCGCCCCGGTCGCGCAGGGGTCCCACAGCACGACGTCGTCCACCGGGCCACCGCGCGCGAGCTCGGCGGCGGCCAGGGTGGCGCCGAGCCGAAGGCCGACCACCGCGACCCGCGGCACGCCGAGACCACGTGCGTAGTCAATGGCGGTGCGGACGCTCCGCAGCCATTCGTCCACGAGGCCGGGGTCGGTCCAGATGCCGGCCGAGTCCCCCGTGGCCGCATAGTCGATGCGGAGCGCGGCCCACCCGGCAGCGACCAACCGGCGGGCCAGGTCGCGCACGCCGCGGGCCGAATACGCCGCCTCCAGGCCCATGGAGGGGCAGATCACGGCGGCGCCGACAACGCGGCCGTCCTCGGGTATGTCGAGCCACGCGAACAGCGGACGGTCGGACGAGCCGAGCCACAGCGCGACAGACCGCAGCCCGTTCGGAGAAGAGGCAGCCGTCAAACTACGAAGCCCGGTTGCACGCCGGCACCTGGTCGCGCGGCGTGGACGCCGCCGCCGCCGAGAGCTTCGTCACGGTGGACGACCCTAGTGGAGCCGGGCCGACAACCGGCCCAACGAAGTGCGGAACTGCGCGACGAATTGTTGCCGCTGTCCGCTGGCACGGTCGCCACCAGGACGGCGTAGAAGACGACCATGAGTGCGGCACCAACGGCGCCCACGACGATCAGGCCGACCAGCCGGCCGTGGGTGTCGGCGAAGACGTACAGCGGACCGCCGCCGCGTCCGATCACCCAGGCGAGGCCGCCCATGACGAGGACCGGGAGCCCGACCATGCGCATCGTCCGTAGGAGCGGGCGCAGGACCGAGTCGCCGATCATCTTGTAGCCGAGCGGCAGCATCAGAGCCGCTTCCATCACGAGGACGGTGATCAGGACGGCCTCGGCCATGCCCAAAGCGCCGTACCGCGAGGCCAGGACCAGTCCCAGTCCGATGTGGAGAACCGCCTCGGCGCCGTACAGCACGGCCGAGAGGGCGGGCCGGCCTGCACCGTTGATCGCCTGCCGGATCGCCAGCGCCCACGTCTGCACGACCGTGGCCAGCGCCAACAGACCGACGACAGGAGCAGCTTCGCGGTACACGGGGCCCACCCAGACCTCGAGGGCGGGACCGGCGAGGAACCCCAGCACGATGGCGGCCGGGATGGTGAGGCACTGGACGAACCGCAGCACATCGTCGGTCATCCCCCGCAGCGCCGGCAGCCCGTCGCGGGCGGCCACCTGACCCGCCTGTGCGAACACGACGAAGATCCGCGGCCCGACGGCCCTGTAGGGCAGCAGCGCCAGCCGCTCACGCGACCGAGTAGATCGCGGCGGCCCGCACGCCGGCCACCGCCCCGACGACGAGGACGTCCGACAGGGCGATCACGGCGTCGGAGATCTGCACCATTGCGTACCAGCCCGAGATGGTGGTGTAGGTCCGCACGATCGTGCGGTCGAAGCCGCGTAACGGAGAGGTGGAACCACGGCAGGAGGTGGTGCACCATGACGAGACGCACCACCTGGCCCACGATGCTGATGGCGACGGTGACGACGCCGAGCGCGATGAGCCCGCCATGGAACACCACGAGGACGATGACCCAGCCGACCGCCTGCGCGAGGACGACGCCCAGCAGGCTGTAGTTCAAGAGGTCGAACCGCTGCATGGCGGTGAGTGCGCCGCCGAAGGTGTCCATCGGAATGGAGAGCGCCATGTCCAGTGCGAGCAGGAGGAGGAGGAACTGGGCCTGTCCGACAAGGCTCTTCGGGATGCTCGTGATGATGTCGGGCAGGAAGATCGCAAAGATCACGACGGTCGCGAACGCGAGGATGCCCAACACGGAGAGGACCAGGAACGACGTGTTGAGCGTCTTGCTCACCGCATCGTCGTCCTCCAGTTCGAGGTGACGGCTGACGAAGGCGACGGTGGCGTTGGCGAAGCCGAGCTCGAGGATCTCGAGGAACGGGATGAGCGACCCGAGGAGCGCCCAGACTCCGTACCGGAGGATGCCGAGCTGGTGGGTGAGGATCGGCGTCGTGAGGAAGCCGACCAACACAATGCTGACCGCGACGATGTAGTTCGTCGTGACGTTACGGCGGTTGCTCACCTTCTTGAGCCGGCCGCTCCCCGACGCCCCCTCAGGCTCAGTCTCGGGCTCTCGCAACATGGGCTAGCCCGATCGGGCGAGGCGGCGGGGCTTTGCCTTGGCGATGGAGCTCTGGGTCTGGCTGTGGTTCCCGTTCTGCGACGGTTCCTCGTAGCCGTAGATCTGCCCGGACCGCCGCCGTCGGACCCGGTTCAGCACGATCCCCACCACGTTCGCTCCGGAGGCGCGGATCTGCGCCAGACCGTGCTCGAGGCTCTCGAAGCTGAACTTCCGCGCATCGACAACCAGGATCACGGCGTCCGCTTTGGCCACCAGGATGGTGGTCTCGGCCACACCGACCATCGGGGGACAGTCGAGCACGACCGTCCGGTCCGACTCCTTGAGTGCCCGCAGGAGCCGCGGCACGTCCGCTGCCGCGATGTCGGCGGGGTGCCGGGTCGGGACGCCCGCCGGAATGAGCTCGAGGTAGCGGTTCTCGGTCGTCGTCAGGAGCTCCGTCGGGCCGTTGGCCACGGAGATGTCGCTCACACCGGGCGACACCGCCGCGCCGAAGATCTCGTGCAGCGTCGGCTGGCGGAGGTCGCCGTCGACCGCGACGACGAAGTGGCCCGGGGTGGCCAGGGCCCACGCCGTGTGTGCGGCGATGCAGGACTTCCCTTCGTGGGGATCGCACGAGGTGAAGGCAATGACGGGGTGGGAGTCCTGGAACATCACGTGGAGCTGGCTGCGGAGCTGCTGGAAGGCCTCGAGCCCACGGTCGTCCCCGGCCGCTCTGAACATGTCGGCCGGGCTGGCGCCGGCACGCACCAGGACGGGCACCTCGCCGAGGACCGGGATACCGAGCCGTTCCGAGATCTCGTCCGAGGCCACGAAGCGGCGCAGCGCACCAGCAGCGAGGGCGGCGAACACGGCTGCGATGAAACCGAACGCCACGGACGCGATGGCCACGGTGACGCGCGGGTTCGTCGGCTTCGTCGGGAGCTCGGCCGCACCGAGTTCCGAGAGCACCAGGAGAGACCCGGCATCACGGTTCGTGATCTTCACGACCCGTGCCGCGACGGCATTGGCATAGGCCTGAGCCGTGGCCGGGTTGGTGCTCGAGGCACTGATCGTGACGGTGTTGGATGCGGGATCGCCGGCCGCCGAAATGCTCACCGGTCCGCGCAGTCGCTCCGGCACCTGTTGGCCCGCCTGGTCGTCGACCGTGCCGTTTTCGGCCTCCACCGCGATCTGCGGGATCTCGATCTGAATGGCGCCGACGTCGGAGCCCGGGTCGGACGCACCCGGAGGTGGCTGCGCCACCAACACGACCGAAGCCTCGTACTTCTTCGCCGGCAGCGACGGCGTAGGCCCCGCCGATGAACAGGCAGGCGAGGAAGGTGATGAGAGCCACGACCCAATTGGCACGCACCGTGCGCACAACCTGTCTTAGATCCATCCCGGCCCCTCTGCCCTCATCTCCACGGCGACCGCAGCATGCGACCGCTCGTCACTCTCGACACCAGGCCGGAGTGAGCGATAGACCCGCGCACCCGAGCGACAGCCGCCGGCCGGCACCGGCTGCCGCCAGCCTACGAGGCCCTCAGGGGTGGGGGTGAGCATCCCGTGTTCCTGCCCGGCACATGACTAGGACCACCTCGCTCGCCCCGCCGGCGTCGCCGTGCCCGCCGCCTCTTCGCTCCACCTGAGCGCGCGCGGACAGCGGGCCCATCGACGTGACGCACGAACGCAGGAGGCCGAGACTGATGCCGAACAAGACGGCAAACCTATATTCATCGAGCAGGGGCTCCAGGAATCCGGTGGCGACGAGTCCCAGCACGACGGCCACCAAGGCCAACGCCAGGGCGGCCGTCACGGGATCTCGATGTCTTCGCCAGACCCGGTAGCCGCCGACGATCGATCCGATCAACGCCAGGAAGAAGCTCAGGAGGCCGATGAGGCCGAGCCGCAGCCACAGGTCGAGTGCGAGGTTGTGGGCGTAAGCGATCGTGATCACCATGCGAGCCCCGGCCTCGTAGTAGGAGAACTCGATCCCGAGCCCGTAGCCGATGAGCAGGTGCTGGGGAATCAACTTCTCCGCCTCGGCCGCCAGGTTGAGCCGGTCCTGGGCCGACTCCGCCTTTCCTTGGTTGTGGAAGAGGCTCTGGTAGCTCGAAGCGAGCGGTATCTGCACCGGACGTCGATCCACCGCGGCGGGGACGACGACCACGGCGATCACCACTGCGACGACGATCAGCACCGCCAAGACGACCTGACCCGACCGCACCTGAAAGCGGTGCAGCGGGCCCTGCCAGTGCCCGACGATGAGGGCGGCAGTGACCACCATGATCACCACGGCGAGGTTGACGAGCACGGCGCGCTGATTGGCGAGGAACACGCTGACGACCAACGGGATCAGCATCAGAACGTGACGCAGCCTCACGGGGCCGCCAGCGATCCGCATGAGGAAGCACGCGGTACCCACGGCCAGGAAGAGGGCGGCCGTCTCCGCCCCGACGACGCCGAACCCCTGCAGAGGAAGGCCGGGCAGGGTGGTGTTGACGGTGACGTGGGCGAAGGTCATGAGATCGAGGATGGAGGCGCAGACGACGCATAACGTGCCGAGCTTGAACAGGTCGCCCCGCTCGAAGTACTTCCGGATCGGCACCCCGGCGGCCAAGGCATAAGCGCCCGTGATGTACAAGATGTCCTTCGCCTCGTAGAGGTCCTGCGAGAACGGGTTGTGGTTCAGCTTTCCCTCGATCAGACCGACGAACATCCACGCCGCAAAGCCCAGCCACAAGGCGGCCGGGAGTCCGATCCGCTTTGGCCTCCCCTGCGCGATGAGCCGTGCGATCAGCGCGAGCGTGATGTAGATCTCGGGCAGGCGGAGCTGGGTCGAGCCGGATCCAGGGTGAAAGATGCTCCGGGGGATCATGTTCGGGTCGTTGTAGATCGTCCCCTCCACGACCAGGAGGCCGAGCAGGATCAGCGGGACCAGCTGCGCCTTCCCCTCGCGCTCCCAGCGGACGAACAGCGAGACGATCGCGGCGGCCGCGGCGAGGCCGACGATCACTCCGACCGCGATCAGCACGGGCGGACCGCCTCGAGCAGCGGCGCCAGAGCGGCGTCCCAGGTGTGGTCCGCGGCAACGGCCTCATGTCCGGTGCGGCCCAACTCGGCGGCGCGGACGGGGTCGAGCAGGAGGTCGGCGATGGCCTCGGCGAGTGCGGGGGCGGTGTCGGCGATGACCACGCCGCGCCCGACGAGGTCGTCCATGCCCTCGCACCCGACCGAGGTGCCCACAAGAGGCCGGCCCACGTCGAGCGCCTCCATCACCTTGAGCCGCGTCCCCCCGCCGGCGCGCAGCGGTGCGACGACGACCCGCGCCTGTGCCAGGTACGGGCGCACGTCGTCGACGGTCCCCGTCACCTCGATCTGCTCGTCGGCCAGCGCCAACACCGACGGCGCGGGGTCCTTGCCGACCAGCAGCAGGCGGGCGCCGGGGACCCGGGCCAGCACGGAGGGCCAGATGCTCGCGACCCAACCAGACCGCAGCGTCGACGTTGGGGGCCCAGCCCATGGTGGCGACGAACGCCACGATCGGGTCGGGCGACTGGGGCAGCACCGAAGAGGGCTCGCGGCCGTTGGGGCACACGAGGACCGAGCGGGCCCCCGGCGCCAACCTCTCGCGCTCCTTCTCGCTGACGACGACGACGTGGTCGAAGTGGCCGATGGTCTGTCTCTCCATGCGCCGGAGGGCCGCCGCCTCGGCCCGGTAGAAGGCGGCGGGAAGGCCACTCGCGCGCACTGGCATAGCTGTCCACCAGGGACGACTCAATGTTGTGGAGATCGAGGATCGACTGCTTGGCGGGGACATCGAGCACGAATGGCACCATCTGCTGGTATTCGACCTGAAGGAGGTCGATCGGTTTCTCGTCGGCAGCACCGTGGACGGCCTTGACCATCTCAGTGCTCCAGAATCGCCCCGCCGAGACACTACGCGCCGCCAGCACGCCCCGGGCGACGCCCGTCGGCGTGACGCGCCAGGGCACCGCCCGGACGTCGATACCCAGATCGCGCAGTCCATCCCTGTCCGCCGTCCCGTCGTCGTAGGCGCACAAGACGAGGTCGCCAAGCTCGGCGAGACGACGGGCGATGGCCAGCGAACGTTGGTGTCCCCCGTTGTTCTCCGGCAGCGGGAGGAACTTCGTGAGCATCAGCGTCCTCACGGCCGAGGCCCCGATCCGTCCCGGGCGCGCCGGTCGCACCGGGCGCGCACGTCGCGCCGGTCGCTCAGGTCGTACGACTGCCGCGGCGCGGGGTGGTCGCGCCGCGTTGCTGTGCCATTCATCGCTCCACAGTCGACCACATGGTCGGCCGGTCGCCCCGTGCGTAGCGGACCATGCCCCCGAGCGCCACGCCCTGCAGGAACATGACCTGGCCCGCACCGGCCGTCACTGCGGTCAGGAGGCCGAGGGGTGTCGGCCCGGCCGACGCGTCCTCCGTCCCCTCCCCGACCTTGGTTCCAGCCACGGCCAACCCGGCGCAGGCAGCCAGGTTGGCAAGGAGGAAGGCCCGGGCCAGCCGGCTCGTGCGCACCTTGGACCCGGCGACGCCCAGCAGGGCGACATGGGCCAGCGGGCTCACCGTGAAGCGGGTCATCCGGTGCCCCCACAGTTCCACGGCGACGACGCCTGCCGACGGCCGCAGTTGGGCGCGGCGGCGGATCAGCACGTGCAGCGCGCCCGAGACGTTGCGCGTCCGGCGCTCCCACTGGACGGCGAGCGACGGGGCAGGCGGATCGAGGGCACGAGCCCGCGGCTCGTAGGCCACTCGGTAGCCCTGCTCGATGATGTCGAGGCCCGCCCACAGGTCGTCGATGGCGACGTCCTGTGGAATCGGCCGCCACGCCTCGGCCCTGATGGCCGAGAGTTCGCCGATGAGGCCGACCGTGCTGCCGAGGCGGTCCTCGCGCTGCTTGAGCCACGACTCGAAGCGCCAGTACAGGCTCTCACCGCCCCCACCGTCGTCCTCGAGCTTCTCACCGGCCACCGCGCCCACCTCGGGGTCGACGAAATGCTCCACGACGGCAGCCAGGGCGCCCGGCGCGAGGTGGTTGTTGGCGTCGCTGATCACGACGATCGGGGTCGACGCCTCGGTGAAACCCCGGTTGAGGGCCTGGGACTTCCCGAGTCGATCCGGGCCGCTGATCGCACGGGCGCCGGCCTTCTCCGCGGCCGCGGCGGTCTCGGGATCGCCGTCGGCCACGACCAGGACCTCCAGCGAGCCGGGATACCCGTTCGCGTGCAGGTCCTCGACCTTGGCGGCGATCACCCCGGACTCCTTGTAGGCCGGCACCAGGACGGTCAGGTCGGGCGCCGTGTCAGGTCCGAGCGGCGGCGGTGCGGCCCCGGTCCTCCCGCGACCGCCGCGGGTGCGCCAGGCCAGCCAGGCCGGGTAGAGCAGATGACCCGCCGCCGCGGCGCCCACCAGGGCGCCGACGGCCAGTCCCTGCCCGGCGCGCCGCGCCCTCACGGCCGCACCTCTTCGGTGACCGTCACCCCACGGAAGACGGTGGTGCCGGCGGGCGTGAACCCGGCTCGGCGCAGGGCGCCGTTGACCGCGGCCGCCTGCGCCGGGTACAAGGACAGGTCGGCCGTGGCGCTCAGGAGCCAAATGCGCTGGTACGACGAGGCCGCCTGCGCAATGCCGGCCGGCCTGAACGACACGTTGCCGTCGAAGACGAGGGGGTCGACGCCCCATGCCGTCGTCGGGTAGACGGGCTTCACGTCGCGCTCGGCGGCCGGACGCCCGTCCATGTACCACTCGACCGGGATGCGTTCGTAGGGCTGGAAGATCAGCACGCCGTCGCCCGGCTTGGCCTGGTCGGCAATGAAGGTCACGGCCGAACGGAAGTCCTGGGGACCGCCCTTGGAGTACCACTGCGCGGACCCGACGACCGAGAGCGCGAGGACGAGCACGAGAAGCACCGCCGCCACTGCCAGGGCGCCCCGCCTGGCGCGCGCCGCAATGCGGTCGATGACCCATGCCACGAGCAGAATGGCCGCCGGAAGGCTGACCATCAGGTAGCGCACGACGAGCAAGGGCTTGTCGACCAGCGAGAGCATCACCACGGCAGCCACGGGAACCACGAGCCAGCACGCGGTGAAGAACGCCGGCCACTGGCGACCGAACACGGCGCCGATGGCGGGACGGCGCCTCGCCAGCACGATCGCGGCGACCAGCACCACGACGGCGATCAGCACCAGACCGTCGAGGACGGCGTGGGGCACCGACGACCGGATATGTGTGAACAGGCGACCGGCCGAGGAACCCGAGGCCCAGTTCACCCCGGCGCTGTCGGTGGCTTGGATGAGCAGTCCCAGCGGCACCAGGAGGACGACCAGCGCTACCGCCGACGTCACGATCCGGCGCCACGGAATGCGCCCTGAGGGCAGGAAGGCGAGTGAGAGCGCCTGGGCCAACGGCACCAACGCGGCCCAGAAGTTCGTGTAGGCCGCCAGGGCGGTGACGATCGTGTACGCCGTCCAACAGAACCGCGGCGACGGGTCCACCTGCTGAATGCCCCGCACGAAGAAGAAGCACGATGCGCTGACGAGGAGGAGGGCGAGCGAGTAGCCACGTACGTCCTGCGCGAACTGGATGAACAGCGGGTTCACCGCGAACAGCACGCCCGCCAGCAGCGCGGCGCGTTGGCCGAACAGCGAGCGTCCGAGAAGGATGACGATCCACAACGCCCCGACGGCGAGGATCACCGAGAGACTGCGGAGGGCGATCTCGCTGTGGCCGAACACCACCCATCCCCGCAGCAGCAGGTAGTAGAGCGCCATGTTCGCCTCGCGGTGCGTGACCACGTTGGCGAAGCGGTGCCAGGGCGACGTGGCCAGCGTCGCGCTGACGGACTCGTCGAGGAACAGGCTGTGCGTGCCGAGGAACAGTGAACCGAGGACGCCCCCGAGGACGAGTTCGGCCGCGACCGCGAAGCGCCAGCGCCGCGGCGTCAAGGCGCCATCGGTCGTGGGGGCGTCCTGCACCGGTGCTCGGGCAATATCAGCCGTCGTACTCGCCATCATCACCCAATAGATCGGCTACGCAGGCCCCCACGTATAGGGGGAATCCTTCGTGTCGGCGATTTATTCGCGAACTTGCTTGATGACGGCACCGGCCGTGCGGGCCAGGATCACCAGATCCCCGCCGACCGACCAGTTCTCGATGTAGTGGTTGTCGAACCAGGCGCGGTCGACGATGGAGGTGTCACCCCGCAATCCGTTGACCTGCGACAACCCGGTGAGGCCCACCGGGACCCGGTGACGGTCACCGTAGCGGGGGACCTCCTGCTCGAACTGCTCCACGAAGAACGGGCCGCTCGGGCCTGGGACCGACCAGCGACATGTCGCCCTTGAGCACGTTCCAGAGCTGCGGCAGCTCGTCGAGCGACGTCTTGCGCATGATGCCGCCGATCTTGGTGACACGATCGTCGTCGTCGACGCTCCACTGGACGTCCGACTCGTCGTTCACGCGCATGGAACGGAACTTGTAGATCTCGACCTCACGCCCGTTCTTCCCGATGCGGCGCTGCCGGAAGTAGATCGGTCCGGGACTCGAGAGCCGCACGGCCAGCGCGAGCAGCCCGTAGAGCGGGGAGAGCAGCACGAGCATCAATCCCGGCAATGCCCGAATCGAAGGCCCGCTTGGCGAAGCGACCGGACGAGCGCATGGTCGAACGCCGCAGGCGCACGAGTGGGTAGCCCCACACGATGTCGACGTCGCGGGGCGCGGCCTGGAGGCCGAGCTCGAAGAAGCGCGGCACGATGTAGATGTCCACGTCCGCGTTCTCACACGAACGGATGACCCGCACGAGGTCGGGGTCGCGGTTGACGCCGAAGGCGATGACGACCCGATCGATGCGGTGCTCCTGCAGGACCTCGTCGAGCTGGTCGATGCCACCGAGCACCGGACGGGACAACGACTCGTCCGTGCAGTCGTCCAGCAGGCCGATGGGGTGCAGGCCGTAACTCGGGTTCAGCTCGAGCGCGTCGGCGAACCGCTCGGCCACCTGGCCGGCGCCGACGATGAGCACCCGCTGTCCGAGCGCACCGTGACTGCGGGCGCGCCGCACGCCCACGTAGGCGAAGGCCCGGCCGAGCAGGAGCATGGCCAGCGTGGCCAGGCCGACCAGCACGAAGGGTCGCACCTGCCGGTTGAAGCCGTCGAAGATCCCGACGACCACGAGCGGCACGGCGACCGCGGCCGCCACGGTGCTGACGTCCTTGCTCACGTTCAGGGTGATCCGCGAGGCGTACTGACCCCGCAGCGCACAGATCGCCAGGACGCCGAGGACGAAGACCGCCGTCGACCACGACAGCGACCGTGGGCGCGAAGGCCACGACCGCAACGGCCAGCACGAGCAGGTCCGTCCCCGCCACGACCTGGCCACTTGTACGCGAGAAACGACGGCGCTTACGCGCCGTCGATCCCGTTTCAGATTCCGGCTTCGCCCACTGCCAATGCTGCAGGTCTCTGCCGAGTGTGACAGACGCCATTTCCTATTGCTCCCTCGCCGAGCGTGTGAATGTAGAAGGTCTAGGCGGTCCGACGACGGCCGCGGCACGAGCACGGTACCCACACCGATCGCCACGACGCCGATGATCGCCATCTCCTCGATGTCAGCACCTGTGAAAGCCAGTCCGCTCGACGACGTCGGCGTGCTCGCCGCAGTCGTACCGCCGTCCGGCACCACTGCGGTGCTGGCCGGCTTCGTCACCGGAATGTTGATCGTCGTCGGGGTCGTGCGATGGTGTAGCAATCCCCGTCTGAAGTTGTGTCCGCCCCCGCTGCGCCGGCGATGAGCCCACCAACGGGCACCGCGAGCAGCACGCCCAGGGCGGGACCGCAAGCTGCTGCGAGCATGCGCTGTGCCTTGGTCCTTTTCATCCTGTTCTCCTCTGCTGGGTCCGCTTGTGAGCGGATCGATCCGAAGAGCCACTTGATTCCTCGACTGTTTCCCTACGAACCCACAGTCGGAGGACGCCAAGCCGCCGCAATCATCATTCCAGGGATTTCGGTCGGCAGGACAGAGCCAAAGGTCACAATGCCTGCGCCGCACCAGACAACGGCCAGACAATTCACCTCCTCCAACCCGCCATGCTGGGAAGACTCCTGAAATACACATTGTGACTACTCGGCCAAAACTTAGCGAAACCGTAGCCGGGTGTCATCCAAATACTAGGCCCCCGGCAGTACGCTCCCCGCGGTGACGAGCGGCGAGCCCGAGAAGCCGAGCGCCGACGATCCCGAGGAGCCCGAACGGAGCGCCGAACCGGGGCGCCGGCGCTTCAGCAGGCGGCGAAAGATCACCCTCGCCATCGTGGCGGTCGTGGTCGTCTGGGCGCTGGCCGTCGCCGTCACGTTCCTGATCGCGGCACAGCACATCCGCCATGGCGAGGCGGCCGTGCAGTCGGCCCGCTCCGGCCTCTCCGCCGACGGCATCCTGTCCGGCGCCCCGGTCGGGTCACTCCGATCAGCACAATCGGACTTCAGCTCAGCCCACGGCCTCCTGTCGTCCCCTCTCCTCTGGCCCGTCGACGTCCTCCCGGTGGCCGGCCGTCAGTTGCGCTCGGTCCAGGACCTGTCGCGGGCCGCCCAACAGGTCGCCGGCACCGGCATCACGGCCGTGGGTCAGTCCCAACAGCTGCTTCGCCTGCCGCACACGGCGGGGCCCGACCGCGTGGCCGCCCTCCACCAGCTCGCCACGCTCGCTGCGTCCACCCACGCCGACCTGGCCGGCATCAATTTGGGCCCTGACCAGGCCCTCTTCGGACCCCTGGCCCATGAGCGCACCACCTTCTCGGATGACCTCACGCAGGTGCCGGCGACGCTGGCGCGCACGTCGGAGGCAGCCGCGTCGGCCGCCACCATCCTGCAGGGCCCCGGGACGTATCTGCTCCTGGCCGGGAACAACGCCGAGATGCGCTCCGGCTCCGGGGCGTTCCTCGAGGCGGGGATCATCACGACCGGCAACGGCGAGCTCCACCTCTCCGACATGCAGCCGACTGCCTCCCTCGTCCTGCCGCCCGGCGCGGTCACGGTGGGCGGCGACCAAGAAGCGCGCTGGGGCTTCTTGCACCCGGGGCAGGACTGGCGCAACCTGGGGCTCACGCCGCAGTTCGACGTCAACGGTCCGCTGGCCGCCAGCATGTGGAAGGCGAACACCGGCCAGAGCGTCGACGGGGTCCTCGCCATGGACGTCGCGGGGCTCAAGGACCTCCTGGAAGTGACCGGACCGGTCACCACGGCCACGGGCCAGGTCGTCAGCGCCTCCAACGTCGAGCAGATCCTGCTCCATGACCAGTACGTCGGGGAGACGTACGGCTCGGCGGCGGACGGGCGCGGGTCGACGAGCTCTCGACGCTGGCCTCGGCCACCCTGCACGCCCTGGAGGACCGGCCCTTCAAGCTCCACACGATGGCCGATGCGCTCTCGTCCGCCGCCGAAGGACGACACGTCCTCCTCTGGTCCGCCGACCCCAAGACCGAGGCCGCCTGGCGCGGGCGGGAGTCTCGGGCCAACTCCAGGCCTCTTCGCTGATGGCCGACATCATCAACCGGGGTGGCAACAAGCTGGACCAGTACCTCTCGGAGAACGTCTCCCTTCGGCTCACGACCAGCGGGTCTCAGACGAAGGGGACCCTGACCATGACGTTCGCCAACCGGACGCCCCCGGGTCAGTCACCCTTCATCGCCGGCCCCTACCCGGGCCTCGGCACGACCTACGGCGAGTACGTCGGCATCGCCACCGTCAACCTGCCGGGCTACGCCGGGGACATCTCCACCCCGCCGACCACCAGGGTCGTGGTGAGTGGGCCCGAGGGCCCCACCCTCGTACAGGGCGCCAATCTCGACATCAACCAAGGGGCGACCCAGAGCATCACGTTCAACTTCACGCTCCCCGGGGTCCACGGATCCATGACCGTGGTGCCGAGCGCCCGCATCGGCCCGGCCACCTGGAACGTCGTGGACCCGAGCGGAACGACCGCCTTCGAGGACTCGGCGCCCCACACCATCACCTGGTAGCGAGCCGGTCAGGTCGGGTCAGCCCAGGTCGGCTGCGAACGCCGCCAGGCTGTTCGGGAAGGATCCCCCGGTGATCAGGGAGTTCACGCCGCCGCTGTTGTCGTCGAAGTAGGTCTCGTAGGCCACGCCGTTGGAGCTGTTCTTCATCCACCGCACGAACTGGTTGATGAAATAGGGGTCGTCGCCAAGACCGTGACCGTCGCTGCGGATGGCCACGCCCCACTCGGGAAAGGCCAGCGGCTTGCCGTGCGACGAGGCGAACTGCTGGGCCGCCGTCAGGGTCGGCAACATCGTCGCGTTCCAAGTGTTGGCCGGGGTCTGCGGTGTCGCCCAGGACTGGTCGTAGGCGTCGAGCCCGATCACGTCGACATAGGCATTGCCGGGATAGGCCGCGGCGACCGAGTAGCCCGACTGGGTGAAGGCTCCGGCGTCGGGGTTCCAGACGAAGTGGAAGTTGGCGCCGGCCACGGACCGCATGGCGGTCACGATCTGCTGGAAGTAGGCGGCGAAGTTGGCCTCGCTGCTGGGCGTGGTGGCGGCCCAGGGCATCCAGGAGCCGTCGAACTCCCAGCCCAGGCGCAGGTAGGCGTTGGGCTGACCGCTGCTCACCAGCGTCTGCGCCAGGGTCACGTAGTAGGCGTTGAAGGCGCCGGTCGCACCCTGCGCCAGCGTGCCGACGGCATTCCCGCTCGAATCGGTCGGCGTGATCGGCACGCCCAGCTCGAGGGTGTACCCGCTGGCGGTGAAGGGCTGGAGGAGCCAGTTCAAGGTGCCGCCGGCACCGTCCATGCCCGCCCAACCGCTGCTGCCGGGCAGGTAGTCGGCCGCGATGGTCGGTGACGTCCCGGTCTTGGCGGCGAACGACCGGACGCCCGACGGGCTCGCCGGGTCGACGTAGACCCCCTCCTCCAGACTGCCGGTCGACACCGAGGCTCCCGAGCCCGGCTGGGTGGTCGTGGTCTGCGGCACGGTCGTGGTCGTGGACTGGGGCCGGGTCGTCGAGGTGGACGTCCTGTCGTTCGACGGCGGCCTGGTCGTCGTGGTGGTCGGGGACGCGCTCTGGCTGACGCTCGGCTGCGACGGCGACGGCCCGAAGAACTCCTCGGCGCCATCGGCGGTGATCACCCCGTATCCCAGGGCGGGCGGCTGGACGATGATGCCGAAGGCGAACACGCCGTTCGCCGCCGTCGAGCCGTAGTACCCGGCGTCGCCGAAGGTGAAGACCCCGCCGTCGAAGGCGACGAGCCAGTAGCCGGCCCCGTCGGGCGTGGGGGCCATCCCGACGATCGGCTGGTTGAGGCGGATGGCCCCGGTGGAGCCGTGGAAGGAAGCGTCGCCGTAGCTGAAGATGCCTCCGTCGGAGGCGACGAGCCAGTAGCCGCGGCCATCCACCGTGGCCGCCATGCCGACGATGTCCTTGTTCAGGTGGACGGCGCCGGTCGAACCGTAGAAGGTGGCGTCGCCGTAGCTGAAGATCCCACCGTCAGTGGCGACCAGCCAGTAGCCGCGGCCGTCGGGCGTGGTTGCCATGCCCACGATGGGCCGGTTGAGGTGGATGGCGCCCGTGGAGCCGTAGAAGGTCGCATCGCCGTAGTTGAAGATGCCCCCGTCGGAGGCGACGAGCCAGTAGCCGCGGCCGTCAGGCGTGGCGGCCATGCCGACGATGGGCCGGGACAGGCTCAGCTGGGACGACGCCGGCGAACCGAACGAGGAAGCCGAGCCGTGCGGCGTGACCGCACCGGCGGGGCTGGCCGTCCAGTAGCCGCCCGTCGGGTCGGCGGTCATCAGGTAGCCGCTGCCGTAGGCGGACGTGTGCGTCGTGTGCGCGGTGTGGGTCGTTGCCGCGCCGGCGACAGCTCCGGAGCCGGCGCCGGACGTGGCTGCCACGGCGAGCCCGGCGGCAAGCGCCGGGACCAGGACCAGGAGCGCGGCCGCCCGCGCCAGCACGGGTGAGATCGCCCGACTCCGTCGGGTGTTGCGCATCGTCTTCCCCCTCGACCCGGTGAGGTCGGGCCGCGAGGCGACGAGCGGAGGGGCTCATTGCGGTTCGGCGGCCCGGCCGACTCATCGAGTCCCGTAGCTTTGCGTCCCCCCCTCACGGGGAGTTTGCCTTTTCGTTCCGAACAAACGATGACCCGGATGCGCCGCCCCGAGCAAGGGAATTCGGACTATTTGCGCAAACGGTGTGAATGCGAATTGTGCCGCGTATGTGCAGCTCGCCAGGGTGATCGGCGGGGGTGGGCCCGGACGGACACCGGCGGCGAGAGGCCGGCCCGCATCACCCCAGATCGGCTGAGAGCGCAGAAAGGGAGCTCGGGAACGAGCCGCCGGTGATGACCGAGTTGACGCCTCCGGTGTCGGCGTCGAAGTAGGACTCGTAGGTGACGTCGTTCGCGCTGTTGCGCATCCAGGCCACCATCTGGTTGACGTAGTACGGGTCGTCGCCGAGCCCATGGCCGTCGGTGCGGATGGTGACACCCCATTCGCTGAAGGCCAGCGGCTTGCCGTTGGCACTGGCGAACTGCTGGGCCGCCGTCAACGAGGGCAACGTGGTGGAGGACCAGGCATTGGCCGGGGTCTGCGGTGTCGCCCACGACTGGTCGTAGGCATCGAGGCCGATCACGTCGACATAGGCGTTACCCGGGTAGGCCGCCGTGACCGAGTAGCCCGATTGGGTGAAGGCCCCGGCGTCGGGGTTCCAGACGAAGCGGAACTGCTGGCCGGGCACTGACCGCATGGCGGTGACGATCTGTCGGAAGTAGGCGGCATAGCTGGCCTCGTCGCTGGCGTTCGTCGCATTCCAGGGCATCCACGAGCCGTCGAACTCCCAACCGAGTCGCAGGTAGGCATTGCCCTCGCCGCCGGCCACCAGGGTCTGGGCCAGGGTGATGTAGTACAGGTTGAAGGCTCCCGTCGCGCCCTGGGCCAGCGAGCCCACGGCCCCCCCGCCCGACGTCGGGATGATCGGGACCCCGAGGGCGAGGGTGTACCCGGTCCCTCGATAGGCCGAGGTGAGGTAGTTGAGAGTCCCGCCCGACCCGTCCATGGTGGCCCACCCGCTGCTGCCGTTCAGGTAGGCGGTGGCCACGGTGGGCGCCGTTCCCGTCTGCTGGGCGAAGGCACCCATGCCGGCCGGCGTCGGTGTGGACGCGTACGCACCCTGCTGCAGGCCGCCCCGCCACAGTGCGTAGGGGTTGAGGCCGGGTCCGAACACGTTGGCCTGGCCGTTGGCGGTCACGACGGTGTAGCCCGCATTGGCCGGGTTGATCATCACCCCGTAGACGTAGGTCCCCCAGCCCGCCGTCGACCCGTAGAACTGGGCGTCGCCGTAGCTGAAGATGCCGCCGTCGAAGCCGACGAGCCAATACCCGTTGCCGTCCGGCGAGGCCGCCATGCCGACGATGGGCAGGTTGAGGTGGATGGAACCCGTCGAGCCGTAGAACTGGGCGTCGCCGTAGCTGAAGACGCCGCCATCGGAGGCGACGAGCCAATAGCCCTTGGCGTCCGTGGTGGGCGCCATCCCGACCACCGGCTTGTTGAGCCTGATCGATCCCGTCGATCCGTAGAAGGTGGCGTCGCCGTAGCTGAAGACGCCGCCGTCCGAGGCGACCATCCAGTAGCCCTTGCCGGTCGGGGTCGCGGCCATACCGACGATCGGTTTGTTCAGATGGATGCCGCCCGTCGATCCGTAGAACGTGGCGTCGCCGTAGCTGAAGACGCCGCCGTCGGACGCCACCAGCCAATACCCGTTGCCATCGGTCGTCGCCGTCATGCCGACGATGGGTTGCACGAGATGCAGGTTCGAGAGTGCCGGCGACCCCAGCGCCGGTGCGCCGCCATAGGGCGTCACCACGCCAGCAGGCGTCACGGTCCAGTAGCCACCGTTCGGATCGGCCGCCATCAGGAAGCCCCCGCTGTAGGCGCTCGAGTGGACCGGTCCCGAGGCGCTCGCCGGGCCGAGGCCCGGGGAGAACGCCGTGGCCACGCCGAGCGCAACCAGTGGAACCAGGACCAGGGACGCAATCGCTCGCATCACAAATGCTGGGAGGACCCGGCGCTGCCGGGAGGGAGTCATTGTCATGGCTGTTTGGCCTGTCGCCTTTCGACCCGCAGACGACATTTCGCCAAACGGGCGAGCCTGAGCTCGCTGGTTGTCTGCAGCCCGGCGAACTCAGGGAGCCCCGTAGCTTTGCGTCCCACTCTCACGAGTGGTTTGCCCTTTTCGATTATCAAACGATGATCAATTAATCGACCCCGAAGCAATGAACCTTGAGGGATTTGTGCCAGTGTTGTGATTCCTCGCTGTGCGTTCGCTGTGAGCTTCCTGCGTATCCCGGCACGCGCGGGCTCAAACGCCCACCTCAGACCATGGAAGCCGCTCCCGACACGGCGGACCCCAGTGGAACATGCCACGTGAGGCGGGTGCCCCCCTCGCGGGAGGTACCGAGCTCGACGCTGCCGCCCAGCCTTTCGGCACGCTGGCGCAGGTTCTTCAGACCGAGGCTAGCCGCACTGGCATCGCCGAGGCCAATGCCGTCGTCGGCGACGACGACCCGGAGCTCCGCGCCGGCGGCGATTGTGATCACGACCTGGGACGCCCGCGCGTGCTTGCCGACATTGGTCAATGCCTCCCGCAGCACGGCGAGGACCTCCTCGGTCAGCTCATCGCTCACGTCGGTGTCGACCGGCCCGGAGAACGAGCACTGCGGCAGCAGCCCCAGCACCGGGCGCAGCTCGTGCACCAGGTCCAGGACCTTCGGGTGCAGGCCCTCCTTGCTGATCGTGAGCTCGATGTCGAAGATCGCCTTGCGGAGCTGCCGGATCGTCTCGTCCAGCTTGTCGATGGCCTCCCCGATCCGCATCACCGCTTCGGGCCGCTCGACCAGCCGCGCCGTCCCCTGCAGGGACAACCCGATGGCAAACAGGCGTTGGATCACAGAATCGTGCAGGTCACGGGCGATGCGGTCCCGGTCCTCGGTGAGCGCCCGGTCGCGCACGATGCCGTGCAGCCGTGCGTTCTCGATGGCAATGCCGGCGGCCATGGCGAGCGCCAGCACCAGCTCCTCGTCGTCCTCGGAGAACTCGGGGGCCGTCGTCTTGTTGGTCAGGTAGAGGATGCCGTAGACCTCGCCGTGCACCCGGACCGGAACGCCGAGGAATGACGTCATGTTGGGATGGTGGGCGGGGAACCCGTAGCTGTCCGGGCTGGAGGCGAGGTTGGCGAGGCGCAAGGGCTTGTCGTCCGCGATCAGGGTGCCGAGGACACCCCGGCCGGTGGGCCGTGCGCCGATGGCACGCTCCTCCTCGTGGGTCAGGCCCACGGTCAGGAACTGGTCCAGCGCGCGGCCGTCCTCGGTGAGCACGCCGAGCGCCCCGTACTGGGCGTCCACCAGGTCACGGGCCTCCTCAATGATCCGCCTGAGCACAACCGGCAGGTTCAACTCGGCGTCGAGGATGAGGATCGCCTGCACCAGGCGGCGCAGCTTGGCGGGATCGTCGATCCGGTCGAAGGGCTGCACGTGCGTCAGGATAGAGGGGACCTCCCACCCGTGCGGGACGCAGGGTGCAGGGAGGTTGCCCTGGCCGGTCCAATGGCCAGACGCCGCCTGGAGCATGACAAGATTGGGAAAATGACGATTCGGGTGTTCCTCCTCGATGACCATGAGCTGGTACGGACGGGCCTGCGCACCCTCTTGCAGGCCGAGGACGACATGGAGGTCGTGGGCGAGGCCGGCACGGCCGAGCAGGGCCTGCGGCTCATCCGCGAGCTCGTGCCCGACGTGGCCATCTTGGACGTGCGCCTCCCCGACGGGAACGGCATCGAGGTGTGCCGGGAGGTCCAGTCACTCACGCCCCAGGTCAGGTGCCTGATGCTGACCTCGTATTCCGACGACGACGCCCTCTTCTCCTCGATCATGGCCGGTGCCTCCGGTTACGTGCTCAAAGAGGTGGGCGGCGGTGACCTGCTCGGCGACATCCGGCGTGTCAGCCAGGGCATGTCGCTGCTCGACCCCGTCCTGACCCAGGAGCTGTTCGACCGGCTGCGCAAGGACCAGGAAGCCGAGTCGCGCCTGACCGTGCTGACGCCCCAGGAGCGCAAGGTGCTGGAGCTCATCGCCCAAGGGCAGTCGAACCGCCAGATCGCCGAGCAGCTCTTCCTGGCCGAGGCGACGGTGAAGAACTACGTGTCGAGCCTGCTCTCGAAGCTGGGGATGCGGCGGCGCACCGAGGCCGCCGTGTACGCGGCCGTCCTGGCCGAACGGAAGGCCTTCAACCCCAAGAGCTGAGCTCGCCCGCGGGCCGCGAAGCCGCTGCTAGGCGGCGGTGATCCTGCGGTTGTCGTCGAGGGTTCGGAAGTCGACGCCGACAGCGCGCAGCTGTTCCTCCAGCCGCTCCCTCTCGACCAGGGGGTTGGCGAACCGGGCCGGCTCGGATCTCGATGCCCATCGCGGTGCACAGGCGGAGCAGCATGCGGTCGTGATCCAGCTCGAGCGCCAGGTCCTCCGTCATGATGTGGTCGCCCTCACCCCCGTTCCCGTTCAGGCGGCGGCGGCACTGCAGCAAGATAACGACCAGCTCATCACGGGAAACCGGCAACGGCAGAGGGTCCACGTCGGCACACAGCCCGGAGAGCAACTCGCTGTACATGGACATCGCACATAATTTTGCCGGAATTGGGCTGGACCAATAGAGCCGATACTCCTGTTTCCCATAGAGCCGATACTCCCTATCGGCTGCCGGCGACCCCCCGACGGCCGTTCGGCACCGTGCCTAGCGGCGGGTGACCCGGGTGGATCGATCGGCCTTGGCCAGCACGTCCTCGGCGGTCTCGTCGTCCTCGGCGACGGCGACCCCGAGGGAGGATTCCAGCTTGATGGGCTCCCCGCCCACGTTCACGGGCTCGTCGAGCGTGTGCTGCAGTCGGCGCATCAGCGGTCCCACCACGTGTTCGTCGGTGACCGCCATGACGGTGACGAGCTCGCTGCTGCCCACACGGGCGACGGTGTCCTCCGCCCGCAGGACCGCCGTCAGGCGGCGCGCCACCTCACAGAGCACGGCGTTGCCCGTGGTGTAGCCGAGGTCCAGGTTGATGTCGTTCAGGTTGTCCAGCTCAATGTGGCAGACCACGATCTCGCCGCCGTGCCGGCGGCGGCGGACCAGCGCCTGGGTCAGGCGGTCGAGCAGGAGCAGCTGGTTCGCCAAACCGGTGTGCGGGTCGGCCATGGAGAGCTGCCAGAGCTGGTCGTACTTTCCTTGGGCCGGGCCGCCCCCGACCGGCGCATCGGCACCGCCCGTGCCGCCGGAGCCGCCCGTGCTGATCTCTTTCAGCATCGACTCCACGCTCTTGTCGTTCGCAGCCGGTGTCATGCCCGGACCTGACCGGCCCAGGACCGCAGGCGGTGCGATCGGCGCATCGACACTCTCGGCGGGTCCGCCCTCACCGAGCTTCCGTCTGGCCTTCTTCACGATGTCCCCCTCAGATGCAGGCCCTTTCCCTCTATCGGTACATCGAGTGCAGAAACAGAGCCGGAAATCATGGGGCGGGCTCCAAACGTGTACTGCACCGTTACGGTCAGCGACGGTGCGCGCCCAGAAGTCTACCGAATCCGGCCCGGATCACGACGTTCTCCGGGGACCGGAGCGAGCCGCCAGAACGCTTCTGACCAGGGCTGGAGCCCCGGCAGGCGGCGGGCCTTGCGACGCGCCGCGCTAGTCTCGACCACGGGTCGACCCGGTACGCGCTTGTCCAACCGCCGTGTCGGCGATTCCGCTGGGCCGCCGGCTCGGCGAACGCAATGTGCTCCGGGACGGGACCATCACGCCACCTACGCCAGCCGTGACGACGAACACACCTGACCCGGGCCCGGGAAGGACCCCTCTCCCGTGAGCATGCCGGCAGCCATGGTGGTCGACGACGCGGGCCTCCATGCCCTGGTGGCCGAGGTCGCAGCAGAGGACGCCTACGGCTTCGACACCGAATTCCACACCGAGCGCACCTACGTGCCCGATCTGGCGCTCATTCAGGTCGCCTGGGCCGACAAGGTCGCGCTGATCGACCCGCTGGCGGTCGATCCCGCGCCCCTGGCCACGGTGTTCAGCGGGCCCGGGATCGCCATCGCCCACGCCGCCTCCCAGGACCTCGACGTGCTCATGGCGGCGTGCGGGGCCATCCCCGCCACCGTGTTCGACACGCAGATCGTGGCCGGGTTCCTCGGTATGTCCACCCCTTCGCTGTCCCGGCTGGTCGACCACATGCTCGGCGTCTCCCTTCCGAAGGCGGACCGCCTCTCGGATTGGCTCGTCCGGCCGATCTCGGAGAACCAGATCACCTACGCCCTCAACGACGTCGCCCATCTTCTGGCGTTGCGCACGGTGCTCACCGAGAGGCTGCAGGCGCTGGGGCGGCTGGAGTGGGCTCTCGACGAATGTGACCAGGTGCTCGGGGACCGAACGCCCGCCCGTATCCCCGAGGAGGCCTGGTGGAGGCTCGGCGACATCCGCGGCATGTCCCGCCGCTCCCGTGCCGTGGCGCAGGAGGTCGCGGCGTGGCGCGAGCGGACGGCAGCGGAGACCAACCGGCCCCGCCGCATGGTGCTCTCGGATCTCGGCCTGACCGCGATCACCCAGCGGCCGCCGCGCAACAACGACGAGCTGCGGGGCACCCGGGGTGTGGACGGGCGTCACCTGGCTCAGGGCCGGGCCGCCGAGATCCTGCGTGCCGTCGAACGTGGGCTCGCCCTGCCATCGGAGCAGATCCGGATGCCGTCGGAAGGACGTGACGCCCCGGCGCCGCCCGCCGCGATCGCCGTGTGCACCGGTGTCGTGCGCCAGATCGCCGACGACCTCAACTTCGACCAGAGCCTTCTGGCGACACGGGCCGATATCGCGAACCTGCTGTGCGGCGAGCCGAGCCGACTCGATGCGGGATGGCGTCGGACCATCGCGGGGGACCCCCTCCGGCGACTCATCGCCGGCGAGGTCGCGGCCGCCTTCGACACCCGTGGGCACCTCGTCATGGAGGAGCGCAGGCCGGGGCCTCCCGAAGCCCCGCTGACCTAGTTGACGAACGTCCCGCGGCCCTCCCAGTAGGGTTGGCGCAACTTGTACTTCTGCAGCTTGCCGGTCGCAGTGCGGTCCAGCGCGGTGCGCCATTCCACGCTCGTCGGCGCCTTGAAGCGCGCCATGCGGCCGCGGCAGTGCTCAATGAGCTCGATTTCGGTGACCACCGACCCTTGGCGCACGACCACCAGGGCCTTGATCGTCTCGCCCCATTTCTCGTCGGGCACTCCGATCACGGCGACCTCGGCCACCGCCTCGTGCTGGTAGAGGCAGTCCTCCACCTCGATCGACGACACGTTCTCGCCCCCGGTGATGATGACGTCCTTCTTACGGTCCGAGATCACGAGGTAGGCGTCGTCGAGGTGCCCGCCGTCGCCGGTGTGGAACCACCCGCCCTCCAACGCGGCGGCGGTCTCCACCGGCTGTTCCCAGTAGCCGGCGAAGACGTGATTGGAGCGGGCCAGCACCTCACCGTCCACGTCGACGTCGATCTCCACGCCGACCGCCGGGGTCCCGGCCCGGCTGAGCAGCTGCGAACGCTCCGCGGCACCGAGGCCGTCCCACTCCGCCGGCGCCCGGTTGATGGTGAGGAGTGGCGCGGTCTCGGTCAAGCCGTAGATCTGGATGAACTCCCAGCCGAGCTCGGACTCCACGCGCTCGATCGTCTTGGACGGCGGCGGCGCCCCCGCCACCACGATGCGCACCGTGCCGTGACCCGGCGTCTCCCGTCCCTCTGTGGCGCGGGCCTCCGCCGCGCCGAGGATGGCGGCCACCACTGCCGGCGCGGCGCACAACAACGTGACACCGTGCCGTTCGACGCGCGCCAGGATCTCCTCACCGTCGATCTTGCGCTGGACGACGTGTAGGCCACCCATGCCTGTGACCGCGTACGGCATCCCCCAGCCGTTGCAGTGGAACATCGGCAACGTGTGCAGCAGCACGTCGCGGTCGCTGACACCGGTGTGCCAGCCGAACGTGGCGGCATTGACCCAGCAATTCCGGTGTGTCAGCTGCACCCCCTTCGGGCGCGCCGTGGTGCCCGACGTGTAGTTCACCGAACACGTGGCGTTCTCCTCGGCCGCCCACTCCCGGGGTGACGCCCCCGCCGGCGCCGGCGCGAAGAGCGCGGCGTCGTCGGTGCCGTCGAGACAGAAGCGGTGGGCGACCTTGATGGCGTCCACCTCGCCGGCCACGTCCGGGTCGTACAGCAGGACGGACGCGCCAGAATGCTGGACGACGTAGGCGATCTCGGCGGCGGTCAGGCGGAAGTTGATCGGCACGAGGGCACGGCCGTACCCGCTCACGCCGAAGTACGACGTCAAGAACCGCCCGGAGTTGGGGCTGACGATGGCGACCCGTTCACCGTGCTCGACCCCGAGTTCGTCCAGCGCCAACGCCATGCCGCGGGCACGCGCCTCGAGCTCGCCATAGGTCAGCGTCCCGAACGATCCTGGCACCGTTGGCTCGTCGACTACCGCGGGCCGATGCCCGTAGACCAATGCCGCCCGGTTGAGGAAGTCCGCCACCGTGAGTGCGACCTGCATGCCACCCCCCGATCTGTGGTGCTCGGCTGTGCCGGCGGCGCGACCCTAGCGGAGCGCCCCGGCTTGCTTCCTAGAAGTGTCCCAGGACCGGATGCGGTACGTAGGGCTTCTCGAGTGCCGCGATCTCGTCGTCGGACAGATGCAGCTCTTCGGCGGCCAGGGCTTCCTTCAGGTGCTTCTTCTTGGTGGCGCCGACGATCGGTGCCGACACACCCGGCTTGGCGAGCAGCCAGGCCAGGGCGACCTGCGCCGGAGACACGTCGCGGGCAGCTGCGACCTCGACCACTGCGTCGACGACGTCGAAGTCGGTCGGCTGGTCGTAGAGGTAGTCGGTGAAGGCATCGGTGCTTGAGCGGGTTGTGTGCCGGCCTCCATCGCGGGTCCGGGTCCCGGCCAGCATTCCCCGGGCCAACGGGCTCCACGGAATGCATCCCACGCCCTGGTCGAGGCAGAGCGGGATCATCTCGCGCTCCTCCTCGCGGTAGACGAGGTTGTAGTGGTTCTGCATGGACACGAACTTGGTCCAGCCGTGCGCCTCGGCAATGTACTGCGCCTTCGCGAACTGCCAGGAGAACATGCTGCTGGCTCCGATATAGCGGGCCTTCCCTGCTCGCACGACGTCGTGCAGGGCCTCCATCGTCTCCTCAATCGGCGTCCGGGGGTCCCAGCGGTGGATCTGATAGAGGTCGACGTAGTCCATCTTGAGGCGCTTCAGGGACGTGTCGATCCCTGCAAGGATGTGCTTGCGGCTGAGGCCGCCCCCGTTCTCGCCCGGACCGACGGGCATGAACACCTTGGTGGCGATGACGACTTCGTCGCGCGAAAGGAACTTGGGTACGAGCCGGCCCGTCGCCACTTCGCTCGCACCGCCGGAATAGGCGTCCGCCGTATCGAAGAAGGTCACGCCCCCCTCGACCGCTGCCTTGACGATCGGCTCGGCCTCATCTTCGTCGATGACCCACTCGCGGTCACTGTCGTTGCCGAACCCCATCATGCCGAGGCAGACCCTCGAGACGCGGAGACCCGATGTTCCAAGATTCGTGTAGTTCATAGCTGACCTCACTCGTGCCGGGACGCGGCAGGTGCCGACAACCGCATGCTTACCAGCCGGCGCCTCGCCTCCGCGCGTCCCGAGAGCACCAGCGGACCGAGCGGTGACGTCGGTGGGTCAGTGACAACCAGACGGATCGGGGTCTTGGTCCGCGCAGCACGACCCCGAGCCGTCGCCGTCACCCTGGCCGGTGCCACGCGTGTAGCCGGTACCGGAGCTGCCAGGCTACCGGTGCTGCCGGTGCCGGTGCCGCCCGTGCCGGTGCCGCCCGTGCCAGTGCTGCCGGTGCCAGTGCCAGTGCCGGTGCCGCCCGTACCCGTGCCGGTGCCGGTGCCGGGGCTTCCAGTACCGGTGCCAGTGCTGCCGGTGCCAGTGCCAGTCCCGGTGCCAGTCCCGGTGCCAGTGCCAGTGCCAGTGCCAGTCCCAGTCCCGGTGCCAGTGCCAGTCCCGGTGCCAGTGCCAGTCCCGGTGCCAGTCCCGGTGCCAGTCCCGGTGCCAGTCCCGGTGCCAGTCCCGGTGCCGGTGCCGGTGCCAGTCCCGGTGCCAGTGCCAGTGCCAGTGCCGGTCCAGTGCCAGACCCGGTGGTCCCGCTGCCGCTGCTACTGCTTCCGCTCCCGGCCGGCGGGGCGCCACCGGTGGCGGAGGAGACCGGAATGGTTGTCGTCGTCGTGCCGGCGGGAGTCGTGGGAACCGTGGTGGTCGTCGTCGTGCCGGCGGGAGTCGACGTGCTCGGGTCGGGAGCAGTGGAGCCCGTGCCGACTCCAGTCAGGTTCGGCGCCGGAGTGACGGCACCGCCCGGTGTCGGCGACGTGGCGGGGGCAGCGATCGCGTTCACTGTCACCGTCGGCGCCTGCGCGTGCGCGACCTGGGTGGCACCGGTTGGCTGGTTGCTCCCGGTGAGCTCGCCGGCACCTCCGGATCCTGCGGGGGGGACTGCTGGGGCGTTCGGAGTGGCCGGTGGCGTGGTGTCAACGGCGGGAGGAACGTCGCCCGAATGCGAAGAGAGCGCCACCTGGCCGATGGGGCCCGGACCGAACGTCACGCCAGCTACGACCGAGAGCGCCGCAGCCGCGGCGGACGCCGACGCGATGAAGCGATTGCGGACAAAATACAGCCGGGGTGACGCAACCGTCGGGAGACCTTCGGTCAGCGCGGACGGATCGGGGCGCGGGTGCCCGAACGTGCGGGAAGCAAAGACCTCTTCCAAGGTCGCATGATCGTCAGAATCAGCCCATCCGGGCTTCGACCCCTCCATGATCCTCCACTGCAATCGTCGGTCAGGCTGGGCCCTTGACACTCGGAGTCCCGGCTCTCGAGTTCCAGACGCCCCCTCACGTTCAAGAATAAAGCGATGAGGCCCACGCGAATACCTAGAAACAGGGAATCTGTTAGGAATTAGTTCGAACGGCCGTGTGCGGTTTGAAATCGAATGGATTGCTGCACGCGTCGTGCATCAATTGGGCAGTTGCACTCGCGGCGTTGTCACGGTGTTGTCGCATGCGTCCCGCTGCAACGCAGTCTGCCGTGCGCGCGAACCGTCGCGGCAACGCAATGGCCACCGCGCCGCAACCGATATCGCGCGCCGGTGATCGTCACGATGTTGTCGAACCGACTGCTTGACTCACACCGCTGACCGCCGCGCCTCAGCGCGTTGGTCACCGGTCCCGCCCCCGGCACTGAGCTACCGAGTTGTCCCGAGACCGTTGACGCCGACGTCGCGACAGTATTGAGTGTGCTAGCGACGAGCGTTCCCGCAGAAGTCCCCGCGCTGCCTCCGGAACCGGCGGGCGACGGAGCCGGACCACCCGGACCGGGGGACGATAACGACGAAGGAGGCGTGCCGTTGTCGGTCGCGGCTCCACTCACAGCGACGTGACCGCCTGGCGCACTGCGCGCACCCGATGTCGACGACGCCAGCGAGACCGACGGGCCATGGCCGGCACCAAAGCCGGCTGATCCGCGAGAGTGCGCCGGGGTCCCCGAGGTCGGCGTGTCCGATGACGGCGTACCAACGCTGGGGGTGCCGTTCCGATCTCGACTCTCCGAATGGCCACCGGCTCGGTGACCACCGAGGGCCGAGACGCCCGGCGGTCGCTTCTGGCCCACTTGCGACGTGACGCCGGCGACCACGAGCGCCGCCACACAGCTGGCGGCCGCGATCATGCGGTACGAGTTGCTGCCTCGCTTGGGCGACGGCGCGGACGGCACTGGGGGCTCCCCGTTCCCTGACGCAGCACCGCCCGCGGACGCGGTCGGGAGGTCCGAGCCCGTCGGCAACGTCGTGGGCTCCGGAAGCGTCATGAGCGCATCGTCCCGGGGCGTGTCGTCGCGACCGCCCGATTCCGACACACCGCGCACCGTCAGCTCGCGGGCCCCGCCGCCGAACTCCATCGCGAGAATCGTCTCCTCCAGGCCGGTCGACCGCACTGCTGCCGCCAGGACGGCCCCCCCGGCCCCCGCCGTCCGTCCGAAGTGACGCGACTCGAAGAGCGTCTCCAGACCGGTGACGTCACCGGGATCGTGGTTGTCGAACATGAACCCCTCCCTCCATCTGATGCGGCCCGCGGGTGCGGCGCCTCGTGGACGCCGCACCCGTCAGCACTGACCGCTAGTCAGCGAGACCTTCTTGGTGGGTCCGGCGACGCCCGGAGCGGGTGATCCCGAGACCAAGCAGCAACGCACCCGCTCCGATGACGACCTCGAGCAGTAACGGGGCGCCCGTTGATGCCAACGTCGAGCCGCCCGACGCCGCGGTCGCCACCGTCGGCGCGCTCGCCGGCGACCCGCCCGTTGATGCGAGCACCGCTGGCACCGGCGTCGGCGCTCCCGACGGGGCCGTCGTCCCGGTACTGCCGCCGGCCGGCGTCGTCGGTGTCGGCGTGGCCGCCGGCGTGGACGGTTGCGCGCACGACGCATCGGCAACGCCGTTGAGGGCACCCTCAATGCCGCAGAAGGTCAACGGAATGGTGGCCCCACTCCCTGGAGCGGTCGACGTTCCGATCGGCGCAGCCGTTGACCCGCTCCCGACACACGAACCGTTGGCATTGCCGTTCAGGGAGGCCGCGACGGCGCACACGGTCAAGGGCGCGCTGACCGGGGCGGTACCCGAGGCAGTGGTGTCGGTGTGGGAGGGTTCGCACGAGTTGCTCGCCGTCCCGGCCACGGCAACCACCACGCTGCAGGCGTTCACCGGAATGACCCCGTCTACCGGGGCGCTCTGGCTACCGTCACTGGTGGGCAGATCGTTGGCCAGAGGAAACGCGGCGTCGGGCATGCACATGCCGCTGGCTGAGCCATCGACGGCCACGACCGCGCCACAGGCAGTTACGGGCGCCGACACATCAGCGGCCTGACCCTCCTGGTTGGCGGGATCCGCCTGCTGAGGGCAGTTGGCCGAACTGTCGCCATCGATCTGCACGATCTCATCGCAGATGGTGACGGGGACAGCGGCGTCGACCGCACCGGTCTGCGTCGTCGTGCCGCTCGAACCCGTGGTGTTGCAGTCACTCGAGGTATTGCCGACCAGACCGACGTTCACCGAGCAGATGCTCACCGGTGCGTCAGCGTTGACAGCGCCGTTCTGCGACGTCGAGGCAGCAGACTGCCCGCTCGCCAAGCCGAGCTCGGATGCGGCTTGGCTCATGAGCCCGACGGCGTTGTCCTGCGCCGTCACCGGCGCGTTGACGTCGGCCAGTCCGCCCGGCTGGTTGCTCCCGACGGACGTCGTCGAGCAGCTACTGCTGGAGTCCGCCGCCAGACCGACCGACACCGAACACACGTTCACGGGCGCGTCCGCGTTGGCGACGGCCGACGACTGCCTCGCGGTGTTCGTGCCGCTGGAGGAGTCCTGTCCGGGGAGCATGGTGTGGCCCAGCTCGTTCGACAGCACGGTGATCGGCGCCGCAGCAGATGCGGGCTGCGAGGGCAGCGGGTTCGAAGCCGGCACCGGGGGAATCGGCGGCGCTGAACCCGTTGCCTGCGCGACTGCGCCTGCCGCCGCGTTCTGGATCGCCTGGACGGTCGTCGGCAAACCGGTCGGCGACGTTGCCGCGCCCGCTGGCAGCACGGCCGCACCGAGACCGGCGCCGGCCCCGAGGACCAGCCCGCACGTCATGATCGCGATCGAATTGAATGGTTTCCGTGAAATGAGTCGTTTCCGCCTCATGGACTTACTCCTTTGTACTGAACACGCACACCCGCCTTAGGTCCGCGCATCCCACTTACCCGAGGGAACGTCGAACTTCGGGGTTCTCCTCGAATGTGCGCAACAATTGTGATTGCAGCGCTGACGGGCACTGCACCTGAAGTTGCGGTTTTCCGCCTGAATTCCGCCGTTTTTCGCGCAGGAGCGCGGCTGCACATCTGGCTGTGACCGACGCACGTTGATGCGCGACGCGGACGGCGCCGCGTCGGGGACCGCCGACGGGCGGGTGTGACTATTCCCGCGAGCGGCGGAAGTAGCGGCTCAGCGTCTCTTCCTGTTGCTGATACGAGGACCCGATGCCGGAGCCGTACAGGGAAGTCGGTTCCTCGAGCATGCGCTCGAAGGTCAGCTTGCACACCGCCTGCCCGTTCTCGACCATGAAGGGGACGTCATGGGCGCGCACCTCGAGCACGGCACGCGAACCCCGGAAGCCTCCGGTCGGGTCGAAACCGAAGCCTGGGTCGAAGAACCCGGCGTAGTGCGTGCGCAGCTCGCCGCTAGTCGGGTCGTACGCGGTCATTTCGGCGGCCAGGTTGGGCGGGATGCTCACCGCCTCGTTCGACATCAAGAGATAGAAGCGCTTGGGCGAGAGGACCAAGCGGTCACCGTCCTCGCGGAAGACCGGGTCCCAGAAGGGTCGTGGGTCGGCCTCTCCGCCTGAGGTCAGATCGAGCAGCGGCGCACTGTCACGGGTGCTGTGCCCGACTTGCCCGTTCTCGTCACCGCGCAGGTCGAGGCCGAGGAAGAGTCCGTTCGACAGGACGAGGTCGTCGACGGGGACAGGGGTGCCCGCCCGGTAGAGGATCGGCTCCTCCAGGTGAGTCTGGCGAACCTCGTCGTCGCCGAGCCACGGCCGCCCCATGGAGAGGCGGAGCTGGTTGAGCGTCAGGTCCTCGCGGACACGTACGGCGAACGAAAGAGGAACCACCTCCAGGTACAGGGGCCCGCTGTAGCCCGGAGCAACCTCGTCGAAACGGTCGCTGTTGTCGGTGATGACCCGGGTGAAGACATCGATCCGGCCGGTGGAACTCTTCGGGTTGGCCTTGCCACGCAAGCCGGCCGGGAGATCGAGGCGCTCTTTGAGCTCAATGAGATAGGGGCACCGGGCCTCGAGCATTGCGCCGTCCCCCCGGAGATCGATCTCGTCGAGGATGTAGTCCTTCAGCTTCCGCTCGACCGAGTCCGTCCCGGGCAGAAAGCTGCAGCGGATCCGCAGGGCCCGCTCACCGAGGCGGAGGTCGAGGCTCGCTGGTTGCACGTTCGCATCCGGGATGTTGAAGCGCCCGGCGTCGATGTAGCCGGCCCGGATGGCCCGCTCCAGGTGCTGCCCCGGAAGCACACCCTCGGAGGAAGGTTGGAGGTTCAGCACGGCGCCGACCTGGCCCGGCCGTCGTCAGTTCGTCCGGGCATCCACAGAGCAAAGCACGTCACGTCCCGGCGCGAAAGCTCCCGGCTGGGGACGCATTCGGGCACAGCCTGTGGATGACTTGGGGAGGACCGCGCCGACATAGGGGTTCCCCAGGAAGGAATCGTCGTCCACAAGGAAGTCGCAAAACGCACACCCCCCATGTAGACGAGGTCGCGATGCCCGCCGGCACGCGCACCGCGCGGCTCCGATCCACCCGCAACCCCCCTCGAACTCGGCGCACGTGGTAGAGAAAGAGTGGGAACAGGGGTCGGCTCGAGGAGCCCCAGCGCGGAGGGGAGTGTGACCCGGTGCCATCTGACGGTGACGACGCGGCCGACGATGCCCACGACGATACCGAGCCCTCCCTGCGGGACCACCCTCTGACCCTGGCCGCCATCGACACCCTCTTGGTCGTCTCCGCCGAGGTGGAACAGGCGGGAACCGTTGCGCCGATCAGGCGATGGCGGGACGATCTGACTCTCGCTCTGGAAGCCTTGGCCTACGCCCGGGCCATCTTGTCGGCCGACGTCGCGATCCTGCGGCATGCGGGCAGCACCTGGGCGGAGCAGGGCAAGAGCCTGGTCGACGATCTCCCGGGCGTGCTGGACACCGCCCCCCAGGGCGAGGAGCCCCCGCCTCCGAGCGAGTACGTCGAGGCCGAGATCGACGAGGGGCTGTTCGGCCGGACGGACGAGCTGCTGCGCTCGCATGAGGAGATGGCGGAGGTCGATCTCACGTCGGCCTTCGACGTCGCCGGTTCCCTCGCCGTCATGGAGGAGGAATTGGCCGCTCTGACCGAACGCCAACACGAGGTCGAGGCCCGCCTGCAGGAGATCCGGGCCGCTGTCATCCGGGGGTACCAGGAAGGACCCGGCACCGCCCGCGACCAGCCGGCCTGAGCCCGGCCACGGAAGGGGCCCGATGCCGACACGTAAGCTGACGGGTCGTCAGATTCCGGCGCCCGGCACATGCAGCCACGCGCCCACCCCGGAGGTCCCATGCTCGACTACGTCATCCGATCAGGCACGGTCATCGACGGGACCGGGGAACCCGGGCGTCTGGCCGACGTCGGAATCCGCGACGGTCGCATCGTGGCCGTCGGCCAGATCGACGAGCCTGCGACGACGGAGTTCGACGCCGGCGGCCTCGTCGTGATGCCCGGCGTCGTCGACCCGCACACGCACTACGACGCGCAGCTCTTCTGGGACCCCTTGGCCTCGCCCTCGAACGTGCACGGCGTGACCTCTGTCATCGGGGGGAACTGCGGGTTCACCCTCGCCCCGATCAACGCCGAGGACGCCGACTACATCCGCCAGATGATGGCCAAAGTCGAAGGGATGCCGCTCGCCGCCCTCGAGAACGGCGTGCCCTGGACCTGGTCGACCTTCGGCGAGTACCTCGACGCGCTGGACGGCGGGCTCGGCGTCAACGCTGGGTTCCTGGTGGGCCACTGCGCCCTGCGCCGCAAGGTCCTTGGGGCCGCCCGTGGCGAAGAGGTGGCGACCGACGACGAGATCGCCGCCATGCGCGCGCTGCTCGCCGAGTCGCTCGAGGCCGGAGGACTCGGCTTCTCGTCCTCCCAGTCCCGCACGCACTCCGACGGTGACGGCCGCCCGATCAGCTCCCGCTATGCCGACCGCCGCGAGATGCTCGCCTTCTGCGAGGAGGTGGCCGCCCACGAGGGGACCACGCTCGAGTACATCACCAACGGCTGCCTCGACTCGTTCACCGACGACGAAGTCGACCTCATGACGACCATGAGCGTGACCGCCAGGCGACCGCTCAACTGGAACGTCCTCACGGTCGACGCGCGCTCGACCGAGAAGATCGCCCACCAGCTCGGCGCCTCGTCGGCCGCCGCGGCAGCCGGTGGGCAGATCGTCGCACTCACCATGCCGACGGTCGTGCCCATGAACATGAGCTTTCGGACCCATTGCGCGCTCTTCCTCATTCCGGGCTGGGGCGATGTCATGGGCCTGCCCGAACCAGAGCGGATGCGCCAACTAGCCGACCCGGCTGTGCGCGCCCTGCTCGACGAGCGGGCCCACAGCAAGGAGGCGGGTGTCTTTCGCGGGCTGGCCCGCTGGGGCACCTACACCATCGGGGACACCTACGCGGCGGCCAACGAAGGGTGCGCCTTCCGCACCGTGGCCGACATCGCCGAGGAGCGGGGCACTGCTCCGTTCGACACGCTGCTCGACATCGTGCTGGCCGACGACCTGCGCACCGTGCTGTGGCCCAACACCGACGACGGGGAGGACCGGACGTGGGAACTGCGGGCGGAGATCTGGTCGGACCCGCGCGCCATGGTCGGGGGTTCCGACGCCGGGGCGCACCTCGACCGCATGTGCGGCTCGAACTACCCCACGGCCTTTCTCGGCGACTGCCTGCGCGGCCGCAAGCTGGTCCCGGTCGAGAAGGCCGTGCAGATGTTGACGGACCAACCGGCCCGGCTGTTCGGCTTGCGCGAGCGCGGACTGATCCGTGAGGGCTACGCCGCCGATCTCTTCGTCTTCGATCCCGAGACTGTGGGCTCCGAGCCCGCCCGGTTGGTGCACGACCTTCCCGGCGACACCGCCCGGCTCTACGCCGGCTCGCACGGGGTGGTGCGGGTCCTGGTCAACGGCGTCGAGACCATCCGCGACGGAGCGCCGACGGGGGCCCTGCCCGGCACCGTCCTGCGCTCAGGTCGCGACACCGCCTCGGTGATCCCGACCCCCGCCTGAGCCCACCCCTCCGGCATCGCCGTCTAACCTGCCTGCGGTGGCGTCCGAACCGAACGAGCCGGTCCTCGCCGTCGACGAGCGGCCACCCGGCGAACCGCCTTCGGACGGACCTCCTGACGCGGCGCCCCGGCCCGAGCCGGCACCCGCCAATCCCCACCCGACACGGTGGATCAAGGAAGCGGTCATCGTCGTCGTGGTCGCCGTCCTCGTGGCGGTGCTGCTGCGGGCCTTCGTCGTCCAGACCTTCTTCATCCCGTCGGGCTCCATGGAGCCGACACTGCAGATCGGCGATCGCATCCTCGTCAACAAGCTGAGCTACCACCTGCACGGCGTCGACCGGGGGGACATCGTCGTCTTCTCGCGGCCCCCGGCGGAGGACTGCGGTGGAACGCAGGTCAACGACCTCGTCAAGCGGGTCATCGGGCTCCCCGGCGATGTCGTCTCGCTCACCGGTGGCTACGTCTACATCGACGGCAAGCGCCTGGACGAGAGCTGGTTGCCCTCTTCGGAGCAGGGGATCACCGTCGCCGGGCCCGCCGGCAACGGCTCGAATCTCGCCCGGCCCTACCGCGTCCCGGCCAACAACTACTTCGTGATGGGCGACAACCGGACCGACTCGTGTGACAGCCGGTACTGGGGACCGATCGGCAGATCGTTGATCGTCGGCAAGGTCGAACTGCGCGTGTGGCCGATCTCGTCCCTGCACATCTTCTGAGCCGGCGTCCGGGGCCGGCGTCCGAGGCCCGATCCGGCGCTCAGCGTCGAAGCCCCGGCGTGGGAGCTCAGCCCTCTTCGGTCTCCGCGTTCACCCGCGCCACGGCCGCCACGCTCTGACCTTCGTCGAGGTTCATGACGCGGACACCGGTGGCGTCGCGGCCCTGCGAAGCGATCTCGCGGGCCTGCGTGCGGATGACCACGCCCCCCGAGGAGACCAGCAGGATCTCCTCGTCCAGCGCGACCATGAAGGCGGCCACCACGGTGCCCCTCTTGCCCGTCAAGCGGATGCCGCGCACGCCCTGCCCGCCGCGGGTCTGGCGGTTGAATCGCTCGAGCTTCGTCCGCTTCCCGTAGCCGGCGTCGGTCACGATCAGGATGTCGGTGTCGTCCGCGGCCACGTCGAGTGACACGACCGCGTCGCCGGCGCGCAGGCGGATGCCCCGTACGCCGGCCGCATCGCGGCCCATGGCGCGCACATCGCCCTCGTTGAAGCGGATCGTCATGCCGTTGCGCGTCACCTCGAAGAGGTCGTCGTCGCCCGAGGTGGCCACGACCCGCACGAGCTCGTCGCCGTCGCGCAGGTTGATGGCGATGAATCCTTCGCGTCGCGACTTGTCGTACTCGCTCAGCGCCGTCTTCTTCACCTGGCCCAGCGCGGTCGCGAACACCAGGAACTGGTCTGCGGCGAATTCGCGGGTGGTGATGATGGCCGCGATCGACTCGTTGGGTGCCAGCGGCACCAGGTTGATCGCCGCCGTGCCGCGTGCGGTCCGGTCCTTCATCGGGATCTCGTGCCCGCGCAGTCGATACACCTTGCCCTGATTGGAGAACAGCAGCAGGAAGGCATGGGCGGAGGTGTGGACGACCTGGCTGACCAGGTCCTCTTCCTTCAACCGCGCACCCTGGACGCCGCGCCCGCCCCGGCCCTGGGTCCGGAAGGCCGCCGCGGCCACCGACTTGATGTAGCCCGCCCGCGTCATCGTGACGACGATCTCCTCGTCGGAGATGAGGTCCTCCACGCCCATCTCGCCGGGGTCGTGCGTGATGACGCTGCGGCGCGGGTTGGCGAACTTGTCGCGGATCGCCGTGATCTCGGTCTCGATGACGCCGCGCAGCTTGGCATCGTCGGACAGGATGGCCTCGAGCTCGGCGATGGTGGCGCGCAGCTCCTCCATCTCCGCCTCCAGCTCGGAGCGGCCGAGCCGGGTCAGGCGGCCCAGCGTCATGTCGAGGATGTGGGTGGCCTGCACCTCGGTGAAGGAGAAGGGCTCGGCCATCAGGGACGTGCGGGCCTCGGGCCGGTCGGCGGACGCCCGGATGGTGGCGATCACGGCGTCGAGCATGTCGATGGCGCGCAGCAGGCCCTCGACGATGTGGGCCCGGTTGCGCGCCTTGTCGAGGCGGAACTGGGACCGGCGCTGAATGACCTCGATCTGGTGGTCGATGTAGTACCCCAGCGCCTGCGCAAGGTTGAGCGTGCGGGGCACGCCGTCGACCAGGGCCAGCATGTTCACGCCGAAGCTGGTCTGCAGCGGCGTCTGCTTGTAGAGGTTGTTCAGGACGACGTTGGCGTTGGCGTCACGCTTGAGCTCAATGATCAGGCTCGGTTGCTGGTTCGCCGACGCGTTGCGCATGCCGCTGATCCCGTCGAGGTCGCCGGCGCGTACGAGCTCGGTGATCTTCTGCTCGATCACCTCGACCGAGGTCTGGTACGGCAGCTCGGAGACGACGATGCGGTCCCCGGTCCGGCCCTCCTCGATCTCGGCGACGGCGCGCATCTTGATGGAGCCGCGCCCCGTCCGGTAGGCGTCGAGAATGCCCTGGCGCCCGAGGATCTGCGCCCCCGTCGGAAAGTCGGGGCCCTTCACGAACTCCATCAGCTCGTCGGGCGTGGCCTCGGGGTGGTGCAGCACGTGGATGGCGGCGTCAATGACCTCGCCCATGTTGTGCGGCGGCACGTTGGTCGCCATGCCCACGGCGATGCCCTGCGAGCCGTTGACCAGCAGGTTGGGGAACCGGCCGGGGAGCACCACGGGCTCGAGGGACGAGCCGTCGTAGTTGGCGACCATGTCGACGGTCTCTTCGTCGATGTCCGCCATCAGCTCCAGGGCGAGCGGGGCGAGCCGGCACTCGGTGTACCGCATGGCGGCGGCGCCGTCGTCGGGGCCGCGGCCGCCGAAGCTGCCGTGGCCGTCGATCAGGGGGTGGCGGAGCGAGAACTCCTGGACCATGCGGGCCAGCGCCTCGTAGATGGCCGAGTCGCCGTGCGGGTGGTAGGTCCCCATGACCTCGCCCACGACCTTGGCGCACTTGCTGTGCGGCCGGTCGGGCCGCTGCCCGTTGTCGAACATGGAGTACAGGATCCGGCGGTGCACGGGCTTGAGCCCGTCGCGCACGTCCGGCAGGGCGCGGGCGACGATGACCGACATGGAGTACTCGAGGAACGAGCGCTCCATCTCCTCTTGGATCTCGATGGGCTCGATCGAACCGCTGACCGGCTCGTCGGCCCCCGGGGCGTCGTTGCCCCCGCCCGAGCCCGCTCCCCCGCGGCCCGAGCCGCGTGTCGACTGTGGCATGTGCTCCCTACTTCCGGTCCGTCTGCTCAGATGTCGAGGAAACGGACGTCTTTGGCATTCGTCTGGATGAAGTGGCGCCGCAGCTCCACGTCGTCACCCATCAGGATCGAACAGACCTCGTCCGCCGTCGCCGCCTGCTCCACGTTGATCTGCAGGAGCGACCGCTTGCCGGGGTCCATCGTCGTGTCGCGCAGTTCGGCGTAGTCCATTTCGCCGAGCCCCTTCAGACGGTTGAAGTCGTGCTTGTGATCCGGGTGCTCAGCCAGGAAGGCCTCCCGGGCGGCGTCGTCCTTGAGGTAGATCTTCTCCTTGCCGACCAGCGTCGAATAGAGCGGCGGCTGGGCGACGTAGACGAAGCCCCCCTCGACCAGCGGCTTCATCTGGCGGTAGAAGAAGGTCAGCAGCAGGGTGCGGATGTGGCTGCCGTCGACGTCGGCGTCGGCCAGCAGGATCACCTTGTGGTAGCGGATCTTCTCGACGTCGAATTCCTCGGCCAGTCCCGGCACCGATGGCGGAGATCAGCGCCTGGATCTCGGCGTTCTTGAGCATCTTGTCGATGCGTGCCCGCTCGACGTTCAGGATCTTGCCCCGGATGGGCAGGATGGCCTGCGTGTGCGGGTTCCGGGCGTCCTTGGCCGAACCGCCGGCGGAGTTGCCCTCCACGATGAAGAGCTCCGACTCGCGCGGGTCGCGCGACGAGCAGTCGGCCAGCTTGCCGGGCAGGCCGGCACCGTCGAGGGCCGACTTGCGCCGCGTCAGGTCGCGCGCGCCCTGCGCCGCCAACCGGGCCCGGGCCGCCTGCATCGACTTCTGCACGATCTGGCTCGCCTCGCGCGGGTTCTCCTCGAGCCATTCGGTGAGCTTCTGGTTCGTCGTGCGCTCGGCGAGCGAGCGGATTGACGCGTTGCCGAGCTTCGACTTGGTCTGTCCCTCGAACTGCGGGTCGCGCAGGCGCACCGAGATGATGGCGGTCAGGCCTTCTCGGATGTCCTCGCCCTTGAGGTTCTCCTCCTTCTCCTTGAGGATGTTGCGGGCGCGGGCGTAGCGGTTGACCACGTTGGTCAGCGACTTGGAGAACCCCTCCACGTGCATCCCGCCCTCAATGGTGGAGATGCCGTTGGCGAAGGAGTGGATCGACTCGTGGTAGCCGGCGTTCCACTGCAGCGCGATCTCGACCTCCTGGCCCTCCTCGGCCTGCTCGAACGACGCAACCTTGCGGAAGAGCGACTCCTTCGACGCGTTGAGGTGCTTGACGAAGTCGACGATGCCGCCGTTGTACTTGTAGGTGGTCTTGGTGACGGGGTCCGTGCGCTCGTCGACGAAGCGGATCTCGAGGCCCTTGTTCAAGAAGGCCATGATCTGCATGCGCTCGACGATGGTCTGGGCGCGGAATTCGGTCTCGTCGAAGACGCGTGCGGTCGGGCCAGAAGGTGACGGTGGTGCCGGTGCGCGGCTGCGCCGGTGCTGCGGTCCTTGGGCGCCGGGCCGGTCGCGGTGATCTTCTGCTTGACCTTGCCGCCCTTCTCGAATTCAGCCTCCCAGTGCTGGCCGTCGCGGTCCACCTCGAGGATGAGCCGGGTGGAGAGGGCATTGACCACGGAGATGCCGACCCCGTGGAGGCCCCCCGAGACCTGGTAGCCCTTGCCGCCGAACTTGCCGCCGGCGTGCAGCGTGGTCAGGACGATCTCGGCCGTCGAGACCTTGGGGTTCTTCGGGTGGGGACCGACCGGGATGCCGGCCCCGTCGTCGACGACCCGGCAGCCGCCGTCGGCCAGCAGGGTGACGTCGATGCGGCTGGCGCGGCCCGCCATGGCCTCGTCGACCGAGTTGTCGACGACCTCCCACACCAGGTGGTGCAGCCCGGTCGGGCCGGTCGAGCCGATGTACATGCCGGGCCGCTTGCGTACTGCCTCGAGCCCTTCGAGGATGGTGATGTCGTCCTCGGTGTACGACGCGCCGGTGCTCGCCAGGTCTCTCATCCACCTTTACTGCCACAGGCGCGCCCTTTCAGAACGTAGGTCTTTCGCGGTGCGAATCGAATCCCCGAACGGCGCACGTCCGGCCTTTCGATGCGAACGCACCATTCTACCCGACAGCGGCGCCAATTCGGCACCTCTGAACGGTCGCGGGCGCCCCTACTCATGTGTCGCTCAGGTCCGCTCGACCACCACCTCCAGGCGGTCGATGGTGGTGTCTCCCAGAGCGCGCAGCCGGGCCAGGATCTGCCCCGATTCCATGCGGGCGCGGGTCGCCCACGCCGGGTGGTCGACCGCCACCACCAGCACGCGTCCGTCGACGCGCTGGGGCCGCAGGTGGCCGCCGAGCTCGGGACCGACCAGCTCCTCCCAGCGGGTGAACACCGCCTCCATGACCGCCGGCGTCGGTGCCGAGCCGAGGCGGCCCAGCAGGCGGGGCATGGAGTCACCGACGGGGCGCGGCCCCGAATCGCGGCGGCCGCGTCGTCACCCCGCCTCCAGGTCTGCCGACCGGGAGCAGGCGGGCCACCTCGATGCCCTCGGGCAGCGGTGCCGCCGTGGTCAGGATGGACTGCCCGGCGGGCAGCTCGGCCACCAGGGCCCGGCTGCGGGCCGGGTCGAGCTCGGAGAAGACGTCGTCGAGGAGCAGCGTCGGGATCAGGCTGGTCCGGGCGCGGACCAGCTCGGTGCACCCCCAGGCGCAGGGCCAGGGCCAGGCAGCGCTGTTCGCCCTGCGACGCGTGGGTGCGCGCCTCGCGCCCGTCGAGCTCGAGCAGCAGGTCGTCGCGGTGCGGCCCGACCGTGTTGACGCCGCGGCGCAGGTCGTCGCGCCGCGAGGCGCCGAGCGCGTCCAGGAGGTCGCCGTCCCAGCTGCGCAGGTAGCGCTGGCTCATGACGGTCTGGTCCGCCGTGTCGGTGGCGCCGGCCAGGTGGCGGTAGGCGGCGGCGACGAGCGGGTCGAGGTCCGCCACCAGCCGTTCGCGCGCCGCCACCAGGACTTTTCCGGCGTCGGCCAGCCGCTGGTCCCAGACGTCGAGGGTCGCCGTCACCTCCTCGCCGGCCCGGCCCCCCGACTGGCGCAGGAGGGCGGCGCGCTGGCGCAGCACCCGGTCGGTCTCGTCGGCGGCCCGGGCCCCCTCGGCGTCGAGCAGGGCCAGCGCGTCGTCGAGCACCTCGCGCCGCCCCTTCGGGCCGCCGCTGACGATGACGAGGTCCTCGGGCGAGAAGATCGTCACCGGCGCCGCCGCGCCGAGCTCGCGCCGCCCGTTCACCGCCTTGCGGTTCACGCGGGTCCGGCTGCGCCCGGCCGGCATGATCTGCGCCTCGACCAGCGCGGGGCTGTCGCGGTTGTCGATCTCGGCGCGGACGATGGCACTCTCCGCGCCCGTGCGCACCATGGCCTCAGGTGGCGCGCCGCGAAACGAGCGGCGCGTGCCGAGATAGGCCAGCGCCTCGAGCACGCTCGTCTTCCCGGTGCCGTTCGATCCCGTGATCACCGTCGTCCCCTCGGGCTCGAGGTCGAGATGCACGGCGCGGAAGATGCGGAAGTCGGCCAGCTCCAGGTGCCGGACGCTCACCGCGACCGCGGGCCGCTCAGGAGACCCGGACCGGCATCAGGAGGTAGCGGAACTCCTGATCCTCGGCACCGCGCACCGTGGCGGCCCGCGACGCGTCGGCGGTCTCGACGATCACCTCGTCGCCGGCTGACCGCCTCGACGCCGTCGATGAGGTACGACGGGTTGAACGCGATGACGAGGTCCTCGCCCGTGTAGTCCCCGTCGACCGCCTCGGCCGCGTCGCCGACGTCCTGGCTCTGCACGCTGAGGTCGACGCCGCCCTGGCGCATGGACAGCCGCACCGGCGTCGTGTTGTCGCGCACCAGCAGCTGCACGCGCCGCAGCGCGGCCAGGAAGCTCTCCTTCCCGAGATGCAGCGTGTTCGGGTAGTGGTCCGGGATCAGTTGCTTGTAGTCCGGGTAGCGGCCCTCGAGCAGCCGGGTGCTGATCTGGACGTTGCCCTGCCAGAACGTGATCTCGTTGCTGTTCGCCGCCACGCCGACGTGATTCGTCTCGGATCCGTCCGAGATCGTGCCTGTGGGCAGGCGCTGGAGCTCGGAGAGCGCCCGGGCCGGCACGAGCAGGTCCTCCTCGCCCGGGATGGTCTCGGTGCCCGGCAGGTCGCGCATGGCCATGCGGTACGAGTCGGTCGCCACCATGCGGATGATACCGTCGACGCGCGAGACACGAGCACACCGGTCAGCAGCGGCCGGCCGTCGTCGTGTGACGCGGCGCGCACGACCTGGCGCACGGCCTCGCCCAGCGCGGTCTCCGAGAGTTGTGTCGTCGGCTCGTCCGTCTTGCCCACGGGGGGGAACTCCACGACGGGATACGTGTGGAGTTTGAACGTCGAGCGGGCCGCGCTGATGGTGATGTGGTCGCCCTGGTCGGCGAAGGTCACCGCGCCGGGCTCGAGCCGGCGCACGATGTCGGTCGAGAGCCGCGCCGGAATGACACAACTGCCGTCGTCGATCCCGATCACCTCGCCGGTCACCTGAATCGTGAGGTCCAGATCGGTGCCGGTCACGCGCAAGGAGTTCCCCTCGCACGAGAGCAGCAGGCCGAGGAGCACCGGGGAGGAGCCGCCGCGGCCTCCGACGGCACGGCTCGCGGTGGCCAGCATGTCGACGAGCGCATCACGCTCGGATCTGAACTTCACCGCAGCTGGTCCTTTCGGGAGTTTTCCCGATCTTTCATATCGGAGGGAGAGGTATAGGTGTCTTGTAAAGGTAGTAAGGGGTGTGGATTGTGGACGACATGGTCCCCGATCCCTGCTGGGCGCACCGATCGCTGTCCCCATGGGGATGTGGGCCGGGCGCGGGCATCGATCGTACGGGCGACCGGGTCGCGCGCCGGCTGGGGACAAGCGAGGGTGCGGTCCCCAGCGCCGAGCAAGCTCGGTCCACAGGCTTTGCCCCCGGCAAACCACAACTCGGCGGATGCGCGCGGCGCATCGGGCCCGGCGGGCGCGAGCGGACGTGATGGTCAGGCCGAGCCGGCACGGATCTTCTGGATCAGCTCGGTGACCTGTTCGTAGATCTGCCGGCGTTCCTGCATCTGGCCGGCGATCTTGTCGACGGCGTGGATCACGGTGGTGTGGTCCCGCTTGCCGAAGACACGCCCGATGGCCGGATAGCTGTAGTCCGTGAGTTCCCTGGTCAGGTACATGGCGACCTGGCGGGCGGTGACGAGGGGCCGGGTCCGGCTGGGGCCGCAGATGGCCTCGACCGAGAACCCGTAGCTCGCCGAGGTGGCGTCGAGGATCATCTGCGGGGTGATGCGGCGGGGTTCGCCGGCCAGGACCAGGTCGGAGAGGACCTTCTCGGCCTGGGCCAGCGAGATCGGCTCCTTGTTGAGGTTGGCGAAGGCGCAGATCCTGGTCAGGGCGCCCTCGAGCTCCCGGATGTTGTCCTTCACGTGGGAGGCGATGAACTCGAGGACGTCGTCGGGCACGTCCTGGTGCTCGCTGAGGGACTTGGAGCGCAGGATGGCGAGGCGGGTCTCGAGGTCGGGCGGGTCGATCTCGGTGATGAGGCCCGAGAGGAAGCGGCTGCGCAGGCGGTCCTCGAGCGTCTCGATCGACTTGGGGGGCCGGTCCGAGGTGAGGACGATCTGCTTGGAGGCGCCCTTGAGGTCGTTGTAGGTGTGGAAGAACTCCTCCTGGAGGCCCTCTTTGCGCTCCATGAACTGGACGTCGTCGATGAGGAGGACGTCGCAGTCGCGGTAGCGGCGCTTGAAGGTCAGGGTGGTCGAGGTGCGCAGCGAGTCGACGAAGTCGTTCATGAACGTCTCGGTGGTGACGTAGAGGACCTTGCGCCGGGGGTAGTTCTCGGTGACGTAGTTCCCGATGGCGTGGAGGAGGTGGGTCTTGCCGAGGCCCGAGTCGCCGTAGATGAACAGCGGGTTGTAGGAGCGACCGGGCGTTTCCGCCACGGCCTGGGCGGCGGCGTGCGCCAGGCGGTTCGACGACGCGGCCACGAAGGTCTCGAAGGTGAACTTGGAGTCGAGCTGGACGGCGGGGGATTCACGCCCGGCCTGGAACTTGCTCCGGGCCGGTTCGGCGCCGTGGGGCGGTCCCCGGCGAGCCCGGCAGCCGGGCGTCGGGGCTCCGGCGGCAGCCCGAAGATCTGGTCGGTGGCCGGCTCGGGCGCCGCCGGACCCGGCTCCTGCACCTCGAGGCGGCCGCGGACGGGCGTACCCACCTCGTTGGCCAGGGTGTCCTCGATCATGGGGAGGTAGCGCGACTCGACCCGCTCGCGGATGAGCCCGTTGGGGACCGAGAGCACGAACTCGCCGTCGGCGTAGGCGACCGGCTCGATGCCCGAGAGCCAGAGCTGCCACGTGCTCTCCGATACCTGGTCGCGCAGGGACCCGGTGCACCGTGTCCAAAGATCTCCTGCCTGGGTCACTGCGACTCCCGAACGCCCCTTCTCCCCCCTCGGCGTCCGGTCCAGCAAGTTGGGAACGATCCTCGGTACGGGTAATTGGATGAACGTACACCGTGCCGGGCGATGCGACTAGAGGCCATCCGCGAATCGCGCCTAACATGGGAGGACTCGCCGCCGGCGGCCAGAATCCACTCGAAGGCCGAGGCATGGAACCTGCGACGAACCGGCTCCGGATGCCGCACGGCCGTCGCGAAAGGCTGAATTGACGTGAAGCGCACTTATCAACCGAACACCCGGAAGCGGGCCCGTACCCACGGGTTCCGCAAGCGCATGTCCACGCGGGCGGGCCGGGCCATCTTGAAGTCACGGCGGCTCAAGGGGCGCCACCGTCTCACCGTCTGAGGGCCTCTCGTGCCTGCTCGGACGGTCGGACGCATCACCAGCCGCGCGGCCTTCGCCGAGCTGCAACGCTCACGGGCCCGTGGAGCCAGCGGCCCGGTGCGGGTGACGTTCGTCCCCGCCACGGCCGAGAACCCCGGCGTGTTTCCCCAGGTCGGCTACGCAATTGGCCGCCACTGTGGCGGCGCCGTCGTGCGCAATCCCTCCGCCGCCGGGCCCGGGCCGTGGTGCGCGCCGCGGCGCCGACCCTGGCCCGCGGCACCTACCTGGTCCGGCTGGAGCCGGCGCGGCCGGGCTGGCGCCCGCCACCTTCCGCCAGGACGTGGCGACGGCGCTGCGCAAGGCCGGCCGCGACCGGACGGGGCCCGGTGAACGGCCAGGGCGTGAGCGGCAGCCCGCGCAGCCGAAGCCACCAGGCCGCGCCTCCCGGTGCGGTGGCGATCGCCCTGGTCACCGCCTACCAGGGCGCGGCCTCGGGGCGGATCTCGCCCTGCCGCTTCTACCCGAGCTGCTCGAACTACGCCGTGGAGGCCTTCACCGTCCACGGCTTCTGGCGCGGCCTGGCCCTGACCGCCCGGCGCCTGCTGCGCTGCCGGCCCTTCGGGCCCCACGGCGTCGACCTGGTCCCGGTCCGGGTCCACGCCCATGAAGGGAGCCGTCCGTGCTGAGCCACCCGCTGCTGGCCGAGAATTCCCTGTTCAAGCTGGTCGGCGAGATCTTCCATCCCCTCTTCGAGCTCTTCGGGCTGATCCTGGCCGGCCTCTACGCCGTCTGGCCCAACTACGGCTTCGCCATCACGGGCCTGACCGTCCTCATCATGCTGGCCCTGACGCCGGTCACGGTGAAGAGCACCAAGTCGATGCTGGCGATGCAGCGGCTGCAGCCCGAGATGAAGAAGCTCCAGGCCAAGTACAAGGGCCCGGAGAACCGGGAAATGCTCAACCAGGAGATGATGCGGCTCTACAAGGAGAACGGGACGAGCCCGTTCGGGGCCTGCCTGCCGAGCCTCCTGCAGATGCCGTTCCTGATCGTGCTGTACTCGCTGATCCGCGGGCTCTCCAACGTGGTGCCCAAGGGTCAGTCATATACGAACGCCGCTGGAGCACACAGTCAAGTGCCTCGCAACACGCTTGGATGCGCGCGCCGCGTTACATCCCGACCAGCTCGCAAATGCACCAAGCATTGGTGGCCAGTCATGGCCAAATGCATTGGTGGTTCGGGATGGATTTGTCATCCCTTCCTTGTCGCATCACGCGTTCCCTGGAAGCGCCAGCCAGGCAGTGCTGGTCCTCCCGTACCTGGTGCTCATTGGCGCTGCGATGTTCCTGCAGTACTACCAAATGAAGCAGATGAATAGCCGCAATCCTCAGGCTGCTGCGGCGAATCCACAGATGCAAACAATGCAGAAGTTTTTCCCTATTATTTTCGGTGTCATTTACCTAAGAGTGCCCGCCGGAGCAACCATTTACATGGTGGTCTCATCGGCCATGCGGATCGGGACGCAAGAGGTGATGTTCCGGACCGGCATGGTCACGCCGGTGGCGGCCGAACGCGAGATCGGCTCGTCGAAGGACAAGGACACGAAGGAGAAACCGCCTCCGCCCAAGGCGGCCAGAAGAAGACGTCGACGGCGACGGACGGGACGGCGGCCGCCAAGGCGACGCTGCCGCCGGCCAAGAACGCGGCCAAGACCAACGGCGCCAAGACCAACGGGCGGGCGCCGCGAACGGGAGGAAGCCGGCGGCGGGGAAGCAGACGACGAACGGCAAGGCGGCGAGCGACGACAGCGTCGACGATGCTCCAGCACCCAAGGCCCACCCGCGGTCGCGCTCGAAGCGGACCAGAAAGGCTCGATAGCGCGTGGAGTGGGTTGAGGTGGCGGGCAAGACCGTCGAAGAGGCGACCGAGCAGGCACTGGACCAGCTGGGGGTCGCCGTCGGCGACGCCGAGGTGATCGTGGTCGACGAGCCCAAGACCGGGCTCTTCGGCCGCGTGCGGGTCGAGGCCCGGGTGCGGGCCCGGGTGCGTCCGGTCGGGCCCGGCCCCGTCGGGAGCGCTCGCGGCGCAACGGCAGCGGCGGGGGTGGCGGCGGCCGATCCGGCCAAGGGGCCAGGGCAGCCGCCAGGGCGGGCAGCGCAGCGGAGCCTCGTCCAGCTCTCTCCGGGGCGTCGGCCGAGCCGAGCGGGGCGGACGCGGCTGCTGAGTCGAGGCCGCCGTGAGCCGAGCCGGGGCCGCGGTCGGCGCGGGCGGGAGCAACGGCTCGGGCGCCGCAGGAACGACGACCGGCGGTACGGGCAGCGGCACCAGCCGCTCGGCCCGACGCCGGCGCAATCGCAGCAAGGCGACGGGCGCCGGCGTGGCGTCGGTGGAAGGCTCGCGGAACGGCTCAGGGGAGTCGGCACGAGAAGGCTCCGCAGCGGAGCACCGAAGCGAAGGAGACAGTGGACATGGCCGAGGGAATGACGCTCGAAGAGCAGGGTGAGGTCGGGCGAGCGTTCGTGGCCGACCTCCTGGGTGAGTTCGGGATGGAGGGGACGGTCGAGACCCGCCTGCTGGACGAGGACACCGTCGAGATCGCGGCCATCGGTGAGGACCTCGGCATCCTGGTGGGCCCCCGAGGCTCCACCCTGGCCGCCCTGCAGGACCTGACCCGGGCCGTGGTCCAGCGCCAGTGCCCGTCGCGCACCGACCGCATCCTGGTCGACGTGGCCGGCTACCGGGAGCGACGCTCGGCGGCCCTGAAGCGCTTCAGCATGCAGATCGCCGAGGAGGTCCTGGCCTCGGGCCAGGAGAAGGCGCTCGAGCCGATGAGCCCGGCCGACCGCAAGGCCGTGCACGACGCCATCAACGAGATGGACGGGGTCGAGACTCGCTCCGAGGGCGAGGACCCCAACCGCCACATCGTCATCGCGCCTGCAGGCTGAGCCGGCGCCGGTGCCCGGCGCCGACGACGGGGGTCGCTCCCCCACCTCTGTGCTGTGTCGAGCTCCTGACCGAGGCGCGCGCCCTGGGTTTCCTCGGCCCCGGGCCGCTGGAGCCACAGATCCGCCACGCCGAGGGCTTCGCCGCCATCGCCCGCAGCCTGTCGGCGGCCGAGCTCGAGTCCAGCCTGGTCGACCTGGGCTCGGCGGCGGGCTGCCCGGGCTCGTGGTGGCGACGGAGCTGGCCCCAGGCCACCGTGGCCCTCCTGGAGGCCAACGGGCGGCGGGCCGCCTTCCTGCGCCGGGCGGTCGAGCGTCTGGGCCTGGCGACCGGGTCACCGGTCCTGGAAGAGCGGGCCGAGGTCTGTGGGCGCGAGGCGGCACTGCGGCCGGACTTCGACGGGGTACTGGCCCGCTCGTTCGGGCGGCCGGCCGTCGTGGCCGAGTGTGCCGCTCCCCTGCTGAAGGTCGGGGGCTGGCTGATCGTCTCCGAACCCCCCCGGGCCGAGGACGAGGCTGGCTCCGGCGACCGCTGGCCGGCCGAGCCCCTGCACCAGTTCGGCCTGGAGCCGGTGGAGGTGGTCCACCGGACCTTCGAGTACCGCACCCTGAGGCGGTCGCACCGTGCCCCGACCGCTTCCCCCGTCGCAACGGTGTCCCGGCAAAGAAGCCACTCTTCTGAGGGTCACGGCCAGCCTCTGAGGGTCACGGCCAGTGCTCGGGACTTCGGGCCCCCTCGAGGTTCGGGGACACGAGGTCAGATTGGAACTGGGGGGCCGGCTGCCGGCGCCCCGCCGGCCGCGCCGCCGGCCTCGGCGCCGCCGCCGCCGCCGGGCGTCCAGGATCTCACTCTCGGTCTACACGGAGGCGACCCGCAGCTCAGTGGTCGTGATCTTCGGAGCTCAGCCCAGGTCAGCGATCGGCATCCCCGGTCAGCCCGGGTCAGCCCCTGGTCGATCCCGCCCTACGGGCTTGGCGGCCTGCTGCCGCTCCCGCGAGCGTGTATGCCGGCTGCCGGGCAGGCCGGCCTATCTCCGTTCCGTAGGGACCAGGCGCCGCCACCGTGGCCTCGGTCCGGCCCCAGGGGGTGGGACACCTCCCTCGACGGACCTGCTGGAGCCGATCCCCGGTAGGCGGTCGAGCTGTGGACCAGCGCTGCCGGCGCCAGCGCCGTTAGGGGGCGGCGTCGTGGGGAGAACGACTCCCCCAGACAGGCGAATTCGGCCCATGGAGGCCAGCCCATGACCCAGGGAAAGGCAATGGGGAGCCACCGGATCCGGGGAGGACCGCTTCGGTGGAGGCGATGTGAGGCCGTGACCTGGAGCCGTTGTGACGGCGAGGTGACAGGAGCGGGTGTTCCACGTGAAACCAATCGCAAGGTCGCTACGGCCGAACGGCGGTTTCACGTGGAACAATCTCAACCCTTGACCTCGGGACCTAGCCGCGCCAGGATAGGCGCCGTGCATCGGCGATTCGGAAGTCCCACCTGATGCGCATCAGGCGCAGGGACAAGGACCACCCGGAGACGGAAGACGAAGAGCCCAGGGTCGCCCTCTATGACCAGGAGGTCTCTCGGCACGGCGGACCGGGCCACCAGCCCGATCGGCGAGCGCGTGCCGGGTGAAGCGAGCCCGAGCGGAGCCCGGGCCGGCCGCCGAGGACAGGCCGGCCACCTCGGCCGCCGAGCCGACGCTCCTCCCCCTCCGACGGATTCGTCCCGCTCCTTCGCCGGCGAGCCGGCGCAGGCCGGCTCCCGGCCTCCGATGAGGCCCCTCAGGTACCCAGGCAACTCACCCGACCCCCGAGCCGACCGCCCCCGATGCGGATCCCATCCCGGCCGACCCACCCACGGCCGTGCCGGCGGGAGCCGCCAGGCGTCAGCCCGCCGAGGAGGCTGTGATCAGCCCACCTGAGCCGACTCCGGCCCCGGCGGTGGACGACACCCGCCCCGGCCCGGCTCGCGCGCAGCCCCGAAGCACGCCATGCGGAGCGCCGTCCATCGGGAACGAGGCCACCGAGCTCCTCAACGGATCCAAGCCGGTCACCCGAGAGCTGCCCCGGATCATCGCCATCGCCAACCAGAAGGGTGGCGTCGGCAAGACCACCACCACGGTCAACCTGGGGGCGGCCCTGGCCGAGCTCGACTACCGGGTGCTCGTGATCGACCTCGACCCTCAGGGCAACGCCACCACCGGCCTCGGCGTCGAGGCCCGCAACTTCGAGCTCTCCATGTACGACGTGATCATGCGGGATCAGCCGCTCGAGGACTGCATCGAGCCCACGAGCGTCAAGAACCTCTTCGTGGCCCCCGCCACCATCGACCTGGCCGGCGTCGAGATCGAGCTGGTCCCGGCCTTCAGCCGGGAGCTCAAGCTCAAGCGGGCCATCGACACCGTGGTCGACGACTTCGACTTCGTCCTGATCGACTGCCCGCCCTCGCTCGGCCTCATCACGGTGAACGGTCTGGCCGCCGCCGACGAGGTCCTCGTGCCCATCCAGTGCGAGTACTACGCCCTCGAGGGTCTGAGCCAGCTGCTGCGCAACGTCAACCTGGTCTCGACCAACCTCAACCAGACGCTGGAGGTCAGCACGATCGTGTTGACCATGTACGACGCCCGCACCCGGCTCTCGGTGGACGTGGCCAACGAGGTCCGGGAGCACTTCTCCGAGCGGGTCTGCCGGGCCGTGATCCCCCGCACGGTCCGTCTCTCCGAGGCGCCGTCCTTCGGGCAGCCCATCACGGTGTTCGATCCGACCTCGCGGGGTGCCGTGGCCTACCGCGAGCTGGCCAAGGAGGTGAGCAATGGCGCGCCGCAGCGGTCTCGGTAAAGGGCTCAGCGCCCTGATCCCGAGTGAGGCGACGGGGGAGACCGACTCGTCTACTGCGGGTCGTGCCGATCTCGCACATCCGGCCCAACGCCTATCCAGCCCCGGAGCCACTTCGACGAGGAGTCCATGGGGGCGCTGGCCGCCTCCATCCGCGAGGTCGGCCTGCTCCAGCCGGTGCTGGTCCGGGAGCTCGAGGACGAAGAGGACAGCTACGAGCTGATCGCGGGGGAGCGGCGCTGGCGGGCCGCCCGCCGGGCCGGGCTCCAGACCATCCCCGTCCTGGTCCAGGTGGCCGACGACGTGGCCAGCCTGGAGCAGGCGCTGGTCGAGAACCTCCACCGGGTCGACCTCAACGCCCTGGAGGAGGCGGCCGCCTACCAGCAGCTCATCGACGAGTTCGGCCTCACCCACGAGCAGGTGGCGACCCGGATGGGCAAGGGCCGGGCGACGGTGACCAACACCCTGCGGCTGCTGCAGCTGCCGGCCGGCGCCCAGCGGGCCCTGGCCGAGCGGACCATCTCGGCCGGCCACGCCCGGGCGCTGCTCGGGACGCCCGACCGGGCCCTCCAGGAGAAGATGGTCGAGCAAATCGTCGAGGAGGGGTTGACGGTTCGGGCGGTCGAGGAGCTGGTGCGCCAGGGCGGCACCGCTGAGCTCAGGGTCGTGCCCGATGTCCCCGAAACCGCCGAATCGGCGCCCGAAGAGGGTGGCACCTCAGGTACCACCGAGCCGAGCCGGCGTCGGCCGACCGTGCGCAAGCTTCCCGAGCCCGGCGTGCTCGAGCTCGAGGACCTGCTGTCGACCTACCTCAACACCCGGGTCAAGGTGGATATTCAGAACCGCCGGGGCCGCCTGGTGGTGGAATTCGCCACCCTCGAGGACCTCGAGCGGATCTATCGCGCCATGGTCGGTGACGGCGGCGTGGCGTAGTTCACACAACTGTCAAGGGGTCGTACAGCTTCATCCACAACCTGTGCATGACGTTGTGGATTGTCACTTCGTTCACCTGCCGGAAGCTTTGATCGCGGAACCGTCGCCTGGGCCGCGGAGCTGCCAGATCGACACGCGGGTGTCGTCTGGACGAGGGTGGCTACCAGCACCGGGAGGGTTGATTACCGGTAATTACCACTCGTGAGCATCAGTCCCAGGAGGCGTCGGCCCAGCGGCCCAGCGCAGCCGCCAGGGCGGCGGCCAGCGCGGACGCACCCTCGACCACCGCTGCTGGCCGGCCCGACCTCGACGAGCGACTGCAGGCATGCGGGTCTCACGCAGGAGGGGCACCGACATGCCGTGCACGCCGGCGTCGGCGACGCCCAGCGCCTGGGGGACGTCGGCCTGGACCAGCTCGGCCAGGCGTCGCCCACCGAGGGACTCGTCGTGGCGCCCGGACCAGAAGGCCGTCCGGCACCCTGAGGTCGAGGGATTGAGCCGCAGCCCGACGAAGACGTCGACCTCGAGCTCGTTGGCCTCCTTGGCCTGGACGGTGTCGTCGGGGTGGTGCAGCTCGGTCACCCGGATGCCGCCCCAGCCCAGTCGGCGCCGGAGGGCACCGGTGACGCTGCCGAGGCCGCCGCTCTCGCCGACGGCCGACGTGGCGGCCCCGCAGGGTGGGCGGGGCGTCGCGCAGCGCGGCCCGGGCCCGCACGGCGGAGACGAGCTCGGGCTCGTGGTGGCGGCTCTCCAGGCGCAGGAGCTCCTGCAGGGTGGCCCCGCCGACGATCCCGTCGACGGGCAGGCCGGCGTTGCGCTGGAACTCGGCCAGCGCCCGCACGGTGGCGTCGCCGAAGATGCCGTCGACCCGGCCCGTGTCGAAGCCGAGCGTGCACAGGCGCTGCTGCAGCTCGGCCACGTCGTCACCGCGCAGCATCGGGGTCCGGCGGTACAGGAAGCGGTCACCCATGCGAAAACCGGCCTCGACCAGGGTGTTCCAGGTCTGGGGGCCGCAGACGCCGTCGACGCGGAGGCCGCGGAGGCGCTGGAAGGCCTCGAGCGGCGGCCCGGGTGGCCGGGCCGAAGACGCCGTCGGCGTCGACCGGCGCACCGGGCAGGATGGCGCGTCAGGCGGTGCTGCACGTCGGAGACCGCGTCGCCGCGGTCCCCGATGGCGAGCGGCAGGCCTACAGGTAGGCCGAGATCTCCTCGAGCAGCTGGCCCTTGGGCTTGGCCCCGATCAGGCGTACCTGGGGCTCCCCGTCCTTGAACAGGATCAGCGTCGGAATGCTCATCACGTCGAAGCGCCGGGTCACGTCCAGGTTGTCGTCGATGTTGAGCTTGCCGATCCGGATCTTGCCGGCCTGCTCCTCCGCGATCTCCTCCAGCACCGGGGAGATCATCTTGCACGGGCCGCACCATTCGGCCCAGAAGTCCACCAGGACGGGGACGTCCGAAGCTTTGACATGCTCGTCAAAGGTAGCGTCGGTCAGGGTCTCGATCTTCTCGCTCATCGCATCTCCTTGTCAGCGGGTGTAACGCCCGCCCCGGTGTCTGTTCCCGGCCCTGTTCCCGGCTACTCGCCGCGCTCTTCGAGCCAGCGCTCGGCGTCGATGGCCGCCATGCAGCCCGAGCCGGCCGAGGTGATGGCCTGGCGGTAGTAGTGGTCCTGCACGTCGCCGGCGGCGAAGACCCCGTCCACGCTGGTTCTCGTGGTGCCGTCGAAGGTGCGGACGTAGCCGTTGTCCTCCAGCTCGATCTGACCCTTGAGCAGGGAACTGTTGGGCTCGTGGCCGATGGCGACGAAGAGGCCGGTCACATCGAGCTCGGACTCCTCGCCGGTGACGGTGTCGCGTCAGCTGGACCCCGCTGACCTTGGTGTCGCCGCAGGACGCTGGTGATCACCGAGTTCCAGCGGAACTCGATCTTGGGGTTGGCCCGGGCCCGGTCCTGCATGATCTCGGAGGCCCGCAGCTCGTCGCGGCGGTGGATCACGGTGACCTTGGAGGCGAAGCGGGTCAGGAAGAGGGCCTCCTCCATGGCCGAGTCGCCGCCGCCGACCACCGCGATGTGCTGGTCGCGGAAGAAGAAGCCGTCGCAGGTGGCGCAGGTCGACACGCCGTAGCCGAGCAGGCGGTCCTCGTTGGGGCAGCCGAGCATGAGGGAGCGGGCGCCGGTGGCGACGATGAGCGTGTCGGCCAGCACGGTGGGCTCGTCGGCCTCGGGGTCGCCGACCCAGACCTCGAAGGGCCAGGGCGAGACGTCGATGCGGCTGACCTTGGCCGTGCGCAGCTCGGCCTCGAAGCGGATGGCCTGGGCCCGCATCATGCCCATGAGGTCGGGGCCCATGACGCCGTCGACGAAGCCGGGGTAGTTCTCCACGTCGGTGGTCAGCATGAGCTGGCCGCCGGGCTGGTCGCTGGTGGAGGAGGGCTCGCCCTCGATGACGAGCGGCGCGAGCTGGGCGCGGGCCGAGTAGAGGGCGGCGGTCAGGCCGGCCGGCCCGCTCCCGATGATGACGACCTTGCGGCGCTCAGGCATCGGGCGGGACACCGCGGCGCGAGTACAAGACGGCGCCGACGGCACAGAAGATGAGGCCGAGCACCAGGTAGGAGGCCCAGATCCGGTGACCCGCGATGGTGGTCAGCCGGATGAAGCCGACGCAGAACAGCACGACGACCGTGATGCCCAGGACGGCGATGACGACGCCGAAGACGATGCCGCGGGCGGCGACGATGGCCGGCCGGATGGCCTTGTCGTTGACGGTGGCCACCACCGTGTCGACTGTCTCGAGGGCACGGTCCGACAGCGCGTCGGCAAGATCGTTCTCAGCCACGGCGTGGAGACTACCCGGCGGTCCCGGCTGCCCTGGCAGGGATGATGTAGCAGACGCCGACCGTGTTCGGCCCGGCGTGGGTGCCGACGACCGGGCCGAGGTCCACCGAGAGCAGCGGGTGCTCGGTGGCGATGCCGCTCAGGCTCGGCCAGCTACGTCGGCGAAGTCGTCGCAGGCGCCGTCGGCCACGGCGAACCGCTCGAGCGGAGCGTCGGCGCTGACCTTGTCCTTCAGGTAGGCGAGCGCCTTGCTCCGGGTCCGCTGCTTGGACTCCTCGGCCACCTCGCCGTCCTTGAGCTGGATCACCGGCTTGATGTTGAGCAGCGAGCCGAGCAGGGCGCGGGCCCCGCCGATGCGGCCGCCACGCTGGAGGTGCTCGAGCCCGCCCAGCACGCCGTAGATGCGGGTGCGGGGGATGCGGTCCTCGGTGGCGGCGACGAGGTCGTCGATGCCGACGCCCGCGGCGGCCTCCTCGGCGGCGGCGATGACGAGGAGGCCCTGGCCCATGGTCGAGCGAGTAGGTGTCGACGACGCGGACGGGCACCGCGGTGAAGGAGTCGGCCGCCGTCACGGCCGAGCCGTAGGTGCCCGACACCTTGGACGAGATGGTGAGGCACAGCACGGCGTCGGCGCCCTCGTCGGCGGCCTGCTGGAAGGCGGCCTGGAAGGCGCCGGGGGAGGGGGCGGCGGTCTGGGGCAGGTCGCCCTTGCCGCGGCAGCGCTCCCAGAACTCGGCCGGGGTGAGCTGGCGACGGTCCTCGAGCTCCTCGGTGCCGAAGCGGATGGTCAGCGGCACCACGATGACGTTGTGCTCCTTGACGAGCTGGTCGGTCAGGTCGCAGGCACTGTCGGTGACGATGTGGACGCCGGGCATGCAGGGAGTCTTGCACGGGGGGCCTGTGAGAGGCGGGAGAACGGCGCCGCGGCGCTCAGGCTCGGGCCAGGTGGTGCCCAGCGGCTTGGGGGCGATCGGGCGCACGTTGCCCACGGGACGTACCGGGGGGACCGGTGGCTCCGGGGGGACGGGGTCACCGGTGTCGACAGGACGAACCGTGTCGACGGGACGAACGGTGTCGACAGGACGCACGGTGTCGCGGGTGCACGGGGCCCGGAGCGGCTCACGGAACGGACCGGTCCGACCGGCCCCTCCGGACCGTCGGCCCCTCGGCCCCGGCGGGCCGGCCCGGCGGGCGGCGGTGCGCGTCGTGGCGCCGGCCCAGCCAGACGACGACCGCGCCGAAGGTCAGGCCGCCGGCGATGACGGAGCCGACGACCCGGGCCAGCAGGCCGGGGATGCTGGTCGACGCCGAGAGGTTGGAGACCACGAGCACGACGACGGCCATCGGGATGGTGGCGATGACGACGCGCACCAGCGGCGCCCACGTCTCGCGCTCGGCCAGGCGCCCGAACCACTGGTGGAAGACGGCCAGCGCGACGAACGCGGACACCGTGTAGGCGATGGACAGCGACAGTGCGAGGCCGCGCACGCCGAGCGGGTGGACCAGCACGAGGGCCAGCACGATGTTGAGCGCGTTCTCCACGAGGTAGAGGTAGAAGGCGACCCGGGTCCGCTGCATCGACTGCAGCACGCGCACGAGATAGAGGTAGGTGCAGAAGCCCGGGAGCCCGAGCGCGAACATGGCCAGCGCGGCACCCGTGGTCGCCGTCTCGGCCGGGGTGCTGTGCCCGTTGCCGAGGAGGAGCGCCACCGACGGCTGGCCAGGAGCAGCATGCCGACGGCCGCCGGGATGATGAGGGCGAGGACGGCGCGGAGGCCCCCCGTCATGCGTTTCAAGAAGGCGGCTGATCCGCCCGGTGGACCACTGCTCGGCCAGGTCGGGCGTCACGACCGACATCACGGTGACCGCGATGATGCCGTAGGGCAGCTGGAAGAAGGCGTAGGCGTAGGTGTACGACGACACGGGGTCGGGCCCGGCCACGCTGCCGGCCAGGATGGTGACGACGAAGAGCGCGATCTGGTTGGCCAGCACGAAGCCGAACGTCCACCCGCCGAGGCGGGTCACGGCGCGCAGCGCGTCGTCGCGCGGGTTCCAGTTCCAGCGCAGCAGCCCGAGGTCGGCGTTGCGCAGGCTCGGGATGAGCGCCACGCCCTGGAAGACCACGCCGAGCGAGGTGCCGAGGCCGAGGAGGATGAGCTGGGTGCGGTGGCTCTCCACGCTGGCGAGCGAGGCGCCGTGGCCGGCCCACAGCCCGAACCAGATCAGGATGCCGATGCAGACGATGTTGTTGACGATCGGGGCCCAGGCGACGGCGATGAAGCGGCGGCGCGTGTTGAGCAGCGCGGCCGCGAGCGCGAAGAGGCCGTAGGCGGCGATCTGGATCACGAACCAGCGCAGGAACCCGGTGGCCACCTGGCGCTCGAGCAGCACGCGGTGGAGCTGCTGGGTGCCCGCGTGCGTATCGAGCACGGTCAGGGCGTCGATGAGGAACGGCGCCGCGACCAGCGCGGCCACCGTGGTGACCGCGAGCACGGCGACGGACACGGTGAGCACGGCCGAGATGGAGTCGAAGGCCTCGCGCTCGGTCTTGTTGGCCAGCCGGTCGACGAAGACCGGGATGAAGGTGGCGGAGAGGACGCCGCCCAGCACGACGTCGTAGAGCATGTTGGGCGTGGTGTTGGCCAGGTTGTACGAGTCGGCCAGCGTCGTCTGTCCGAGCGCCCAGGCCAGCGCGACGAAGCGGAGCAGCCCGGTGACACGGGAGACGCCGGTGCCGACCGCCACGTAGGCGGCCGACGTCCGCAGCGGGAGGGTGGCGGCGCGGCGGGCGGCGACCACCGTCAGTGCGCCCGCGGGCGGGCGCGCCGCGAGCGCCGCCAGGTGCGGATCCACCAGACCAGCAGCACGGCCCCGGCGAGGACGGTGAGGGCCACGCCGACGAAGGAGATCTCGGTGGAGTGCACCGTGAGCACGGTGTGGGCGATGAGGACCTGGCCGTCCGGCGTGTGCAGGCTGACCTCAATGGGCAGGCGGTCGCCCGAGGTGCGGGCCTGCGCGGTGATCCGGACCGACGTGGTCGGGTGGACGAGCGTCAGCCGTTGCGTGTTGCCGTCGGGGAAGGTGAACTTGTCGCTGGTCAGCGTGACGACCACGTGCACCGGATAGGGCGCGGAGGACAGCACGGTGACGGGGATGGCGGCCCGCTGCGAGGTGAAGGTGACCGTGCGCTCGGTCCCGAGCGTGACCTGCCCGGTGGTGCCCTCGAAGGTCTTGGCGTAGGCGTTCAACGCGCTGGCGCGGCCCGCGCGGCGCTCAGGCCGCGCGCCTCGGTGGTCAACAGCGTGTCGCCGAGCGTGGTCAGGTTGGCCGGGTGCCCGGCCACGGCCTGGCTGAAGGAGGCCAGCTGCTGGCGGTCGAGCGCGATGCGGTCGGCCGCGTTGCGCGTGATGCCGCGGCCGGCCGCGCCGGACTGGAGGCTGGCGCACCGTCGGCTCCCGGTTGCCGCCCGCGGGCACCTCGGCGAAGAGCTGGCTGAGGGTCACCGCCTTGAGCGCGGCGTTGGCGGGGGTGAGCCCGCCGAGCAGCGCGTCCATGAAGGCGGCGGAGGGCCGCCACCCAGCCGGCGGGACCACCACGACCCCGCGTGGCGCCCCGAGGAAGGTGTTCTCGAAGTGGACGAACGACAGCCCGGCCAGCAGCTGCTCGGCCCCGAGCACCGGGTTGGCCGGGCGAGGCCGTGAAGCGCGTGCTCAGGTTGGAGTTGGCCGCCACGGCCGTGATGGTCGAGCCGTGCCCCAGGTCGAGCGTGAAGGGCTGGGCGAAGGTGTAGTTGCTCACCCCGGCCGAGGCCAGGTCGTTGTCGCTGACCACCGCCTGGGTGGCGCCGGCCAGCTGCAGGCCCGAGGCCAGGTTGGCGGCGTCACCCTGGGAGAGGGACGAGCTCGTGTCGACCCAGGGCCCGCCGTCGGGCTTGAGGCCGGCGCTCGCGGAGGATGTCGTCGCCGCGGCTGAGCTGCGCGCCGATTTCGCCGGACAGCCCGGCCCCGTGAGCGCGGCGAGGTTGATGGGGACGTAGGGCTGGTCGATCATCTCGTCACCGCTCAGCGCGGCCAGCTGGCCGAGCGCGCGCATGCCGTCGCGGGTGCGGGTGGCGTCGACGGCACTGACGGCCAGCGGGCTCACGGCCAGCGTGGTCGGGACGTCGTGGTTGTCGGTCAGCGCGTCGGCCAGGGTGGTCAGGCCGCTCGCCGTGACGGGCACGACGACGCCGACGCGCAACGGCGCCGCCGGTCGGACGACACGGCGTTGGGCTGCTGGTAGGTGAGGAACGTGGTGAAGCGGGAGACCGGGGTCGACGAGCCCTGCCGCAGGAGCGAGACGGACACGGGATAGACGCCCTGGCAGTCGTCCTTGAGCGGTAGGCAGTCCAGGTCGTACGTCTTCGAGCCTGGCGGGGCAGATGCCCTCACCGGTGGCGGGGACGCTGGCGCTGTCGGAGGGCACCACTGTCACGCAGGTGGAGGCCGCGAGGCCGGCGGCACCCTCGTTGACGGGCAGGCCGGTCTCCCGCATCAGCGGGGTACCCGACGGCGTGCCCGAGATCGCCTGCTGCAGGTCGGATCCGTCGATGAGCCGCCCGTAGAAGGCGACGCTGACCGACAGGCTGCTGGCCGCGCCCTCGCTCGGGGACACGCCGACGGTCAGGTTGAACCAGGGCTGGTCGGCCGTCACCCACGGGGTCTGGGAGCCCAGAACGAGGGGCGGGCCGCCCGCGCGCGCTTGCTCGGCCGCGCCGGCGGCCGACCGCGCTCCCGAGCGTGCTGACCAGGGCGGCGACAGCCACTGCGAGCGTGCAGAGGGCGGTCCTGGCGCGGCGCGTCGACACAGGCAAAGGGTAGAGGGCGCACTACCGTGGGCGGGTGCAGTCCACGTCGGTGCCTGAGCGGTTCCGCCCCTATGTCGACGCCACCGAGGAGGTGGGGCGGCGCTTTGCCGCGGCCGGGCGATCGCTCTATCTGGTCGGGGGATCGGTGCGCGACGCCCTCTTTCCCGGCCCGGCGGGCACGGCCGAGCCCCACGATCTCGACCTGACCACCGACGCCCTGCCGGCCGAGATCGAGCGCCTCGTCCGGGGCTGGGCCGACGACATCTGGACCCAGGGCGAGAGGTACGGGACCATCGGCTGCCGCAAGGGGGACCAGGTCTACGAGATCACCACCCACCGGGCCGAGGTCTACGTGCCCGAGTCGCGCAAGCCCGAGGTCACCTTCGGCGACGACGTCGTGGTCGACCTGTCGCGCCGGGACTTCACCATCAACGCGCTGGCCCTGCGCCTGCCCGACATGGAGCTGATCGACCCCTTCGACGGGCTCGGCGACCTGGCGGCGGGCCGGCTCCGCACGCCGCTCGACCCCGAGATCTCCTTCGGCGACGACCCGCTGCGGATGCTGCGGGCGGCCCGCTTCGCGGCGCGCTTCTCGCTCGAGCCCGACCCGGCGCTCACGGCGGCCGTGGAGCGGATGCACGGGCGCCTCTCCATCGTCTCGGCCGAGCGGATCCGCGACGAGCTCGACAAGATCGTGCTCGTGGACGTGCCCTCGGTGGCGCTGTGGTTCGTGGTCCGCACCGGGCTCGCCGGCGACTTCCTGCCCGAGCTGCCGGGCCTGGCGCTCGAACAGGACCCGATCCACCGCCACAAAGACGTCCTGGCGCACACGCTCGCCGTCGTGGACAAGACGTCGCCGAACCGGCTCCTGCGGCTGGCCGCGCTCTTTCACGACGTGGGCAAGCCGCGCACGCGCGCCATCACCGACGGCGGCGTGAGCTTCCACCACCACGAGGTCGTCGGCGCGCGCATGACGCGGACGCGCATGGAGGCGCTGCGCTACTCCGCGGCCGACGTGGACACGGTGGTGCGGCTCGTCGAGCTGCACCTGCGCTTCCATACCTACCGGCTGGGCTGGACCGACAAGGCGGTGCGCCGGTACGTGCGCGACGCCGGCGAGCACCTCGACCTGCTCAACGAGCTGACCCGCTGCGACTGCACGACGCGCAACGCGGCCAAGGCCCGGGCGCTGGCCCGGCGCATGGACGAGCTGGAGGCCCGCATCGCCGAGCTCGGCGAGCAGGAGGAGCTCAAGGCCCTGCGACCCGACCTCGACGGGAACCAGGTCATGGCGCTGCTGGGCATCGAGCCGGGCCGGGCGATCGGCGAGGCGCTGGACTTCCTCATGGAGCTGCGCCTCGACGAGGGCCCGCTGGGCGAGGAGGAGGCGGCGCGCCGGCTGCAGGCCTGGTGGGCCGAGCGGTAGCGTCGCGGGCATGACCAGGATTGCGGCACCGGAGAGCGGCATGGGCGAGCACATCGACTGGGCGCTCCTGCGTGCCGACATGGCGGCGGGGATGGGCAAGCTGTCGTCGGCGGTCTACGGCAACTCGCAACTGCCCGTGCGTGAGCGGGAGGCGGCGCGCTGGACCATCGCGCTGATCAACGACTGCGCGGTGTGCCGCGACACGCGGGCGCGCGACGGCGAGGCGGCCGGCGCCGGTGAGCCCTTCTACGCCGAGGTGACCGACTGGCGCGCCGCCACCGGGCTGAGCTCGCGCGAGCGGCTGGCGGCTGAGTTCGCCGAGCGCTTTGCCATCGACCACCTCGCCATGGACGACGAGCTCTGGGGCCGGCTGCACGACGCCTTCTCCGAGGCCGAGCTGGCGGACCTCACCATCTGCTGCGGCATGTTCCTTGGCATGGGGCGCACGCTCGCCGTGGTGGGCGTGCAGGCGCCGGACGAGCGCATCTTCGTCTGAGCCGGCGCGTCCGAGGGCGGCGGCGGCCCGCCCGGGTCGGTCGGGTCAGACAGGCCGTCGGGTCAGTCGAGCCGTCGGGGTTAGTCGACCGGCCAGCTCTCCTGGGCCTCGCCGGCCGCGAAGGCCTCGATCAGCTGGTGCGCCACATCGTCGTGGTACTGCACCGGCGGCGACTTCATGAAGTAGGCCGAGGGGCCGAGGAGCGGGCCGCCGATGCCACGGTCGAGGGCGAGCTTGGCGCACCGCACCGCGTCGATGATCACGCCGGCCGAGTTCGGCGAGTCCCACACCTCGAGCTTGAGCTCGAGGTTCAACGGCACGTCGCCGAAGTTGCGGCCCTCCATGCGGATGTAGGCCCACTTGCGGTCCTTGAGCCACGGCACGTGGTCCGACGGGCCGACGTGGACGTCGTCGGCGTCGAGGACGTTGTCCTCGAGCTGGCTGGTCACGGCCTGGGTCTTCGAGATCTTCTTGGACTCCAGCCGCTGGCGCTCGAGCATGTTCTTGAAGTCCATGTTGCCGCCGAAGTTCAGCTGGTACGTCTCGTCGAGGGCGACGCCGCGGTCCTCGAAGAGCCGGGTGAGGATGCGGTGCACGATGGTCGAGCCGACCTGGCTCTTGATGTCGTCGCCGACGATCGGCACGCCGGCGTCGCGGAACTTGCGGGCCCACTCGGGGTCCGAGGCGATGAAGACCGGGATGGCGTTCACGAAGGCCACGCCGGCGTCGATGCAGGCCTGGGCGTAGTGGCGCTGGGCCTGCTCGGAGCCGACGGGGAGGTAGGAGACGAGGACGTCCGCCTCGGCCCGACGCAACGCCTCGGCGACGTCGACCGGCTCGAAGGGTGATTCCTCGATCAGCTCGCGGTAGTACAGGCCGAGTCCGTCGAACGTCGGGCCGCGCTGGACCGTGACGCCGATCTCGCTGACGTCGGCGAAGCGGATGGTGTTGTTGAGCCCGGCATGGATGGCCTTGCCCAGGTCGGTGCCCACCTTGGTCTGGTCCACGTCGAAGGCGGCGACCGGCAGCAGGTCGCGCACGTGGTAGCCACCCAGCTCCACGTGCATGAGGCCCGGCACCACGTCGGCGGGGTCAGCGTCGCGGTAGTAGGTGATGCCCTGAATGAGCGAGCTGGCGCAGTTGCCGACGCCGGCAATGGCGAGGCGGATGGGCTTGGGCATGGACGTGTCTCCTTCGGTGTCGGTGAGGCGGGGTTTCGTCAGGCCACCGGCTCCGGCTCCGAGCCGGTGGTGGCAGATTCGGTTGTGGCGAGGGCGGCGCGCTCGGACGCGAGGAGGGTGTCGAGCCAGCTGATGTCGCGGGCGACGCCGTCGGCGGTGTGCTGCACGACCGAGCGGGCGTAGACGTCGAGGTCGGCCCGGGCCGCTTCGGCCTCGCCGAGGCGCTGGACCAGCTGGGCCCGGCGTCGCTCGAGCAGCGACAGGCGGGCCTGGGGTGCGAGGTGTCGGGCGAAGGCCAACCTGAGCCCGAAGCTGCGGGCGTCGTCGGTGGCGCTGCTGCCCGCCAGGAGCTCGACGAAGAGCGCCCGACCGGCGTCGGTGATGCGGTAGACCTTGCGGCCCTTCCGGGCTCGGGCAGGGGAGTGCCGGCGGGCCCGCAGCACCGCCAGCTCGCCGCTCAGCGAGCCCGTGGGGGGTGCCGGCGCGGCCGACGCGGCGGCCTGGTCGCTCCCTGCGCCCTCGGTGGCCACCACCGCGCCCGACTTCTCCAGCCGGGTCAGGGCGGGGTAGATGGAGCCGAACGAGACATTGGCCAAAAGGCCCAGGTGCTCCCGCAATTGGCGCCGTATCTCGTAGCCGTGGAGATCGTGCTCCTCGAGGAGGCCCAGGATGGCCAGATCCAACATGTCGGAGAAGTATATCGGACCGATATAGCGACGCAACGCTTTTGTTCGCGCATCCGTCACGCCCGTGCCTGATTTGCCGCACAATTGGTCCCCGATTCCGGGCGCGGGGGGTAGCCTGGCCGCCGTGTCCGTCACCTCGGAACCGAGGTCTCCATCCCGTGCGGTGAGCCCTGACGTCACGGCCGAGGTCGAGTACCGGATCATCCGCAACGGCGTGGTCCAGGCGGTCGAGCGGGGCAAGGTCCTCCAGACCGACGTCTGCGACGCCCACCCCGAGTTGCTCCGGGCCGCCCGCAACGTCGGCCGGGCGACCAAGGAGGTCTGCCCGATCTGTGACGACGGCCGGCTCGTGACCGTCACCTTCGTCTTCGGGGCGAAGCTGCCCCCCGGTGGCCGTTGCCCCGGCACCGCCGCCGAGCTCAAGGCACTCTGCCGGCGCGAGGAGCCCGTCCTCTGTTACGAGGTCGAGGTCTGCCCGGCGTGTGCCTGGCACCACCTCATGCGCAAGTACCCCGCCGGGGGCCGCACGCCGCGGCAGAAGAAGGCGGCCCCGGCCCGGTGAGCGACGGTCCCGCCGCCGTCACGGTCCCCGCCCTCCGGACGCGCAAGCGGCGTGACGGCGCCCCGCCGATCGTGATGGTCACCGCCTACGACGAGCCCGGCGGGCGGATCGTCTCCGAAGCCGGCGCCGACATCATCCTGGTGGGTGACTCCGTGGCCAACAACGTGCTCGGGTACGCCGACACGCTGCACGTCGACATCGACGTGATGGCGCACCACACCGCCGCCGTGGCCCGCGCCGCGCCGCACTGCCTGATCCTCGGCGACATGCCCTGGATGAGCTACCACCTCTCGCCCGACGAGGCGGTGCGCAACGCCGCCACCCTCATCCGGGCCGGGGCCCAGGCCGTCAAGCTGGAGGGCGGGCGGGCGCGCCTGCCGGTGGTCGAGGCCATCATCCGCGCCGAAATCCCGGTGATGGGCCACCTCGGCCTCACGCCCCAGTCGGTCCTCGCCATGGGCTACCGGGTGCAGGGCAAGAGCGCCGACGCCGCCAGCGCGCTGCTCGACGCCGCCAAGGCACTCGCGGCGGCCGGCTGCTTCGGCTTCGTGCTCGAGGGCGTGCCCGACGTGCTGGGTGCCGCCGTCACCGAGCAGCTCGACGTCCCGACGATCGGCATCGGGGCCGGCCCGGCCTGCGACGGCCAGGTCCTCGTGTTCCACGACCTGCTGGGTCTGGGCAAGAGCACCCCGCCCAAGTTCGTGCGCCAGTACGCCGACGTCGGCCGCATCGCCACCGAGGCGATCGCCGCCTTCGCCGAGGATGTGCGCACCGGGAACTTCCCCGGCGACGCGGAGACGTACCACGCCCCCAAGGGGCTGGGCGAGGCCCTGAGCTAACGGCTCGGGCCGGGGACGGCTAGCATGGCTCCCCGCAACAGACCCTGCTCCTGACCGTCAGGGGCCCGGCACGCCGGTCCAGAGGGAGGTACGCCGCATATGCGGCCCTACGAAGTCATGGCCATCTTCGAGGCCACCACCGAACCCACGGTGATTCAGGGCGTCCTCGACCAGGCCCTCGATGTCATCCGCACCACGGGCGGCACCCCCGGCGCCATCGACCGCTGGGGCAAGCGCACCTTGGCCTACGAGGTCAACCACAAGCGCGAGGGGTACTACGTCGTAGTGGAATTCACCGCCGAGCCCGAGACCGTGGCCGCCCTGGACCGCATGCTGGGCCTGGCCGACGAGGTCGTCCGCCACAAGGTCGTGCGGCTGCCGGACCACAAGGCCCCGGCCACCGCGCCGGCGGCCGGCTGAACGACCGGCGAGAGGAGCAGACATGCCGTCAGACAACAGCGTGACGCTGGTCGGGAACGTGACCCGCGATCCCGAACTGCGCTTCACCAACACCGGCCAGGCCAACGTCACCTTCGGGCTGGCGGTCAACCGCCGCTGGCAGAACCGGCAGACCCAGGAGTGGGAGGAGGCCACCTCCTTCTTCGACGTCGTCTGCTGGCGCGAGATGGCCGAGAACGTGAGCGAGAGCATCGTCCGGGGTTCCCGGGTCATGGTGGCCGGCCGTCTGGAGCAGCGCAGCTGGGAGACCCAAGAGGGCGACCGCCGCTCCAAGGTGGAAGTGGTAGCGGACGAGATCGGCCCGTCGCTGCGCTGGGCCACCGCGCAGATCACCAAGAACGAGCGTCGGGGCCCCGGTGAGTACAGCCGGGGTGGCGGCGGAGGCGGAGGCGGAGGCGGTGGTGGTGGCCGGCAGGCCGCGCCGCCCGCACAACCACAGGCCGCACCGCCCGCACAACCACAGGCCGCACCGGATGCCGGCGGTGGCTACGGATTCGACGAGGAGCCCTTCTGATGGCACGGAACAACCAACGCGGCGGGACGACGTCACGACGCGCCCCCAAGGACCTGGGCCGCCGGGTCAAGAAGAAGCCCTGCGCGCTCTGCCGCGACAAGGTCGAGTGGGTCGACTACAAGGACGTCCCCATGTTGCGCAAGTACATGAGCGACCGCGGCAAGATCCGTTCCCGCCGGGTGACCGGCAATTGCGCCCAGCACCAGCGGGCACTCGCCATGGCGATCAAGACGGCGCGCGAGCTCGTCCTGCTGCCCTACACCCAGCGCACCGTGACGGAGCGCCCGGGTGGGCGCGGCGGGCGCGATCGCGGCGAGCGCACGCTCGACTCGGTGCCGACCGAGGCCCCGCGGCAGCGTCCGTCTGCCGACGCTCCGGCCGAGAGCGCGCCGGCCGAGAGCGCGCCGGACGAGGCGCTGGCGATCGTGGAGCAGGCCGAGGCAGACGCCGCGGCGGGTGCCGAGGTCGAGGTCGTCGTGGAGCCGGCTGAGACGGGGGCGGACGCATGAAGGTCCTGTTGCGGGACGACGTCGCCGGGGTCGGGCGCCGGGGCGACATCGTGAAGGTCGCGGGCGGATTCGCCCGCAACTTCCTCCTGCCCGAAGGCCGCGCCATCGTGGCGACCGAGGGTGTGACAGGACAGGCCGAACAGATGCGGCGCGGCCGCGACCTGCGCGAAGCCCAGGACCGCGGCGCGGCCGAGGCTCAGGCCACGGTGCTTGCCGGCGCGGTTATCCCGATTGCGGCGCGGGCGTCGGGCGCCGGCCGGTTGTTCGGCTCCATCGGGCCCTCCGACGTGGTCGACGCGATCAAGGCGGCCAAGGGGATCGACGTCGATCGCCGGCACATCCTCCTGCCCGAGCACATCAAGGAGACGGGATCTTTCGAGGTGACCGTCGAGCTCTTCCGCGACGTGGCCACCATCGTGACCCTGGAGGTCACCGCAAGCTCCTGACCAGGGCGCATCCGCGTCGCTGTCACACCCAGGTGCCCATCATGTGGGCGTGCCGATTTGCGTTCTGCGTGGTCCCCAGCCGCTCACCACTCGTGCACGGCTTATCCACACGAAGCCGTCCCTTACCCACACCTATTGGGGCCTTACCGTCCCCAGGGCGCGACCGTCAGAGTAGGTGAGCCGTGGTCCAAGCCTTTGACGACACCCGCCCGCGCCAATTGCGGACGGCTCCGCCCATGCCGAGCGGCGCGCGCGGTGCCCCCGCACGACGTCGAGGCGGAGGAGTCGTTGCTCGGAGCGATGCTCCTGTCGAACGACGCGGCGTCGGTCGGGCTCGAAAAGTGCTCGTCGGCCGACTTCTACAAGCCGGCGCACGGGCACATCTTCGGCGCCATCCAGGCGCTCATGGAGCGGGGCGAGGCCATCGACGCCGTCACGGTCACGGACGAGCTGAAGCGCTCGGGTGTGCTCGACGCGGTCGGCGATCCCGTCCATCTTCATTTCGCTGCAGGCGAACACACCGTCGGTGGCCAACGCCCGCCACTACGCCGACATCGTCGAGGAGCACGCGCTGTTGCGCAAGCTCATCGGTGTGGCGGGCGACATCGCGGACATCGGTTACTCCGTGCCCGAGGACGTCAAGGCCGCCGTCGACGAGGCGGAGCAGATGGTCTTCAACGTCGGGGAGCGTCGCACCGTCGACACCATGCGACCGCTGCAGGTGCTCCTCGGGGAGGGGCTGGACCGCATCGAGGAGTTGGGCAAGCGCGGCTCGGAGATCACGGGTGTGGCGACCGGCTACCACGAGCTGGACAGGATCCTGCTGGGCCTGCAGCCCTCGACGCTGAACATCGTGGGCGCCCGCCCCGGCATGGGGAAGACGAGCTTCGCGCTCGGCGTGCTCGCCAACGTCGGCCTGCACTCCCAGCGCCCGGCCCTCCTCTTCTCCCTGGAGATGGGCCACCTGGAGCTGACCCAGCGTCTGCTGGCCTCCGAGGCGGAGGTGAACGGGCAGCAGCCTGCAGAACGGCCGGATCCGCACCCAGGACTGGAGCAAGATCGGCATGGCGGTGACCCGCCTGTCGAACGCGCCGATCTTCATCGACGACAACCCCAACGTCACGGTGATGGACATCCGGTCGCGGGCGCGCCGCCTGAAGAAGTCCGAAGGCGACCTCGGGCTCGTGGTCATCGACTACCTGCAGCTCATGACCGGGCGGGGCCGGGCGGAGAACCGCCAGACCGAGATCGCCGAGATCAGCCGCGGCCTCAAGATCCTGGCCCGTGAGCTCGAGGTGCCCGTCGTCGCCCTGTCGCAGCTGTCCAGGAACCTCGAATCACGCACGGACAAGACGCCGCAGCTGTCCGACCTCCGCGAGTCGGGCTCGCTCGAGCAGGACGCCGATGTCGTGCTCTTCATCTACCGCGAGTCCGAGTACAACGACGAGGTGCCGATCGACCGGGCGGATGACGCGCTGATCGACGTGGCCAAGCACCGCAACGGCCCGACCGGCAAGGCCAACCTGTTGTTCTTGAAGCAGTACGCCCGCTTCGAGAACCATCGCGGCGTCTGAGCGTGGGCCGCGGTCCTGTCCCGCGGAGTGCGGCGGGTCTAGGGGGACGCCGCCGGCAGCACGAAGTGCTCGACGGCGTAGGCGAAGCCCTCGTCCTCGCTGCTCCTGCGTCACCTGGTGCGCCGCCTCCTTCGCCTCGGGGTCGGCGTTGCCCATGGCGATGCTGAGGCCCGAGTGGTCGAACATCAAGATGTCGTTGGGCTGGTCGCCGATGGTGGCGATCTCCTCGGGCGCGAGCTTGTAGCGCCGGGCCAGGTAGCGGGCCACCTCGCCCTTGTTGGCCTTCGGGTGGGTGACGTCGAGGTAGTAGGGCTGCGAGGCGGCCGCCGTCACCGTGTCGCCGAACTTCTCCACCGCGGCGTGGGTCGCCTTGGCAATGGCGTCGTGGTCGTCGTTGACGCCGACCAGCTTGACGACGCCCGTCGGTCAGGCCCTCGATCCCGTCCTGCATCACCTTGGGCTCGAACTTCACCGTCCACGCCTCCCGGTCGACGTGGGGTCCCTTGGGGTCCGGCACGTACCAGTCGGCACCCCGGTAGAGCCACACGTCGAGGCCGAAGGACTGCATGTGGTCGACGACGGGGCGTGACCAGGTCCTCGGGCAGCGCGTGCTGCTCCATGATCTTCAGGTCGCGGTCGACCATCATGCCGCCGTTGAAGGCGGCGATCGGCGTGTCGATGTCGAGCGGCTCGAGCAGCATCTCCATGCCGCGTGGCGGGCGACCGCTGGTCAGGGCGAAGACGACACCGGCCTGGCGCAAGGAGCGCACCGCCGCGATGGCGGCGTCGGTGAGGATCTTCTCCCGGGTGACGAGCGTGCCGTCCACGTCGGCCAGGAAGAGGCGGATCGGCTTGCGCGTTCCTCCGTAGACGTGGTTGTGTCGGAGCCAGGTTCGTCGGAACGCGGGTCGGAGGCGATGGGTCGATGGTAGGCGGCAGCGGGTCCGGGTCGCGCATCCCCTGACGCCTACGGGGGTAGAGCGACTGCATGGCACGTACCACCGTCCCCGACAGCCACCGTGACCTCCTGGAGGGGCAGGTGCTCACCCTGGCCACTGTCGGGGAGGACGGCTACCCGCAGGTGTCCGAGGTGTGGTTCGTCGTCGACGACGGCCAGGTCGCCATGTCGCTCAACACGAGCCGTCAGAAGCTGAAGAACCTCGAGACCGAGCCGGCCTGCACGGCCTTTCTCCTCGACCTGCAGAACCCCTATCGGTATCTCGAGATCCGTGGCACCGCCGTCATCGCCCCCGACGAGGACCGGGCCTTCGCCGAGAGGGTCGGAGCCAAGTACCGGGCGGACCTGCGCGAGCACGACGCCCCGGGTGACCGGCGCGTGATCGTGCGCATCGTGCCCGTCCACGTCAACGCGGTGGACATGAGCGGCGGCTAGGCCGAGGTCCGGGCCGGCGATGGCGTGCGGCGCCGGAGACGGCCGGACACGATGACCGCGGCGACCAGGAGGAGCGCCACCGCGACCCAGGGTGAGAGCGCAGCGCCGAACACCACGGCGACGAGCGAGCTCGCAGGCCACGACGATGCGCAGGACGACGGGGTCGGCCGCGGTGAAGCGCCGATGGAAGGCGGCGAGGGTGGCCGTGCTCGGTGATGCCCCGCCCCAGCAAGACGGCCAGTCCCGCGGACCAGGCCGAACAACGCGCCGATGGCTAGGGCGGTGCCCGGGCTGGCGGTCAGGCCGGCGAGGACGATCATGAGGTAGAGCGCCGCCGTCTTGATGTAGGTGGCCAGGCCCGCACCGATCTGCCAGCCGAACCCGGCCCCGTAGACCCAGGGGCGGAACTGGTCGAGCCAGCGCTCGTTGACCTGGCGGGAGTGGAACGGGAGGCGGAACCCGCCGAGCCGCGTGTCGGACGCGGCGGCCAGGAGCGCGACGACGCCGGCGATGGCGGCGGCGACCGTCGACGAGGGTGCGGCGGCGTGCACGCCGAAGGCAAGGGCGGCCATGACCAGGCCCAGGGTGGCGCCGCCGGCCAGGCCGCCCGCCACGAACCAGGTCGCCGTGCTCCGGTAGCGGTGGCCGCGGGCGCGCTCGGCGAGCGGCGTGACGGTGGCCAGCATCGACACCCCGCAGGGTGACCATGTCGAACGCACGGCCGCGACCACCGCGATGAAGGCTGCGGACACGGTGAGCAGCGCGGTCATGGGTTCTCCCTTTGTCGTCATGCCGGTGATCCGAGGAAGGGCGCGCTGCCGAAGGCGAAGATGCCGCCGTCCTTGGCCACCATCCAGTAGCCGGTGTCGTCGTCGTGGGGCGCCATGCCGACGACGGGCTCGTTCAGGCGCAGCGACCCCGTCGACCCGTAGAAGCCGGCGTCCCCGAAGGCGAAGATGCCCCCGTCGGAGGCCACCAGCCAGTAGCCCTGGCCGGTCGGGCGTCGCCGCCATGCCGACGACCGGCGCGTTGAGGCTGCTGCCCGCCCATGGAGCCGAGGAAGGGTGCGTCGCCGAACGCGAAGATGCCGCCGTCCGCCGCCACCAGCCAGTAGCCCCGTCCGGTCGGGGTGGCCGCCATGCCGACGATCGGCGCGTTGAGGTGCTGCCCGCCCATGGAGCCGAGAAGGGTGCGTCGCCGTAGGCGAAGATGCCGCCGTCGGCCGCCACCATCCAGTAGCCCTGGCCCGTCGGCGTGGCCGCCATGCCCGACGACCGGCGTGTTGAGGCGGCTGCCCGCCCATGGAGCCGAGGAAGGGCGCCCCGCCGTAGTCGAAGATCCCTCCGTCGGACGCGGCCAGGAAGTAGCCGCCCGTCTTGCACGCCGCCATGCCGACGATCGGCGCGTCGAGGCCGATCTGCGAGGCGTCGCCGTCGTTGGGGAAGTCGCCGAAGTCGAACAAGCGCCCGAACGCGGTGAGCACCGCGTAGCCGCGACCGTCGGCGCTGGGCGCCATGCCGACCACTTGGCAGTTGGTCGCGGGCGAGGTGCACAGCGGCGGCCGGCGGGGCGGGCGTCCAGCACGGCTCGTTCTGCTCCGCGGTGGCGTTGTCGACGGCGACCGCGGTGGTGCAGGAGGGGTCGACCGTCCACGGCGGCACGCAGGCGACGACCCGGCAGACGATGCGGCCCATGCACGGCGACGTTCTGGTTGCACTGCCCGTAGCGGAACTGGAGGCAGCCGGTCAGGTAGGAGTCGCAGCCCGAGCGGGCCGCAGCCGCAGCCGGTGTGGTCACAGCCCGGGCGCGCAGAAGCCGAAGCCGTTGCCGCACCCGCTGGTGCACGAGCAGGTCGAGTTGCAGTCCATGTAGTAGCGGGGCCCGCCGCAGTACGAGGAGTTCTCCGCCACCCACCAGCCGCCCATCACCGTGTTGGCGGGGCAGAAGTTGGCGCCGCTGACGGCGCAGCAGAACTCGGAGAACCCCGAGCAGCAGGTGCTCCCGCACCCGCAGCCGGCGTTGCCGCATTCGCAGATGGCGCCGTAGGCGGTGCCGGGCTTGAGCGCGAGGTCGAGACCGGAGCCGACGGCCACCGCGCTGCCGACGAAGGCGGACCGGTTGATCAGGACTGCGCCGCGACAGCCGGCCCTCGAGGACACGCGGCCGCGCCCTCCACCAGCGTCGTGGAGAAGCTCACGACGCCGCCACCGCGGACGGGGTCGGCCCGGGTGGCGCGCCGCCGTGAGGGCAGCCAGCGACGGACAGCGGCCAGCCCGGTGAGCCACAGCCCGACGGCGCTGACGAAGAGGAGCGGGAACGCCGGCCCAGGGCTGGTGGGCCAGTTGGGCGGCCAGGGTGCCCGTGCTCGGGGCGTCGACGGCCACGGCGAGCGCGGCGGCGGCGAGGACGAGGTTCAGCACGAGGTGGAGCGCGGTGGGCGGCGTGTCGGGTCGGCCGAAGCAGCCGCAGGTGGCGAGCGGACCGCCGCGCCAACGGGCGACCGCCACGACGCCGGCGAAGGCGACATAGGACACGCGACGAGCGCTGCGGTGAGCGGGCCGCGGGACGACGATGGCAACGACGCCCAGCGCGGCCTCGGCCACCGCGCCGGCCCGGACGAGCCAGCGCACCGGGCGCAGGGGTGCGGGACGCCGGGGAGCAGCGCCGCCATGGCACGGGCCGTGTCGTCGGGGCGAGCGGCCTTGGCCACCCCGGCGACGACGAGGAGCCCGGCGGCGATCAGGAAGAGGCCGATCAGTTCCACAGCGGCCTCGCGGCGGGACTCTCGGTCGACGGCGGGGCTCATCGTCAGCGACGCCAGCAGCGTGTTGACACGTGGGACGAGCGGCAGGACGGAGGGCGTGGCTGCCGAGCACGGCGTAGAAGGAGAAGGGGCGCCCGGCCTCGGTGAAGAACCACTGGGTGCCGGACTGCCCCGGGATGCCGCGCCGCAGCGTCATGGGGGAGAAGTCGGCCTCCGAGAAGGCAGGTCGGGCCGGCCCTGGCGGGCGAACAGCGCCGTGCCCACGCTCTCGGGGCCGTACTCGAACAGGCTGGCGAACACGTCGGCGGGGCCCATCAGCGTCACGGCGCCACTGCCGAAGTCGCCGATGTCGTCGGGGATCGGGAAGGTGGCGAACTGCCCGACCGGGTAGGTGACGCCAGCCCGACGCCGGCGGTGCGGGCGCACGAAGATCCGGCCCTCGAAGCCCTGCGGGCAGGCGCGCGCGTGATGCCGTGGGCCCCGATGGTCGCCACTACCTGGCGCTACCGTGGACCGGCGCCTCGGTCGCGGCGTGCCCGAGGGGGAAGACGTCGTCGAGGGTGCGCGGGTAGAGGCTCGGGTCGCCGGGGATGGATCCCGGCCGCCTGCAGCACCTCGTCGGCGGCCGCCTCGCGGGCCGGACCGTCCAACGAGCCCTCGCCGCGACCGCGCCCGGTGTCGACGTGCCCCCGGTCGTGCTCGGCGCGCCGGACGAGCTCGGCGAGCTGCCCGACGTGGCTCGCCACCCCCTGCCCGACCTTGCGGCCCGTGGCGCCGTCGACCAGCACGAAGAAGGGTGAGCCGGGCACCTGGTAGTCGAGCCAGGCGTCGGTGGACATCACCACCGGGACGCGCCCCGTCGTCTTGGACCGGACCTCGGAGGGCACCTCGCGGTCGGCGCCCTTGGTGACGATGACCACACGGGTGTGGTCGGGCAGTTGCAGAGAGTCCGGGTCCTGCAGGGCGTCCCAGAAGGCGCCGCAACTCGTGCAGCCCGACGACAGGAACCCGAGCAGCGTGAGGTGGTCGCTGTTGTCCACGGCAACGGCGCGGGCGTCCCCGGCCGGGGTCACGCCCGCGATGGCGGGTGCCGCCCCCAGCGGCGGGCTGGCTGCCGGCGGCGTGAAGGTGACGGGCGCCGCCGCGGGCGCGGTCGAACCGTTCGAGGCGGCCGACGTGGCCGAGGGGTCGCCGACGCCCGCACCGAGCTCGTGGAGGGCGCGGAGGATGTCGGCATGGCTGCGCAGGAGCCCGGCCACCAGGATGCCGAGCACCAGGACCACGAACGTCGAGACAATGACCAGCGCGACCACGCTGCCTCCTTTTTCCGCTTCGGTCCCAGTATCCACGAGCGGGCGTGCGCGAACGCGGCATGTCCGCCGCGGCATCGAGCCGCCGTCCTCGGGCATACTCCGGTCTGTGTCGGACGTCGATCTCTTCCTGCCCGAGCCCGAGCCCCGCGAGGTGCACTACACGGTCATTTCGGTCGACGACCACGTCGTCGAGCCGGCCCACACCTTCGAGAACCGGCTGCCGGCTGCGCTGGCGGCGTCGCGCGCCGCGCATCGTCGAGACGCCCGGAGGGCCATCAGGTGTGGGAGTTCGAGGGAGCGCGCTACACGCAGGTCGGGATGAACGCGGTGGCCGGCCGCCGGCCGGAGACGTACGGCCTGGAGCCCTTTCGCTTCGACCAGATGCGGCCCGGTTGCTACGACGTCGACGCACGCGTGCGCGACATGGACATCAACGGGGTCTGGGCCTCGGTGAACTTCCCGTCCATGATCACCGGGTTCTGCGGACGGGTCTTCTTCGACGCCGAGGACCGTGAGCTGGGACTCGCCTGCGTCCGGGCCTGGAACGACTGGCTCTTCGAGGAGTGGTACTCGGCCCATCCCGATCGCATCGTCCCGCTCGGGATCACCTACCTGGCCGACCCCGACCCTCGCCGTGGCGGAGATCCGGCGCAACGCGCAACGGGGGTTCACGTCGGTCACGTTCCCGGAGCGCCCGCACGAGATCGGCCTGCCCTCGCTGTGGGACCGCGCCCACTGGGACCCGATCATGGAGGCCGTCGTCGAGACGGACACGGTGGTCTCGCTCCACGTCGGCAGCTCGGGGCTGACCCCGGCGCCGCCCGGGGCCGGCATGGACGCGTTGCAGCTCGGGGCCACCCTCTTCGGCCAGCTGTCGCTCATCGCGTGCGCCGAGTGGCTGTGGTCGGGCTACGCGGCGCGCCTCCCCGCCGTCAAGATCGCCATGAGCGAGGGCGGCATCGGCTGGGTGGCCATGCTGCTCGACCGGCTCGAGAACATCGTCGACCGATCACGCTACGGACTCGGATGGGACGTGCGGCCGGCCGATGTCCTGCGGCGCAACTTCTGGTTCTGCACCATCGACGACCCGTCCACCATCGACACCCGCCACGCCATCGGTGTCGACCACATCATGGTGGAGGTCGACTACCCGCACGGCGACAGCACGTGGCCCGACACCCAACAGGTGATTCAGCAGGCGTGGGGGCACATCCCCACCGAGGAGCTGCGCGCCATGTGCTGCGAGAACGCCGCCGCGCTGTACCGCCATCCGCTCCCGGACCACGTGCTGCCCCGCTGAGAGGAGGCGACCGATGTTCACGCCGACCGCCGAGAAGCTGATGCCCGATCTGACGCCCCGCGAGCAGCTCGTCGTGCTGGCCCGCGCCCTGTGGCGGGAGGGCTACAACGACCACCTGGCCGGGCACATCACGGTCAACCTGGGCGACGGCACCCTGCTGTGCAACCCGTGGCTGTCTGACCTGGGCCGAACTGCGCCCGTCGCAGGTCCTGCGCATCGACCTCGACGGCACGGTGGTGGAGGGTGACTGGCCCGTCCCGCTCGGGATCCCTCTGCACCTCGAGCTGCACAAGCGGCGGGCGGACGTCGGCTGGGCGGTGCACAATCACCCGCTCTTCGGGACGGTGTGGGCCGACCTCGGGGAGCTGCCGCCGATCCTGGACCAGAGCTCCGCCCTCGGTGGCGGGACGCTCGTCGTCGTCGACGAGTACGAGGGGCCGGTGAACGACGCCTCCAGCGCGGGCGCGGGCGGTCGAGAAGATGGGCGATGCCTCCATGGCGCTGCTGGCCGGGCACGGTGTGTTCGTCCTCGGGGGGATCGGCCCGCGCCGTGCACCAGCGTGCCGTGGCGCTCGAGCAGCGGTGTCAGCACGCCTGGTACGCGCGAGCCGCCGCCGGCAGCGTCGCCTCGCGGGTGCCGCAGGCCTTCATCGACCTGGTGGCGCAGAGCGACGGCGAGGGCTTTCTCGGCTTCTGGGAGGCCGCGGTGCGCGCCGAATTGGCCGCCGACCCCGAACTGCTCGACGGCTAGCTCGACGGCGTCCCGAAGACGTCGGCCAGCTCCATCGGCACCGGCGAGTCGAGCTGCGCGTAGGTGCACGAGGCGGGCTCGCGATCGGGACGCCAGCGCACGAACGACGTGGCGTGCCGGAAGCGGTCCTGCTGCAGGTGGTCGTAGGACACCTCCACGACCGACTCGGGCCGCAGCGGTTCCCATGTCATGTCCTTGCCCGCGTTCCAGCGGTTCGTCCCCCCGGGGGCCCGGCCGGAGGCTTGGGCTTCGGCCCATCCCGCCCATGGGTGGTCCTTCTGCCGCGTTCTTCCGGTAGGGCTCGAGCTCGGCGACCAGCTCGCGCCGGCGGGCCACGCTGAACCCCGACGCCACCCCGACGTGATGGAGGGTTTCCGCCGGCGTCGTAGAGGCCGAGCAGCAGGGAGCCCACGCCTTCGCCGTCCTTGTGCGTGCGGAAGCCCGCCACGACGCAGTCCGCCGTGCGCTGGTGCTTGACCTTGAGCATCGCCCGCTTGTCGGGAAGGTAGGTGAGCGCGCCGTCCTTGACCACCACGCCGTCGAGCCCGGCTCCTTCGAAGCGGGAGAACCAGTCGGCGGCCACGTCGGGATCGTCGGTCACCGGGGTGAGATGTACCGGTGGGCGCGCCTTCTTGAGGGCTTTCTCCAGCGCGGCGCGACGCTTGCGCGTACGGCGTGTCGAGCAGCGAGCGATCGCCCACGTGCCAAGAGGTCGAAGGCCACGAACGACGCGGGTGTCGACTCGGCCAGCAGGCGGATGCGCTTCTCGGCCGGGTGGATGCGCTGGGACAGCGCGTCGAAGTCGAGCCCGCCGGCGCCGGCGATGACGATCTCGCCGTCGAGCACGCAGCGGTCCGGGAGCTCGCGACGGAGCGCGTCGACGAGCTCGGGAAAGTAGCGAGTCAGGGGCTTCTCGTTGCGGCTGCCGAGTTCCACGTCGTCCCCGTCGCGGAAGACGATGCAGCGGAAGCCGTCCCACTTGGGCTCGTAGAACAGGCCGTCGTCCCGCGGCAGGTCGCGGGAGAGCTTGGCCAGCATGGGAGCGACGGGCGGGGTGACCGGCAGCGTCATGGATCAGCCCTCATGCGCACCGGCCCAGGCCAGGAGCTCGTCGACCGAGCCGCGGTTGACGATCCGTTCCGGTGGCACCTCGGCGTCGACGGCCTTGGCACAGCCGCGGCCGAGCCAGCCGAGCTGGCCGGGCGCGTGGGCGTCGGTGTCGACGGAGAAGGAGCAGCCGAGCTCGACCGCCTGGCGCAGCAGGTCCTGGGGCGGGTCCTGGCGCTCGGGCCGGGAGTTGATCTCCACCGCGGTGCCGGTGCGGGCGCAGGCGGCGAACACCGCGTCGACGTCGAAGGAGGACTGCGGGCGGCCCCGACCGGTGATGAGGCGTCCGGTGCAGTGGCCGAGGATGTCGGTGTGCGGGCTCTCGATGGCGGCCAGCATGCGCTCGGTCATGGCGGGCGACTCCATGCGCAGCTTGGAGTGCACGCTGGCCACGACGACGTCGAGCTCGGCCAGCAGGTCGAGCTCCTGGTCGAGCGAGCCGTCCTCGAGGATGTCCACCTCAATGCCGGTCAGGATGCGGAACGGGGCCAGGTCCTCGTTGATCTCGGCCACGCACGTCGAGCTGCGCGCGCAGCCGCTCGGCGTTGAGGCCGTGAGCCACGGTGAGGCGGGCGCTGTGGTCGGTGAGGACCAGGTACTCGTGCCCGAGGTCCCGGGCCGCCTCGGCCATCTCGCGGATGGGGCTCCCCCCGTCGGACCAGTCGGAGTGAGAGTGGCAGTCGCCGCGCAGCGATTCGAGCAGCAGCCTGCGCCGGCGCATCGAGCTCGATGTCGTCAGGGGTCTCCTCCGCCTGCTGCAGGCAGTGCGGGCACCTTGCCCTCGAGGGCCTCCGCGATCACCAGGGCGGTGGACTTGCCCACGCCGTCGATGCTCTGCAGCCGACCGGACGCTCGGCCAGCGCACGCAAGGTGTCGGGGTCGACGTCCGCGACGGCGCGCGCCGCGTTGCGAAAGGCGCGCACCTTGTAGGTGTCGGCACCGCCCCGCTCGAGCAGGAAGGCGATCCGGTTCAGCGCCTCGAGCGGTTCCATCGTCACGCCTTCTTGGCGCGGCTCGGTGCCACGCGGGGCGGTTCGTCGGGCATCTTGGGGTACTGCGGCGGCCACGGCGCGTCGTGCAGGCCGGCCTCCTTGTCGCGCGGCCAGGGCCAGCAGCGGCTCGATCGACTGCGGCTCGGCGGCGATGTCGGCCCAGGGGTCGCCGCGCCGGCGCACCAGGTCGGGCACGGTGCGGATCGTCAGGTCGTTGGGCACGACCGTCTCGACCTCCTCCCAGGTGAGGGGCGTCGAGACCTGGCCGCCGGTGCGGGGGCGGGCGAACCAGGCACCGAAGACCGTCTTGTGCGGCGCGTTCTGGTTGAAGTCGACGAAGACGCGGGCGCCCGCGCTCCTCCTTCCACCAGTTGGCGGTGACGAGGTCGGGGAAGCGGCGCTCCAGCTCGCGGGCCAGCGCCACCGCGGCGGCGCGCACCTGAATGGAGTCCCAGCGCGGCTGCAGGCGCAGGTAGACGTGCAGCCCGTTGTTGCCCGTCGTCTTGGGGTAGCTCGCGCAGGCCGAGCTCGGCGAGCACGTCACGGCAGAGGAGGGCGACGGCGCGCACCTCGTCGAAGCCGATGCCCTTCGTGGGGTCGAGGTCGATGCGCAGCTCGTCGGCGTGGTCGGGGTCGGCGGCCAGATACGGCCACAGGTGCAGGCCGAGGCAGCCGATGTTGACGGCCCACACGACGTGCGCGATGTCGGCGACGACGAGCGCGTTGGACGTCGTGCCGTTGGGCGTCGACACGGTGGTCGACTGCAGCCAGTCCGGAGCGCCCGCCGGGATGCGCTTCTGGTAGAAGGACTTGCCGGTGGCGCCGTCGGGGAAGCGCTGCAGCATGGCCGGCCGGCCGCCAGCGGTGTTCAGGAGGTGCGGGCCGACGTCGAGGTAGTAGGTGACGAGGTCGAACTTCGTGGCGTCCGAGGGCGGGGAAGTAGATCTTGTCGGGCCGCGAGATGCGGACCTCGCGCCCGTCGACCTCCACCATGCGCTCGTCGTCCCCTGGCACCGCCGACGACTCTAGTGAGGGTCCGCGCCCTGGGCTTTGTCGGGATCGCGGGCCGGTCCGGCGATGCGCCGGGCCAGGCCGGCGGCGATCAGGACGAGGCCGAGCGAGATGACCAGGGCGAGGTGGAACCCGGCGATGAAGTGGGCATCGTCTGGGACGCCCTGGGTCAGGGACTCTGCGTCCAGGAACTCTGCGTCCAGGAACTCTGCGTCCTGGAACTCTGCGTCCTGGAACCTGCGTCCTGGAACTATGCGTCCTGGAGTTGTGCCTCTCGGCGCCGGGCGTGCAGGAAATGTTCGTCTTGGAGCTGTACGGAGGGCAGCAGGATGCCGCGGCGCAGCAGTTCGTGCTCGAGCCGGGCCCGTTCGCGCTCGGGGCTCTCGAACCACTCCGGTGTGGCGCGGACGTCGAGCGAGGCGCAGAGCCGGATGAGCGCACCGTCGTAGGAGAGCTCCCGGGCCAGTGCTTCCGCGACTGGGGCCGCCCCGCCCGTCACGCAAAGCCTGGCCCGGGACTCGACGAGGTCGGCCAGCAACAGGTCGCCGGACCTGTGCTCCTCCTCGTCTTTGCCAAGGGCCCGTGTCAAGAGGTCTCTGTACATGACCACGCATCCGATGATGCACCGCACGCCGGGGTCGTCGGTAGGGCTGAACGTCCCGTGTGGCAGCCTGCCTTTGGTCACCTTCACGGGCGTTTGGCACGGTCACGATCACAACGGATGCACAACGGACGAAGGACGGACTTCTTCCGGTCGGCCCGGGGGATTTCTGTCGCGGGCTGATGCACCCTGGGTTTCCGCCATGTGAACTCCCGCACAACCTCTTGTCCACGGGGCGGCGGGAGACAACGATCGGGGGAGTCAGCCTGTCGGCACTCCAGCGCCGGCGGGCAGACAGGCCACAACGCCTCAGCGACAGCGAGGTCGGAGTGACGGCCCGCCCGACTCCCCCCGGGCGGGCCGTTGCGTTCCCGGGATCAGATGAAGTCGGCCAGCCCTTCCCAGCCTGCGGCGGAGGGGCCAGGCGCCAGAACTGCTCGGGGACGCGGCCCTCCATGCGCGCGCTGAGCGCGTGGTCCTGCTCGAGCGGCGCGATCTGCGACGTGTAGCACCAGATGGCGCGGCGCTTGCGCTCCTCGTCGGGCACGTGGGGCACGATGGCCGGCGTCGGCCAGGGGTGGGAGCGCAGCAGCTTCGCCACCCGCCAGGCCAGCAGGCCGGGGATGTGCTTGTAGCCGTGGTCCTCGTAGCAGAACCATTCGCGCGTCGGGCTGCTCCTCGCGCACCAGCAGGCAGGCGTCGTGCACCATGACGTGATCGGGGTTGCCGAGGCCCATCGGGAAGAAGACGGCGGTCGGGTCGAACTCGGCGATGGTGACGCCGAGCACGGGCGCGACGTCGGCCGGCGTCGGCCGGTCCGCCGGCTCCAGGTACTGGTGGTCGGGGAACTCGAGCCATCGTAGCCCGACTCGAGGACCGCCATGGCCGCCGCGTCCTCCTCGCGGCGCACCGCCACCACGTCGTCGCCGGCGACGAAGCCGCCCAGGGCGTCCCACTCCGAGGGCTCGTCGGGGTAGGCGGGCGGCTCGCCGCCCAGCACCGTGACCACGGTGGTGTCGTCGTAGCTGGCGATCAGATGACCGGCCCCCATGGCCGCGTCGTCGAAGTGCGGCGAGACGACGACGATGCGGGAGAAGACGTCGGGGTCGACCTCGCCCCAGGTCGGCTCGGCGAAGGCGGCGCTCATGCCCGGATCATACGGGCACGTCGTCGATCTCACCGGCGACGTGGTGTCGGAACACGGGCAGGAGCGCGCCGATGACGGCGGCGCCGGCGATGCAGGCCAGGCCACCCGAGACGACGGAGAACTCGATGCTGGTCAGCGTCGGCCACGGTGCCCGACTCCATGTCGCCGAGGCGCGGGCCGCCCTGGACGACGGCCATCTGAATGGAGGACATCCGGCTGCGGAAGCGCTCGGGGATGGAGCTCTGCAGGATGGTGTTGCGCAGCACGGCGGAGATCACGTCGGCCCAGCCCGCCGACCGCCAGCAGGACGAGGGCGACCCAGAGCGTGTCGGTCAACCCGAACAGCGCGATGGCCAGCGCCCCAGACGGAGACCGCCACGATCACCGCCCAGCCCTGCCGGCGCAGGTTGGCGACCCAGCCGGTGGTGACGGCGCCGATGAGCGCGCCCGACGCCGGGCGCGGCGTAGAGGAAGCCGAGCGTGATGGTGCCGCCGCCGAAGACCGCGCCGGCCATGGCGGGGAAGAGCGCCCGGGGCATGCCGAACACCATGGCGTTGATGTCGATGAGGTAGACGCCCTGCAGCGCCTGGCGCGTGCGCAGGTAGCGCAGCCCCTCCTTGGTCGACTGCCAGGGCGAGAGCCCGGCGGCGTGGCCGGCGGCGGGGATCGGCGCCAGCATGGCCGGGTGACGACGGCCACCACGAAGGAGACCGCGTCGAGCCCGTAGACGAGCGGGAGCCCGATGCCGAGCAGGAGACCCGAGAGCGCCGGCCCCACGATCACGCCGAGCTGGAAGACGATCTGCGTCATGGCGGCGGCGGCGGGAATGTGCCGCCGCTCGACCATGCCGGGCACGGCCGCCATGCGCGCCGTGCTGGAGAAGCCGGTGAAGCCGGCCGCCACCGCGCTGACGACGTAGAGCACGACGAGGGACGGGTGGGCCACCGCGGCGTTGACGGCCATGGCGGCGCTGGTGAGCATCAGGGCCACCGACGGTCCACACCATGATGCGGCGCTTGTCGTGGCTGTCGCCGATGGGGCCGGCCGAGAGCGCGCCGGCGAGGAAGGGGAAGAGCTGGGCCAGGCTGATCGCGCCCACCTGCAGCGAGGAGTGCGTCATGGAGTACACCTGGTAGGGGATGGCCACGACCGTCAGCTGCGTCCCCATGACGGAGATGAGCTGGCCGATGAAGAGGAGCCGGAAGTCGCGGCTCTCCCGCAGCGGGGTGGTGTCCACCAGGATCCGGCCCGGCATGGCGGTCAGCCTACGGTCGGCGCCGGCCGGCCCGGACCGGTGGCGGTGCGGTCAGGAGAGCTGCTGGCCCAGGTCGCGCACCGAGATGTCCCAGGCCGCCGGCCAGTCGTTGGTGCGCAGGAGGGCGTCGCTCCCGCCGTCGCAGAAGAGCGACCGAGCCGCAGAAGAACGCACCGTCGGGGCCGAGGAGGAAGTCCACCAGCGCGGCGATCTCCTCGGGCCGCCCGGGCCGCCCGACCGGGATGGGCAGCATGTCGAGCAACGGGCCGGCCTCGGGATCGGCCCGCATGCCCGCCACCATCGGCGTGTCGATCAGGCCGGGTGCGATGGCGTTGAGCCGGAGCCCCGCCCCCGCCCAGTCGGGCCCCGTGGCCTGGCGGCGCACCCAGTGGGCCACCGCCAGCTTGGTGGCCGGGTAGGCCACCAGCGGAGCCACGGCGCAGTCGGCGATCCGCGCGCTCAGCTCCTCGTCGCCCCGCAGGAGCGCCTCGACGAGGTCGGCCGGGATGGCGGGCTGCACGGTCGTCGAGTTCGAGCTGATGGCGACGGCGGCGCCGCCCGGGGCCGAGCAGCGGCCGCAGGCCCTCGAGCACGTCCGACCGTGCCGAAGTAGTTGACGGCCGCCAGCAACGAGCCGGTCCGGTCGGGCGTGCCGGCCAGGCCGGCACACGTCACGATGCCGGCCAGCTCGCCCCCGCTGCGTTCGGTCGCGTCCGCGACGGCCTGACGCCGACCGTCGGGCGTCGACAGGTCGGCCACGACGTGTCGCTCTCGTCCTTGTCGACGCCGATGACGCGCCAGCCCGCCGCGCCGAGTCGCGCCGCGGTGGCGGCGCCGATGCCGGAGGCGGCGCCGGTGACGACGACGGTGCGGTCAGGCAGCGGGTCGCGCCTTCAGGACGGCGAGGGCCTTGTCGGCGTGGGCGCCCATGGAGACCTCGGTGTGGATGACGTCGAGGATGGTGCGGTCGGTGTCGATGACGAAGGTGATCCGCTTGTTCGGCAGGAAGCTCAGGCCGCGCTTGGCGCCGAGCTGGCTCGCCACGGTGCGGTCGGCGTCGGAGAGCAGCGGGAAGCCGAGCGACTCCTTCTCGTCGAACTGCTTCTGCTTCTCGACGGCGTCGGCGCTGATGCCGACCGGCTGGGCGCCGACGGCGGCGAACTCGGCCGCCAGGTCGCGGAAGTGGCAGCTCTCCTTGGTGCAGCCGTAGGTCATGGCCGCCGGGTAGAAGAACAGCACCACCGGTCCGTTGGCCAGGAAGCTGCTCAGCGTCCGGGGCGTGCCCGTCTGGTCGGGGAGCGTGAAGTCGGGAACGACGTCGCCCTTGTGCATGCGCTCAATGTAGGGCGAAACCGCCGCGTGCTGCCCGGCTCAGGCCTCGAAGCGGAAGCCGACGCCCCGGACGGTGACCAGGTGACGGGGGTTGGCCGGGTCCGGCTCCACCTTCCGGCGCAGCCGCTTGATGTGGGTGTCGAGGGTCCGGGTGTCGGTCAGCTCCTGGTCCCACCAGAGCCGGTCGATGCACCAGTCCCGGGTCACGACCTGGCCGCTGTGCGACATCAGGAGGGCGAGCAGGTCGAATTCCTTGCGGGAGAGCTCGACCGGGACCTCGGTCGACGGTGACCTCGCGGCGGCCGGCGTCGAGGCGGACCGGGCCGACGCTGAGCACCTCTTCGTGGTGTTCGGCCACGGCGACCCCGCGCCGCAGCACGGCCCGCATGCGGGCCACGAGCTCGCGGAGCCGGAAGGGCTTGGCCACGTAGTCGCTGGCGCCGAGCTCGAGCCCGAGGACGATGTCGACCTCGGAGTCGCGCGCCGTGACCATGATGATCGGCACGGGCTTGAGGCTGCGCATCTGCTGGCAGATCTCGATGCCGGACTGGTCGGGGAGCATCACGTCGAGCAGGACGAGGTCGGGGTGGACGCGGTGGAAGAGGCGCAGTGCCTCGTGCCCGTCGCCGGCCGCCTCGACGGCGAAGCCCTCGCGGGTCAGGCCCGACGCCAGCGCCTGGCGATAGGACTCCTCGTCGTCGACCACGAGCACGAGTGGTCGGTTGTCCCGGGCCGGGCCGGCCGATGGGGGCCGGCCGCTCGTCGCCGGTGCGTTTGCGATTGCCACGCTGTGGTTCGGCCTCAGGCAGCGTCGTGGGGAACTGGGGGTGTCCGGAACGGGAGAAGGGCAGGCGACGACGGCGGACGGGGGGTAGATCGCACCGACGTCGCCTGGGCACGCGGGGAGGCGAAGACCCGCGCCATGGTGACCAACGATCCGAAAAGGCCGCTGCGGTGTGAGGGCGACGGCCGGATCATGATGACCTCGGCCAGATGCTCCTGGCCGCGATGACGCCCGGTGCCGGGAGCGGAACGATGTTCCCGGCCGGAGTGCTCCATGTGCCTGATCCACGGTCGCCATCGGTGCTCACGCTACGAAGCCGAGGTGAACGGGCCGTGAAACCGGCGCAACCTCCAAGTGTTCTGCAGATGAACTCTTCGAGCTTCCGGCCCTGCTCAGAGGCATTACGCTCCCTGACACACGAGTGGGAGGTACCGGATGACCGAGGCCATGGGCCACGGCGTGAATCAGCGCAAGGCCATACAGATGACGCCCGATGAGATCGACGCGTTCCTCGCCGAGCGACGGAACATGACGATGTGCTCCATGTCCCCCGACGGCTCCATCCACGCGGTGGCCATGTGGTACGGGTTCCTCGACGGCAGCATCACCGTGGAGACCAAGGCCAAGTCGCAGAAGGTGCAGAACCTGCGCCGCGACCCCCGCCTCACGCTGCTCTTCGAGGACGGCGACTACTACGAGGAGCTCCGCGGCGTGGAACTGGTCGGCCAGGCGGAGATCGTGGACGACCCGGACAAGCTGTGGCAGCTCGGCATCAGCGTGTACGAGCGCTACAACGGGCCGTACACCGACGACCTCAAGCCGATCCTCGAGATCATGTTGCACAAGCGGGTGGCGGTGAAGCTGAACGTGGAGAGGACCGTCAGCTGGGACCACCGCAAGCTGGGGCTGCCGTCGACGCGTCCGCCGACGTGAAATTCGCCATCCGGCAGGCGGTCGCCGTGCGCGCCGGCCCGGGCGATGGCGGCCTACGGCGTCGCCGACCTTCTACGAGGGGCGCCCGCCGCGCGACGACATCGCGGTGCGCGAGGTCGTGCGCCACGAGGCAACGGGCGACCGGATCCTGATGGAGGTCCGCTTCGCGTTCACGGGCTCGGTGTCGTCGGCGGTGCGGGCGGTGGTCGACCCCCACAAGATGTCGTGGATCACCCGGACCGAGATCCTGCTGGCACGAGCACCGGTCGAGCTGGGTCGTGCTGCCCGACCACTACCCCGACCGGCTCAGCGCCAACGGGACGTACCGCTTCGAGGAGGGCGACGGCGGACCGGCAACGACCGTCGTCGAGGTCGAGGGCGAGCTGAAGGTCCGCGTGCCCATCGTGGGACGCTCCGTCGAGAAGGTGATCGTCAACGACCTGCGGGCCTACATCGCCGACGAGGTGGCCGGCATCGCCGGCTGGGACGACTGAGCCTCAGCCGCCAGGCTGGTCGCACACCTTGAGCATCTGCGTCATGCCGTCCTCGATCCCGCCGGCGAGGACGTCGATGTCCGGCGTCGTGTCGTAGTCCCCGGTGATGCCGAAGTTGACCTCGCCGTCGTAGGAGAAGATGGCGATGCCGAGGCGCATCTGGCCGCCCAGCGGCACGTAGGGGAAGGCCCGGATCATGCGCCGGCCTGCCGCGTAGAGCGGGAACTGCGGCCCCGGCACGTTGGTGGTGACGGTGTTGACGTTGCGCTGGCCCGCCCGGGTGGCGAGGCGCATGCCGAGGGCCAGCAGCATCGGTGGCGCGAAGCCCGACATGGAGGTGAGCGCCTCGCCGGCCACCGCCTGGCTGGAGTTCTTGAGGTCCTTCATCTGCTCGGTGATGACGTGCGAGTCGCAGCGCGGGGTCGTCGATGTCGACGGGGAGCTCGGCGAACATGGCCGAGACCTTGTTCTCGTAGGTCCCGTCGCCGACCGCCTTGCCCGACGTGTCGCGAGGCCGGACCGAGACCGGCACCAGCGTGCGCACGACGCGGTCGACGTCCTCGTCGCGCGCGATCAGCAGCTCGCGGAACCCGTTGGTGATGCTGGCCAGCACGACGTCGTTGAAGGTGCCGCCCAGCGCCTTGCGCACGCGCTTGATGTCGTCCACCGACGTGGTCGCCCAGGCGTAGCGCCGATGCGGGCCGAGCGGACCGTTGAGGCTGGTCGGGCGGGGTCGGGCGCACCAGCCCACCGAGGGAGAAGAGGCCGCCGGCCACCTCGAGCACGTAGCCCGCCATTTTGCGCAGGGCACGGGTCTGCGCCCGGGCCGCCCGCACCTGCTCGTAGGGCGACTGCACGATGTTCTCCAGGGCGTCCACCATCAGCTCGACGCCGGAGGGCTCCGGGTGCGGCGTCCACTCCGACGGCTCCGGCCGGTCCGTCTCGGCGCTGAGATCCATGATGACGGCGAGCAGGTCGGTGCCGGAGACGCCGTCGACCAGCGCGTGGTGCGTCTTGGCCAACATGGCCCAGCGGCCGTCCTCGAGGCCCTCGACCACCCAGATCTCCCACAGCGGCTTCGAGCGGTCGAGTTGCTGCGCCATGACGCGGCCCGACCAGCTTGCGCAGCTCGCTCTCGCCGCCCGGGGCGGGCAGCGCCGTGTGGCGCAGGTGGTACTCGATGTTGAAGTGCGGGTCGTCGACCCAGACCGGGCGCCCCAACTCGAAGGGAACGGAGCGGACCTTCTGGCGGTAGCGCGGGACGAGGTCGAGCTTGGCATCCACCATGGCGACGATGTCGCCGAACGGCGGCGGGGGGCCCTCGAAGATGGCGACCGAGGCGATGTGCATGTGGGACACGTGGTCCTCGATGTGGAGGAACGAGGCGTCCAACGGGCTCAAGCGATCAGGGCCCATGCAACCCTCCCTTCAGCGGTATCCCCTCGGCCGCACGCTACTACCGCGTGCGTCTCGCTCCTCGGGGGTTCAGCCGGCGCTGGCGGCGGCGAGGGGACTGCCCAAGCGAGGCCAGGGCGGGGGTCGTCAGGATCATGTCGCAGGTCTCCTCGTAGGCCGCCTCGATCACCCGGGGGGCCCTGTCCTCGGCCATGGCCCGCAGCCCCATGGCGTGGCGCGAGGCGGCGCCCGGCTCCAGGCTGATCACGACGGTGCCGGCCTCCTCGCAGCCGGGTGATCTCGCGCTCGATGCGCCGGTGCACCGAACGCCGCAGCCAGCCGTCGGCTCCGTTGGCGCTGCCGTGTGCCGCCGACATGGACGAGATGACGAGGGCCACGTCGAGCCCGTCGGACCGCAGCACGTCGGCGTTGGTGGACGAGTGCACGCCGCCGTCGACGTACTCGGTGCCGCCGATGTCGACCGGCCGGAAGTAGCCGGGGATCGCGCACGACGCGAGCACGGCCTCCGCCAGCCGGGCCGGCGGCGCGCCCGTCGCGCCCGAAGACGACTCGGGCCCCGTCGCGAGCGCCGCACGGTGCAGATGCGCAGGCCGTCGGGCCAGCGGCTGCCGATGTGCTCGTCGAGGCCCCGGGCGCGCTCGGAGATGTCGATGCGCCCCCGCGGGAGCAGGGTCATGGCGGCCACGTCGGGCCGGAAGGCCAGCGGGCGCCGGAGCGACCCGGGTGATGAGGGCGGGGGACGGCAGGGTCCACGGGCGCAGCAGCGAGCCGACCGACGGCGTGGGGAGCGGCTCGGGGTCGGCCGGGAGGATGCGGCGCAGGATGGCGCCGCCCCGCCGGAGGTGGGGACCCCGTAGAGCGAGGCGGCCAGGTCGGTCGCCGGCACGCCGAGGCGCAGGGCGGCCCCGGTGATGGAGCCGGCAGAGGTGCCGACGACGACGGTCGGCCTGGCGCGGGTCCCAGCCGGTCTCACGCTGGAGGGCCGACGAGGACGCCGGCCTGGTAGGCCTGGCCGACGACACCGCCGGCACCGAGCACCAGGCCGATGGACGGAGCCTTCCGGCTCCCGAGTCCCCCACGGATCACCTTCATCAACCACCTGTTTACCCGGCGCAGCAAGAAGTTGCGCATGACCTGGCCCTGGTGAGGGCGCAACGTCGCAGCCCGCACGGGTATTGCAGCGCGCCGGCACACGGCGGCGGCGCGGCCCGACGACCCGCCGTTACGCTCCGAGATCGGGATGCACTCGACCTGCGAGGATCTGCACGTGATCGCGGCGCATGTCCTCGGTCGCCGCCGCTTCGCCGTGAGCGGGCACTTCGGTCTCCGGGCCAGCCCGCGGGGCGTGGCCACGCCCGCCTTCGGGCCCGAGCCCGAGGTGCTGCGCCTCGCCGGCGCGCATCTCGTCCGGGAGGTGGGGAACGAGACGCGCACCATGCCGATCGACGGCGCGAGCGCTGGCGGAACTGGCGGCGTTCGCCGGGGCCGACCTGGCGTCGGACTACTCGGCGGGTGCGGGCATGCCGGCGCCCGGTGCGCCTGACGAGCCGTTCCACCTGGACGGCGGGGAGCTCGACGCGCTGTACGCCTGGTTCGACCTCGGTTGGCGGGTGCTCGACGTCGTCACGTCCGACCCGGCATCGGGTCCGGCTGGTCGACGATGCAGCTGTGGCCCGAGCACTTCGACGTCGGCACCGTCCCTCGAAGCCGGGCCCGGGCCAGGGCGTCAACCTCGGGTTCTCCTCCGGGGGACACCTTCTCGCGAGGAGCCCTATGTCTACGTCGGCCCGTGGGGTCCAGAACGGCCGGGCGAGCCCGCACTACTGGAACGCACCGTTCGGTGCCGTCCTTACGCGCGCGACGCCACGGACGCCACCAGGCGCCGGCGTTGCGAGCGGTTCGCTCTGCTCGCAGGCGTCTGATCTGCGAGCCGTGCTCGCCGGTGCGCGCCGTGGTGCCGGCGTGCCGGCGTGCTGCGCGAAGGTCACGACTCCAGGAAGCGCAGCACGGCCAGGACCCGGCGATGGTCCTTCTCCGAGACCGGGAGATCGAGCTTGGCGAAGATGTTGGCGACGTGCTTCTCGACGGCGCCCTCGCTGACGACGAGCGCGCTGGCGATGGCGCCGTTGGATCGCCCCTCGGCCATGAGGGAGAGGACCTCGCGCTCGCGGGACGTGAGCACGGCGAGCGAGTCGGTGCGGCGCGTCGCCCCGAGCAGTTGCGTGACGACTTCGGGATCCAAGGCGGTACCTCCTACGGCGACTCGCTCGAGCGCCTCGACGAAATCGCTGACGTCGGCCACCCGGTCCTTCAAGAGGTACCCGATGCCGGCGGCGTCGTCGGCGAGCAGGTCGGCGGCGTAGCGGGTCTCGATGTACTGCGAGAAGAGGAGGATGCCCATCCCCTCGTGGCGGTCGCGGAGCTCGAGGGCGAGGCGGAGGCCCTCGTCGGTGAACGACGGCGGCATCCGGATGTCGATCACCGCGACGTCGGGCGGGTTCTGGGCCACCGAGCTGCGCAGCGCGGCCGGATCGCCGACGGCACCGGTGATGGTGAAGCCGCGGTCGACGAGCAGCTGGACGAGGCCGTCGCGCAGGATGGCCGAGTCCTCGGCGATGGCGATGCGGAGCGCGCAGGCCGTCATGTGGCCAGCGGGCAGGTCGACGGTGACGACCGTGGGGCCGCCGGGCGGGCTGACCAGGTACAGCTGCCCGTCGACGGCGTGCACCCGGTCGGTCAGCCCGGCGAGCCCGCTCGACGAGGAGCCGACGGAGTTCAGCTGCGCCCCGCCGGTCCCGTCGTCGCGCACGACGAGGCGCAACCAGCTTCCTTGTTGGGCACACGAGACCGTGGCCCGGGAGGCGTGCGCGTGCTGGGCCACGTTGGCCAGGAGCTCGGCCACGCAGAAGTAGGCGATCGCCTCGATGGCGGGCGTCGGTCGCGTCCGCAGCTCGACGGAGAGCTCCGTCGGCACCGCGCTGCGGGCGGCCAGCGTGGCCAGCGCGCCCTCCAGGCCGATGTCGAGCGCCGGCGGGTGGATGCCGCGGGCGATGTCCCGCAGTTCTGCGATCGCCTCCTTGGCGCCGCGGTGGGCGGCGTCGACCAGCTCGCGCACCCGGTCGAGGTCGACGTGCTCGGGGTCGTCCTCGAGCTTCTCCTTCGCCATGCCCAAGCCGCATGGCGAGCGCCACGAGCTGCGCCTGGGTGCCGTCGTGCAGGTCGCGCTCGATGCGGCGCAACGTGGCGGCCGAGGCGTCGACCGTCTGCGTCCTGGCCTGCTCGAGCGTGCGCACCCGCGTCGCCATGGGGTCGGGCCCGAGCAGGCTGCGGATCAACAGGCGGTCGACGTTGACGAAGCCGCGCATGACCCAGGGCGCGGCGAAGAACAGGATGCCGCCGAAGATGAAGATGACGACTTCGTGCACGAAGCTGGCGGAGTCGAACCCGTGGAAGTCGGCGCCGGGGAGGAAGACTCGAGCCGGTCCCCACACTCCGGGTCCGCCCCCGTTGGCCCCGAAGAGCGGGTGGACGAGGCAGGCGAAGGCATCCCACCACACGCTGAAGGCGACGAAGACACCGAGGACCGACCACGGCACCTTGAGGGCGAGGTAGCCGACCGCGCGCCAGGCCACCCGGTCGCGGAGGCACGACTGCAGCCAGCCCAGGAAGCCGGGTCGACCGGCGAAGGGCTGGGGGTCCTCCACCGGCTCGCCCAGCATGTTGCGCACCAGGTTCCGCTCGAGGCTGCCGATGCCCCGTCCGATCCGCAGCGAGAACGCCAGCAGGGCCAGGCCGAAGAAGGTGATGGCGAGGACGAGACCGGCGAACCCGGTCACGACGACGACGTACAGTCCGACCGCCGGCCAGGGCCGAGCTCAGGAGGAAGAAGGCGAGCTCGCTCCACACCCGCATGGTGAAGGGCTCGTGCAGGACGCGCTGCACGATGGCCTTGACCCGGTCGACCTGCTCCTCGCATGCAGTGGCCGGAGCGCACCCGGACGCTGCTGTCCTCGGCCTGGTCGGCCACCTGGTCCGGCACGTCGGGCCACGCCTGCGGTGTGCCGGGTCGGATGCCACCTGTGTCGGGCGCCACCTGGTCCGGTGTCATGCATCCCGCCGATGCAGCAGGACGGCGCCCAGGCCGAGCGCCGCGGCGCAGTAGGAGAGCATCAGCACGACTCCCAGTGTGACCGACACCGAGTTGGACTCCGGCACGACTGCGGCCACCGAGTTGGCGAAGATCATCTCGGGGGCGAAACGGGAGATGCTGCCGAGAGGGGTGGAGCAGGATCGGCGCCAGCAGGGTGCACGCCGGTGAAGACCGCGATGGCCCCCGCCGTGTGCCTGATGATGGTGCCGAGCCCGAGCCCGAGCAGGGCGTAGAGCGAGAGGAAGGCACCGGACAGCGCGACCGCCCGCAAGACGCCCGGCTGGCCGAGGGTCGCCGTCGGCGCCCCGCCCGAGAGCACGGCCTGGCCCTCGAAGAACGACACGAAGCTGAGCGCCTCGCCGACGATCAAGGTGCCCAGCCCGACCACGAGGACCTTGGCCGTCAGCAGCACCCCCCGGCGGGGCATGGCGGACAGGGAGGAGCGGATCGTGCCCGAGCCGTACTCGCCGCTGATGGCCAGGACGCCGAGCACGCCGATGGCGAGCGACCCGATGGCGAGGCCCGCTCAGGGACTGGTTGGTCGGGTCGAACCCCCGGTACCACCTGGGCCGGGTGGTGGAGGGCGCTCCGGGTTGCCAGCCAGGTCACCAGGAAGGTCCCGACGGCGGTGACGAGCAGGGTCCACCGCGTCGAGCGGAGCGAGACGAGCTTGGTCCATTCGGCGCGGATGGTCTGGGGCAGCCCGGCGCGCCAGGGTCCGGACGTGGCGGCCGCCGGCGACCCGGGGAGCAGTGACGGGAATGGTGGTCATGGCAGGTCCTTTCAGCGGGTCGGCCGGCGCACCGGCGGCGACGGGGTCGTTGGAGTGGGAGCGGTACTCGACTGACGCGCTCGTGAGCTCCATGAAGACGTCCTCGAGCGAGGCACGCAGCGGCGTGAGCTCGTGCACGGTCAGCGCCTGGTCGGCCGCCAGCTCGCCGATGTCGGCCGCCGAGAGGCCCGAGGTGACAATGGCACCGTCGCCCTCGACTGCCGGTCGTGCGCCGGCCCGCGAGAGCGCGGCGACGAAGCGTTGGGGCGTGGGCGTCACGATGCGGACCGCCTCACTCTGGTGACGCGCCACGAAGTCGTCGACGCTGGTCTCGGCGATCAGCGTGCCGCGGCCGATGACCACGAGGCGCTCCGCCGTCAGGGCCATTTCGTTGATGAGGTGGCTCGACACGAGCACCGTCCGGCCCTCCGCCGCCAGGTCCCGCAGCAGGTGGCGGACCCAGCGGATGCCCTCGGGGTCGAGGCCGTTGACCGGCTCGTCGAAGAGGAGCACGCCGGGGTCCCCGAGGAGCGCGCTGGCGATGCCGAGCCGCTGGCCCATGCCGAGCGAGAACTTCCCGGCCCGCTTGTCGGCCACCGCGGTGAGCCCGACGAGGTCGAGCACGGCGTCGACGCGGGCGAGGGAGATGTCGTTGGTCTGAGCCAGCCAGCGCAGGTGGTTGCGCGCGGTCCGGCCCGGGTGGAAGGCCTTGGCGTCGAGCAGTGCGCCCACGTCGCGCAGGGGCCAGGACAGGTCGCCGTAGGCAGAGCCGTTGATGAACGCCGTGCCGGCGTCGGGCACGTCGAGCCCGAGGATCATGCGCATGGTCGTGGACTTGCCCGAGCCGTTGGGCCCGAGGAAGCCGGTGACGACACCGGGCGAGACGGTGAAGCTCAGGTCGTCGACGGCGACCGTCTTCCCGTACCGCTTCGTCAGCCCGCGAGTGACGATCATGGGTCTCCTTTCGCAACCGGGGCCGGACATTCCGCGCCGCCAGTTCCAGCATGAGGCCCAGCGATGTCCGTGAGAATGCCGCTACCGGGCGTCCGGAACTGGGGATAGCACCAGTCCCGGAGGGGAGGGTCAGCCGGTTGCTGACGCCGCCGGTGAACCCGGCCAGGCGGGGTAGTTCGGTGACCGGTCCGGTGGCGAGGCAGTAGCTGGTGACCGAGCCCGCCACGGTGAACATGGGCACGGGGCCGGCCGGCACTGTGCCGGCGACGGTAGCGGGCCCCGCCGTTGACGTAGCGCATCAGCCCGGTGCCGTTGGTGCCCTCCTCGTCAGGGCCCTTCGCCGTGGCGTCGTACCAGAGGAAGGTGTAGTCGGCGGGCGACGAGTAGCTCGGGCGCGGTGCAGCGCCCTGGTAGCCGTAGGCGTCTAGCGGTGTGGTGGGACCGCCGCCGGCCGGCGGGGCCCGGAACAGCCCGGTGGTGAAGGTGGAGGGCGTCAGGTCCGGCCCGGCCAGCTGCACACCGGTGAAGAACTGCTCGATCGGCGGGATGATCGCCGGCGCCGCCAGCGAGGCCGGTGTCGCCTTCGCTCCGTACCACCAGTGGTAGAGACGGTCGGCGTCGCCCGAGCCGACGGGCACGGGCACGGCGAGGCTGGTGACGCCGAACGCATGCGCCCACTCGCTCTGGTCGTAGTAGCGCCCGAGAGCCGCGGTGTCGGTGAGGACGATGCCGGTGATGATCCACTCGGGGAAGTAGCCGATGCTGGCGCAGGCCTTCGTGAGGTAGATCGGCATGATGGGGTCACCGGCGAAGACCACGGTGGTGGCACCCGACGCCTTGAGCTTCTCGGCGATGGTGGCGGCCTGCGTGGGCAACGTCGTCAGGTTGAGGGTGTACGACAGCGTGGTCGGCGATGCCATGTTGGCGTGGCCCGCCTCCAGCTTCTTGGTCAGCGATGCCGTGAGCTCGGCGGAGCCGGGGACGGGCGGCTCCGAGGTCTCGCTCACGACGATGAACCTGCGCTTCTTCGTGTGGAAGGAGGGCTCGCCGGCCCAGATGGCGTCCTTGCCGTTCAGCTTGGCCGGCAGGTACCCGACGGTCTCGTAGAGCGATGTGTCGGCCGTGGGCAGGTTGGCCCACTGGTACGGGGCGTTCTCTGGACCTGGCCGTTGTGCGCCGAGTCGCCGCAGGCCATGCAGAGCACGTGGAGGCGGGCCAGCTCGTCCTCGTAGGCGTCGGTCTCGCCGGGACCGCCGATGGAGGCGAAGGCATGGAACTGCTGGGCGACCGTGACGGCGTCGGCGTGGGCGGCCACCGGATCGGTGTCGGCCCCGGAGGCGGTGAAGGGGATGAGGTTCACGTGCCGCCCGTACATCTCGTAGAGACTGGTTGAACATGTCCACGTACGCCTGCGCGGTGGCGAGGCCCTGGGCGTTGGTGCCCGCCGCGCTCGAGATCGTCGACGCCAGCCCACCGGGCTGCATCTGGTAGTAGACGACGTTGATGGTGTTGCCGGTCACACCACTCGACGTGGCGCCACCGTTCGACGCGCCCGCAGCCGGCACCGGCACGCAGGCCGGCGAGTAGACGGTCGGGATCTTGAGCCGGCCCGTGTGGTGGTCACACTGGGCTCCCCAGTTGTACGCACCCGTCTTGCCCAGCTTGGCCGCCGCGGCGTAGGTGAGCGGCACGGTCGAATGCCCGACGGATGGGTGGCGCCACCGCCGTCTCGGCGCGGTGGCCGAGCGTTGGCGTTGCTCTCGTGCACGGTGGCCGACACGCCGGCGGCCACGAGCGCGGCCACAATGAGGACGACCGGGCCGGCCCGGCGCAACAGGCTCACCTTCGGCCACGGCCGCCCGGCACGTTCGGGGTCCGGGTCGGTGTCGCTCATCCGGGATCCACCTCCCTGCTCGTGGCAGTGCTCGTGTTCGTGGCGGTGGTCGTGGTCGTGGCTGTTTGCGTCGACGCCGCGGGCACGCCGGCACCTGAGCGCGAGAGCGCCAGCGGGTCCGAACCGAGGAAGGCCTCGCCGACCTCGGGCGACTCGAGGACGTCGTGGGGCGGGCCGCTGAGGAGCACGGCGCCGCGGTCCATGGCCACGAGGCGATCGGCCAGCTCGGCAATGAAGGCGATGTCGTGCTCGACCACGAGGAGGGTGGCATCGAGACGGTCGCGCACCGTGCGCAGGAGCCCCACCATGGCCTCGACCTCGCGTTGGGCCACGCCCGAGGACGGCTCGTCGAGCAGGACGACGGACGGCTGGTGGGCCACGACGGCGGCCAGGTCGACGAGGCGCCGGGAGCCGGTCGACAGCTCGCTGACGAGGTTGTCGGCGTAGCGATCGAGGCCGAACATGTCGAGGAGCTCGTCGACGCGCTGCGCCGACCGCCGCCTCGGTCCGCACCTGCAGCGGGAGGCGCAGCATGGCATTGAAAGGATCGGCGACGTCCGTGAAGCGCTCGAGCGACACGGCCAGGGCGTCGCGGACCGTGAGCCCGGAGAACAGGCGCGAGTCCTGGAAGGACCGGCCCAGGCCCAGTCGCGGCCCGGGCCGACGCCGAGCGGTCGGTGACGTCCGCACCGGCCAGCCCGACCCGCCCCGCGTCGGGACGGAGGAAGCCCGAGACGACGTCGAAGAGGGTCGTCTTGCCGGCGCCGTTGGGCCCGATGATGCCGACGATCTCGCCGTGCTCGGCGTGGAGCGACACGTCGTTGAGGGCGGCGTTGCCGCCGAAGCTGAGCGAGACCCCGCGCACCTCGAGCTCGGTGCGATGGTCGGCCGCGACGGGCGCGGCGCTGGCGCTTGCGCGCCCAGCGCGTCGGAGGCCTTCTGGAGGTAGACCGACCACAGCATCTCGGGATGGGCGGCCAGCTCGTCGGCCGACCCGGAGAAGCGCACGACGCCGGTCTCCATGACGTAGACGCGGTCGGCCACGGCCACGGCGACGTTCATCGACTGCTCGACCAAGAGGATGGCGGTGCCGGCCTGCGCGCATCGACTCGATGGCGCCGAGGAGCTGCTCGACCACGATCGGGCGAGAGCCCGAGCGAGAGCTCGTCGATGAGGAACAGCTTGGGCGGGTGATGGTGGCCATGGCGAGCGCGAGCATCTGCTGCTGGCCGCCCGAGAGGTTGGCCGCCCGCTCGTCGCGCCGGGAGGCCAGCGTGGGGAAGGCGGTGAGCGCCTCGTCGATCATGTCGGCGTCGTGCTCGCCGCGGCGCCGGCCCTGCCAGGCCGCCACGCGCAGGTTGTCCTCGACGCGCAGGTTGGGGAAGATCCCCTCGCCCCCGGGCACCTGGGCGACGCCGAGCCGGGCGATCTCGTCGGGCGGCAGGTGGGTGATGTCGCGCCCGTCGAAGACGATGGCGCCGTGGTCGGCCTCGACGACGCCGCCGATGGCCGCGCAGCAAGGTGGACTTGCCGGCGCCGTTCGTGCCGACGAGGGCGACGATCTCCCCTTCGGCGATCTCGATGGCCACGTCGGCCAGCACGACGACGCCGTCGTAGCCGACGGCGAGCTCGCGGACGGCGAGGAGGGGCAGCCGGCCGGCGTGGCGGTCGAGCAGCATCTGCGTCCGTGTGCGCATGGAGGTCCAGCACGTCGTGCACGTCGCGCTCGATGAGGCTGCCGGCGCTGGCCACGATCAGGCCGCCGATCGACGAAGATCGGGACCAGGATGAGCAGGCCGTAGCGGAACCCGACGGCGTCGCCGAGCGCGCCGACGGCCGGCAGCACCAGGAAGCCGGGCAGGACGAAGAGGGCGCCGATGGAGAAGCCGACCGAGCGCACCCGGGCCGGGATGGCCAGGGAGAGCGAGGCCAGCACGCCGGGGCCGACGATGGCGAGCGAGGCGTCGATGCCGGCGTTGCCGATGAAGGCCAACGGGACGTTGGGCGCCAGCGCGAACAGCACGGCGAAGCCGGCGGCGACCATGGAGGCCACCGCCAGCATGCGGAAGACGAGGCCGATGCCGCGCCGGGCCAGCCGGGTGGCGATGACCGCGCCGACGGCGAGGCCCAAGAGGTCGAAGAGCTGGATCGGCGCGATGAGGTAGGCGCGCTGCACGGCATCGAGGTGGAACGTCTGCTGGTACTGCAGCGAGGCGAGGGAGGTGAAGCCGGCGATGGCGGCGGCCAGGAACGGCAGCGCGATGAAGATCCGCCGCAGCACGCCGATCTTCCAGACCGTGCGCCAGGCCTCGCCGAGCGAGGGCGGGGTCTCGACGGGGATGTCGAGGGCGCGTCCGTCGCGGTGGCCACCGCCGGCTCGCCGGGCCGCTGCGGGCAGGTCGTCGAGCGGGGCGGGCTCGCCGCGCTCCGAGGCCAGCATCTGCTCGGCTCAGCTCGAGCTGCTCGTGACGGCCGCGCACGGGCTCGCGCAGGCGCAGGCCGATGATGACCACGACGACGATCGGCACGGCGAAGAAGAAGAACGGGGCGCGCCAGATGAAGACGGCGGCCAGGCCGGCGCCGAGGAGCACGCCGACGATGGCGCCGATGCTGATGCCCGAGCGGTGCGCCGAGTAGACCCGCGGCCGGGCCGGGACCGGGTAGTAGTCGGCCAGCAGCGAGTTGTGGGTGGGGAAGATCACGGCCTGCCCCATGGAGACGCCGACCAGCATGATGGTGGCGACCACGACGCCCTGGGCGACGCCGAGGCCGATGGAGAAGCGCGGCGCCCACCAGCGCGCCGATCAGCGCAATGCGCACCCGGTTGGTGCGGTCGGCCAGCACGGCGATGGGCAGGGTGCAGCCGAGCGCCGCAGCGCCGGCGATGGCGACGATCAGCAGGATGCCGGCGTTGGTGAGGTGGAACGCGTCGCGGATGTTCGGGGTCAGGACGTTGAAGGCGCTCTGGGTCGCCTGGTCGAGCAGCTCGATCGCGAACAGCACGCCGAGCGGGAAGAGCGAGACGCCACCGCCGAGCTTGGCGAGTCGGCTCACGGGGCCAGCGCCCCTTCGACCGTGCCGGGCACCGCCGGCGGGGCGGCCCGGTGACGGCGGGCCAGCCCCTCGAGCGCCCAGTCGCGCAGGTCGTAGCAGAGGCCGGCGAGCCCGCGGGGAAAGAGGATGAGGACGAGCAGCACGCCGAGCGCGGACGGGAACAGCTGCCAGCTCGGCGGCAGGTAGACCGTGCTGCCCTCGACGATGGCCGCGCCGAGGATGGCGCCGAAGGCCGACCCGAGGCCGCCGACGGCGGTCGAGGTGAAGACGATCAGGCTCGCCGGCACGAGGAAGGACGCCTCCTCGTACTGCTGGTTCACCACCAGGAGGAGGCAGCCGGCCAGCCCGGCGATGAAGCCCGGAGAGGGCGAAGGCGGTCAGCTTCGCCCGCACGACCCGGACGCCGTAGCCCTCGGCCGCCCGCTGGTTGGTCGGCAGCGCGCGCAGCACGCGGCCGGTGCGGCTGTGGCGCAGACCGTGCAGCGCAACGAGGACCAGGACGAGGACGCCCAGGCACAGCTCGAACACCGCAGACTGCGACGTGACGGAGAACCCGAAGAGGTAGGGGGTCCCGAGCTGGTTCTGGGGGATCCAGGAGAACTCCTGGCGCACCAGCAGGTAGCCGGAGGCGGCGAGGCTGAAGGCCAGCGTGGTGACGGCGGCGAACATGCCGTCGAGCCGCAGCGTCGGGATGCCGACCACGACGGCCACGACCGCGGCGGCGGCACCGGCCAGCAGCAGGGCGAGGCTCAGGTCCCAGTGCCAGTCGAGCAGGGCCACCGCGCCGACGGCGGCGCCGACCGCGGCGAAGGACATCTGGCCCAGGCTGACCTGCCCCGACCACCCGGTGAGCACGACAACCGAGCAGCCGACGATGGCCAGCACGACGAGTCCCGAACCCCGGATCAGCTCACCGGGCCCATCCACAGCGGCAGCGTGCAGACGGCGGCGAAGGCCACCAGTGCGGCAATCGGGGTGCCCACCCGCACCTCGGTGAGGTCGCGCAGCGCCGTCGGGCAGGTCGCGCACGCTGCCGGCCAGGGCCAGCGAGGACTCGACCTCGCGGTCGGTCCGGTTCGCCAGGAGCTGGCGCACGACGATGGCGGCGAACACGACACCGGCCAGGACGGCCAGCCCGAGCGCGGGGTTGGTGGGATCGTTCCAGGCCACGCCCTGTTCGAGGATGCCGAGCGCAACGGCGGAGGCGGCGATGATCGGCAAGCTCGCTGAAGTTGCCCAGGGCGAGGGCGGCCAGGGCGGTGACGAGGGCGGTCAGGCCGTAGGTGGGATCGAGCGGGAGCCCGAGGATGGCGGCCTGGAAGAAGATGCTGGCGAAGGACAGGACGCCGGCGACCACCCAGGTCACCGACTGCAGGCGCCCGACGGGGATGCCCAGCATGGAGGCCCGGTCGCGCCGGTCGCCGACGGCCTGCACGGCGAGACCGATGTCGCTGCGGGTGAACCAGAGGGAGACGCCGGCCAGGCAGGCCACCGACACGATGACGGCCACCAGGTGGTCGGCGGTGAAGACGACGGGACCGACGTGCCAGGCGAGGTGCCAGGGGAACGAGATCGTGGCGGTGGCGATCGGCATCTGGCCCCAGATCCTGCGGGATCAGGAGGCTGAGCACGACCAGCAACTGGGAGAGCCCGATGGTGGCCACGGTGAGGATGAGGCGGGGCGAGCGGCGGAAGCGCCGCACGACCACGATCTCGACCGTGGCCGTGAGGAGGACGGAGGCGACCAGGCCGGTGGCCAGCCCGACGAAGTAGTTGACGCCCGAGAAGGCGATCAGGCCGACGGCGAGGACGGCCGGCGCCGTGCCGAGATCGCCCTGGGCGAAGTTGATGACCTTGTTCAGACGGTAGGTGAGCCCGAGACCGACCGCCATGAGGGAGCCGAGGAGTCCGAGCACGGCGCCCTGAAGCCAGACACCGAACGGAACGGGAAACAGGATCAGCTGGACGACCAGGATGGCGCCCACGGAGATGACCGCCGCCACCGCGGTCGACGAACGCCCCGGCAACCGCAGATGGGTGGTCAGCGACTCATGCCCTTCTCATGGCGTCTTGCCGCATTGGCGAACCTGCCCCCCCGGGTAGCTCACATGCCTCACCTGCTCGTGGGCGCTCAGGGTAGTGGTCCACGTCGCGCCGTGCCCGGCAGCCGTTCCCGTGGGGTCACGCCGTTCTGCGACAATGGCGGCGGTGGCAGCACGGCCTCGGCCGTGACGCAGCGCGCCGAGACACGACCCGAGACAGTGACCTGAGACAGTGGACACGGATCGCGACCTCCCCGGTCATCCCCCAGCGACGAACGGAGTCATGGTGACGCTCACCGACGCAGCACCACCACAACAACGCCCGGCCTCGCCGGCGGCGCACGCCGTCGACCTGCGCAAGACCTACGGCACCGGGCAGGCGACGGTCCACGCTCTCGCCGGCATCAACGTCACGTTCGAGCGTGGCCGCTTCACTGCTGTCATGGGCCCGTCGGGCTCGGGCAAGTCGACCCTCATGCACTGCATGGCCGGACTCGACCGCCCCACGTCGGGCCAGTCGTACGTGGGCGACCTCGACATCGGCGCCCTCGACGACGCCGGCCTCACCGAAATGCGGCGGGACCACATCGGCTTCGTGTTCCAGTCCTTCAACCTCGTGCCGACGCTGACGGCGAGCGAGAACATCACGCTGCCCGCCGACCTGGCGGGGCGGAAGGTGGACAAGGAGTGGTTCGACTACCTGGTGGACCAGCTCGGCATCGCCGAGCGTCTGACGCACCGGCCCGGCGAGCTGTCCGGTGGCCAGCAGCAGCGCTGTGCCTGCGCCCGCGCCCTGATCAACCGCCCTGACCTGGTCTTTGCCGACGAGCCCACCGGGAACCTGGACTCGAACTCCACGGGCGAGATGCTGTCGTTCCTGCGCCGCTCCGTCACGGAGTTCGGCCAGTCCATCGTCATGGTGACCCACGATCCGCACGGTGCCGCGTACGCCGACCGGGTGGTCTTCCTGGCGGACGGCAACATCGTCGACGAGCTGGCGCAACCGACCGCCGACCTGGTGCTGGAGCGGATCCGGACGCTGGGGACCTGACATGTGGCGTGTGACGATCAAGGGGTTGCTGGCGCACAAGTTGCGCCTGGCGCTCACCGCGCTGGCCATCGTGCTCGGTGTGACGTTCATTGCGGGGACGTTCGTGCTGACCGACACGCTGCACAACACGTTCAACACGCTGTTCGGCAACATCTACCAGAGCGTCGACTTCCAGGTGCGCGGGGTCGCGCAGTTCGGCAGCGGCGGCACGGCCACGCGCAACCCCGTCGCGGAGTCGGTGGTGTCGACGGTACGCGGCGTGCCGGGCGTGGAGGCCGCCGAGGGATCGGTCACCGGCTACGCGCAGTACATCGCCCCGAACGGGAAGGCCATCACGACGGGCGGCGCGCCGACCCTGGGGTTTGCCTTCGACCCGAACCCGGCCCTCTCGCCGCTGCGACTGACCCAGGGCAGTCCACCCACGAGGCCCAACCAGGTGGTGATGGACCTCGGCACGGCTCAGAAGTACCACTTCAAGGTGGGCGAGCAGGTGCGCATTCTGCTCGCAAGGCCCGACGAAGAGCTTCACCATCAGCGGGCTGGTGCGGTTTGGGACGGCCAACAACCTGGCCGGGGCGACGCTCGCCGCGTTCGACACGCCGACGGCGCAGGCGCTGTTGGGCGATGTCGGCAAGTTCGACAGCATCAACGTCATCGCCCAACCGGGCGCGAACAAGACGAAGGTGCAGCGCGCCATCGCGCACGCCCTGCCTCCGGGTGACGAGGTGGTGACCGGTCAGACGGTGATCGACGAGGCGACCAACTCCATCGGCCAAGCATTGGGATTCTTGAACACGGCGCTGCTGGTGTTCGCGTTCATCGCACTGTTCGTCGGCGGATTCACCATTCTCAACACGTTCTCCATCATTGTGGGCCAGCGCACGCGTGAGCTGGCGCTGCTGCGCATCGTCGGCGCCAGCCGCCGTCAGGTCTTCCGCTCGGTGCTGTTCGAAGCGGGGATCGTCGGGTCTGGCGTCGTCCCTGATCGGCCTCGGGCTCGGGGTGCTCGCCGCACTCGGGCTGGAGGCATTGCTCAGCGGCTTCGGGGTGACGCTGCCGTCGGGTCCGCTCGCCTTCGAGGCCGCGCACCGTCATCGTCTGCCTCGTCGTCGGCGTGGGCGTGACGTTGGTCTCGGCCATCAGCCCCGCCCGGCGCGCCGTGCGGATCGCACCGGTCGCCGCGGTGTCGGAGCAGCCGAGCGAGGTGGAGATCTCCTTGCGCCGCCGCTTCACCTGGGGGATCGGGATCACCCTGGCCGGTGTGATCGCGCCTGGCCATCGGACTCACGGCGCCGGCCATCGCCCTGGTCGGGCTCGGGGCCGTCTTGATCTTCATCGGCGTGGCTCGCCTGGCCCCGGCCGTGGCGCGGCCGATGTCGAGCGTCATCGGCCGGCCGCTGGCCGGCCTGCTCGGCATGTCGGGCCGGCTGGGCCGCGAGAACTCCATGCGCAGCCCGCGCCGCACGGCGCAGACGGCGTCGGCCCTCATGGTCGGCCTGGCGCTTGTCTCGGCGATCGCCGTCTTCGGCGCCTCGTTGTCGCGGTCGGCGACCGCGCAGCGTCGACAACGCGATCAGCGCCGACCTCATCGTTCGACGGGCGAACAACACGCAGGGCGGCTTCAGCAACGCGGTGGGCCCGACCGCGGCCGACGGTCGACGGGGTGACGGCGTCGTCGACCGTCTACCAGGACCAGTTCGAGGTGCAGGGGTCGGCTCCAGAGCCTGACCGCCGTGTCGACGCGTGACGTCGTCCGACACGGTGATCCTCAACATGACCGAGGGCTCCTCGTCGACGCTGGCCGAGGGCGACCTGCTCGATCGACACCAACACGGCCAACTCGAAGCACCTGTCGGCCGGTGACGTCGTACCGGTGCGGTTCGCCAAGACGGGGAGGACCACCATGCGGATCGGTGGCGTCTTCAAGGCGAACCAGCTCATCGGGAAGTACCTCGTCGGCGACGGCTTCTTCTCCGCGCACTTCTCGAACAGTCTGCCGGTCGCGCGTCCTGCTGCAAGACCGACGGCAGTCCCGGTATCGAGCAGAGCGTCAACGCAGGCGCTGGCCGCGTACCCGAACCTGAAGATCCAGACCCGCGCCCAGTTCGAGAAGTCGCAGCAGCAACAGGTCAACCAGTTGCTCGGCCTGGTCTACGCGCTCCTCGCCCTGGCCGTGATCATCGCCCTCATCGGGATCGTCAACACGCTCATGCTGTCGGTGTTCGAGCGCACCCACGAGATCGGCCTCCTGCGCGCCGTCGGCATGAAGCGACGGCAGATCCGCGCCATGATCCGCTCCGAGTCGGTGATCCTGGCGGTGTTCGGCGCCGTCATCGGCATCATCGTGGGGACCGGGCTCGGCATCGCGTTGGCGTGGTCGCTCAAGAACCAGGGGATCACCGACATCGTGGTGCCGTTCACGAGCCTGGTCGTCTTCCTGGTCCTGGCGGCGATCCTCGGCCTGATCGCGGCCAGCTGGCCGGCGCGTCGTGCCGCCAAGCTCGACGTGCTGGCCGCCATCGCGGCCGACTGACGTCGCTCGCTCTAGCCGCCCGCTCTATGCGCCGCGGTACGTCGTCTAGCTGTTAGTGAGGCGCCACTTGATGGTGACGCGCTGGTACGGCAGTTCCGCCACGTCGGCGACGGCTTGGCGCAGCTCGGGGCTCAGATCGCCGAGGGTCTGATCGCGCGAGCGCGCGTAGACGTCGACGTAGAGCACGTCACCCCACCCGTGCGTGGCGACGGTCTGGGTCACCTGCAGGCGGTCGTCGGCACCCGTCGCTTCCAGCACGGCCCGCCGGACCGCACTCTGGGTGGCGCTGTCGGCCCTCATGGGACCCGCCGGACCAAGGGAGCGGTCCGGGGATCACGGCGTCAGTATAAGAACGGCGCGGAGGAGCCTCCTCCGGGAACCGGACGGGTCAGGTGAAACGGTGGTTCGGTACAGTACGAGCATGACGACCACGGCAGCGCCCTCGAAGCAGCCCGGCTCCTTCCGCCTCCCGGGCTACACCATCGCGGTCGGGCCGTTCACCCACGTCGCGGCGGAACGCGACCGGCTCGCGGCGCTGGAGTGGCGCCATTTCGACGCGCGACAACTCGGCTCCACCGTCGGCGCGGAGATCTCGGGCGTCGACCTCACCGCGCCCTTGCCGAACGACGTCGTGGCCGACCTGCGCCAGGCGCTGCACGACTACAAGGTCATCTTCTTCCGCGACCAGCCGCTCGACCCCCATCAGCACGTGGCCTTCGCCGCGTCGCTTCGGCGACCTGGAGGTGCACCCGTTCCTTCCGTCGAACACCGGGGAGCCCGAGTTGGTCCGTTTCGAGAAGACCGCCGAGGTCAGCGGTTACGAGAACTCGTGGCACCACGACGTCACCTGGCGCGAGCGCCCGTCCATGGGTGCCATCCTGCACGCGGTGTCGGTGCCCGACTGCGGTGGCGACACGTTGTTTTCCGACATGTATGCCGCGTACGACGGGTTGGATCAGGCAACGAAGGACGAGATCGACGGGTTGCAGGCGGTGCACGACTTCACCCAGACGTTCGGGCACAGCATGTCCGCCGAGGAGCGCCGCACGGCGCAGGAGCAGTACCCGCCGGTGCGCCACCCCGTGGTGTGCACCCACCCGGCCACCGGGAAGCTCCATCTCTACGTGAACCGCCCCTTCGTCAGCCACATCGAAGGGCTTGACCGCGACGCGAGCCTCGAACTGCTCGATCGGTTGTGCCGCCAGGCCGACGCGCCCGAGCACCAGTGCCGTTTCACCTGGACCAAGGACGCGGTGGCGTTCTGGGACAACCGGGCCGTGCAGCACTACGCCTCGAGCGACTACTGGCCCCAGCGCCGCTCCATGGAGCGTGCATCGGTGATCGGGACGGTGCCGGCGCGCGCCTGAGGCCGCGCCTCCCGCCTCGCCCTAGGTGGCGGGCACCTCGGCGGGCGGACGGCGGGTCAGCACGGCCGTCGGGCCGAGCGACGAGTGGGCCATCAGGATGTAGCCGGACGCCAGCATCACGTAGACCAGGTCGAGCAGCATGGCCAGCGTGCCGCTGCGCTGCGAGCCGATGCTGCCGAACACGCCCGGAGCGATCAACGCGAAGACGAGGTAGATGGCGACGGCCAGCGACACGATCAGCTGGAGCAGGTAGATGAAACTCACGACGCCGGCGTAGGACTGCATGACCCGGAGATTGGGCCCGGTGACGGCGCCGTCGCCGCGTGCCGTTTCGATGCCGCGGCCAAGGTGCAGCAACAGCACGGCACCGAACAACACGACGAGCAGGCCGCCGATGACGACGGACCGGGCGATGGAGTTGGTCAGTGGGACGAAGTGCGGCGCAATCACCGAGAAGATCGACGTGACGATCAACACCGAGCCGGCGAAGGTGAGCTGCAGGGTCACGAAGCTCATGCCGAAGAGATAGACGCTGTGTGACCGCTGCCCTCTGGGTCCGGTTCGGCGCGGTTCGCCACGATGAGGATGACCGGAACGATCAGCAGCACGGAGAACAGCGCGATGAAGATCGCAATCACGGCGACGATCCCGCCGGCGAGGCCCGCGAACTGGCTCGGCAACATGGTCATGGTGACCCCCCGTTCTGACGCCCCTTCGGGCGCTGGTCGCACGGTAGGTCGCGGGCCGCGCCCGAATGCGGATGCCTGCTCGGTCAAAGACCGGTCGTCCGTCCCCCGTCGATCAATCCGGCACGTTGCGCAGTCACCGACTCGTGTGCCGGTCAGAACCCCCATTTCCAGCCGGCACGCCGTAGCTCGGCCGATGCCGAGAGCAGCTGCGCACGTGGTCGATCCGCCTGCTGTCCTTCCGGTCGTGCGCACTCGCGCTGGCCGCCTGTTCGAGCAGCCCGTCCTCGGACTCCTCGTCGACCACCACCACGTCGGCGGCCACCATCGACCAGCCGGCATTCGACGACCTCGAGCTCCTCCGCCGGGACGACCTCCACCACTTCGCAGACGTCGGGCACGCTGTCCCGCAGACCGCAACGAGCACCGAGTTCTTCTCGCCGATCCAAGAACATCAGTTGCGAGATCGACTACAACTTCGGCCCCAGCGCCACTCACCAGCACGCTCTGTCTGACCTTCTCCCCCCGAAGTCGGTGACGCTGGCGACCGACGGCACGCTCACCGAGTGCAGCGGGGCCAATTGCCTCTCCAACGCCGGCGTGAACACGCCGACGCTGGCCTACGGCCAGTCGATCACACTCGGGCCCTTCACCTGCGCGTCGTCGACGGCCGGCATGAAGTGCACCCTGGCCAATGGGGACGGCTTCTTGATGTCGAGCAGCGGGATCACGCCGGTGGGCGACGCAACGGTGACGTCGACGACGAGCTAGGGCTAGCATCACTAGTACCATGATTTCGGTCAACGTCGACCGTTCCGAGCCGGTCCCGCTGCACGACCAGGTGGCGGCGGAGATCCGCCGGGCCATCGCCGAGGGCGAGGCCGGCCCCGGCGACCGCCTGCCGCTGGCCAAGGACCTGGCCGCCGTGCTCGGGGTCAACAAGAACACGGTCCTGCGGGCGCTTCACATCCTCCGTGACGAGGGACTTCTCGATTTCCAGCGTGGGAAGGGCATCACCGTCGCCGGGACGGCCGAGCGCGGCGCCGTCGTGGGCCGCATCCGGGAGCTCGTCGAGTTCTGCCGTGTCCAGGGCTACCGCCGCGACGAGGTCATCGCCATGATCGAGAGTCTGCCCTGAACTGGGGAACTGCCTCTTTCTGACGGCTTCTCACGCGAAATTGAGAAAGTTGTGCGTCAGTTGTGCTGGTGTGCCCGGACGGCGGCATCGCCCCGGCGCTGCCCGCGCCGTTGGTGCGGGGCCGCGGCTCGAGCCGGACGCTGACCGACGACGGGTTGCGCGCCGGGAGGAACAGGTCCCTCCGAGACGACGATCTGGTCCCGGCCACCGGCCTTGGCGTTGAGCAGTGCGGCATCGGCCAGGGAGACGACGTGATCGAAGTCGCCGCCCTGGTCGGACGCGGCGAGCCCGAAGCTCACGGTGAACGACGGAACGGCCGCGATGACGATCCGGTCGGCCAGGCGTTCGCGCACCCGCTCGAGCACCTGGTACGCCTCGTCCACCGGGCAGTCGGGGAGGACGATGACGAACTCCTCGCCGCCGTAGCGGCACGCGATGTCGACGGGCCGCAGCGAGTCCCGGAGGACCTGGGAGAAGGTGCGCAGCGCGCGGTCGCCGGCGGCGTGCCCGAAGGCGTCGTTCAGGTTCTTGAAGTGGTCGAGGTCGCCGTAGGCCACCGCGTACGGCGTGCCGGTGGCGTGGAGCTCCCGGACGGCTGTCTCCAGGCTCCTCCGGGTCATCAGGCCGGTGAGGGAGTCGCTGTTGGCCTGGGTCTGGGAGACCTCGAAGGCGCGCAGCATGGCCAACCGCTCCGATGCCCGGCGCGCGACCACCTCGACGTTCGCCTGCATCGCGTCGGAGGGTGGCGCGCCGTCCTCCGTGGTCACGTGGAAGACGCCCATGGAGCTGCCGCCGATGCTCATCGGGACGCACAGGGCGGAGCAGGCCCGGCCGCGCAGATGCGGGCAGGCGTCGAGGGCCGTGCTGTCGGGGAACACCATGGTCCGGGCCCTCGATGCGGCCGGGCAGTCGTCGGGGGACATGACGCCGCAGCCGGCATCGTCCTCCTGGGTGCTGCTGACGAGCACCTGGCCGGAAGTGGGCCGTGCTGGAGTCGGCCAGCAGCAGCTCGGACCGCATGCCGGGCGCAGCCTCGCTGAGCGCCTCGGCCACCAGATCGAAGACAGACGGCTCCGCCTTCGACATCTCCAGCGCGGTCTGCAGGCTCGCTTCGAACTCAATCCGCCGCGTCAGGTCGGACTGCACGGCGTCCTGCCGGGACTGCTCGCGCTCCACCCGCAGCGCGTGCCGGGTGAGGATCGCGATCGACGATCCCCGCCAGGATCACGCCGATGACGATCGACCACAGGAGCTCGATCCGGGCCCGGTTGGCGGCGGCGTGCGCCTGGTCTGGCCGTCGTCGTCGACGCGATTGGTGATGGTCATCTGCAGGGAGGCGAGCGACGTGTCGAGGTTGGCGTCGGCGGTCCTCTCCGCCGCCGCCAGCTGCGCCGTCTGTGGTGTCGCCGCCTGGCCGGCCAGGAATGCGCCGAGGCTGTCCTGGGCGTTGATGAAGGTGGCCATCCGGCCGGACAGCCGGGGGCCAGGTCGGTCGTTGCCCGAAGAGGTCAGGAGGTGTTCGCAGGGTGGCGTACGACTTGTTCATGGCGTTCGCGTCGCGTCTCCGCTGCCGGCACCAGCGTGGCGGCGGCGTCGTGTCGGTGAAGGCCTGGACGGCGAGGACCTGGAAGTCTGCGGCGTAGGCCCGGATCTGCCGGACCGGCTCCAGCAGCACGAGGTAGCGCTGGCGTCAGCTGCGCGTTGAGCGATTCGGCCTCGGACGCGTTGGCCACGCCCAGGAAGGCGCCGGCCAGCGCGATAGCGGTCAGCACGACGCCCAGGAGGACGATCGCCCGGTGCGGGAGGTACCACTTCCAGGGATCCCGGACGTGCGTGGTTCGACCCGGTGCTCACGGTGTGTCTGTATCGGCACGTTGGGCGCCGTGCCTGAGGTGGGAGACGAGTCAACACCGGATCAAGCCGCGCCACGACCTCGCCTGCAATCGCGGTTACGCGGGCGTTCGACGCTCGACGGGCTCTTTGTACAATTCCACCATGGCAGACGCACCCTTGGGCAAGATGCACTTCGACCGTCTCGACGACGGCACCGATCAGGACTTCCAGGTCATGCGCCGGGTGCACGAGCGCAACCTGGCCAAGCTGCCCGATCTCCTCATCTCCATGTTGAGCAGCCTCAAGGGCGACGCCGCGTACCCCGTCGACCGCCTGGAGCACAGCGTGCAGACGGCCACCCGGGCCATGCGCGACGGCGCCGACGAGGAGCTGATCGTCTGCGCGCTGCTCCACGACGTCGGCGAGACGCTCGGTCCGCTCAACCACGGCGAGGTGGTGGCGGCCATTCTGAAGCCGTTCATCTCGGAGCAGAACCACTGGGTCCTGGCCAAGCACCCGATCTTCCAGACCTACTTCTACGCCCAGCATCTCGGCCTCGATCCCAATGCCCGCGACCAGTACAAGGACAACCCCTACTACCAGGCGTGCGTCGACTTCACGACGAACTGGGACGAGGTCTCGTTCGACCCGACCTACACGTCGGAGCCCCTGTCGACCTTCGAGCCGATGGTGCGCAGCGTGCTGTCCCGCCCGTGGGCACCTCCGTCCACGGCCTGAGGAATCGGCCCTTCAAAAACGGGGGCGCCGGGCGTAACCTCCGGGCATGGCTGGCATCGGCCCGTTCTCCCGTCGCCTGCGCGACCGGCCCGACGACCAGCTGCCGCTGCCGCGCCGGACCCGTCTCCAACGGCGAGTTCGTCCCCGGCGCCGAAGCGGCGCAGGACCGTGCGGTCAACGCGCTGATCCGGGAGTCGATCGACGAGGCGGCGCGGCGGGTCGGGCGTCGACCGCCGCCGCTTCCTGCAGGGCGCCGGGGCCGTGGCCGCGTCACTCGCCGTCTTCGAGTTGGCCGGCTGCGCCTCGCCGCCGGCGTCGCATCCGCAGGCGCGGATCGACGCCGGGGCACGGGGGGCCGGTTCAAGGTGCCGCCGCCGGAGGACACGGCCGCCTGCCAGCAGGCGTTGACCGGTTCGGAGTTCATCTTCGACGTGCACACGCACCACGTGATCCCGACCGGCCCGTGGGTCGACGACGCTCCCGAGACGACGTCGCTCGTCCTCTCCATGCTCCCGGCCGGGTGCACCGACGCGACCCAGCTCGACTGCGTGGACCGGGCGAGCTACCTGCACGACCTCTTCCTGGCCAGCGACACGACGATGGCGATGCTCACCGACGTCCCGAACTCGGGCCCGTCCAACGCCCCGATCCCGTTCCCCGAGGCGCTGCGGACCCAGCAGATCACGGCGGGCCTGACCGACGGCGGCGCCAGCCGGCTGCTGGTGGAGAACATCATCGCCCCCAACGTCGGCCCCGTCGAGCGCCACGCTCGACGAGATGTCGAGCGCGATGGCGACCGGGCCGCCGGCCGCGTTCAAGGTGTACACGGCCTGGAGCCCGAGCGGCCAGGGCTACTCGTTGCAGGACCCCACCATCGGGCTCCCCACCGTGCAGCACGCGCACGACCTCGGGGTGAAGGTCTTCGTCGCGCACAAGGGCCTGCCGCTGGTGAACTTCGACCCGATCTTCAACCACCCCGACGACGTCGTGGCGGTGTCGCGCCAGTTCCCCGACATGCAGTTCGTCATCTACCACGCCGCCTGGGACCCCTCGCACGTGGAGGGCCCCTACGACCCGAACGCGTCCGATCGGCATCGACACCCTGCTGGCCTCGCTCGACCATCACGGCGTGCCGCCGAACGACAACGTCTGGGTCGACGTCGCCACCTTGTGGCGCCAGCTGCTCACGACGCCCGACCAGGCCGCGCACGCCATGGGCAAGCTGCTGGGCCGGGTGGGCGAGCAGCGGGTGCATGTGGGGCACCGACGCCATCTGGTACGGGAGCCCCGAGCCCCAGATCATGGCGATGCGCACCTTCGAGATCACGCCCCAGTTCCAGGAGACCTACACGTACCCGGCGCTGACGGACGAGGTGAAGGCCGGGCTGTTCGGTCTCAACGCGGCCAAGCTCTTCGGCGTCGACGCCGACGGCGACCCGGTGCGGGCTGACCCAGGATCCGCTGACCGCCAACATCTCGGAGGCGGCCGCAGCTGCGCGACGAGGGCGCGCTGCCGTCGGCGTGGCAGCCGCAACGGCCCGACCACACGCCGTCAGGTCCTCGACTGGCTCGGCTCGTCCGCCACGAAGTTGGGTGCCGTTCTGACGCTGCCGCCCTCTGCAGTCCTACGGCGCTGCGAGAGCACCGCGGGCACGACGGGTCGGATGCTCCGTGTAGATGCAGTCCCGGTGGCTGCTCCTGCTGGAGCACGGTTGGGGTAGAGGGTCAGCGCGAGCAACACGAGTAACGGCCCCGTGTTGGGGTCGGTGGCGATGCCGGAGAAGGGCTCGCCGAACGCCTGTCCGAACACCCAATACGCGAAGGCCAGCGATGAACCTGCGACGAGGAAGGCGGTTGCTCGACGCAGAAGCAGTGGCCCGAGGCCGATGACGAACGACGCGACGGCGCAAGCGACGGCGATGCCGCCGCCGCTATTCCCGATGGCGTGCGCCACGGACAGCTGCACGTCAGCCAGCCAACCTGGTTCGCCGTCAATCACTCCACCGACGGCCGCGGAGATGGCCCCGCCGGCCCGGTTGGCTGGCAACAGCCAGAGAATCCCCATGCCCCCCCAAATCACGGCCCATCCGACCTTGCCGCCCTGAATACCGAGCGGCCCTTGGGTGGCGCTGACCGGCATGCGCCGTCTGACATCCGGCTGAGCAGCGGCGTGCCGAACACCTCCCGAGGCCATCTCCCGTGTGCCGCGTCCGACTGAGCACGGCGTCGCGGCCACTCGATGGAGCTCCAGACGGTTCTCATGGCCTCCTGTTCGGAATGACCGCCACGTAGATGCCCCGAACGATGTACGCGCGGTGATCCTGGAGCCGCGCGGATGGCCGCGAAAGCTCCGGCATCCGCCTGGCGGCGGTGCCGAATACCTCCGTGACCTCCCTTCACGCGTCCCCAGCCGTGATGTCAGGGCCATCCGCTGGAATCAGCTGCGGCTACGCCGACTCGCAAACCGGCCACTCGCGGCGGTTCCCTGTACGAATGATGTCGCCGTGAGGCATCGACTGGACCGCATTGGCTCTTCGCTTCGTACGTCTGACGGCCATAGTCGCGTCGCTGTTCGTTGCCGTGCTCAGTGTCCCGGCGCACGGACTTCGACGCGACTGCGCCTCGCGCCGCAGGTGCAGGCGCCAGCACCCGAACGGTGACAACGGGACCACCATCGATCCGCTGCAGTACAACTGCGGCAACGACGCGCCCACCTGTGGCCAGGTCGGCGAGTCCTACGGCTTACTACAACGGGACCAACGTCGACCTCCTCTACAGCGAGGACTACTACTGCGACTCCAATGTGAGCTCGAGCGCGTCGACCGGCTGCGAGGCCGGGGCGCCGCAGTCGGGCCCGCCCAGCGCCAACTCCCCGAACGGGACCACGCTCGGCAACACGACCCACGAGGACACGCTCTACATCCCGGTGCCCCTTGTTCTCCAACCCGCCGCCAACGCAGTGCACGGCGACGGCGACCTGCATCGACCATCCGCCGACCATCGACCTCTCGCGCATCGCCGGGGCCCTGCCGGGCAACCCGTCGCCGAGCAGCGTCGACAACGTGCCGATCCCGGCGCACGACCATGTCGTCGGGACGCGCAACAGCGGCCAGCCGGAGTGGTGGAACGTCGAAGTGGTGGCCACCACGGACCCGGCCACCTTCGCCACCCTGACGAGCACCGCCGCCATCACGGCCGCCGTCAACGCGTCGACGGCGATTGAGGCGCCGACCAACGCGTCGCTGTTCTTCCAGGTGCTCCCCGGCACCGTCCCGGCGGCCCAGGCGGCCGATCTGACGGCGACGGCTCCTCCGGGAGCGCCGGTCGCCACGGCCCCCGACCCCAACCCTGCCGTCAACCAGACCGAGGCGGGCACCACCTTCAACAACCTGAAGAACGACTGTGGCGCCACTGCGCCCAACTGCCAGAACCTCGGCATCAGCCGGGACTGGATCGACGGCCAGGACGTCGAGGCGCTCTACACCGAGCAGTACTTCTGCGACGCCACGGTCTCGGCAGCATCGGATACCAAATGTGAAGCTGGCGCGGCGCCGAACCACGTGCCGCCAGGCGTGGCCGACCAGCACGCCGCCGTCACCCACGGTGACCAACGGCAACATCGACCCGCTGTACATCCCGGTGCCGCTCTACGCGACCCCGCCGGTGCCGTACGTCCAGTGCCCGGCAGCCAACACCTGCATCGACCACCCGGCCACGATCGACCTCTCGACGGCTGGCGCCGACGCTCGGCGTCGCCAACGCCGCGTCGCTGGACAACGTCGGCCTGCCCGGACACGACCACCTGCTGACCACGCGCAACGGCGACCAGCCGGAGTGGTGGAACGTCATCGTCATCCCCGTGACCTCTCCCGCAGGGGTTGGCCTCGGTCGAGAACGCCAAGAACTACACCACGGTGAAGGCGCTCGAGGCAGTGGCCGGCAGCGGCATCGGCATCCCCGCCTCGGGCAGCACGCCCGCGGTGACCGAGGTGCCGACCAACGCCTACCTGTGGTTCCAGACGCTGCCCGGTGGAAGCTCGCCGACGCCCGGTCCGACGCAGACCAACTGCGTGACCCATCTGGCCTCCGGCTCGGTCGTCGGCGGCGCGGCCCTTGACGACGGCACCGGCTACTACGAGATCGACGCCCAGGGTGACGTGGCCGCCTTCGGCGGGGCGACCTGCTACGGCGCCCTGACCGGGAAGCACCTCAACCAGCCCATCGTCGGCATGGCCGTCGACCGGAACACCGGTGGCTACTGGCTGGTCGCCGACGGACGGAGGCGTCTTCGCCTTCAACGCGCCGTTCCTCGGCTCGACTGGTGGCATCCACCTCAACAAGCCGGTGGTCGGTATGACCGCCAACCTGAACGGGACGGGCTACTGGCTCGTGGCCTCCGACGGTGGCGTGTTCTCCTACAACGCGCCGTTCCAGGGCTCGACCGGGAGCATCAAGCTCAACCAGCCGGTTGTCGGCATGGCGCTCGACCGGGCGACCGGTGGCTACTGGCTCGTGGCCTCCGACGGAGGCGTGTTCTCCTACAACGCTCCGTTCTTCGGCTCGACCGGGAGCATCAAGCTGAACAAGCCGGTCGTCGGCCTCGCTCCTGTCTCCGACGGGAGCGGGTATCGCCTGATCGCCTCGGATGGCGGGGTGTTCTCCTACGACGCTCCCGTTCTTCGGTTCGACCGGGGCCATCAAGCTGAACAAGCCCGTCGTCGACCGGGTTCAACAACAACTCCTACGACGGCTACTGGATGGTCGCTTCCGACGGCGGGGTCTTCACCTTCAGCCCTCCCGGAGAGAACATGCCGTTCTACGGATCAGCCGCCTGAATCCCTGCTTTCGGGCGGTGCTGCGCAGTGGGCGGGGCTTCGGCCCCGCCCACTCGCATGTGTGCTCAGTCAGCTACGAGCAGTTGTCGCACTGCCCCGAGATCGGCAGCATGAGATGACACGTCGGGCAGACGGCCGGGATGTCTCGGTCGGGAGACGGTCGCTTCTCGACCACGACCCGCTTGCGGGCCGCCGCCACCTGCGGCGTGAGGGCGGCCGTTCCGCCATCGGCCGGGAGGTTCGCTCCGAAGTGGCGGTAACACGCCAGTCGCTCCTCGGCGGCGTGCATGTCGGGGTCGTCCGGCGCGGTCCCCGCCGTAGATCTCGACGACGGACTTCGCGTAGCCGGGGCCGACCGATCCATCGGCCCGGACACAGAGTGAAGAGAGCAGCGGTTCTCCGTTTTGGTGGCAGGTGGCTCGGCCACGCTTCCCAGCACGTCCTTGATCCAGTTCTGCAGCAGCCGACGGGTGCGGATTCCCGAGCCCGCCTGCACCTCTTCAGCCAGCTCGGCGTAGGTGATGGTGGCGTGATAGGTCCCGGCCGTTCGTTCCAGCGCCGGCCTGGCCATGGCGACCCAGGCCGCGCTGCGCATCGTCGACGTCGACAGCGGAATCGTCTGCAACCTTGTAGGTACTCGGAGTCGTCACCGTTCAGCTCCCCACCGAGCCGGGGGATCGGCCGGGGCTCGCTCAATGAATCCGTCACCTGGGACGGGCGACGGACGTGAAATGCCTGTTCAGCATGGTCAGGCACATAGCAGCACCCTAACCCCGATCCTCGGAGAGGGCGGCGAGTGCGGCCTCGGGCGACGCCGACGTGCCGGGAGGCAGGATCACGGCGACCGACGCATCGGGTGCGATGATGCCCCCCATGGCAGACAAGAAGAAGGTCGTCGTCTGGGGGACCGGGTTCGTCGGGAAGATGGTGATCCCCGAGGTGCTGCGCCATCCGAACTTCGAGCTGGTCGGGGTCGGCGTGAGCGACAAGGACAAGGTCGGACGTGACGTCGGCGACATCTGCGGCATCGGAACGACCGGGATCACCGCTACGGACGACCTCGGGGCGTTGGTCGCCCTCCGACCCGACGCCCTGGTGCACTACGGGCCCACCGCCGGGCAGGCCGACGCCAACATCCGCGACATGAGCGCCTTCCTGCGTGCCGGGATCGATGTGTGCTCGACGGCCATGACGCCGTGGGTCTGGCCGCACATGAAGCAGAACCCGCCCTCGTGGATCGACCCCATCACCGAGGCCTGCGCCGAGGGCGGCGCCACCTGCTTCACGACCGGGATCGACCCCGGCTTCGCCAACGACCTGTTCCCCATGACGCTCATGGGCCTGTGCGCCGAGGTGAAGAAGGTCAAGGCTCTCGAGATCCTGGACTACCTCAACTACACCGGTGCCTACGAGGACGAGATGGGCATCGGCCGCGCCGCCGGAGTTCACGCCCGCTGCTCGAGCACACCGACATCCTCGTCATGTCGTGGGGCGGCACGGTGCCGATGATGGCGCACGCCGTCGGCATCGAGCTCGACGAGATCACCACCACCTGGGACAAGTGGGTGACCGACGCGCCGATCACGACCGCCAAGGGCGTGATCAACCCCGGGGAGGTGGCCGCCATCCACTTCACGATCAACGGGATGTACAAGGGCGAGCCCCGCATCTGCCTGGAGCACATCAACCGGGTCGGCACCGACGCCGCGCCGGACTGGCCGCGGGGCACCCAGGACGACGTCTACCGGGTCGAGATCGAGGGGACGCCGTCGATCACGCAGGAGACCGCCTTCCGCTTCACCGACGGCAGTGGCCGCGACGCCGCCGCGGCCGGCTGCCTGGCCACCGGACTGCGCGCCCTCAACGCCGTGCCCGCCGTCAACGACCTGCGACCGGGGTGGGCCACCGCCCTGGATCTGCCGCTCATCCCAGGGGCGGGGACCATCCGCTGATCACCGGGTCCGCTGATCACCGGGTTCACCGGGCCTTCTGCCGGCGCCTCCCGGTGACGATCTCAAGCGGAGGGTGGCGCCAACCGATACCGCAGGGTGCGGACCAGAAGATGGATTCGCCTTCAGGCTGGCTTTCCGTACCGACTGATCGTCTGGACTCGCTGAACGCGATGGTTTCGCAGCGGCGGGTCTGGCCGAGGATTCGAGGACAGACACACCGCATGAGCACGCGCCCACGCCGATTCTTGTTGGCCGTCTGGGACGGAGGAGGCAACGCGCCCCCGCAGATCGCTGTTGGTGGGCGACTGGTGGCGAGGGGTCACGAGGTGCATGTCCTCGGCGATCCTTCTCTGGCCCGCGGCGCCGAAGCGGCCGGGTGCAGTTTCTCGCCCTGGCAGAAGGGGACGGAACGTACCGGCGTCGACGCGTCCGACACCGAGTCCTTCGACTGGGCGACCGAGGAGCCACTCGATGTGGTGCGGCGCATTCGCGACCACCTGCAATCGGGGCCGGCGTCGGAGTTCGCCGCCGACACGGCCGCCGCCATCGAGGACTTCGAGCCAGATGTCGTCGCGCCGGACTCACAGATCTTCGGCGCGATCATCGCCGCGCAGGAGGCGGGCCTCCCGGTCGCCGCCCTGGTGCCGAACCTCTGGATGGTCCCGAGTCCGGGCACGGGGATCCGCTCTCGCTCAAGCTCGTCAACCGGGTGATGAAGGCGGGACTTCCCGACCTCAACGCGGCCCGGGCCGAGCACGGGTTGCCGCCGCTCGACGACTTCTACGACCAACTTCTCGGCGTCGACCGCATCTTGATGCTCACGAGCGAGACCTTCGACGATGCCGCACCGTTTCTCCCGGACAACGTGCGCTACGTCGGTCCGGTCCTCGACGACCCCGTGTGGGCCGAACCCTGGTCGTCGCCGTGGCCCGAGAGCAACCAGGATCCGCTCGTGCTCGTGGGCTTCAGCAACCTCTTCCAGAATCAAGGTCCCTTGCTGCAGCGCGTGATCGATGCCCTGGCACAGATGAGGGTGCGGGGCGTGGTCACGCTGGGCCGCACCCTCGAATCCGACGCACTCGTCGGCACGGACAACGTCGCGGTCGCCCGTTTCGTTCCCCATAGCCAGCTGCTGCAAGGAGGCGTCCTTGGTGATCTCCCATTGCGGGCACGGGACGACCATCAAGTCGCTGGCAGCGGGCGTACCCATGATCTGCGTCCCGATGGGGCGCGACCAGGACGCCACCGCAGCGTGCGTGGCCAAGCAGGGTGCGGGGATCGTGCTGCCACCCGGTGAGGGAACGGTGGAGCGGATCGGCGGGGACGTGCGGGCCGTACTCGACAACGACGAGTACCGGGCCAACGCGCATCGGTTGGCGGTGACGTTCGCAGAGGAGCACGAACCGATCGACGTGGTTCTCGAGCTCGAGAGCCTGCTCGGTCCGGTCGTCGTCGAGCCCGACTGATCGACCGAGTCCCGTCGAAGCCTGCACGACGACCGCCATTGCCAAACGTTTGTCTTGGAGCCATTGCTCGGGACATCACGGCGAAAGCCGTCACGGCACTAGAGCCATAGGTCATATCCAAACGGCCCCATTTCGGACTCGTCGCACCGCGACTTGAGTCGAAGTCACACAAGCGGCGCACAACAAAGGGCGCCGTTTCTTGACAACGCAAAAGCTACGGCCTCGTGCTCACCGCCTAGGCCAGGGAAAACAGCAGTTGGTGGCCTGCTTCGCGTCCTGTCGCCGGCTGAAGAGCGAGTTGCCCACCTGGTGCAAAACGGTTGACGCGTGACCCGCAAAATGTTTTCCTTTCGGCTATTGGCGAAGTGAGCGGTTTGGCGACCGCTCTTCTGATCAGGCGATAGGCGTAGTTCAATGGACATGGCGGTTCTGTCTTTTGGCGGATTGGCTCTCGACGCATCTGCCGTCGTTGCCGTCCGCGCGCTGATCCCTTCCACCGAACCCGTCGCCCGTCTTCAGGGCGTCCGGACGATGCGGTTCGGTCAGGTGTTGCGGTTCCCGAACGCGGAAGTAGGTTTCCGCTGTCGTTCGGGAGTCGCACAAACAGGAACTCTCCCCGGGTTCCTGGCAGCAAGCGGGAACCCCCTCGAATGGGTTCTTTGCGTAGGGCGACCTGCGAATCAGCAGGATCGCATCGTGACGCCTGGAGCAGGGGGATCTCAGGCGCCCTCACAAACCAACCCAATCAGCGCAACAAGGAGAGCAAATGATGATGAAGCGCTTCATGAACAAGAAGGTGGCGACCATCGGCCTCGGCGCGGGCCTTGCCCTCGGCGTTGCCGGCGGCAGCGTTCGCGTACTTCCAGACGGGCGGCTCCGGTCAGGGTTCCACGACTGCCGGTACCGCCGGCAGTGTCGCTCTGCAGGCGTCGATCGCCGGGGCAATCGTCCCGGGGGACGGCGGCCAGAGCGTGACCTTCACGGCGACGAACGCCAACACGACGAGCGCCCAGGTGACGACGATCAGCTTCGCGTCGGTCACCTCGAGCAACTCGGCCTGCCAGGCGGTCATCGACGCGAACCCGTCGCAGTTCAGCATGGCCGACGCGTCCTCGGGCACGGTCGTGCCGGCCAGCACCACCACTCCTCTCGCCCTCACGGGCACCGGGACGTTGGTGTGGGCTGACAGCACCTCGCAGGACCAGACGGCCTGCGCCGGCGCACCGCTGACGCTGCACGTCACCAGCAGCTAGGAGCACCATTCGGTCGGGTGGCCGGGCCACGGGATCTCCCGTGGCCCGGCCGACGGCCGGGTGAGCGCAGCGAGGGATCTCAGGTGAACCTGAAGTCGCTCGGTGGGCTTGTCCATCACCACGAGATCGAGGGATCGATGAAGCCAGAGCGGTTCGGGAGGACGAAGTCGGTGGTGGCGTCAGGCGTCATCGCGCTCGTCGTCGCCGCGCTCGTGGTGGGCGCTTCGACCCTCGTCCTCGGGCCGTGGTCGGCCTCGCCCCAACACCTGGGCTTCGACCTGACCTCGGGCACGTCGAGCTTCACGATCAACAGCACGACCTTCAGCACCGCCTCGGGTGCCTACCCCGCCGCAAGCTGCACGGGCACGCCGGCGGTCCTTTCCCCCAACGTCACCCGCTGTGTGGTGTTCAGCATCCACAACAGTTTGAAGGCGACGATCTCGGTGAAGAACGTGACGACTGCCCTCGACACGACGAACTTCCCGCCGCCTCCGTCCGATTGTGGGGGAGCCAATCTGGTCCTGCCGGCCTTCTCAGGTTCCTTCGACGTGCCGGGAGGCGGCGATGCCAGCAGCCCGGGCGTTCCCGTTGAGCTGAAGGACAACGGCGCGCTGCAGAGCGACTGCGAGAACTACACGTACCACTTCGTCTACACGGGAGGCGCCGACTACACCGAGGTCTACGGGACCTCCACCGGGTTGACCTCCAGCCACAACCCGTCGACGACGGGGCAGAGCGTGACCTACACGGCCACGGTCACCGCGTCGGCGACGTCCGGCCAGGACCCCGTCCCCTCAAGCCCGACTGGGACCGTGTCCTTCAAGGACGGGTCGACGACGATCTGCTCGGCGGTACCCGTGACCTCGACGGCGACCGCCAGTGCGATGGCCACCTGCAGCGTGACCTACGCCAACACCGTGGGCAGTCCGCATCCGATCACGGCCGCCTTCGTCAACTCGGACGGGAACTTCACCGGTTCGACGTCGTCGACGCTGAACCAGGTGGTCACGTCGACGACGACGGGGACTTCCACGGCCCTGACATCCTCGCCGAACCCCTCCAACGCCGGCCAGCCGGTGATCTTCACGGCCACGGTGTCGTCGGCCTCGGGCATGCCGACCGGATCCGTCACCTTCTCCAGCTGCACCACGAACACGTGCTGGCACCAAGACGTCGCTCGGCACCGGGACCCTCAGCTCGGGCAAGGCCACCCTGACCACGTCGGCGCTGCCGGTGGGCACCACCTACGTCGAGGTCGTCTACGGCGGCTTCGGCGAGCTACACCGGGTCTACCTCCAACGTGGTGACCCAGGTGGTCAAGACGCTCGCGACCACGTCGACCCTCATCGCTCGTCACCCAACCCCTCGAACGCCGGCCAGCTCGGTGACCTTCACGGCCACGGTGTCGTCGGCCTCGGGTGCGCCGACCGGCATCCGTCACCTTCTACAGCTGCACCACGAACACGTGCGGCACCAAGACGTCGCTCGGCACCGGGACCCTCAGCTCGGGCAAGGCCACCCTGACCACGTCGGCGCTGCCGGTGGGCACCACCTACGTCGAAGGCGGTCTACGGCGGCTTCGGCGAGCTACACCGGGTCTACCTCCAACGTGGTGACCCAGGTGGTCAAGACGCTCGCGACCACGTCGATCCTCGTCGCGTCGCCCAACCCGTCCAACTGCGGCTCTACGGTCACCTTCACCGACACGGTGTCGGCGTCATCCGGTGCTCCCGGCGGCACGGTCACCTTCTACAGCTGCACCACCAACACCTGCGGCACCAAGACGTCGCTCGGCACGGGGACGCTGAGCTCGGGCAAGGCCACCCTGACCACGTCGGGCCTGCCCGGTCGGGCACCACCTACGTCGAGGCTGTCTACGCGGCCGCAGGCAACTACGGCGGTTCGACGCTCGAACGTGATCGCGCAGGTGGTCAAGGCGGTCTCGATCTCCACCTCGACGGCTCTCACCGTCCTCGCCCAACCCCTCCAATGTGCGGCCAGGCCGGTGACCTTCACCGCCACGGTGTCGGCGGGCTCGGGCACACCGTCGGGGCTCGGTGACCTTCTACAGCTGCACCACCAACACCTGCGGCACCAAGACGTCGCTCGGCACGGGGACCCTCAGCTCGGGCAAGGCCACACTGACCACGTCGGCCTGCCGGTCGGCACCACCTACGTCGAGGCCGTCTACGGCGCTTCGGGTAACTACACGGCCTCCACGTCCAACGTCGTCGCTCAGGTGGTGCAGCTGGTGCCGACCACGTCGAACCTCACGTCGTCGCCCAACCCGTCGATCTACGGCACCTCGGTGACGTTCACCGACACCGTGTCGGCTGCGTCAGGTGTTCCCGGCGGCCCGGTCACCTTCTACAGCTGCACCACGAACACCTGCGGCACCAGGACGTCACTCGGCACGGGGACCCTCGGCTCGGGCAAGGCCACCTTGACGACGTCGAGCCTGCCGGTCGGCACCTCCTCGTCGAGGCGGTCTACGGCGGCTCGGCCAACGACGCCTGGTCGACCTCAAACGTGGTGGTGCCAGGTGGTCCTCAGCGTGCCCAGCTGCCTGCGCGTCGGGGCGCTACAACGACGTCATCAATGGGAGCCCGGGGAACCCCTTCGTCTCGGCACGAATGGGAACGACCTCATCTACGCCTTCGGCGCCAGCTACTGGATCAACGGCTTCACCGGAAACGACTGCATCGATGTCGGCGACGGGAACAACGTGATCTTCGACGGGAACGGCAACGACTCTGTGGTCGGTGGGGATGGCTGGGACACCGTCATCCTCGGAGACGGGAACGACAGGGTCAGTCTCGGCAATGGCTCCGACGGAGTGGAGACGGGCGACGGCACCGACACCGTGACCGTCGGCAACGGATCGCAGAGCGAGATCATCGTCGGGAACGGCAACGACACGGTCACGGTCGGCAGCGGTTCCTCCAACCAGATCGAGCTGGGACGCGGCACCGACACGGTGACGATCCAGGGCCCGGGCTCGCACGACGTCATCGACGGCGGAAACGGGAACGAGACCGTCTTCCTCGGCTCGGGCTCTTTCAACACCTACAACGGGCAGGCCCACCACACGAACGTCTGCCACCTGCCCAAGCCGCCCGCCTCGTGGCACGGAACCGTGGCGGCCTACTACCACGACACGTTCAACAACTGCACGGTGGTGACGCCATGAGGCGGTATTCCCTTCCTCTCATTGGGGCCATCGCCGCACTGCTCGTGGGACTGAGCGTGGGGTCGGCGTATGCCTACTTCACGACCCCGGGTGCGGGATCCGGAGCGACGACCGTCGGCACGCCGTCACCGGTCACGGTCCTGCAGGCCACGGGCACCGTAGCGAACCAGCTCTTCCCCGGCGGCAACGGCGACCTCCGCGTGACACTCGACAACCCCAATAGCGACGCGGTGACCATCACCAGCGTCAGCGGCAACGGGGCTGTCACTGGGTCCGGCGGGGCCGGCAGCTGCTCGAACACCGGCGTCGCGGTGACGCCTGGTCTGACCGGTCTCACGATCTCGGTCGCACCCGGGAATTCCGTCAGCGTGGTCATCCCGCCGCGGCATCCATGGACGCGACGTCGGACAGTGGCTGCCAGGGGGCGACTTTCGCCATTCCGGTCAACCTCACGGTGCGAAAGGGATGACGATGACCCGCGTCACGCCCGCCGGCGCAGTCCGAGGAACGTGGGAACCAGAGTCCTCCTGCTCGTGGCCGGGTTCCTCCTTGCCTCGGCTGGCGCTGCGCTGGCCTTCATGGTGATCTCCGTCAACAATCCGGCCGGCAACGATGCCCTCGCCCAGGGGACCATCCTGACTCCGCCCACCGTGCCGACAGCAGCGGCAAACGGGAGCGGCGCCATCACCGTCGGTTGGAGCCCGGGTGTCCAGCCCGCCGGTGTCGTCGTCCACTACCGGGTCACTCGGACCAGCGGTCCGGGGAGCCCCACCACGGTATGCACGGTGGCCGCATCCGTGACGTCGTGCCAGGACAATGGCCTCAACCCCGCGACCACGTACCAGTACTCGGTCGTCGCGCTACTCGACAACTGGCAGTCTGCCGCGGCGTCGACATCGACGACGACGGCCACCCCCTCGTACGCCATCTCGCTGTCCACGGGTCCGTACACGGCCGGGACACCGATCACGGTGCAGTCCATCACGGCCGGCGTGGGAGGCGTCACCGACACCACCTACACCGGCTCCAAGACGATCACGTGGTCCGGGTTGCTCACCAGCTCCTCCGGCAAATCGCCGACCTACCCTGCGAGCTCCGTGACTTTCGTCAACGGCGTCGCGTCTCCCGGGTCGACGCTCACTGCCTACGCAGGCGGAGCCTCGACCCTGGTCGCGACGGATGCAAACGCCACAGGTGTCACGGGATCCACCACCTTCACGGTGAGCCCAGGCGCCCTCGATCACTTCACCTTCGCGGCCGCCGGCACCCAGACCGACGGAGTGGCTTTCACCGGGACCAACACGCTGACGGCCCAGGACATCGGCGGGAACACGATTACCAGCTTCAGCGCGGCAACGAACAACGTGACCGTCACGGCCAACTCCCCGCTGACCGGGGCGGTGTCGGGTCTGCACGGTTCGAACGTGCTGAACCAGTCGAGCGACTTCACCAGCGGCGTGGCCAACCTGACCAGTCTCGGGATGACCTACACCGGCAACGCGACGACCGGGACATTCACGGCCACATCGGGCACCAAGACCGGCACCTCGGGCAGCGTGGCCATCAGCGTCGGGGCCCTCGACCACTTCACCTTCGCCTTGGCCACCCCCCAGACCAACGGCGCCGTCTTCACCGGGATCAACACGCTGACGGCCCAGGACATCGGTGGCAACACGATCACCGGCTTCAACGCCTCGGCCAATAGCGTCGCCATCACGGCGCTCTCACCGCTGACCGGGACGGTGTCGGGTCTCCACGGATCAAACGTCTTGAACCAGGCGGCCGACTTCACCAGTGGCGTGGCCAACCTGACCAGTCTCGGGATGACCTACACCGGCAACGCCACCACCGGCACCTTCAAGGCGACGTCGGGCACCAAGACCGGCACCTCGGGCAGCGTGGTCATCAACGCCGGCGCCGTGGCGAGCTTCACCTTCGCCGCCGCCAGCCCCCAGACCGACGGTGTCGCCTTCACCGGCACCAACACGCTGACCGCCAAGGACGCCTCGGGCAACGTCATCACGAACTTCAACGCCTCGGCCAACAACGTGACCATCACGGCCAACGCGCCGCTGACCGGGACCGTCTCGGGTCTCGACACCCCGGCCAACGTGCTCAACCAGGCCGGTGACTTCACCAGCGGTGTGGCCAACCTGACCAGTCTCGGGATGAGTTACATCGGCAACACGGGCACCGGGACCTTCACAGCGACGTCTGGGGGCAAGACCGGCACCTCGGGCAGCGTGGTGATCGGTGTGGGTGGCCTGGACCACTTCACTGCGTCGACGCCGGTGGCACAAACAGTGTCGTCCCCGGCGGCGCCCACCGCGTCGGCCACGTGCCCATTCGCCTGCTCGACGACATGGCACTACGAGGTCACTGCGGTGAACTCGGCTGGGGCGACCCTTCCAGGTCCCAGCGTGGCCGTCTCGAACGCCAGCACCCTCGGCAGCTGCTTCGGTGGTGGCTTCGGCCAATGCACCAACACCGTGACGGCCCCATCTTCGCTGCCCACTGGCGCCACATCGTTCAACCTGTACCGCTCGAGTGGGAGCGGATCCTTCGGGCTCGTCGCCAGCGGTATGGCGGCGGGAGCCCAGGTATCCGACAACGGGCTGACCGGGGTGCCGCCCCACCCACGAGCAACACGGCATCCACGACCCTCGCCGTCGGCACCTCGTTCAGCGAGACGATTACCGCCCAGGACGTCGGCGGCAATGTCGCCAGCGGCTGGACTTCGGCGACCGAATTCGCGTCACCTTCTCCGGGCCGTCCTCGAGCCCGAACAACACGGCGCCTGTCTACGGCTCACAAGGCGGCTGCGGGTCGGGGCAGACGAGCGCGGCATTCAATGCTTCGGGCCAGGCGACCATCTTGATCACGCTGTTCAATGCCCAGACCACGGCGCTCACCGTGACATCGGTGACGAGCCCGGCCGGCAAGACGGGAACGTCGGGTTCCTTCACCATGAACGTGGGTGGTCTCGACCACTTCGCATTCGTCACCGCCAGCCCTCAGACCGACGGCGTGGCCTTCACGGGTACCAACATGCTGACGGCCCTGGATGTCGGCGGGAACACCATCACCAACTTCAACGCTTCGACCAACAACGTGACCATCACGGCGAACTCGCCGCTGACCGGGACCGTCTCGGGCTTCGACACCCCGGCGAACGTGCTGAACCAGGCCGGCGACTTCACGAACGGCGTGGCCGACCTCACCTCGCTCGGGATGACTTACACCGGCAACGCCACCTCTGGGACCTTCACGGCCACATCGGGTGGCAAGATCGGCACCTCGGGCAGCGTGGCCATCAACGTCGGGGGCCTCGACCACTTCGTCGTCACCTTGGCCAGCCCGCAGACCAACACCGTTGCCTTCGCCGGGACCGACACCCTCACGGCCCAGGACATTGGCAACAACACGATCACCAATTTCAACGCCGCCACCAACAACGTGACCGTCACGCCGGTCTCGCCGTTGACCGGGACGGTGTCGGGCCTTCACGGGGGCAACACCCTCAACCAGGCCGGTGACTTCACGAGCGGTGTGGCCAACCTGACCACGCTCGGGATGACCTACACCGGCAACGCAACCACCGGGACCTTCAGGGCGACCTCGGGCACCAAGACGGGCACCTCGGGCAGCGTGGTGATCAGCGCCGGGGCGCTCGACCACTTCACCTTCGCGGCGGCCGCCACCCAGACCGACGGGGTGGCGTTCACGGGCACCAACACGTTGACGGCGCAGGACGCTTCGGGAAACACCATCACGAACTTCAACGCCTCGGCCAACAACGTGGCCATCACGGCTAACTCGCCGTTGACCGGGACAGTGTCGGGCCTCGACACCCCGGCCAACGTGCTCGACCAGTCCGGCGACTTCACCAGCGGAGTGGCCAACCTGACCACGCTCGGGATGACCTACACCGGCACCACGGGCACCGGGACCTTCACGGCGACCTCGGGTACGAAGACGGGCACGTCGGGCAACGTCACCATCGACGCAGGCGCCCTCGACCACTTCACCTTCAACGCCGCCAGCCCTCAGACCGACGGCGTGGCCTTCACCGGGACCAACACGCTGACGGCCCAGGACATTGGCAACAACACGATCACGAACTTCAACGCGGCGTCCAACAACGTGACCATCACGCCCGTCTCGCCGCTGACCGGGACGGTCTCGGGCCTCCACGGATCGAACGTGCTCAACCAGGCGGCCGACTTCTCCAGTGGTGTGGCCAACCTGACCAGTCTCGGGATGACCTACACCGGCAACGCCACCACCGGGACGTTCGTAGCGACCTCGGGGGCAAGACGGGCAGCTCGGGCAGCGTGGCCATCAACGTCGGCGCCCTCGACCACTTCGTCGTCACCTTGGCCAGCCCGCAGACTAACGGCGCCGCCTTCACCGGGATCAGCACGTTGACGGCCCAGGACATCGGCAACAACACGATCACCAACTTCAACGCATCGTCCAACAACGTGACCGTCACGCCGGTCTCGCCGCTGACCGGGACGGTCTCGGGCCTCCACGGATCGAACGTGCTCAACCAGTCCGGAGACTTCTCCAGCGGTGTGGCCAACCTGACCTCGCTCGGGATGACCTACACCGGCAACGCCACCACCGGGACCTTCAAGGCGACGTCGGGTACGAAGACGGGGACCTCCGGCAGCGTGGTCATCAACGCCGGCTCTCTCGACCATTTCGCACTGGCCTTGGCCGCCAGCCAGACCGACGGAGTGGCTTTCACCGGCACGAACACCCTGACGGCCCAGGATGTCTCGAACAACACGATTACCACCTTCAGCGCGGCGGCCAACAACGTCACCATCACGGCCAACTCGCCGCTGAGCGGCACCGTCTCGGGTCTCGACACCCCGGCCAACGTGCTCAACCAGGCCGGTGACTTCACCAGCGGCGTGGCCAACCTGACCAGTCTCGGGATGACCTACACCGGCAACGCGACGACCGGGACATTCACGGCCACGTCTGGCACCAAGACCGGCACCTCGGGCAGCGTCGTGATCGGTGTGGGCGCCCTCGATCACTTCACCTTCGCGGCCGCCGGCACCCAGACCGACGGAGTGGCTTTCACCGGGACCAACACGCTGACGGCCCAGGACATCGGCGGGAACACGATTACCAGCTTCAGCGCGGCAACGAACAACGTGACCGTCACGGCCAACTCCCCGCTGACCGGGGCGGTGTCGGGTCTGCACGGTTCGAACGTGCTGAACCAGTCGAGCGACTTCACCAGCGGCGTGGCCAACCTGACCAGTCTCGGGATGACCTACACCGGCAACGCGACGACCGGGACATTCACGGCCACATCGGGCACCAAGACCGGCACCTCGGGCAGCGTGGCCATCAGCGTCGGGGCCCTCGACCACTTCACCTTCGCCTTGGCCACCCCCCAGACCAACGGCGCCGTCTTCACCGGGATCAACACGCTGACGGCCCAGGACATCGGCGGCAACACGATCACCGGCTTCAACGCCTCGGCCAATAGCGTCGCCATCACGGCGCTCTCACCGCTGACCGGGACGGTGTCCGGTCTCCACGGATCAACGTCTCTGAACCAGGCGGCCGACTTCACCAGTGGCGTGGCCAACCTGACCAGTCTCGGGATCGACCTACACCGGCAACGCCACCACCGGCACCTTCAAGGCGACGTCGGGCACCAAGACCGGCACCTCGGGCAGCGTGGTCATCAACGCCGGCGCCCTGGCGAGCTTCACCGTTCGCCGCCGCCAGCCCCCAGACCGACGGTGTCGCCTTCACCGGCACCGACACGCTGACCGCCAAGGACGCCTCGGGCAACGTCATCACGAACTTCAACGCCTCGGCCAACAACGTGACCATCACGGCCAACGCGCCGCTGACCGGGACCGTCTCGGGTCTCGACACCCCGGCCAACGTGCTCGAACCAGGCCGGTGACTTCACCAGCGGTGTGGCCAACCTGACCAGTCTCGGGATGAGTTACATCGGCAACACGGGCACCGGGACCTTCACAGCGACGTCTGGGGGCAAGACCGGCACCTCGGGCAGCGTGGTGATCGGTGTGGGTGGCCTGGACCACTTCACCTTCGCGGCGGCCGGCGCCCAGACCGACGGGGTGGCCTTCACGGGCACCAACACGCTGACGGCGCAGGACATCGGCGGCAACACGATCACGAACTTCAGCGCCTCGGCCAACAATGTCACGATCACGGCCAACTCACCGCTGACCGGGACGGTGTCGGGCATCCACGGGCAGCACGCTCAACCAGTCCGGCGACTTCTCGAGCGGCGTGGCCAACCTGACCAGTCTCGGGATGATCTACACCGGCAACGCGACCACCGGGACCTTCACGGCCACCTCGGGTGGCAAGACCGGCACCTCGGGCGGCGTGGCGATCGGCATCGGATCGATGTCAAGGTTGATCCTCTCCGCCGCTTCCACCACGCCCACCGCCGGCATCGCCGACAACCTCACCGTCACCGCTGCGGACGTTGGCGGCAACACCGTCACCAGCTACACGGGCAACCACAATCTGACCTTCGCAGGCGCCAGTGCGGCCCCAAGCGGCGCCACTCCGACGGTGACCAGCCGAACGAGCACGACGGGCACCAACTTCGGAACGGCGATCTCCATCACATTCACCAATGGCATCTCTCAGGTCAGTGCAGGAGCCGATGGCGTAATGACGCTCTTTGACGTGCAGACCGCTTCCATCACGCGTGACGGACGGAACCTCGGCGACTCCGCGGCACCGCTCTCCGTGTCGGTCGGCGAGGCGCGGCCAAGACGTTCGAGTTCACGAACTGCTCGGTGAACGGCGGTACGGCAACGAACCCGTGCGGCAGCAGCCCGAACGTCGGATCGAGCAATGGTGGCAATCTTGTGGGGAGCGTGACCGTCCTCGACGCGTGGGGCAACACCACGACGGTCACGAGTTCGCTGACGGTGACGCTCAGCCTCAGCTCCACCACCCACTTCAGTGGCTCAACGAGCGTCGTCATCACGGCCGGGCAGAGCCAGAGCGGGAACTTCACGGTGACGCACACCCGGACCAGTAGTAGCGACTCGACCACGTTGTCGACGACGAACAGCGGATTCACTGAAGATTCCCTAGTGATCTCCACGTAGTCGCCCTACGTCGCCAGTGCGTCCACCCGACTGTCGTTAGGATCACCGGGTGTTCTCCCGGGACGTCGGGGCAGGCGATGGGGCGCTGCACCGTAACGACGCGCCGCACGAGCACGGATCGCCGGCTCCTTTCGCACCTGGCTCAGTCTCGGTCCGGCTCTACCCGCACAACGAACTCGCCGCAGATGCCATCGTCAGCGAGATCTGCCGACAGGCGGGTCTCGCCCTGAACGGTGGGTTCGACGGGGTCATGACCAGTGAGCACCACGGCGGGTTCGCCGGGTACATGGCGCAGCCGCTGCAGATGGCCTCGTTCATCTTGGAGGAGAACGCCACGGGGTGGGCCGCGGCCTCCCCTCTGCTCCTGCCGCTTCGACCGACCGCACTGGTGGCCGAGGAGGTGGCGTGGCTGCAGGCGCGTCATCGTGGCCGGGTCGGCCTCGGTGTGGCTGCGGGCGCCCTGCCTCTGGACTTCGAGGCGGCGGACGTCAGTCAGGACGATGCTGTCGATCGGTTCAAGGCCGAGCTCCCTCGACTCGTCGCCATGCTGCGGGGCGAGGAGCTGGGCGTGCTCGACGGCGACCCGGCGCTGGTCGCCTGCCGGGAATCGCCCGTCCCCGTGCTCAGCGCAGCAGTGTCGGTGACCGCGGCGCGACGGGCCGCCCGACTGCGGCGCGGGCATCCTCATGGAGGGGATGTCGGCACCCGAGCGGCTGGCCCGCCTGACCGAGGCGTACGGGGAGGCCGGGGGCACCGGTGCGAAGGTCCTGATCCGCCGGGTCTGGCTGGGCCGCGTGCAGTCCCAATTAGTGGAGAAGCAGCGAGCCGTCTACGAGAGCTACGCCGCCGACGCCAGCGCTTTCGGCGCGGATCAGACGATTGCGTCCGACGATCCGGGCGATCATGGCCGAACAACTGGCCGCGATCATGCGTGACGTCGGGGCCGACGCGTTGAACCTCCGGGTGCAGCTCCCGGGCATGGTGCCCGAGCAGGTGCGGGAGCAGATCACGGAGATCGGCACCACCGTCGTCCCTGCGCTGAAGCAGCTTTTGATCTGGACCTGACCTCCGAGAGCCTGCGCTCCTCAGAGCCGCCCGCTACGAGTTGATCGGGGTCCAGCCGCTGGAGAGGTGGTTGCCCGCGTCGACGTCCAACGTGACGCCGGTGATCTGGCGGGCGTCGCCCGACAGCAGGAAGCAGACCGCAGCGGCGATGTCCTCGGCTTCGGTGAGCCGCCCCAGGGGCAGGTTGGCACCGGCCGCCGCACCATCGTCGCTCTTCCACATGGGCCGGGTCGCCGTCGTGCGCACGAGACCGGGGCTCACCGCGTTGACCCGGACCCCCTGGCCGGCCAGGTCGGCGGCGATGGTGCGGGTCATCGCGTTCAGCGCAGCCTTGGCGGCGGCGTACGACACCATGGACGAGGTGGTCTTGCGTGGCGAGCCGCTCGAGATGCTTACGACCGACCCCTTGTTGTCGCCCAGGCCGCGTGCCAGCGCGGCGCGGAGCAGCGCAACGGTGGGCCAGGTGTTGAGGCGGACCGTCTCGAGCAGCTGCGTCTCGCTGATGGCATCGAAGGAGAGAGGGTAGGGCGCCCCGCCGACGGTGCTGACGAGCAGGTCGATGCGACCGAAGGCGTCCACGGCCCGATCGGCCAGCTTCTCCGCTGCAGTCTCGTTGTCCATGGAGCCGACGACACCCGCCACGGCCAGACCCTCGGACCGGAAGGCCGATTCGGCCGCCGCTACCCGATCGGCGTCGCGGCCGTTGATGACGACCGACGCGCCCTCCCGGGCTAGGCGGAGCGCGCAGGACCGTCCGATGCTCGGGTCAGCGGTCGAACCGGTGACGATGGCCACCCGACCCGAGAACCGCTGCGCAGTACCACCCGAGGGTGCGTCGCTCATGGTGTTCGTCGTCCCACTGCAGGTCCCATCGGCTGCATCTTGTCCCAGCGGGGCTGCGCCTGCCATGCCGCCGGGTCCCGGACGTTCAGGAAGCGCGCTCGATCATGAACGGCACCAGGTGAGCGATGAAGCGCAGCGCCGGCGAGTCGTCGAGACCGGCGAAGGCCGTGTCCATGGACGTCATCGCCGACCGCGCCACGCCGGTCGCGAACTCGCCGGCGAACGCGATGCTCCCGTAGGACTGCATCAGATCTCGGACCTGGACGACGTCGTCGGGTGATCGCTGAGCGGCGGGGCGGCCCAGGTACGCCACCAGCCAGTGCCGGTCGCCCGGGTCAGCGCTGGCCAGGAGGTGGATGAGCATGAGGGTCCGCTTGCCCTCCAGGAGGTCGCCGAGCGCCTCCTTGCCGTAGACGGCGGGGTCGCCGACCAGGTTGAGGATGTCGTCGCGGATCTGGAAGGCGGCCCCCAGGTGGAAACCGAACTCGATCATCGGGTCGAGCGGTGCGCTGCCGCGCGACCCGATGAGGGCGCCGACCCGGAGTGGGAGCACCGTCGTGTACCAGCACGTCTTCTTCATGATCAGCTCGAGATAGTCGTCGGGCGAGAGATCGATCCGGTTGTCCCTGCACCAGCCCAGTTCGAGGGCCTGCCCGGCCACCGTCTGCTGGCTCATGAAGTCGAACTCCATCATGATCCGGTCGGCCAGCCGGGGGCCGAGCAGGTCGATGTTCTCGCGCAGCGTCGCCATCGCCTGCAGGGCGAGTCCGTCGCCGGCGTTCAGCGCCAGGGGTGTGCCGAAGCGCCGGTGGAGGGTCGGCTCGCCTCGCCGGAGCAGGCTGGCGTCCTCAATGTCGTCATGGACCAAGAACGCGTTGTGGAGGAACTCGATGGCCACGGCCGAGGGCAGTGCATCCTCGAGCGGGCCGCCGAAGGCCTCGCAGCTGGCCAGGCACAGGCTCGGGCGCAGGGCCTTGCCGCCGCGCGATCGGGGTAGTCGCGCATCGGGACGGCGAGATACGGGTGGTGGTCGAGTGTGACGAAACGCCGCCGCACGTCGTCGGCGACGAGGGTGCCGTAGCGGGCCAGACCGCTGGTCGGCTGCAGCGTCGTCGTCACGATGCGTTGGTCGTGGGCAGGACGCGGAGTCGCAGCGGGAACACGACGTCGGGCAGGCCGTCCACGAGGAGCAACCCATGGAAGGTGCCCGCGGGCACATCCTCTCCGACGGCTGCGGTGACGAGAAGGTCCGCGCTGCCGCCTGGGTCGAGCCGCTCGATACGGTCGGGCGCGCACGTCACCACGCTGGACGGGAGCGACGACCCCGCTGGTGGCTGGTGAGTCCCGGACACCAGGGCCGGAGGCCGGTCGCCGGCGAGTCGGTGGTGTTGTGCAGCCAGAGGTGAGTGCTCACGCGGCCCCCCGGAGCGACGTCGGGCAGGCGCAGGTCGCGTTGCTCGGTCGCCGGGGCTTGCTTGGCACCAGCGGGCGGCATCGAGGAACCGGAGTCCCGCTTCGTTCATCTGTCCCATGAAGGCCATGTACGAATCGGCCGCCCGTTGCATGTCGGCCTGCAGGGTCTGTCTCGACTGGTCGGATCCCCAGAGACCGAACGACGACCACGGCGCCCCACCCCCGCTCGGGGGCGTCGTCCCCGCCCCACCCTGGCCCGGGGGGGTCGTCGCCGTCGTCGCCGTTCCACCGCCGCCGGGGGTGTCCTCCCCGCCCCGCCCCAGCCGGGGGGCGCCATCCACGCTCCACCGGTGCCGGCAGCGAATTGGGTGAAGAGTGCGGCGAAACGGTCGACAATGGTCCGAGCTGCGTCGAAGCCAAGGTCCTGTACCTCTCGCACCAGCCGTGCCGTCTCCGCTGCATTGGCGCCGAACGGATCGTCCGTTGGTGTCGCTCATGTCCCACCCATCCTGTGCGTTCCTCCTCGTTGTGCCCGGACCGCCTCGGCCGCCATCTGTCCGGAGCGGGTGGCACCTTCCACACACCCTGCATTGAGACCGTTGTCGGTCCAGTCGCCTGCCACCACGAGATTGTCGAACCCGGTTTTCGCCGGCGTGCAGACGGTACTGGTCCGTGCCGGGCAGAGACTGCACGTAGCGATCGGAGGGGTCGGTGTTCGCCCTCCAGTACTGGGTGTCCAGACGCTCGGGGCCACTCGCTGCCGGTGTCCTCCCGTCGCAGAGCAATGACCACCGGAATGCACCGTCGGTCACGGCGGCCGGCCACAGCGTCGCCACATCTCGGTCGAGGAAGGTCCGGGCCCGCTCCTGCACCGCTCGCTCTTCGCCACTCGCATCCGGCCCACGACCCGGCACATCGACGTGTCCAGGACGCTGCAGAAGTAGGCGATCGTCCTCGGTGCGTGCGGCCTCGGGCCAGTCCTCGGCCGGGAGGAGATGGGGCATGGAGGCCCAGGTGTCGAAGGGCTTGACGAACCCGCTGACCGTCACGCCGGCTGGCCCCGACCACCCCAGCTCCTTCTCGTCCTCGGACAACCAGAGCTGGAACGCCTGCGTGGCGACCGTCCCGACGTTGTCCACCATGGAGCGCCAGGCCGCGGACGCTGCGAGGAGTTCGCCGCACACGTGCGGCACCATGCCGAGAGAAATGGCGAACACGACGTGGTCGAAGTCCTTGCCCGCCTCCAGGGTGAGGCGGCCGACGTCACGGCGCGGCGACCAGAACGACTCGAGGTCGACCCCGTCGAGCGGTTCGGTGGACCGCAGCTGCTCGTGGATCGGCGCCTCGGGCCAGCACGGGAGACCTTTCACCCGGACGAGGGGGTCGTAGGCCTCGGGACCGTCCGCCACCTCGGCCTGGATGCCCAGAGTCGATGGCGGCGATCGACCGCCCGTCGTCGGACAGCCGGAGCGCGTCGACCCGGTGGAAGAAGCAGAACTCGACGCCGCGATCGCGCAGGACCTCGTAGAGCGGGGCGAACATGACCTCGCCCATGCCCGCCTGCATCTTCCAGAAGAGCGCACCCGAGTACTCGAGGAGCATCTTGGTCGCCAGTTCCAGTCCGAGTCCCGCACTGAAGCGAGGCCGGGCGGGGTCGCCACCCTCGTAGCCGAAGACGAGGTCGTACATGCCGCGGAGGATCGGCGACCCGAGCGCGTCGGGGTCGATGCCGTGGCCGAGGAGCCATTCGCGGTAGTCCAGGTGGTTGATGGCACCGAAGCCGTCGGGGTTCGTGAGCAGGCCGTCGGACATGATGCCGACCAGGTTCGCCGTGACCAGCTCCACCAGCTCGTAGCTGCGCCGCGCCGCCGGCTGCGCTTGCAAGGCCACGCGCAGTGCGCGACGGAGGGGTGCGATGAGCGAAGGCAAGACGCCGCGCCAGGTCACGGGTGCCCGTCAACGTGGTGACTTGTCCCATGACACGCTCGGCCCAGTTCAAGGGGAGCGTCAAGCCCAGCGCTGCCGCCCCCTGCACCACGGCTGCCACCGAGGTCGCCGCGCCCGCGCTGCGCGCAGTGGGCGGGACCGGCGAGGTGCTGAACGCGACGGAGCCGCTCGCACCGGTGCCAGGAACCGGAAGGGAGGCGAAGAAGTCGATCAGGAGGCGCAGCGACCGGACGACGAGATCGGCCATGGCGAGTTGCGGCGAGCCGACCGTCCCCGTCCGTCCCGCTTGTCCGCCCCGAGAACCGGGACGTCCGGCGACCGGGCTGAACGACGCTACCCATGGTTCCCACGTGCCGTCGTGCGCGTCGACGACACCGACGAGGTTCGATGGCGCCACCGCGTCGTCCCATGTCCGGATCGGACACCCCGGGTCCGCCTGCGGACGATCCAGGGTCTGATAGCAGCGCCGCATGACGTCGAACGTCTGGTCGTAGTAGCCGAGGAGCACGTGCAGCCCGTGCTCCTCGATGCGACCGTGCACCCCCCGGCTGCTCGCGCCCTTGCCACCCAGCCGCCAGCCGCGCTGGTAGACGGTGATGCGTTCGTAGTGCTCCCGCCAGTTTCCGTCGCTCAGCTCGAACGCCGTGGTGAGTGCGCCCATGCCGCCGCCGAGAATGGCCACCGACCCCCGGGCCGCCGCCACCTCAGAGCTCCAGGAGGTCGAGGGCCTGGCCGTATTCGGGGCTGGTGGAGTTGGACGGGAACCGGTCGAGGACGGCCCGCATCCGGTCGCCCCAGTTCGGTGGGCGGTCGTGGGGAAGGCTGGCCAGGTCGTTGGCCGCCCGGAGCGCCAGCACGAGCGACCCCTGGGCCAGGCCGATGTCGACGGCGGCCTCCAGGTCCTTGACCGCCTCGGCCATCCGCTCGGGGTACGCCGCGGCCATGATCTCGGCCCGCAGGCGGAGCAGGTCGGGTTGGTGCACGAGCTCACCCGAGGACACCGACCGTTCCAGCGCCTCGTCCAGAGCCTCCAGTGCCGCGTTGGCGTTGCCGAGATAGTGGTGGTTCTGGGCGACGATGCCGAGATGCGTGGGGCGGAACGCCCCGTGCCCCACGAGGTCCATACCCAGTGCGTACTGCTCGAGCGCTTCCACCTCGCACGGACTGTCGGGCTCTGGCATCAGAACGTACTGGGTGCCGAGCAGTTGGAAATAGTCGAAGCGGCACCGTTCGGCGATCGCGAGGGTGCGTTGTCCGAACTCGCGTGCTTCCTCCACGTTGCCCGTGATCATGCGGATCCATGCGAGATACACCGACACGAACGCCGCACTGAAAGGTCCTGCTGGGAAGTCGAGCTCCTCGGCGGTCTCGAGCGCTCGCCGTTCCCAGAGCGCACTCTCCACAGTGGCGCCCTGCAGCCCGGCGACACACGCAAGCGCGACCGCTGTGATGGGTACGGCATCGTGGGGCAGCGGCCAGAACGGGGAGGACGCGGCGTCGGTCGACCGGGCTCCGTAGCCCTCCCACGCTTCGACGAGCCAGCGGTGGGCCTCGGCGAGGCGCCCCTGGTAGAACGCGCCGTAGCCCATGCAGGTCTTGATCTCTGGTGCGAACCAGGCCGCGGCGGGGTCGTCGAGCACGTCGGTCAGGGGCTCGAGCACCACGCTGGCGGCGTCCACCGAGCCGCGCACCAACAGGTAGCTCCAGATGCCGACCTGCACCGGCATGATCTCGGGACGGTCCGACAGCTTCCGACAGATCTCCTCGGCGACAGTGAAGTCCTCGAAGACGTCGGGGTACCCATACCCGTAGAGGGAGCTCAAGCTGATGGTGCGTTGCGCCCGGATCATGAGCTCGGTCAGGTCGCGTTCGTCGCACTCCGGCAGCGTCGCCGCCAGCTCCTGGGCACGGTCGAGCAGCTGGCGCGCCTCGGTGTGGCTGGCCGTCGACTGCGCCGCCTGGGCCGCCACGATGTAGGCGGGCACCGACTGCGCCACGTCTTCGGCCAGGTCCCAGTGCTGGGCCACCACGGCCAGGTCGCCGGGTGTCGACGCGGTGGCGCCGAGCAATTCCGCCACGCTGCGGTGGCTCTGCTGGCGCACGCCGAGCACCTGCGTCTCGTACGCCGTGTCGCGCATGAGGCCGTGGCGGAACCGGTAGCGGCCCAGCCGGACCTCGGCCACCCGTTCGATCAACGCGGCATCCTCCAGGCGGAAGAGCGCGTCGTCGACGTCGCGTCCGGCCAGTTGACGGAGGGGCTCCTCGTCGAACTCGGCTCCGAGCGTGGCGGCCAGTTGTGCCACGCGCAAATCGACGCCGGGCGCCCGCAGGCGAGCCGTCAGGATCTCGTGGATGCGCGGCGGCAGGACCTCCCCGGGGCTCGCGCCCACCGCGCTGCGCGTCAGTTCCTGGAGGAACAACGGCAGGCCCGCACCTTGCGCCACGATCAGGCGGCTTTGGGCGGCGTCGATGCCGCCGTCGGTCAGCGCGGCCACCAGACCTGCCGCTTCCTTCGCGCCGAGCGGCTCCAGCTCGATGTCGACCACCGACGAGGCCCAGGGCGCCGTGAGGGCATCACGGCTGGTGATCAGGATCATCGTCCCGGGCACTCGTTCGGTGGCAAGGAGGCCGAGCAGCTCCACCGTCGTCGGGTCGGCCCAGTGCAGGTCCTCGGCCAGGACCAGGCTCGGCGTCGTCATCGCGGTATGGGCCAACCAGGTGACCAGGACCTGCAGCGTGCGCTGGCGCAGCGCGAGGGCGTCCACCTCAGGGCGCGCCCACCGCTCGTCGGCCACGAGTCCGAGCAGGGGCGCCACCAGGGGCACGGCGTCACCCGGCAGGCCGGCGTTGCGCAACTGGCGCTCCAGTTCCGTGAGCCGGTCCTCCGCCGGTTGATCCGGGAAGAACGCGAGCAGCTGTTCGAGCATGCGGCCGACCGGCCACAGCGCCACGTTGCCGTGATAGGGCGAACAGTTCATTTCGAAGACGAGACCACCCTCGAGTCGCACGTGGGCGGCGAGCTCGGCGGCGAGTGCCGATTTCCCGATGCCCGCCACCCCGCGGACGACGAGGACCGTCTCCTCGGGCCCCAGCGCGCTGGCGGCGTCGTGCGTCAGTCGTTTCCAGGTGAAGCGGAGCAGGCGGCTCTGGTTCTCCCGGCCAACGAGTGCCACGGATTCGGGCATGCCTCGACCCGACGGTGGCGTCGGCAGGTTCGAGCGCACCACCCGGTAGAGCTCAATCGGGCGGGCGATGCCCTTCAGCGCAGCGCGCCCCGACCGGGAGCAGCTCGAAGTGGGGCTCGACGACCTGTTGCGTGGTCTGGCTGATGTACACCGTCCCCGGCTCCGCCTCTCCTTGCAGGCGCGCCGCCACGTTGGGGACAGACCCCGCCAGGGCCGAGCCGTCGATGACGCCCGAGGCGAGACCGGCGATCACGACGGTGCCCGAATGGACGCCGACCCGGATGGCCGGTGCAATGTCGTAGAGGCGGGTCAGCTCAATGCCGGCGTGCTCCATGCGCTCGACCAAGCGGAGCCCGGCCAGGACCGCCCGGCGGGCGTCGTCCTCATGGGCGACCGGATACCCGAAGCAGGCCACGACGCCGTCGCCCTGGAACTGCAGCACGCGCCCGCCCAGCTCCTCGATGGTCTCGGCCGCGACCCGGCGGTAGAGGACGAAGACGTCCTGAATCACCTCGGGCTCGGACACCTCGGCCATGTCGGTGGACTGCACGATGTCGGCGAACACCAGGCTCACGAAGGCGCGCTGCCCACCCGGTAGCGAACGCTCCAGCGTGGCCCGCTCGAGCATGGAGGCGGCCCGCTGGTTCGACGGGTCGACGGCCAGCACGTCGTCGGCCTGCTCGACAACGCGGTCCCAGGCCCCGATGGAGGCGGCGGCGTCCATGGACGCCAAGAGCCGATTGATGAGCAGCGTCAGGCGCTCCTCCGCCGACCGACGCCGGCATGTCGTCTGCGCCCACCGCCGCGACCCCTCAGTCCCCCGCGGTCTGGGCGTGGCTCACGTAGAAGAGCGCGGGAGCCTCCTTGCCGCCCGCCCCTGCCACCAGCGATCCCTCGTACAGGCCGGCGGGCACGTTGGTGGTGTCGGCCTGAATGGTCACGTAGGCCCGGCCCGCCTTGTCGATCACCGATGGGGTGATCGTGATGTCGGACGCCTTGATGGTGGCGGGCGTCGTCCCGCCCACCCGGGTGAGGTCCGTGATGCTCACGCGTGCGCCGTCTGAGCGGGCCTTCACCATGAGCGTCGTGTGTTCGACGGTCCGTGAGGTCCGGCCGGGGTCTGCCCCTGCCGTCGGGCGCACGGTGACTTCCGCCCAGTTCGAGATCCCGTCCATGCCCGTCTGCCAGCAGCGCGACCAGTCCCGGGCCAGGCGCTGGAAGAGCCGGCTGGAATCGTTTGCCAGGTCTACCTGCCCGTAATGGCCCGACCAGACGCGCTCGCTGACGTCGGTCACGAAGGGGCCGTAGAACTCCATCATGTCGGTCACGCTGTCGATGAGCTGCTCCGCCACACCGCCGGTGAACGCCGCCGCACCCTCGGTCGACCACGACACCCGGGGGTCGGAGTCGCCGACCGAGCCGGGTGTCGCGCTGGTGGAGCCCCCCGCGGCCTGCACGGCACTGACCTCGGTCGCCCGCTGTACCCAGACGCTCCACTCGGGACACATCTGCGTGGCGACGGTGTTGAGCAGCGTGTTCGTGAAGCCGACGACCTTCAGCGCCTTGACGTGGCGCCGTCCGCCGGCCGAGACGACCATGAGGTAGCCGCGGTCGACCTGCAGCATGTCGCCGATGCTGCGCTCGAGGTCGAAGCTGGTGGCCGCCCACTTCTCGGCGGACTTGAACTCGCAGCGGAGCTCGGTCTCCAGGCGGTGGCCGCCGATCTCGACGACCTCGAGATAGTTGGAGTGCGTCTGCTTGGCGCCGGCCCGGCTCGCACGCAGGTCGAGTGAGCCGAGGGGGCGCATCTCCTTGAACATCTCGCCGCCCCAGGCCGGCCAGTGGTCCGGGATCAGCCAGTCGCGCAACGTCTTGAGCGACTCCTTGGTCTCGAACTCGGTGAAGATCCAGACCGCCTGCTTCCCTTCGACGTCCACCGGTACGGCGGCACACGTCACCTCGCCGCCGTTGAGATCCCCGCTGTCGGCATTTTTCGCCATGCCGCCCTCCAGTGCGTCGTGCGGCCGTCCCTGCAGATGCCGCTGACCTGGGGAGGATAGCCCAGATCCGGTCTGCAACCCCAGGTGAATTCCGGGGGGCGCTCAGCCGGGGTTCCCGCCCCCGCGGGCCGACGGCGCGAGGGTCGGGAGGGAGCTGTATTCGACGAACGAGCAGAGGGTCGAGATGAGTCGCATCTCCTCGATGGTCCGGGCCCGGCTGTTCAGCAGCTCCTCGGTGCAGACCAGGTAGGCGAGGCAGCGCGCTCGGCTGATGGCCACGTTGAGGCGGTTGCGTGAGAAGAGGAACTCGGCGCTCCGGGGCATGAGGTCGGATGACGACGTCGTCATCGTGAAGAACACGACGGCCGCCTCGCGGCCCTGGAACTTGTCGACGGTGCCGACCGGAATCGCCCGGGTCCGCGCGTCGGCATCGAGCGTGTCGCGCAAGAAGCGCGACCTGATCGTTGTACGGGGCGACCACCATGAAGTCGTCGATCGGTCAAGGGGTGCGTCGCATTCCGTGCTTGTTCGACCCAGGGCGTGCCGAGCAGGCGTGTGATCTGGCCGCCACGAGTTCGGCCTCCTCGACCGACTCGGTGGAGCAGCCGTCGTGGTTGCGCCTGCAGCCAGCGGAGCCCGGTCCCGAACTCGGTGCTCTGACTGGGCGCAGTCCGGGTGGCTCTCGAGCCGACCCTCGTAGATCTCCTCCGAGATGAACCGGCACACGTCGGGGTGCATCCGCCTGGTCTCGGTCAGGAAGACGCCACGATCCGGCGGCATCGTCACGTCGTCGCCGAGCACGTGCTCCAGCACGCTGCGCACCGCCGCCCCCGGGATGCACGGCCTGCGCGACCTGTGGGAGCTGGAGCGGATCGCCCAGCAGGACGATGTTCTTCGCCGACGATCGAGGCGGCGAGCGCATCGGCCAGGGCCAGCTGGCCCGCCTCGTCGACGATCAGCACGTCGACCGGCGCTCCCCGCATGTCCGGGCCGGCGAACAGCCACGTGGTGCCGGCGACGAGGTTGAAGTCGCTCTTGGCGCAGGGCGCATTGCTGCCGGTGACGTAGTTGACACCGGGCAAGCCTCCGGCGTGGTCGGGCTTCGGCACCTTGCGGACCGCCTGGAGCTGCGGAGAGGTCGCCCTTCTCGTCGAACACCTCGAGGATCTCCTCGAGCAGGTTGTCGATGGCGTGGTGGCTCATGGCGGTGATGCCGACCCGCCGCCCGGCGCCGATGAGGCTGTGGACGAGGTGGGCGCCCCAGTACGTCTTGCCGGTTCCCGGCGGGCCCTGGATGGAGATGCAGCTGCCGTCGAGGTGCGTCACCCACCCGCACATCGCGTCCAGGTCGTCGGCGAAGATGCCCCCGGGTGGGCCACCGCCCGGCGTGAAGGCCGGGTCGTCCCGGCGGAGCAGGCTCAGTGACGCCGGGTTGGGGGCCGTCGAGCCCGGGGCGCCGAGCACAGCGCGCGGCCAAGGCGTCGAGGGCCTCGGGCTTCGGGTTCGGCTGGACCCAGTCGTGGTAGGCGACGGCCGCCGGGAACACGCCGAGCTCCATCGCCTCGTCGTTCCAGACGAGCACGACCTCGCCGTTCACGTCGTCGAGCTCGGACGACGCTGGTGTACCCGGTCGGTCCGTCGGGGATCCGTAGAGCACCTGGCGCGCCGTCGCGTTCGAGATCGGTCGGAGATCGCCTGCGCGGGACAGCGGAACCGGGCACCCGGCGACTTCAGCTCCTGACCCTTGGCGCCGTAGCCGGGGTTCGAGCCTCACGAACTCGCAGCCCGCCGATGCACGTCGGGGTCGTCGAGCAGCTCGGCCGTCTCGAGGCACGATGCTGGCCAGCTTCGGCGCCTTGTAGGCGCGGCACTCGCGGACCCAGTAGCCCAGCAGGTCCCCCAGGAGATGCTCGGGCGTGCCGGGTCCGAAGGCGTGCAGGGCGGCGATCCGTGCGTCGAGCTCGGGATGCTCGTCCTCGGGGTCGAGCTCGGCCGGCCCGCCACGGCAGCGTCCGCTGGGCGCTGCTCGACCAGCCAGTCGCGGAGCGCCAGGGTCGCCCGGACGTCGTCCTCGTTGTAGGCGGCGATGCGCTCGAGGATGGCGGGGTCGGGTGCGGCCATGTAGCGCTCGTACTCGACGACGGCGCCAGCACCCTGGTCGATGTCGTGGCCGCGCTCGGTAGTCGGTGAGGCGCTCGAGGTCCTTCAGGCCGTAGGACTCCGTTCCGACCTGGATGGCGTTGCGGACGACCGGATAGAGGTCGACGAAGAGTCCGGTCTCGACCATGTCGGACAGCATCGCCTCACCGACGCCGTGATCGGCGGCCAGGCGCTCGAGCGCTGATCGCTCCGTGTGGTTGTAGTGGTAGACGTGCATGTCCGGGTGGGCGGTACCGCCGGTTCTCGCAGGTAGCTCGATGAGCTCGCCCGTCGCCTGCTCCTCGCCGGCACGGTCGTGGGCCCAGCGGGCCTCGAACGCCCAGGCCTCGTCGGCGTCGCGTGCGATGAGCCCGAACAGGAAGAACAGCCCGCTCTCGACCGTCCAGAACGGATCGCCCTCGAAGTCCAGGAAGACGTCCCCGTCGTCCGGCTCCGGCAGCAGCTCCAGCCCGCGACCCCAGACGGGTCGTCGTTCGGCTTCGGTGAGGCGGAAGGGCGGAGGGCGGTCCGGGTCGGTCCTCGCCTCGACCTGGAGCGCCGCCTGGGTGACCGAGCCGCTCCAGTCGTTCGGCGCGGATCGACGGCACGTCGCCGGCACGTGTCCGCCAGTCCAGCAAGCGTCGCGACGGCCGACTCCTCGAGGTCGAGCACGGTCGTCCGTCCTGATGCCGGCGACGTAGATCGAGCGAGTCTTCGTCGCGCCACTGCGCATCACAGACGGCGGCGAACTCGCAGAACTGCGCAGTGGTCACACGGCACCGGGCGGGTGTCCGACTCGGGCCCGTCGTCTTCGAGCAGCTGCGCAGCTGCTGGCGCAGCCGGTTCCAGTAGGGGTGGAACTCCCTCGTCACGAGCGACTCGACTGCGCCCGATCCGAGCCAGAGGTGCAGGCGCTGCAGGGCAGTCACGCCGGTCGCGGCGCGCAGGGCGTCGGCGTAGAAGCAGAGCTGGAGCACGTGCCCGGGCTTGGCCTCGGTGCGGGCGAGCTTGGCGTCGACTGGCTCGTAGCAGCAGGCGTCGGTGGACGGATCGTCGACCCTGACCAAGAAGTCGGCGATGCCTCGCATGCCGTCGTGGACGAAGGGCATCTGGTAGATGACGTCGATAGCCCGTCGTCCCACGGGGTGCCCACCCGTTCGACCCAGGCGTCGAAGCGCTCACCCGACTCGCGTGGCGGAACTTCGTAGATGCTGCGCCCCTCGCTCCGGTAGTGCTGCAGGCACTCGGCCTCGTGCTGGCGTCCCTTGTCGGCGAGGAGCCGGGCGAAGCTCCCGAAACCAGCCAGCCTCGTCGTCGCGAGGAGCCCTGCATCGACGCGATCACGCAGCGTCAGGTAGTGACCGCAGTCGAGCCAGGCGGTGATCTTCGAAGGCGAGAGCAGTCGGTCAGGCATGGCCGCCCGCCCGGTCACTTCGCCAGCCCTCCACCGAGTCAGGGTAGCGAGCGGATGTGCGATGGATTCTCAGCCACGAGGCGGCAGCGGGTGGCGATTCTCTCAATCTCTAAGGAGATATTGAGAAAACGGCCACCGCCGGCCACGAGATGTGCCGGCCAGGAGATGTGCCGGCCAGGAGATGTGCCGGCCAGCAGACAGACGCAGCCGAAAAGCTGCTTCTCTCGGGTCTTCTAAGGCTAGGTTTAGAATCACCCGCCCATTGAGCAAGGGGTCCATGAACAAGCGCGACAACCCGTATACGCCCGGAGCAGGGCGAAAGCCCCGCACATTGGCCGGGCGGGACGACGACCTCGAGTCCTTTCAATCGCTGGTCGAGCGGCTCGACGCCGGGGCCTACGAGCGCAGCCTCGTCTACACCGGTCTCCGGGGGGTGGGGAAGACCGTTCTTCTGATGGAGTTCGACGTGCTCGCCTCGGAGGCGGGGTGGGCGACCACCGATGTGCAGGAGGTGGGATCCAACGACGACTTCCGGGCCACCTTCGCCCGCATGGCGGCCCGTCTGCTCGTGAACATGAGCCGCCGGCACCGCGCCAAGCAACGGATTGAGCGGGCGCTGGCCGTCGTCAAGGCCTTCAGCATCGCCATTCCCGGGGCGGTCGAGCTCAAGCTCGATGTCGATGTTGCCTCGGGCGTGGCCGACTCGGGCGATCCCGAACAGGATCTGGCGGGGCTCTTCAAGGAGATCGGCGAGGTGGCCCAGGCGAACCGCATGGGGGCGCTGTTCCTGATCGACGAGATGCAGAATCTCAACGCCGAATCGCTCTCGGCGATCTGCATGGCCTTCCAGGCCGTGAGCCGAGCGGGGCTGCCGGTGGCGATGGTGGGCGCGGGTCTGCCCGACCTCAAGGTCCGCCTTCTGGCGGCCAAGCCCTATGCCGACCGCCTCTTCTCGTATGCCGAGCTCGGGAGCCTTTCGGAGGTGGCTGCCCGGTCGGCCCTGATCGGCCCGGCGGCGGCGGCCGGGGTCGGCTACGACGAGGCAACGGCGCGCCAGATCGTGTCGGAAGCCGCCGGGTTCCCGTACTTCATTCAGGAGTACGGACGGGAGCTCTGGAACTACGCGGAGGCCGCGCCCATCACCACCGATGACCTCGACGCGGCGCGGCGTCATCGTCAGGGACAGCCTGGCCCGCAACTTCTTCGGCACCCGTTTCGAGATGGCCACCGATACCGAGCAGCGGTACCTCGCAGCGATGGCGGTCACTGGGGGAGGGCCCATATCCAGTCGCAGAAGTCGCCCAGGCGTTCGGGGTGAATGATCAGCGGAAGGTCTCGGTGCACCGGGAGTCGCTCATTCAGAAGGGACTGATCTGGAGCCCTCGCCGTGGCCTGGTCGATTTCACGGTGCCACTCTTTGCCGACTTCTTGCGGGACAGTCGCTCGATCGCGGGTTCCTAGGAGCGATCCGGCGGACCCGACGTTTGCGGTGTCGGCCGAAGTGAGGGCGGTGTGGGCCGAGTTGGTCCGGGCGGACGCAGCTGAAGCATGATCCGTTGGCCGCTCCAGAAGCACAGGCCGGGTCCGATCAGGGGAGGGATAGCCAGTGGTGTCGTCGCAGGACAGTTCGGGGGTGCCGGACGTCGAGGCGTTCCGGGCGGAGCTGCGAACGTGGCTGGAGGCGCACCTGACCCCTGAGGTCGTCGAGGCGGGCGGCCGCAACATCGAGAGCAACGTCGAGGTGCTGCCGGACATGGAACCGGACACTCGCCGACGGTGGCTGGGCCGCCCCGTCCTGGCCGATCGAACACGGAGGGCGCGGGGCCGGCGTCCCCGAGCAGCTCGTCTACCTGGAAGAGATGAGCCGGCTGCGGGCGCCGGGTCCGGTGAACGTGATCGGGGTGTCGAACATCGCGCCGGCGATCATGCACTTCGGCACCGACGAGCAGAAGGCGCGCTTCCTCGCCCCGATGCTGCGCGGCGACGAGATCTGGTCGCAAGGCATGTCCGAGCCGGACGCGGGCTCCGACCTGGCCTCGCTGCGCACCAGCGCCATCGAGGACGGGGACCACTTCGTCGTCAATGGACAGAAGACGTGGAATTCCATGGGGCACTTCGCCGACTGGTGCCAGCTCTACGTGCGCACCGATCCGTCGGCCAAGAAGCACGCCGGCATCACCTGCTTCCTGGTCGACATGCGCACGGCGGGCATCGAGGCGCGGCCGCTCACCACCATCACCGGCGGTCAGGCCTTCGCCGAGCTCTTCTTCACCGACGCCCGCATCCCGCGCTCGGCCATGCTCGGCGAGCTGCACGCCGGCTGGTCGGTGGCCATGACCACGCTCAGCAACGAGCGCGCCGGGGTGGCGCGCCTCGCACCTCTCGCTCGCCAACCGATTCGACGACCTCCTGGCCGACCCTCGGGCGCGCAAAGGGCTGGAGGACCCGGTGCTGCGGCAGCGCCTGGCCCGCGTGTTCGTCGGGATCCGCTGCATGCGCTACCTGACGGAACGCTCGCTCGCCGATGCCAACGCGGCCGGTGCCGGCGGGAGCCTGGCCAAGCTCGCCTGGTCGCAGAACGACCAGGCGCTCGCCGCGCTCGCCGTCGACCTGATCGGCATGGAGGCGCTCGCCGGCGACGATCGGTGGGGCGAGAACCTGCTCGCGGTGCGCCAGGCCTCCATCGCCGGCGGCACCACCGAGATCAACAAGAACATCGTCGGCGAGCACGTGCTGGGGCTTCCCCGATGACGAGTGGGCAGTCATGACGACGACGCAGGCACAGCCGCCGCGGGGCTTCTGGGTGGCGGCGCAAGCGGACCCGAACGCATCGCGGTCGTGGATCCGGCCGGGCGCCAATGGACGGCCGGCGAGATCGACGCGGACGCCAACCGCCTCGTGCACGCGCTGCGCGAGCGGGGCTTGACCGAGGGCGATCCCGTCGCCATGCTGCTGCCCAACCGGGCCGAGACGTTCGTGTTGCTCATGGCCCTGTTCCAGGCCGGCTGGAACTTCGTGCCGCTCAACAGCAACCTCACCGCGGCCGAGGTCACCTACATCCTGGCGCGACGCCGGCGCGCAAGGCGCTGCGTGGCCGACGAGCGATTCGCCGACGTGGCGGCTGCAGCGGCCGAGGAGTCCGGCGTGCCTTCGTCCGGCCGCATCGCGGTGGGCGGCGCGATCCCGGGCGGCTTCACCCTGCTCGACGATGTCCTGGCCGGGCAGCCCGCGTCGCCGCCGCGGACCGGGTCGCCGGGCAGTTCATGCAGTACACGTCGGGCACGACGGGACGGCCCAAGGCGGTCGAGCGCGCCCTTCCCTCGTTCGACCCCGAGGCGTGGGTCCAGGTCTTCAGCGGCAACCTCTCCCGCTACGACATCGAGCCCGGCGGGGACTCGGTGCACCTCGTGACCTCGCCGATGTACCACATGGCCCCGTTGTCGTTCGGCTACTTCTCGGCCCACTTCGAGCACCCCGTCGTTCTCATGGAGAAATGGGACGCGGAGGAGGCACTCCGGCTCATCGAGCGGTACCGGGTCACCGACGTGCACATGGTGCCGACCCAGCTGCACCGGCTCATGCAGCTGCCGCCCGACGTGCGCGATCGTTACGACGTGTCGTCGCTGCGCCAGGTCATCCACGCCGCCGCGCCCTGCCCGATCGAGCTCAAGCTGCGACTGTTCGAGTGGCTCGGACCGGTGATCTACGAGTTCTACGGCGCCACCGAGGGCGGCGGCACGCTCGCCAGGCCCGAGGACTGGCTGGCCCACCCCGGCACGGTCGGTCGGCCCTGGCAGGGCGCCGACGTGAAGGTGCTCGACGACGAGGGCAACGAGGTCCCGCCCGGAACGGTCGGCACCGTCTACATGAAGCTCATGGGCGGCGACTTCCGCTACAAGGGCGATGCCGACAAGACGACGGCGAGCCGCCACGGCGACTTCTTCACGGTCGGCGACATGGGCGAGCTCGACGACGACGGCTTCTTGTACCTGCGCGACCGCAAGATCGACATGATCATCTCGGGGGGCGTGAACATCTACCCGGCCGAGGTGGAGGCTGCGCTGCTCTCGCACCCCGCCGTGGGCGACGCCGCCGTCTTCGGCATCCCGAACGAGGAGTGGGGCGAGGAGGTGAAGGCCGTGGTGGAGCCGGCCGCCGGGTACGCCGCCTCGCCCGAGCTGGCCGAGGAACTGCAGACGCACTGCGCCGACCTGTTGGCCAGCTACAAGCGCCCGCGGAGCATCGACTTCACCGACGCCATGCCGCGGGACCCCAACGGGAAGCTCTACAAGCGGCACCTGCGCGACCCGTATTGGGAAGGCAGCGAGCGTGGCATCTGACCGCGCGCGGCTGAGAAAGAGGCACCACCCTGACCGAAGCGAGGAGCACATGGCCCGAGTCCCGATCGAGCCGGGGTTCTTCCGGATCCCCGACGACCCGGCGGAACAGCCGCGCCTGCTCGGGAGCCGCTGCCCCGAATGCGCAGGAGGTCTTCTTCCCCCGCCGTCTGGTGTGCGCCAAGTGCCTGCACGAGGGGACCGAGGACATCGAGCTCTCCACCAAGGGCACGCATCTGGACCTGGACCTACTGCCACGTGCCGATGTTCGGGAAGAAGGACGCCGACGTCGCCGGCTACGGCGTGGCCCAGGTGGACCTGCCCGAGGGACCGCGGGTGCAGTCGATCCTCTCGGGCGGTCCGCGACGACTTCGCCATCGGCATGGAGGTCGAGATCGACCTCGAGACGCTGCGCCAGGACAAGGACGGCAACGACGTGGTGATCTACCGGTTCCGCCCCGCGCGACGCGACCGACGCCGGGAGGTGCACGGTGAAGCACGGTCTCCGGTTCGACGGCGTCGCCGTGGCCGGTATCGGCATGGTGCGCTTCGGGATGTTCAAGGACATCCCGGGTGCCCACCTCGCCCGGGACGCCGGCTTGCTCGCGCTGCACGATGCGGGCATGACTCTCGACGACGTCGACGAGGCCTTCGTCGGGTACATCCAGCCCGCCTCCATGCTCGGCATCAAGGCCATGAAGGAGTTCGGGCTGACCGGCTTGCCGGTCACCCACATTGAGAACGCCTCGGCGACAGGCCTCGTGGCGTTCCGTGAGGCCGCCTGGGCCGTGTCCTCCGGACGGGCCGACGTCGCCATGGCCCTGTGCTTCGACAAGTTCACCGACATGACCGGCGGGGGAGGTCGTGGCGCCGGCCGGGACCAGATCGACGCGCCGATCCTTCCCGCCGCCTACTTCGCGCTGTGGGCCCAGCGCCGCATGCACGAGCGCGGCACCACGCCCGAGCACTTCGCCACCATCGCGGCCAAGAACTGGAACTACGGGGCCGTGTGCCCCTTCGCGCACCGCCGTTCGGACCACCGCGTCACGCCCGAGGAGGTGCTGGCCGCCCGGATGGTGGCCGAGCCGCTCACGACCATGATGTGCTGCCCACCCGACGACGGCGCCGCCTGCATCATCGTGGCCCGCGAGGATCTCGTGCGCCGGCGCCAGCCGGGGCGGCCGCTGGTTCGTGCTCTGGCGTCGGCCCTCATGTCGGAGACCTACGCACCGGGCCACACGTTTGTCGGTCCGGTGGTCGGCCCGTCCACGATGACCCGCGACACGGCCACCCTCTGCTACGAGGCTGCCGGGCTCGGACCCGAGGACGTGAGCGTGGCCTACTGCCACGACGCCTTCGTGAACGAGGAGCTCGAGTACTACGAGCTGTTGGGCTTCTGCGCCGAGGGCGAGGCCGAGAAGCTCGTCGCCGAGGGGGAGACGGGACCGGGCGGCCGCATCCCGTTCAACACCGACGGAGGGTTGCTGGCCCGCGGGCACCCCGGCGGCCCGACCGGTGTGGCCATGCTGCACGAGGCGGTGCTGCAGCTACGGGGCGAGGCCGAGGGCCGCCAGGTCGAGGACGCCACGGTGGCATTGACGCATCTCGTGGGCGGGGGCAGCATCGCCACCGTCAATCTCTTGGGTGTGGAGAGGAGCAACGCATGACGACCAGTGACGAGCGCCGGGCTGCGGGCAAGGAGATCCAGGGCCAGCTGTGGCCGGCGATCCTGAAGGGCCCGTCGGGACAGTTCCCCGCGGCCAAGCTGGCGCCGGACTACTTCGACCACGTGCAGCAGAGTGCGTTCGGCGACATCTGGACGCGCCCGGGACTTCCGGTGCGGGACCGCTCCATGATCACCGTCGCCCTCCTGGCCGCACTCGGTCAGCCCGAGGAGCTGCGCTCGCACATCGCCGGCGCGCTGAACGTCGGCATCTCGCGCGAGGAGATCGTCGAGGTCATCATGCACGTCTCCATTTACGCCGGCGTGCCCGCGGCGGGCTCGGCGATGCGGGTCGCCGCCGACGTCCTCGGCACCGACTGAACCGAGAGGGCTACGCCTCCGGGTTCCAGCGCAGCGCCACGTCGGCGTTCTGCTCGGCGACGGCAACGAGCTCGCTCCAGTCGGCACCGCCCAGCCCGCTGGCCACCGCCCCGTCCAGCACGCCCTTCACGGCGGCCGCCACCGGCGTCGGCGCACCCAGCGTGCCGCCCCAGTCCACAATGAGGCCGGCGTCCTTCGCCGCCAGCTCCAGCGCGAACTGCGTCGGCCGCCCCCGTCCGTCGATGGTCTCGACCTGGCGGTCGATGTAGAAGTTGGACGCACCCGCGGTGCGCAGGATCTCGACCGCCTTCTGCACCTCGATGCCCGCCTTGGTCGCCATGGCCAGGCCCTCGAGGCTGACCCAGGTCGTGGTGAAGGCGACGAGGCTGTTCAGCAGCTTCATGGTGTTGCCGAGCCCGAGCGGGCCCACGTGGAACGTGGCCCGGCCGAGCGGTTCGAGCACGGGCAGCACGCGGCCGACCGGTTCGGCTTCACCGCCCACCATGAACACGAGCATGCGCTTCTCGGCGCCGATCGCCCCGCCGGTCAGGGGCGCCTCGACGAAGTGGTGGCCCGAACCGGCCAACGTCGTCCCCAGCTCGCGCACGACAGTCGGGCTGTTCGTCGACAGGTCGACGAGCACGGCACCTGACGGCGCCGCGGCCGCCCAGGCCTCGGCCACGCCCGCCACGATGTCGGGTGTGGGCAGCGACAGGAGGGTGACGCCGGCCGCCCGGGCCACGGACGCCACGTCGGCGGCGGCCGTCGCGCCTTCGATCGCCGTCATGGCGGCGGCGTCCATGTCGTACACCACGACCTCGTTGCCGTCGGCCACGAGGTTCCTGGCGATCCCCCCGCCGATGTTCCCCAATCCGATCACACCTACCGCCATCGATCCTCCCCGTCATCCGTCGTGTTGCTCGTCCGAAACGGCAAAGACCCTGATGGCAAGGCCTCCCTCGGACCCGGAAGCCCCGCCGGACGAGAGCGTATAGTGAGCCTGACTCGAGCGTCAGAGAACCGGGGGGTGGGCCGAACATGGGGCTGCGCGACCACGTCATCTGCGACAGCGATCTGCACGTCATGGAGCCTCCCGACCTGTGGGAGCGCTACATCGACCCGGCCTACGCGCACGCCGCGCCGCGCGGCCTCTCCGAGATCACCCGCGACATGCGGGTGCGGGTCAAGAACCATGTGATGCTCCGTATGGGTCCCACCCGCCCGATGCGCGTCGAGGGCCGCAAGACCGGCTGGCAGAAGGATCATGACAGCGTCTACGCCGCATCCGAGGCCAGGGGCTGGGACGCCCAGTCGCAGATCGACGCCATGGACGCCGAGGGCCTCGACCTCGCCGTGCTCTTCCCGTCGCGGGGCCTGTTCGTGCTCGGGCTCGACTCGTCCGAGCAGATCGGGGCCGACGGCCTCGAGCCGGAATTCGCGACGGCGATCGCCCGCGCCTACAACGACTGGATGAAGGACTTCTGCGACTTCGCCCCTGACCGGATGTACGGGGCGGGCATGGTGGCGGCCCATGACGTCACGGGGGCGGTCGCAGAGGCGCGGCGGTGCGTGGAGGAGCTCGGCTTCAAGGCGATCTTCCTGCCGCCCGCGGCGGTGAACCGCCGGCCCTGGCACCATGCGGCCTACGACCCGCTGTGGGCGGAGATCGAACGACTCGGCGTGCCGTTGGCCTTCCATGGCGGCGGACAGACGTATCTCACGCCGGACTTCGGGTTGGAGGTGCTCGACCGCCTCATGCTGTGGCACACCTTCAGCCAGCCCTTGGGGATCCAGTTCGTCACGGCGTGCCTCTGCGGCGGCGGCGTCCTCGAGCGCTTCCCGAATCTCAAGGTGGCGCTCCTGGAGGGCAACTGCTCCTGGGCGCCGTGGTTCCTCTACCGACTCGATGAGCACTGGGAGTGGACCGGATGGTACGAGGCGCCGGAGCTCACGATGCCGCCCTCGGAGTACTTCAAGCGCAACTGCTGGATCGCTGTCGAGGCCGACGAGGTGACCGCGCCGTCCTTCGTCGAGACCTTCGGCGACGAGAAGCTCGTCTTCTCGACCGATTACCCCCACGGGGACTCGAAGTACCCACACGCCGTGGACACCTTCGACAAACTCCCGCTCTCCGACGAGTCAAAGGCCCGGATCGCCAGCACGAACTGGTCCGCCCTCTACGACATCCCGCTCACGAAGAAGGTCTGAAACTTCAGTCTTTCGTGTGCCACAGTCAAGAGTCGTGTCGGGTGGTCGTGTAACGGTCACTTGGGAGACGCAGCGATGGACGGGTCGGAAATCTTTGGAATGCTCGCCTCCGGCGCGGGGAGGTCACATGAGAATTTAGAAACTCGTCGCCGGCTTCGGCGCTCTCGCGGTCATCGCTGTCATTGGGATCGGTCTCGCCGGACCAGCAGGCGCAGCGACAAGGTCCCTGTGGCATCCTCCGGCACTTGGAACGATGTTTTCAGAGTGAAGGTTGCTCCGGACGGAGCGGGCGTCATGAGCTCGGCCGACCGCGGAGCGACGCGATCACGTGCGCCACGAGCAGCCTGGAGTGAGCGATGGATGTCTACGAGGTGGTGCGCCCCTTCGTGCGCGACTTTGCGGACGACTGCGATGGCGGTCATTTCCTCGTCGCCAAAGACGATCACCCGGCCCCACTGGCCGGCGTGGATGGTGGAGACTTTCCGGGCCATGCGGTTCGCGTTGGCGACCAACTCGTCTGCTGTGGTGGTGGGATCAAGGGCGTTGTAGCCCCCCGCCGCGGCCGCTTCGTCGGCGATCGACGGGTCAGGACGAGACAGGACGGGCTGGTCCTCAGCGAGCAGCTTGTGGAGGGCCGCACTCCAGAGAGCGATCACGTCCCGAACGTGGGCGGTGTATTCAAGAGCCGACCAGGACTGCGCGCTGGGTCGTCGGCGAAGCACGTCTTCAGGATCAGCGGGAAGTGGGTGGGTAAGCGCCGCCCGGTACTGAGGCCCGAGGTCGCTCACTGCAACCTCAGCGTTGTCAGCGGTGACGTTTGCCGCCTGCCAGCCACATTCCCCGCAGCTCTCGGGCGGGTTGATTCGAGGTGGCAGAACGTCGGCCATGGCGGTCAATATTCTGCCTCTTGGGTGAGGAGCCCATCCTGGGTCATCTGACCGTGCCCCTTCGCCGGGATGGGGTGCCACCCTGCGGCACGTTGGGGATAGGGGTCAAGGCCCCGAATGGGATGGCGCGGCCCAACAGAGCTAGGAGGGGACTTCTGGCGGCGGCTCGTGCACAGCGGCCTCCCAAACCTTGCCGGATAGACGCACGGCCACAACTCGGGAGACGGCAATGCCCACGGCCAGGGAGGTTGCCCAGGTGAGGGCGGCGCCCCAGGAAGCCTTGCGGTCCGCCGGTCCGCTGGGAGGGGCCTCATGGCGCACCAGGCGCCAGGCGATGGTGAGCAAGCGTTGGGTCACCAGGGCGGCCACGGCCACCGAGGCGGCATTGACCGCCTTCCAGCCCAGGTTCTTCTGCTCGGGGCTGGCATTGACGGGCTTGTGAGGCCTCCAGGTGTGGTGGTGGTGATCCTCCATCTCACTCCAATGATGCCCCCCATGGCTCCGGGCTTCAACCGACCTTCCGTCACCGATCGGATCCGCGCGATTTCACGCACGCGATTCGTTGATGAGGACGATCCTCGATCGCAGTGTGAGAATGCCCCATTTCGCCGGGACGGGGCGCATATGAGCGCCGTGTGTTCCGGTCGAAGTTACGCAGCAGCCTTGGAACTGGCACGAAGCGCACCTTCTGAGATCCAGCGAGCTTCGAGGTTCCTCATGACCAGTCCAAAGTCGAGGGCACACGAACCCTCTGGGAACGTCTCTGGGTTATCGAACACACTCGATCTCATGGAGTCGATCGCCACCGGCAGCGCCTCCCAGCTCTGGCTCTGCAGCCGAACTCCCGTCAGGCCGCCAGACGGTCCACTGGGCGAATATCCCAGCGAGCCTCGGCGGAAGAACTCAATCGCCTGCCCCAGCGAACCGAACAGCTGTCCTTCGATCTGAGCGCTCTGGTGTGCGGTCACCGAAAGATCGAGCGAGCCATCGTGACTCTGCACTCCTAGGTGAAGTTCTGATTCCAGTTCCTCGACCTCGAATCGTGCGAGTCGATGCGATCCGGGAAAGATGCGGTCTCCAGCAAAAGCTGTGACCCGTGAGTTGGTATCCCGCCTCGGAATAAAGACGCCCACTTGGGTGCCGGCTTCGTCATCCCATTCGACTGCGAAGCGGTGAGCAACATTCTCGGTCGTGATGCCGACCGTCGATGGGAAATGATTTGGGCGGAGTCCCCCGAGGCGAATAAAGCACACGCCTCCGACCGCCCAACCTGAGACCCGGTGAGGCCGAAATGGCTCAGGGAGTTGTCGCGTGACCAGTTCTGGATCGATCCGGTAGTTCACGAGCAATCGTCGCTCGATGGTGCAGGCAACAGTGTTGGTAAGCATGTCAATCCCCCTTGGAACTTGTAGCGGTAGCCGCCTTCCGCTTCCGCCGTTGGCGTAGGACGATCTGTTCTGGACAGACCGTCGAGAGGAACTGACCTACGCATACGGCGAGACGTTCCTCGACGAGGGAGTAGTAGATCCGATTGGCGTCTCGGCGTTCGAGAATCAAGCCGGCGTTCTTGAGTACGCCAAGATGCCGTGAGATCGACGGAGCGCTGATCGTGAACCGAGATCCGATCTCGCCAGCCGTCAGTTCGCCACCTTGAAGATCCTGGAGGATCTGACGTCTGGTTGGGTCAGCGAGGGCTCGGAATACTCCGGCGTCGTCGTCCATGAATCGATCTTAGCTAGTTTGCTAATATCGATCAACCCTACAGTTGGACAACCGTGGCATGGGTATCCCAGTTCGCCGGATAGGTAAACCCGCTCAACAGACGACTCGATGTCCGTTCTGGATACTTCTCAGCGAGGACCCCCGAGAAGCGAGTTCACAAGCTCGCGGCGACTCCCGACGCCGAACTTGTCAAAGATGACGCTGAGGTGCTCTTGAACAGTGTGAGCCGAGATGTGGAGCTCGTTGACGATGGCCTGCGTAGAGAATCCGCGCAAGACGAGCACGGCCACCCGATTCTGCGCAGGGGTGAGGCCGTGGGCATCCAATATCAGGGAGCTCATCTCGTCGGATGATGCTGGTTCGAGAACGATTGCGGTCTGTCGGCCGGCACTCCCATACAGGTGAGAAGCATGGAGAATGAGCCATCGACCTGCGTTTGTTCGCAACCGAACACTGGTCGGTTGTCCCTCTGGCGCGGCCTCAGCACCCTTGAGGTGCGCGGCCGCCGCATAGAGGGCCATTGGCAATTCTGCTCCGGGCGATCGGGTGCTCTCTTGCATCTCGTCGATCCAGCCTTCTGCTTCTGGATTCATCGATAACAGCGAGAGGTTGTCGTCCAACACGACAATCCCGGGGCCTGCCGCATCGGGGGGCCGGCTCGTGCCGTCGGTCACCATCGAACGCCGCAGGCCCTCGGCGAAGTGAGGAGCCAATCGGCGAACTATGGCGATCTCGCGCTCGGAAAAGCCAAAACATGAGACGCCGCGGTGAAGGCACAACACCCCCCAACAGCGCCCTCTGGCGATCAGGGCCGCACGAAGCTCATCACCGAGACCGAGCGGTGCGATGACGTCCTGATATCGCAAACTCGAGTGACGGTCACCCTTGGTAGCCCCATCGAGCGATCCGACGGGATCTGTGCGATCAGCGAGGGTGGTGAACTTGTTCACGTCACTCTGGCCGTATTCATTGTCGAGAAAGAGTGGCGTCACCGATCCGAGCGGCTCTTCGGCCAGGGCGGAGGTGAACAACAGGGTCGCTGGGTCCACCGTGGCAAAGAACGCGGCATCGACCGGAACAATGGATCGCAGTCGGCGAAGTACGTCCTCACGGAGTTCGGAGGCACTGTGTCCGAGATAGCAGCGCCTGATGATCTCGCCAAGCTGACGTTCTGTTACCTCAACGGACACGTCCACCAAGGTTACGCCTGAATCTCGGAACAAACTCGAAGACGGGTCCCCGAACACATCGTCGCTCAGAGAATCTCACGCCGGCGAGCCCAGTCCGAGTTGGCGGAGTAGCCCAAGTTCATCGAGGCGCCCCCACCTCTCGACGATTTGGCCATTCTTTACGCGGAAGATGTTGATGCCCATCAGTGTCAGTTCTTGACCTTGGCCCACAACGCCCATGAGTTCACCGGTGTGGGTACCAGAAGCAGTGAATGGCTCGACAACAAGGTCCCCCTCCCCAACGAGGAAGGGGTAGTCGGAATGCCAATCGGGACAGGCCGAGCGGAAGATCGTTGCCGCATCCCGCATACCGTCCTTGCCACCTGGGGCGCCGAATGGCGGATCGTGATTGATGAAGTTCTCACTTAAGAGACGATCGACCGCCTCGAGATCCCCTTTGGTGAAGAGGGCATCAATGAAGTCTCGGACGATACTCTTGCTGTCATCGGTAGTGGTCATGGTCCGAGTGTGCGGAACGTGACCGTGAGATACCACCCCAACTTGTTGGGGTGATACTCATTCCGGCCAGTCCTCGGACTGCCCCCGTTCGCCGGCACTGGGATATCTCGCGGGAGACATGCCTGCGCTGAACATCAGCTTTCGTTGCTGAGAACGCGGCGGTCTGTTTTGCACGCTGTTGCACGTTTGTTGCACGCCGACGTTCGCTGGGCGCCAGTGGCGGCTACAGGCGGCTACAACAGAGGGTGACCTGAGGTTTTGTGAGAGAGCGGGCGACGGGAATCGAACCCGCGTTCTCAGCTTGGGAAGCTGATGTTCTGCCTCTGAACTACGCCCGCGAGAACGCGGAAACTCTACACGCTGGGTAAACGCGAAATCCCTGTGGCACCGCCGCCGGAGACCGGGCCTGGGGCAGCCGAGAGACGCCCTCCGTGAGACCAGTGCGCTCGGGTTTCGAGGCGACCCGCGGCGGGCATCCAACGGGCGTGATCAAAGGCAGTGGTACCAGCCTCGGATCCACCAACTACGTCTCGAAGTGGTGGCCCCACTATCCTCTGGGCCGCACTGAATTCCCAGGTGGCGCTCGCACTCCGCCACCGTCCCCGTTGAACGATCTGAGATAGGCGAGGAGCATCCGTGGCCGTCAGAATCATCATTGGCCTTGCTGTCACCATCATCGGCTTCGGCATCGCCGCCCGCCGGTTCCACTGGCTGTCCAAGCTCATCCGCGCCGGGAAGAAGGACCCCAATCGGGCTCGAGGGCCCATCAGGCGCAAGGTAGAGGCGGAGACGGTCGAGGTGGCCGGCCAGCGCAAGCTCTTGCAATGGACGGTCCCCGGCCTGGCCCACTTCTTCACCATGTGGGGCTTCACCATCCTGCTGCTCACGATCATTGAGGCCTACGGTGACCTCTTCAACAAGTACTTCCACATTCCGCTGATCGGGACCTGGAACTGGGTGGGCTTCATCGAAGACTTCTTCACCGTTGCGGTGCTGATCGCCCTCATCACCTTCTCCATCATCCGCCTGAAGAACGCCCCGAGCCGCCTCGAGCGCAAGTCCCGCTTCTTCGGCTCACACCTCGATGCGGCCTGGATCACCCTCTTGATGATCGCCGGCGTCATGATCACGCTCCTGATCTACAGGGGCGCCCAGGTCAACACCGACCCGACGCAGTTCCCTTACGGCTGGGGTGCGTTCGCCTCGCACGCCGTGGCCAAACTGCTGCACCCTCTCGGCGCCGGGACCAACGCAGTGCTGGTGACGGTCTTCCTCCTTCTCAACATCGCCATCATCTCGGGCTTCATCGTGTTCGTCTCCTATTCGAAGCACCTGCACATCTTCTTTGCGCCCATCAACGTCGCCTTCTCCCGCCGTCCCCGGGCCCTCGGCGCGCTCTACAGCACGCCCGACATGGACATGGAGAATGTCGACGAGGACACGGTGTTCGGCGTGGGCGAGATCGGCCATTTCAGCTGGAAGCAGATGCTCGACTTCGCGACCTGTACCGAGTGCGGCCGTTGCCAGTCGGCCTGCCCGGCCTGGACGACGGACAAGCCGCTCTCGCCGAAGCTCCTCATCATGGGCCTACGCGACAACATGTTCGCCTCGGCCACCCCGCTGCTCACCGGCGAGGGCGAGCAGACCGCCCTGGTGCCCAACGTCATCGACCCCGACGTCCTGTGGGCCTGCACCACCTGCGGCGCCTGTGTGAACGAGTGCCCGGTCGACATCGAGCACATCGATGCCATTGTCGACATGCGCCGCTACCAGGTGCTCATGGAGTCCGAGTTCCCGTCCGAGGCGGGACTCATGTTGCGCAACGTCGAGAACCAGGGCGATCCCTGGGGCCTCGGCCAGAACAAGCGCACCGAGTGGACGAAGACGCTCGACTTCGAGATCCCGGTCATCACCGGCACGATCCCCGATGACATCGAGTACCTCTATTGGGTCGGTTGCGCCGGCGCCCTCGACGAGCGGGCCCGCAAGGGTGTCCAGGCCACGGCGCGCATGCTGCACCGAGCCGGCGTCACCTTCGGCATCCTCGGGCCCAAGGAGTCCTGCACCGGCGACCCGGTGCGCCGCCTCGGCAACGAGTACCTCTACCAGGAGCAGGGGAAGATGAACATCGCCACCCTGGACGAGGCCGGCGCCAAGAAGATCATCGCCAGCTGCCCGCACTGTTTCAACACGATCAAGAACGAGTATCCAGCGCTGGGTGGCAACTACGAGGTCATCCACCACGCCGAACTGCTCGAGCATCTGGTGGCATCAGGCAAGCTCACCCCCGGGTCCGGCTACAACGGCAAGGTCACCTATCACGACCCCTGCTACCTGGGCCGGCACAACCGCATCATCGAAGAGCCGCGCTCGGTGCTCAGCGCCATTCCCGGCGTGGAGCAGATCGAGATGCGGCGCTGCAAAGAGCGCGGCTTCTGCTGCGGGGCCGGCGGCGCCCGCATGTGGCTCGAGGAGAACATCGGGAAGAGGGTCAACATGGAGCGCATGGACGAGGCGCTCGGCACCGGGGCCGATGTCGTCTCGACGGCCTGCCCGTACTGCATGATCATGCTCGACGATGCCGTGCGGGCCAACGCCAAGGAGGACGACGTGCGCGTGCTCGACCTCTCGCAGTTGGTGGAGGAGTCGCTCAACGGCGGTCCGCCCGCCGCCGCGACGCCGGAGCCGGCAGAGACGCCCGCCTGAGCCACATCGCCACACGGTTCTCGGCCGCGGATACTCAGCCGGGAAGGATCCCGTAGGCCCGTTCGGGGCGGAGGGTGAGGGCGAGTCGCTTGTCGGCGACCATTGCCGCGGCGTACTCGTCCCAGTTCGGGTGCGCCCCCGACGCCGCCTCGTAGTAGCGGATGAGCGCCTCGACCGTGGCGTCCTTGGGGTCGGCCGCCACAGGTGAGAGCTCGGCTGCCGCCTCGATGACGACGTACTGGTAGAAGTTGTCGCCCAGGACATAGAGCGAGGCGCGGGGGTCGCGCCGCAGGTTGGCCGTCTTGGCCCGGTCGTCCGTGATGGAGATCAGAAACGTGTCGCCTTCGTCGGCCACGTACGCAACGTTGGACAGCTGCGGCCGCCCGTTGGCGCGGATGGTGGCCAGGACGCCTTGCTTGCGGTCCCGGGCGAATGCGAGTGCCTTGGTCAGATCCATGATCCGACCGTAGCGGGCCTGTCGAGACGGCTACGTCGAGACGGGCTCCGGCTTGAGGGGCTCCACCACGATCTCGTCTTTGGTGCGGTCCGCGATCACGAGATGGATCACGGCCGCCACGATCGCTCCCACCAATGGGGCGACCAGGAAGACCCAGACCTGGCTGAGCGCCGTGCCCCCCACGACGATGGCCGGCCCGAGACTCCGGGCGGGGTTCACCGAGGTGCCCGTCAGCGGGATGCCGATGAGGTGCACGATCACGAGGCCGAACCCGATGGCCACGCCGGCCGCGCCCTGAATGGCGGCCTTGTGGGTGGCGAACAGCACCACCGTCACGAAGATCGCCGTGAGCACCACCTCGATGAGGAAGGCACCCCACATACTCACCAACAGGTGGGACTCCTTGCCGTAGCCGTCGGTGCCCAGCCCCTGCACCGACTTCCGGTAGAGCGGCGACGTGGTGAACATCCAGTAGAGGAGATAGGCGCCGACGATGCCGCCGGCCACCTGCGCCACGATGTAGGCGATCCCCTCGGCCAACTTCATACGTCCTGTGGAGATGAACCCGAGCGTCACCGCTGGATTGATGTGACAGCCCGAGATCGGCCCGATGGCGTAGACGAGCGCGACCAGCACCAGCCCGAAGGCCAGGGCGGTGGCCGCGACGCCGGCGGCGAAGCTGAGACCGAAGAGCTTGAAACCGAAGGTCTCCGTGGCCACGCCGACGGCGACGACGACGAGGATGAGCGTCCCGAGGAACTCGGCGGCAAGCTTTCTGGGATCCAGATTCATGGTGATGACCTCCTGTGTCCAGGCGAGGGAGTGGACACAGGAAGTTTCGCAGCGCTCGTCGACGCGGACGCGGATACTGAAGGGCGAACGACCTGCTCACAGCGCCGACACAGTCGATGCAGCGCTCGTTCGAGTCGTGCTCTCACAAGGCGCCTGGCGCTGGCGCGGGGCGGGCGGTGCTCCTAAAGGACGGCCATCGCCTTCTCGTCCGCCTCGCGCAGGCGTGTGGCCATGGCGGCCAGCATCTTGCGCGAGAGTGCCGGAACCGCGTCCAGCACACCGTTGAACTGGCGCTGTCCGAGGACGAGCAACGTCATGTCGGTCTCGGAGACGACGGTGGCGCTGCGGGGACGGCGGTCGAGCAGTGCCATTTCTCCGAAGTACTGGCCGGGCCCAAGCGTGGCCACCTTGCGGTTGTTGCGTCGCACCGCAGCCGTGCCTTTCACGATCAGGAAGAACTCACGCCCGATGGTTCCCTGCTCGCACAGCATGCGACCGGGCGGGACTTTGACCTCTTCGAGCGCGCGCTTGATGGTGCGCAGGTCCTTGGCCGACGAAGTGGAGAAAAGCCAGATCTTGGACAGGTCGAAGTCGTCGCGGCTCATGGCGCAACAGTACCCCTCGACCTCTCTCACGTGCTGGTTTGCCCGCCACCCTGGTGGTCAGACGGCGTGGTCAGACCGCGTCGGCGCCCCGCTCGCCCGTGCGCACCCGCACCACGGTCTCGGCGGGCACGACCCAGACCTTGCCGTCGCCGATCTTGCCGGTGGCCGCCGAGGCGACGATGGCGTCCACGACGGCCTCGGCTCGGTCGTCCTCGACCAGCACCTCGACCCGGAGCTTGGGCACGAAGTCGACCGTGTACTCCGCGCCCCGATAGTTCTCAGTGTGCCCGCGCTGACGCCCGAAGCCCTGCGCCTCGGTCAGCGTCATGCCCTGGACACCCATGTTCTTTAGGACGTTCTTGACGTCGTCGAGCTTGAACGGCTTCACGACGGCCACCACGAGCTTCATCCTGCACTCCTCACGATCCGGCGGGCGCACGCGCCCTCACGAACCACGTTAACGACGCATTCACAATGCCGTCCGGCCTGCGCCAAAGGGCAGACCAGGCCTGTTTCCGGGCGTTTCGGCCGAAACCCCACTTTCGCCGAGCGGTAGCCTTCCGCAATGGCCGCGAACGACGATGCCGACTTCTCAGGAGGTGACGACACGCCCCCGATGACGGCCTGGCAGCGGCTCAAGTACACGTTCGTGCAGCCCGACGCCATCGCCTCCGACAAGCCGGCTGCCGACGACCGGACGGTCGAGGAACTCCACGAAGCCATACGGAGCTCGGACGACAAGGAGCGGGCCATCGGCCTGATCGCCGCGCCGCTGGCGGCACTCGTCGGGATCATCATCAGTTCGGCCACCATCCAAAACGCCAAGAACACGCACCAGAGCACGACGGTCTACGTCGAACTCACCTACGTGATCCTGGGGATGGCGGTGCTCATCCTCGTCGCTTCCTTGCTGCGCAAGCGCCTCTTCCAGGGCGTGACAATGGCGCTCTACGGCCTGGCCGTCTTCAACCTGCGCTTCTGGGGCTTCGGCGTGCCGTTCCTGCTGGCCGGCGCCTGGTACCTGGTACGCGCCTACCGCCTGCAGCAGGCCCTCAAGCGGGCCGAGGCGGCGGACGCGCCGGCCCGTCCAAAGGGTGCGTCGAGCGCGGGCAACGCCCCGCGACCCCGGCGCAACAAGCGCTACACGCCCCCGACGTAGCGCCAGACCGCTCGCCGGCGCCGTTCAGCTCGCGCTGGATCCCTCCTGCGGCGCGCCACGCTGCTTGCGGTAACGCACGAAGATCCACGCAACGAGGCCCGCCAGGATGACGAACAGGATCACCGGCACGACGAAGACGCCGGTGGACGAGTGCTCTGTGGCGACCATGGCGGCCGGCGACACCAGTGAGGGATCGCCGGGCACCGCGACGGCGGCGACGGTCGTACCCGGCCGATGGAAGTCGTTGCCGGGCAACTGCTCGCTGTAGGTGTGACCGTTGAGCGTGTAGCTCCCCCGGCAGACGTACCCCACCGGGTTGCTGCCGCTGCCGCCGACCAGGCCGGTGCACGTCGACACGGTGAAGGAGACGGGCACGCCGTCGTTGCGGAGGCGGTCGCTCTGGTGGTTCTTGTGCACGCCGACGAGCGAGAAGACGATGACGAGCACCGCCAGCGTCACGAGGATGACGCCGACGACGATCTGTCCGAGCCGGCGCGTGTCGACGCCGCCCACGCCGGCGCCGCGCAGCGCCGCTACGCGGTCCTCGGGCTCACCGCCCGCGACGTGGCCAGGAACGCCGGGTTCCCGGCCGCTTTCGGGCGTCTGGGCTTTTTCCGAGGTCATCACGATCGGGAGATGGTAGTGGGGTCAACGACACCCCTGGCGGCCGCCCATCGGCAGCGTTGACGGCCGCCTAAACCCCGGGATCGGGCTGAGCGGGCGGATTAACAAGCCCGAAACACACGCGTGACGATGCGGAAACTCCTGACCTGCATTGTGTCTGCGGCGGGGAACCGTCGGAAGTGGCAATGCCGCCTCGGCACTGGTGTGACGCCTCGCTCACATGAGGAGCCGGGACCTATGACAGTTAGGAGAGCTTGAGTGATCCACCTGATTGGAGCCGCAGTTCCGGTTCCGTACCCCAGTTGGCTCAATCCGGCTGACAACACGTGGCAGATGACAGCCGCCACGTTCGTCGGCCTGATGAGCATCCCTGGCCTGGCAGTGCTCTACGCATCGATCGTGCCCAAGAAGTGGGCCGTCAATGTCCTCTCGATGGTGTTCGCAGGGTTCTCCCTCGTACTCGTCGCCTGGGTGTTGTGGGAGTACAAGCTCGGCTTCGGCTCGACCTCGATCGGTGGGGGGGTGAGAGTCGTCAACGGGTTGGTCACCCAAACGCAGAACGCGGGCACAACGGGAACGCTTACGCACTTCTTCGAGAACTTCCTCGGGAAGCCGGGAGGGATCACGAACAGCCTCGGTGAACAAGGGCAGGCGCAATCGGCGGCGAACACCGCGATCCCGTTCCACTTCCCGACGGCGACGCTGGCGTACTTCCAGTTCGTGTTCGCGGCCATCACGCCGCTGCTGTTCCTCGGGAGCGTGCTCGGACGCATCAAGTTCCTCGCCTGGTGCATCCTCGTGCCGGCGTGGTCCACCTGTGTGTACTGCGTAGACGCCTTCCTGCTCTGGGGCGGCGGCTACTTCGCCCAGGAGGGAGCGCTCGACTACTCAGGTGGGTACGTCATCCACATGTCGGCCGGTGTGTCCGGCTTCGTCGCAGCCTGGGTCCTCGGGCCGAGACTCTTGCGAGATCGGCAACATGCCTTGCCCAACAACCTCGTGATGGCGGCCGTCGGCGCCGGCATACTGTGGCTGGGCTGGAACGGCTTCAACGGTGGTGACCCGTACTACGCGGGCGCCAGTGCCGCGGCCGCCGTGATCAACACGAACCTCGCCACGGGCGTCGGCGTCCTGGTCTGGATGCTCATGGACGCGCTGTTGACCAAGGAGAAGAAGCCCACCTTCCTTGGAGGCGTGAACGGCATGATCTGCGGCCTGGTCGGGATCACACCGTGTGCCGGCTTCGTGAACGGGCGGGGCGCCATCTACATCGGCGCCATCTGCAGCGCCGTCGTCTGGCTCGCCTGGAATTACCTCTCCAAGGTGCGACCGTTCTCCAAGGTCGACGATGCGCTCGGCGTGGTCTACACGCACGGCATCGCCGGTCTGGTCGGTGGTCTGCTGTTGGGCATCTTCGGTGACCCCAACATCCTGGTGACCGGCTGCGGCAAGCTCGACGGCGCCGGCCAGGTCGTCAATCAGGCGGCGTCGCTGTCCGGATCGCAGTCGATCTACGCGACGTCGCACGGTGGCTGCTCCACCTTCAGCGTGCAGGGCTTGATGTACACGGGCTCGGCCCACCAGCTGTGGGAGCAGTTCCGCGCGGCGGTCTGGGTCATCCTGTGGTCCGCGGTGATCACCTTCATCCTGATGAAGATCATCGGCTGGATCCTCCGTGGCGCCCGCTACAAGGATGAGATCCTCGAAGTCGGCGACCTTGCCATCCACGGCGAGGAGGCCTTCCCCGAGGAGACGTTCGCCATGCGGACCACCGGCAGCGGGAGCGCCGGAGGCGGTGGTGGTGCCTTCGCCATGGCGGGTCTGGACAAGGGCGGTTCTGAGGAACCGGATCCATCGCCACCACCCGGCGGCGGTTCCTAGGCCCAGTCAGACAAGGACGAAAGGAGCTCATCAATGAAACTGATCGTGGCAGTCCTCAAGCCGTTCAAACTCGACGACGTCAAGGAGGCCCTCAAGAACCTCGGGGTGCAGGGCATGACCCTGACCGAGGCCCAGGGATTCGGACGCCAGCGAGGGCACACGGAGGTGTACCGCGGTGCGGAGTACGAGGTGGACTTCGTCCCCAAGCTCCGTGTCGAGGTGCTGGTGGACGACGGCCAGGCCGACGAGGTGGTCGACGCCATCGTCGCCTCGGCGTCCACGGGCAAGATCGGTGACGGCAAGGTGTGGGTCATCCCTGTCGAAGCCGCGGTGCGGGTCCGCACCGGTGAACGTGGGCCTGACGCGTTGTAACAGCGCAGCAGTCCTGTAGAGAGTCGGTCAGGCCGGGGCGCGGCGAGGTGCCCCGGCCTGCCGCTGTCTACGGATCCGTCGCTCAGTCCTGCTTGGCCGGCCGTCCTCGGCGGGGGAGCGGCGCCGCCTGCTTGGGCATGCGGCCGGCGTCGGTCAGGGCCCGGCGCAGCAGCATCTCGATCTGGGCGTTGACGCTGCGCAGGTCGTCGTTGGCCCACCGCATCAACGCGTCGTGGACGGCCGGATCGATTCGCAGGAGGACCTGGCGCCGTTCGCTCACGTATAGAGCGACCCCGTGTTCACGACGGGTGACGGCGGCTGGTCACCGCAGAGCACGACCATCAGGTTGCTCACCATGCTCGCCGTGCGCTCCTCGTCGAGCGAGACCACGCCGCCCTCGTTGAGTCGGCTCAGGGCCATCTCGACCATGCCGACCGCACCCTCGACGATGCGCGAGCGGGCGGACACGACGGCGTTGGCCTGCTGGCGGCGCAGCATCGCCTGCGCGATCTCCTGCGCGTAGGCGAGGTGGGAGATGCGGACCTCGACGACTTCGAGCCCGGCGATGGATACCCGCTCGGCCACCTCGACCGCCAGCTCGCCGGCGACGACATCGGTGGAGCCGCGCAGCGACGTCCCCGTGCCGGTGGTGTCGTCGTAGGGATGACTGACGGCGACGTGGCGCAGGGCGGACTCGGCCTGCACCGAGATGAAATCGACGAAGTTGTCCACGGCGAAGGTGGACTTGGCCGTGTCGGCCACCTGCCAGACCACGATGGCGGCGATCTCGACGGGGTTGCCGTCGGCGTCGTTGACCTTCAGGTGGCCGGTCTCGAAGTTGCGCACGCGGATGCTGACCCGGCGGCGCACCGTGAGCGGTGCCACCCACCAGAAGCCGGAGCGCCGTGCCGTGCCGATGTAGCGGCCGAAGAACTGGATCACCGAGGTCTGCCCGGGCGGGACGATCACCAGCGAGGTCGCGATCAGGACGAAGACGAGGATCGGCAGCCAGATCCATGCCTTGGCGTGCATCCCGAGGAGGATCGCCCCGGCGACGCAGGCGGCGAGGACGAGCACCCCGAACCAGCCGTTGACGGCGGCGGCCGGGCGCTCGGTGATGTCCACCCGGGCGCCCTGGTGCCCGACGGGTGTGGCGTTGATGGGTGACTCAGCAATGCTCATGGTGACTCCTCCGACATAAAAGTGATATCTCATAGATATCACTTTTCTCGGACGTTGCCTACCCCCTTCTGGCGGGCAGGGTCGAAGGAGGGGTCACCCGGTGGGACGGTCGGCCTGGGCCGCGACGGCGGCAGCTGCAGCCGCGGCCGCCTCGGGGTCACCGAGATACTCGGCCACCCGCACACTGAGGTCGTCGTCGAGGCGCAGGCGGAAGGGGATGCCGGTCGGGACCTCGAGCTCGGCGATCTCGGCGTCGGGGATCCGCTGCAGGTGCTTGCGCAGGGCCCGGATGGAATTGCCGTGGGCGGCGACCAGCACGGCCCCGCCACCCTCGGCCGCCGCGCCGCGGAGGTCGGGGACGATCACCGACTCCCAGTACGGCACGACGCGCCGGACCACGTCGGCCAGGCACTCGGTGCGGGGCAGGTCGGAAGGGTCGAGACCCCGATAGCGGGGGTCGCCGGCCACGTCGTAGGGGTTGTCGGGGGAGAGCGGCGGCGGCGGGGAGTCGTAGCTGCGGCGCCAGAGCTGGAGCTGCTCCGCGCCGAACTCCTGCTTGATCTCGGCCTTGTTCTTCCCCTGCAGGTCCCCGTAGTGGCGCTCGTTGAGCCGCCAGTCACGGCGGACCGGGAGCCAGCTGCGGCCGGCGGCGCCCAGGGCCAGCTCGGCCGTGCGGATGGCCCTGGTCAGCACGGACGTGTGCAGGACTCGCAGGTCGAGGTCGTCCACCGCGGCCAGGAGCTCGCCTCCGGCGCGGGCCTCGGCCTCCCCGGCGGGGGTCAGGTCGACGTCGACCCAGCCCGTGAAGAGGTTCTTGGCGTTCCAGGTGGACTGCCCGTGGCGAATGAGGACCAGGTCGAGCACGGCACCAGCGTAGGTGGGTCCGGCGGCGGGGTGTAAACCACCAGCTGAGTGGCGGTAGAATCGCCGAGGCAATCACTGCCTCAAGAATCTTGACATTGGGACACTCAACTTTGCTATACTGGTGCGCAGCAATCAGTGACAGCAGGGATCAGTAGCAGTAGAGACGGACGCAGTAGATCCCGACACCACTCAGCTGGAGTGACAGAGGCGCCGGACGGAACCGGCAGACGAACGACGAAGCGGAAGGAAATACGACATGGCCAAGGCCGTAGGCATCGACCTGGGAACCACCAACTCGGTGGTCAGCGTGTTGGAGGCGGGGGAGCCCACCGTCATCCCGAACGCAGAGGGAGGCAGGACGACCCCGTCGGTCGTGGGTTTCTCCAAGACGGGCGAGGTGCTCGTCGGTGAGGTGGCGAAGCGCCAGGCCATCACCAACCCCGACCGGACGATCCGCTCGGTGAAGCGCCACATGGGCACCGGCTGGACCGTCGACATCGACGGCAAGGCGTACACGGCCCAGGAGATCTCGGCCCGCATTCTGGGCAAGCTGAAGAGGGACGCCGAGGCGTACCTCGGCGACACTGTCACGCAGGCCGTGATCACCGTGCCGGCGTACTTCGACGACGCTCAGCGCACGGCGACCAAGGAAGCCGGCTCCATCGCCGGGCTCGAGGTGCTCCGCATCATCAACGAGCCGACGGCGGCCGCGCTGGCCTACGGCCTCGACAAGGAGGGTGAGGACCAGACCGTCCTCGTCTTCGACCTCGGCGGCGGCACGTTCGACGTCTCCATCCTCGACATCGGCGAGGGCGTCTTCGAGGTCAAGTCCACCTCGGGCAATACCAAGCTCGGTGGCGACGACTGGGACGACAAGGTCATCGAGTGGCTCGTGACCGAGTTCAAGAACACCGAGGGCGTCGACCTGTCGCAGGACAAGATGGCCATGCAGCGCCTCAAGGAGGCCGCGGAGAAGGCCAAGATCGAGCTGTCGTCCGTGCAGGACACGCAGATCAACCTGCCCTTCATCACCGCCACCTCCGAAGGCCCCAAGCACCTCGACCTCAAGCTCACCCGGGCGAAGTTCAACGAGCTCACCGCCGACCTGGTCGACGACCTGCGCGGGCCGTTCGACGCGGCCATCAAGGACGCCAACCTGAAGACCTCCGACATCGACCACGTGGTCATGGTCGGCGGGTCGACGCGGATCCCCGCGGTCCAGGAGCTGGTGCAGAACCTCACGGGCAAGGAGCCCCACAAGGGCGTCAACCCCGACGAGGTGGTGGCCATCGGCGCCGCCGTGCAGGCGGGTGTCCTCAAGGGCGAGGTCAAGGACGTCCTCCTGTTGGACGTCACCCCCTTGTCGCTGGGCATCGAGACCAAGGGACAGGTCATGCACCGCCTGATCGAGCGGAACACCACCATCCCGACCAAGCGGTCGGAGATCTTCACGACGGCCGAGGACAACCAGCCGTCGGTCGAGATCCACGTGCTCCAGGGTGAGCGCGAGATGGCGATGTACAACAAGACGCTCGGCAAGTTCCAGCTGGTCGACCTGCCGCCGGCACCCCGGGGCATCCCCCAGATCGAGGTCACGTTCGACATCGACGCCAACGGGATCGTCCACGTGTCCGCCCAGGACAAGGCCACCGGCAAGGAGCAGTCGATGACGATCACCGGCCAGTCGTCACTGGCCAAGGACGACATTGAGCGCATGGTCCGCGACGCCGAGGCACACGCCGAGGACGACCGGAACCGCCGCGAAGAGGCCGAGGTGCGCAACTCCGCGGACACGCTGGTGTACCAGACCGAGAAGCTGCTCAACGAGCAGGGCGAGAAGTTCGAGGGCTCCGAGAAGGAGGACGTCGAGACCGCCGTCAAAGGCGTGAAGGACGCTCTGGCCGGCACCAACCTGGATGCCATCAAGGACGCCACGGAGAAGCTGGTCGGTGTCTCGCAGAGCTTCAGCCAGCGCCTCTACGAGCAGGCGTCGGCCTCGGCCTCGACCGGTGGTGACGCCGGCGGCTTCGGCGGCGACGCCGGTGCCGAAGGTTCGGGTGACGGCTCCGGTGAGGGTGCGTCGGACGACGACGTCGTCGACGCCGAGATCGTCGATGAGCAATGAGCTTCGGCGACGGGGCCACTCCCGAGGAGGAGCCCGTCTTCTCTGAGGCCGAACTGGCAGAGGAGGAGGACGACGAGGTGCAGGAGGCCGCGTTGGTCGAGGAGGCCGACCCGGTGCAGACGCTGGTGCGTGAGCGGGACGAGTACCTGCTCGCGCTCCAGCGCACCCAGGCCGACTTCGAGAACTACCGCAAGCGGATCGCCCGCCAGCAAGAGGAGCAGGCCGCCCGGGCGTCACAGCACCTGGTGGACAAGCTCCTCCCGGTGCTCGACGCGCTCGACCTGGCCGAGAATCACCTGCGCGAGGCGATGGACACGGGCGAGGGCGCCAAGGCGCTCCATGCGTCGCGTTCCATGCTCATGGACATCCTCCTGCGTGAGGGCCTCGAACGGCTCGACCAGCCCGAGGTCCCGTTCGATCCCTCGGTGCACGACGCCGTCGCGCACGCGGACGGGGAGGGCGGGCCCGGCGGCGAGACCATGGTGGAGGAAGTGATGCGCTCCGGCTACCGCTGGAAGGGGCAGGTGCTGCGCCCGGCCATGGTCCGCGTGCGGGGGTGAACTGATCAATGGCCGCACAGCGTGAATGGTTCGAGAAGGACTACTACAAGGTGCTCGGCGTCGTCTCGACGGCGTCGGACAAGGAGATCACGCGCGCCTACCGGAAGCTGGCCAAGGAGTACCACCCCGACGCCAACCCCGGATCCGAGGAGCGTTTCAAGGAGATCAGCGCCGCCTACGACGTCCTCGGTGATGCCGAGAAGCGCAAGGAGTACGACGAGGTCCGGGCCCACGGCCCGGTCGGCGGGTTCGGCGGCATGCCGGGCGGTGCCGGCGGCGGCACGTTCCGCATGGAGGACATGGGCGACCTGAGCGATCTCTTCGGAGGTCTCTTCGGTGGCGGTGGCCGCACGCGCACGGCGCAACGCGGCCCGCAGCGGGGTGCCGACATGGAGGCGGCGCTGCACCTGTCCTTCCAGGACGCGGTGCACGGCGTCACGACGTCGGTCAACGTGCCTCAGGAGGTGCGCTGCTCGAACTGCCGCGGCAGCGGCGCGGCTCCGGGGACGTCCACCCACACCTGCCCGCGCTGCGGCGGGACGGGGAGCCTCAACGACAACCAGGGCCTCTTCTCCTTGAGCACCGTCTGCCCGGACTGCATGGGCCGGGGCACGCTATTCGACACGCCGTGCCCGGTCTGCCACGGCACGGGCACCGAGCACAAGGTGCGCTCGGTCAAGGTCCGCATTCCCGCCGGGGTGGAGGACGGCCAGCGCATCCGGGTCAAGGGACGGGGTGCGCCCGGGCAGGGCATGGCGCCTCCGGGCGATCTCTACGTCATCGTCCAGGTGGGCAAGCACGACGGTCTTCGGGCGCGCCGGGCGCAACCTCACCATCACGGTGCCGATCACGTATCCAGAGGCGGCGCTCGGGACGACGATCACGGTCCCGACGCTCGACAACAAGGTGACGCTGAAGGTCCCGCCGGGCACGGCATCGGGCAAGGTGCTGCGCGTGCGCGGCCGCGGCGTGCCGTCGGGGTCCGGTCGCAACGGCAAGAAGCCGGGCGACCTGTTGGTCAAGGTGGAGGTCGTCGTACCGACGCAGCTCACCGACGAGGAGAAGGCGGCATTGGAGTCGCTGGCCGCGGTGACGGAGCCGGCGCCGCGGATCGCGGTGGAGGGGTAGATGGCATGGGTGTCGGTCGTAGAAGTGGGGTGATGCAGTGATGGCGGACCGTAACGCGAACCAGGCGGTCTATGTGATCTCGGTGGCGGCCGAGCTGACGGGGATGCACCCGCAGACGTTGCGCATCTACGAGCGCAAGGGCCTGCTCGATCCGTCCCGCACGAGCGGGGGGAGCCGGCGCTTCTCCGACGAGGACCTGCAGCGCCTGCGCCACATTCAGGAGCTGACCTCGACGGGGCTGAACCTCGAAGGGGTGCGGCCGGGTGTTGCAGCTCGAGTCCGAGCTGGCCCGGCTGCGCGACGAGCTGGTGCAGGTGCGGGCGCAGGCGCTCGACGCCGTGGCGGCCACGCACCGCCAGTACCGGCGGGACCTGGTGCCGTTGCGCCAGTCGCCGGTGCCGTTCCGGCGTCCCCGGACCGGCACGAACAACTGAGCACGCCCGAACAACCGCGCTCCGCTCTGAGATCGATACGAGCACTGAGCCGAGGACGAGGACAATTTTGAACCTGCAGAGCAGTGCACCGCACGACATGAGGAAGGTGAGCCGGTGCCGATAGACCCAGAACGCTGGACCAACAACACGAAGGCCGCCTTCAGCGCGGCCACGGGGCATGCCGCCTCCTCGAATCATCCCGAGCTGACGCCGGCCCACCTGCTCGACGCCCTGCTCCAGCAGCAGGAGACGATGACGCGCCCGCTGCTGGCCCAGGTCGGGATCGACCCCGACGTGCTGGCCGGCAAGGTGCACGAACAGCTGTCGCGCCTGCCGCGGGCCCAGGGCGGATCGGAGCCGGGGCTGTCGCGGGAGGCGCGCGAGGCCCTGGAGGCGGCGGACCAGAACCGCCGCGACCTCGGCGACGACTACGTGTCGGTGGAGCACCTCGTGCTGGCGCTGGCCGACCAGATCGGGGTGACCAAGGACGCGCTGCTCGGCGCGCTGCGCACCGTGCGCGGCAATCACCGCGTGTCGACGCCGGACCCAGAGCAGACCTACCAGGCCCTGGCCAAGTACGGCCGCGACCTGACCGAGGCGGCCCGCGAGGGCAAGCTCGACCCGGTCATCGGGCGTGACGAGGAGATCCGCCGGGTGATCCAGGTCCTGTCGCGGCGCACCAAGAACAACCCCGTGCTGATCGGCGAGCCCGGCGTCGGCAAGACGGCGATCGTCGAGGGCCTGGCGAACCGCATCATCGAGGGCGACGTGCCCGAGGGGCTGAAGGGCAAGCGCGTGATCTCGCTCGACCTCGGCTCCATGGTGGCCGGCGCCAAGTACCGCGGCGAGTTCGAGGAGCGCCTCAAGGCGGTCCTCAAGGAGATCACCGACGCCGAGGGCGAGGTCGTCACCTTCATCGACGAGCTGCACACCCTGGTCGGGGCGGGCGCGGCCGAAGGGGCGATGGACGCTGGCCAGATGATCAAGCCGATGCTGGCCCGGGGCGAGCTGCGCCTCATCGGCGCCACGACGCTCGACGAGTACCGCACCTCCATTGAGAAGGACGCCGCGCTGGAGCGGCGCTTCCAGCCCGTGTTCGTGGGCGAGCCCTCGGTCGAGGACACCATCGCGATCCTGCGCGGCCTGTCGGAGCGCTACATGGCGCACCACAGGGTGCGCATTCAGGACGCCGCGCTCGGTGGCGGCTGCCGTGCTGTCGGACCGCTACGTCACCGGGCGCTTCCTGCCCGACAAGGCGATCGACCTCATCGACGAGGCGTCGTCGAAGCTGCGCATCGAGATCGACTCCATGCCGACCGAGCTCGACCAGATCTCGCGGCGCATCCGCCAGCTCGAGATCGAGAAGCTGGCGCTGGAGAAGGAGACCGACGCGGGCGTCGAAGGAGCGCCTGGAGCGGCTGGAGCGCGAGCTGGCCGAGATGTCCGAGCAGCGCGACTCCATGGCGGCCCACTGGCAGCAGGAGAAGAGCTCGCTCGATGCGGTCGAGCGCGTTGCAGGAGGAGAAGGCCTCCAAGGAGGAGGAGGCGGCGCGCCTGGAGCGTGACGCCGACCTCGCCGGCGCCGCCGCCATCCGCTACGGCGAGCTGCCGGACCTGGAGCGCCGCATCGCCGAGGCCACCGAGGACCTGGCCAAGCTGCAGACCGGCTCGCGCTTCTTGAAGGAGGAGGTCGACGCCGAGGACATCGCCGAGGTGGTGAGCCGCTGGACGGGCGTGCCCGTGTCGCGGCTGCATGGAGGGCGAGGTGCAGAAGCTGGTGCGGCTGGAGTCCACCCTGCACGAGCGCGTGGTCGGGCAGGACGAGGCGGTCTCCGCGGTGGCCAACGCCATCCGGCGCAGCCGGGCCGGCCTGAGCGACCCCAACCGGCCCATCGGCTCGTTCCTCTTCCTGGGCCCGACCGGCGTGGGCAAGACCGAGCTGGCCCGGGCGCTGGCCGAGTTCCTCTTCGACGACGAGCGGGCGATGATCCGCATCGACATGAGCGAGTACGGGGAGAAGCACACCGTGTCGCGCCTCGTCGGCGCGCCCCCCGGGTACGTCGGCTACGACGAGGCCGGGCAGCTGACCGAGGCGGTGCGGCGCCGGCCCTATTCGGTCGTGCTGCTCGACGAGCTCGAGAAGGCGCACCCCGACGTGTTCAACATTCTGTTGCAGGTGCTCGAGGACGGGCGCCTGACCGACGGACAGGGGCGCACGGTGGACTTCACCAACACCGTGCTCATCATGACGTCGAACCTCCAGGGTGAGCCGGCCGACTACTTCAAGCCCGAGTTCATCAACCGCATCGACGAGATCGTGCGCTTCAAGCCGCTGAGCGAGGACGACCTGGCGGTCATCGTCGGGATCCAGCTGGGCCGGCTGCGGGGTCGGCTGGCCGAGCGCCGGCTGTCGCTGGTGGTGACGCCCGAGGCCGAGGCGTGGCTGGCGCATGCCGGCTACGACCCCGACTACGGCGCGCGGCCGCTGCGCCGGGTGCTGCAGCGGTCGATCGAGGACCCGCTGGCACTGGCGCTGTTGGAGGGTCGTCTACGTCGACGGGGCGACGGTCACCGTCGCCGTGGACGACGATCAGATCGTGCTGCGCTAGTCGGCGCTGGCGGTCGGCGACGTCGGCGCCGCACATTGCCAGTTGCACTGGGCACGCGGGACCAACGCTTCGACAACGGCAACACCGCTTGTTCCGGTGCCGCCCTGCGGGCACCACTAATCTTTGTGCACCGCACACGAGACCTGCTCGGTCTCGCTGACGCCAGGGACGGGAGGCGCGCCGACGTGACACGGTTGCTTCGAGGGTGGGCAGGGCTGGGAGCGATGGCGCTCCTCGGCCTGTCTCTGGTGACGGGCGTCGGTGTCGGCAGCGGCCGCGGGCGCGTCGGCGGCCGGGGCGCAAGGGCGCGACCACGGGATGTGGCCGCTCCGGCGGCATCGCTGCCACCGAACCCGGCACACTTCGTGTCACCGGCGCAGCCCCACCTGCCGGGCCTGTCGAACGCGGACGAGTCCACCAACTGGGCGGGCCAGATCGCCGGCGCCAACGGGACCAACTTCAACGGCATCTCGGCGCAATGGGCCGTGCCCGACGATCGTGGCCACGCAGTACCTCGGTGCGTCGGCCACGTGGATCGGGATCGACGGCGCCGTCACCTCGCCCAATTCCATCATCCAGACCGGGACGGCGCAGGAGACGCAGAACGGCGTCGACCTCGTACTACGCCTGGTACGAGCTCTACCCGGCGCCGCCGGTGAACGTCGGGCTGGTCTCGCCCGGCGACCAGATGTCGGCCTCCATCACCCAGCAGGGCCCGAGCACCAGCACCTGGAACCTCATGATCACGACGTCACCTCGAGCACCGGCCAGTCGTGGTCCCGCAGTCGACGTACAACGGTCCCGGCGACTCGGCCGAGTGGATCGAGGAGCTCCCGACGGCGGTCAACCCGCCCCAGCCCACGCTGGCCAACTTCGGGATCGGCGACGTTCACCAACATGAGCGCCACGACGACGATCCCCAGCGCTCCCCTGGGCTACCTCACGACCGACATGGTCGACGCCGAGGGCACGCTCGATCGCCCGGACGGGCGCCATCGCCGAACAACTCGTTCACCGATCACCTACGTGACGACCCCCGCACGGCTACTGGCTGGTCGGCTCCGACGGCGGCATCTTCACCTTCGGGGCGGCGCAGTTCTACGGGTCGACCGGGAGCCTGCAGCTCCAGCGGCCGGTCGTCGGGATCGTGCCCACGGCCGATCGCGGCGGCTACTGGCTCGACGCGTCCGACGGTGGCGTCTTCACCTACGGGGACACCCAGTTCTACGGGTCGATACCCGGCCTCGGGCTCCATCCGGCGGGCTCGGGCCGCCAACAGCCTCAACGCGCCGATTGTGGGCATGGTGCCGTCCAACGACGACAACGGCTACTTCATGGTCGCCTCCGACGGCGGCGTCTTCGCCTTCGGCGACGCCCACTTCGCCGGGTCCTGCCCTGGCATCGGCGGCTGCTCGGGCTCGGCGGTGGCCGTCATGCCCGATGCCAGCGGCAACGGCTACTGGCTCGTGACCGTCGACCGGGAACATCTACACGTTCGGCGACGCGCCCTACTACGGCGCCCCCGGCCACGGCACCGTCACCTCGGCCGTGGCCACCCCCGACGGCGGGGGCTACTGGGTCCTGCTCGCCAACGGCCAGGTCCTGCCACTACGGCGACGCCGGCAACTACGGCTCACCGGCCGCGTCGAACTTCGTCGGCTTCAATGCGGCCTCGTCCGTCTTCAGCACGTCGGACGGCGGCGGCTACTGGGTCTCGTCGGCCCTCGGCGCCGTCTTCAACTTCGGTGACGCACCCAACGACGGGGGCATGGCCGGGACCCACCTGAACGGGTCGATCATCGCCGCCACCGGGTTCTGACCGGCGGCCGCCGCGTCACCGGCGGCCGCTGCGCCGGGTCGCTCAAGAGCCCGCCTTGTGGCGAAGGCCGGCCGGCAGCGGGCGGACGAACGGGACCGCACCACCCGGCGTGGGCACGAGCGTTGGGGGCGACGTCGAGGAACGCCTGCAGCGTCGGGGCCCCGCTGGTCGCCATGCCGACGACCGTGCCGATGCCCTGTCCGGCGGCAGCGCCGAAGAAGGGCGCTGACCCGTAGTTGAACAGGCCACCGTCGGCCGCGGTGAACCAGTAGCCGGCACCGTCGGGCATGGCGGCCATGCCGACGATGGGCTGGTTGAGGTGGATGGACCCGGTCGAGCCGTAGAACTGGGCATCGCCGTAGGCGAAGATGCCGCCGTCGGAGGCGACCAGCCAGTAGCCGCCGCCGTCGGGCGTCGGGGCCATCCCGACGATCGGCTTGTTGAGGTGGATGGACCCGGTCGAGCCGTAGAACTGGGCGTCGCCGTAGGCGAAGATGCCGCCGTCGGAGGCGACCAGCCAGTACCCGCCGCCGTCGGGCGTCGGGGCCATGCCCGACGATGGGCTTGTTGAGGTGGATGGACCCGGTCGAGCCGTAGAACTGGGCGTCGCCGTAGGAGAAGATGCCGCCGTCGGAAGCGACGAGCCAGTAGCCGGCGCCGTCGGTGGTCGCGGCCATCCCGACGATCGGCTTGTTGAGGCGGATGACCGCCGGCCGAGCCGAAGAACGGGGCATCGCCGTAGTTGAAGATGCCGCCGTCGGAGGCGACGAGCCAGTACCCGCCGTCGTCGCCCGTCTGGGCGATCCCGACGATGGGCTGGTTCAAGCGCTGACCGGAGAGATCACCGAAGAAGCCGGCGTCCCCGAAGTGGCGCCACGACGCCAGTCGAGCTGACCTGGTAGTAGCCGATGGTCCCGACGCCGGTGAAGCGTGACGGTGGCGCCCGACGTCTGCGAGTCAGCGAGGCGTCAGCGTGGCGTTCCGCGTGCCGAGGCGCGCCCGGGGCGAAGAACACGTCGACGGTGCAGGTCGAGTTGGGTCCGCCCGTGGCTGCCAGCACGATGTTGCCGTTGGCGTCGGTGGCGAGCAGCTCGTCCTCGGGAAACGCCGACGAAGTCGTTGGCCCCGTGCCCGTGGTGACGCTCGCATCGATGTTGACGGTGTCCGTGGTCGCGGACGTGTTCGTCAGGGTGAAGGACGCTGGCGCCGGCCACAGTTCCCGAGCGTCGTCGCGCCGAAGGTTCAGGGCTGGTGGGCGCCACGGTCAAGGCCGGTCCGGCTGCACCGGCGCCGCTCCCACGCTGGCGACACCGACGAGCGAAAGCGCTCCGCAGAGCACACTGCACGCGCAGCAGCGACGTCCATCGCTGCACCCGGGTCTCTCATGACGTGGCCGCCTCTCGCTTCAGACCGAGCGCCGTCGTCTCGGTACTCGGCACGCTAGCGAAGTCACATCGCAAAGGGCGTGACTGTCCACGCGAACACGTACGGTTCGCGGGGACGCCGACGGGCGCTCGCGCCAGAGGCAACGCGCTGTCAGACGAGCTGCGCCGTCGAGACGAGTTGGCCGCGAGACGAGTCGGCGCCGCTAGACGAGCAGTCCCGCCGGCGCGAACTCCGCGGTGAACTCGCGGCAGAAGGCGTCGAGGTCGTCGGGCCTGCGACTGGTGATCAGGGTGTTGATGCCGAGACGGCACACGACGACCTCACGGTCGACCCAGTAGGCGCCGGCGTTGCGGAGGTCCGTCTGCAGGCTCGGCCACGAGGTCAGCGTGCGGCCCGCCACGAGATCCCCCTCAATGAGGGTCCACGGACCGTGGCAGATGGCCGCCACCGGCTTGCCCGCCTCGAACATCGCCATGAGGAAGTCGACGGCAGCGGCGTCGGTCCGGAGGCGGTCCGGGTTGGCCACGCCCCCCGGCAGGACGACGGCGTCGTAGTCGGCGGCCTGCGCCCGCTCGGTGACCTGGTCCACCGGGAAGCGGTCGGCCCGGTCGAGGTGGCGCATGGTCTCGACCATTCCGGGCCGGGGTGCCACCAGCTCGGCCGTCCCGCCGGCGTCGACGACGGCCCGCCAGGGCCGCAGCAGCTCGACTCTGCTCGATTCCTTCGTTGGCGACGAGAAAGGCAACCCGCACGTCCTGCAGTCGGTCAGCCACAGCCTGTTCCTTCCTGGAGCCCCCTCGGGAACGTCCCGGTCGATCCGGGACGGTCCTCCCCGTACCCGACGCGGTCGATACCCTGAGTTGGCAGGCGGAAACACCGCACATTCGGACCCCGATTTCGCGGAGGGGTACACTGGTGCGTAATCCGAGCGACAGAGCGAACGGAGAGGCGCGTGCCCGCAACCGTTGTGGTCGGGACCCAATGGGGCGACGAGGGGAAGGGCAAGCTCACCGACCTCCTTGCTCGCGATATGGACCTCGTGGTCCGGTACCAGGGTGGCCACAATGCCGGCCACCGCATCGTGGTCAACGGCGAGGCCTTCGCCCTCCAGCTGGTGCCCAGCGGCATCCTCTACGACCACATCACGCCGATCATCGGCAACGGGGTCGTCGTCGACCCCGGCGTGCTGCTCGACGAGCTCGACAGCCTGACCGCCAAGGGCATCGACACCAGCCGGCTGGTCGTCAGCGGCAACGCCCACCTGATCATGCCGTACCACCAGGAACTGGACCGGGTGACCGAGCGCTTCCTCGGCAAGAACGCCCTCGGGACGACCAAGCGGGGCATCGGCCCGGCCTACGCCGACAAGGCGACCCGGGTCGGGCTGCGGGTCCAGGACCTCTTCGACCCCAAGATCTTCCGCCAGAAGCTCGACGTCGTGCTCAAGGAGAAGAACGCCATCCTGGCCAAGGTGTACAACCGCCTGCCGCTGGACGCCGGGGACGATCGCGGACCGCTACCTGGGCGAGTACGCCCCGCGCATCGAGCCCATGGTCGGCGACACCGTCGGCATGGTCCACGACGCCATGGACCACGGCCGCCAGGTCCTGCTCGAAGGGGCCCAGGCGACCTTCCTCGACCTCGACCACGGGACCTATCCCTTCGTCACCTCCTCGAACCCGGTGGCCGGCGGCGCCTGCACCGGCTCGGGGCTCGGGCCGCGGCGACATCGAGCGCGTCGTCGGCATCGCCAAGGCGTACGTCACCCGCGTCGGTGCCGGCCCGTTCCCGACCGAGCAGGAGAACGACATCGGCGAGCTGCTGGTCGAGCGCGGCCACGAGTTCGGCACGAACACCGGGCGCAAGCGCCGCTGCGGCTGGTTCGACGCCGTCATGCTGCGCCAGGCCGTGCGCCTCAACTCCATGACCGAGGTGGCGCTGACCAAGCTCGACGTCCTCGACACGTTCGAGTCGGTCAAGGTGTGCGTCGCCTACGAGGCCGACGGCATCCGCTACACGCACCTGCCGTACCACCAGTCGACGTTCCACAAGGCGAAGCCGATCTACGAGGAGCTCCCGGGGTGGCGCACCGACCTCAGCGCGGCGACGGCGCCCGACGACATGCCGGCGGCCGCCCGCGACTACGTGGCTTTCCTCTCCGAGCAGATCGGCGTGCCCGTCCGCCTCGTCGGGGTCGGACCGGGCCGCGAGCAGACCGTTTCCTTCGCCACCGCGTGAGGGTCTGCATCTTCGGCAGCGGCGGCCGCGAGCACGCGCTCGCCCACGTGCTGGCGCGCACGGCCGACGTCGTCGTGACGCCGGGCAATCCCGGCATGGCGGCACCCATCACGGTCGTCGACGACCAGCCGATCAACGAGATCGAGGCCGATCTCTACGTCATCGGCCCCGAGGCACCCCTGGTGGACGGCCTGGCCGACACGCTGCGGGCCCAGGGTCGAGCCGTCCTGGGCCCGGGAGCCGACGGCGCCCTGCTCGGAGGGCTCCAAGGCCTTCATGAAGGAGGTGCTCCAGGCGGCCGGCGTCCCGACGGCCCGCTTCGCCGCCTTCGACGCGCTCGAGTCGGCGGGTGCGCTCGACTACCTCGAGACCTTCGCCGGACCCTGGGTGATCAAGACCGACGGGCTCGCCGCGGGCAAGGGCGTGCTGGTGACGCACAATCTGGACGAGGCCCGCGCCGATGTGAGGGCGAAGCTCTCGGGCGTCGTCGTTCGGCGACGCCGGCCGCTCCATCGTCATCGAAGAGGGGCTGGTGGGCGAGGAGTGCTCGCTGCTCGTCCTCTGCGACGGCACCCGTGCCGTGCCGCTGCTTCCGGCCCAGGACTTCAAGCGCATCGGCGACGGCGACGCCGGTCCCAACACCGGGGGCATGGGCGCGTACGCGCCGATGCCCCACGTCGACGGCGCCGCCGTCGAGTCCATCATGGACACCGCCGTGCGGCCGCTCGTCGAAGAGCTGCGCCGCCGCGGTATCGACTACCGCGGCGTGCTCTACGCCGGCCTCATGTTGACCGACGACGGTCCCAAGGTCATTGAGTACAACGTGCGCTTCGGCGACCCCGAGACCCAGGTGGTGCTCCCGCTGCTGGCGGGCGACCCCGCCGAGCTCTTTCTCGCCGTGGCGAACGGCGACCTCACCGCCGCGCCGCTCCCGGCCTTCTCCGGCGAGTCGGCGGTCTGCGTCGTGCTGGCCTCACAGGGCTATCCCGAGAACCCACGCACGGGCGACACCATCGAAGGGCTGAGCAGCGACGGGCCAGTCCGTCGCACGGGTCGAGGGCGTGACCGTCTTCCATGCCGGCACCCGGCGCCACAGCACGACCGGACCCTTCCACACGGCCGGCGGACGCGTACTCGGGGTCACCGCGGTAGGACCGACGCTGGAGCAGGCCCGTGAGCGCGCCTACGCCGCCACGGCCCCGATCGACTGGGAGGGCATGCAGATGCGTCACGACATCGCCGCGCTCGTGGCCGGCACTGCAGTCGGCGCGGGAGAGGGAGCTCGATGATCCCGCGCTACGCACCGGCGGACATGGCGGCGCTGTTCAGTGACACGGCGCGCTTCGCGCTCTGGCTCGAAGTCGAGCTGCTCGCCACCGAGGCGCAGGCCGCCGTCGGCGTGGTGCCGGCCGAGGACGCCGCCACCTGCCGGGCCAAGGCGCCGACCGTCGACGACGTATTCGTCGACGACGTGCTCGAGCGCGAGAAGATCACCGACCACGACGTGGCTGCCTTCGTCGACGTCGTGCAGGAGCGCATCGGTGCGCCGGCCGGCTCGCACATCCACTACGGGCTGACGTCGTCCGACGTGGTCGACACCGCGTTGTGCGCCACGCTGACCCGGGCGGCCGACCTCCTCCTGGCCGACCTCGACGCATTCGTCGCCGCCCTCAAGGCGCGCGCCCTGGAGCTCTTGCACGTGCCGGTCACCGGGCGCACGCACGGCATGCACGCCGAGCCGACGACGTTCGGCGCCAAGTTCGCGCTGTGGGCGCTGCAGGCCGACCGCGACCGCCGCCGGATGCAGGCCGCCCGCGACGGCATTGCCGTGGGCAAGCTCTCCGGCGCCGTGGGGACGTTCTCGAACATCGACCCCGCGGTGGAGGCCAGCGTCTGCGCCGCACTGGGCCTGACCCCGGTGCCGGCCACCCAGGTGATCGCACGGGACCGTCACGCCGAGTACTTCTATGCCTGTGCGGCCATCGGCTCCACCATCGAGCTGATGTGCACCGAGATCCGCCATCTGGCCCGCAGCGAGCTCGGCGAGGCCGAGGAACCGTTCGGCAAGGGCCAGAAGGGCAGCTCGGCCATGCCGCACAAGCGCAACCCCATACTCTCGGAGCGCCTGTGCGGGCTGGCCCGCCTGCAGCGCGGCTACCTGGGCGCTGGGCTCGAGGACGTCGCGCTGTGGCACGAGCGCGACATCTCGCACAGCTCGGTGGAGCGGGTTGCACTGCCGGACGCCTCCATGCTGGCCTGCTACATGCTGCGCAAGGCGACGGGCCTCGCCGCCGGATTGGTCGTGCACCCCGAGCGGGCCCTGCAGAACCTCACCGAGGGGACGCTCGGCCTCGTCTTCTCGCAGTCGGTCCTGCTGGCGCTGGTGTCGGGCGGGTTGACGCGCGACGAGGCCTACCGGATCGTCCAGCGCGACGCCCGCCGGGCCTGGGAGGAGCGGACACCCCTGCGGGCCGTGCTCGACGACGACCCCGAGGTCACGCTCGACGGAGCCCAACTGGACGCCGCCTTCGATCTCACCCGCACCCTGCGCCATGTCGACCGCTTCGCCGACGCGCTCGCCCCATTGTGAGGAACGACCAGCCATGACGATCGCCCTGCCCCGCGTCCACTCAGGGAAGGTGCGCGAGCTCTACGACGCCGGCGCCGGGCGGCTCGTGATGGTGGCCTCGGACCGCGTCAGCGCATTCGACGTGATCATGGCCGAGCCGATCGTCGACAAGGGCCGCGTGCTGACGGCCATGACCAGCTTCTGGTGCGACGAGATGGCCGACATCGTGCCGGGCTCACAGATCACGGCGGACCCGGTGGCCATGGCCGACGCGCTGGCTGATGCGTCGGGCGACGCCGCGCTGCCCGCCGACTGGGCCGGCCGGGCCGTCCTGGTGCGGCGGGCCGACATGCTCCAGCTCGAGTGCATCGTGCGCGGCTACCTCGCCGGCCAGGCTTACGAGGAGTACGCCCGAGCGGGCACGGTGCACGGCACGGTGATGCCGGCCGGGCTGCAGCTGGCCAGCCAGCTGGACGAGCCGATCTTCACTCCGTCCACCAAGGCAGCGGAGGGCCACGACCTCAACATCGACTTCGCCGCCGCCGTGGACCTGGTGGGCGCCGAGGTGGCCGCCGAGGCCCGCGACATCTCGCTCGCGCTCTACCGGCGCGCCGCCGCGCGCTGCGCCGAGGCCGGCTTCGTGCTGGCCGACACCAAGTTCGAGCTCGGCTACGTCGACGGGGTGCTCTGCCTGTGCGACGAGGTGTGCACGCCGGACTCCTCGCGGCTGTGGCCGGCCGATCAGGTGGTGCCGGGCGAGACGCCGCCCGCGTTCGACAAGCAGCCCCTGCGCGACTGGCTGGCCGCGCAGGACTGGGACCGCACGCCGCCCCCGCCCCCGCTTCCGTCGGAGGTCACCGCCGCCATGTCGGCGCGCTATGTCGCGGCCTACGAACGTGTGACCGGCCGCTCGCTGGACGACTGGTACGGTGCGACGGCATGAGGTTCCAGGCGCGCGTCGAGGTGCAATTGCGGCCGGGGATCGCCGACCCCGAGGGGGCGACCATCGAGCGGGCCCTGCCCGCGCTCGGGTTCGCCGGCGTGGCCCATGTCCGGGCCGGACGGTCCTTCAGCTTCGAGGTCGACGCCGCCGACGAGGGTGCGGCGCGCACCACGGCGACCGAACTGGCCGAGCGCCTACTGGCGAATCCCGTGATCGAACAGAGCAACCTCGAGCTCAAGGCCATCTGAGTGGCCCGCGCGCATCGGCGTCGTCGTCTTCCCCGGCACGAACTGCGAGTTCGACGTGGTTCAGGGCGCCGAGGCGGCGGGGGGCGAGGGCGTGCTGCTCTGGCACGGTGACGCCCATGTCGGCTCGGTCGACGCCGTCGTGCTCCCGGGCGGGTTCGCCCACGGCGACTACTTGCGGCCCGGTGCGCTGGCCCGCTTCTCGCCCGTGATGGAGGCCGTGCAGGACTTCGCCCGTGCCGGCGGGCCCGTCATCGGCATCTGCAACGGGTTCCAGGTGCTGACCGAGGCCGGCCTGCTGCCGGGCGCGCTGCAGAAGAACGGGCGGCTGCGCTTCTTGTGCCAGCCGGCGCGCCTGGTCGTCACGTCCACCGCGTCGGCACTCACGTCGGGCGCCAGGGTCGGCGACGAGTTGGTCATGCCGATCAACCACTTCTCGGGGAACTACACCTGCGACGACGAGACGCTGCGCCGCCTGCAGGACGAGGACCGCATTGTGCTTGCGCTACGCCGACAACCCCAACGGCTCGGTCGACGGCATCGCCGGCATCACCAACGAGGCCGGCAACGTGGTCGGGCTCATGCCCCACCCGGAGCGGGCCAGCTCGACGCTGCTCGGCTCCGAGGACGGGCTCGTGCTGCTGCGCTCGCTCGTGCAGGCCGCCTCGGCCCGCGCCGCGGCCGCCTGATCGCGCCGACCGACGACGGGGACTCTTTCTGCGATCGCGCCGGGACCCTCAGGCCCGGGCCCGCGAGATCTCGGCTTTCTGCAGCACCGCGGCGCTCACCCCGGCGGCGCGCCACGTCCCGTACGTGATGCCCTTGCGCTCGCCGTAGGCCTTGGCCACCTTGATGAACTGCTTCTCCAGGGCGGAGAGGTCCTTGACCCCGTCGACCCGGGAGCGCTCGTCGAGCAGGTCCTTCTGCTCCTGCAGGAGGTGGAGCCGCGTGAGTGCGTCGGCGCCGGCCAGCTGAGAGTCGATTGCGGCCAGCCGGCGGTCGATTGAGGCCGGCGTGCGCTTGCGGCCCCGCTTGGGCTTGGAGGTCTCGAGCGCTTCGAGATAGTGGCGAACGGTTGCACTCTCGGCACGCCCACGCGCCAGCGCCGCCTTGTGACCGCTGCTCATGGGCTTGCGAGGAGCCGGAGTTTTTGTTTTTGGAGCCATGCGTCCATTGTGGCCTATGGCGCGGACCTCTCTGTCCCAATTCGGCAAGTTTCCTTGCATTGTTCGACGGACCCCTATTTCGGGTGGAGCGCGACAACGATTTCCCAATTGCGCCGGTCCGCACGCGGGTTATTTCGGCGCGCGCGGGGCGTTAGCGTGCAGAGTATGACCGCGGACACAGGTGTCTCCAAGGTGCACACGGTTCCGGCCCGCAGCCGACACGCCATGGCCGGCCTGCTGGCTGGCGGCGGCACTCCTGATCGCGGCCTACTGGCTGGGCTGGCTGGTGCACCGCTCGCTCGTCGCCTCCGAGACCGGTGCGGCATACACCCAGTTCGAGGACGCATTCCCGTTGGCCGACGGTTGGCTGGCCCTGTGCCTGGGTGCCGCAGCCTTCTGCCTCTGGACGGCGCGGCGGGCCGCCATCTTCTGGCTCCTGGCCGGGGGCGGTGCCGGCATCTACCTCTTCTGCATGGACGTGCTCTACGACCTGCAGCACGGCGTCTGGGGCAAGGGCGCCAACGGGGCGATGGAGTTGGTGATCAACGTCGTGACCCTGGCGCTCTCTGTGTTCGTCCTGTGGTGGACCTGGGTCCGTCGCGACGCTCTGCTTGCCTGATGCGCCCATGAGCGAAGCACCGAACACGCCGTTCGAGTTCGATCCCACCACCTATCTGGACCTGATGCGCGAGGAGCTGCCCGCCTACGACCGGCTGCAGGCCGCGGTCGGCGCAGCGACGGCAGGGGTTTCCGTGCAGTCGGTGCTCGAGCTCGGGACCGGGACCGGGGAGACGCTGGCCGTGGTGCTGACGCAGCACCCCGGAGCGAGGGCGGTGGCGGTCGACAGGAACGAGCGGATGCTGGCCGCGGCGCGACGGCGTCTCGACGGAGTGGCGGTCGAGTTCCGCGTGGCCAACCTCACCGAGCCGTTGCCGGGCGGGCCCTTCGACCTCGTGGTCTCGTCCCTGGCCATCCATCACCTCGACGGGTCGCAGAAGGCCGACCTGTTCGCCCGCATCGCCCCCGTCCTGCGGCCCGGCGGTCGCTTCGTCCTGGGTGACGTGGTGATCCCCGAGGACGAGGCCGACGCCGTGACCCCCCTCACCGGCGGCCACGACCAGCCGTCGACCCTGGCCGACCAGTTGGTCTGGCTGGCCGACGCCGGCTTCGTCGGCGCCCTCGTCTGGACCGAGCGCGACCTGGTCGTGGTGCGCGCCGACCTCCCCGGCTGAGGGCTCGGGTCGGGGTCGTCCGGAATCGGGTGGCGACTAAGTTGGAAAGGGTCATGACTCCGCCGGCCGAGGAGCCACTGCCCGTCCCCGCGCCGGCCGACGTGCATCTACCGGCCGACATGGACTGCCGGCCGACATGGATCTGCCGGCCGACGTGGATCTGCACCGGGCCCTGGGCCTGACCGACGACGAGTTCGAGGCCGTCGGCAAGATCCTCGGGCGCGCGCCGAACCACCTGGAGCTGGCCCTCTACGCCGTCATGTGGAGCGAGCACTGTTCCTACAAGTCCTCCCGCATGCACCTGCGGCGCCTCCCGACCGAGGGTCCGCGGGTCCTCGTCGGGCCCGGTGAGAACGCGGGCGTCATCGACGCCGGCGACGGCATCGCCGTCGCCATCCGCATCGAGAGCCACAACCACCCCTCCGCGATCGAGCCCTACCAGGGGGCGGCCACGGGGGTCGGCGGCATCCTGCGCGACATCTTCACCATGGGCGCCCGCCCGCTGGCCGTCATGGACCCGCTCTTCTTCGGGCCACCCGACGACGCGCGCCAGCGCTGGCTCGTCGAGGGCGTCGTGAGCGGGATCTCGGGCTACGGCAACTCGGTCGGCGTCCCGACCGTCGGCGGCGAGCTGACCTTCGACCCCTGCTACGCCCAGAACCCGCTCGTCAACGTGCTCTGCATGGGCGCACTGCCGGTCGAGCGCCTCGTGCTCGGCATCGCCTCGGGCCCCGGCAACCTGGCCGTCCTGCTGGGCTCGAGCACCGGACGCGACGGCATCGGTGGCGTCAGCGTCCTCGCGTCGGCCGGCTTCAGCGGTGACGACGCCGGCGCGGCGGACGACACCAAGCGCCCCAGCGTGCAGGTCGGCGACCCGTTCGAAGAGAAGCGGTTGATTGAGGCCTGCCTCGAGTTGCTGGACACCAAGCTCGTCGTCGGGATCCAGGACCTCGGCGGGGCCGGCCTCGCCTGCGCCACCAGTGAGACGGCCGGGCGCGGCGGCGTCGGCATGGACGTCGACGTGACGGCGGTGCCCCGGCGCGAGGAGGGCATGGAGCCATGGGAGGTGATGACGAGCGAGAGCCAGGAGCGCATGCTCGCCATCGTCACGCCCGAGTCGTGGCCGGCCGTCGAGGCCATCTGCACCAAGTGGGAGGTGCGGGCCAGCGTCATCGGCACCGTGACCGAGCCCGAACCCGACGGCGGTGGCCGCCTGCGCATCCGCGACGGGATGGACGGCCCCGTGCTGGCGGACGTCCCCGCGGCGTCGCTCTCCGACGACGCACCGCTCTATGACCGGCCGCGCCAGGCGCCGGCGCTGCCGGCGGTGGCCCCGCCGAAATCACCCGTGTCGCCGACCGATTGCGCCGACGACCTGGTGGCCCTGCTGCGCTCACCGGGCTGGGTCTACCGCCAGTACGACCACCAGCTCTTCCTCAATACGGTGGCGGGCCCGGGGGCCGACGCCGCCCTCCTGCGCCTGGCCGGGCCGGGCCTCCCGCGCTCGGAGCGCGGGGTGGCCCTCACCACCGACTCCAACCCGCGCGCCTGCGCTCTCGACCCGCGCCGCGGCACCGCACTCGCACTGGCCGAGGGCGTCGCCAACTTGGCCTGCGTCGGCGCGACGCCGGTCGCCGTCGTCAACTGCCTGAACTTCGGCAACCCCGAGCACCCCGAGGTCATGTGGCAGCTCTCGGAGTGCATCGACGGCATGGCCGAGTCCTGCAACGCGCTGTCGCTGCCGGTCATCGGCGGGAACGTCAGCTTCTACAACGAGAGCGGCGGCGCCGACATCGACCCGACGCCGGTCCTCGGTGTGCTCGGGCTCCTCGACGCGGTGCACGCGCCACCGCCAGGGTTGGCGTGGTCCGACGGCGACACCGTGGTGCTGCTCGGCCCGCGTGCGGCAGCCGACGGTAGCTTCCCGCTGGAGGGCACACGCTGGGCCACCGAGCGGCGCGACCACCGCACCGGGTCGATCCCCGCCGTCGACCTCGCGGTGCACGCCGAGGTCTGCGCCTTCGTCGCCGAGGTCGTCGCGGCGCAGGTGGCGGGAGCCCCCACCCACGCCGGGAGGGACGCGCTCGGTCCACGCGGTGCACGACGTCTCGGGTGGCGGACTCGCCGTCGCGCTGGCCGAGATGGCCGCCGCGGCCGGCAGCGGGTGCACCGCCACGGCGGGCACCGGGTTTCCCGATGCGGCCGAGCTCTTCACCGAGCTGCCGTCGCGCTTCGTGGTGGCGACGGGCGATCCCGACGAGCTCATACGCCTGGCGGCGGCGCGCGGGATCCCGGCCGCCGCGCTGGGTCCGGCGGGCGGCGCCCGGCTCACCCTGGGCACGCTGGTCGACCTCCCCGTCGAAGCCCTCCGTGAGGCCCATGAGGGCAACCTGGCTCTGGCCTTGGGCGAACCGTGATGCCGCGGCCCTGTGCGACAATGGGTGACGCGTGAAGGAAGCCTGCGGCGTCTTCGGGGTCTACGCGCCCGGCATGAGGGTGGCCAACCTCACCTTCGACGGTCTCTTCGCCCTGCAGCACCGCGGGCAGGAGTCGGCGGGCATGGCCGTGGCCGACGGCGACACGGTCACCGTGGTCAAGGACATGGGCCTGGTCGCCACCGTGTTCGACGAGCGCACCCTGTCGGGCTTGCAGGGGCATCTCGCCATCGGCCACACCCGGTACTCGACCCACGGGTCCTCTGACTGGGCCGGTGCCCAGCCGGTCTACCGACCCGTCGGCCGCGCCGGTTTCGCACTCGGCCACAACGGCAACCTGACCAACACGACCGCGCTGGCCGAGAAGGCGGGCATGCTGCCGGGCTCCGTCGCCACCGACAGCGACGTCGTGGCCGAGTTGCTCATGCAGTCGTTCCCCGAGACCGAGGACCTCTCGACCGCGCTGCAGGCGGTGCTCCCGATCCTGGAGGGCGCGTACTCCTTCGTCCTCATGAGCTCCGAGCGACTCTTCGGGGTGCGCGACCCCTACGGCTTCCGCCCGCTCTGCCTCGGACGCCTCGGTCCGGCCGACGACCCTGCGGGCTGGGTGCTCGCGTCGGAGACGCCGGCGCTCAGCGTCATCGGCGCCACGTTCGTGCGCGAGGTGGCGCCCGGCGAAATGGTCGTGATCGACGCCGACGGGCCGACCAGCCTGGAGATCCCGTGGCTGCGCGAGGTCGAGCCCCGCCTGTGCATCTTCGAGTTCGCCTACATCGCCCGACCCGACAGTCGTCTCTACGGCAGGGAGGTGCACGAGACGCGCTGCCGCATGGGCGAGCTGCTGGCGATCCAGGCTCCGGCCGAGGCCGACATGGTGATGGGCGTGCCCGAATCGGGCGTCCCCGCCGCCGAGGGGTTCGCCCGGGCCAGCGGCATCCCTTACGGGCAGGGGTTGGTCAAGAACCGCTACATCGGGCGGTCCTTCATCGCGCCCGGCCAGCAGGAGCGGGCCGACGCCGTGCGGCGCAAGCTCAACCCGCTCACCGACGCCATTGCCGGCAAGCGCCTCGTCGTCGTGGACGATTCCATCGTGCGCGGCACGACGCAGCGTTCGGTCATCCGCATGCTGCGCGAGGCCGGTGCGGCGGAGGTGCACCTGCGCATCTCGTCGCCGCCGTGGCGCTGGCCCTGCTTCTACGGCATCGACACGCCCTCGCACGAGGAGCTCCTGGCGACCGACCACACCGTCGAGGACATGGCGCGGATTCTCGGCGCCGACTCGTTGGCCTACATCTCGATCGAGAACCTGAAGGAGGCCATCGGGGCTGACGGCGGGTTCTGCGACGCCTGCTTCACCGGCGACTACCCGACCCCGGTGCCGGCGGCGTCGGTGGCCATCCGGCGGCCCGAGCCCGTGGTCGTGACGGCCCACCAGGCCGTGCTCCCCGGGGTCTGACCACCGTGGCAGAGAGCGGCGCCACCTACGCCGGCGCCGGCGTGGACATTGCAGCCGGTGACGAGGCGGTGGAGCGCCTGCGCGGCCTGGTGCAGGGGATCGGCGGGTTCGGCGGCCAGTTCCCGCTCGACATCGCCCGCTTCACCTCCCCGGTCCTGGTCGCCTCGACCGACGGCGTCGGCACCAAGATGGTGGTCGCCCGCGACGCCGGCCGCTACGACACGGTCGGCATCGATCTCGTCGCCATGTGCGTCGACGACCTGGTGTGCGTCGGCGCCGAGCCACTCTTCATGCTCGACTACATCGCCACCGGCAAGGTCGACCCCGACCAGGTGTCCACCGTGGTGGCCGGCGTGCACGAGGGCTGCCGCCAGGCCGGCTGCGCGCTCATCGGCGGCGAGACGGCGGAGCACGCCGGCGTCATGCCGCGCGACGAGCTCGACCTGGCCGGCTTCGCGGTCGGCGTGGTGGAGCAGGGGACCCAGCTGGGGCCAGAACGCGTGCGGGTGGGCGACGCTATCGTGGCGCTGCCGTCGCCGGGACTGCGGTCCAACGGGTACACGCTGGCGCGCCACGTGCTGTTGGAGCGCGCCGGCTTGGAGCTGGGTGATCCCGCCTGGCCGGGGGCCGAGCACAGCGTGGCCGACGAGCTGTTGCGGCCGTCGGTCGTCTACACGCCCGCCGTCCTGGCGCTGCGCGACGCGCTCGCCGACTCGCTGCATGCCTGCGCGCACATCACCGGGGGCGGCCTGGTCGGCAACCTGCCGCGCGTGCTCCCTCCCGACGTCGGCGCGGTGCTGACGCGTGCGGCCTGGGACGAGCCGCGGGTGTTCGCCGAGATCAAGCGGCTGGGTGGCGTCGCCGAGGACGAGATGGACCGGGTGTTCAACCGCGGCGTCGGCATGGCGCTGGTCGTCGACGCCGGCGCCGTGGAGTCGACACTGTCGGTGCTGGGCAACGCGGGCCAGGCCGCCGTCGTCATCGGCGAAGTCGGAGCGGGCCAGGGAGTCCGCTTCAGGTGAGCAAAGCTTCTGCCGGTGCGTCTGGGGGTCCGTCTGCCGGTGCGCGCAACGGAGGATTCGACGACCTGCGGGACCACCTGCTGGCGCACTCGGTCAAGACGGGCGACTTCACGCTCAAGTCGGGGCGCAAGAGCAGCTGGTTCATCGACTCCAAGCAGACGGTGTGCCGTCCCGAGGCCATGGTCCTCGTGGCCGACGCCGTCCTCTCGGTGGTCCCCGGCGACGCCACCGCGATCGGCGGTCTCACGATGGGGGCCGACCCCGTCGCCTTCGTGACGGCGGGGGTGGCGGCCACGCGCGGCCGCCCGCTGAAGGCGTTCAGCGTGCGCAAGGAGGCGAAGGACCACGGCGCCGGAGGCCGCATCGCCGGCGCCCTCGATCCCGGCGACAAGGTCGTGATCACCGAGGACACCGTGACCCGGGGGACGTCGTTGCTCGAGGCGGCGCACGCCGTGCAGGAGGCGGGTGCCGAGGTCGTCCTGCTGGTGGCAGTGGTCGACCGGGGCGGGACGGTGGAGGCCATGGCGGCCGCCGAGGACATCCCCTTCCGCGCCATCCTCACGGCGCCCGACCTCGGTTTTCCCTACGAGGGGGCCTGAGGGTCCTCGGCCGCACCGCACGGGTCGGCCGCTCTGCACGGGTCGGCCGCTCCATCCACCTGAACGACCCGTCGTCGGCACAGCGGCGCGCGCGTCGGCCGGATCGCTCCTCATTGACCTACCGGTCGTGCACGGCGCCGCTGGCTGAAGTGTGGGGGCGCCGCCAGCGCCTGCGTTGGGCGCGGGTTGTGCCTTCGGTGGCAATGGTCATTGCCTTGGCGCGCGGCGTCCCTTAACGTTCGTCGTACGCACTCTCTCGGAGGTACCTGATGGCGAACCGCGTCGGTTCTGCACGCACCACGAGCAGTTCGGGTCGGGTGACACGCGCCAAGCTCCGCCGCACGGCCGTGGTGGCCGTCGACGGGGCCCTCGCCCTCAGCGCCGGCGCGCTCGCCGGGCTCTTCGGCACCGGACCCGCCGCCGCGCAGGCGCCCACGCCGGGCTGGTCCGGCGTGCAAGCACCGTTGCCGACCGCACCCGACGGCGTGGGGACGAACGCGCTGGCCAACATCTCCAACGAATCCTGCATCTCGGCCGTGTCGTGTGCCGCGGTCGGGAGCTACGACGACGGCGCTGGTCACACGCACGGCGTCCTCGAGGTCCTCGGCGCAGGATCCTGGACGGCCTCGGAGGCGCCGGTACCCGCTAACGCCGACGCGACCCGCGAGTCGGATCTGAGCGGGGTCAGCTGTGCCACCAGCACCTGGTGCGAGGCGGTCGGTGACTACACCGACAGCGCCGGCGGCAGCGACGCGATGGTCGAGACCTACACCGGTGGGGCGTGGACGGCCGTCGAAGCACCGGTGCCGGGCGACGCCCTCACGGGGGCCTCGGCGGACTCGTTCCTCAAGTCCATCGCCTGCCAGAGCGCGCAGAACTGCACCGCCATCGGCCAGTACGAGACCGCCGCCGGGTCGGTCGGACTGATCGACACGCTCGTCGGGGGCACCTGGAGCACCCAGGCCGCCCCGCAACCCGCCGGCGCCGGGGCCGCCCAACAGGTCAACCTCGCCGCCCTCTCGTGCCCGAGCACCGGGGCGTGCGCCGCGTCGGGGATCTACTCGACCGGCAGCGCGACGGTGCCCGAGCTGTTGGTCCAGGCCGGCCCCGGAGGGGCCTGGACCGCCCAGGATGCACCGGTGCCCGCCGACGCCGTCACCGGAGCCGGCGCAGAGGGCGAGGTCCTGAGCGTGTCGTGCTCGGCCGGGATCTGCGAAGGGTCCGGGCAGTACGTGGCGACGGGCGGCCTCGAGAAGGGACTCCTCGAGCGTCTCGCCGGCGGGTGCCTGGACGGCGACCGAGGCGCCACTGCCGGCGAACGCCGGAACCGGGTCGAATGCGCAGGGGTCACTCGAGGCGGTGTCGTGCGCGCTCGATGGCTGCATGGCCGTCGGCGGTTATCTGGACGGCAGCGCCGCCGAGCACGCGCTCGGGGAGGCGGTGAGCAGCACGGGAGCGGTCTCGGCCGCGGAGGTACCCCAGCCCGCCGACGCGTCGGGCACGTCGAACGCCAATCTGGATGCGGTGTCGTGCCTGTCCGTCACCGACTGCGCTGCGGGCGGTCAGTACCAGAACGGCACATCGAGCAATCCGGTCGGCCTGCTCGATTCGCTGCGCGGCACCACCTGGACCCCGACCGCCGCCGCCGTTCCGGCGAACGCGGCCACGGGCGCGAGCGCCGAGTCGGTCGTCATGACGGTGTCGTGCTCGAGCCGCGGGGCCTGTGGGGCCGGCGGGCGCTTCACCGACGGCGCCGGTCAGCGACAGGGCCTGTTGGACGCCTACACCCCGGCGCAGGGCTATTGGTCGGTTGCGTCCGACGGCGGCATCTTCAACTACGGGCCCACCTCGTCCTTCCAGGGCTCCATGGGCGGGCAGCATCTGAACGCGCCCATGGTGGGCATGGCGGCCACCCCGGGGGGCGGGGGCTACTGGGAGGTGGCGACCGACGGCGGCATCTTCAGCTTCGGCAACGCGGGCTTCCACGGTTCGACCGGGAGCCTGCGCCTCAACAAGCCGATCGTGGGAATGGCGACCACGCCCGACGGGGAGGGCTACTGGCTGGTGGCCTCCGACGGCGGCATCTTCAACTACGGCGACGCCAACTTCTACGGCTCGGCCGGATCGATCCGCCTCAACAAGCCCATCGTCGGCATGGCGGCCACGCCGGACGGCCACGGCTACTGGCTGGTGGCCAGTGACGGCGGCATCTTCAACTACGGCGACGCCAGCTTCTTCGGCTCGGCCGGTTCCATCCGGCTCAACATGCCGATCGTCGGCATGTCCTCGAGCCCGTCGGGTCTGGGCTACTGGCTCGTGGCCTCAGACGGCGGCATCTTCACCTACGGCGACGCCAGGTTCCTGGGGTCACGCGGCGGGCAGCCGCTCGAACAAGCCCATCGTCGGCATGATGAGCACCGCCGACGGCGCCGGCTACTGGTTGACCGCCTCGGACGGCGGGATCTTCAGTTACGGCGACACCGGCTTCTACGGCTCGGCCGGGTCGCTCCGTCTCAACGCACCCGTGGTGAACGGCGCGGCCAGCTGACCGACGGCGCCGACTGCCGGACGGCGCCGACTGCCCGACGGGCGGCGTCTCAGAAGAGCGCGAGCGGGTTCACCGGCGACGCCGTGCCCCGGCGCAGCACGAGGGGCGCCACGGTGAGCAGGAAGGCCCAGCGCGCTTCGTCGACACAGGCGAGGGCGAGCCCGTCGAGGTCGAGGTTGTCGAGCAGGTGGACCCCCATGGCCACGATGACCACGGTGTGGATCGGCATGCCCACGCCGTCGACGCGTGACGGCAGGACGTCCGAGACGCCGTCGCTGCCGAGCGCGGCCACGTCGCGCGCCCGGAGCCACGGCAGGCAGGAAGCATCGAGCCCGGCCGCCAGGCTGCCGGTGTCCCAGGGGCCATGGTCCTTGCGCCATTGCCAGCGGCCCGTGCGGACCATCAGCGCGTCGCCGGCGCGCACGGTCAGTCCGGCCTTCTCCTCGGCTGCCTCGAGGTCCTCGGGGAACACCGGCTCCCCCGGTTCGAGCGCGTCGACGCCGCGCAGCGCCGGGATGTCCAAGAGGACGCCGCGGGTGACGATCCCGGCCCGCAGCCGGTGGATGCCGAGCTTGGTGGCACCGTGCGCGGTGACGGCCTCGGCCGGGTAGCCGTTGTAGAGCTTGCCCTCGTGGAAGATGTGGCACAGCGCGTCGAGGTGGCTGGTGGCGAAGCCGTGCGGCGAAATGGCGAAGTAGTCCGCCCCCATGCCCTCGCTCGCCGTGCCTGTCATGTGGTGCGCCACCGGCGTGGGGTTGTCCGCCGCCGGCACGGTGTCGAGGGGGCGGGCGCACGAGACCGATCGGCCGGCGCGGACGGTGGCCGCCGCCGCGGCCGTGACCTCCGGCGTGATGAGGTTCAGCGCACCCAGCTGGTCGTCGTCGCCCCAGCGCCCCCAGTTGGAGAGGGTCTGGTGGAAGGCGAGGACGTCGTCGGCTCTCATCGGCGCGCGGGGCACGGTCGGACAGTAGCCCGCACCCCCTACGATCGGCTCATGAGCACACTCCAAGGTGACTACGAGCCAAGCCCGTCCGACTGGGTCCGTGACCAGGTGGCCGAGTACGAGGCCTCCGGGGGCCAGCGGGCCAACACGCTGATGGACACGGGGTTGCCGATCATCGTGATCACGACCCGCGGCGCCAAGAGCGGCAAGGTCCGCAAGACGCCCGTCATGCGGGTCGAGCACGGGGGCGAGTACGCGCTCGTGGCCTCCAAGGGCGGGGCGCCCGAGCACCCCGAGTGGTTCTACAACCTGGAGGCCCACCCCGACGAGGTGCTGGTGCAGGACGGGCCCGCACCCTTCGCCGTCACGGTGCGCGAGGTGACCGGCGACGAGAAGGCCCAGTGGTGGGAGCGCGGCGTGGCGGCCTACCCGCCCTACGCCGAGTACCAGGAGAAGACGGACCGGCAGATCCCCCTGTTCGTCGCCACGCCGAAGGGCGCCTGACCTCTCCGCTCAGCGGGCGGCCGCGCCGGCGGCGTCGGCGAAGGCCCGCACCATGGCGATGCGCCACGGGACGAGGTGCTCCTCGCGTTCGTGCGGGGTCTTGCCGAGGCGCACGACCACGAGGTCGAGCGGAGGGCACAGGGTGATGGACTGGCCTTCGTAGCCCGAGCAGCGGAAGGTGCCGAGCGTGTCGCCGGCCACGCCCCACCAGTGCGCGCCGTACGGGCTGGCGTCCTCGGGGTCCTCCGACACCCAGGTGCGGGCGTAGTCGACCCAGCCCGCGGGCAGGAGCCGGACGCCGTCCCACATGCCGTCGCGCAGGTAGAGCAGGCCGAAGCGCGCGTAGTCGCGCGCACAGGTACGCAGGAACGACGACGCCACCCAGGTGCCGGCCTCGTCGAACTCAGGATCGGCCGTTCGCATGCCGAGCGGGCCGAAGAGCCGGCTGTGCAGGAAGCGGGCGTAGCTCTCGCCCGGCCCGACCGTGCGGGCCACCACGCCCGAGACGATGTTGGAGGTCCCCGACGAGTAGTTGAACCGGCTGCCGGGCGGTGCGGCCAGCGGGCGGTCGGCGGCGAAGTGCGCCATGTCGGCCTGGCCGTCGCCGAAGAGCATCTGCATCACGTCGGAGACCCCGTCGTCGACGTAGTCCTCGACGAAGTCCAGCCCGTCGCGCATGGCGAGCAGCTGGCGCAGGGTGATGGCGTGCCGGGCATCGCCCGCGTCCGACCACTCGGGCACGGCGGCGGGGGCGTCGATGTCGAGCTTGCCGTCGCCCACCAGGAGGCCGACCGTCGCCTGCAGCACGGACTTGGCCATCGACCAGCTCAGAAGCGGCGTCTCCGCCGTCACCGGTGTGGCGGGACGGTCGAAGTGCTCGAGCGCACCCTGGTAGCGCTCGGCGACGACACGGCCGCGATGGACCACGACGACGGCGAACGTCTCGGCCAGGAGCCCGTCAGGGTCGAAGGCCTGGTCGAGCAGCGGGGCGAGGTCGACTCGGGGCGGCAGGTCGCCCTCGGGCCACTCCTCGGTCGGCCACGTCGACGCCGGCCGGCTGCGGGGGCAGCGCGACGAGGCCGCTCACACGCCGGAGAGGAAGGACAGCAGGGCGGCGTTGGTCTCGACCGGGCGTTCTTGTTGCACCCAGTGCCCGGCGCCGTCGACCACGGTCGCGCCGCGGAAGTCGGGCATCGCCTCGGCCATGGTCTCGATGGCTCCCGGCATCATGGTGTTCACGGGGTCGAGCGAGCCGGTGATGAACCCGACGGGCATGGTGTACACCGACGGAGGGATGTCCTTGCTGCGCTCCCAGTTGGCGTCCATGTTGCGGTAGAAGCTGACGGGCCCGAAGAAGCCGCTCTGCTTGAACGCCGCCGCGTAGACGTCGACGTCCTCCTCGGTGATCCAGCTCGGGAGCGTGTCGGGGGCGGGCGACAGGATGTCCATGAAGCGGGTCCCCTCGCGCGGGTGATCACCGAGCGGCGTTCCCCGTCGCCATCCCCTCGCCGCCGGCGGAGTAGAGCATGGTGCGCAGGAACAGGCGCGGGTCGGCCTCGAATTCCGCCTCGGCCGGGCCGACCTCCTGGAAGTAGAGCATGTAGAAGAACTTGTTCTCGAAGATCACCTCGAAGATCTGCGTCGGCGGGGCCGGAGCGTTCGAATAGGGCACGCTCATGTTGCACAGTGACGCGACGCGGCCGGGGTGGAGGCGTCCCATCTCCCAGACGACCATGGCCCCCCAGTCGTGGCCGACGAAGGCCGCCTGGTCGTGGCCGAAATGGTCGAGCAGTCCGCCGAGGTCGGCCGTCAGGTTGTCCGAGCCGTAGTCGGCGACGTTGCCCGGACGCGAGCTGCCGCCGTACCCACGCAGGTCCGGTGCATAGGCGCGGTAGCCGGCGTCGGCCAGCGCGCCGAGCTGATGGCGCCACGAGTACCAGAGCTCGGGGAAGCCGTGGCACAGGACGACGGGAGGGCCGTCGGCCGGCCCCGCGGTCGCGACGTGCAGCTCGATCCCGTTCGTCGGCACCTGTTCGTGCGTGATCTCAGCCATGGGGCGTCACCTTCTCCTCGGCCTTCGCCGCTTTCTCGGCCTTCTCGTCCTGATGTTGCTGGATCGCGGACATCACCGCGTTCACGGCGCCGCCGATGAACTCGGGCCGGTTCTCGGCGGCCCAGTCGCGACTCGAGGTCAGGGAGGCCGAGGAGTCCTGGAAGCGGGGCGCCACGTAACGGGCGATCAGCTCGTAGGAATGCCGGGTCGCCTCGGTGTCGGCCCACTCGTGGCCCATGAACAGGTAGGTGCCGAAGCCGCCCGACTGCTCCTGGAGCCGCTCGATCTGCGCGATGGCGTCGTCGACGGTGCCGATGACGGCCATCCCCGACGCGTTGAGCGCGTCGACCAGCGACTCGAAGTTCGTGGTGTCCGGAGCGATGGGCAGCGCGGCGACCCGTTCGAAGTAGTCGACCCAGTCGGCGAGCCCGAAGGCGACGTCGGCCATCGCCTGCTCCTTGGTGTCCGCGATGTGCATCGGCCCGACCAGCCGCCATCGGCTGCGGTCGACCGTGGTGGAGAACTCCTCCGCCGCGCTCCTCCATGACCTGCCAGTGCGAGCCCAGGACGTCGAAGCCCCCCGTGGTGGTCGCGCCGAGCGAGAGCAGGCTGCAGCCGAAGCGCCCCGCCGCCCTCGGTCCGGCCGGGGACACCTGGGCGGCGACGGCCACTTCCGGGAACGGGCGCTGGTAGGGGCGCAACTGCAGCCGAGCCTTGACGAGCTTGAACCAGTCCGTCTCCATGGACACCGTCTCGCCGGCCAGGAGCAGCAGGATCGCTTCGAGCGACTCTTCCATCATGTCGCGCTGCTTCGCCGGGTCGATGCCCATCATGAAAGCGTCGGAGGGCAGCGCACCCGGTCCGACGCCGAGCATCACGCGCCCGCGCGTCAAGTGGTCGAGGAGCACCATGCGGTCCGCCAGCATGAACGGGTGGTGGTAGGGCAGCGACGAGACGCCGGTGCCGAGCCGGATGTGCTTCGTGCGCGGCGCGGCGGCCGCGATGAAGACCTCCGGCGAGGCGATGATCTCATAGCCCGCCGAGTGGTGTTCGCCGAACCAGGCTTCGTCGAAGCCGAGCGCGTCGAGGTGCTCAATCAGTTGGAGGTCCCGCTCGAGGGCCAGCGTCGGGTTCTGACCTACAGGGTGGAACGGCGCCAGGAAGATCCCGAACTTGAGGCGGCCGTCGGCGTCACTGCTTGTCATGGTCTTCGTTCTCCAGGTTGGTCATCGGTCCGTGTCATCGGTCTGTGTCATCGGTCTGTGTCATCGGTCTGGTCATCGGTCTGTGTCATCGCTCACGGCGTCACCAGGATCTTGCCGTGCTCGCCCGGTGTGCGCAGTGTCTCGAAGGCGCCCGGTGCACCGGCGAGACCCACGGTGGACGTCACCAGGAGCTCGGCCCCGGGCACGCCGTCGGCCAGGCGGCTGAGGGTGGCAGCGAACTCGGCGGGCGTGTAGCCGAAGGAGAAGCGCAGTTCCATCTCCTTGGTCACCGCCATGAAGGGCTCAATGGTGTCGGTGTGCATGCACACGCCCACGACAACGATCCGGCTGTGCGGTGGACTGTCGGCGAGCAGCGACTGGAGCATGCCGGGGATCCCGACCGCCTCGAAGATCACGGGGTCCGGCGGGGCGCGCACCAAGCATGGACGCGCCGATGCGCTCCATGACGGTCCGGGCAATTCCGAAATCGGACCAGCGGGCGTGCGGTGACCCTTCGGCGGGGTCGAGCACCTCGTCGGCGCCAAACGCTTCGGCCAGGCGTCGGCGGCGTCGGAGAGAAGTCCGCCGCCAGGACCGGACCGTGACCGCGGCCCTTGAGGGCGGCGATCACCGCCAGCCCGACCGGGCCACATCCGACGACGAGGCAGGGTTGGCCGGGGCTGAGATCCGCGAGGCCCACGGCGTGCTCGCCCACCGCGAGGGGTTCGGTGAGCGCCGCCAGGTCCGTGTCGAGCGCGTCGGGCACGGGGAGCAGCAGCAACTCCTGGAGCACCATGTGCTCGGCCAGCGCGCCCGGGTAGGTGTTGGAGTAGCCGATCTGCTCCACGCCGGTCGGTCCCAGGATGATGGGGACGGAGCACACGCGGGCCCCGACAGGGAGGGTGCCGGCCGTGTCGGGTCCGTGGTCCACGATTTCGGCGCAGAACTCGTGACCGAAGACGCAGTCCGCGGTCGGGTCCAGCGCGGGAACGCCGACGGAGTCCATCAGCCCGGTGAAATGGCCGAAGTCGGCCAGCGCGTGCAGGTCGGAGCCGCAGATGCCGGCGGAGAGCGACCGCACCACGACGTGGCCTGACGACGGCACGGGCTCGGGCACTTCGCCCACCACCAGCCGTCCATCCCTGGTCACCGCGGCACGCATGGCAGAGCCACCCCCACAGACGGCGCGGCCGTCCGCATTCATCGCTACGTTTGCCCGGTGAGTTTCACACACGATGCTGCGGCACGCCCGTTCGCCGGGAGTGTCGCGCTGGTCACCGGCGCGGCCCGCCCCCGGGGCATCGGCCGGGCCACTGCGGTCGCCCTGGCCTCGGGCGGCGCCGATGTGGCCTGCCTCGACATCGCCCGCCCCTACGACGACGCCCCCTTGCACGGCACCGCCAGCGGAGACGACCTCCGGGCGCTCGCCGACGAGCTGGCCGCACTGGGCGTGCGGGCCACCACGGTGCAGGCAGACGTGTCGGACGAGACCGCAGTGGAGGCCGCGGTGGCCCGGGCGACCGACGAGCTCGGGACGATCACGCTCGTGGCCAACGTGGCGGGAGGGAGCGGTCCGGGCTTCGGGCTGGGCCCGTTGCTCAACGTCCCGGCCGAGGAGTTCCGCCGCGTGCTCGACGTCAACGTGATCGGGACATGGCTGGTGTCGAAGGCCTGCGCCACGCGGATGGTGTCGGCCGGTGTGGGTGGCCGCATCTGCAACGTGTCGAGCCAGGCCGGCAAGCGCGCCTTCCCCTTTCTCGGGGCGTACTGCGCGGCGAAGGCGGGGATCATCCTGTTGACCCAGACGATGGCGGCCGAGCTCGGCGCCCAGGGCATCGCGGTCAATGCCGTGTGCCCCGGCACCGTCGACACCGACCTCATCAACCGGGATGCCATGTTCGAGAACCTGATGGGTGGCCCCGAGGGCCTGGCCGCCTACATCGCCCGCGAAATCCCGCTGGGGCGCCTGCAGAGCGCCGAGGAGATCGCGGCCGCCATCTGCTGGTTGCTCTCGGACGCCGCCCGCGGCGTCACGGGCGAGGCATTGAACGTGAGCGCCGGACAGACAATGGTGTAGCCATGCCGATCCTTGATGCCCGCCACGACCTGGCCCACCCCGTCGAAGGGGACACCGCCTGGAGCGAGTCGTACTACTTCAACGCGTATGACCCGGCGACCGACTCGGGTCTGTTCAGCCGCATCGGCATCCGGCCCAACGAGGGGACGATGGACGTCGGCATGTCGCTGTGGCTCCCGGGGGGCGAGCTCGGCGAGTACCGCTGGGTCAAGGAGCAGCGCGAGATGGTCGATTCAGTGCTGGACGTGGGCGCGGTGCGCTACGAGATGCGCGAGGCGCTGCAATCGTGGCGCCTCACCATGGAGGGCGAGGTGCAGGCGCGCCCCTGCGTGCGCGGCGACACGACGACCCATCCGGTGCCAGTCGTGCTCGACGTGCGCTTCGACGCGGTGACGCCCGCCATCGGCACGGACGGCCAACCGAGCGGCGGGCCCAAGTCGGCCGAGGCGGCCGCGGCCGCGGGGACGGTCGGGAAGGGACACCTGGAGCAAGCGGGCCGCTGGACCGGGACGCTCACGGTCGACGGCACGCCCTACGAGTGGCGCGGTGCGCACGGCAACCGGGACCGCTCCTGGGGCCCGCGCCGCTGGGGCGGCCCGAAGATGTGGCGCTGGTTCTCCATCAACATCGGCGAGGAGATGCACTTCGGGGGGATCCGCCTCGGCACCGACGCCGGCGATCTGCACCGGGGCTGGGTGTGGGACGGGAAGCGAGCGACGTCGGTGGCGGAATGGCGTGTGCGCACCGAGCTGGCCGACGACGGCGTTACGCACCGGGTCGTGCATCTCGACGTCGTCGACAAGAAGGGCGAGACCTACCCGTTGCGCGGCGACGTGCTGCGCGTGGCCGACATCGGACGGGCCGGCGGCACCATGGTGAACGAGGGGTTGGCGCGGTGGACCTACGAGGACCTCGATGGCGTGCCGCACACCGGCTACGGCATCTGCGAGTACCTGCACCAGCTCGACGACAGCGGGAGGCCTGTCGTCCCCGTCGAATAGGGATGGCGCCTCGGTTGAGCTCGGAAGAGCTGGCAGCGGCGCTCGGGCGCCGGCTCGGCGGCACCGTGGAGGGGATGCAGCGCCTGTCGGGTGGTGCCTCGCGTGTGACCAGCGCGTTCGACCTGCGCGATCCCGACGGTGCGCTGCGCCCGCTCATCCTGCAGATGGACCGCGGCGGCAGCGCCCCGCGTGGCCGGGCGCGTCTTGAGGCGGACCTGCTGGGCGCCGCCGCTGCCGCCGGCGTGCCGGTGCCGGGCGTGGTCGCCCTGGGCGAGCGCGACGAGGTGGGGTCGAGCTGGCTGGTGGTCGACCGCCTGGAGGGGGAGACGATTCCGCGCAAGATCCTGCGCGACGACGAGTGGAGCGAGGCGCCGCCGCGCCCTCCCCGGCCAGGTGGCGCGTGCGCTGGCCGCCATCCACTCCATCGATCCGCGATCCATCTCCGGGCTCGCCCCGGCGGACCCGCTCGGCGACCCGTTGCCGTTCCTCGACGCGCTGGGCGAGGTGCGCCCGGCCCTCGAGCTCGGCGTGCGCTGGTTGGCCACCCACCGGCCGACGGGCAGCGCCAGCGCGGTCGTGCACGGTGACTACCGGATGGGCAACTTCCTGGTCGGGGGCGACGGGCTGCGTGGCGTGCTCGACTGGGAGCTGGCGCACATCGGCGACCCGGCGGAGGACGTCGGGTGGCTGAGCGCGCCCGGCGTGGCGCTTCGGGGGGAGTGGCGATGTGGGTGGCTTCGGCTCGGTCTCCGAGTTCGTGGAGGCCTATGCCGACGCGGGTGGTGAGACCCTCACCGTGGCCCGGGTGCAGTGGTGGCAGGTGTACGCCACCGTCAAATGGGCGACCATCTGCGCGCTGCAGGCGTCGGCCCACCTCAGCGGCGTGACGCGCTCGGTCGAGCTGGCCGCCATCGGCCGGCGCGTGTGCGAGAGCGAGTGGGATCTCTTCTCCATGTTGGACATGGCGCCGCTGGCCACGGCGCCGCCCGCCGCGGCCGGCCCGCTTTCCGCAGACGCACCAACGGCACCCTTCGGTCGCCCTACGGCCGCCGAGCTGGTCGAGGCGGTGCGCGAGTACCTCGAGGGAGTCATGGAGCGCGGCGAGGGCGGCGCGCGTTTCGAGGCGCGCGTGGCACGCAACGCACTCGGCGTCGCCGAGCGCGAGCTCCGCCTCGGCCCAGCCCTCACGGCGGCGCACGCCGAGCGTCTGGCCGGGCTCGGCTTCGCCGACGATGCGGCCCTGGCCGCCGCGCTGCGCTCGGGCGAACTCGACGATGAATGGAAGGCCGTGGCGCGAGTCCTGGCCGCGTCGGCGCGGGACCAGTTGCTGGTGGCGAACCCCTCCTACTTGCCGGTGGCGAGCGGGTAGAGCGCGGCCGGCAACGCGGGAGCCGGCGCGGCCACGCGCTCGGGAGCCGGCGCATGCGGCTCCGCCTCCAGGGAGGCGTCGGCCACCTCGGTCACGCGAGTGCCGATGCCCTGGAGCAGCGCACCCGCGGCCAGGCTGCAGGCGATCATGAAGATCCAGGCGTGGTGGAACGCCGTGACGGCGGACGCACCGGTGGTGGTCCCGAGGATGGCCACCAGGCCGGCCACCCCGAGCGCGATGCCGATCTGGCGGGTCATGACGTAGAGCGCAGAGCCGGTGGCGAAGCGCTCCGGCGGCAGCGGTGCCGTGGCGGCGCCGCCGAGCGAGGGGAGCATGAGCCCCACGCCGATGCCGCTGACGATGCTGCCCGGCAGGTAGGCGCCGGCCCAGTCGGGTGTCGCGCCCACGTGGGTGATCCACCACGCGCCACCGGCGGCAAAGAGCAGCGCGCCGGCGGTGCCCACGATCCGGTGCCCGAAGCGTGCGCCGAGCAGCCCGCCCGGGAACGCGGTGATCCCGGCCAGCAGCGGTCCGGGGGCGATCATGAAACCCGGCGCGCAGCACGGATTCGTGCCACAGGCCGGTCAGGAGCAGGACGCCGCCGAGCACGAGCGCCCCGAAGCCGCCGAAGAAGGCGAGCGAGCTCAGGTCGGCCAGCGCCACGGCGCGGTGGCGGATCACGGCCGGCTCAATGATGGGGTTCGGGTGTCGGAAGGAACGCATCACGAGCCCCGCTCCCGCCGCGGCGGCCAGCGCGAAGGCACCGAGGATCCGCGCGCTCGTCCAGCCCCAGTCGGAGCCCTCGACGATGGCGGCCACCAGGCTGGCCACCGCGACCGTGAGGAGCGCGGCGCCGGCAGGTCGGACTTCTGGGCGTCGGGGTCGCGGACCTCGTCGAGCGTGCGGACGCCGAGCACGAGCGCCACCACGGCGAAGGGCAGGTTGACCAGGAAGACCCAGCGCCAGCTGGCCTGGACCAGCAGGCCGCCGATCGGGCGGTCCGAGGGCGGCGGCCGCGCCACCGACGGCCGACCACAGGCCGATGGCCGCGCCCTTGCGCTCGGGTCCGAAGGCGGGCAGCAGCAGCCCGAGGGAGGTCGGCAGCATGAGCGCGCCGCCGATCGCCTGCAGGACGCGCGCCGCGACGAGGAGCTCGAGGGACGGGGAGACGGCGCAGAGCGCGGACGCCGTGGTGAAGATGGCCAGCCCGAGCAGGAAGGCCCGCTTGCGACCGGCCCGGTCGGCCCAACGGCCGGCCGGCACCAGGACGGCGGCGAAGACGATGGTGTAGGCGCTCAGCACCCAGGACAGCGAGCTCAGGCTCTCGCCGTGGTAGCTCGCCGAGATGCTGGGGAAGGCGATGTTGACGATGAACAGGTCGAGCGAGGAGAGGAACACCCCGGTGAGGACGATCAGCGCGGTCAGGACACGGGCCGGGGCCGCTTCGCCAGGCCGCGGTCGGGCTCTCCATCAGTTCTGTCATGAAACGTACTGTAGGAGAGAAAGTTTTATAAAACAACCCACTGACCGAAATGTCGGGTTAGCTGGCGTGATGCTGAAGCGGGACTACCCCACCCAGTACTGCCCGGTGGCCTCGACGCTCGAGGTGATCGGCGAGCGCTGGACGCTGCTCATCGTCCGGGACGTCTTCCTGGGCATCCGCCGCTTCGAGGACATCCAGCGCGACCTGGGCGTGGCCCGCAACGTGCTGCAGGTGCGCCTCGAGCGCCTCGTCGAGGAGGGGATCCTGGTCAAGCGGCCCTACCAGGAGCGGCCCGCTGCGCTCCGAGTACCGGCTGACCGAGAAGGGCGCCGACCTGTGGCCGGTGCTGGTCGCGATGCTCCAGTGGGGCGACCGCCACGCCCTCGAGGGGGCGAGCGGCCGATGATCCTCCAGCACCGCGACTGCGGCGGCGAGCTCGACGACCGCCGCCGCTGCCTGGCCTGTGGCGCCGACGTCACGGTGACCGAGGCGGTCGCCGTCCGGACCGGGCGCACGCCGGCCCCGAGGCGCGACGCCGGGCCCCGCTACCGCACTGAGACCCCGGGCGCGCCCGCCCCGAGGCACCGGGCGCGCCGCCGCCGGCGTCGCTACCGTGCATCCCCATGAGCGACGACACGGCATGGCTGGACGCAACGGCACAGGCGGAGCTGGTCCGCACCAAGGAGGTCTCGCCGGCCGAGCTGGTGGCGGCGGCGATCGCGCCGCATGGAGAAGCTCAACCCCGAGCTCAACGCGGTCATCCACGAGCTCTACGACCGGGCGCGGGCCGAGGCGGCGGGCGCGCTGCCCGACGGCCCGTTCCGCGGCGTGCCGTTCCTCTTGAAGGACCTCGGCGCCGAGCTGGCCGGCACGCCGTTCAACGAGGGCATGGCCTTCTCCGGCGACTACCTCTCGACCGTGACCCAGGCGCTCACGCAGCGCTACATCGACGCCGGCTTCGTCATCTGCGGCAAGACGAACACGCCCGAGCTCGGCATTCTGCCGACGACCGAGCCGCGCGCTTCGGACCGTCGCGCAACCCGTGGAACACCGGGCACTCGACCGGCGGCTCCTCGGGCGGTTCGGCCGCCGCGGTCGCGTCGGGCATGGTGCCGGCGGCGCACGCCAACGACGGCGGCGGCTCCATCCGCATTCCCGCCTCGTGCTGCGGCCTCGTCGGGCTGAAGCCGACCCGGGGGCGCAACTCGTTGGCGCCGCAGTACGGCGACATGATGGGCGGCCTGGTGGTCGAGCACGTCGTGACGCGCTCGGTGCGCGACTCGGCGGCCATCCTCGACGTCACGGCCGGCCCGGTGCCCGGCGATCCCTACTGGGCCCCGCCGCTGCGCGGGCCGTCCTTCGCGGCGGCGGCCGCCACCGCGCCGCACGGGCTGCGCATCGCCGTCATGACGGCGTCGCCGACGGGCAGCGACGTGGACGCCGAGTGCGTGGCGGCCGTCGCAGGCGACCGCGGCACTCTGCGAGTCGCTCGGGCACCAGGTGGAGGAGGCGGCACTCGACGTCGACGGCGACGCCTTCACGACCCACTTCGTCAACCAGTGGGCCTGCGGCAACGCCTGGGCCGTCGAGGACTGGGAGGCGCGGCTCGGGCGGACGGCCCACGAGGCCGACCTCGAGCCGTTGAGCTGGGCCCTCGTCGAGCTCGGCCGCTCGATCAACGGGGCCCAGTACCTGACGTCGGTGCAGGAGCTCCAGCGCATCACCGCGGCATCGCCGAGTACTTCGAGGGGATCGACGTGCTGCTCACCCCGACGCTGGGCGAGCCGCCGGCCCCGCTCGGCACCTTCGACTCGCCGCCCGGCGAGCCGCTGACCGGGCTCTTCCGCGCCGCCGACTACGTGCCGTTCACCCCGCCGTTCAACGTGACGGGCCAGCCCGGTATCTCGCTGCCGCTGCACTGGAACGCGAGCGGGCTGCCGATCGGCGTGCAGTTCGTCGGCCGCTTCGGCGACGAGGAGACGCTGCTCTCGCTGGCCGGCCAGCTGGAGCAGGCGGCCCCGTGGGCGGCGCGCCGGCCGCCGGTCTCGGCCTAGGCGGTCCCCGGGCGGCGGGTATCCGGATGGTCGGTCACGAGAACACGGCCCGTGCCCGAGTAGATCGTGGGCATGCACGGGTTCGCACGGCGCCACGCGAGCGAACAACGAACGACTTGCCGTCGAGGTTAGAGCACGGCCATGCCGACCAGCGGAGCGTTCAAGGTCGTCCCGCACATGGAGCCGAAGAAGCCGGCGTCGCCGAAGGCGAAGATGCCGCCGTCGGCGGCGCCGAGCCAGTAGCACTTGGCGTCGGCGACGGGAGCCATGTCCACCACCGGCTGGTTCAAGACGAGAGCGCCGGTGGAGCCGAAGAAGTGGGCGTCGCCGAATGCGAAGATGCCGCCGTCTGAGGCCGTGAGCCAGTCGCCGCCGCCGTCGGGGGTCGCAGCCATGCCCACGATCGGTCTGTTCAGGTCGGCATTGCCGGTGGAGCCGGCATACACGGCGTCACCGAAGTGGAAGATGCCCCCGTCGGCGGCGACCAACCAGCACGCGGCCGTCGGGCGTGGGCGCGATGCCCACCACCGGGCTGTTCAATGCGGCCACCTACCCCGGAGAAGCGGTCACCAGGACACAGCGCGTGCCCGAGTAGATGGTGGGCATGCACTTGTTGCAGTGGATGCACAGCGACGTCGTCGCCGCGCCCGCCTGCATGCGGTTGGGCAGGTCGGGCTCGCGCAGCAGGGCCCGGGCCATGGCCACGAAGGCGAAGCCCTCGGCCAGGGCCGACTCGATGGTGGCCAGCTCGGTGATGCCGCCGAGGAGGATGAGCGGCGTGGAGAGCGCGGCGCTGGAACTGCCGGGCGAAGGGGAGGAAGAAGGCCTCCTCGTAGGGGTAGGACCGGAGGAAGCGGTGGCCGATGAACGCGGAAGCCGAGGCGCACCGGCGGCGGCAGGGTGGCGCCGAACTCCTGCGAGCGGCGCGTCGCCCCGGAAGAGGTACATCGGGTTGGCCAGCGAGCTGCCCCCGGTGAGCTCCAGCGCGTCGAGCGCGCCGTCGGCCTCGAAGAGCGTGGCGACCTCCACGCTCTCGTCGAGCCACAGGCCGCCGTCGACGCCGTCGGCCATGTTGAGCTTGGCCGTCACCGCCACGTCGGGGCCGACGGCGTCGCGCACGGTGCGCAGGACGGTGCGGGCGAAGCGGGCGCGGTTCTCGACCGAGCCGCCGAACTGGTCGTCGCGCCTGTTGAGCTTCGGGCTCAGGAACGCGCTCAGGAGGTAGTTGTGCCCGACGTGCACCTCGATGCTGTCGAAGCCGGCCTCGACGGCCAGGGTGGCGGCGCGCCGGTAGTCCTCGGTGATGCGCTCGATCCCGGCCAGGTCGACGGCGCGCAGGCGCGAGCCCATGGGCGTGAAGCCGCCCGAGGGCGAGAGCGCGGGGGCGCCGTTGGAGCGCGCGTTCGCCACCGGTCCGGCGTGGCCGATCTGCGCCGCCGCGGCCGCGCCCTCGGCGTGGACGGCGTCGGTCAGCCGGCGCAGGCCCGGGCACGGTGTCCTCGCTCAGCAGGAGGCAGTGCCGGTCGGTCCGGCCCTCGGGCGAGACGGCCAGGTAGGCCACCGTGGACATGGCGGCGCCGCCGGCGGCGACGCGGCGGTGGAACTCGATCAGCTCGTCGCTGACCTTGCCGCCTGGCGTCACGCCCTCGAAGGTGGCCGCCTTGATGATGCGGTTGCGCAGCGTCAGCGGCCCGAGCGGCGCCGGGGCGAAGACCGGCGGGGCGGCGTCCTGGCGTGCGGCGCGTCGGCATGGGCCTACCTTTGCCGACCGGCGCGCCGGCCGCACGTTGGCGTCAGCGCCGGGCGATCCACCGGCGGCCGCCAGCGAGCGGGTCGAGCCGGCGGGCCGCTGACACCGCAGTACCAGGTGCGGCTCCTCGCTCTTCGGCCGCCGGACGGCGGCGGGCGTGCGCACCGGGTTGCGGATGGTCAGCGCGGCCAGCACGCCGCCGGCGGCGCCGGTGACGCCCGAGATCACCATGGCGGTGCGGAACCCGGGGCCAGCTCCTTGGCTGCTGAGCGCGGCGGCGCCGGTGAGGCCCGGCCAGGAGCGGCAGCACGGCCACGGCGAGGAGGCCGGCCGCCCGGGCGACGACGTTGTTGACGGCCGAGGCGACGCCGGAGTGCTCGGGCGGTGCGGCGCCCATCGCCGTGGCCGTCAGCGGGGCCACGGTGATGGCCAGGCCGATGGCGAAGAGGAGCACGGCGGGGAAGACCTGGGTCCAGTAGCTGCCGGGGTCGGTGGCCCGGGTCAGCAGGGCGAGCCCGGCGCCGACGATGAGCGGCCCGACGGTCATCTGCAGGCGCGGGCCGATGCGGGCCGAGAGCGGCCCGAACGGGCCGAGAGCGTCAGCATCACGAGCGTCACGGGAGCAGGGCGAGACCCGACTCGAGCGGGGTGTAGTGCGTGACGATCTGCAGCTCGACGGGCAGCAGGAAGAGGGCGCCGCCGAGGGCGCCGTAGACGGCGAAGGTCACGCCGTTGGCGCCGCTGAACTGACGGGAGCGGAACAGGTCGAGCGGCAGCATCGGGTTGCGCACGGCGGTGCTCGACGAAGAGGAAGGCGGGCCCGGCCAGCACGGCCACGCGCGAGGCACGCCAGCGCACGGCCGGGCTCGACCAGCCGCGCGTCGGCGCCTCGATGAGCCCGTACGTCAGGCCGGCCAGGAAGAGCGACGGCCAGCGTGCCCCCGACGGTGTCGACGCGGCCGGTCGCCGTCGGGTCGCGCGACTCGGGCACGTGGCGGACCGTGACCAGCCACCACGACGGCGGCCAAGCGGGAGGTTGATGAAGAAGACCCAGCGCCACGAGGCGACGGCGAGGAGGTAGCCGCCGACGAGCGGGCCGGCGGCCGCGGCGACGCCGCCCAGGCCCGACCAGGCGCCGATGGCCCGGGCGCGGTCCTCGGGCCGGAACGAGGCCTGCATGATGGCCAGGCTGGCCGGGCGCCAGGAGCGCGCCGCCGACGCCCTGGACGACGCGGGCCGCCGATGAGCAGACCGCGGTCGGCGCGATGCCGCAGAGGGCGGAGGCCAGCGGCGAACCAGACGATCCCGATGGAGAAGATCGCGCCTGCGCCCGTAGCGGTCGCCGAGCGAGCCGCCGAGGAGGAGGAAGGCGGCCAGCGTCAGCGCGTAGCCGGTGACGACCCACTGCAGCGTGCCGACGCCGCCGTGGAAGGCGCGGTTGATGGAGGGGAGCGCGATGCCGACGACGGTCGAATCGAGCATGGCGATCCCCGAGCCGAGCACCGTGGCCGCGATGACCCAGCGGCCCCGCGCGCTCGAGAGCGCGAGTTGCTCGGTCGCCGCGCCGGTCGGCGGCACGCCGCTTCCCTCGGCCGGCGCGTTCACGGGGACAGGTGTCCATGGTGAGGGTCAGCGGTGCGGCGGGGTGGAGCACGACTCCCGCTGCAACGACCGGACGCCGACGCGCATGGATCCATCATGGTTCCTGTGACGCTCCGGCGCGTCCTGGTGTGTCGCGCCCTCAGGTGCGCTACTTCAAGATGTTGACGGCGCGGGCGACGACGAGGATCGCCACCACGAGGGAGATGGCTTCCTCGGCCATCATCATGAGCTTCATCCAGGGCTTGACGGCCGACACGTCGGTCGGGCTGAAGGCAGTCGCCGTGGCGAAGGCGAAGTGGAAGTAGTCGACGAAGGTCGGGTACCAGCCCTCCTTGACGTGCTGCGGTGTGCAGCATCTCGGGGAAGATCAGGGCCGGCGGGTCCTCGGTGCCGGCGGCGCGGGCCGCCGGGCCGCCGCGGTCGAGGTTCCAGTACCACAGCGCGAAGGCGATGATGTTGGAGAGCCAGATGGCGCCGCCGCTGGCCAGGAGCACCTTGGCGTTCTGGGTGAAGCTCGACACGTTGATGATGCCGACGACCAGTCGGATGGCGGCGTCCGCATTGGCGATGGAGATCAGGCCGATCAACACGCTGGTCAGGTTGTGGAGCCAGGGCCGGTCCCGGTCGATGCGGCCGGGGTCGCCGATGATCAGGACGGCCAGCAGCCCCACGACGAGGACCAGGAAGAGCCAGGCCGCGTCGCCGTTGCGCAGTTGGTGCGGGAGCGCCGCCCGCAGCAGGCCGGTGGCGACCACGGCGATCGCCATGGGCCAGCGGGGCTCGCCGAGGCGGGCCTTGCGCTCCTCCTGCGGCTCCTCCTGTGGCTGCGGCTGATCCGGTGGCGCCGGTCATTAGGGGACGTACGCCCCCTGGAACGCCAGCACGGCGTAGAGCGCCATGGCGGCGCCGCACAGCACGTAGGTCACGGTGGCGACCCGAGCCGACTTCAGCAAGGTCGCGCCGGCCAGCACGAGGGGGAAGGCGCTGAGCGCGTAGCGCTCGAAGGAGTCGAGGTTGGATCCCGACAACGCGATGACGACGACGCACAGGGCGAACGCGCCGTAGGAGACGGGCAGGCGCCAGAACGCCACGACGAGCAGCACGACGGCGACGCCGATCCACGGGACGTGCAGCCCGTCGCCGATGTGGTGCCCGTGCGCCAGGTTGGCGAGCGCGTGGTAGATGGTCGAGGCCGGATCGGTGAGCGCCCCGTGGTGCGCCTGTTGCTGTTGGATCTTGAGCGGCTCGAGGAACCCGCCGCCGTACTGGCGCTCACCCAGGCGAGATAGGTGACGGTGCCGGCGCCGGACGACACGATCGCGACGACCTTGCTCGGCCACCGTGCCCAGCGGTCCGTCCGCCAGGACCGGATCGACCTCGATGACGGCCGGCACGACCAGGAGGCAACCGATCGGTCGTGCGGTGCCGGCCAGGTAGCCGAACAGCGCCGGCCCACCACCAGCTGCCTCGCCGGATGGCCACGAAGAAGGCGACGGCCAGCAGGACGAGCAGCGCCTCGGAGTACCCCATGACGAAGACGAACGCAGGCGGGGCCAGCATGATGAGCCACACCGCCCGCCGGGCGACGACCGTGTCCTGGTACTCGGACGCGGGCCAGCACGTAGATCCCGATCGCCCACCAGGAGGCTGGCCGCGTTCGTGATCACGCAGCGACGCGATGCCCACCGTCATGGTGGTGATGTCGCTCAGGCCACGGTCGAGCAGCGGCAACAGGGGGAAGAAGCGGGTCGCCGACCGCGGCAGCGGTCCATACCCGTTGGCGGCGATCGTCTGGTACCAGCCGGCGTCGGACCCCAGCAGCCCGTAGTGCGTTTCGAGCACGGCCTTGGCGTTGGTGATGTGGAAGTGCTTGACCTCGTACTTCGCCAGTCCGAGTGCGAAGAGCGGTGATGACCCTGCGCCGTGAGCCACGGCAGCCAGGCCACGCCGAGTGCTTCGAGGATCAGGCCCCGACGCCCGCGCCAGCGCGCAACGAGGCCCGGCGCCGGACCGGGTGCGCGGGCACCTGGAGGTGCCGAGTCGTGCGTCACCGGGGACGCGGTGTCCACTGCTCCAGACGGCATCTATCGATGTTTACACGTCGCCGGACGCGGCGCGAGTTCTTCAGACGCGGACATCGGCGAGGGATCGGTAGAGGCGCGCGAGTTGCTGCCCGGCGCGGTGCCACGAGAACATCCGGACCCGCTCCGCGCCGCAGGCGATCAGCCGGTCCCTGGTCGCCGTGTCCTGCACCGCCACGAGCAGGGCCTCGGCCAGTGCGGGGACGTCGCGTGGTTCGACCAGCACCGCGGCGTCGCCGACCACTTCGGGGATGGCCCCCGCCGTCGTGGCGACCACCGGGACGCCGAGGGACATCGCTTCGAGCGGCGGCAGCCCGAAGCCCTCGTAGAGCGAGGGGTAGGCGAGGACGCGGGCGCCCGCGATGAGCGAGCTCCTGTCGTCGGTCCATCCGATGCGGCGGATCGCGATCCGCGTGGCGAGCTGCCCGCAATGGCAGCGCTGAGGGCGTCCTCGCCCCACCCGGCCGGTCCGGCGATCTTGAGGTGCAGGTCGGGGACGGAGTCGGCGATGCGGTCGAACGCCGCCACCAGATCGGGCAGGCCCTTGCGCGGTTCGACGGTGCCGATGGCGAGGATGTACGGCGGTTCGGTTCGTCGCGGGGCGGTGGAGCGGGCAGCGGGGTGAGCCCGTTGTGGATGACGTGCACCCGATCGGCTCCGACGTCGAAGTGCTCCATGACGTCGTCCGCCATTGCCTGGGAGACGGTGTGGACGGACGGCACCTTGCTCGATGGCCCGCCGGATCAGGCGCGGGGTACCGCAGCGACGTCGGGCTGCAGAGCTCGGGGAAGCGCAGCGGGGTCAGGTCGTGCACGGTCACGAGCCGGGCCGCCCTGCGGGAGGGGGGCACGACGAAGTTGGTGCCGTGCACCACGTCGACGGAGCCGGTCCACAGCTCGACCGCCGGATGGTCGAAACGGGCCCACGCCCGGAGCAGCGCCGTGGCCGGGATCGGGACCCGGCGCCCGGGCCTGACCGACGCCGGCAGCCGCCCGGCAGCGCGTCGCCCCGGCCGGGCACTCAGGCCGTACCCGATGATGGCGAGATCGGGCGCTCGCTGACGGCAGCGAGGAAGCCCGGCGACGGATTCGCCCACGCCCGTCCGCACTCCGAGCAGGGGCGTGGCGTCGATCGCCACCGCGACGGACGGGCGGGCTGGGCACGACCGAACCTTAGAGAGTGGCCGGAGCTCGACCGCCTCTGGCAGTTCCGGCAGCGACCGAAGATGGAGAAGTGGTGGGGGTCGATGGCGAAGCCGAACTGCTTCTTGGCGCGGTCGGCCAGGCTCACGAAGAGCTCGTCCGGTGCCTTGACGGCGTCGCCGCAGTGTTCGCAGACGAAATGGCAGTGCGCGCTCGCGGCCAGGTGGTAGGTGGCCGGTCCGTGCCCGAGATGAGAATGGACGACGACCCCGAGTCGCTCCAGCTCGTCCAGGTTGCGGTAGATCGTCGACAGGTGGACGTCCGGTGCTCTTGCCTGGACGATCTCGGCCAGATCCTCGGCGCTGTGATGGCCCGGGTCGTCGAAGATCGCCTCGAGGAGCAGGCGCCGGGAGTTGGTCACCCGTCCGCCGCTCTCGCGCACCAGGGCGAGGACGTCGTCGACCGTGCTGACGTCGTGCCGGGGTGCATCTGCGCCGAGTGGAACGCCCATGACCTCACCACTGTAGGGCGCCGAAGCTTCTTGCAAGTCATTCGCATTTGCCTTAGGTTGGCGATAGCGACATGGCCGGCATCCGGCGCACCGAGGGGGACACACGACATGGCGGGCCCGATCGGCCGAATCAGCAGGATTCGCAACGGTCTGACCTCCCGGGAGTGGACCACGGGTGGGCCTGATGGCGGCGACGATCGTCGGCCTCAACGTCGTCGGCTGGGGGATGCTGGCCCTGGCGCTCCGCGGTCACCACCACATCAACCGGACCGCGTTCTTCGGCTTCGGGACCGGGGTGCTCGCCTACACGCTCGGCATGCGTCACGCCTTCGACGCCGATCACATCGCCGCCATCGACAACACCACCCGCAAGCTGATTCACGACGGAGAGCGCCCGCTCAGCGTCGGCTACTTCTTCTCGCTCGGTCACTCGACCATCGTCTTCGTCCTCGCCGTCCTCTTGAATTTCGGCATCCGCGCCCTCAACGGAGCGGTGCAGAACAACACGTCCGCGCTGCACCACTGGACGGGGATCATCGGCACCTCCATCTCCGGGACGTTCCTGTACCTGATCGGGCTGCTGAACCTCGTCGTCCTCTTCTCCATCCTCAAGGTGAGCCGGGAGATGCGGCAGGGCAGGTACGACGACGCCGAGCTCGAGCGCCAGCTCGACGCGCGCGGGCTCATGAACCGCGTCCTCGGCGGGTACGCCAGGCGGGTCGACACGCCCTGGAAGATGTACCCGATCGGGGCGCTCTTCGGCCTGGGCTTCGACACCGCCAGCGAAGTGGCTCTCCTGGTGCTCGCCGGCACCGCAGTGGTGGGTGGTCTGCCGTTCTACGCCGTGCTGTCGCTGCCGATCCTCTTCGCCGCCGGCATGTGCCTCTTCGACACCATCGACGGCTGCTTCATGAACTTCGCTTACGACTGGGCCTTCTCGAAGCCCATCCGGAAGATCTATTACAACCTGACGATCACGGGCCTGTCGGTCTTCATCGCCCTCTTCATCGGCACGATCGAGATCCTGGGCCTCATTGCCCAGGAGACCAATCGCAGCGGCGGCGTCTGGGACGTCGTTGAGAAGTTCAACATCAACCGGGCCGGCTTCATCATCGTCGGCATCTTCGTGGCGACCTGGATCGTGGCGCTGGCCGTCTGGCACTTCGGCGACATCGAGCGCAAGTGGGAGACCCAGGCGGCGCAGGCCTACGTGCAAGCCGGCGTGGCACCGACGGAGTGACCGCCGGTCCGGGTCAGGCGAGTCGGAACGCGACGGGTGCGATCAGCGCCTGCGGATCGCCGGCGAACGCGGCGCCTCGATCACGACGGACGAGGCGGCGGCCGCGAATCCGTCACCGGTCCAGCGCTGGAGCGGTCGTGTCGACCCGGCCAGCTCGACGCGGGCGGCGGCGCCGGGCTCCAGCCCGACGGATCGCGAACCCGAGCAGGACCCGACCGGGAAAGTCGTCGCCGGCCTCGAGGCGGCCGTAGAGCTGCACCACGTGGCGACCGGCCCGCTGGCCGGTGTTCGTCACCGTCACCGCGGCGCGGAAGGAGTCGCCCACGAGGTCGTCGACCGACAGGTCGGAGAGCGCGAACGCCGTGTACGACAGCCCGAACCCGAGCGGGAAGGCGGCGCCGTGTGCCCGTCCCGGTCGAGCAGGCGCTGACCGAACCACTTGTCGTAGGTGATGGCCTTCGCGTTGCGGTCGAAGAACGGGAGATGGTCCTCGGTCGCCGGGACCGAGAAGGGCAGCCGTCCCGAGGCGTCGACGTGGCCGAGGAGCACGTCGGCCAGGGCGTGGCCGCCCTCGGAGCCGGAGTACCAACTCAAGAGGACGGCGGGGACGTCGTCACGCCATTCCTCGGTGATGACGGCGCCTGCCGTGATGATCGCCACGACCGTGCGCGGGTTGGCCGCGGCCACGGCACGGATGATGTCGGCATCGACCGGGCGGAGACGAAGGCTGAGGCGGTCGCCGCCGGCACCGTCGCTGCCCACGGTCGATCCGCCTCCTCGCCGCTCAGCAGACCTCCAGGCGCTTCTGCAGTGCGGGGTCGTCGGGGAACGGCGGGAAGACGGCGAGCAGGTCGGGATCGCCGAAGGCCTCGTTGTCGATGTACTCCCCCTCGTCCTCGGCCGTGTAGCCGACCAGGACGACGGCGACGTCGGCCGCCCGCGCCGCGTCGGCCGCCAGGGCGGGATCGTCCGCCGGCGTGTGGCTGATCTGCCACCCCGGGCAGCGCGGCGCGGAGCCCTTCGAGGGGCGTGACGACCGCGGGGGAGCGCACGTCCGACGAACCATGGTCGCCCGTGTTGGCCATGTCGGCGAGCCGGCCGATGACGGCGACGTGCTGAGCTGGCTCGCGTCGAGCGGGAGGAGCGGGTGCCCCGTCGACGGGGTCGTTCTTCAGCAGGACCATGGCGCGGCCGGCCACCTCGCGGGCGAGGCGGCGGTGCGCGTCGGAGAAGACCACGGAGACGGGCGACGGTGCGGCGTCGTCTCGACGGGCGTAGTAGCGGAGCTGGGTGCCGAGAATGCGGCGGGCGGCGCGGTCGATGTGCTCGTCCGTCACGTCGCCGGCTCCGGATGGCCTCGGGCAGATGCTGGGCGCGCTGCTGGGCGAACGGCTCTTCGACGTCGAGGCCGGCCCGGAGCGACTTGGCGGCGTCGCGCAGTCCCCAGAGGAAGTCGGAGACGGTGACGCCTTCGAACCCCCAGCGCTGGCGCAGCACACCTTCGAGGAGTCGCTCGTTCTCCCCGACCCATTCGCCGTTGACCGAGTTGTAGGAGGTCATGATCCCGTCGACGCCCTCGTCGACGACGCGGCGGAAGTGCGCCAGGAAGACCTCGTGCAGGGTCGCACCGTCGGCCGTCACGTCCACGGTGAAGCGGGCGTTCTCCATGGAGTTCAGGGCGTAGTGCTTGGCCACCGCCATCATGTTGCGGCCCGACCCCGCGGACCAGGGCCGCTCCCATTTCGCCCAGGAGAAGCGGGTCCTCGCCGTAGGTCTCCTGCACCCGTCCCCAGGCCGGATGGCGGGGCAGGTTGATGCAGACGCCCCCGAAGAAGTTCGCTCCCTGGGCGCGCCCCTCGAGGCCGATGGCGGTGCCGACCTGCTCTTCCAGGTCGCGGTCCCAGGTCGCGCCCCGGGCCATGGACACGGGAAAGGCGGTGGAGTGACCCATGACGACGCCCCGCGGACCGTCCGAGAACAGCAGGCCCGGGATCCCGAGACGCTCGACGCGCCCCATTGGGATCGGCGTCCGGTTGTAGCCGCTGACGTTCATGTCGATGAGCCCGTCCCAGAACGGGATGTCGCCGTCGAGCAGTCCGAGCTTCTCGTCCAGCGTCAGCTCGGCCAGGAGGTCGTCCACGACGCGATCGAGAGGTTGCCCCGACCGGAGTCTCTCCACGCAACGCGAGAACGTGACCGACGCGCCGGTGGCGGGGACGGGATCCTTCGGCATCCGGCCCACAATAGAGACTCTCCTGTGCCGGCTTCTCTGACGGCAACCAGGGCCGAGTTGCGCCGTGTCACGCCGGCGTCAGGCCGATCGACGCCGGCCAACGACAGCGTGGATCATGGACGGTGTCAGGCCGATCGAGGGTCCTACGCCGTCACGTCTTTTCGCACGAAGACGACCGTGGCCGCCACGGCGGCGATGGCCAGATAGACCGTGCTCAGAGCGAGTGAGTGGGCGAACCCCGCCCCCAGCAACCCACCCGCGGCTATCGCTTGGAGCAGCTGCCCGGGAAGCCAGGCCACCGTGTGCGGGGCAATGCGGGTGATGACGGCTTCGATGGGCAGGAGCCAGGCAAAGCCGATGATGATGGCCGTCACCGAAGAGCGGAAGAGCAGCCCGACGACCAGCCCGAAGACGGTGAAGCCCACTGTGGCGAGGAGGAGGTCGCCGAGTGCCCGCACGAGGTCGGTGATCCCGAGGCTCGACGTCCACGCTCCCGTAGGGACGTGGCGGAGATGGGCCATCACGAAGGCGGCCGCGGTGGCGACCAACGAGGCGAAGATCACCGCGCCGAGCATGAACGTCAGCACCGCCAGGAATTTTCCGGCGAGCAGGACGGCCCGCCGGGGCTGGCGGACCAGAAGCTGGCGGAGCGTGCCCAGGCTGTACTCGCTGGCGATCTGGGTGGCGGCGATGCCGAAGGCGACGACGCCCAAGAGGACGGCAGCCCGGTTGACTCCGTGGATGAGGCCGTCCGGCTGCGCGAGTTGCACGAGGCTCGGAAGATCTCCGCCCCCGGTCGCAGGAGCCTGCGCGAAGAGGAGCACGGCGAACAGCGACGCGGCGGCGGCCAATCCGAGATATGTCCCGACGAGGAGGTTCCGCCGCTTCAACTTCACCCATTCGCTCAAGAAGGACGAGACGATCACTGGATCTCTCCCAAAGCGCCAACGGTCTCGACGTCGCCCGAATGGCTGCCCGTGAGCGCGAAATAGGCGTCCTCCAGGCTTCCCTCGCGTTCGGCCAGATGGACGATGACAATGCCTGCTTCGAAGGCGGCGCGGTTGAGCTCACCAGCCAGGGCCGCGCCGTCGGCGACGACCACGGAGCCAGAGGCCTCCTCGATCTGGACGGCGAGGCCGCGATCGGCGATCAGTTGGGCCAGGTCGCCGAGTTGGCCCCGGTCGCCGGCCCGGATCTCGAGTTCGGAGGTGCGCAGGCCGTGCAACTCGTCGACGGACCCCTGGAAGACGCTGCGGCCACTGCGGATCATGACCACGTGGTCGCAGATGTGCTCGATCTCGGCCAACAGGTGGCTCGAGACGAAGATCGTCATCCCCTCGTCGGCCAACGACTTGATCAGGCTCCGCATCTCCACGATTCCCGCCGGGTCCAATCCGTTGGTCGGCTCGTCCAGGATCAGGAGGGATGGATTTGGCAGCAGGGCGCCAGCAATCCCCAACCGCTGCTTCATCCCGAGGGAGTAGCGGCTGAAACGGTCGTCGGCGCGATCGGCCAGGCCCACCCGCTCGAGCACCCCGCCGATGGTGGACGACGGGAGCTGGCCGAGCCGAGTCAGCACCAAGAGGTTGTCCCGCCCGGTGAGCTGCGGATAGAAGGCGGGGGACTCGATCAGCGCGCCGACACCGGCGAGGTACGACGCTGGGTCGTGGAGGTTGCCCTGGAGGATCTGACCCTCACCGCTGGTCGGTCGGATGAGGCCCAGCAGCATGCGGATGGTCGTCGTCTTTCCCGCGCCGTTTGGTCCCACGAAGCCGCAGACCGAGCCGGTCGGAATGGCGAGGTCCAGGCTGTCGACGACGCGTCGATCGCCGAAGTCCTTGGTCAGCCCGCTCGTTCGTACGGCAAGTGCAGGTGAGGTGTCTGTCGTCATCGGACCCGCACCGGTTCATCGGAAGCCATTCGTTGACTGTATGGACACGTCCGCTGAGGGGCCTCCAACTCAGGGATGATTCCGCACCCCGGCGTTCATCCAATGGGTAGGGCAGTTCGGCCGGCGTCCGTGACCGGCTTCCCTTCAGGAGTCCCAACGGGTCATCAGCGGGTCCTTGACCGGACCTGTTGCACATGACCTCTGCAAATTTCGGACGGTCAAAGATATTGCCGTGCGCCAGCGAGAGAAGAACGGTTGTGCTCGTCGACCAGTTCAGCAGGTGTGAAACGGAATCAGCGATAGAGGTAAGAGGAATTTCGCCGGCTGGATATGTCTCTCGAACAGGGCCTCTTCTGGTCATTCGGGTCGTCTGGTTTGAGCCAAACTCGGCCCGCTCGCGGGCTGTGGGGAGGGATCTCAGAAGGGCCATCTCGGACCCGGAGCCGATGAACGGGATGCTGGATCCTTGGTTGATTCGTGCCCTCGTAGCCCGGAAGCCCCGAGCCCACTGCGTCGTCGATGGCTGGGGACGCCCGCATTATTGAGCCTTCAGCTAATGAGCGTGTTCGCTTCAGGCCCGCGAGTTCGTCGCGAGATGACCGGTGACATCTCAGTGACATCTGTGTGACAGGCAACCAATTCGTTACGAGTGAGCTTGTCTCATCTCGGAGACGCGTGTGAGCAGAGACCAAGTAGTACCCGTTTGCATATCGAAAAAGTGCAGACGAATACGTGGCAATGACGCGGATCCACTCGACGAATGCAGACGCTCTCCAAGTGTCAGTGCCGAAAATGAAAAGGCTCTAGCTTTTACCGCGACGACTTGTTATACATACGTTTGTTGCGGGAGCCATTGGCGGTTCTCCATGGGCGGCGCGCGTGACGCGCTCTAAGGGAGTAGTTGACTATGTCAAGTCGGCCATCTTTTCGCGTGCGTGTTGGCGGTATCGGTCTCGCGTTGATGACAGCCATGCTCGGAGTTGTCACATTGGGCATACCCGGTGCCACGTCGGCGGGCGCGACCGGGAGCGTCGTGTACGACTCCACGGTGAGCCCGCTTCCCGGCAACCTGCCGAGCCTCGGTTACGAGGCAACGCAAACGTCGCAGTTCGGTGACCAGGCCACCTTGGCCGCTGGCGCGAACGAGTTGAACAACGTGGTCGTCACCATGAGTTCGTGGGGTTGTCAAAATGGCCAGGGTGGCGTCGGATTCGGCACCACCAATGCGTGCGTGACCACTCCCGGGTCGACGTTCAGCGAACCAATCACGCTCAACATCTACAGCGTCGGCGCCAACAATGCGGTCGGAGGGTTGCTCGCGACGGACACGCAGACCTTTGCCATTCCCTATCGCCCCTCGGCTAGCGACCCCACCGGTCACTCGGCGCAGGGCTGCACCGCCGGTGGCGGCCAGTGGTACGACGCAACCGACAACACGTGCGACAACGGTTTGGCCACGAACATCACGTTCGACCTCAGTGCGCAGAATGTCGTCCTTCCCAGAAACGTGATCTACGGCATCGCCTACAACACCTCTGACTACGGAACCACCCCCTACGGGGAATCGACCGCCTGTCACGCCTCTGTGTCGGGCTGCGGCTACGACTCGTTGAACGTGGGACTCAGCCAGGACCCGAGCAACGTCAGTGTCGGCTCCGACCCCAACCCCGGCACCGTGTACTGGAACACGCAGACCGCGGGGGACTACTGCGACGGCGGAGCAGGAGGAACGGGCACCTTCCGTATTGACGGGGCTGCCAACACCTCCACGTGTTCGGACGGTGGTGCCGCTACCGGTTGGGCGGTGAGCGGGACGGGCTCGCCCTACTACGTCCCCGCGGTGCAGATCAATGCAACGGCCGGCCCCAGCAGCACCGTCGTGGTCACCCCTTCGGGCCTCGTCTCGGCAAGTCCGACCACCGGCCAGTTCGTTGTGACGAACGAGTCGGCCGGCGGAGGATCCGTCGGCATCGTGAACGGGCCGGCCGGCGGCCCGAGCGCGGGCAGCCTTCAGATGTCGGTCACCGGTACGGCCGACCACTGGGATGCCTTCAACTACGACCACGAGGGCGTCGCTCTCTCGAGTCTCTCGACACTCTCGTACTCGGCCTATACCAACAACGCTCCCGACTACGACCCGAATTTCCAGCTGACGGCGAATCTCAGCCCCAGCATCACCTTTGCGACGGTGAATTACGAGCCGTACGAGCAAGCCGTTCCCGATACGGCCAACACCTGGCAGAGCTTCAACATCCTGTCCGGTCTCGTATGGGCCACCCACATTCCCGCCTCTTCGCCGGGAGGCATCAACGACCCGATCAGTTGGAGCAGCTTCGTCAGTCTCTTCCCCAATGCCACTGTTCTCGGTGTGGGTGCAAACGTCGGGAGCACCTGGCCAGCGATGACGGGCAACGTGGACGCGATCTCGATCGGTACCGACGGAGCCGGAGGGGCGACGACGACGTACGACTTCGCCCCGAACGCCGCTCCGATCGTGACGACCCAGCCGCTGAGTCAGAATTTCACTGCGGGCGGGTCCCTCACCTTCACGTCGGCGGCAAGTGGCATACCGACTCCGACCGTGCAGTGGCAGTACTCGTTGGACAACGGGACCTCGTGGGCCAACGTCTCGGGGGCCACGTCGACGACGCTCACCCTCACAAACTTCACTGCCCTTGAGAATCACTGGCAAGTCCGGGCTGTGTTCACCAACTCTGCCGGGACCGCAAACTCCAACGGAGCCACCATGACGTTCACCGCCGCTCCGGTGGTGACGAAGCAGCCTGTGAGCCAGTCCTACTCCTCGGGGGGAACCCTCACCTTCACGTCGGCGGCCAGTGGCACTCCGACTCCCACCGTGCAGTGGCAGTACTCGTTGAACAACGGGGTTGCGTGGGCCAACATCTCGGGGGCCACGTCGACGACACTCACGATCCCAGGGCTCAACGGCTTGGAGAACCACTGGCAAGTCCGGGCGGTGTTCACCAACTCGGCCGGGACGGCGAACTCCAACGGGGCCACCATGACCCTGAAGTAGTCCTCCCGACCAAAAGGCGAGATGTAGGCAGCGGTCCCGGCGTGAACGCCGGGACCGCTGCTGTTTTCCTGAGGAGGTGGGACGGGGTGTTAGCGAATCAGGCTCGGATGGAATCCAATGGTCCTCGGCACGTCGACGGAGGTCATGCGCGCGCTGACATGGTGATGAAGTCGCGCGCCCACCAGGCTTCGAAGTAGCGGCCTGGCGTCCCCGTCATCGCCGGTAGCAGTTCGGTCCCGTTGGCGGCGGTCGCCGAGCCGGAGGTGGTACCGGGTTGGTAGGTGGAGTAGTTGACCCAGTCCGTGTTGATGTCCAACTCCATGGCCCGGACGGCGCCCGCCTTCACGAGGACGTTCGCCAGATCCACCATGTCGAGTCCAGGTCCACCCACGTACACCAGCGCGCCGTCGGACGTGACCCCGATGCCGGACCGCCAGACGTAGAGTCCGCCGCCGAGGGTGGCGCCCCACAACTTGGGATTCGCGGTGCTCACGGACGGTGCGATGTGACCACCATTGACGAGCAGATCCAGGTTCTGGCGAACGGACGAGACATCTGAGCTCATGGTGACGTCGGTGCCCCATTGCCCGATGGTGGCAGAGCCGTCCTTGTACACGACGAAGGACGCGGCACCGGTGCGCAACGGCAACACCGTCTTGCCATCGGTGAAGTAGCCGCCATTGGCGTCGGACATCAGAAACCCGGCGTTGAAGGCAGCGTCGAGAGAGGTGGCGGCGCTCGGAGAAACCGGGGCCGTATGTGTGTAGGGGCCACCTCCGGGGATCTGACTCCCCGAGTACAGCGCGGCCTTGAGGAGTTTCGTGTCCATCCACGCCACACCGACGACGTAGCTGGTGTGAATCGCGCTCGGCCGGAGCATGGTCTCGTAGATCGCAGGAAGTCCACCGACCCGCCGCCCCGCCGGGGACCATTGACCTTCACCCGCGACGGCCGGGGCGGCGATAGGTGTGAGCGCGGCAGGCGGGGTGAGATGCGGGGTGGCCGACGCAGAAGTCGAGGTCGGCGTCACCGTCGCTTTGCGGATCGCACCTTGCGGCAGGGCGCCCCCGATTTTCGGTTGATGGTGCGAGTACCACTGGTTCTCCGCCCAGACGACGATGGAGGCACCTCCATGCTCCCGCAACCACTCAGCGGCGCGCGCGCCCGTCGAGTTGCCGAGAGCGGGGTTCATCAATGCCCCTCCGAGGGAGATGCTGGTCCACACCACGAAGAAGGCCAGAACTGACGCGATCACGGCCAACACGCGCCGTCGCCGGCGGTGGAGGCGTGCTCGGGACCATCGAATCCGACGGGGTGCTGGCGGGGAGTATCCGATGTGCTCGACTTCGGTGTCGTCGCGAGGGGGGCTCAACACGTGTGCTCTGTTTCAAGGGTACGAAGCCAACCTCGGACCGCACCTCATCCGCGAGGGGGGTTCATGGAACGGTCCTCATCCTTTGGAGGGAGAAAGCGGCAGTTGGCGCGCCCGGACCGATCGTTTGCTCGCGTGGGATGCGGCGCGACCCTGGCCGTCTCTGTGCGAGGCGGACGTCGAGACCGTGTCCAGGTCATTCAGGTGGTTGCTCAAAGCCGAATACATGAAAGCAATGCCCCCGTCCACCGGTTGCACCGGGAGTGACACTCGTTCACGTTCCGTGTGGGCGCGTCGCGGACACCAACGTTGGAGGCGAGAACCGACTGCTTGTCGAAGTACCCAGCGATCTATGGCTTTGTGGTGGTCGGGGCCGGCGTCGATCCGGTGACCTCACGCTTTCAGGCCGTGGTCAATCGACACTGGGGCGTCCGGCGGTTACTGACTGAAATGCGACGAAGCCGTACATCGACACGCTCTGTCCCACCCCCGGCGTCGGGACCCTCTGTCTGTAAAATAATACGGGAGTCTGAGGTACCCTGACCCCATGGCGTCGCCACTCCCTGCGACCGCCGTACAGCGGGCTCAGCTCGTGCGATTGACGAGGTCGCACGGGTCGCCGGACCGTGTGGTCATGCAAGCGAACGCATTGCTCCTGGCTGCGGACGGCGTTGCGAATGAACAGATCGCCCGGTCGTGCGGGGTTGACCCGGACACGGTGCGCCGTTGGCGGAGGCGGTTCATGCGGAGCGGTCCGGACGGTGTCGGAGCCATCGCAAAGGGACGTGGCCGCAAATCGTCGGTATCGGCGGCCACAGTGGCCGAGGTCCTGCGGCTCACTCGAGACGAGCACCCAGCCGATGGATCGACCCGTTGGAGCACCCGTGCAATGGCGGCCAGAGTTGGCATCGGCAAGGACGCGGTGTCCCGGATCTGGGGCGACCATGACCTGAAGCCCAGGAAAGAGGTCGCAGTGAATTCGCGTGACGGATCGGATTCGCCGATTCTGCAACGCGCTCTGCTGCGAGGAGACGTCCGCGAGATCCGCAACCTGGTCGATGCGGAGCTCGCCGAACTTCGAGGTGCGTCGCCCCGCCGCGCGCAACTGTTGGCGGGGCGGTCATTCGCAAACATCCTTGGTTCTGACTTCCCAGCTGCGTATGACGATGCGCGGACTGGCATGGGCATGGGGTTTCAGCAGCAGCGCTTCCGGGCTCTCTGCGCCTTGTCGTCTGCCATGGGCGGACTTGAGCGCAACGGGTCCGACGTCGTCGCTGTCGAAAGCGCTGTAGTGGCGATCCTGAACCTGAGCGACAAAGACGTGTCGAAAGATCCCTGGTCAGCAGCGCTCACGGCGGAAGCGGCGATGTCGGTCGGGCGGCTTGATCTCGCAGAAACCGTCGCCCATCGGGTGTGGTCTGCTTCGGCGGCCACCGAACAGGCCGAAGCGGTCTTTGCCGGCCAGGCCCTTACCCGAGCCTTGTTGTTTCAGGGGCGGCTCGAAGAAGCCAGTGCACTGGCACCGCACGTCGATCGAGCCGCGCAACGACACGGCCTGTTCGCGCTACAGCTGGTTGTGCGCAGCTCGCTCGCCTATGTCGATGCTCTTCGCGGCCATCATGACGAACTGGGCCGCCATGTCGCCAGTATCGACGAGCTGGCAGCGCGTTGCCCGAGCAGCTACTTCGTGGCTGGTTCGATGGTGCTCACGGCCTACGCGCTGGCAACGGCCCAGGACGCGGCGCGGGCGGCCGATGTCCTGCTGCGTGGGGCCGGCGGCCCGTTGCTCGGGAACATTCAACTGGTCGACCGCGCCTACGGCTATGAACTCCTCGTCACGGCGGCTCTGAGCCTCGGCGACATTCCGGCGGCCCGGCACTGGGGCGATCTCGCTGTCGCAATCACCGGATTGCCGCGAGCCGGAATGGCCGCCGCCGCAATCCGGCGGATCAAAGCTCGTTTGGCGGTCGCTGAGGGTCAGGTCGCCGTGGGAGCCATGCTGGCTGAGACGGCCGCCACGATCGCACTCGACAGCGCCGGCCATCTCGACGCGACTCATGCCCGCCTGCTGGCCGGTTCGGCCATGCTGAGCGCTGCCGACGGCAACGGGTCGGCCAGGCTCGCACTCTCGAGCGCTCATGATCAGGCGACGCTCCTGGGGGCCACGGCCCTGGCCCTGCTCGCCCGCCGAGACCTACGCAGCATTGGGCTACGGCTCATTGGCGGACGACAAGCTCCGATGAGCCCACGCGAACGCGAGGTGGCTGAGCTGCTTCTCGCGGGCAATTCGAATGCGCAGATCGCAGACACGCTTGGCGTCTCACCGCGCACCGTACAGAGTCATGTCAGCGGTGTGCTGAAGGCTCTTGACCTGCCGTCACGGGCGGCGGTGCCCAGCGTCCTTGGAGCTGACCAAGATCTGGGCTCTCAGACCCAACGTTTGACCCCGCGCCAGTGCCAGGTGGCTGACCTCATCAGCCGCGGCTACACCAATGACGGAGCAGCCCGAACCTTGCACGTGTCGCCAAAGACGATAGAGAAGCACCTCGGAGACATCTACCGACGCCTCGGAATTCACTCCCGCGCCGCCCTCGCCGCGCAGTGGTTGGCGTAGCTGCAGCGCCAGAATCCGCCGTTCTCCCACTACCGCATCCACCGTGCGCCTGTCAGCATCACGCATGTGGGAGTCGTGCGCGCGACCAAGATCGCGTTGCAGCACAAGAGTAACAAGTCAGGATGACCCGTCAACAGGGAGATGCCATCGGCCGTCTCGATTCTCGGTTCGAAAGCTCTAGAAAGAGGTAAGAGATGAAAGCCTTCGCGACTCGGCCATTGGTTGCGCTCTTCGGCGTGTCTTCTGCAATGGTCCTGTTCTCCCCGGCTACAAGCGCGTCGGCAGCCACCGGCATGCTCGCGGCGAAGAGTTCGCATGCGCCCAAAGCTGGGTGTTCACAGCTCACCAAGGCACAGGTCCAGGCGCTCATCGTCAATCCGATCACGAAAGTCACGGTCAAAGCGGTGACGGCGGAGCAGTACACCGGGGGCACGCAGCGAATAGGGCAGGAATGTGTCTTTGCCGCCGGATCAGCGGACGCGGAAGCGTTAACGGTTACCGTCATTGGCGGTCCTGTTGCCGCCCGGGCCTATGCCGCGGACGTCCAAGGCCTCAGTGGAGCAGTTGCGGTGCACGGGGTGGGGACCAAGGCGGTGCGCGCTCCAGTTGATGCCAACGGTGCTGCTGCCACCACCACGTTGTCGGCGCTGAAGGGAACGACGTATTGCTCGGTATCGCCACAGGACGGCAACATCCCGGGTGAAGCACAGCTCGAAGAGGCCGCTGGCGCCACGGCCGACATCGGAAACAAGGCCTACGCCGAGATTGCGGCTGCCGTCGGCACAGTATGTAACCGCATCTTTGGGAGTGGAAAAACGACCCCCGACCTGACTGGCCTCACTCAGGCCGGTGCGGCGGCAGCGGCGGCTCCGACGACGACGACCACCTTCCCCACCGGTCTCGACGTCCAACCATGACCTAGTACGGGGGCACTCCTGCTTGTGGGAATGTTCGTGCTCAATCCTCTTTTGAGCCACGGTGACGAAACCCGAGCGGGAGACCGCTCGTTACGAGGCCAACTCGCGCAGGCAGTAGCCGGCACTTTCGAGTCATTCCCGGAGGGTCCTCACGTTCTCGATGTCAGTGGTCCTACTGATCGGGTGATCTCGCCCCGCGCCCCCTTTCGCCGGAACGGGGCGCACCACTTGGGATACGAATCGAGCTATTCGCCGGTGAAGCGGAACTCTGCCTGCCACGGATCGTCGGAGTGGACGACTTCCCAATAGCGTTTCGCGATGTTCTCCGGATCGAACGCAGTGCCCGCAACTATCTGACCCATGATCGTCAACGTGGCGACACGGATCCCATCTGGCTGCAAATCGGCGCCGAGCATGGTGGCCGCGGATCGGAGCGCCGCCTTGCCGAGCGAGACCGTTGCAAGGGCAGGGATCGGATAGTCCGCGAATCCGCCACCGGTGACAATGATCGTGCCAGTCCCCGCGCCCCGCATCACTGGGGCTGCGACCTGCGTCGCGACGATGGCGCCGATGACGTCCACCGCATAGGCCGCCTGCAGGTGCTCGGCTGTCGAGTCCAAGAGTGTGTCCGGAGCACCCATGACGGCGTTGTAGATCATGAGTCCGGGCGCACCCTGGTCGCCGTAGACCTCAGCCATCCGAGCTGCCAGCCCCTCGGAATCACTGACATCTGCGGCAGTGGTGTCAATTTGCGCTCCCGTGTCTGCGAGGCTGCCGGCGAGATCTCGGAGTGCGTCCGTGCTGCGAGCCATCAAGGTCACTCGATAGCCGCCTTCGACGAACCGACGGGCCAGCGCCATTCCGAGTCCCGGTCCTGCACCAACCAGCAGACGGTGACGATTGTCAATCGAGCCGTCAGTCACGGGAGCACTTCCTTTCGACAAGAATGCCCTCGGACGCGCCCGTAGCTTCTCGCATCGCGGACCAGTTTGCGTCACCAAAGGAAGATCTTTGAGTAGCGAGACGACGTTGCGCTGGTCCCAATTCGGGTGGGCACGCTGTGGGCACAACGACCGCTCGAAGTTACGGATTCGGCCTCTATCGGGAACGTTGCCAACGAAGTTGCGTGACCTCACGCAGTTGTCTCGCGAGGTCCTGGCCAGGGAATCGACCTCAGCGTGAGTGCGAGCCTGGTCAGGCTTTTCCGGTGGTCGGGACCGGCGTCGATCCGGTGACCTCGCGCTTTTCAGGTCGGATTGGTGGCTTTCGGAGTCGTGCGTCTAAGCAGGAGAAATCTCCGAACTATGGTAGATGCCCTCAGACAGGAAGTCTTTGATAGATCTTTGATCCACGCTGTTTCGCCCTGTTTCTCGTTGCTTGGGGCACGCTTGGGGCACGAACCTTGACCGCACTCAAGTAACGGCCGCTGGCCGAGGCCCGTCATGAAATGAAGCGGTGGATGGCCTCGTTGGCGTGATCCTGGAACGATCGGGTTGGCCAGGTCGGGGAGGAAGTCTGCTTGGTTGACCATTGGACCTTTGAGCGTGTTGGCCGCGCTGGCGTAGAACACGCCGCTCGACAGGGTCGGGTCGGTGACGCCGTCGACCAGTCGCTTCGCTCCCACGTCAAGCTTGTGGGAGAGACCCAGGGTGGGCATGACGTATTTGGCCGCTATACGCATCGGCAATGGGAGGTCACTGGCTGCTTGGGTGCCGGTGGTGTTACCGGGGCTCACGGTGATGAAGCGGCGGTCGGGGTGTTGGCGGGCCAGGTACGACCATCCACAGGGCGCCAATGTACTTGGCCTGCCCGAAGGCGAGGTTGAAGTCAGCTGTTTTGCCGGCGAAATAGCTGCCGTCGATGACAGCGGCGAACTCGTCGGCTGAGTGTGAGACCCACGATGGCCCCTTCATCCGCAACTTCGGGACCCCCCTGACTGCTTCACTTCCGGCCAATACCGCAACCTCGCCAAGCCGATCCTCGGCCAGGAGCCCTTCGAGGAGGACGACGTGGCCAAGGACGTTCGTCGCGAACACGGTGGTGACCCCGTCAGCGGTCAAGCCCAACGTCCGCGGGCCAATGACACCAGCGTTCATGACCAGCGCGTCGACGGATCCGTTGATGGCCGCAAGGCCAGCGTGCACCGAACCCAGATCGGCGACGTCCATGAGAACGATGTCGAAGATGCGCCGGCCGGTCTCCGCTTCAAGCTCGGCCTGTGCCGCTGTCGCCCGATCTTGGTTCCGGCACGCCAGGTAGATGCGGGCGATCTCGGGGCGTAGCGCCAGTTGCCGTGCCACGTCCTTGCCGATTCCGGTGTTGGCGCCCGTGATGAGTACCGTCTTTCCTGGGACTGTGTTCATTGGTATTTCCTCTGGTTTTCTGTGGGCCTAGTCAGGCAGGACAGCTCTTGCCGGGTTGCGTCCAGCAGTTCTCCCGGGTTGCTCTTGGGATCTAGAGCGCCGTCGATCAGCTGGGCTGGCTGTCGAGCAAGCTGAAACGGACATCCATCGCGACACCTCGGACTTCGATCAGCTGCTGATATTCAGGCGAGTTGTACCAACTGAAGGCCGTCTCATGGTCCGGAAACCGCACGATCGCCCCTGAGGTGGCCACGGGATCGCCGTGCAGGATCTCCCAGTTGCTGGCGGCGACAACCTCGCCTCCGTGCTCCTTGGCTGTCTGCCCAGCAATGGGGGCGTACTTCCTCTTGTACGTTTCCGGGTCCTTGACTGTGAATTCGACAATTACGTATGCACTCATGTCGATACTCCTCGGTTGATAGTTCTGATATGGGTTTTTAGGTCTTCGCTCTTAGACGTCGCCCCGACAGGCGTTACGTCGCGACTCGGCCTCCATCGACCGCAAGAGTGACGCCGTGGACGAAGCTGCCTTCATCACTGGCCAGGAAGACGATCGCCGCAGCAAGTTCCTCAGGCTCAGCGACGCGACCTGCTGGTGCGAGTGCCGCGAGCTGATTCACCATCTCGTCGGGGACGGCTTCCATCATGCGGGTGCGCGTCGGGCCGGGGGCAACGGCGTTGACCCGAACACCAGTCGGGCCGTATTCGGCCGCCCAGGCCTTCGTCAACAGTTCGAGAGCCGCTCGGCTGGCGCCATACATCGCCATGCCGGCCTGTCCGAAGCTCGCGACCATCGTGGAGACGTTGACGATCGAACCCCATCCGCGTTCGGCCATGGCTGGCGCCAGTGACGCGACGAGGAAGAACGGAACCTTGACGTTCAGTGCAAAGGTCTCGTCGAACTCTGCCTCGGTGGCTGCCATGCTTGGCCCGAGCAAGGCGACGCCAGCGTTGTTGATGAGGATGTCGACGTGACCGTCGCCTGCCTCAGTGGCCCACTCGACCAGCTCCTGGGCTGATTGCAGATCGCTCAACGTCGTGAGCTTGAACGTCGCGCTACCGCCGCTGCCTTCGATCTCGGCGACCACGTCTTTGGCTCGTTGTTCATCGCGCCCGACGATCAATACGTGAGCGCCGCGGGCGGCCAATGCTTTGGCCGTCGCCTGGCCGATCCCGCTCGTCGAGCCCGTTACCAGAGCTGTCTTGCCTTTTAGGTCAGTCATACGTCGCTTTATCCTCTCGTACAAAATGGGTTGCGTGACCCACTGTGCCCGATCAGTACTGGGTTGTCAAACTCAAAATCCTGTTACTGTTGGTGCATGGTCGACGAGACGAGTGACCGGCCGAAGCTCACCCCAAAGGGAGCACGCACCCGGGCACGAATTGTGGAGGAAGCCGCCGCCCTGATCCATGAACGCGGGGTGGCAGGCACCACCTTGGAAGACGTCAAGGTGGCGGCGGAAGTCAGCGGCTCTCAGATGTACCACTACTTTCCCGACAAGAACGATCTCGTGCAGGCGGTCATCGATTACCAGGCCGAGACCATCGTCGATCGCAATCGGCAGGCGCTCAGTAAAGCGAACGGCGTCGAAGCCTGGCGGAACATGGTGATCATCGCAGCGAGGCGCACCAAAGCAAAGGGGGGCTGCCAACTTGGCTCGCTCGTTGGTCAACTCGCCGAGAGTGACCCCGAGGCCCGAGCGCTCATCGCGGCAGGGTTCGATCAGTGGGCAGCCACCATCGGCGATGGGCTGAGATCCCTTCATGCCGAGGGGAAGCTCTCGTCGGACGTGGACCCGGACGACCTCGCCACTACTCTGCTCGCCACGCTCCAAGGGGGACTTCTACTAGCCCAGGTACAGCAGAGTCCCCGTCCGTTCGAGACTGCCGTCAATACCCTTCTCGCCCTTGCCATCGGCAAATGAACCCAAGTTGGATTCGTTCACAGCCATCGCTGCGGTCGGTTCACGCCTCTTGGATGATGTATGTGCATCCGCACGATGCGCTTGCGGATCTGCTGTCATCCGTGATGCGGGTCACCTCGTCGGTCCCAATGGGTCGCTCAGGTCTGGCTTTCCGTGAGCTCATTCAGCCAACCCCGACCGCTCGTGCCTCTTGGACGTGGACCGGCCTCGTCAGGATGAACGGCATTTCGTGACAGCTCCTCGAGTGGGCGAGACGTTCCACCTCGACCTCGACGGGACGGAGTTTGCCGGCCGCTACATAGAAGTAGATCCCCCGCACCACATGCTGCTCAGATGGGACCGTGAAGGAACCGACGAAGCGACGCCGACACCTACATTCATTGAGATCACGCTCACCCCGACAGGTGACGGCACAAATGTAAGGGTGCAGTTCTCCGGCCTAAGTGCGGAGGACGCCACTTTCTATCCGCAGCTCTGGGCGCGTCACCTTGACCGGATCGCAGCCGTGTTGGCTGGCGCCGAACCCGCGCACGGCAACTGAGTCGGCAACCGCCTGCTCTGACTCTCATCCCCAAGTCCACCGCTGGAGTCGCGACGTGACCGGAGCAGACGGCAATTTGGGCCCTGACAGCAAAAGGATCGCACCACGCGCACCACTCAAACCTCGGCGATCACGGCCACCGTCAATAGCAGATCCGAAGCCGCAACGGTGGTGATGAAGGACCTTTCAGGCGAGTTGAACTGCCTTAACTGATTGGCTTGACCGATACGGCAGCAAATCAGATTGCGGCTAATCGGGGGATAGGGAGAGTCAGAGTCCTGCAGTGCGTCGATGGCATGACGGTTACGCCCGTGACAATGGACTGGGATCTGGGACGACTAAACCTGTGCGTCGAGGGTGGAATCGTGGTTGACGCTGTCTTTGGCTAGACGAAGGCACCGTCCCAGAACTCCGGGATGGGGTGGCGCCCAAGATGAGCGCCGTCTTTCTTGGGACTGTGCTCATTGGGATTGATCGCTCTCATCTTCTATGGGTCTAGTCGGGCTGGACGCCTGTTTGTCGGGTCGCGTCAGCCGATGCTGCCCGGGTTGCTATAGACCCGTAGCGGGTCGACGAGCACGGCCAGGCGCCGCTCTCGGACCATGACGGCATCGAACTCGTCCCAGTCGTCGTGCTGCCCACCGGCAGCGACGAAGATGGCCCGAAGCAAGGCCGGCAGATCGGCAGGGCTGAGCCACGGCTGGGGATCGTCGGGACCGGCCAGGATGGCTAGTCCTTCGACGCTCGCCCATTGCCAGCCACTCCGGAACGTCACCGTGATCTGGGGTCGGGCCCGGAGGTGAGCCCGTTTGACCGGCCCAGCGGTGACGAAGGCAACTGCCGACCGACCGGTCCCAGGGTGGTCGAGGATGCCGGCGTTGACCAGGGTTGCCTGAATGGTGTGGTTGGCCCGCAGCGTAGAGACAACGGCGAGGCCTCGCTCGGCCTGGCCCAGAACAGCGGCTTCGTGCAGGCTCGTCATCGGCGTGATGGGGATGTCTGAAGTTCATCGATCCAGCGGTCGACGCGATCAGATTCGCGTCTCATGAGCCCGGGTGAGGCGGTGGCATGGGCGAGGACAGCGCTCCCTTGGTAGGAGGTGATCATCTCGACGGCGAGCTCATGAGCGTCCCTTCGTCCCATTTCCTGGAACTGCTTCTCGGCCCCGTCGATCAGGGCTTGCATCAATTTGGCTGCCTTCGGCTCTGGGCCCGTCACGCGTTTGGAAAGCTCTGTACAGAGAGAACCGATGGGACAGCCGCGCTGCGCAATCGTTTTGGCTTGCGCCGAAAGCGATTTGAACATTGCCTTGAGTCGATCGGCCGGTGTGTCGTACCGCTTGGCCAGGGCCGCATAAGTCGCCTCGATCTCTCCTATGCGCATGGAAACGACAGCATCGACGATGTCGTCCTTCGTCTTGAAGTAGTAGTACACGTTGCCCGAGGGAACGTCGGCGGCGGCAGAGATGTCGGCGATCGTCGTCCGCTCCACTCCCTGTTCGTAGATCAACTGAGAAGCAGCATCGATCAGTCGATCCCGCTTCGCTGGGCGCTTCTGTGCGCGTGATCCACGATTGTTTGCCTCTGTGTCAGTCATCTCACTCACTAGTGTAGACGACGGTGCCGTCAGAGGAAAGTGTTAGTTGACTGACTCCACACCGCAAAAACCTTTTCCCTAAGCCTTGGGTCGCCAGAATTCCGCTCTGAGCTAGGAAAACCGACGGCCAGCGGCCGATTGACCATTGTCGTAACTGGAAAGTCGGTTGCAGGACCTTCGCCGACGTGACATAGTTAGTTAACTCACTAACTAGGAGGGCCTTCTCCAGTGGAAACTCGATCGGCGACATCGGCTGCGCCCTCCTTTCTCGATACGCGTCGCGGCAAGCTCGTCCTCGCCTTGATGTGCGCGGTGGCGTTCATGGACCTTCTCGATGCGTCCATCGTGAATGTTGCGTTGCCGGTGATTCGGACGGATCTGCACTTCTCGGTCCAGAACCTGCAGTGGGTCGCGAGCGCGTACCTGCTCACGTACGGTGGCTTCTTGCTGCTCGGCGGCCGCTTAGCTGATTTGCTCGGCCGGCGGCGCTTGCTCGTTGCCGGGACGTCACTCTTTGGGATTTCGTCGCTCGTTTGCGGTTTGGCTGGAAGCCAAGGGGTGCTGATCGGTGGCCGGCTCGTTCAGGGCGTCGGCGCGGCGATGATGACGCCGGCTGCGCTCTCCATCCTGACGACGTCCTTCCATACCCGCAGCGATCGGGTGAAGGCGCTTGGTTTTTGGGGTGGAATGGCCGCCATATCGGGCGCTGGGGGAGCACTTTTGGGCGGCGTGCTCACGTCCGAGGTGAGTTGGCGGTGGGTGTTCTTTGTCAACCTGCCGATAGTGGGGGTCATCCTTGTGGCGTCGTTTCTCCTCATCGACGGCGAACGGCCCACGGCACCGTCGCTACGGGACTTTGACACGGTCGGCGCAGGTCTCATCACGGGCGGCATGCTTCTCTTGGTCTACGCGCTGGTGAACGCCCCCGATGTCGGCTGGGGCACAGCTCGGACTCTCGGGGAACTCGCCGGTGCCCTTGTGCTCATCGTCCTGTTCTTGTTCAACGAGCAGCGCCACAACAACCCTCTCGTGCCACTATCCCTGTTCAAGATCAAGGGTCTGTGGGAGGCCGATGTCACTCAAGTTCTCGCGTGGGCCGCCTTCTACACGATGTTCTTTCTCATCATTCTCTACATGGAGGAAGTGCTCGGCTACTCGGCGATCCGCGCTGGCCTGTGTTATCTGCCGCTGACGGTGGCCATTGGAATCGGAGCTGGCGTGGCAACGAAGGGGATCCCGAAGATCGGCACCCGGCCGCTTATCGTCACTGGGGCGCTGCTGGGCGCCGCAGGAGTGTTTTTGCTTTCTCGAGTACCGCTACACGGCACCTATCCTCCAGACATCCTTCCGGGGATGATGATCATGGGGGCGGGTTTGGGCCTGGTGATGGTGGGCGTTCAGAATGCCGCCAACGGGGGTGTGCCAGCCGACGAGGCTGGACTCGCGGCGTCGTTGATCACCGCGTCCTTTCAGCTCGGGGCCGCGCTGGGGCTTGCGGTCCTCGTCTCCCTCGCCACAGTCCGCACCGACCATCTACTCGCCACACGCACCCAACACTCCGAGGCGCTCTTGCTTGGTTTCCAGCGAGGACTGCAGGGCGCCAGCATCGCGCTCGTGATCGCCGCGGTGATCGCACTACGGGCGCCCAACGTGCGTGTCGCCGACATGGCCCCTGGCGTGGACGACGACGAGGACGTACCCGTCCCGCCCGTCCCCGTCCCCGTCCCCGTCCCCGTCCCCGTCCCCGTCCCCGTGGCCGGGTGACCGATACCAGAAGTGGCGCATTTCCCAAATCATCAACCTCCAAAAGGAGCCACACATGACCGATGCCTCGCCTCCCATTGACTTCGACAATCTGCCGGCCCCGAGCGAAGGGTTCCTGGTGACTCTGTTCTTGACGGTTCGCGACGCTGCAGCGTCTTGCGACTTCTACTCGCGTGTCCTCGGTGGGACTGTGGTGATGGAGGGGTCACCCTCCATGGTCAAGCTCTCTAACTCGTGGATCATCATGAACTCTGGCGGCGGGCCGACTCCCGACAAGCCGGAGATTTCGGTCGTGAACTACGAGCCGGGGGATACCACTTCGATCTTCCTCAACCTCCGCGTGTCCGACATCGAGGCCAGCTACCGGGAGTGGAGCGCGAAAGGCGCCACCTTCGTCACGCCGCCGATCGACCGCGGGGCCGAAATCCGCTGCTACATGCGCGACCCTGATGGCTACCTCATCGAGGTGGGTCAGGCGACCGGCTTGCTCAAGGGGTGATGCCGATTTCCAGGGCGGTTCAAACCCCAACCTCTTCCATACCGGGTTTACCCTTGATGCGAGTAGTCGAAGTTGGCAGGCGGATGGCCTTGAGGTCGTGTCGAAACGGAGATAGTTCCTCCGAGACGGAAGCAACTCAACCCTGAAAAGGGCCCACCATGGTCACCTCGAACCAGGTCTATTTCGGCGACCCCCCTGGCCACCGCGCTCGCCTGAGGGAACGGGCTCTAAAGGTAGTCTGCCGCTGATGAGTGTGATTCTGATCGACCCTGAAGGACTGCCGAAGGTCGACTTCCATCGACAGGTGTCGCTCGCTTCCGGATCGAAGATGGTTTATGGCCGGCCAAGTTGCGTGGGACGCCGACGGAGCCCTGGTCGGCGAAGGGGACCTCGCTGCGCAGATCGAGCAGTGCTACCTCAACGTCGGCGCCGCCGTCGCGGACGTAGGCGGCCCCTTCGACAACATCGCGAAGCTGACCATCTACATCGTTGACTGGACCGTCGAAAGAGCCCCTTGCCTGAAGGCCGCGCGCGAGCCTTCGCAAAACTCGGGGTCAACTCTTTCGCACCAGGCACGCTGATCGGCGTCACTGCACTGTCCACGCCCGACCTCCTCGTCGAGATCGAGGCCATCGCCGTCATCGACTGAGGGATCTGTTTCCGGATCTCGGTGAGGACCATTGGAGCTCCGCTGACGGAGCATCACCTTCCCAGATGAACGTCGTCGGTGCGCGCCAGCTGGGCCTTGTAGGTGCCTGGTGTATTCGCAGCTGACGACATCCGACGTGGATCAATGAAACGAGTCGCAGCTGCCGCGGTGAAGGTGCGGGTGCGGTTCGATCGGTGCATATGGCGATCTGCGTGGTCCAGCTAAAGACCAACGTTACTTCGGTCATTTACGGAGGCGGAGAGTTCAGGTCGGCATTCTGACGGCCGAGTCTGGATTTCTCAGTGGGCACGCTGTGGGCACGATTGCCAATCGCACTCACCAATGAGACCTCGACCAGGTGCCATGCCCACGTAGCCGGGCGACCTCACGCATTTGCATCGCGAGGTCCTGGGCTGGGAATCGACCTATCGATTCGATGCGAGCCCTGATCAGGGCCATCCCGTGGTCGGGACCGGCGTCGATCCGGTGACCTCACGCTTTTCAGGCGCGCGCTCTACCAACTGAGCTACCCGACCGGGTAACCGGGTCCCCGCCGCCCGGAGGCGGCTCGGAACTCGGCGGCGGACCTGACGGGATTTGAACCCGCGACCTCCGCCTTGACAGGGCGGCGTGCACTCCGAGCTGCACCACAGGTCCGTGGCAATGGCCATCCCGCTCCCCGGTCCGGATCCGCCCGGCCGTCGAGCAGCCCATCACTCTAGCCCGTCCCCGATTCGGCCCCACCTTCGGCAGAGAGCCTCCGCGGGCTCTACGGAGTGGCCGCCCGCAGCGCCGTCACTCCGGACTCGAAGGCCGCGTACCTGGCCTCGCCGAGCGCAGCGGCGAGGCGCCGATGCGCAGAGGCGATCGGTGATCTCCTCTGCCTCGTCGTGCCGCTCCTTGATGGCGCGAAGTCCGGGAAGGGCTCGGACCATCCGAAGAACTTCGCCTGGCCCGGGCCCTCGTTGGTCAGGATCGCCTCCAGGGGAGAGAGCCCGACGGCGGTCGTGGCGACCAGGTGGAGCCCACCGCGCCATTCGCGCAGGATCTGCATCAGCTGAGCGGCTTGCCCGGCCGGGGATGTCGGCCCGGGCGGCGTTGCGCCACCCGACGAAGAGAGGGATGGCGGAGCCTTCGAGCCCGTCGACCAGTTCGGAGGTGACGGCGACGATCTCCTCGACCCCGTCCACGTCGGCGTAGTGCTTCTCGCCCCACTTCCCGTGCGCCTCGGCCATCCGGGCTGCCGCGTCCGCTGGCGCCGGCAACGCCGATGCCTTCGGCGTACATGGCGTGCACCATGTTCGGCTCGAACCAACCGAAGGCCGACGTCACGACGTCCGCGCCGACGTCACCGAGCATGCCGCCCCGCCCGGCGAAGTAGAAGGCGAAGGGGTTGGACCACCCCCACTCGGCGGCCCATCCGACGACGTCGGGACTGAGGTAGATCGCCGTGCCGATGTCGTGGATCGGGACCGAGGTCGCCCTGACGACCGCCGAGTGCGGCGTCCTGCTCTGCTGGCACCCATGTGGGCCTCCTTGGACTCAGCTTGATTCGAGCGCGATGGGCGGCGTCGTCCGCGAGCACGCGTCGCATACCGGGGATGGTGCCGACGACCGCCTCCATGAGCCCGGCCAGATCGGTCACGACCGTGTCGAGATGCGTGAAACGGTCGTCGAGCAGTCCCACGACGCTGGCCGAGCTCCGGGGAGACCTCTTGGAGCGACCGGGTCGCCTTGGGGAGCTCGTTGGCCAGCTCGATCGCCACGCCGCTCAGCCGCTCGGTCAGCCCACGAAGGGCCAAGGCGGAGTCGGAGAGGGAGGGAAGCGACGCGTCGAGGATGCCGACGGCCTGCTCCAGACCGGAGACGGCGCTCGAGATCCCCAAGGCGGCGAAGTCGATGCCCGTCCCGGCCTTGTTGACGCCACCTTCGAGCCGTTCGAGCAGGTCATGAGCCGGTCCATGCGCTCCGCCGACGTCGTTGACCGCTTCGAGCGTGGCGAGCGCCGAGGAGGGAAGTCGAATGACGGCGGCTGGGAAACCGATCATCGCTTCAAGGAACGATGGAGACTCCACACCGTGATCATGGGTCGAATAGGGCCGGTGTCCAGTTCCCCGGGCACCTCCGCCGGAGTCAGCTGAGTTCGGCCTCAATGGCGTCGCGCAGTTCACGCGAGCACCGGCTGGCGGACGCGGAGCTTGGTGGCCGCATGGGCCGACCGGTCGACGGAGCAAGGTCGTGGGCGACGCCGAGGGCGCCATCGGCAGATCGTCGGGCGGGCACGACCGTGTCGAGCAGCCCGGCCTCCCGTGCCGTGCGGGGATCGAACATGTCACCCGTCACCGCGGCGTGATCGAAGTGGGCCGGGGTGAGGCGGTATCGGGCCAGCACGACGGCGAACCACGGCAGGGTGAGCCCGATCCGGACCTCGTTGAGCCCCAGCCGGTAGGGACCATCGGCCCCGAGGCGGGCGTCCGCCGCCATCAGGAGGAACGCACCCGCCGGAAAGGCATGGCCGGTGCACGCAACGACCACCGGCGCCGGAAACGAGAGGATGCGCTCGGCCAGGGACGCTCCGAGCCTCAGGAGGGTGAGGACGTCCGCGCGTGGTCCGCTGAGCGTGTTGAGGTCGAAGCCCGCCGTGAAGCAGCCCGGCCGTCCTTGCAGCAGGACGACCGTCCCGTCCTGCTCGGCCTGGTCGAACGCCTCGTGGAGCGCGCGCAGCATGGGGATGGAGAAGACGTTGACCTTGCCGTCGTCCATGGTGATGGTGCTGACCTGGTCCGAGCGGGCGTACGTGACGGCGTCGGGCATGGCCCCTCCCGAACGGGCTGGGTGGATAGTGTGAATCAATGTTTCGAAACAGTGTTCCAATAGTATGGCGGCCCGTCAAGTGCGCGCTGTGTCTGCCCTACTGATGCCGCGCACCAAGCAGCGCACGCCTGAGCTGCGGGAACGCCTGCTGGTCGCCGCCACCGACCTGCTTGCCGACGAGGGGGCGGCCGGCCTCACGACGAGGTCCCTGGCCGCCCGGGCGGAGACGTCGGCCCCCGCCGTCTACGAGCTGTTCGGGGACAAGGCAGGGGTCGTCCGCGAGCTGTACTTCGAGGGATTTCGCCGGCTGGGTGCCGAGCTGTCGGCGCTGGCCGAGATCGGCCGACCCGGTGGCCGACCTCTGGAACCTGGCCAGCGCCTACCGCCGGTTCGTCCGGGCCAACCGGGAGTTGGCCGAGGTCATGTTCTCCCGACCGTTCACGGACTTCTCGCCCGGGCGAGGAGGAGCTGGCGGCGACCGGTTCGGTCCGCATCCTCATCGTGGGCCGTGTGCGGCGGTGCATCGACGCGGGCCGACTGCGCGGCGACGAGACGGACGTGGCTCACGTCCTCGTCGCGCTGATCCAGGGGATGGCGTTCGCCGAGGCGGCGGGCCGGCTCGGGACCTCGACGGAGTCGGTCGAGCGACGGTGGCGGCTCGCCGATCGGCGCCGCGCTCAATGGGTTCGGCGCTCGGTCCGCCCCGTGATCAGACGTGGCGCCGTCGAGCCGTTATCGCCGAAGTGAGGCTGCGCCCCTCGTCAGGATCGACTGGTAGAGCGCCGCCGGGAGCCGTGCGACGAGATCGATCACCTTCGCGTCGGGGCCGATCAGCGCCCGCCGCCGGTCACGGCGGATGGCGGTGAGGATCTGCGCCGCGGCCTTCTCGGGACTGGTGATGAAGGCACGCTCGAAGTCTCTCGACCGCCTTCTCCGGGTCGCCCGTCAGGTCCCTGACGCTTGCGTCCATCCGGGCGTTGCGCGCGATGTTCGTCTTGATGCCACCCGGATGGACCGTGGTCACGGAGACGTTGGCATGCTCGATCTCGAGCTCCATGCGCAGGGTGTCGCTGAAACCCCGGACCGCGAACTTGGCAGCGTTGTAGGCCGACTGCGACGGCACGCTGATGAGGCCGAAGACACTGGAGAGATTCACGATGTGCCCCTCGCCCGACTGCTTCAGGTGGGGCAGGAAGGCCTTCGATCCGTACACCACGCCCCAGAAGTTGATGTCCATCAACCACTCGAAGTCGTCGTAGGACATCGACTCGATCGTGGCGCCGAGCGCCACGCCGGCGTTGTTGATGACGAGGTTGACCCGTCCGTGGTCGGCGACGACCTGATCGGCCCACGAGTAGACGGCGGCGCGGTCGGCCACATCGACGTGCCGGGAGGTGACGCTGACCCCGAAGCCCTCGCAGGCCGCGACGGTCTCGGCCAGACCCGTGTCGTCGATGTCGCTGAGTGCGAGGTGGGCCCCGCGTCGAACCAGGGCGGCCGCCAGGGCGCGGCCGATGCCCGAGCCCGCCCCGGTGATGGCGGCGACGCGGCCACGGAACTCCTTCATCGCATCGCTGGTTCCGGTCAGGAGCCGGCCGGCTCGAGGATCCTCTCCGGTCTTGTCGCGCCGGAGAACTCCATGATCGCGTCGTCGACGTCGCTCATCTTGAGGGCGCGGTAGTCGCGCAGATAGCTCTGGTGCACCTTCCAGGGGTACGTCGTGCCCTGTTTCGGCAGCAGATGCGCCGAGCGCTGGATGTACCCGGAGGTCAGTCCGAGCAGGGGGCCCGACGCGGCCGAATCGTCCCGGTTGCGCGGCACGCATTCGGTCAGCGCGCGCGTCGTGCATGTAGTTGAGCAGGCGGCAGACGTAGTCGCACGTGAGATCGCACTTGAGCGTCCAGGACGCGTTGGTGTACCCGATGGCGAGCGCCATGTTCGGGACACCCTCGAGCATCATTCCCTTGTAGGTGAGCCTGGTGGCCGGGTCGACCGGCACGCCGTCCACCGTGAGCGCGATGCCGCCCAGGAACAGCAGCTCGAGACCCGTTGCGGTCACGATGATGTCCGCCTGGAGCTCCTGCCCCGACGCGAGCAGCAGGCCGCTCTCGGTGAAGCGGTCGATCTGGTCCGTGACGACCGAGGCGGCACCGGAGGAGATGGTCTTGAAGAGGTCGCCGTTCGGCACGGCGCAGAAGCGCTGGTCCCAGGGGTCGTAGCGCGGGGTGAAGTGGGTCGCGATGTCGTAGCCCGCGGGCAGCTGACGCGCCAGGCCCTTGGCCAGCATCCGTCGGACCAACTTCGGGTATTTCCGGCTCACCCGATAGAAGGCCTGGGAAAGGAAGGCGTGGAGCCACTTGGCGGCAGTCCCGGCTTGCTTCGCCGGCAGGATCTTGCGCAGCAGTGCCACCGCTGGACTCTTCTCCGGCAGGGAGGCGACGTAGGTCGGCGACCGCTGCAGCATGGTGACATGGGCCGCCGACCGCGCCAGGGCGGGTACGAGCGTCACGGCGGTGGCCCCGCTGCCGATGACCACGATCGACTTCCCGTTGACGTCGAGGCCCTCGGGCCAGTCCTGCGGGTGCACGATGGCGCCGGCGAAGTCGTCCATGCCCGTGAAGTCAGGGAGGTACCCGTGGTCGTAGCGGTAGTAGCCGCTGCAGGAGAAGAGGAACGATGCGGTGAGCTCGATCGTCTGGTCGGTGTCGGTCCGCTCCGCCGTGACATGCCAGCGCGCCTCCGGCGTCGACCACTCGGCTGCGGTGATGCGGTGGTTGAACCGAATGCGTTCGTCGATGCCCGACTCGCGGGCCGTGTCCTTGATGTACTGCAGAATGGAGTCGCCGTCGGCGATCGATTTTTCACCGTCCCACGGCCGGAACGAATAGCCCAACGTGTGCATGTCCGAATCGGAGCGCACGCCGGGGTAACGGAAGAGGTCCCACGTGCCGCCGATGGCGTCGCGGGCCTCGAAGATCGCATAGTCGGCCCACGGACATTGGCGCTGCAGGTAGTGGGCCGCACCGATGCCGGAGAGGCCGGCCCCCACGATCAGGACATCGAGATGCGTCGGGCCTGCGGCCACCGCCGCGCTTGCTGCCATCAGGCGCCTCCTCCGATCAGTGTGTCGTGCAACGTGCCGTCCTCGCTCGAGAGACCCGGTCCTCCAGGTTTCCACCAACTCGGTGGTGGCGCTGTCCTTCGCGTTCGTCCAGGTCCGGGGCGAATCGGTCGGAGCTGATTCATGACCCTGACGTTAACGTTAAAGTTCTTGGAGTGGCGACCGCGACGCTGACCAACACGAACGGTGCGACCCCGCACGGGGAGGGTGCCGACCAGGGTCAGTCGTCGTACCGCTGGATCGCGCTGGGGACGGTGACGCTCGGCACCTTGATGGTCTTCATCAACCAGTCCATCGTCCTGATCTCACTGCCGGACATCTTCCGGGGCATTCAGCTCAATCCACTCACCCCCGGGAACACCGGCTACTTGCTCTGGATGCTCATGGGGTTCACGGTCGTCCTCGCCGTGCTGGTGGTCACCCTGGGTCGGGTCGGGGACATCTTCGGCCGGGTCAAGATCTTCAACCTCGGGTTCATCATCTTCACCACGTTCTCGATCCTGCTCGCCGTGACCTGGCTCACCGGCACGCCGGCGGCCATCTGGCTCATCGCCATGCGTGTCGGTCAGGGGATCGGCGGCGCCATGCTCTTCGCCAACTCCTCGGCGATCATCACCGACGCGTTCCCGGCCGATCAGCGGGGACTCGGCCTGGGCATCAACAACACGGCAGCCATCGCCGGCTCGTTCGTTGGACTGGTTCTCGGAGGAGTGCTGGCGCCGATCGAGTGGCACCTCGTCTTCCTGATCTCCGTGCCGTTCGGGATCCTCGGCACCCTCGTCGCCTACGCGAAGCTCGAGGAGCGCGGGACCTGCACCCCGGCGAAGATCGACTGGCTCGGCAACATCACCTTCGCGGTCGGACTGATCCTCGTGCTGGTCGGCATCACCTACGGCCTCCTGCCCTACGGCGGGAAGTCGATGGGGTGGACCAACCCCAAGGTGCTGGCGGAGATCCTCGGCGGCGTCCTCGTCCTCGTCGTCTTCGGGATCGTCGAGACAAGGGTGAAGCAGCCCATGTTCCGCCTTTCCCTGTTTCGCATCCGCGCCTTCTCCGCGGGCAATGCCGCCAGCTTCCTCGCCTCGCTCAGTCGGGGCGGGCTCATGTTCATGTTGATCATCTGGCTGCAGGGGATCTGGCTCCCCCTGCACGGGTACAGCTTCTCGCAGACACCCCTCTGGGCGGGCATCTACATGATCCCGTTGACGGTGGGGTTGTTGCTGGCGGCGCCCCTGAGCGGCATGCTCGCCGATCGCTACGGGGCGCGGCCGTTCGCCACCGGCGGTCTGGTGCTGGCAGCCCTCACCTTCATTCTGCTGAGCCAGTTGCCGGTCAACTTCTCCTACGTCGGCTTCGCCGCACTCATCTTCTTGAACTCGGTGGGAATGGGGATGTTCGTCGCGCCCAACCAGACAGGCATCATGAACAGCTTGCCGGCGAGCCAGCGTGGTGCGGGGGCCGGCATGGCGGGCACGTTCAACGCCTCGGCACAGGTCCTCTCCATCGGCCTCTTCTTCACGCTCATGATCCTCGGCCTGGCGTCGACGCTGCCTTCCGCGCTCTACCACGGCCTCACGGCGCAGGGGATCAGCCCCGCGGTGGCCACGCGGGTGTCGCACCTGCCTCCCGTCGGCAGCCTCTTCGCTGCCTTCCTCGGCTACAACCCGATGCAGGTCCTGCTCGGCCACGCGGAGCTGTCGCATCTGCCGCATGCGACCGCGACGTACCTCACGAGCCGCCAGTACTTTCCCCACCTGATCGCACCGGCCTTCTCCAAGGGACTCACCGAGGCCTTCTCCTTCGCCGCGGGTGCCTGTCTGGTCGGCGCCGTGGCCTCGCTCCTCCGGGGTGGCAAGTACCACCACGACGAGGAGGTCGGCCCGGGATCCCGCGCGGACCGGGTGCCCGCCCAGGAGGCAGTGGCCGAGACCGAACCGCTGTTGGTCGACTGACATGGCCGTCTCCACGCAGCGCAAGGAGGCGGCGACGTCGCCAGCCGACCAGCCGGCGGAGGCGGGGATCCGTATCAGCGATGCCGCCACACGGGTCGGCGTCTCGGCCCGCACCCTGCGCTACTACGAGGAGCTCGGCCTCCTGACGCCGTCGCTGTACACCTCCGGCGGTGAGCGTCGCTACACCGATGACGACCTCGCTCATCTGCAGCGGATCCTCGAGCTACGCGAGGTCCTCGGGATGAACCTCGACGAGATCCGCGAATTCCTCGCTCTCGAGACGAGGCTCGACGAGCTCCGTACCTCGTACCGCGCAACGAAGGGTGCCACCAGTGCGAAGGCGCTGGCCGAGCAGAAGGCGACGCTCCAGGAGGCGCTCGTCCTGAACGAGTCCCTGGCGGAGCAGATCAGCGCCAAGCTGGCGCGGATGGACGGCTTCCGGGCCAAGCTGACCAGCGATGCACAGCGCTGCCGGGAGTTGCTGAGCGAGCTGGACTAGCGAGCCCAACCACGGAGCGAGCCCAGGGTTCGCTGCGTACGCTGGTCGGGTGCCGTACGACGAGGACCTCGCACACAGGATCAGAGCCCTGGTCGGTACCGCACACGGGATCAGCGAGAAGAAGATGTTCGGCGGCCTGGCCTTCCTCGTCGGCGGCAACATGGCCATCGCGGCAAGCGGGCAAGGCGGGATTTTGGTGCGTGTCGGTCCCGAGCAATCGGATGCGTTGGTGGCCACGACGAAGGCCACCGTCGCCGTCATGCGAGGCCGGGCCATGACGGGCTGGCTGCGCGTCGGCAGCGACGACGTCAGGACCAAGCCCCAGCTGGCCAAGTGGGTCGACCTCGGAACGGCGTTCGCGCGATCGCTCCCGGCAAAGGGGTAGCGCCTCTTCCATCATGGTGACCCCCGGATCGTGACCGACGAACTCGTGACCGCAGCACCCGCGGCGCCGCCTGCAGGCGTTCTGGGCCGGATCCGTTCGAAGGACCCCGACCTCCTGGTCATCAAGCGGTCGGTCCGCGCTGCGGTGATCATGCCGTTGGTCTTCGCTCTCACCCACGCGATCTTCTCGAACCCCCAGGTCTCCCTGTTCGGCGCCTTCGGCTCGTTCGCCCTCCTGCTGCTGGTGGAGTTCACGGGTCGGCCGCAGGTCCGGCTCGCCTCCTTTGGGGTCCTCTTCGTCGTGGGAGCCGGCTTCACGGTGCTCGGCACTGTGGTGTCGACGCACAAGGTGGCAGCCGTCATCACCATGGGGGTGGTCGGCTTCGTTGTGCTCTTCACCGGGATCGTCGCTCCGCAGGCGGCGACGGCGACGACCTCTGCGCTCTTGACGTTCGTCCTGCCTGTCGCGGTGGCGCAGCCGGCGTCGCAGGTCGGGCCGCGCCTGGTGGGCTGGGCGATCGCCGGCGTCTTCTGCATCACCGCCTGCATGCTGGTCTGGCCGCCCCCGTGGCACGACAACCTGCGCCGTCGACTGAGCGCCGCCATCTCGGCCGTCGCCCGGCTGGCCGATGCGCGCAGCCGCGGCGAGGAGGATCACGCGGCGTACGACGACGTGTCGGCAGAACTGGCGCGCCTGCGTGAACAGTTCTCGGGGACGCCCTATCCGCCGACCGGCGCGGCTGCGGGCGCCGTGGCGCTCTCCAAGCTGGTCGGCCGTGTGGAATGGGTCGCTGGGAACTCCGCGATGATCCGGGACGAACACTGGGCGAACCAGCCGCCGCCGGCCCGGGCGGTCACGGTCATGGTGGCGGAGACCCTGCACCATGCGGCGGCGCTGGTCTGTGACGGGGATGGGCATCCGGTCCAGGATCAGGCCCACATCACTGCGCTGCAGCAGTCCACTCGGCGCCTCGAGCAGCTGATCAACGCGGAGCTCGAGGACGACGTGAGCTCACTGAGCGCGGCGGAGGCGGCGCCCGACAACGCCGCACCGTCTCCTCCCGCCGACCACGTGAATCTCGCCGGCACGCTCGACCCGGGGTTCCACGCCAGGGCGCTGGGCGTTGCGACGGAGATGGTGGCCGACGCAGCACTCGAGGCGGCTGGGGCTGATGCCGTGGTTGACAACCGCCTCGGCATGGCGGACAGCTCCACCCCGAACGTCTTCGGCCATCGGCTCCTCTCCCACCTCTCGTTCCACTCCGTGTGGTTCCGGAACGCGCTCCGTGGCGCGATCGGGCTGGCCATCGCGGTCGGCGTGATCGAGGTGACCAACGTGTCCCATGGCTTCTGGGTGGTGCTCGGGACCATGTCGGTGCTGCGTTCCAATGCGCTCGGGACGGGCGCCACCGCGCTGCGCGCGGTCGGCGGAACGGCACTGGGGTTCCTCGTCGGATCGCTCATCATGATCGGCGTGGCGGACCATCTGGTCCTGCTGTGGGTGCTGCTCCCACTGGCGGTTCTCGTCTCGGGAATCGCACCCGCCATGATCTCCTTCGGGGCGGGTCAGGCCGCTTTCACGCTGCTGGTGATCATCCTGTTCAACATCATTCAGCCCATTGGCTGGAAGGTCGGGTTGACGAGGATCGAGGACGTGGCCATCGGCTGCGGTGTGAGCATCATCGTCGGCTTCCTCTTCTGGCCCCGGGGCGCGACCGCCGCGCTCGGCCGCGCCCTGTCCACCGCGTTCGCGACGAGTTCGGGCTATCTCTCCGACGCGGTCGAGCGGCTGACCATGCCACGCCGGCACGTCGACACCGACGCCAGCCAGCTGTCGTCGCATCGGGCCTACCTCCTCCTCGACGACGCCTTCCGCCAGTTCTTCACCGAACGGGGAGCGAAGGTCGTGTCGGTGGAGACCATTTCGCGGCTCTTCACGGGATCGAACCGGCTCCGTCTGGCGGCGTACACACTGGGCACGCTCCCTGTCCACCCGCCGGCTGCGGGTCAATCCGAGCTCGAGTCGGTCGCCGTGGCCGAGGCGATCCTGCGCGACTCCTACGCCACCAGTCACCGCTGGTACGAGGAATTCGCCGAGCTGCTCGAGGACCGTCGTGCGGCACTCGACGAGCCTCCTCCGCACGGAGAGGTCCTCCACGAGGTCCTGCGCAATGCGTTCGAGGACGTGCGTGAGCAACGGCGCGCTGATCGGGTCCAGATGACGTTGCAGATGTTGTGGGCCGACGAGCTCCTGGAGAACCAGAGTCAGATGCAGAGCGACCTGCAGGCGTCGGCGGATCTCTTCGTGCGGGGGAAACGGCGGGGACGCTTCATTTAGGACGCCGCTTCATGGAGGCGCCGCCGCGAAGAGTGCCCAGCCCCCTCTCAGCTTGCCGTGTGGCCCGCCGGGTCGTTCCGACCCGCCGTCGTTCCCCCTGCTGTCCCCGACATTTGGCCCAATCGTGGGTACAGTCGTCGACTCGGCGGGACGATCAGAGAGGGTGCCGATGGGGCTGACGCTCACCTTTCGAAGCAGGCGCGCTCTCGCGGTCGTTGCCGCAGTCGTCGCCGTACCCCTGCTGGCCACGGTCGGCACCGCCGCGGCCCCCGCCACCGGCGCCGGCGCGGCGACGACCACGACGACCGCCCCGGTTCCGTCCTCGACCACCACCACGGCCAAACCCACCCCGACCACGAAGCCGCCGGCGACGACCACGACGGTGCCGCTGACCACGACGACGGCCGTCGCTCCCACGACGACCACGGTCGGTCCCGCGCCCGTCAGTGGCGCCACCACGACCACGACCCCGCAGCACGTGGTCAACCAGCCGAACCTCAACGCGCTGTCGCCCCATGTCGTCGGGTTACAGGGCAAGGGAGTGCAGTACCAGTTCAGCAGCGCGCCCCGGACGCCGGGGAACGGGCCGAACGTCCCGAGCTACCTGAGCTCGCCGGGCGGTCCGTACCTCTACGACGCCAAGGGACGCGTCGTCCTCCTGCACGGCGTGAACGTCGTCTACAAGCACGCTCCGTACATCGCCTATCCCGACCCGGGCACGCCATGGAACTTCAGCGCCACCGACGCCGCCAAAATGCAGAGACTCGGCTTCAACGTCGTGCGCCTCGGTATTGAGTGGCAGGCACTCGAGCCGGGCTCGGGCGGTCCGAACCAACCGCAGGTCTGCACACCCGGCGCCCCCGGGAACGCGCACGAATGGAACCAGGCCGTCGCCGAGGCCTACCTGAACCATGTGCAGGCGACGGTCAACCTGCTGGCCCGCTACGGCATCTACACCCTGCTCGACATGCACCAGGACGTCTACAACCAGAACTTCCGCGGCGAGGGGGCTCCGGACTGGGCCGTGTGCACGGACAACGTCCCGATCGTGCCGAAGGGCGGACGGTGGTCGAACAACTACTCGAACCCGACGCTCCAGACCGCCGCCGCGCACTTCTGGGCCAACGACGTGGTGGGGAACCTGCAGGGCAACTTCGACCTCGTGTGGAAGACCGTCGCGCAGCGCTTCAAGAACAACCCCTGGGTGATCGGGTACGACCCCTACAATGAGCCCTTCTCCACCGAGACGCAGACGGCGTCGGAGTCCACCTTCACCGGGCAGCTCGAGTGCTTCTACACCGGCAAGGCGCACACGGGGTTCCTGGCCAACGGCGAGGGCTCCACGCTGACCTGCCCGTCCGGCACGCCGGACAACGGGGTGGTGCCGACCATCCAGTCGGTCGACAGCCACCACCTGACCTTCGTAGAGCCGGACATCTACTGGGTGACCGGCGGCAACATCCCCTCCCAGCTCGGCCCGATGCCCTTCAAGCGCATTGTGTTCAACTTCCACACCTACTGCGGTGACCGCAGCCCGGTCACCGGGAACCCGACGGACCTCCTTAAATGCCTGCAGTCAGAGGAGACCTCGGCTTCCGAGCAGGACATCACGAGGCTGGGGATGAGCTCGTCCAACCAGCCCAGCGGCCCGGCGATCTTCATGAGCGAGTTCGGCGCGACCACGAACATTCCCCTGGCCGGCTTCGACGTGGAGTACGCCGGCCTGAACGACCTGAGCTGGATCTACTGGGCCTGGAAGTACTACGACGATCCGACAGGCTCGTCGGCCGAGGGACTGGTGCAACCCGACGGGTCGTACTCGCCGATCGTCGGGGTGCTCTCACGCACCTATCCGCAGGCGGTGGCGGGTGATCCCAACTCGGTTATCTTCAACCCCTTCACCGGCGGCTTCAACATGGTGTACGCACCGACCGAGGCGGCGCACGGGGTGACCACCGTCGACATCGCCGCAAGCCAGCATTACCCCGACGGGTGGTGTTCCGCGGTGAAAGGCGGGCGCATCACCTCGAAGCCGGGAGCGAAGCACCTCACGGTGCAGACCGTCGGCCAACCGTCACAGGTGTACATCACGGTGACGGCGGGGGCCTGCCCGTCGTCCTGATCGGCGCGCTACGAACGCTCCATGCTGTGCACGTCGAAGTAGATGGGCAGCAGGTACTTGACGTAGAAGGTGTGGACCGTCAGGCCGGGATAGACGAGGTCCTCGTAGCGCTTTATGGACACCCGATCGTCCTTCTCGGCGTAGCGCTCGCACGCCTCGAGCATGTCATCGACCTCACGGCGCGTGTCCTGTTGCAGCCCGAGGTGGTCGTGGCCGGGTGAGCTCATCGGCCGGTCGCTCTCGGCCAGCAGGATGAATTGGTCCGAGTCGGGCATCAGCAGGTGGCAGGACTGGCCGACCACGTCGGTGTCGAAGCCCTTCCACCCGAAGATGGAGCCGTAGAACCCGTCGATCTCCTCACGGAGTTCTGTCGTCAGGCTGCCGACCGGAAACGTCAGCTCCATGTGGTTGAAGCGCATGTGGCCACCCTCCTCGGAGGTTCCGCCGTCCAGTCTGACCCATCCGGGCGCGGAAATCCTGTGCAGAGACATGGACCCCGTGCCTGGGGTCGGCGGGGGTCGCTACAGCCACTTCCTGCGCTTGAAGAGGACGTAGAGGGCCGACGAGCTCGCCACCATGAGGCCGAGTGCCATGGGGTAGCCGTAGTACCAGTGCAGCTCCGGGATGTGGTCGAAGTTCATGCCGTAGATGGTCCCGACGATGGTCGGCGCGAATCCGATTGCCGCCCACGCGGAGATCTTCTTGACCTCCTCGTTCTGCGCGACGCTCGTCTCGGTCAGGCTGCGCATCTCGTCGTTCTGCTGCTGGTTGACGAGGGTGCTGTGCACCGTGAGCGCGCCCTGCAGGAGGGCGCGGAAGGAGTCGGCGCGCTCCACGATCCGGATCACGTGGTCACTGACGTCGCGAAGATTGCGGCGCAGTTCGAGGTCCACCTCGTACTTGTCGAAGCCCTCCTCGAGCGCGTGCAGCATGGCGAGGAGCGGATGGGTCGCCCGTTGGAACTCGATGACCTCACGGGACAACTTGTAGATCCGTTGCGCCAAGGCCGGGTTGCCGCCCTTGAAGAGCTGATCCTCGATCTCGTCGATGTCGTTCTCCAGGCCCGACACGACCGGCGCGTACTCGTCGACGACCTGGTCGACGATGGCGTACAGCACGGCCTCGGGACCGAGGCGCAGGAGGTCCGGCGTCCCCTCCAGCCTCTTGCGCACCTTGCTCAGGTCGGGCGTCTCGGCGTGGCGGATGGTGACGACGAAGTCCGGCCCGGCGAAGATGTGGAGTTCGCCGAACTCGACCTCCTCCGTCGCGTCGAGGTACCGCGCCGGCCGGAGAACGGTGAAGAGAGTTTTGCCGTAGCGCTCCAGCTTCGGTCGCTGATGGGCCGCCACGGCGTCCTCGACGGCCAGCTCGTGCAGGTGGAACTCGTGCGCGACCGAACGGATCTCTTCGAGGTCGGGCCGGTAGAGCCCGATCCAGGCCATGCCGTGGCGCTCGCGCAGGACCTCATAGGTCTCGTCGAGCGTCCGGGGATCGGCGGTGCGCCGGCCGTCGACGTAGACCGCGTTGTTGACCAAGGCATTGCGCACCCCCAACGGGATTCGAACCCGTGCTGCCGCCGTGAAAGGGCGGTGTCCTAGGCCGCTAGACGATGGGGGCCGGGCCGTGCCGTCGGCACGGAACGATCCAGCCTAATGGGCACCGATCGGGACCCCCGGCGTCGAGGTGTCACGGACCAGCGGGGCGGCCACGACTTCCGGTGCGTGGTAGGTGCAGGCGAGGAAGGTCTGCACGGCCCCGATCACGAGCGCGGTGGCGCCCAGGATGTGCACTTCGACCAGGAGCGCCGGCAGGTGCGTGAAGTACTGCGTGTAGCCGACGGCGGCCTGGGCCACGAGCACCACCATCAGGATGCGGGCCGAGCGGCGGACCCGCTCGGGGACGTCGACCATGTGCAGGGCGACGACGAGACCGATGGTGACGCCGATCAGGAGCAGGGCCAGGCTCGAGTGGAGCTCGGCCATGTCGCGCAGCGCAATGGGGATGCGCTTGGCCACCTGCTGACCCGATGCGTCGCCGGCGTGCGGGCCCGCGCCGGTGGTGGCCGTGCCGGCGGCGATCGACGACGGCCAGGAGCGCCAGGGCGCCGTAGAAGAGGCGGATCAGTGGCCGGGGCACCAGGAGATGGGCCGATCCCGGGCTGTAGTCGCGGGTGGAGCGGTGGACCAGGACGACGGCGTCGACCAGCAGCAGCATGGTGGCGAAGAAGTGCACCATGACGAGATAGGGGTTGAGCTTCGTGTAGACGACGATGCCGCCCAGGACCGCCTGGGCCACCACGCCGGCCACCAGGCCGCCGCTCAGCCAGATGAGGTCGCGCCGGCGCGGGCGAGCGGAAGACCGAGCCGAGGAGGGCGGCGATCACGGCCACGGTCAGGACGACCGTGACCAGGCGGTTCCCGAACTCGACCAGGCCGTGGAACTGCAGGGCCGGGGTCAGGTGCCCGACCGAGCACTCGGGCCAGTCGGCGCAGCCCAGGCCCGATCCGGTCAGGCGGACGGCCGCCCCGGTCACCACGATGAGCGCCGTCAGGACCAGGGCCAGGACGTTGAGCCGGTGGCTCAGCGAGGGCGAGACGGTGGGGGTACGGCGCCGCGACACTCCGGCCAAGCGTACCGGCGCCCGTCGCCTGGTCCCGGGCGAGGTCCGGGCCGTAGGCTGGCACGGACATGTCCATTGAGGCGCCCGCCCTCCCGGGCCGGCGAGCCAAGTGGTCGTGGTCGACCGTCGGGGCCTACGTCGCCCTGACCAAGCCACGGATCATTGAGCTCCTGCTGGTCACGACGCTCCCCACCATGGTGGTGGCGCAGCGCGGCCTGCCTCCGGTCTGGCTCATGGCCGCCACCCTGGTCGGCGGGGCGCTGGCGGCCGGCGGGGCCAACGCCATCAACATGGTGGTGGACCGCGACATCGACCGCCTGATGAACCGGACCAAGAACCGGCCGCTGGTGACCGGCGCCATGACGCCCACCGCGGCCCTGGTCTTCGCCCTCGCGCTCGAGGTGGCGGCCTTCGTGGAGCTGTGGCTCGCCGTCAACCTGCTCTCGGCCGTGCTGGCGATCTCGGCCACGCTCTTCTACGTCTTCGTCTACACGCTGTGGCTCAAGCGCCGCTCGACGCAGAACATCGTCATCGGCGGCGCGGCGGGCGCGGTGCCGGTGCTCGTCGGGTGGGCCGCCGTCACCGACAGCCTGGCCTGGGCGCCGGTGGTGCTCTTCGCCATCATCTTCATCTGGACGCCGCCGCACTTCTGGTCGCTGGCCGTGCGCTACAAGGAGGACTACGCCGCCGCCGACGTGCCGATGCTCCCGGTGGTCGCCTCCATGAAGCGCACCACCACCGAGATCGTGTACTACACGGTGGCGTTGGTGGCGGTGTCGTTCCTGTTCGGACCGGTGGCGCACCTCGGCTGGATCTACATGATCACCGCCGCCGTGCTCGGCGCCGGCTTCCTCTACTTCGTGACCCGCCTGTGGGGCCTGGCGCAGAACGGGCAGGTGACCGGGCGCGACGCCATGAAGGTCTTCGGGTTCTCCATCACCTACCTCACCGTGCTCTTCGTGGCCATGGCGGGCGACGTACTCATTCGCAACCAGATTCACTAGGGTCCCGGCGGCATGACCGATGTCCCGCACCAGAACGAGGAACCCCTCCCGGAGCCGTCGTCGGCGGCTGCCCCGGGCACGGTGCCCGTGGTCGGCAAGCCGCGGAAGCGCTTCATCTTCGTCGGCCTCGGCATCGGCCTCCTGATCATCTTGGTCGTCGGTCTGACCACCAGCCTCGGGACGAGCCCCAGCACGACGCCCGCGCCGGACGTGGGCGGTCCAGTGCCGTCATTCACCCAACCGAACATCGGGCCCTCCGGGGCGTCACAGGTCGCGGTGCCCGCAGACGGCGGTGGCAACGGCACACCGGCGGTGCTGCTCTTCTTCGGCAACTGGTGCCCGAGCTGCCACCAGGAGCTCCCGCCGCTGGCCGCCGCCGTGCGGCAGCAGGACAGGGCCGGCGGCGCGCTGTCGCACATCCGGGTGATCGGGGTGGACAGCGAGGACACCCAGGCGAACGCGCGGTCCTTCATCCACAGCGCCGGGGTGAGCTTTCCCGTCGCGTTCGACCCGCAGGCCGACGTGACCAACGGGCTCTTCTATTTCGACGGCGATCCCTACGCGGTGTTCGTCCGGGGCGACGGCTCCATCGCCAAGATCGTGCGGGGCGCCGTGCTCACGCCATCGTCGCTCACGGCCGACGAGCGGGCGCTCCTTCCTTCCGCGACGTAGCGAAGCGCCGGCTCAGCCCGACGAAGGCGATCACGGTCGCCAGGAGCGCCATGACGACATCGAAGGTGAAGGCGTCGGTGACCCCGCCGACGAAGTCGAGCGAGTCGTGCGGCGCGGCCGCCACAATGGCGGTCGAGATGCCGAGGCCGACCGAGCCACCGGCGACCTGGCACATGTAGACGAGGCCACCGGCCAGGCTGGAGCGGGACGGATCGAGCGAGGTCACGCCGGCCGTCGTCACCGACGAATAGAAGAAGCCGATGCCGACGCCGAGGATCAGCAGGCCGGGCAGCAGCGACGCGTAGGTCGGATGGGCGGGGAGGCGCGCCAGCAGCACCATCCCGACGGTGATGCAGGCGGCACCGCCCGAGACCGACGTCCGCGCACCGATGCGCGAATAGAGCGGGCCGGCCACCAACGAGACGAGCGCGTAGGTCACCATCATGGGCAGCAGGCCGAGGCCCGCCGCCAGTGGGTCGTAGCCGAGCACCTTGATCATGATCTGGGGCACGTAGAGCAACACACCGAAGAACACGGGCGAGATGCACAGGACGCACACGCATGCCGCCACGAACGAGCGGTTGTGCAGGACGTCCGGCGGCAGCAGCGCGTTGTCCTTGGCGCGTCGTTCCTGCAGCACGAACGCGACCAGGAGCATGACAGCGGCGGCGACGATGAGCTCCACCCGGGAGCTCGTCCATCCCCACGAGCTCGAGAAGTCGAGTGCGAGCAGCGAGCGCGATGAGCCCGCCGCTCAAGGTGGCGACGCCGCCGTAGTCGAGGCGCTGCCCCGGTGCCACCGCCTTGTCGTGCGGGATGGTCCGCCAAGTGGCGATGGCGGCGAGACCGGCGATCGGCAGATTGACGAAGAAGATCCAGCGCCAGCTGAGCGCCTCGGTGAGGGCCCCGCCGACGAGTGGCCCGATGGCGTTGCCGAGACCAGCGGCGGCGATCACCAGTCCACCGGCGAGGCCGGCACGCGACTCGGGCAGGAGGTCGAAGGTCAGGCCGAGGATGGCCGGCCACATCATGGCGCCGCCGATCCCCATCAGTCCGCGGAAGATGATCAGCGTCAGCGCGTCGGGAGCGAGCCCGGACGCCAGTGAGAAGAGGGCGAAGATCGCGGAACCGATGAGGAAGACGCGGCGCCGGCCGAACATGTCGGCCAGCCGGCCGCCCGTCACGATGGCCACGCCGAAGATGAGCGCGTAGGCGTTGATGACCCACTGCACCGTCGAGAGGCTCGCGTGGAGCTGGGTCTCCATGGTCGGGATGGCGACGCTGAAGGCGGTGAAGTCGTTGGCGATCGTGATGACGGCCAGTCCCATGGCCACGAGGGCGAACACGGTGCGCTTGGTCAGCCAGCCGTCATCCGGGCCGCGCCGGGCCGCTCCGTCCGGGTGTGCCGGGTCCGGGTCCACGAATTGTTCTCGGATCATTCCCACTTGAACGTGAGCGCGGCGACCAGAGGTGCCGCCACCGCCCACACGGCCAGGACGGCCCACGACTCGGCGGGCACGGCGGCACCGGCCCCGAGGGTGGCGTGCAGGGCCGAGGAGAGGGCTGCGGCCGGCAACAGCTTGGCGAAGTCGGCCAGCCCGCTCGGCAACTTGGAGAGGGGGACGATCATGCCGCCCAGCAGCAGCAGGATCAGATACAACCCGTTGGCCGCGGCCAGGTTCACCTCGGCCCGCAGGGTGCCGGCCATGAGGAGCCCGATGCCGGCGAAGGCAGCCGAGCCCAGCAGGACGGCACCGATCGCGCCCGCCACCGCAGCAGCGGCGCCTCCGGCTCCACCGCTGCCACCGGGGTTCCATCCGAGTGCCAGCCCGACGGGGAGGAGCACCGCCGCCTGCAGCAGCTCGACGGCGACGATGGTGATGATCTTGGCCCCGAGGAGGCGCGGCCGGCCGAGCGGGGTGGCGCCGAGGCGCTTGAGCACGCCGTACCCGCGCTCGAAGCCGGTGCGCGATGCCGAGCGAGACCATGGCCGTCGACATGACGGCGAGCGCCATGATGCCGGGCACGAAGAAGTTCGCCGGCGTGGCCGTCGGCGTCGAGACCACCGAGACCTTCGAGAAGAAGAGCAGGAAGACGACGGGGATGCCCAGTGTCAGCAACAGCGTCTCGCCCCGGCGCAGTGTCATGAAGATCTCGGCACTGGTCTGCGCCGTGAGCGGGCGGAGGGCGTTCGGGGTGCGCGCCGCGTTCGCGGGGCGCGCCGCGTGCGGGGGTGTGCTCGCCGTGGCGCTCATCCGCGGCGCCCCCTGTCGCGGGTCTGGTTCCGGTCCCTCGACCGCCTGCGGCGGGCCGACCCCGCGTCGGCCGCCGGGCTCTCGTCCGGGGCGTCGGCCGCCGCGGCACCGGCCGCCGCGGCACCGACCGTCTCGAAATAGACGTCCTCGAGCGTCTTGCCGACCACCAGGTCGGTGAGCGTGGCGCCGCGCGCGGCGAGGAAGTTCGCCACCGCCGCCGTCACGGCGGGCGTCGCGACCGACGAGGCTTCGACGCGGTAGCGCCCCGGCGCGGTCTCGGCGACCGTGGTCCCGGGCCCGATGGCGTCGGCCAGCGCCCCCACGTCGAGGGCGGGCGGTGCCCCGAACGAGACGACGGGCGCGGCTGTTCCGCCGGCAGCTGCACCGCCTCCGGCCGCGCCGGCCTCCGGCCGCGCCGGCGCCCCGGCGGTCAGGCCGTGGGGCGTTCCCTCCAGCACGACGCGACCGCCGGACAGGATGACGATCCGGTCAGCCATCCTCTCGGCCTCGCCGAGCTCATGGGTCGTGAGCACGACGCACACGCCCCGCGCCTTCAGCTCGGCCACGACGGCGCGCACGGCGATGCGACCCTCGGGGTCGACGCCGGCAGTGGGTTCATCGAGAAAGGCGACCTCGGGCCGGCCGACCAACGCCAGCGCCAGCGACAGCCGTTGCTGCTCGCCGCCGGAGAGATGCCGCCAGGGTGTGGCGGCCACGGCGCGCAGGCCGACGAGGTCGAGCAGCTCGTCCGCCGGCACCGGCTCGGGGTAGTAGCCGGCGAACAGCGTGAGCACGCGGCGCGGGCCCAGCATCGGGTACACGCCGCCGCGCTGGAGCATGACGCCGACGCGGCCGCTGAGTGCGGCGTGGTCGGCGCTGGGGTCGAGCCCCAGCACGCGTACCCGGCCGGCGGCCGGACGGCGGTAGCCCTCCAGTGTCTCGACCGTCGAGGTCTTACCCGCGCCGTTGGGTCCCAGCACGACGAGCACCTCACCGCCGGCGGCGTCCAGGTCGAGGCCGTCGACCGCGGCCGGTGTCCCGGCTGGTCCGTAGCGCACGGTGAGGCCGGTGACCTCGACGGCTGGCACGGCGTCGCAGGCTACTTTGAGCAGGAGTGATCGATATCCGGGCACTCCGTGACGACCCCGACGCGGTCAAGACCGCGCTGGCCCGGCGCGGTGTGGAGGCGGCCGAGGTGGACGCGGTGCTCGGGGCCGACGCGGCCTGGCGATCCAAGGTGGCGAGCGCCGAGGCGATGCGGGCCGAGGTCAAGGACGTCTCGCGCCAGGTCGGGCAGGCCAAGAAGGCGGGGGACGAGGCGCGGGCGGCCGAGCTGAGCACGCGCAGCCGGGAACTCGGCGAACAGGAGCGTGCCGCGGCGGCCGAGGCCGATGCGCTGTCGGAACAAGTCCGCACGGGGCTGCTCTATCTCCCCAATCTGCCGGCCGACGACGCACCGGACGGGTCCAGCGAGGCAGACAACGTGGAAATCCGCCGGTGGTGGCCGGGGCGGGACGAGGGGCGGCCGGAGCCCGGCCGGGCGGAGCACCAGGAGGTCCCACACTGGGAGATCGGCGAGGCGCTGCAGATCCTCGACATGGAGCGCGGGGCGCGGCTGGCCGGGTCCATGTTCCCGCTCTACCGGGGCCCGGGCGCCCGCTTACTGCGGGCGCTGACGGCCTTCGCCATCGACCGCCATTCGCCTGCCTACGAGGAGATCCGGCCCCCGACGGTGGTGCTGACCGAGACCATGACCTCGACCGGCCACCTGCCCAAGTTCGCCGACGACGCCTACCACCTCGAGCGCGACGACCTCTGGCTGATCCCCACGGCCGAGGTCCCGCTGACCTCCATGCACCGGGGCGACATCCTGGAGGAGTCCGAGCTCCCGTTGCGCTTCACCGCCGCCACCGCCTGCTACCGCCGCGAGGCCGGCTCGGCGGGGCGCGACACACGCGGGCTGCTCCGCGTGCACGAGTTCGACAAGGTGGAGCTGTTCGCGTACACGACGCCCGACGACGCGCTCGAGGCGCAGGCCGACATCCTGGAGCGGGCGGAGTCCATGCTCCAGGAGTTGGAGCTGCCCTACCGGGTGCTCGACCTGTGCTGCGGCGACCTCGGCGGGTCGGCGGCCCGGACCTTCGACCTGGAGGCTTACGCCCCCGGCGTGGATCGCTGGCTGGAGGTCAGCTCGGTCAGCTGGTTCCGCGATTACCAGGCCCGCCGGGCCAACGTCCGCTACCGGCCCGCCGGGGGCGGGCCGCTGCAGCTGGTCCACACCGTGAACGGCTCGGCGCTGGCCTGGCCGCGCATCTGGGCGGCCCTGGTGGAGAACGGGCGCCAACCGGACGGGACGGTGCTCCTGCCCGAGTGCCTGGCGCCGTATCTCGGTGGGGAACTCTTGATCAAGGCGCCATGAGGTGACGGTCACCGACGTCGAGGGGAGCGGACCGCCGGAGCACTTCGGCTTCGGCGACCGCCTCGAGATCATCGCGGCCGAGAGCCGGCGCATGGCCGACATCGTGGCCGCACTCGACCTCGAGGCGAGGGTGCCGACCACGCCCGAGTGGACGGTGCGCGACCTGGCCCATCACATCGGCGAGGTGCAGTGGTACTGGGGTGAGAACGTGCGGGCGCAGAACCCAGACGAGCGCTCCGGGGAGCATCTGACGGCGTTTCCCGAGGACGCCGACCTCCTGGCCTGGCTGGGCTGGTGCACCTACTCGCTGCTCGGTGCCCTGCGCGAGGTCGGTCCCGATGCGCCGTGCTGGGCCTGGTGGCCCGAGCCGCACACGGCTGGTGCGGTGGGACGGCACCAGGCCCAGGAAGTGTCGGTGCACCGGTGGGACGCCGAGGGGGTGGCGGGGGCCGCCAACCCGTTGCATCCCGGGCTGGCCGACGACGGGGTGCCGGAGTTCATCGAGATCATGGTGGGCGTCCGACCTGGCGTCGCTTCCCGGCGCCGTCACGCTCACGGCCACCGACACCGGCGCGAGCTGGAGGGCCGCCGGCACCGGAGCCGAGCGCGGTGGCCGGGCCTCGGAGCTGCGGGCCTCGGCGTCGGACCTGGTCCTCATGTTGTACCGGCGCCTGCCCGTGCCCGACGTCGCGGTGGAAGGGGACCCGATTCTCGTGGCGGCGCTGCTTTCGCTGGCCGACACCAGGTGACCGAGCTCACCTTCCTGGGAACGGGCAACTTCCTCGCCCCGCCCGGCCGGTACTGGAACAGCTTCGTCATGGACGCGTCGGTCCTCGTCGAGCCGTCGCCGACGGCGCTGCCGCATCTCCGGCGCTGCGGGTTCCCGATCGACGGTATCGAGGTCGTCGTCGTCTCGCACTTCCACGCCGACCACTGCTTCGGCTGGCCCTTCCTGCTGCAGGCGGCCTCCGAGATCGGCGGCGGCCGGACGCTGCACGTCGTGGGCCCGCCCGGCATTGAGGAACATCTGGCCAACCTGAACGAGGCCGGCGCCGTGGGCTCGGTGACCGCCGCCGCCTACGCCCGCCTCGACCTGCGCTTCACCGAGGTCGACGGGACCTGGCAGGAGGCCGGGCCGCTGCGCTTCCGGGGCGTGGAGGTCGTGCACGTGCCCTACCTGCAGTGCTTCGGCTACCTGTTCGAGCGGGGCAGCCAGATCGTCGCCTACTCGGGCGACACGACACCAGTGCGAGGGGCTGCACGAGCTGGCCCGTGAGGCCGAGGTCCTCGTGGTGGAGTGCAACGGACGGCACACCCCGCCCGGCGTCCCGACCTCGCACATGGACGAGGGGTCGGTGCGTGCCCTGCAGGCCGCCCACCCCGACGTGCGCCTGGTCCTCACCCACCTCGGAGAGCAGGTGGACACGGCGCCATGACGGGTGTCACGGTGCCGGACGACTTCGAGCGCCTGACGGTCTGAGCCGGTCGACCGGGGTGACGGGGCTGATCGAACCGGCCAGAGCGATCGAACCGGCGGGCTGGTCGATTCAGCCGCGGCGGCCCCACCCACGACTGCGCGTTGAGCGACTGGCCGCCCATGGAGCCGAAGAAGCCGGCGTCCCCGAAGTTGAAGACCCCGCCGTCAGAGGCCGTGAGCCAGTACCCGTCGCCGGTGCTGGTCGCGGCGATACCCACCACAGGCCTGACCAGGGGCGCGCCACCCATCGATCCCTGGAAGGTGGCGTCGCCGAAGTTGAAGACGCCTCCGTCGCTCGCCGACCTCCCAGTAGCCACCGCCGTCGGGTGTGGCGGCGATGCCGACCACGGCCGGACGAGCGGGAGCGAGCCGGCCGATCCGTGAAACACCGCGTCGCCGTAGGTGAAGATGCCGCCGTCGGAGGCCACCTCCCAGTAGCCGTGGCCCGTGCCGTCGGTGGCCATGCCGACGACGGGCTGATTGAGCGGTTGGCCGCCACGGGACCCGTAGAAGAGGGCGTCGCCGAAGCTGAAGATGCCCCCGTCGGAGGCCACCTCCCAGTAGCCCTTGCCGTCCGGCGTCGGGGTGAGGGCGACGATCGGCGCGTTGAGCCGCTGGCCGCCCATGGAGCCGTAGAAGACGGCGTCGCCGTAGCTGAAGACGCCGCCATCGGAGGCCACCTGCCAGTAGCCCTTGCCGTCCGGCGTCGGGGCCATGGCCACGACCGGCGCGTTGAGCCGCTGACCGCCCATGGAGCCGAGGAAGGTGGCGTCGCCGAAGCTGAAGACCCCACCGTCCGCGGCGACCGTGTGGTAGCCGTGACTCGAGACGCCGCGCAGCGGGACGTTCTGGCTGCCGTTGGGGCCAGTGACCACCAGCGTGGCGTTGTAGACGCCGATCGCCGGCGCGTTGAAGGTCACGGCAACGTTGCAGGTGGCGCCAGCCGGCAGATTGCACTCGGTGGTGTTGAGCGAGAACTCACCCTGCCCCCCGCTCTGGGCGAGGTGGATGTCCTGGCTCTCGCCCGAAGCCCAGAGCTGGATGGTCGAGGTCTGCGAGGCCCCGGGTGTGACCGAGGCGTTCACCCCGTAGGGGAAGACCCCGACAGGGAGGAACGGCGTCACCTGCGACCAGGTGAAGTACGGCGTGTCCACCGTGTCACCGCCCACGACGAGCTGGGTGGTGCCGTGCCCGTAGCCGACACCCATGAGGGCCGGTGCGGCGTACTGGCCCAAGATTGATCTGCCGGTGGGACCAGCAGCCGGGGGCACCGGCAGCGGGGCATGTCACATTGGGGCTGTTCGCCCCGTCGTCGTACATCCATAGGCCATGGCGACGTCCCGAGCGCCGACGTCGAGGCCCAGGTGCTCCCTCCGCTCCTGGCGTAGGGGGGAAAGCTCGGGTCCCGGCCGGCGTTCGCTCCGGCCTGCGCAGTACGCGTCGAGGTTGGCGGCGAGACCATCGATCGGGGCGATGCCCCGGTCGATCCGCTCCAGGTCGGTCAACACGAACAGCTGCTCGGGGGGCGTCAGCGTGTTCCAGGTGGTGGGCAGGCTCATGGGGCTGACCCCTTCGACCTGCCGGTCGCCGTAGAGGGTGGTCAGGCCGGCCGGGCAGTAGGGGTTCGGCGCAGCCACGCTCCCGCAGGGCCCGTTGTAGCCCGGCGCCGGGAAGATGTTGCTCGACGGGGTCTGTGGCGGGACGATGGCCGCGCCCGCAGCATCGAATGGGGCGAGCGGGAACAACGCCGCTGCCGCTGCGATCGCCACGCAGACGGCGGCATTTCTGACAAACCCCATGAACCATCCTCGTCAATCCCCGGGAAGAAACTGAGTGAGTCCAGTTGCCCTGTAGGGGAGCAACCTGACGGTGGCGTCACCGGGCCACTGCATGGTGTACGCGTGAGACGCACCGAGAGATGTAGCAAACGGCGTCACAAACGAGATCAAGCGGCGGCGAACCGGTAGCCCACGCCGCGCACTGTAGTGATGAGCACGGGTGTTGAGGGGTCGGCCTCAATGCGCGAGCGCAACCGCTTGATGTGTACGTCGAGCGTCTTGGTGTCGCCGATATAGTCGGTGCCCCACACGCGGTCGATCAGCACGTCGCGGGTCAACACCCGACCGGAGTTCTCGACGAGTAGGCGCAGCAACTCGAATTCCTTGCGGCGCAGGTGCACCTCTTCGCCCCGCACGAACACGCGCCGCTGATCGAAGTCGACCTTGATCCCGTTGGACTCCCAGATCCCGTCGCTGCCGAACTCGATGGGGCCCGTCATGTTGGCGGACTCTGAGCCACCGGGCGCGCGTCGCAGTACGGCACGCATGCGGGCGACGAGTTCGCGCAACCGGTAGGGCTTGGTGACGTAGTCGTCCGCGCCGACCTCGAGCGCCACGACGGTGTCGATCTCGGTGCCCTTGGCCGTCACCATGATGATGGGTACCTGCGAGCGCGTGCGGATGGCGCGGCACACGTCGATGCCCGAGAGCTTGGGCAGCATGAGGTCGAGCAAGAGAATGTCGGGCACGATCTCGTCGAAGAGCTGCAGTGCCTCGTTGCCGTCGCGCGCCACGTTCACGCGGAATCCCTCGTTGGTCAGCCCGATCACCAGGGCCTCGATGAAGGACTCCTCGTCCTCGGCCAACAGGACCTTGACGGGCCCTTCACCGGGCGTCGGCCGGCCGGCCTTCTTCGCGCTCATGCTCGGAGCAGACTTGGTCACGCCACGCGCTCCGTCTGCACCGGTAGGACGAGGGTGAAGGTCGAGCCCTCACCTTCGCGCGACTCGACGTCGACCCAACCCTGGTGGTTGTTGGCCACGTGGCGCACGATGGAGAGGCCGAGCCCGGTGCCGCCGGTGTCGCGGCTGCGGCCGTGGTCGACGCGATAGAAGCGCTCGAAGATGCGATCGAGGTCGCGGGCCGGGATGCCGACGCCGTGGTCCTGCACCGAGAGCCGAACGTTGTCGCGCTCTTCGATGCGCCAATTGGGGGAGACGGCGGCGCTGCCGTCCGGTCCTGCGCCGACGGTGTCGCCCTCGGCGGTGACGACCGGGGGTACGGGCATCGTCGGTGCCGTCGTACCGGTGGCAGCCGAGGCGCCCGGGGCGGTCTGCTCCAGAGATGAGTACTGGTCGAGGATCTCGGGGACGAAGACGGGCTCGACGGGAGGGTCCCTAGGAGGTGCATCGCCGCTGGTCGCGGCTCTGTCCGACGTGGACTCCGGCCCGGACCGCGGACCCCACCGCCGGCATCTCCCCGGTGATCGGGTCGATCTGACTGCCGCCATCGGTCGCCTGGTCGCCGTCGAGATCGACCTCGTCACCGAGGGCACCGAGCACGGCGGGGTGGCTCAGGTTGGGGTTGAAGCGCTGCACGACGCCCGTCACGACCACCTTGGAGTTGTCGTAGGAGTACGTGATGGCGTTCTCCAACAACGCGTGCATCGCCGAAACGAGCTGGCGCCGGTCGCCCAGCACGGCGACTGGGGGAGAGGGCTCGTGCAGCACGATCTCGATGCCGCGCTGGTCCGCCGTGGCCCGCACGCGCTCGATGGCGTCGGCCATCACGAGGTTGACCAACACGGGCTCCCGCGGTGGCGCCTCCTCGGACTCGATGCGCGACAGGTCGAGGAGGTCGTCGATGATGCGGCTGACGCGGAAGGCCTCGTTGTGGATGCGACCGGCGAGTCGCTGCGCCACGTCGGGGTCGGGCTCGGCCACCAGTGTCTCGGCCAGGAGACCGAGCGCCCCCATCGGCGTCTTGAGCTCGTGGCTCACGTTGGCCACGAAGTCGCGTCGGATCTCCTCGAGCCGTCGGCGCTCCGAGACGTCCTCAATGAGTGCGATGACCCCTAGCGGCCGGCGTCCGTCGTCGATCTGGCGGGCGCGCACCTGCAGTGTGCGCCGCGGCGGACCGTAGAGGTCGAGGGTGCGCTCGGCCGATCCCTCGTGCCAGGCGTCCTCGAGGACGTCGGTCACCGCCTGAGCGGCGAGGGCATCACCGTGGCGGCTGACCATCAACGCGTTGGCCCGCCCGTTGCGATAGATCACCGTGCCGTTCTCGTCGCACAGCACCACGCCCTGGGTCAGGGTGTCCAGCGAGCGCCGGAGCCGGATGGCGTCGGAGCTCGACTCGGTGACGGCCTGCGCAGCACCGCCGGTCACCTGCTCGAGGTAGGCGAGCGAGGTCTCGACGTTGTACTCGTCCTCGGGCGGATCGAGGCCGAGGCGGGTCCCGAGGGAGGCGAGGCGCTGCGAGATGGCCCGGCGTCCCGAACGCCGGCCGAGCAGGGCCGCCACCAGGCCGACGAGGAAGCAGACCGCAATGGCGATCGCAATGAAGAGGATCGCCTGGGTCATGCTCAAATTGACTTCGCCCGGCCCACTGAGCGGCACGCCCCCAATATGACAGGGCTGGAGCGTGCCGGGCGAACAGCCGGAGCGGGGAAGGCGTCCTGGCGCGTCGTTTCACCTGGCGCTTCTCCGAGGACCCGCGCCCTGAGCTGCCCTTCTGCAACCCCTGGGACTCCGTCGGTCCCTGCGGCCCCTTCGTATCGTGCGGAAGACACGTCCTCTCGTATTGCAGAAGAAAGGCCAATCGGGGCCCGTGGTGAACCGTTCTCCGCCGAACGGCGTCCCGGAGGTTCCGGCGCCGGCATCCACCCACGGAGGGCACCCATGGTCGTGTGGCACTTGGCCGACGTCTCGTTGAACCCGAGCGTGAACGCCCTCCCCGGCGGGGGCACGCTGCAGGAGCTGACGAACGGCCTCGGCGCCTGGGCCCTCATCGCAGCTTTGGCGGGGTTGCTCGTCGGCGCCGCCGCCTGGGCGTTGGGCGTGCACGCCCAGAACTTCCAGCAGTCGATGGTCGGGCGCCGGGCCGTGCTGGTCTCGGGCCTGGCGGCGCTCCTGATCGGCGCCGCCCCGCCGATCATCAATTTCTTCTTCCACACCGGGGCCAACCTGCACTGATCCGGCCGTACCCGTGCTCGCCGCCGGCTGCGCCGGCCTCGACGCCCTCAACCCGATCTGCCAGGCCGGCAGCATCGGGGGTTCCATCGCGTCCTCGGGCTTCGAGACCGTCCTCAGCGGGATCAGCCAGTGGGTGGCCAGCGGAGCCGAGTGGCTGCTCAGCCAGATCGGGGACGTCCTGAGCGCCACCACCACGGTGGACGTCGGGGCCACCTGGTTTCGCACGCACTACGGCCAGATGACGGCGCTGGCCGGGGTGGTCATCCTCCCGATGCTGCTGGCCTCGATCCTGCAGGCGGTAGTGCGCCAGAACCCGGGGCAGCTCATCCGGACCTTCCTGGTGCAGCTCCCACTGGCCTTGTTGCTGGCGGTGGTGGCCATGCAGGTCGTCGTCCTGAGCCTGTCGGCGACCGACGCCATGAGCGACGCCGTGGCCGGCGGGACCAGCGCCGACGTGAACTCCCTGCTCACGGGGGTGACTAACGGGCTGGTGGGGGCAGCCTGGAGATCCGACGATCGCGAGTTTCGTGCTGCTGCTCATTTCGCTGCTGATCTCGGTGGCGGCGTTCGTGCTGTGGCTCGAGCTGCTGATCCGGGCGGCGGCGGTCTACGTGGCCGTGCTGTTCCTGCCCCTGGCTCTTGCAACTCTGGTGTGGCCAGCGGTGTCGCACTGGTGCCGCCGCCTGGTCGAGACGCTGGCCGCCCTCATCCTCTCCAAATTCGTCATCGTGGCCACCCTCAGCCTGGCGGCGGGGGCGGTGTCGTCGGGGACGGCCGGCACCGGGACCCACGGAGCGGGGTTCTCGTCGGTCCTGGCCGGCGGGGCGCTCCTGGTCATGGCCACGTTCGTCCCCTTCGCCATCCTGCGCATGATCCCGGCCGTGGAGGCCGGGGCGGTGGGGCACCTCGACGGACTGCGCGAACGGGGGACCGCCGCCCTGACCCGTGTGCCCAAGACGGCGGCCAGCCATGCGCTGCACGAGGGCCTGGGGGCGCTGGGCGATGCCCGGCTGCTGGCGCAGACGCCCGGTGGCCTGGCCGGCGGGCGAGGCAGCGGCTTCGGTGGGAGGGCTCGGTGACGGTCCCGGCGGTCCGGGCGGCGGAGAGCGACGATGGGGTCGGGGGCCCGACATCCCCATCGCGGCGGGCGACCCCGATTCGCAGCGGCATCTACGACGAGGAGGTCGCCCGGATGCAGGCCGAGGGCGTCACGCCGAGGGACAAGGGGCCCAAGCCGATCCGGGCGCAGACGGGTTCGAGCCGGAATCGAACTCGGCTTCCGACGTGGGATCCGCGACGGACTCGGGCACGGGGACGGTGCCGTCAGCCGATCAGGCCGCCGATCAGGCAGGGGCTGCTTCGCTGGCGGCCACATCGCCCGCCGACGACCCGAGGCAACCGACGAACACCCGGACCGCGACGCCGGAGGACGCCTGGATGTGGGAGGGGGTCCCCGGGGGCCGGATCTGATGCGGGAAGGCTAACCGGGCGAGCCGCGCTTCTACTGGGTGACGACGGCCACGGCCCGCAGATGGTCGCCTGGATCGGGCCTGGCCGCCGGGCGATACGGACGTGGCCGCCGGGCGACGGCCCGACGCGTGAGCACGAACACGGGAACTCGCGTATCGGTTCGGCCCCCGTGAGCGTGGGGGTGCGTTGGCCGGCTGGCGGGCGGGCCAGATCATGACGGTGGCCGTCGGCCTCGTCTTCGGCGTGCTCGTCCTGCGCTGGGAGCCCAATGCCGCCGGCGTGGCCGCGGCCATCGGCGTCCTCGTGCTCTACGGCGCGATGGCCACGGTGCCCGTCGCCGGCCGGACCGGCGACGAGTGGCTGCCGGTGGTGGTGTGCTGGGGGGCCCGTTCCGGTTGGGGATCCTCGTTTCGGCTCGTCACATTCGGCCCGTCGGCCGCAGGAGGCGTGGGCCCGTTCCGTGGCATGCGCCTCCTGCGCGCCGGTTGGCGGGACATGGGCGTCGTGCACGACCGCGCCGGGCGAACGCTGACGGCGGCGCTCCTTCTGCGCGGGCGGAGCTTCGCCCTGCTCGGCGCCGACGAGCAGGACCGCCGGGTGGGGGCGTGGGCCTCGGTGCTGGCCTCACTCTCCCGCGAGGGCTCGCCGATCCACCGGGTGCAGTGGGTGGCGGCCTCGTTCCCCGACGACGGGCAGGGGGTGCGGTCGTTCCTCGCCACCGAGGCCGCACCCGATGCCGCATCGGCGTGCACGGACTCGTATCGACGCGCTGCTGCAGCGACATGGACTCGCACACGTGCGCCCATGACGTCGTGCTCGCCGTGCAGGTCCGACTGACGAAGTCGGTCGAGGTCGGGTGCGCGACGCTCGCCCGCGAAGTGGGATCGCTGGTGCGCCTGTTGGGTGACGCCGACGTGCAGGTCGAGTCCGTGCTGTCGGCCGACGACCTGGCGCAACAGTTGCTGCGCACCTACGAACCACACGGCGCCCTCCCCCGGGCGCCCGCCGGCGCAGGACCACTGGCCGATGGCGATGACGGAGAGCTGGTCCGAGGTCCGTGTCGACGGCATGGTCCACGCCACGTTCTGGGTGGCCGAGTGGCCGCGCATCGAGGTGCGCAGCGACTTCCTGGCACCGATCCTGCTCGGCTCGGCCCGCTCCACGTTCGCCGTCGTCATGGAACCACTCGGTCCCGACGCCGCGGTGCGCAAGGTCGAGGCGTCGCGGACGGCGGACCTGGCGGACACCGAGCTGCGTCGTCGCGGCGGCTTCGTTTCGACGGCGCGCCACGCCCGCGAGTCCGAGGTGCTGGCGCGGCGCGAGGCGGAGCTGGCCGAAGGGACATGCATCGTTCCGCTACTCGGGCTACGTCACGTCTCGGCACCGAGCGCGGAGGAGCTCGTCGCGGCCTGCGACGTCGGTCCAGCATGCGGCCGGGACAGAGCCGGCTGGCGCTGCGCCGCCTCTACGGCGACCAAGCCTCGGCGTACACCTGCACGCTGCCGCTGTGTCGCGGGCTGCGGTGACTCGACGGGCGGGGCGGCACGCCGCCCTACGATGCAGGCATGCCCGGCAGACACCGATCCCGGCCCGCTGGCGGCGGGCGGTGCAGGAACGACCCGGTGGCCCACGCAACGTCGTCGTGCTCCTGCTCGACAGCCTCAACCGGCACATGCTCGGGAGCTACGGCGGCACGGAGTTCGAGACGCCGCACCTCGACCGCTTCGCCCGCGAGCAGGCCACGCGCTTCACGTCGCACGTCACCGGCTCACTGCCCTGCATGCCGGCGCGGCACGACATCCTGTGCGGCTCGCTCGACTTCCTCTGGCGACCGTGGGGCTCCATCGAGGTCTGGGAGGAGCCGATCACGCAACGACTCCGCCGGGCCGGCGTCGACGACCATGCTGGTCTCGGACCATCCGCACCTCTTCGAGGTCGGGGGCGAGAACTACCACACGGACTTCAGCGGATGGGAGTACGTGCGCGGGCACGAGGGCGATCCGTGGCGCACCTACGCCGACCCGACCTTCGTCGGCACCCCCGCGCTGCCGGCCGCGCGGCGGCGGGTGGTTCTGGCGGGACCGTCTCGGCTGGGCCGACGCGGAGGACCGGGCGTACGACCGCTCGCGCACGTTCTTCCGCGCCGAGGAGGACTTTCCCGGTCCGCGGACCATGCGGACCGCGGCGAGCTGGTTGCGCGACGGCGCGCCCGACGACGCGCCATTCCTGCTCTTCGTGGACGAATTCGACCCCCACGAACCGTTCGACACGCCCGAGCCCTGGGCCGGGCGCTACGACCCCGACTGGGACGGCGAGCTCCTGATCTGGCCCCCCTACGACATCGGTGCGGTGGCCGCCGGGCGCCTGAGCGACCGCGAAGGCCGCCAAATTCGGGCGAACTACGGCGCCAAGCTGAGCATGATCGACCACTGGGTCGGCCGGATCTTCGACGCACTGACCGAACGGGGGCTCTGGGAGACCACGGCGGTCATCGTCTGCACCGACCACGGGCACTATCTCGGCGAGAAGGACATCTGGGGCAAGCCGGGCGTCATGCAGTACGAGCCGCTCGGCCACATTCCACTGCTCGTGTCGTGGCCGGGCGTCGCCCGGCGGGGGCGAGTGCGCGGCGTTGACCACCAATGTCGACATCAACGCCACACTCGTCGACGTGTTCGGCGTACCGACCCGAGCGGACGCGCACGGCGCATCGCTCGTTCCGGTCGTGCGCGGCGAAGCCGCTGACGTCAGGGAGTGGGCCATCGGCGGCGTGTACGGCAACTGGGTGCAGGTGACTGACGGGCGGCGCAAATACGCACGCGGCGCCGACGGGCAGAACTTCCCGCTCTCCATGTGGTCCAACCGCTGGTCCACCATGCCCGTGCACGGCTTGGAGGATCAGGTGCGGCTCGCCACCGCCCGACCGCCGGGCCCGCCTCGACTTCATGCCGGGATCGGACGTCCCCGTCATCCGCCAGCCGTTCGAGCCGGGCGACCGTGTCCCGTTCTGGGTGGGGAACAACGCCGTCGACGCCCACTTCCTCTTCGATGTCGGCAACGATCCGCAGGAGAACGAGAACCTGCGCGGCACGGCAGTCGAGGCCGACATGGTGGAACTCTTGCGCGTCGCCTTGCGTGCGATCGAGGCGCCGGATGAGCAGCTCGTCCGTTTGGGCATCGAGTGAACGTCCGCGGCGGTCGGCGCGGATGACGGATGGCGACGCGCCCTTCGTCCTGCCGCGTATCCCGGCCTCAGCCGGTGCGCTGATCTTCGACCGGCGCGGCAGGCTCCTCATCGCCAACCCGACCTACAAGGAGCACTGGACGATCCCGGGCGGGATCATGGAGGCGGACGGCGAGACCCCGTGGGAAGCGTGCCGGCGGGAGGTGCACGAGGAGGTAGGTCTTGTGGTCGAGGACGGCCGACTGGTGGCCGTCGACTTCCTGCGACCGAAGCCGTCGAAGCCCGGCGGCATGCGGTTCCTCTTTGATTGCGGCGTGCTCCCGGATGCCGTGCTGGACGGCATCTCGTTGCAGGAGGAGGAACTCTCCGAATTCCGTTTGGTCGAGCCCGAGGAAGGGCTCGAGTTGCTCAGCGGACCGCTCCGACGGCGCGTCGGCGCGGCACTGGCGGTGGCGTCGGGGTGCGGTCTATCTGGAGGACGGGCGACCAGTCTGAGCGCGCCGCTCCGCGACGGGTGGCGGTGGCAGGAACGCCGACCGCTCCCCGCCGCGACCATGCACGCCGTCGGTGCGAGGAGGTGCCGGCCGAGTCAGGACGAGGACGCGCAGTAGAAGATCTGTACGGTCCCGCCCTGTGGGGGCACCTGCTGCATGATTGCGTTCGCCGTGGTGCAGCTGCCACCCCAGGGGTGGACCGAGATGTCGTATCCGGCCGACTGGAGCTTCGCCTGGCCAGCCGAGAGCGTCTCACCCACCACGTTCGGCGGCGCGCCGGGTGCCGGGGTCGCCGCCGACGTGCTCGCCGGAGCGGTGGTGACCGAGGTCGGCTGTGAGGAGCCTGAACGCCCGGTAGCCGAGGCGCCGCCGGTGGGTGGTGCCACAGACGTGGACGTGGTCGAGGACGTCTTCGCGGGCGCGGTTCCCGGCGCGTCGGGGGGCCGCACGGATCCCGACGTGGCGCGCTGTTGCGACGCAGAGATGTTGCCTCCTGAGCTGCAGGAGGCGGCTGCACATCCCAGGACGAGCATCACCAGAACAATGCCGTGTCGTCCTCTGAACCTGTTTCGTTTCACCTGTCCGTTCCTGCTTCTTCACGCGCCCGTCAAACGGTAGGGCACAAGTGACCCTGGCAGCAGAAAAAATTCGCGTCTGATGTACCTGCGTGCGTTCGGTAGTTCACTCAACGGTCACACGCGACGGCTGAGCCGTTCACCGAAAATTCGCCCTTCGTCTGTATGGTCCCACACGTCCCGTGATGCACGGCTGTCAGCCAACTCATTCCGACTGAAGAGGATCCCTTGCGCATGTTCCGGCCCATGCAGCGGCCCCGAGCCATCCGGACGGCCTCTGCCTTTGCCGCGGTTTTCCTTGCGGCGGCCGCTCTCGTCGGCGGAGTCGGACTCGGCGCCGGAGAGGGTGCGGGCGCGGCCGGCGGGCCAAGTTCATTGGGCGTCTACGTGGGCTATCAGTCGCCGAACGGGGTGAGCGCTGTCGGACGCAGCTTGGGCCAACAGCCCGCGTTCGCCATGGACTTCTTGGACGGGGATTCCTGGTCCGACCTCGTGAACTCCGCCCCTTCGTACATGGCGGCCTGGAAGAACTCGGGCTACACCATGATCTGGGGCGTCCCGATGCTGCCCAATGCATCCTCGAGTGGTGGTGCGAGCCTCGGACAGGGTGCCGCCGGCGCGTACAACTCGTACTTCTTGCAGCTGGCCCAGGAAATGGTGGCGGGCGGTCAAGGCAGTTCGGTCATCCGCCCGGGTTGGGAGTTCAACGGAGGTTGGTTCTCCTGGGCCGCCAATGGGCAAGCGGCCGCATTCGTCGGCTTCTGGCAGCAGATCGTCAACACCATGCGGTCGGTGCCCGGTCAGGACTTCACGTTCGAGTGGAATCCGACCGCCGGCGACGAAGGCGTCGGCAACCTGGCCAACTACTACCCGGGCAACGCCTACGTGGACTACATCGGGCTCGATCTCTACGACCAGGCGTGGGGCAGCTATCCGGGTATCGGCACGCAATGGAACACCGACCTGACCGAGTCCTATGGCCTGAACTGGCTGGCTTCCTTCGCTGCGTCACAGGGAAAGCAGATCACCCTGCCGGAGTGGGGGCTGGGCGAGGGACCCGGTAATGACGGCGGACCCGCGAGCGATCCTGGCACCAACGTGAGCGGTGGCGACGATGCGGCCTTCATCAACGACATGGCGCAGTGGATCAACGCCCACAACGTGTTCAACGCCACCTTCTGGGACTACGGCTCGAGTCTCCTGAGCGCGAGATCCAACCCGCTCAGCCTCGCCGCCTTCGTGGCCGACTTCGGTGCAGGGGCGTCCGTCACCCTGCCCGGTTCGCCGCCGCCAACGACGAGCACGACCGTCCCGGCGACGACGACCTCGACCACGCGTCCGACCTCTGGAACACCGACGACCACGACGACGACAGCGCCAACGACGGGGACGGGGACGGGGGCGGGGACAGGGACGGGACAGGGACAGGGACTGGTGGCGACGGAGGCTGGAGATCGACTTGGGGCACCTGGTCACCCCCCTCGGCCGGCTCGGCCTTCCCGGGCACGAGCACAACCGACTCGTCGGTGTCGATCCAACCCGCGTCGGTGCCGCTCGTCAGCTCCCGGGGCGCCGAGTTCGACGCCGTCGTCGCGACCACCCATTCGTGGGCGGTGCACCGAACGGGTGCGGTCACGTGGAACATCACCAGCGCGTCCGACACCTCGGTTCCGTGTCACTGGGCCAACAACGTCACCTCGAGCACGACGGCGCTGTCGTCGTGCATCGTGGCACCAGGGCTCTTGCGCGCCGACGACGGTCCGTACACCGTCTCGGTGCGGTACCGCGGGGGTCACGGCGTCACGCCCTCCTCCGCCACGCTCACGCAGAGCGTCACCAAGGCGAGCTCGCAGGTCTGGGTCCGGGTGAACCCCGCCGCACCGCCGGCCGACGGCACGACGGTCACGGCGACCGTGCCCGGCTATCCCGTGTCCGCTGGGACCCCGACGGGCACCGTGACCTTCGCTGTCACGGGACCATCAGGGGAGCCGTTGCAGTGTGTCGGCGGGAACGCGGTTGCGCTCACCTCGGGCACGGCGACGTGTGTCGTGCCACCATCGGCGGCACCGGGCGCGTCCGATGTCGTCACCGCCACCTTCAGCGGCGACGCAGTCTTCGGCGGGAGCACGTCGAGCCAGTGGAGCTTCACGGCCGGCTGACCGCGTGGCGCCTAGTGGGCGAGCCCCAACTCGAGCGGGGCCTCACGGGAGAAGAACACGGCGGCCGCGGTCACGATGCCGGCGGCGACACCCAGCGACCACGCAGGACCGGCCTGCAAGAGCAGGATGGCGCCGACGAGCGCGCCGCCGAACATGGACAGGACAGTCGTGATGCCGAGGTACGCCTGTGGGTTGGTGCCCCCGGCCAGCCGCGAGCGTGACGCCAACCCCGTCAGCGTCGTGGTCAGCACCGCGCCGGACATGTCGGGCACCCCGATCCGACGCACGGCTGAATTCCGCAGGCCCATGGCCACGGCGAGCAAGGCGATCACCGTAAAGCGCGGCCAGCCAGTGCCGATGGTCGAGACGCTGCCGGCGATGACGGTGGCGACCACCGTGCAGCCCGCCTCGATCGCCATGGCCACCCGGAGCAGGCTTCGGGCCGAACCGACCTTCTGCATCATGCGGCCTCCGACGACGGCACCCGCAAGGAAGGACCCCAGGGCGCAGAGGCTGGCAGCCACGGAGAAGCCCGGGGCGCCGGCCGCGGCGAATCCGATCAGCACCACGTTCCCGGTCATGTTCGCCGTGAACACATGCCCGAGGCCGAGAAAGCTCACGGCGTCGACGAAACCGCTCACCACGGTCAGGGCGGCCAAGGTCACCACCAGGGACTGGGGCGGACGATCGGGCTCGCTCATGTGCGCTCAACCTTCCCCGCGACCGTCGATGGTCACGCCTCCGTCAAGGTAACGGAGGCGACGGCCGCCGCGGGCGACCGTTCTCTGCCGTGCGAGAGCGTCAACCACGAGTCCCGGCCCATCAGGTGACGACGCGGAACCTCGGCGCGGCCTATCCGTTCATCGCGGAGGCAGGGCTCGGGCAGCGGGGCGTGGTCATCGGCGACGACCTCTTGGGTGGCTCCTTCGTGTTCGACCCCTTCGAGCTCTACGCCGCGGGAGTCGTCAGCAATCCGAACATGGTCGTCTTCGGCCAGATCGGACGAGGGAAAAGCTCGTTCGTCAAGTCCTTCCTCTGGCGTCAGGCGGTGTTCGGCCGCAGGGCCTGGGTGGTCGACCCCAAGGGCGAGTACGGCGATCTGGCCGATGCCTGGGGCGTCCGCCCGGTGGCACTCCGGCCCGGCGGGGCCATCCGCCTCAACCCGCTCGATCCGGGGCACGAGGGAGATGGCGATCGCGAGTCCAGCCCCGACACGACCGGTCGGCGGCGGGTGGAGTTGCTTGCCTCCTTGGCGAGCGCGTGTCTGGGTCGGAGCCTGCAGCCTCGCGAACGCGCCGCTCTTGGCGCGGCGCTGGCCGAGGCGACCCGCACGACCGCCATCCCCACCGTTCCTGTTGTCGTCGAGGCGTTGCTCACGCCGAGTGCAGACGCGGCGCGCGATTTGCGTACCGAGCAACGCGACCTCCTCGAGGACGGGCGCGACGTCGCTCTCGAGCTGCGTCGCCTCGTCCACGGCGATCTCTGCGGCATGTTCGACGGTCCGACGACGCCAGGCCTCGATCTGTCGGCCCCACTCGTCGTGCTCGACCTCTCCGCGCTCTATTCCTCCGCTGCACTGGGTGTCCTTATGGCGTGTGCCACCGCCTGGTTGCAGGCGGCGCTGGCCCGCACGGCGGCCCGGAGCGGGACATCGCCGTCGGGTCATGGTCGCTTCTTCCTCGTCGTCGACGAGGCGTGGGCGATCCTGTCGAACCTGGGCGTGGCCCGCTGGCTGCAGTCGTCGTGGAAGCTGTCCCGCGCCTTCGGTGTCTCCAACGTGGCGGTCCTGCACCGCGTGTCGGACCTGCGCTCGGTCGGCGCGTCGGACTCAGAGCAGGTGGCGCTGGCCCAAGGGCTGCTCTCGGATTCCGAGACGCGCGTGGTCTATGCCCAGTCGCCCGGCGAGCTCGAGGCCGCGGCCGAGCTTCTCTCGCTGTCGGCGACGGAGGCGGATCTCCTCCCGCAGCTGCGCCGGGGGATCGCCTTGTGGAAGGTCGGGCAGCGCTCCTTCCTGGTGCAGCATCGCCTGAGTGCCATCGAGCGGTCGATGGTCGACACCGACGCTGCCATGACGGCTCGCTAGCCCGTGGCCGGCCTGACCGAGGTGGTGTCTGCCGCTGGCCCTCGGCGGTGCGCTGGCGGCGGCGATCTCGCTGACCCGCTCCCCGGAGCGACGGAGCGGTCTGGCCGGGCTGACCGCTGCGGCACGGATCACGGGATTGATCGGGCCGACGCGCGGTGGCTCGGGTCGCGGGCGCGCGCTGGGCGCGGCGGCGCGATCTCCGCCCACTGCTGGTCGGCGCCGACCGCGCCCCTCCCGGGCGGCTGCTGCTCGGCGTGCTGCCGGGGGTCGTACGGGTCTCGGGCCTGGCGGCGGAGACAGCCCAGTCACTGGTCGTGGTCGGGCCCACGCAGAGTGGGAAGACGACGAGCCTGGCGGTCCCGGCCATCCTCGGTTGGCAAGGCCCTGTCGTCGCGGCCAGCGTCAAGAGCGATCTCCTCCGCCACACCCTGGGGACACGGACGCGGCAGGGCCGGGTGTGGTGCATCGACCCGACGGGGTCCACCGGAGCGCGGCCGAGCACCTGGTCCCCGCTGACGGGATGCGCGCACTGGCCGGCGGCTTGCCGGGCAGCCGCTGAGTTGTGCGACGCCGGCAAGGTGGATGGCACGACGGCGGACGGGGAGTTCTGGTACGCCACGGCGGCCAAGCTGCTCGCACCCCTCTTCGTTGCGGCGGCCCTCGCCGGGAGGACCATGGCCGACGTCGTGCGCTGGGTCGACACCCAGGAGGTCGGCGAGGTCGCGTCGATCCTGGAGCGTGCAGCGACACCCGAGGTGCTCCATGCGGCTCAGGCCACCTGGTGCCGGGACGATCGCACGCGCAGTTCCGTCTACACCACGGCCGAGACGGTGCTCGCTCCGTTCGCGCACCCTCCACCCGGGCCGGCGGGTGATCTCTTCGAGCCCCGGTTGCTGCTCCAGGGCTCCCACACCTTGTACCTCTGTGCGCCCGCGCACGATCAACGCCGGCTGCGCGGCTACTTCACCGCGCTGACCCAGGCGGTGCTGAGCCACGCGTTCACGTGCGCCACCAGGTCCGGGCGGCCACTGGACCCGCCGCTCCTCGTGGTGCTCGACGAGGCCGCCCACATCGCCCCGCTCCCCGAACTCGACGGACTGGCGGCAACCTGCGCGTCGCACGGAATCCAGATCGTCACGGTCTGGCAGGACCTCGCCCAGGTCCGCGGCCGCTACGGGGCGCGGGCGCCGACCGTCCTCAACAACCACCGGGCCAAGCTGTTCCTGCCCGGGATCGCCGACCCCGACACCCTCGACTACGCCAGCCGGTTGATCGGGGACGAGGAGGCCGCCCAGCCGTCGGTGACCCGTGATCCCATGGGCCGGCGTTCGACCACGTCGACCACGAGTCCGCGCCGCCTGCTGCCGCCCGAGTCGTTACGTTGCCTCGACCGTGGACGCGGTGTGCTCGTCTACGGGACGCTGCCGCCGACCCGACTCCAGCTGCGCCCGTGGTGGGCGCAGTCGGGGACCCGGGTCAGCTGATCCGGGCGCGGCTCGACGTCGCGCGCGCCTCGGAGAGCGCTCGTTCCCGCGCGTTGCCCGCCAACGCGGCGGCGCGGTCGAACTCGGTCGCCGCCTCGTCGTGGCGACCGAGCTGCGCCAAGAGGTCGCCGCGCACACTGGGAAGCAAGTGGTAGCGGTCCAGCGTGCGCGTCGCCACCAATTGGTCGACCAGGCTGAGCGCCGCCTCGGGCCCCTCGGCCATGGACACCGCCACGGCACGGTTGAGCTCGACGATGGGCGAGGGCGCGACGTGAACGAGTTCGCCGTAGAGCGCCACGACGCTCGGCCAGTCGGTGTCCTCTGGGCGGAGGGAGCGCGCGTGACATGCCGCGATGGCCGCCTGCAGCGTGTAGGGACCACGGGCAGACCCGAGGGCGTCGGCCGTCGACAAGGCATCCTCCCCGCGGCTGATGTGCAGCGGGTCCCACGCCCGCCGGTCCTGCTCCCGCAGGAGTACTGGTGAACCGGTCGGACTGGTGCGCGCCCGGAGGCGGGAGGACTGGAACTCCATCAGGGCAACGAGGCCGTGGACCTCGGGCTCTCCTGGCATGAGGGCGGCCAGCACGCGGCCGAGGCGGAGTGCTTCGGCGCAGAGCTCCGGTCGCAGCCAGTCCTCGCCCGCCGTGGCGGAGTACCCCTCGTTGAAGATCAGGTAGATCACCTGCAGCACGGACCCCAGTCGGGTGGAGCGATCCGCACCGTGCGGGACCTCGAAAGGCACCGTTGCGTCGGCGATCGACCGTTTGGCCCGGACGATGCGCTGGGCGATGGTCGGCTCCGGCACGACATAGGCCCGGGCGATCTCGGGCACGGTGAGGCCGCCGACGAGGCGCAGGGTGAGCGCGGTCCGGGCGGGCAGGGAGAGCACTGGATGGCAGGCCACGAACATCAGGCGCAGCTGGTCGTCGGCGATATCCTCCTTCGACTCGGTGTCGAAGCTGATGAGTTCGTCGGGGGGCCGCGCCACCGCCGACTCGAGCTCCCGCCCCAGTTGGGCGTATTTCTGGGTCAGGGCGCGGTCGCGACGGAAGAGATCGACCGCCCTGCGCTTGCCCACCGTGGTGAGCCACGCGCCCGGGTTGCGCGGGGTGCCCTCGGCGGGCCACTGGCGCAACGCATGGAGCAGAGCGTCCTGTGCGAGGTCCTCGGCCAGCCCGATGTCACCCACGAAGGCGGCCAGGGTGGCCACCACCCGCGGGAACTCAATCCGGAACACCGCCTCAATGGAGGTGGTGGTCGAATCGGTGCCGGGCACGCCACCGATTCAACCACCTGCCTCCGATCGGTCTCCCGCCCTGGTCAGATGACCGGGCGGATGCGCACCTCGCCCTCGCCGAGCACGCTGATGAAGCGCTTGGACCATTCGATCGCCTCGTCCCGGTCGCGGCACTCCATGAGGGCCCAGCCCCCGACCAGCTCCTTGGCTTCGGTGAACGGGCCGTCGACGACCGTGAACTCGCCGTCCTTCAAGCTGATCTTGGTGCCCTCCATGACCGGCCGGGAATCGGGGAAACACGGCCGTGCCCCGAGCCAGGTCCGCGCCTCGGCGGGTTCGCCCAGCGGGAACAATTGCCGCGCCGCCGGCAGCACACGCGCAAGCTGGACGGGCGTGGGCGGCGCGTCGCGGGCGGCGAATTCAACGCCGGTCGTGAGGCGGATCCCCTGCTCCATGGGCGCGAGGCAATAGCCGTTCTCGGCGTCGAGCACCGGGCGGCCGAGCATGGCGTTTCCCTGCGGGCGGAAATGGCGGTGATAGCCGCGCTTGACAGCGAGCGGGAGCCGCACGCCGAGAGGATCGAGCACGTCGCTCGCCCAGGGGCCGAGCGCGAGCAAAGCGTCGCCGGCGTCGAGCGGCCCTACCGCGGTCTCGATCCGCCAATGCCCGTTGGCGCGGTGAAGCGTGCGCGCGTCGCCGGCGAGCGCGACCCCGCCGAGCGCGGCAAAGCGCGCGGCATAGGCGCGCGTAAGCTCCAGGGGGTTGCTCACGCTCACCGCGCCGGTCCAGTGCACGGCGCGGCGGAAAACCCCCGCGAGCGCCGGCTCGAGGGCAAGCGCCCCGTCGCGGTCGAGTGTCACGGGGGCGATGCCAAAATTCGCCGCAAGCTCGAGCTCTCCCGCCTGCGCAGCGAAGGCGGCGTCGGTGCGGTAAAGCTTGAGCCAGCCGCCGCGGCTGAGATAGCGCTCGGCGCCGGCCTCGGCAGCAAGCGCTTCGTGCTCGGCAACGGCACGCGCGAACAGCGGCCGCATCGCTTCTGCTGTTTCGATCAGCCGCGACGGCCGCGACGCAGCGACGAAAGCCGCGAGCCACGGCGCGGCGCGCGGCAGAGAGCCGAGGTGATAATTGACCAGCGGCGAGCGCTTGAGCGCGATGCGCAGGAGCGAGCGCCAATCCGCCGGAAAGGCCGGCGGAAAGAGCGTCTCGCCGGTGATGATGCCGGTGTTGCCGTAGGAGGTCCCCTCGCCCACCGCGCCGCGGTCGACGAGCGCGACCGACAGGCCGCGCTTGGCGAGATGGACCGCGCAGCAGGTGCCGACAATGCCGGCGCCGAGCACGATGACATCGGTCTGCGCCACGAACCCTCCGCCGAGCCAACCGCTCTGCATATACCCGGCATGCCGGCCGGAACCAGCATTTGCCCGAACCGGACCGGCGTGTTAGGCGAGCCGCGAATTGCTTATTCCGCTCATTCCCGGGCAGCGGGAATGCACGGCCCCCGTCATCGGCGGACTTGGCGGCTCCCCGCTTCGCGGAGACGGGCGGAGAGATGCGGTCGGCGGTTCGATTGTCGCTCCCGCTGCATGGAGGACTTGTTGCATCGTCCGTTGATCATCGCTCCGTCGATCCTCGCCGCCGATTTCGCCAAGCTCGGCGAGGAGGTGCGCGCCGTCGATCAGGCCGGCGCCGACTGGATCCACGTCGATGTCATGGACGGCCATTTCGTACCCAACATCTCGATCGGCCCCGACGTGGTGAAAGCGCTGCGCGCGCACACCGCCAAGGTGCTCGACGTGCACCTCATGATCGCGCCGTGCGATCCCTATCTTGAGGCCTTCGCCAAAGCGGGAGCCGACATCATCACCGTGCACGTGGAAGCCGGCCCGCACCTCCACCGTTCGCTGCAGGCGATCCGGGCGCTAGGCAAGAAGGCGGGCGTGACCTTGAATCCGGGGACGTCGGAGGACACGGTTGCACCGGTCATCGATCTCGTCGACCTGATCCTGGTCATGTCGGTCAATCCAGGCTTCGGCGGGCAGAAATTCATTTCCAGCGCGGTCGAGAAGCTGCGCAAGCTCACCGCGCTCGCCGCCGGCCGGCCGATCGACATCGAGATCGACGGCGGCATCACCCCGGAGATTGCTCCCGAGGCGGCGCGCGCCGGCGCCAACGCCTTCGTCGCCGGCTCCGCCGTGTTCAAGGATCGGACCCCGGCTTCCTATCGCACCCATATCGCGGCCATCCGTCACGCGGCCGCGCTCGCACGCGGGGAGGCTGCCTGATGGGCATGCTGCTCGAAGGCCGCTGGACCGATGCCGATCCCATTCAGGAAACCGGTAGGGACGGCGATTTCCGGCGGGTGGAAAGCGTCTTCCGCGAGTTCATCACCGCCGACGGGTCCACGGGCTTTCGGGCCGAGCGCGGGCGGTACCAGCTCTATGTCGCCCACGGCTGCCCCTGGGCGCACCGCACGGTGATCTATCGCTCGCTCAAGAAGCTCAGGGATTTCATCACCGTCGCCTACGCCATTCCCGGCCTGTCGCTCGAGGGCTGGACCTATGAAGACAATCCCGCGTTTCCCGATTGCACGCCGGACCGGGTCAACGGCTTTCACTATCTGCACGAGGCCTATACCGAGACCGACCCGTTCTACACCGGCAAGGTGACGGTGCCGGTGCTGTGGGACAAGAAGTCCCGGCGGATCGTGAACAACGAATTCGCCGACATCATCCGCATGCTCAACACCGAGTTCGCCCGCCACGGCGCCGATCCGACCGACTATTATCCGGCGCCGCTGCGCGCCGAGATCGACCGCGTCAACGAGCTCGTCTACACCGACATCAACAACGGCGTTTACCGTTGCGGCTTCGCGCGCTCGCAGGAGGCCTACAACGAGGCGTACGATGCGCTGTTCGCGGCGCTCGACGACCTCGAGGAGCGGCTCAACCGCCAGCGCTACCTGATCGGGCGGCAAATCACCGAGGCCGACTGGCGCCTGTTCCCGACGCTGGTGCGCTTCGATGTCGCCTATTTTTCGCTGTTCAAATGCAATCGCAAACGGATCGCCGACTACCCGAATTCTTCTGAACTACATGCGCGAGCTCTACCAGGTGCCGGGCATCGCCGAGACCGTCAAGCCGCGCTACTACGTGCGCACCTACTATTCGATCAAACGCCTCAATCCGTCCGGCATCATTCCCAAGGGGACGCCGGTCGATTACCGGCAGCCGTTCCTGGCGCCGTCGTCGCGGCGCGAGCAGAACGCCTGAACCCTGGGCTTCCGGCGAGGCCGCAATGATCCCGCGCTATACCCGGCCCGAAATGGCGGCGATCTGGTCGCCGGAGACGCGCTTTCGCATCTGGTTCGAGATCGAGGCGCACGCCGCCGACGCCATGGCCGAACTCGGCATCATGCCGAAGGCGGCGGCGGCGCAGATCTGGGCCAAGGGCAGGGACGCGACGTTCGACATCGCGCGCATCGACGAGATCGAGCGCGAGGTCAAGCATGACGTGATCGCGTTCCTCACCCATCTCGCCGAGATCGTCGGGCCGGAGGCGCGCTTCGTGCATCAGGGCATGACCTCCTCCGACGTGCTCGACACCTGCCTCAACGTGCAGCTCGTGCGCGCCGCCGATCTGCTGATCGCCGACGTCGACGTGCTCATGCCGCGCTCAAGCGCCGCGCCTTCGAGCACAAGATCACGCCGACGATCGGCCGCTCCCACGGCATCCATGCCGAGCCGACGACGTTCGGGCTCAAGCTCGCCGCCGCCTACGCCGAGTTCTTCCGCGCGCGGAAGCGCCTCGAGGCGGCGCGGGACGAGGTCGCGACCTGCGCGATCTCCGGCGCGGTCGGCACCTTCGCCCAGGTCGATCCGCGCGTCGAAGCCTATGTGGCGGAGACGATGGGGCTTGCCGTCGAGCCGGTCTCGACCCAGGTCATCCCGCGCGACCGCCACGCCATGTACTTCGCGACGCTCGGCGTCGTCGCCTCCTCGATCGAGCGGCTGGCGACCGAGATCCGCCACCTGCAGCGCACCGAGGTGCTGGAAGCCGAGGAGTATTTCTCCGAGGGCAGAAGGGCTCTTCGTCGATGCCGCACAAGCGCAATCCGGTGCTGTCGGAGAATCTGGTCGGGCTCGCGCGCATGGTGCGCGCCTATGTGATCCCGGCGCTGGAGAACGTCGCGCTCTGGCACGAGCGCGACATTTCGCATTCCTCGGTCGAGCGCATGATCGCGCCCGACGCCACGGTGACGCTCGACTTCGCGCTCGACCGCCTCGCCGGGATGATCGACCGGCTCGTCGTCTACCCCGACAATATGCGCAGAATCTCGACCGCCTCGGCGGCCTCGTTCATTCCCAGCGCGTGCTCCTGGCGCTCACCCAGAAGGGCGTCGCGCGCGAGGACGCCTACCGGCTGGTCCAGCGCAACGCCATGAAGGCCTGGCGCGGCGAGGGCGATTTCCTCGACCTGCTCAAGGCCGATCCGGAGGTGCGCAAGGACCTGACCGAAGCGGAGCTCGCGGCCAATTTCGACCTCGGCTTCCACTTCGCACAGGTCGACACGATCTTCGGCCGCGTGTTCGGACGCGCCTAGTTCAGGCGCCGGTCATTCCGGGGCCGACGGAATTGTGGAGCCCGGAATTCATAACCACAGCGGCTCGAAAAATGGTTCGGACACCGACCTGGTGTCAGTGGATATGGATTCCGGACGCGCACTTTGCGTCCCGGGATGACGCCCGGGGTGCTTCTTCGGCACTGCCAGGCTGATTTCACAACTTTTCCGCTGCGTCGTTTGCCCGACTCAGCGCGCTGACGTAGCGTCCCGCGCCGCCGCGAAGGAGCGAATCATGGGACGCCTGGTACGCAAGCCGCAGATACCCGACCTCGACGCACAGATCGCCGGGCTCGAAGGCGTGCTGCAATCCGGCATCGGCGGCCTCGGCGGCATGCAGATGGCCGGTGCCCGGCCAGGCGACAATTACCTCGAACGCATGGCCAAATACGTCCCCGCCGAGATCATCGGGGCCTCGATGATCATCAATTCAATTCTCGAGCAGGCGGCGAAGAGCGGAGGCAAGAATGCGGCGATGGCCGGCTTTCCGGTCACCAGCATTGCCGTCGGCGCCCTGGTGCTGGCGTTCGTGCTGACGCCGCTGTTCTGCTGGTATACGTACGCGAGGACGGCGATGCCTGGCTCGTCAACGCGTTCGTATCGACGATCGCCTTTCCGTTCTGGGCCTATCTGATGGGCGCCGTGGCTTTCGCCGATCATCATGACGGCAACCTCGCGGCGATCCTGGTCTTGACCTTCACCGTCGTCAGCGAACTCAATTTCGCCGCGCGCGCGCCGCCCGCGGCGCCGAAAGCAGCAGGCGGAGCCAGCCGCCGTGGAGGGACCGCGTCTCGTCGAGGCGCTCACCGGCTAGCGGAGCGGATGTGACATTCGCCAGCCACCGAGCCGCTCACTCGCGAAGCGAGCGTCAGATCCAAAGCTCCACTAAGCGTATATTTGCTGGCGGTCCTTTGATTCCGACATTCGCATGCGAGCATGCGGAGCCGGAATTGCAAATATTAGAATCGGACCATTCGGACCACTAAGGCGGATGAGTTCAGTTCGAAATTCGTAGTTTGTCATGGCCGGACTTGCTCCGGCCATCCACGTCTTTGTTT
>CAVXJW010000003.1:0-885272 GCA_963762175.1 uncultured Acidimicrobiaceae bacterium
TCTCTCTCTCTCTCTCTCTCTCTCTCTCTCTCTCTCTCTCTCTCTCTCTCTCTCTCTCTCTCTCTCTCTCTCTCTCCCGTTACAATTACACTTTGTCCCATCGGATAAAATATCCTCACATGATCTAACTGACAATTCATCTCGTCTTGAATCATAACAAATTCTTTTTTTCTTATTGCATAGGCTGCAAAATATCAAATCTTTTAAAATTGACGGTCTTGTTTTTGTGTTGGATCGCTCTCTAAATTTATCACCGGAAAAGCTTTGTCCATATTTTTTACCCCGTTCTTGACGTTTCATTGCAAGCTGATTAAATTTTATAGGTTCAATAATAAAAGGGTGTGTATTCTCAACATAAATTGTGTCTTTAATTTCACGTTTTTTTATTTCGTTGCCGGCAGCATCTAAAAAAGTTCTTGTTTCAAAATCATGATAAACGGTGAACCCTTTATAAGTTTCTTTTTTTAATAAATCTTTTATTGTTGTATTGGTCCACATTGCACCCCTTGCCGTTTTGAATCCTAAGTCGTTCATAATTTCCCTAATTTTCAATGAACCATATCCAATGCTATTTAAATAAAAAGCCGTTGCAGGAATATGAGACGTTACCGGATCAATTTCAAGTTTCTTTGTGTCAGGGTTTCTTATATATCCAAGGGGAACGGACCCTGAAGCGTTTAGACCCCTTCTTGCCATTTCTAGTTTATTGAATTTGATCCGTTTCCCTATCGTTTCTCGTTCGTGTGCTGAAATTACTGAATTGATCTAGCATACGTAACTGACGCCATGCCACGTATTGCTGGCGGGCCGTGAAGAGTCCCCGTGCGCCTGCGCGCCGAGGCGGCCGCAGAGCCTCGGTGAGCGGTTCGACCTGAGGGAGTTCCACGACCTCATGTTGCGGGTCGGGATCCTCCCTCTGCCGGCGTTGGCCCGCACGGTCGAGCGTTGGGTGCAGCGCCTCTCGTCGTAGTTACAGCTGGAAGAACGTCTGTTCCTCACCCCTCGCCAGCCGTTGCGTTCGCTACTGCCCCAGCGCCGCCAATTCCGAGCGCAGGGTGTCCTCGACGAGGTCGACCCACTGCCGTGGCGTCAGCCGCACGTCGGGACAGGCCGACAGCTCGAGTTCGAGCGGGATCAGGACAGCGGACTGCATGTCGGCCAGCGTGAACTCCAGGTCGGTGAGGTCGAGTACTTCGTAGGCGAGGTAGGCGCGGGCGATGTACCAATTACGGCTCGCCCGACGGGGACGGTACGGGCGCAGGACACACTCGCCGATCTGGCGGGACGTGCCGTGGGCCAGAAGGTTCGTCCAGGCCCAGGCCGGTACGTCCATGCCCTTGTCGTCCCAGTACTCCGCCAGCGTGCCGTCGAGGAAGGCTTCGCACTCCCGGACGATCGACCCGCTTCTGGTGTCTTGCTCGCCGTTGTGCACGCCGCCTTCTCCCTTGCCGCCGTGAGGCGCTCCCGCCACAGGAGCAGTGAACGTTCCGCCTCCATTGTGCCGAAACACGCCGCGCGCGTGCTCTTAGAGGCGAAGGTCATCAACGTGGTGGCCTACCCGCTGGCATCCGACGCCTACCGGTTCGCCGCATGCACGCCGGTTCCCGTTCCGTCCTCAGGAACGAGCCCGGAGAGGGGCCGATGAGGCCGCCCGCCCGGCGAGAATGACCCCGAAGAGCGACACGGCCGTGACATGCATGGCCGTGCACCAGAGGCAGATGGCGCCGATGCGGAACAGCTCCACGTACACGAGGTACAGCACCATGGCGGCGCCGGCGCTCGATGCCACCAGCCGGGCCGCGTCGACCCAGGGCGACGCCGCCCGCCAGGCCCACGGCACGCTGAGGCCGGTCATGGCGAGCGCCCAGACCAAGCCGATGAGCGCGAGCGGGACGCCGAGCACCACCGACCACGAGCTCGTGGTCACCAGCGCGCAGTTGACGATCCCGGTGTCCGGACAGGCCAGCGCGGCGGGGTCCGTGTAGTGCGCGACGGTGAGGTACGACGAGATCGCCACGGCGGCCAACGAGAGTCCCAGCGAGGCAACGGGGACCCACGCCGGCACTGCCGGCCCGCGTGCCGCATGGGTGATGGGCGCCGTCACCGTCACGCCCCCAGCTTCTGGGCGATCGCCACGATGGCAGCCGAGTTCGCCACGCTCGACGGCTGGTTGCCGGTGACCGACGTCAGGGCCGCCGTGATGGCGTTGGCCGAACCGTCGATCGCCTGGGCCACCGTACTGGAGGGATCAGCCAATTGCGCGGCGATCTGGCTGCGGGACAGTCCCTGGAGGACCTGCGGCGAGAAGCTCGAACCGGTGACGACGTAGCGGTTGGCAATATCGAGGAACGGGATGCTCCCCTGGGGATCCTCCTTGGCCAGGAGGGCGCTCTGTGCCGCCGTCGGCGTCTGCAGCGTCTGGTAGGATGTCCCCGACCTGGCGGTTCGAAGCCTCCTCGACCGCCGTCGAAGTCGATGTATGGGCTGGAGTACGTCGATCCGTAGAACGACAGCGTCTGGGTGTCGGGATAGACGTCGGTGCCCGACGAATTGGTGCCTGACAGGTTCGAGAACGTCCCGAAACGCGACAAGGCCACGGCCAGGGCCCAGCGCTCCGCCGCACAGTAGGGGCAGTACTCGGCGCCGATGTAGGTGACCAGTGGCTTGCCGTCCGCACCTTTCAGGATGGTCCCCGTGCCGTCGCCCACCTTGCTGGGCAAGACGACCGAGGACGGGCTACCCACTGCGTTCAACGTGGCGACGCCGACCGACAGCGCGGCGACCACGTTCGACGACAGCGCGGTCGTGTCCGGATCGGACGTGGCGGATGAACCTCCCGCGCTCAGGTGGGAGGACGCCGCCGCCGAGGGGCCGGGGCTGCCCGCCGCCTTGACCACGATCATGGTGGCGAGCGCTGCGACGACGAGCCCGACCGGTACCAACGCCGTGAGGACCGGGTGGCGAGAACGGAACCGGGTCGGGCGCGTTGCCGTGGCGGCGGCGGTGGCGGTTGCGCTGGCGGTGGCGGAATGGCTGGCGGACTTCTTGGTGGTCTGCCGCGCCGAGCGCGACGGCCCCGAAGGGGATTTCGACATGGTGGTGTTCTCCTTGGATCGATCCGTGAGGATCGGGGGTCGTCCGTGGCGCACAGCGCACACGTTCGGGTGGCTCGAGTGGGAGGAGGCCGGGTTGCGGCCGTCCGGGATGCTGCCGACGCCGTCGCGCCACGTCGCCGTCAGGCGAATGGAGGCGCGAGCACGGCGCGGCGCGGGGTCGAGCTAGGAGAACTTCGGGGGGTGGAACAGGGGGTCGCGGCTGCCGGCCGGGAGCACGGCCGCGTGGGCGCGGCGGCGCCGGATGCCCGCCGCGGCGGCCGCGATGGCCAGCAGGCCCGCCACCGTCGCCACGAGCGCGACACCCGGCGTGGGAGCCGCCGACGCCGGACTGCCCTTGCCACACGCGGCGTCGACGCAGGTGACGGGAGCCGACAGCGGCGACTCGACGATGTTGATCACCTCGGCGCCCGAGGCCTGGGCCCCGGAGAGCGCAGCGTGCGGCACGAAACCGCCGACGACCGCGGCAGCGATGATCGCTGCCAGACCGATACGCCACCGCAGGGACATGCCGAACAGGTTACGGGTGCCGCCTAAAGGCCCCATAAGAACGGGCTGGGAGCACCGAGCCAGCCGAAAGAATTGTGGCGGCGCAGCGCTCCGGAGGACGGCGGACTACAGCGTGTGGCCGCGCTCGTCGGCGTGGCGCACGACGTGTGCCGCACGTGCGGGGGCGACCGGGACCCGCTCCAAGGCATCGGAAGCCCGCCGAGGCCACACGGTGTACCAGGCGACGAATCCGGCCACGAACAACCCGGCCGAGCCCAGGATCACGGTGATCTCTGCCATTGCGATCAACTCCTCATGCGCGTCTGCCGGCCGGACTGCGACCGCAGGCAGGCCCTACGACCCGCCGGCGGCGACGGCCGATCCGGAACTCGACACCTTGCGTGCCCACGCTGCGACCAGTTGCAGGAGACCGAGATACACCGCCAGCACGATCACGATGATCAGCAAGCTCCACCCCGTGAGGTTGCCGCCGAACACGAGGAAGAGCCCCGCGATCACCACGCCGACGATGCGCAGGCCACCGATGTGCTCCAGAATCCAGGCGCCCGAGCGGCGGACCCGGCCCGATTCGGCGGCGGCCCGTCCCGTGCCCGAGGAAAGCTCGTGGGCCTGCTTGCCCACCCAATGGGCGCCCTTGGCGACGGTCGAGCGGATCCACACGGCGTAGCGGGCCGGTCCGGCCAGCCAGGCGCCGAAGGCGACCAGCACGAAGATCAACAGCGTCCAGCGCAGGTCAGTCTTGAGGAAGCGCAGCACCGTGTCCCAGACCGCGGCCGCCGCCTGCGTGTTGAAGCCGCCGCCGGACGCCTGATTGAGGAAGGTGATGCGGCCCAGCGAGAGCCCGGCCAGGATCAGCATGGTCATCAAAGAGACCCCGATGGCGAGGCGCAGCAGGGTCTTGCGTCGCTCGATGGCGAGCAGCACCGAGAGGATCGCCAGCACGAGGGCGATCACCGGGATGGCCCACTTGAGCTTGACGATCAGGTTGAAGAGCCCGGAGAACTTCGAGACCTGCTGCTTGGAGACGACGGTGAAGCTCAGGCCCTCCTGGCCCTTGCCCAAAACGGAACTTGACCGGCTTGAACAACGTCACCCCGTGCGTGTTGGCCTTGTTGATGAGGTTGTTCAGCGCCGGTGACAGGTTGAGGGCGATCTGTCCGCCTTTGCTCAGCTTCTTCTGCAACGGCGTCTCTTTGCCGGTGAGGATGTTGATCACCGTGTCATGGCTGTGGCGGTTCAGCGTGTCCCACAGCGTTCCGAACTTCGGGCTCGAGAAGACCTTCAGCGCCAAACCTTCGACGTAGGCGTGCACCTCGTTGGTGATCGGCGCCACGAGCGGCTTGGCCTTCGCCGGCAGGGCGGCCTGGACCTTGTTCTGCACGACGTGGGTCGAAAACAACGCGTCGGTCGCCCGAGACGCCAGGTGGTCCACGATGACCGGGTTACGCGCCAGGGGCGCCATGGTCTCGACGTACTGGTCCGTGTTGGTCACGGTCTGGATCGCCCACACTGAGATCACCGAGATCGGGATGAGGATCGCCGCCAGCACGAGCAGCACCCACGCCGAGATACGACGGGGCAGGTGCCCGCGCCGCGTCTTCGCCGCCTTCGTCTTGGTCGTGCCCGTTGTCGTGGTCCCTTCCGTCGTCGCGGCGGCCTCCGACCCGGTCGCGGCGGTCTCTGACCCTGTCGCGTCGGGCATTTTCGGTGGCCCCGATTCGGCCCTGGCGTCGTCGTCGTTCTGCATCTGGGGTTCAGTATCGCTCATCTGGGCCTTCCCATTTCTCAATTCCTAGTGCCAATAAGACTGGTGCGCACGCATTCCACGGTGTAGCACTAGGGGTGTGAGGCAAAAAGGGGCTACTTCGAACGCTCTGCGTGTGGTCGCGCTCAGCGCAATCTCGGGATTCATGGCGCCGCTGGTCTTCGTGAGCCTCATCGTGATGCGCAAGGTCGGACGGCGCAGCCGCTACCACTACCGCCACTGGAACCGACGCTTCCAGCACGAGATCTCCCGCTGGACCTGAGCGACAAACCCTGGTCGCCGATTCCCCGCGACCTACGCTGACCAGGTGCTGACCGGATTCGCCCACAGCGCGGTCTGCGTGCCCGACGTGGAAGCCGCCACACGCTGGTATTCCGAGGTCCTTGGCCTCACAATCCTGTCGCCGCCCTTCAGGATGGAGGGCAGCCAGATCGAGCACGACATGGGCGAGCTCGTGCCTTCACCGGTGGTCGTGCACGCGGCGATCGTGGGCTTTGGGCAGGACGACCGCGTCATTGAGCTGATCGAATACCCGGCGGCCGACGTCGCGCCGCCGGACCCTGCCCGACCCGTCGTCACGCGGGTCGGCATCACGCACATCGGCATGCTGTGCGACGACATCAGCACGACCAGAACCGAGCTCGAGTCCCGCGGGGTGGAGTTCCTGACGGCCGGAATTGCCGACGTAGCGGGACTCCGGACGACATGGTGCTGCGACCCTTGGGGGACGGTCATCATCCTCATGGAGAAGCGCGCGGACGCTCGCCCGTACTGGGGTCAGTGGATGGCATAGCGGGGGACGAGCACCGTTCGCCGGCCCGCTGACGCGCCGATCGTGTGCCAGTTGCGAGCCTGCCGCAGCGCCGCGCGGTGATAGGCGTTGGATATGGCGCTCCGGGCCGCGTTTTCAGCGAATTTTGAGCACAAAAATCTGCATTCGTGCCCAGAAAGATGTGCATCACTAGGTGCGCGTCGGCCACAATGGGCGCCATGAACAAGAGAGAACTAGCCAAAGCAGTCGCGGTTCAGGCCGATGTCGAGCTGAAGACCGTGATCACCGTCATCGACGGATTCACCGACGTCGTCACCGCCGTCGTTTCGAAGGGTGAGCCGGTTTCCATCCCTGGCTTCGCCAAGTTCGTCAAGGTCAACCGCGCCGCGCGGATGGGTCGGAACCCGGCAACGGGCGAGGCCATCCGGATCAAGGCGTCCAAGAAGGCGCGCATCACGCCAGTGAAGGCGTTCAAGGACGCCGTTCTGGCGCCTGCCACGGCGCCCAAGCTGGTCAAGGGGGCCTACCCGACCAGCGATGCTGCCGTTGCCGCCGCCGGCAAGTCGGCTGCTCCGGCTGCCGCCAAGAAGGCGCCGGCCCAGCGGCTGCCGCCAAGAAGGCGCCCGCCCGCAAGACCGCGGCCCGCAAGACCGCGGCCCGCAAGAACGCAGCCCGCAAAACCACGGCACGCAAGGCTCCTGCCAAGCGGGTGCCGGCACGCAAGGCTGCCAAGAGGACCGCGAAGAGGTAGCGAGCAAGGCCCCGGTCCCCCACCAGGGACCGGGGCCTTCTCTTTTTTTGCCCCAGCGGCCCCTCCTCCCATGGCCGTGCCGCCCGATGAGATGGACGTGCCGCCCGATGAGGTCGAAGCGGTGGATCACCACGATCCCGCTCCCCCGTCACTTGCCGCCCGGCCACTGACGGAGCCCCATGCTGCCCGGCTGTCACCGGACGATCCCCTCTTCACCGAGATCGTCCGTGTGCACGCGGAGGCGCTGGCGGCTGGAGCCGACACCTATACCGACCCCCGCACCGGGTACACGGTGCTCACGGCCGGCTACCTCGCACGCCGCGGCACATGTTGCGATTCGGGATGCCGGCACTGCCCCTACCTCTCCTGATCACGGCCCGTCTGGGGCTGGCCTCCTATGCTCCATGCGGCAAGGGCGCGCGGACGGAGCAGGCACGGCATGAGCAACACCTCACAGGGTCCGGGATGGTGGATGGCCTCCGACGGGAAGTGGTATCCGCCTGAACTCTGGACCGGCCCGCCGAACACGAGTCCCGGCAATCCGACTGGGCAGCCCGGCGACCAACCCGCTGGGCCGCCGACGGCCCAACCCGTGCAGCCGGCGCAGCCGTCGGCGCAGTCCTCGGCCCAACCGATGTATCCCGTCCAGGGCCAGAGTTATGGCGCCGGCTCCGGCGCGTCCGCCCCGATGCCGCAAGGTCCACCGGCCTACGGCGCCAGTTCGTACGCGAATGCCGGTTACGGCCTCTATGCGCCGCAGGGCCAGAGCCCCTACGGCCGGTCGATGCCCCGAAAGACCAACGGGCTGGCGATCGCCTCACTTGTCTGTTCCTGCGCTGGCATCTTCCTCATCGGCATCCCCGCCGTGGTGGGCATCATCTTCGGCTTTGTGGCACGCGGCCAGATCCGCCGGTCGAACGGCGCACAGGGAGGAGCGGGCCTGGCCTTGGCCGGCATCATCGTCGGCTTCGTCGTGGTCGGCCTGCTCGTCCTCGCGATCGTGGTCCGCGCCACGCAGCACAACCAGAACACCGCCATCGTCGGCCTCGTCCTCGGCGCCGTCACCGGACTCGGATAACCGCATCCAGAAGCGCACTTGAACACCCATCGTCAGTAAGGAGTCTCCCGATGCAAGGTCTGCTCTACGGCGTCCGCGGCGAACGCTGGACGCCCCCGGAGGGTTCCAACAAGCTGATGAAGGGTCTGTCCCGCACACCCATGCGCCTCCAGGAGCTCGACACCCCGGCCCTCCTGCGAGACGACTGGTGCGTGGCCAAGACGCGGCTCACCGGCATTTGCGGCTCCGACGCCAAGATGGTCTTCATGGACTTCGGCGATGACTTCGGCGATGGCGCGCTGAACGGTTTCTTCACGTTCCCGACCGTCTTCGGGCACGAGGTCGTGGCCGACGTCGTCGAGGTCGGCCCGGCGGTCACCACCCTGGAAGTGGGCCAGCGCGTCGTCCTCAATCCCTGGCTCTCGTGCGGCCCCCGCGGCATCGACCCGCCGTGCCCGTCGTGCCAAGCCGGCGACTACTCCATGTGCTGGCACTTCACGGACGGGCCGATCGCCGCCGGCATCCACACCGGTACCTCGAAGGACGCGCCCGGTGGATTCGCGGACTACCTGCCCGCGCACGAGTCGATGCTCATCCCTGTCCCCGACGGTATGAGCGACGAGGTGGCCGTCATCGGGGACCCCTTCGCCGTTTCGCTCCACTCCGTCACGCGGCACCCGCCACCGCCCGGGGGCAAGGCCCTCGTCTACGGCGGTGGAGCCCTCGGCAGTACAGCCGTCGCCATCATCAAGGCGCTGTATCCCGACGTCGACGTCATGGTGGTCGCCCGCTGGCCCGCCCAGGCCGCGCTGGCCCGCAAGCTGGGCGCAACCGTGGTCGACCCATTCCCGGTCGGGCAGCTGCTCGAGGAGGCGGCGGCATGGTCCGGCGGCGTGCTCCAGAGGTTCGAGGGCAGCACCCTGCCGATGGCGCACCCCGGCGGCTTCGACGTCGTCTACGACACGGTCGGCACGGCACAGACGGCCGAGATCGGCGTCCGGCTGCTCAAGACCCGCGGCACCATGGTCAAGAGCGGCGTGCACGCTCCGGAGCGCTGGGAGTGGTCACCGCTGTACTTCAAGGAGATCTCGTGGGTCGGTTCCAACGCCTTCGGGGTCGAGGAGGTCGACGGTGTGCGTCTGCACGGAATCGAGCACTATCTGCGCCTGGCGGCGGACGGCCGGATCGACATGACCGGAATGCTCACCCACACCTTCCGGCTCGAGGACTGGCGCGAGGCCTTCACGGTCCTGGCCAACCAGGAGGAGAGCGGCGCGATCAAGGTGGCCTTCGACTTCCGCTGACCCTCGACGTGCGGTGACTTTCGAGTTCCGCTGACCTCGGTGTTTCGCTGACCTCCGTCGGACCGGCAGCCCACGCCCTCGGTGAATTGGTAACGTCGCGTGGCGGGACTCGCCGACAGCTGTTGCTGGAAATGACCCAAGGGGGCCTCATGACCACCAGCCCATCCATCTCCATCTCCGACTCGGACGTCGCCTTCGACCCGAAGTGGGGCATTCAGTCCCCGTCGACCACGATGTTCGATTTCAACTACACCGGCGGGCGCGAGCAGCTCCTGCGTCTCTACGACAAGGGAACGCGGCGCCAGTGGATCGGCAGCGACCGGCTCGACTGGAGCCAGGAGGTCGACCTCGCCAACCCCGTCGGCATGCCCGACGAGATCATGCCGATCTTCGGTACCGAGTGGTGGGACACCATGTCCGAGGAGCGGCGCGGCGAGCTGCGTCGCCACACCGAGGCCTGGCGCTTCAGCCAGTTCATGCACGGCGAACAGGGCGCGTTGATCTGCACGGCCAAGATCGTGCAGACGGTGCCCGACATCGACTCGAAGTTCTACGCGGCCACCCAGGTCATCGACGAGGCACGTCACGTCGAGGTCTACAGCCGCTACCTTCACGAGAAGGTGCAGCTGGTGTACCCGCTCAACCCGCATCTCAAGGCGCTGCTCGACGACGTGATCTCGGACAGCCGGTGGGACATGACGTACCTCGGCATGCAGGTGCTGATCGAGGGTCTGGCTCTCGCCGCCTTCGGCATCATCCGCAACAACGCGCAGAACCCGCTCGCCAAGGCCCTGAACGCCTACGTCATGCAGGACGAGGCACGCCACGTCATGTTCGGGCGTCTCGCCCTGCGTGACTACTACCCGCAGCTGAGCCAGGCAGAGCGCGACGAACGTGAGGCCTTCTGCATCGAGGCCTGCTACCTCATGCGCGACCGCTTTCTGGGTGAGGAGGTGTGGGAACGCCTGGAGATGCCCGCCGAGATCGCCACCTACGTCGACAACAGCGAGACGTTGCGGCAGTTCCGCAACTTCCTGTTCATGCGCATCGTGCCGATCTTGCGAGACATCGGACTCTGGGGGCCACGCCTCCGGGAAGCGTTCGAGCAGATGGGCGTCATCGGCTTTGCCGAGACCGACATCGACGCCGAGATGGCGGACGACGAGAAGGCGGCCCAGGATCTCGACGAGGCCCACGACGCCCGGCTGGCGCACGTCAAGGCCGTGGCGTCGGAGGCGTGAAGCCGGGCTGTCGGTAGTGGGCTGAACGATCGCCGGGTCGGGGTCCGAGTCACTCCGGGTCATGGAGAGCGCGGGCATCCGCAATGAGGTCGCTCATCTGCGTCGGCGTTTCGCCGACCGGATCGCCTCGCTCGACGAAGCAGCGTGGAGGGCGCCCTCGTGGTGCCAGGGATGGGAGGTGCGAGATGTGCTCGCCCATCTCGTGCACAACGCCGCAGCGACCTACCGCACGCTGGCGAGCGATGTCGTTCGAGGTGGGTTCCGACCCGACCACATCGTCGGCAGGGCGGTGGAGCGCCTCCGCGGCGTGCCGGTCCCCGACCTGGCCGACCGCCTCCACGCCGCCGCCGAGGGCGGGGTCCACCTCCCCGGCTTCCCGGAAGCCATCGGTCTCGGTGACGTCTTGATCCACACGGCAGACGCCTTCCGGCCACTCGGCCTGGACGTCGATGCCCGGGTGGGCGACGCTGTTCCCGCGCTCGACGCGTTCCTGCAAAGAGGCAAGACCATTGTGCACGCTGCACCACACGAGGGCTGTCGCCTGGTCGCGTCGGACATCGACTGGAGTTGGGGAGATGGGCCCGACGTGACGGGGACCGCCATGGACCTCCTGCTGCTCGTCGCCAACCGCCGCCAGGTGATCGTTTCGCTGGGGGGCCCGGGGGTGGCCGGGTTGTCGGCGACAGGTCGGACGAAACGCTGTGACAGCCAGGTGCGAGGCTGCTCGGAGGCGAGCTGTTGGGAGGCGAGCCGTTCGGATGCGAGAACCGCCCCCTTCGCTGCCGAATCGGACACGAGAAGAGGAGACCGATGACCACACTCGAAGATCGCCCCAATGCCGCACTCCTCGTCGTCGATGTACAGATCGGCGTCGTCGAGGGGGCCTACGAGCGAGACGCTGTGGTGGCCAGAATCAACCAGGTTGTCGAGACGGCGCGACGGGAAGCCGTTCCCGTCGTCTGGATCCAGGACTCGGGCGGTCCGCGTGCCATCGGAAGCGATCCCTGGAGGATCGTCCCGGAGCTGGCGCCATTCGAAACGGATCCACACGTCGATAAGCAGTACGGGGACTCGTTCGAGGACACAGCCCTGGAATCCGAGTTGTCGAGCCTCAGAGTCGGACGGCTCATCGTCGTGGGGGCACAGACCGATGCGTGTGTCCGCTCGACCCTCCATGGCGCGTTCGTCAGGGGATACGACACCACTCTCGTCAGCGACGCGCACACGACGGAAGACCATTCCTCGTGGGGCGCACCGGCCCCAGAGCACGTCATCGCCCACACGAACCTCTACTGGACGTACCAGGCGGCGCCTGGCCGGAAGGCTGAAGTCGTCACTGCGCAGGCTCTCGAGTTCGGCCCGACAGCCTGAGCCGCTCGCCAGCCCGAACGAACCATCCTTTGTGCGCGGTTGTGCGCCTTCCCCCTGGGCATAGGCTGTCGACACGTTTTACGGAGTCCACAGTTCCTGGATCGCGCTGCTGATCTTCTTCGGCCTGTTCGCCATGCGAGCCATGTCCTCGCAGCGACGCGGCCGGAATCGGCAGGGTGGCGCACCTCCCCCGCCGCCCGGCAGTTCGTTCACCGACCAGACGTACGCTCCCGACGATGCTGACAGCGCCCAGGGCTCATCTGGCCAGTCGACATTTACCGGCGTACCTGCCGGTTGGTTCACCGACCCGTCGGGCCGTCACGAGCAGCGCTACTGGTCCGGGACCGCCTGGACGGATCATGTCACCGACCGGGGTGTCCCGGGCACCGATCCACCTCCCCAGACCGGCGGGAGCACGACCTCATCTTGAGGAGGTCTCGGACTCATCTTGAGGAGGTCTCGGACTTCGGGTTCGGGCACTGAGCACTGGTGACACAGCGACGGGACCGTCGCGTCAGTGGCTCAACGCTGGAACCGTTCCCGGACGACCGGAACGCCGTAGGGCACGAACGCCACGATGGCGGCGATCACTGCGAGGAAGGCTCCCCACCCCCAGCTCAGACCGGTCGGCTTCCAGAGGAAGGCCAGCAGGACGAGGGCCAGGTTGACCCCCGTGAGCACGGCCAGAAGCTCGTCTTTGGAAAGGCGGCCCGCTCCTGCGAGATCACCGACGCCGAACGCGGTGATCAAGACGTAGAGCACGAGGATTACGGCATTGATGACGGCGATGAACAGCCATCCGTGCACTCCCACCCCGCTCGCCGACAAGGGGCCGACGGTGTACCAGGGCAGCCAGAACGAGATCAGGAGAACCAAGCTGGCCGGGCCGACGATGCGATCCTTGTGGTTGACGGCGTCCACCCGCTGCCGGGACTTCCCAGGACGCTTCGGCGCCGGTCGTGCCACGACAGGCCGCCTGATGGCCGCACCGCACGAGGGGCACAGCGCGGTTCCCGGGGTGACCTCAATCAAGCAACGGGAACATGCAGGCAACGGCCACTCTCCTTTTTCCGTCAAGACCTTGCCGAATGAGGCTACTGCTGGGAGTGGTCGAGAAGATCGAGAATGATCCGCTGCTCGGCCTTGGCCTCGGCCGAGCCCGTGCCGCCCCGCCCGGTCGGCCGCAGCGCGAGATCGGACGCCGAAGAGCCCTTGTCGTTTCGCAACCCCGGATCGGCGCCCGCCTGGAGCAACGCCTCCACCGCCCCGGAGCAGCGGTTCCGGACGGCTCGGTGCAGCGGTGTCGCCCCGCCCGCCGCGGTGGCGTTGGGGTCGGCTCCCGCCTCCATCAGACAGGCGATGACGTCACGCTGGCGTGCGGGATCCCAGGTGGCCGAGCCGGGCGCGCCCATGACCGCCGAGTGGAGAGGCTCAGCGCCTCGCCGGTTCCTGGCCCGCACCGTGGCGCCACGTCCGATCAGTGCTCGGGCCATCTCCGAGTCGTAGCTGAAGGCGGCACCATGGAGTGCGGTATCGCCCTCGTAGACCTGGGCGAGACGATCGGCGAGGAAGAACTCCTCCTCCCGCTGCAGCGTGGCCGTCGCCAGTGACGGCGACCCGTCAAGGAGCGCTTCGCACCTGACGTGGTCGAGGCCCGCGATTGCGATGAGCAATGTCTTCAGGTCGACCCGTGCGTTCGCCATGGCGACTGCTGGTCCTTTCTCGGACTGTCCTTATCGGGCACCCAGCCGCTGCATCTGTCAGTCAAGGTGGCTGAACCCGAGACGATCGCAGGTGTTCACCATCGCCGTGCCCACCTGCAGGACACCCGCCCCGTTCTCGTATGCGCTGGCGGCCTTCCAAAAGGCCAACTCGCGCCGCAACGTCGCGCTGGCCGCGCCGGCGACCTTCTCTGGGAGTGCACTCGGCCGGTATCCCTTGCCTGGCCGCTCGAACAGTCCTGAATAGGTCCAGTAGATGTATTGGCAGGCGGTCGTGTTGCGGTGGACAGCCGATGAGGAGGCCGCCGCGCCGGCGTTCCCGAGCGGCGTGGCGGCGGCTCCCAGGCCGAAGACGACCGTCAGGAGGACGACCGGGACCACGCCCGTGCGCGCAGCCCGCACAACAGAACGCGACCGCCCAGCACCCGGACGGGGAATCAGCCGCCCTCCATGGCCCGCTCGAGCCCCTGCGTGATCTGCTGGGTGGGCTCGTTGGTGTCGAGGTAGTCGCGCCAGGCGGTGACCTTGCCGTTGGCGTCCACGTCAATCACGGTGGCGCCGGTCATCGCGATCGGAATGCCCGCCTTCCCCTCGCCGGCATGGAACGTGGCCGTCCCCGTCCACTCGAAGACGGCCCAGTCGGCGCCGCCCCGGATGCGGTCGACCCTCTGGTTCCAGTCCGGGAAGATGGCGTCGGTGTCCCTCGCCACCTTGTGCAGATCGGTCGTCCACGGTGTGACCGGATCGCAGAAGCGGCCGCCCGGCGCGAACAGCGCGGCGAATTCGTCGGGCCCGTCGATCGACTCGAACGTCTTGGCCCAGGCGGACCAGTCCCGCTCCCCGGCGTTCCCCTGTTTCGTGCTCATCGCTTCCGTCCCTTTCCTTGGCTGCTGCTGCGCAGGCTCTCGGCTTCGAAACTCACCACCGCATCGTCGAGCGGGAGGACCACGAGCGGCTGGACGAACTGGTGCGCCTCGGCGACGAGTTTGACCGCCGTGCCCCAGGCCGTAAAGCCGACGGCATGGCGGGCGAAGTGCATCGGTCCTTCGGTGACCTTGACCTCGACAACCCCCTCGCCCCCGACGTCCAGGGCGGAGCGCTGCATCTTCTCCATGGCCGACTCGCGGGCCGAGTACATCGCCTCGGTGTAGTTGGTCAGCTCCACGTTCTGCGTCGACTGCTTCATCGCCTGGCCGGCGGTGCGGCGGGGGGCATAGACGAAGCTGGCCCCGAAGGCGAGGCCGACCGGCATCCAGCCCGCCCGCTGCAGCAGGGTGAAATCGCGGGCCGACAGGTCGGACACGAAGGGCATCGCAAGCGCGGCATCGGTCCCCCGGGCGTCCTTGCCGTCCATCGGGCGCACCGCGGTGCCCACGAGTTCGACATCGATGTGGTGCGTGTGCACCGACACCTCGACCCGCACCCCGACGACGCCGTGGCCATGGACCTTCGCGCACTCGCCGCGCAGGACCCGGGAGGCCTGGTCCACCGCGGTGTTGTGGGCGTCCGAAGCGAGCGAGATGGCGCCCCTCCCCCAGTTCCAGACTCCGACCGGGACCGACACCACGGCCACGCCGCACACGAGGTCCAGCGGTTCCCATCCGGCGGCATGGAGAAGGAGGGCTTCGTCGACCGAGAGATCCGACGTGATGCCACGCGCGGTGGACTGGGGGGGCGGCACCGCCAGGGCTTGGGCACCCCGGAGCATCTCCGCGCGAACGTCCTGCACCGAGGACGTATCCGTCATGACAGGCGCACCGTGGGCCGCGGCAGCACCACCGGGTCGAAGTCCTTGAAGTGCCGCATCCGATTGCCCCGCAGCGTGCAGTCGATCACCTCGTCCCCCTGGGAGAACTCGCGGGTGACCACGTCCATGGTCGCACCGTGCAGCTCGTCTCCGTGGAGCTGCTCGCGCACGTGTTTGCGCGCCAGTTGGCGCGAGGCCATGTGTGCCTTGCTGACCTGTTCCACAAGCGCAGGGCCGCCCGTCATCCCCCAGCTCCCCATGGAGCCTTCCATGTAGTACTCGGTCATGCAGTAGGCCCAGATGCGGACCGATGCCAGCGCAGCCACCACGGCCACCGGCATGAATCCCGCCTCGATCGACTTGGTCAGGCGCTGTCCCGCCAGGTAGGTGCTCCACGGGACACCGCCGGCGGGCGGCGGGCCGCCCTCCACGGTCACCGCGGTGCCGAGGAAATGGAACTCTGTCGTCCCGGTGTCGGCCACGGTCGAGACCCGGTCCGCCACGCCGATGACGCCGTGCGCGCCCATGGTCCCGGCCTCCTCCAGCATGCGGGCGTAGGCCGTGCCGTAGCCCTGGGCCCAGGCCTCCTCGACCCAGGGCTGCTCGAGATTCTGGCCCCAGGAGCGGTGCTCGTTCGAGATGAATCCGTGCGGGCAGCGATACGTCTCCGTGTACGCACCCGGCGTCTGCTGGCCGCCCATGTAAGGCGACATGCCGCGCATGGTGCCGGAGCCCGGCCCGTACCAACCCCACTGCATCACGCAGAAGCCCTGCACCAGCGCGACCGGCTGGAGGCCGAGGTCGAGGCAGGCCGCGAAGTCCGGCACGCTCAGCCCTGAAGAGAACGCGTTGGACTGCAGGCGGCGGACGGCGGCTTCGGGCAGATCGCCGTCCGGTCCGCCGGACGTGGCCGCCCCGGCATCGGGCGGCGGGCTCTCCAGATCCCGCTCGTCCCCTTCGGGCATCAGTTGTCCAAGGAGATGATCGTGGTCGGCTTGGGCAGCGTGACCTCACCGCTGCGCTTGGTCACGGCCGTGCCGAGCGCGAGGAATTCGATCGTGTGCGAGCCCCACTGGTGCGACTTCTCCTCCAGGCGCACGCCCACGATGCCGCTGGCCTCCAGCTGTCCCGCCTCGTCCTGCATGCGGGTCATGGCCAGTTCGCGCGCCTCGTAGAGCGCCTGCGTGAAGTTGGGGAGCTCGACGTTCTGGCCCATGGATCCGAGCGCCTGGGTGAACTTGCGATGCGCGATGTGAAAGACGCACGTCCCCATGACGAGTCCCTGTGGCACGTGGCCGGTCTGCATGAGTGTCCAGAAGTCCTGACCCGACAGGTCGGAGGTGAAGGGCTTGCCCTGGACGTTGCGGTACGAGGTCCCGTCCTCGGCCTTGACGGCCGTGCCGAATGCGATGAACTCGGCCGAGTCGTTGCCCCACTCGTAGTAGTTGACGTCGAGGCGCACGCCGACGACGCCGTCGGCTCCGAGCTCCTCGGCCTCTTCCTCCATGCGGTTCATGGCGAGCTCGCGGGCGGTGTACATCGCCTCGGTGAGCTTGGTCAGCTCCTGGCTCTGGCCCCACTTCCGGGTCTGCATGCCGATGTGGTAGATCGACGAGCCCATCACGAAGCCGAGCGGATGGAAGCCGGCCTCCTTGACGAGGAGGAACTCGTTGACCGACAGGTCCGAGGTGAACAGGCCGTGCTCCAACTCCTCGAGCCGGTGGGCGGCGTCCTTGGGGAGGTCGTGCGGCACTGGTGGCGGAGGCGGCGTTCCTGGTGGTGGTGCTCGGGTCGCCTCCGGCGGCTGCGGCTGTTCCTGGGTCACGACTGGCCTCCGATCACGATGTTCTCCAGCGCCACGCGCGTCTGCTCGCTGTGGGCCGCTTCCGTCTGCAGGGTCGTCAGCAGGCGGGTCAGCCAGGCGTCCATCCCGACCTGCTCGCTGCGGATACGGATGCCGCCCGACGAGTGCCCGATGGTGCAGCGCACGGTACCGCCCTCGACCGCCGCCTCGAGGGTGTCGTCGCCGAGGGTGATGCGCACCGACTTGATCTCGTCGGACTTGCGGAAGCGCCCGGCCCGCTCGACCGCGATGCGGTCGCCGAGTGCATCGGAGAGCTGCGCCACCAAGAGCTTGAGCATGATGCGCAGGTCGGTGCTGTTCGAGGCCAGCTGCGAGACGGCCATGCTCAGGTCGAATGCGGCGTCTCCGCCCGCAGGTTCTATGCCGGCGCCCGGCCCCGGGGCGGCCGCGCCGATCCCGTCGCCTGCACCCTCAATCGATCCACCTGGCGAGCCGGCAGGCTCCATTGACATCGAGCGCATCGTACCGCCACCTTCCGGCGGTCATCCTGCGGGCCGGCAGGTGCTGGCGATCGGCCGCGGCGCGCCACCGCCGGCTGCGTCGCGGCGACCGACCCGTCGGGCCTCAGGCCGGGCGCGGCTCGCAGATCACGACCGGGATGGCGCGCCCGGCCTTCTTCTGGTAGCTGTCATAGCCCTTGTAGGCCGCGACGATGTCGGGCCACAGCGCGGCCTTCTCCTCTGGCGACGCCGTCCGGGCCCGCATGGTCCGGGTCTGGCCTTCCATCGTGACCTGCACGTCCGGGTTGGCCGACCAGGTTGCGGTACCACTGCGGGATCGCGGGTGTCGCCGCCCTTCGAAGCGATGAGGATCACCCGGTTCTCGTCGTGGATGGGCGAGGTGAGCATGGTCGTGCGCGGCTCGCCCGATTTACGGCCGATCGTCTGCAGCTCGACGCCGGGCATGCCGAAGAGGAGCTTCGGCCAGCGGCCCCCGGTGATCTTCAACACGCCCTTGTGCGTGAGGTTCATGAGCTTGAATCCGGCGTCGACGACGGGCTTGCGCTGCTCGCTCATCGTGGCCCTCGTCTCCTCGTCATGTCGCTGTCATCTCCGTGATTTCGTCATCGGTCCGTCACAATCCCGTCCAGGGATCGAACCTAGTGCCCGCACCAGGATCCGTGCCGTCACCAGGATCCGTGCCCACACCAGGGATCGGTGCCCAGCGACCAGGGATCGGTCCCTGCACCCGACACCAAACCCCGAGACTCTCTCGTTACCATTGGCCGCGTCGTTGCACGTCGAATCGGTTGGGAACGGCGACCACGAATCCGACAGGGAGATGGGTGTCCTTCTCACCGCGCCCCATGCACCGTCACGTTTGCGATCTGTGCGCCGCCTGGCGCACCATCGTCGCCACCCTGGCCGCCCTCCTCGTCGTGCTCGGCACGGTGGCGTCCATCGGCGTCGCCGCAGCTCGCCCGGTCGGCGCCGCCAACTGGGCACCGGTGCGCCGAGCGACTTCCCCGACCCGAGCATCCTGCAGTTCGGTGGCGCCTACTACGGGTTCGCCACGCAGAACTTCGCCCCGGTGGGTCAGACATCAACATCCAGGAGTCGACGTCGACCCGACGGCGTCAACTGGACCCCCCTCGGCTTCGATGCGCTCCCGACCCTCGCCCCGTGGGCCAAGGAGGGCAACACATGGGCGCCGAGCGTGGCCTACAACGGCACCGACGTTCGTCATGTACTACACGGCGACGGAGGCCGTCGACGGGCGACCAGTGCATCGGCGTGGCGACGGCCGCGCTCGCCGACCGGCCCGTACGTCGACCACTCGGGCGCAACCCGTCGTGTGCGACAACGGCTCGATACGGCCCCGACCATCGATGCCGCGCGACTACGGCGGCAGCATCGACCCCGACATCTTCACCGATCACGCCGGCAACTCCTTCCTGCTCTGGAAGAGTGACGGGAACCACATCGGTGCAGCCGACCGTCATCTGGTCCGTGCCGCTCGACGCCAACCTGCCTCGGCGACCGTCGGGCACCCCGACGCAGCTCTTGCGCGGCGCCGACGCAACCTGGCAGGGCGCCATCATCGAAGGTCCCGACATGGTCGAGACGCAGCACGACCGGCAACGGACGGCACCGCACGACGAACAACTACTACCTCTTCTACTCGGGCAGCGCCGAAGGCGTCGTCGACCTACGCCGTCGGATGGGCCAGCTGTCCCGGCGGCCCGACCGTCGGCAACTGCACCGAGGAGTCGGCGAGCGGACCCCTCCTGGCGACGGCGCCGGGCATGTCGGGGCCCGGCGGCCCGACGTCTACCAAGTGCCGCCGGGCTCGGGGAACTACGTCATGGCCGTCGCCGCGCTGGCAGGGCACCACCATCGGCTACCTCAGCTGCGGCATCCGGCCGATGTACCTGGCCCGACCTCACCTTCGCCTCGTCCGGCGGCGCGCCCGTCGCTGACGCCGTACACCGAACGCCGCGCCGGCCGCCAGCCCGGCCTGCCCGGCGCCGCCACCGCCCCTCGCCTGGATACTGGCAGGTCGCCTCCGACGGCGGCATCTTCAGCTTCGGCGGCGCACAGTTCTACGGGTCGACCGGTTCCATCAAGCTCAACAAGCCCGTCGTCGGCATGGCGGCCACGGCCAACGGCGGCGGCTACTGGCTGGTGGCGAGCGACGGCGGCGTCTTCGCCTACGGCAACGCGCAGTTCTACGGGTCGACCGGCAGCATCGGGCTGAACAAACCGATCATCGGCCTGATCCCCACCATCGACGACGGGCGGCTACTGGTTGATCGCCAGCGACGGCGGCGTCTTCGCCTACGGCGACGCGCCGTTCTACGGCTCCATGGGTGCCGGCGGCCTGTCCTCTCCCGTCACCGCCGCCGCGCCGTGCTTCCTCGGCGGCGGCTACTGGATGGTCGACGCCAACGGCCAGGTCTTCAACTTCGGCGATGCGCACTTCGAGGGCCAGCCGTCGTCGGCGCCCGGCGGCTACCGCATCACCGGCATGGCGCCGACGGCGAGACTCGAACGGCTACTGGCTGGCCAGCGCGAACGGCAACGTGGCCGACTTCGGCGACGCCGCGTCGTACGGCTCCATGGTCGGCACCGACCTGAACGCGCCCGATCGTCGGCATGGCGGCCAACGCGAACGGCGACGGCTACTGGCTCCAGGGCTCCGACGGCGGCATCTTCACCTTCGGGCACGCCGCGTTCTACGGCTCCATGGGCGGCCGACACCTGAACGCGCCCATGGTCGGGATCGCCGCGACGTAAGTCCGCCGACGCGCACGGCTCCGCACGCGGCCAAGCCACGCGTCCTAGGCGCGGCGGCCATCCCCCGCGCCACCTGCTCGCCGGATGCGGGTGCCCATCGGCCCAGCGCGCCGTGCTGCCACGCCCGCCGCACCAGGACGGCGAGCACGACGGCGCTCAGCAGCTCGGTGATCAGCGCCTCGTACGCCCACCCGGTCACGGCCGGCAACGTGAAGCCGAAGATGCCCACGGTGTCGGCCAGGATGAACCCGACCACCGTGCCCAGCATCAGCACGATGCACGCCAGCGCCACCACCACGGCCCGCGCCACGACGAGCACGACCGCCATCACCAGCGCGGCGATCGCCTGCACCAAGAACAGCGGCCCGAGCGTCGCCACGTGCCGATAGGCGATGTCCCACAGGTGGATATGGATCAGCCCGGAGAGGACCATGAGGATCGCTGCCGCGGCCACCGCCACGAGCGCGACCACATCTCCCCGGCGGCCTGCCACGGGTGCTGCCAAGAACTTCCCATCGGACTAGCCATTGGACGCTCCTACCAACTCGGCTCCGATACTCAGCTCGCAGCTCCTACCAACTCGGCTCCTGCCAACTCGGCTCCGACATCGGCTTCCGCTCCCGACTCGGCTCCGGCGTGGCGATCCCCTGCGGCGGCGGGCCGCTCGACACTGCCGGCCGCACGCCGTGGATCGGGGACCAGCAACTGTCGGCCCATGGTCCGTGCCAGGCCGGCGCCGCCCACCTCAAGCTCCTGCTCCACCGGGCAACGGTCGGCCGGCCAGCCCCGTCGCCACTGGCGCGACGGCCGACGCCGGCGCAGGCAGCGACGACGCCCTTCCCCGGGCCGGGAAGACGGCCAGCCCGGCCAGCACGTCCCAGATCACGAGCACGGTCCCGAGGTTCACCCCACGCCGGCCATCCCGGTCGTGGTGCAGCCGGTGGTAGGCCGGACTCACCACGACGTAGCGCAGCGGACCGAAGCCCCAGTCTGACGTTGGCGTGCGGCAGCGTGCTCAGCACGACGTAGCCGACGAGCACCGTCGCCGGCACCGCGCCGCCGTCCCCAACACAATGAGCGGCACCGCCGTGAGCTGGAAGCTCGTGTGCACCAACGGATGGGCACGGAAGGACGTGAGGATGCTCATCTCCTCCTGCGAGTGGTGCAGCGCGTGGAAGCGCCAGAACGCGTCGACCCGGTGGTTGGACAGGTGCGAGGTCCAGTTGGCCAGGTCGATGAGCACGAGCACGACCGACCACCAGCGCCCAACGCGGCAGGCCGGCGAACGGATGGAGCGTGAAGCCGCCGTCGAGGCGTTGCACCACCGTCGCCGCCCCCGCGCCGATCAGCGTCACGGCGGGCACGGCCACCGCGACATAGAGGGCGAGATAGGCCGCGTCCTGTCGGTGCCCCACGGCCCCGAAGGGTCGGGCGACCGCCGGCCACAGTCGCTCGGCCCCGAGGGCCAGCGCCACCAGGATCAGCACCGCCGGCCCGATCAGGACGACGCCCTGGGTCACCATGGCGTGCCCCGGGCCGCCCGGCACCGTGGCCAGAGAGCGCCAGCCCACGGCGGCGAGCACCGCCGTGGCCGCGATGACGGCCCAGGGCCCGGCCGAGCCCCTAGTAGCCATACCCTCCGCCACCGGCAGGCGTTGTTGGCGTGGTCGGCGGCGGGCTGGTCGGCGGCGTCGTCGTGGGCGGTGAGGTCGGAGGCGTCGTTGTCGGAGGCGGCGCCGGGGCCCGTGTCGTCGGCGTGATCGCCGGAGCCGGCGTGCTCTGTCCGGAGCCGTGCGTCGTTGGTGTCGGCGCCTGGGTGGTTGGCGTGGTCGGCGTGCTCGGTGCGGCCGTTGTCGGCGTCGTCGCCGAGGCGGGCGCCGCGTTCGAGGCCGGGATGCCACTCTTCAGGGCCGCGAACCACACGTTGCCCACCTTCTGACCGAGTCGCCTGTCCCTTCTTCTTGTCGCTCTCGAACCGGTAGAGCGGGATCTTGTGGAACGCCACCTGCCAGTGGCCGTTGCCCACGTTCATCACCGTCAGACCCTTGACACCCTTCGGTGCCGACACGTGTGCGCCTTTCGAGGCCAGGAGCGGCGGCCAGATCTTGGCGCAGGCGCCGCTGCAGGCACGAGGGACCGCCCGGCTTGTCCTCGGTGAAGCGGTACAGCGTCAGACCAGAGCCGTGGTCAGCACGGTGCCGATGCCCGCCACCTTGGCGGTCGACACCTTGACCGTCTTGGGCTGAGACGACGTCGCCGAGGCGGTCCCGACGGGCACCGCCAGAACCAGGGCGAGTGCGCCCGCCGCGGTGACCATCGCCACCAACGGAGAGAGCCCCGGCAACGGCCCGACGCCCGAAATGCCGGGCCCCGCCTGCCGGGACTCTCCCCGCCATCCAGCCACCTGGAACCGTTTGGCCGTCTCCGCTGCGATCACGGCCTCCGCCGTGTTCGCCGTCTCCGCCCTCGTGTGCGTCCCTGCCTGCGCACCTCGCTGAAGCCATGTCGATCCATCCCTTCGTCGTTCGTTGTTCCTCGGGTGATACGGCCTAAGGGTTCGACAGGATTGCGGCCTATCCTGTGGCGGTGCCGGCCGGGGCCCGGCTCGAAGCACGCGTCGGCGCCAAGGGAGGCATGCGCATGGCAGGCAAGACAGGCAGCACGGGGAACGGATTCGAGCTGCGGGGCATCAACCATCTCGCCCTGGTGTGCCGCGACATGGAGCGGACGGTCGACTTCTACACCAACGTTCTCGGCATGCCGCTGGTCAAGACGATCGAGCTGCCGGCCGGGATGGGACAGCACTTCTTCTTCGACTGCGGCGGCGGCGACTGCCTCGCCTTCTTCTGGTTCCCCGATGCGCCCGACGGTGTGCCGGGGATCAGCGCGCCGGCGAGCCCGACCCGACCAGGGCGACCTCACGAGCGCCATCGGCTCCATGAACCACGTCGCTTTCGACGTGGCGCCCGAGAAGATGGAGGAGTACCGCGCCCGTCTCGTCGCCGCCGGCATCGACTGCACCGAGATCGCCAATCACGACGACTCGGAGTGGGGCATCAGCGACACCGTGCACCCGGGCGTCTTCGTGCGCAGCATCTACTTCCAAGACCCCGACGGGATCCTCCTGGAGTTCGCCGCCTGGACGCGACCGCTCGATCCGTCGGACGTGTCGCACATGCGCCGGCGAAGGCCGAGGGCGCCGACATGGCGGCCGAGCCTGAGATCCCGGCGCCGGCCCACCCATCCGAGCCATCCAAGCCGTCCGCCGGCCCGGTCGACCCTCCGATCACAGACCCATCCATGCCCCGACTCCGCCAGGTCCCCAAGGACGAGGCCACCGCGCCCATCGTCACCACCATGTACGAGTGGCTCTTCGAGGGCCGCGACCCCGTCGCCGAGCCCGGCCGCTGGGACGGCACGACCGGCGACTGGTGGACGGTGTTCGCCAACAGCCCCGACATCCTCGACCATTGCGTCAAGGGGTTCGGGCTGTACCAATCGCCCGACACGGGTGCTCGACCCGAAACTGCGTGAACTCGGCCAGATCCGCGCCGGCTATGCCGCGGCGAGCCAGTTCGTCTTCAGCCAGCACGCCAAGTCCATGCGCGAGCTCGGCATGCCCGAGGCGCAGATCACGCACATCCCGGCCTGGAGCATCGCCCCCGAGGGCACGTACGACGCGGCCGAGCGCGCCGTGCTCGCCTACACCGACTGCCTCGTCTACGACCACGGCCGCGTGCCCGACGAGCTCTTCGCCGAGCTGCAGCGCCACCTCGACGATGTCGCCATCCTCGAGCTCACCTACATCACGACGCTGTACTTTCAGCACGCCGTGATGTCCAAGGCCCTCCGCACCGAGTTCGACGACCGCGACGATCCCATCGTCGAGGTGCCTGGACCGGTGGGCGCCTCCGCCATGCAGCCGGGACCGAATCGGTGACGGCGGACCACGTCGTCCCGCCCGACGACGAAGCCCGGCACACGCCCGACGGCGAGGACCTGTGGAACGAGTCCTACTACTGCGACTTCGTCAACGCCGACGGGTCCGTCGGCGGCTGGTTGCGGCTCGGGCTCTATCCGAACCGCGAGGTGGCCTGGTGGACGACCTGGATCGTGCGGCCCGGCCATCCCGGCGTCTGCTCGGTCGACTACCGAGCCCCGGTGCCGCCCGGCGACAGCCTGGTGTCGGAGTCCGGCACTCGGTCGGCACGCCAGGACACCCGGATCGAGATCGACCTGGCCCGCCCGCTCGAGGAGTTCCGCCTCGCCGCGCAGCGCGCCGGCCCACGTCATCGCCCCGCCCGAGGACGTGTACGCCCACGGCGAACAGTCCGGCACGCCGGCCCGGCTCGACCTCGACCTCACCTGGACGACCGACGGCGTCCCGTACCACTACGACCTGACGACGCGCTACGAGATCCCGTGCCTCGTCACGCGGCTCGGTGACCATCGACGGCGAGACGTTCAGGGTCGACGGGCAGGGCCAGCGCGACCACTCGTGGGGCGTGCGTGACTGGTGGGCCTTCGGATGGTGCTGGTGCTCCATGCGCCTCGACGACGGCACCCGGGTCCACCTGGCCGACATCCGGATGGACATCGGCATCCCCGTCTTCTTCGGCTACGTCCAGACGCCGGGCGAGGTGCACCCCGCCACCGCGCTCACCGTGACCGAGGACGTGGGCGAGCACGGCTTCCCATCCAGGGCGCGCATCGAGATCACCGCCGCATCCCGGCTACGACGGACGGCGCCACCCTGGGCCTCGACGTGACGCCGGTCGCCTTCGGACCGGTGCTGCTGCGCAACGACGACGGCCGCACCAGCCGCTTCCCCCGGGCCATGGTGCGCTGCCGGACCGACGACGGCCGCGACGGCATGGGCTGGATCGAGTGGAACCAACCCGACGCTGCAGCAGCTCCCGCCTGACGCTCCGGCCTGACGCGGCATCCACCAGGCTGGGGCTTACGACCGCGAATCCACTGCCTCATCGGTCCACGGATCATCAACTCTTCACGACGTCGAAGATTCCACCCCCGTGTGACCACGGTCGCCACTCGTCGGCAACGCCGACGCCGCAGACGAAACGACCAGGCCGCAGTACAATTTTCTTCGTGGCGGCCGGAACCAGCAACACCCGATGTGCGCTGCGACCCTGCATCGCGCTCTGGATGTGGTGCCTTCCCCGCCTGATCGCCGACTCGTCCCCGTGGCCGCGCTCGCCACCATGCTCGCCACCGCGCTCGCCGCCACGACGCTCTGGATGGGGTCCAGCCCACCGGGCGCGGCCGCCGCAGCCACCACCACATCCACCACGACACCAAAGCGCCAGCACGACCACCACCACGTTCCCGCCGGGCGCCACCCCGGCCGACAAGTGGGTCCTCAAGGCCATCGCCGCCGAGCAGAAGGTCGGCAGCGTCCACATCGCCGGCAAGATCACCCAGGGCAAGAGCACGATCCTCCTCGATCTCCTCGTGAACGGTGACGGCGAGGGCGGGGGCGAGTTCGTCCAGCAGGGCTCACTCATCAAGATCGAGCGGGTCGGGCCGCTGCTCTACTTCAACGCGCCGACGAAGTTCTGGGCGACAGCACGCCACGGCGGCGCAGACCAAGACGTACGGCGGGAAGTGGATCGAGTTCTCGGCCGTCGACTCCCGCTTCACGTCCTTCGACCAGTTCCTCGATGCGGCCGACCTCGTCGTCGCGACCTTCGAGGGCCACACGGCACCGCTCACGCTCGGCCAGCCCCACCACGTTCGCCGGCCACAAGGTCGTCGTCGTCAAGGACACCGTCGTGAACAAGGGGAAGAAGAGCACGGGCCTGATGTACATCGCGGCCAAGGGCCCCGCCGTACGTGTACAAGATCGTCGACGACACGCCGGGCAACGTGAGCACGGTCGTCTTCGACCACTACGGCAAGGGCGTCACGCTCACCGTCCCGCCCAACGCCATCAACCTCTCGTAGGCACGGTTCCTGGAACAGGTCGCCGAGCCTTCCTGCCGGGCCGATTCCGGCGGACGGACCGCAGCGACCCCACGCCGATCTCGACCCCGACTACTTGAACATGTCGCCGAGGACCTTGGCCGCCCCGACGCCGGCCGCTGCACCCTCGACGCCACGGTGGTCGTCGCGATCGGGCATGTACTCGCCGATCACGCCGGCGAGCACGGCGAGCGGCATCGACTGCAGCCAGATGCGGCCCGGGCCCGTCAGCACGGCGAAGTGGTGGCCGTCTGAGCCCATGTAGCGGTTGGCCAGGCCCGGCACCTTCTGCACCGAGAACGTGACGGAGGCCTGGAAGAGGCCGGCGTGGCCGGGGTGCACGCGCATCGACTGGCCCGGCGGCGAGGTCGTAGACGATCACCTCGCCCGAGAGGTCGACGAAGGCCCGCCCGGTGCCGCCGATCTTCTGCAGGACGAAGCCCTCGCCGCCGAAGACGCCGCCGCGGAACGACTGCTGGAATCCCATGGACAGCTCGATTCCCGGCGTGGCCGCCATGAAGCCGTGGCGGTGCACCATGAACTCGTTCCCCGGTGCCACGTCGATCGGCAGGATGTGCCCCGGGACCTTCGACGCAAAGGCGATCGAGCCCGCGCCGCCCTGCGCCGTGTACGTCGTCATCATGAACGAGGCGCCCGAGACTGCTCGCTTGACCGCACCCATGATGCCCTTGCCGCCCATGCCGCCGCCGGTGTTGGTGGCCATCTGGATGGCGTCGGACATCCAGGAGAACTCGCCGGCCTCCGACACGATGGACTCGCCGTCAGTGAGCGAGAGCTCGAGCACCGGCATCGTGGTTCCGTGGATCGTCTCTTCCATGGCTGCGCCTCCTCGGGGTCGGGCGGGTCTGGGTCTGTTACGTGGTCATGCGTGTGCTTGCTCATGCGTGTCGTGTTGATGTGTGCGTCGTGTCGATGCGTAGTGGGCTCATGCCGCTCGCCTAGGCGGTGTGCCTTGGATTGGGCACCTGGTCCGGCAGGTCCCGTGTCGTCCGCAACCCCTGCGTCAGCTGCGCTCCTGCGGCTGCGACATCTCCACGTCCGCCGACAGTAGGTCGACGCCGGGCCCCTGCGCTCCGCTGACGAGCCGCTCGGCCAGCGTCACCTCCATCAGGCCCAACGCCATGCCGAAGAGGTCGCCCAGGATGAAGGTCGTGAGGAACACGGCCCAGACGTGCTCGTGCGGGATCAGGTCGGCCACCAGGACCACCACCTCGTGCTCGATGGCGAGCGGCAACGAAATGAAGCAGAACACCAGCATGAAGTGCGGCCACACCAGCTTCAACGAGCGCCGGAAGGCCTCGGGCACGGTGGTGTCGAGCAGGTTGATGAGGGGTCCGACCAGGGCGAACAGGGTCCCGATGATCAGGCCGGGCACGACCAGCAGGAGCGAGCCGCACGCGCGCCGAAGACGAGCAGGACCGACTCGGCCACGAGCAGACGCCACCAGGGAAGGCTCCGCAGACACCACCATGATCGGCTGGGCGGGCTCGTTGCGCTCGACCGAGCCGACGAGGCGCTCGAGCATGCCGGCGTAGAAGGTCAGGCCCAGGGTGGAGGCCCCGAACACGAACACGCCGGCGAGGGACTCGAGACCGAGGTGGTCGACGGCGACCTCGGTGAAGAAGGTGCCCTCGATCGCATCGAGGCCGAAGATCACGAGCGCCGGCACGATCACCCGGGCCGGCTCCTTCCGGGCCGTCCGCCACGCCATGGAGATGAGCGTGTGAGGGTGAAGGCTGTGGCGGGCCAACGGCTGGTCGGCCGCCGCCGGCGTGCTCATACCGGGGCGTGCCCGTCGCCGACGAAGTCGAAGAGCACCTGGTCGGGCTGGAACGGGACCGTCGCCCCATCCAGACGATGACGTCCGATTGACATGACGGTGCCCTTGGGGGTGACGAAGTCCATTTCGGTGAACCCGGCGGCGGCGAAGTCGGCCCGGATGGCGGGCGTCACGTCAGGTGGACGACGATGGCGGGTCCAGATCACCTGGCCGCCCGGGGCGCAGAAGTCCTCGCATCGCCTGGATGGTGTGGGTGATGTCCGCATTGCTGATGTTTCCGAACACACCGCACACAAGCACGATGTCGGCCGGAACGGCGCCGGACTCCGCATAGACACTGGCCTGCGAGGCGTCGGCCTCGACAACCCGGATGCGGTCGGCCACGCCGGCCCCGGCGGCCGCGGCGTGGGCCCGGGCGGTGCCGGCAAGGGCCGGGTCGAGCTCCACCAGCAACGCAGAGACCTCCGGGCCCCTTGGATGGGAGGCCACCACGTCGATGACGTCCCGCCCCTGGCCGGCGCACAGGCTGACGATCTGGACGGGAGTCCGACCCTCCTGAGCGCCGGCTGTGGCCTGCGCGTGCCCTGGATTGGGATCACGACCAGAGGCGGCTCGGGCCGGCACCTCATCCAACGCCGCCCGCACCATCGACTGCACCGCCCGCAACCGCTGCGACAGCCCCGAGGACGGATCTTCGTAGGCCTTGTGCCACTGCACCCAGTGCGAATCGGACTCGGTCGGGCCCGCCGGCTCCCCCACCTGCCCTCCGGACACCGTTCCTCCACGGTCCCCGGGCGCCATGACCGCCCATCGTAGGGTGGTCCGGCGTGACGCCCCGATGATCAAATACCTCGGTTCCAAGCGCCGCCTCGTCCCCGTCCTCACCCGGATCTGCCAGGCCTCCCGCGCCCGGACCGCCCTCGATCTCTTCACCGGCACCACCCGCGTCGCCCAAGCCTTCAAGGCCCAGGGCGTCCACGTGACCGCCGTCGACAGCGCCCGCTATGCGCATACGTTCGCCCGCACCTATGTCGAAGCCGACGCCACCGCCGTCGACGCCGGCGCGCTCGAGGCGGCCGTCACCCACCTCAACGCCGTCCCCGGCAAGGCGGGCTACGTCACCGAGACCTTCAGCCGTCAGGCGCGCTTCTTCCAGCCGCAGAACGCCGCTCGGATAGATGCCGTGCGGGACGCCATTGACTCGGAATATGCGGAGTCGCCCCTGTTCCCCCTCCTGTTGACGTCACTCATCGAGGCGGCCGACCGCGTGGACTCGACCACCGGCGTGCAGATGGCCTACGTGAAGCAGTGGTCGCCGCGGTCGTCGAATCCGTTGACGCTGCGTGTGCCCGAGCTGCTGGCCGGTCCCGGGCGCGCCATCCAGGGCGACGCCGTGGGGTTGGTCGCTGCGTCCGGTTCCGGGTCGGGATCGGGGTCGGCTCTGGGGCATTTCGACTTGGCGTACTTGGACCCGCCGTACAACCAGCACCGGTATTTCACCAACTACCACGTGTGGGAGACGCTGGTGGCCTGGGATGCGCCCGAGGCCTACGGCGTGGCCCGCAAACGCGTCGACGCGCGCGATCCATCCACGCACTCCGTGTTCAACTCGAAGCGCACCATGCCGGCGGCGCTGGCTGCGGTCGTCCGGTCGGTGGACTGCGACCTGCTCGTGTTGTCCTACAACAACGAGTCGTGGTTGGAGCTGGACGAGCTGGAGGCGATGTGCTCGGAAGGTCGGCGCGAAGTGGCGACGCTGGCGTTCGACTCGACTCGATACGTCGGGGCACGCATCGGCATCTTCGATCCGTCCGGGCGCAAGGTGGGACGGGTGAGCCATCTCTCGAACCAGGAGCTGTTGGTGATCGCCGGCAAGCCGGCCCTGGTGCGGCGCGTGATGGAAGCGGTCGGCTCGGGAGCGGTCCCGCCCGGAGCGCCAGCGAGCGCCCCGGTCGACGTCAGGGGGAGTCTCTCTGGCAGCGTGACAGGCAGCGTGACAGGCACCGTCACAGGCGCTGCATCGGATGCGGTATCGCCATCTTCCTCTGACCAGGTCGCCGCAGGCCTGGTGGATCGGCTACAACAGGCAACGTGAGCAAACACGATCACGGCGGCCACCACAGCCACCATGACGAGCGCTCTTCCCACGAGGCCACGGCGTCGGGCAGTGCCGATCCGGTGGCTTCCACCGCAACCTCCGCAACCTCCGCAACCTCCGCTGCTACGGCCGCGACTGCGACATCCGGTTCGTCGGCCAACGAGACAGCGGGCGGTGCGGGCCCAGCAGGCACGGCAGGTGCGCAGCACCCCGCTGCCGACTACCCACGCCTCGAGGACTGCGACCTCTCGCTGAAGCTCTCCAAGGACGAGGAGACGAAGCGTCTCGGCAAGGCGCAACGCCGCCTGCTGCACCTGCGGCTGATCAATGGCGGTCAGCTCAACAACGGCGACCTCGGCCCACCCGTCTGCATCGTCTTCGAGGGCTGGGACGCCGCCGGCAAGGGTGGCGCCATCAAGCGGCTGGTCGAGCCGCTCGACCCTCGCCACGTGCACGTCGCCCCGTTCGCCGCGCCGACGCCCGACGAGCTGCGCCACCACTTCCTGTGGCGGTTCTGGCCGCCGCTGCCTGGATGGGGCGGCATGACGATCTTCGACCGCAGCTGGTACGGGCGCGTGCTCGTCGAGCGGGTCGAGAACTTCGCCACCGAGGTGCAGTGGCGGCGCGCCTATCAGGAGATCGCGGACTTCGAGCATTCGTTGGCCGAAGAGGGAATGGTCGTGATCAAGCTCTGGCTGCACATGTCGGACGCTGAGCAGCTGCGCCGGTTCGAGCGGCGCCGGGACGACCCGCTCAAGGCGTGGAAGCTGACCGACGAGGACTGGCGCAACCGTGAGAAGCGGGCGCAGTACGACGACGCGGTGTCGGACATGCTGCGGCTGACGAACGGCCCGTTGGCGCCGTGGGACGTGGTCTCGTCGGAGAGCAAGCGCAACGGGCGGGTGGAGGTGATTGAGACGGTGATCCGACACATGGAGGAAGGGATGGCGCGCTGGGGCATCCCGGTGCCGACGAGTGACGACGAAGAGAAGACCGAGTTGGCGCTGTCCTTCGACGACGCCGAGTTCCAGCACGGGCCCGACGGATCCGGGGCGAACGGCGGTTCCGGAGCCAACGGAGGGCCTGGGGGGAATGGATCCGGCTCCTCGACGGGCTCCGGCTCTGGGTCCGACTCGGATGAGCGGCTCCACGCATGAGCCCCGCCCCCGGGACGCCGCCGGCCCGACCGGGGATCACGATCCCCTTCGACGGGATCCCCCTGTCGGGCCACCGCGAGTGGTTCGCCCGCCTGCGCGAGCTCGGCTACACCGACCTGTGGTCGGCTGAGGTCGACGGCTACGACGGCTTCACGCCGCTTGCCCTGGCCGCCGCGTGGGAACCGGACCTGAATCTCGGCGTCGCCATCACCCCCGCCTACACCCGCGGCCCGGCACTGCTCGCCCAGAGCCTGGCCTCCATGGCTGACGCTGCGCCGGGGCGCTTCTTCTGCGGGCTCGGCGCCTCCTCCCAGGTGATCGTGGCCAACTGGAACGGGCTGCCCTTCGAGAACCAGTTCCGGCGGGTGGCGGATACCCTGCGGTTCCTGCGCCTGGCCTTCAGCGGCGAGAAGGTGACCGAGGAGTTCGAGACGTTCTCGGTGAAGGGGTTCCGGCTGGCCCGGATCCCCGAGCAGCTGCCGCCCATCTACCTGGCGGCGCTGCGCCCCGGGATGCTGCACCTGGCCGGCCGTGAGGCCGACGGCGCCATCCTCAACTGGTTGAGCGCCGATGACGTGGCGCGGTCGGTGGCGGAAGTGACGAGCGCGGCCGGCGGTGCGCCGCGGGAGATCGTGGCCCGGATCTTCGTGCTCGTGACCGAGGATGCAGCGGTCGCCCGCACTATCGGCCGGCGCATGATCACGGCCTACCTGAACGTGTCCGCCTACGCCGAGTTCCACCGCTGGCTCGGGCGGGGCCCCGCCCTCCAGCCGATGTGGGACGCCTGGTCCGCCGGCGACCGCAAGGGCGCGCTCGAGGCCATCCCCGATTCGGTGGTGGACGAGCTCGTGGTGCACGGGTCGGTGGCGGAGTGCCGGGCCCATATCCAGCGGTACGTGGACAACGGGGTCACCATCCCGGCGCCGGCCGTCGTCCCGATCGGGGTCGACCTGGCCGAGGCGGTGGCGGGGCTGGCGCCGTCGGCGGGGTGAGCGGTTCGCGGGCAGGCTGGGTACGGGCAAGCTGGGCCACCAGATGCGGCAACACTGACCACTGAAACGGCCGAACACGGGGGCGAGATGGCACAGGCAGCAGAGATCGACTTCCGCACCACGTCCCTCGCCGAGCTCAGCCGCTCGGTCCGGGCCAAGGAGGTCAGTGCACGGGAGCTCACCCAGGCCTCCCTGGATCGGATCCAACGGCTCGACCCGCACTACAACGCCTTCGTCGCCGTGGACGGGGAGCGGGCCCTCGCCGAGGCGGCCGGGATCGACGAGCGCATCGCTGCCGGCGCCGACCCCGGGCCCCTCGCCGGCATCCCCCTGGGGGTCAAGGACCTGCAGAGCGCCATCGGCTACCGCACCACCTACGGCTCGGCGCTCCACGCCGATGACCCCCCGGCCACCGAGGACGACCCCTTCGTGGCCCGGATGCGGGCGGCGGGCTGTGTCGTGGTCGGCAAGACCAACACGCCCGAGTTCGGCTGGATGGGCAACACCGCCAACGCCATCTTCGGCGCCTCACTGAACCCGTTCGACCCATCAAGGGGACCCGGTGGATCGTCCGGCGGGAGCTCGGCGGCGCTGGCCGCCGGGATGGTGCCGCTCGCCACCGGCTCGGATGGGGGCGGTTCCATCCGCATCCCGAGCGCGTGCTGCGGCCTGTCGGGCATGAAGCCGAGCCTCGGGCGCGTTCCCGCCGGCGGCCCCAACCCGCCCGGCTGGATCGACCTCTCGACCAACGGCCCCATGGCCCGCCGCATCGCCGACGTCACCCGCGCCCTCGACGTCGCCGTCGGCCCCGACCCGACCGACCTGCGCGCCCTCCCCCGCCCCGAGGCCAACTGGATGGCCACGCTCGACAACCCCCACGTTCCCGTCAAGATCGCCTATTCCCCCACCCTCGGCTACGCCACGGTCGACGCCGAAGTGGCCGCCGCCTGCGCGCGTGCCGTCGAGACGCTCGCCTCGCTCGGCGCGGACGTCGTCGTCGTGGACGAGGTCTTTGATGCCGACCCCGTCGGGGATTTCCTCACCCTGACGGGGGCCTCCACCCTCCGGACCTTGCGGCCGTATCTCGACCACCCGCGGTGGGGCGAGGTCCACCCCGTGCTGCGTCACTTCGTCGACATCGCGCAATCCACCACGGCGGAGGAGATCCTCCGCGTGTTCGACAACTTCCACTACATGAACCTGAAGCTGGTCGAGCTGTTCCACTCGTGCCGGATCCTGGTCACTCCGACGTGTTCGGCCGTCGCGCCGCATGCGGGCGAGATGACCAGCACCGTCAACGGCGAGACCACCGCCGCCTGGGTCCACTTCACCTATCCCTTCAACATGACCCGCTCCCCAGCGGCGTCGGTCTGCATCGGGATGAGCGAGGGCGGCCTGCCCATCGGCCTGCAGCTGGTGGGCCCCCAACACGGCGACCTCGTCGTCCTGCGCACGGCCGCCGCGCTCGAAGCCGCCATCGACCAGGACTTCCTCGCTACCCTGCCCGGATAGCCCGCATCGACGAGAGACCAGACCACCCAGGACCAGACCACACAGGACCAAACCACACAGGACCAGATCCGAAGGAGCCGCACCGATGTCGATCACCACTCCCGCCCATCCCGCCGATGCCGTCCGCCTCGTCACCACCGATGACGCCCCCTGGGCAGACACCGGCACCGGTGTGCTCCTCAAGGTCGTGCGCTACGACCCCTTCCACGGCACCTGGGTGATCCTCAATCGTTTCAAGCCCGGCGTGCAGCTGCAGATACACCGCCACACGGGATCGGTCGACGCCTACACCTCGGCGGGGCGCTGGCACTATCTCGAATACGACTTCTACATCACGCCTGGCTCCTACCTGTACGAACCGGCCAACTCCGTGCACACCTTGCACGTCCCGGAGGACAACACCGAGGACACCGACGTGTGCTTCATCATTGAGGGCGCGCTCTTGAATCTGGCCGAGGACGGATCCGTGGAATACGTGTCCGACGGACCGGGCACGCTGGAGGCGTACTACGCCCTCCTCGAGGCGCAGGGCGACCCCCGCCCCAACGGCCTGATCGTCTAGTCGATGGGCGCCGATGCACGCCGCCTGCTCGACCCGAGCCTGTACTCGGGCGGCGACCCCTTTGCCCTCTACGCAGAGCTCCGCGCCACAGAGCCAGTGTGCTGGGTCGAGCGCGAGGGCGGAGGCTTCTGGGCGGTGACGACCCATCCGGAGGTGTCGCACATCGGCGCCGATCCCGGCGGGTTCTGCTCGTCGCGCGGGATCCTGACCGACGAGATCGGCACGACCTACGAGACGCCGCCGACCATGATGCACACCGACCCGCCGCAGCACACCCGGTACCGGCGATTGGTGCAGCCGGGCTTCAAGCCGTCGATGGTCCGGCTGATGGAGGCCGGGGTCGGGGCGAAGGCGTCGGCGCTGACTGCCCCGATCCAGGGCGGCGTGGCGTTCGAGGTCGTGCAGGACCTCTCCATCCCGTTCCCGCTGCAGGTGATCTGCGAGCTCCTCGGGGTGGACGGGTCGCAGTGGCCCCGCTTCTTCGACTGGTCCGAGGCGGTCATCCCGGGCGAGTCCGAGCGGTCCGAGGAGGAGCGGGCGGCTCTGCAGGTGGAGATGTGGGAATACCTGATCGGCGTAGCCGAGGAGCGGCGACGGGCGCCGGCGGACGATCTGGTGTCGGTGCTGGCGACCGTTGGATCTGATCCAACCGGCGGCGTTGGCAGTGGCGGTGCAACAGGTGGCGTCGGTGAGGAGCTCAGCGAGGCCGAGCTGGCGATGTTCCTGATCCAACTGCTCGTCGCGGGCAACGAGACGACCCGGAACCTGATCTCTGGCGGACTGGTGGCGCTGGCGGAGAATCCAGGGCAATGGGCGGCCTTGCGGGACGATCGTTCCCTGTTGCCAGGGGCCGTCGAGGAACTACTGCGCTGGACGACACCGGTGATCTCGTTCATGCGGACGGCAACGGCCGACACCACCATTCGCGGCGTCCCGGTGGCTGCGGGCGATCCTGTGCTGCTCGTCTACGCCTCGGCGAACCGGGACGAGGAGGTGTTCGGCCTGGACGCGGGCGAGCTGCGGGTGCACCGCCATCCCAATCCGCACGTGAGCTTCGGCTTCGGGCCGCACTTCTGCCTCGGGGCCGCGCTGGCCCGGCTGGAGGGCCGGGTGGTTCTCGGTCAGCTCTTGGACCGCTTCGAGTCGCTGTCGCTGGCCGGCCCGGTCGAGCGGACGCCCAGCCCAGTGATCGCCGGGGTGCGGCGGGCCGAGTTGGTGTTCTCGTAGACAATCGGCCAGGCGGCCAGCGCAGTTCCTCAAGCGCTGACGTACGGCACGTACTCGGGGTAGCGGTCGAGGACCGCGTCGACGGACGCCTCCGGACTGAGCTCCACCTCCGGAGCGCCCCGCCCCGGCAAGAGGATGCCCGCGACCAGCGCACCGAGCACGGCCACGCCGGCGCCGGCCACGCAGGCCACCTGCAGCCCGCTGTGGAACGCCGTGAAGGCGATGGACTCCAGGCCCGGCCGCGCCGCATGCGGGGCGCGGGCCACCACGGCCAACGCCGCCGCCATGGATTGGTGCGCCTCGGCCTTCGGGCCCGCCGGGATGGGGAGCGGGCGGAACGCATTGATGATCCGCGGGGCGTAGGACGAGGCGAAGATCGAGCCGAAGACCGCCACGCCGAGCGTGCCGCCCAGTTCCCGAGTCGTGTTGTTGACGCCGGCGGCGGCGCCCCGCTGCTCGTCGGACACCGACCCCATGACCGCCTCGGCCGTCGGCGCCGTGATGGACGACAGCCCGAGGGCCAGCAGGACCATGGCGATCACGATCGGCCCCCAGTAGGCGGTGTCCTCCGACGAGTTGAAAGCAGCCACGACGAGGCCGCCGCCCATGAACAGCAACCCCGTCGTGACGACCAGGCGCGTGCCGACCTTGAGCGCCACCACGGCGGCGATCGGCGTGACCACGGCCGCGACGATGGCGAAGGGCAGCGTGTGCAGGCCGGCCGACAGCGTCGAGTAGCCCTTGACGAACTGGAAGTACTGGGTGATGAGGAAGATGAAACCGAAGAGGCAGAAGAAGGCCACGGAGATGGAGACCGCGCCGCCGGTGAAACGGGGGATCTTGAAGACCCGCACGTCGAGCAGCGGTCCTTCGGTGCGCAGCTCGAGCACGGCGAACACGGTCAGCAGCACGGCCGCGGCGGCGAAGCACGCCAGCGTCCCCGCTGAGGCCCAGCCCCACTGCGGCCCCTCGATGATGGCGAGCACCAGCAGCGTGATCGCCCACCGTCGAGATCACCACGCCCCGGATGTCGAAGCGGTGCTGGCGCACCCGGGGCAGCCGCGGAATGACGAGCCCGCCGGCGATGAGGGTCACGACGACGATCGGCACGTTCACGAGGAAGATCGAGCCGTACCAGAAGTGCTCGAGCAGCGCCCCGCCCACGATCGGCCCGAAGGCCACGGCGATGCCCGAGGTGGCGCCCCAGATCCCGAGCGCCTTCTGCCGCTCGGCTGGGTCGGGGAAGACGCTCGTGAGGATGGCCAGGCTGGCCGGGAAGATGAAGGCGGCGGCCACGCCCATGAGCGCCCGCGTCGTGATCAGCCCGCCCGTCGTGTGCGACCAGGCGGCCGCGGCCGAGAAGAGGCCGAAGAAGACCAGCCCGACCTGCATCGTGCCCTTGCGACCGAGGCGGTCCCCGATGCCGCCGCCGGCGAGGAGCAGGCCGGCGAAGGCGAGGCTGTAGGCGTCGACGATCCACTGCAGTGACGTGATGGACGCCCCGAGCGTGCGGTTCAGGGTCGGCAGGGCCACGTTGACGATGGTGTTGTCGACCACGACCAGGAAGACGGAGAGGCAGAGGACGGGGAGCACGATCCAGCGCCGGTCTTTGGATTGGGGGCCGGCGGCGTCCGAGGCCCTCTCCAGGGCGGGGAGCAGGTCAGCGGTGTCGACTGCGGATCCGGGCATCACGTGGCTCCTTCTGGATCTGGTTCTGGATGGAACCCCACCCCGAAGTGGCTGGTGGGATCCTTGTAGAACGCTGTACTAGTGTTATAGCACGATGTTCTTCAGTACGCTAGAGACATGATCGAGAGCCGCCGGACAAGGACCCCCAGCGCCGGCATGGAGGCTGCCCTCCTCAGCTCCGCGGCCGACCTCCTCGAGACCGAGGGCCCCGACGGCCTCTCCGTGCGCCGGATCGCCGCCGCCGCCAACGTCGCCCCGATGGGCGTGTACAACCACTTCGAGTCGAAGTTCGGCATCGTCGAGGCGCTCTTCATCCAGGGCTTCCAGCGCCTCGGCGTCGAGATGGCGGCGATGGCCCAGATCGAGGATCCCACCGAGGCCCTGCGGGAGGGCGCCCGGCGCTACCGGGCCCTGGCGCTCGCCCATCCCATGGCGTACCAGGTCATGTTCCTCCGGGCCGTGCCGGGCTTCGAGCCGAGCGACCACGCCGTCGGCCGCTGCACCGAGACTTTCGACAGCCTCGTCGCCGCGGTGCAGCGCGCCATGGATACGGGCGTGGTCGCCGAGGCGCCGCCGACCGAGACGGCGCAACTGATCTGGGCCACCATCCACGGCTGGGTCTCGCTCGAGCTGCTCGGCCTCGGCTTCGTCGAGGATCTGGACGCCGGCTACGAGCGCCTCTGCGAGGCGTTGCTGCGCGGGCTGCGCCCTTAACCGCCTAACCGGTCTCCGCCCCGAACCGCCCCGATTTCGTTCCGGCGGGCCTCACCGCTCCGCCCCGAACCGTCCTTCGCTGTTCTCTCGTCGACCGGATTCTCTCCTTACCTCGGATCGGGCCGGTCAAGGTTCCAGTGCCGCGCCACGGATGGGAACCACTTCGTGCCGTTGTCCACCTGGAACGGCGTCATGCCGAAGCGGGTGACGGTCCGCTGTCCGCCCTCGTGGTCGCCGTAGAGCAGGTCGATGGTGAACGGTTCGCGCGTCGCGGATATCACGACTCAGCGCGTCGTAGTCGGCGTCGCCCGCCTCGCGGATCGCGGCCTGCCAGAAGCCGATGTCGCCGCCGGCGGTGTAGAGGTCGCGCGTCTGCAGCCGGAACCGGTCGGGATCTGCGTGCGGGACCTCGTTCAGGGCGAGCTCGGTGAAGACGAACCATCCAAACGTCACGGCGAGACCCGATCCAACGTTGCGCAGCGAGATGGCGAGATAGATGCTCCCATCCACCAGCTCGACGCTCGCCTGACTGCCCTCCAGTCGTATCCAGTGGTCGTCGACCCAACGGATCTTCTGGACCGGGTCGTCCAGCCTGGAGGTGACCAGCACCGGGCGCAGGTTCACCTGGAAAGCGGCCTCGGCGATCCGGGCCGAGCGGTTCGAGGAGCGCACGGCCGAGAAGGTGGCAACGGCCAGGACGAGGGTCCCGAGGGCGGTGGCGAACGACGCCACGGTCGCCCACTCCGTCGCCCAATCCGTCCCCATGAGCATGGCTGCGAGCATCGACGCAGGTTAGAACCCGCGCCGCCGCGGCATCGCTCAGCACCTCGGCCCACGGCTGAAGCGCCTCGGCGCATCCCCGATCGCACCCTGGCAGACTCGGCGCATGCTCGCCCATGTCTCCATCCAGTGCAGCGACCTGGCCGCCAGCGCCCGGTTCTACGACGACGTCCTGGCGCCGCTCGGCGGCGGCCGCGTCATGGATGTCGGTGACGCCATCGGCTACGGGATCCCGCCCGTGCCGACGTTCTGGATCGGGCGCCAACAGACCGGCGACGGGTTCCGGGAGACGCACGTCGCCTTTCGGGCCCCCGACCGCGACGCGGTCCAGGCTTTCTTCGATGCCGCTCTCACCTTCGGGGCCGAACCGCTCCACGAACCACAGCTCTGGCCCCAGTACGACCCCGACTACTACGGGGCCTTCGTGCGCGATCCCGATGGGAACAACGTCGAGGCCGTCTGCTTCTCCACCGGATAGGCCGACGCAGGGCCACCGAGCCCGGCACTCCGGCGCGGCCTCGGAGCCCGGCCCGGGCGCTATCCGAACGAAGCGGTGAACTGGTTCAGCACCGACGTGCACAGATCGTGCTGCGCCGCGGTGAGGGTGCATGTCGCCAGGTACGCCGACCGCCTCGGTTGGCTTCGGCTTGTACAGCGCCACGCCGTTCGCTGCGTTCTGACCACCCGAGGGATACCCAGCCCCTGCGACACCCGGCGGATCCTCGAATCCGACCTGGACCGCCGACGTGTGCACGACGGTCTCTTGGGATGGACTGCTCCCGGAGCAGCTGCCGGGCGCTGCCTGCTGGACCGCCGTCTTCGCCGCGCTGAAGAACGGACAGGCGAGGATCGCACCCTGCACCGGGCTGCCGCCGCTCTCCATGGCGACGATCGCCTGGGTGCTCGAAGACGACGGCAGGTGCCACGTCGTCCGGAGAGCGGCACGCTGGTCCCGACCGGCGCGAGGGCGAGCACCCGCTGCCGTCGGCGCCGAAGGACCCGTTGCACGTCCAGCCGACCGTCGGGCCGACCAGCATCAGCCGACCCGCTTCATCGGTGTAGACGGCCAGATTGCCCTGCTGGGCCTCGGATGTCGGGACGCTCACCGACACCGATGGCGGCAGCGACGTGGTCGTGGTGGGCACCCCCGTCGTCGTCGAGCACACCACCACCGGGAGTGACGCCGTCACCATCGGCCCCGAGCTCGACACCGTCCTGAACCGTCCGGCTGCTCGGTGGTCGTCGAGGCCGGTCGTGGTCGTCGTGGATGGCGTCCGCGGCGATGCGTCGACGACGTCGAATGCTTCGGATGGGTCGATCCTGACGACGAACCCGACCCCGACGAGCCGCATGCCGCCACGACCAGGGCCCCGGCGACGACCAGCACGCCCGGCCCACCAGACTGACGACGCGCTGAGCCGCTTCGCGCTACTGCTGGCGCCGCCGCACGCGACCGACGGGCCGACGCCTACGCATCCGCCGTGAGATCCACCAGCAGATCGGCGAATCGCCGCTGCGCGTCGGCCCGCCGGGTCGGGATGTGCTCGGTCGGCACCTCGTGCGGCTCGTAGCCCTTCAGCACCCGCCGGGCCACCGTCTGGCGGTGCACCTCGTCGGGCCCGTCGTAGATCCGGGCCGCCCGGGCGTTCCGGTACATCGACTCGAGCGGCAGGTCGGACGAGAAGCCCAGTGACCCGTGCACCTGGATGGCGCGGTCGATCACGTCGTAGAGCACCTTGGCCCCGAAGTACTTGATCATGGCGATCTCGACCCGGGCCGCCGCCGCCCCTCCTGATCCATCTTCCAGGCGGCCTGCAACGTCATGAGCCGCGCGGCCTGCATCTCGGCCATGGAGTCCGCCACCCAGTTCTGGATGGTCTGCTTCTCGGCCAGCATCGAGCCGTGGGCGTAGCGGGAGACGGCCCGCTCGCACAGCATGTCGAAGGCCCGCTTGGACTGGCCCAGCCAGCGCATGCAGTGATGGATCCGGCCGGGCCCGAGCCGGTGCTGCGCCAGGACGAATCCAGAGCCCTCCTTCCCGATCGAGGTTCGCCGACCGGCACCCGCACGTCGACGTACGTGATCTCGGCGTGGTTCCCGAAGCGCCCGTACGGCGTGTGCGGATCCTCCATCGTGGAGACGTCCCGGACGATGTCGACCCCCGGCGTGTCGACCGGCACGATGATCATCGACGACCCCGAGTACGGGTGCACGTCCGGATTGGTCACCGCCATCACGATCAGGAAGTCCGCCACCGACCCGTTGGATGTGAACCACTTGTGCCCGTTGATGACCCACTCGTCGCCGTCCCGCACCGCCGACGTCCGCAACAGCGTCGGATCGGATCCAGCGGTGTCCGGCTCGGTCATCGAAAAGGCCGACCGCAGGTCCCCATCCAGGAGCGGCTGCAGCCACTGCGCCCGATGCGATGCATCCCCGCTCATCTCGATACCCACCGCCAGCAACTCTGCGTTCCCCGAATCCGGCGCATTGTTGCCAAAGACCACCGGCGCCAGCGGCGACTGCCCCAGGATCTCGTGCATCAGCCCCAGCCGCACCTGCCCGAAGCCCATGCCGCCGAGCGCCGGCGGCAGGTGCGCCGCCCACAGGCCCTCCGCCTTGACCTGCTCCTGCAGCGGTCGGATCAGCACCCGCACCTGGTCGTAGGTCAGATCCAGGGTCTCGAGCGGGAACACCTCCTCGCGCACGAACCCGCGCATCCACTCCAACTTCTCCTCGAACTCGGGTTCGGTCGAGAAATCCCAGGCCATGGCCACTCCTCCCAGCGCTCCGGCCAACTTCCGGAGGCCCACACCCTGCCACTACCGTGGGCGCCGTGACCACCACGAGTCCCGTCGCCTTCCGCCCGTCCTCCGCTGCCGCGGAGCCGCCGCCGCCTCCCCAAGTCGCCCTGAGTGCGGCGGACAGAGCGGTGATCGCCACCGCTGAGCACGCCCTCCTCGACGAGCGTCGCCTCCTCACGGCGGACGAGCTGACCGGCGCTCGCCGCGCCTGCCCGACGGCGCCGTCATGGCGCTGGCCTCGCTCGCCCACCAGGTCCGGCTGGCCTGGTGCGGACCCGAGGTCGAGATCGAGGGCATCCTGTCCGCCAAGACCGGCGGCTGCCCCGAGGACTGCCACTTCTGCTCGCAGTCGTCGCGCTTCGACTCGCCCGTGAAGGCCACGCCCTTCCTCGATACCGACGAGGTCCTCGCCGCCGCCCGCGAGACCGCCGCCCTCGGCGCCTCGGAGTTCTGCATCGTGCTCGCCGTGCGCGGGCCCGACGAGCGCACCATCGCAGCGCATCCTCGAGCTCGTCCCCCTGCATCCATGACGAGACCGGCCTCAACGTCGCGGTGAGCGCCGGCATCCTCACCGAGGACCAGGCCCGGCGCCTCGCCGACGGCGGCGTGCACCGCTACAACCACAACGTCGAGACGGCGCGCTCGTTCTTCCCCTCCATCGTCACGACCCACACCTGGGACGAGCGGGCCGACACCTGCCGCCTCGTCAAGGACAACGGAATGGAGCTGTGCTGCGGCGCCCTGATCAACATGGGCGAGACCGATCGCCCAGCGCGTCGAGCTGCTCACCCAGCTCCAGGAGCTCGAGCCGACCGAGGTCCCGCTCAACTTCCTCAATCCCCGGCCGGGCACGCCCCTCGGCGATCGCCCGATCCTGGGCGCCTGGGACGCCGTCCGCTGGATCGCCCTCTTCCGCCTCGCCCTCCCCTCGGTGATCCTCCGCTACGCCGGCGGCCGCGAGGTCACGCTGCGCGACCTCCAGGCCATCGGCATGACGGCCGGCATCAACGCCCTGATCGTCGGCAACTACCTGACGACCCTCGGCCGCTCCGCCGACGAGGACATCCAGATGCTCGAGGACCTGCGCATGCCCATCGGCGCCCTCACCGCCGCCATCTGAAATCCCTCGCCTTCCGCCCGATCACTCTCTGCCCGATCACTCTCTGCCCGCCGAACGTGTCCCGCTCGCCCCGGCCGTGACGGCGCACTGCACCGGTTGCGGCAGGCCGAGCACGGCGTGCCCTGGGTGCGGGCGGGAACTCGACCCGCCCCGGTTCTGCCCCGAGTGCGGGGGCCGGCTCACAGTCACAATCGTCCCAACCGGGTGGGTTGCCCGCTGCCGTGCTCACCCCGAGTCGCCGCTCCGCTCCCCCTAAACGCGCGCCGCTGACTGATGGAAGGGGCCCGCCCGGTCTCCGTAGGAGCCGCTAAGTCACTGTGAGGGTTGCTGGATCACTGGTGGCGGATCCGCCCTCGTTGCTGAAAACGGCTCGGAACTCCCAACCGTTCAGGAAGGTCCCGAAGACCACGCCACTCAACGTGTCCGAAGTCGACGTCGTGTTGCCCTGAATATTCGACCAGGTCGTCCCACCGTCGAAGGAGACCTGCCACTGCACGCTCGGATTGGGGTCGCCACTCGCGGTGGCCGTGAACGTGACGACGTCGCCGGGACTGCTGGCGAGGCTCGGTCGGTTGCAGCGTGACAGTCGGAGCGGTCGGAGCACTCACCGTGAGGGTGGCCGGGTTGGTGGTGGCGGAGCCGGCGTCGTTCGTGAACACGGCCTGGACTTCCCAACCGTTCTCGAAGGTCCCGAAGACCACGCCCCTCAACGTGTCCGAGGTCGAGGTCCCATTGCCATCGATGTCCGACCAGGTCGTCCCGCCGTCGGATGAGACCTGCCACGCCACGGTCGGATCGGGGTCGCCACTCGCGGTGGACGTGAAGCTGACGAAGTCGCCGCGAACGCCGGTTTGGCTCATCGGTTGCAGGGTGATGGACGGTGCGACGTGAGGAGTCACGGTCAGGACTGCTGGGTTCGTCGTGGCATCAGGTGCCGTTCCGTTGGAGAACACCGCCTCGTACTCGTTCCCGTTCTGCCCGATCGTCGTGCTGGCGATCGTCAGCGTGTCGTTCGTGCCACCCGAGACAGGCGTGAACGTTGATCCCACCATCGGTCGAGACCTACCATTGCACGGAGGGTGCGGGATACCCGCTGGCCGCGGCGGTGAAGGTCGCGCTCTTAGGCCGACACGCACCGAGACGGGCTGGGGCTGGGCGGTCACCTGGGGCGCACTCGGCGTGGCCGAGACGATGGCGTAGCCGGCCGAGAGCCTGGCTCGGGTCCGAGTCCGAGCGGCACGCTTTCGGGCGGGAGCGACACGACCACGGGGGGTGATCCGTTTCCCGGTGACCGTCGCCGAGCTCACCGGCAATGCCGTAGCCCCACGCATAGATATTCCCGTCGGACCCGATCGCGTAGCCGGTGTGCAGGTTGTCCGAAATGGCGGTCGGTAAGACGCCGGGGCCAAGGTGACGAGCACCGGCGTGATCGCCATGCCGGTGTCGGTGTTCACCCCGAGCTGCCCACTGGTACCGAGGCCCCAGCCGTAGAGGTTCCCGTCCGAGCCGATGACGTGCGCGAAGCCGCCACCTCCACTGACGGCAGTGGCCGTGACGCCCACTGGCATCGACACCACGACCGGTGTGTTGCTGTTGCTCGTCGAGCCGTCGCCCAGCTGGTCTTCGGCGTTCAAACCCCACGAGTAGAGATTCCCGTCCGAGCCGATGGCATAGCCCACGCCGCCACCGCCGGCGATGGTGACCGGCTTCACGCCAGCGGGGAGACCGACGACCACAGGCGTTGCGCTGTTGTTGTTGGTTCCGTCGCCGAGCTCGCCGTAGAGGTCGTCGCCCCACGCGTAGACCTTGCCGTCGGACCCGATGGCGTAGGCGGACTCGTACCCGCCGGCCACGGCGGTCGCCGTCACCCCGGTTGGGAAGGCCACGACGACAGGCGTGTCGGTGTTGGTCAACGATCCATCGCCCAGCTTCCCGAAGCCGCCGTCGCCCCACGCGTACAGGTTGCCGTCCGAACCGATCGCGTACGCCGCTCCCTGGGCCGCGCTGATGGCCACCGGAGTCACACCCGTTGGCATCGACACCACGACCGGCGTGTCGCTCGTGGCCGGCGTCAGGGAGCCGTCGCCGAGCTCGCCGCTTGAGTTGTCGCCCCACGCGTAGAGCTTGTGGTCCGAACCGATGGCATAGCCCGCGTAGTCGGCGTTGAGATTGTCACCGCCACCACCGCCACCGGCCACTGCATCGGGAACGACACCGGCGGGTAGGGAGACCGGGATGGGCGCATCGGCGTTCGCGGTGGAGCCGTCTCCGAGTTCGCCGGTGGAATTGTCACCCCAGGCAAACAGCGTCGTGACAGCGGTCGCAGCCCCTGCCGGTGGCGACGCGGCCCCAAGGAATCCGAGTCCGGTGGCACTCAGGCTGGCGAGCACCGAAGCTGCCCCGAGAATCGTGGCCGTACGCAAGCGTCGGGACATCACACCCCCCTTTGTCGTTGCCGTCGGGGCGATTCCCATGTTTGTGGCACAGCGACGCTACCGCGGCACCTGGCATTGTCAACTGTGAAGGTGCACGCGACGAGCGGGTACCCATTCCAGCTCGCCAGCGGCGAGTGACTTCCCGGCGAGATGCCGCGGGGCAACTCCGGTTCCCCGGAGCAGCGATCCACCGTTCGGTGTCAATTGTGCATCGAGCGCCCGCGTGGACTTGTGAAGGTCAACACGGCATCGGCTTGGCTACGTTGACGCCATGTGGCCTCGGGTCGACGGCCTGCGCGCTTTCTCTCTTGGAAGGCCAGGAGAGGTGCAGGACCGCCTCACGAAAGCAGCTCTCTCAGGCAAAAAGGTGGCGACCGGCGCGCTGTTCAGGCATGAATACCTCGATGAAGGCGAACTCATAGAGTCACCTGGTGAGCGCCAAGTGCTTCTCGGGCCAGGGCATCACGCCGTGGCCGTCGTAGAGATCAGGCGTGTTGAGAAGCATCTCTTCAAGGATGTGCCCTGGGAGTTTGCGGACGACGAGGGCGAGGACTTCACTTCGATCGAGCACTGGCGTGAAGGCCATCGTTCCTTCTATGCGGCCGAAGGGATCGCTGTCTCCGACGACGCTGAGTTCGTGTGCGTCTGGTTTCGAGTCCTCCGCGTCGCATGACGTATCCCCATGTCAGGGTCCAGGGCACGGAAGGACCAGGGCATAAACCGGATCTTGTTCCGCTCGGTTGCCAGGTGTCCTCGAAGCCCTATGTCAGCGCCTGCTGCACATCCTTCAGAGCTTGCAGGCTGTCCTGGGGACAGAAGTACTCGGTGGCAGAGATCGCAACCAGGCTTGCCTCGAACTGATCCAACCCGCGGCTGGTGAGGGAATCGATGACCTCGTTCGCTCCCCGCTCGTGGCCAAGACCGGCGCACGCGAGCTGCCCGTCGGCGTCGAGCGCCTGGTCGGTGTCATGCGAGAAGGCACTCGGGACCTTGTGCAGCAGCCCCAGGAATGCCGCGTCGGGGGTGGGCGGCGCGTTCGGGTCGCCGAAGTAGAGGATGGCCTCCGCCAGCGCCGCCGCAGGGGGCCGCGGGGCGACGACTGGTGTCTGTCCGGCCGGAAAAGAGATCAGGTCGACATACAGTCGTCGCTGGGCGTCGTCCCCACTCTGGCCGGGCGCAAGGCCGTGATGGACCATCCAGATCAGACCACCAACCTGGAAGAATTCCTCGCCTCCAGGGCCCGGGTCGCTCTGACCCCCCGAAGCCGCAGACGAGAGCCACGCGTGATCCAGTGGTTTCGTGCAGGGCCCCACGACGGAGGTGCACTGCGCCACGCCGATGCCGTAGTTGTTGGTTCCCCAAAGGTTGGCTGAATAGAAGAGCCAGTAGGTGTTCCCGTTCTGGATCATGGACGGGCCTTCGACCAGGTTCCCCTCCCAGCTCTGCGAAGCTCCGATCAGCCGGTGAGCCGGACCAACCACCGAGAGCCCGTCGGACGAGAGCTGCTGGGAATAGATCGTCGTCGGCATGTTGCAGCAGTCCCCGTCGCTCTTCCAGAGCAACCATGGCGTGCCGTCAGCGGCGACGAAGACACTGGGGTCAATGGCTCCCCCTTGCGAGAGTGGGCAGACGAAGGCGGACGACGAGTCATCGACGAACGGACCGGCGGGGTTGGCACTCGTCGGCGCGAGAAATGCACATCGCACTGGACGGTCCGTTGGTCGTCTTGACGCAACCCACGGGGAGCGACTTGCCGAGACACGCGAGCGGGATCGTGGCCGGTGTCGAGTAGTACATGACATAGTCGCCGTCCGGTTGGGTCCACACCGATGGCGCCCATTGAAACCCGGACACCGTCCACTTGGGGAGCGTCGGCATCGCGTCACCCAGGTACTGGCCCGTGAACCCGGAATCGCGGCCGAGCGAGATCACCGGCACGTGCGCGCCGCGGCGAATACTGCGTCGACTCGGTGTTCGAGGCGTAGATGTACAGCTCGTCGGGAGTTCGCAGTGCAAAGGGATCGGCGAAGTCGCCGTTGAAGATGGGCGTGTCGTTGAGCAATCCGCTCAGCACGTCGAGTTGGACGCCGTCGGATTTCGATGGATCGAGGCCGATCGGTCCCTTGGTGGGCAGGCGGCCCGGCGGGACGGTCAACTGGCCCGCCCGCGGCCCCGGCTCAGCCTTGACGTTGAAGGTCTGACGCGTCGCCTCGCCCGATCCGGTGTTGCTGCAACCCGCCAACAGGACGAGCGCGCGGCGAACAGAGCCACCAGACCGTTGAACGTGGCCAAAGTCCGCCGAGCGGATGATCGTCGCACTTCGTCCACCAGCGTACGAGCTTGCAATCGTCATTGGAGGGATCGTGTTCGTCCCCCCTGTCCGGTTGTCCGTATCCGGAAACCGCTCTCAGGCGCGGACGGCGCGCACCAGCGCCGCCTCGCCACCGGGAACGGTAAGCACCCGTAGCCCGTCCTGCGCTCGCAGCCACTCGAGGTTCGCGCGGATGCAAATCCACCGTCGAGTCGAAGCGGTTCAGGACGACGACGGACGACGCCGAGAGCGGACCCAACGCGTCGAGGGTCAGCCGCACCGAGTTGATCGTCCCCAGACCCGCGTCGGCGACCAGGAGCAGGACGTCGGGCGCGAGGGCGCGGCACAGATCGAGGCAGTCCCCGTCGGCGGCTAGGGGCGAGCGCAGCCCTCCCGCCGTCTCGACCAGTCCGACGTCGAGCGGATCCGTCCCGTCCGGCCACCGCACTTCCGACACGAGGTCCTGGATGGTGAAGGGCGGGCGTCCGAGTGAGACGGCCGCCATGACGGGCGCCATCGCCACGTCGTACCAGCGATGCGGCGGGCAGACGACCTCGGCCGGCTCACCGGTGGCCGCCCCGAGAACGGCCGCATCGAGGGTCGCCGGGTCGTCGTCGGGTTCGAAGGACTGCGCCGGCTTTCTGGCGGCAACCTGCAAGCCCGCGGTGCGAAGTTCGGTCAGCAGGCGGGCGGCAACCCATCGTCTTTCCGATGTCGGTCCCCGTGCCGACCACGGCAACAACCCGGCGGGGACGCACGCCGATCAGCGTGCGGCGGGTGCCGGCGTCGCGGCTCGCGGCAGCCGCTCCAGTGCGTGAAGCAGCCGCGTGACATCGTCGTCGCGGTGCGCCGCGGACAGGGTGACCCGCAGGCGGCTGGTGCCGACCGGCACGGTGGGCGGGCGGATGGCCGGGACCCACAGTCCGTCGTGGAGCAGTGCCGCCGACGCGTTGAGCGCGGCCTGCTCGCTGCCGAGGATCACCGGGATGATCGGGCTCGGGTGTCCCGGCGGCGCGAATCCGGCCTCCTCCACCCGTTGGATCATCGAGGCGAGGCGTCCTTTCAGCGCGGTGCCCTCGGCGGAGCGCAGGACACGGAGCGCCGCGAGCGCCGCCGCGGCATCGGCCGGCGTCGGCGCGGTCGAGAAGATGTACGAGCGGGCCCGGTTGACGATCAGGTCGACGACGTCACGCGACGCCGCGACGAATCCGCCGAGCGATCCCAATGTCTTCGACAGCGTGCCGACCCGCACGACCATTCCCCTCTGTACGTCGGCCCGGTCTCGGCTTCCCATCCCTCTGCGACCGTGCCCGTCCCGCGCGGTGGCTGTCGGGAGGTCGGGGCCGAGGACGGCGTGCGCCTCATCGAGGATGAGGAGGGCGTCGTAGCGCTGGCAGAGGGTGACAAGGTCGGCGAGGGGGGCGAGGTCCCCATCCATGGAGAAGACAGAGTCGGTGACGACGATGGTCGGCATCACGGCGGTGCGGTCGGCGCCGGGGCCGGCGCCGGCGCCGGACAGCAACTCCTCGAGGTGGCCCATGTCGCAGTGCCGGTAGACAGCGAGGGCCGAGCGGGACAACCGGCAGCCGTCGATGATGCTGGCGTGGTTGAGCTCGTCCGAGAGGATGCGCACACCCAGGCCGCCGAGCGTCGAGAGGACGCCAAGGTTGGCGGCAAACCCGGTCGGAAAGGTGACGGCCGCCTCGGTCCCCTTCCACGCCGCCAGTTCCCGCTCCAGCTCGCTGTGGATCGGGCGACTCCCCGTGACCAGGCGAGAGGCCCCGGCGCTCGCACCCCAACGCGCGAGCGCGCTCTGGCCCGCCGCAACCACTGCGGGATGGGCGCTCAGGCCGAGATAGTCGTTGGACGCGAAGGAGACCACCGGTCCGTCCTCGAGCAGGCCCGACGGGCCGAGGGCGTCGAACTCCCGGGGCGCCCGCCAGCGCCCCTCGTCGACGACCCGATCCAGCGACGCCCGGATGCGGGCGTTCCATTGGGTGTCGGCGTTGGTGTCGGGGCCAGTACCGACGTTGGTGTCGGGGCCAGTTCCGACGTTGGCGTCGGCGCCCGTACCGACGTTGGCGTCGGCGCCCGTGCCGGCAGAGCGACCGTCCGTCACCCGGCCCCCGCCACGTCGTCGAGAGCCCCGACAAGCGCGTCCACCATCCGCACAGTCTCCTCGGCGGTGATCGTGAGCGGCGGCATCAGCACGACGACGTCACCGAGCGGGCGCAACAGCACGCCCCGACTGACGGCACCGGCGCAGACACGACGGCCCCAACGCAATCCCGGCGAGTGCGGCGCCAACTCGACGCCCACCATGAGGCCGCGTTGGCGAATCTCGCGCACCTCGGCCCGACCGGCGACCTGTTCTCCCAACAAAGATGACAACTGCTCCGTCCGAGCCCGCACGTTCGCGAGCACGTCCCACGCCTCGAACAGGCGCAGATGCTCGAGCGCGACCGCCGCCGCCAACGCATTCCCCCCGTAGGAATGCCCGTGATAGAAGGTCTCGGGCCCGAGATCGGCACCGAGAAACGCCCCGAATACCTCGCCCGACGCCACCGTGGCCGACATGGCGAGATACCCGCCCGTGATCCCCTTGCCGACGCACATGAGGTCCGGCCGCACGCCGCACTGCTCGGAGGCGAACAACGTCCCGGTACGCCCGAACCCGGTCGCCACCTCGTCACAGATCAGGAGAGTGCCCGCCTGGCGGCACGCCTCGCCGAGTCGCCGTACATCGGCCGCGGTGGCCCACAGCATGCCCGAGGCGCCCTGCACCAGCGGCTCGATGACGACCGCCGCCAACTCCCCTGCGTGTGCCTCAATGGCCGCGCACGCCTTGTCGGCCCAGCCCGGGTCGGCATACCCCGGCGTCCGGATGACCGGGAAGCAGAGCGGTTGGAACACTGCGCTGAACACGCCACCGTCGCCGAGCGAGAGTGAGCCGATGGTGTCGCCGTGGTACGCGTCACCGAGTGCGAGGAACGATGTGCGCCCGCTGACGCCGCGGTTGACCCAGTACTGGAACGCCACCTTGAGGGCCTGCTCGACGGCCACCGCCCCGTCCGCCGCGAACAGGAAATGCGGATCGTCGACCGGCACCACGGGGGCCAGCGCCTCGGCGAGCTCGACGACGACGGTGTTGCCGTTGCCCAACATGGTCGAGTGGGCGACCTTGCCGGATTGGACGGCGAGGGCGGCATCGAGCTCGGGGACGCAGTGGCCGAGGGTGTTGACCCAGAGGGAGGAGATCGCGTCGAGGTAGCGGCGGCCGTCGGCGTCGATCAGCTCGCGGCCTTCCGCCCGGTCGATCACAAGGGGCGCGTTGGACTCGTAGGCCGACATCTGGGTGAACCCGTGCCACACGACGGCGGCATCCCGCTCGACCCAGGTCCTTTGATCAGGGCTGGCGCCGGCTGCGGTGGTCTTCGTCTGGTTGTCTGGATTGGGGCCGCTCACCGGGCAATTGTGGACCAGTTCGAGCCAACCCGACCAGGCGACGCCCTGCGCGAGAATGGGTCATGGACCTGATCGGGGTAGTGGACACCATGTTCGCCCGCTACGACATGGGCGGCGAGGCGCTCGACGAGCTGTCCGAATGCCCTGGATACGGCACCCAATTCACCACGCTGCGCCGCACGGTCCCGGGCTTCAAGGATCTGGCCGTGGCGGCCAAGAAGATGATCGAGGAGGACGGCTGCCGGATCGTCGTTGCCCTGGGCATGCCCGGCCGGGAGCAGGTGGACAAGGTCTGCGCCCACGAGGCCTCGACCGGGATCATGACGGCCCAGCTCATGACCAACACGCCGATCCTGGAGGTCTTCGTCCACGAGGACGAGTCCGACGACCCCGCCGAGCTCGCCATGGTGTTCAAGAATCGCTCACGGGACCACGCCCGCAACGCCTACCTCATGCTGTACGAACCCGAGCAGCTGACCGCCCGGGCGGGCCAGGGCATCCGGCAGGGCTTCGCCCACGCCGGTCCGCTCGAGCCGTAGCAACCCCGCCGCCCCACGACCCCGCTGCTCTGCGAGGACCTCGCCCCTACGAGTTGTTCCACGCCACCGAGAACGACGATCCGTCGGAACTCAGGCTGCTCGGCGTGGCCAGCGTCGTCCCGTTGTCCGACATCGTGATCTCGTCGGCGTTGAAGGACGCCAATGATCCCTGCGTGCCGGCCGAGTTGATCACGGACGAACCCGAGTAGTTGATCTGGCCGAAGTCGGCCAGCGGCACCTCGCTGCAGAAGAGCACGCTGCACGATGAGGGCGCCTCGGCGATCACCTCGGCCGACGAGCGGGCGAAGCCACTGCCGGTCTGCGTGGTCGAGAACGTCCAGCCGGCTGTTGCGTCTTTGATCATGAGCGTGAACGAGGTGCCCGCCGAGTCGGCCGACACCAGTGCGGTCATCTGGTCGCCCGGCTGCACTGGATACTGGCTCGGCAATTGCACGGAGGGATTCGGGTACATCTCGTACCAGGCGTAGTAGCTGGGCGAGCCCGCGTTGCAGTCCGAGTCCGTGCCGAGCTGCTCGACGCTGGTCGAGTTGTAGCCGTCCAACCCGACCCAGAAGGCAGAGGCGGCACCGGGAGCGCCGAGCAGGCCGGCCAGCGAGCTCAGCCCGGGAATCCCGCTCAGACCGCTGTTGGAGTTGGCGCAGTTGACCGTCGGCTCCGTCCACGCCGACGTCACCGAGTTGAAGGTGTCGTTGGTGTCGGCGTAGCCCGCCCAGTTGGACGACTGGACCGCGGTGGCGTGGCGCAGGCCGTGGCCGAGGGCCGACCCCAGGACACCGGGGAGCGTGACCTTGCCGATGATCGGCACGTGGTAGAGCCCCGGCACGGCCGGACCGCCGCCGGACTCCGGCACAGCAGGACTGCCGGTCGCCGCCACATGGGTTGGAGCCGACGCCGCAGCCGCAGGCTGGGCGGCGGCGGGGGCCAGGGCCACCGGGGCCGCCAGGCCGATCAACGCGAGCGCACCGCACCGCATCACCTTCCGCATGAACCTCGAACCTCCCGATCGTGGGCTCCGCACCTCGCAGACCGGCTTCCCGACCCGGATCGCGCCGTGGGTGAACCGAGTCGGCCGTAACGGGGGAAGGTCAGGGATCTCGCGGCAGACCGAGAACCTTTTCAGCCACGATGTTGCGCTGGACCTCGGCCGTGCCGCCGCCGACGGTGAGGGCCGGCGAGAAAAGGAAGCCGCGGGACCAGGTGGGGTCCGCCGGATCAGGCCCCACCCGCCGACCGGGCCCGTCCCCGTCAGCATGGCGAAGGGCCCCGCCAGGTCGCGGGCGAGATCCATGATGTGCTGCCCGTGGGCGTCGGCGATCGCCTTGCGGACCGAGGCCTCGGCTCCCGGGGCACGGCCGGCCAGGACGGCCGAGACCATCCGCAGGCGCAGGACCCGCAGGATCTGGGCCTCGATGAAGACGTCGACCAGGCGGTCACGGGTCGCGGCGTCGGGCGCCCCGCCGGCGCCGCGGACCACGTCCACGAGATCCTCCGCCGTCGGGCCCATCCCCCACAGCGCGCCCTCGCCCGACAGCGAGACACGTTCGTTGCCGAGCGTGACCTTGGCCAGCTCCCATCCCGCCGTGCTCCGGGCCGACGAGGTGATCGGCCGGGATCCGCACGTCGGTCAGGAACACCTCGTTGAAGGCGTGCTCGCCCGTCATGTCGATGAGCGGCCGGATCTCGATCCCGGGTGCGTCCATGGGGCACACGAAGTAGCTGATTCCCATGTGCTTGGTGGCCGACGGATCGGTGCGGGCCAGCAGGATTCCCCAGCGGGCGATGTGCGCGTAGCTCGTCCACACCTTCTGGCCGTTGACGACCCAATGGTCGCCGTCACGCTCCGCCCTCGTCGTCAGCGAAGCCAGGTCGGAGCCGGCGCCGGGCTCGGAGAACAGCTGGCACCAGAACTCCTCCCCACTGAGCAGCGGCCAGAGCCAGCGCTCCTTCTGTTCCTCGGTGCCGGCGTACATCAGGGTGGGCCCCGCCCACCCGATGCCGATGGGGTTGATCGGGCGCCTGACGCCTTTCAGCCGCAGCTCCTCGTCGATCATGAGCTGGGTCAGCGGATCGGCATCGAGCCCATAGGGCGCGGACCAGTGCGGCACCACGTACCCGGCCTCGGCGAGCTGGCGACCCGTCGGGTGGGGGTGCTCGTCGAGCCAGGCGCGCACCTGCCGGCGGCGGGGGTCGTCGTCACCGGGGAGGCCGAGGTCCACGCGCGGAGCGTAGGCTCAGCGCCTCGCTTCGCGCATGTCGGCGGGGGCGGGGGGACAGAAGGGCATCAGTGGCTTGAACGGCCGTTGGGGACGAAGTAGTCGGAATTCGGTTGATCGGCCGGCAGTCGGGATACGGCACGCGCGCAGCGCGGACGATCCGGCGGCACGGCGGGGATGGAGCGAGGCATGAGCGACTGGAATTACGCAGACGTGTGGGAGACGGTGGCGGACGTTCAGCCGCAGCAGATCGCCGTCACCCAAGGCGACCGCTCCTTCTCGTGGGAGGAGTTCGACCGGGGTGCCGACGGTGTCGCCCAGTTCCTCCTCGACCTCAATGCCGTGCAGCAGGACAAGGTCGCGCTCTACCTCTACAACTCGCCCGAGTACCTGCAGGCCACCTTCGCCGCGGTCAAGGTCGGGCTCGTCCCCGTCAACACCAACTACCGCTACGGCGACGACGAGCTGAGCTACCTGTGGGAGAACGCCGACGCCATCGCCGTGGTGTTCCACGGCGCGTTCGCCGATCGGATCGAGGGCATCCTCGATCGTGTGCCCGGCATCAAGGGCTGGCTCTGGGTCGACGACGGCAGCGGCCCCTGCCCCGACTGGGCCACGCCGTACGAGGATGCCGCCAAGTCCGGCATCGGGCGCGTGCGCGCGCCGTGGGGTCGCAGCGGCGACGACCTCTACATGCTCTACACCGGCGGCACGACCGGCATGCCCAAGGGCGTGATGTGGCGGCAGGACGATCTGTTCGCCCGGCTCATCGACAGCGGGGTGCGGCACTATCCAGAGGATGGCGGCATCGAGGCCGTGCGGGCCGCGCTCACGGCCAGCCCCGGCGGCGTCACCATCCTGCCGGCGTGCCCGCTCATGCACGGCACCGGCAACTTTCCCTCCAACACTGTGCTCGCCGAAGGCGGACGGGTCTGCCTGCTCGAGTCGCGCGCCTACGACCCCGTCGAGTTGCTCGACACCATCGAGCGGGAGGGCGTCAACGCGCTGGTGATGGTGGGCGACCCCTTCGGCCGCCCGCTGCTCGCCGCGTTGGAGGCGCACCCCGGCCGGTGGGACCTGAGCTCGCTCATGATGATCATCTCGTCGGGTGCCATGTGGAGCGAACCGGTCAAGCAGGGCCTGCTGGCCCAGCATGCGGGGATGTTGCTCGTCGACGCCTTCAGCTCCTCGGAGGCGCTGGGCATGGGCGTGTCGGTCTCGGCCAGCGGCAACGCCGCCAAGACGGCGTCGTTCACGCTCGGCCCCGACGTCAAAGTGTTGACCGAGGACGGCCGGCCGGTGGAGCCGGGCTCCGACGAGGTCGGCGTCCTGGCCCTGGGTGGGCGCAACCCGCTCGGCTACTACAAGGACGAGGAGAAGTCGGGCCGCACCTTCAAGGAGATCGACGGCGTGCGCTACTCCGTCCCGGGCGATTACGCCCAGGTCGACGCCGACGGCACCATCCATCTGCTGGGCCGGGGGTCGGTCTGCATCAACTCGGGCGGCGAGAAGATCTTCCCCGAGGAGGTCGAGGAGGCGATGAAGACGCACGACGCCGTGCGCGACGCCGTCGTCGTGGGAATCCCGCACCCGACGTACGGCGAGCAGATCGTGGCCGTGATCGAGCTGCACGAGGGCTCCGATGAACCGGCCGAGGCCGAGCTGATCGACCATGTGAAGGGTCGGCTCGCCTCGTACAAGGCGCCCCGCCGGGTCCGCGCCGTGGCCACCATCGGGCGGGCCCCCAACGGCAAGGTCGACTACAAGCGTCACCGGACCGAATCGATGGAGGAGCTCGAGGTCTCGGCCGGCTGAGAGCCCGGCACGCAGGCGGGACCGGCCCGCTGCGCCAGACTGATCCGCATGTTCATCGCACCCGTCGACGCCACCCGCGGCGAGGACGAATGGCGGCCCTTCGTCACCTCTCACCCTTTCGGGCACCTCGTCGCGTCCGGCGGCCCCGGTCGCGACCTGCCCGTCGTGGTGCCGACGCAGTTCGTGCTCGAGGGCGAGACGGTGTGGCTGCATCTCGTGCGGGCCAACCCCGTGTTCGCTGCGCTGGCCGAGAACCCGCGGGTGGTGCTGAGCGTGGCGGACGACTGGGCCTTCATCCCGTCGTCGTGGAAGGTGATCGGCGACGAGGACCCTGCCCTCGGCATCCCGACGACCTACTACGGCGCGGTGCAGTTGGTGGGGACGGCGACCGTGCACGACGAGCGGACGGCACCGGGGAGCGTGGCGGCCATTCTCCGGCGGCAACTGGCGACCTTCCAGCCCGATGTCGACGTGGCGGACCCGGGCGAGGCCCACACCGCCAAGCTCCTCGCCATCCTCGGGATCTCCATCGCGGTGGAGCAGGTGTCCGCCAAGTTCAAGTACGGGGGCAATGTCGACGAGCCCCACCGCCGCGGTGTTGTGGAGCATCTGGCGCAGCGTGGGAGTCAGGGCGACGATGCGGCGGCGGACCATGTCGTGCGGCGCCTGGAGAGCTGACGACGGCAGCAGCTCCTCGTCGGCGGCAGCTCCTCGTCGGCGGCAGCTCCTCGTCGGCGGCAGCTACTCGACAGCGGCCGCCAGGTTGGCCAGCGTCGCCGCCATCTCCTGCTCGGCATGGTTCGCGCTGTGGTCGCCCATCACCTTCGCCACCGTCGCGAACCAGGGCTTGCGCAGATCGACCCACGACTCGGTGACGCGACAGCCGTCGTCTGTCCCCTGCAGCTCGTAGCGCCAGTTGGCCACCGCCAACGGACCGGACGTCACGGCGAACTCGAACACTCTGTGCGGCTCGAAGCCGACCACGGTGACCGTGGTGGACCAACGCCGGACGCCGTTCTTGTTGGTGCCTTTGAAGACTGCGCCGAGGGCCGGCCCCGTGGTGCCCTTGACCCATTTGCCACCGGCGTTCTCGGGCGACCACTCCCCCATCCGGGGCAGGTCGACCAGGAGTGACCAGACCTTCTCCGCCGGTGCGGCGATGTCCCTGGTGCTGGCTGTGGGGTAGGTCATCGGCCAGACGATAGTTTGGAGTCATGGCACAGACCCTTTCCGACGCAGGTCAGGCGGCTCCACGCACGCTGCGGACGCCGGTCCCCCCGAAGTTCGCCACCGTGGAGGAGGAGCGCCTGCACCGCAAGCAGAGGCTGGCCGGCGCGCTGCGGCTGTTCGGTCGGTTTGGGTTCTCCGAGGGTGTCGCCGGCCACATCACGGCGCGCGATCCTGAGCTGACCGACCACTTCTGGGTCAACCCCTTCGCCATGAGCTTCCGCCATGTGCGCGTCTCGGACCTGATCCTCGTGAGCCACACCGGCGAGGTCGTGGAAGGAGACCGCCCGGTCAACCCCGCTGCGTTCGCCATTCACTCCGCCGTTCACGCGGCGCGCCCTGACGTGATTGCCGCGGCCCACGCCCACTCTGTCTACGGCAAGGCCTGGTCGTCGCTCGGGCGGACCCTCGACCCCATCACGCAGGACGCCTGCGTCTTCTACGAGGACCACACCGTGTGTGAAGAGGGCGGCGGCGCCGTCGTCCTCGAGGAGGCCGCCGCCAAGGCGCTGGCGGCGGCGCTCGGTCCGCACAAGGCAACGATCCACCGGAACCACGGCTTGTTCACCGTCGGCCACACCGTCGACGAAGCGGCCTGGTGGTTCATCACCATGGAGCGCTCGTGCCAGGCCCAGCTCCTCGCCGAGGCGGCCGGGACACCGGTCATCATCGACGACGAGGGCGCCCGCTACACGCGGGACTTCTCCGCCTCGCCCTACTCGGGCTGGCTGTCGTTCCAGCCTCTCTGGGACGAGATCTCGCGCAGCGAGCCCGACCTCTTCGACTGAGCTCATCCGGCCCGCACCGGCCGATTGCCCGCAGAACAAGAACGTGTTCTAATCTGCGGCCGATGGAGTTCAACCTCGCCGACCTGTTCGAGGCGGCCGTCGATGCCTACCCAGAGCGGGACTACCTCGTCGCTGACGGCAAGCGCCGGACCTACGCCGAAATGGAGGCGCGGGCCAACCAGCTCGCCCACTCCCTCGCTGCCCAGGGCATCGGCCCGGGTGACCACGTCGGGATCTACTCGTACAACTCCGTCGAGTGGGTCGAGACGGCCTGGGCCGTGTTCAAGCTCCGGGCCATCTGGATCAACATCAACTACCGCTACGTCAAGGACGAGCTCCGCTACCTCCTCACCAACGCCGACCTGAAGGCGCTCGTCTACCAGCGGGAGTTCTCACCGCTCGTCACCGCGCTCCTCCCCGAGCTCCCGCGACCTCCGCCACGTCGTGGTGATCGAGGACGGGACCGACGTGGAGCCGGCGCCCGGCGCGGTCCCCTACGAGGACGCGCTCGCGGGACAGTCGGAGGTGCGCGACTTCGGTCCGCGTTCGGGTGACGACCTCTACATCCTCTACACCGGCGGGACCACCGGCATGCCCAAGGGCGTGGTGTGGCGCCACGAGGACGTCTTCTACGCCCTCGGCGGCGGGACCGACCCCGTCACCAACGAGCGGACCACCGCAGCCCGAGTCCATGGTGGCCAAGGGCGCCAACGGTGGCCTGGTCCACCTGCCGGTCGCCCCGCTCATGCACGGCGCGACCCAGTGGTGCGTCATGGGCCAGAGCTTCGTCGGGGCCAAGATCGTGCTGATGGCCAAGTTCGACCCGCACGAGGTGTGGCGCCTGGTCGGCGAGGAGAAGGTCAACTCCGTGATGATCACGGGCGACGCCATGGGCAAGCCGCTGATCGAGTCGCTCGACGACGAGGGGACGGACCACGACCTGTCGTCGCTGCTCGCCGTGGTGTCGTCGGCTGCCGCTCTTCTCCGCCCCGGTGAAGGACCAGTTCTTCGAGCATCTGCCCAACCTGGTGATCACCGACGCCATCGGCTCGTCGGAGGGCGGCAACAACGGCATGACCGTCGTCACCGCCGGCAACACGGCGATGAAGAGCGGCCCGACCGTGCACCTGCTGGGCGAGACGGTGGTGTTCGACGAGGACCTGCAGCCGGTCGAGCCCGGGTCGGGCGTCATCGGCAAGATCGCCCGCTCGGGCGACATCCCGCTCGGCTACTACAACGACCCGAAGAAGACGGCCGAGGTCTTCATTCAGGTGCGCGGCACCCGCTACGTCATGCCCGGCGACTACGCCACCGTGGAGGCCGACGGGTCGATCACGCTGCTCGGCCGTGGCTCGATCGTCATCAACTCCGGCGGCGAGAAGATCTTCCCCGAGGAGGTCGAGTCGGCGGTGCGCTCGCACCCCGACGTCATGGACGCCATCGTGTGCGGCGCGCCCGACGAGCGCTGGGGCCAGACGGTGGCCGCCATCGTCCAACCGCGGGTGGGACACGACGCGCCCTCGCTGGCGTCCGTGCAGGAACACTGCCGGGAGTCGATCGCCGGGTACAAGCTGCCCCGCCGGCTCTACGTCGTCGACGCCGTCGAGCGCTCGCCGTCGGGCAAGCCCGACTACACCTGGGCTGCCGCCATCGTGAACGCCGATCCGGACGGCGCCGTGGGAGCGGTTGGAGGGTCGACCGGGTCCTAGTCCCGGTCCAGTCGGATCCACTCGGGTCGTCGGCGAATCGCCTCGTCCTGGGCGAACACCCCGGTTCCAGGTCTCCTGCTGCAGCCGGACGGCCAACGTTCACCCAACGGTCATCGACGCACCTGGTCGAGCGGGTTACCGTGGCCCGCATCGATCCGAGCACGCATGCTCCACGCGGCCGCCGGCGCATCGGCCCACGGACGCCATCCGCCCGTCGCCTGCATCACCACGATGGGTGGCGGGCTCGCCCTGCTCCTCCCCGCCATCGTCACCACGGGAGCCGCCCTGGGCGGACCTGGACCGGCGGGTGCGACCAGTGCCGGGACGCACGTCGACGCGTCCACGTCCTGGCCCGTCTACCACGGCAACGCGCTCGGGTCCGGCGACGACACGTCGGGCGTGTCCTTCTCGTCGGCAACCACGCGTGGACCTCACCGGTGCTCGACGGACAGGTGTACGGCGAGCCGCTGGAGGCGACCGGGCGGGTGTACGTGGCGACTGAGAACGACACCATCTACGCGTTGGCCGCCAACACCGGTGCCGTCCTGTGGTCCAGCCATGTCGGGACGCCCGTTCCCTCGGGCGACCTGCCGTGCGGTGACATCAGCCCGACGGTCGGCATCACCGGGACCCCCGTGCTCGACGTCGCCCGCGGCGAGATCTTCGCGGTGGCCGACGAGCTGAGCGGGAGCACGCCGGCGCACGTGCTGGTCGGACTGAACATGTACACGGGCACGACGTTGATGGACGAGGGCGTCGATCCGCCTGGACAGCCGACGGCGGCGATCCTGCAGCGCACCGGGTTGAACCTCAGCAACGGCAACGTGGTCTTCGGCTACGGCGGCAACGACGGGGACTGCTCGACCTACAGCGGCTGGGTCGCCTCGGTGCCCGAGGGCGGCGGGACGCCCGGCTACTACCAGGCGGTGCCGATCGGCAACGACGGGGCCGTCTGGATGGGCGGTGCGGCACCCGAGGTCGACGGGTCGGGCAACATCTGGGTCACCACGGGGAACGGATCGTCGTCGACGCCGTACGACTTCAGCGACTCGGTCCTGCAGCTGTCGCCCGGCCTGGCTCGCACGCAGTACTTCGCTCCGAGCAACTGGTCCTTCATGAACTCGCACGACCAGGACCTCGGGTCGACGGCGCCGGCGCTGCTCTCGAACGGGACCGTCTTGCAGGTCGGCAAGAACCAGTTGGCCTACCTCTTGAGCCAGTCGGATCTCGGCGGCAACACCGGGATGGGCATCGCCACGGCATCGGTCTGCCCCGGGGCCATCGCCGACGGTGGCGACGCCGTCGTCGGGAACCGTGGTCTACGTGCCGTGCGAGGGCGGGCTCCAGGCGCTGCAAACGACCGCGTCGCCGGCGTCGGTTTCCGTGCTCTGGACGAACCCCAGCGCGCATGGCCCCCCGATCAGTGCCGGCGGACTCGATCTGGTCCATCGGTGGCAACTCGCTCTTCGGCATCAATCCCTCGACGGGCGCCACGGTCGAAACACTCGCCCTCGGAAGCCAGGCCAACCACTTCCCGACCCCGTCCGTCGGCGACGGCCTCCTCCTCGCCCCGACCAGCGACCAGGTCGTCGCCTTCGCCGGCTCGGCCGGCCTACCAGGCCCGCCGTCTCCCCCGCCGGCCGCACCGGCCAATTCGTCGTACTGGCTCGTCGCCTCCGACGGCGGCATCTTCACCTTCGGCAATGCCGGCTTCTACGGCTCGACCGGTGGCCTGCGACTGAACCAGCCGGTCGTCGCCATGGCCCCGACGTCCATCGAAGGGGGGCTACTGGTTGGTGGCGTCCGACGGCGGCATCTTCAGCTTCGGCGACGCCGCCTTCCACGGGTCCATGGGCGGGAAGCCGCTCAACAGGCCGATCGTCGGCATGGCGTCGACGCCGGACGGCGGCGGGTACTGGCTGGTCGCGTCCGACGGCGGCATCTTCAGCTTCGGTGACGCTGCGTTCTACGGGTCGATGGGTGGCAAGCCACTGAACAAGCCCATCGTCGGCATGGCGGCTACCCACGACGGCCTCGGCTACTGGTTGGTCGCGTCCGACGGCGGCATCTTCAGCTTCGGTGACGCCGCCTTCCACGGCTCGATGGGCGGGAAGCCACTCAACAAGCCCATCGTCGGCATGGCCTCCACCTCCGACGGGCTCGGGTACTGGCTCGTGGCATCCGACGGCGGCATCTTCAACTTCGGCGATGCGGCCTTCTACGGCTCCGCGGGCAGCCTGCCGCTCCGTCAGCCCGCGGTCGGCATGACACCCACGCCCGACGGCCGCGGCTACTGGATCGCGGCGTCTGACGGCGGCATCTTCAATTACGGGGATGCCAACTTCAGCGGATCCGAGGGCGGTGTCGTCCTGAACAAACCCGTGGTCGGCGTCGCCACCCAGGGCTGACCCGGTTAGGCGACTGAAACCTCCGGCGCCCGAAACCGTCCGGCGGCCGACAGGGCCCGGCGGAGCGCGCCGCGATCTCTGCACCCGTTGCGCCACCACACGCCGACCGGCTCACGCGATGATGCTGCGGTGGCATCATCCGCTGGCGACACCGACCCAAATCCGCTGCTGCTCCTGACCGGGCCTCCCGGCTGCGGCAAGACCACGGTGGCGCCGCTCGTCGCCGACCGTCACGATCCGTCGGTCTGCCTCGATCTCGATTGGTTCTTCTCCAAGCTGCGGCGCGGAGCGATCGATCCGTGGCGGGTGGAGGCACACACCCAGAACCGAATCGTGCTGCAGGCAGCCGCCGAAGCGTCAGCAGCCTTCGCCGCCGGGGGCTATTTCACCGTGGCCGACGGGATCCTCTACCCGTTCATGCTCGACCTGTTCGCGGCGGCGTGCGCCCGGAACGGAGTCGCGGTGCACTATGCCGTGCTGCAGGCGCCGATCGATCTCGTGCAACAACGCGTCCAGGACCGGCGAGCCGAACCACAACATGCGGCAGCCCTGGCCGATGCGGCCGTCGTCGGCGACCTGTGGACGCAGTTCGAGCAGCAGGGCGTCGCCGAGCGGCACCGGGTGGACGCTGCCCGCCACACTCCCGACGGGGTCGCCGAGGAGATCGACCGCCGTTTCGCGTCCGGTGCGTTCAGGTGGAGTCCTGATGAAGGCAGCCTGATCACGCCGCGGGGTTCATGACCCGGACGGTCAGACCCCCGCTCACGCTGCGATGGCCCGCTGCGTCATAGGCGATGGCCCGCACGACGTAGCGGCCGTTCGGGACGGTGGTGGTGTCCCAGGAAAGATGCGATTCGGCGCCTTCGGTCGTCACGGTGCCGATCACCTTGTCGTCGAACGTGGCCCCAGATGCCTGGAACTGGACCTTGGTGACCCCGAACGTGAACGACGGAAGCGCCGTGATGGCGCTCGTCGTTCCCGTGAGGGTCGCACCGTTCGAAGCTCCGATAAGCCGTACAACGGGGAGGGGGTTTCGGGGATGGTCGAGGGCCTCGATGCCGAGTCGTGGCGTCAGCCAACGAGCCACGTAGAGCGATCCCGTCGGGTCGTAGTGAGCTCCATCCCCACGGATCCACTGATTGTGCACCAGGACCGGGCACGGTGGCCCTCCCGGACACTCGAAGGCGGCGAGGTCGACGAGCTTGACATGGGGTACCTCTGCGGCGATCTGGCCCAGGAGCGTATTCAGGCGATCGAAGGTCCGATCCTGGATGGTCCCACTCGAGGAACCCGGGGTATGGAAGAACGCTGGCTGCGTCAGCATGACCACCGTCGCCCCCATGTCGGTGAATTCCTTCAGGCGGCTCGTGATCCTTGTCGTGAGCACTGCGGTCCACTGCCGAGAGCCCGGCACGACGACGTGTTGCTGCGTTCCGGTCCCGACAAGCAGCGCCTCACGCTCCCACGAGCTCGCCCACACCACCACGTTCGGACGCCCCCCGCTGAGTGCCTGCTGCTCTGCCTGCTCGACGCGCCGTGGACACGCCTGGGTCTTCGCGTTCACAACCCGGCCATCGACGACATCAGGGGCGAGTTGACCGCTCACGACGCCGCACCCGATGACCGGTCCATCCTCGACACGGACTCCGGCCGGTTCCGCGACGGCTTCGAGCCCCGGCAGCATGGTGCACGCCGTCGAGTCACCAACGAGAAGGATGCGGGCGACGACGCGATGGCTGGGTTCAACAGCAGCGCCCATGAGTCCCCGCACTTCGGACTGCGGCGGCGCCGGGCATGTCTGACCCACGCTGGCATTGGCCAGCCCCGTGGTCGCCGTCGCCCCCGAGTCATGCCATCGAAGTTCGAGCGTCGCCACGGTCAGGCTGGAGACGATCAGGCAGACACCGAGGAGCAGGCTGATCCGACGCCTCCCTATGAGATACCTGCTGTGCCGAATGGGGTTCTCGACGAGCCTGTAGGTGGCGATGGCGAGAGCCACGGCGAGCAGCTCCCAGCCCAGCGCATTCCAGACGGGCAGTTGGTCGAGCCCCCGGCGTTCGGTCACGAGGGTGAGGATGGGCCAGTGCCAGAGATACAACGAATAGGAGATGAGGCCGATCCACTGGAATGGACGCAGCCGCAGCACGATCTCGGCTCCGTACTTTGGCTGGGCGACGCCGGACGCGATGACCAGCGCGGCGCCCAGCACTGGGACGGCCACAGCCCATCCGGGATAGGCCGTCGACGAGGAAAAGGAGACCGCCGCAAGGAGTATCAGTCCGACTCCACTCCACGAGAGCACCGCCGCGACAGCGGACGGCACGCGCCGAAGTCCGACGGTTGCCGTCGCGACGAGGCCGCCCAGCGCAAGCTCCCAGACCCGGGGAAGGGGTGAGAAGTACGCAGCGGTCGCGTTGCTCGAGGTCTGGATCACCGAAGCGGTGAACGAGATCAGGATCGCAGCGCCGAGCACGATCCCGAGTCGACGGCGGAGCGAGTGCCGCGGGGAGAGGGCGGCGACAATCAGGAAGATCGTGGGATAGATCAGATAGAACTGCTCTTCCACGGCCAGCGACCAGTAGTTCTGTAGGAGCGAAGGCGGGAGTTGTGAAGCCAGATAGTTCGTGCCGGCGCTCGCGAAATGCACGTTGATCAAGAACACCGAGGCCCAACGGGCGTCGGTGGCGGTCTGTGCACCGTCGACGGGACCCAAGAGCGGGAACGAGACGAGAACCGCCGCCAGAATCACCAGGGTCGCCGCCGGGAGGATGCGGCGGACCCGACGGGCGTAGAACGTGGCGATCGACGTCGAGCCCGTCGACGAGCGTTCTCGGAGAAGGAGGCCCGTGATCACAAAGCCGGAAATCACGAAGAAGACATCGACCCCGACGTAGCCCCCGCCCATGCCAGGGACGTGGGCGTGGAACAACAGGACGAGTGTGACAGCGACTGCCCGCAGACCCTGGATGTCGGGCCGAAATCGTCGATCCTCGGGCGCCGTCCCCGCTTCTTCACCCGCGTGGTGCGGGCGGTCCGTTAAGAGAGTCGACTCTCCCTCAACCGGCATTTCGGCCGACCCATTGCAGGTCGCTCGGCCGTCGGCTCACGGTCGTGTCTGCGAGCGAGCGCGGCGCGCACATCCGGTGCATCGGGGCGTTCCCAGAAGCAGGGTGAGAAACACCTCTGCAGAGAGGAAGCCTGCCGATCTGTCTCGCCTGCCCGCCGGATTCGAGGTAAGTCAACGCCCCGACACTACAGATCGGACAGGAGCTCGTGCCTGGCGCGCATCCATCTTCAGAGCCGCCAATCCGCCCGACCGGCGAGCAACCGAGAATGTCCTCAGCCGCGTCCACTCCGTCAGGAGCCGTCAGGCTCCGGTGCTCAGGAGCCGCCGGCAGCCAGCCGCTGCTTGGTCGTGAGGTGCTCGGGGTCCTTGTCGAAGTCCTTCAGCACGTGCTTGCCGAACGTCTCGACGGCTTCCTCGCACAGCTCGATCGGCATGGACGTCGACAGCATCCCGAATGACAGCTGGTCGGCGCCGGTGGCCGTGAAGGCCTCGATCGACTTGCCCACCTCGTCCGGCGTGCCGACCGCGGTGGCACCCATGGCGATGGCGGCGTCGAGCGTGGCGGCGTCCATGGCCGGGATGATCTCGGGCCACTCGGGGATGCCGGGAGGCCTGGGGAACGTGTCGAGGTACCGGAACACAAGACTCAGGTGGTAGTTCGAGTCGGCCTCCAGGAACGTCTTGCGCGCCTTGGCCCCGTCCTCCATGCAGATCATCTGCGTCGTGATCATCACGTTGTTGTTCACGAAGCCGCCTACCGGGTTCTTGCAGTCCTCGATCTTCTCCTTGTAGCGGGCGACGAGCGGGGTGAGCTGATCGGGCGTGGAGAAGCCGAAGCACAGGACGCCGACGCCGAGCTCGGCGGCCAGGTCGAAGGTCGAGGGGCTGCCCGCCGCCATCCAGATCGCCGGGTGGGGCTTCGAGTAGGGCTTGGGCAGGACGTTGCGGCTCGGCATGGAGAAGAACTTGCCGTCGTAGCTGTATTCCTCGTCCTTCCACATGCGCACGATCTGCGGCAGGGTCTCCGCCACCATCTCGCGGGTCAGTTCAGGGTCCTCGATGCCGAAGCCCCGCTGCTCGGTGGTGGACGAGCCGCGGCCGGTGCCGAACTCGAAGCGGCCCCCGGAGAGGTGGTCGAGCATGGCAACCCGCTCGGCGATCCGGGCCGGGTGGTTCACCGGCGGCGTGATGTTGAAGATGCCCGAGCCGATGTGGATGTTGCTCGTCTTGGCCGCCACGAAGGCGAGGAAGGACTCGGAGGCCGAGAGGTGGGAGTACTCGGTCAAGAAGTGGTGCTCCGACGCCCAGGTGTACTTGAAGCCGGCCTTGTCGGCCGCCACGATGAACGCGACCTCGTCCATGATGCGGTCGTGCTCAGCCGATGCGCCGTGCTGCTCGACGTACCGGGGCAGCACGCACGCGGCGTTGAAGATGCCGAATTCCATGGGGTCGCACGTCCTCGTCTACGGTGCCGCGGTCCGTTCCGCCGGCGTTCCTGCGACGGTAACACGGGCGTGATTAAAATGCAACGTGTTCCAGTAATGGGACTTCCACCCCAGGTCAGAGACGTTCGGAGATGCAGTGACCCCTGCTGAGGAGCAATCGGCCGCAACCGGAACCACCCCACCGTCTGCCCCGCCTGCGGTGGCGCCGGAGACCGTCACCGGAGCCGTCCTGGCGCTGGCGGACGTCGACGCGCTCGGCTTGGTGGCCAACGACATCCGGCTGAGCCATGCCGAGGTCGGTGGCCCGGGCCGCGGCGCGGGCTGTCGTGGCTGCGGACCACACGCCGGGACGGCCCCTTCCACGTCGCCGTCATGCTCGACAACGTGCCCGAGTTCGTCTTCTGGCTCGAGGCGGCGGCACTGGCCGGCGCTGTCGTGGTCGGAGCCAACCCGACCCACCGTGGAGACGAGCTCGTGCGCGACCTCGCGCACACCGAGTGCCAATTCCTCGTCACCGACTCGACGTACCTGCCGCTGGTGGAGGGCACGCGGATCGGCGACACGCTCGGCGATGTCACGCCGGAGAACGAGCGGGTGCTGGTGCTCGACAGCAAGGCGGCGCAGGACGCGCTGGACCAACACGCCGATCGCGACCCCGCGGAGGTGGCCGACCGGACGGTGACGCCGGACACGCTCGGCTACCTGCTCTTCACTTCGGGCACGTCCGGCGCGCCCAAGGCGTGCCTGTGCAGTCAGGGCCGGCTGGCCCGCATCGGCGCCATCGTGGCCCAGATGTACGCGCTCGAGGCGGCAGACGTCTGCTACCTCTCCATGCCCCTCTTCCACTCCAACGCGCTGATGGCTGGTTGGGGCCCGGCGCTCATGGCCGGCTCCACCTTCGCCCTCCCCGCCACGGGCCGGTTCTCCGCCTCGGGTTTCCTCCCCGACGTGCGGGCTGCCGGTGCCACGTACTTCAACTACGTCGGCAAGCCGCTTTCGTACATCTTGGCCACCCCCGAGCAACCCGACGACGCCGACAACCCGCTCATCCGCGCCTTCGGCAACGAGGGCACGACCGAGGACGTCGCCAGGTTCGCCGAACGGTTCAAGGTCGCCGTCACCGACTCCTACGGCTCGACCGAAGGCGGCGCGACAGTGCAACGGACCCCGGACACTCCGCCGGGCGCGCTCGGGCGGGCCCCCGAAGGAACCGTGGTGCTCGACCCGGCCACCGGTGTCGAGTGCCCTCCCGTGCGCTTCGACGAGCAGGGGCGCCTGCTCAACGCCGAGGAGGCCATCGGCGAGCTGGTCTCGAAGGCTGGTGGCGCCGGCTTCGAGGGCTACTGGCACAACGGCGAGGCCGAACAGGCCCGCTTCCGCGAAGGCTGGTACTGGACCGGCGACCTCGCGTACCGCGACGAGGCGGGGTTCTTCTACTTCGCCGGTCGCGACCACGACTGGCTTCGCGTCGACGGCGAGAACTTCGCCTCGGCGCCGGTCGAGCGCATTCTGCAGCGCCATCCCGACGTCGTCCTGGCGTCGGTCTACGCGGTGCCCGATCCCGTCGTCGGCGACCAGGTGATGGCGGCGGTGCAGGTGCGACCCGGTCTCGACACGCTCGATCCGACCGGGTTCGCCGACTTCCTGGCCGCGCAGAGTGACCTGGGCACCAAGTGGGCGCCGCGCTTCGTGCGCATGACGGCGGCGCTGCCCGCCACGGCGACGAACAAGGTGATCAAGCGGTCGCTGCGCGCCGAACGCTGGAACTGCGCCGATCCCGTCCTGTGGCAACCGGAAAAGGGCGGCCCGTACCGCCTACTGCTCGGCTCCGAGGCGACGCGAGCTCGAGGAGGCCGTGGGCGATCGAGCCCTCTGAGGCCCGGCGGGCCTGTCGGGTCGGGTCGGGTCTGTCGGGTTTGTCGTACTCGGCGTTCAGCCGCCGGGAAGCAAGGTCAGCGATCGACGCCGAGCACCAGCCCGCTGGTCGGCACGCCGGTGCCTGCCGTCACGACGACGTGCTCGACGCTCCGGAACCTGGTTGACCGATGTACCGCGGACGAGCCGGGCGCCTTCGGCGATCCCGTTCATGCCGTGCAGGTAGGCCTCGCCGAGTTGCCCACCGTGCGTGTTGATGGGAAGGGCGCCGCCGAGCTCGAGGCGACCGTCGCGCACGAAGTCCTTCGCCTCGCCCTTGCCGCAGAAACCGAGCTCCTCCAACTGGTAGAGGACGTAGGGGGTGAAGTGGTCGTAGAGGATGGCCGCCTGCATGTCGTCGGGGCCGAGCCCTGACGTCTCCCAGAGCTGGCGGGCCACGACACCCATCTCGGGCAGGCCGAGCAGGTCGTCGCGGTAGTAGCTGGTCATCATGTCCTGGCCCGCACCCGAGCCCTGGGCGGCGGCGCGGATGACGACCGGGTCGTTGCCGAGGTCACGGGCCCGCTCGAGGGACGTCACGACGAGCGCCTGTCCCCCGTCGGTCTCCTGGCAGCAGTCGAGGAGGTGCAGGGGCTCGACGATGAAGCGGCTGGCCTGATGGTCTTCGAGCGTGATCGGCTGCTCGTAGAACCAGGCCTTGGGGTTCGTCGCGGCGTGCTTGCGGTCGGCCACGGCCACCCGGCCGAGGTCCTCGCTCGTCGCGCCGGTCTCGTGCAGGTAGCGCTGGGCCGCCATCGCCACCCAGGAGGCCGGCGTCAGCAGGCCGACCGGGAGGTAGGACGCCATGTGCGCGTTCTCCGCCGTGGGGAGTGGCGTCCGACCCTGCACGCCGGCGCCGAACCGGCTGCCCGATCGCTCGTTGAAGGCGCGGTAGCAGACCACGACGTCGGCGACGCCCGAGGAGACGGCGAGCGCGGCCTGCTGAATGGTGGCGCACGCTGCGCCACCGCCGTAGTGGATGCGGCTGAAGAAGGTCAGGTCCCCGATGCCCAGGCTGCGGGAGATGTCGATGTCGGGATTCGTGTCCGAGCTGAACGTGACCATCCCCTGCACCTCGGAGGGAGCGATGCCCGCGTCGTCCAGCGCGGCCGCCACGGCCTCGACCGCCAGCCGCAACTCCGAACGGCCCGAGTCCTTGGAGAATTCGGTGGCCCCGATGCCGACAATGGCCGTGGAGCCGGCGAAGGAGTGCGCGTGCGCCATTACGCGTCGCCCTTCCCGCTCGTCACCGGCAGCAGGAGGGTCACGGTGCCGGTGACGTGGTCCCCCAGGTTGTTGGCGCCGCGCAGCGAGACCGTCACGGTGCCGTACGCACCGTCGTCGGTGAGCGATCCCTTCTCCTTCACGGACCCGGTCAGCGTCATGGTGCAGTCCGGGTAGTTCGGTGCGCCAAGCCGGATGTTGACGTCCAACAGTCGGCTGCGCGGTCCGGACCAGTCCGTCACGTACCGCCCCACCAGCCCGTTCGTCGTCAGGATGTTCATGAAGATGTCCTTCGAGCCGCGTTCCGAGGCCAGGACCGAGTCGTGGTGCACGTCCTGGTAGTCGCGACTGGCGATGGCGCCCGACACGATCAACGTACGGGTGATCGGGAGGACGAGCGTCGGGAGCTCGTCGCCCACGGCGACCTCGGCGAACGTCGGCCCGGACACATCGACCGCGGCGTCGCTCATTGCGCCGTCTCCGCCCGGGCCAGCGCCTGCTCGGCGATATCCGCCCCCAGCCGTGACAACTGCGCGCTCGGGCCACCGAGCAGCAGTTCGATCTGCTTGCCCCAGAGGAAGTAGCGGTGGATCGGGTAGGAAATGTCCGCGCCCATCCCACCGTGCAGATGCTGCGTGGCGTGCACGGTGCGCTGGCCGCGCTCGGCGGCCTGCCACTTGGCCACTCGGGCGGCATCGGCCGCGTCGCGGCCGGTGTCGAAGCGCCAGGCGGCGTTCTGCCACGTCACACGCATGGCCTCGATGTCGATGGCGGCGTCCGCCGCCCGCAACATGGTGCCCTGGAACGTGCTGAGGGGTCGGCCGAACTGCTGGCGGGTGTTCAGGTACGCGGCCGTCGTGGTGAGCGCCGCCTCGCAGACACCGACCTGCAACGCGCACAGTCCGATGGTGGCCGCGACGAGCACGAAGTCGAGCACGGACCGCCCGGCGTCGGGGCGCGACGAGGACGTCGTCCGGCCCGACGGCGACGCCGGCCAGGTGCAGGTGGGGGTGGATCTCGCGGTTGGTGGTGACGGCGCGCTCGAGGGTGACGCCCGACGCCTGCGGATCGACCAGGGCCAGCAGCACGCCGCCGTCCTCCGTGCGGGCCGGCACCACAATGCGGTCCGCCAGGTGGGCCTGGGGCACGGCCAGCTCGGTGCCATCCAGCACCCAGCCCTGAGCCGAACCCGCAGCCGAACCCGACTCGCACGCCGTGGCCCGCACGGACGGCGTCGACGTCGGGCTGGCCACGCGTGCCGTTCAGCGCGGCGGTGAGGATCACGTTGCCGGCGACGACCCCGGGCAGCCAGCGGACGCGTTGCGGCTTCTGACCCGAAGCGGCCGATCGGGAAGTGCGCCGAGGACGAGCGTGGACCACAGCGGCACGGGTGCGACCGCGTTGCCCTGCGCTTCTAGCAGCAGGCACAGCTCCATGAGCCCGTAGCCCGCGCCGCCGTCGGCCTCGGGGACGGCGAGCCCCAGCAGGTCGGCGTCGGCCAGCGCACGCCACAGGTCGCGGTCGATGCGCTCGTCACCGGTCTCCACCGCGGCGATGCGCTCGGCGTCGACCAGGCCCGCGAACAGGCCCGTCGCTGCCTCGGAGACGGCCAGCTGCTCGTCGGTCATCGTGAAGTCCATCAGGCTCCCTTTCCTGCCGCGCCGGGCACGAACACGGGGAGCGAGAGCTCCTCGTCGTAGTCGACGAACTCGGCCCGCACCGGCATGCCGATCGCAATGGCATCGAGCTCCATGCCATGGAGGTTGGCCACCACTCGGGTCCCTTCTTCCAGCTCGATCAGGCCGATCGGCAGCGGGTACTCGAACGCCGGCACCTGCGGGTAGTGCACGACGACGTAGGAGTACACGGTGCCTCGGCCGCTCGACTCGACGGTGTCCCACTCGAGGGAGCCGCACGCGGCGCAGGCCGGCAGGGGTGGGTGGCGCAGCGTGCCGCACGACGTGCAGTGCTGAATGAGCAGGCGATGCGCCCGAGCGCCTTCGAACCAGAACGCGTTGTCCTGCGTGATGGCCGGGTGCGGGCGGGGCGGGCGGGCCGCCGTGCGCGACCGGCGGCAGGTACTTGAGGATCCGGAAGCGCATGGTGGCTACGGGCTCGCCGGCGTCGTAGAGCGCCTGCACCTCCTCCTTGGTCTCCGTCCACACCGGCACGTCGGCATCTGGCACGGCGACGTAGTCGAGACGTGTCGTGATGAACCGTCCGGTGCCGAGCCCGGTGCGCTTGGGGTCCGAGATCGCCTCGATCACCGAGCGCACCAGCAGGCGGTCGCCGACGACGAGGGGGCGCCCGTAGCTCTGCTCGCAGTTGGTCGCCACCACCGAGGTCAGCCCTTCCTCGTCGAGCAGGTTCATCATCCGCTCGTTGGGGCCGCTCTCGTGCTCCCCCGGCACACCCGAGGCGCGGGCCTCCTCGGTGAGCAACGAGGCGCGCAGGCCGCGCATGATCCAGGCCTGCAGCATGGTCGGCGGGGCGATCATCTCGTCGTAGCCCGCGGCACGAGCAGCCTCGTCGGACACGTAGACGGGGTTGTGGTCGCCCATGGCCTCGACCCAGTGCCGGATCATCGGCCCGTTGACCGCGTCCGGTGCCAGGGTCGGCGGGCCGGCCGCCTGCCCCACCAGCGACGGCCAGCACCGCACTGTGATCCGGGAACGGCGCCAGCTCCTCGAAGCGCTCCGCGACCCGTGCCGCCCGGCCCCGGCACTCCCGCCGCGCGCTCACCGCGACCCCCGCGTCATGCCCAGCCCGGCCGTGGCGACGATCTCGCGCTGCACCTCGTTCACCCCACCGCCGAACGTGTTGATCTGCGCCTGGCGCCCGGTGGCCTCGACCCGGCCCCGCAACACGGCGCCCGGCGAGCCCGGGCACCAGGTAGCCGGCGGCACCCACGACCCCCAGCAACAAGCGCGTCGACCTCGATGATCCGCTCGGTCCCGAACACCTTGATCGACGACGACTCGGCGCCGGTGAGCTCGCCGTCGGCCACGTGCACGGCCATGCGCCAGTTGAGCAACCACATGGCCTCGAGCTCGGCGTGGCACTTGGCCAGGTCCATCTGCACCCAACCCTGGTCGATCAGTGTCTTGCCGTCGTCCGTCTGCTGCGCCGCCGCCCAGTCCACGATGTCCTCGTAGAGCGAAATGGCGAGGCCGCTCCACGCGGCCAGGCCGACGCGCTCGTGGTTGAGCTGGGTGGTGATCATGCGCCAGCCCTCGTTCTCGTCGCCGACGCGGTTGGCCACCGGGCACGTGCACGTTGTCGTAGAAGGTCTGCGTCGTGGTGAGGCCCGCCGACGGTGTGGATGATCGACCACTCGAAGCCGGGCGAGGTCGTCGGCACGCAGAGGATGGAGATGCCCTTGTGCTTGGGCACGTCGGGGTCGGTGCGCACGGCCAGCCAGACGTAGTCGGCCTGGTCGGCGCCGCTGGTGAAGATCTTGGCGCCGTTGACGACGTACTCGTCGCCGTCGCGCACGGCCCGCGTGCGCAGCGAGGCCAGGTCGGTGCCGGCCTCGGGCTCGGTGTAGCCGATGGCGAAGTTCAGCTCGCCGGCGAGGATCTGCGGCAGGAAGAACGACTTCTGCTCGTCGGTGCCGAAGCGCATGATCGTCGGGCCGACGGTGTTGATGGTGACGAAGGGGAACGGCGCGCCGGCACGGCGGGTCTCGTCGAAGAAGATGAACTGGTCGGTGGCCGGACGCCCCTGGCCGCCGAACTCCTTCGGCCACCCGATGCCGAGCCAGCCGTCCTTGCCGATCTGGCGCACGACCTGGCTCCAGGCTTCGCCGCCTTCGCCGCCCTCGGCCAGGCCCGCCCGCACCTCGTCGGTGAGGAGCTCGCGGTAGTACTGCCGCAACTCGGCACGAAGCTGCTGCTGTTCGGGGCTCTCTTCGAGGAACATCGTGGGGCAGCCTCGCGTGCGCTCTGCGGTCCCTGCCAGGTCAAGGCCGCGCTGCCAAAAACTGTAACACGTTCTCGTTTCGAGAGCCCGGGTCAGGGTGGGCCTGAACCAGGGCAGGCCGCCGCGCCGAGCTGCCCCTCTGCGGCCCGGCGGCCGGACCGAGTCCGGCGTCGAAAACCACCCGGCCGGTGGGCTTCAGCCCGCTTCAGCCCGCCGAGCCCGCCTCACCCACGAGGATCCCGAGGAATTCGCTCCAGCCAGCCTGGTGCGAGCGGCGGAAGTCGGCGGTGGGCAGGTCCCGGTGTGTCAGCGTCACGATCGTGTCCTCGCCATCCGCCTCGAAGACCACCTCGACCGTGCTCGTACCCGGCGGCAGATCCTCCGAGCCCTCGATGCCCCAGCTGAACATCACGCGGTGCGGCGGATCGACCTCGAGGTACACGCCACGAGCCGGATTGCCTCGCACATCGAGCGAGAAGATGCCGCCGGGGCGGGCGTCGAGCAGCGCCGCGTTGGCGATCCAGCGCGTGGCCAAGGCAGGGTCGGTGAAATAGGGGAAGACGACGTCGGGGGGCGCCGCAATGCGGACACTGGCCGTCACCGGCGCCGTCGGCGAGGGCTCCGTCGATGGCTTGGATGGCGTCACTGTTCCTTCGCTCCCTTCTTCGGGTGGTCGCGTTCCACCACCCGCTTGAGGCGTTCGAGCGCGTCCGGCCAGAACTCGTCGAGCATGGTGCGCACCGGTTCGAGCGCGGCCGGCCGGAACCGGTACAGCCGACGGGTCCCGTCGCGCCGCTCCTCGAGCAAGCCGGCCCGCTTCAGAACGGTGAGGTGCTGGCTGACCGCCTGCTGGGTGAGCGTGAAGTGCGTGGCGATCTGTCCGGCCGGGAGCTCCGTGTCCTGAATCAGGCGGATGATCTCGCGCCGGTTGGGGTCCGCCAGCGCCCGCAGGACGGCGTCGGTGCCGGGGAGCGTCTCGATGTCGGGTGCAGGCATCAGGCGGCCATTCTTCCCGGATTGTGCGGGGCCATGTCGTGCAACTCTGTCGTTCGGAAGTGTCGATCAGGCTTGTCGTTCAACCGTGACACTCAGACGTGTCGTTCAGCCGTGCCGATGCGGCTGCCCCTGGCCGGTCTCGGCGTAGGAGACCAGGCTGGCCAGGTAGTGCGTCCACCCCTCGTGGCACATCTCGAAGCACTCGAGCTCGGGCGTCAGGCCTTCGTGCCGGAAGTACAGCATGGCGCCGTCTCCGGCCTCCACCACGTCGAAGTAGATGGTCGTCCCGTCCCAGTCGGGCGTCAGCGGCGCCTCACGCACGGCCCAGATGACGCGCCCCTCCGGCGCGGGCTGGGCCGCCATGACGATCCGCTGCTGCCCACCTTGGAAGGACACGACCAGTGTTCCGCCCACGTCGGCCGAGCCCTCGGAGGGGCCCCACCACGCCGCGACGGCTTCCGGTGTGCGCAACGCGGCGAGCACCGTCGCCGGCGACGCACTGATGCTCTTGGTCGCCTGGAAGCTGTCCCGGGCGTACGCGACCTGACCGGTCGCGACGAACGCCTCCAGTCGGTCCAGCGCGCTCGTCCAGCCCGCGTCGCACATGTCGAAGCAGTCGCACTGCGGCGTCAGTCCATGGTGACGGAAGTGCAGCGTCGCTCCCGCGCGGTGTCCTCCACCGTGAAGGCGATGGTCGTGCCGACCCACTCGGGCGTCATGGTGGACAGGCGCACCGACCATTCGACCCGGCCCTGCTCGGCGGGCTCCACGGACAGCTCGAGCAGCCGGCTGCCGGAGCGGGAGGCCACATCGAGCGTGCCCCGAGGATCGGCCGACCCTGTGGCAGGGGCCCACCACGACGAAATCGCCTCGGTCGAGCGCAGGGCGGCGAGCACGTCTGCGCCCGAAGCCGTGAACGTCCTGGTGCTTTCGAAATCCGGCCCGGCCGAGGTGTCCTGGCGGGCGTTGCGGTCGGTGGAGGTTGGGTCGGTGGAGGTTGGCTCGGTGGCGGTGGTCATGGGGTCTTCCTTCCGTGATTTCACAATGAACTACTTGTACAAGTATCCACTTGTAATAGCTCGAAGTCAAGCCCCCGTACCGACCGGCCGTCCGGGCAGTGGCGTCGAGGCGAAGAGGTTCAGGCCCAGCCGCTCCGAGAGATAGGTCGTCATGTGCTGGCCCCGGACGCTGTTGCCCGCTTCGTCGAGCGGCGGAGACCACGTGCCGACACCGCCCTTCCCCGGCGACACCGTGACCAGTCCACCGCTGACGCCGCTCTTGCCCGGCAGCCCGACGTCGTAGAGCCAGTCCCCCGACCGTTCGTAGAGACCTGCCGTCGCCAGCACCGGCAGCACGCGCCGGCAGGTCTCCGGCGCAATGGCCCGATCGCCGGTCAACGGGTTGACGCCACCGTCGGCCAACGTGGCCCCCATGACAGCCAGGTCCCGTGCCGTCACGCGCAGCGAGCACTGCCGCGTGTAGATGTCGGTCGCCACGTCGGGATCGCAGTACATGCGGCCATAGCCCGCCAGGAGGTGGGCGATGCCGCGGTTGCGGTCGTTGTTCGCCGCCTCGGACTCGTAGACGTCCTCGTCCATCGACAGCCGCCGGCCCGCGAACACCGAGAGTGCGTCCACGATGTGTGAGAACTTCTCCTCGGGTGATTCCCCCGGCACCAGGCTGGTGGTGGCGACGGCTCCCGCGTTGACCATCGGGTTCATGGTCCGGTCCTCGTTCAGTTCAACGCCCATGACCGAGTCGAACGGCATGCCGGTGCTGTTGACCCCGAGCCTGCGACGGGCTTCCGCCGGACCGAGGACGTCGCAGACCAGGGCGAAGACGAACAGCTTCGAGATGCTCTGGATGGTGAAGTCCACTTCGGCATCGCCGATGGCGAAGACCCGCCCACGCACACCGACCACGCAGACCCCGAACGCGTCGGGCGGGGCTGCGGCCAGCGCTGGGATGTAGTCCGCCACCTTTCCCTCGCTCACGGGGAGAAAGCGCTCGTACCCCGCCTCGACGATGGCGCGCACGTCTTCGTCGGACGGGCAGGGTCCCCGTGGAGACCCATGCCGGGCTCGGCGGCTCGGGGGGCGTGGTGCTGTCGTCCATCGGATTCCGTCTCCTCTGCCCACGGCAGTGGGCCGTCCGCCGGGCTAGGGGGTCGGGTCGTCGACTTCTGTCAGGTCGTCCTGCGTGATGGCCGGCAGTTTGGCGATGCCGGCCAGGAGGTGGCGCTCCCACACCTTCTGCAACTTCTCCAGTAGCGGGGAGTCGCTGTCGATGCGGAACTGGCTCAGGGAGCGGGTCTCGTTGAAGTAGAAGCCGATGTCGTAGGGCGGCCCCACGGAGAGGTTGGCCGCGGACGTGCTCAGCATGGACCCGAGGGCGATCTTGGCGGCGGTGACGAGGTCGACGTGCGCCTCGACCGCCAGTTCGAGCATGAACTTGCCGTACTTGCTCTCACCGATCTGCAGGAACGGTCGTTCGTCCGAGGCGCGGATGTAGTTGCCCTCCGGGTAGACGAGCAGGATGTCGGGCGTCTCGTCGCCGACATGTCCACCGAGAATGAACGTGGCGGTACCGTCGGCTCCGACGCCGGCCAGCGCATCCTTGTGCTCGGCCGCCACTTCACGGCTCACCCGCCCGAGATAGAGCGCCGCCTCGAACAGATGGCTGACGGTGCCCAGGCTCTCGGTGGCCTCGCCGGCCGCCAGATCGCGCGCCATGCGGTCGAGCACCTCCTGCGTCGTGGCCAGGCTGCCGGCCGACTCGATCACGAAGAGGCGGTCCTCCGCCGGTTGGAGGACGTGCATCTTGCGGTACGTGCTGACGTTGTCGACGCCCGCGTTGGTGCGGGTATCGGCCAGGAAGAGCATGCCCTCGTGGAGTCGTAGGGCCAGGCAGTAGGTCAACGACGCCGTCCTCGGTTCGCTCGGTCCGGGTCGGGAACTCCGACCGCCGCCCGGCGAACATACCCGAGGGCTGGGGTCTGCCCCGAAGCCGGTCAACCGCGTCGGCGCTGTGCCTATGATCACTGACACACGTTCTAGAAATTGCCCCGTAAGGGCAGGCACCAGGCAGCGAGGGGTACGTCGCCGAGGTGCGCGAAAGGGGGGGCCTTGAGCCTCGACGAGATCGACCTGATCGACGGGCGCAACTTCGTGGCCGGCGTGCCCCACGAGTGGTTCGCCGAGCTGCGCCGGGAGGCCCCGGCCTACTGGCACCCTCAGGAGGGCGCTCCCCGAGGCGGGTTCTGGGCCATCACACGCTACGACGACTGCGTCCACGTCAACCGCGATTGGGAGCAGTTCTCGTCGGCCCGGCGTGGCTCCCTCTTCCCCGAGATGGACGACGACCAGCTGGCCCAGCAGCAGCTGATGATGGTCAACATGGACCCGACCATGCACACGCGTTACCGCCGCCTGGTCAACAAGGGCTTCACGCCCAAGATGGTCCGCGACCTCGAGCAGCAGATCGTCGGGTACGCAGACGGCATCATCGACGCCGTCTGCGAGCGCGGGACCGCCGACTTCGTGGAGGAGATCTCAGCCGAGCTTCCGCTCCTCGTGATCGCCGAACTGCTCGGCGTGCCCCAGGAGGACCGTCGCATGGTCTTCGACTGGTCCAACCGCATGATCGGCTCCGAGGACCCCGAGTACCAGGTGGAGGGTGCCGACTCCGGTGAGTCGGCCATGGCGGTCTACGCCTACGCCGAGGAGCTGGCCACGGCCCGCAGACTCCAGCCCAAGGAAGACCTCATCTCGGTCCTGCTCAACGCGGAGGTGGAGGGCGAGAAGTTGAACGAGCTGGAGCTCGACCTGTTCTTTCTCCTCCTCATCGTGGCCGGAAACGAGACCACCCGGAACCTCATGTCCGGTGCCATGACCGCCTTCTTCGACCATCCCGACCAGTGGGAGATGCTGCGCCAGGACCGTTCGCTGCTCCCGGGCGCCGTGGAGGAGATGCTCCGCTACGTCACCCCCGTCATGCACTTCCGCCGCACGGCGACCGCTGACATGGAATTGCACGGACAGGACATCAAGGAGGGCGACAAGGTCGTCTTCTGGCACACCTCGGCCAACCGCGACGACGCAGCGTTCGACAAGCCCAACACGTTCGACATCGCGCGCTCGCCCAACAACCACATCGCCTTCGGCGCCGGCGGCCCGCACTTCTGCCTGGGCGCCAACCTGGCCCGCATGGAGATCATGGTCATGTTCGACCGCCTCCTCGACCGGATTCCCGACATCCGTCTCGACGGCGACGTCCAGCGCCTGCAGTCGAACTTCATCAACGGGACCAAGCACATCCCCGTCGCCTTCGCACCGTCCACACCCGTCGGGGGCACGCCGCTGCCCGCCCGGGCCCGCTGAGGCCCGGGTCGTGCGCGATCACGAGGTCCGCTTCCACCAGGCCGTCGCCTTCCTGCCGACCAGCCAGATCCTGCCGATGGCCAAGGCGTGTGACGGTCTGGGCTACGGCGGCATGTACGTCTCCGACCACCTCTTCAACCCGCGCCAACGGACGTCGCGCTACACCTACTCGAAGACCGAGGACGGCGCCCCGGGCTGGGAGGATCACACGGCGTGGCCCGACCCCATGGCCGTCATCTCCGCCTGCGCCGGCGCCACCGAGAACCTGCTCTTCACCACGGGCATCTACATCGCCCCGCTGCGGGACCTCCTGACGGTCGCCAAGAGCGTCGGGACGACCGCAGTGCTGTCGGACAACCGGCTGCGCCTCGGCATCGGCGTCGGCTGGAGCAAGGAGGAGTTCGACCTGACGGGACAGGACTTCGCCAACCGCGGCAAGCGCCTCGACGAGATGATCGTCGCCCTGCGCGCCCTCTGGGCTGGAGGCTGGGTCGAGTTCCACGGCGACTACTACGACGTCCCCGAATGCCAGATGGAGCCCGCCCCCAGTGTGCCGGTGCCGTTCATCTGCGGCGGCCACTCCCCCGTGGCGCTGCGTCGCACCGCCGAACTGTGCGACGGCTGGATCGCCGCCGGCGCCTACAGCGAGGAAGAGGCCTGGATGCACCTCGCCGAGCTGCATGACGCGCTGGCCAAGGCGGGGCGGGACAAGGACGGGTTCACCGTCTACCTCTCCCTCAACGAGCGTCCGAGCGTCGACCTCTACCGCCGGTTCGCCGACGCTGGCGTCACCGACTTCGTGTGCGCGCCCTGGATGTTCGCCAACATCGCGCCGGGGACGCCCGACGACGAGTCGCTGGCCGCCCGCATGGGTCCCGTCCACTGGTTCGCCGAGGAGATCGTCGCCAAGGTCTGACACACTCCTGCAGGCGCCAGGAAGCTGAGAGGAGTCACACGTGAAGACGATGAAGATCGGCCTGCAGCTGGGGTACTGGGGTGCAGGACCGCCGCCCAACGCGGTGGAGCTCGTGCAGGAAGCCGACCGCCTCGGTTACGACTCCGTCTGGACGGCGGAGTCCTACGGCTCAGACGCACTGACCCCACTGGCCTGGTGGGGGTCGCAGACCCAACGCGTGCGCCTCGGCACCTCCCTGTGCCAGCTGTCGGCGCGCACGCCCACCGCCATGGCCATGGCCGCGCAGACCCTGGACCATCTCTCCGGCGGGCGCTTCGTGCTCGGCCTCGGGGTCTCTGGCCCACAGGTCGTGGAGGGCTGGTACGGCCAGTCCTTCCCCGCCCCCTTGGCCCGTACCCGTGAGTACGTCGACATCGTGCGGCAGGTGCTCGCCCGCGAGAAGCCGGTGACGAACGACGGGCCGCACTACCCGCTGCCATATCCGGGCGGGACGGGGCTGGGCAAGCCGCTCAAGTCCATCGTGCACCCGCTGCGCGCCGACATCCCGATCATCTTGGGGGCCGAGGGCCCGAAGAACATCGCGCTCGCCGCGGAGGTCGCCGACGGCTGGTTCCCCATCTTCTTCTCCCCGCGCGCCATGTCGTCCTTCGAGGCCTCGCTCGACGAGGGCTTCGCCCGCCCGACGGCGCGTCGCAGCGCGGAGGACTTCGAGGTGCTCGCCTTTGCACCGACGGTGATCAGCGACGACACCGACGCGGCGGCCGACGGCTTCCGTCCGTATCTCGCCCTCTACATCGGCGGCATGGGTGCCAAGGAGATGAACTTCCACTTCGACGTCTTCGCCCGCATGGGCTACGAGGAAGCAGCCACCAAGATCCAGGACGCCTACCTCGACGGCCGCAAGGACGACGCGGCGGCGGCCGTCCCCACCTCCCTGGTCGAAGAGATCGCGCTGGTCGGACCGGTCGAGAAGATCCGCGACGACCTGGAGGCCTGGCGCGAGTCGCGTGCCACCACGATGCTGGTCAACGGCGACGTGGCCACGTTGCGGACGATGGCCGAGCTGGTGCTCGGCTAACCGCAATCGTTAGTCGAGGCTGAACGGCGGGTAGTCGTCCGTCATCAGGTAGGTGTAGACGCTGACGCGGTAGGACCAGCGCATGACGCCGATCACGAACGCTTGCAGGCTCTCGGGCCATTTCCCGGTGATGATGACGGCGAAGAAGCCGATGATGACGACGACGTACACGGCGATGAAGAGGAAGAACAGCACGATGTAGTGCGGGATCGCCAGCAGCCACTTCACGAAGATCAGCCCGCGGCTGAGCTTGGGCGCCCGCTCGATGGAGAACCGGGCCGGATCGCCACCGGGGTCCTGATCCACCGTCGAGAAGTCGAAGGGCGGGTAGGGCTCGCGCATGAACCAGATGTAGGACGCCAGGCGCCACTGGTAGCGATGGGTCATGGCCATGAAGCCGAAGAGGCTCTCCGGCATTGCTCCGGTGAACAGGATGGCGAAGAAGGCGATGATCCACACGACGTTCTGCACGAGCGCCAGGGCATACAGGACGATCACCTGGGGAATGGCGAGCAGCCAGTGCACCAAGGGTCGCCATCGGGCGATCTTGTCCGGAGCATCCAGCTCGAGCTGCATCGGAAACCCAGGCAATGGCACTGGCGAGGTGGTCATGAAAAAAGGGTAGCCCTTGCCTTCTCGCGAACCGGGGATTGCGAGAGAACGCCCCGCGCACCAGAGGGAGATCCATTGTTCGCCACCAAGACCGAGCCCCGGTCCTCCGCTCTCGGGGAGTGTCGACGTTCGTGCCTAGCCAGGCAGGAGCACACGCTTGGACGCGTGGCCCAGGGCTACCCCCGCAGCGCCAGGTTGAACCCGGTAGAGGTCGCGCTGCTGGTCACGGTGCCCGCGCGGAATCCGCCTCTGCCGCGCGCCGGCGCGGCACTGTTCCCGGTCGTCCCGGGAGCGAAAATCGTTCCGGTGTTGCCCGAGTTACCGAAGGGATTTCCCGTGTTGCCGCTGCCCGTCGTGCCGGTGTTGGAGACGCCACAGGTTGCGTTCGGATTCGACTGTGCTTGGTTCAGGCAATTGTCGATCGTGGCAGTAAAGGTGGCGATCAGGACGATCCAGAGGATCAGCCCCGCGACGCCGATGAACCCGAGCACGATGCCGGCGATCGCCATCCCGCCACCGTTCTGACGGCCACCACTCTCACGGATCTGCTTTCTCCCGATGAAGCCGAAGATCACGGCCAAGATCGAACCGATGCCGAAGACCCAGACGATGCCGAGGACCATGGACGCGATGGCGAGCCCGTTCGCCGACGGGCCGGCGGGCGCCTGCCCGTAGACAGGAGCGCCTGGATACGGGCCCGCGGCTGGGGGCGGGGGTGGCGGGAGCCCACCGCCGAACTGCTGCGGCGGGCCGCCCGGAGTCGTCGTGGGCACAGGCGCCGGCATGGCGGTTCCGACCGGGGTGCCGCACCTGTCGCAGAACTGGCTGTGCTCTCCGAGTGGATTCCCGCAGGACTGGCAGAATCTGTTCCCCGCCGCCGTCATCGTCGCACCGCCCATCTCCTCGCCCGAGACTGCTGCCGCGAGAACGTACTGCACGGTGTGCAAGGACGCTCGAGGCGTCGCCCCCCTCACGCCCCTGCCGGCGGCGCCGTTGCCACGACGACGACGGTCACCGCCAGATCGCCCGTCGCCGCTCCGATTCACCCCGACATGAAGCCCGCCAAGGCCGCGACCTGCGACGCAGGGGCCATGCACGGTGCCGTCACACGGATCGGGCACAATGCCCACCATGACGCTCTTCGACCTCTCCGACCTGATCGCGGCGGAGTCGTCTTCCGAGCAGCCGAACCACGCGGCAGTCGTTCCCGACACGCACGCGCCGGCGCCCCACCCCGAACCCGAAACCGAACCGAAACTGAACACGCCGAAGCGAGTGCCGTCGAGCGAGCGCCCGAGATCGAGGTCCGCATCAGCAAGCGCCGCAAGAAGACGTCGGAGGCCAGGTGGGTCGGCGGGCGCATCGTCGTGTCGGTGCCGGCACACCTGGACGTGGAGAGCCGACAGAAGACGATCGACTGGCTGGTGGAGCGCCTTCTCACGCGGCACCGGCTGCAGTCCGGCCTCACCGACGACGACCTGCTGATCCGCGCCATTGACTTGAGCGATCGCTATCTCGTCGGAGCTCGCCCCAAGTCTGTGCGCTGGGTCACCAACCAGACCGCGCGCTGGGGGTCGTGCTCGTATTACTCAGGGCACATCCGCATCTCGCACCGGCTGCGGGTGGTGCCCGAATGGGTCCTCGACTCGGTGCTGGTGCACGAAGTCGCGCATCTCACCCACCCCGATCACTCCCGTGCGTTTCACAAGCTGGCCGGCGCCTACCCGCGTCACGAAGAGGCCGGTGTGTTCCTTGCTGGCTACGGTCTCGGGCTCTCCAACCCAGTCCCGCTCGCGCCGGCGGAGGGTTCTCCGGGCTGATCAGACGGGCTCGTCCGCCAGGATCCGCCCCAAGCGGCGCAGGCTCTCGTTCGCCCCCCCGAGCGTCAACTCGATCTGCTCGGTCATGAGGAAGAAGCGGTGCAGCGGGTAGTCGCGGTCGACGCCGACGCCGCCGTGGAGGTGAGAGGCCGCGTGCACGACGCGCTGGCCGCCCTCGGACGCCCAGTACTTGGCGATCGCGATCTCGGATGTCGCCGGGAGGCCCGCGGCCAAACGCGCCGCCGCCTGCCATGCCGTGAGCCGGATGGCTTCAGTGTCGACGTAGGCGTCGGCGGCCCGCTGACCGACCGCCTGGAAGGTGGCGATCGGCTTCTCGAACTGCACGCGCGTCTTCGTGTACTCAGCGGTGAGCTCGAGGGCCGAGGCACAGACGCCCGCCTCCTCGATGCAGAGTGCGGTGGTGGCGAACTCGGTGATGCAGTCGATGATCGCCGCGCCGTCCGCGCCCTCACCCACGAGGCGGTCGGTCCCGACCCGCACGCCGTCGAGCTCCACGATCGCCTCGGGTCGCCCTGTCGTCGTGGTCTGACGCGTCAGCGTCACGCCGTCGGCACCGGGCTCGACGATGAACACACCGGGTCCGGTTGCCGCGCCCTCAGCGGTCTGGCAGGTGGCCGGGACCAGGATGGCGTCGGCCACGAGGGCAGCCGGCACACAGGCCTTGGTGCCCGAGAGCACCCAGCTGCCGTCAGCCTCGGCGGTGGCGGTGGTGGCCGGTTCGGTCCCGCCCGGGAGGACCATCTCGCCGACCAACTCGGCCATGGCGGCCGTGAGGACCGTCTCCCCCGTGGTGACGCCGGACAGCCAGGTCTTGCGCTGCGCGTCGGTGCCGAATCGATCGAGCGGCAGCGCGCCATAGACCATCGACTCGACCACCGGGACGTAGGCCGCGGTGCGGCCTGCCGCCTCGACGACCAGGCAGGCGGCAACGAAGTCGAGTCCCGCTCCACCAACGTCCTCGCCGAGGTGGATGCCGAGCAGGCCGGCTCCGGCCAGCTCCTTCCAGAGCTCGCGGTCGAACGGCCCGTCGTCACCCGCCGCCGCCTCGATCTCCTTCAGGCGCTCGTGGGTCGACCGGTCGCCGAAGATCTGTCCGGCCAACTGGCGGACGGCCTCTTGCTCTTCGCTGTAGCTGAAATCCATGGGATCGATCTCCTGGCTCTAAGTGGGCTCAGCGCAACGACCGCGGCATGCCGAGGCCGAAGATCGCGATGAGGTCTCGCTGAATCTCGTTGGTGCCGCCACCGAAGGTGAGGATGATCATGGAGCGTGCATACATCTCCAGACGCCCGGCGATGACTGCGGCCGGTGAGCCGCGCGTGAGGTAGCCGGCCTGCCCGATGATCTCCATGAGCGAGCGGAAGGCCCGCAGATAGAACTCGGTGCCGAAGACCTTGATCGACGAGGCGTCAGCGACGTCGAGCTGGCCCTGCGTCGCCTGCCATGCCACTTTCCAGTTGATGAGGCGGAGGAACTCGAGCTCGGCGTGGACCCGGGCCAGGTGCTCCTGCACCCATTCCTGATCGACCACCCGCCGCCCGTCGGGCAGCTTGGTGGCCTGCGCCCAAGCCCGCACGTCGGTCAGGACGCGCTCGATGATGCCCGGTGAGCACAGCGTGACGCGCTCGTGGTTGAGCTGGTTGGTGATGAGGTTCCAGCCCTGGTTCTCGCCCCCGACCAACGCAGAGGCCGGGACGCGCACGTCCTCGTAGAACGTGTAGTTGATGTTGTGGTCGCCCAGCAGCTTCATCGGCACCACCCGGATGCCGGGAGTGTCCATGGGGATCAAGAACATGGAGATGCCCTTGTGCTTGGCCACGTTGGGATCGGTGCGGGTGGCCAGCCAGATGTAGTCGGCGTCCCCGGCCAGGCTGGTGAAGATCTTGGCGCCGTTGATGACGTACTCGTCACCGTCGCGCACGGCCCGGGTGGTGAGCGACGCCAGGTCGGTGCCCGAATTCGGCTCGGTGTAACCGATGCAGAAGTGGATCTCACCGGCCAGGATCTTGGGCAGGAAGAACTCCTTCTGCTCCTGCGTGCCGAAGTTCATGATGGTCGGGCCCACGGTGTTGATGGTGAGCATCGGAACCGGAGCACCGCTGCGCATTGACTCGTCGAAGAAGATGAACTGCTCAATGGCCGAGCGACCCTGCCCGCCCCACTCGGTCGGCCAGCCGATGCCGAGCCAGCCGTCGCTGCCCATCTGCTTGACCACCTTGCGCACCACGGGCCCGATGCCGTTCGCCTGGGAGAGCTCCTGCTCCAGCTCCGGCGTCAGCATCTTCTGGTAGTAGGCGCGCAGCTCGCTCTTGAGCGCCTGCTGCTCCTCGGTCAAGGCAATTTCCATACGTGTCCCTCCCGGGTGGCGGGCCGCTATCAGCCCACGTCAGCGCCATGTCGTCGCCGGCCCGGCCGGATGGGCTCAGCGCGCGAGAACACGTTACAGTCCGCCTCGCACGGGCGGCCAATGGGCCCGATGAGCGGTCGGCTACCGCCAAGTAACCTGCAATCCGCCCCGGGGCGGGTTCCCCGGCGCACGATCGAGTCCCCCGAACCGAAACCGAGGAGTCGTCACCATGCCTGAAGCCGTCATCGTCGCCACCGGCCGCACCCCGATCGGACGGGCGAACAAGGGGTCGCTCGTGGAGTGCCGGCCCGACGACCTGAGCGCGCTGGTCCTCCGTTCCGTGCTCGACCAGGTGCCGCAGCTCGACCCCAGCGAGGTCGAGGACGTCATCCTCGGGTGCGGGCAGCCGGCCGGCGAGGCGGGCTACAACGTCGCCCGCGTGGCGGCGATCCTGGCCGGCATGGACAACGTGCCAGGCGTCACGGTGAACCGCTACTGCTCCTCGTCTCTGCAGACGATCCGCATGGCCGCCCATGCCATCCGCGCCGGTGAGGGCGACGTCTTCATCGCCGCCGGTGTCGAGACCGTGAGCCGCTACGCCCATGGCGCGTCCGACACCGGCCCGCACAACGCCGCCTTCGCCGCCGCCGAGGAGCGCACCAAGCTCCGCGCCCCTGCCGTGACCGAGCCCTGGAGCCCGCCTGCCGGGCTTCCCGACGTCTACATCGCCATGGGTCAGACGGCCGAGAACGTGGCGGAGTTCGAGAAGGTGAGCCGGGAAGAGATGGACGAGTTCGCCCTGCTCTCCCAGACGCGGGCCGTCGAGTCCCAGAAGAACGGGTTCTTCGAGCGCGAGATCATCCCGGTCACCCTCGCCGACGGCACCGTCGTGACCAAGGACGACGGGCCGCGGCCCGGCACCACGCTGGAGGGGCTGTCCGGCCTCAAGCCCGTCTTCCGCGAGGGCGGGACGATCACCGCCGGCAACGCCTGCCCGCTGAACGACGGCGCGGCTGCGGTCATCGTCATGAGCGACACCAAGGCCAAGGCCCTCGGCCTCACGCCGCTCGCCCGCATCGTGGCCAGCGGCGTGTCCGGCCTCAATCCCGAGATCATGGGCCTCGGCCCGGTGGACGCCTGCCGCCAGGTCCTGGCCCGGGCGAACATGACCATCGACGACATCGACCTGGTGGAGATCAACGAGGCCTTCGCCGCCCAGGTGATCCCGTCGGCCAAGCACCTCGGCATCAGCTGGGACAAGCTCAACGTGAAGGGCGGCGCCATCGCCCTCGGTCACCCCTTCGGACAGACCGGGGCGCGCATCATGACCACGCTGCTCAACGCGCTGGAGGACACGGGCAAGACGTTCGGCCTCGAGTCCATGTGCGTCGGCGGCGGTCAGGGCATGGCCATGATCGTCGAGCGCCTGAACTAGCAGTACCTTTCCCACACGAGCGCGGCAGCCAAACCGTGGCGACCGCTCAGACCGACTGCGGAGGCACGGTGCCTGATCACAATGCGGGAGGTTGGCGGGAGGCCGTCAAGCGCATCCCGCTCATCGACCAGAAGATCCGCGCCCTCCGCCGCACCGACGAGATCGAACGCTGCAGCAGCAACTCGAGGAGGAACGCGGCCGGATCGCCCGGGCCGACCCGGCCGCGGCGCCCAGCGAGCCGTCGTGGACCGGGCGCATCATGGACGAGGGTGTAATCCCGTTCCTCGAGTGGCGACCTCCGGGGCACTACTACTCCCCGATCCCGAGCATGCACGAGGTCGTCGCGCACGAGAACCGGATCTTCGGGCGCCCCGACCACCTCGAGGGATTCGACCTCAACGAGGACACGCAACGAGCGCATGCTCGAGACGCTGGCGCCGCTCATCAACGACGTGCACTTCAACGTCGACCCGCAGCCCGACAGCCGGTATTTCACCAACAATCCCTCGTACGGCCTCGGCGACGGCTCCATCCTGCAGGCCTTCCTGCGCCACCTCCGCCCGCAGCGCTACCTCGAGGTGGGTTCAGGGTGGACCACCGCGCTCGCGCTGGATACGAATGACCGCTGGCTCAATGGCCGACTGCGCCTGACCTGCATTGAGCCGTACCCCGACGATCTGCGTCGTCTGGTGCGGCCGGGCGACGACGTCGAGATCATCGTCAGTCCCGGTGCAGGACGTCGACCTCGTCGCGCTTCACGGACCTCGAGTCGGGCGACATCTTGTTCATCGACTGCTCACACGTCGTCAAGACGGGCAGCGATGCCCATCACCTGGTGACCCGAGTCCTTCCCGTGGTGCCATCCGGCGTCTACATCCACATCCACGACATGTTCTGGCCCTTCGAGTACCCGCGCGCCTGGGTCGACGAAGGCCGCGTTTGGACCGAGGCGTACCTCCTGCACGCCTTCTTGCTGTTCAACCAGGAGTTCGAGGTCGTTCTCTTCAACGACTGGGTGAGGGCACAGCACTACGACTTCATGGTGAACCTCGCCCCGTCGCTGGCGATCGGTGCCGGCGGGGCGCTGTGGCTCCGCCGTCGCTGACCAACTGCACCAACGCTCGACTCAGCGAGCGGCTACCAGCCAGGAGCGGGCGCGCCTTGGGCCTCGTCCACAGCCGGCACCGGTCCGGGATCGACGCCTTCGCGACCGGCCAGGTGCAGTGAGACGAGCTCGCCGAACAGCGTCAGGTCGAAGAAGCGGGACAGCTCGTCGCCGCCCTCCGCCCGTACCTCGAAGATGTCCGCCATGACCTCGTCGGTCGCCGCGCGCACGGCATCGAACAGACCGGCCGCGCGCGGGCCCTCGCCCGCGTGGCGCAGCAGCACCAGCGACATCGTCTGACGCGTCACGTCGCCGCCCTGGCCCCACCCGGCCAGCTCGTCGTGCGTCAGCTCGGGCACCGCGGCGGCGAAGGCCGGCGCCTTGGCATTCAGGTTCACCTGCGCCTTCCACCACTCGGAGGCGACGGCGGCCACGCCAGCGGCGCCGTAGACCAGCGGGATGGTGCGGCCGAGTCGACGCGCCAATTCGGCCGGTGGCGCGCCCGGCCCCACCAGCGCATCGCGACGGCGGGCCAGCGCGGCCGACGCAGCCGTCGACGGCCCCGCGGCAATCGGGCCGCAATCCGGCGCGCGCCAGCGCGACTAGAAGGGCGACGGTCGTTGTCTCGACTTCCGGTCCGCGCCGGCGCGGCGGCATCCGTCCGGGCACCAGGGCAGCCCGGCGTCGTTCGCCAGGCGGGCGAGCGGCCCGCCGGCGTCACCTCCGACGCCCATCACGGTGGCACCGCGCTCCACCGCCTTTTCGGCGGCCACGAGTGTCTCCGCGGTGCGGCCCGAGGGCGACACAGCAAGGACCAGCGTGTCGGGACCGACGAAAGCCGGGAGGGCGGAACCGGCGCCGACCCAGAACGGGCACGGTCAGATCCGGCGCCGCAAGCGCGGCGACCGCCGCGCACGCCGTCGCGCCCGTGCCCAGTCCGAACGCGGCGACCGAGCGGAACGCGACGGCCGAGCCGAGCGTGGCGCTGCTGTCGGCACCACGGAACCGAGCACTGTCGCCGAAAGCCTCCTCGGCCGCACGCAGCGCGCCGGGACAGCTGCTCGGGCAGGGAGGCCACGGCCTCCCACAGGCCGAGCGTGTCGAGGTAGGCCTGCTCGCTCACCCAGGGGCCGAGCCCGTGGCCCGCACCTTCTCGCTCTCGGCCTTGGCCATCAGGCGCTCGTGCTCGGGCTCGCCCACGGTCACGGCCTCGTCGCTCAGCAACACGGGCACACCGTCCACGACGGCGTAGCTCTTCTTCAGCCGTGGGTTGTAGAGGACGTCCTCGTCTTCGAACCACAGCAGTGGTCCCTTGTCGACCGGGCAGGCCAGGACGTCGAGCAGGAGCGGGTCGAGGCTCATCGGGGAGCTCCTCAGTTCGGGCCGGCCGTCAGGCCGGCGTGGGTGGCGATGAGCTGCTGCACCTCGGCCACGTGGGCGGCGCAGCGCTCGGCTGTCTTCGCTTCCACGTTGAGTCGGAGCAACGGCTCGGTGTTGGAGGGACGGACGTTGTACCACCAGTCGCCGTGTTCGACGGTGAGCCCGTCCAGCATGTCGACCGACGCTCCGGCCTTGCGCTCGTGCTCGGCGATGGCCTCGACGGTGGCCGCGGGACTGGTGACCGTCGTGTTGATCTCCCCCGAGTCCACGTAGCGCTGGTACGGCTGGAGCATCTCGGAGAGCGGCTGCGTCGCTCTGGCTGAGCAGCTCGAGGACGAGGAGCGCGGTGATGATGCCCGAGTCGGCCCGGAAGTTGTCGCGGTAGTAGTAGTGGCCCGAGTGCTCACCGCCGAAGACGGCTCCCGTCTCGGCCATCACCTTCTTGATGATGGAGTGGCCCACCTGCGTCCGCACGGGCGTGCCGCCCATTTCGGTCACGACCTCGGGCACGACGTGCGAGCAGATGAGGTTGTAGAGGATCGTCTCGCCCGGGTGCTTGGTCAGCATGGACGCGGCCACGAGCGCCGTCGTCAGCGAGCCGGACACGGGCTCGGCCTTCTCGTCGACGAGGAAGACCCGGTCGGCGTCGCCGTCGAAGGCGAGGCCGATGTCGGCGCCCTGCTCGAGCACCGCCGCCTTCAGCGCCACCAGGTTCTCCGGCTGGATCGGGTCGGCCGGGTGGTTGGGGAAGTTCCCGTCGAGCTCGGGAAACAGGATCTCGACCGCGAAGGGGAGCCGCTCGAACACGATCGGCACGACCAGCCCGCCCATGCCGTTGGCCGTGTCGGCCACGACCTTGAGCGGGCGCAGCGAGCTGACGTCGACGAAGGAGACGACGTGGTCGGCCCACTCGCCGAGCAGGTCCTGCTCGGACCAGCTCCCCTTCAGGGGCGGCAGCGGCGCGCCCAGCAGCTCCTCGGCCCCGGCCTCGATGTCGGCCAGGCCCGTGTCGCGCCCGATCGGACGCGCCCCGGACAGGCAGAGCTTCAGGCCGTTGTACTGCGCCGGGTTGTGCGACGCGGTGAACATGGCGCCGGGCGCGTCGAGGTGGCCCGAGGCGAAGTACAAGAAGTCGGTGGAGGCCATGCCGAGGTCGATGATGTCGACCCCTTCGGCCCGCACGCCGTCGGAGAAGGCGGCCGCCAGCTCCACGCCGCTCTCGCGCATGTCGCGGGCGACCAGGATCGGTGCGGGTGCCCACGAAGCGGGCCATGGCCCGGCCGATGGCCCGGCACATGTCGGCATCGAGCTGGTCGGGCACCGTGCCGCGCACGTCGTACGCCTTGAAGACCTGGTCCATGCGGCTCACGGGGCCCCACCATAGGGGGCGCCCACGCGGCGACTCCGCACGACGCGCTGCAGGGCGCGCCGCCGCACGGCCTCAGTGGATGACGCCGGTCCCGTTGGCCGCGATGGCGATGATGGCGACCAGGTTGAAGGTGGCATGGGCGACCATGTTCATGCCCAGACGCCCGGTCCGGTACGACACGGCGGCGAGGATCACCCCGAACGAGGCCAGGCCCGCCAGCTGCACCCACTCGCCGTGGGCCAGGCCGAAGAGGAGCCCGTCGGCGATCACCGCCAGGACGACGCCGGCGGCCCGGGCGCGGCCGGCTGACCGCAGCGGCGTGAACAGCCGGACGAGCGCCTTGAGCAGCAGGCCGCGGAAGAAGAGCTCCTCCATGGCCGGGGCGAAGAGCACGGTGGCGATGGCGATGATGACGAACCCGCCGCCGTGCGAGCCGCCCGTCAGCTTCTGCGAAGGGCCGTTGAAGTCGTGGATGTCGTGCTGGAACGGCGCGTACATGATCGCCACGAGGATCTGGCCGCCGATGCCGATGCGCGATCCCGACCAGGTCGATGACCCGGAAGCGCACCCCGAGGTCGCGGATGAAGTGGCGCGTGCCCTGCGTCCGGCTGGCCAGCCACGGCGCGCCGATGAAGCCGATCCAGAGGCCGAGCAGGGTGGCCACCACGTACCACTCCGGCGGCACCGACGCCTTCGCGATGATCGTCATCTGCGCCGACGTCTTGCCGGCGATGGCGCCGGCGACCAGGCCGAAGATCAGCGCGCCGATCTGGCCGACGAGGAAGCCGACGACGGCGTAGATGAGCCAGATCCAGCCCTGGCGCTTCGTCTGCGGGCGGGACCCACGGCGTATCGAGGAAGGGGACGTCGCCGGCGGGGAGCACCGAGGGCGGGGGCGGCAGCATGGAGAAGGTGGGGTCGTCGGCCGGCAGGCGGCGGCGGTGGCGGCAGCACGGGGGACGGCGGCCTCGACGGCGGCCGCTGCCCGCCGCCGCGGAGGCTCTCTGGACCCATTCGAGGGGCACGTACCCGTCCGGGACGGGTCCCGGCGGCCGGGCCGGGGGACCCGATGGGCCGGGAGCCGCCCCGCCGGGCTCGGAATCGGTCATCGGTCAGACGTTACCGGCGCCCGCACCCCCCGCCACCTGCAGGGAGACCACTTTGCCGGAGGTGACGGGGCGGTCACCACCGACCAGGGTCGGCGCCTAGCATGGAACCGGTGAGCCCCCAGCGTGCGGACAAGGCAGCCGGCAAGCCGAACGCGCCCGCCGGCGGGGACGGGACCCCGCAACAGGGGACAACCGTCCGGCCAGAGCTGGCGCTGGCTGTGGGGCGTCCTGGCCATCGGCATCGTGGCCATCCTGCTCGCCGTCGGCACGATCAAGACCAACAACGCCAAGTCGATCACCTACACGAAGTTCCTGCAGGACGTGACGTCCAAGCAGGTCTCGACGGCGCAGATCTCCAACGCCAACGGGGTCATCACCGGCAAGCTCAAGAACGGGTCGACCTACACCGTCCAGGGCCCGAGCCCGTCGCTGCCCAACGACGTCACCGAGATGCGCAACGACGGCGTCGCAGGTCAGCTTCCCGACGCCGTCGTCGAACCTGTTCACCGACCTGCTCCCCTACCTCTTCATCATCGGCATCGGCGCCGCCTTCATCTACTTCATCGGCCGCCAGACCCGGGGCCAGATGTCGGGCATCATGTCGATCGGGCGCTCCAAGGCCAAGACGTTCAGCAGCGACCGCCCCTCGACCACCTTCGACGACGTGGCCGGCTACACCGGGGTGAAGCAGGAGATCAGCGAGGTCGTCGACTTCCTCAAGACCCCGGCCCGCTTCAAGGAGATCGGCGCCAAGATCCCCAAGGGCGTGCTGCTGGTCGGCCCGCCCGGCACCGGCAAGACGCTGATCGCCCGCGCCGTGGCCGGCGAGGCCGGCGTGCCCTTCATGTCGGTCAGCGGCTCGGACTTCATGGAGATGTTCGTGGGCGTCGGGGCCAGCCGGGTGCGCGACCTCTTCCAGACGGCCCGCAAGCAGGCGCCGGCCATCGTCTTCGTCGACGAGATCGACTCCATCGGCCGCAAGCGCGGCGCGGGGCTCGGCGGCGGACACGACGAGCGCGAGCAGACGCTCAACCAGATGCTCTCGGAGATGGACGGCTTCGACACGGCCGAGGGCGTGGTCATGATCGCCGCCACCAACCGGCCCGACATCCTCGACCCCGCGCTGCTGCGGCCGGGCCGCTTCGACCGCCAGATCGTCGTGCCGCTGCCCGACCTCGAGGAGCGGCTCCCGATCCTGCAGGTGCACTGCAAGGGCAAGCGGATGGCGAACGACGTCGACCTCAGCGTCGTCGCCCGCGGCACGCCCGGCATGAGCGGCGCCGACCTGGCCAACCTGGTCAACGAGGCCGCGCTCCACGCCGTGCGCCGAGGCAGCCTCGACATCGCCATGGCCGACTTCGAGACGGCTCGCGACCGCGTGCTGCTCGGCCAGCGGCGCGAGTCCATGGTGCTCTCGGAGGCCGAGAAGGAGCGCATCGCCTACCACGAGGGCGGCCACGCCGTGCTGGCCTACGTGCTCGAGCACGCCGACCCGGTGCACAAGGTGACCATCCTCCCGACGGGCATGGCCCTCGGCGTCACCCACCAGCTCCCGATGGAGGAGCGCCACATCCACCCCCGCGACTACATCGAGGACTCGCTGTGCGTGCGCATGGGCGGCCGCGTGCGCCGAGCTGCTCGTCTACGGCGACCTGTCGACCGGCGCCGCCAACGACCTCGTCGGCAACACCGAGCTCGCCCGCAAGATGGTGCGCGAGTGGGGCATGAGCGACGCCATCGGCCCCATGGCGTGGGGCTCGCCGGGCCAGGTCTTCCTGGGCGAGGACCTCATGCACACGCGTGACTACTCCGAGGACACCTCCAAGATCATCGACGACGAGGTCGAGCGGATCCTGCGCGTCGAGGAGCAGCGCGCCATGGACGTGCTGAGCAAGCACCGGGGCGGCCTCAACGCCATCGCCCGCGCGCTGCTCGACAACGAGATCATCGACGGCGCCGAGGTGGCCCGCCTGGTCGACGAGGCCCACGGGTCGCCCGTGCACGACGAGGGCGCCAAGTCGGTGCCGCACTTCCACGAGGCCGCCGATCGGGCCCCCGGTCGGCAACGGGGCCAACGGAAGCGGCAACGGGGACGCCGCCCACGCTGAGGCCGGCACGCACGTCGTGACCGACGGCTCTCCCGTCAGCGACGACTCGGTGCCGGTGCCGCGCCGCTCCCGCCCCACCGGCCCGCCAGGCCGAGACCGAGTCGTGGCCTCCCCCGCCCTGGCCCCCGCCGGCCAACCCCGCGACCGGCACCCCGGAGGGACCCGCCGCCCGCTGAGGCCCCGATCGGCCGGCGGCCAGGTGCCAGGTGGATCGAACCGATCCGGGCGGACGCGGCGTCAGAGAGGGGGATGGTGGAGCAGCAGCTCGCAGACTGGCTCGAGGAGGGGTACGTCGCCTCCTTCCGCACGGCGTGCCTGATCCTGGGCAACCGGGCCGACGCCGAGGAGGCCGTGCAGGACGCCTACCTGCGGGCCTGGCGCTTCCGCGACTCCCTCTCGGCCGTCCCGAGCATCCGGCCCTGGCTCTACCGGGTCGTGGTCAACTCGTGCTACTCCAAGCTGCGCCGCGAGATCCCCCACCGCGACCGCCGCGCCGGTGACGAGCCGCTGGCCCACGTCCCCGCGCCGAGCGCCGACCCCGAGACGAGAGCCGAACAGGGCGAGGTGGCCGAGACCGTGCTGGCCGCGCTGCAGCAGCTGCCCCTGTCGCTGCGCGTCCCCGTCGTCCTGCGCTACTACGCCGACCTGAGCGAGCGCGACATCGCGCTGGCCATCGGCCGGCGCCCGGGCACGGTGAAGTCCCGCCTGCACGAGGCACGCCGCCGCCTGGCGGCCGACCCCGCCCTGTGCGCCCTCGCCGGGGCCGCCGACGGGAACGGTCCGGACGCTGACCGGTGCGATCGGAGGAGACCGGGCCATGACCATGCTCGACGACGACCGCCTCGCCGCGCTCTTCGCCCAGCGCCGGCGACGACCTTCGACGTGCCCGCGTCGGGCGCCGACGACATCTTGGCCCGGGCGGCCGGACGCCTCCCCCCGACGTTGCCGGACGCGACTGGTGACGGCGAGGACGAGTTCGACGGCGGGGACGCGACTCGACGGCCAGACCCGACGGCCAGAGCTCGACGGCACGACGGCTCGACGACGCGGCCTTCGCCGGCCTCCCGGCGCGCCGGGCCGCCTGCGGCGTGTGACCGGGCTGGCATCGCGGCACCGCGTGCTCTCGGTGGCCGCCTGCCTCGTGCGTCGTGCTCGTGCTGGCCGGGGCGGTCGGCGCGCTCGCACGCGGCCCGGTCCGGTCGACCCGGACCGCTGCGCTGGCCAAGGTGCACGCGCCCGTCCCGGTCCGCACCCCGTCGACGACGACGACGACAGGGCTCGGCTTCGGGACCAACGGAGCGTCGGGGCAGGCCCAGCAGGCGCTGCCCTACAGCACCGTCTCACGGCGCGCCAGCAGGCGCGTCCGGCGGCTTGTCCAGCGCGACCAACGACGCGCCCACCACCACACCGACGTCGGCGCCGGCTCTGCCCAAGGGCGCCGTCGGCCAGTCCGCCAGAATCGAGCAGACCGGCTCGCTGGAGCTGACGGTCGGCCGCGGGAGACTGGAACGCACGATGACGCAGCTGACCAACCTGGCCAGTGCCTTCGGCGGCTTCGTGGCCAACTCGCAGACGCAGTCCGGCGCGCGGCCGGCGGCGGCACCGCGTCGGGCAGCGTCACGCTGCAGGTGCCGGTCGACAACTTCGCGACGGTGCTGAAGCGGGCCCAGGCGCTCGGCAAGACGTCGGGTCTGACGACCAAGGCCACCGACGTCACCGGCCAGTACGTCGACCTGCAGTCGCGTATCACCGCGCTGCAGGACACGCCGCCAGCAGTACCTCACCATCCTGGCCAAGGCGACGACGGTCGGCGACGTGCTGGCCGTGCAGGAGCAGGTGAACACCATTCAGTCCCAGATCGAGCAGCTGCAGGGGCAGCTGCAACTGCTCACCAGCCAGACCGTCGTACTCGACGCTCACCGTGACGGTGAGCGAGGGCACGCCCGCGCCGCCACCGAGCCCGCTCCCCGAGTCGGGGCTCGTCCGGGCCTGGCACGCGAGCGTCGGCGGCTTCGTGAGCGGCGTCGAGGGCGTGATCCGCATCGCCGGCCCGCTCCTCTTCGCCCTGCTCCTCGCCGGTGTCGTCCTGTCTCGGCGGACGCGTCACTGTGGCGCCGCTACCAGCGCCACAACCTGTAACGGCATCGAATGCAATCGAACGAATCGAATGGCGTCGCGCCGACCGTCGCGCCCCCGGCCTAGGCGCCGATAGCGGCCGCCAGCGGGATGCCCGGCATGGCGACGACGCCGAAGCCGGACGACGGGCCGGTGTCCTCGCTCACCGCCAGCGGCCCGGTCGCCCGCACGATGATCGGGTCGAGACCCGCGGCCGCGAGCGGTGACCCGTCCACCTCGACGGTGGCACCGGCGGCCAGCGTGCCGGTGGCCAGCACGTGGTTGCCCGACGCGCTGCTGGCCAGCGCGGTGTAACTCTCGCTGGCCGATGAGGTGTTGGAGAGCGCCAGATACGCCGGGGCGGCGCCGCTCACTGCGGGGCTGGCCGCGGTCCCGGGCGGCGGCACCACCCACACGCCGCTGGGTGATCGTGTGCTCAGGCCGTCCACGGCCACGACCATGCCGGCCTGGGGTGCCGGGGTGGACGTACTCGGGAAATTGACGGTCCGGCTCACCACGACGCCGGGACCGCCGGTGGCGTCGATCGTCGTGGCGTAGGTCTGGTCGTCCGGTATGCGCGTCTGGGCGCTGGTGGCCAGGCTCCACGTGGTGCCGGGCAGGATCTTGTCCGTCAGCGGCGTCAGCGGGCCCGACGGGAGGCGGAACCGAGCGGTGACGGTCTCCGACTCCGGGCCAGGATTGAAGATGTCGATCTCGCTCGATCCCCCCGGCGTCTCCTGCGCCTGCGGGATCGCCCAGTGAGACTGAGGCGCCGGCACGCCCGGCACGAGCGAGAGGCCCCCCGAGGCCTGGCCACCCTGCACGATCTGTTGCACCTCGGATGCCACGACCCGGCCGGTCCGCGTCGAGACGATGGTGCTGATGGTCGACACCTGCTGCACCTCGCTCGTCACGTTCTCCGCCACGACCTGGCCTGGTGACAGCACGATGCCCTGGTAGTTGATGGGATGCACCATGCCTGATGGCGTCAGGAAGCTGAGGTCCACCACGACCGGCGTCGAGGACGGGTTGAGGAGCGAGACGTCGAGGGTGTCGGCGGCGGCCGTCGACCCGCCGGCGAAGTACCACTGGGCCGATGTCGTGCTCTGGCAGGGCGTCTGGGACCAGCCCAAGGCGTTGTGCACGGACTGGGTGACCGCGACGCCGCCGCCAGACGTGATCACGGTCTCGGACTCCCACGAGCCCGACGACAAGGCGGGGATGGTTGGCACCACCACGCCGTGGGCCGGGACGGCGACCGCGGTATGCGCCGTCGCCCCCGAGTCCGTCGTCGTGGTGATGCCCGCGCTCACGGTGCTCGTCGTCGTACTGGTCAGCACGAGGGAGCCCGGTGACGCACCGGCCGCGGTGGTCTGTCCGGTGCAGTACCAGGCCGTCGATTCCGCGTCGGGTGCGCCGACCAGCGCGCTCGGGTTCGGCGCGGCGCCAACGGGCGCCGGAGTCCCGCGCACACCGACGGCGATGGCGACGCCTGCCACCACGACGATGACGAGGGCTGCCACGCGCCACCGGCGCTCGTGACTGACATGCGACGGCGTCACGAGGCGACCGTCTCGTTGAGTGCCATCGCTTCGGGCGCTGCGGCCGCCGGGACGATGAACGGAGCGGCGGCGGTCGTGTGCTCGCGGTGCCGGCGGCCGATGAAGGCAAGCGCGAGGGCCAGCCACAGGGCGAGTTCCAGGAGCACCGCAAGTGGGACGAGGGGGAACTGGGAGAGCGAGAGTGTGGCCCGGCCCTTGGTGGCCACGGCGTACTGGGCCGCCCAGCCGAAGGCCGGACGCTGCGCCACGGCGTGCCCGTCCAGCGAGAGGGCGAAGCTCCCTGCCGGCGCGTAGCCCGCGTAGAGGGTGCCGGCGGGAGCCGCGCCGGCCGCAGCAGCACCGCCAGAGAGCGCGCGCAGCACCGGCTGCCAGCCCACCACGTCGACACCGCTCGGGAAGGACGCCGCACGAACGGGTAGGGCCGCAGCCCGCGTCGCCGTCACCGGCATCTCCGACCCGTTCTCGTACACCTGCACACCCATGACGCCCGGGACGACCTGGAGATCGTTCTGCTCGAGCAAGCGGGTGGTGAGTCCAGCCGGCGGCGGCGCGCTCACGGACGCTGTGGTCGTCCCCACCATCGACGGGGCCAATGCGTCGACGACGACGACGTAGCGCACGCCCGCCGGGGCGAGCAAGCGACCGAGGTGCACGGTGCCGCCCGAGACGGCCAGGCGCACGGCCTTGGCCACCTCGTCAGCAGGCCCGGCGCCGGCCGGTGTGAAGACCTGTGCCGTGCTCGGCAGCTCCTCGGGCGTCAGCGCGTAGGCCAGTCCGGATTCCACCGACCACCCGCCGGCCGGCAACGCGCGGGGGTCGCCGAGCCACAGGACGCGGTTGACGCCGGTGCTCGGCCGGTTCAAGAAGGCCAGCGGCTGATCGACACCTTCCGACGGGAGGTTCCAGCGCCCGCCGACCGCACCACCCAAGACCGGAAGGAGGCCGACCGCAACGAAGAGGAGCGCACCGACGCTGACCAGTTGGCGCCAACCGAACTCGCGGCGGCTCAGGTCGTTCTCGAAGGCGGCGATGCCGATGCCGACGCAGGCAGCGACGGCGAGCGCGGCCGGGGCGAGCACGACGGTCTCCGATGGCGTGAAGGAGCCCAGGTCGCCGCGTGACCCGGCGAAGGCGATCCCCCACGAGGCCAACGCGGTGAGCCACAGGCGGGCGGCCCAGGCCAACCGGGTGCCCCGGGCGATGACGAGCGGCAACGCCGCCCCGGCCACGAGCAGCCAGGCGATGGGCGAGCGGGCCGTCGGCCCGACGGCAAAGCGGATGACTTCGCCCCAGTTCGGAGTGCTGGCAGCCGAGAGCGGGAGCCCGAATATCGCCACCGAACCCTTGCCCGCCAGCAGGGTGCCGACAACCCACGGCAGCGTCAGGATCAGCGCGACCACGACCGCCTCGACGGCGACGACGAACACGCGCCACGTCGGTTCACGGGCACCCACGAGCAGCGAGCCCAGCATCCAGGCCACCGCGGCGGCGAGGACCATGGGTACGACGGCCGGAGCAAAGCCCGAGGCGACGGCGATGATCGCACCCAGAACAGCGACCTGGCCCATCGGGGTGGTCCGCCAGTGCGGTCCGGGCTGCACCGCGTACGGCGCGACGCCCGCCGCTCGCGCCAGGCGGAGCGCGATGAACGGGAACACGGCGTAGGCGACGAGGCCGTCCCAGCGGCCGGTGCCCAGCGCGCCGTACGGCAGGGGGACGCCGAGATAGCAGATGACCGCCACGACGCGGGCCCGCGGCGACACCAGCGGCCGCAAGAACCGCGAGACACCCCAGGCCCCCACCGGGATGCAGCCGAGGATGAGGACGTGTTGCAGCGTGCCCATGGCGCCGAAGAGCACCGTGCCGCTCAAGCCTGCCAGCCCGAACGCGGGTGACGCCGGCGCGGTGGTGCCGACTCCGGTCGACTGCCACCCGGAGAAGAAGTGATGCCAACTCGTCGTCCACGACGGGAGCGGCGCCAGCTGACCCACGAGAGGGAGCGTCCCGAAGAACAACTCGCGGGTCCCGAGGGCGATGACGAGCGCGGCGATGACCAGCGCGAGCACCCGCTGGCGCCCGGTGCTCAGGGGCTCCCGCCGGACCCGTCGCCCGAAGCGGTCCCGGCCGGCACGCCGGCCCAGGTCGTCGAGCTCGTCGAAGTCGGAGTCCTCGCTGAAGGCGGATCCGACGCTGCCGGTCAGGACGGCGACCCTGGCTGCGCGCTCGTCCTCCTGCCCCGGCCGCTCGCGTGCGGTGACCGCATTGGCGGCATCGAGCCCCTGGTGGGAAAGCCGGCTGAAGTAGCGCGAGAGGCGCGCACTCCCCCGCACCTGCAGCCGGCGCACCTCGGCGTCGGGAAACAGGCGGTGCTCGGCCAGCTCTCCCCGCAGCACGGAGATCGCCCTCAGCCGGCGGAGGTTCCAGCGCCAGGCGCCGGTGACCGCGCGCGCCCGGTCGCCGTCACGCGCCAGCACCGCCACGAGGACCTCACCGAAGGCGAGCAGCGCGGCCTGCGGCAGCACCCGCAACAGGTGGAGGCGGGTGTAGCACTTCAGCACCGCTCGCAATTCGTGGCGCCGTTGCAAGGATTGCAGCGTGACGGGATGGCGACCCTCAGGCTCGCCGGCCACGGCGAGAGGCTCGAGCCCGCCGGCGACCACCTCGCGGTGGCGCACGCGGGCGTCGGGCGCCACCACGACGCGCGAACCCGCCACCTGGCTGCGCCACGACAGGTCCAGGTCCTCGCCCATGGCGACGATGCCACCGTCGAATCCGTTCAGCTCGGTGAAGAGATCGGCGCGCACCAGGATGCACCCGGTGGGCGCGACGAAGACGTCGCGCACTGCGTCGTGCTGCCCGTGGTCGACCTCGCCCTCGGTGATGCGGTCGACCACCGCGCCGGTCTTGTCGCAGCTCATCCCCACGTGCAGCAACACGCGTGGGTCGTCCCAGTGCACGAACTTCGGGGACACCACGCCGGCGTTGGAGCGGAACGACTCCTCGACGAGCTTGTGGACGGCATCGGGGTCGAGCGCCACGTCGTCGTGGCAGAGCAAGAAGAACGCCGCGCCCTCCACCATGCCGAGCGCCGCGTTGGTGGCGGCGGCGTAGCCGGGACGCCCGGGCAGGTGCCGGACGAAGGCGTCCGGCAGGACACGGCCCACCCGCTCGGTGACCTCGGGGTCGTCCTCCCCCGCCGACAGGACGAGGACGGAGAGCTCCTCGTAGTCCTGGGCCGCCAGGGACCGCAGCGCCTCGTCGAGCCAGGGTCCGGGCCCGGTCGTGACCACGACGGCGACCACGGCCGGCACTTGGGCGTCCATCAGGGGTCCGAGGCTACCGGCGCCGCTCCCGCCGGCTGGGGCATCAACGCCCTCAGGCACGGAATTCATCTCCGCTGCTTGCAACTGTTTAACATTCGTGATACTCTTGTACACGAACTCGGAGGCCTGCCGGCGGCAGTTGCCTCCGGAACGTCGGCGACAACCCGACCAGACAGGAGGCTCCTATGCCCGAAGTACCGACCAACATCACCAATATCTCCAAGGGTGTCACGGACCTCGCCCGCGATGCGGCATACGTGGCCGTGGGCCTCGGCGTGCTCGGCTACCAGCGCGTGCAGGTTCAGCGAGTCGAGCTCCAGAACCGGCTCTCGAAGGACTTCTCGCTCGACCAGCGCATCGGTGAGGTGCGTCAGGGCGTGGCGAAGGGGATCCACCAGATCGACGACCTGGCCGAGACGGCCGCGCAATTCGTCGAGACGACTCTGCAGCCGCTCGAGGACAAGCTGCCCCCCACGGTCAGCCAGGTGACGATCAAGGCCCGCGAGCAGGCTCGTGAGGTCCGGATTCAGATCCGCCAGCGAGTGAGCGCCTGAGTCACACCACGCAGCACACGAACAACGCTCGCCGTCAGTCCGCCTCCCACGAGGCCAGGACGTCGGCGAGCGTTGTCGCGAGCGGGATCTGCGGCTGCCAGCCCGTCGCCTCCCGCAGCTTCTCGGCGGTGCCGCGTAACACGGGCACGTCGACCGGCCGGACCAGCGCGGGGTCTGTCTCGAGCGTGAGGTCGGCCCCCGCCAGGTCGAGGAGCTGGGCCGCCACCTCCGACATGGCGACGTCCCGCCCGGAGCTCATGTTGTACACCTCGCCCGGGCTCCCCCTTTCGACCAGCAGTCGATAGGCCACGACCACGTCGCGCACGTCGGTGAAGTCCCGCCGCGTCGTCAGCGTGCCCACCCGGAGTGAGCGGGCTCCGCTGCGGCGGGCCTCGACGATCCGCTTGGCCAACGCCGGCACGAAGAAGTTGGGTGACTGCCCGGGGCCGATGTGGTTGAAGGGCCGCACCACCACGACTTCCTGGCGGTAGCCGCGCCAGGCCTGGAGCGCGACCGCTTCCGCCGCTAGCTTGCTCGCCGCGTACGGACTCGCCGGCGCGGTGGGCGTGTCCTCCCCTAGTGGCAGTTGCTCCGGGGTCACGACCCCGTACACCTCGGCCGAGCTCACCACGAGGATGCGGGGCCTCGCCCCCACCGATCGGGCCGCCGCCAGGATCTCCGCCGTGCCGAGCACGTTGACGCGGAGCACCTGGCCAGGGTTCTCCCAGCTCTCCCCCACGTGGGTCATGGCGGCCAGGTGGTAGATGGCGTCCGGCGCCACGTCGGCCATCACCCCGCGAACCGCTGCACCGTCGGCGACGTCCGTTTCGATGTCGATGACCGCGACGTCATCGCCGCGGTCCTTCAGGTGCGCCGCGAGCCACTGTCCGACGAATCCCTTGCCACCCGTGATCAGCGCACGCATGCGCGGAACCCTACTGCGAGCCCGCCCGGGCCATCGCATAGGCGCGCACGTGCTGTTCGACACTCGCTTCCCAGGTCCGCTCCCCTGCCACGGCCAGGCCGAGCGCCCGGCGGTCCGTGGCCCGGCCCTCCCGCAAGGCCAGCTCGAGAGCGGCGGCGAGTCCGGCGACGTCACCGGGCGGCACGAGGAGCGCGGCAGCACCCGCCAACTCCGCCATCGCGGTGCCCTCCGTCGTGACAAGTGGGGCGCCGCACGCCAGAGCCTCGAGCGCGGGAAGCCCGAAGCCCTCCTCCAGCGCCGGGTACGCCACCACCGCGGCCTGCCGGAGCAGCGCGGGGACGGCGTCGTCAGGCAGGTAGCCGGTGCGCACAATGCGCTCGGGGTGGCGGGCGGCGCTCAGCGCCCGCTCGGTCTCGGCCATGCCCCATCCGGCCTGTCCGCCGAGGACCAGGACGGCGTCCGGGTGCCGTCGCGCCACTTGATCGAACGCGGCGATGAGCGGCGCCACTCCCTTGCGGGGCTCGAGCGTGCCGACGAAGGCGATGAGCGGCCGATCACCCGGTACTCCCAACGCGCCGAGGACGGCCCGGTCGGCACCGTCGGCGCGGTTCGAGCGACGTGAATCGGCCATGGTCGACACCGTGCGGGGCCACCACCACGTGCGCCCGGACGTCACACCACTGGCGCAACCTGTCCTCCGTCACGCGACTCACGCAGATCAGCACTGCGGCGTGACGTGCGGCGCGCTGAATGGCGCGGCGGAAGAAGGTGGCTTTGGAGCGGAGGTGCCATTCCGGATGGTCGAAGAAGGTGCAGTCGTGGATCGTGACGACACACGGCACCGGCGACCGGGCTGGCATCGTGTAGTGGGGACCGTGATGCACCTGCACCCCGGCGGCGCGAAGGACTGAGCCCATCCGGAGTTGCTCGAAGGCCAGCCGGGCGGGCCTCGAAGCCGGTACCGCCCCGCGTACCGTGGCGCCGCCGGCCAGGGCTCTCCAGCGCTCGGTATCGGCATGACGCGCCACGAGGGTGGTCGCCACGTCGGCGCGTTCCACGAGGCCGTGGGCCAACGCCATGGTGTAGTACCCGGCGCCTCCCGGCCGCGCCGGGACGGCCGAGACATCGAGCGAGAGCGCGAGCGCGTCCTCCGTCACCGCAGCGAACGCCAGAGATCGAGATGGGCTCGGGCCGCACCCCGCCAGGTCCGTGCCGATGCGAACGCCGCACCCCGCTGCGCCAGGTCGGCTCGCACTCCGTCATCGGTCAACACGGCCGTCAGCGCGTCTGCGATGTCGTCGACGTCGAGAGCGTCGACGACGCAGCGCCGGCGCGGGCGCCTCCGAACCGAGGTCGTGGACGCTCGGGACCTCGTCGGACACCACGGTGGGGATGCCCAGGCGCATCGCCTCCAGGGGCGGGAGGCCGTAGCCCTCCGTGAGCGGCACGTAGACGAAGGCGCGCGCCCTGCGGTACAGCTCGGCGAGGACGGCGTCCGAGATGCCACCGGTGAAGACCACGTGGTCGACCTCACGGGTTGCCGCCGGTCCCGGCCCCCAGCCCGTCGGCCCGACGATCACGAGGGGCCAGGGCCCGGGGAGCGAGCCGTGCATCTGGCGGAACGCCTGCACCAACCGGTCCACGTTCTTGCGGGGCTCGAGCGTGCCCACGGTGAGGAGGTAGTCCCCGGAGACTCCCGAGTTCCCGCAGGAGGACATCGGCGGCGGCGGCATCGGGGGCGGGGAGGTGGTCGGCGCCGCTGGCCACGACCGTGAGACGCCCGTCCTCGACGCCGAGGGCATGCAAGTCCTTCGCCACCAGTCGGGACGGGACGACGAGCGCGGTCGCCGACTCGACGGCGCGCTGCAGCGCCGCCTCGTGCCAGCGCAGGCCCGCGCTTGGTGGTCGCTTCGGGGTGCCGGCGCCATGCCACATCGTGCACCGTCACGACGAGCCGTGCCGTGCTCCGCGCCTGCAGCGCGCGGTGAGGCGAGCGACACCGAGTGCACGATGTCGAAGCCGGCAGGGGCACGGGAGAGCCCGTGGTCCCAGGCCCGGATCAGCAGCGGGGCGGGCAGGCGTGACGCATGGACCGTCCGCCCGAATGCGGCCAGGGGGTCACCGCCCCGCGGCGCTCGGCTGGCCAGCAGCGCGACCTCGACGGCCTCCCCCTCCGCCTCCTCAGCCGCCAGAGCCGCTGAGGAGGCCCCGGGCATAGGCGCCGATGCCGCCGGGTACGCGGCGGCGCAGCTGCTCCACCGCCAGGAGCACGCTGGGTGCGGACGGTGCGCTCGACTCAGCCATGCGCGGCAACCGCGTCGCGGTAGAGGGCCTCGAGCCCGGCGCCACAACGCTCCCAGGAGTAGCGCCCGGCCCATGACCTGCCGGCAGCGACGAGATGTCGCGCGCTCGTTCTCGTCGTCCAGGCAGCTCTGGAGCGCCCGCACGAGGCCGTCGTGATCGCCTCGGAGCGACCCACAGCGCAGCGTCGCCGAGCACCTCGGGCAACGATCCTGCCCGCGTCGCCACGACGGGCACCCCGACCTGCATGGCCTGCAACGGCGGAAACCCGAACCCCTCGTAGAGCGAGGGATAGGCCAGGACGCTCGCCCGGGAGAGCAGTGCGGCCAGGTCCGGATGCCGCCACCCAACCGGTGCGGACGATCCGGTCGCGCGCCGTCGCGCCGGCGACCGCAGCCGCCACCGCCTCCTCGCCCCACCCGGGCGGGCCGGCCAGCACGAGCGCAACGTCGGCCACGTGATCGGCGAGCGCGTCGAAGGCCCGCACCAGACCCGGCAGGTCTTTGCGCGGCTCGGCCGTGCCGACCGCGAGGCAGTACCGCCCAACGCCTGCCGGGAGCACCCGTTCGCAGCACCGCGGCGGCATCCGCCTCGGGCGGGATCGGCAGCGCGGGAACGCCGGGATGCACGACCCGGACCCGGGAAGGTTCGGCGTCGAACGCCTCCACGACCTCGTCGGCGACGAACGCTGAATCGGTATGGACCCAGGCACCCCGACGCAAGGGCGCGCCGGATGAGCCCGGGGTAGGCGAGCGTGGCCTCGTCGCACAGCTCGGGATGAGTGCAGCGGGGTGAGGTCGTGCACCGAGACGACGGCGGCGGCGCGCGCTGGTGGGCGGCACCAAGAAGTTCGTCCCGTGGACGACGTCGGTGCGGCCGACGAACCACTCCAAGGGCGGGGCGTCGCGCCGGGCCCAGAGCGCGTGCAGCGGGCGGGCGGGCATGGGCCGTTGCCGGGCGGCGACGCCGGCCGGCAGCCGTGCCTCGATCAGCCGGCGGCGGCGCCAGCTCACGGCGTAGGCCCGCACGTCGAGACCCGGCCGCTGCGCCAGGGCTCCCAGCGCGCCGTGGCAGAAGGCACCGACGCCCGTCGGGAACCCGAGCAACGGCGTGGCGTCGAGCGCGACGCGCAGGCGCGCCGGTCGCCGGGCCCGGGACGTGTCGGAGAGTGCTCAGGTCGTGATCGCCCCGTCGATGGAGAGGATCGCCCCGGTGACATAGTCCGCCTCGCGAGAGCCGAGGTAGGCGAACGCGCCGGCGATCTCGTGCGGGAAGGCGAAGCCGATCGGCGACATCAGCCGCTCGATGAGCTTCCAGTCCGCATCGGCCGGCGGTCCGAAGTTGTGGATGATCGGCGTGTCGACGCCGCCGGGGGCGACGCCGTTGACCCGGACGCCGCGCGCCATGTACTCGACCGCGAGCGCCTTGGTGAGCATCTTGACGCCGCCCTTCGACGCGCAATACGCCGCCGAGTACGGCTGGCCGATGACACCCGCCGTCGAGACCGTGTTGACGATGGCCCCGCTGCCGCGCTCGAGCATGCCGGGCAGCACGGCCCGGCACATGAGGAAGGTGCCCGTCAGGTTGACGGCGATGATCTTGTCCCACCCGCTCAGCGACTGCTCCGGCGTGTGGGCGAACCCGCCGATGCCGGCGATGTTGCACAGGTTGGTGATGGAGCCCAGCTCGCTCGGCGGCCTGGGCCACCACGGCGGCGACGTTGTCCTCGTCCGTGACGTCGCAGCGCACGGCAATGGCCCGCCCGCCGGCCTCCGCCGCCTCGGTGTTGATCTCGGCCGCCACGGCCTGCGATGGCATCGGTGGCGACGTCGAGGCAGGCCACGGCGGCGCCTTCGGCGGCCAGGCGGCGCGCCGTGGCGCGCCCGATGCCCGAGCCGGAGCCGGTGACGAGCGCCACCCGCCCCGTGTAGCGACCAGGTGTGATCGCCTCGGGGGTGGTGCCCCGGTTCGGATCGGACTCCCCGACTCTGGTCGTGGGGCTCATGCGCGCTCCTTCTCGTCTGCTGCTCCGGTGGAGCCACTGCCTAGCATCCCGGCGCCGCGACGACGACTCTGCTGCCAGCGGCGGCCCGTCGCTCCTCGGCCCCGCGCTCGGCCAGTACGGCCAGCCGGGCCGGGTCGACCTTCATCATCGGGGTCAGGGGCAGCTCTTCGACCGTGACCAGCGCATCGGGTGCCTTGTAGTCGGCGAGCGTCCGGGCGCAGTGGGCCCGGAGCTCCGCCAGGTCCGGGATGCGCGCCCGCCGCGGCCACCACCACCGCGACGCCGACTTCGCCCAGGACATCGTCGGGCACGCCGACCACGGCCGCCCGGGCCACGAGTCGGGTGTGACGACAGGACTTCCTCGACCTCGGCCGGGTACACGTTGTAGCCGCCGCGGATGTAGCGCTCGTGGGCGCGCCCGGACAGCTGCAGATTGCCCTCGGCGGTGACGCCGCCCGAAGTCGCCCGTCGTCAGCCACCCGTCGGCGCCGAGCACGACACCCGTGGCCTCGCGTCCATGAGGTCCTCGACCACGGCGCCCCGTCCGGGCCCCGACCCCAGTAGCCGCGCATGGCCGCGGCGGACCGCAGGAGCACCCGGCCCGACCGACCCCGTCGGGCACGGGCTCGCCGTCGTCGTCGACGATGGCGAGCTCGACGCCGGGCACGGGGCGGCCCACCGTCGTCGCCACCTCCTCGTCCGATCGACGTCAGGGTGGTGCCGGTCCCGAGCGACGACTCCGTCGACGTGTAGCGCACGACGACGGGCACGCCGAAACGTCGGCGCACCTCGGCCACCATGGACGCCGTCATGCGCGCGGCGCCGGTGCCGGCGACACGCAGCGCACGCGAGGTCGGCGCGCGCGAGCTCGGCGCTGGCCAGCATCAGCGCCCACTGCGTCGGCACGCCCTGCGCCACGGTCATGCGCTCGTCCGCCATGACGCGGACGGCGGCGTCGGCCTGCCACGGCGTGGGCGTGATGATCGTCGTCACCGCGTTGGCGATCTCGTCCCAGGCCCGCGTCATGTAGCCGACGTGGGCGAAGGGCAGCGGGGAGAGGCGCCGGTCACCGGGATGACTCAGCACGTCGGTGCCGCGCGGCCACCGCCGCCAGGTTGGCGTGGTCGAAGACCGCGCCTTTGGGCTCGCCCGTCGTCCCGCTCGTCCAGACCACGGCCACCGGGTCGGACGAGGCCAGCTCCGGCCATGCGTCCGGGCCCGCCCCGTCCCACCACGTCCGCGGCCTCGGCCCGGGTGACCACGTGTGCCGTGCCCGCATCGGGGGCTGGGCCGACCTCGGGGTCGACCACGAGGAGGACCGGAGCGGCGCGGTCCACGATGGAGGCCACCTCGCGCGACCCCATGCGGGGGTTGATCCCCGACGTGATGGCACCGAGGCGCAGCAGCGCCGCGTACAGCACGGCGTAGTCGATGCACGAGGGAAGGAGCAGGCAGACCACGTCGCCCTTGGCCACGCCGAGACCGGCGAGCCGGCCGGCGACGCCGTCGGCCGCACGGTCCCACTGGGCGAAGGTCAGGGTGCGGCGCCCACCCCGGCCGTCGGGCTCCACGTAGGCCTCGACGTCACCGTTGACCCGTGCCGCCTCCCGCAGGACCGACACCACCGTCTCGTGCTGATCCGAGGGGATACGCACTGCCATCGCGGGCGGCGACGTTACCAGGGGCGTCCGGCAGGACAGCCGCCCGAGCGCTCCTATGCTCGTGACGTGCTGGTGGCCCTGTGCGGCGGCGTGGGGGCCGCTCGAATGCTCTCGGGGCTCGTCCAGGTCGTCCCGGGTCCCGACATCACGGCGATCGTCAACGTCGGCGACGACATGGAGCTGCACGGCCTCTCCATCAGCCCCGACCTCGACACCGTCACCTATACGCTGGCCGGTCTGGACAACCGCGAGACCGGATGGGGCGTCACCGGCGAGAGCTGGGCCGCCATGGACGAGCTGGAGCGGTTGGGCGGTGAGGACTGGTTCCGCCTGGGTGACCGCGACCTGGCCACGCACCTGTTCCGGACCGGACTCCGGCACGCCGGCGCGCCGCTGAGCGAGGTGACGGCCGAGCTCGCCGCCCGCCGCGGCATCACGGTCCGGCTGATGCCGGTGACCGACGACGTGCTGCGGACCCGGGTCACGCTCGCCGACGAGAGCGCGTCTGGGACCGGCGGGAACGGAGGTCGGCTTCCAGGACTACTTCGTTCGGCTTCGTCACGACGTCCCGGTGCGCGGCGTCCGGTTCGACGGCGCCGAGCGGGCGCGTCCGGCGCCGGGCGTCATGGAATCGATCGGCGATGCGGCCGCCATCGTCGTCTGCCCCTCGAACCCCGTGGTGTCGATCGGCCCGCTGCTGGCCGTCCCGGGCGTACACGAGGCGCTCGTCGCCCGCCGGGACCGAGTGGTGGCCGTCTCGCCGATTGTGGCCGGTGCCGCGCTCAAGGGCCCTGCCGACCGGCTGATGGCGGAGCTGGGCACAGATCCATCGGTGGTCGGCGTCGCCCGGCTGTACGCACCGTGGGTCGGCACCCTCGTCGTGGACACCGCCGACGCCGCCCATGCGGCAGCCGTCGAAGGCGAGGGACTGCGCTGCGTCGTCACGCCCACCGTCATGAGCACGCCGGAGCGAGCGAGGGATCTGGCCCGGGCGGTGATCGATGCCACAGCCTGACGGCGTCCACGTCTTCCCGGTCGAGGGCATCGGCGAGATCACACCCGGCACGGACCTGGCCGCGCTGATCGCCAGCGCCGTCGCGCCGGCGAACCCGGACGGGCCCGAGCTCGCCACGGGCGACGTCGTGGTCGTGACGCAGAAGATCGTCTCGAAGGCGGAGGGTCAGATCGTCGATCTCGACCACGACGACCCGGCGGCCAAGGTGGCACTGGTGCGGCGGGAGTCGGTCCGCGTCCTCCGCCAGCGCGGCGACCTCGTGATCAGCGAGACCCGGCACGGCTTCATCTGTGCCAACGCCGGCGTCGATCTCTCCAACGTGGCGGACGGGACGGCGGCGCTGCTCCCAGAGGACGCGGACCGGTCAGCGCGTCGCATCCGCGGCCGGACTGGAGAACACGCTCGGCCTGCAGCTGGGCGTCATCGTCTCCGACACCTTCGGCCGTCCCTGGCGCCGGGGCGTTACTGACGTGGCGATCGGGTGCGCGGGCGTGGCCGCCGTCGTCGACCTGAAGGGCACGACCGATGCCGGCGGACGCGAGCTCGTCGCCACGGAGATCTGCGTTGCCGACGAATTGGCCTCCGCGGCCGAGCTGGTGATGGGAAAGGATCGCGGCGTCCCCGTTGCGGTCGTGCGGGGCGTGCCGGCCGAGTGGTTGCGACCGGCCTCGGTACGCGCGGAGGTCGTGCGCCCTCCGGACGAGGATCTCTTTCGCTGAGAATCTCGCTGAGGTCAGGCCTCGGTGTTGGCGCGAACGAACTCGAGCACGGCGCGGACCCCGTCGTCCAGTTGCGTCCAGGAGCGCCAGCCGAGTTGAATCGCCGCCCGCTCGACGTCCAGAGCACGAACGGATCAGCTCCCCCTGCCGTAGCGGGGCCAGCACCGAGACGATCTCCTTGCCGGACTGGGAGGACATGGCGGCGACGAGCTCATTGACCGATGTCTCGCGGCCCGTCCCGATGTTGCAGACGAGTCCACCGCCGCGGGTGGCGGCGCGTACGAAGGCGTCGACGACGTCGTCGACGAAGACGTAGTCCCGAGTCTGCTCGCCGTCGCCGAAGATCGTCACAGCGTCCCCGCGCAGGGCGCGATCGGCGAAGATGGCGACGACGCCGGCTTCGCCATGAGGGTTCTGCCGGGGCCCGTAGACGTTCGCCGAGGGCCAGGGCGCAGAATTCGAGGGAGTGCAGCTCCCGGTAGGCCACGAGGTAGTCGATGACGGCCTTCTTGGACACGCCGTAGGGCGACAGCGGCTGCTGCGGGTGCGACTCGCGCACGGGGAGGTCCTCGTCGGCCGGCTCGCCGTAGAGAGTGCCTCCGCTGGCGGCGAAGACGACGCGCTCGGCCTCGGCCTGGCGCGCCCCCTCCAAGACGTTGAGCGAGCCGACGATGTTGACGGTGGCGTCGAAAGCCGGTCGGGCGACCGACACACGGACGTCGGCCTGCGCCGCCAGATGGAAGACGAGCTCGGGCCGGCGCCGCGCCATCAGCTCGACGACGGCGGGCGCGCTGATGTCCAGATGGTGGATGGTGAGCGCCCGGCCCGGCGCTGCCACGGGCCTCGGCCAGGTTCGAGAGCGAGCCCGTCGAGAAGTCGTCGACGACGTCGACCTCGTGCCCCTCGACCAGCAGGCGGTCCACGAGGTTCGACCCGATGAACCCGGCACCTCCCGTGACCAACGTGCGCATGCCCAGGCCTTTCTAGCCCGACACCCGCTCGCCGTCGACCAGCGTCCCCGAAGAGACCACCGCGTCGGCGCCGAGAACGGAGACCGCCCGGACGTCGCCCCTCTGCCCCACGATCGACCGCGGGCCCATGACCGATCCGGCGACCTTGGCGTCGGCGGCGACGTGGCAACCGGCCATGAGGACCGAGTCCGTCACGACGGCTCCGGACGAGACCACCGTGCCGGGCCCGAGGATGCTGCGCTCGACCCGTGCGCCTGACTCGATCGACGCAGCCGGAAAAGAGGACGGACGGTCCGACCACCTCGCCCTCGATGTCGCTCTCGCCTTCCAGGAGGACGCCGTCTCCCCGGTCGACCACGCGCGGGACGACGATCGGCCCACGTTTGTTGTTGAGATAGTCGAAGTTGGCCTCGAGGTAGGCGGCCGGCGTCCCGGTGTCGAGCCAGTAGCGATCGTCGGAGCGGGCGAACAGACCCCGGTCGCGCACCATGGCAGGGAAGGTCTCGCGCTCGATGGAGACCCGCCCGCCCTCGGGGATCCGGCCGAGCACCGACGGCTCGAGCACGTAGGTGCCGGCATTGATCTCGTTGGTCGGCGCCTCGTCCCGGGGCGGCTTCTCGACGAAGGCCGTGACCCGACCCTCGTCGTCGGTCGGCACCACGCCGAAGGCGGACGGGTCGGCCACCGGGTGGAGGGCGATCGTCCCCTCCGCCCCACGGGCGCGGTGGAACTCCACGAGGGAGCTCAGGTCGAGATCGGTGAGCACGTCGCCGTTGACGACGACGAACGTCTCGTCGATGCCGGCGAACGGTGGCGGCGAAACGAACGGCGCCGGCGGTGTCCAGCGGCTCGGACTCGACGGCGTAGGTGAGGCCCATGCCGGCGACCCGCCCGTCGGGATACGCCTCCATGAAGGCATCGGGCAGGTAGCCCAGCGAGAGGACCGCCTCATCGATGCCGTGCGAGGCAAGGTGGCCGAGCACCCGCTCGATCATCGGACACCCCGACGATCGGGAGCATCTGCTTCGGGGCCGAGAGCGTGAGCGGGCGGAGCCTCGTCCCCTCGCCCCCAACGAGGACAACCGCTTTCATTACTTGGTCGTCGTCGTGGACGAAGGCTTCGTCGTCGTCGTGGCCGGCGGAGCTGTCGTGGTCGTGGCCGGTGCCGTGGTCGTCGTGGCCGCGGGCGCAGTCGTCGGCGTGGAACCGGGTGCGGTCGTGGTCGTCGCGACCGGAGCCTGGTCGCCGGCCAGCACCTGCACCAGCGCGCTGATCGTCGTGCCTGGCGGCTTCGGAAGGCTCGTCCCCTCGGGAGCGAACCCGACCGTGATCAGCTGGCGGTTCACGAACTTGAGGTCGGCCGGCTTCAGCGTCGTGGCTCCCCCGGTCTGCACCTCTTCGGTGCCACCAGAACTGGTCTTCTTGGTCTGGGTCGTGATCACCCAGCGTACGCGCCTGCACCACGCCGACCTTGCCGGCGTCGGGCGTCCCCGCGGCGCACTTCTCGCCGTTCTTGTACGCCGGCACCTTCGTCGAGGAGGTAGGGGTACGTCGAGTGCGTGTTGGTCAAGGTCAGCCCGCTGTACCCGTCGGCGAACTTGCCGAGGGTGGCGTTGTTCCCGGCCTCGCTGGCGCTCTTCGGTGCGATGAGGAGCGACCCCGTCTCCCGTCGTCGTCAGCCCGGTCTTGGCCGAGGTGGGCGAGGCGGGTAGTGCCGATTCCATGGTGCCGCAGATGTCGAAGGCGAGCCCGGCGTGCCACGACGTCCCGACCGTCGGCTCCACGACCGCCGGGACCTTGTTGTAGTTGTACTTGGCCAAGGCAATCGAGCCCAGCCCGACGATGACGATGATGACGAGCGCGGCATACCAGTTCACGGGCATCTGCCCGCGATAGGTGGTGCCACCGCCCGTTGCGGCGGCGCGGGCGACCGATTTCCCAGAAGAGCTTCTCGCCATGGCGGGTGGCAACCCTACAGCCTGGCGGGGTGCCCTCCCGCGGCAGGCGACCCCCGCAGCAGGTCACGGTAGAGCGCCGTCGTCTCGGGATGCAGGCAGTCCGGCGGCGTCCGCTCCGGCCTGCGGCCCGCTCGGCGACCGCCTCTCCGGCCAGGGTCTGCAGCTGTGCCATCGCTGCGTGCAGCCGGATCCGGTTGCCCTGGGCCTCCATGGTGCGCAGGAGGGCACGGTAGAGGCGCTCGTCGTAGGGGCTGAGCTGCAGCGCCTTCCGGACGATCCACTCGGCCTCGTCGACCCGACCCAGCGCGACCAAGGCGTCCGCACCGCGGAGCGCGGTCCGTACGACCAAGGACTCGATCTCCGCCTCGGTGCCGTCGAACACCGTCCAGTCGGTGCGCCGCAAGCCCGCAGAAGAGACGGCCGCGCACAAGCCCCATCGCCGAGAGCAGCTGGTGAGGTTCGTCGGTGGCGGCCAGCGTCGTGAACCGCTCGACGTCGGTCGTCACCGTGTCACGCAACCGCAGGTCGACACCACGCGGAAGGTGCGGTTCGCCGTCGATGGACCGGCCGAGGGCCCGGCGGGCATCCGAGGCGGTCGAGTGCACGGTGGACGACGACATCGGCCGCTCGGGCCAGAGCGCCAGCGACCATTCGGCATGCCGCACGCCGCGGCGGTGGAAGGCCAGGTAGACCACGAGCTCGAGGGCGGCCGATCGGTGAAAGGATGCCGCCGTGCCCGTCACGACGGACCGGGCCGAGAACCGCTACGTCGACGCCTGCCTGGTTCACCGTCCGGAGAACGGTCGGACGAGGCGTCCACGTGGGGGCGGAGGGATTCGAACCCTCACTGGGGACGGTTTAAGCGCCCTGCCTCTGCCTGTTGGGCTACGCCCCCTTGTACACCATTCTTGACCGAGTCGGGCGGTGTCGTGAGGATGGCCCCGTGGTGGACGACCTCGACCGGGTCGATCTGACCGATCTCGACACCTTCGCCGACGGTTTCCCGCACGACATCTTCCGCGCTGCACCGGGAACAGGCTCCGGTGTGGTGGCACGAGCCCACCGTCCCACACGCCCGACGGCGAGGGCTTCTGGTCGGTTGCCACCTACGACGAGGTGCTCGAGGTGCTGCAACGACCCGGTGACCTACTCCTCGGAGACCGGCGGCGACCGCCCCTACGGCGGGACGATCCTGCAGGACCTCCCCGTGGCCGGGGTCGTCCTCAACATGATGGACGATCCCCGACACGCCCGCATCCGCCGCCTCGTCACGCGGGGCCTGACACCGGCGGCGGTGCGCGACCTGGAGCACGAGCTGCGTGGCCGGATGCGGCGGCTGATCGAATCGGTCGACGCGTCGAGTGTGACTTCCTGGTCGACGTGGCGGCCGAGCTGCCGATGCAGGCGATCTGCCTCCTGCTCGGCGTGCCGGAGGCGGACCGCCACCTTCTCTTCGATGCGGTCGAGCACATCTTCGACATCCCCGACGAATCCGACTTCCTGTCCATGACACCCGAGCGGGAGGCGGCCGTCGGCGTGATGTACGAGTACGGGGCTGCGCTCATCCGTCGAAAAGCGGGCCGTCCCGCGTCCCGACATGCTTTCGACCGTCATCCACGCCGAGCTGACCGACGCTGACCCGCCGCGCCTCAGCGACGACGAGCTCTCCGCTTTCTTCTCGCTGCTTGTTCTCTGCCGGCGCCGAGACGACGCGCAACGCCATCGCCGGCGCCATGCTCGCCTTCCTCGAATGGCCGGAGCAGCTCGACCTCCTGCGGTCGGGCGCCGTGTCGATGGAGCGGCGGTCGAGGAGATCCTGCGCTGGACGACGCCATCGCCGTCGAAGCGCAGGACGGCGACCACCTCGTGCCAGTTGGGCGGCGCCCGTATCTCTCCCGGACAGAAGGTCGTGGTCTGGGAGGGCTCGGCCAACCGCGATCCGCAGCGCTTCGAACGACCCGAGACCTTCCGGCTGCAGCGAGACCCCAATCCGCACCTCTCGTTCGGTCACGGCGTCCACTTCTGCCTCGGCGCGCACCTGGCGCGACTCGAGATCCGCGTCGCGCTCGAAGAGACGCTGCGCGCCGTTGCGTCCTTCACGCTGTCCGCGCCGCCGCAGTGGACACGCAGCAACCGCCATACGGGCATCCGCCACCTCCCATTGCGGCTCGACAAGAGCGCAACAACAACCGCGTAAGCCCACCGTGGTGTGACGTCGTCGACATCTGAAAACGCGGTTCGATCCCTCTGTTCTGGAAAGAAATTGAGACTTCAGCCGACAGTGCAAATCTCTTGCACGTTCGATCGAGATGGTCGACGGCTGCAGGCTCATCACGAGCGGAGGTGCATACAAACATGCAGCTGCACAAGACAATGCGTAGTCGCGGGAGTGTCGCTCTCGGCCGCTGCGCTTGCCCTGCTCACTGCAGAGGGACCAGCGGCAGCACACGAACGGAACGTCCGCACCGGACCTGCGGGGCCGGGTGACGTCGGTGGCTCCGGGCGACTTCGTGGTCCAGAAGTACGACGGTTCCACCGAGACGGTGGACACCACCGGCAGCACGACCTATTCGGAGCCCGGGAGCTCCGTCGACTCCTCCCGGGGTCCGCGACGGTGAGAACGTGGCCGTCACGCTCGACCCGACGGCGTCGAGCCCCACGGCGACGCACGTCGTCGTGTTCCCCGAAAGGGTCAGCGGCCGCGTGACGAATGTCTCGGGGTCGACCGTCACGCTGACCAACCAGCACGGGCACGGACGCGGTCGTCGTGTCGCCGAGCACGAAGTACTTCGAGAAGGGCGTCGACGCCGACCGGCGTGAGCCAGGGTGAACTGGTCACGGCCTTCGGCCTGCCGGACTCGGGTACGCCGGGCGAACTCGACGCGCAGGTCGTCGCCATCTTCGGCCCGAAGCTACCGCTGCAGCCGCGCGCCCCAGCGCCCGCAGCCCCAGCCGCAACCGCAGCCCACAGCCACAGCCGCAGACGCAGCCGCGACGCAGTCCGAACCGCGGCCGGTGGTCACCGCACACCGGGGCGACAACCAGGCCCAGTCGGCCTCCGACGGTCGCAGCTCCGGCGACCGCAGGCCGGCGGCCCGAGCACCACGGGTTGGGGTCGGGCGCGCACAGGTCGGGGCCCTCGTCGCCGCACGGGTCGTGGGGCGGTCAGGGCGGCTCCGGCGGCCAGCGGCCATGGCGGCTCTGGCGGTCGGCCACCAGCGTAGATCGGCCGGACGGTCACAGCCGACACGTGGCGGCCAGCACCGTCCTTGACGAAGACCCCGGGTCCGTCCCACGCGGGCGGGCCCGGGGTCTCGTCGTGTCCGATCGGCCCTTTCGGAGACCGTCCGGCACCGCCCGGGACCGTCGGGCAGAGGGGACGATGCCGCTCCAGCACCGACAGCTCGTCGTTCCTCGGCGCGTTCTCGGCCCGGGTGTGGGCACCGAAGATCATGGTGGCCCGGTCGACCGGATCCCAGGCCCGCCAGCTGTCGATGCCCGTCGTGGCTGGGATCGCCCGCGGCAGCGAACGCCAACCACGCCCGTTGCATCTGGGCTGAGAGCGTCTCGACGGGCGTGCCGCCACCCGAGAAGACCTGGACGACGGGCAGGTGCACCGCGCCGAACACGAACGGGAGCTCGAGTGCATGGCAGGAGCCGAGGATCCCGCCGAAGGCCGGTGACTCCCAGTCGAACAGGTAGACGAAGGCCCGCGAGCCACGGGCCCCGTGCGTGGCGGCCAGCTGGAGGCTGGGCCAGCGAAACACGATGTCTGTCCCGAAGGCGACCCAGATCGGCATTGGCATCGACGGATTCTCCGCGCCGCTGGCGCGCCGACCGGTAGGCGTCGATCACTTCGGTCCGCGGACATGTCGGGCACTGCGTTGGCCACCCAACGCGTCGACTCCGTCGTCGTCGAGCGCCATCAGCGCGGGATTGCCGAGTCCGAACAGCGTCAGCTCGTCCCGGTTCGTACCGATCAACAGGTCGATGCCGTCGGCGGCGCCGTTGCGCCACCGCGGTGAGCGGATGCTCGGGCAGCAGCACGCCGTCGACGACTGGGAGGAACGGGAGCGGGATCATCCCGGGATCAGGACGACGCTTTCCCATCTCTTCCGTCGCGGCCACGAGCTCGGTCGCCGGGACTCGCTCCAGAGCATTCCTGCTGCAGGACGCGACGCCCAGAGCAGCCGCCAACCGGTCGCCTGACCGTTCCGCCTCCTCGATTGCGTGCACGTGCACCCCGCCGCTCTGCACGATGGCGCGCCGGAAGAGGCCCCTCGCGGCGGGCGTGCCGAGCAGCGTCGCCACACTGAATCCTCCGGCTGACTCGCCGAAGATCGTGACGCGGCCAGGATCGCCACCAAAGGCCGCAATGTTGTGCCGCACCCAGCGCAAGGCGGCGATCTGGTCCTGCAGGCCCCAGTTGCCGACCAGCCCGTCGGGATCGGCCAGATCCCGGTGCCCGAGGAACCCGAGCGCGCCCAGGCGGTAGTTGATGGTGACGACCACGGCGTCACCGTTCCGCACCAGGTTCCCGCCCCGATAGAGGAACACCGATCCGCTGCCCGACGTGAAGCCGCCGCCATGGATGAAGACCATGACGGGACGGCCCTCTCCCGGTTTCGAGGTGGGCGCATCGGGTATCGCAGGGGTCCAGACGTTCAGCGACAGGCAGTCCTCGCTGTGCGGTTCTGATGCGCCGGGGTCCGACGGACTCGTGATGCCAGGCACAGCAGCGGACTGCGGGGCGATCGGTCCGAAGGTCGACGCGTCGCGCACGCTCGCCCCACGCGTCGGCCTCCAACGGGGGGCGCCACCGCAACGCGCCGAGAGGGGCTCGTGCGTAAGGGATCCCGGAAAACGACCACAGATCCTCGCGCCAGACGCCCCTGAGTCTCCCCTGAGCAACAGTCACGACACCGTTCACGTTTGTCGACCATACGGACGCACGGACGACGGGTCAATCGAAGCGCCGAACAAACCGATACACGAACAGAGGGTGAACACCGCGCGAACTCGAGACGGAACGAGACAGAAACGAGGGGGATGTCGAAAATGCCACTACGCAGGCATTACGCTGTTGCGCCGTGGATCCAGTGAATTGTCGGAGCATGGTCCGCAGGCGGGCTCCTCTTGTCAGATTGACGATGGTCGCCGGCGTACTCGGCGCGCTGCTGTCGTCGACGGCCATGACGAACGCTGGCGCAACAACGTCGACCACGACGCCTGGCGCCGCGCCCAACCAATCGCAGATCAACTCCACGCGGTCGCAAGTCAGTCAGATTGAGAGCACGCTCGCTCAAGAGGAACAGCAAACCTCGATTCTCGACGACAAGTACAACACCGCGCAACAAAACCTTCAGGACGCGCAGACGGCAATGCAGACCATCGCCGACCAATTTGGAGCACACGCGATCGAACATAGAGGCCGATCGTCGTTTGGTGTCGAAGGACGCGGTACAGGCGTACGTGTACGGCACGCCCGAGTCCGGCTTCGCCTCGTACTTCTCCACCTCGGCCTCGCTGCACGAGGCGCGCAACCAGTACGTGAGTCAGATCGTCGGCAACCTGACCAAGGACGAGACCGCATTGCTGCAGTCGGAGACGCAGCTCCAGGCCCAGGAAGCCGCGCAGCAGACCGCGGCGAGCCAGGCGCAGTCGGAAGCAGCGCAGGCGAAGTCGCTCGCGCAGGCGAACGAAGCTGAGGCCGCCGCGACCAAGTCGACGCTGAACCAGGTGCAGGGCCAGCTGGCTCAGGAGGTCGCCACCGCCGCCATCCAAGAGGCACAACAAGAAGCTGCGGCCGCGGCGCGCGCTGCCAACTCGGCGGCGAAGCAGCGAGCCGCCGCTGCTGCGGCAACGGCGGCAACGGTCGCCGGCGCGGTGGGCGGTTCGTCCAGCGCGGCCGCAGCCACTGCCGCCGCCAACCAGGCAGGCGGTTCGATCGGGCCGGTGGGCGGATCCGCCTCGGGCGGGAGCGCCGGGATGGCGGCGGTGCAGGCCGCCGTGTCCCAACTGGGCGTGCCCTACGTCTTCGGCGGCGAACAGCCGGGGGTCGGCTTCGATTGTTCGGGTCTCGTCCAGTGGGCGTGGAGCCAGGCGGGCATCTCCATTCCGAGGACGACCGAGACCGAGTGGCCTGCACTGACGCATGTCTCCCTCGATGCGCTTCAGCCCGGTGACCTGCTCTTCTATTACAACCTCGACGACGACAACCAGGTCGACCACGTGGTTATGTACGCCGGCTCCGGACCCTACGGCACCAACACCGTGATTCAAGCCCCGTTCACGGGCTCAACCGTCTCCTATTCGCCCATCTTCACGACGGGCCTCATCGGGGCGGCCCGGCCGTAGCGCCTCGGCCAGCATCCGGTCAGCGGGGTGATCGGTACGATGGCCCGGTGGCCAGCGGGCGCCAGGTCGTAGGCGAGCAGAACCGGTCGACAGCGATCGTGCCGATCCGCATCGCGGCCGAGCGCAACGGCGAACTCGAGGACCCCCGCCTGTCCGACGTCGACGAGTGGGGACGGTCCGAACGGACACGGGCGCTCGCACGTGCGATCTACGAGCCCATCTACTCGAAGTGGTTCCGCGCCGAGTGGGAGGGCCTCGACAAGATCCCGACCGAGGGCGGCGCGCTGCTGGTCGCCAACCACGCCGGTGCCATCCCGTCGGACGCGCCGGTGATCATGCACGGGATCGAGAAGGAGCTCGGGCGACCCGTCTACGGGTTGGCCGACTACTTCTTCCGGACGGTGCCGGTCGTCGGAACGCTCTGGGCGCGCGCCGGCGGCGTCTCGGCCCGGCCGGCCAACGCCTACCGTCTCCTGAAGGAGCAGCAGCAGCTCGCACTGGTCTTCCCCGAGGGCACCAAGGGGACGTCCAAGTCGTTCACCGACCGCTACCAGCTCCGGCGATTCGGCCGTGGTGGCTTCGTCGAGATCGCCATGCGGGCCGGCGTCCCCGTCATCCCCATCGCCGTCGTCGGATCGGAAGAGGCGATGCCGGTCGTGTTCCGCCTGCCCGAGCGTGGCCCGGGCCCTCGGACTCCCGTACTTCCCCATCACCGCCAACCTCCTCGCCCTCGGTCCACTCGGAGTCGTCGCGCCGTTCCCGGCCAAGTTCAAGCTGCGCGTGCTCGATCCCGTCCGCTTCGACGTGCCGGCCGACCAGGACCGGTACTCGAAGAGCCGGATCATGGAGGAGTCCGAGCACATCCGGACCCTGCTCCAGGAGTCCGTGTACGACATGCTGCGCGATCGCCGCAGCGTCTGGTTCGGGTAGGCAGCGGTGAGCCGCCGGGTCCTCGTCACCGGCGCCGACACCTTCTGGGGCGGCCGCATGGTCCAGGCCCTCGAGACGGATCCCACCATGGACGTGATCCTCGGCATGGGCACGCGCACACCCGTCGGTCCCCTTCGAGCGGGCCGAGTTCGTCCGGGCCGACCAGACCTACTCCATCATGAACCGGATCGTGAAGGCCACCCAGGTCGACACGATCCTCCACACGTTCATGATCACGAACTCCGCGTCGGTGTCCCGCCGGGCAATGCACGAGATCAACGTGATCGGGACGATGAACCTGCTCGCTGCGGCCGGGGCCGCCGGCTCATCGGTGCGCCACATCGTGGTCAAGTCGTCGACCCTCGTCTACGGCTCGGCCGCCAGCGACCCGAACACGTTTCACGAGGACACGGCCCGGACGAGCCCGGTGAGGAACAGCGTGGAGCGCGCGCTCGTCGAGGCGGAGCGGGCTGGTGCGCGACTTCGCCGAGGACAACCCTGGCACCAAGGTCACCGTGCTCCGCTTCGCCAACGTGCTGGGCGAGCACCTGACCACGCCGATCAGCCGCAACCTGTCCCGGCCCGTCTGCCCGTCCATCTTCGGCTTCGACCCGCTCCTGCAGTTCGTCGAGGAGGACGACGTGGTGCGTGCCCTTCTCCACGTCACCCGGGGCGGCATCCCGGGCCTCTACAACGTGGCCGGCGGACGGACGGCTCCCCTGGAGCGAGGTGGCGACCATCTGCGGCACCCGGCTCGTCCCGCTCTCTCCCTTCAGCCCGCTGAAGATCCGGCCCCTGGCCCGCCTCTTCGACCTGCCCGCGGAGCTCGAGGATCTGCTGCGCTACGGGCGGGGCGTGGACACGCGGCGCTTCGCCTCCACCGGGTTCAGCTACAACGCCACCAGCGCCGGGGCCGTGCAGACGTTCATCCGGGCCCTGCGACTACGCCGGCAGTCGGGCAAGCAGCCGAATTCGTACACCTACGAGCACGACGTGGAGCAGTTCTTCCGCCACTCGCCATCGGTTCTGGGCGGCGACCGACGTAGGTCGTCAGGTCTCGAGCCACTCCTCGACCAGCTCGCGCTCGCGCACGGCCCATTCCTCGGCGGTGATGCCGTAGCGCACGTGGTCCTCCCACACGCCGTCGATCTCGAGAAAGCGCAGGGCGATCCCCTCCTCGCGGATGCCGAGCTTCTCCACCACCCGCCGGCTGGCCGTGTTCCTGCGGGATGATGGAGATCTCCACCCGGTGCAAGCGAGATCGCCTCGAAGGCGAAGCGCAGCGTGACGACCACCGCCTCGGGGACCAGTCCCCGCCCGGCCAATGCCTCGTCGATCCAGTAGCCGATGAAGGCGCTCTGGAACGGTCCGCGCTGAATGGACGAGAGCGTCACCTCTCCGGCGAAGCGCTCGCCGACGAAGATGCCGAAGCCGTAGCCGGTGCCGAGGTGCCGCTCACGCTCGCGGATGCCGCAGCGGGCGGCGAAGCTGGGCCGGTCCTCCGACGGCGACGGGCGCGCCCTTGGGCCGGGGCTCCCAGCGCAGCAGCCAGCTGGCGCAGCGCGTCCGCACCTCGTGCCAGGCCGCGAAGTCGTTCTCGGTCAGTGAGCGCAGCAGCACCCGCTTCCCCCGGAGCTCCAGGGGCGCGTGGCGCACCGCCCTGGCCGCAGTCATCGTCCCAGCACCTCCTCCAGCGCGCCCAACAGGGCAACGACGTTTCGCCGACGCGCCGTGTGCCCCATGCAGCCGATGCGCCAGATCTGCCCGGCCAGCTGTCCCGCGCCGGCGCCGATCTCAATGCCGTAGCGACGAGAGGAGCTCCCGTCGCACCGCAGCGTCGTCGACTCCGGCAGGGATGCGCACGGTGGTGAGCTGCGGCAGCCGGTGATCGGCAGCGACCAGCAGCTCGAGTCCGAGGTCCTGCAGCCCGTTCTGGAGTCTCACGCCACACTCGGCGTGGCGCTCCCACGCCGCAGGAAGCCCTTCGTCGAGGAGCACACCGAGCCCGGCGTGGAGGGCGGCGACCATGACGACGGGAGCGGTGTGGTGGTACACGCGGGCGCCACCCGAAGTGTCATTGACGTAGCGCGCCAAGAGGTTCAGGTCCAGGTACCAACTCGACGGCCGATCGACGATTCGATCCAGCGCCCGTGTCGACACGGTGAAGGGCGCAAGGCCCGGCGGGACCCCGAGGCACTTCTGTGTCCCGCTGTAGGCGATGTCGACCGACCAGCCGTCGACGTCGACCTCGAATCCCGCCGAGCGAGGTCACCATGTCGACGAGGAGGAGCGCGTCGCCCTTGCCCTCTCCCAGGCGCTCGATGTCGTTGCGCACACCGGTCGAGGTCTCGGCGTGCACGACCGCGATCATGCTCGGCGACGGGTGCGCCGCCAGCAGGCGGTCGGGGTCGATCGGCTCGCCCCAATCGGCGTCGACGCGCGACAACGTCGGCGCCATGACGCGCCGCCACTTCGCACATCCGCTCGCCGAACACGCCGTTGACGCCGACGACGACCGGGTCGCCCGGCCGGACGAAGTTGACGAAGGAGGCCTCCATGCCGGCCGAGCCGGTCCCGCTCATCGGCAGCGTCAGTGCGTTGGAGGTGGCGAAGACCTGACGCAGCCGGTCGTTCGTCTCGTCGAGGAGGGCCAGGAACTGCGGATCGAGGTGGCCGAGCACGGGGCCGGCCAGCGCCATCGTGACTTCCGGGTACGGGTTGGAAGGCCCCGGGCCCATGAGGAGGCGGTCGGTTATCCCCATCGGCGCATCGTGACAGGTCCATGCTCACCTGCGCCAACGCGCCGGGCGGCGAGACGGGCGTCCGATAGATTGCCAGCGTGGATCGGGTGCTCTTCGCCCCTCGGGCGCTGCCGCCCCTCCCTCCCGACGTCTCCCAGGATCCCGGACTGTACGCGGCCTGGGCACGGGATCGCGAGGAGCGGCGGGTGAAAGCTGGGGCGACGAGGAGAGGACCACATCTCCGCCTGGTCATGGCGGTCGCCGACGTCGACCCGGAGGCCGTGCGCCGCACCCTGCAGAGTGTGCGGCACCAGCGCGGCAGCCGATGGTCCCTCACGGTGGTGGCCGCCGAAGACCACCTGGGAGGATTGCGGTCGCTCCTGAAGGCCAGCACGTCCTTCCGCGATCGGCCGCGCATCCGGCTGGTCGCCGCCGGTGGGCCGTGTGCGGCGCGGGACCTTCTCGGCATCGGGATCGAGGCAGGACGGGGCCAGGCCGCGCGCGCTGATCTTTCCGGGTGACGTCTGGGCGCCCGACGCGGTGACCCTGCTGATCGCCGCACTCACCCCGACCGGGGTGGTCTACGCGGACGAAGATCAGGTGTGGGCGATGGCACCTACGCGGCGCCACGGCTCAAGCCCGAGTTCTCCCCCGAATTCCTCCTCTCCAGCGCCTATGTCGGCCGGCCGCTCGCCATGGGGGCCGAGGTGGCCGACCACCTGCCGCGACTGGAGGCAGCAGGCATCGCGGCGCTCGAGCACGAATGCGCGCTGGCCGCGACCGAAGATGGCAGACATGGTCACCCACATCCCCGAGGTGCTCTGCCACCGCACAGACGTGCCGGAGGAGCAACCGGGTCCGTTCGGCAGTCGACCACCTCGCCGCCGCGTTGCAGCGGAGACGGGAAAAGGCATCCGTCGTCGCTGGACCGTCGTTCGGCTGCTCGCGCATCGTCCGGTCCGCCGGAATCGGACGCCTCGGTCAGCATGCTCATCCCCTTCCGCGACGAACCGCGGCTGCTTCGCACCTGCGTGGACTCGATCCTCGCGACGACGACCTCGGGCACCAGACGTCGAGTTCGTGCTCATCGACAACGGTTCCACCGACCCCGAGACGCTCACCTTGCTGGAGCGGCTGGCCCAGAGCCCCGACATCCGGGTGCTGAGCGATCCCCGACCCGTTCAACTGGGCCGCGCTCAACAACGCCGGGGCGGCAGTAGCGAAGGGCGACGTGCTGCTGTGCCTCAACAACGACATCGAGGCGCGCCGGAACGACTGGCTGTCGGCGCTCTGCGCGCAGGCTCTCCGGCCCGACGTCGCCGCTGCGGGTGCCCGCCTCCTCTACCCGGACGGACGCCTGCAGCACTGCGGTCTCGTCGTCGGGCTGACGGGCGCCGCCGGACACGTCCTCGGCGGGCCTCGAGGGGACGGCGCCCGGCTATCTGCAGATTGGCCACGGCGGCACGCGAGTGCTCGGCGGTCACCGGCGCCTGCCTGGCCACGCGGAGCGGGGTCTTCACACTCCTCGGTGGCTTCGACGAGACGCTCGGCGTCGACCTGAACGATGTCGACTATTGCCTCCGGGCGGGCGCCGAGGGCCTCCGGACGATCTACGAGCCGGCCGCCGAACTGATCCACCACGAGTCGCCCAGCCGGGGCACGGCCGGCGGGGTCGGCGATGTCGTCAAGTTCGTCGACCGGTGGAAGGGGTACATTGCCGAGGGCGACCGCTACCTCAACCCGCACCTCACCCGTGCGGATCCCTCGTGCGGATTGGCCCGCCCGGGTGAGGAGGACGACTGGAACCGATGGTACGCGACCCTCACGATGCAATAACACCCGGACCCGGACGCGCGCCGCGCATGCTGCGCCGACCCGCCGACGCGCCGCCCCCGCTCGGTCACGTCGGTGCCGGCGATGCCGTGGCGACATTCCGTCGCGTCTGGACCCAGAGAGCGTCCGCAGGCAGGCAGTCTCTCCGTCGTTGGGCGGGACGGGTCTCGGGTCGTTCGGACCGCCGCCTCCTGGGGACGCTGGCGAACGCCACTGACGCCGTGGCGGTCCACGTCGACCTCGTCGTCGACCGCCTCAACGCGCAGGAGGCCGTGACCGGCGACGTCGCCAGCGCTCTCGGCCAGGAGCTCGCGCTGCTCAGGGCCGAGGTCATGGATCTCCAACGGAGTATCAGTGCGCTGCGAGACGTCGAGCCGTGAGCCCGGTGACGACGGTCGTGATCGGCTGCGCCTGGCACGACCGCGGCAGTGAATTGGCCTACGCCACGAGGTCGATCACCGGAGCGGCCGCCGGCGTCGGCGCGGTCGTCGTCCTGGTTCCGGGCGAGCCGGGTCAGCGAGAGGTCGAGGCCGATGGCGCGTTCGACCTTCGAACAATGGGCTCGCCCGGAGCGTTTGCGTGGCCGGCCGACCTCCCGTCGGACGCGATCGTCATCGTCGACGAGCTGACGCCAGAGATCGCTGCTCTGGTAGCCCGGAACGGATCGCCGTTCGTCCTTTACGTGTCGGCCGGCGACCATGTGCCCCACGCGGGTTGGCGGCGGCTTCGCCTGGTCGGCGGCGATGACCCCGTCGGCGTCCACGTGCCCGTGAACCGGCTGGCCGAGCAGCATCGGCACCATGGTTTCGGGTTCACGAACTACCTCCTGGTGCTGAGCGACCGCACCGGTGAGCACGCGGAGCCGCCGCCGGCGGCGGCCTGGCTGAGCGCCGCCTCGCCCGACGCCGACGTCGTCGTCGTCGAGGATGCGGTGGCCTCGGCCTGGAAGGGGCGGGCCCTGCGCGGCAGCGTCTCGGTGGACACCCGGATGGACCTGTGGCGACTGCTCGCCCACGCGCACGTCTGCGTCGACCTGGCGCCGGGGCCACACATCGCCCGCGAGTGCATCGAGGCACTGCGCTTCGGAACGCCGATCCTCGTACCGGACGGCCCTGGGCCGGGTCCGATTCATGCGCGGGCAACTGGCGGTGCAACCTTTCGCGACGCGGCCGAGCTGCTCCTCGAGGTGGCAGCGTTCCGGGACGTGTCTCACCGGGCTGCCGTGGCGACCGCCTCACGGAACTACGCGGACACGCACTTCGGCGACCCGATGGGGCTGGTGCGCAGGGTCAGGGCGCTGCTGGCGCACGGCTGATTCCCGTGGACGCTGTCGGTCAGTCACTAAGATGTGCGGCGCATGGGTTTCCCCGATCCTTCGCGAGTGCATGAGGCCTAACGAGACAGAAATGACCAGGTCAACGCCGAATTTCTCTTCCACCGGCCCTGACCGGGGTCACATGTGCCCGATTTCGTGATCACCGGACCAGCGGCAGCTGCTGAGCAGTCGGCCGTCACCAGCGCGACCTCTCTCCATCGCATGCAGGCGGACCCCTTCGCACTCGCTGAGCCTGCCCCACACCGATTCTCCCCTCTCGTCTCGTGGCTGGTCGCCACGATTCGACCCCCCGTGACAGTGGAACTGGGATCAGGCGAGCGTGCATCCCTCATCTCGACCTTCGCTGCGGTTCTCCAGACGGATGCCACCGCCACGTGCGCCGCTGTTCTGCTCCCGGCGGGCGTAGAACAAGAAGCGGAGGAGTTCGGCACGCTTCTCGCCGAACTCTCCGGGCGTTTCGGCGAATCCGTCCAGGGCTACGAGACGGAGCGGACTGCACTATCCGCAATGGGAGAGGGGCGTGTCGACTTCGTTCACGTCGCTGTCTTCGATTCCGAGGAGATGGCTCTGCCTGACATCGAGGCCTGGTTGCAAGCGATGGCGCCCGGTGCCGTCATGGTGATCACGACCACGGCGTCCGACGCCTCGTCCAGCTTCGTCAAGATGAAAGGGTACGTCATGGACAACGTGCCGTCAGTGTCGGTCTCGCTCGGATTGACCACGGAAGCCGTCGTTGCGCAGCGCCCGATCGACGACGGCGCGCCGATCGTGGAGATGCTGCAGCGGGCTCCGTTCGCCGGTGGGCGACTTTCTGACCTTGTTCGGCGAGCAGGTCGAGATCCACGATTTGCTCCACAACGAGCCGGAGTTCTCGCCGGCTGCGCGCGCCCTCATGCGTCAGGTGATCGACCAGCAGCTCACCGAACGTGAGGCGTTCATCGCCGCTCTTCGCGTCTACAAAGAGGAGACCGCTCGCCTCACGGCGGAGGTGGCCGCATACCGAAGCGAGCTCTCCTACCAGATCGAAGCGGCACGCGCGCGAGCGGGAGCACCTGACAGGGGAGTTCCTCGATCGCGTCGACCACCTCTCCTCGAAGATCTCGACCTCGGCGGCTCGTTACGAGTCGGAGCTCGCCGAGAAGGACGTGCTCCTCGAGAGCCAGGAGCGCAAGTGCGAGGTCTATGCAGGTCATGCCGCCAATGCCCAGAGCATCCTTGAGGACATTCGACACTCCACGTCATGGCGGGTGACTGCGCCCATCCGCCTGCTCTCTCGATCTGCTCGCCCACAAGGCGACACCCGCGCCGCCCGAGAACTAGCCGGACTTCCGCATTGGTCACCGAGTTCGACCCCTTCTTCAACAACGTCTCGGTCGTCGTCCTCAACTACAACCAGGCGGCGACGACAGTCGAATGTCTGGATGCGCTCGCCGCGGCGACAGAGCGACCTCGATCCGAGAGATCATCGTGGTGGACAACGGATCCGCCCCCGAGGAGCTCTCCATCCTGCGGCGGTGTCGCCGCTCGCGGGACTTCGAGCTGGTCGACGTCGGCGTCAACCGTTTCTTCGGCGAGGGCAACAACATCGGGGTCGACTTCGCGCACGGGGACTACATCGTCTTCCTGAACAACGACGCCTTCGTGCAGCCAGGTTGGATCGAGGCCCTTTGCTCGACCATGCGGGACGACCCACTGGTCGCCGCGGTGGGGCCGATGTTCCTCTACCCCGATGGCCGGGTGCAAGAGGTCGGCGGCATCATCGTTCCGACGGGCGACGCAGTGCAGATCGGCAAGGGGGCGGTGTGGGGCCCCGACCACTACGACACGCCTTGCGTGGTCGACTACTGCTCGGCCGCATGCCTCATGATGCGACGGTCCGATTTCCTCAAGGTGGGCGGCTTCGGCCTCGAGTGGGAGCCCGCGTACTACGAGGACACCGATCTCTGCCTGAAGCTCTGGACGCAATGCGGCAAGGTCATGGTGAATCCGAACGCGCGGGTCGTGCACATTGAGAGCAAGACCACTTCGGACAGCCGGCTTAAGCTGCACGACATCTCCGAAATCAACCGGGCGCGTTTCGTCAAAAAATGGGCGGCCTGGCTCGAGGCACGCCAGACCTCACACCTGGCCCATCTCGCGCTCGCTCCCCAGCCCGCCGTCGCCGAACGTGGCACGACGGATCTCGATCTGCGACTGACCAGGCCCACCCGCTCGGACTCGCAGTTCGTCCTCTATTCGCCGTACCAGCTCGTGCCAGGCGGCGGTGAGCGAATGCTGTTCGAACTGGCCTCGGTCTTCTCCGATCTGGCCGGAACGTCGAACGTCGTGTTCGCCTCTCCTCACCGCTACAGCTCCATCCGTATCCGCCAGATCGAGGCGACCTTCGGATTCGACAACGTCATCGGCGATGCGCTGCCGTGGGATCAGGTGAAATCAGACGATTGCCGATTCTCCGCAGTGATCGGCAACTGCATCATCCCTCCCGTCGAGGCATTCGGGAAGAACAGCGTCTACCACATTCAATTTCCGTTCTGGGTGCCCGACTATTTCGTGGCGGAACACGGTCATCGGCTTGCCGGCTACGACGAGATCTGGGCCTACTCGGAATTCGTCAGACGCAACATAAATGGCCTCATCCGTCACTACGGACTCGACGCTCCCCCCATCCGGCTCATCTCGCCCCACGCAACGTGGAGCGGCGCCACCGGAGGCCTCCCTTGGCCCGAGCGCCGGCTCATACTGACGGTGGGGCGGTTCTTCCCGGGCGGGCACAACAAGCGCCAGGACGTTGTGATCGAGGCCTTCCGGCGCATTCAGGAGCTCGGCGTCGAAAATATCGAATTGGCCCTTGCCGGGGCGATCCACCCGAGCCCCGAGGGGCGGAAACGGTTCCACGAATTGCAGGATCTCGCCAGTGGACTTGATTGCACATTCCACCCCAACATCGGACGCGCCGATCTCGCCGACCTGTACGCGCGGTCTGCCGTTCTGATCCATGCCGCTGGCTTCGGCGTTGACGCCGACGAATTTCCCGAGCGTCTCGAGCATTTCGGTATCACGCCGATTGAGGCAGCGAGCTTCGGCTGCATCCCAGTCGTCTATGGCCAGGGCGGGCCGCGTGAGGTCGTTCACACGCTCGGCAGCGACACCACCTTCCAGACGGTTGACGAGTGCGCTCAGGTCGTGGCACGGCTCTTGGAGGATCCTGAAGGTTCGGCGGAGCTCAGTGCTCATCTGCTCCAAAGCTGCCACGCCTTCTCGGCCGCCGCCTACGCCGACGGCGTCAGAGACTCACTCCGGGACCTCGGCGTCCTGTAAGAGCGAAGCCCTGATCCGTGTCTCGAGCCCGGCCACCGTCTGGTTCGCCCGGGCCGCTCGCACCCACTTGGATTCAATGAGCCGACTGAGCAGGACATACATCAGTCTCGATCGCGTGGCCTGCAGTTCCAATTCCAACTGCGCCAGCCGCGACTCGGTATCTTCGCGTGCGACGCGCTCTTCGAGCAGCTCACGTTGCGCGATGGAGAGCGGTCCCCGGTCGTAGTACTCCCCTCCTCGCTCCTCTCGTGCCCGACGTTCACGCTCCTCCTCGTCCGCTCGCCAGCGCTCGAGCGACTCGGTGTCTCGCAACACAGACTTGTTGGGCGTTCCGGCAAAATAGGCGAAGAGGGTGGACTCGGGATGGATCTCGAGAAAGCGGGCGTCGGCCTCGAGTATCCGCTCGAGCGAGCGAGACTGCTCTTCGAGGTCGTCGGTCTCGAAGATCCGAGCGTTGTGGGTCAAGATCGGGTAGGCGATGGCACCACCCAGTGCCGTGTACTCGGCCGTCGAAAAGTAACGGTGGAAGGTCTCGAGGATGAGTTCGGAATGGATCGCTTCGGTAGGGTCAATTGCGAGCATCAGGTCGATCGACGGGTAGGCAAGAGTCTGCCGGACGGACGGGGGGAGATCGCCGTTGAGCCTCGAGACTTCTTCCCATGCGTCGAAGCGCCATTGGTTCCGGTGGGCCCCCACGTAGTCCATTGACACGAACCAACCGTCGTCGGGCAACAAGCGGCAGATCTCGCGGAACACCCGATCGAGGGAGGCAATGTGGTGCGCCGCAGCATGGTTCACCACCAAATCGAAATTGCCTGAAGGGAACACGGCGTCATTGACGTTGCCCTGGACATAGGTCAATGGGAGATCTGCCGCTGCGGGCTGCGGCAGTCGCCTCGTCGATCAAGGGCTGTGAGTAGTCCATGCCGACTCCCTCGGCAATCAGACCGCGGTCGACCAGCTCGCGCTCCACCCAGCCGTTCCCGCAGTTGAGGATGAGCGCCCGCTTGAATGTGCGTTGGGTCTCCCGTGCGAAGTGTTCGTGCCACGTGCGCGTCGGATCCCCGGAGATCAGGCAGTTGATACGGTCCCGCACGATCTCGAAGTCATTCCAATACGTGCCGGAGTAGTACACGCCGCTGTCGTCGTTGACTTCGAATGAATTCGTCATCGATCAGACTCCCTCACGATGGACCCGCCCTTCGATCCGCCGCCTGGTCCACGAACTGCGGCTGCATCGACATGACGAGTCCGTCGAGAATGTCAGCTTCAGAAACGATGCATTCCCGCCGCTGAAACCGGATCATGACTTCTCGCAGTACCAACGCGCCCCGAAGATCACATCCTGGCGTCCGACCGGAAGGCCGGGGCGCCGCGCTCGCTCCTCCACCCGCTCGCTACCCAGGACCCCGCACCAGCGGTCGACGGCCTCCGCCGTCAGCCGCGCGTGGTGGATCTGCTGCCGGTCGTAGTCGACCAGGCCCATTTCGAGGCTGGCGAGCGTCGAGACGGTCCCGGCCAGACCGACAAGTCGCGCATCTTCGCTCAATGCCGTCAGGGAAGGAATCGCCTCCTCGGCTCTGTCCAATTCCTTGCGAATGGCCCGTATGGCCCCCTTCGTCTCTTCGGGCGTGGGCGGATCGCTCCGGAGGAAGCGCTCCGTGAGCCGGACGCAACCCATGTCGAGCGACGCGGACAGGATCTCGCCGCCCGACTTCGTCGCGATCTCCGTCGAGCCGCCACCGATGTCGAGGACGACGACGTCGCCGGGTTCCGTGAGCAGGTCCCCCGTCGCACCGGCGTAGGACAGCCGCCCCTCTTCACTCCCCGAGAGCAGCTCCGCCGGCACACCGACGAGCTGCGCCGCGGGAAGCAAGAACTCCTCGCTGTTATCGGCGTCGCGCACTGCCGAGGTGGCCACCAGTCGCGCCCGGCCGACGCCCTCGGTGTCCATGATGCAACGGTAGCGACGCAGAGCTGTGAAGGTGCGCTCCAAGGCTTCTTGTCGGAGGAGATGGGTCGAGTCCACGCCCTCCCCCAGCCTCGTGATCGTCATCTCGCGGGCACGGACGTCGCCCGAATCTCCGACGACCAGCAGCCGCGTGGAGTTCGTGCCGCAGTCCACCGCGGCGAGCGCACCGTTTTCAGTCATACCGTCGAGTATCACAGAGCATCCAGAGGTCAGCCCTCTGTGCGGGTCAGCCCGAGCGTTCCCGCTGCCCACGCACCCACAACGTCATCCCCGCCTGCCAGCCACCAGGCGACATGGGCGTGGAGGCATTTGACCCCATGGCGAGTCCCACCTACTCCTCCGCTCGGGCGTGGCCCGGAGTAGTCGACGGGGATCAGCGCGTCGCGTGCGGCCGCGTAGCGTCGGTGGCAGTCTGCGAGCTCCCCAGCATCGACCTCCCGCTCTGCGGCCCGCACGCCGCCGGCCGCTTCCAGGCGGCCGACGGCGATCCGTATGTCTGGGTCGACGAGCCAATAGCGAGTCGGCATGGGCGTGCCGTCGCGGAGGAACGGCTCGTTGACGATCACGACCGGCCGTCCGTCTTGTCGACGCACCGCAACGATGAACGCACCGCCCGGGTCGCGGCCGAGGAGCGTCGCCACGACTTCAGCGTCGCTCGGCTGTGCCAGGGAGCCGCCCGAGTCGGGAATCAATGCCAGAATTCGAGGGCGTGCACCATCCGCGACACGAAGCTGCCGGAAGCTGCCGAACCGGTGCCCGCCGTCGTGCCGGAGGCGCGCGCTGGCGCCGTCGTCGCCGTCGTCGTGGGAGCCGTGGTGGTGGTCACGCCGCCCGGCGGGAGCTCGGGTGCTGCTGACGGCGTCACGGGAGCGTCCGACCCGGGATCCCCGGCGTAGGGCGTGCCGGTGGCGGCGGCACCCGAAGGCGGAAGAACCTCGTAAGCCCGCTGGCCCGGGCTCACCAGCTGGTATTGCTCGCGGGCGATGCGCCCGATCTCGCCTGCGTCGCTGAGGTTCTTCTTCTCCTGGGCCAGGGCCGAGTCCTGCGCGTGCAATGCCGCGAGCTCGGACTCGGCCCCGTGCAGGCTGGACCGCTGGCTGAGGAGGGATCCAGCCGGGAACCAGGCGAAGAGGACGATGGCCGAGGCCACGACCGCTCCGACAAACGCGAGCCGTGCACGCCCGATGGCCCCCACGGACCGGGTCGCATCTTCCCGCGCCCGCGCGGCGAAGACTTCGCGCTAGTCGGCGCCATGCCCAGACCCTCCCCTGCCGGTCAGCGCGGCCAGGCCGGGGAAGCCGGCTGACTCACCCAGGTCCTCTTCGATACGCAGCAGCTGGTTGTACTTGGCGACTCGATCCGAGCGGGCCGGCGCGCCTGCCTTGAGCTGCCCGGCGTTGACCGCCACCACCAGGTCGGCGATGGTCGTGTCCTCCGTCTCGCCCGACCGGTGCGAGATCACGGTGCTGTACGAGGCACCCTTGGCCAACGCAATCGTGTCGAGCGTCTCGGTGAGGGTGCCGATCTGGTTCAGCTTGACCAGAATGGAGTTGGCCACGCCCTCACGGATGCCCCGCTCCAGGATCTCGGCGTTGGTCACGAAGATGTCGTCGCCGACGAGCTGGACCCGGCCTCCGAGCGCCTTGGTGCAGGCCGCCCAGCCGTCCCAGTCTTCTTCGGCCATGCCGTCCTCGATCGACACGATCGGATAGCGGTCCGCCAGCTCGACCCAGTAGTCGACGAGCTCGGCCGACGACAGGGTCCGACCCTCTCCCGCCAGCACGTAGGAGCCGTCGTCCCACAGTTCGCTGGTGGCAGGGTCGAGCGCCAGCGCGATCTCCTCGCCGGGCACGCGGCCCGCCCGCTCGATCGCCTCGAGGAGCAGCTTGACCGCGTCCTCGTTCTGCGGGAGGTCGGGCGCGAAGCCCCCCTCGTCGCCCACCGCCGTGGACATGCCCCGCTCGGCCAGCATCGCCCGCAACGCGTGGTAGGTCTCGGTGCCCCAGCGCAGCGCCTCGCTGAACGATGCCGCGCCGACTGGCATCACCATGAACTCCTGGAAGTCGATGGAGTTGTTGGCGTGGGCGCCGCCGTTCAATACGTTGAGCATGGGCACCGGCAGCGCGTGGGCGTTGGCGCCCCCGATGGAGCGGTAGAGCGGGATCTCCAGGTCGTCGGCCACCGCCTTGGCACTGGCCAGCGAGACGGCCAGCATGGCGTTGGCGCCGAGTCGGCCCTTGTCCGGCGTGCCGTCGAGGTCGATCATGGCGTGGTCGACGGCTCGCTGGTCGAGCGCGTCGAGCCCGCAGACGACGTCGGCGATCTCACCGTTGACGTTGCCCACCGCGCGCAGGACGCCCTTGCCCGAGAATCGTTCGCCACCGTCACGCAGCTCGACCGCTTCTCGGATGCCGGTGGAGGCGCCGGAGGGTGCGATGGCTCGGCCACGGGCTCCGGAGTCGAGCAGCACCTCGGCCTCGACGGTCGGGTTGCCGCGGGAGTCGAGGACTTCGCGCCCGATCACGTGCTCAATGGTGCTCACGACATCTCTCCTTGGGTGTCCCCCCTGGCGGGACACCGGGACACAACGTTAGCGGTTGCCCACCTGGTCTTCGGGGACGCCTTCGGCCTGCGAGGATGTCGGCGCGCAACGACAGTGCACGGTCGCGCAGCGCCTGTTCGGCGTCGACACCCAGCCGTTGGGCGAGGTTCGCGACGGCGAAGAGGACCTCGCCCACGGTCGCCTGGAGATCGCCGCCTGTCGGTCGCCAGGGGATCGTCGGACTGTGGCTCCGAGCCCTCGGCCCGCCGAGTCAGAGCCGGTCAGCGCGTCCACGGCGTCCACCGCCCCTCGCCGCTCGTGCCGGTGGGCTCCAGGCCGACCGCGCGGGCCTTGCGCGCCAGCTTGTTCGCCAGCATCAGCGCCGGCAGGGCCGCCGGGATCCCCTCGGTGACGCTGCTGCGTCCCTTCTCGGTCTTCTTGATCGCCTCCCAGTTGGTGACGACCTGTTCCGCGTCGTCGACGTCGACGTCGCCGAACACGTGGGGATGGCGGTGGACCAGCTTGTCGTGCACGCGTCGCGCCACGTCGGCCAGGTCGAACCGACCTTCCTCGTCCGCGAGGCGAGCATGGAAGACGATCTGGAAGAGCAGGTCGCCGAGCTCCTCTTCGAGGTGCTCGAACGCCTCTGCCTCAGCACCGGCTGTGCCACCTCTGCCAGGGCATCGAGCACCTCGTAGCTCTCCTCGACCAGGTGCGGCCGGAGCGATGCGTGGGTCTGCGCCCGATCCCAGGGGCAACGCTCCCGCAGCGTGTCCATGAGGGCGACCAGACGGATCACCTCGTCGCCGGCGGAGCGGCTCTCGGGTCGGCACCGGCCCGGGACGTACAGCGAGGTCAGGTGGTCCGGCTCCACCGTGCGGTCGAGCTCCCACCAGTCGACCTCTTCGACCAACTCGTCGTGGAGGCCCAGATGATGCAGGAGCACCGGCCGCGGCAGTTCCACGCCGTCATCGTCGGGGGCGGCCAGCTTCAATTCGGAGAGCAGGTGCCGCGACCAGCACTGGGCCACCAGGAACGGACCGCGCTCGTGCGTCGCCACGGGCTCGAACGCGCCGGCGTCGACCAGCCGCACCCCCTCGGCGAGCGGGTCGACGCCGAGCGCCGCCCAGGCCAGGTCCAGGAAGGAGAGTGCCGGCAGGACGGTCACCTCGACCCGGCCGTCGGCACGCAGCAGGTCGACGCTCCGCTCGGCCACCAGCGGCGATCCGGGCACGGCATAGACGATCGGTTCGGGCGCCGCGTCGGTCGCCGCAGTCACGAGGACCTCGACGATCCCGGCGTAGACCTCGTCGAACGTCGCCGCGGACTCGTAGAGATGGTCGAAGGAAGGCACGCCTTCGAACGCTTCGGCGGACGGATGCCGCACCGTGCGCAGGTACGCCCGTCCTGGCGCAGCGGCCAGGTGGGTGGCGTCGTTCCCGAGCAGGTCGGCGCCGGCCGGTCCGAGGCCCACCACCGTCGACGTGGGGGCGGGGCGACATGGTCAGCCGCTTGAGGGGATGGTCAAGCCGGACGCTGCGGACGACGCAGAGGCCGGTGCGGTGCGGCCGACGTTCGCCGTGGCGTTCAGCACGTCTGTCGGCTCCGGTGTGAAGGGCGTCAGCACCGAGGCGTTGACCGGCACCCACACGCCGTACTGCGGGTTGACGCTCACCGATGACTTGCGCTCGTCAGCTGTGAGGGCCTTCTGGGTGGCCGCAGAACCGGCGACCTGCACGGCGTTCGCCACGGCCTGCGTTGGCCTTGCTGTACGGCGTCGGCGTCCGCGAGGTGATCTGCAGAAGGAGGTACGTCCCGTTGTCGTTGACGGGCGCCGAGACGTCCCCGATCGCCAGGCTGCCCAGGCCGGCGTCCGACGGCAGCTTGGACTCGAGGTCGGACAACACGTCGCAGCCCAGGGCACCGCCCCCGCTGCTGCTGGTGTTCGACGCGACGGTCGCGAAGGGCGTCCCGTAGGCGACCTGTGCGGCCGCGTCCTGCGCGGCCGTCTCGCTGGAGAAGACGGCGGCAGTCAGGCACGCCGTGTCGAACTTCGCACTGTGCGCCGTGAAGTAGTTCTCCAGGTCGGCCGGACTGGAGCCCACGCCGGCCAGGTCTTCCTGCAACGCGGTGGCGGTGGCGACGAATTGCACCTGTTCGTCGACGAACGATGCCGGCAGCGAGTCCAGGACCTGCTTCCCGGTCAGTGCCTGGCCGGTCAGGCTGCACCCGTAGCGCACGTCCTGGCCCTGTTGGGTCTGGAGGATCTCCGACATCACCTCGGAGATCTGCGTCGTCAAGTTGTTGCGGGCCGTGGCCAGGTCGGCCTGCGTCACCGTGACGTGCCGGTCGTCCGCCAGCTGCAGCACGAGCTGATGACCGATTTTGGTCTCGAGGTAGTTGGCCACGAATGCGGTGGTCGCCGTCGGGTGGTCGCCGGCGTACTGGCCCGTGCCCGCCCCCGTCACCGGCGCCAGCTGCTGACTCCCGTTCGACGGACAGGTAGGCCTGGGAGTTGAGGTAGCACTGGTAGTAGGCGCTGCCGTTGATGGCGTTGACGTCGGAATTGAGGTCCTGCTGGCTGATGGTGCTGCCGTTGACCGTGGCTGCGTTCGACGGGATGGAGAGCGCCGCCGCGGCGACGCCGCCGGCCAGGACGATGAGGAGAACGATGAGTCGCTTCACGCGCCGCGCACTCTACAAGGTGTCCCCGCCAGCCCTCACATCGGCCAGCGGGAGCAGCTCTTCGAGGACGGAGCGCACGGTATCGGGCGCGGCGTCCCCGTTGGCTGAGAGGCAGCAGCAGCTGGCTCATGTCCTCGCGGTAGGTGGCGCCCGGGGCGAGCCGCCGGAGCCGCACCTGGGCGCTGGCGGCGAGTGCGACCGGCGAGACGCGCACCGTGGGCTGGCGGGACCCGCCGGCCCGGACGGAGCTCATGGAGACTTCGTCGATACCCCGGGCCAAGGCGCTGGCACGCAGTCGGGCCAGAGCCAGGAGCCCCTCCGCCGGGGCGGGCAACGGCCCGTAGCGGTCGACCCATTCCGCCCCGATGTCGGCCACGTCGGCCATGGTGGTCGCCGAGGCCAGGCGACGGTACGCCTCCAGTCGGGCGTCCTCTGCCGCCACGTAGTCCTTCGGCAGGTGCGCGTCGCCCGGGACGTCGAGCGAGACGGTGGTCGGAGTCGGGCGGGCCTCGCCCGCGCGCCTCTGCGACCGCCTCGGCCACGAGCTGCACGTACAGGTCGTAGCCGACGGCGGCGATGTGGCCCGATTGGTCCGATCCCAAGAGGTTGCCGGCCCCGCGGATCTCGAGGTCGCGCATCGCGATCTTGAAGCCCGAGCCGAGTTCGGTGTGCTCGCCGATCGTCTTCAGTCGCTCGTACGCCTGCTCCGAAAGGACGCGATCGGCGGGGTGGAAGAGGTAGGCGTAGGCCCGCTGGCCGCTTCGGCCCACCCGGCCCCGGATCTGGTGCAGCTGACCCAACCCGAGGAGGTCGGCGCGGTCCACGATGAGCGTGTTGACCGATGGCATGTCGATCCCGGACTCAATGATGGTCGTGCAGACCAGCACGTCGTACTGCCGCTCCCAGAAGTCGAGCACCACCGTCTCGAGGCTTCCCTCGTCCATCTGTCCGTGCGCCACCGCCACCCTGGCTTCGGGCACGAGATTGCGCACCTCGCGGGCGACCCGGTCGATGTCTGACACTCGGTTGTGGACGTAGAAGGTCTGGCCTTCGCGCAGCAACTCGCGGCGCAGGGCTTCGCTGACCGCCGACGGATCCTGCTCGCCGACGTAGGTGAGGATCGGACGGCGGTCGGCGGGCGGGGTGTTCACCATCGACAGGTCGCGGATCCCGGTCAGCGCCATCTCCAACGTGCGCGGGATGGGGCTGGCCGTCAGCGTGAGCACGTCTACCCCTGCCGCCATGCGCTTCATGGCCTCCTTGTGGGTGACGCCAAAACGCTGCTCTTCGTCGACCACCAGGATCCCGAGGTTCTTGAATTGCACGTCTTGGCCGAGCAGGCGGTGGGTGCCGACCACGACGTCGACGCTCCCGTCGGCCAGTCCTTGCACGACGGCACGCTGTTGGGTCGGCGACAGAAATCGGCTGAGGAGCTCCACCCGCACCGGGTAGGGCGCGTAGCGGTCGGCGAAGGTCTGTGCGTGCTGGCTCGCCAGCAGTGTGGTCGGGGCCAGGATCACCGCCTGCGTCCCGTCCTGGACCGCCTTGAAGGCGGCTCGTACCGCAACTTCGGTCTTGCCGAAGCCGACGTCGCCGCAGACCAGGCGGTCCATCGGCCGCGGCTCTTCCATGTCGCGCTTGACGTCAGCGATCGCCTTCAACTGGTCCTCGGTCTCGACGAAGCCGAACGACGCCTCCATTTCGGTCTGCCATGGAGTGTCCGGGCTGAACGCACGTCCCTCCACGGCGAGGCGCTGGCGATAGAGCTCCACCAGCTCGGCCGCCACCTCGCTCGCCGCGGCGCGGGCTTTCGGCCCGGGTCCGCTGCCAGTCGGCGCCGCCCATCTTCGAGAGCGTCGGGGACTCGCCGCCGCTGTACGGGGTGATGGCCTCGATCTGCTCGACCGGCAGGTAGAGGCGGTCCGAGCCCCGGTACTGCAGGATCAGGTAGTCGCGGGTGGTCCCCGCCCATGGTCCGGGTCGTCACCCCCTCGAAGCGCGCCACGCCGTGCTGGCGGTGCACGACGAAGCTCCCGGCCTCGAGGTCGTCGAAGAAGCCGTCGGCGGCGCGCGCCAGCGGGCGCGCCCGGCGGTGCGGCACGCGCCGGCCCGTGACGTCGGTCTCGGAGAGGACGGCGACCTTGGCGTCGGGCAGGATGAAGCCACTGGTGATCGGCGCCGCCACGACGCATGGCCCCCGCCGTGCCGGGCGCTGCGTCGACGACTGGCGCGTGCACACCCTCGGCCGCCAGCGCCTCGGAGAGCCGTCCCGCTCCCGCCACGGTGGCGGCACACAGCGTCACCGAGTAGCCCCTGGCCCACGAGTCCGGTGACGCCGGTGGCCAGTCGGGCGGGTCTCCTGCCACCGGATCGAAGCGCCGCACCGTCAGCGCAACCGTCGACGGCGCCCTCGGCCACGGCGGGCAGCGAGCCGTGACACCGGCCCGCTGTGGTGCTGAGGAGGCGTTCGAACGGGACGTGGAGGCGCGGGAAGCTCTCGTCGTCTGCCTCCTTCGCGCCCCAGGTGGCCGCCAGCGTCTCGGCCAGTGCCGCCTCCTCGTCGAGCAGCTGGACGCCGCGGTCCCTGATCCGCCGGGGCTCGACGAGCACCACCTGCGCGCCGGCCGGGGAGCAGATCGGGCAGGACACTGCGGCTCGGTCGTCGAGGAACGGGAGCCACGACTCCATGCCGTCGAACTGGGCGCCCTCCGCCAGGTTCTCCCAGACCGAGGCCCCCCAGGGCCGACGAGACGTCAGCGCGGTCGCGGCCTGGCGCAGGGTCCGGGGTCAGCACGACCTCGCGGCACCCGTGGAGCACGACGGCATGCAGGTCGTGCGACGAACGTTGGTCGCTGACCGAGAATGCAGTCAGCCGGTCGACCTCATCGCCCCAGAGATCGATGCGGACCGGTGCATCAGCCGTGGAAGGGAAGACGTCGACGATCCCGCCGCGGACGGCGAACTCCCCTCGGTGCTCGACCTGATGCTCGCGCCGGTAGCCCATCGCGACGAGGGCCGGCAGGAATTCCGCCACGTCCACCTGGTCCCCCGGACGGACGACTCGCGGCGCCGTACCGTCAGACGGCCCCAGCCGCTGCAGAATGGCCCGCACCGGGGCGACGATGACGCGCGGCCTCGGCGGAAGCGACGGATCCGGCTCTGTGGTCAGCGCGTGCAACACGGCCAGCCGACGACCCATCGTCTCGGTCTCGGGGCTGACCCGCTCGAAGGGCAGGGTCTCCCACGCCGGCAGCACGACGACCGGTCCCGAGAGCGCCCCGACGACGTGCGTCCCCGGACTCCCCACCCCGTTCGGCCGCGATGCAGGCAGGACAGGTCGTCGCCCAGCCGCTCGGCGTCGAGCCCCGTCGCCGTGACCACGAGCAGCGGCGTGCGTTCGGTGAATGCGGCCAGCGCCGCCGCGACCACCGCCTGGGCCGCTTCGGGAACGGCCACGGTCGCGTCGGCGGCGCCGACCAAGCGGCCAGGACCGGATCGCTGCGCAGCAGCCGCGGCACGGCGGCCAGGCTGCCGGAACCGACCTGGAGAGAGGGCGCAACGCGTGCGGGGTTCGTCGGGAGGTTCGTCATCGATCAGGTCGGCAGTGAGTGACACCACAGCATGGCGGCGTCCACCCCATCCGCTGCGATGCGCTCGACGGCGTCCGCCGCCGTCTGCACCGATGTCGCCAGCAAGGCACGCACCGCCTTGGGCGGCCGGCGCAGGACGTGTGAGGCACCTTGGGCTGCGCTCGGGGGTTTTCCCACTCCGATGCGCACCCGTAGGAACTCCGACGAATGGAGGTGTGACTCCACAGAACGCAACCCGTTGTGTCCGGCCAGGCCTCCCCCCGCCTTGAGCCGTACCGTGCCCGGCGGGAGGTCGAGTTCGTCATGCACGATCACGACGGAGGCCGGATCGGTAATCCCGAACCGCGTGACCAGCGTGCGCACCGCCGACCCGGAGTCGTTCATGTAGGTCGTCGGCACGGCGAGGACGACCCGCTGGCCGCCCAGTGTCACCACGGCGGCCCGGGCCTGCACACCCTTCTCGGCCCGCAACGACGCGCCATGTCGCTGGGCGATCAGCTCGACCGTGTCGGATCCGGCGTTGTGCAGGCTCCCGGCAAACTCGTCTCCGGGGTTTCCCAATCCGACGACGAGGAGATCCGCCGGTGTCCCCCGGTGCTCCGACCGGGCAAAGGGGCGGCGCAGGGCCTAGCTCTCTTCGCTGCCCGCCTCGGCCGACGCGTCGCCACTCGACTCGGCGGTGGCCTCGGCGTCCTCGGCTCCCTCTTCGCCCTCGCCGGTCTCCTCTTCCGTGACGACCCGCGGCGGCTGGCCGATGGCGACGGCCGTTTCGGGGTCGATGTCGGTCGTGACACCAGACGGCAGCACCAGGTCGGAGACACGGACCTGTCCACCGATGATGAGGTCGGTGATGTCCGCCTCGATCGCGGACGGGATAGCGGTCGGCAGCGCGTTGATGGCGAGGGTGAACATCTGCTGGTCGACCAGCCCGTCTCCGTGGTGCACCTCGAGGGCCTCGCCGATGAGGACGATCGGCACGTCCGCGGTGATCACCTCGTCGCGGCGGACGATGATGAAGTCGACGTGCGTCACCGTCTGCGCCACCGGGTGGCGCTGCATTTCGCGGGCCAGGGCGAGATACGTGTCGGTGCCGGTGTCGAGGGACAAGAGTTGGTTCGCTCCCGCCTCGCTGTTCAGCGCAATACGGAGTTCGCGGGCCACGATGGCAACCGGCAGGGGGTCGGTCCCGTGGCCGTAGATCACACCGGGGATCTTCCCCTCACGCCGCAGGCGGCGCACGGCGCGGAGCCCGTGGGGCGCCCGACTTCAGCGGCGAGTACGACTTCGGCCATGGTGGATCTCCTCAGGTGGCGGGTGTGGGGGGCAGCCAGATACCCTCCGGCGAACGGCCAGTCAGCTTATCCCCTCTGTCCGCCCCGGAAATCGCGTCCGATGGCCCCGATCTCCGCGATCCGGGCGTCCTGCGGAGCACGATCCCCCGGGGTGAAGGGCCGACAGACCTGGAGGTTCAGCCCCCGACCTTCCAGTAGACGCTGTTCCAGTCCACGGGGATGATCTCGTCATTGATGCCGAACGCCGCACGGAAATCATCGACCGCCTGCTGACAGCTCTCCAGATGGAGGTAGTCGTCGATGATCACGAATCCGCCTGGGGACACCTTGTCGTACAGGGCCTCGAGGCCTGGATCGTCGATTCGTAGTAGTCGCCGTCGAGCCGCAGCACCGCCAGCTGGTCAATCGGGGCTGCACCCAGGGTTTCCTTGAACCAACCCTTCAAGAAGCGCGACGCGATCGTCGAGAAGGCCGTATCGGGCGAAGTTGGACTGCACTTCCTCCAAGCTCACCACCAGTTCCTTGTAGCCGGAAAGGTCCATCGTCGCGTCCTGCGCGAAGTTGGCGGCGTCCGGGGGTGGGAGGCCTTCGAAGGAGTCGGCCACCCACACCGTTCGCGTCTGATCGCCGAGGGCAAACAGCAGCGCCCGCATGTAGATGGCCGCCCCGCCCCGCCACACGCCCGCTTCGAGGAGGTCACCGGGAACGCCATGCCGCACGACCGACTTGACGCACTCCTCGATGCAGTTCAGTCGGAGCAAGCCGATCATCGTCTCGGCTTCGTCTGGCCAATCCCAGCCGGGCTCCCGGATCTCTCGATCTTTCGCCAGCTTCTCGGCGTCTCTCCCGGGAGCATCATTCATGAAGAGCAGGCGGGTCAGACACGCCTTGAGCAGCTCCAGGTACATCGCTGCGCCGCTCCTGTGCGACGAGATCACTTCCCACGGGGCCACCAACCACGACGGGGCGGAACTCAGTCATACCGGACTCTCTCGTCTTCTCGAGGAGGAACTCGATCTGCTCGTCCATGACCTGCACCAGTTCGGCCAACGTTCGTTTCTCTTCTCGTTGCTGCTCCAGCTCGTGAGCTTCGAACCGCAAGTCCCTCCGACGCCGATCCTCGAAGGCGAGGTATCCGCTGGCATCGTCTCTAGGGGCACGAACTGCTCGTACAGGTCGTGTAGAGGTCCTCGATGGGGCGGGGTTCAGCATCGTCAGATGGAGGATGGAGAAGTTCAGCCCGGATCAGGCCGAACAGCTCTTCCACGACACTTCGCGTGACTTCGAGGTAGGCCCTTCCCCAGACGGCATCGGGCTCGAGATGAGCTCCTTCCGCCCATTCGTTCCAGGCATTGACGAACACGATGCCGTCTCGTCCGTCGGACCGCATCTGGCGTCGGTGGCCCTCGCCAGCCACTCCCCGTACCTCTCAGGTGTCGAGCCCAGGAGAAGCAGTGCCTCCCCGTTCCGGCGACGAGGGGTGTTGTCCCACCCCGTCGGCCACACACGGATACCTCCGGCCACTCCGGTGCGCGACGATAGTAGGCCGCGGCAACGTCGTCGTAGTCGTAGACGGTTGCGATCGCTCCCCGCCCGCAGGCGACTCTGCCTCGACTCCGAGTCGTTGACCACGTGCGGGACGAACTCGGCCCTCGCGTCAAAGCCGATGTCGCGGGATCGACCAGTTCATCGCCCGTCTCGAACGACCACGAGCCACGGCGGCTCGACGCCGGCGCTTTCACATTCGTCACGCCAGATCTCCACGGTCCGCTTCGGATCCGGGAGGAGTTGCGCGCGATAGACGGTCAGAAGCGGTCGTCCCTTTATGCGGATGTACCGTGGGTCCTGAAGCACTCGATCATCCAGCGAATGTGCTCGACGTCGTCCTCTTCGTTGAACTCCTGCTCGATGACCAGCTCGTCGACCGATCCCTGCCATCGTCGGTACCAACTCTCGTTGGCCCAGCAGAGGCGAAGGGAAAGTCGGGTTGCCCCGAGGCGCAGTACCTCGTCGAACGGCCTCCCCAACATCCGGCGGCCATTGAACCAGTAGTGGTAGTAGAGGAATCCGGAGATGCCATGCTCCCTCGCCAACCGAGCCTGGAGATAGCGGGTCTCGGGCACCCGCAGGTCGTAGAAACCCAAGCTCTCCGGGAAGATCTGGTTGACGATGACCCGGGAAGAGCGGGCGGCTCCGGCGACGACCGTCCACTCGGTGAATCCTGGCCCGTGCCAGGCGTCGTTCTCGGGTACCTGGTGAAACTGCGGGAGGTAGAAGGCGAGGACGTGCGGCGACGTCCTCCTGGAATCTTCAGGCACCACCGGCTTTCCCTTCGTGTCTGCCGCGGACCTTCCTTCGAGCCCAACGAAGAGGGGCGGTGATGCGCGCCGGCTTGGACTTGGACTGGAGAAGCGTCTGGTAGCGGGCTTCACTGGCGGCGAGCGCTTCGCCGAGCACTTCGATGTTGTGGTCGAGCCCCGATACGTGACCCTGAAGGGCTTCGATGTATTCCTGGTGTTTCCTCAGATCTTCCAGACTCTGTTCCAGGTGTTGTGACGTCAGTTCTGCGTCGCGGAGCTCGACGCGGAGAAGCGCCGTGCGAACGTCCTCACTCTGGACGCGATCTGAAAGTTCATTCAGCCTCTTTGACAGTTCGGAGAGCGTTCGGGTGCCGTTGTCGCTGCACCGACTTGCTCACGAATTGATACGACTCCGCCTCGGGATCGGTCAGAAGCTGGTCAAGCGTGGAAGCTCCTATCTCATCTCGCCGAACTCCGATCTCGGACTGGAAGAGTGGGACGACGACACGCTTCGTGTCGGCCACGATGAGACCTGCTTCCTTCATCAACTCCCGCATGGAGTCGAGCGTGAAGAAATGAATATGCGTGCGATCGAGAAGCCCGACGTCCCTGTACTGAAATCTCCCCAGTAAAAGGGACATCCGAATGTCGCCGTGGGCGATGTTCGGCAGCGAAGTGACGACGAATCCCGATGGCTTGAGCTTTCGAACGGCGTGCCGCAGGGACGCGAGCGGGTCCCGCAGATGTTCGAGCACGTCACCGAGCACGACGACGTCAAAAGACTCGTCTTTGACGTAGCCCCAAATGTCCTCGTCGTCGATATCACCCACAACGACCCGTTCGGCCCATTGTTCGGCTTCCTTGGCCGCATTCGGGTCGATTTCGAGGCCGACGACGTTGCACCCCCGCGCAACCATTGCCTTTGTGAAGTAGCCAGTGGAGCAACCCACCTCAAGGACGGATTTGTTGTATCCGATGAACGACAGAGCAAAGGCGTGACAGTTGTTCTCAGCGTCGGGATCTACCGGAACTTCATAAATGGATGACAAGCTTCCAGTCCCTCCTGGGTGCAGCCCAAGAGCCCATATCCCTGCGGGATGGGACACCTACGATCGAAGTGGAGCGCCGGCGCACTGAACCCGGAAGGACGGCGACTCCTTGGTCTGAGACTATATGCCGCCGGTCGCCTCCGACGAGGTTTTCGAGGTGCCGTGCTGGTCGCGTTGTGCGGCACGCGCTCCATCGAGGAGTTGCTCCGATTACGGACCATGAGCCGATACTTCTTTCCGTCCGTAAGTCCACGGGACCCTGGGGCGCGCCAGGTCAGCCCGGGTTGGAGGAGTCTGGACCCTCCACCCCCAGGTCCTCTCCGACGACCCCCGGACGCCGATCTCAGCGGGCTGGTCCGATGTCCAGCGTCCGGCTCAGCGGAGTTGGGGCGAGGCCTTCAGGCGGCAAGGGCCTTCAGGCGGTAGGGACATTCAGCCAGTAGGAGCAGGGCCCACGGAGATGCCGGTGACCTTCGGGCTCGCCCCACCGTCGATCTGAGTCGGATCGACACGAACTTCGGTGATCCCCGGCGGGACGACCATGGTGATGGTGCCGGCGGATGAGACCGGGGTCAGTCCCAGTCCTGCAGCCGTCGCCGCAACCACCGCATGAGCAGGCTCAGTCGTCGAACTGCTCTGTACGTGCAGGCTGACCGCTTGGCGAACGCGGTTGAAGAGAAAGATCGATCCAGAACGAACCAGCATCGGTTCGCCTAACTGCGGATCGCGGGACCAACCTCCACCGGGAAGCACGCGAAGACCGGCGACCGAACTGCGGAAGTTCACGGAATTGGAGTGGAGCGAGCCCGCAACGTCGGGGTCGACCGAGAGGGCGAACGGACCGAACTGAAGTTGCACCTTGCTCGTGTCGCGGGCGACATACCGTGCGGACTCTTGACTGAGCGAGATACAGGGGTCGAATGTCGGATCCTCGAACCGACGAGTCACATTGTCGACGTTGGTGTTCTGAATCTCGCCCTGCCATCCGACATTCTTCAGCCCCACCCAGAACGGATACTCCGCCAAGATCCAGTTGGCGAAGGCCACGCGATGGCACGAGGTCGAAGCGATGGCAGCAGATGTTGCTTCGTACTCTCCCGACGAGCACGCAGGGCGTAGTTCTGGAGGTTCGTGTCGAGAAAGTAAGGAACCAGCGAATTCGCCGCGAAGTCCTGATGGATGAAGGGTTCTTCCACGTTCTGAAACAACTGCGGCGTGCATGCAATGAGAAGGAGGACGAGAACGACCCGCACGACCATCTTCGGCAGAGTCGACAACGCGACAGCGATGACGGGCGACCACGCAACGAACTGCGGTATCTCGTACCGGACCGCGAAGACGCTCCAGCGTGCGGTGGCGGTGAAGAGGAGAAACCCGAGCACGAGGCCGGCCGCCAGCAGGAGCGCCATTCGCCGTTCACGGTTCGCTCTTCGCGAGGGAGACAATCAACGCCACAATGGCGAAGAGAATCAGGACAACGTCCCATGGATCTGCACCGAAAGTCGCCGCTGCGATCCCACTGCGAATAGTCCGCCTTGGCAAAGGCATTCGTCTGCGTGCCCAGGACATAGTTCTGATTACCGGGATTGACGTGGAATTGGTTGAACAGCTGGTGCAGCCCGCTCAGAACGGTCCCACTTATGTCGGTCTCTATCCCGTTCTTCCCGTTGCCGATCATGAAGTTCGCGGCTGTGCTTCGTACGATGTTTGCACCCGCCGCCGACGGTGTGAGATCGGTGCTGATGGTGCTTCTCGTCACGGGGCCGGAAGAAGCTGCCGAAGACGGAGACGTTCTGAGCCACGAACGGAGCGGCAATGATGACAGCGGCTGCACCTGCGGCGCCGAGGACGCCGACCCATTGTCTGATGGTCCTGGACAGGCCGCGTGCTGTGCACCATCCGGGCTATGTGGACGAGGAGGACGAAGGCGACGGCCGGACCGATGAGGAAAATCACCGTGCCCTTGGCCAAGTAGCTGAGACCAATGCCCAATCCCAGCAACAAGGCCGGAAACCACCACGAGCCGGCAGATGGCCAGCCCAGGGCGATGACGAGCAGACCGATGCCGATTGTCGCGGCAAAGTAGTCGTTCTCTGTACTGGTGGCCGCGAGGATGCCCGAGGGCACCGTTGCACAAATGACCACGGCCACCACCTGGGTCCAGCGACTGCCGTTGAGCAGCCTGGCGATCTCCGACACCGCGACGAGGCAGATGATGCACGCGAAGAGTTGCACGTAGGCATCGAGCCGATCTGACCCGACCAGAAGGTGAAAATGGGCGAGGTTGAATTCAGCAAGTGGTGAGAGTTCGATTTGCGCCGTGTAGTGCGCGGCAAAGGGTCCGACGCTCTGATCTTGGATCCAGTGGACGACCCGAACCAGGTGGTAGACGAGCGAATCAGCGTTCGACGGGAGAAAGGACCATCCCAGATAGCCCAGGACACCCAGGATGAACGCGACAACGGTGAGCCAGACGGCGTTTTCCGTTCCGATTCCGTCGATGGACCGCTTGAGAAGTGATCGGAGGCCCGGACGAGCTGGAGCGTTCTCGACGGCTCTCCTGATGTCGGGCCAGGCGGCGACCGCGAGGATGATCAACAGGGCGCTCCAGTAGGCGGCCAGCGAGCCTCTGGTGAAGTGGTGCCCGATGCTGGTCAGCTGTGTCCCGACCTCCAGGAGGGCCTGGAATCCGAGGTACGCCACGACGAGGGCGCCGCGACGAGAGAGTCGGGTCAGACCCAGAGCGTCTCTCCGTCGAGTCACGGTGAACCACAACAATCCGAGGACGCCTGCAGGCAGGAGGATCAGCAAGCTCAGCGTCCGCAGCGGTCAGACCGGAGACCTCGGCGTGGGAGTGGGCCCGCCGGTCCGGGGGAGGAACGACCACGCACTCGACGTCGCCCGATGGGGCTCAATCAGAGCACCCGAGGGGCCGAGTCAGAGATCGACGGGCCGCTACTTCGTGATGTCCGCCCGACGTCGCCGAGGCTGTTCGAGTGTCCGTCAGCCGATGGTGCCGGCACTCCGTATACGCAGGCCCGACAAGGCCAGGCCCGACGAACATGGGCCAGAGAATACTCCGCCACCCTGGCAGATCAGCTTCATGCCGACCCGGAAATCCGTAGTGCTCGAAGAATCCGTGGTGCTCGAAGACCCGCGTGCTCGAGGACAGAGCCACGATCATCGAGCCCGGATTCAGACCAGGTTGTCTCCACCGAAGAGCTCGGAGACTGACGTGTCTTCGAAGACGGCGTCGATGGCGTCGGCGATGATCTTGGCCACCGACAGGACCTCGAGCTTGTCGAAGATCCGGTCCTCGGCCACGGGCAGCGTGTCGGTCACCACGACGCGGGAGATCGGTGCCGCCTTGAGCCGGTCCACGGCGGGGTCGGAGAGGACGGCGTGGGTGGCCATGCACGAGATGTCCGAGGCGCCCGCCTCGGAGAGCAGTTCGGCGGCCGCGCAGATGGTCCCCGCGGTGTCGATCATGTCGTCGATCAGGACGCAGTGGCGCCCCTCGACGTCACCCACGACGTGGCGGGCCTTGACCTCGTTGTAGGTGCCCCGCGGCCGCGTCTTGTGAATCAGGGCCAGATCGAAGCCGAGATGCTGGCTGTAGCGCTCGGCCACCTTGACCCGTCCGGCGTCGGGCGCCACCACCACGACGTCGTCGCCGAAGTTCTCGCGGATGTACGCCTCGAGCACCGGTGCCGCCACCAGGTGGTCGAAGGGCGTGTCGAAGAAACCCTGGATCTGCCCCGAGTGCAGGTCGACGCTGATCACCCGGTCGGCTCCTGCGGCCGACAGCATGTCAGCGACGAGCTTGGCCGTGATCGGCTCCCGTCCGGTCGACTTCCGGTCCTGGCGCGAGTACCCGTAATACGGGCACACCGCCGTGATGCGCTTCGCCGAAGCTCGCTTGGCGGCGTCGATCATGATCAGGTGCTCCATGAGCGAGTCGTTGACCGGGCTGGCGTGGGTCTGCACGATGAAGACGTCGCAACCGCGAATGGAGATGTCGTACTTGCAGTAGATCTCCCCGTTGGCGAACTCGCGCAGGTTGGCCTCGCCCAGCTCGACGCCGAGGTGGCCCGCGATGTCCTTGGCCAGCTCCGGGTGCGCACGCCCGGAGATCAGCTCGAGGCGACGCCGGGGAATCAACTCCACGACACCAACGCTAGTGCGCCTCACCGCGCCGCGTCTCCGGGGCGCTCAGCCCTCTGGGCCGGCCACCACCGAGTGCGGGCCGAGCTCTGCCCCGGCGGGCACCTCGGCCCCGGGGTCCAGGACGCTGTAGGGGCCGATACGTGCGCCCGCGCCGATGGTGGCCAGGGTGCAGAAGGACGCCGCCACCACCGCACCCTCGCCGACGTTGGTGTCGGTCAGCACGCTGTTGGGCCCGATCTCGGCCCCCGCCCCCACGGAGCAATTGCCGCGCAGGATCACACCGGGCAGGAGCGACACGTCGGACTCCAGGTGGACCTCGGCATCGACGTAGGTCCGCTCGGGGTCCCACATGGTGACACCGCGCCGCATCCAGCGCTCGTTGATGCGGTCGCGCAGCTCGGCCTCGGCGACGGCCAGCTGGGCGCGATCGTTGACGCCCGCCGCTTCCATGGAGTCGGGCAGCACCAGCGACCGGACGGCGTACCCGGCGCTGCTGAGGACGCTGACGGCGTCGGTCAGGTAGTACTCGCCCTGGGCGTTGGCCGGGCTGAGCCGGCGCAACGTGGGCGCGAGGATGCTGCGCCGGAAGCAATAGATGGAGGTGTTGACCTCCTCGATGTCCTTTTCCTCCTCGGTGGCGTCGGCCTCTTCCACCACCCGGGTCACGTCACCGTCCTTGCCGTGGACGACCCGGCCGTAGCCGGCGGGGTTCTCGACTGAGCGCGGTCAGAAGCGTTGCGCCGGCGTCCTCGGCCCGGTGCGCCCGCACGAGCGCCGCCAGCGTCTGGGGTCGCAGCAGCGGGGTGTCCCCGGGCAGCACGACGACGTCCTCGGTCTCGTCGTCATCGTCGTCGGGCAATCCGGTCAGCCCGACGGCCAGCGCGTCGCCAGTGCCAGTCCTGGTCAGCTGCTCGACGAACTCGATCTCCATCGTCGGCGGCGCGTGCTGCACCAGGGTCTTGGTGACCCATTCGGCCCGGTGGCCCACCACCACGACGACCCGCGTCACGTCGACCTCGGCCATGGCATCGAGGACGTGCAGGACCATCGGGCGGCCGCACAGGAGGTGCAGGGGTTTTGGGCGCTCGGACCGCATCCGCGTGCCCTCCCCGGCGGCCAGGACGACCGCGGAGAGTCGGCGCTCAGGCATGGCGGCATTCTTAGCCCGCCCGGACGCCGGGCGTGCGTATGGGACACTCGTGGGCGTGCCGGAACGCGAGCCCTACGACGAGTTCGGGCTGTTCCACGAGAACGCCGCCGAGTACGGCCTGCCCTACGACGGGCCGCCCGCCGTCCGGCGGGTCGACGTCGAGGTCTCGCCGGGCCGGGCGGTCTCCAGCCTGGTCTGGGGAAGCGGTCCTCCCGAGCTCGTGCTGGTGCACGGCGGGGCGCAGAACGCCCATACCTGGGACACCGTGGCGATGGCCCTGGGACGCCCGCTCCTGGCGGTCGACCTACCCGGGCACGGACACTCCGACGGCGGTCTCGACGGGTCCATTTCGGCCATCAGCAACGGGCGCGACCTCGCGACGGTGATCGCCGAGCTCGCCCCGGACGCCCGCGGCGTCGTCGGCATGTCCCTCGGCGGCGTCTCCTCCCTGGCCCTCGCCGCCCACGCCCCCGAGTTGGTGCGCGCCCTCGTGCTCGTCGACGTCACGCCGGGGGTCAACGCCGAGAAGGCGGCGCCCATCACCAACTTCGTCAACGGGCCGGCGAGCTTCGACAGCTTCGACGAGCTGTTGGCCCGGACCATTGAGCACAACCCGGGCCGATCGGAGTCGTCGCTGCGCCGCGGCATCCTGCACAACGCGGTCCAGCGCGAGGACGGCAGTTGGGTCTGGCGCTATGCCCGCTTCCGGACCGAGCCATCCGGGCCGGCCGCCCATCCCGAGTTCGGCGACCTCTGGCAGGCCGTCTCCGGGCTCCGTGTCCCGCTCCTCCTCGTGCGCGGCCTCGCCTGGTCCGTCGTCGACGATGCCGATGTCGCCGAACTGCTGCGCCGCCGGCCGACGGCCACCGTCATCGGCGTCGAGGGCGCAGGCCACAGCGTGCAGGGCGACCGGCCGCTCGAGCTGGCCGCCATTCTGGACGACTTCTTGTTCCAGGACGGCTGATGGGCAAGCAGGTCTGGCTCTCCCGCCGCGCCCTCAAGCTCCACGTGGTGATCCTCATCGTGGTGCCGGCCTTCCTCGCCCTCTGCCTCTGGCAGCTCAGCCGCGCCCTGGGTGGCAACACGCTCAGTTGGGCCTACGTGTTCGAGTGGCCGCTCTTCGCCGCCTACGCCGTCTACATGTGGTGGCGCTTCGTCCACGAGGCGGCAGAGGACGGGTCGCCGCCCGCCGCCGCTGCTACCGGACCCGGCGGCGAGAACGGCTCCGCCGTGACGTCGGCGAGACCGGAGGCATCCACGACAGGGGCAACACTCCCGACAGGGGCGGCGCCGGGTTCGGAGGAGGCCGAGGAGGACGCGGCGTTGGCGGCCTACAACACGTATCTGGCCGAGCTGGCCGATCAGGACAAGGCCACCGGTCGCTGACGGGAGCTCCGGGGGAGGGTTGGACCTCGCTCACCGATGGACCAGCGGACGATTTTGGCCAGGTCCGTGGTGGTGTCGGTGCCAGGGAAACCTTGGCGGCTTGGGTGGTGGGGTCGGCTGGGTTGGCTGAGTCGCGGGTGTGCAACTGCTGTCCGTCTGGCCACCGTTGGCTCCGTAGGTGTTCGAACATTCAGTCAGGTCCGTGAGGTACTGGTTGTACGGCTGTGGCAGGACGATGCCGAGTGATCCTGGGAAAGCGTTGTTCGCAATCGACCCGTAGGTGATGGTGTCGAGATCGAACACGTATTCAGATGGAGCCGTACATTCGCTCTCCGGCTCTGGAGCTTCGTACTCACCGTTGCAGAACGGAAAGTCGTTGTTCTCGAGCTTGAGGTCCGTGATGAAATAGAGCTGACCGGATACTGAGCCCGACCCTCGGTACGGCGCACCGTAATAGCCACTCACGAATGAGTTGCCAGTGATGGTCCAGTTGTCGTTCGTAGAAGCCGTAGGGGTCAGAGCCCTGTTGGTTCCCACCACTTCGAACAGAGCTGAATCGGCTTCGAGCGTGTTGTCGGAGAGCGTCAGGTTTTGCTCTTGGACGCCAGGCAGCTGGCCCTGGACCGATGCGAACCAATCGTAATTCCAGTCGATCCACGTGTTATGCGCAATGGTCACATCGTCCTCAGCGGCCCAAAAGGGAGTGCCATCAGGGTTGAAGGGCGTCGAGTAGTCGTCATATTCAAAGTCCATCGCATCAACGGCGATGTCCGAGAACGTGTCCCCGGACACCGTGAGCCCGTTGCACGGCGCAAGCGTTGGGCATCCGACCGATTCGACCGTCAGTCCGTGGTACCCGGCGTTGGTGAACGTCGAGTCTGTGATGGTGATGCCGGTCGACAGCGCATCGCTGGTCGTCACGTCGTACGGGGGTGAGAGATAGAGGAAATCCCCCTGGATGTTGCTCATTGAGTCGTTCGTGAGCGTCACGCCAGAGTCGGCCTCGAACTGGACGCCGTAGTCACCCTCTTCGCCCGATCCACCGTTGGTTCCGTCGTAGTTCCCTTCGATCTTCATGTTCTCGATCGTGAGGTCCTTGTCGTTCCACAGTTCGACGAGCGGGGAGGGATTCGACGGGCTTACCGTCTGCTTGAACGTGGAGCCGTTGCCATCGATGGTGAGACCGGTCACGCCCTGCACGAGCACCGTCCCGTTGACGACAAAACACCCGTTCGCAGGAAAGGTCACCTGTGCATTGGCTGGCAGGGTGGCGAAGAACTGCGACAACGCTCCCGAACTGTCGCCTGATCCGCACTGTGTCTGGATGCTCGACGGCAGCGATACTTTCTGAGCTGCTGCCGCGAGACGTGGCGCGAGGACATTGATGGCGCCGATCGAAGCGAGCAGAAGACTCCCGATGAGCACAAGCCGTGTCCGACCGCCCACAATCCTCTGTCGACCAAGACCCCCGACAACCTCACGTGCCCGTGCGTTCCCCATCCTTCGAGTTTTCCCGGAATCAACACATCAGCAACCGATGCTGGATAAGTTTGCGTGCCTGTCACGGTCCGGATGGGAATCTGCAGCGACACGCAATCAAGTTCGCGCGACTGTCACGATCGGACAGAGGCGGCCGGCCTCGGAGGCCCACCTCGGCCATGAGGCCCTTCGGCGGGTCGGGTTGAGGTCTCGGTGCGAGTCACCCGGGTCCGAAGAGGGGGGCTCCGGGCATGGCGCTGAACGATCGGGCGGGTCGGCCAGAGGAAGCCCGATATGGCGTGACGCCTTCTCACTCTTGCATCAGCAAGACGGACTTGCTCCGGGGGGAGGGCTCGAACCTCCAACATCCGGCTCCAAAGGCCGACGTTCTGCCGATTGAACTACCCCGGACCGAGGCGATTGCCGCCCTCAGGTTAGACACCTCCATGGACCGTGCCGGGCCGAAGCACGGCGATAGGTTCTGTGGTCGTGCGCATCTTGGTGGTCGACGACGACCCTGCGGTCCGCCGGTCGATTGACCGTGCGTTGCGGCTGGAGGGCTACGACGTCGTCGACGTCGCCTCGGGCGGCGAGGCGCTCGAGGCCCTGGCACAGGCCCCGCCCGATGCGCTGATCCTCGACCTGGGCCTGCCTGACGTCGACGGCCTCACGGTGTGCCGGCGCATGCGCAGCGCGGGCGACGACACGCCGGTGCTGATGCTCACGGCGCGCGATGCGGTCGACGACCGTGTGCAGGGCCTCGATGCAGGGGCCGACGACTACCTGGTGAAGCCCTACGCGCTGGCCGAGCTCCTGGCCCGCCTGCGTGCCCTGCTGCGGCGTCGCTTCGAGGGCGAGGGAGGCCTGCTGCGCGTCGGTGACCTGATGCTCGACCTCTCGACGCGCGAGGGGCAGCGCGGCGAACGCACCTTTGCGCTCACCCGCATTGAGTTCGACCTCCTCGAGATGTTCCTCCGCCACCCGCGCCAGGTCCTCACCCGCGAGGTGCTCCTCAACCGGGTGTGGGGCTTCGACTTCGACTCGGGGACCAACTCGCTCGCCGTCTACGTCGGGTATCTGCGCCGCAAGCTCGAAGAGGGAGGCGAGCCACGCTGCATCCAGACGGTGCGCGGCGTGGGCTACGTGTTGCGGGACTCGTGACCTTCCGCACGCGGCTGGTCCTGGCCTCGACCGTCGCCGTCGTGGTCGCCGTGCTGGCCGCGTCGCTCGGCTCCTTCCTCGTGGCGCGCCACACGCTCGTGGAGGCGGCGGACAGCTCGCTGCAGACGGCGGCGGAGAAGATCATCGCCGGGCAGGAGATCGGCTCGACGACAGCCACCCTCGGGCAGGTGATCGACCCCACAGGCGCCGTCGTCTCGGGCGGTGGCCTCCCCGTGACCGGACAGGTGCGGCTGGTGGCCAACGGGCTTGCCCCGAACTTCTTCACCACCGTCACCGTCGACGGGAACCAGATGCGCGAATTCGTCGAGCACCTGCCCCCCGGGACTCAGTTCGACTCGGGGAACGCGTTCTTGGGCGGAGGGCGGCGCGTTGCAGATCGCCACGCTGCTCAACGTCGACTCGCAGCTGAAGAAGCTCGCGCTGCTGTTGGGCGCGGTTGCCCTCGCCGGCGTCCTGCTCGCCGTCGTCCTCGGCTGGCTGGTGGCCCGCACCGCGCTGATCCCGCTCAATGACCTCACCGACACGGTCGAGGACCTGGCCGAGACGACCGACGTGACACGCCGGCTCCAACCGGGCCGCCCGGACGAGCTCGGACGGTTGCGGCGGACGTTCAACCGCTTGCTCGAGGCGCTCGAGTCGTCGCGCCGGGCCCAGAGCCAGTTGGTGCTCGACGCCTCCCACGAGCTGCGCACGCCCCTCACCAGCCTGCGGACCAACCTCGAGGTCATCCGGCGGGTCGACGAGCTGAGTGACGAGGACCGCTCCGTCCTCGTCGACGACGTCCTGGTGCAGCTGCAGGAGCTCACCGACATCGTGGGCGACCTGGCCGAGTTGGCCCGGGGAGACCGGGGCCCGGCCTCGAGGGAGCCCCTCCGCCTCGACCTGTTGGTGCAGGACGAGGTGGCCGTCCAGAACACCCACGGCCGATCCAAGGACGTGCACTTCGACCTGGCGGCCGAGCCGTGCTGGGTGGTGGCCAGCGACGACGGGCTCCGCCGCGCCGTGGGCAACCTGCTCGACAACGCCCGCAAGTGGAGCCCGGCCGGACAGCCGGTCGAGGTCGAGTGCCGGGACGGCCTCGTGGCCGTGCACGACCACGGCCCCGGCATCGCCGCCGAGGACCTGCCTCACATCTTCGACCGGTTCTACCGCTCGCCGGCCGCCCGCGGCCTGCCCGGCTCGGGCCTCGGGCTGGCCATCGTGGCCCAGGTCGTCAAGGCGGAGGGCGGCAGCATCGTGGCAGAGAACGACCCTGGTGGCGGGGCGCGCATGAGCATGCGCCTGCCGACGGTGGCCGGTCCCGTCGAGACCCCCCCGAGCGTCATCGACTAGCCGCCTCGGCGTCGGTGCAACCGTTTTCTTCGCGCGTTCTTATGGAGAGCCAACCTGCCCCCAAGGTCCGCGGCACACACTGGTACCCGTACCCCCGGTGGTGGGGAGTTCCCGCTCCCGCCAAGGCGCGGAGTCCGCTCTCGCCAAGGCGCGGAGTCCCATCCCCGCTGCCGGTGACGCCGGTGGGAGCGGACCGCCCCGTTCCTGCCGGCGTCTCCCTCTTTCTCCACTCCCCGCACGTGGCGCGGGTGCTCGGCATGTGGTCCGGGCGTCAGCCCTCGGCGATGAGCTCGATCCGGTTGCCGAAGGGGTCGTCGACGTAGGCGCCTTCCCCCGCGGGCCGGTCGGCGTTCGGGTGCACCGCCACGCCGGCGGCGCCCAGGGTCGCCACCAGCGCCGCCAGGTCGCGCACGACGAGCGCCGGGTGGGCCTTGCGGGCCGGACGGAAGTCCTCCTCGACGCCGAGATGCACCGACACCGTCCCGTCGCCGAACCAGCAGCCGCCCCGCGCCGCCAGAGGATCGGGCTTGGGCACGCGCACCAGGCCGAGCAGCGCCGAGTAGAAGGCTTCGGCCTCAGCCTCCCCGCCGGGCGGCATGGCCAGTTGCACGTGGTCGAGCCGGACGATCTCGAAGCCCATCGACGCCTCCTCTGGCGGGAGCGACCTGGCAGTCGAACCCCGCGACCGCTAGCCTGCCCCACGACATGGGATCACTGATCAAAAAGCGTCGCAAGCGGATGCGCAAGAAGAAGCACAAGAAGATGCTGAAGGCCACCCGCTGGCAGCGCCGGGCCGGCAAGTAACTCCCGCCACCCCGCTCCCTCTCCTCCCTCAGTCCCCTTCCCAGCCCGCCGCCACGGTGTAGGCGCGCACAAGCCGGGCCGTCTCGGACCCGATGCGCAGCTCGCGCTCCTTCGGCATCTCGCCCTCGGCTACCTCCACGAACCACGTCGAGCCGCTCCCGGCCAGCACGGGTTCACTTCCCGTCAGCTCCCCCAAGGCATCGCGCCAGCGCGCCAGCCGTGGCTCCACGGCCAGGGCGGCGGGGGTCAGCGCGTTCGGGGCCTCGTGCCCGGGGTCGGCGTCCCAGGCTCGGTAGACCCTGGCCGTCTCCACGCCGAAGGGCGGGAGGAGCAGCACGAACGCACGGGCCTCGAAGGGCAGCGGGGTCACCCGCTCCCCCACCCCCTCGACCATGGCGCGGCCGCCGACGAGGCAGAACGGGACGTCGGACCCGAGCCCCACGGCCACTTCGGCGTCGCGGCAGCCGGCCCAGCGCAGCACGGCAGCGGCGTCCGCCGATCCGCCGCCCAGGCCACCGCCCAGCGGGATCCGCTTGGTCAGACGGATGCCGGCCTGTCGGCCACACGCCACCAGGGCCCGCTCCACCAGGTTCTGACCGGGCCCGGGCAGCCTGGCGGCCTCCACCCCCGGCCCGACCGCGACGGACAATCCGGAACCTCTGTCGTCCAGCTCGAGCTCGTCGGTGAGGTCGAGCGTCACCATCTCGGCCCGGAGCTCGTGAAAGCCGTCATTTCGCACGCCGGTCACCTGGAGCGACACGGTCAGCTTGGCCGGAGCGAGCAGCCTCTGCACCGGGCCGGTCGCAGGGGGCATCACGGGGCCGGACGAAGGACCCGTCACAGGGCCGCCAGCCTGCCCCAGGCCGTCACGTCGAGCTCCTCGGCCCGGGCGTCGGGCCGCACCCCGGCCCGCTCGAACGCCTCAGGGTCGACCACGCCGGCCAGGGAGCGGCGCAGCATCTTTCGTCTCTGGGCGAAACCTGCTCGCACGACCGCGTTGAGGCGGTCGTAGGTGACCAGGGCGGGATCGACCGCCGGCTCGGGACGGCGCTCCAGTCGGACCAGGACCGATTCGACCCGAGGGCGTGGGATGAAGACCGACGCCGGCACCCGGCCCACGACCTCGGCCCGGGCGAAATATGCGATACGCACGGAGACCGCACCATAGGGGTCCTCGCCCGCCGACGCCGCCATCCGCTCGCCCACCTCGCGCTGGACCATCACGAGGAGGCGGGCGACCGCGGGCACCTCCACCAGGGTCCGGATCACCAGGGGCGTGGCCACGTTGTACGGCAGGTTGGCCACCAGGCTCCACGGGCCGGCGCTCCGCTCGGCCAGGAGCGCCGCCAGGTCGAGCTCCAGGGCGTCCCCGTGGATCGTCTCCACCCCCGCACCCTCCACCACTGTGCACAGCACGGGAAAGAGGTGACGGTCGGTCTCGACCGCCACCACCCGGGCGCCCGTCTCGGCCAGGGCGAGCGTCAACGAGCCCAGCCCCGCTCCGATCTCGAGCACCTGGGTGCCGGGCCCGGCCCCCGAAAGGCGCGCGATCCGGCGGACGGTGTTGGGGTCAGCGACGAAGTTCTGCCCGAGGGCACGGCTGGGGGTGAGCCCGTGCGCCGCCAGCAGCTGGGCGATGTCGGCGCCGGAAAGGGTCACCAGGAGATTGTGACGTCCACCACTCCCTGGCCGAGGCTGCCGATCTGTGAGAAGCCCGCCGGCGACAGGTCGACCACCCGCGGGTAGCCCGCCTCCTCGCGGTCGTCGACGGTGCACACGGTCGACGCGCCGGTCGCGTTGTTCACCACCGTGAGCACGGTGCCGAACGGGAGCGTCGGGCTGGCGCACATACCCGTCGGTGCGGCCGAGTACCACGTGGCCTCGCCGCCTTCGTTGCTCGCCGTCACCCGCGGCGCGGGCGGCGCTGTCGTCGTCGTCGTGCTTGGTGGTGGCGGCGGCGGAAGCGGCCGCGTCGTCGATGTGGTCGACGGTGGCGGTGCCGTTGTCGTGGTCGTCGACGTCGGCGGTGCAGTCGTGGTCGTCGTCGCGGGCGCGGTCGACGACGTCGTCGTCGGCGCTTGATATGCAACGAGGTTCGACGGCAACTTCACGCCGTCCGACGCGAGACGCCGCAGCCACGTTCTGATGTGCCGTGCACGCCGTTGCGCCGCGGTCTGAGACCGCGGACGCGTGCGCAGACGCGTTCTGCAACAGCAGGAGAGGCGCGCCGAACAACGTGCCGCAAATGACAACGGCAACGCCGAGGCGCCTCCCCCCAGTGCTCTGGTTCCGCAGGGCTCCACCCTTCTCCGGGGACACAGTGCACCCACGCCGACACACGGGTGGCGAGGGGTTTCTGGAGAAGTTAGATAACCAAACACGAACGGCGCAAACCCGAAAACGAAGGAAACCTTTTCGCGCGCTCTTTTCCCAGGTCAGCCGGACCGCCGTTCGCGATATTTAGATGAACTCCCAGTTCACGCCCGTTTTTCCGCCGAATTCAACCTCAAACACCCTGGTCACAAGGTTCTCGTATTGCGCACAACAGCGCGTGAATTAGCTTCCTGTGGAAAACACCATGGCGGCCGCAGCCGCGCTGCGCTCCCTCACGTCGTCGACGGCGCAGCCCTTCACCGCCGCGACGGCTGCACCGACGAAGGGAAGGAACGACGGCTCGTTCGTGCGGCCCCGATGGGGCACCGGAGCGAGGAAGGGACTGTCGGTTTCGACGAGCAGGCGGTCGAGCGGGCAGCGCGCCGCCGCCTCCCGCACATCGGACGCGTTCTTGAACGTCACGATGCCGCTGAAGCTGACGTACATGCCCGCCCGGAGGCAGAGCTCCACTTCTTCCGGTCCGCCCGTGAAGCAGTGCAACACCGTGCGTTCGGGCACGCCCTCCGCGTGCAGGACGTCGAAGAGGTCGGTCCAGGCGTCGCGCGCGTGAATGACCAACGCGAGGTCGTGCGCGTGCGCCAGCGCGATCTGCGCAGCGAACGCAGCGCGTTGTGCGTCGCGTGGCGAGTGCTCGTAGTAGTAGTCGAGACCGCACTCTCCGACGGCCACCACGACACCATCGCCGGTCGCCAGCTCGCGCGCCAGGAGATCCGCCACCTCGTCGACGCCCTTCGTCGCCTCGTGCGGGTGCAGCCCGATGGAGGCCCACGCACGCGGGATGGCCGCGCCGTCCACGGTGGCCCGGGCGACCGCCACCGCCTGCTGCGAGGTGACGGCTCCGGTGCCGATGCAGACCAGACGGTCGATGCCCGCTTCGGACGCCCGGGCCAGCAGGGGCTCCAGGTCGGCGGCCGCGCCCTCCGCCTCGGGGAGGTACTCCTCCTGGACGTGGCAGTGGGAATCGAACCAGCCCGTCAAGGGTCAGGCCTTGCGCCGTGGGAACAGGGGATCACCCTTCACCACGGCGTTGCCGCCGCCGTAGGCGCCCCACTCGGCGTCCGCCGGTACGGATGCCTCGGAGGGATCCCCTTCCAACCCGATACGGCGCCAGACCTCGACCGCCGTCGACGGCATGGCGGGGGCGATGAGGATGGCGACGATGCGCAGGACCTCGAGGGCGTCGCCGAGGACGGCGTCGACGGCCGGACCCGGCTCCATCTTCCAGGGTTCGGCGGACTCGAGCTCCGCGTTGGCGGCACCGATGAGGCGCCAGGTCTCCTCCAGCGCGTCCTGAGGCGCCCAGCGCGCCCAGGCGGCCGCCGCGTCCGCCGAGCGCGGTTGCGGCCACGGGGGCGAGGGTGCTGGCCGCGTTGCAGCCGGGCCCGATGCCGCCGCACTTGGAGGTGACGACGGTGGTGACACGCGAGACGAGGTTGCCGAGATTGTTGGCGAGGTCGGCGTTGTAACGCGCCACGATGCCCTCGTAGGAGAAGTCGCCGTCGCCACCGAGCGCGATGTCACGCAGCAGGTGGTACCGCAGCGCGTCGACGCCGAAGTCGTCGGCCAGGGCCAGTGGCGACACGTCGGTGATCTTGCGCGGCGCCTCGCCGGCACCGCCGGCCAGCCCGGAGGCGATCATGGTCTTGCCGAGCTTCTGCCCGCCCATGAGCAGGTAGCCGTGGACGAAGATCTCTTCCGGCGGCTCGATGCCCGCCGCCATGCACATGGCGGGCCACCAGACGCAGTGGAATTTGAGGATGTCCTTGCCGATGAGGTGGTGGGCGGCGCCCCAACGCGCCGCGAAGGTGGCGGCGTCGCCGCCGTAGCCGGCCACCGTGAGGTAGTTGATGAGCGCGTCGTACCACACGTAGAAGACGTGCCCGCTGTCCCACGGCACCGGCACGCCCCAGGTGAACGACGTGCGGGTGATGGAGACGTCACGCAGGCCGCCCCGGATGAACCCGAGGGCCTCGTTGCGCTTTGAGGTCGGGCGCACGAAGTCGGGGTGGCTGTCGTAGTAGTCGAGCAGCCGCTGTTCGAACTGGCTCAGCTTGAAGAAGTAGTTGTCCTCCTTCATCTCGACGACATCGCGACCGTGCACCGGGCACTTGCCGTCGACCAGCTGGTCCTCGAGGTAGTAGTCCTCGCACGAGACGCAGTAGAGGCCCGAGTAGGAGCCGAGCTCGATGAACCCGTTGTCGTAGATGCGCTGCAGGAACTGCTGGACCACCTCGTAGTGGCGCGGCTCGGTGGTGCGGATGAAGTCGTCGTTGCTGATGTCCAGCCGGTCCCACGCCTCCACGAAGCGCGCCGACGTCCGGTCCGTCCACTCCTGCGCGGTGGTCTCGTTCGCCTCGGCCGCCTCCACGATCTTGGCGCCGTGCTCGTCGGTGCCGGTCATGAACCAGACGTCGTCCCCCAGCAGGCGATGCCAACGCGCCAGTGCGTCGGCATTGACCGTCGTGTACGCCGTGCCCACGTGTGGGGCGTCGTTGACGTAGTAGATCGGGGTGGTCAGGTAGTAGGGAGGCACCGCCGGTAGCGTACCGGTGCCCTCAGCCCGGCCCCGACGTGGTCGTCGCGGTGCCGGCTCGGTGCTCCGCACGCGCAGCGCCGCTTCGTAGGCGCGGCGCCGGGGCACCTTGAGCGACGCCGCCACGAGCTCGGCCACCTGGCGCGGGCCCGCCGACGGGTCGTCGTCCAGGGCGGCGCGCACGGCGTCTTCGACGTCGGCTCGTCCGCCGGTGCCGCCGGCGGGGCCCCACCGATCACGAGGACGATCTCGCCCCGGACCTGGCGCGTGGCGAAGGCCGTCGCCGCGCCGCCGAGCGTGCCCCGCCACACCTCCTCGTGCAGCTTGGTCAGCTCGCGCACGACCGCGACCGGCCGCGCCGGGTCGGCGGCGGCCAGCTCCTCCAGCGTGGCCACCAGCCGGCACGGGCGCTTCGAGGACGATGCTGGTCCGGTCGTCCGCCATGAGCGACCCGAGGCGACGCCGGCGCTCGGGGCCCTTGCGGGGCAGGAATCCCTCGACACAGAAGCGGTCCGCCGGCAGGCCGCTCACCACCAGCGCGCCCACCACCGACGACGGCCCGGGCACGGTGCTGACGGTCTCGCCGGCCGCGCCCAGCTGGGCCGCCAGCCAGGCGCCGGGGTCCGAGATCCCGGGCGTGCCCGGCGTCGCTGACGACGGCCACCGTCGCGCCGCCCGCCACGGCGGCGGCCACCCGGTCGAGCCGCGCCGCCTCGTTGTGCCCGTGCAGCGAGAGCAGGCGGTCACCGTGCAGGCCCTTGGCCGAGATGCCCGACGCCGACAGCAGCGCCCGCGTGCGGCGCGTGTCCTCGCAACAGATCAGGTCGGCCGTCGCCAGCACCTCATGCGCCCGGGGCGACAGATCGCCCAGGTTGCCGATCGGCGTGGCCACCAGCACCAGCTGGCCCCGCCGCTCGTCGCTCACGGCGTGCCGCTTGCGGCACCGTTCGAGACCTCGCACAGCTCGAGCTGGTCGCCCACCGCACGCCCCAGCGCTCGAACGACCCGGCCTCGGTCTGGACGGCACTCCGGGCGGCCCGCCCACCCAGGGCGACGCGCCACGGCTTGAGCCGGGAGACTCGCACCACGGTGAGGTCCGTCGACAGAAACGCCACGTCAATGGGGAATTTCATGCCGACGGTATGCACCGATCGGAGGCCGTCGACGTGCAGGGCGCCCTCGCAGCCGGTGCGGCCGCGGAGCGCGCCGCGCTCGGCCGGCGAGTCGGCCAGCTCGAGCGCACACACCACATTGCCGTCCCGCAGCAGCCATCCGGACCGCATCCGCCCGAGGCTACCGGACGACCTGCGGCATTCGGTCTAAGCTCTCCCCTTCATGTCGAAGCGAACGGTCAAGCGCAAGCTCAGGACGAAGAAGAAGGCCAACCACGGCAAGAAGCCGAACTGCGGCCGCGGCTGAGGCCACGCTGACGGCCCCGGCCTGACCACCGGCGGCCTCATTTTCCGTTCCAGGCAACTCCCCGGGAGTCCAGCACGCCGCACAGCGTGGTGGGCACGTCCGAGATGATCCCGTCGACCCCGAGGTCGAGCAGGCGATCCATCGACTCGGCGTCGTTGACCGTCCAGACGTGGACGGCCTTGCCGGCCCGGTGCGCCGCCGCGCACGAACCGCTCCGTCGACCACCACCAGGTCCCCCTGGCGCTCGGGCACCTGAAAGGCCACGGCGGGCGACTCCGGCAGGTCGTTCCCTGCCTGCACGGCCTGCCACGCCTCGGCCGTGGCGATGGTGCCCGCCGAGGTCGGCACCGACGGAGCGAAGCGGCGGAAGGCGTCGGTGGCCGGGTCGAGGAACGAGGCAACGATGACGTCGTCCGTGCGCTCGAACTCGGCCAGCAGGCGGGCCAGCGACTCTTCGTAGGGGGCCACGACGGGCGCCGTCTGCTTGATGTCGAGGTTCAGCACGACGCCCGGGGAATTGCTCGAGCACGTCGCGCAGCGTGGCGATGCCGAACGACCGGTCGGCCGGCGCCCGGCCACGGAACGGGTAGTCGCCGTCGGGTCGGCCCGGCGTCACGTCGGCCCCGGGAATCCACCAGTAGGAGAAGTCCATGTCCCGGAGCTGCGCCAGCGTGAACGAGGCGATGGTGCCCTGGCCGGCGGTGGTCCGGTCCACCGTGGCGTCGTGGCACACCACCAGCTCGCCGTCCGCCGTGGCGTGGACGTCGAGCTCGATGCCCGTCGCGCCCGCCTCGAGCGCGTGGGCGATGGCGTGCAGCGTCGACGAGGGGGACTCCCAGGCACCCGCCTTGATGCGCGTAGGCGATCACCCGGCGCTCGAGCCACACCGATCCCTCACCCATCGGCTCTCTCACCCATCGGCTCGACGGTAACAGCCGTGCCCGAGGATCCCCGATCGCCCCGCGCCGTCCGGTCCGCGGACCGGTCCTCGTGGGCGAAGCCGGGGGCCGGCGCCAGGGGCCTATCCTCGTGCGGCGTGTTCGACCATCTCCTCGTCGATCTCATCGGCACCATCCGCTCCTCCTTCGACCGGGCGCTCCTGCAGCGCCAGGCGGTCGAGGAGCGCTTCCAGGTCGACGTCTTCCTGGGCGACGTGTCCTGGGAGACCTCCTACAGCCTCCCGGGCGAGGAACAGCCGCCCCGGGTGCGGGCCGACGTCTCGGTCGACTGGCCCACGTGGAGCCAGACCTCCTACCGCAGCTGGTCCATCGGCGAGCCGCCGGACGAGCTGCCCGAGGTCGTGATCGAGGTGGCCCTGCGCGTCCAGCGCATGGCCGAGGCGCCGGACACCGAGAAGGTCCTGGCGGCGCTGCCGGCCGCCGGGCCGCTGGGCGACCCGGCCGACCTCGTGCGGACCGCCACGACCATTGAGCAGATGCACACGGAGGACGACGAGGCGGATGCCGGCATCCGCTGGGCCGCCGAGGCGACCTACGAGGGGTCCCTGCGCTTCAGCGAGCAGCAGCTGGAGGAGCCGTCCACCCTCGTCCCGATCTTCGACGACCTGACCCGCTGGATCGCCTCGACGCTGATCTCGCTGGCCGACCTCCCCTTCACGTTCCTGCCCCCCGGGGAGGACGACGCCTGAGCCGCATCGCCCCCCGTCGAGCCACTCCCCCCTCCCCGTGCCCGTCCCCATGAACCTGCTCGACCCGTACCCGCCGCAGCGTCCGTGGCCTCGGCGCGTTGTTCGCCGCGCTCACGCTGGGCGTCGTGCTCGCCGCCTGCGGCTCGTCCGCGCCCGCGGCGCCGCCGCCGAGCCAGGGCCTGGTGCTCGACCGGCCCACGCCGCAGACCGTGTCGCTGACCAACCAGCATGGTCAGACCGTCTCGCTGGCCTCGCTGCGCGGCAAGGTCGTGGTGCTCGCTCCCTTCTTGTCGCTGTGCCAGGACGAGTGCCCGCTCGTGACCGGCGCCTACATCGCGTTGCAGCGCGACGTGCACGCCGCTGGGCTTGGCGCACCGCGTCGTCTTCGTCGAGGCCACCGTCGACCCGGGCCGTGACACGGTCGCCCGCCTTGCCGCGTACCAGAAGGAGTTCGGGGCGGACTGGGAGCTGTGGACCGGCACGCCGGCCGCCATCGCCGCGTTCTGGAAGCCCTTCGGCGTCGAGTACCAGACGGTGCCCGAGGAGCAACCGCCGAAGACGGACTGGTACACCGGCCAGCCGTTGACCTACGACGTCGACCACACCGACGGCTACATCCTCATCGACGGCGCCGGGCGCGAGCGCTTCGTCGACGCCAGCGCGCCGAATGAGAAGGGCGCGCTGAATGCGAAACTGCGCGGGCTCCTCGACGACGGCGGCCTGCACAACCTGCAGAACCCGCAGGCGCCCAACTGGACCACGGCCGACGCCCTGGCTTCCATCAGCTGGCTGCTCGGCACCACCATCCCGGCCGCGAACTCGTGATGGGCAGCCGGCTGCGCCGCACCGCCCTCGTCGTTCCGGCAGCCCTCGCCGGCCTCACCCTGTTGCTCAGCGCGTGCGGGGGCGCCGGCGTGACGACGCTGTCGTCTCCCCCGACCACCGACGCCTCACTGACCCTGACCCTGCAGCACTCGCCCGTCGGGCCCATTCTCGCCACCGGCGGTGGCGACACGCTGTACGACTTCGTCCCCGACACGCCCGACGCACAGCGCCTGCCTCAACGACGGCTGCGTGTTCCAGTGGCCGCCCCTCGTCGTCAGCGGGCCGGTCCATCTCGGCAAGGGGCTGGACCGCGCCTTGGTGGGCACGCTGCGCCGCCCGGACGGCTCGACCCAGCTCTCCTACGGGGACCATCCCGCTCTACACCTACAACGGCGACGTGTCGCCCGGCGTGGTCATGGGACAGGCCATCGATCAGGACGGCGGCCTCTGGTACGTGATCGACGCCAAGGGCCAGCAGATCACGACGACGTTCAGCGTCACACCCTCCAACAGCAACGGCTGAGCGCTCCGCACCCTGCGTGCTCGGAACACGGTGGCGTCCGTCGGACACGCACCTCTGCCGGACAGGCAGCGGTCCTCGTCACCGTTCATCGACCCGCCACGCTCAACCCGAGTTGAATTGACCCGTCCGGCCGTTCCCAGGACACTGATGGCCATGACCGACTCGATCGGCATCTGTTCGCGGGACGGCTGCGGGCGGCAGTTGAGCCGCGTGCACGACGCCACCGGCATCGACGCCGAGGGCAGGGTCGGCCCGTTCTGGACGTGCAAGACCCACCGGACCGAGCTCTGGATGCGGATCGGCGGCGGCCTCGTCCCCCCGCTCGAGTGGTGGCCCGAATCCGCCAGAAAGGGGCGACGCGGGCCTCCTCGGCGGGCGCTCAGGAGGTCAGCATCCAGATCGTCCAGCCGACCAGCGTCCACGGAACGACGACCAGGGCAACCGCCACGATCATTGCCATGCCGTAGTGCGGATTCGATCGAGGGGACTTGTAGAGCGGCCTGAAGAACGTCAGCTGTTCGTACGATCCCGTTTCTCGACACTGACAGCAACCCCCCATGCGTTCAGTGCGGTGTCTTGGTCCGGCGTAGTGGGCAGCCTCCATAGGTCCGACCTCCTCGGTGACGACGTCCGATCAGCGGCTCAGGATACCGAAACGTGTTCCAATTCACAACGGATGAACAACAAAAACTCTAAGTGTGTCCAGCCCACAGGGGTGGGATCCTCGGGACCGAGCTGGGCCGGGAGACGGGATCAACCCGAGGTCCAGGGCGTTCATCAAGATCAGGGTCCTTCGTGCCGACGGAGAATGATGGCGATCCGTACCAGCTCTTACCCCGGTTTCGCCCCCGACATTCCTCGAGGGGCCGCACCGGACGAGCTGTGGCCCGAAGGCTGGACCGACGCCGAGCTGCGTGACCTGGCCACCGACGCCCAACTGCCCGAGGCGGCCCGAGCGTCGACCGCAGCGGCACGCCCGGGGTCCGGTGGCGGCGCGTCGTCTGCTGGGTCAAGGGCCACTACCCCGTCGAGATCTGGTCGTGGGAACGTCATCACCACACCGAGTGCGGACGCTGTCCGAAGAGGTGGACTCCTGAAGAGGCCCCCTTGCCGGCCGAGAGCCAGATCGTCTGATCACAGACGAGGGTTGCGGCGACGCATGCCGCAACTACAGGAGGTGTCCTCCGCCGGCCGCTTCGTGGAGCTCGAATGTCTCCCCAGCTGCTGACTCGACGGGACTGTGGAAGCGCACGTCGCCGTCAACGATGACGTAGGTGTCATAGGACCGTTCGCCGTTCAACCAGACACCGTCGGAAGCGATGGCTCCGTCCCCGGCCCGCACCGTGACCGCCACGTTCAGCCCGATGCTCACCGGCTCGGTCTTCGAGACGTTGAGCTCGTCGCCGGCCGAGGTGAGCCACACCCTCTTCTCCATCGGCGTCAACGGTACAGGCGGAGCCTGGTCTCGGCCGCCCTGCCGCCCGGCCGCCCTACCGCCCCGATACCGAGGTATCCGCCGGCTCGCCGCGAAATGGTTCGGGCCGTGTGGAGGAACGGGGGGTTGTGAGCTGCGAGGATCTCAAGCCTCCGCTCCCCCACGCCGGCCATACGCGAGGGGCGGCGCCGCCAAAGAGAACACCGCCCCTCGAGTTCGAGCGTGACATCGCTTTTGCCGCAGCAGTAGAGCCGTCCGGACCGGATTCGATCAACGGGCGGACAACGAATGCAGGAGCCCGCTCAGGTGTTGAAGCGGAACTCCACGACGTCGCCGTCACGCATGACGTAGTCCTTGCCCTCCATGCGCGCCCGGCCGGCCGTACGGGCGGCGGCCACCGAACCCGCCTCCATCAGCTCCTCGAAGCTGATGACCTCGGCCTTGATGAACCCACGCTCGAAGTCGGTGTGGATGACGCCGGCCGCCTTCGGAGCGGTGTCCCCGATGTGGATGGTCCACGCCCTCGCTTCCTTCGGCCCTGCCGTGAGGAAGGTCTGCAGCCCGAGCGTGGCGAACCCCACGTGGACCAGCTGCTCGAGTCCCGACTCCTCCTGGCCGTAGCTGCGGAGCAGCTCTGCGGCGTCCGCAGCATCGAGTCCGGCCACCTCGGCCTCGATCTGCGCGCACAGCACGATCGACTGGGCCGGGAGGACGCTCTCGGCCAGGCGCGCAGCCAGCTGCGGCGTCGCCGAGCGCGCCCTCGTCGACGTTGAAGACGTAGATGAACGGCTTCGCCGTCAACAGGTGCAGGTCGCGCAGCAGGGCGACGTCCACCTCGCCCTTCGACGCCGCCTCGGTGATGGTCCGGCCGGCACCGAGGAGCTGTTCCGCCGCGGCGACCGCTTCGACCGCCGGCTTGAGGGATGGGTCGCCCTTGGCCTCGCGAGCGAGCCGCGGCAGCCGCTGCTCCACCGTCTGCAGGTCGGCCAGGATCAGCTCGGTGTTGATCGTCTCGATGTCGCCCGCGGGATCCACCCGCGCGTCGACGTGCACGACGTCGTCGTCGTGGAAGGCGCGCACCACCTGACAGATGGCGTCGGTCTCGCGGATGGCCGCCAGGAACTGGTTGCCCAGTCCCTCGCCTTGCGAGGCGCCGCGCACGAGGCCGGCGATGTCCACGAAGGTGACGGAGGCCGGGACCGACCGGCGCGCCGTCGTAGAGGTCCGCCAACTGCTGCAGCCGCGCGTCGGGCACGGCGACCACGCCGACGTTGGGCTCGATGGTGGCGAACGGGTAGTTGGCCGCCAGCACCTCGTTGTTGGTCAAGGCGTTGAAGAGCGTCGACTTGCCGACGTTGGGCAGGCCGACGATGCCGATCGAAAGGCTCACGATGGTGGCCGGCTAACCCGGGAGGAGGCCGGCGTCCGCGGCCAGCGCCTTGAGGTCGGCCTCGGGCCGAGCACCGGTGTGGGAGATCACCTCGGCGGCGCAGAGCCCGCCGAGTCGGGTGCTCTCGACCGGGTCCATCCCGTGCGTCAGGCCGAACAGCATGCCCGCCGCGAAGAGGTCGCCCGCTCCGGTCGTGTCGAGCACCTGCGCGACCGGGGCCGGGGCGACCTCCTCGGGGCCGCGGGCGGTCAGGACGGTGGCGCCCTGCGCGCCCCGGGTCATGACGACGAGCAGACCCGTCTCCTCCGCCGCCTCGAGCGCGTCCTTGTACGAGGACGCGCCGAAGAGCATGGTGACCTCCTCCTCGTTGCCGAGAAGGATGTCGACGTCGTCGACCAGCAGATCGAGGAACTCACGCTGGTGGCGACTCACGCAGAACGGGTCGGAGAGCGACAGGGCGACCGAGCCCTCGGCGGCGTGGGCCGTGGCGGCAGCGTGGCGCATCGCCTCCTTGGCCGCGGGCACGTCCCACAGGTAGCCCTCGAGCAGGACGATGGAGGCACGGGCGACGAACGCCTCCGGGACACCCTTGGGCGAGAGCGTCGAGGCGGCCCCGAGATAGGTCCCCATGGTGCGATCGGCGTCGTCGGTGATGAGCACCATGCAGCGGCCGGTGCCGAGGCCGTCCCCGGCCGCCGTCTCGCTGAGGTGCGGCTCGAACTCGACGCCGGCCGCGCGCAGGTTCTCGGTGTAGGTGCGGCCCACCTCGTCGTCGGCGACGGCACCCACGAAACCGGCGGTGCCGCCGAGCTCCGCGATCCCGGCCGTCGTGTTGGCCACCGAGCCACCCGAGACGATAACGCGGCGCACCCATGCGCTGCCTGCACCGCCGTCGCGGTCTCCAGGTCGATCAGGGTCATCGAACCCTTCTCCAGGCCGACCTGGGCCAACTGTTCGTCGGTCGCCAGTTCGATGACGTCGAGCAGCGGCGAGCCGATGGCCACCACGTCGAGGTCACGGTCGTCGGCATTCTGGGCGGGCGGGACTTCGTCGGCGGGCACGAAGCGAGAAACTACCCGCGGCACCGCGGGTAGCCTGCACGGATGCCTCCAGCTCTCGACACCAGCTGGCGCGTCCGGCTCCGAGCCGTTCCGCCTGCCCCGCACCATTGAGCCGGAGACGTACCGCATCGAGATCGAGCCGGACGTGGCCTCGGCCACCTTCTCGGGCACGGTCGGGATCGACGCCTTCGTCCACGAGGCGGCGGACGAGATCGTGCTCAACGCCGCCGAACTGGCCATCAGCGACGTCGAGGTCGTGACGGCCGACGGCACGACCATGGCCTGCAGCGTCACCTTCAACGACGACCTCGAGCAGGTCACCTTCCGGCCCCCTGACCTGCTCCCACCCGGGTCGTGCACGATCAGCTGCCGGTTCAGCGGCACGCTCAACGACAAGCTGCGCGGGTTCTACCGGTCCACCTACACAGGTCTCGACGGCGAACCCCAGACCATGGCGACGACACAGTTCGAATCCGTCGATGCGCGCCGCTCCTTCCCCTGTTTCGACGAGCCGGACCGCAAGGCCGTCTTCGAGATCACCCTGATCGTCGAGCCCGACGTCGAGGCCATCTCGAACTCACCGGTGGTCGGGGTCGACGAGGTGGGCGCCAAGCGGCGCATCCGCTTCGCTCCCACCATGAAGATGTCGACGTATCTGGTGGCGTTCGTGATCGGAAAGCTCGACATCTCCGAGACCGTCGACGTGGACGGCGTGCCGCTGCGGGTCGTCTGCACGCCGGGGAAGCTCCCCCTGGCCGGGTTCGCCCTGGAGGTCGGCGCGTTCGCCTTGCGCTTCTTCACGGAGTACTTCAACATCCCCTACCCCGGCGACAAGGTGGACCTCGTCGCCATTCCGGACTTCGCCGCCGGTGCCATGGAGAACCTGGGCTGCATCACCTTCCGCGACACCGCGCTGCTCGTCGACCAGGACGAGGCGGCCCGCGCCGAGCTCGAGCGTGTCGCCGACGTCGATCACGCACGAACTGGCCCACATGTGGTTCGGCGACCTCGTGACCATGGGCTGGTGGGAGGGGATCTGGCTCAACGAGGCCTTCGCCACCTTCATGGAGATGCTGTGCGTCGACGCCTTCCGACCGTCGTGGGACCGCTGGATCGGCTTCGCACCTTCCCGTGAGGCGGCCCTGCAGGTCGACGCCCTGCACCTGACCCGCCCGATCGAGTACCCCGTCGGGCCGCCCAAGGAGGCCGAGGGCATGTTCGACGTGCTGACGTACGAGAAGGGCTGCGGCGTCCTGCGCATGCTCGAGCAGCACATCGGGCCCGAGGTGTTCCGCGACGGCGTCCGGACCTACCTGAAGGCGCACGCCTACGGCAACACGGTCACCAGCGATCTGTGGGACGCCCTCGAGGACGCAAGCGGCGCGCCGGTGCGCGACGTCATGGACACGTTCATCCTGCAGGGCGGCCACCCGCTGGTCTCCCTGGACGGGAACGCCCTCAGCCAACAGCCGTTCGCGCTGGGACCGGTTCCGGACGGCGCAACGTCGTCCATCGGCTCGGAGTGGCGCGTGCCGGTCGCGGTGCGCGCACTCGCCGGCCGACGCCGAGCCGGGCGCACCGGTGCGCCACCTCGTGCTCGATGCCGCGCCCGAGTCGCTCCCCGAGGCCGGGCAGGGACTGGCGGTGGTCAATGCCGGCGGCTGGGGCATGTTCCGCGTCGGCTACGAGACCGGACACCGCACGGCGCTGGCCGAACAGCTCGCCGACGCTCACCCCGCTGGAGCGGGCGAACCTGGTGGCCGACACCTGGGCCACCACCCTGGCGGGCCATTCGACGCTCCAGGACTTCCTCGTCCTGGCCGCCCGGCTCGGCGACGAGGCAGAACCGGCAGCCTGGACCCCCGTCGGGACCGCGCTGGCTCCTCACCAGGCGCATCGCGTCGCCCGCGCACCAAGCGGCGCTCCACGAGGCGGTGGCGGCGCTCATCGGGCCCACGCACCGCCGTCTCGGCTTCGATGCCACGCCGGGCGAGAACGACCGGACACCGACGCTGCGCGCCCTGGCCATCAACCTGTTGGGCACCGTGGGTGCCGACCCCGACGTCTTGGCCGAGGCCGCCCGTCGTTTCGACGCCTCACCGATCGGCGGCGGATCCGGTGATCCGATCCCGCCCGACATCGAGTCGGCGACACTCTCCGTCGTGTCGCAGCTCCTGCGACCCGGTGACTACGACACGCTGCTGGAGCGCTACCGAAACGCGGCGACGCCCCAGGAGGAGATGCGCTCGCTCGGGGCACTCTCGGGCTTCCCCGACGTCGATCTGTGCCTGCGCACGTTCGACCTCGCCATGACCGAGGTGCGCAGCCAGAACGGGTTCGCCGTCCTCGGCGCGCTGGTCGCCAACCCGGTCGGCGGCCAGGCGGTGTGGACGAAGCTGACCGAGAACTGGGACGCGGTGCTCGACCGCTTCCCGAAGAACGCGCCGCCGCGCATCGTCGAGGCGATCCCCGCGCTGTGCGGCGATGCCGACTTCGCCGAGGGCGCCATCGCCTTCCTCGACGCCCATCCCCTGCCGTCCGGCCCCCGCCGGGTGGCCCAGTCGGTGGAGCGGCTCCGCGTCAACCTGGCCTTCGCCGCCCGCGAGCGAGCCGGACTGGCGGACTCGCTGCGCGCGGCCCGCACCCCGACCTCTCGGTGAGCGGAGGGCTGCCCGGACCCGACGGGGCCGCCTCGGCACGCGTGCAGTCCCTGTTCGCGCAGGCCCGCGCCACGCGGGGCTTCATGCCCGACGACGAGGGCGAGGCGCTGTTCGCCGCCGCCCTGCGAGCCGGTCAGGCGGCCGTGGCGGCGGCCACGCCTACGACGTTCGTCGAGATCGGCGCCTGGTGCGGCAAGTCGACCGTCTACATCGGCGCGGCCGCGGAGGCGACGGGCGCTGTCCTGCTCTCCATCGACCACCATCGCGGCTCCGAGGAGAACCAGCCGGGCTGGGAGTACCACGAGCCCGACCTCGTCGATTCGGAGATCGGCCGCATCGACACGCTGCCCCATTGGCGTCGCACCATCACGACGGCAGGGCTCGAGGGCACGGTGATGGGCATCGTGGGCGACTCCCCCACCCTCGCGGCCCGGTGGGACCGCCCCCTCGCCTTCTGCTTCATCGACGGCGGGCACGGCGAGGAGCCCGCCTGGGCGGACTTCAGCGGTTGGGCGCCCCACGTGGCGCTCGGTGGGTGGCTGGCCATCCACGACGTGTTCCCCGATCCGGCCGATGGCGGGCGACCGCCCTACGAGCTGTACTGCGCCGCTCTCGACTCTGGCGAGTTCGCCGATGACGGCGCCTGCGGCAGCTTGCGCGTGCTGCGCCGCACATCGCTGCCGCGCTGAGCCTGGTCGCCATCAGGCCGGCGCGTCCGCCCCTTCCACGCCCGCGACTCCAGGCGCCACCCCGGCCGCCATGCCTCCTCCCGGCACCGCGACACCGGCTGCGGCGTCCGCTCCGGCGCCCGCTCCGGAACGCAGGCCCGACCGCGGCCACGAGGGCGGCGGCGAGCGTCGACCCTGCTGCGACGAAGAGGGCCAGGTGGTAGCCGGAGACGAACGCGGCCACCGCATCGGGCCGGTACTGGCTGCCGAGCGCCTGCGTCACGGTCGTTGATCTGCCCGCCGGCGACGTACTGCGCCTGCCCGGCCGCTCCAGCCACACCGGCGCTGCGGCTCGCCCACGCAGTGGTGGCTGCGTGCACGCCGATCGTCCCGAGGACCGCCAACCCCACCGAGGTGCCGATTTGCCGGGCCGCGTTGACGAGGCCGGACGCGCCGCCCGAGACGCCGGGGGGGACGTCGCGCATGGCGACGTTGACGACGCCGGGGACGAGCGTTCCCCAGCCCACGCCCACCAGCACGTAACCCACGAATGCCACCGCGAACGACGTGGTGTCCGACAGCAGCGCCAGCACGGCGACGCCGACCGCGCCCACGAGGCACCCGGTGACCACGATCACCACGGGCTGGAAGCGTCGGCGGAACCTGCCGGCGGACTGGGCCGCCACGATGAACGGGATGTTCATGGACAGCCACGAGACGCCGGTGCGGAAAGGGGACCAGCCGTCCACGTTCTGGAAGAGCAGCGTCACGTAGAACATGACCCCGGCCAGCGCGAGGTAGGTCAGAAGGTAGACGCCGCACCCCGAGACGAAGCTGCGCGCCCGCAGCAGGGTCGGGGGCAGCATCGGCGAGGAGGTGCGGTTCTCCCACAAGAGGAAGAAGACGACCAGGGCCACCCCGACGAGCAGCGGACCGGCGACGTCGAGCGAGGCCCAGGCGTGGCTCGACGACTCGATGAGCCCGAAGGTGATGCCCAAGAGCCCGAGCGCGATGGCGAGCATCCCCACCACGTCGAGCGCCCGCCCCTCCGGGTTGCGTGATTCGGTCACCGCCACGAACGCGAGCACGAACCCGGCGATCCCCACTGGCACGTTGACCCAGAAGACCGAAGACCAGCTGAAGACGGAGAGGAGGGCGCCACCCACCACCGGGCCGAGTCCGAAGCCGAGTCCGGAGATGGCGGCCCACATCCCGAAGGCCCCGGCACGACGCTCGACCGGGTAGGTCTCGGTCAGGATCGCCAGAGTCAGGGCCGACATGAACGCGCCACCGGCTCCCTGCAGCGCGCGTGACCCGATGAGCGCAATGTCCGACGTCGAGAGGGCGCAGGCCACCGACCCGAGGGTGAACACGACCATGCCGACGAGGAAGAACCGCTTCCGTCCGAAGCGATCCCCCAGCGCGCCGCCGAGGGGGATGAACGCAGCCAGGCTGAGCGCATAGGCGCTGATCACCCACTCGAGCTGGCCCGCCGTCATGTGCAGCTCCCGCTGGATGGAGGGCAGCGCGGTGTTGACGATGGTGACGTCGAGCAGGGTCATGCCCTGGGCGATGCACATGGCCACCAGCGTCAGGCGCCGACGGCGCGTGACGCGCGGGTCTTCGGCGGCGTTCAGTGGGTCAGACAACGGTGGGCAGGGCGCGTCGGCGGGCGAGCATCGGAATCGAGTCCGAACCTACCCGCCCTGCGCGGCGTCCTCGACGCCGTCGCCGTCGGCCCCGCGCCGGCGGCGGCGTCAGCCGCGCGAGAACCGCTGGGGCGGGTCGGCGACGGTGCAGCCCTCGATGGCGTCACCGCAATGCGGCTCGGCCAGGTCGAGGGCCGCCGGCAGTCCTTCGCCCCGGAACAGCCCGGCGGCCGGGCTGGTGTTCGACAGCGCGTCGGCGGCCAGCACCATGGCGGCGAACGTGTAGGTCGTCCGCTCGTCCTTGGGAAACGTCTCCCGCTCGGGGTAGACGACACCGGTCCAGTACGACCCGTCGGGCAGGCGCAGGTTTTGTCCCGGCTGCGAACAGGTCCAGGGCCGGGCCGTCCATGCCCAGCGCATCGAGCGTCAGCACGCATTCCGCCGTCTCGGCGGCCGTGACCCAGTCGCCGGTGGAGACGCACCGCACGCCAAGGCCTTCCATGACGAAGGTGGACCATCCCTCGGCGATGCGGCGCACGTCCTGCCTCGCCCTCGAGCGCGCCCGACAGCATCGGGTAGTACCAGTCCATGGCGAACTCGACCTTGGGTGCGAAGGCGCCGGGGTGATGCGCCACGGCGTGCCCGAGGCGCCCCGCCGCCAGCTCCCAGTCCGGGCGGTCCTTGGCGAGGCACTCGGCGATGGCCACGGCGCAGCGCAGCGAGTGGTAGATCGACGAGGACCCCGTCAGCAGTGCGTAGCGCTCCGGCGCGGCCGGTCGAGTCGAGCGACCACAGCACCGAGCCGTCCGGCTGCTGCGAGCGCAGGATGAAGTCGATCCCCTTCTGAATCGTCGGCCACAGCTCACCGAGGAACTCCGACGTCGCCGGTGATCAGGTGGTGGTGCCACGCGCCGGCGGCCAGGTAGCCGCACACGTTCGTGTCGAGCCGGAGATCCTTGACCGCGTCGCCCTGGTAGTAGTTGAACCAGCTGCCGTCGGGGAGCTGACGGCGGGCAAGCCAGCGGTAGGCGTCGACGGCTTCGTCGACCAGGCCGCACACAGTGAGGGCCATGGCGGCCTCGACGTGGTTCCACGGGTCGCAGTGGCCGCCCACGAACCACGGGATCTGCCCGTCGTGGCGCTGCACGGCGACGATGGCCTCGCCGGTGGCGAGCACGTCGGCGCCGGTCAGGATGCCGGGCACCTCGGGCAGCGTGGTGGTTCGGATCTCTTCGGTGGTCATGCGGCGGCTCCCTGGCTCGGTGTGGTCGGCCCGCGCCGCCCTGGCACACCGCGGGGCAGTGTGGGGCGCGAGTCGGGCAGGTCCGCCACGCTGGCGAGTGGCTTGGTGAGGTACAGCACCAGGCTCTTGCCGATGACGGGGCTCAAGACCCGGTCGGCCGTGCGCGTGACGAAAGGTGCTTTGACGATGTCCCAGACGAGCACCTTGTGGTACGCCTCGACGGCCGGGTGCGAGTCGTTCGACGGCCCGACGAGGCAGCGCAGCCACCAGTACGGCGAGTGCAGGCCGTGGGCGTGGTGGAAGCCGGTCGGCTCGAGTCCGGCCGACTGCAGCCGCCGCTCCAGCGTGGAACGCCGGTAGATGCGGACGTGTCCCCCGGGCGTGTCGTGGTACTCGTCGGAGAGTGCCCAGTTGACGGCCTCGGGCACACAGCGGGGCACGGTCACCGCCATGGCACCGCCCGGGCGCAGGACGCGGGCCAGCTCGCGCATTGCCGCGGTGTCGTCGGGAATGTGCTCGAGCACCTCCGACGCGATCACGCGGTCGAAGGTCCCGTCGGGGAAGGGCAGCGACAGGGCGTCGCCCTGGACCGCCGTCACGGGGTGGTCCGGCGGGATCTCCCCCGCCTCGATCATCGCCGCGAAGGTGCCGCGCACCTGCGCCACTTCCTCGGGACCGGCGTCGAGCGCCACCACCGACGCGCCGCGGCGGGCCGCCTCGAAGGCATGGCGGCCGAACCCGCAGCCGAGGTCGAGCACGCGGTCGCCGGGTCCGACGCCGAGCCGGTCGTAGTCAACGGTCAACATCAGGCTGCTCCTCGGGCGAGCGGCGCGCCGGGGAGTGGTGCGCCGGGGAGCGGCTCTCCGGCGAGGACGGCGTGGTAGCACCCGGCCGTCCCGGCTGCGGTCACCTGCCAGGTGAAGCGGCTGACCACACGCTCGCGACCGGCGGCGCCGAGTCGTGCCCGCAGTTCCGGGTCGTCGAGCAGGCGGGCGATGGCGCCGGCGAGCGCGCCCGGATCGTCGGGCGGCACGAGCAGGCCGGTCTCACCGTCGGTGCCGACCACCTCGGGCAGCGCGCCGCCCGTCGTGGCGACCACGGCCACGCCGCACGACATGGCCTCGATGGCCGGCAGCGAGAAGCCCTCGTAGAGGGACGGCACCACCGCCACCTCGGCCTCGCCGTAGAGGTGGGCCAGCGCGTCGTCGCTGATGCCGCTCACGCAGTGCACGATGTCGGCGATCCCCAAGCCGGGCGATGGCCTGGTCGACCCGGCCGCCCTCGTTGGGGCGCCCGATGACGGTCAGCTCGACGTCGCGCTCGGTGCGCAGCTTGGCGACGGCCTCGAGCAGCGGGACGAGTCCCTTCATCGGGACGTCGCTGCTCGAGGTGACCATGATGCGGCCCGGCACCGGCGTGACGTCGTCGAACGGACGGAACACGGTGTCGTCCACGCCGACGGGGACCACCGTCATCCGTTCGGGGGCGACGCCCATTTGGGCCGCGATGTCCTGGCGGGAGTTCTGCGACACGGTGAGCACGGCGGGCAGCGCGCGCGCCACGCGCACCTGCATGCCCAAGAAGCCGAACCAGCGACGCGTCGTGAAGCGCTGCCACGGGTTCGTCGTGTGGGACAGGGCGAGCTGGCGGTCCACCGTGATGGGGTGGTGCAGCGTCGTCAGCAGGGGCCACCCGTCCTCGACCATGCCGAGCATCCCGTTGCCGAGGCACTGGTTGTCGTGCACGACGTCGAACTCGTCGCGACGCTGCGCCAGGAGCTCGTCGAACCCGCGACGAGTAGACCAGGGGCTCTCCGAAGCCGGCCGTGCACATGATGGCGAACTCGGTCCAGTCCTCCCGGGAGGAGAACTCGCGTCGGATGCGGGACCCGGAACGGGTCGGGCTGGCGGTAGAGGTCGAGCCCCGGCACGGGGGTGAACCCGACGCCCTCGTCGAGCTCGGGCCAGGGTGCGCCCGAGAAGACCTCGACCGAATGCCCGAGCGCGACCAGCTCCCGAGTCAGGTGGCGGGTGTAGACCCCCTGGCCACCGCAACGAGGATTACCTCGATAGGTCAGGAAGGCGACGCGCATACCCCCTGGTTGGGGCGGTGCGGCGGGAATCGGGGCGGGCAGTTCGATGTGGCGCGAGCGCTCCCAGGATTCCTTGGTCTCGATCCACTTCTGGCGAGGCGATTTAGGCAATGGATGTCCCGACTCGACTCACCATGACCCTCTAGCCTCCCCGAACCCCCTGGTCGTGCGCAAACGGCGGGTTCCGCGCCCCGTCCGGCCTGCCGTTCAACCGATACCCACCCAGCCGAGCACCGTGAGCAGGACATAGACGCCGGCCACGACGGCGACCGCCACAATGGCCAGTCCCGCCGACCCAGCGGGCGAAGGGGCCGTTGGCGGCCGAGCCGAGGAGCGAGCGGCGGTTGGCCAGCACCAGGATGAGGATCAGGGTCATCGGCGTGATGACCCCCTCGAGCACCTGGGTGTTGAGGATCAGCGTGATGAGGTTGCCCGGGACGAGGACCACCGCCGCCCCGATGAGGATCTGGAAGGTGAAGATGCCCAGGAAGACAGGGGCCTGGCGGAAGCTCGAGGACACCGAGCGCTCCACGCCGATGGCCTCGGCCACCGCGTAGGACGTCGACAGCGGGACTACGGCAGCGGCCAGGGCGGAGGCACCGAGCAGTCCGATGCCGAACAAGGTCGTGGCGAAGGCGCCGGCAACGGGCTTGAGTCCCTCGGCCGCGGTGGATGCAGAGGTGAGCGGGCCGGTGCCTCCGATGGTGGCGCCCGTGGCGATGATGATCGACATGGCGACCAACGCGGCGAGCACGGCGCCGGTGATCGCGTCGACGCGCTGGAAGTGGTACTGCTCGGGCTTCACGCCCTTGTCGACGACGGCGCCCGCCTCGTACAGCTGGATGTAGGGCGTGATCGTGGTGCCGATGAGGGCGACAGAGAGCAAGAGGAACGACTTCGAGGCGACGAAGTGGGGCCAGACCGTGTTGGCCGCCACCTCGTGCCAGTTGGGGTGGGCCAGCACGGCCGCGATCGGGTAGGCGATGAACACCAGGGTGAGGAGAAGGAAGACGCGCTCGGCGTAGCGGTACGAGCCGAAGAGCACGAGCGACCAGATGGCGACGGCCGCGATCGGCACCGAGATGTAGCGCGAGACGTTGAACAGCTCGAACGAGGTGGCGATGCCGCCGAACTCGGTCACCATCAGGCCGATGTTCGCGATGGCGAAGGCGGTGATGGCGAAGGCCGTGAGACGGAGGTCGAACTCCTCCCTGATCAGCGCGGCCAGGCCCTTGCCGGTGTGGACGGCCAGGCGGGCCACCATCTCCTGGACGATCACGTAGGCGATCGTGATCAGCACCATGAGGAAGAGGGTGCGGTAGACGAACTGCGCCCCGGCCGACGAGTAGGTGACGATGCCGCCGGCGTCGTTGCCGGCTGCGGCCGCGATCAGCCCTGGTCCGGCGGCGGCCAGGTAGATCAGCCACCGCCGCGACACCTTGACGCTCATGACAGAAGGCGGGGGAAGTGGAACCGACCCTTCGTGGGCACCAGGGCATCGAGCACGTCGTCGGCCAGGATCCGCCCGATCGGGCATCCGTCGTCGTCGATCACCACCATGGAATGCCGCCGGGCTTCGACCAATTGCGCCGCCACCGCGCCAGCCGACGCGTGCGGGCTCACCGTCACCTCGTCCTCGTCGCCGAGGAGCGCCGACATGCGCGTGTCGGTGGACGTCCGCATGGCAAACAGGATGTCGAGCACCGTGACGTCGCCGAGGAGCCGGCCGTCGCTGTCGACGACGGCCACCGCATCGAGGTCGACACCATGGGTGCGGGCCTCGGAGAGCCGGTCGACGACCTTCTTGACCTTCTCGCCCGGACTTGGCGGTGACCAGCGCCGTGGTCATGATCCCGCCGGCCTCGTCCTCGTCGTACCCGAGCAGCTCGCGCAGCGCGAGGGCGGTCACGGCCGGGATATGACGCAGCACCTCGCCCCGCACGGCGAGGGGCAGGTCGCGCAGCGCGTCGACGGCCTCGTCGGGCTCCATGGCAGCCAGGAGGCGCGCCGCCTCGACCGGATCGGACTCGCGCAGCAGCTGCTCGAGGTCCTCGGGCTGCATCTCCTCGAGGGCGTCGGCCGCCTCGTCGGGGCCGAGCGCGGCCAGCAGCTCGCGTCGCTCGTCACGGCGCAGGTCCTCGAGCAGGTCCGCCAGCTCACCGGGGCGCAGCCGGTGCAGGCCCTCGTTGGTCATCTTCAGGCGGACGTGCGTCGCCGCACCGCTGACGTCCTTGGCCGACTCGGTGAAGGGTTGAATGGCCGCCCAGTCGATGACGCGGTCCGGCGTCGGGCGCGGCCGCCACCGGCGCGGGCCGAGGCGCCGCAGCAACGTGGCGTTGGACACGTCGGCACCGACCAGCCGGATGCGGCCGATGACCTCGGCGAGGTAGAGGTCGGCGGCGCGGATGACCTGGACGCCCTCGACGTCGACGAGCTGGTGGTCGAGGACGTCCTTGGCGAGCAGCACCTCGCCGGAGCGGCGGATGACGTCGCGCAGGTCGAGGCGGGCCGAGCGAAGGACGACCTCGGCGTGGCCGATCCGGTCGATGGCCGACGCGGGGACGAAGGCGAGCCGACGACCGACGCGGATGACCAGACCGCTCACGGGCGGGTACACCTGGCCGTCGGCCCAGCGGGCCACGACGTCGTCGAGCCGACCGATCTCCTGACCGGTCTGGTTGCGTACCGGACGACCGAGCAGACCGGCCAACGACACGATGGAGTCGAAGACACCCTCGGAGGCGAGGATGCGTCGTGTGCGGCGTCGGCGCTGGTGCGGCGGTCGTTCCGGGTCGCGGGAACGACCGGGGATCAGACGTGAGCGGCTCGGCGCGCTCGTCGACGGTGGCGTGGCCATGGAGGTACCTCCTGTGGCGTCTTCGAGGGTTCGGATCGGATCAGACTGACCAGTGCGTCGCTGCGCGCGCCACCAGAGGATCAGCGACCGGCGTCTGCCTCCGTGCTGAACCCGCAGACGGGACTCAGCGCGCGCGCCGGCGCGCAACGAGCAGCGGCACGGGAGTAGGGCATGCGCCGGCGGTGCTACTGGGGGGTTCGCCCCTGGACATGGCCGCACCTCCTTCTCCGTCGTCCCTGTGCGAAAGGGTTACGCCAACATTCCCGGCGCCGCATCTTACCGGCCTCGTCAGGACGTGCCATCAGTCTCGACGACCTGGTCGCAAGAGGGTCGACGAGGCAGGTACCGTGCCGTGCATGGACCTGACCTACCCACCCGAAGCCGAGGAGTTCAGGACCGAGATCGCTGGATGGCTCAAGGAGAACCTGCCCGCGGGCTGGGGCGGCCCCGACTTCTCCATGACCCCCGACGAACGCAAGGCCTTCAACGAGGAGTGGACGGCGAAGCTCTACGGCGGAGGCTGGATCTGCGCCAGCTGGCCCACCGAGTACGGCGGCAAGGGCCTGAGCCTGCTGCAGCAGGTCGTGCTCAACGAGGAGTTCGCCCGCGTCGGCGCACCGTTGCGCGCCGACTTCTTCGGCGACACCCTCGTCGGCCCCACGCTCCTGCAGTGGGGCACCGAGGAGCAGAAGCAGCAATTCATCCCCGGCATCTTGAAGGGCGAGATCGCGTGGTGCCAGGGGTTCAGCGAGCCCGACGCCGGCTCGGACCTGGCCGAGTCTCAAGACCAGGGCCGAGCTCGACGGCGACGAGTGGGTCATCAACGGGCAGAAGGTGTGGACGACCCAGGCGCACTACGCCGACTACATCTTCCTGCTGGCCCGCACCGACCCCGACGCGCCGAAGCACGCCGGGATCTCCTACCTCCTCGTCCCGATGAAGCAGCCCGGGGTGGAGGTGCGGCCGATCGAACAGGTGGACGGGTCGGCCGAGTTCAACGAGGTCTTCTTCACCAACGTGCGCTGCCCCAAGGACAACGTCATCGGTGGCGTGAACAACGGGTGGAAGGTTGCCATGACGACGCTCGGGTTCGAGCGCGGCACGTCGTCGACCACCGGCCACCGGCGCTTCCAGAAGGAGTTCGACGAGATCCTGGGCGAGGCGCGGCGCCGCGGGCGCAACAGCGACCCCCTGATCCGCCAGCGGTTGGCACGGTCCTGGTCGAAGATCAAGATCATGGAGATCAACGGCTTCCGCACGTTGACCGACGTGCTCAACGGCACGCACACCACCGCAGCGCTCGGTGCCTGCAACAAGATGTTCTGGTCCGAGGCCCACCAGGAGACGTTGCTGCTCGGGCATGGACATCCTGGGCATGGACGGCCAGGTCCTGCTCGGGCGAGCAGGGTGAGGACACGCTGCTGCCGGGCGCCCGCAAGGCCAAGGCGAGCTACCCGGTCAACAACCTCCAGTCGCTCTTCTTCTTCTCACGGTCGGAGACGATCTGGGGCGGCGCGGCCGAGATCCAGCGCAACATTGTGGGCGAGCGTGTGCTCGGCCTGCCCAAGGAGCCGAAGAACACGTAAGCCGGGACGGGTCGCCTCCGTCCCCTACTCTGGGCTCGAGACGAGAACGCGTCGGCCACTGCGAACGGGGTGAGGAACCATGTTGGTGAGAGAGTGCCTGCGGACGGCGCCGGTGACCGTCCCTCCCGGTTGCCCATTGGAAGAGGCGGGGCGCCTCCTCGGGAGCCATCGTGTCGGCTCGCTCCTCGTGGTCGACGGAGGCCGCCTTGTCGGCATCGTGACCGACCGTGACATCACGGTGCGCGGCGTCGGGGAGGGTTTGCCCGCGACGACGCCGGTGGAGGCCGTGATGACGGCCGACCCCGTCGTGATCCAGGGCTCGGCCGACGTCTTCGACGCGTTCAACGTGTTCAAGACAGCCAGCGCACGGAGGCTGCCCGTGTTGGAGGACGCCGAACTGGCCGGGATCATTTCGGTCGACGATCTCCTGCTGTCCCTCGTCGCAGAGTTCGGCGCAGTGATGTCGCCGGTGGCGCAGAAGCTCGTCCATCCCGGTTGAACCCTGGGATCCGTCGTCCGCGATTCAGCTGGTACGGCGCGCCCGAGGCTCGAACTCGGCTTCGCTGACGGGCAGCGGAACAACGTTCGTCGTCGGCGCCGACGGCGGCGCGGACAATCCCATGACGAGGCCTTCGGTCCCGCTGCGATGCTGCCGCGCGCCGAGCACGAACAACGGAATGCAGGCCAGCAACGTGCCGACACCGCCGATGACCAGCGCCACGCGTGGATTGGTCGCGTCGCTGATGTAGCCGAGCAGCGGCGCCCCGATCGGCGTGCTGCCCAGGAAGGCGATCGCGTTCAGCGACATGACGCGGCCGCGCATGGCTGGGTCTGCTCGGAGCTGCAAGGTGGCGTTGTTGGTGGCCACGAACGAGATGCTCGCCGCCCCCATGGGGACGAGGAGGGCGATCGCCCATCCCTTGGTCGGTGAACAGGGCGACCGCCAGGATGGCGACGCCGAAGATCACGCCGATGCTGGCCAGCAGGCGGGTCGACGGCCGGCTCCGGAAGGCGGTCGCCAGGCCGCCGGCGACGGCGCCTGCGCCCATGGCCGCCAGGAACCAGCTGTAGAGACCGGCACCTCCATGAAAGGTGAATTTGGCGAGCAGCGGGAGGGTGACAGTGAAGTTGAAGGCGAACACGCCGACCACCGCCATTGAGAGGAGCGGGATCTTGAGGTCGGGTGTGGCCCACACGTAGCGCAGTCCCTCGCGCACCTGGCCCTTGGCCCGGACCACCCCGGGCCGGCGGTTGAGCTCCGACGCGCGCATCATGGCGAGCGCGACGATCACCGCGGCATAGGACGCCGCGTTGATGAAGAAACAGGCGGCCACGCCGAACACCAGGATCAGCACACCGCCGATGGCCGGCCCGATCACCCGCGCCGAGTTCATCAGCACGCTGTTGAGGCTGACGGCGTTGGGCAGCAGGTCGAGCCCGACCATTTCGGAGACGAAGGTCTGACGCGCCGGGTTGTCGAACAGGTTGACGAACCCGAGGCCACCCGCCAACACGTAGACCATCCACAAGTTGGCCGAGTGGGTGACGACGGCCACGCCCAGGATCAAGGCCAGAATGCCTGCGACCGCCTGCGTGGCGTAGAGCACCCTGCGCTTGTCGACACGGTCGGCCACCAGGCCGCCGAACGGGCCCAACAGCAGGAGGGGCAGGAACTGCAGGCTGGTGGCGATAGCCACGTCCACTCCCGTGCCGTGCAGCGGGAAGAGGATGAGGTAGGCCTGCGCCACCGTCTGCATCCACGTGCCCGACACGGAGATGACCTGGCCCGTGAAGTACAGACGGTAGTTGCGCACCGAGATGGCGCGGAAGGTCCGCCGGCCGGCCTCACGCATCCGTCGCTTCACGGTTCCACCAACAGGTGCTCGAGCAGCTCGACCAATTCCTCCGCGTGCTGCTGCTCCTCGTCCGTGAGGTCGTCGAGGCGCCGCAGGAGGAACGCGTTCTTCCGCGTGCGCATCTGAGCCAGCGCGTCCTCTCCGGCGCTCGTGATGCGCACGCGCGCGCTACGCCGGTCGTTGGGGTCCGCCACCCGCGTCACCATCCCGGCCTCGGTCAGGTTGGCGACGATCCGGGTCATGGTCGGCGGCTGGACCTGCTCCAGGGCGGCCAGCTCCCCCAGGGTCGGGCTGCCGCTCCGGCCCACCGACCCGAGCGCCGAGGCCTGGGCGGGCGAGAGCCCGCCGAGCGACTCCTGGCGCAAGCGCCGCTGCAGCCGGTTCACGGCGATGCGCAGGCGGCCGGCCACCTCTTCGTGGGTCATCTGGGCGGGGGGCGTGCGCATGTGTCCAGTATAGTTAGTTCTGCTAACTAATCAATCGCCAGCGAAGGAGCCAGGCGCGACGATCGTCACGAGAGGTGCCGGCGAGAAGGTCCGGCGAGTCGTTCCGGCGAGAGGATCTGAAGGGTGCTCTACAGGCTCGGGACGTAGCCGCCCGAGCCGAGCGCGGCGCTCTCGTCGAGACTCAGGGAGTCGTCGACGCCGCCGAGCACCTCGGTGACCCAGGGCAGGCGCTCCCGCAGGATGCGCTCGACCCCGCCCGACAGCGTGGCCGAGCTGATGGCGCAGGAGCTGCACGCCCCCTGCAGCTGCACCTCGACGACGCCGGCCTCGACGTCGGCCCGGACCAGCACGAGGTCACCCCCGTCGGCCTGCACGGCCGGCCGCATGAGGTCCATGATCCCCTGGAGCTTGTCCAGGCGGTCGGCCCGCTCGGCGTCGCTCAGCTGAGGCTCGGTGTCGGTCACCCCACCATTCTGCCGTGCGCCGGGACCGGCCCATGCACCGGCGGGTTGCATCCAACGGCGGTCACCATCCGGGAGGGCTGACGAAGAGGGCCCTCCTTCAGTCGAGCCCGACGGGTTCGGGCGTCCCACCCTGCACCACGGGGTTGGACAGCTCCCCGATCCCCTCGATGGCGATGCGCACCGTGTCGCCGTCGGCCAGGAAGCGCGGCGGGTCGAACCCGGCACCGACCCCGGCGGGGGTCCCGGTGGCGATGATGGTGCCCGGCTCGAGCGGGAACGCCGTCGTCAGGTACTCGATCATCTCGGCGCAGCCGAAGATCAGGTCGGCCGTGCTCGAGTCCTGACGGAGCTCGTCGTTGACCCAGGTGCGGATGGCCAAGCGATCCGGGGTCGCCCAGCTCGTCGCCGGTGACCAGCTCGGGCCCACACGGCGCGTGGGTGTCGAAGGACTTCCCCATGGTGAAGGTCGGCGTGCGCCACTGCCAGTCGCGCGTGCTGACGTCGTTGATGATGGTGAAGCCGGCCACCACCTCGAAGGCCCGCGCCGCCGGCACGTGCTGGCAGCGCGGGCCGATGACGAGGGCAAGCTCGCCCTCGTAGTCGACCATGTCGGACACCGACGGCAGCACGATCGGGTCGCCCGGACCCGCGATGGACGTCCGCTGCTTGTTGAACCAGTACTGCCACTCCGGCGGCTCGCGGCCCATTTCGGCCACGTGGGCCCGGTAGTTCATGCCGATGGCGAGGATGGTGGGCGGGTCGGGTACCGGCGCATGCCGGCGCACCGCCGACAGCGTCGTGGCGGGCCGCCGGGCCGGCCGGCGCCGAGCGCACCCGCTCCAGTCCGTCGGCGCCGAGGGACAGGAGTGCCGGTCATGGTCGGCTGGCAGACCGGTCGCCGGGTCGCTCAGGTCGAGGATCTCGTCGCCGACGATCAGGCCGGGACGCGGCCGCCCATCGTCGAGGGAGAAGCTGGCCAGTCGCACCGCTGCTCCCTGCTGCGCTCAGTCGCGCCTGCGCCTTGAAGGCTTCCCAGTGCTTCGTGGCGTGCCGGGCCGAGAAGGCGCCGATGACCTCGACGGCGCCGAACACGATGGCCAGGATCCCGATCAGCACGACCAGCGCGGTCAACGGCGCACCCGGGTGACGGATGCAGAGGAAGCCCAGCGCGACGGCGACGATGCCGCGGATCAGGTACGCCCACCAGTACGGAAGGTAGTGGTAGCGGATGGAGTTGACGATGTCGAAGATGCCGAGCACGAGGAAGCCCCAGCCGACCAGCACGGCCACGATGAAGATGGTGATGTGCGGCCACACGAAGCCCACGATGCCCAGCGGCGACCCAGATCACGCCGAAGACCAGCAACGGCCAGCGCTGCCGGGCCGCCCGTACGCCGGCGATGATCTCGAAGAGCCCCACCGCGATGAAGAACCCGCTGGCGAGATAGATGATGGCGTAGACGCTGGCGTGCCGGTAACTGATCACGAAGAAGCCGAAGATCATGGAGATGATGCCGCCGGCCAGGTACCAGCCCCACATCTTCTCGAGTTGCGTGCTGACGACATCACCGACCGCGATGTCGTCAGTCGTCAGTACGTGTTGGTCATGACATCCCCCTTGGCGAGTAGGAGCACACACGGGTGTGTAAGCGCAGCGTACCGCCGTGTCCACGCTCGATTAAGGGATGCAGGCCCGCAAGGCCTCGAGCGCCCGGGCGCCCCAGGACCCTCCCGCCTCGGCCCAGCGGTCCGGGACGTCGAATACGTCGTCGGACTCGGCCCACAGTTCGTCCTCGATCGGCGCGAGCCTGTCCCGGATCCGCGGCAGCGCGTCGGGGTCGTCCTCGACCACCTGCCGCAGGGCGTCGGCGGCGTGCCACAGCTCCTCGCTGGAGAGCTCGAGGGGCACGAAGGGAGGCGGGCCGGCCGCGGTGCGCGGGAAGGCGGGCACGTAGATGCTGGCGCACGGGCTGCCAGGTGCCACGAACACGCGCAGCGGCGCTCCCGTCGGCGATGCCCGGGGTGAGCTCGGCGATCATGGACGCCGCGGTGACGCTCATCCCCCGGACGTGCATGCAGACGCTGACGCCGCTGCTGTCCGCGCCGACGCGCGCCGGCGGCACTGGACGGGACCTCCGGCGCCCGGCGCACCCCACGGACCCGTGCCGTGGTCGCGCAGGTGCGAGGCGGTGGTCGCCGCCGTGACCCCGCCGGAATCGGCTGCGGCGAGGAACCGCCGGCTCGCCGCCAGGCGGACGTCGGCGTACGCAGTGTCCTCGTCGTGGTCGCGGAAACGGTCGAAGTCGTCCCCCGGGGCGAGCCCCGCCGAGGCGCGCGTCCAGTCGGTACCGAGCATGAGTCGGTTGGAGATGGCCACGCCCGTGAGGAACGGGGCGACGGCGTAGTCGGAGCCTGCTGTCTCGAGCACGAAGGCCTGGGTCGGGTCGGCGATCAGGAAGGAGGAGTCATAGGCCTCCTGATGGGCGGCGTCGGCGATGCCGCCCTGCCCGCACGTCTCGAGCAGCCCGGTGATCGCGTCGACCGCCTCGGCGGCGGTGCGGCCCCGCTCGAGGCCGAGGCGCACGAGGTCCATGCCGATCAACGCGGGCGTGGCCGCGGCGGCGTCGTGTGTGGTGCTCGACACGCTCGTTCCCGATGGCGACCCCGTGCTCGTTGACGCCGTGCTCGGCGCCCCAGAGCCAGGTCGGGCAGGAAAGGAGCGCCGCGTGCGCGCCGGCGTCCCCGATGGAGACGTACTGCGTCCGCAACGTGCAACCAGCCGAGCCCCGGCGGCCGAAGGGCCAGGCGATCTGGACCTCGCCGGGCGGACGATCAGAGTTCTTGGCGAACACCATGCCGCGCCGGCCCGGGACACACAGGGCGTCGCACATGGTCGCAGTGTAGGGAGCCTGGATAGGGTTGCTGTCCGTGGAACCACGCACTGTGCTGACGGCTGACGAGATCGACCTCTCTGCGACAGAGTTCTGGGCCCGGCCCTGGGACGAACGGGAGGGCGCCTTCCAGACCCTGCGGCGCGAACGACCGATGCCCTTCTACGAGGAGCCCGAGATCCCCGAGGCGCTGACCTATGTCATCAACAAGGGCAAGGGCTACTACGCATTGACGCGGCACGCCCACATCGCCGAGGCCAGTCGGCACCCCGAGATCTTCCAGTCCGGGCGGGGCGCCACCTCCATCATCGACATGCCGGAGGAGATGCTCGACTTCTTCGGCTCCATGATCAACATGGACAACCCCCGCCACGCCCGCCTGCGCCGCATCGTCTCCGCCGCCTTCAACCCGCGCATGATCAAGTCGATCGAGGATCGCATTGAGCTGGTGGCCGACGACGTCATCGACCGGGTCGCGCCGCAGGGCGGCTGCGACTTCGTGGTCGAAGTGGCGGCCCGGCTGCCGCTCGAGATCATCTGCGACATGATGGGCATCGCCGCCGTCGACTACGACACCGTGTTCCACGCGTCGAACGTGATCCTCTCGGCCGGCGACACCGAGTACGTGGCCGAGGGCGAGGACCCGATGGTGGCCTTCATGACCGCGGCCCAGCAGCTCAACATGCTGATGACCGACCTGGCCACGTATCGACGGGAGAACCCGACCGACGACGTCACCTCCGCGCTCGTGAACACCAACGTCGACGGCGAGGCGCTCACCGACGCCGAGCTCGCTTCTTTCTTCATTCTGTTGGTGGTGGCCGGGAACGAGACGACCCGTAACGCCATCAGCCACGGGCTGCTCGCCATGACCACCTACCCCGATCAGCGAGCGCTGTGGCAGGCCGACCCGGCGGGCATCGCGGCCACCGGCGTCGACGAGATCGTGCGCTGGGGCTCCCCTGTCATCTGGATGCGCCGCACCGTGGCCCAGGACACCGTGCTCGGGGAGACCGAGCTCGCCGAGGGCGACAAGGTGATCATGTTCTACAACTCGGCCAACCGGGACGAGGACGTCTTCGCCGACCCGTTCACCTTCGACGTCCGCCGCGATCCCAACCCGCACATCGGGTTCGGCGCGGCGGGGCCGCACTTCTGCCTGGGCGCCCACCTCGCCCGCCAAGAGATCGACGTGATGTTCCGCCACCTGTTCGATCGGCTGCCGGACATTCGAGGCAGCGGGCGAACCGGACCGGCTCCTCTCCCCCTTCATCAACGGGATCAAGCACCTCGACTGCCGCTTCACACCCGCTGCCCCGCGAGTGACCTGAGTCCACTTTGGGGTCACGCAGGACTCCTCGTCGCGACGCAGGACTCCCCGTTGCGACTCAGGACTCCTTGAACTCCTGGTAGGCGGCCAGCGCGCGTGGCCCCCACACGGTGCCCGGGCCGCCGTTCATGGAGATGGCAACACCGATCATTTCGGCGACCTCCTCCGTGGTGGCGCCCCGACGGGCCAGGTTACGCCCATGGGCGGCAATGCACCCGTCGCACTCGCGGGTGATGGAAATGGCGAGCGCGATCAGCTCCTTCGTGGTGACGGACAGCGCGCCCTCGGCGAACGCCGCGTCGTGGAGGGTCGCATAGCCCGCCATGACGTCGGGGATCGCGGCGCGCAATGCCCGGTAGGGCTCCCGTAACTCGTCTTGAATCTCGTGGTTGTGCCCAGGTGCCATGGCAAATGCTGACACGTCACAGCGATGCGCCCGTTTTCGTAGGCAGCGCCGTCGGCCTGGCGCGAAGCGAGCCCCAGTCCTTCTGCCCCAGCCCTTACTGCCCCAGTCCCTTACTGGCTCGTAGCCGCCGAGCCGCCACTCTTCGGTCCCTTGTTGCGGACCTCCTCCACGGCCGACATGGCGTCACGCAGCTCGCTGATCCACTCGGCCTCGTGCTGCGCCACCAGGCGGACACACCAGGCCAGAGCCTCGCTGCGGCTCCGCGCCACGCCGGCGTCGATCAACGTGTCGAGCGCCTGGCGATCGTCCATGCGGAGCCTGGTCATGACCGGCACCCCCGCCGTCGTGAAGAGCACCCGGGAGTTTCCACACTGCGCACCCCAGGACACGGTTCTGCGAAAGGCGGGCTGGGCCTCGTCCGCGATGCGCATCCGGGCATGGCGGCTCTCCTCGCGGAAGCCGCTGATCCGGGCCTGCTCGGCCACGCGCACCTCGTCCTCCCCTGCGCCCTCCGCGAGCTGGGGCGGTGCCAGCGCCCCGATGACCTGGATCTCGTCGCTGTCGATGGCGATCGTCGGGCTATCGGCGAACCAGGTTTCGGGCACCCGCCCTGAGAACCAGGCTCCGATCAGCCTCTCCTGTTCCGGTCCCGACGGTGGTGGGCTGGCCGAACGCCGCCTGCCCCGCTGGCCGCCCCTTCCTGTGCCCTGCGTGTCTTGAGTCATATTACAAGATTACACACTTACGGCTTGGACGCAACCGCGCCTGGCGCCTCACCCGAAGACCCGCTTACTCGAGCACGAGCTTGAACCCGACGTGTGAGGGCACCAGCCCGAGGCGCTCGTAGAAACGGTGGGCGTCCGGGCGAGCGGTGTTCGAGGTCAGCTGCACCCGGTAGCAACCCAGGTCGCGGGCCCTCTCGATGGCAGCACGGAGCAGGGCGGCGCCTATGCCGGCTCCCCGGTGGTCCGGGTGCACGTGCACCGACTCGATCTCCCCGCACCGACCGCCTCGCGCCTGCAGGTGCCGGAAAACGATCAATTGACAGACTCCGACGACGACGCCGTCGAGCTCCCCCACCAGAACGGCCCCGTCTCCTCGCGCGATCTCGTGCAGCGCCGCCAGATAGGGAGCGAGGTCGTCGGAATCCTCGGGGCTCGGCGCCCCTCCGGGGACGGAGCCAAGCCGCAGCAGCTCGACGATGCGCCCGAGGTCGCCGTCGCCGGCGACGCGGACGACGAGCCCCGCTGCTGGCGCGGAAGGTCTCGGGTCCGAGGACATGTCGGCCATTGTGGCGCTCGCCGACACGTCAGCGGTGGCTTGGGCGCTCCCGCACCGTGATGGCACGCCGGGGGCAGTCCCTGGCGGCGCGCCTCGCCGCGTCCACCAGCTCCTCGGGGAGCGGCGAGCCGTCGACGATCGGGTATCCCCATTCGTCGAGCGAGATCGACTCCGGGAGCAACTCGGCGCAGTAGCCATACGCGTCACAGGCAACGGGGTCGATCAGGATGCGCAGCACGCTCAGGCCACCCGAACCGGGGCCGCGGGGAATCGAAGCTGCGACGGCCCGCTCCAATGCGGGCATGGCCGACCGGCGGCATGCGCGTCGACATCAGCCGCGAAGACCCGCAGCGCGCTGCGTACGAGCTGCACTGCACCGTCGGGGTGCCGGCACGCACCCCGTCCGTCGACCTCGCCCAGCCGTCGTTCCAGCCGCGCCAAGAGGACTGGGTCAGCGTGACCTCGAGCCAGGTGCGCCAGGTCGGCGGCGATGGCCGGCAGCCCGTACACGCACGGTCCGCACTGCCCTGCGCTCTGGCTCGCCAGATAGTGCGCGATCCGCGCTGACTCCATGAGCCCGCACGCGTCTCGACCGAGAACCACCATGACGCCCACACCGGCGGCGGCCCCGATCGCCCGGAGTGAGAGGGACGAATAGGGCGTCGTGAAGTGCATCGGACCGACCCAGGCGCCGCCATACCCTCCGACGAGGAAGGCCTGCGGCGAGCCGAGCGGGAGCGCCCGATGCGCGACACCGATCAATGGCGTGCCCCGGTCGATCTCCACGACACCCGGGTGCGCCACGGCCCCCGAGAGCGTGACGAGTGCTGTCCCCGGATCGTCGACCACGCCGCGACTCCGAAAGGCATCGGGACCCGTACGGATGATCATGGCCACGTGTGCCAACGTCTCCGCGTTGTGCACGAGCGCCTTCTGGCGCCCGATGCGAAGCAGGGTGCCCTTGTCGGGGCGGAACGACGGGCGAGATTCCCCCGACTCGACGAATTGCGCGAGCGCCGACTCCTCGCCGGCGATGAAACGGTCGGGTGGCCGCACCAGCACCTCGGGGACTGCAGCGTGACCCGCTCTGGCTCGCTCGTCGAACGCCCCGGCCACCGCGGCGGCGACCTGATGCCGACCCTCCGGCACGCAGACGGTGACCCTGTGCGCACCGCACGCGGCAGCGAGCAACTGGGCGCCGTCGAGCACCAGGTGCGGCGATCGGAGGAGAAGGAGTTTGTCCTTGTCGCTCGCTGGTTCGCCTTCCATGACGTTGACGACGATCGTCCCGCCCGGGCCGGCGGAGCGTGCCGCTGCGAGCTTGGCCGCTGCCGGGAACCCAGCGCCGCCTCGGCCGCCCAGGCCGGACGCCTCGAGCGCGGCGACGACGGCGTCGCGCCCGGGCCGCTCCGACAACAGCGGGACGCGTCCCAGCGCGGCGACGTGCCCTGCGAGGTCGGTCGGATGCCCAAGCAGGTGGTAGCCGGCGGTCGTACGAGGAACCTCTTGGACGTCAGTCATGCCGGACCCGTTCCCGCCGTGCGCCGGCCGCGGCCAGGTGCGTGCGCGGCACGCCGGCCACGGAGGCCCGTCCGACCCTCGCCGTGGACTGGCGCGTCACCGTGCGGAGCCGCCACGCCAGCGCCGCAGCCACCGCGGCGACACACAGCCCGCCGAGCGCCATGACCCATCCTTCGCCGGCATCGGTGCCCAGACCGAAGGTATGGGCGAGGGCGACCGGCCAACTGAGATAGGCCAGCCAATGGACGGCACGCCACGTCCCGGGGCGCATCCTGGCTCGGAGCAGGCTGGAGACGAAGACCGCGATCATCAAGTCCAACGAGACCGCACCCACGCCGACCCAGAAACGGCCGTAGCTCGACGTGAAGGGGATGACGATGGCGACCCAGCCGATGTCGACGAAGGTGTCGAGGACGCTGGTGAGCACGTGGATGCCGAGAAAGACCACGGCAAGCATGGAAATGCGGCGGTGGAGTTCCTGGTGCGCGAATCCGGGCCAGTTTCGTGCCCTGGTCCTCGTCGTCGTCGTCATGCCGAGCACCATCGTCATGGTCAAGAGGACCAAGGCAACGAGGCCACTGGCCCGTGTGGCGTACCAGAGCCAGGTGGCACTCACTGGGCCGACTCCTTGTCCATCGGCCACCCGTGCAGGTAGACGATCTTCCCGTCGAAACGAACCAGGCGAACCGGCAGACCGAAGCGGGCGAGTTGATCGAGTGCGCGTTCCCCCAGACGATGGCTGCCGTCGTGGCGACATTGGCTTCGACGCAACTGGCGCCGGTGGCCGAGACCAGTATCCAGTGGGGCTCGACGCTGTCTCCCGTGCGGGGGTCGATGATGTGGTGCACGGTCCGGTCCCCGACCCTCCAGGTCCGCACCGACGGGGCAGAGCTGGCCAGGCCGCCTCCCGCAAGAGCAACGACCTGATCGACCCGCTCGGCCGGTGTCGACGATTCGCGTGCGATGCCGATGGGCCATCCACCGACCGGTGGCGGTCCAGCGACGGCGACATCACCGCCGAGGCTGACGAGGACGCCGCCCGCGATCCGGTGAGAGATGGACGCGGCAGCCCGATCGGCGGCCAGGGCCTTGGCGGATGCACCGAGGTCGAGGCGGACGCCGCGTGGGATGCGGACGGTCAGATCCGCCCGATTGAGCTGCACATGCTGATAGCCGGCCACCGGGCCCAGAGCCTGGGGCGGCGCCGGCGGACGCGACTGCACCTCGTCCAGGTCGGCGTCGTAACCCAGCGCGGCGATGGCGTTGCCGACAGTGGGATCGACGGCGCCGCTGCTGCGTTCGGCCGCGTTCACGGCAATAGTGAGCGCGTCGAAGAGGAGGGGGCTCACCGCCACCGTCCGTCCGGCTTGTTCGTGGAGCCGCTGCAGCTCCGAGTCAGTTCGAAACCGGCTGCACGCGACATCGATGGCGTCGAGCTCTTCCGCCAAGACCTCCGCCGCGGCATCAACGGTCATGGGATCCTGCACCACGACCGTGGCACTGGTGCCGAGGGCGCGGAACGTGCGCTTTGTCAGGACGGGTTCGAGCACATCGGCCGCCCGCGTCATCGCGAGGTACCTCCCGATGTCACGGCGGGCGACGAGGAGCTCGACGTCGGGGTCTGCGAGGAAGACGCCGAGGATGAAGACGATGAAGGAGTCCCCGTGTTGCCGGTCGTGCCTGAGCTCGAGGCCGCGCCATCCGACGTGGTTGCGGAGGTCGACCCTGACGTGGAGGACGTCGATCCTGATTTCGACGTGCCGGACGTCCCGGACGTGCCTGTCGTGCCTGTCGTGGCGTTCGTCTTGCTCGCAGCGGTGGCGCCGGGGCGGTCGTGCGCCACCACGATTCCGATTGCCACTGTGGCGCCGGTCGCGGCGATGACCGCGCCACGGGTGAGGACCCGTAGCCGACTCCTGGCCCTCTCTGTCTCGGCATATGTGTTCGGGCTGCTTGGGGGTGACATGAGGTTGCTGTTCCTTGGCTGGTGGGCGCCCCGACGCCCACTACCCCACCATGCCCGTATCGACCCCGTCGCAGGACACGCTGTGGTCCTCCTGTGACATCGGGCCCGACGATCCGAGCCGTGCCCCGCTACGATCGCCCGCGCTCGCCGCTGGTCACGTGGAAGGGGAAGCGATGGCGCAGGTCAACACCGTGCGAGGACCCGTTGAGGGACGTGACCTCGGGCGCACATTGATGCACGAGCACATCTTCGTGCTGAGCCCAGACATTGAGAAAACGTCGCAAGAGTGGGACGAAGAAGCCGAACAGTCCCGCGCCGTCCTGAAGCTGCGGGAGCTGAAGGAACACGGGATCGACACGTTGGTCGACCTCACCGTGATCGGACTGGGCCGCTACATCCCCCGCGTGGCGGCCATTTCCGAACAGGTCCCGGACATCAACGTCATTGTCGCCACCGGTGTGTACACCTACAACGAAGTCCCGATGTACTTCCATTTTCAGGGACCGGGAACGATCCTCGGCGGCCCCGAGCCCATGGTCGACGTCTTCGTGCGCGAGATCCGCGAGGGGATCGGCGAGACTGCGGTGAAGGCAGGCATCTTGAAATGTGCGTCCGATCGTCCCGGCATCACGCCCGGCGTCGAACGTGTGCTCCGGGCTGTGGCGCAGGCACATCGGGCCACCGGTGTGCCCATCACGACCCACACGCCGACCCCACCCGAGCCGTGGGGGCTCGAGCAGCAACGGATCTTCAAGGAAGAAGGTGTCGACCTGGCCCGGGTCGTCATCGGCCACAGCGGCGGTACCGTCAACACCGACTACCACCTGCGTCTGATCGACAACGGCTCCTACCTCGGCTTCGACCACTTCGGCTTGCCGGGCATCACCCTCGAGGAGCGCGTCGACGCCGTGGCGCGGCTTTGCGCCAAGGGTTACGCAGAGAGGATCGTTCTCTCCCACGACGCCATGTGTTTCGTGGACTGGTTTCCCCGTGCCGTGATGGATGCCTCGAGCACGTGGCGCTGGACCTACATCGCCGACGAGGTGCTGCCAGTCATGCGCGCCCGCGGCATCAGCGAGCACGACATCAGCACCATGCTGGTGGACAATCCCCGCACCATCCTCGAGGGAGGCGCACCGTACTGATGGACCGACCGGCCGTGCTGGCGTGACCCTGCTCCAACCAGAATTGATCGCCCAGCTGGCCGGGACCTTCCCCGAAGGCGTGGCGTGGAGGAACCTCGCCGATGGAACGGAGCTCACCCTGGCTTCGTGGCATCGCCGCTCCAACGGTCTTGCCCGCGGTCTGCAAGAACGGGGCCTCGAGCCCGGTGACCGGGTGGGCCTGCTGATCGGCAACGACCAACCGCTGGAGTGGCTCGTCTCCTATCTCGGCATTCACAAGGCCGGTGGCGTGGCGGTGCCCTTGCTCGCCCGCCTGGGTCCGGTCGAAGTCAGCCGGATCCTCGCCGACGCCGGAGCCTCCGTCGCACTGTGCAGCGACGTGACGGACGAAGTGCGGGCAACTGTCGGAACCGTGGTGAGCACGCAGGCGGGCGCCGAGCCCCCGACGTCCGACCTCCGTTGGTCCGACCTCCTGTCCTCCGATGACAGGGACCTCGAACCCGCGTTCGGCCCCGACGACGTGGCCGACATCATGTATACCTCGGGTACCACAGGTCGCCCGAAGGGTGTCGCGATATCGCACGCCGGCCTCTCGACGACAGACCGGGTGCCGTCGACGTGGCTCCGCCTCGGCTTCATGTCCTCCTCGCCGTTTGCCACGACGAGCGGATCACTCCTGGTCTCTGGCCCGCTCCGCAGCGGGCTGAGCGGGTGGTTCCTCCCTCGGTTCAGCGCGGACGCCTGGCTGGCGGCCGTCGAACGAGAGCGCCCCGTGTCGGCCTTTCTGGTCCCGGCCATGGTGGAGCTCCTCGTGGCCTCTCCTGGTTTCACGACGGCCGACCTGTCGAGCCTCGCCGTGGTCACGATCGGCAGCGCACCGATCGCCGCGGCGACGCTGCGCCGTTTCGGGGAAGGTCTCGGTGGAGCCGACGTCCTTTGCGGCTACGGGATGACGGAGTTCGGCGCAGTGACGGCGATGCCGATGGGTGACCGAGGACGGCATCTCGGGTCGGTCGGGCTGCCGTTGCCAGGCGTGGAGATCCGCATCAGGGACGGTGACGGCAACACGCTGCCCCGCGGGCGAGGTCGGGCGGGTGCACATCGGGGGGATGCGCCCCGCCCGGTCCTACGTCGGGCACCGGGAGGAACGGGGGCCGGAGAGCCCCTGGATCGATGGATGGCTGCAGACCGGGGACCTCGGCTACGTCGACCAGGACGGTCATCTCTGGATCGTCGGCCGCGAGAAGGAAATCATCATTCGGGGCGGCCACAACGTGGTGCCGGGCGAGGTGGAAGCCGCCCTCTTCGAGCATCCCGCCGTGGTCGAGGCGGCAGTGAAAGGCGTCGCACATCCCGTTCTGGGTGAAGACGTCGCAGCGTGGGTGGTCGTCCTCGACGACACGTCCACCGAAGACCTGCGGGCTTTCCTTCTTGCACGCTTGGCGGACTTCAAGGTGCCCCGCCGGATTACCGTGGTCGACACGCTGCCTCGAAACGAGAGCGGCAAAGTCGTCAAATCCCTCCTCGATCCTGGAGTCGAGCCTCAGTGACCACCACCTTCACCACGTTGACCCTCGAGGAGATCGGCAAGATCCGCCGCCTGACGCTCAACCGGCCGGATCACCACAATCCTCTGACTCCTCGTTGTATCCGCGAGATTCTCCAGGCGGTGCAGGACGCGGAAGCCGACACGGGTGTGAGCGTCGTCATCATCCGGAGCACCGGGAAGTCGTTCTCGTCCGGTTACGGCTACATCGCCGAGGACACCGATCCCGGTGACTTCCCGCCGCACGCGGCGATCGAGGGCGATGTGTCGGCAATGCTTGCCCTCGGTGAGGGGTGGGCCCGCGTCTGGAACTGCGCGCTGCCGGTCATCGCGCAGGTCCAGGGCAATTGCCTGGCAGGCGGAACGGACCTCGCTCTGCACTGTGACCTCGTCGTTGCCGCCGAAGACGCCAACATCGGCTTTCCACCGGTGCGCTCCATGGGCGTCCCGCCAACGAACATGTGGCTGTACCACGTGGGCCCGCAATGGACGAAACGGCTCGTGCTGACCGGCGACACGATTTCAGGCAAGGACGCGCTCGACGTCGGGCTCGTGGTGGCGATAGCGCCTTCCGGCGAGCTGGACGATGTCGTCATCGGACTCGCGGAGCGGATGGCGCTGATCGACCGCGATCTCCTGGTCGCCAACAAGCGAGTCGTCAACATGGGCGTCGAGCTGATGGGACGCTCCCAACTGCAACGATTCGCCGCCTTGAACGACGCGATCGGGCACCGGGCCCCCGCGGCCAAGGAGTTCTCGCGGCACATTGCCGATGTCGGTCTCCGGCAAGCGGTCAAGGACAGGGACGCGCCCTTCGAGTCTCTTCGTGATCCCCCCTGGCAGGGATCCCTAGACGTCTGTGAGTGACGTCTCAGTGATGCCGAGTGCACGCAGCGTACGGCCGAGACCGAGGAAGGCTGACAGGCAGATGGTCAGATCGAGGATCTCGGGGTCGGTGAACGATTCGCGCAGACGCTGCACGAACGCATCGTCGATGCTGGCGTGGTTGATCGCGAACCGCTCGGCGTACTCCACGGCCAGACGCTCCTGGTCGCTCAGACTCGAGTCTTCAGGAGATCCGACCGCACAGTAGAAGTCCTCGGTCGAGCCCCTCCGCCTTGACGGTGTCGGCCCGGAAGCTGAGACAGACCGTGCAATCGTTGAGTTGCGCAATGCGCATTCTCGCGGCCTCACGGACCCGCGTCGGCAGGATGCTCTTGTTGTACGCCGCGTGCACAAACCGAGTCGCAGCCGCGCCCGAGCTCGGGCTGGAGCGACCAGATCTGCACGGCGTCGCCCCCCTCGCCGACGGGAATATCCAAACGGGCCATACCGTGACTTTATGCCAGTATCAGGATTCACACGCAGAGGATCCGGGCGGACGGAGGCCCGGGGAACGGAAAGCAGAATGTCGCCCACTCGCTACACCCTCGACTCGGTTCGCTCCTGCGTCTGGGTCAGCGGACGATCCAGCCTGCACCCGATCAACACCGAGACGCGCGGCATCACCGGCTGGTTCGAGGCGGCGACGGACCCAGATGGATCCCTGGACCTCGAACAGGCCGTGTCCGGCGAGCTGGAGTTGGCCGTGGAGCGCCTCACCTCGGGCAATCAGCTCTACGATCGCGAGCTGCGACGGCGTATCGACGCCCGGCGGTATCCCACCATCAAGGGCCGCCTCGCCACCGTGGCCGTGGACGGGTCACACCCCAACTACAACGTCACGGGCGACGTCGACTTTCACGGCAAGACACGCACGTTCGAGCACGGGATGCAGATACGAGCTCGACGAGAACGGCGCGACGCTTGACGGGCGAGGACGTGTTCGACATCCGAGAGTTCGGCATGAAACCGCCGAGCATGCTGATGGTCCGCGTCTACCCGGAGATCAGCGTGCGGGTCGAGCTGCACGGCGTGCGCGACGACTGACGGCCGACGACAGCTGCGTCTCCCCGCCGCTACGAGCGGAGTTTGCTGGCCCGGCACGGGGTATTGCAGAGTATGCCAGTGCGTCGCACCGACTGTCGGCGCGGCTGATCGGCGCTTGTCGTACCGGAGGACACTGCCGTAGAGTCGAATGTGAGACCCGAGCAAAGGGGGCGACCATGGCGAACCATGACGTGGATCCGACGACCACGGACGCCGGGATCCCGGTGGCGAGCGACGAGCACTCGTTGACCGTCGGCCCGGACGGCCCGATCCTCCTTACAGGATCACTACCTGATAGAGCAGATGGCGAATTTCAACCGGGAACGGATCCCGGAGCGCCAACCCCACGCCAAGGGCGGCGGGGCCTTCGGTCATTTCGAGGTGACCGCCGATGTCAGCCAGTACACCAAGGCGGCCGTCTTCCAGCCCGGCACCACGACGGACACCCTGATCCGCGTTCTCCACGGTCGCCGGCGAGCGGGGAAGCCCCGACACCTGGCGCGACCCGCGTGGGTTCGCCCTGAAGTTCTACACGTCGGAGGGCAACTACGACATGGTGGGGAACAACACGCCGGTCTTCTTCATCCGCGACCCGATGAAGTTTCAGCACTTCATTCGCTCGCAGAAGCGCCGGGCCGACTCCGACCTGCGCGACCACGACATGCAGTGGGACTTCTGGAGCCTCTCGCCCGAATCGGCCCACCAGGTCACCTGGCTGATGGGGGACCGCGGAATCCCGAAGTCGTGGCGGCACATGAACGGCTACTCGAGCCACACCTACATGTGGGTCAACGCCAACGGCGAGCGATTCTGGGTCAAGTACCACTTCAAGACCGACCAGGGCATTGAATTCCTCACGCAGGAGGACGCCGACCGGCTCGCCGGCGAGGACGGCGACTACCACCGCCGCGACCTCTTCGAGGCGATCGATCGCGGCGAGTTCCCGAGCTGGACTCTGCGGGTGCAGGTCATGCCCTTCGAGGAGGCCAGCGTCGTACCGCTTCAACCCCTTCGACCTGACCAAGGTGTGGCCCCACGGCGACTACCCGCTGCACGAGGTCGGGCGGCTGACACTCGACCGCAACCCCAGCTGACTTCCACTCAGAGATCGAGCAGGCCGCCTTCGAGCCGAACAACCTGGTGCCCGGCATCGGGGTCAGCCCGGACAAGATGCTCCTGGCCCGGGTCTTCGCCTACGCCGACGCCCATCGGGCCCGCATGGGAGTCAACTACAAGCAGATCCCGGTGAATGCGCCGAAGGCGCCCGGTCCACAGCTACAGCAAGGACGGCGCCATGCGGACGCAGAAGGTCTCCGATCCCGTCTACGCGCCGAACTCGAAGGGTGGCCCGGCGGCCGACCCGGACACGCTACCCCTACGTCGAGCGGTGGGACGCCGACGGCGAGTTCGTCCACGCCGCCTATACCCTGCACCGCGACGACGACGACTGGGGCCAGGCCGGGACGCTCGTCCGCGAGGTCATGGACGACGCCCAGCGGGATCGGCTCGTCGTCCAACGTGGTCGGACACCTCAGGCACGGCGTCTCTCCGCCGGTCTCGGAGCGTGCCATTCAGTACTGGCACAACATCGACAAGGGGATCGGTGACCGCATCGCCGAGGGCGTCGGCCGCCCGTAGGGAGAGCCTCAAGACCCGTCGGGCTCAGTCGCCGGTGGAAGGATCCAGTGAAGGTGATGTTCAGCCTCGAAATAGCGGACCCAGATGTCCTCGATGTCCTCGACGTGCTTCGTGGCGAGATACGCCTCGCGGGCCCACTTCTGCATTTCGGCGACCCGGACAGCGGCACGTTCTACCTCCTCGGCCGAAAGCGCCTTGAACTCCTGATGACCCGTCATGACGTCGTGACCTCCACCACCTTGCGACGGCGAGCAGCGACGAGCTCTCGCACCAGCACCGTTGCCGCGCATGCCCTTGCTCTGAGGTCTGCATGGTATCGGACGTCCCGTTCACGGCTTGTGTCGGCCCGAGGTTCGGTACGCTCCGTGCTGTGGCTGAAGGATCGCGACGGGCTGCTGAGCTCCTCGTCCAGTGCCTCGAGCACGAGGGTGTCACGTGCGTCTTCGGCATACCCGGGCGAAGAGAACATCTACCTCACCGATGCGCTCTCCCGCTCGTCCATTCGCTACGTCCTGGTCCGCCACGAGCAGGCGGCGTCGTTCATGGCCGAGATCCACGGCCGGCTCACCGGCCGAGCCGGGAGTGTGCTCGGCCACCCTCGGGCCCGGCGCCATCAACCTGCTCCTGGGAACGGCCGACGCCTACACCAACAGCACTCCCCTGCTGGCCCTCTCGGCTCAGGTGGGTTGAACCGGATCTACAAGGAGTCGCATCAGAGCGTCGACCTGGTCTCCATGTTCTCCCCGTGACCAAGTGGTCCGATCTGATCCTCACCCCGGACGCGATCCCCGAGATGGTCCGCAAGGCGTTCAAGCTTGCCCAGACCGAGCGGCCTGGATCCGTCTATCTCGGTGTGCCCGAGGACGTCGAGTCCGCCATCGTCGCCGATCACCTCGTCCCGCTCGACGTCAATACGCCCCGCACGGACGAGCCGTCGCCCTCGCAGATCGCACGGGCGGCAGCCGTGCTGAACGCGAGCGAGCGCCCGATCGTCCTGGCGGGCCACGGTGCTGCCCGGTCGGGCGCGGCCGAGGCGTTGCTCCGGTTCTCCGAGCTGCTGAGCCTCCCGGTGGCCACGACGTTCCACGGCAAGGGCGTGTTCCCCGACGATCATCCGCACGCCCTCGGTGCGGTCGGCTTCATGAGCCACGACTACGTCAACTTCGGGTTCGACGATGCAGACGTGATCGTCAGCGTCGGCTACGAGCTCCAGGAGTTCGACCCGATCCGGATCAATCCGGATGGGGACAAGCAGATCATCCACCTGAGCCGGGTCCCGGCCGAAGTGGATGCCACTATGTCGTCGAGGTGGGGATCCAGGCCGACATCGGCAGCACCCTCACGGCACTGGGCGAAGCGACCACCCGCCACTTCGAACAGGGAACCAGGGGCAGAAGATCCAGCGACTGCTGGCCGAGGAACTGGCAGCAAGGTGCAGCAGACGACAGCTTCCCGCTGAAGCCGCAACGCGTCGTGGCCGACACTCGAGCCGCCCTCGGTCGCTCCGACATCGTTCTCGCCGACACCGGAGCGGTGAAGATGTGGATGGCCCGGTCTCTATCCCACGTACGAACCCAACACCTGCCTCGTCTCCAACGGGCTGTCGACCATGGCCTTCGCCCTACCGGGCGCCATCGGCGCCAAGCTGGCGGCGCCAGACCGCAACGTGCTCGCCGCGGTCGGTGACGGGGCCTTCCTCATGAACTCCCAGGAGATCGAGACGGCGCTCCGGGAGCACATCCCACTCGTCGTCTTGATCTGGCAGGACGACGCCTACGGGCTGATCGGCTGGAAGATGGACCTCGAGCTCGGACATCACGTCGAGGTCGGATTCTCCAACCCCGACTTCACTGCTTACGCCGAGAGCTTCGGGGCCAGGGGCTACCGGGTGACTGCGGCGGGCGACCTTCTCCCCATGCTCGAGGAGGCGCTGGCCGCCGACACCGTGTCCGTGATCACCTGCCCCGTCGACTACTCGGAGAACCTTCGCCTTACCGATGCCCTGGGCGAGCTCTCAGGACCGTTCTGACGGCCGGTTCGCGATCCGACACGCACCATCCAGAACGTCCGCGAGCCCGCCCGGCAGTTGGCGGGTGACCGGTCGAGCCCGATCCATCCAGTGTGCCGACGTTGCTCATCCACCACCCGGAGGGGCAGCGTTCCTCATCCTCCGAATTGACTCAGATGGTGCTCACGTAGGAACTGAGCCTGCTCTCGGAGCCAATTCGCGCTTCGGGCAAAATAGAGGTCAAAGCGAACCACGCCGTCTGGTTCATGGTCGATGTTGCCCGTGACGGATGCAGCCTGGACCTCGTAGCCGTGGAGTTCGCGCGCGCCGCCAAACGAGAGGCTGACGCTGAAGACGACCTGAACGACGATTGCCCCCAAGGCAACCCGTCGCCATGGCAATCGATCGATCTGATCGACGCGTCTCCTTACCCAATGAAGTATCCGGCCCCACAGGTCTGTGGGCTGCGCCAGAGATTTGCCTTCGGTCCGTTGCCTCGAGGCCGATCGATCGAGGGCCACCAGATAGATGCCAGCCAGGACAAGAACGTCATTTGTCGTGTACCGAGACTGCGATGCCGCGAAGTAGAACAAGAACACGCGGCCTTGCGTGATGAGGGCGTCAAAGAGAAGCCCATAGAGAATCAGGGCGACACCTATTGGCGTTGCGCTGTGCTCGTCCCGGCGTAAGCCCCATCGGATCAGCACAAGAACCGCCAAGACAAGGATCACGACGCCAAACGCAATGACCCATCCGTTCGCTGGCTCGGCCTTTGTCTCCTGGAGGCCGACAATGTCCCCCAGTGCGAAGACGAAGAAACCTACTGCGTCGAACGGCACTCTCAGGATGGTGTCGTGAGGATTGAAAGCCTTCGAACTCGTGAAATTGTGAAAATACAAGACGGTCGTTGCTCCGGCGACGATGACCCAGAGGATGACGGCTCGTATGGGGCGCCGGCGCTGGTACAGAAGCACCAGACCCACTGGCCAAATGAGGAGCCCCTGCAGCGAGGAGTAGCTTCCTACGACGGCGACCACAATTGCGACAGCGAAGACCGGCCACGTAAACCTCGGTCGATCGAGGAGAACGATAGCGACGGCCAGCGACAGCAATACCAGGTACCACGCCATCTGGAATCCCCAGATCGTGTTCTGCCACTGAGCGAGCGTGAGGGTCAGAAACGCAACAGGGCAATAGAAGAGCAGTGGGGTATGCGGCGACCGCCGTTTGTGACACCAGATGAACACCGCCGTCGAGGCGAACAGCATGAGAGCACTGACGTATTCCTCGACCGTGATGTTGAAGTGCACCGTGTGAGCCAGAGCGACGACAATGAGGTTCGGGAAAAGGACTCGATTGTCGACATGCTGGAGCCAGAGCGACGACCAATCGGGAAAGTGGACATAAGACTGGCGAATCACGGGGACGTCGTCCCATTGGTCCTGCCACATCGCGTTTACCGAGTAATGCTGAAGAAAGATGATGTAAACGACAGCAGGGACGGCGAAGCCCACCACAGTCAGCGCCTTCACCAATCGAGGGTCAAGGCTGCCGACCTTCCATGGTCCGAAGCCCGTCGACTCCTCAAGCATGGAGCGAGGGTCGGCGGCCACGAGAGTGGCGTCTTGCTCGCTGCACCTTGTCCCCCATCCCAGGCGTGTCGAAGACATCCATCAGGCCTCCCTACATGAAAGCGATGCCAACCATACCGATGGTCCGCATCTCTCCTGCCGTGTCGACGCAGGGGCCACACTGATGAGACAGGACATCCCGCAAGAAAGATAGCTTGCCGCAACGTCTCCCTGCGCCCGGCAGCTCGCAATCTCACCGACCGGAAGTCCCAACACGGTCGTGACGGACGGCCGCATGCTGCTCCGCGCAAGCGCCGTCCTCGAAATCCTCGGTCGTACCTTGCTTCCGGCTCAGCTCACCTTGACATGGGCAACCGTACGTCATTGTCAGCAGTCTGCGTTCTCCCGCACTGTCCTGCTACTTTGGCTGCTCGTGCACTCGACTGTTGGCGCCAGTGGAAGGCCCGCATGATGCGAGCGGGGTACGTCGCTCGGCATCGCCGATCGATCGAGTCAGCACGGGTTGAGGTCGTCCCCCACACGTGACAGAGCCGAGAACATCGGAAAGGCTCCGTACCCACCTTGCCTCGAGATGGATCGACATTGTCTGCGTCGCGTGGGTGATCGTTGTAGGGATCGCCGTCCTGGCGCCCGCCCTGGTGCACGGTGCCGCAATCGGGCCTTACGACATCCTGTCCCAGGGCGGATTGACTGCTCACCCGGGCGGAGTCAATGACGCCCTGCGGGGCGACCAGATTGAGCAGATGATCCCGTGGACGAACTTGGCATGGACGCAGGTACACGCCGGACATCTCCCTCTCTGGAATTCGTACAACGTCATGGGGACGCCGCTGGCGTTCAACTGGCAGTCCGCGACATTCAGTCTTCCGGCGCTCATCGGCTATCTGCTGCCCCTCAATCTCGCCTATACGACGCAGGTGATCGCGACGTTGATCATCGCCGGGACCGGGGCGTACATGCTCTGCAGGTTGCTTCGGCTCAGCCCAGTAGCAAGCGCCTTTGCTGGTGTCGTGTTCGAGTTGTCCGGACCTTTGTTCACATGGCTGGGTTGGCCGATCGCTTCAGTGTTCTCCTGGATCGGTTGGATTCTGACGGGGTTCATCCTCATCCAGCGAGGACGGCACCGGGCGCGATGACGTCGTACTCACAGGCGCAGCTTTGGCCGCTGCGGTCTACGCCGGACAACCTGATGCACTGATTGTGCTTGCCATCGGCGTCGCAGCGTTTGTGGTCGTCTCTCTGGTGGAACTCGCGGTGCGGGGCAACAGAACGGTGCGGCTCGCCTCTTCTGTCATCGACACGTCATTGGCCGTGGTGCTCGGATTTCTCTTCTCGGCACCACTCGTGCTTCCCGGCCTACAGCTTCTCCATGGCTCGGTCCGTTCGCTCAGTGGCGGCGGATCCTTCTTCGGCCAAAGAGCGATCGGCGCGTCAGAGGCGTTCTATGGGTTCTTCCTCAGCTTGGTCGGACTACCGAATTACTTCCTCTTCTATTACGTCGGAGTTGCTGCCGCCGTCCTCGCGGCCGGAGCGCTGCTCTTCTCCTTCACGAGGAAATACGTCCCCGCTCTCGCAGCCCTGAGCCTCCTGGGTGCGGTGCTGGCCTTCGTCCACCCGGTCGACATCGCCCTCAATGCCTTCCCCGGTCTTCGCGCCGTTCGGTTTCCAAGGGGAGTCATCCTGCTCGCATTCGGTGCAGCCATACTTGGTGCGGTAGGACTCCATGGGCTGATTCGCACGACTCGTCGCACCGTCCTCCTCGGGTTCGGCGTGTTGTTCGCTGCGGCAGGTGTCGCACTCTTTGTGGTGTGGCTGATCGGGGCGAATCGAGTGCAGGGGTTCGCCGTCCTCCAAACTGCGAGTTACTGGTGGGTTGCGGGCGCGATTCTCATCGGCCTGGCCTTGGTTGGTCTGGGCGCCATCGATCTCGGACTCCGGCCGGTGGAGGCGAGATCTCAATCGTCGGAAGTACCCGTGCGAACAACATGGACGGCGCTCCGGCACTGGGGGGCGTTCGTGCTACTCGCTCTCGAGTCCGCATTCCTCGTGACAGCGGGGAGCTCGGTGTGGGCCGCGACCCCGCATGGTGCCGAGGTGACACCTGCCATCACGCAACTCCGGCACATCGTCGGATCGTCGGTCGTCGGCTTGGGAAAGACTGATTGCCTCGGCAACAGCACCGGAATCGATCCCAACGCCAACATCCTCTTCGGCATACATGAGTACGCCGCCTACGAACCGCTGCTCCCCAGTAACTATTACTCGAATTGGGCAGACCTCACCGGCACGTCTGGGGGTTATTCGGGCGCCTCCAGATTCTGCCCGTCTTTCACCTCGGCATCACTTGCCCGCCATTTCGGGGTCTCCTACGTCCTCGAGCCGCACAACGCGCCGGGACCGTCAGGTGGTGTCTACGTCACCAAGATCGCAGATGAAGACCTGTACAAGATCCCCACGTCAGGATTCGCAACGGTCGAGGCAGCGACCCCGCATCCGTCGTCTCCGGCCGGGCAGCACGAGACCGTGGTGTCGAAAGTCAGACACCCGGACCCCGGGACCTGGCAAGTCGCCACCACTGCCGACCACGCTCAGGTCTTGCGGCTGCGACTCACGGACGTGCCCGGCTGGCACGCCACGATCGATGGTCGACCCTTGGGACTGCGACCTTACGAGGGCATCATGCTGCAGGCGACCGTTCCAGCCGGGCATCATGTCGTAATCGTTCGGTATTTCCCCACCAGTTTTGTCTTGGGATTGGTTCTTGCAGCGATAGGGGTTCTCGGGTCGATCGTTGCGCTTTCGTTTCGCTCGATCGCGCGCCGATGGCACCGAACCCCGGTCAGCTCGCCTGCCCCGTAACGGTCCGCCTTCTTCGATGTCGGAACGCACAGCCATGTCGCGCGGAACCACGACGCTGACGCCGCAGTCTCCCACGACCCGAATCGCTCTCTGACCGCCTGGTACCATCCCGACAATGGTCACCGCAGGCCTCTCGCAGCGCTCGCGTCACGTCCGATGACTCCGGGGACCGCCGTATCGCTTGACCGAGTCGAGAAGCAATGCCCCCCTCGGCCGAGGGTCGTCTGTTCGAGGGTCGGGGCGTGACCATTTCTTCGAACGAGCTCCTGACCGTCGCATCCACACCCTCGTCGAGCGAACCAGGGCAACACCGAGATCGGCTGGTACAACGACTCCCTCGCCCCATGGTCGCAGTTGTGACGGTGCTCGGATTCGCGGCGCCGGTCGTCGGCTACCTCCTGCTCGTCCGCGGCTACAGCCTCAACGTGGTGACCGGCGACCAATGGGACGACGTCGTCATGATTGGGCGCTCGCATGCGCACCTCTTCGATTGGAGCTCCTTGTGGGCGCAGCACAACGAGAACAGGATCTTCTTTCCCAACCTGATCGTGTTGTTGCTCGCACACACAACGGCGTTCAACGTGCAGGTCGAAGAGTACCTGAGCTTTGTGTTGCTGCTGGCGTCCACCGGACTGATCATCGGGGCCTACAAACGAGGGACTCCCGACACTCCCTGGCTCTACCTTTGCCCCGTCGCGATTCTGATGCTGTCCGTGGTTCAGTACGAGAATGCGCTGTGGGGATTTCAGATGGCCTGGTATCTCGTTCTTCTCTGTCTCGCCCTGAGCCTCTTCCTACTCGACCGGATGGATTCTTCTTCCGTGCCATTCACTATCGCGATTCTCAGCGCCGTCGTCGGGAGCTTTTCTTCGCTGCAAGGACTACTGATCTGGCCGGCCGGACTCCTGGTCCTCTTTCTCTGCAGGAGACGCGGTCTGCACATCGTCGTCTGGCTCGTGGCCGCCGCGCTCACAGCCAGCCTCTATTTCTACAACTGGAATCCGTCCACTGGAACGCCCAAACACAACTATGCGTGGCAACATCCCATCATCGCCATCAAGTTCTTCTTGTTCATGATGGGAGACGTCGTCGGGATGCACGTTGCCTACGGAGGATCCATCAACTACGTCGTCGTGGCGTTTGGTCTCGTGGTGACGCTCCTTTCCTTGTTCACCCTGGTCGTCGGCTTTCGCTCACGCGTCGACGGGGATGGTCGCGCTATCGGCATGGCCCTCATACTCGTGAGTCTCCTGTTTGCGGCGATCGTCACGTTCGGGCGAGTCGCTCTGGGGCTCTTCGACGCGAGCAGCTCCCGCTACACGACCTTCACGCTCCTCGCAGTGGTCGGCATCTATCTCACCCTCCTCGGTCCGTTGCGCGTGCCAAGCGTCCCTGCTCGTCCCTTGGTGGCGAACTCGAATTCCCGGGCACACGCACTTCGTGAGTTTTTTTCCCGCCGCGGCGCATCCCTGGCGAGATGGTGCCTTCTTCCCGTGGTTTTGATTCAGGTTGTGCTCGGTCTCCACTATGGGCTCAGTGGCGCCTCCGACGACCACAAATTTCAGGTGCAAGCCGCTCATGTCCTTCGCACCATCGACCGCCAGCCCGATCAGCGCGGTCTCGTACTACCTCTACCTGTTCCATTCCGCGCATTCGATCCGTCAGGATGCGCAGATCTTGAAGACCGACCACCTCAGCCTCTTTGCCGGGAGATCTCCAGGGTAGCGAGTGACCCGGCCTGCGCTCTGCCTACGCAGGTGTGCTTTCAACGTGCTTGAAAACCGGAGCGCCGCACGCTGAGACGTCCAGCGGTCCATTCAGCTTGAAGACGGACAGACCCACGTAAACCCTGCCCTGCGTGGTGTTCGAGACCTCCACATTGCTGTGCACCAGTCTCGAATTCTGATCGTGACCAGTCCAGACGGTGAAGGAATGCGGCCGTTCATTCATCGCGGCAAGGCTCGACACAGGGCCCGAGGAGGTGACCACATAGTTGTAGCGACCGGCATTCACAAGCCGACGCCACTGGGCGCAGCTCGTGGCCGGTGCGTAGCTGCCGTGGGGGCCGCGCACCCCGATGTACTGGACATAGTTGGACAGATCGCGGCCATAGAGGGCGTACTGGACTTGGGTGAATGTTCCGGCCACCCCGATACGGGCGCCGGAAACGGACTGAGCCCAGCCGAAAGGTGGCTGCAGTGAAGGAGAGGCATAGCGGTGGTCCAAGTAAAATCTCTGGGCTCCGAACCCAACGAAAACAACCACAGCGGAGACGAGTAGAACGGCAACGGGTCTGGCCGTCCCGCGCACCTGCCACGTGGAATTGTCCCGGCGCCCGACGACGGCAAGTCCTCCGACCAGGACGCCCACCCCGACCAATGCCCCGAGAGCTGCGTCGACGCCGGTAATCGGCGGAACAAACTGTCGCGTGAGAAGGTGAAGCGGCCACGTCGACTCGTCGAGTTGCGTCACGAGTGTGATGCCGACGAAGGTGAGCAGGAGACACCATCTCCAACGCGGGCTCACGAGATCTCGAGAGAGTGGGAGCAGTACCAGTCCGAGCACGATGGCTGGATCCGCGTAGCGAATGTTGTCAACGAAGAAGACGGGTGCGCCGAACGCCGTAAGGTACTGAGGGGACACGACAAACCCAGCAGCAGTGACGATCCCAACCGCCGCCAGCATCTTTGTCATGGATCCTTGGCCTCTGATCAGGGCCACGAGAAGACCGACTGCGGACAGCCCGAGCACCGCCCACCAGACCGGGCCGAAGGCAAGACGAAATCCTGGGAAGAAGTAACTGCTCCAGTCGCTACCCTTCAGGATGAAGTGTGCCAGGGTGGACGAAGGCGTTGTGATGATGGGATTGGGCAACGAGAGCGGTCCGAGTTTGAGGTGCACAGACGGGAGCGGGTTTCCGACCACCACCCAGTTGCGGACGTACCAGAACCCCCCGCTGAGCACGACGAGTGCAAGCCACACCGCTCCTTCCTTGATCCTGTTGCCCCTCCCGCGCAACAACGAGGATGCCGACGGTCAGTGCAGCGGCGGGCACGAGGAACGTGAACTTCGTGCCCACGGCGAGGCCGGCGGCGAGTGCGGCTATGCCAATGCCGGACAGCCGCCATCGATCAGCTCCGGCATGCGTGTTGATCAGGATGCCGGCACACGAGAGCAAGAGGGCCAATCCGACGATGTCGTCATATCCCCCGCCTGGTTGCGTTGTGACCAACTCCGGCGTGACCACCAACGCGGCGACTGCGGTGAGGGTGATGAGTTGAGCACCGAAGGGCTTTCCGACGCACCACGCGGCAAGCAGTGCCAGGGCAAGCCAGCCGAGGTTGATTGCGGGCGACAGAACGTCGTTCCCCATGACCAGGATCCCGAAGCCGTGAATCAGCTCCGACATCGCCGGATAAAAGGCGGTCACTGTCTCGGGGTCGAAGAAGTGGAGCGGCGTGATGGAGCCGTCCTGCACGAACCGGGCAGCATCAGGCAGGTGGTACCAAAGCGTGTCCACGTTGGTCATGCCATGGTGATACGCATCGATCACCCTGGTCGCCCAGTCAGCCGCGACGCATGCCAGCGCCACAACGGTGATCCGTTGCATCAGGATCGGGCTGCGGGGAGCCGGTGCCAGATCGCTTTGCACCGGCTCTTTCATTGGGTGGCGGCGGGCGGCCCACCATGCCGTCAACCCGAGGATGGAGAGTACTGGGACGACCGCAGCAGTACGGAACAGCGACACCGACCCGAGCAACTCCAAAACACAGATCACTCCGCAAAGGCCGACGATGATTTCAGCCAGGCGGGCGAGAGCTCCAGACCAGTCCGGTCGTAACCGCGCAACCCACGCGTGTGACGCCGCACCGACCGATCCGAGAATGAGCGCCAAGGCCGCAAGCCCAGCCAGATAGCGCAAGAAACTCACGTCATCACAGTTGTGGGTAGCTTCATGAGGCGATCAACTAAACCATATCTGAACCGCCCCAAATGGTCGGGCTGTCGGGACAACTTCATGGCATCGATCAGGAAGAAGTCATCGAACTCTCGCCAACGGCGACATCGAGAGCCGAACACGGCTACGTCGCGGATGGGCACGGCCGGCGGCGGCTCCCACCGCGCATCGTGCGAACGCTGCGCGCAGGTGTAGGCGTTGCTTGCCGTTGCCCCGCTTCGCCACACCGCCACGTGCATTCTGGGCCACCAGTGAGCGCGACCGTCCCACAGGCCTGGCTTCGCCTTGTCCACCTCCTCAACCCCCGTGGCTGGACGATACCGGCTTGCCTCGGAAGGTGTCGAACTGGGGACCCGACCAAACACCGTGGAATCCCGAAGGTGGGATTCGGCCGTCCGAGTGGAACGCCGCGACACCTCTGCCCGCGTGCGACACAACCGGGACTGGACGGACAACGGATCGGCGAGCGGCGTTCAGCCCCAGATTTGCTGGTCGTTGCCGACCGATGGTGACATCGACGCGGCCGAACTGGTCCGGATGGCGCCATCCTCTGGCCGACATTCGCCCCCATCACTGGTTCCGATACATTTTCCTCGATCATGGAGACCATGTGAGGCAAACCCCGTGCGTTTCGCTCCACGTCGGGAGCGGCGTAGAGGCCCCGCTGTGCGCTGGCTGAAAATGGGACAACCGAGGCACACCGGTCGTGATTAGGTACCTGGAGGGGATTGCCCTCCTCCTCGCCGCGCTCGTGCCGCTCCACTCGGCGTCGTATCTCTGGCGCGTCCGCCTTCTTGGCGAATGGAGCGGGGCCGTCGCTCGGCTCGCCGAAATCATGACCGATCTCACGGTATTCATCTGCGTCTCGGAAATCCTTGGAAGCCTGCACTTGTATCGCATCGCGCCCATGGTCATCGCGTTGATCGCAGTCGGGGTCATTGGCATCGTGACAGCACGTCGGGCGGCTCCGGTTTCCTCGCCGGTGGATGACGCAGCCTTTCTCGACTCCTCTACCGTGCCGTACCCGAAGGAATCAAGAGGCACCAGCGCCAGAAATTTTGCGGCCTTGGCGGCGGTAGCCGTCGTCGTCGCAGAGTGGAGCACGAAGACCGTGGCCGCATACCACCACGGAATCGGGAGCACTGACTCGCTTTGGTACCACATGCCATTCGCTGCCCGCTTCGTTCAGGATGGCTCCATCACGGCCCTCCACTACGTCGATTCTGAACCTGTCACCGTCTTCTTCCCGGCATCGTCGGAGCTGTTCCATTCATTCGGAATCATGCTCATGGGGAACGACCTTCTGTCGCCCATCCTCAATACCCTTTGGCTGGGCCTTGCCTTTCTCGCCGCGTGGTGCATCGGACGGCCCTTCGGGCTCGGACCAATCACGCTGATCGGGAGCGCAACCCTGTTCGGCACTCCTGGACTCATCGGCACACAGCCAGGAGGCGCCTACGACGACATCGTCGGTCTGGCGCTGTTCCTGTCATCAATCGCTCTGATCGTCAACTGCCCGGGCCTGCGCGGCCGTTCCGTCATGACTGCCTCGGCTCTAGCCGCTGCGGCAGCCGGCCTGGCCATCGGCACCAAGTGGACATTCATAGGACCGGTTCTGGCCCTTACGGTGGGTTTCTGGTTTCTGATGCCACGCGGCAAGCGGGCGCGGAGCATGATCCTGTGGCTCGTCACCTTGGTCGTCGTGGGTGGATTCTGGTACGGGCGCAACCTCTTTGCGATCGGCAATCCCCTTCCGCCCTTCCATCTGAAACTCGGTCCGTTGTCGCTCCCGAGTCCGAAACTGACCCTTCCTTCTTCGACGGTGGCTCAATTCCTCTTTGACGGGAACGCGTGGCACAGATTCTTCCTCCCCGGGTTGCGCATCTCCTTCGGCCCGGCCTGGTGGGCGATTCTCGCTCTTTCGCTCATCGGGCTTGTTTTGGCCTGCATCACCGGGGGCCGCCTCCTCCGGATCCTCGGTTTCGTAGGTCTCGCATCGGCCGTGTTCTTTGTCGTCGACCCGCAGTATCTCGCGGTTCTCGGAGCACCGGTGTACTTCGTCGACAATGTCCGATACGCCGATGCGGCCATCGTTCTCGGCCTCGTCCTCCTGCCGATCAATCCGCTCCTCGCGACAGCGAAGCGTGGCCTGGTGGTGCTTCTCGCGTACCTCGCCACTCTCGTGGCGACTCAGTTCGACGCGGGCATCTGGCCAACCAACTTCTTCTCCGATCGTTTCGAAATTCCGGTACACGGTTCTGATTTCGTCATTGGCCTGGCGGTTGGCGTGGTGCTCTTCGTTGTTGGAGCCCTTGTGCTCGCGTATCGGGCAGAGCCTCGCCATCACCGTGTTGCCGCGTACGGGCTCGTCGGCTTCGGGTGCATCGTTCTTGTGATCGCTGGCTTTCCGCTCCAACAGACCTACCTACGCGACCGCTATTCCAGTGCAGCCGGAGGACCCAGCTACTCCTGGCCGCGGGAGCACAACAACGTCCGTCTCGGCATACTGGGCCAGTTCGCGTATCTGCAATATCCGTTCTACGGAACCACCGACTCGAACTACGTGCAATATCTCGGCGTCCGCGGACCTGACGGTTCTTTTTCAACCGCGTTCCCCTCTTGCCGTATCTGGCGACAGACGATCGCTGAAGGTCGCTACAGCTATGTCCTCATCGAGTCGAATGTCGTTCGTCACCGATCTTTACTCGCCGCCCAAGCGCCGCCTGAGATGAAGTGGATGGGAGCAGGCGGGGATTCCCGTGTCGTCCTGGAAAGGACGCTCTATGCACCAGCGCCGATCAATGGATATCAACGCTTCACGATTTACAAGATCGGTCCCCACTTCTCGCCTGAGGGGTGCTCTGACAGCAGCTGACGCACCGTCGGGGCCGGGTATCGGGGCTAGGGACGCACGTCCGTAACTCTGGGCCTCCGGCGCACCCAAGCCGCGTACTGCCCTCCGAGCGGAAGGCGCTGGAGACCGTTGTCGAGGGCTCGGCCCGCGCCGCCACCGAGAGGGGAAAAGAGAAAGTGGCGTAGACAGGGTTCGCTTTCGGCCGCTTCGCGCAGGAGCTCCAGAGCTCCTCGCGAGGGCACCAGCACGGCGTCGACGTCGAGCTCGCATGAGTTCACAGCACGACGTGTCAAGGGATTCATTGGATTGTGCTCGAAAATTGCCACAACACCACCGGGACGAACAACACGGACCATCTCGCTCACGAACTTGAAGCGATTCGATACCGGGACGTGATGCAGAACACAGATCGCGACTACAGCATCGAATGTCCCATCAGTAAACGGAAGCTTCTCTCCGTCGTACCAGCTGTAGCTCGCATTGGGGACATTGAGACGAGCCTTGGCGAGCATCTCCTCGGAGATATCAACGCCGTGAAGACCGCCCACCCGCGGCATCAGGACGCGGTCAGTTGTTCCCGTGCCACATCCCACATCGAGCACGGAAAGCGTGCCAAGTGGTCCGACTTCCGGCAAGACGATCGTCTCGAGGATGTCCACCTTCCGTTCTGCAAAAAACGCAGCATTCCGCCCGGTGAAGGACACCGACTGGTCCACCGCCGCCTCGTACTCGGCTGCGTAGGTGTCAAAGTCGACAGGACGGATTTCCTCTGCCGCTGCATTTGATCCAGTGTGGCCTGAAGCGTCGGCGAGTGCCGCGGTCGGGCCGACAGCGAGCGGACGATTTCTCGAGCGGAAAAGTCTCCAGATACCCCGAAGATCATCGATAGCGGTTCGCACGATCCGCACACGGGAGTCATCGTCCTCCACCCAACGAACGGGCACCTCGTGGATACGAAACCCTCGGCGCCACGCGAGCGTCAGGAGCTCGGTATCGAAGAACCACCCGTTGTCCTCGATATGAGGAATGAGCTCTCGCGCCAGACTCGATCGAATCGCCTTGAAGCCGCATTGTGCATCACGCACCGAATAGCCGAGGAACGTTCGAGTGATGATGTTGTAGATGCGTGAGATCACCTCCCGTTGGACGCTTCGCTCGATGACCGCCCCGGGATCAAGCCGGGAACCGATGGAAATGTCCGCCGTTCCATCGACGATTGGCTCCAAGAGTGGCATCAGCGATTCGAGATCCGTGGAGAGGTCAACATCCATGTAGGCGACCACATCAGCGCTGCTTGTCGACCAGGCCGCTTTCAGGGCACCCCCTCGCCCGCGCCGACCGAGTCGGAACGCTCGAATGCGCGGGTCGGACGCGCCGTATGCATTCGCCAGCTCCCAGGTCTTGTCGGCGCTGCCGTTGTCGACGACCGTGATGCACCAGTCGTAGGGACATTCGGTAGAGAGATACGCCGCGAGAGTGCGCAGACTCTCTTCAATCGCCCTTTCCTCGTTGAGGACTGGGATGGTTATGTCCACGCTTGCTTGAGCCATCAGATCCGCCCTCCTCGGACCCCGATTCACGAGCCCCGGACGCCCTGAGCAGCGACGTCAGTTGCAGGCTTCGACCTGCATTGATTCCACTCCCGAAGGCGAAATATAGCAAATCGATCCCCGGTCGGGCGAAGCCCGATCAATCAGCGTCGTCCAACCTGGACGGTAGGGCAGCTGACATTCTCGGGCGCGGGCCGGCGCCGGTGGGAACGACCGATAGAGGACCGCGTGAAGGTCCCGATGTCACCCAACAACAGCCACCCATATTTCTCACGGAGAATTGAACATGCTCAATTTGTCGTGCTCAGCCAGATGAATGAGGAGTACGGCCTCCGGGGTGCTGGCATACGTCGCCAGGAAAAGGCTGCCGTCGTGAGCACCAAGATGGTCCCGATAGTGGCTGATGATGTTCCCCGCCTGCACTGTGGCCCCGTACCTGCCCCGCCCGCCCGACAGCCCGTTGTAGTAGCCGAAGACGACCTGGATCACGATGCAGGCCATCACGACAGCAGGAAGCACACGGGCTGAGGCGGCTGTGAATCTGCGCAGCTCCTGGGATGCAGGCGCTCGAGATGCAGAGCTGACGCTTCCATCAGTGGGGATCGCGGTCGGGTGACCAGCGGACGGACGGCTGATCACTACCAGATACGCCCCTACAAGCGCGAGAAGGTCGTAGGTCGTATAGCGCGACGCGCTGACCGCTGAATATCCATACAGACCGCGTCCGATTGTGGTGAGCCCCGCGAAGGCGAAGGAAAACAGAATGAGAGCGACTCCGAGCGGCCCCGAGCCGTGACGGTTGCCGCCGAACGTGGTGTTCACGATCGCCAAGACTCCACACAGGAAGATGACGACTCCGAAGGCAATGATCCAGGGGCTGGCCGATCCGAGCAGGACTTGGCCGTGCGCCGGTACCGCAAGGGGCGCGCCGGGAAGCGGCTTTCCCGCAACGTTGCCCAGTGAAAAAAAGAAAAGTTTTACTATCACGATCGGATGGGCGAAGGGATCGATCCGGTAGTAACCCAGTGGCGTGCTGTCCAGATGGAAGAAATACAGCGCCGTTGTTGCCGCGCCTGTGACAATCCACGCTGTACAAAGTCGCCAGCCGCGACCGTGATACATCAAGAGCACGAACCCCGCGACCCAGATGAGCAGTCCTTGGAGGGACGAATAGCTTCCGATCACGGCGAGCCCTGCGGCGACGATCAGCCCGGCCGCGGTGACCTGCCGACGATTCAACACGGCCAAGGTACCCATCAGACAGATCAACACGATGTACCAGGCGATCTGAAAGCCCCAGAGGGCGTTCTCGTATTGTGCCCACGTGACCATCAAGATCGCCACGGGGCAATACCAGAGCAACGGGGTAGCTGGAGAGCGGCGCTTGTGCGTCCAGATGATCAGGACGACCGATCCAAAGAGCAGGAGCACGCTCGCAAACGTCTCGATCCGGACGTCCAGATGGGTCGAGTACGCGAGAGCCAGCACCACAAGGTTCGGAAACAACATTCGGTTCTCGTTGTGCTGAGCCCAGAGATCAGTCACAGCCAAGTGACCAGAGAATGCCTTCGCAACAAGTGGAATGTTGATCCATTGATCCGCCACCAGGACGTTTATGGAATAGTGCTGAACGAAGACGCAATAGGCCAAGGCAGGCACGACAAATCCCAACACGGTGAGGACACCGATGGCCTTGTCTCGGGACGAACTCTCGCGGAAGTCGCGGGTTTTCGCCCCGGACACGGCGAGCCATCGTGCTCCGAAGCTCTGGGAAGACTTCGGCTGTCCGGGTACCACCCCCTGTTCGTGGCCGGCGGGTTGCGGCACGTTCCTCACATGAGATCCCGCCGCTGCGCGATCCAGCAGAGCCGTCGAACGAAACCCGTCGCTACCAACACGAACGAGGCACACCGACCATGCTGTGGGCGATCTCGGAAGGCGGCTCGAGGGGCGCTCATGGTGTCGCACCGTGAAGAATCAGCAACACGTTCATTGTGGATCAGGGATCCCACTCCACACTGAATCTTGGTCACTAGAGTCACGGTTCGGCGTTCTACAGCATCTGAATGCGGGTGTAAAGAAAGCAATGCCACGTCGGCCATGGGCACCAAAGAGATGTGGCGGCGCCTCGCGGAAGTCGCGACCCACCGACGACGCGCTGCCATTTGTTCAGAGCCGCCAATTCGAAACGCTGCGTGTCCCGCGCCAGCATCACCAGACTCTCGTCCGGTCATCGCCATCCCGCCGGGCACCACTCAGCGGCTCTCTGCCTCTATCGCCGACGGCATCGAGGTCGCCCCACGAGTCGACATCCAAGAGACCGTCTCGTAGTCGAGCCTGTCCACCCGATGGGGAAAACCCTCAACGCGCCCCCGGAAGGATTCGAACCTTCGCACACGGTTTAGGAAACCGATGCTCTATCCCCTGAGCTACGGGGGCGACGGATACATCTTGCCCGAACGGAGTTGGGATGTGTCACACGTCGCTCTCGGGTGAGGATTCTGTCGAGGACTCCACTTCTTGAGGCCTCTTCCCGGCATAGATCGACTCAGGATCCTTGTCGAAACCCACCTCTGCATCAGCAATCTCGGCGAACAGTCGGTTGAGGATGAGAAACTTGAGGAGCCACAGGATGCCGAACGCTGCCACGTTGGCTCCGACCACCAGGACGGTTCGACCGAGGTGCTGGAGGTGGTGCGAGTCAGCGAAATTGCGGGCCAGGGTGGCCGTGTAGAGCGCAAATCCAATGCCGGTAATCGACATGACCCAGAACGGCAATACCTCCCGCCACACGTGCGAGCGACCGCCCTTGCGCCATACCCAGCGACGGTTGAGGTAGTACGACGGGAAGCCGGCCATGACGTTGGCGAACAGGGTGCTGACCACTTCGTTCCACAATCCGAGCACCCCGTAGACGATGGTCAGGATGACCAGCGAGGTCAGCGCCGAAATGATCGACACCATGGTGTACCGGAGTACCTTCAGACCCTCAGGGGTCCGGCTGAATTCCCACAGCCGGGTCACAGCGGATTTCATGCCATCAGAGGCTATCCCGTGGCACCTTGCAGCGCCCAGTGAACGTCCCACCGGCGATCGCCTACATCTCTGATTGAATCGCCTGGATCTTTGAATGAGCGGTCGACCTCATACGACTCGACCGGGTCGATCCAATGCAATCGAACTGCTTCGCTACACTCCTCGACTGTGGGGGAAGGCACCACTAGCTCGCTTGAGATTCTCCCTGACGAGGGAAGCGTCGCGGATCTGGACGACCGTGAAGCCCAACCGATCGAAGAACCGGCGGCAACCCGCCTGAGGACGCCGTACGACGTGGGTCGACGGCGCTTCACCTGGGCCTCCCTCATCGCTATTGCACTCACCGGAGTGCCCTTCATGTGGATCCTCTGGTCAGACTGGGGTCCCGTCGATCCAGTTCGGCGCGCCGTCTTCCAGGACAACTTCTACGACGCGCAGGCCCGGGCGATGTTTCATGGGCATCTTTCGCTGGCGAGTGGCTCACTCGGGCTCGAGGGATTCGTGTACGGCGGGCGCACCTATACGTACTTCGGCCTTTTTCCGTCCATTATCCGAATGCCCATCTTCCTCTTCACGAGTTCGCTCGACGGAAAGCTCACGCCCACCTACACCCTGGCGGCCTGGCTGTTGACGGGATTGTTCTCCGCGCTGCTGCTGTGGAAAGTCCGCTTTCTGCTTCGGGGCGATGCGGTCATGGGCAGGACCGAGGCCACCGCGTTCGGCGTGCTGATGGCGACGATCATGGGAGGGACCATCTGGTTCCTCCTTGCGGCGACGCCGTTCGTCTTCAACGAAGACATCGCGTGGAGCATCTGTCTGACCATTGGAAGCATCTTCGCGCTCCTCGGCGTCATGGAGCGTCCATCGTGGCCGCGCGTGATCAGCAGCGGTGTCCTCATCCTCTGCGCCAACTTGGATAGAGCAACCACCGGTTGGGCCTGCGTCGTCGGCGCAGCCCTTATCGCGATCTGGTTCGTACTGGGGTTCGGCGGACCCACGAATCGACGATGGTGTGTTCCTCTGCTGGGCGTAGCACTTGTGCCGCTCATCATCAGCTGTGTCGTCAACCATGCGAAATTTGGCGTCTGGTTCGGGGTCTCGAACACCGAGCAGGTGTGGACCCACGTGAACGCCTACCGGCGAAAATTCCTCGCGGCCAACCACGGTGCCGAAGAAGGCATCATCTTCGTTCCGACAAACCTCCTCACGTACTTCCGGCCGGACGGCTTGAGCTTCAGCAGCGTCTTTCCCTACATCGGCCTCCCATCGCGCCCACCGACGCCCGTAGGTGGCGTGCTGTTCGACAGGCTCTACAGGACGAGCAGCATCACAGCGTCGATGCCCTTGTTCTTCCTGTTGAGTCTGTGGGGTCTCGTCACGGCGTTCCGCCCACGGGCCATCGGAAGGATTGCCCTGACCAGGCTGCTGCTCTTGGCGGCCGGCAGCGCAGGCGCGGCCCTCCTGTTGTGGGGATACATCGCGCCGAGGTACCTGGGTGATTTCGTACCATTCCTCGTGCTGGCCAGCGCAGTGGCCATGGCCGACATCTTTCGCCGGCTCGAGAGCCAGAGCCGCGCCCGACGGGTCGGTGCGGTTGGCATCGTTTCGATCCTGGCCCTCTTCGGGATCGCCGCCAATTTCGGCATGGCGGTCGTCCCAGTCGCGGACGAATGGGATACGACGCAGGTCCTGAACTACGTCCAGACCCAGAAGACGCTCAGCGACATCTCCGGGCATCCGCTGAACAGCAGAGTCATACGAGGTGATGCACTGCCGACCTGGGGACCCGCAGGTCAGCTGGCCGTGGTCGGCAACTGCAGCGGGCTCTACATCTCCAATGGTGAGAACTACGTCACCGTTCCCAGCTCACAATTCACTCGCGCCACTTGGATGACCGTCCAGCTCGGCACGCCGTTCCAACATGCCTTCCGGATCACCCCGCGGCACGTGACGTCGGGCCAGACCCAATCTGTCACGTTGGTCAACGCGGGAGGGGTCGCGTTCACGGTAAAAGCCACACCCGCTGCTGGAAACCAGGTGGTCATGACGCTGGGGTTCTACGGGCCGAACGCAACCGTCGAGAGTGGGCGATTCAATCTGGCCGCCGGCACCACGCACGATCTGCTGGTGACAACGGATCCCGTCAAGCATCAATTCACCGCGAGCCTGGACGGTGTGCCTCGGGTGAGTGGAACGTTCACGACGCACGGGCCGATTCAGAGCGACGTCAGCGCTCCGCCGGGAGACCTCCCACCCCGTATTCTCACGGTCAGGACCACACCTATTCCGCCACCGACGATCTGCCAGCAACTGATCCACTAGGCGCTTGCCGAGAGTGGCTTCTGCCCCCGAAAATCGACGATGCCACCCTTGTCGAAGAGCATCGCAACGAACTCGTACGGCAAAGCGGCCAGAAGGAGCACGCCATAGATCGGCGTCTTCCCGTTGTGCATCGCAGGATGCCAGCCACGCCGGACCAGTGTGTTCTGAAGCGAAATCGTCGTCTGGATGTGTGGAGCGGTGCGAATCCTCACCGACGAGAAGCCCACATCCTCGAGGATGCTGAGCAGGCCTGCCCGCGACGGGATCTGCAGGTGGCGCGGATAGTGATAACCCCCCCAGGCCGGACCGAACAGCGAGTTCTCCCAGGATGAGACGGTCGGGAGCTGGCCGATCAGATACCCCCCGGGACGGAGGAGATCGAACGCTCGCATCAGCATGGTGTGCGGCTCGACGACATGCTCCAGCACGTGGTTCATCGAAACGATGTCGTATCGACCAAAATGCCCGGTCAGGTCGGCACCTTCGAGCGTCCCCTCAATGACGTCATAGCCCCGTGCCCGTCCTTTTGCCGCCACTTCCGGCTGGATCTCGACGCCGGCACACTCGAGATCGAGGTATCGCCGGAGTTCGTCGAAGTGCCGACAGTCGCCCGTTCCCACGTCGAAAATGCGCCCTTGACGGCCCGGAATGAGTCCGCCGTAGAGCTTGGCCCGGGCGCGCGCCCTGAACTGCACGAGGAGGCGGGCTACGCCGCTGTGGTTCTCGTTGTACGCGTGGTAGTCGCTCGGATAGAACGGGGGCAGATCGGATTCTTTCGGGCGAGGTGCAAGGAACTCGGAGGCACAGTCGTCGCACCGGTGCACGAGGAGCGGTCGGGGCGGCTCCACGAAGTACTCCTGGTCACGGACGTTGCTCCTGTACAGCTTGGTGTGAGCTGAGCCACAAATCGGGCAAGCGACGGCGCCATTGCTCTCTTCGCTGCCTACCCTGTGCAGGCCGTTTTGCGGCTCTGATTCAGCGCCGGACGACGGCTCCATAAGCTGGTCCTTTACCCGATTGCCTGGAGAATGACAGGTACTGTACATTCCTCGCTGGGGAGGCCTCGGAGGATGGGGATGCAAAGTCGGAACAAAGCATCAGCCACCAGCCACCGGCTGTCGCCGACACAGAGCGAGCGTGCATGGAAAGAACAGCTCGTTCAGTTGGTGAGCGCCGAGGAACTCCGGGCTCTTTCCGTTCCCTCCCTGAAGGATACCTTCGCCGCGATCGGCGTGTTGTGGCTGGAAGTAGCGGTTCTCCTCTGCGCCGCAAATCTCCTGCCCCGACTGCCCTTCGCCTGGGCAGTTCCTGCTGGCGTTCTCCTGGTGATCCTCCTTGGTTTGAGGATGAACGCATTCGGCGTCATCCTCCACGAAGGGGCCCATGGGCTGCTTGCCTCCCCTCGCAAACTGAACGACCGGATCTGCGATTGGGGCATTGCCTTCTGGACGATTAATTCCGTAGAGGAGTATCGCCCGACCCATCGCCTGCACCACCGCTATCTCGGCCAGGAAAACGACCCCGATCGCGACTTCTACCTCGTGCCTGCCCGCCGCGGCGCCTTGACCGCACTCATCGCGCAGGATCTCTTCGGAATCACGGCGTTCCGCCGCGCGACCGGACGGATCTCGGGCACCTCACAATCCTCCGGCGCGCCTGCGAGCCTCCTGGCCAGTCCTCAGCTCCTTGTCGGGAAAGCGGTCACCCAGGCGATCATCCTCGGCCAGTTCCTGCTCTTCCAGGGGCTCGTTCGTGGGGTGGTCTTCTACCTTGTTTTCTGGCTCGTCCCGATCGTCTGCATGTATCCGATGATCCTCCGTCTCAAGACGATCACCGAGCACTACGACTCAGGTCTGCGCGAGGCAGACACCGTGAACTGGATCGCCCGAACCAGCGCCGCCGGATGGCTCCAAAACCACCTCGTCGGCGCCAGGATGGAGTACCACTTCGAGCATCACGTCGTTCCGACCATCCCGTTCCGAGGTCTGAAACAGCTTCACCGACGTCTCGCCGCGACAGGCTTGTTCGACCGTCACGGCGAAGTGATCTCTCATGGATACACGACCTTTTTGACTCGTGCCGTCGTCGGCAGTTTCCGGAGAGGTCGGAGTCATGTCCCGGCCGCCAGTGAGTTGTGATGTCCGTGTCGACACGAATGAGGATGTGAGGAAGATGACCACTCAGCCTGAGGTCGAGCGCGCGTTGCCCGTTCTCGACATGGACGATCTGGAAGAGAACCTGGATCGGACGCGCGTCGCCTACCAGTCCGCAGATCCATATCCACACGTCGTCATCGACAACTTCCTCGAGCCGGAAGCCGCCCAAGCGGCAATCGCCGAGTTCCCACCGTTCGACCCCGAGCGGTGGAACAACTATCTGCACGTAAACGAGCGTAAGTTCAGCAACACTGATCCTGAGACCTGGGGTCCCACGCTCAGACAGATTCTCCAGGATCTGAACTCCCCCCGCTTTGTGCGCTATGTGGGCAACCTTCTTGGGGAAGACGACCTCATAGAAGACCCTTCCCTCGAAGGAGGGGGCCTGCACCAGTCGACTCGCGGGGGCTTTCTGAATATCCACGCCGACTTCACGGTGCATCCTCATCACCGGGACTGGCAGCGTCGGGCCAACCTCATCCTCTACCTGAACGAGGGTTGGGAAGCCGACTACGGCGGCGATCTCGAGCTCTGGAGCACAGACATGAAGCAGTGCGTCCAGAAGGTCAGCCCGGTGGCGAATAGAGCCGTGATATTCACCACCGACGCCAACTCGTTCCACGGCCACCCGGAGCCGATGCAGTGCCCGGAAGGTGTCGCCCGGCGCTCCTTGGCGCTGTACTACTACAGCGTTCAAGACAACCCGCTGGTGCGATCGACCGAATACAGGTCCCGACCAGGTGACGGAGCACACGGAATCCTCATTTTCGCCGACAAGCACATGCTTCGAACCTACGACTGGATGAAGCGGCACCTTGGCCTGTCCGACCAATTTGCGAGCAAGCTCCTCGGGTTCCGTGACCGCCTTCGTCGAAAGGGCCCTCGGACCTAGGACCGGACATGGCCGGGCTCATCGCCGAGCCCGTGGCCGCGGGGCGACGTGAACGGGAACAGCACATTCCTCGCAAGCGAATCGTCGTTCCTGGAAAATCACATCACTGTTATTCAGGCAAAGACGCGCTGCGCCTCTCCGGTCGGTCACACCGTGGCCGGCCTTTGACCTGATCCAACTGGTGACGATGGCAGAGGGGGAACGCAGGAGCCCCGAGCGCACGACGACCTGCGGATCGCCTCGTCTTTCGCTAGTGTGACCGCGTCCGCAACGAGCGCGCACCAACACTTTCGGGAACAGGGAGTATGGAGGGGACCTCAGGCCCAGTCCACTCGGGTCGTGAAGCTGCTCCCGGGCAACCGTTGCAGGTCAGTACGTTCGGAAACGTTCCAGGCTGGAACGGACTCCGCGGGGTGGCCGTACTGATCGTCTTCGTGGCCCACATGGAAGTCATTCTTCCAATTCCGACGCTCCTTGTTATCCCAGGAGCGACAGTATCTCTCGACTCCTTCTTCGTCCTGAGTGGGTTTCTCATCACTGCGTTGCTGTTGAGGGAGCAAGCGCGCTACGGAAAGATTGGCATTGGGCCGTTCTACCGGCGGCGAGCGCTGAGATTGCTTCCGGCGTTGTACGTGGTGGTGTTGGCGAACGCGCTCTTCGTGTACGCCACCCACCAGTGGGTGCATACCGAGGCCCCGTCGATCTTTTCGGTGCTCTTCTACTACTCGAATTACTACTCGGCGAGCGCTTCAGGTCCATTCACCCCCGCGCTGGCTTCCGGCTATCAGCATCTATGGTCACTGTCGTTCGAAGAGCAGTTCTATTTGGTGTGGCCCTGGCTCACGATCGTTCTCCTGACCATCCGGGTGCGCCTGAGAACAGTCGTGATCATTCTCCTCTCGCTTATCACGCTGATCGCAGCGTGGCGATTTTGGGAATTTCAGGAAACACACCGCTGGTGGTCTCTCTTCCTGCGAACCGATACTCGCGCTGATTCGATCCTGTGGGGAGCACTCTTTGCCCACATCTGGGTTCGCGGGAGAGCGCCGAAGAAAGGGCTGGTTGTCGCTGGATGGATCGCGGCCGCCTTTCTGCTGGCATGCCTTCCTTTCGCGAAGGAGCAGGGCCCGTTTGTCTTCTTGGGCGGATTCGATGCCATCGATGTCGCGTGTGCCGTCCTGATACTGGCGATACTCGATGGCCGGTGGGTGGGACGCCGGATGTTTGAACTCAAGCCCTTCGTGGCGCTCGGTATCGTCTCCTACGCCTTCTACCTCTGGCATCTACCCGTATTCTTCGCAATACGGTATTTCGACCCGCACTGGAACGACGTCGTTCGCGTCGTCGTCGCGATCGTGGTCACGCTTGCCCTGACCATCATGTCCTGGTTCCTCTTGGAACGTCCGTTGACTCGATGGGGTTCGCGTCTCGAAGCGCGGAGGAAGGTGAAGCTGGCTGCGGTAGAGGGCCCTGCCGCAGCCCCACAGCTCCCAGACTCCGCCGCAACTGCACCGGCCAGTGACAGGACGGTGCCGTAGGGCGTCCCGGACATCCGCCCAATCGAAGCTACGAGAGACCTCTCGTTGACTGAGACACCTGAGGCACCAGCCATCGCGCCAGCCAGAGGGCTCCGTTGGGCAGGTAGTGGACTCCGTCCGGTCGGACGGTCTGCGTCACCGATGTTGGTTTCGGGTTGAAAGCCGGTACGACGTACTGACAGGGCGCGCCCAAAGGACAGACCCGGGGCGACAGATCGACGACGGCAACCTTGTGCGGATGCTTGGCCGCGACTTCTCTCAGGAGAATTCATCCGTGCATAGTCTTGATCATCAGCGTTGTCAGCAGCGACATCGACCCGGGCGGGCACGTGCGCCGCAGGGGCCAGCAATTCCGAATCTGTATAACCCTTGACGTGCACCTCTGACGCTGGCAGCGTGAGCACGACCCTGGCGCCCGTGGCCAGGAACTGATTGACCCGGGTGTTCATCCGCTGCAGCATGACCGATTTCCACTCTGGAGATCCCGATGCGACAACCTTGGACCCATGCGGGGTGTTGACGACGATCGAACTTCGTTCATCGGTGCTTGCCCACAGGATGAGACTCGGATGGAAGCGCTCGATTGCGGCGGATTCGGATCGATTGGCCTGCCCCTGACACAGCGTTGTGTACGCGACGACGTTGTGGCCTTCCAGATACACAGGGGCTATTACACCGCTGACGATGCCACACCCGATGACCGCACCGTTCTCGAACTGCAAACCATAGGAAGGGCCGACGGCTTGGAGGCCGATGAGCATGGTGCACGCCGTCGAATCTCCCACGACCACCACCGACTTCAGCTGAGTCTTGCCGTCTTTTTCGGCGGAACCCGGGGCATAGGTGGACCGTAGGCGGGCGACATCGCTCGGCGACGGTGACCGGCAGATCGATCCCGTCGTCGCTTGCGCAAGAGCCCCGAGAGCCACCGTCGGACGTCGTTGCTCATACGTCGTCACCGCGAGCGTCGCCGCGATCAAGCACAGACCCATGATGAGGCTGGCCCATTTCCTGCGGAGCAGGAATTTCGCGTGTCGGACTGGGTTCTCGAAGAATCGGTACGTCGCTGTCGCCAACAATCCGGACAGCACCAGCAACAGGATGTTGTCCCACACCGGAAGCGTCGTGACGCCTCGGTACTGAGCCGCGATCTCCAGAATGGGCCAGTGCCACAGATAGAGCGAAAAGGAAATGAGAGCGAGGAACGGGAAGGGCTCACGCCTGAGCAGGAGTTCGACACCCCATGTCGGCGCCGCAGCGCCGGCGGCGATGACGAGACCAGCAGCAAGGGTCGGGATTGCAACGAGGGCCCCCGGGTAGTCGCTGGCCGGCGTGAGGGTGACGCTCGCCACCAGTATCACTGCGAGTCCGACCCAGGACGCGACCGCCGCCCAGGCGCGCGGGACACGCTGGAGCTGGGGGCTGTACACGGCGATCAGCCCTCCCAGTGCCAGCTCCCAGGCGCGGACGAACAACGAGAAGTAGGCGCTCTGCGCGTTCGAAGCAGTCAACGCGATGGAGTACGAGTAGGAGGCGACGATAACGACGACGAGGAAGATCGTGAGCCGTAGCCGGAACGACCCTCGTCGCGCCCACCATCCCATCAACACGACGACGATCGGGTAGACGATGTAGAACTGCTCCTCGACGCCGAGGGACCAGTAGTTCAACAGCGGCGAGGGTGGCGCCTGCGACAGCAGGTAGTTGGTATCCGTGGCTTGGTAGTGGACGTTGGCAAGAAAGAGAGCGGACCATGCGCCGTCGATCGCAGTCTCGTGTCCGACGAGCGTGCCGAGCGAATGGTACGTGGCAATGACCGTGACGATGATGACCAGAGTCGCCATCGGAATGATTCGTCGCGCGCGGCGCCCGTAGAAGTTGCGAAGCGACGTCTTTCCCGACGAGTCACGCTCGCGCAGCAACAGTCCGGTGATGACGAATCCCGAGATCACGAAAAAGACCTCGATGCCGACGTAGCCGCCGCTAAAGGGGGGGATGCCCGCGTGGTAGACGAGAGCCAACAGGATGGCGATAGCGCGCAATCCCTGCACGTCGGGGCGAAAGCGCCGATCTCCCGGTGGGGTGCCCGCTTCGTCCCCGGTGACCGGAGATGGATCGATGATGACTGACACCCGCTACCTTCGGGAAACGCCGCTCAGCGAGCAGTGTTGCTCCACTACCCCACCCAGGCGTCCGACCACCGCCCGACCATAGTCTTCGCTCAAAGGGCCCCTCCAGCAGGAGATTCCGCCGCGAAACGCATGAGATTACAACGTCCCGAGGTCAACACCGACGCGCCTGCGGGGCTCTCCGGAGCCGCCGCCGACGATCCCGACGGGCGAGGGTAATGCGGCGATGTCGAATGACGGCAGGGGTTGCCACGCTGAAGTTACCTCTTGAGGAGGAAGAACTATGGTCACGAAAGTGGACGGGAGCTTGGGGGAAGTGTCGGCAGTGTCGAGCATGCGCGATCGCACAGCCTGATGTCGATCACGACCGAAGAGAGCACGGTCACCGGGGACGAGGCGGGAACTCCACCGGGAGATCGGCGCTTTCGCCCCGATGTACAAGGCCTGAGAGCCGTGGCCGTCGTACTCGTCGTCTTGTTTCACGCCAATATCCCTGGTCTGCGGGGGGGCTATGTCGGCGTTGACGTCTTCTTTGTGATATCGGGATTCGTCATTACTGGCGTTCTGCTCCGAGAGCGGGACCGGGCCGGGTCGACCTCGCTGCTCCATTTCTATACACGGCGCATTCGTCGCATTCTTCCGGCTGCTTCATTGGTCATCATTGCGTCGGTCGTCGCCGCGTACGTCCTCCTTGGCAGCGTGAGTGGCAATCAGAACGCGATCGACGCCCGCTGGGCATCCGTCTTTCTCATCAACATCCACTTCGCCGCGACGGGGACGAACTATCTCGCCTCACAGATGCCGCCCTCGGTGTTGCAGAACTATTGGTCGCTCGCGGTCGAAGAACAGTTCTATCTGGTGTATCCCGCGCTCATTCTGGTCGTCGCTGGGATCTCGCTACGAAGCTCGCTGCGCCGCAGGATCGGATGGGTTCTCGGAGTCGCTATCGCCGCCTCGTTCGTCTGGTCAATTGTGCAGACTTCGAACAACCCCACAGCGGCGTTCTTCTCGCCGCTGCCGCGCGTCTGGGAGCTCGCTCTCGGCGGCCTCGTCGCCGTTTCCGCCATTCAGCTGCGCCGACTGCCGGCGGCAGTGGCGGGCGGCTTGTCGTGGTTGGGTCTTGGCGGAATTTTGCTTGCCTCGGTCGCCTTCTCTGCCGCGACCCCCTATCCCGGATGGCGCGTTGCTCTGCCTGTCTGCGGAGCGGCGCTCGTCATAGCGGGTGGCACGGTCAACCCGGCGCACGGAGTCGAACGCCTTCTCGGCCTGAGGCCGTTCCAATGGATGGGGCTCATCTCCTTCTCTCTGTATCTCTGGCACTGGCCGATTCTGCAGATCGCAACGCAACGCCGCGGCGTGGCGACGCTGCCGACGTGGGACAACGTCTTCCTGCTCCTCGGCTCGGTGGTGCTGGCGGCGCTGACCTATCGAATCATTGAGAACCCTGTGCGACACAGCAGGTTCCTCGTCTCGAGACGCTGGGCCAGCCTGGTCTTGGGGCTCTGCCTCGTTGCCGCGACTCTCACCGTCGCCACCGTGGAACTCAACCAGCATCCTGGGGGCGCGCTCGCCGACAACGGCCTGACCGGTGCGGTCATGGGCGACGCGTGCCCAAGCCCGTCGTCCCATGAGGTGAAGACGCTGATGGGCACCGGCCCCGGCACCAGTCACCAGATCGTTGCCCGAGTCATGGTCGTCGGGGACTCGACGGCGTGCACCATGCTGCCCGGCCTGGAAGCCGTTGCGGCTCCGGCCGGCGTGGAGATCGAGAACGCCGCGGTCGTCGGCTGCGGTGTGGTCAGCGGCGAGATCGCCCCTGACTACACGAACGGAGTCAACGTCAACGTGCTCTCCTCGAAGTGCAGCGCCGCGGCGTCCACCCAGTTCAGGCGCGCCCTCCGGTCTGGATCTCCGAATGTCGTTCTGTGGGGAAGTTCGTGGGAGCGCGAAGGCCTGGTCGTCGGACACGGTGCCCAGCGGAAGGTCCTCGATCCCGGCTCGGCTCAGTGGTACTCGGTATTGACACAACGGATGAGCGAACGCCTCAAGGAGTTCACCGCGACGGGCGCCACTGTTGTCATGTTGTCACAGGCTCCGTTCGTGCCTGTCGGCGCGCATGTCAAGGACTCGCCGTCCTCAGACAAGGATTTCGCCCGTTTGAACGCGCTGATGACCGGCATCGCGTCCCACACCGCCAACGTGAAGGTCGTCGATGTTGCGGACCGCATCTGCCCTTCGGGTCCGCCCTGTCCCCTCATCGTGGACTCGGTGTGGGTACGCGGCGACGGCGCCCACTACACCGACGAGGGTTCCCTTTGGGTCGCACGCTGGCTCCTCCCCAGGGTCGGCATCCCCGCCCTCGAAACGCAGAACAACGCCCTACCGGTGATGAAGGTGGTCACTGCAGCGCATGGGAAACCCCTGAAGGGGACGGAACTCATCGCGGGCTATTCGGCGTTCCACGACAACATTGCCAAAGTCACCTTCCAGATCACGGACTCGGCACACAAGAGCACCGTCATCGGCTCCGGTACCTACGGCGGCAACCTCTGGCTCATGCACTGGAATACGAAGCTCGTGCCCGACGGGACCTACGTGCTCCGTTCGATCGCCTACAACTCTGCCGGCAATCGAAGCATCAGCAAAGGCATCACGGTCAAGATCGCGAATTAGCGCGCTGACGAAGCTGAGGCGTCCGAGGTCTCGCTTCGTCTGCCTGGCTTCATGATCAGGGCAAGAACGCCAACGAAGAGCGCGGCCACGGCACCGAGGCATATGCGCGTTCCGGCCTGTAAGTCCCCCGTCAAACGCTTGACGCCGGACGCAACGGCGTCGCCGTCGAACAGAGAAAGCTCCGAGTCCAGCGTCGCCCTGTTCCACAGGGTCACGCCGCCCGAGCTCGCTGCCGTCTCGGCCTCCTCCGAATAATTGGAGGAAGTCACCACAAGGACCCGCGAGACTCCGTACTGCGCCTTGGCAACCACGGCTCGCTGCACCGAGTCACTGCGGACCATGCCGCTCCAACGCTTCAGCTGCACGATCGTGCGCCCCTGCGGATCTGAGATGAGCAGGTCGCCCCCATGCCCTCTGGCACTGAGCCGAGCAACTCGGTAGCCCTGGCGCGTAAAGAAATGCTCGAGCAGCGCTCTGAATTGGCGACCGGACATCGCATCGACGGCGGCCATGCCCCCGCGCCGGAATGCCTCGCACTCCTTGACGCCGCGTGCGCCGCGCCCCGCCACGATCGCGAGGACGAGGACGAGGACGCCGAGCAAGAGCGCGACTCGCCCGATGGCATCGGGACCGAGTACGGCCCCGATGGCGAAGAGGGTCGCACCAACCAGTGCCGCGACGCGGGCCGGATGCTGCCACTGGAAGGGTCGAGCCCAGTCTCCCCTCCCCTCGTCCCGGGCCGAATTCCGGGGGGCGTTCCCGTGTCTCCGACGCGGCCCCCTCGACCGCGATGCATCCGAACCGGATGGATCGGAGCCGGGTCGACGTGGAGGGGCGTGACGGACAGCGGTGTCCGGGGCCCGTCGATCCCTGAGATCGCCGGATCCTCTGCGGTGCAACGCTTCGAGCGTTCGGTCGTAGCTGGCTCGTCGCACCGGATCCGACAGCACTTCGTACGATTCCTGGACCTGCCGAAAAAGGGCAATGGGGCCGCCAAGGTCAGGGTGGACCTTTTGGATCAACGACCGGTAGTGCGATCTGATCAGGTCGGGTGGACAGGTGGGCGGAACGCCCAGGATGTCGTAGTAACTGTCCTCTCCCACCCCTCAACTATGCCATCGGTGCTCCGGTCAAGTGCATCTTTCTCGACGCACGTTCGAGGCGCCCACAGGGTTGGAAAAGCCCTGGCCGGCCGCTTTTCCGGTTCAGGCCCCGCTGTTGGCCGGATTGAGGACCGGCATTTTCAGCGCGGCCTCCACCTCGTTGAGCGGGGGCGGATCAGGGGCCAGCGGACCGCCCGACACCGGGGTCATCCACACGTGCATCATCGGCTGCGTCACCTCGTTGACGCTGCCCGCCGCGCACGAGCCGTTGGTGTCGGTTCCCACCACGGCGGTCCCGCCCTGACTGAAGCACAGGTCGGTGTGGATGTGCCACTGGGTCAGGCAACCACCGGGCTGCGGAGGCGTCAGTCCCTTCGGGACGAGGTACATGGCGGCCGACAGCACGGCGCCGTGACGCGGTGTTCACGTAGACGAACGCCGGAATCGCGTCGGGGTTCAGGGCCTGGCCGGACCGGTAGATCGACGGGTTGATGTAGTGGACGATCCGCTTCCCCGCTCGGCGTCACCGGCACGTAGCCGGCTGCCTTGGCCGCCGCCAGGCTGGTGTACTTCTGTGCCGCCGCCACCGTCTGGTTGACCAGGTTGACCGCGGCCTGCTGCTGCGCCGCCGTCGGTTGCGCCGTGCAGTTCGGCTCGGCCATCTTCATCCCGGCCACCATGGGCGACATGTCGTCGGGCCAGCTGATGCTGCCCGCCGGCGAGGTGGTCGGCAGCGAGAGGGCGCCGTTGCGGCTGCGTGGCGCTCGGCCCCGCCATGCCCGGCATCCCCGCCATGCCGGAGGTGGAGGCCGCTCCCGACGACGGCGCGGGCGGGCGCGCGTCGCGGTCTGGGCCGCCGCGGCCTGAGCGGGGGCCGCCGATGTCGTCGACGCCGGCGATCACGTTCGTGCCGAGCAGCGAGACCAGCGCGACCGGGAGCGCGGCCAGCGCGACGGCGTACTGGCGGGCCGCCGACGCCGGCGAGCCGACGGGTGACAGGACGACCAGGGCCGCCGCCGCCTCGATCGTGGTCGTGACGAGGCCGACCAGGTCCATCGTCTCCCATCCCTTGAGGATGTAGAGGGCGTAGACGCACGCCGTACCGCCGAGCATGGCGACCGAGACGAGCGCCAGTGGCGCCGGGCGGTGAAGGTCCACCAGAACGCGACGCGCGAAGCCGATCGTGTCGACGATGAACAGGATCGCCGTCACTCGCGCGTCGCCCCAGTGGGTCGGCACGATCACGGCGTGCACCAGTGCGCCGACCAGGGTCCCGAAGAGCACGACCTTGGCGGCGAACGGGCAGGCGCGTCGAGTCGGCCCTGCGCCCGCTCGGCCCAGCCGACCCGACGGGCCGCCGAGGGCCCGCAGACCGGCCAGCGCGATCCAGACCACGGGCCCGATCAGGACCAGGGCGACCAGTCCGGGCAGGTGCTCGTCGGGCACCGACAGCACCCCGTTCGAGCCGCTCATCTGCATCACCATGTCCCGCACGGTGGACCTCCCTTCCGTCTCCATGGCAGGGTACGGAGCGATGTGAGGGTTCCGTGAGCCCCCGTTCAGGGGATTGTGGCCGCCGGCGCCTCCCAGGCGTCGTATTCTTGTGGCCCGGGTACGCGGCCTCCGACAGAGGTCGGAGCACGTGCGTTGCGCTTCCGCCGTCCGGCCCGCCGCAATGTTCGCGCGCCTGCGCACGTTCATCCCATCCAAAGGAGCTGTCAATGACTTCCCCACTGCCCCCTTACAAGGTGGCCGACCTCTCCCTGGCCGCGTTCGGCCGCAAGGAGATCGAGCTGGCCGAGCACGAGATGCCCGGCCTCATGGCCATGCGGGCCGAGTACGCCGCCAGCCAGCCGCTGGCCGGCGCCCGCATCACCGGCTCGCTGCACATGACCGTGCAGACGGCCGTGCTCATCGAGACGCTCACGGCGCTCGGCGCCCGGGTCCGCTGGGCCAGCTGCAACATCTTCTCCACCCAGGACCACGCCGCCGCCGCGGTGGCCGTCGGCCCGAACGGCACGGTCGAGGACCCGAAGGGCGTGCCGGTCTTCGCCTGGAAGGGCGAGACGCTCGAGGAGTACTGGTGGTGCACCGAGCAGGCCCTGCTGTGGCCCGGCGAGGGCGGCCCCAACATGATCCTCGACGACGGCGGCGACGCCACCCTCCTCGTGCACAAGGGCGTCGAGTTCGAGAAGGCCGGCGCCGTCCCCGACCCCTCGACCGCCGACTCCGAGGAGTTCGCGGTCGTCCTCACCGTCCTGGCCCGCAGCCTGGCCGAGGACCCGGGCCGCTGGACCTCCATCGCCAACGGGATCAAGGGCGTGACCGAGGAGACCACGACCGGCGTCCACCGGCTGGTCGAGATGGCCAGGAAGGGCGAGCTCCTCTTCCCCGCCATCAACGTCAACGACTCGGTGACCAAGTCGAAGTTCGACAACAAGTACGGCTGCCGCCACTCGCTGGTCGACGGGATCAACCGGGCCACCGACGTCCTCATCGGCGGCAAGGTCGCCGTCGTCTGCGGCTACGGCGACGTCGGCAAGGGCTGCGCCCAGTCGCTCGCCGGCCAGGGCGCCCGCGTCGTGGTCACCGAGGTCGACCCGATCTGCGCGCTGCAGGCGGCCATGGAGGGCTTCCAGGTCACCACGCTCGAGGACATCCTTCCCGAGGCCGACATCATCATCACGACGACCGGGAACAAGGACATCATCACCGCCGCGCACATGGCGGGCATGAAGCACCAGGCCATCGTCGGGAACATCGGTCACTTCGACAACGAGATCGACATGGCCGGCCTGGCCAAGACGCCCGGGATCGAGCGGGTGAACATCAAGCCCCAGGTCGACAAGTGGATCTTCCCCGACGGCCACGCCATCATCATCCTGTCCGAGGGTCGGCTGCTGAACCTGGGCAATGCGACCGGTCACCCGAGCTTCGTGATGTCCAACTCGTTCACCAACCAGACCATGGCGCAGATCGAGCTGTTCACCCAGACGGGCCAGTACGTGAACGACGTCTACGTGCTGCCCAAGCACCTCGACGAGAAGGTGGCGCGGCTGCACCTCGACGCGCTGGGCGTGAAGCTCACGACGCTGACCCAGGAGCAGGCCGACTACATCGGCGTGCCGGTCGAGGGCCCCTACAAGCCCGACACCTACCGGTACTAGGAGGTCGTCAGCCCAGCGTGGCGGTGGCGATCACCGTCCCGCTGGGCGACACCACCTCGGCCGTGCGCACGTCGGCCGGGTTGACGTGGCAGCGGGGCGACCCACGCGCCGTAGCCCGTCGTCGGCCACGAACGTCCCGACGTGATGGGTGACGCCGTCCGTCGGTCACGACGACGCAGTCGACCGTCCCGCTGCGCGGTCGAGTCGGCCAACATCATCGACATCCAGGGCTTGGCGCCGCCGAAGGTCGTCGACCTGACCGACCGGCTGGCCGTGCGCCATCGAGCGACGCCGTCTCGACCGTGGTCGCGTCGCCCGGCGCCGGCCTGCGCGCTCACCGTCGGGGACGGCGAGGACGACGTCAGGCTCAGGCCGAGGCCGAGCGCCAGGGCCGCCGCGGCGACGCCCACCACGGCCGGCACCCAGCGCGACGGGCGGAAGCGCCGCCGACGGCGGCTCACGTCGGTGACACCCATCCGCTCGAAGAGTCGAACTTCGAACCCCAGCGGCGGATCCATTTCCGGGGCCGCCTGCACCACGGTGTCGGCGACCCGGGACAGCAGCTCCAGCTCGTCCGCACACCGCTGACAGGACTCGACGTGGGACAGCACCCGCGCCCGGTCACGTCCGGTCAGGACGCCGAGCGCCAGCTCCGCCAGCTCGTTCCCGTACGCCTCACAGCCTCGTTCCATCACGTCATCGCTCATCGCTGACCCCCTCGGCCCGCTCTGCATGCTCCGCCTGCTCGACCGCCGCCCGCAGTCGGATCAGCGCGGTCCTGATCCGCGTCTTCGCCGTGCCGAGCGGGATCCCCTCTGACTCGCTGATCTCGAGCGCCGTCCTGCCGTAGACGGCGGCGAGGACCACGGCGCGCCGTTGCTCGTCAGGAAGCACCTCGAGGGCCGCCCGCACGGTCTGTCGCACATCGCCACGGCGGACGGCGTCCTCGGGGTTGTGCTCGAGGCTGGTGAGCGCCGTCGCGGCGAAGTCGTCGGGGTCCGTCGGCACGGCGCGCCGCATGCGCAGGGCGTCGATGGCCAGGTTGCGGGTGATGGTCAGCACCCACGAGGTGACCGAGCCCCGCCGCGGATCGAACACCGGTGCATGCCGCCAGACCCGGATCATGCGCTTCCTGCGCCACGTCCTCGGCGACACCGGCGTCGCTGGTCATGGAGTAGGCGAGACCGAACACCCGTCGCTGGTAGCGCCGGGTGAAGGTCACGGCCGCCTCCTGGTCACCCAGGGCCATGCCGGCCAGGAGGGCCTCGTCGGACACCTCGCCCTCGACCATGCGCGATTCTCTCATCCACAGGTCTACGGACAACCCCGCACGGGGGATTCACCCGCCGTACGGCCAATCCCGAGCCTGCTCTGAGCCGTAGTCCTGGTGTGGCCACAGCTGCTTCCGACATCCGTGACCCGGGGCGCCTCCGGATGCCTCGTATGCACAAGCTCTGGATCCTCCTGGTCGCCGGCCCTGGCCGGTCCCGCCGGCCCGTGGACCTGGCCGCCACTGCCGCCTTCGCCCTTGGCGGGGTGCTCCTGATCTGGTCGGCCTACGTCCATTTCCACCTCTGGAACGAGACCGACGGGTACAGGTCCATCCCCACCATCGGACCGCTCTTCCTCCTGCAGTCGATCGCCGGGCTGGTCATCGGCGTCGGCGTGATGGTGGTCCGCCGACTGTGGGCGGCCGTCATCGGGTTGGGCTTCGCGCTGAGCACCGTCGCCGGGTTCCTGCTCTCCGTGGCGATCGGCCTCTTCGGTTTCAAGGACTCGTGGCTGGCCCCTTTCGCCAAGGAGGCCTTCACGATCGAGATACTCGCTGCGGTTGCGTTCGTCGCCGCCGGCGCGCTGTGTCTCGTGAGAACGGTTCCCCACGCTCGCGCCGGCACTACCCCGGCCGGCACATCGACGTAGGGACCATACCGATCCGGGCCCTGCGTCCCCCCTTCTCCCGGTGGGGCGCAGGCCCGGCTCGGGCTCTTTGACCAGCCGATCAGCGGAGCCCGGCGAAGAGATCGTCTTCGGGGACCGGCGCCTTCGTCGAGTCGAGCACGCGCACGAAGCTCTCCGAGCCCATGACGCGCGAGAACAGGTCTTCTCCCATCTGCAAGAAGAAGATGTTGTCGCTCTGACTCGCATGCGCGGCGAGCGAGGCGTACTTGCGACCAGCGACCGCGCTGCAGTCGATCGTCGTGGTGACCAACTCGTCCGGCGTGCCGAAGTCAGGGTTCTCCTCGACCTCGGCCGGCCGCTCGATCCCGGCTTCGGCCAGTATCTCCCCGAAGCCCTGCAGCCGCGAGCGGGGCAGGGCCGTGTAGTACAGCTTCGCCGGGATGCCGCTCTGGGCGACGGCCGCGTGCGTCACCCGGTTGGCCTGAATGTGATCCGGGTGCCCGTAGAAGCCGTTCTCGTCGTAGGTGACGACGACCTGCGGCTGGTAGGTGCGCATCAGTCCGGCCAACCGGCCGGCCGCCACGTCGACGGGCGTGTGCCAGAAGCTGTCGGGCGCCTCGTTCTGCGGCCAGCCCTCCATGCCCGAGTCGTGGTAGCCGAGGAGCTCCAGGTGGTCGACACCGAGGATCTTGCAACTCGCCTCGAGCTCCTGGCGCCGCAGCGGCACCACCACCTCCTCGTCGTGACCGGGCTCGCCCGGCTTCACGCCGCCCGGCGCGTCCCCGAGCTCGCCGTTGGTGCACGTGACGAGCACCGTGCGCACGCCTTCGTCGCTGTAGCGGGCGAGAATGCCACCCGTCGAGATCGCTTCGTCGTCCGGATGGGCGTGCACCGCCATGAGGGTGAGGGGTTGCTCGGGCATGCTGGCAGCGTAGGGGTCGACGCCACTGCTCCCGTCACGTCTGCAGGTTGCCTACCGCGTCGGCCAGGCGCCCGAGTTCGCGCGGCCACGATTCCGGGGGCGCCATCGGGCGCACGATGAACTTCGAGAAGCCGACCTCGAGGAACTGCTGCAGCAGGGAGCGGAGGCCCCCGAGGCCGACCGGGATGATGTCCTCGAGCGGTCGGCCGCGGGCCCGCCGGGCGAGAGGTGACGAGGCCAGCGCGCCGATGTCCGTCCCTTCGGGCGCATAGGCCAGGCTGACCCCGAAGTGCTCCGGGCTGATCGCCCGCCCGTAGGCACCAGCGACCCGATCGATCACCGCTTTGCCCGCCGCGGCGTCGGCGGGCGTGCAGAAGGCCGGAATCCACCCGTCGGCGAGGCGGCCGCAGCGCTCGAGCGCGGCCGGGACGCTCCCCCCGAGCCACACGTCGAAAGGATCCTGGGCCGGTTGCGGCGACACCGACACGTCAGTGAAGGAACCGGCGGGACCGTCGTGGCTCACCACCGCGCCGGTCCACAACTTGCGCAGCACCGGGGAGGGCGTCGTCCATCTGTTCGCCGCGCGCCGCGCTCGGGGATCCCGATGGCGCTGCGCTCCCCACCGAGGCTGAGCCCGGGGACGAACGTGAGCAGGAACCGGCCCTGCGACAGCACGTCGAGTGTCGCCACCGCCTTCGCCAACCACACGAGGTTGCGACCCGGCAGCAACATCGTGGTGCCGATCTTCAACCCGGGACAGGCCCCGGACGCCCAGGCCAACCCCACGAGCGGGTCCGGACCGGGACGCGTGAGCACTTCGGGCAGCCAGAGCGAGTCGAATCCCGTTGCCGCAATGGCCTGTGCCAGCGCCACCATCGTCGTCGGGCTGCAGGCTCTCTCCCCCGCCGCTGATGCCGATGCGGACCTTCACGGCGCGTCCTGAAGGGCGCGCACAGCGCGGCGCCACGCCGGCATCGTCGACATCGTGATGGGTGACGAAACGGACGATCTCGGGCGCGATGGCATGCGCCAACACACCGTGTCCTTCCAGATGCGCCAAGAGTTTCTCCGGCGCCGGGTGGCAGAACGTGACGATGTTGGTGCGAACCGAGGACGGATCGAGCCCGGCCGAAGGCCAGCGCAGGGCCACCGACTCGGCCAGCGTTGCCGCACGGGCATGGTCCTCGTGCAGCCGGTCGACCATGTCGCGCAGGGCGAGCAACCCAGGTGCCGCGAGCACACCGGACTGGCGCATGCCGCCGCCGAGGCGCTTACGCGCCAACCGCGCCTCTGCCATCACATCGAGGCTTCCGGCCAAGAGGGACCCGACGGGCGCACAGAGGCCCTTGGACAGGCAACTCATGACGGTGGTCGCCGATGCGGCCCAGTCGGACGCGGGCACCCCCGTCGCCACCTCGGCGTTGAAGAGCCTGGCCCCGTCCATATGGATGGGAACGGGCCCCGCCGCGTCGACCAGGTCCTGAAGTCGGTCGGCGGACCACGGAGCACCCGACGCAGCCATGTGCGTGTTCTCCACGCTGATCAGCGACACCGCGGTCTGATGGTGCGCGGTGGCCTGCCGCGCCCGGCGCACGTCGGCGGCATCCACCATCCCGTCAGCGTCGTCGACGGCGACGAACTGGATCCCGGCGTTCAGGGCTGCCGCACCGTACTCGTACGCGACGACGTGCTGGCGGCGACCGGCCACCACTGCGGTCCCCGGCGTGGTGAGCACGCGCAGGGCGATCTGGTTCGCCATCACCCCAGAGGGGACGAACACCGCGGCGGGCTTGGCCAGTCGCTGCGCGAAGGCCTCCTCCAGCGCACGCACCGTCGGGTCCTCGCCGTAGTCGTCGTCGCCGACATCGGCGTCGGCCATGGCGCGGCGCATCGCCGCCGTGGGCCGTGTGACGGTGTCGCTGCGCAGATCGACGACATCGGGCACTCGCTCAGGCTAACGGCGCCCCGTTAACCTGCCGCCGTGACCACACCACCTCCCACGCCAGGTGACGGACCGGAGCTGCCCGACGGCAGTGCGAGCATCCACGAACTCCTCGACGTCGAGATCATCGAAGCCGGGCCTGAAAGAGTGGTCATGCGCCTCCCGGTGAGCTGGAAGGTCCACCAGCCCTACGGCATCCTGCATGGTGGTGTCTCGGCGCTCCTGGCCGAGTCCGCCGCGAGCTTCGGCGCTGCGCTGGCCGCCGAGCCCGGGCGGAGCGTCGTCGGCATCGAATTGAACGCCAGCCACCTGCGCTCGGTACGGGACGGCCACCTGACTGCCGAAGCGACGCCGGTACGGGTCGGCCGCACCATTCAGGTCTGGCGGATCTCGCTCACCGACGACGACGATCGGGCCATCTGCGAGGCCCGCTGCACCCTCTCGGTCCTCGGCGCCCCCGGTGGGGCGTCGGGTGCCGTCCACGCGCCCTCCGCTCCCTCGAGCGGGAAATAGTCACGCCGGGGGGTCGCAGGCGTATCATGTCGGGTGTGACCCCGGTAGGAAGTGGAGTACCGCGACCCTCGCTCGGGTTCATCCTCCCCGCCACCACGCAGGGAGAACTCTCTCCCGAGCTTGGTAGTACCGAAAGTACTACTGGAAGTGCGGCCGACGTCGTCGAACTGTGCCGGCGTGCCGAGGCGACCGGGGCCGATTCCCTGTGGGCGGTCGATCACCTCTACTGGCCGCACCCGATCGGTGAGGCGTTCACGACGCTCGCCGTGGCCGCCGTCACGACGACCCGCCCGACCCTGGGCACCTGCATCCTCCAGTTGCCCCTTCGGCCCTCTTCGGTCGTGGCCAAGCAGGCAACGTCACTCCAGCTCCTCTCGGGCGGTCGCTTCGTCCTCGGGCTCGGCGTCGGCATCCATGAGCACGAATACATCCGGGCCGGCATCGACTACCACCGTCGGGGGGCGCTCATGGACGAGGGTGTGGCCGGGTTGCACCGGGCCTGGGCCGGCCCGGGCGCAGGTGGCGCGGACTACGTGCAGGAGCCGGCCTCGCAATCGGTCCCGTTGTGGTTCGGGGGTTCCAGCGACGCCGCCCGGCGGCGCGCCGCCGCCGTCGGCGACGGCTGGGTTCCCCTCTTTCTCGCCCCGGACGAGTACAGGACCGCTCTGGCGGCCCTGCGCCGCGAAACGGCTGAGGCCGGCCGAGATCCCGAGGCCGTGCAGGCCGGCGTGGTCGTCTTTGCGTGTGTCGGAGACGACGACGAGGCGCCCGTCCGGGGCGCCCAGTGGCTCTCCGAGCTCTACCGGCTGCCCCCCAAAGCGTTCCATCGCCACTTGGTGGCGGGCTCGCCGGAACGCTGCGCCGCTGCCCTGGACCACTACGCGGAAGCCGGGGCCCGGCACATCCTCGTGATGGTGGCGGGATCGCCGGCCGTGGAGCACTTCGGACTGCTGCGGGATGCATTCGTCGACGAGCAACGCCCGGCGCTGGCGGGCATAGGAGTAGCCGTATGACCGCCACCGACATCGCCATCCTCGGCACCGGCATGACCGACATGAGCCGGCGTGACCTCGCCCCCGACACCATGGCCTACGAGGTCGTCCATGAGGCCCTCGGGGACGCCGGGGTGTCGGCTCACGAGGTCGGGCTGGTCATCCTCGGCAATGCCATGGCCGGGCGCCTGAGCGATCAAGGATGCGTGAAGGGGCAAACCTGGCTGCGCAAGGCCGGACTGAGCGAGGCGGCGATCATCAACGTGGACAACTCGTGCGCCGGCGGGAGTTCCTCCCTGCACCTGGCCACGATGGCAGCCACCGTCCAGGACCGCCCGGTCCTGGCAATCGGCGTCGAGAAGATGTGGACCGGCGACCGCGCCGGGACGATTGCCGGGATTGAGGACGGCCTCCCGGCCGAGTACCGCCACGACCTGCACGACCGCCGTCACGCCGACGACAACCCCGCCGGCAGCATCCTGATGGGACTCAACAACAGCTGGGCCCACCGCCTGATGGCCGAGGTAGGCGCCACGGTGCGCCAGATCGCCGCGGCCGCAGTGAAGGCGTTCGAGCATGCCGCGCGCAACCCCCTGGCCCAGTTCCAGCGACGCGTGACGATCGACGAGGTTCTCAACTCGCCTCAGGTCGCCGGCGTCCTGACCCGTCTCATGTGCAGCTCGTTCACCGACGGCGCCGCGGCCATCGTGCTGGGCGGTCCGGCGGTTCCCGCCCCGTCATCGGCGCCACGTATCATCGGCTCGGTGGCCCGCTCGGGAAACGGCTTGCTCGACTACCACGACCGCTTGACCCAGGCCGCCGAGGCGGCGTGGGAGGCCTTCGGCTTCGGCCCCGCTGACGCCGATCTGCTCGAGCTCCACGACGCCACCGCCGCCGAGGAGCTCTACGCGCTCGAGTCGCTCGGGTTCTTCGCCCCCGGCGAGGCCGGTCCGGCGACCGAGTCGGGTGCAACGGGCATCGACTCCCCCGGGCTCGTCGTGAACTCGAGCGGTGGCCTCGTGGGTCGGGGCCACCCTCTCGGCGCGACCGGGCTTGCGCAGGTGGTCGAGCTGGCGACGCAGTTCCGCGGCCGAGCCGGCGCCCGCCAAGTGGAGGGCGCACGGACCGGGGTGGCAGTGAACACGGGGGGCATCGTCTACGGGGACGCGGGGTTCGTGGGCATCCACGCCGTTCGCTCCGGATCCGCCGCGTGACAGGCATCAAGATCACAGGCTGGGGCATCGCGGTACCGGACAAGATCGTCACCAACGACGACATGGCGGTCAATCTCGACACCAGCGACTCCTGGATCGTCGAGCGCACCGGCATCCGGGAGCGCCACATCGGTGGCACCACATCGGGCCTCGCCATAGAGGCAGCGGTGGCTGCTTTGGCCAAAGCCGGGCGGACCGCCGAGGAGATCGACAACCTCGTGCTCGCCACCACCACGCCGGACGGCATCGTCCCAGGCACGGCGCCCAGCGTGCAGCACGGGATCGGCCTGAAGGGCGGCGCCTTCGACCTCAACGCCGCCTGCTCCGGCTTCGTCTACGGCCTCGTCACCGCCGCCGGCCTCATCAGCATCGGATCGGGGCCCATCCTGCTCATCGGATCCGAGACCCTGTCGCGCATCACCGACATGGACGACCGCAAGATCGCCATCATCGTCGGCGACGGCGCCGGCGCCGTCGTGGTCGAGCCCGTCGACGGCCCGGGCAACCTCTTGAGCTGGAACCTGAACTCAGACGGGTCCCTCCGGCACCTCCTCAAGTGCGAGCACGGCGGGACGCTGTTCATGGACGGCAAGGAAGTCTTCCGCCGGGCCGTCCGGGTGGTCGTCGAGTCGTCCGAGCGGGCCATGGCCGATGCCGGCCTGGGACCCGACGACATCTCGCTGATGGTGCCCCACCAGGCCAACCTGCGGATCATCCAGGCCGCCTGCCAACGTCTCGGCATCCCCGAGGACCGCACCGCCGTCGTGATCGACCGCTACGGCAACACGTCGTCGGCCTCCATACCGCTGGCTCTGCACGACGTCATTGAGACGGGTCGCGTCCACGAGGGCGACAACCTCCTCCTCACCGGATTCGGCGGCGGCATGACGTGGGCCAGCGCTGTCTTCCGTTGGAGCACATGACGCCGAAGCCGACGACGTCCTCGTCGGGACCCGCGCTCGTGATCCTGGCGGCCGGGCGGGCCAGGCGGTACGGCGGCTGCAAACCGTTGGCTCCCGTGGGGCCCCATGGCGAGGCCGTCATCGACCTGGTGGCCTCCGATGCCCTCGCGGCCGGGTTCGGCACCATCGTCCTCGTCCTCGGCCCGAGCACCGGACCGGCCATCAGGTACCACGTGGAGCACACCTGGCCCGGGGCCGTCGCCGTGCGTTTCGCCACCCAGCCCGCACCCCTGGGCACCGTGCACGCCGTCCTGAGCGCCTCGGACCACGTGGGTGACGCCCCCTACGGGGTGGGGAACGCCGACGACATCTACGGCATGCAGGCCTGCGCCCAGCTGGCGGCCCATCTGCAGGGCACCGACACCGTCAACGCCCTCGTCGGCTACCGGCTGGCCGACGCCGTCATCGGCACCTCGCCCGTCACCCGGGGCGTCTGTCGGGTCGGGGACGACGGCATGCTCATCGGGGTGGACGAGCGGCGCCAGGTGACCGCACAGCCCGACGGCAGCTTCCTCGCCGGCGATGGGCGGGAACCCTCCGAGCTCGCGGGCGACTCCCGTGTCTCCATGAACCTCTGGGGTTTCACCCCGGCCTTCCACAAGACGCTCCAGGCCGCCATGGATGCCGCCGTGGACGCCTCCGAGGAAGCCGAGGTGCTCCTGCCCGAGGTGGTGGCCGAATCGCTGGCCACGAGCTCGTTCCGTGTCCTCGAAGCGGGGGGCCGCTGCATCGGCGTGACCCATCCCGACGACCTCGCCCTGGTCCAGGCCGAGCTCAACCGCCAGGTGGCCGAGGGTGAGCGCCCGGCCCGCCTCTGGACCTCGGTCTGACCCCGGACCGGGTCTGACGCCGGATCCGGGCCCGGACGCGACGCAACCCCGAGTAACCGTTCGGCCGAAGCCTCCCGTGCTCCTCGGGGCCACATCGCCGATGGACCGCTGGCACCGCGCCGGGGTCGTGTCGGACAACCCCCGCCCGAGCCGGTCCCAGCGACTCCAGGGAAGCCGCCGTGACGCACCACGGACCATCTGCAGTCGGATCCTCCTGCCCACTCCAGTCACGCTCCCCTTGCAGGGCTCGCTCCCTTTCCTCGATCCCGCCTTGCAGCGTTCTCTCGGCTTCCCCCCGGTCCGCCTTGCGGCTTCCCTTCGGGCTTCCCTCGCTCCCACCTCTCGGTGCTCGCTTGAGGTTCGGCGGGCTGTTGTCTCCGAACTGGGGACAGGTTGCGCCACGCGTCGCGCCAGGTCAATGGCGATGCGCGAAATCCACCCCTTCTCCCCACCTTTCTCGAACTCATCCCCAAGCGGCGCCGTCCCCATCCCCAGTTCTTCCCCATGTCGACGGACGCGAGCACCGGTCGTCCCGACGGCGGCCTCGTAGGCTCCACTCATGGACCTGAGCCCCGAGTGCGCACGGGTGCTGGGCGCCCTGGTGGAGAAGGGCCTGACGACCCCCCAGCAGTACCCCCTCACGGGCAATGCCCTCCAGGCGGCGTGCAACCAGACCTCGAACAGGGAGCCGGTCGTCACCTACGACGAGACGACGGTGCAGGCCGCGCTGGACGAGCTCAAGGACCAGCGCCTGGTTCGTTTCGTGCTGCCTTCGCACGGGCGCTCCGTCGTCCGCTACCGCCACGTCCTCGACGAGGCACTGGGTCTCGACAACCGCCAGAGCGCGATCCTGGCCATGCTCCTGCTGCGTGGTCCGCAGACGGTCGGCGAGCTGCGCACGCGCACCGAGCGCATGGTGCAGTTCGACCGTCTCGAGGAGGTTGAGCACGAACTCGACCTCCTCGGATCACGCGAGGAACCCCTCGCCGGCAACGTGGGCCGACGGCCGGGGCAGAAGGAGGAGCGCTGGGCCACCCCCCTGGTCGCCATCGCCGCCGTCTCGTCGGACACGTCCGCCCCGGAGCGGCACGACGCCACCGCCCCTGCTTGGTCGGAGACCACCGCTCCACGAACGGATGGGGCGGCCACACGCACCGAGGGAACGATCACCGATGACGCTGCGCTGCGCGCCGAGCTGGCCGCACTCAGGGCCGAGGTCGCACAGCTCCGGGATGAGCTGCAAGTACTGCGGGACAGCCTCGGGGGCTGACGGTCCTACAGGGGCGTGACGTAGGCGCCCGAGATCCCCCCGTCGACGAGGAACGTCGTCGCGGTCATGAAGGACGAGTCGTCCGACGCGAGAAATGCGGCCGCGGCAGCGATCTCCGTCGCCTCGCCGAAGCGCCCCATGGGAATGTGCACGAGTCGACGGGCCGCCCGCTCTGGATCCTTGGCGAACAACTCCTGCAGCAACGGCGTGTTCACGGGACCCGGGCACAGCGCGTTGACGCGCACGCCCTGCCGGGCGAACTGGACGCCGAGCTCCCGCGACATGGCGAGCACGCCGCCCTTCGACGCCGTGTAGCTGACCTGGCTCGTCGCCGCGCCCATGACGGCCACGAACGAGGCCGTGTTGATGATCGACCCTTTGCCGCGGGCCAACAGGTGCGGCAGGGCGTGCTTGCAGCACAGGTACACCGACGTCAGGTTGACGCGCTGCACGCGCTCCCACGCATCGAGTCCCGTTTCGAGGATCGAGTCGTCGTCGGGCGGGCTGATGCCGGCGTTGTTGCAGCAGATGTCGATCCACCCGTAGTGGCCGGCCACCTCGGCGTAGAGGGCTTCCACTTCGTCGGAGGACGTCACATCGGCCTTGACGAACACGCCGCCCACCGAAGCCGCCACCGCACCGCCGGCCTCCTCGTCGAGGTCAACGACGGCGACCGACGCACCTTCGCTGGCGAAGCGCTCGCACATCGCCCGCCCGATCCCGCTGGCTCCTCCGGTGACGACCGCCACCCTCCCAACGAGTCGACTGGCATAGGGGGTCGTGTCGGTCATGTCTGCCTCTCTCTCCTCCGGTCCTCGACCGAGTCGTGCGTGGTCCGAATCGTGCTCAGTCCGAGCTGATGAAGACGTTCTTCACGTCGCTGAACGACTCGAGCGCGTCAGGGCCCAACTCTCTTCCGATACCGGACTGCTTGGCACCGCCGAACGGCGTCCAGTAGCGCACGGACGAGTGCGAGTTGACCGACAGGGTCCCAGTGTCGATGGCGCGCGCGACGCGCAGCGCCCGACCGACATCGCGCGTCCAGAGCGACCCGGAGAGCCCGTACGGCGTGTCGTTGGCGAGGCGCACGGCGTCCGCCTCGTCTTCGAACGGGATGACGACGACCACGGGTCCGAAGATCTCCTCGGTGGCCGCCCGCGCCCCGGGGTCGACCGGCGCCAGCACGGTCGGGGCGAACCAGTTGCCCGGCCCGTCGGGGCACGAGCCCCGCAGCGCCACCGGTGCGTCCTCGGGCACGAACGAGGCCACGCTGGCGAGATGCGCCGAGGAGATCAGTGGCCCCATCTCCGTGTCCTCGAGGGTGGGGTCGCCGACCTTCACGCCGGCCACGGCAGGCTCGAGTTGCTCCATGAAGCGGTCGTACACGCCGCGCTCCACCAGGATCCGCGAGCGGGCGCAGCAGTCCTGTCCCGCGTTGTCGAACACACCGGAGGGGGCGCGTGCTGCCGCCAAATCCAGGTCGGCGTCGGCGAAGACGATGTTGGCGCTCTTGCCACCGAGCTCGAGGGTCACGCGCTTGATCTGATCGGCGCAGCCGGCCATCACGCTGCGCCCCACCTCCGTCGAGCCGGTGAAGCAGATCTTGCGCACGGCGGGATGGGCCACGAAGCGCTCCCCCACCACGCTCCCCTTGCCCGGCAGGATCTGCAGCACGCCCTGGGGGAGTCCCGCCTCGAGGGCCAGCTCGCCGATGCGCAGCGCGCTGAGCGGGGTCAGCTCGGCCGGCTTGAGGACCACGGTGTTCCCGGCGGCCAGTGCGGGGGCGAAGCCCCACCCGGCGATGGCCATCGGGAAATTCCAGGGCACGATGATGCCCACGACGCCGAGCGGCTCGTAGAAGGTCACATCGAGGCCTCCGGGCACCGGGATCTGCCTGCCGCTGTGGCGCTCGGGGGCCCCGGCGTAGAAGTCGAGGACGTCGCGGACGTTGCCCGCCTCCCAGCGCGCGTTCCCGATGACGTGCCCGGCGTTGGCGACCTCCAGTCCGGCGAGCTCCTCACCGTGCGCGTCCACGGCGGTGGCGAAGCGCCGGAGCAGACGGGCCCGGTCGCCGGGGGCCACGTCACGCCAGGGTTCGAAGGCGGCCGCGGCCCGTGCGATGGCGGCGTCGGTCTCGTCGGCGGTCAGCCCTTCGACCGTCCGGATGACCTCGCCGGTGGCCGGATTGCGGACGTCCATTCGCTGATCTTTGCCGATAAATCGCAACCGGTCGTACAGTGCGGGACCGTGCCCCAGCCCCAGACCGTCCAGTTCAACCTGGCCAAGGCCTTCGACGTGCTCGTCGAGACCCTCGCCGACCGGGAATGCATCGTGTGGCGCGACCGCCGCCTCACCTACGCCGACCTCCAGGAGCGCTCGCGCCGTCTCGCCTCCTACCTCCACGCCCAGGGCCTGGGCGTGCACAAGGAGCGGGACGAACTGCAGGGCTGGGAGTCAGGCCAGGACCATGTCGCGCTGGCCCTGTACAACGGAAACGAGTATCTCGAAGGGATGTTGGGCTCGTACCGGGCTCGGGTGGCACCGTTCAACGTCAACTACCGCTATGTCGGCGAGGAGTTGCGGTACCTCCTCAACGACGCCAAGCCCCGCGCCATGATCCTGCACTCGTCGCTGGCGCCGACGCTGGCCGAGGTGCTGCCGACGCTGGACTCGCCGCCTGAAGTGCTGCTCCAGGTCGAGGACGAATCGGGTCACGCCCTCCTCCCCGGGGCGGTCTGGTACGAAGAGGCATTGGCCACATCCTCACCCGAGGGACCACCGGTCGAGCCGTCCCCCGACGATCTCTACGTGCTCTACACGGGTGGCACGACGGGCATGCCCAAGGGCGTGCTGTGGCGCGAGCACGACATCTTCATGGCGGCGATGGGCGGCCGTCAGGTGGGCTCGTGGACCATCGTCACGAGCTACGAGAACCTGACCGAGCGGCTCGCCTCGGCCTACCCGGTGCGGCTGATGATCCTGCCGCCGCTCATGCACGGCGCAGCGCAGTGGGCCTGCTTCATGCTGATGTCGACGGGCGCCACGCTGATCTTCCCCGACAACACGCACCGGGTCGATCCCGACGACGTGTGGTCCGTGGTCGAGCGCGAAAAGGCGACCTCCATCACGATCGTGGGCGATGCGGTGTTGCGCCCGCTCCTCATGCAGCTCGACAAGAAGTCCTACGACCTCTCGTCGTTCTTCGCCGTCGGGAACGGCGGCGCCCCGCTGACACCGGCCGTGCGGGCCATGGCGGTCGAGCGCATTCCCAACCTCGTCATCTCGGACTCGGCGGGGTCGTCGGAGACCGGGGCCCAGATGCACGTGACGTCGATGGACGACGTCGAGGTGGGCTCGTTCCTCCCGGGTCCGGGGACCTTGGTCGTCGACGAGACGCTGTCCCGCGTGCTCGAGCCGGGGCACGAGGGAAACGGCTGGCTGGCGCAGACGGGGAATGTGCCCCTGGGCTACCTGGGCGATCCGGAGAAGACGGCACGGACCTTCCCGGTGATCGACGGTGTCCGGTACTCCATACCCGGAGACCGGGCGCGGCACCGGGCCGACGGGCAGATCGAGCTGCTCGGGCGTGATTCGGTGACGGTGAACTCCGGTGGGGAGAAGATCTTCGTGGAAGAAGTGGAGCGGGCCATCGCCGGCCATCCGGCGGTGGCCGACGTTGTCGTGACAGGGCGGCCGTCGGAGCGGTGGGGCCAAGAGGTCGTGGCCGTCGTCCAGCTCTCGGACGGGGCCGTCAGCGACGGCGCATCGGTGGTGGAACACGCCTCGTCCTACATCGCCCGCTACAAATTGCCGAAGGAAGTCGTGTTCGTCACGCAGATCCAGCGGTCGCCGTCGGGCAAGGCCGACTATCGCTGGGCCGCGGACACTGCGGTGGCGCTGGCCGGCAGCGGCGACGGGTCCGGCTCGTAGGGACCTGCTTCGTCACGCGCCGCCGCTCGGAGGTGACCCTTGACCGGGACGACGATCATGACGGCGCGGCTGGTGCTGCGACCGTTCACCGAAGTGGACCTCGCTCCCTTCTTTGCGCTCAACACGCATCCCCAGGTGGTCGAGGCGCTGGGCTCCGTGCCCACCCGGGCCGAGAGCGATGCCATGGTCGAGCGGTATGGCGCGGAGCTCGACCGCGAGGGGTGGGGGTTGTGGGCGGTCGACGCCGGTGCCGGCATCTTCGCGGGGATGGTCGGCCTGCACCGGGTGAGACCCGAGCTGCCGTGCGCGCCGGCGGTGGAGGTGGGCTGGCGGCTTCATCCCGACCACTGGGGTCACGGCTACGCCAGCGAGGCCGCGCGAGCGGCGCTCGACTACGGGTTCGAGCGCGGCGGACTGGACCAGATCGTCGCCTTCACGACGACGCGGCAACGTGCGCTCGCAAGCCGTGATGGAACGCATCGGCATGCGGCGAGACCCCGAGGGCGACTTCGACCACCCCGGACTGCCGGCCGGCAGCCCCCTGCGGCGCCACGTGCTCTACCGGATCAGCGCGGCACCGCGCGCCTCTAGCGTGGCGCCATGAGCCCGAAGACGGCGCCCGCCGACCCGCCACGGTGCGACTGGGCCGGGAGTGATCCGGCGATGGTGGCGTACCACGACACCGAGTGGGGTGTCCCGGTGCACGACGACCGCACCCACTTCGAATTCCTGGTGCTCGAGGGAGCCCAGGCCGGACTGAGCTGGTCGACCATCCTCAAACGGCGGGACGGGTACCGCAAGGCCTTCGCCGACTTCGACGCCGCCAAGGTGGCGCGCTTCACGCCGGCTCGGGTGGAGAAGCTGCTCGCCGACCCCGGCATCATTCGCAATCGGGCCAAGGTCGAGGCCACGGTGCGCAACGCCCGCCATTTTCTCGAGGTGCAGAAGGAGTTCGGCTCCTTCGATGCGTACATCTGGGGCTTCGTGGGTGGGCGGCCGTTGGTGCACACGTGGCGCCGGATGGCACAGCTTCCCGCTGTGTCGGCCGAATCCGAGGCGTTCAGCGCCGATCTGCGGCGTCGCGGCTTCCGTTTTGTCGGACCGACCATCTGCTACGCCCACCTGCAGGCCAGCGGACTGGTCAACGACCACCTGGTGGGGTGTTTTCGCTACGCCGAGCTCACAGCCGGCGGTACATCACGACGCGGGCGCCGAAGCGCGCCATGACGGGCTCCTCGGGCGGGAGCCCGTGGGCGACCATGAACTCGTCGACGGAACCTCGCTCGGCGAAACCCTCCGAGGCGTAGAAGGGCCCGTTCCACGGGACGTCGCGGTAGGTGGCAAGCGTGAGCTCTGGGTAGCCCTGTTCGGCGGCCCACTGGCACCCGGCGCGGAGCAGCGACCGACCGATGCCGCGGCCTGCGTGATGTGGATGGACCGACAGCTGTTCGAGATGGGCCGCCCGGACACCATCGGGTAGGGCATCGATGCGGCAGAGGCCGACCGGAGGATCGCCCGCCACCAGGACGACGAGCGCAGCGGCGAATTCCTCCTCCGTGCCCGGGCCCGGGAGTGGTCCGATGCCGAGCGGCTCGAACATGGTGTCGGCGGCCGCCTCGAGCGCCGGGAGCAGGACGAGCTCGTCGGATCGTGCGGGCCGGACATGCGGCCTGCTGGGTGCCGGACCGTCACGCTCCACCCGACGACGGTAGGCACGACACGACCTTCGGTGCCACGCAACCACGACCGACGGTGCGGCGCGTGGCACATGCCGCGCCACAAACCGGTTACGGGCAGGCTCCGAAGGGGTCGATGGCGTCGTAGGACACACCGAACTTCTGCTGCTCCGTCGAGAGTTGCCCGGTCATGAGCCAGGAGTTCGCGCTCTCGTTCATGTAGGCCTGCGGGCACGCGTCCGAGATGGCGATCGTCGGCCCGTTCGGGCAGGCGTCTGGGTATTGGGGCGTTCCGTGCAGGCACGTCATGGCCTCGTGACCCTCGGCGTATCCGGGGCAGTCCAGGGCGAAGCCGGGCGCCGCATAGGTCTGCAGGTAGGCCAGGGCGGCCGCACAGCCCCACACCGTGGCGTGCCCGTAGGCGGGGACGGCGGGAGGCGCTGGCGGCGGAGCGGGCGGCGGCGGCGGCGGCACGGGCGCCGAGGCCAGCACTGCCGGTGGGGCCGTCGAGGGCGGGGCGGTGCTTTGCGTCGTCGTGGCGGGCGGGGCCGTGCTGGGCGTCGTGGTGCTGGGGGTCGTGCGGGCGGGGGTCGTGGTGGTGGGTGTCGTCGGCGAGGTTGCGTCTGGGAGCGAGGCCAACAGGTGCAGGTCCACGTCGACGAACGGGCTGGCGGCGTGGAGGCTCGGTGAGGAATCGGCGGCCTGGGCGCCGATGGCGCCCCCGGTCGCGAAGATGGTGACGGCCACCAGCCCGATCATGCTGACCCATCGACGAGGGCTCCAGGCCGAACCCGTGGCAGAGAAATTCCTGGTCAGGGATGCGCCATCCGCAACAGTCGTCCGGCGCGGACGTTGTGCAAAATAGGCCACATATGACTTTCGGCCCGGGTCGAAAGGACCCTTAAGCGGCTCGAGGAAAGACAACTGCAGTTGGGGATGCTCCGTTCGGCCTCCGGTAGGTTTCGGACCGTGCGCGCTGCCGTCTGCAATGAGCTCGGTCCTCCTTCGGTCCTGCGAGTCGAGGAGCGTCCCGATCCGGAGCCCGGGCCGGGTGAGGTCGCCGTGGCCGTCGAGGCGGCCGGCGTGAACTTCGTCGACGGCCTGTTCGTCGCCGGGCAGTACCAGATCAAGCCCTCTCTGCCCTTTGTGCCGGGCAGCGAAGTGGCCGGGCACGTGGTGTCGGTGGGCCCCGACGTCACCACGGTGGCCGTCGGCGACCGCGTCCTGGCCTCGGTGGGCCTCGGTGGCTTCGCCAGCCGCGTGGTGGTCAGGGCCTCGGGCGCCATCGTCCTGCCCGATGGTCTGGATGCGGCGCGGGCTGCCACCTTCACGCAGAGCTACAGCACCAGTCTCTTTGCCCTACGGGACCGCGCCCACGCGGCGCCGGGCGAGACGGTGCTCGTCCTCGGTGCCGGAGGTGGTGTCGGGCTGGGCGCCATCGGCGTGGCGCGGGCCCTCGGTTGCCGGGTCCTCGGCGTGGCGTCGAGCGCGGACAAGCGGCAGGCGGCGCTCGACGCCGGCGCCGAGGCCGTCCTGGACCCCGCCGCGGAATCCGTGAAGGACGCGGCGCGAGCGTGGGCCGGCGGCACCGGCGTCGATCTCGTCGTCGACCCGATCGGCGGCGAGCTGGCCGAACAGGCGCTGCGCGCGCTCGGCGACCGGGGCCGCTATCTCGTCATCGGCTTCGCGTCGGGCGACATCCCTTCCATTCCGCTGAACCAGGTGCTCCTGCGCAACCGGTCCGTCATCGGGATCGACTGGGGCATCTGGGCCATGACCCACGCGGCCGAACAGCGGGCGCTGCTCGACGACCTGCTGGCCATGGTCGAGGCGGGCACGCTCGACCCTGTCCGCCCGGTTGCGTATCCACTCGACAACGTGGCGGGCGCTCTGGAGGATCTGCTGGGCCGACGCGCCGTCGGGAAGATCGCGCTCGTTCCGTGATGCCGCTCAGGCGTCGTGGCGGAGCACCCACCAGACCGCAAAGCCGGTGAGAACCATCGCCAGGAGCACGAAGATCGCGGCCTCAAAACCCTGAAACGCCCAGAACCGGCTGGCCGGCTGGTAGGTGATCGTCTGGTGGAAGCCGTGCGAGGCCAAGCACTGGCCGAGGAGTCCCTTGCCACCCGGCGGTGCGCGGTCTGGCACGCAGCGGGCAACTGCGAGAAGTCGATGCCGGGGCCGAGGGACTTCCCGGTGGGGCTGACCAGTCCCTGCGACAGCATCCAGGCGCCGGTGGGGGCGGCGTCGCTGTCCGAGGAGTGGGAACACCTTCGTGACCGGCGCCATGTAGTGCGGTCGCAAGTAGACGCCGATCGCCACCCTGATGGCCACGAAGATCGCCAGTGTTGCGGCCAGGCTGGGCAGCACCCGACGGATGACCGAGCCGACGGCGATGCCGAGCGCGACGGCGAACAGGGCGTACGCGACGGGGACGATGCCCTGGACGTCGAACGCGTCGAAGCGGGAGCCCAACGCGTTCTCCGGGTACCGCCACCAGCTGACGAGCGCGGCCAGGGCGGCGCCCCAGAGGGCGGCGGCGAGGAGGGACCAGATGATGTTCGCGCGCAGCCAGCGCCAGCGGCTGACCCCTTGCGTCCAGGCGAGGTTGTGGGTGCCGTCCTCGAATTCCTTCGCCAGGAGCGGCGCGCCCCAGAAGAGCCCGAACAGCAGGGGCACGACCAGGGTGAAGTCGACCAGATCCATGATCGCCCCGTCGCCCCGGAACAGGACGCCGGTGAGGTCGCCGCAGGTCGGGGTGGCCGCACAGCTGGCCAGGGCGTCGCGGTAGTCGTCCGCCATCGTGATGCCCGTGACGAGCAGGACCACGGTGAGCGCGATCAATGCGGCGACGGCGAAGTAGAGCTGGTTGCGATGCAGACGCCAGATGAGATGGTTCACGGTGCGACCTCGAGGTGTCGATGGGTTGCTGCGGTAGCTGGTGCCGGCGCCGTCGTTGCCCATGTAGGCGAGGATGACGTCCTCCAGACCGACCTCGCTCTGCTCCCACGACGGGTCGAGAACGGGTCCGTCGGTGCGGACGAGCAGCCGGGTCTGGCGTTGCGTCTGTGTCGCGTCGATGATCGTCGAGACCCGGCTCCACGTCGTCGAGCGCACGACGCTGGCCGAGAAGCATGCGATGCGTCGCCAGCACGTCGTCGATGTCGGCGCAGAGCTGGATCCGCGAGGCGCTCAGCAAGATGACGTGATCGCACACGCGCTCGAGGTCGTGGACGAGGTGTGACGACAGGATGACCGAGACGCCGCCGTCGGCGACCGCTTCGCTCAGGGCCGACAGGAACTCCCGACGGGCCAGTGGGTCGAGCGCCGCCACCGGCTCGTCGAGGAGCAGGATCCCGGGCTGCTTGGCCAGGGCCAGCCCCAACGCGACCTGGGCCCGCTGGCCACCCGACAGGGTGGCGACGGGCCGATCCGTCGGCACGTGCAAGCGGGTCGAGGCGATCCCGCGCGCCGTCGGCATCCCACCGCGTGTTGAGGTGGGCGCCGAGCCCGATGTGGTCGTCGGCGCTCAGGCGCCGGTAGAGAGGCACGTCCTGGGCGAGATACCCGATGTCGGCCAGGAACTCCTCGGAGCCGTCGGGGGCCCGGCCGAGCACCGTGCGCCGAGCCGCGCTGGGCGATGCCAGTCCGACGAGCAGCCGGAGCAGCGTCGTCTTGCCGGCACCGTTCGGGCCGAGGAGGGCGGTGACCCGACCGGGCGGCACCTGCAGCGAGCAGTCCTGGAGGGCCCACAGATGCGCCGTACCGCTTGCCCAGCCCGCTGGTCTCGACGGACGGGCGTCGCGTCATGCGACCTCCACCGCCGTCGTCCCACGCAGCGTCTCGCGGAGGAGGGCTTCCATCGCCTCGTCGTCCATGCCCTCGGCCGCGAGCGGACTCCACCCACGTGGGCAGGCCGCGGGCCAGACCGGACCTGGGTGCCGGGCGGCGGCCCGTTCGGGCGACGGGCGACGAAGGTCCCGACGCCCTGCCGCCCTTCGACCAGGCCCTCGTGCTCGAGCTCGCGGTAGGCCTTCTGCACGGTGTTCGGGTTGATGGCGAGCTCCGCCACCACCTCCTTCACCGTCGGCAGCTGGTCGCCGACGTCGAGGACCCCCATGCGGACGGCCTGGCGCACCTGCTGGACGAGCTGCAGGTAGGCCGGCACACCCGAGTCGGACCGGAGGTGGAAGGTGACCGCCTGTGGCAGCAGTTCACTAGTCATATAGGTAACTATAGACCCTGGCGCTCCAGAAGCAAGTCGATGGGCGCAGGCGAAACGACGCCCTGGGTGTTCGACCTAGAACGCATCGAGGCGCAGCGGGAAGCTGAAGCGGGAGTTGTCGACGACCAGCGTGTAGCGGCCCGGCGGTACCCGGTCCGTGCTGTTGGGCTTGGTCTGGTCCCACGAGCCCACACCCGAGATGGTGGCGCCGGGGGCCAGCTGGGCGAAGCCCAACGCCGGGCAATTGACGACCTCGTCGCCGGGCCAGACGGTCTGGTGCTGCCGGTTCACGATGCGGTAGCCGATCGGAGCCGCAGGGCCCAGCCCTCAACGTGGCGGCGGTCGGTCCCGGCGCCACGTCCGCGTAGGGCGCGGTGTAGCTGCACGACGAACGGGCGGTGTTGCGCACGGTGTAGGCCACATCGAGGATCTCGCCGGGATGCAGGGTCAGCGTGTTCACGACGACGAGCAGATCAGTGGTCCTGGCTCGGGCACTGCCAGAAGGCGGCGTGGCCGGCTCGGGCGAGCTTGAGGCTGCGAAGTGGTCGTGGTCGCCTTCGGCGATGCCGCGGCGGCAGACCTCCGTGGAAGGACCACGACCGCGAGGATGGTCGCGAGCGCAGCAACAAATGCCACGGACAGCACGGCGAGCGCCCGTGGCACCGACCAACGAACCGTCGTCCCTCCCCATCCCCCAAGAGTGCCCGATGGCGGCGCGCCACGGGGCGTCGCGGATCCGGCGGGCGACCCGTCAGCTGAAGTGCGGGATCACCTCGGTCCCCATGAGCTCGATCGTCTGCATGACCGACTCGTGCGAGATGTTGTACGGATTCACCAGACAGAGCAGGAGGTCGACGCCGGCGGCCTCGTACTGGCGACACGCCTCCAGGCACTGCTCGGGCGTCCCGAGCACGCAGGCATTGGCGTCGACGAGGTACTCCAGGCTCAACAGGTCCAAGCGTGCCCTCGTCGTCGGTCTTCTTCATGTCCGCGGCGTACGAGTAGCTGCCGAGCTCCTGCTTGCGTTCGGCCATCCAGTCCGTGAGCGTGGCGATCTGCCGGGCGCCGGTCTTGGGGTACCACTCGAAGGACTCACGGGCCTCCGCCTTCGCCTTTCGGCGTCGGGACCGCACAGGGCCATGGTGAAGGTCGCCGCCTGGTTGTGCACGAACGCACCGACGGGTCTCGTGCACTGCTCGACTGCCGCTCGGTAGACGTCGATCTTGCGCTTCGACCTCCGACGGCGGCAGCCCGACGGCGAAGGAACACAGGCCGAGCCCGAGCTCACCCACCTGGGCGTGGCCCTCGTCCGACGTCGTGGCTCCCCACAAGGGCGGGTGCGGCTTCTGCCATGGCTTGGGTTGCACCCGCCGGCGCGGCATGCGCCAGTACTCGCCCTCGAACTCGTACTCGTCGTTGGTCCAGCAGCCGACGATGTGTCCGAGCGCCTCCTGCCACATCTGGCGGGTGACGGCCGGGTCGACATCGAAGCCTTCGAGCTCCGTCCGGGTGGCCGAACGGCCCGCGCCCATGTCGACCCGTCCCGTTCGACAGCAGATCGAGGACCGCCACCGACTCGGCGGTGCGCACGGGGTGGTTGTAGGGCTTGGGCATCAGGCGGACGCCGTACCCGAGCCGGATCCGCTCCGTCCGTGAGGCGATGGCGCCGTAGAGGATCTCGGGATTGGAGCAGTGCGAGTACTCCTGCAGGAAGTGGTGCTCCACCGTCCAGAACGCGTGCCACCCGAAGCGGTCGCCGGCGATCGCCTGCTCGAGCGTGTTCTGGTACGCGACGAGCTCGCTGTCCTCCTCCCACGGACGTGGGACGGGGATCTCGTAGAACAGTGCGAACTTCATGGCGTGGGCTCCCCCGGGGACGGTGCGCCCGGAGCGTCCCGGGCTAGAACAGTGCACTGCTCCTATCAGCCCGGGTCGGCCGGGCGCAACCAAACGGAGGGCGCCATGCGTGGATTGGAAGGCCGGACCTACATCGTGACGGGGGCGGCCTCGGGCATCGGCCTCGCCACCGCAAGGCGGCTCCTCGAGGAAGGAGCGACGGTGGTGGGCGCCGACCTCGCCCCGTCCGCCGGCATCGGTCCGGAGGGACAGGATCGGTGGCTCTTCCAGAGCGTCGACGTGGCGCGACGAGGGCTCGGTCGAGCGCGTTGGTCGGCGCCGCGGTGGCGTTCGGCGGGCGGCACGGTCGACGGCTTGGTCAACGCGGCGGGCGTCGCCGGCGGCGGGCCGGTCCACATGCTGCCGGCCGACGAGTGGGCCCGGGTCATCGCCATCAACCTCACCGGCACCTACCTGACGGCCAAGCACGTGATCGCCCAGCTGTTGCGGCAGCCGGCGCGGGCCGACGGCGCAGCGGGGCGCGGTGGTGACGCTGGCGAGTATCGAGGGGCTGGAGGGGACGGCCGGCGGGAGCGTGTACAGCGCGTCGAAGGGTGGCGTCGTGATCCTGACCAAGAACATGGCCATCGACTACGCCGGCCGGGGCATCCGGGTCAACGCGGTCTGTCCCGGGTTCATCGAGACGCCGATGACCGCCTCGGTGTTCGGGCCGGGCATGGAGGCGGCGCTGGCCGACATCGTGCACGAGCACAAGCTCGGGCGGCGGATGGGGCGGCCCGAGGAGATCGCCTCGGCGGCGGCGTACCTCCTCTCCGACGACGCCTCCTTCGTCACCGGGCGTCGCCCTGCCGGTGGACGGGGGGTATACGGCGGGGCGTGACCACGGGGTGACCGACATGTTGGGGCTGTCGGGGCCCGAATAGCCGGTGCGGGTTGCCCGAGCCGCGGGTTGCCCGGGTGGCGGGTTGCCGACGAGGCGTTCGGGTTGACAGCGCAGGCCATGGCGGCGATACTTAAGTCAATGCTTAAGTATCAGCCGGTCGATGAGGTCTTCAGGGCCCTGGGCGATCCCACCCGTCGTGACCTGGTCGAACGCCTCAGCGGCGGCCCGGCGACGGTGAGTGAGCTGGCCCGGCCGCTCCAGATGAGCCTGTCGGCGGTTGTCCAGCATCTCGCCGTCCTGGAGTCCAGCGGGCTCGTCGGCTCCGAGAAGGTGGGCCGCACCCGGACCTGCCGGCTCGAACCGGCGGGCCTGCAGCTGGCAGCGGACTGGTTCGCCGGCCAGCGCGCCCTGTGGGAGCGACGGCTCGACCGGCTCGGCGAGGTGCTGGCCGATGACGCTGCGGCAGAACGACCACCCCCTTCGAGAGGAGCATGAGATGACCACCCGGAGTGCCGAGCACGGCACCTTCACCATCAGCCGCACCTACCCCGTTCCGCCCGGCGCGTCTTCGCCGCCTGGTCCAGCCAGGAGTCGAAGGCGCGCTGGTTCGGCGCCGGCGCCGACTACGAGCTGGATTTCCGGGTCGGCGGATCCGAGGTCAACCGCGGCGGGCCTCCCGGTGGCCCCGTCTTCACGTTCAAGGCCACCTACGAGAACATCGTGCCGGACGAGCGCATCGTCTACGGGTACGTCATGGATGCGGACGGTGCGCTGATTTCCGTGTCGGTGACCACGGTGGAGTTCACCGCGGCCGGTTCGGGGACGACGCTGACCTACACCGAGCAGGGCGTCTTCCTCGACGGGGCCGACACGCCGGACATCCGTGAGAAGGGCACCGGCGAACTGCTCGATGCGCTCGGTGAGACGCTGGCCTGAACCGGGGTGCGCCGCCGGGCGGACGGGCCACGTGCAGGCCGCTCGACGATGCAGGGCGGGATCGGAGGACCGGGATCCCCGATGTAGGGGCCAACGCGCGCACCGTGATGTCTGTCGATGGAATCGAACGTGACGAGCTGGACATCGGACTCGCCCAGAACCGGACGCGTGGGCTACAGGGACTCGCGCACATCGGTTCACACGACAACGCGGCGGTCACTCTGTCGCTCCTGCTTTCAATGTGGAGTCACTGACCGGCGAGCAGAAGACCGGCCTGACAACCTGGCTCGCTCTGGCGAACAGCCCTGCCCTCAGGCGGCTGGCGACTCCGTTCTGGCACTTCAGTTCATCCGTCCCCCTGTCCCCTCTTGGGCGGACATTTGTCACCGGGTCAGGAGTACGAGCCGCGGGGTCCGTGAAGGGTGGACGTCACCCGAGGCGGGAAGCGTGCACAGTCGATGGCGTCCTGCCTTCCTCGATACCCCGATACCCGTCGATTGCTGGCTGGCGGGTGAGCCAAAGGCTCCCCCGACGCCAGGCGCGACGGCCCCAAGGACGTGACTCCGGGGGTCCTCTAGGATGGGATCCAGGGCCGAACTGGCGAGCGGCAGACTCGGTCGGCATTGAAGCATCGGTTGATTGCTGTGTGAGGAAAGGTCGGGGGTATGACATTCGAGCGGGATGTGGTCGTCGTGGGGGGCTGCGGCCACGTTGGGCTGCCTCTCGGCCTCGCGTTCGCCGACCGCGGCCTGAAAGTCGCACTCTTCGATCTGAACGGCGCTGCGGTGGACCAGGTGCAGAGCGGCGTCATGCCCTTTGCCGAGGCGGGGGCCGACGAGGTCCTGCAACGCGTCGTGGGGGACCGCTTGACGGCAACGACGGATCCGGACGTCGTGTCCACCGCGGAGAACGTCGTCATCGTCATCGGCACCCCCGTTGACGAGCATCTCAACCCCGACCCCAACGCGGTGTCGCAGGCCGTCGCAAAGATGAGCGATTCGCTGCGGGACGGCCAATTGCTGGTGCTGCGCTCGACGGTCTATCCCGGGACGACGGCCCTGGTCGAGACCACCGTGGCAGGGCTCGGCAAGGCCCTCGACATTGCGTTCTGTCCGGAACGGATCGCCGAGGGCAAGGCGATGACCGAGCTGTTCGAGCTCCCGCAGATCGTGTCGAGCCGCACGCCGGCGGCACTCGACCGGGCGGAGAAGCTGTTCGGCAACCTGGCGTCACAGATGGTCCGCATGCTGCCCGAAGAGGCGGAGCTGGCAAAGCTCTTCACCAACACCTGGCGCTACATACGTTTCGCGACGGCGAACCAGCTGTTCATGATGGCCAACGATTTCGGGCTCGACTACGAACGCATCCGAGCGGGACTGACGTTCGACTACCCCCGGGCTGCCGATCTGCCCGGCGCGGGTTTCGCGGCGGGACCGTGCCTCCTGAAAGACACGATGCAACTGGCCGCGTTCAACAACAACAATTTCGTCCTGGGCCACGCCGCCATGATGGTCAACGAGGGGCTCCCCCTCTACATGGTGTCGCGACTCGAAAGAACGTACCCCCTCCCGACGATGACGGTCGGCCTGCTCGGAATGTCGTTCAAAGCTGAGTCGGACGACATTCGCTCGAGTCTGAGCTACAAGCTCAAGCGGCTGTTGCGCTTCAAAGCGAAGGAAGTCCTCTGCCACGACCCGTACGTGACCACCGACCCCAACCTCTCCCCTCTCGACGAACTCGTTGAACGGTGTGACCTCCTGATCCTGTCGACGCCGCATCGCGACTATCAGAACCTGCAGGTGGACGTACCGGTGATCGACATCTGGGGCGCCCTCGCGAACGGGACGGTCCTGTGAAGCCACAGGTTTCCGTGATCGTCCTTGCCTATAACGAGGGGGAGGCGATCGTGCCGTGCCTCGAGCGCATCCTCGCGTCGGTGCAGCTCCCGTGCGAAGTCCTCGTGGTCTACGACTCGCCCGACGACACGACTGTCCCGTGGATCGAGAAGTGCCAGGCGGCGGACAGACGGGTTCTCCCCGTGCTCAACCTCTACGGCAACGGTCCGGCCCGCGCCATCCGCTTCGGGTTTGCCCAGGCAGCAGCAGATGTCGCGGTGGTGACAATGGCCGACGGATGTGACGATCCGATGCAGATCGACTCGCTGGCGCGGCTGGTTGATCGCGGGGTCACCATCGCGGCGGCATCACGCTACGCGCGAGGTGGCCGGCAGATCGGTGGTCCCTTTCTGAAGAGTTTGATGTCTCGAACCGCCGGACTCTCCCTCCATCTCCTCGCCCGCGTCGGTACCCGGGACGGCACCAACTCGTTCAAGGCCTACTCGACGGAGTTCGTCCGATCGGTTGGTATCGACTCCGACGAGGGCTTCGAGGTTGGCCTCGAGCTCGTCGCCAAGGCCCGGCGGCTCCGCCTCCCGGTTGCGGAGATCCCGACCATCTGGCTCGATCGGACAAGCGGGCAATCCAACTTCAAGCTGGCGAAATGGCTCCCTCACTATCTCCGTTGGTACACGTACGCCTTTGGTCCGAAACTGACGGTCGAGCAGGTTCGCAGCGACCTGGACCCCACCCGGTGTGCGACCTGAGCCTTCACGTCACGGATCCTTCGGGTCTTCAACGAGATTCTTCAGGTCTTCAACCATGAGAAGGAGCAATTGAAAGATGGCGACTGTCCTCGTCAGCGGTTCCGCTGGGTTCATCGGTGGGTACGTGGTGGAGGAGCTCCTCCGTCGCGGCCACGAGGTCGTGGGCATCGACAACCTCTCGAAATACGGCAGGGTCACGAAGTCCTACGACGATCACCGGTCCTACACGTTCATCGAAGGAGACGCGAGGGACGTCGACATCATGACCAAGCTGCTCTTGGACTGTGATCACTTCATCGCCGGCGCAGCCATGATCGGCGGGATCTCCTACTTTCACACCTACGCCTACGACCTGCTGGCCACAAACGAGCGCATCATCGCGACCTCCTGTGACGCCGCAATCGAAGCCCACCATGCCGGTCGCCTCCAGAAGGTGACGTACCTCTCGTCGTCCATGGTGTTCGAGTCCACTACCTCGTGGCCGTCGACCGAGGAGCAAGTGCTCGAGATCCCGCCTCCGATCTCTTCCTACGGCTTCCAGAAGCTGGCGGTGGAGTACTTCGCCCGCGCCGCCCACTTGCAGTACGGACTGCCCTACACCATTCTGCGCCCGTTCAACTGTGTCGGGATCGGAGAACGACGGGCCTTGGGCGACGTCGAGATCCTCTCCGGGAACGTGAGTTTGGCCATGAGTCACGTGGTGCCGGACTTGGTCCAGAAGGTGCTGAAGGGTCAGGACCCGCTGCATCTCCTCGGCGACGGCAGCCAGATTCGTCACTACACCTACGGCGGCGACCTGGCGTCGGGCATCGTCACGGCGATGGAGAGTCCGGCGGCGCTGAACGAGGACTTCAACCTCTCGACGGCCACGTCGACGACCGTCCTCGAGCTGGCCGAGATCATCTGGAAGAAGGTCCATGGCGAGGACTCGGAACTTCGCTATGTGGCCGACACCCCGTTCGAGCACGATGTCGCACGCCGCATCCCGGCCACCGAGAAGGCGGAGCGGGTGCTGGGATTCGAAGCGACGACCTCGCTGAGCGACATGCTCGACGAGGTGATCCCATGGATCAAGAACGCCATGAAAGAAGGGGCGATCTGAGCGAGTCGTGCCGGCTGGTTCAGCCGAGCACCAGTTGTCCCCCTGCGAAGTCGAGAATGACCCAACCGTAACGCCGGAGCTGGTCCGAACCCAAGAGACCCTGGGTCCCCGACAGGCTGATCGTGCCGAAGTTCGTCGAACCGATGAGCTGGGGATGCAGTGCGAGGCCGGGGACGGACCAGGATCCGGTCCGCACGAGCGGTGCGGTGATGACCGAGCAGACCGTGGACTGGCGTTGCGCGAGGTTGGTGGTCCCCAACGATTGCGCTCGCGCCACCGAGGAAGACACGACGCTTTGGGACGAACCCGTGTCGACCACGAAATCGCGGCGGGGCCCCGCAGCGAAGCGGACCGCGACGTTCAACGACACATCGCCCGGCAACGGCGTGACCGTGAGCGGCACGGTCGTCCCGCTCTCCCCTTGCAGCAGGTCCGGCGGCGGCGGGCCCTTCGGGCCCGTGTAGGGCGACGATTCGCCGAGTGGCGGCCCTTCCGGCCCGGGCAGCACGAGCGCACCCGGGTCGAAATTGATGCGGACCCCGCCGAATCGCGACAACACATCGGAACCGAGCAGGCCCACGGGCTCGTTCTTCCCGCCCATCTGGGGCAATGTGGCCGCTGTGAGCTGCTGGGTTGCCAGCGTCACCCCGCTGAGCGACCAGGTGCCCACGGAGACGGGCTGCGCGGTGCCCGTGCACCCGACGCCGGCAAACTCGCTCGCCGCACCATCGGCCACCAGGTGCAGGCGATGGGCCAGACCGGCATCAATGGTCGACTGGCCCGCGCCCGAGTCGAGGATGAACGGGTACGGCCCTTGACCGTCGATGCAGATGTCGACCGTCTCGGCCACCTGGCCCGAGACGACGCTCACCGTCAATGGAACCGTGTACCCCGCCGCTCCGACCACCGGCACCGCTCCCCCGCACCCGCTCGTGGCCGGCGGCAGCGCGAACGTGACCTGAGGTTCGACGTGGACGTGGACGTGGACATGGACACCGTTTGCGGTCTTCTTCGAGGATCCGGTCAGTGCTGCCGCCAGGACCAGCACCAGTACGGCGGCTCCGATAGCGACCAGCGCCACGATGATCCAACTGCGATTCCGGCCCAATGGACAGCTATCGGCTGGCCGCGATGCGGAGGGTGGCCATGGCCATGCGCGCCCCGAGCACCAACGCCGCCAGCGGCAGCGCGGCGCGGCGCCATCCCCTCGTGGTCCGGACCGTGAAGCGGAAGGCGGATCGGTGGTGCGCCACCATCATTTTGTAGGGATGGCGCGCCGTCATGACGCCCTGCACGTGGGTGACCTCTGCCGTGCCGGCAAAGCCCACGCCCCAGCCCGCATCGCGGGCGCGCCAGCACAGGTCCATGTCCTCGTTGTACATGAAGTACGCCTCGTCGAACCCACCGAGTTCCTCCAGCGCACTGCGGCGGGCGAGGAAGCACGAGCCAGACACCCAGCCGGCCGGCGTCACGACGTCACCCTCGGGAGTGCCCGGGTTGTAGCGGAGGGTGAAGGGGTTCTGCGGGTTGAACATCGCGAGCAGCGCGTGCCCGGCGGCATCGGTGAAGGACGGGAAGTTGCGCACAGAGGGGTAGACCTCACCCGAGTCGTCGAAGATGCGGGGCCCGACCAGCGCCCACGCCTTCTCGGACTCGAGCACGTCGCGCAGAGCCGCCAGCGCCCCGGCGTGGACGACCAGGTCCGGATTGCAGATCAGGACCCACTCGGGCGGGAGTTCCTCCCCCGCCAGTGCAGCCAGGCCCCGGTTCGCCCCGGCGCCGTACCCAACATTGCTTCCGGGCCGGATGATGCGGACCGACCCGAGCAAGGACGGCGTTGGTGCACGGAGTGCCTCGGCGGCGCTTCCGGCTCCACCGTTCTCCACCACCACGACCGGGCCCGCCCCGTCGTCGAGGAGAGAGCGGACGCATCCTTCGAGCAGCGGCCCGGCATCATGGTCGACGACGACGGCGCCGATCTGGTCAGACACCAGAGACTCAGTACTCCCGGGTGAAGCGGAACTTGACCAGAGCCTTCAACGCGCCGAACCCGTCACGCCACGTGATCTTCTTCCCTTCGTCGGGCTCGCGGCCCGCGTAGGAGATCGGTACCTCGTAGATGCGATGGCCCCGCCTGAGTACCTTGGCCGTGATTTCGGGCTCGAAGTCGAACCGGTTCGACACCACGGTGATGCCTTCGAGGACCTGGGCGTCGAAGACCTTGTAGCAGGTCTCCATGTCGGACAGGGTCGAGCGGTACAGGACGTTGGTGACGAGCGAGAGGAATCGATTGCCGATCCAGTGCAGGGGCAACATGTTCTTGCGCTCGCCGGTGAACCGGCTGCCGTAGACGACACGGGACTTGCCCCGCAGGATCGGCTCGAGGAGACGCGGCCAGTCGTTGGGGTCGTACTCGAGGTCGGCATCCTGCACCATCACGAGATCACCGCGCGCCTCGGCAAGCCCCGTGCGGATCGCGGCACCCTTGCCTTGGTTCACCTTGTGATGCATGACCTTCACGGTGGAGTCTTCCAGCGCGTTCAGCACCTTGTCCGAGCCGTCGCTGCTCCCGTCGTCGACCACGATGATCTGGAGCACCAGGGGCAGTTCGACGGCCCGCATGCGGCGGATGACCTCGGCCACGGTCGAGCGCTCGTTGAAGACGGGCATGATGACGGTAAGTGACCGGTAGTCCCGCGGCGACGGCGGCAGGTTCGGGTCTTCGGTCATGAGTCGGTTCTCTCCTGTGCGAAGTAGTCCATGGTGCGTTCGAGCCCCTCTCGGAGGCCGATGGTCGGCTCCCAACCCAGCTCACGCCGGGCCAGGGTGATGTCAGGGCACCGACGGGTCGGGTCGTCGGTCGGCAACGGTTTGAACACGACGTCGGAGGCGGAGCCTGTGACCTCCAGGACGAACTGGGCCAGCTCGAGCATGGTCCGCTCGTCGGGATTGCCGATGTTGACCGGGCCAACGAGCGACGAGTCGAGAAGGGCCAGGAGACCGCGTATCTCGTCCTCGACGTAGCACAGGCTCCGGGTCTGGCTGCCGTCTCCGTACACGGTCAACGGCTCGCCTCGCAGCGCCTGCACGACGAAATTGGACACGACGCGGCCGTCACCGGCCGAGAGGCGGGGGCCGTACGTATTGAAGATGCGCACGATGCCCACGTTGACCCCGTGCGTTCGGTGCATGGCCATGGTGAGGCTCTCGGAGAACCGCTTGGCCTCGTCGTAGACGCTGCGCGGACCGGTCGGATCGACGTTGCCCCGATAGCTCTCGACCTGAGGATGTACCTCGGGATCGCCGTAGATCTCGCTCGTGCTCGCCATCAAGAACCGCGCCTCGTGCTCCCGGGCCAGCTCGAGGAGCCGCCGGGTGCCCTCGCTGCCAACGGCCAGCGTGTCGAACGGCCGGGCCAGATACGCCGGCGGCGACGCCGGAGAAGCCAAGTTGCAGACGGCGTCGACCTGCACCCCGTCGGGCAGATCGAGCTCGATCTTCTCGCTGACGTTGGTGACGATCAGGCTGAACCGGTCGTGGCCGAGCAGGTGGGCCACGTTCTCCCGCGATCCGGTCGACAGGTCGTCGAGGCAGATGACGGTGTCGCCCCGTTCGACGAGACGGTCGCACAGGTGCGAGCCCAGGAAGCCGGCCCCTCCGGCCACGACGACGAGGCTCACTGGCGCCCGATCCCCGAGTACTGAAATCCCATTCGCCGCACGGCAGCCGGGTCGAGCAGGTTGCGAGCGTCGACGATGTTGGGCTCCGCCATGGATTCCAGCACCCGGGAGAAGTCGAGCCAGCGGAACTCGTCCCATTCCGTGAGCACGACCAGCACCCGGGCTCCCGCGACGGCGGCGTAGGGGTCGGCGCGCAGCTCGATGCCCTGGAGGTCCGGGACGTCGGACTCGGCCTCCACCGTGGGGTCGAACGCCTGCACAGTGGCGCCCGAGGCCGCCAGGCGATGGGCGATCTGCAGACTCGGCGAGTCGCGGCGGTCGTCGGTGTTGGCTTTGAAGGTCAGGCCCCAGACGGCGATCGTCGCTCCGTCGGCCGACCCGCCGCAGGCCCGTACCACCTTCGCCACCACCCGGGAGAGTTGCTCGTCGTTGGACGCGATCGCACCGGCCAGCAGCGAGAAGTCGTAGCCCGCCTCCCCTGCGATGTGCAGAAGGGCGCGGGTGTCCTTGGGCAGGCACGACCCACCCCAACCGGGTCCGGGTCGCAGGAACTCGAAGCCGATGCGCTTGTCGTAGCCCAGGCCGAGCAGGACGTCCCGCGCGTCGGCCCCCACCTCCTCGCACAGGCCGGCGAGGGCGTTGACGAAGCTGAGCTTGGTCGCCAGGAACGCGTTCGACGCGTACTTGATCGTCTCCGACGTCGTGGCGTCGGTGACGATGAGCGGGGACCGAGTCGACGAGAACAGCTCCCCGACCTTGGCGGCGGCCTGCGCATCGTCTGCACCGACCACGATCCGGTCCGGGTTGAGGCTGTCGAGCACTGCCGTGCCTTCACGGAGGAACTCGGGGTTCGAGACGACACCGATGTCCGGACGACCGATCACCTGCTCGACCATGTTGGCGGAGCCGACCGGGACGGTCGACTTGTTGACGACGATGGCACCGGGCTCCAGCGCCCTCGCGATCTCCTTGGCCGCCGCCTCGACGTACGACAGGTCGGCCGATCCGTCGGCGCTCTGGGGCGTGGGCACGCACAGGAAGACGAACTGCGCACCGACGACGGCATCGACGGCGGAGTCGGTGAACGACAGGTTGCCGGCGGCGACACCGCTCGGCGACCAGCTCGTCGAGGCCGGCCTCGACGATCGGCATGCGACCCGCAGCGCAAGCGCTGACAGCCTGGACGGCTCGCGCTCGGCCAGCACGACGCGGTGACCGAAGTGCGCCAGCGTCGCCGCGGTCGGCAGCCCCACGTAGCCGGCGCCGATGACGGCGACCGTGCGCCGATCGTCTCGATCGGCCGGTCGAATGGCTCATGCCGACGAGAACGCCCTGAAGGGCGGGGACGAGGCGGGCCAGGCCGTCCTCCCAGGCGGGCAGGGCGGGCAGGCCGCTGCAGGCGCAGCGCCATGTTGTCGAGCACCGAGTTCGCCGGGCGGGGCGCGGGCGGGGCGGGTCGAGCTCGGCCGTGCTGATCGGGTCGCACCCGCTCGGGATCGGCGCCCGCCTCCGCCAGGATCGCCCGCACGAACCCCCACCAGGTGGTGGCGCCGCTGTTGGTGACGTGGAAGATCCCGGGCCGCCGGTCGAGTCCGAGGGTCACGATGGCAGGGGCCAGGTCGGCCGTGAAGGTCGGCGACCCGTGCTGGTCGTCGACGAAGCGCAGCTCGCCGTCGCCGCTGCCGGCCAGGCGCAGCGCGGTCACGACCATGTTGGCGCCGTGGGCGCCGCACACCCAGCTCGTCCGCACGATGGTCGACCCGGGTCGGCACTCGCGCTCGCCCGCCAGCTTGGAGGCGCCGTAGACCGACGTCGGGCCCGGTGTGTCCCACTCCCGGTAGGGCCGGGCGCTGGTGCCGTCGAAGACGTAGTCGGTCGACACGTAGACCATGTGCGCGCCCACCAGCGCCGCCGCCTCGGCCACGTGGCGGGTGCCGATGGCGTTCACGGCGTAGGCGAGGTCGACCTCGGTCTCGCAGCGATCGACCGCGGTGAGCGCGCCACCGTGGAGGACGAGCTCGGGTCGGAAGGAGGTGAAGGTCGTCAGGACGGCGTCACGGTCGTCGACCGGCATGGTGTCGATGTCGGTGCCCAGCACCTCGTGCTGCAGACCCGGCCGGGGGCCCTCGGGGCCGAGCAGCGCACAGCGGCGGCCGCCGGCCGGCACTCGCCCCGCCAGGCAGTCGAGCAGGTCACGGCCCAGCTGCCCGTCCGCCCCGGTGATGAGGATCCGCACCGCTCAGCCGGTCCCGGTTCGCCCCAGGCTCCTTCGGCGATGGGCGCCCGGGCACGCAGCGGCTCCCACCAGTCCCGGTGCGCGGCGTACCAGGCCACGGTGTCGGCCAGCCCCTGCTCCCATTCGACCGACGGCGCCCAGCCCAGCTCGGTGCGCAGCTTGGAGGAATCGAGCACGTAGCGCCGGTCGTGGCCCGGGACGGTCGGGCACGATCGTCTTGAGCGACTCCGGCTTGCCCAGCGCGGCCAGGATGCGGTCGGCCACCTCCATGATGGAGGCCTCCACGCCGCTGCCGACGTGGTACGTCTCGCCCACCCGCCCCCGGGCGAGCACGGCGTCGATGGCGGTGCAGTGGTCGAACACGTGCAGCCACTCGCGCCGGTTCTCCGTGCTGGCGTAGAGCGTGAGCGCCTTGTCGTCGAGCGCCAGCGCGCAGAAGTGCGGGATCAGCTTCTCGGGGAACTGGTAGGGCCCGTAGTTGTTGGCGCAGTTGGTGATGGTGATGGGCAGCTCGTAGGTCTCGGCGTAGGCCCGCACGGCGTGGTCGGCCCCGGCCTTCGACGCGTTGTACGGCGTGCGAGGCCGGTACGGGGAGTCCTCGTGGAAGGCCTCGTCGGTGTCGAGCGGCAGGTCCCCGTAGACCTCGCAGGTCGAGACGTGGTGGAAGCGGGCCACGCCGGCCTGGCGGGCCGCCTCGAGCATGGTCTGGGTCCCGAGGACGTTCGTCCGGAAGAACAGGCCCGGGTTGAGCACGGCCAGCGAGTTGTGCGACTCGGCGGCGAAGTGGACGATCGTGTCGATGTCCTCGCCCCGCAGCGCCTTCTCGGCCGCCGCCGGGTCGCAGATGTCGCCCTGGACGAAGACGATCCGGTCCTCGATGTCGGACAGGCTGGGTCGGTTGCCGGCGTAGGTGAGGACGTCGTAGACGACGACATGGTCCTCGGGGTGCTGTTCGACCCAGTAGCGGGCGAAGTTCGACCCGATGAAACCGGCACCTCCCGTGACGAGAAGGCGCATAGTGCGGCAATGTTAGCCCAGCCCCCAACCCCCTCCCTGCCCTGGTCAGGGCGCAGGTGCACCACGTCGCCGGCGCTCACCGAGCGGGGTCCCGACGCCGTCTCGACGACCAGGTGGCCGGCGTCGTCGATGGCGGCGGCCCGACCCGTGCAGCTCCTCGGCGGCCAGCGTGACCCGCACCTGCTGGCCCGAGCGTGGCGCAGCGCCGGCGCACCTCCTCGGCGAGCGCCCGCCGGCCGTCCGCCTGCTCGAGCAGGGCGCAGCGCGGGCCGAGGCGCCCGAGCAGGTGGTCGAGGAGGATCCCTGCGGTCCACCGGCTGCGCCGTTCCGCCCACGTCGTCCAGGCAGGTGCCGCCGGCCTCCGCCGGACCAGGCCAGGCCACGTTGATCCCGATGCCGACGACGACGGCGGTCAGCGCGGGCCCGGCGAATTCGGCCTCGGCCAGGACCCCGGCCAGCTTGGCGCCGCCGAGCAGCAGGTCGTTGGGCCACTTGAGGACCGGCTCGACCCCGGCCACCTCCCGGCAGGCGTCGGCGCCGCCAGCGCCACCGCCCCTGCGCACAGGTGCACGTCGCCGCGGCCCGCAGTCGGGCCGGAGGAGGACCGAGGCCAGCAGGTTCGCCCCCGGCGGCGACTCCCAGCGGCGGTCGAGGCGCCCCCGGCCGGCCGTCTGGTGGTCGGCCACGGCGACCAGGCCCGGCGGGATGCCCCCTGGCGGGCCTGGTCACGCACGTAGGTGTTGGTGGAGTCGACCTCGTCGAGCCAGTGGACGTCCCACTCACCGCCCCACATGGCAGACACCATAGGGTGCGTGCAATTGTGAAGGTCCGCCTCAGGGAGGAAAGGCCAGCGTGATCGAGAAGGTCCTCATTGCAAACCGCGGCGAAATCGCCGTCCGGGTGATCCGGACGTGCCGCGAGCTCGGCATCGGCACGGTGGCCGTGTACTCCAACCTCGATCGCGACGCCCTGCACGTCCGCATGGCCGACGAGGCCTATGCCCTCGGCGGCGAGACGGCGGCCGAGAGCTACCTCAACACCGAGGCGATCCTCCACGCCATCGAGGAGAGCGGCGCCGACGCCGTCCACCCCGGCTACGGCTTCTTCTCGGAGAACACCGACTTCGCCCGCGCCATCACCGAGCGCGGCGTCACCTTCATCGGGCCGCCGCCCGAGGCGATCGAGGTCATGGGCGACAAGATCAGCTCCCGCCTGGCCGCCGAGAAGGCCGGCGTGGCAGGCGTTCCCGGCCGCTCCGAGCCGCTCACCTCGCCCGACGAGGTGGTGGCGTTCGGCGAGGAGCACGGCTGGCCGGTCGCCATCAAGGCGGCCTACGGCGGCGGCGGACGCGGCATGAAGGTCGTGGCCGCTGCGGCCGAGGCGGCCGAGGCGATGGAGTCGGCGGCCCGCGAGGCCCAGGCCTACTTCGGCCGCCCCGAGATCTACCTCGAGCGGTATCTCGAATGGCCCCGCCACGTCGAGATGCAGGTGCTCGCCGACCAGCACGGCAACACGCTGTGGCTCGGCGAGCGCGACTGCTCGGCCCAGCGGCGCCACCAGAAGCTGGTCGAGGAGAGCCCGGCGCCCGACTTCCCCGACGACGTCCGCCAGGCCATGGGCGAGGCCGCCGTCAAGGTCTCGCAGGCCTGCGGCTACTACAACGCCGGCACCGTCGAGTTCCTCTACCAGGACGGCGAGTTCTACTTCCTCGAGATGAACACCCGGCTGCAGGTCGAGCACCCGGTCACCGAGCTGGTGACCGGCCTCGACCTCGTCGCCTGGCAGATCCGCATCGCCTCGGGCGAGGCGCTCGACTTCACCCAGGAGGACATCGCCGCGCAACGGCCACGCCATCGAGGTCCGCATCAACGCGGAGGACCCCACGGCGGCCGCTTCTCGCCCTCGCCGGGCACCCTGACGTCGTTCCACGCCGCCTCCGGGCCCGGCGTCCGCCTCGACGCCGGCTACGAAGCCGGCGACACGGTCTCGCAGTACTACGACAACCTCATCGCCAAGATGATCGTCTGGGCGCCCGACCGCGAGGCGGCCCGCCGGCGGATGCTCCGGGCGATCGGCGAGACCCACATCACCGGCGTGGCCACCACGCTGCCGGCCCACGTGGCGATCCTGAGCCACCCCGACTTCGCGGCGGCCACCCACTCGACCAAGTGGGTCGAGGACCGGCTCGACCTGAGCGACCTGGTCGCCGATCCCGCCAGCACGCCGGCACCCGCGGCGGCCGAGGACGAGGTGCCGACCGTCCAGCGCGACGTGACCGCCGAGGTCGACGGCCGGCGCTTCTCGGTGCGCCTCTGGGTGCCCGACCTGGGCACGGCGGCCGCCCGGCGCGGGTGGCGGGACGGCCCAAGCGGGCCGCCGCGGCGGCGGTCGGCGGCAGCGGCTCGGGCCAGGTGACCGTCCCGATGCAGGGCACCATCGTCAAGGTCCTCGTCGCCGTGGGCGACGTCGTCGAGGTGGGCCAGACCATCTGCCTCCTCGAGGCCATGAAGATGGAGAACGCCGTCGCCGCCGAGAAGGACGGCGTGATCAAGGAGATCAAGGTCAGCGCCGGCGACTCGGTCGGCGCCGGCGACGTCGTCGCGGTCATCGAGTAGGTGAGCACGACGACCGGGGCAGTGTCGACCGCTTCGGCCAAGGAGGCCGCGGCCGCGGTCGTCGACCGGCACCTCGACGAGCTCGTCCGCTGAGCCATTCGGTCCACGCGACACCCGAGCTGTGCTTCGGCGAGACCACCTCGGCGCACGCCGTCGCCGAGATCGCTGCGCGCCGGCGGCCTCTCGGTGCGCGAGGGCGTCTACGAGCTGCCGACGGCGCTCGAGTCGACGGGTTGGCGACGGCGAGCTCGTCGTCGCCGTGTGCGCCGAGTACGACGCCCTGCCCGACGTCGGGCACGCCTGCGGGCACAACATCATCGCCGCCACCGCGGTCGGGGCCGGGCTGGCCTTGGCCTCGGTGGCCGACGAGCTCGGGCTGACGGTCCGCGTGCTCGGCACACCGGCCGAGGAGGGCGGCGGGGGCAAGGTGCTCATGCTCGAGCGCGGCGCCTTCGCCGGCGTTCACGCCGCCATGATGGTGCACCCGTGGCCGACGGAGCGCCTGACCGCCACCTGCCTCGCCGTCGCCCACTACGACGTCCGCTTCAGCGGTCGCGAGGCCCATGCATCGGCGGCGCCCTGGGAGGGCGTCAACGCGCAGGACGCCCTGACCATCGCACAGGTGGCCATCGGCCTGCTGCGCCAGCAGCTGCCGCCCGGCGACCAGGTGCACGGCGTGGTGACCAAGAGCTCGGCCGCCGCCAACATCATTCCTGCCTCCGTCACGGCCCGCTACATGGTGCGCTCGCTTACCGCCCAAGGGCTCGACGCCGTGCGGCCGCGGGTCGACGCCTGCTTCGAGGCGGGCGCGCTCGCCACCGGCTGCACGCTCGACTACGAGGAGCTCTCGCCGGTGTACTCGCACATGGAGCCCGACCCCGAACTCCTCTCGGCCTACCGGGGCAACGCCGAGGCGCTCGGCCGGCACTTCGACGCCGACAGCGGCGGCGCGCCGCAGCCGACGCTGTCGACCGACATGGCCAACGTCTCGCTGGCCGTCCCGACGATCCACCCGCTCATCGGGATCGAGACGCACGGCGCCGTGAACCACCAACGGGAGTTCACCGCCGCCTGCATCACGCCCTCGGCGGATGCCGCGGTGCGTGACGGTGCCATCGCGCTGGCCTGGACGGCGATCGACGCCGCCACGGACCCCGCACTGCGGGCCCGACTTCTCGGCGCGTGATCACCGAGCACGCGGTCCTGGAGGTCATCGCCGGGCAGGAGGACGCGTTCGTCGAGGCGATGGAGGCGGCCAAGGCCCTCATCGCGGCCAGCCCGGGCTTCGTCTCCCTGCGGGTCGAGCGCTGCGTGGAGCGACCCCGCTGCTTCCTGCTGCTGGTCGAGTGGGAGCGACTCGAGGACCACACCGAGGGGTTCCGGGGCTCTGCCGCCTACGAGGACTGGCGCGCCGCGCTGCACCACTTCTACGACCCGTTCCCGGTGGTCGAGCACTTCGAGACAGTCGTCACCGCCTGAGGCGTCACGATCCCGCAACGAGACTCCAAGGCCTCGGCCAGGTTTCTCGGAGTTCCGCTTGAGGAAGAGGGCGCATGCTCGACTGCATGAACCTCATCACGCTGGAGTCGTGCCACAGCACCTGGATCTTCGATGCGCGCCAGTTGCGCTTCTGTCGCATTTTGCGCGGGACGACCGTCGGGCAACGTCGGATCTCCACGGAGTGGCGCCCGTACCGGGAGCTGGAGATTGATCCGCCGGGCCGGAGCTTCACGATCGTGCTCAACGAGTCCCGCTCCCGCCTGATCAGCTCGACGATCCACACGAACGAGTGCGAGCACTGTGCCAGCTCGCGCACGACCGAGCTCTCGCTCGAGGACATTGGCCGCGCCGTCGCCTGACCGGCGCGCCGGTTGGAGGGCCGGGGCCGATATCGTCGGCGCGCAATGGACGACCGCCAGTCGCGCGAGATCGACGAGGCCTGGATCCTCCTCGACGCCCGCAAGGAGCTCTACGGGGACACGGACCCGGCGACCTTCGACGCCATGCTGCACCTGGGCCGTACCTTGCGTGACGCCGGACAGCTGCGGGAGGCAGAGCGCGTCCTGGCGACCTCCCTGTCGCTGCAGAACCAGTCGGACACGAACGACGCAGGTCGGGCGGCCAGGACCGAATTCAACCTGGCCATCATCGTCGACCGACTCGGCGAGCACGAAGCAGCTCGGCGGCTCTGGGAGCGGGTGCTCGAAGTCTCCGACCAGGAGAGCGGTCCCGACAGTGAGTTCTCCATGCGAACGGCAACCAACTTGGCAATCACATTGCGCAAGCTCCGTCGCTACGGCGACGAGTTCCCGCTGCGGGTCCGCGTCCTCGAAACGTGCAAGAGAACGCTCGGTCCCGACAGCACCGAGAGCTTGCAGGCCATGGTCAACCTGGCCCAGACACACCGGTACCTCGGCAATCACGACCTGGCCCTCGGCCTCTTCATCGAGGCGCTCGACGGGTTGGAACGCACGGATGGCGACCAACGGACGATCCTCCACCAGAAGTGGGCGATCGCCACGGAGCTGGTGGCGCTCAAGCGGTCGAAGGAAGCGGCGGAGATGTTCGATCAGGTGGTCGCCGGCGCCGAGGAGCACCTGGATCCCGACGACCCCTTCCGGCGCAGCGCAGCACGGCAGCGCCGGGGATACTGGCTCCTCGGCAAGCTCTCCCGCCGCGGCCGTGCGACACCCCCCGACGGAGCAACCGGCGAATGACGTCGTTGCTCGCACTCGACGTCGACGGCGTGCTCCTCGATCCGCAGCGGGGCGGACGCGGCCCCTGGCAGGCCGCCTTCGGCGCGCGCTTCGGCGTCGACCCAGGGCTCCTGCAGGAGGCATTGTTCACGGAGCGGTGGGCCGAGGTGATTGTCGGGAACCGACCACTCGAGATCGCACTGGGCGAGGCGCTCCACGAGCTCGGCTGGGCCATGGGTGTCGAGGCCGCGTTGGGGTGCTGGTTCGAGGAGGACCTCGTCATCGATCAGGCCGTGGCGGAGGCGGCGAGAGGATGGGCCGCCCAGGGCATCCCCCTCGCGCTGGTCTCGAACCAGGAACCCCTTCGGGCCCGGTTCCTCGAGGAACACCTTGCCCCCTTCCTGCCCTTCATGGGCACTGCCTTCTCCGGCGACCTGGGCGCCACCAAGAAAGAGCGCGCCTTCTACGAACGGGCGGAGCGGCATCTCGGCATCGTCGGAGGCGGCTCAGCGGTGGTGTTCCTCGACGACACGCTGGAGAACATCGACGCCGCGCGACGCCATGGCTGGACGGGCGTCCACTTCACTCCGGACGGCGACTGGCGTCGCGCCGTGACCGAGGCGCTCGACCGCGCCGGTGAGGCCGGCCCTCCCAGCTGAACGGCAGGTCAGGTGCGGCCGGGCGGGCCCACGAACATGTCGAAGCAACCCTCGAGCCCCACGATCTCGATGTCGTCGCGTCGGCGCTGCGCCCAGGCGTCGCGCCCCATGCGGAAACGGATGGTGCGCGCAGACCCGTCCCGCCGGTGGCCGCGGGCTTCCCCGTTCTCCTGGTAGCCCACCGCCCGCGACGTTGCCAGGGAGGCCGCGTTGTCCTCGAAGGCGCCACTGAGCGCCTCTTCTGCCCCCAATCCGGCAAAAGCCAGGTGCAGGATCGCTTCTCGCATCTCGCGGCCGAGGCCGTGACCCTGGTGGGCCTGGCCGAGCCAGGACCCCGTCTCGACGGAACGCATGGCGCGGAAGTGCTCTCCTTGGAGGTCCTGCACCCCCACGGGCCGGCCGTCAACGAACACGGCGCCGGTGAAGCTCCATTTCTCGGGTGACCACTCCGCTCGCTGTCGCCACCACCATTGGGCGGACTCGCGGGCGCGTTGCTCGGGCTCGCCCTCGGTCCACGGGATGAAGAACGGCATCGTCCCAGGTTCGTGGATGCCGCGGTCGATCAGGTCGATGAGACCGGAGAACTCGTCCTCATGAGGCAGCCGTATCTCGAGGCGCGGCGTGCGGACGACGAGATCGAACAGCGGCCAGAACCTGGTCGGCCGGTCCTCCGCCACGGCTCAGCCTCCGGGCTGGTAGACGCCGAACTCCGCGCGCAGGACGTCGGAAACCTCGCCGAGCGTGGCCATCTCCTTGAGGGCCGCCTTCATAGGGACGAGCAAGTTGCCGTCACCCCTCGCCGTCTCGGCGATGTCCGCCAGCGCGCGGTCAACGGCGGCCTGGTCGCGCTGGGCCCGCACCGACTGCGTGCGGTCGATCTGGATCTGCTGGAGCTTCACGTCAATGGGAAAGACCTCGGTGGGCTCCCCTTCGGCGTCGGTGAAGCGGTTGACGCCGACGACCACTTTCTCGCCGTCGTCGACGGATTTGGCGAAGCTGTAGGCCGCCGCCTCGATCTCCTCCTGCATGAACCGCGCCTCAATGGCCGCGACCGCGCCGCCGAGCTGCTCGATCCGCTCCAGGTAGGCATCGGCCGCCTGCTCCACCTCGTCCGTCAGCGACTCCACGAAGAAGGATCCGGCCAGCGGGTCGACCGTGTCCGCCACACCGGACTCGAATCCCACGATCTGCTGGGTACGCAGGGCGATCTTGGCCGCCCGGGTCGTGGGCAGCCCGAGGGCCTCGTCGAAACCGTTCGTGTGCAGGCTCTGCGTCCCGCCGAGCGCAGCCGCCAGGCTCTGCACCGTGACGCGGACGATGTTGTTCTCGGGCTGCTGCGCAGTCAGGGTGGATCCGCCGGTCTGGGTGTGGAAACGAAGCATCTTGGAGCGCTCGTCCTTGGCGCCGAATCGCTCCGTCATGATGCGGGCCCACATGCGGCGTGCCGCCCGATACTTCGCCACCTCTTCGAAGAGATTGTTGTGCGCATTCCAGAAGAAGGACAGCCTCGGGGCGAAGGCATCGACATCCATGCCCGCCGCGATGGCCGCTTCGACGTACGCGATGCCGTTGGCGAGCGTGAAGGCGATCTCCTGCACCGCCGTCGAACCAGCCTCCCGGATGTGGTATCCGGAGATGGAGATCGTGTTCCAGCTCGGGAGGTTGGCCGCGCAGTAGGAGAACGTGTCGACGATCAGACGCATGGACGGGCGCGGTGGATAGATGTACGTCCCGCGGGCGATGTACTCCTTCAAGATGTCGTTCTGGATTGTGCCGCGGATCTTCTCGCTGGCCACGCCCTGCTCCTCGGCAACCAATTGGTAGAGGAGCAGGAGGATCGCGCCGGTGGCGTTGATCGTCATGGACGTCGTGACCTTGTCCATCGGGAGGTCGGCCATGAGGAGACGCATGTCCGCCAGCGAGTCGATGGCGACGCCGACCTTGCCCACCTCGCCTTCGGCCCGGGCGTGATCGGAGTCGTAACCCATCTGGGTCGGGAGGTCGAAGGCACAGGACAGGCCGGTCTGGCCCGCATCGAGCAGGAACTTGAAGCGCTGGTTGGTCTGCTCGGCGGAGCCGAAACCGGCGTACTGGCGCATCGTCCACAGCTTCGAGCGGTACATCTGGGCGTGGACGCCCCGGGTATAGGGGAAGGCCCCCGGCTCGCCGAGCTGCACATCGGCGTCCCAATCCTGGAGATCCGCCCGCCGGTACACGGGCTGGATCGCGATGCCCGAGTCGGTCAGACGTTCTGGGCTCTGGGGTTCCTTCTTGTCCGGTGTCACACCCCCGAGCCTACGGAGGTTCGAGGTGGCGGGGCCACACGGGGCAGACTACGGCTCGTGAACGACGATCAGGCACCGGTCTTCTCGCACTTCGGCATCTGCGTCAGCAACCTCGAGCGGTCGCTCACGTTCTACTGCGACGCTCTTGGCTTCGAGCAGGCCGAGTCACATGCCATCGGCTCCGAGTTCGCCGCGCTGATGGAGTTCCCCGACGTGGCCGTGACGTCACAGTTCATCCGGAAGGGCACCACCGCCATTGAGCTGCTGGCCTTCGAGGAGCCGGAGCCCTTCGGGCCACGCGAGCGGCGGGCGGTCAACCAACTCGGCTTGACCCACCTGTCCTTCCGGGTCCGCGACGTCGCACGGACGGCGGCCCGGATCGTCGAGCTCGGGGGCGCCATCGTCGAGTCGAGCCGGACGACCATCGACCTCGGCGGGGCGGCGCTGGAGTTCCTCTACTGCACCGATCCGGACGGAGTCCGCGTCGAGTTGATGGATCTCGGCGGCTGATCCGGCACGGGGCCCGCGTCGGCGGTCTCTGCCCGCGCCTGTGCATCGAGTTCGGCGTCGATGCGCACGGCCTTGCGCTCCTCCATATGCATCCAGCGCAGGGCGACGGGAATCATCGGCCACAACATCAAGGTGTCACCGACCACCCACATGATGTCGCCGCCCACATGGAGATCGACGACGAGGGAGGGACCCCACGTCCGGTGTGTGGCGAAGTAGGCCGGGAACAACTCGTGCGTCGCGCCGGCCAGAGATACTCCGGTGAACGTGTCGATCGGGATCGCCAAGAACAGGTAGAAGAATTGCAGGGCCGGGTGAAGGCGATGGGCATTGGGATCGTTCCCGAAGATCTGCCGCCAGAAGAGATAGCCGACGAGCAGGAAGACCAGGTGCTCCGCGTTGTGCACGTTCTCCTGGGTGAGCGTGTAGTTGTACCAAATCGTCAGATGGCTGATCGGTATGACGATGGCGTAGAGGATGAAGGCCACGATGGGATTGCCCACGAACGTGGCGACCCGGGAGCGCAATGCCTCAGTGACGACAATGTGCGCCGTGCCCGACGTCGAGTTGAAGGCCAGCCGCAAGGGCGATGCGACGGCGAAGAGCGGCGCCGCCACCATGATCAGGATCAGGTGCTGGACCATGTGGTCCCAGAACAGCTCGCCGTCGTAGACGCCGACGAAACTGAAGATGCCCACTGCGGTCGAGAACAGCGCAGCGATCCACGCCACGGTCTTGCCGACGGGCCACCGGTGGCGCGGGTGGAGGGCGTTGTTCCGCCGCACGCCCCACAGGTAGAGGGCGAGAGCGGCCACGATCATGGCAACCGGCACGAAGTCGAACTGGGTGGTGAAGAACTGCGAGCCGCTGAGCGGAGGAAGTCCTGAGTCGGCGAGCGCAGCGATCACCTCAAGACGGTACCGCCGGTCTCAGCCGTGCTGCCAAATGCGCTGGGAGATGCTCCTGCGTCCCGTAGAGGGCGGCCGTGTCGAGAAGGTCCAGCTCGTCGCCGGTCAGGCTCCAGCCCAAGGCGCCCGCGTTCTGCTCGGCCTGGTCCCGGTTCTTGGCACCCGGGATGGGGACGGCGCCCTTGCGCGATGAGCCAGGCCAGCGCGACCTGGCTCGGCGTGCGGTCGCCATGGTCGGTCCCGATGCGGCGGAGCTGGGCCACGATCGCGTCCACCTGGGACATGGGATGGGCCGAGAACGAACGGCCACGTGGCGGTGGGTTCGCCGCCGAGTACTTGCCGGTCAAGCGCCCCTGCCCGATCGGCGAGTAGGCCAGCGGGCACGACGCCGAGCTCGCGGCAGGTGCTGATGAGCCCGACACGCAGCGGCATGGTTCGCAGGAGGGAGAACTCGATCTGGTTGCTGGCCAGGCGGAGGCCGCACTTGCGCAGGGCGGCATCGATGGAGCGGGTCTCCTTGGCCGAATAGTTCGATACGCCGACGGCGCGCACGATGCCCTCGGCGTGGGCGGCGGCCAGCGCGTCGGCCAACGCGTCGTGGGAACGCAGCGAGATGGGACCGTGAATCTGGTAGAGGTCGATGACGTCGACGCCCAGCCGCTCGCGCGAGTTGCGGGCGGCCGAGACGGAGACGCAGCGCGCACGTTGATCTTCCACGGGCTCGGCATGAACTTCGACGCGATGACGACCTGGGGCGTACGCTCGGATCGGCGGCGAGGAGACGCCCGATGATGCGCTCGCTCTCGCCCGTCGCCGTAGACCTCGGCCGTGTCGAAGAGGACGACGCCGGCCGCAATGCTGGCTTCCCAGGCCTCGCGGATGGTCGACTCGGTCAGGGACTGGTCGTAGCCGCCCATGCCCCAGGTGCCCTTGTCGCCCCAGGCCCACGTCCCGACGCCGAGTGGCGGGATGGCGACGTCGGTGCCGGCGAGCTCGACCCGATCTCCGGCCTGCGGCGGCGGGGTGTCGCTCACGACGGAGCGCGGCCCAGGCCAGGTGGGCCTCGACCGCGGCCCGCCACTCCTCGGCGTGCGTCAGCTGCGGCGAGTGGTACGCGCCGGGGATGACGGTCAACCGTCCGTTGGCGACCTCGGCGGCCAGCTCGGGCGCCTGATCGACCAGCGGGTGATCGTGCTCGCCCACGATGACGCGTCGTCGGGCAGGTGATCGACGACAGCTGGGCGCGCAGCGAGTCCGTGTGCACGGCGGCATCACCCATGAGCTCGCCCCCGAGTCCTTTGACGGCGTACGCGTCCATGCCGGTGAAGATGGCGTCCTTCTCATTGCGCCACTCGGACGGCGTGTGCTCCTCGATGAGCACGTCTTCGGGACCGCCCATGCTCAGCGTGGCGGGCATGCCACCGGAGGGGTCGAATGAGTTGATGAACCCGTGGACGAGCGCGCGGATCTCGTCGTCGGGCGGGAGGAACGACCATGCGCTGGTGTCCATGAGGATCAACGAGCGCACGAGGTCGGGCCGTGCCAGTGACGACTCCCAGGACGACACGTCCGCCCATGGAATGGCCCAGGAGGTCGACCGGCCCCTCCCCCAGAGCGTCGAGGAACCCCGTCAGGTCGGCGACGAGCTGGTCGATGGTGTAGCCCTCGAGATGGCCGGTCTTCGTCGAGTGGCCGTGACCCCGCTGGTCGAGCGTGACCACGCGGCGGTTGGCCGCCAGTGTGTCGACCTCGAGCGCGAAGTCGTGCGCTGAGCCGGTGTAGCCGTGGCAGAGGACGAGCGTCGGGGTCCCCTCGGGTCCGTCGCCCCCGCTCGGACCAGGCCAGGTCGACGTCGTTGACGTGGAGGGACTTGGCTGAAGCCGCCGTCTGTGTCATGGCCCTTGTCTAGCTGGTCGCCTCGACCGCTTGCTGGAAAGGTCGTGGCGGCGGCTTCGAAAGGCGTGCCACGGTGCCCGGGGTGCGGAGTCGGAACTGGTAGCTTCCGCCGGATGGACAGCGACGAGACCCTGTACGCGCCACCACGCAAGGTCGCTGACGCCAGCTCGTGCGACTTCTACCACGTCATGGATATTCCAGGCTGCGGCCTCACGACCGGCGCCATGTGGGACCTGCGCGGCGACACGGCGGGCTACCTGGGGCACGTTGACCTCGCCGGTAAGCGCGTCCTGGAGATCGGGCCCGCGTCGGGTTACCTCACCTTCTACATGGAGTCGCAGGGAGCCGAGGTGGTGTCAGTCGAACTTCCCCTCGACCATCCCTGGGATGTCGTACCCGATGCTGCGCTCGACATCCCAAGATTCATCACCGAGGTCGGGCAAGGCATCGAATCCGTTCGAAATGCGTACTGGTTCACACATGAGCGCGTCGGGAGCAAGGCGAGAGTGCACTACGGAGACATTTATGCACTGCCGGACCTTCTCGGACACTTCGATTTCGCGGTGCTTGCCGCCGTCCTGCTGCATGTCCGAGATCCACTCAAAGCCGTCGAACAGTGCGCACGGCTGGCAGACAATCTTGTGATCACCGATCTTCACTATCCTGACATGCCGGATGACAAGCCGTACATGAGCTGGTTCTCGACGAAGGAAGAACCCGTACCGCACGTCTGGTGGAAATTCAGCCCGGGGCTCTTCGTTCGCTTTGCCGAAGTCCTTGGCTTCAATGAGAGCAACGTCACATTCAGCGAGCAGATCTACGTCGCTGACGGTCCGCCGAGGTCCGGATCGCTGTTCACGGTCGTGTCGACGAGGGATACCTCCCCCACAGCGACGTAGGCGGGTCGAGCGAAGTCGACCTCGACCGCCTCGAGGAGCCACATTTTCGTGACCGATCTGGCCGAATCACAAGTGTCGCGCCGTCAGAGGCGGCTGGACTCACCGCACCGTGCGCGTCTGAGCGACAGCCGCTGGTTCACGGTCCTGGTCGCGTGCATCTATATCGGTGTGTCGCTCGTGGCCAATTACAGCGCCTGGGTGCACGGTGTCACACACACCATTCAAACGGCCGGTGGCGCCGATATGCCCGAGGAGATCTGGTACCTCGCTCAGACGCCCTGGGCGATCATTCACGGTCACAACCCGCTCGCGAACAACGTTCTCAACGCGCCATCAGGCGTCAACCTGATGGACAACACGACCATGCCTTTCGTCGGTGCACTCGGCACGCCCATCACGCTCCTCCTCGGTCCGATCGCGACGTTCAATATCTTGCTGAACCTCGCTCTCGCCAGCTCGGCCATGACCTTCTATCTGATGGCGAGACGCTTCATCCACTGGCGTCCTGCAGCACTCGTCGGGGGTTTGCTCTATGGCTTCTCGCCCTTCATCGCGGCAGAAGGAGCCGCGCACCTGTTTCTCATCGTCGGCTTCATACCGCCTCTCGTGGTGCTCTTTCTCGACCGCTTCTTGAGGACAAAGTCGGATCCTCCGTGGCTGACCGGCATCCTCATCGGCGCCTGCTTCGTCGCCCAGCTCTACATCTCCGCGGAAGTCTTCGCATCCATGGCCGTGATGGCCGCGATCGCGGCTGTGCTCTGGGGTCTTTTTTGGCTACTCCGACGCCCGCCCGTCGAGGTGGGGCGACTGGCGCGGATGGGCGCGTGCGCGGCGCTGGTGTTCGCGCTCGGCAGCGGCTTCGGCATCTGGACGGCGCTGGACGGACCAGAACACATCAATGGTCCAGCGCAGAACCCGACGGTGATCGCAGGTTTGTCGAGCGACCCCGTCGGGTTCTTCGTCCCCTCGGAGGTCCAACGCTTCACCTTCGGGCATGCCGCATTGGGGGATTCCCTGGTCGCGGAACGGGACACGAATTGGCACATCGTCATCGATGCTCCCAACGAGAACGGCTCCTACGTCGGGTTCCCGCTCGCGGTCATTTTGCTGGTGGGCACGATCGCCCTGCGGCGGAGGCGGCTCGTGCAGTTCGCGGCACTCATGGCAGCCGCGGGGATGCTGCTCTCCATGGGCTCCTCCCTCCACATCGACGGGCACAAGATCGGGATCCCGTTGCCCTTCGCCGTGCTGGCCCATCTCCCCCTCCTCGACAGCGGCGCCGCATCTCGCTACGTCGAGTTCTTCTGGTTGTTCGCGGCGCTTTTGCTCGCGGTGTTCGTCGACGCGCTCTACACACGGCTCGATGGCTGGGATCAGCCGGGCGACAGGCTCAGGGCCACCGTGGCCAGCACACTGGTCGTTCTCTGCGCGCTGCTTCCGTTGGTACCCGCCTGGCCCTACGGATCTGGCCCGAGCGCTGTCCCGTCGTGGTTCACCAGCGGCGCCCGATCGATCCCGGTCGGCACGACCGTGGTCGTCTATCCGTTCGCCAGCCCGGTCGATGCCTCGGCCATGCTGTGGCAGGCCATGGCCCACGACACCTTCAAGATGCCCGGGGGATATGCCGTCTTCAGGAGCGCCGACGGCGCGGCGACGTTCAACAGCGATCCGTCCCTCGTCCAGCAAGCCCTGGCCGAGTGCGCGGGGGAGGCCAACCTCAACTCGCGCCATCGACGATCCGTAGGGAGCTTCGCAGCTGGAACGCGTCACTGGCGGCCGTCGTGATCGCGGCACCGGGCTCGGCGTGCGCCGCTCGGCTCTTCGACAGCGCGTATGGCGCACCCCAGACGAAGGGTGGCGTGCGACTGTGGACCACAACGTGAGGATGGCCGTCGGGGACCCGATGCCTCTAGCCCGAATCAGTCGACAGCGCTTGCACCGTCGAAGGTGATGGTGGCGAGCTCTCTGTCTGCACCGTCGCCTCCGGGGCACCGGGCGCGGCCGACACGTTTGTGCAAGACCTGGCCTGGTTCCATGCCGCCAAGGCAGATGTTGCGGCGTCGCCCGACAGGGGCTGCGGCAGATCGTTGACGATGACGGCTGGGCGCCACGTCACAGCGTCGATATGCCGACCGGTCGCCGAGATCACCAACGAACCGCTGGCGTTCTCCGGAGGCGAGTTGTCGTAGAAGGCGAAGTTGCCCAAGCCGTAGTCGACATAGGCCGAGCCGAGGTAGCCTCCGCCCAGGAGGACATGGGCGTGTGTCCCCACGATGATGTCGGCACCGGCCTGGACCAGCGCCTGCGCCAACGGCTCCTGCAGGGCGTTGGGACACGCATCGAGCTCGGTACCCCAGTGGAGATAGACGATCACCGTGTCGGCTGTCTTGCGGACCGCCTCCACCGCGGACACCAGATCGGTCACGTCATAAGCCGAGGCGAGCCCGGGCTGTGTGGCCGTGGCCGTCCACGCCGATTGCAGGTCGGAGTCGATCACCTGGGTCGCCGCGATGATCGCAATGTGCTGACCGTGAATGGTGGCGGTGTACGGCGTGAAAGCCTGTGCGGCGTTCTGACCGATGCCGAGGACGGGGTAGCCAGTCTGGGTCTTCGTGGCGATCGCCGTCTGTAGTCCGGCCGGACCGCAATCCTCCCCGTGATTGTTGGCCTCGGTGATGAGCGTCACGCCGGCACCCTTGAACGCGCTGATCGCAGTGGGCGGCGCATAGAAGACGAACTGCTTGGACTGCGCGGCCGGGCACGAGCCATCGGTCAAAGCCGATTCGAAGTTGACCATGGACAGGTCGACGCCAGAGAGGAGGGTGGGCACCGTCGGGCCGAGCGCGTTTGTGGGGTCCGCCGCCAACCGGTCGCCCAGGGTGGTCCCTGACGGAAAGTGCACGTCACCCCCGAAGGCGATGGTGATCGGCTGGCCGTCCCCCTTCCAATCCGGATCGAGGCGCGGGTTCCCCGAGGGTGCGGGCGGCGGCTTGGCCGAATGTCCCGTAACGCCGCTCTGCCCCACGGCGGCCGGGTGGTCGCCACCACGACCCAGCACGAGGACGAGGACGAGGGCGAGGGCGATCACGAACAGGAACGCCACCCCCCAGAAGCGGCGATTCCGCTTGACGCGCCGCGAGGTCAGCTCGGGAGAATCCGGCGACGGAGCCGGCACGTCTGTCCCGGACAGAGGGCGCGTGAGCAGGTCGGTAGGCGGCGTGGGGTCACTCTAGACATGGCAGATGCACACAAGCTGGACTATCAAGTGTCTTGACTGTCCAGATCCTTTCTTCTATGGTGGGCCCGATGCCGACTGACTCCACCGATCCCGCGGCTCGGACCGACCCCGACGGGCGATCCGAGCTCGCCCTCCCCACCCTGATGCGGGCGGCCCGAGGGGCCTACGCCCGCTCCATCCGGAGCCAGCTCCAAGCCATCGGGGTCGAGGACCTGCCACGGAACGGTGCCTTCATTCTCTTCGGCGTGCACTCGGGGGGTGGCCTGCGCGAGAACCTCCCGGCCGGATTGGGCGTGACCAAGCAGGCCGTGAGCCAGGTCGTCGACATCCTGGTGAACCGGGGCTACCTGGCGCGCAGTCCGGACCCGACCGACCGGCGGCGCATCACCCTGGCCGTGACCCCACGGGGCGAGGAGGTCGTCGAGGCGGTATGGCGGGGCACCGAGGCCATCGACCAGGCGCTGGTGGCGCGCGTTCCGGAGGGGACGGTCGAGGCCATGCGCACCGGACTGATGGCGCTGGGCGACATCAAGGAGGCGACCACGACTGCCGGCACCGCCCAGCGCCGACCCGCCCGTCACTTTCAGCAGTTCAGCCCGATCTTCCCCGTTCGGGACATGGGCGCGGCGCTGGCGCACTACGCGTCGCTTGGTTTCCAGACCATTCCGTACGAGCACGGTGCTGAGTACGGCTTCGCCAACCGCGATCGGATCGGCCTCCACCTGACGCTGGACCCGGATCACGATCCGACGCACGGATCCGGCTCGACCTATCTGTACGTGGCCGATGCCGACGCACTGTTCGACGAATGGAGCAGGCCTGGCATCGGCGGCGTCACCCGCCCAGTCGGGCGCATGCCCTATGGGTTGCGCGAGGGCTCCCACGTGGATCCCGACGGGAATCTCATCCGCTTCGGGTCACCCGAGGAGCTCACCGGATAGGGAGCTCACCGGCAAGGGACATGCTGGAGCCCACTGGGCGAATCAGTCGTCGGGTCGCGCGACCGCGGCGCTGCGTCCCTTCAGTCTCTTCGCGCCAAAGGTCACGACGACTCTCGGATCGACCTTCTTCAGGCTCAGTGCGCGTTTCTCGACGAGATGCCAGCTCACAACCGCCAACCCGACCGAGCCGACCACCGCTGATGCAGCGAAGGCCGCGTACCCCCAATGCTGCACGCCCCATATCCCGAGAAGCTGCATGACGGGCCAGCCGTAGATGTACACACCGTAGGAGTAGTCGTTGCGTGCACCAACTCGTTGGAGCAGCGATGGGAGGTGAATGCCCAACCAGACCAATGGGTAGGCGAGTGCTGGCGCCATCACATTGGTCGATCCGGGAAGGAAGTGCGAAAAACGGGCCTCGCCCTGCCCGAAGATGGGCAGTGCTGAGCCCAGCACGTAGACGACGATGAAGCCCGCCGCGAGCCAGCCTGAGTCCGGCACCTTGTCACGGTAGAGATAGAGAACAGCTCCTGCCATGAAGGCCGGACCGAGCGACAAAAGCCCGAGGACCAGGCTCGGTGGGAGCACGAAGGGGCCAAAGGAGTGCGCGACGATGGCCGTGCCGCGCCAGGCAAAAGCCACCTCGACAAGCCACAGGCCGCACGCGACGCCAGCGACAAAGAGCCGACGGTGGAGGAGTTTGAGCGAGGCCAAACCAGCAAGGAGCAAGTAGCAGCAGACCTCGGGCAGAAGCGTCCACACCGAGTTGTTCCAAAAATAGGGAACCGGTCCGCCTGACGGCGTCGAAACGATATTGAACTGATTCACTCCGAGAAGGAAGTTGTGATACACGTACGCTGTAGGACCGTTGTGGCCAACGGAGTAGTAGCACGAGATGATGCTGCAAGAGGGTGGGTGCGCTTGATGGAGCCACGCGAGTGCTCCAATGACGAACGCCGTGACGATCAGGCAGAGCCAGTACGCCGGCATGATGCGCAGGAACCGCTGCCACAGGTAGCGGCCGACACGGTTTCTCGTGGCCGAACCCGCGATGAGGAACCCGCTCAAACAGAAGAACCCGGTAACGGCGAAGTCGCCCATGGTGGTCCGGTTGCCGAAGATCCATTCATTGCCGAAGCCGCCGAGAACAATCGCGTGCGAGAAGATCACCATGAGGCAAAACAACAGCCTGATGAAGTTCAAACTGTTGTGTCTCGAGGAAAAGGCTTCCCCAATGGGGAGTCGACGCTGAGAACTACTCGTGTGTGCCGGTTCCGGCATGGCGTCGAGTATCAACCGGGATCCTCCGGGCGGTTCAGCTGGCCCGTTTAGCCAGTTCACAAAGCTTCATCGACGATCCGATGCGCTGTCAATCAGGGCAGCCGGCAATGCTCGCCACCTTGATGGGCTCATCGACACCCGGAGGGGGGAGGCATCAGAAGCCCCCTCGTTGCGTCGTCGATGCAGCGAATGGAAGGACGGGCACCGGCTCAACATCGGACGCTCACGCAACCTCCGCCGAGTCCCGCTGCGACGTTCTCGAGGGGCCGGGGCGTCGCGATCGAAACCAGGCCAGCATCAGAAGTGTCGTCAAACCGCCCGCGGCGCACACGGCCAGGACAATTCCAACTGAAAAGGCTTTCGGCCAGTATTGGAGTTCGACGACATGTCGACCAGGTGGCACGCGTACCTGCAGCATGACCCGCGCGAAGGAATGCACGTCGACGCTCTTTCCGTCAATGGTGGCGCGCCAACCTGGCACATTGGTGAGTCGCAGCCGGAGGACACTCGGAGCGGTGGAGTGTGTGACCATCTTCCAGGCGCTGGGGTTCGGATGGGCGACCGCGACGGGAGCGCCGGAGGCGTACATGCCAGGCAAGGTCCCATTCGGTCCCAGACCGACGAGCGTGGCCGCGGTCGCTCCCGGCACTCGATAGAGGTCTTCGTCACCCAGCCGGCGAACAAAGACAGAGCCCTTGGGCCCGGTCACGCCAGCTGGCTCGAGCAGATACTTCACGCCATAGAGTCGGGCGGCCTGGGTGGAGGTAATGCCCGGACTGAAGATGTCTCCGATCGCCGCGAACTCGGAGACAGGCGTCCCGTACAACGAGAAGTACGCACGCGGCACCAGGGGGTCGTACGCGCCGAACTCCTGAATGTTGTAGAGGAGGTTGGCATCAGTCATGATCCCCAAGTCTTCTGGGTAGGTCGGCCGACCCCCGATGCCGACGACCGAATCGCCAACGACATGTTGCAGGGTCATGACCGCCGGAGTCGAGGTTGGGTACTGCTTGCTGGACGAGTAGAGAGGGGTTCCCGCGGTGATGAGAAAACCCGTCAACAGAACGAAGAGCAACGACCCGGCGGCTATCCCGGCGGCAGACGAGCCCAGACGCGTCCGAGTCCAAGCGGCCACCTTCGGAAGCATCCACACCACGACGAGCCCAGTGATCACTTCGATGGCTGGCCAAATGAAGCTGTGTGCACGGATGCTCGCCTGCACCGGCGTGAGTCCCCGGCGGGCGATCAACCAGATGATCCCGAGCAACACTGCCATGCCGGCGAACCCCAAGCCGAGCGTCTGCCGGACACGCCGCTCGCTCGAGGAGGTGACCACAACGTCCATCCCAACGCCCGCAAGCACGGCGATCGCAAGACACAGCGGCGTCAGGGCAAAGATCCAGTAGATGCTCGCCACACGACTGTCCAACAGAGACACAAGAGGTGGCGTGAAGACGAGCAGTGCCAGAGCCACCGCCAGAACACCGAAGGAGCGCACCTCCGGTCGTCTCCAACGCATCACGAGTCCCGTCGCCGCCAACACCAGAACGATCACTCCGACGTATGCGGACGTTGCCGCGTAGGCAGACAGCCCGAAGTACCGGCTGCCCAACACGGGCAGGCCATCGAAGCCCTGAAAGATGAGGTGGAACAGCTCTTTGGGAGGCAGGCCCTTTGGGAACAAGTCTGCCCCCACGGCAGTGCGGTTGGACCCTCCCCCAAGCTGCAGTCCCGGAAGGATCAGCGGCGCCGCAAGGGCGGTGCCCGCAATGGCCGAGATCCCAAGATCGACGGAGGGCCGTACGACGGGACCCGAGCCTCCGAGCGCGGGCGCACGAAACAGGAGCATCGACAACGCGAAGATGGCTGCCGTCAGTGCGAGCAGTGCCTGGTCCTCAGGATTGCCTGCATAGATTGCGAAGGCGATGACGATCGCGAGGAACACGATCACCTGCGCCCTCTTCTTGCCGCGCACCACCAGGATGATCGCCGCCAAGATCCAGCCTCCCCACGACCAGACCGAAGCAAGCGCCCATCCGAGGTTCGCCATGAAGGGCCCGCACAGCTCAAAGGCGATCGCCGCGGTCATGCAACCCAACATCCCGAGGCGAAGCACCTTGCCCAGCACGTAGACCCCGGTGCCCGCCACCACCAGCGTGACGAGAACCTGGACCGTATAGGCGAGTCGGACGGGGAACAGATAGCCGATCAAGGCGGGGAGGCTCATGGGAGCCGACTCCCAATTGAACGCGAGCGGCATGCCGAGCGCGCTGTAAGGGTTCCAGAGGGGAAGATGCCCCTGATGGACCTGATTCCACACCAGATGTGTCCAAGGGATGAAAATGCTGATCTGGTCGAAGAGGTTCGAGTTGTGGACCTTGGCGTCGGGAACCTTGTTCAGTCCGGTGCTCTGGAGGATGTCATACGCCCCGAAGAACGTTCCGTGGGCAAGCGTTGGCAAAACGACCAACACGCCAGCGATGATGACGACAGCCAGCCCAAACGCGTCGGTGGCCTTCCAACTCCCGCGCGACGGCCCGGGGTCTTGTACCGCTGGGACGTCGAGGAGATCAGTGGTCATTTTTGAGATGCTTCACAACCCGGAGACTCAAAGGCCTCGAGTGAACCGGGTGAATCTGATGAGCGGCCAACCGAGGGGCCATGCACCTGGCGCCAACAGATGCATCCTTGCGACCAGACGGGGAGTACCGAGCACCGCCGCATATTAGAGTCAGACGATGTCGAGGCAGCCTCGGGCCCCGGAGTCCCCCACGCGACCTCTCCGCCGTGCGCACCAACATCCCCCACCTCGTCATCGGCGCTGCTCTTACGATTTCGGATTCATCATCGTCGCTGCTTCTGCGACTACCCCAGCCCGATCAGATCCCAACCGGATCAACTGCGTCCTTGCAGGGCCGATTCGGTCTCACATACCTGATCACGAGCAGCGGAGTGCTCGGTCCACCGCGCCAACACGAAACCCACCAAGAGCACCTGGCCAACCACGAAGAGCGTAATTGCCAGCGCGCTCCCGCCGGGAGGCGCCCACAACGCCGAGGTTCCAGGTCTCACCGGATCACCGTCGTACGCGTCGAGTGTCGAGACGAACGCACCAAGCTGAGCCCCGGCAAGAAGAATGCCGATCAGCAGGACCCAAGACCGACGAAGCGCAGGCGATACAGCCGCAGCGATCAAAGGAAGTCCCACAGCGAGCGGCAGCCAGTAGCGCCCTTGCCAGTACGGGCCGACCGTGTTCAGCCGCGGCGTCTCGAAGACGAAGGGGTACGCGAAGATCGCAATAGCGAGCAAGGGCAGCGCCCGCCGCGCCCGTTTCGAGAATGTAAGGGCGTACGCCACCAAGGCGACGATGGCAACGACCCAGAGCAGGACGACCCATGTCGGCGCCAGGACGTCGAGCCACCCGAAGACACCGATGGTCTGACGCAGCTCGCCGCTCATGAGCCGCAGCGTCAGCCAGACAGTTCCCGCCCGGCTCAGGGGCGGATGGGCCGCGATGCCAAGGAGGTTCGGAGGTCCCACGATGAGGAGAAAGCAGCCGGCGACTGCGAGCGCCACGATGAGCGTCGTCCAAAGGGGCCGCAGGAGACTCGTCAGCTCCCGGACGCGCGTCCATCCGCTCAACACTCCCAGCACGACGAGGATGACCAACGCGTTGGCCCAACTCGTCGGACGGGACAGGATCAGCGCGACAAACGCCACACTGGTCAAGGCGACCAAGGGCCGCGGCACCTCCTCGGCTGTGACGATGCACAATCCCCCGCACCATGCGGCGATCCCGGCCGAGATTTCCATGCCGCTCGAATTGACCACCGATCCGAAGAAGAGGACCGTCGGAGTGAGAGCCATGAGCGCACCGACGAGCGCGGATCGGCGGTGGTAGCGGGCCAACAGGTAGAACCCGAGGGCGATCAGAGCGGAGTCGAGCACCACGCCGAGGAGGCGCGCACCGTAGAGCGCCCCCGTCCCCGTGGCGACGGAGGTAGCGCCGCCCACGATCAGGTAGTAGAGCGGAGGGTAGTTCGAGAACTGGGTTGCGCTCGTAATCTCGCGCGTCGATGACAGGCCCAGCGGGAGACCGATGGAGCACGAGTGGGTGCTCGGACAGGCAGGCGAGTCCAAGGTGACTTTCCTTGGATCCGCGACGTCGGTCACCCAGGCCGGGACCCGCACCGTGCCTATCCTCCCCAAGGAGAGCGGGCCGTAGTGCACGGGGACCTGGGGACCGTCGAACTGGCCCCTGACCAGTGCGGCGGCCTGGATCAAATGCTCGGGCTCGTCGGGTGCGGCTCCAAGCGGTGTCGAGAGCGACCACGCCCCGATACAAATGCCCACTGCCACGAACGCCCAGAGGAAGGTGACCAGGGGACGATCCGTGACCAGGGGACGATCCGTGACCACGCCGCCCGAGGATAGCCTTCAAGGGGGAAGGAACCCCACGGCGGACGACTGCATGCGCGTTGCGTCTGCGGTGCGCCTGCGGTGCGCCTGCGGTGCGGAAAATCCCACGGAGTCGTTGCGTGACGGATGCTGAACCCGTCAATCGATTGGGACCGCCCGGGGCCGCGCACAGCACGAAGTGCAAAGACCGAACGCGCCAACGATGCCGCGATTCTCACCTGCGTCCCAGCGTCTTGTTCTCTGGTGCGACGAGCTTCCAGTCAGCGGCGAGAGCGTCCGACGCGCGTCACCTCAACTCGTCGGGTGACAGGGTCGTTCACCGCGGCGGATGACGCACGCAGGGCGTCGGAGCGCCAGCTCCGACTCCGATGCGCGTACCAGTCAGGAAAGCGGCCCGATGATGTCGAGGTAGCCCCCCACTCCCGATCCACCCACGCCTCCTGCTCCACCCGGCGAACCACCTCCGCCGCCACCACCCCCGGCTCCGCTCGTGAAGATACGGTTCGTCGAGCCTCTTCCACCGCTCGGTCCGTTCATGGCACCGCTGTGCCCGCCCGATGCGATGGTGCCGCTGACGCCGGCTGCTCCTCCGCCGCTTCCACCCCGACCTGACCCAGCAGGACCGCCACCACCACCACCGGGCCACGCGTACAGGAACGAAGACCCCGACGGTTCGCCGAGCATCGCGCTGGCCGCTCCGCCTGAGCCAGGTGCTTGCATCTCTCCTAAACTCGAGCGACCCGCACCAACGGGTGCGAGGACGGTCGACGTGCTGTTCCCCGGTCCTCCCGGTCCTCCCGTACCCCCGTCCGCAGACGCCACACCGGGAAAGCTCGAAACGCCGCCGTCTCCGCCGGCTCCACCCGAACCACCGTTCGCGGCTCCGCCAGCGCCCGGGGCACCGCCTTTCCCCACCAGGATCTTGAACCGTCGACCCGCCCGCGCGGTCACGTCGTTGATGGTCACACCGCCAGCCGACCCACCGGCACCACCTACCTGATTGGCGACACCACCGACTCCCGCTGCCGCCCCACCGCCACCGCCCCCGCCACCTCCGCCGACCGCGACGACCATGTACAAACCCGTCTTGGGCGCGATCCACGTTCCAGCGCGGGTGAACAGGTGATAGTCGCCCGGCAAGAGACTCAAGTCTTGGGCCCCGCCCGGTGATGCAGAGGTTCACGCGTTGTTCTGCGACGCGGCGTCGGCGACGCCTTTGCCTCCGTCCAGATACAAGACGGTGTTGACCGCTCCAATGGCCGAAAGAGCGAGCGCCACCCGACGTAGGCGAACTGGTCCTGACGAACCACGGTGCGGTCGGGCTCGAATCCCCCTGCTGAGACGTGATCGGTTCATGGGCGTTACTCCTGGCTTCGAACCGTGACGATAGTGACAACCCAAGCTGCGTTCGATAGCTCCGGCGCGGGGCGAGATCCTAATTCAACATCCAAGCCCTTAGTCGGAGCGTCACGACGTCACACGACAAGAGGCTCTCGACATGCGCATCGGGGCCCATCGTGCCAGCAGGATCCAATCGTTTTGTCTCACGACGACGACAGAGGACAGCACTGAGAACCGACAGCACTGAGAACGGACGACACTGAGAACGGACGACATTGAGACAGGGATGCACTGCGAACGGACGACTCTGGGCCAGCCCCGAGATCATCGCGTACCGTGTCGCCAGAGTCCGGCACAGAGGGTGGTCGATACGGCGATCCGCGCCACCCGCCGCATCCGTTTCGGGTCACGGCGGCCGACGCGCCAGGCCCGAAAGGACGGCCGAAGAAAGGGGGCGCTGCACCTGCTGCCAGACCCGTGCGCCGCTAGTGCATGAGCCCACGCCGGCGGGTCCGGCTCAGTGCGCGTGCGGCATGCAGAGGTCGTCGTACTCGGCGATGACGATTTCGCCGGCGTCGGGCCCGCAGGCCGGGCAGGCCGGATCCCGCCGCACCTTGAACGTTCGGAACGACTCCTCGAGCGCGTCATACGCCAAGAGGCGACCGATGAGGGGGTCGCCCAGACCGAGAAGCACCTTGATGGTCTCGATGGCCTGGATCGATCCGATGATCCCGGGCAGCACGCCCAACACGCCTGCCTCGGAGCACGACGGCGCCAGTTCGGCCGGCGGCGGCTCCGGGATCAGGCAGCGGTAGCAGGGGCCGTTGTAGGGGTCGAACACCGTCACCTGACCCTCGAAACGGAAGATCGACCCATGGATCACGGGGATCCGCTTGAGCAGGGAGGCGTCGTTCACGAGGTAGCGGGTCGGGAAGTTGTCGGTCCCGTCGAGGATCGCGTCGTAGCCGTCGATGATGTCGAGGATGTTGTCTGCCCCGAGACGCACGTCGTAGGTGACCACGTTCACGTCAGGATTCAGCGCCGTCAGTGTCTTCTTGGCCGAGTCGACCTTGCGGTCGCCGACCCGGTCCATGTTGTGGAGGATCTGGCGCTGCAGGTTCGATTCGTCGACGACGTCCATGTCGATTATCCCGAGCGTCCCGACGCCGGCTGCGGCCAGATAGAGGGCGGCCGGGGAACCGAGGCCTCCGGCACCCAACAGCAGCACCTTCGAACCGAGCAGCTTCAACTGGCCCACCTCGCCCACTTCGGGCAGCAGGACGTGGCGCTGGTAGCGGTTGCGCTGGGCCGGGGTCAGCGTCTGGGGCGCGGCCCAGGGGCGGTCGTCGTCCTTCCACTTGTTGAACCCGCCGATCATCGACTGCACGTCGCTGTAGCCGAGGTCGCCCATCGTCTTGGCGGCGAAGGCCGAGCGCACACCCCCGGCGCAGTAGACGACGATCGGAGCCGCCTTGTCGGGCAGCTTGCCTTCAACCTGGAACTCGAGGTGGCCGCGGGGCAGGTGGACGGCGTTGGGCAGGGCGCCCTGTTCGTACTCGTCGGGCTCCCGCACGTCGAGGAAGGTCACGCCCCCGCCCTCGAGGAGGGCTTGCGCGTCGGCCTGGTCCACCTCGCGGATGGACGCCTTGGCGTCATTCAGCAGGTCTCGGGGAGTAGCCACGTTCAAACCTCCGGGTTGCACCAGCCCGTCCGTACGGCTGGCCTCGAAGGGTTAAACACTACCAGCGAGGTCAACATTCCCGGGAGGACCGACGGGCGGGACCAGCCTGTTCCCACGATGCGAGACTGCCGGCTCATGGATCTCCACGAGGCCATTCAACGCCGGGCCATGGTGCGGAGCTTCAGCCCCGAACCGGTCGATCCCGAGGTCGTCGACCGGATCCTGACGGCCGCCTTGCGCTCCCCCACCGCCGGGAACACCCGGAGGCACGGCCTGGGTGGTGCTCGAAGGCCCCGAGGAGACCAGCGACTACTTCGAAACGACGACCGACGAGGCGTGGCGCACCCGCCACCCGGACTGGTCGAGTGACCTGGCCCGGGCGCCCGTGGTGCTCCTTGCCTACACGTCGCCCGAGGCCTACGTGGCACGCTACGCCGAGGAGGACAAGGCGGGTGCTGGCCTCGGCGACGGCCGCCAGCATGGCCCATCCCATACTGGATCGGCGACGCCGCCTTCGGTGTGATGACCGTCCTCCTGGCAGCGGTCGACGCCGGGCTCGGCGCCTGCGTGCTCGGTGCGTTCCGGGGCGAGTCGGCTCTGGCCGTCGACTCGACGTGCCCGATGGTTGGCGCTTGTTCTGCGCCGTGCCTCTCGGCTACCCCGACGGCAATGCGGCATCGGTCCTCGTCGCTCGATCGAAGCGGGCCGGACCAATGAACGGATCCACCGGGGTCGGTGGGCGTGAACGCGGTCGGCCTCTGAACGCGGACGGCCTACGGCGCTGACCCCTTGGAGAGCACGTGCTCCGGGCCCTCCTGCCAGCGAGCCATGGCCCACAACAGGTCGGACAGCCGATTCAGGTAGGCCACCACGAGCGAGCCGTCTCCGATGTCGTCGGCCACGGCCAGGCGCTCGGCCCGCCGCACCACGGTGCGCGCCAGGTCGAGGGCGGCGGCCACGGCGTTCTCCCCCGGCACCGTGAAGTCGCTCGGCATGTCGAAGCGGGCGAGGAGATCGTCGATCCCGGTCTCCAGTGCGACGACCATGTCCGGCGTCACCAGGCTGGACCCCGCCTGCAGTTTGGAACGGTTGTCTGGGGCGGTGGCCACCTCTGCCATCAGGACGTAGAGGTCGCGGGCAAGCACGACCAGGCGATCGTTGACCTCGGTTCCCGCCGGCGTCCCAGCCCGGGCCACACCGATGGTGGCCTGGGCCTCGTCGACGACGCCGTTCAGCTCGATCCGCCACGAGTCCTTGCGCACCCGACCGCCGATAGAGCAGGCCAGTGGTCCCGTCGTCACCCCGCTTGGTGTAGATCCGTGGCGCCATGGGCGGGATGCTACCGGGGGGTAATAGGGATGGGAGGGGTGCCCGGTATCCTGTTCGAGTGGTAACTCCCTCTCCCGAACTCCTCGGCCGGCTCGACCCGTCCGCTTCCACCTATCTGCAGGCGCTCAACGAGCGTGTCGTCATCTTCGACGGCGCCATGGGCACGAACCTGCAGCTCTTGGGCCTGGAGGCCCGACGACTTCGGCGGGCCCGAGCTCGAGGGCTGCAACGAGTGGCTGGTCGAGACCCGGCCCGACCTCGTGGCCCAGGTGCACCGCTCCTTCTACGAGGTCGGGTGCGACGTGGTGGAGACCGACACCTTCGGCTCGACTTCCGTCGTCCTCGCCGAGTACGGACTGGCCGACCGCGCCCGGGAGCTCACCCGCCGGGCGGCCGAGCTGGCCTGCTCCGTGCGGGACGAGTTCGCCACGCCCGAACGCCCGCGCTGGGTGGCCGGCTCCATGGGTCCGGGGACCAAGTTCCCGACGCTCGGGCACATCTCGTACGCCGACTTCCGCGACGCCTACGAGGAGCAGGCACTCGGGCTACTCGAGGGCGGCGTCGACCTGCTGCTCATCGAGACGCAGTTCGACATGCTGTCGATCAAGGCGGCGGTGAACGGCGCCCGACGCGCCATGGTGGCACTCGACCGCTTCGTCCCCCTGCAGACGCAGGTGACGATCGAGCTGACCGGCCGCATGCTGCCCGGCACCGAGATCGGCGCCGCGCTGACCGTGCTCGATTCGATGCAGGTCGACGTCGTCGGGCTCAACTGCGCCACGGGCCCCGTGGAGATGAGCGAGGCGCTGCGCCATCTTTCGGGGGCCAGCCGTGTCCCGATCGCCTGCGTTCCGAATGCGGGCCTCCCGTCGGTGGTCGACGGCAACATGCACTACGACCTCACGCCCGACGACCTCGCCGAACACCTGCACCGCTTCGTCACGGAGTTCGGCGTGTCCGTCATCGGCGGCTGCTGTGGGACCACGCCCGAGCACCTCGCGGCCGTCGTCACGCGCTGCGCCGACGCCACACCTGCACCGCGCTCGCCGGTGCATGAGCCCGCTGCCGCCTCCATCTACACGTCCGTCCCGTTCGAGCAGGACTCCTCGTATCTCGCCGTCGGGGAGCGCACCAACGCCAACGGGTCCAAGGCTTTCCGCGAGGCCATGCTCGACGCCGACTGGGACACCTGCGTGGGCATGGCGCGCGACCAGGTCAAGGAGGGCTCGCATCTCATCGACGTCTGCGTCGACTACACCGGCGCGGACGGCGTGTCCGACATGACCGAAGTCGCGAGCCGGTTCTGCACGCAATCGAGTGTGCCGATCATGGTCGACTCCACCGAGGGTCCCGTGGCGCGCGCCGCGCTGGAGTGGATCGGCGGGCGCCCCGTCCTCAACTCAGTCAACCTGGAGGAGGGCGACGAGCCTGGCACCCGCCTCGACACGTTTCTCCGACTCGCCCGCGAGTTCGGGGCCGCCGTCGTGTGCACCTGCATCGACGAGGAGGGTCAGGCGCGCACAGCGGAATGGAAGTTGCGGGCTGCCCGCAACATCCGCGACATCGCGGTCGAGCGCTACGGGCTGGAGCCCGAGGACCTGCTCTTCGATCCCCTGGCTCTGCCGCTGTCCACGGGCATGGAGGAGAGCCGGGGGGACGGGATCGAGACGATCGAGGGGATCCGACGCATCAAGTCGGAGTTGCCCGGCGTGTCGACCATCCTCGGGCTGTCCAACGTGTCCTTCGGGCTGAACCCGGCGGCCCGCCAGGTGCTCAACTCCGTGTTCCTGCACGAGTGCGTGGAGGCCGGGCTCGACTCGGCGATCGTGCACGCGTCCAAGATCCTGCCGCTCTCCCGCATCGACGACCGGGTCAAGGAGGTCTGCCTCGACCTCGTCTACAACCGTCGGACCGACGACTACGACCCCCTGCAGGAGCTCCTGTCGCTCTTCGAGGGCGTGAAGGTCAACGCCGGCGCGGCGGACGAGCACCTCGACTGGCCGGTCGATCGCCGGCTGTCCCAGCGCATCATCGACGGCAACCGCAACGGCCTGGAGGACGACCTCACCGAGTCGCTCGAGTCGGGTACCGCGGCACTGGCCATCGTCAACGACATCCTCCTCGAAGGCATGAAGGTCGTCGGTGAGCGCTTCGCCTCGGGCGAAATGCAGCTGCCCTTCGTGCTGCAATCGGCCGAGACCATGAAGGCGGCGGTGGCATTCCTGGAGCCGCACATGGAGAAGTCGGACCAGGGCGGCAAGGGCACCGTGATCCTGGCCACGGTCAAGGGCGACGTGCACGACATCGGCAAGAACCTGGTCGACATCATTCTGACCAACAACGGGTACGAGGTGGTCAACCTCGGGATCAAGATCGGCATCAACGAGATGGTCGACCGCTGTCGAGGAGCACAAAGCCGATGCCATCGGCATGAGCGGCCTGCTGGTGAAGTCGACGCTGATCATGCGCGAGAACCTGGTCGAGCTGAACGACCGCTCGTTGTCGAACATCCCGGTCCTCCTGGGCGGCGCCGCGCTGACGCGCACCTACGTCGAGCGCGACCTGCGCGAGGTCTACGACGGCCGGCTCTTCTACGGACGTGACGCATTCGAGGGGCTGCGCACCATGGACCGCCTGGTCGAGCTGAAGCGCAACGGCGAGGAAGACCCGTTGTTCGGGCGTGAGATCTCCGAGAAGAACGTGCCGCGGCGCAGCCGGCTGGACGACCCGGACACCAGTCCGGTGGAGGGGCAGCCTGCCCGCGCCGACGTGGCGGCGGACAATCCGCTGTTCACCCCGCCCTTCGTCGGCAGCCGGGTGGCCGTCGGGATCCCGCTCGACGACATCGCCGAGTACCTCAACCTGACGGCTCTGTTCCGCAACCAGTGGGGCTTCCGTCCCGAGAACGGCGAGAACGACACCGAGTTCAAGGACCGCGTGAGGGCGACACTGCGCGAGCAGCTGGGCAAGGCCAAGGAGGCCGACCTGCTGGTGCCGTCGGTCGCCTACGGCCACTTCGCCGCCAACGCAGAGGGCAACGACCTCGTCATCTGGAAGGACGAGTCCCGGTCCTCGGAGTGGATGCGCTTCACCTTCCCGCGCCAGCGCAAGGAGCCCTGGCTGTGCATCGCCGACTTCTTCCGCACGTCGGACTCGGGCGACGAGGACTTCGCCAGCTTCATGCTCTGCACCATCGGCGCCCGGGCGTCGGAGGAGACGGCGAGGCTCTTCGCCGAGAACCATTACCAGGAGTACCTCTTCCTGCACGGTCTCAGCGTCGAGATGGCCGAGGCCACCGCCGAGTACTGGCACCACCGGGTGCGCGAGGAGCTCGGGTTCGTGTCGCGAGGACGGGCCGACCCTGACCGGACTGTTCCGCCAGCAGTACCGGGGCGGGCGCTACTCCTGGGGCTATCCGGCCTGCCCGGACCTGACGGACAATGCCAAGGTCGTGGAGCTGCTGGGCGGGGACCGCATCGGCGTGACGGTGAGCGAGGGGTTCCAGCTCAACCCCGAACAGACGACCGACGCCATCATCTGCCACCACCCCGAGGCCAAGTACTTCGTGGCGTGAGGCCGGCGCGGTCCCGGCCCAGTGTCACGGGTGCGCCGGTGGCCTGCGGCCTGGTGCTCGGCCTGGTGCTGGTGCTGGGACCGACTGCTCTCGGGACGGCCGGCGCCGCTCCTCCCGCGACCAACCTGGAGGAGGTGGTCATCTCGACCCTCGGCCCGGGTTATGCCGCCACCCCGCAAGGTCCGCTCGACCCGTCGGCCTTCGCCTCCAACGCGCCGAACCCTTCCGCTGCAGTCGGTGCCCTGTCCACGTTGCCCGCGTCCGTCGCCCCCGACGAGCGGGAGTGGCAGGCCGACGGTGGCCTGAACCAGGTACGGGATCTGCTGGTGCGCTTCCCGAACGTGGCGGGAGCCCGGGCCTTCCTGCACGTCGCGCAGCACTCCCTCGAGTCGGGGGAGATCGTGGACTCCAACGCAGTGCCCTCGATCCCCGGCGCCCGCCGCGTCACCTACTTCACCCCCACGAAGCAGGGCGGCGTCGGCGAGGCCGTCACCATGCGCGCCGGCGTGTACGTCGATCTGCTCTTTGTTCTTCTCGGCCGCTTCGGGCAACGCCCGACCGATGGCGCCGGCGAACGCCGAGAGGGCGGCGAGGGCCCAGTACGCAGCCATGGTGAAGGCGCCCGGCGGCACGTCGGCACAAGCTCCGGCACGTCGACGACAAGAAGGGTGTCTCGACCGGCGCCATCGGCCTCGCTGTCGTCGCTGTCGCCATCTTGGCCCTGGCGGTGGCGACGCCGCTGCTGCTGCGCCGACGGCGTGAGGTGGCGCCGACTGACGCGGCTGTGGTGGGCTCCGCAGTTCCGGCCGCCGTCGACGCGTCAGCCGGCGACGCGTCAGGCGGCGACGTGTCAGGCGGCGACGCGGTTCGACGATCTCCGCGAACGCACGCGGTGACGTCACTGGGAGCAGGTGGCCCGAGTCGACGCGGATCACCTCGAACGGCGCCGGCAGGCGCCTGGCCATGACCTCTTGCATCTCGGGGCGGACCGGCCGGTCCTGGGTGTTCAGCACATAGGTGATAGGCACCCCGGCGGCGAGCGACCAGCGCACCGGTTGAAAGTAATGGTGCACGGTGTCCTCGACCGAACGCGCGGGGTCGACCACGAAGGCCAAGGTGTCGTCGTCCAGCGGCTCAGCGCCGTAGGAATGGCGGAACGCCTCGGGGTCGGCGGGCGCGCCCGGCAGCGTGATCGCCCGCCCGTCCTTGGCCGCAGCCTCCACCGCCAGGCGGAGCCCGTCTCGATGTCGCTCCTGCATGCACTCGATCCCGCATCCGCCTTCTTCGGGCACCAACGCCGCGTTGAGAACGATGGCGCCGACGCGGTCGCCGAGGGCGGTGACGACACCGGGCACGACCAGGCCACCCGAGGAGTGCGCCACCAGCGTCACCGGGCCGGCGGCCGCGCCGGCGTCGATGTCGGCCGCCACCGATGCGGCTTCCTGCTCCACCGTCAGCGTGGCCAGGACGGCTGGCCGTGACGCGCGGCCGGGTAGGTCGACGGCGAGCGATGCCCTGTCGAGGTACGGCAACAGGCGGTCCCAGAAACGGGCGGTGGCGCCACCGCCATGGATGAGGACGATGGTCATGGCGTCGGGAGGACCGGGGCGGTGCGCATGGCGGCGCAGGCTAGTACCGGCCACGCTCTTCATTAGGCTTGCCGGGATGAGCACGGTCGACGAATCGGGAGAAGCCGCGCCCATCATCGGGCTCTCGCACGTGCAGCTCAACGTCTCCGACGTCGCGGCCAGCGCCGCCTGGTACAGCACCGTGCTCGGTCTCCGCCCGTTCGCCGACGACCCGGACATCGGCTACGTCGCGTTGCAGCACCGCGGTGCGAGATTCGTCGTCGTGCTCACCAAGGCACTGACCGCGAATGGGGCCGCCGTCGGGACGTCGGGCGAGGGCCTGGACCACCTGGCGCTGGCCGTCCCGGACGGGCCCTCCTTGGAGGCCTGGGCCGAGCACCTGACAAAGGCCGGCATCGACCACCATGGCGTCGTGTTGGAAGGTGGTCACCCGTCCCTGCAGCTGCGCGACCCCGATGGCATCGCCATCGAGCTGGTCGCGCCCTGAGTCAGCGGACCGACCCGGGCTGGCCGGTCCTCACCCCCAGTCGGTGAACCTGCGAAGGCGTGACTTGGCCGTTCGGCGGGGTACCGGGTCGAGCGCAGCCTCGGACCGGTTGGCACGCAACCAGGCCATCAGCTCGTCGGAGTCGGGAAACACGATCTCCCGGTCGGTGTCCATCACATAGAGACGGATCGCCCCGGCGTCCGCAGTGACCGAGAACTCGATCCTGCCGTTGGCGACGAAGCACCACAGCGGCGAGGTGCCCGGTGTCGATCTCGGCTCGAGTCGCCAGCCCGGGCGGCCGCCCAGGAGATCGAGGACCTCGTTCGTCATCGGACTCGGCCCCCGCGCACCGTCGGCTCTCGCTGGCCCTGACAGAGGGCAGTCATCAGGCGCGGTTGAGAACCGGCGCCCGCTCAACCGGCACACGGGCCGGCGGGCTCGCCTTGCGCTCGAAGATGGAACCTCCTGCGGTGACCACGCCGACGGACAGCAGCACCGACCCGACGGCGTCGAGCGGGGTGTGCCAGAGCGCGCCGACCACGGCCAGCGACATGAGCACCGTCCAGCCCGACCCGAGGACGAACGTGGTGACACGCCCCCACTTCCCCAGCACCGGGTAGAGCGCCACCCACATGGCGAAGGCCGTGGCGCACACGGCGGTCACGTTCCCGGAGGGAAAGCTGAGCTCGCCGAAGTACCGCTCTCCCACGAGTGGCTTCATGACCTTCTCGCCGATCTCGAAGGCGGCAACTGCGAACCCGGCGTACACGGCGACCCGCGGCAGGATGCGTCGGATGGCGCCGTAGATCAGGCTGACCAGGACCACGGCGATGATCGCCGGGGTCGCGAGCAAATCAGGGAAGTCGGTCGAACCGGCGAGGGGCGCCGTGGGGCCGAATGCATTGAAGGTATGGCGCTCGAGGTGGGTGGCCCGCCATTCGAAGTAGAACGGCTGGTGGCCGCGCGAGACGGCGAGGGCCAGGATGGCGAACGCGGCCAGGCTGACCAGGGCGGTGATCCGGAGAGCGGCGCGCGACACGGACAGTAACGCTACGTGGCCCGCGAGCCGGCGTGGCCTCGCCTCGCCGGTGGGCGCGGGCACTCGTCGAACCGGGGTTGGCGCGCCTCGGTCCCACGGCGTGCCCAGAGGTCGATTCAGAGCCCCACCTGGGTGTTCTCGGGTGGGGCTCTGGACCCTGACCGGTTTTCGGGGATGCCGTTTGCAAAGGTGTGGCGTACCGTGCACTGCGAGCGGAGGCGGGACGGGCCGATCAGGCTGCGCTCCTCTCAAGGTCCGGGCGCCGCCCGAGGCGAAAGGAGGAGGCCGTGACGAGTGCCGTGAACACACGACGTACCCGGCCCACCCGGGTCAGCGCGACCGCCCGGCTCCTCTCCGCGTGTGCCGCCATTTTCGCCGTGGTCGCCCTGGTGGCGGCTTCGTTGGCGGTCGTCCCCGAGCCGTCGACGGCCGCCGCCCCGGTCACCAGCTCGAATCCGGCGCTCGGCGTGTACGCCGGCGCGGCCGACGCTCCGGCCGTGCAGGCGTTCACCGCCACTCTCGGGGAGCAGCCGCAGTTCGCCATGGACTTCTTGAACGGCTCGACCTGGCGCACCATCACGGAGAAGTGGCCCTACTCGCACTGGAAGGGCAAGGGCTACACGATGATCTGGGGCGTCAACATGCTCCCGGGCACCTACACGCCGAACACCGACCCGTCTCAACCTGGAGGAAGCTGCTACGGGCTCACTCAGGGCGCGACCGGGAAGTTCGACCACTACTTCACGACTGTTGCCACCAATATCGTCAACGCGGGGTTTCCCGTGTCCGTCATCCGGTTCGGGTGGGAGTTCAACGGCAATTGGTTCCCGTGGGCAGCCCAAGGCTGCGCGGCTGCCTTCGTGCAGTATTGGAGACACATCGTGACCGCCATGCGCGCGGTGCCAGGGGCAAGCTTCACCTTCGAGTGGAACCCGACGCCGCGGGGATCAGGGCGTCGGCAACCTCGCACGGTATTACCCCGGCAACGCGTACGTGAACGATGTCGGCCTGGACGTCTACGACCTCGAGCAGGACCGCTATCCGGGAGCCAAGGCTGAATTCAGCTACATGCAGACGCAGACGTACGGACTGAACTGGCTCGCGAGCTTCGCGGCGACCCATCACAAGTCCATGGTGGTCCCAGAATGGGGGCTGGGGTGGGGTACATGCAGCGCGAGCGGGCAGCCGATCACGTCCCTCGGAAACCAGGTCTGCGGCGGAGACGACGGACCCTGGATCACCCTCATGGCGCGGTGGATGACGGCCCACAATGTCGCCGAGGCGACCTACTGGGACTTCAACACCTCGACCGTGCGCGCGTCGACTGTGCGCGCGTCGACCGCACGCGCGTCGACCGTACGCAAGGCCCGCAACCCGCTCACCACCAAGGCATTGATCGCGCACTTCGTGACGCCGGCCCACTGACCACGCGTTCATTCGCTCCGAGCGATGCGACCGAGAACCTCCACGTCGGCGCGGTCTTTGCGATCAGCCGTTTCGTCGTCTCGGTGCTCCGACTTGTCGGCGAGCAGTGACTGGATGCTCACGACCCTGGCGCGCACGCCCAGGAGTTCGACCGCCTCGGATTCGTCGAACGCGCCGACAGCCCAGGCACCCCGCCCGTCGGTGAGCGGGGTGTAGACGATACCGTCCGCGTCCCGGGCCAGAAAGCGCGACATCGAGGTTCAGCTCTCCCTGCCGGTAGGCCGTGTACCCGTCCTCCCCCGGCTGCATGTTGCGTTCCCAGCCTTCTTTCCCCAGGAGGACGTCGACACGGTCGAAGTCTGCCCCCCAGACGGCGAGATCGATGTCGTCGTGCGCTCTCGTCACCCGGCCGGCGCGAAAGTCGACCGCCCATCCACCGAACAGCCACGCATCGATCCCCCGTTCTCCGAGGAGCTCGTGCAACCTGCCGATCGCGGCGAGCTGCTCAGTCTGCGGACTGCTCATGGCGTCGCGGGATCGCCCGTGATGCCGGCGTTGGTCACGGGGCCGCGCTTCACGCGCCGACGGTCGGCCTTGGACGATCCTCTCTCGACGCGCGCGCCGGCGTCGGCCCCGCCCAGTCCGTGCTTCGCGCCAGTCACCCGGGCGACGGCGCCATCGATCCTCATGACTGCCCCTCCAGTCGGTCCGGATGAGGCTAGGTCGTCAGACGACGCGCAGAGGTCGGGAACGGGGGACGAGGTCAGGCATTCCCGAGGTCACACCCATGTTGCTCTCAGGTGCCAGGAGTAACGTGACGGCAACGGTGCAAAAGGAGGACATGGTGCCTGAATTCCCCGGCGTGACCCACGTGGCTCTGACGGTCACAGACCTGGAGCGGAGCCGTCCGTGGTACCAGAACCTGATCGGCAATCCTCCCGTGATCGACGAGGACACCGGCCCGTTCCATCACGTGGTCTGGTTGCTGGGTGGCCAGACCCTCGTGGGCCTGCACCAGTTTCCTGACCCGCATGGCTCGAAGCCATTCGACGAGCGTCAGGTGGGCCTGGACCATGTCGCCTTCGCGTGCGCCAGCCGGGCCGAGCTCGAGCAGTGGGCAGTCGAAGCTCAATGAGCTGGGCATCGAGAACGGTGGCGTCGTGGACGCCCCGTACGGTTCGGGACTCTCCTTCCGTGACCCCGACAACATCGCCTTGGAGTTCTTCGCTCCGCCTGGCTAGGCCTGGTGCACGTCGCTCGTCGGACCGAGCGCCGCCACCAGTCCCTCGACATCGGCAACGGTCACGGTGAGCGCCGAATGGCTGCGCCGCCCGATCGGACCCCGAACCTTCTCGGCGAAGTGGACGCACACGCCCGCGTCGCGGTTCGTCCCGAACGTCAGCCCGTCGTCGGCGCGGGACATGCGCACACCACACGACGTCCACCAGCGGTAGTGCCGTGTCACGTGCGCGCCCGAGACGTTCTCCAGTGGTGTCGTCAGTGACGACGAAGCCGAACGTCGCGACGAACGTCCCATCGTCCGTGAGGGTCACGCCGTCCCTGGAGGGCCGCAGGAAGAAGGGCAGCAGTACCGGTAGGTAGCGCTTGTCGACCGCATAGCGGAAGTGGATCACTGCCTCGACGCTCGGTGTCGCCTAGCTCGAGCCGTCGGCCTCGAGCATCTGCAACGTCGTCCCACAGTGCATGCAATAGACGACGGTGACGGAAATCGGTTCCGCGCCGGCATCGTCCGACGGCACCCCATCCTCCGAAGTCGAGCAACGTCGCTGATGTTCCCACGACATCGTGGACAGCACGGCTCGGGCAGCGTCTGCTCCGCTGAGGGAGCCGGCTCGCTCGTTCCGGCGTGCAGAGGATGGCTCTTGACCACCCGACATGAGCTTGATCACCTCTTGGCGCACCCGCCCGAGACCCGCTCCGAGGTTGACGAGCACCGTGGCCGCGACGCCTTCGCCCTCCCGGACGAGCCCGAGCAGGATGTGCTCCGTGCCGATGTAACTGTGGTTCATCTGGAGCGCCTCACGGAGCGAGAGCTCGAGGACCTTCTTGGCTCTCGGCGTGAACGGCGGAGATCCGATCGGCGCCGATGCCGGCCATACCGATCACCAACTCGACCTGTTCGACGCGCGTCCTCGAGGGAGACCCCGAGCTCCCGGAGCGCCACGGCACCGAGTCCATCGCCCTCCCGCAGGACCCCGAGCAGGATGTGCTCCGTGCCGATGAAGCTGTGATTGAGCAGTCGTGCTTCTTCCTGCGCGAAGGTCAGCACCCTCCGTGCCCGGTCGGTAAAGCGTTCGAACACGTGGCCCAGGCTACAGCGCCGACCTCGGCTTTCCAGAGGGAATCCTGGCATTTCCCGGGGAATTCGTGGTGTAGGGAGGAGTCTCAGCGGGGCGCCCGGGGCATGCCCAGGCCGATCATGGCGACGATGTCGCGCTGGACCTCGTTGGTCCCGCCCCCGAAGGTGAAGATGGTCTGGCTCCGGGCCTGCTGCTCCAGGCGCCCCCGCAGAACGGCCGCGGGCGAGCCCTCGGTCAGATAGCCCGCCTGACCGACGACCTCGAGCAGGAGCCGGTAGATCTCGAGCGCGAGCTCGGTTCCGTAGACCTTGGTGGCCGACGCATCGGCGGGGTTGAGACCCTTGTCCGAGGCCCAGGCCACCTTCCAGTTGAAGAGCTTGAGCACGTCGACCTTGGCGTGCGCTCTGGCCAGGAGGATCTGCACCCACTCCCGGTCGATGACCTTGCCGCCGTCAGGCATCCGGTGCTCCTGTGCCCAGCGGCGCACTTCGCTGAGGCTCCTGAGCAGGCCCGACGCCGGGCAGATCGCGACACGTTCGTGATTGAGCTGGTTGGTGATCAACTTCCAGCCCTGGTTCTCGGCGCCGACGAGGTTCTCGACGGGGACTCGCACGTCCTCGTAGAACGTCGAGCTCGTGATGTCGCCCACAATGGTGGCCAGCGGTGTCCAGTGAAACCCGGGGGCGTCGACCGGCACGATGAAGACCGAGAGACCCTTGTGCTTGGGTGCATCGGGGTCGGTCCGGGTGGCCAGCCAGATGTAGTCGGCGTACTGGATCGCACTCGTGAAGACCTTCTGGCCGTTGATCACGTACTCGTCCCCGTCGCGCACGGCCCGGGTCTTGAGCGAGGCCAGGTCGGTTCCCGCCGAGGGTTCCGTGTAGCCGATGGAGAAGTGAACCTCACCCCTTGAGGATCCCGGGCAGCAGCCGCTGCTTCTGCTCGTCGGTCCCGAGGGCCATGAGCGTCGGTCCGACGCTGTTCAGGGTGAGAAGCGGGAGCGGCACACCGGCCCAATGCGACTCCTCGACGAAGATCATCTGATCGATCGGACCCCGGGCCTGGCCCCCGTACTCGACGGGCCACCCGAGGCCGAGCCAACCGTCTTCGCCCATCCGGCGGATGTAGCGGAGATACGACGGCTCGTCGTCGCTGGAGCCCTCGACGTCCGCAACCAGGTCCTCGAAGTACACCCGGAGCTCGTGCTGCAGGCTCCGCTGTTCCTCCGTGAATTCCAAGTACACACTGCCTCCGGTCGCTCCCTGCCCACGAGGGCATTATGGCGGGAGCGGGCGGCGTCCGTCGGCGCCGGCACGGCCATCGTCGACGCGGCTCGGAAAAAGGTGCACAATCTTGGACCAGGGAGGGCGGACATGGCGAACGCGATGGTCTTTGTTGACGATGCTGTTCTGGGCCACCTTGCCACCCGTCTGCGCCAAGACAGGCGAAGCGACGACGGATCACCTGATCCTGACGGTGCCCGTGGGCGGCAGCGAGGGACTCGGCATTGCCTGGCTGCTCCTGCTCGCCGGACCGTTGGGTTGGCTGGGTCTCGTCGTCCTGCAGCTGACACGGAGGTCGGAGACACTCACCGTGCGGTTGCCCTTTTGCGACGCTGCCTACGTCGCACTCACGCGCACGCGACGGAACCGCCGGAACGTCGGGTTGGCGATAGGCCCGGTCTTCCTCCTCGCCCTTCTCGTCGCCATACCGGGCACGTTCACAGCTCGTGCCGGCGCCGCCGCCCTCGGTGCCATCGTCCTCGGACTGCTCCTCGCGTACGTCACCGAGACGCGGCACATACGCAGGGAGTCCGTCGGAGTCGCCCTCGATGGATCGCGGCGGTGGGTCACCTTGTCGCGTGTCAGCGACTCCTTCGCTGCCTCGGTACGCGATGGGCAGCGCACCCGGACGCACACCGCGCGGGGAGGCCTGACTCCCGCTACCGGGTGCCGTTGAGGCCGCCGATGCCCAGCGAGCCCTCACCGACGGCGGCGGGTTGCGTCTGACTCTCGCCAGGAGCGGGGGGATCTTCATCCCCGTCTTCATCCCCCTCGCCTCCTTCCCCGCTCCCGCCAACAGCATCGCTGGCGCCGTCCGGCGGTGGAGGCGGATTGTCGAGAAAGTCCCCGGTCGGCACGAAGAACAGCGAGCCCGTCACGGCGGTCGAGAAGTCGAGGATGCGGTCGTAGTTCCCCGGAGGGTCCCCGATGAACATGTGCCGGAGCATCAACTCCGTCACCGTCGGCGTGGAGGAGTACCCGATGAAGTACGTGCCGAACTCTGCGGCACCCAGCGACCCGAACGGCATGTTCTCGCGCAGAATCTGACGCTGTGTGCCATCCGGTTCCTCAATGGTGTTCAGCGCGACGTGTGAATTCGACGGCTTCACTTCGTCGTCCATCTCCACATTGGAAAGCTTGGCCCGGCCGATGACCCGCTCTTGTTCTTCGACAGTCAACTGGTTCCACGAGGCCATGTCGTGCAGGTACTTCTGGACAATGACATAGCTGCCTCCGGCGAACGCCTCGTCCTCAGCGCCGATGGTCACTGCGGCGTCGGCGGCAGCACCGGTTGGATTCTCGGTCCCGTCGACAAAACCGAGGAGGTCGCGCTCGTCGAAGTACTTGAAACCGTGGATCTCGTCCACCACCGTCGCCGCGCCTTCCAGGCGCCCGACCACCAATGAGGCCAACTCCCAACAGAGATCCATGGTCGCGGCGCGGACATGGAACAAGAGGTCGCCCGGAGTGGAGACGGCGCGGTGGCGATCGCCCTCGAGTGCCGCGAAGGGGTGGAGCTCGGCCGGCCGCGGGCCCCCGAACATCCGGTCCCATGCCGCCGAGCCCACGCCGGCCACGACGGCCATTCCCCCCTCCGGGGAACGGAAGGAGACCGTACGGGCCAGGCCCGAGAGGTCCGCCAGGAGGTCGTAGACCTCTCTCTCGCCGTCCGGCTCAATGGTCAGGACGAGGATCACGGCACTGGCGGTCAGGGGGGTGCGGACCGGCTGCGCAACCGGCGGACCGGCGACGGCCGCCGGGGTTTGTGCGACGTGTGCCATGGAGACTCTCCGGGTTCGATGGTCGTCAGTTCAGCAGGTCCGCGCCCCACGCAGGCTCGCGTGCCGACGAGCGTAGCGGCGTGCTGCGGTGTCGCTCAGGAGGTCGCGCGGGATGACAAGACCACCGTGGGAAAGGCGGCGGCGAGTCCGGTCAAGCCGGCGGACGACTGGTCGAACCCGAAAACGTGCCGAAGCTGGGCGGTAACGGCCTGTCGAATGACGGGCCAGGCCAGGGGCGGCGACAGGTCCGGCGCGCTGACATCCGTCCGACGCCAGCGGGACCAGCTGTGCCGGAACGGGCACGTGCAGCACGGCGGCAATGGAGAGCAGGCCGCCCTGCGACGAGCCGATCTCACAGAGGTCCGCGAACGCAAGGTGACCGGCGCCGCGGAGAAGGATCAAACGCTTGGGACTGTGGAGGTGCCCGTAGGCCTTGATGATGCCCGTGTCAGGCACGACCTGGTCCGAGGTCCCCGACATCAGCATGCCCGGCTGCTGCGGGACGATGCTGTCCGGTCCCTTCTTCGCCTGGCCGAACGCACCCACCGTGGCCCCGGCCAGGCCGATGAACGTCGTCACCTGGGGGTCGGTCGCCGCCAGGGCCTCAACCGCCGCGCCTCCGGCCGAGTGCCCCACTGCGCCGAGGCGGCGCGCATCCACATGCCGGTAGAACAGGCTCGACGAGGCGGCGTTCTTGGACTTCATGAGTGCGATCGTCGCCTTGAGATCCTCCACGTCGGTCGTCTTCTTCGTGGCGCCGGTCGGACCGCCGAGGACCTGTGTCAGGTCCCGGCTGAAGTGATCGGGTGCGGCCACGACGAAGCCCCACGAGGCAAGAAGGGCGGTGAGGAACGTCGATTGGTCGCGGAATCCCGCGTAACCGTGACTGAACACGACCAGCGGGTACCGACCGGGCGCCATGGGGACACCGACGACGCCTCCACTCGGGTAGCTCACCGAGTAGCCGGCGGGGATCAGCTTCTTCAAGGTCGGCGGGAGCCAATTGGAGATGTCATAGGTGGCTTCGGGCTTTCCCTTTACGCTCGCCGGGGTCGCGGGATACCAGACCTCGACGGGCGCACCGTCCGTCGGAAGGGTCAGTGTCGTTTCCCCGACGCCCAGCGGTCCGGTCTTGGTGAACGATGTGGGTCCCACCCGCACCGTCGGCACCGTGTCACCACCGACGACCTTGGTCGACACCCCCGGGACTTCCTGTGCACGCTGAGCGGCGCCCGCCAGAGACGTGCCGGCGCCTCCCGCCAGAACGGCCGCGGCGAGGACGAAGACGGCGCCTCGGGTGACGACCCTGACCGAGCGGATTCTCACACTGCCCCTTTTCCTTCATATCGTGGAATGAGAGACGCTACCGACACGGGATCGTCGTCGCACAGCCAGCAGACGTCGCATGAGATGGGCCGTAGGCATTCGGGATCCCGCAAGAGGCGCTGGAAGCGTCGGGGCAGTCGTTGGCGAGCGCAATCGAGTGAGGCGGCTTTCCCCGGCCAGCCGTTGCACCTCGACGGTCGGCGCCCTGGCCCTTTGCATATCGACTCGTAGCCCGCATACTTGCACCATGGCAACAGATCACGGCTGGGTTTCGTGGACACCGAATGGCAACTCGAACCTCTCCCCCGAAGTCAGCGCGGAGGTGGAACGGCGGGTGAGACGACGCAACGAGGAACGGGGCGCACTCCTCGCCGTCGTCGAGGTGCGCGTCTACGAGAACGACGAGCTGCCAGGGGTGTGCTTCCCCGAGGATGCGGTCCTGGGAGTCGAGACAGACTCGTCTGTTCTTTCGGATGTGGTGGCTCGCGCCCGGGCACAACTCGAGCACTGGCGGTAGCGCGACACACCGAGTCGGCCATCAGCGATCTGCCGTACGCGGCGACGGGCCGCCCGTGATCAGGCTCGACCGGCCGCCAGCGCAGCATCCCGGGCGTGGTAGCTGGAACGGGTCAACGGCGACGCCTCGACGTGGACTACTCCCAGGGCGGCGCCGATCTCGCGGAGTCGATCGAATTCCTGGGGCTCCCAGTAGCGGGACACGGGGAGGTGATCTCGACTCGGCCGGAGATACTGCCCGATCGTGACGATGGAGACACCCACGCCGCGCAGGTCTGCCATGGTCGCCACCACTTCGTCCTCGCGCTCGCCGAGCCCGACCATGAGGCCGGACTTTGTCACCAGGCCGGCCCGACCGGCGCGGGCGAGCACCGCCAGACTGCGGGCGTAGCCAGCTGACGGCCGCACGGCCCGCTGGAGCCGTGCCACCGTCTCGATGTTGTGGTTCAACACGTCGGGCCGAGCCTCGAAGATGGCGTCGAGTGCTGCGGCGTCGCCGCGGCAATCCGAGATGAGCACTTCCACGGTGGTCGTAGGGTTCCGCGAACGGATGGCTGCAATCGTCTCGGCCATCGCCCCAGCACCGCCATCGGGCAGGTCGTCCCGCGCCACACAGGTGATCACGGCGTGCCCGAGCCTCATCCGCGCGACGGCCTGCGCCACCCGGTCCGGCTCATCGGGCGACAGCGGGAGCGGGTGCCGCGTGTCAACCTGGCAAAAGCCACAGGCTCGGGTGCACCGCTCTCCGTTGATCATGAAGGTCGCGGTTCCGTCGGCCCAGCATTCGTAGATGTTCGGGCAGCCCGCCTCCTGACAGACGGTGACCAGTCCGAGGTCGTGCACCGTGCTCCCGAGCTGCCGATAACCCTTGCCGATGCGGACGGGCACCCTGACCCAGTCGGGCTTGCGCTGCCCGATGTCGAGGCCGTCCCCGGGCGCCACCCCCGCCTGGCGCAGACGCCGGAGCAACGGACGCTCCCCCGGCGCTGACTCGCCCAGCAGATCAGCCGGACCCCGGGTGACGTCATGGCGCTCAACGTTGCGCGCGCCGTACGCCACCACCGCACGGGCCACGAACGCGTCGACCGCGACCTCCATGGAGACGTCGATCCCCTCGACGGCCAGCGACGTGACCCCTCGGTCGGCGATACCGCAGGGCACGATGTGATCGAACATGGCGAGGTCGGTCGTGACGTTGAGCGCGACGCCATGAAGTGTCCGGCGCCGCCCCGATCCCGCACGCAGCGTTCGCACCCCGATGGCCGCGATCTTGCGTGCCTTGGGGCCACCCGCGTCGAGCCACACCCCGGGGTACTCGTCATCTGTCGTTGCCCCTGGGAGGCCGAGGTCGGCCAGCGTTTCGACGACCACCTGCTCGAGGCGGTGGACATGCGCCGGCCCCGAGGCCGGATCGTCTGGCACGGTGACGACCGGGTAGGCCACCAACTGGCCGGGCCCGTGGTAGGTGACATCGCCCCCGCGGTCGGTCCGCTCCAGCACCGCGCCCACCTGCGCCGAGTCCACCAGCACGTTGCGCTCGTCGGCGTGGACACCCAGCGTGTAGGTGTGCGGATGCTGCAGTACCAACAGGTAGTCGTCGGCCGCCTCGGTCGCCAGGGCGTGCTGCAACGCGTCGGCCTCGCGGTACGGGACTGTCCCCAGAGAGCGAACGCGCAGCACCGGCGCGGCCTTAGAGTTCCGCGGCCCAGTCGCGGCCGCCGAGCAGCTCCGCCACCTTGGCCAGGAACAGCGACACGTAGGCACCGTCCACGGCGCGGTGATCCCAGCTCACGCCAAGGATGCCCGTCGAGTGGATGGCGATGGACTCGGAACCGTCAGGCTGGGTCACGACCACGGGCCGGCGAGCGATGCCGTCGGTGGCCAGGATTGCCACCTGCGGCTGGTTGATGATCGGCACCGTGAAGTAGGTGCCGAAGGGTCCGTCGTTGGTGATGGAGAACGTCCCCCCGGCGATGTCGTCCGCGTTGAGCTGGCGGCCACGAGCTCGCTCGGCCAGATCGCGGATGCGCCGGGCCACGCCGCGGAGTGTGACCTCTTCGGCCCGATGGATGACGGGCACGATCAGGCCCTCGTGCGACAGGTCGACGGCAATACCGAGGTTCACCTCGGCGTGGACGAGCAATGAGTCATCGACGACAGAAGCGTTCAGCAGGGGAAAGTCGCGCAGCGCCTCAACGGCCGCCCGGGCCACGAAGGGGAGGTACGTCAGCGCGAACCCCTCTTCGGCCTTGAAGCGCTCACCCCAGGCCTTGCGGACGCGCTCGACGCTCTCGAAGTCGACCTCGTTGGCGATGAAGGCGTGCGGCGAGGTGGCCTTCGAGCGCACCATGTGTTCGGCCGTCCGGCGTCGCATGTTGGAGAACGGCACGATCTGATCGCCAGCAGCCCGGAAGGACGCCATGGAGACCGGAGGCGCCGGAGCTGTACGCGCCATGGGCGCAGACTGGACGACGGGTGCCGAGGGTGGAGAGGGAGCTGACGGCGGCGCAGCCGAGGTCGGCGCAGGGGCACCCGCTGCCCGGCGGGCGTCGACGACGCGCAGTGCGTCGTCCCGTGTGATGCGCCCACCGGAACCCGTGCCCGTCACCTCGGACTCGCTGATTCCGTTCTCGGCGAGCAGCTTGCGCACCATGGGCGAGAGGACGTGCGGGCCGGCCCCGTCACCGTTCACTGCCGCCTCGGTGGCGGGCGCGGGTTGTGCGGCCGCGGGCGCGGGTTGTGCGGCCGCGGGTTGCGCGGGCGCCGCCTGTGCCGGCACTGCAGGTGCCTGGGGTGCCTCCTGCTGCACTGCAGCAGAGGCCGGTGCACCATCGGAGGTCGAAGCGCCGGCACCGTCGCCGATGACGGCCAACTTCACCCCGACCTCGACCGTCTCGCCCTCCGGGACGAGGATCTCGCTGAGGACCCCCGCCGCGGGCGAGGGCACCTCGGAGTCGACCTTGTCCGTCGAGACCTCGAAGAGTGGCTCGTCCCGCTCGACCGCGTCGCCGACGGACTTCATCCAGCGGGTGATCGTTCCCTCGGTCACGGTCTCGCCGAGTTGCGGCATCATGACGTCAGCCAACGTGCAGTCCCCTTCCGCTCAACGCGAGCATGGTCTCACCGAATGTCTCGGACAATGAGGGGTGTGGCTGAACGAAATGCGCCACCTCTTCCGGGAAGGCGTCCCAGTTGACCGCGAGATAGCCGGCCCCGAGCTGTTCGGTCACCCAGGGCCCGCAGAGGTGCACGCCCAGGATCCTGCCTGCCGTCCCGTCCGGTCGCTGCTCAGCGATGATCTTCACGACGCCTTCGGTATCACCGATGATCTGCGCACGGCTGTTGCCGCCGTAGGGATCCTTCTTGGTCACCACCGCGATGCCAGCCGCTTTGGCCTGTGCCTCCGTCATCCCGCAGAAGGCGACCTCGGGGTGGCAGTAGATGGCCCACGGCACCTTGCCGTTGTCCACCGGCACGGCGGGCTCACCCAGCATGCCCTTGACCGCCACCATCGCCTCTGCGAAGCCGACGTGTGCCAGCTGCGGCGTGCCCGCCACGATGTCGCCCACCGCCCACACGCCGTCGACGGCGGTGCGCTGGAACTCGTCGGTGACGACGAAGCCGCGTCCGTCCATTTCGACGCCGACCCCGTCGGCCACCAACCCCTCGGTGCGCGGACGCCGGCCCACCGACACCACGACCGCCTCGACGTCGAACGTCTGCTCCCCCGCCCTGACCGTGGTCATCGCACCGTCGGTGGACGGCGTATGCCCTTCGACCTTGACGCCGGTGATGACGTCGATGCCCCGCTTCTTGAACGAACGGATGAGGAGGCGGATGATGTCTTCGTCACATCCGGGGAGGATCGTGTCGAGCGCCTCCAGAATCGTGACCTTGGAGCCAAGGTCAGCCAGGAGCGAGGCGAATTCGCACCCGACGACGCCCCCGCCGATGACGACCACGGACGCCGGGAGCTCCTTGAGGTCGAGGAACTCGTCCGAGGTCATGATCATGCGCCCGTCCACTTCGAAGCCGGGGAGGACATGCGGCACCGACCCGGCCGCCAGCACCACGTTGCGACCCACGACGACGCGTCCGGCATCCTCGCCGTCCACCACTTCGACCCGGTGACCCGCCTTCAGGGTCCCGGTTCCCGACAGGGTCGTCACCTTGCGGCCCTTGAGCAGGCCGGCCAGGCCCTTGTGGAGCTTGCCGACGACGGCGTTCTTGCGATCCTGGCTCACCGCGAAGTTCACCGAGACACTCGAGACGTCGACGCCGAACTCCTTGGCGCCTTCGATCGTCCGGTAGACGGCAGCCGTCTCGAGGAATTCCTTGGCCGGGATGCAGCCACGGTGCAGGCACGTGCCACCGACCTTGTCCCGTTCGACGATGGCGACCGACAGACCCGCCGCCGCACCATAGAGGGCCGTCGCGTAGCCGCCGGGGCCGCCGCCGATCACGACGATGTCGAACTCGTCCTCGCCTGCCATCGACCGTCCTCTCCCTGGTTTCCGTGCGTCGTCCGCCCGGCGTGCTCGGCCTCCCCGGAACGACCCGAACGCACTGATGGGAGACGGCTCCGTGCCCTTGCGCGTGACCACTGCAGCCTACCGGTCGGACCACCTGCGCCCGTCCGCCGGCACAGCCGTTCAACCGCGGGTGCCGGCCCCCAGATCCGCAGCCTGTGTAGCCAATTCGTCGACCCGATCGTTCCAGTGGTCGCCCGAGTGGCCCTTCACCCAGCGGAACCCAACCGGGACGTCCGACGAGAGCGCAAGCTCCAACAGGGGCTCCCACAGATCACGGTTCGCCACCGGCTTGTTCTGTGAGTTCTTCCAGTTGCGGCGTTGCCATCCCCGCCACCAGCCGTCGGTGAAGCACTTCACGACGTAGGTCGAATCGCTCACCACCTCGACGCCGTCGGGCGCGCCGATCGTCAGGGAGCGCAACGCCTCGAGCGCAGCCGTGATCTCCATGCGCTGGTTGGTCGTGTGTCCCTCGGCGCCGCTGGCGTAGGCGCCGCCGGGCACGGCCCACGCCCACCCGCCCGGACCGGGATTCCCCCGGCACGCGCCGTCCGTGTACACGACGATCCGGCCGCTCTCAGATGACATGGACAAATGTGTAACACCCGCGCTGGGTGGTCATGGTGGTCCTCCACCTGCCGGTACCGTGGAGCAATGCTGTTCGACGGGATCAGCCACCAGGTCCCGGACACCGATCCGGGGGAGACCGAGGAGTGGCTCGACTCGTTCGACGCCATTGTCGACGCCAGAGGCCGAGCCCGGGCCCGGTACCTCCTGATGAAGCTCCTGGAGCGGGCGCGCACCAAGCAGGTCGAGTTCCCGGCCACGGTCTCGACGCCCTACGTGAACACCATCCCGGCCGATGCCGAACCGTGGTTCCCCGGCGACGAGTACCAGGAGCGTCGCATCCGCGCCTACATTCGCTGGAACGCGGCCGCCATGGTGGTCCGGGCCAATACGCGTACCGAAGGCATCGGCGGCCATCTCTCGACGTATGCCAGCTCGGCCGCGCTCTATGAAGTCGGCTTCAACCACTTCTTCCGGGGCAAGGCCGATGGCGGCTTCGGCGACCAGGTCTTCTTCCAGGGGCACGCGTCGCCAGGCATTTACGCCCGGGCGTACGTCGAAGGGCGCCTGACCGAGCAGGAGCTCGACAACTACCGCCACGAGGTGGGCGGCGACGGCCTGCCGAGCTACCCGCACCCGCGCTCCATGCCCGAGTTCTGGGAGTTCCCCACGGTCTCCATGGGCCTCGGGCCGATCGCCGCCGTCTACCAGGCCCATGTCAACCGCTATCTGAACCTGCGCCGGCTCGTCGACACGAGCGGTAGCCGGGTGTGGTGCTTCGTGGGCGACGGCGAAATGGACGAGCCCGAGTCGATCGGCGCTCTCGGCGTGGCCGGACGCGAGCACCTCGACAACCTGATCTTCGTCGTCAATTGCAACCTGCAACGGCTCGACGGCCCGGTACGCGGCAATGGCAAGATCATTCAGGAGCTCGAGGCCGTCTTCCGGGGCGCCGGTTGGAACGTGATCAAGGTCATCTGGGGCTCGCGCTGGGACGCCTTGCTGGCCAAGGACGTCGACGGCGTCCTGCTCGACCGTATGAACACCACGGTCGACGGTGAGTACCAGAAGCTGGCCGTCGAGTCCGGGGCCTACATCCGGGAGCACTTCTTCGGGCCAGACCCCCGCCTGCGCAAGCTCGTCGAAGACCTCAGCGACGACGAACTCGTGTCACTCCCGCGTGGCGGCCACGACTACCGGAAGCTCTACGCGGCCTACAAGCTGGCGACGGAGCAGAAGGGCTCCCCCACCGTCATCTTGGCCAAGACGATCAAGGGATGGACGCTCGGCCCTGAGATCGAGGCGCGTAATGCCACGCACCAGATCAAGAAGATGACCAAGGCCCAGGTGCGTACGTTGCGCGACCGCCTGTATCTGACCGATGACATCCCCGACACCGCGCTCGAGGGCGACCCGCCCTACATCCGACCCGCCGAGGGCTCCGACGCCATGGAGTACCTGCGCGCCCGCGGCCGCGTCCTCGACGGCCCTCTCCCCACGCGGGTGGTGCGGCCGACCCCCGCGCTGCGGCCCGACGCCAAGGTCTTCGAGGAGTTCGCCGCCGGCTCCGGTACGCAGGCGGCCTCGACCACCATGGTGTTCGCTCGGCTGCTGCGCAACCTCGTGCGCGATCCCACCGTGGGCTCGCTCGTGGCGCCGATCGTCTCGGACGAAGCGCGCACCTTCGGACTCGAGCCGCTCATCGCAGAGGCCAAGATCTACGCCCCCGACGGCCAGCACTACATTCCGGTCGACGCCGATCTCCCGCTGAACTATGCGGAGAGCTCGTCGGGGCAGATGCTGCAGGAGGGCATCACCGAGGCGGGGGCGCTGTCGACGTTCATCGCGCTCGCCACCGCCTATGCGACCTGGGGCCAGCCCATGGTCCCCGTCTATCTCTTCTACTCGATGTTCGGCTTCCAGCGGGTCGGCGACCTTGCCTGGGCGCTCGGCGACATGCGCGGGCGGGGCATCCTGGCGGGCTGCACCGCAGGGCGCACCACGCTCATGGGCGAAGGGCTCCAGCACGACGACGGGCAGTCGCCCCTCCTCGCGTCCACGAACCCGGCGGCCCTGGTCTACGACGCCTCCTTTGCCTACGAAGTGGCCGTGATCATGGCGGCGGCCGTGACCGAGATGCTCGGTGCCGACGCCAGGGACCGCTTCTGGTACCTGACGCTCTACAACGAGAACTACCCGATGCCGCCCCTGCCCCAGGGCACTGCAGGCGAAATCGTCCGCAGGGGGATCATCGACGGGATCTACCGCTTCGCCGCAGCCGCCGAGACAGCGCCCGTGTCGGCGGCCAAGGGGAAGAGCGGTGCGGAGACCGGACTTCGCGCGTCGCTCTGCTTCTCGGGGCCGATGTGGAGTGTCGCCGCCGAGGCGCAACAGATCCTGGGGGAGCGATACGGCGTCGCCGCCGACACCTGGGCCGTCACGTCGTGGACGAACCTGCGCACCAACGCCCTCGAGGTGGAACGCTGGAATCGGCTGCACCCTGAAACAGAGCCGCGCGCGGCGACGATCACCACGGCGCTCGGAAGCGGGTCCGATCCCGTCGTTGCCATCACCGACTACATGCGGAGCGTGCCCGACCAGGTCGCGCGCTTCGTGGACCGTCCCTACATGTCTCTGGGGACCGACGGGTTCGGACGCTCGGACGCGCGCGATGCGCTGCGTTCCTACTTCGAGGTCGACGCGGCCAATCTGGTCGTGGCGGTGCTCCAAGAACTGGCACGAGGCGGGAAGATCGCACCGTCGTTGGTCGCCGAGGCAATTTCCGAGTTCGGCCTTGACCCTGCCGGCGCACCACCCTTTGCCGTCTGAGTCCCGAATGCCGGCACACCACGCCGGCTCGGTGTGGATGTGGGACTACGTGCGGAGCACAGCAGCGAACGCGGCGAGCGCCTCCTCCGCGCCCTCCGGCACAGCCAGGACGAGCGTTCGCCGGTCCGCCTCCAGCACGAGGCCGACATCGAAGAACGCGGCAGCAGCCCTTCTCCCGCTGTGCCAGCGCCACGGCCGACGTCAGGTCGGCCTCCGAATCCCGCAGGACCAGACGCACGACCCTCGCGCCGACCTCGACCGAGTCGACCGACCACGCCACCAACGCGCGCCATTCGTCGGCCCGCTCCCCCATTTCGGCCGCGTCCAGGCTGCAGGCGATCGGCGTGTCCTCCGGCGCGGCATCGAAGTCGGGTACGGGCGTGGGCTCGAACGTCATCGCCGCTGCGCTGCCACGAGTGCGTCTCGCGTGAGCTCCATCTGTCCCAGATGCTGGAACAGCTCCTCCAGAAGATGCATCAGCACTGCCCCTTTAGTCTCCGTGTACGGCACCGGCTCGTCCGGATCACGCCGCACGCTGACCGGCGGAGACGCCGAGTCGAGTCCTACCAGGTCTTCACGCAGTCTGCGACTGGCCTGCTCGGTTCGCCGCAGGATTCCGGCCGCGTCGCCGCTGGACGTGAACTCGGCGGCTCGGTCGCGCTCGACGGGACGCTCGGCCACGGTGGCGCCGCCCCAGTACTCCATGACACCCAGGCAGTGGGTCAGGATCACGAAGGCGGAGTTGGTGTCCCGGAAGGGAGGTCTGCGGTTGACCAGCTCGTCACCGAGCTCCTCGATGATCGCCGCCATCTGACCCAGGGCCAGGTCGACGAACCACAGGAAGACGCTGGCCGGGACGGCGACCGAGGCCGTTCCCTCGCCGTCAGTGGGCGACCCAGGCATCCGGATCCGTGACGAGCTTCTGCACGTGAGAGGGGAGCTTGCCCGAGATCACGTCGGTCAGGGTGATCTTCTCCAACACGGACCGCAGGCTGGCCCGGACGGCGACCCAGACCTGCTGGAGGTTCTCCGCGGCACCGTCGTAGCTGGTGGCCTCGGGCCGGTACCCCCGCACCTCGGCCAGCGGCCCGTCGAGGGCGCGGATGACGTCGGCCAGCGTGATGGCGTCGGGCTCACGGGCCAGCCGGTAGCCCCCCTCCGCCCCGCGCTGGCTTGCGACCACGCCGGCGCGGCGCAGGTCGGCCAGGATCGCCCCCAAGAAGCGCGGTGGCAGCCCCTGCTCCCCGGCCAGGTACTCGGCGGTCTGTGGTGTCCCGGCGGCGGCCAAGGCGAGCAGCGCCCGAATGCCGTAGTCGACCTTGGCCGGGATGTGCATGGCGAGAGTCTGCCCGCGCCGAGCGGTCCCGGCCACTTCCGAGCGGGAGTGGCGGCGTGCCAAGATCTGTCCCATGGCACGGATCGCGCTCCACATCACCGGCGACGACGAGGCGGACGCCGTCTTGAGCCGGGATCCTCTGGCCCTCCTCGTCGGCATGGTGCTGGACCAGCAGGTGACGATCGAAAAAGCCTTCTCGTCGCCGGCCGATCTGTTGCACCGGTTGGGTCAGCAGGGTCCCCTCGACGCCGCCGCGATCGCCGTCATGGACCCCGAGCAGCTGGCCGACATCTTCCGAGAACGTCCCGCGCTCCATCGCTACCCCGGGTCGATGGCCGGCCGGGTCCAGGCCGTGTGCCGCGCCGTGGCCGAGGACTACGGGAACAAGGCCGACAACATCTGGAAGGGCGTGGGCAGCGGCGCTGAGCTCATCGACCGCCTCCGCGCCCTGCCCGGATTCGGCGAGCAGAAGGCCAAGATCTTCGCCGCGCTCCTCGGCAAGCAGTTGGGCGTGTGCCCGGAGGGCTGGCAGAAGGTCACGAACCCCTACGGCAAGCCGGGCAGCTCGCTGTCCGTGGCCGACATCACCGACCCGGAGAGCCTGGCCAAGGTCCGGGCCACCAAGAAGGCCATGAAGGCGAAGGCCAAGAAGCGCGCCGCCGCGGCCCGCGGCCGGAGCGTGAGCCCGGGTCCCGACCTCTCGTCCCGCCGCCTCTATCTCTGTACGCCGGACCGGTCCGACCTGGCCGCCTTCCTCGCCGACTGCATCGCCGGTGGCGTCGACCTTGTGCAGCTGCGGGACAAGCGAGCTCGAGGCCAAGCCGCTCCTGGCCCGGGCCAAGGTGGCGGCGGCCGTCTGCCGTGACCACGGCGTGCCCTTCGTGGTGAACGACCGGCCCGACCTCGCGCTCGAAGCCGGAGCCGATGGCGTCCACGTCGGCCAGGACGATGCACCGGTCTCGCTGGCGCGGCGCATCCTGGGGCCCGACGCCATCGTCGGCCTGTCGACCCACGACCTCGACGACCTCGAGGGAGCAGCGGACCAGGCGGTCACGTACATCTCGGCGGGACCGGTCGAGGCAACGCCCACCAAGCCAGGCCGGCCAGGGACCGGGCTGGGCTACGTCACTCAGGCCAGCGCACGCTCCACTGTTCCTGTTTTCGTGACAGGCGGCGTGACACCCGAGAAGATCCCCGCCCTGACCCGTGCCGGTGTCCGCCACTTCGTCGTTGTGCGGTATCTGACCCAGGCTCCTGACGCCCGGTCGGCGGCACGGACCCTGCGCGAGGCGATCGATCGAGCGTCGAGTAGCGCGCCACCTCTGGCCTGACTCTGCCGCGCCTCCGAGGTGACCTCCGGCGCCGACCTGGTTGTTCTCGTCTTGGCCTGGTCGTACGGCCCGGACGCGTCCACAGGCACGCTGAACTTCGATCCACCCCATCCCGACATGCCTCGCGTATCGGCAGGTCGGGCACCCACGTTGAGGTCGTGTTGGGTTGCCGTTGTCCGGGTCGCAGAAGAACCCCACCGGCCCCTCGGCCGTCTCAGGGCGTTGCCGCAGGTCAACGGCGGGTCTAGTGCCGCCGCTCCAGCCATCCCACCAGGATGGCGATGACCCGGGGGTCGGCCCGGAGCCAGTGGCCCGCGCCCAGCACCGTGTGCAGCTCGGAAGGACCTGTGGCCGCATCGGCCAGGGCCCGCGGCGTCGGCCGCCGGGACGTCGGGGTCGTCGGAGCCCTGCGCGACCAGGAGCGGGCGCCCTTCAGCAGCGCCGCGTCCTCGGTCGGATGCAGGACGGAGAGTTCCTTGGCCCAGGTGTCCACCGAGGGCGGGAAGTCCGGCGTCGTGACCACGCCGGTCTCGCGGCAGCGGACGAGCAGCCGGTCGGGGTCGCCGGCCAGCGGACCGAGGTCGGCGGGCGTGCCGAGACAGGCCACACCGGCGACGCGCTCGTCGCCGGCGGCGAGGTGCAGCGCCAGCACGCCGCCGAATCCGAAGCCGACCACCAGACGCGGCGCCGTCCTCGGGGATCTCGGCCAGGGCGAGGAAGGCGAGGTCGTCGAGCCAGCCCAGCGCGGAGAAGTCGCCCTCGGACTCGCCCGCACCCCGCAATGCCGCGGTGACGACGCGCCAGCCCGACTCGCGGGCCAGCCGGTCGGCCAGGGCTGGATACGTCAGGGCGACGTCGGCTGCTGCACCCTTGGGTCGCGGCAGGTCGTGACAGAGCACGATGTGCCCGTGCACGGGCGCGCCCTGTGTGGTGGCGGTGGCGTAGGTGGCCAGGTCCCCTGCCGGCCCGGGCCGGAGCCTGAATGGCCCCGGCACGTCAGATACCGATGCGCTGTGCCAGCAGCTCGCGGTGGTACGAGGGATCGCCCAGCAACAGCTCCGACGACTTGGCCCGCTTGAAGTACAGATGGGCGGGGTGCTCCCAGGTGAAGCCGATGCCACCGTGGATCTGGATGTTCTCCGCCGCCGAGTGGAAGTAGGCCTCCGAGCAGTACGACTTGGCCAGGCTGGCCACGACGGGGAGCTCGTCGGAGTCCTCGGCCGCGGCCCAGGCGGCGTAGTAGGCGGCCGACTTGGCCGACTCGACCTCCAGCAGCATGTCGGCGCACTTGTGCTTGATCGCCTGGAAGCTGCCGATGGGCCGGCCGAACTGGATGCGCGTCTTGGCGTACTCGACGGACGCGTCGAGCACGTGCTGCGCGCCGCCGACCTGCTCGGCGGCCAGCGCCACGGCGGCCGAGGTCGAGCGTCTTGGAGAGGCCGGCCTCGGCACCGCCGTCGGCGCCGATCAGCGTGGCCGGTACGTCGGCGAACTCGAGCCGGGCCTGCTTGCGCGTCTGGTCCATCGTCGGCAACGGCGTGCGGGTCAGGCCCGACGCGTCGCCCTGCACGGCGAAGAGCGAGACACCGGCACTGGTGCGGGCCGCCACGATGATGAGGTTGGCGATGTGCCCGTCGATGACGAACATCTTGTGGCCGTTGAGGACCCAGCCGTCGCCCTTCTTCGGTGGCCGCGCACTCGATCCCGCTGAAGTCCCACTTGCCGTTGTCCTCGGTGATGGCCAGGGTCCCGATCGTCTCGCCGGAGGCGATGCCGGGCAGATAGCTCTTCTTGGCCTCGTCGTCGCCCGAAGTGATGAGGGCGTTGGCGGCCAGCGCCACCGACGAGAAGAACGGCGCGCACAGGAGGGCGGCGCCCATCTCCTCGAGCACGACGAGCAGCTCGACATAGGTGAAGCCCGATCCGCCGAACTCCTCGGGGATGGTCAGCGACTGCAGGCCCAGCTGGTCGGCCATCTGGCTCCACACGGCGGGGTCGTAGCCCTCGGTCGTGTCCATGAGGCGTCGCACCTCGGACTCGGGCGACTTCTCCGCCAGGAACCGGCGCACCGCGGCGCGCAGCTCCTCCTGCTCGTCACTGAAGGCGAAATTCATGCCAGGGCTCCTCTGCCTCTTCCCCCGGCGGCCCGGCCGGCGGTGCGTCGCTTGCTTCTGCCAGCGTGTCTACCAGAAGAGGGTGCGGCGCGACCAGATGCCTCCCGGCTGTGCCACGCTGGGGTCATGGGACAGCTGGAGCAGATCTGGAGCGACGAGGCCGCCGAGGTCCACAAGATCGTGGTGGGCCCGATGGACAACAACGTCTACATCCTCCGTTGCCGGCACACGGGCGAGGCCATGCTCATCGACGCCGCCAACGAGCACGAGGAGCTGCTCGAGATCTGCAAGCGCCTCGGCGTGAACCAGGTGGTGGAGACGCACGGGCACTGGGACCACATTCAGGCGGTGCCCGCCGTGCGCGATGCCGGCATCTCGGTGGCCGTGACCAGCGCCGACGCCGGCATGCTGCCCAGCTACGACCTGATTCTCGAAGACGACGAGCAGCTCAGCGTCGGCGACCTGCGGCTCAAGACCCTGGCCACCCCGGGCCACACCCCCGGCTCCATCTGCTTCGCCGTCGAGGGCACGAACCTCCTGTTCACGGGCGACACCCTCTTCCCGGGCGGCCCCGGCAACACGAGCTTCGAGGATGCCGACTTCGACACCATCATCGAGTCGATCGACCGCCGGATCTTCGCCACGTTCACGCCCCGACACCCTGGTCCTGCCCGGCCATGGCGACGCCACCACGGTGGGGAACGAGTCTCCTCACCTGGGCGAATGGGTCGAGCGAGGCTGGTGAAGGCCGCCGCGGGGAGTCCGCCGCAGCCGTTCCGGCGGCCCCTATCGGAATACCCGACCAAAACGGTAAGCTTTACGCAATGACGACCACGCCCCCGCTCCTCGAGATCCGGGACCTCCACGTCTCGGCGGAGGACGCGCCCATCCTGCGCGGCGTCGACCTCACGGTCGGCACGGGCGAGATCCATGCCCTCATGGGCCCCAACGGCGCCGGCAAGTCGACGCTGGCCGGCGCGCTGCTGGGCCACCCGGCCTACACCGTGACCGCAGGTTCGATCCTGCTGCAGCGGCGAGGACGTCACGCACTGGGCCACCGACGTGCGGGCCAAGGCCGGCATCTTCCTCGCCTTCCAGTACCCCGAGTCGATCGAGGGCGTGTCGGTCACGCAGTTCCTGCGCCAGGCCATGTCCGCGCGCAAGGGCACCGACGAGGTCTCGGTGCTGGAGGTCCGCCTCCTCATGAACGAGTGGATGGAGCGGCTCGGCATGGACACGTCCTTCGCCAGCCGGCACCTCAACCAGGGCTTCAGCGGCGGCGAGAAGAAGCGCAACGAGATCCTGCAGATGGCGCTGCTCGAGCCGCTGGTCGCCGTGCTCGACGAGACGGACTCGGGCCTCGACATCGACGCGCTGAAGGTGGTCGGGCCGCGGCGTGCGGGCCGTGCGCGAGGCGCGCCCCGAGCTCGGCGTGCTCGCCATCACCCACTACACGCGACTGCTCGAGGAGCTCGTGCCGGACGTGGTGCACATCCTGATGGACGGGCGCGTCGTGACGAGTGGCGGCCCGAGCTGGCCGCCGCAGGTCGAGGCCGAGGGCTACGAGGGTGGCGATGAGCCGCGACCCCGCCACGCCGTCGGCGCACGCCGGCGCCGCTCAACGTCGAGGCGTTGCGCAAGGACTTCCCGCTGTTGGCGCGCACCGTGAACGGCCGGCCCATCGTCTATCTCGACGCTGCCGCCTCCGCGTTGCAGCCCACGGCCGTCATCGACGCCATGTCGCACTACTACGAGACGACGCACGCCAACGTGCATCGCGGCGTCTACGCCACCGCCGAAGAGGCCACCGCGCTCTACGAGCGCTCCCGCGTGGTCGCCGGGCGCTTCGTCGGCGCGCCGGACCCGGCGCACGAGGTGGTCTTCGCCAAGAACACGACCGAGGCGCTGAACCTGGTGGCCCAGTCGTGGGGTCGGGCCAACCTGCGCGCCGGCGATGCGGTGCTGCTCACCGAAATGGAGCACCACGCCAACATCGTGCCCTGGATGATCCTGTCCGAGGAGATCGGCGGCCTCGACCTGCGCTACATCCCGATCGACGACGACGGACGTCTCGTGCTCGACGACCTCGACCGGCTGCTCGACGGCGTCAAGGTCGTCGGCCTGTCGACCATGTCCAACGTGCTCGGCACCATCCCGCCCGTGCGTCACATCACCGACGCGGCACACGCCGCCGGCGCGGTCGTCGTGGCCGACGGCGCGCAGCTCGTCCCCCACTCTCCGGTGGACGTGCGGGAGCTCGGCGTCGACTTCATTGCCTTCTCCGCCCACAAGATGATGGGTCCGACCGGCATCGGTGTGCTGTGGGGGCGCGCCGAGCTGCTCGAGGCCATGCCGCCCTTCCTCGGCGGTGGCGGCATGATCCTCGACGTCAAGCTCGACGGCTTCAAGGCGGCACCGCCCCCGGCGCGCTTCGAGGCCGGCACGCCCCCGATCGCCGAGGCGGTGGGCCTGACGGCCGCCATCGACTACCTGAACGACATCGGCATGGATCGCATCCGGGCCCACGAGCTGGCACTGACCAATCACGCCCTGGAGCGTCTGGACGAGAAGCTGGGCTCTGACGTGCAGGTGTTCGGGCCGCCCCCGGGCGACGACCGTGGTGGCGTCCTGTCGCTCGCCTACCGGGACGTGCATGCGCACGACCTGGCGCAGGTGCTCGACCAGTTCGGCGTGTGCGTCCGGCCGGGACACCACTGCGCCAAGCCGCTCATGCGTCGGCTCGGGGTGCAGGCCACCGCCCGGGCCTCGTTGTCCCTGTTCAGCGACGAGCACGACATCGAGGTGCTGATCGAAGGATTGCTGGAAGCCGGTAGATTGTTCGGCTAATGGCCGACCTCGAAGAGCTGTACCGCGAGATCATCCTCGACCACTACCGCTCCCCCCGGAACCGCGGCGAGCTGGAGTCGCCGCCCGCCCACCGGGTCGAGGGCTTCAACCCGCTCTGCGGCGACGAGGTCGTGGTGTCCATGGTGGTCGAGGACGGCAAGCTGGCCGACCTGAAGATCGGTGGTTCGGGTTGCTCCATCAGCCAGTCGTCGGCCTCGCTGATGTCGGCCGCCGTCAAGGGCAAGCCGGTCGACGAGGTGCGCCGCCTCATCTCGACCTTCAAGGGGATGATGTCGATCCACGAGGCTCACCTCGGCCCGGAATCCGACGGGGACGGTGCCGAAGTGGTGGAGGGCGAGGCCGAGGAGATCGACCTCGACAAGCTCGGCGAGCTCGCGGCGCTGCAGGGCGTCGTGAAGTTCCCGGTGCGGATCAAGTGCGCCACGTTGAGCTGGAACGCGCTGGCGCAGGGTCTCGACGAGGTGGGGGCCGAAGCCTCCTAGGTTCGCCGAGCGATCGCCGCGCGGTCGTCTCGTGTCGCCTCGCGGTTGTCTCGGCTCACCGCGACGCCAGCGCCCCCAGGATCAGGCCGGGGTGCAGGGTGTCGGGTTGAACGACGGCGGCGGCACCGTGGTCGGGGTCGTCGTGGCGCTGGAGGACCCGCCCGAAGAGGTGCTCGGCGTCGCCGGAGCCACGGTGGTGGTGGTCACGGGCGGGGGTGGCGGCGTGTCGCCGTTGGCGTCGGGGGGTGGGTTCGTCGGCGCCACCAACGACGACCCGAAGATGTTGACCAGCATCTGTTGCGCCTCGGGCTGCTGGACCGTCAGGACGTCACCGAGATCGCCGAACCCGTTGGTCGCCTCGGTGGGAAGGGTCTGTCCCGCCAGGTTGGCCGGGTCGAACGAATGGTAGGTCAGGGCCAGCCCGATGAGTTGGTTGAAGCCGAAGCTGTCGTCGATGGTCACGCCCTCGTGGATGGATCCGATGAACGCGTTGACGGTCAGCGGGTTGACCTTCGACTTCGCCGCGGTGATCAGTGAGCGCAGGAACACGTCCTGGCGCTGAATCCGGCCGAAGTCGCTCGTGCCGTCGGTGTGCCAGTAGCCGTTGGTGTAGTACTCGTAGTGCCGGGCGCGCGCGACCGCCAACGCCTGCGCCCCGCTCAGGAGCTGGCAGCCCGGCGTCGTGATGTTGAGGCCGGAGTAGGCGTCCTTGGCCGGGTAGGGGAAGTTCAGAGAGATCCCGCCCGAGCGCGTTGACGGCGTCCTGGAAGCCCGAGAAGTCGACCTGGACGACATGGTTGATGGGAATGCCGAAGTTGGCGGTGATCGACTTGACCAGTTGGTTGGCGACCGGTGTTGTACGCCGAATTGATCCGGTTGAACTTGCCGTACTGTGCCGTGTCCGGCGGCAGCATGGAAATGACCGTGTCCCGCGGGATGGACATGACCTGGATCTGCTTGGTCGCCGGCGTGACCCGCCACAGCTGGACGACGTCGCTGCGCTGCCCGGTGACCAGCGACGACGAGCCGAACGCCTGCGCGCCGGCCGCCGACTCGCCCACACGGCTGTCCGAGCCGATCACGAGGAGGGTGAACGGGCCCCCGCTCTGGGCCGCCACCTCGTCGTTGATGTGCACCTTGTTGATCTGGCTGTAGCGGTACCAGAGGTAGCCGTAGGTCCCGCCGACCAGCGCCGCCACCAGGACGATGGCTGAGCACAACACCACCACCGTCTTCTTCCCCGTGCTCCACTTCGGCTTGCCACTGCGACGCGTGGTGGGGCGCCGGTTGTCGGTGTCGATGCGGGCACCGAGCGCCTTGAGGCCCGACTCGTTGGCCACGGTCTCGCCCGTCTCGCCCGAACGCATCTGCTTTCCGAGCGCGGCCAACCCTTCCTGGTTCGCGCGCTTGCCACGCCGTCTCTCGGGGGAGCGATCCGACCCGTCGCCCGGTGGACGACCGTTCGCCATGAAGAAGAACGGTACCAAGCGCCGTTGCGCAGGTGGCGGCAGGTACCGGGCGCGGTGCCGCGCCGCGCCGACCGCTCGCTTTCAGCGTTTCTCCTGGTACCCCGCGTATCCGGTCTGCTCGAGCTCGAGTGCCAACGCTGCATCGCCCGTGGCAACGATGCGGCCGTCGACGAGGACGTGCACGAGATCGGCCTCCAGCTGCACCAGGAAGCGGCTGAAGTGGGTGATAGCCAGGAGGCCGACGCCCCACTCGGTGGTGTCGTGCTGCAGGCGCCGCGCCACCTCTCCGAGCGCGTCGACGTCCAGGCCGGAATCGACTTCGTCGAGGATGCAGATGGCCGGCCGGATCACACCCAGCTGCACCATCTCCGTGCGCTTGCGCTCGCCCCCCGACAGGTCCACGTTGAGCGGGCGGCGCAGCAAACGGGCAGTCGAGCCCGATCGCCTTGGCCTCGTCGTCCATGCGTGCTTGCAGCGTCGCCGCCGGCTCCGTGCCCACGCCCCCGACGCTGCCCCCGGCGGCAGCCGCGGCGAGCAGCGAATGCAAACTGACCCCGGGGACCTCGACTGGATGCTGGAGCGCAAGGAACAGGCCGGCGCGAGCTCGCTCCCAGGCCGGGCGGCCGCTGAGCTCGACGCCGTCCATCGTGATGGAACCTGCGGTCACTCTCGGTTCCCGGTCGCCCCATGAGCGCGTGGGCCAGCGTGCTCTTGCCCGAGCCGTTGGGACCCATGATCACGTGGACCTCGCCGCTGCGCACGGTGAGGTCGATGCCGCGCAGGACCTCCTTGCCACCGGCGGAGGCGTGTAGGCCCCGCACCTCGAACACGTGGTCGGCGCTCACGGCAGCACCACGGCGACGGTACCGTCCGCCACGGTGACGTCGTACACGTCGACCGGCTGGGTCGCCGGCAGTGAGCACGGCGCGCCCGTCACCAGGTCGAACGTGCTGCCGTGGCGAGGACACTCGATCTGGCACTCCTCGGCCCACACCTCACCTTCCGAGAGCGAATAGTCCTCATGGCTGCACTCGTCGTCGACAGCATAAACGAGTCGCCGATGCGCACCAGCGCGATGCGGCGGCCAGACACGTCGAAGCGCCGCGCCTCGCCGGGAGCCAGGTCGTCGGGCGCGCACAGCGCCACCGTCTCAGACACCGGCGGGCAGGGGCTGGCCGCCGAGCGCGACGTCGAGACGCTCGTGGACCTCGCGCTCCAGGAGCGGCACCGCTTCGGGTACGGGCGAGCGGTCGATGATGGCGTCGAAGAAGCCCCGTACGATGAGCCCCTCGGCCACCTCGGGTGCCACGCCCCGCGACTCAATGTAGTAGCGCTGGTCTTCGTCGACCGGCCCCACCGCCGAGGCGTGCGAGCAGCGCACGTCGTTCTCGAGGATGTCGAGGTTCGGCACCGAGTCGGCGTGCGCGCCCTCGTCGAGGACCAGGTTGAGATTGGTCTGCCTGGCGTCGCTGCGCACCGCCCCGCGATGCACCCGGATGAGCCCGCTGTAGACCGAGCGGGAGGTCCCGGCGACCGCGCCCTGGCAGAGCAGCTCGCTCGTCGTGCGGGGCGCGACGTGGTCCTGCAGGGTGCGGATGTCGTGCACCTGGGTCCCGTCGCCCAGATAGGTCGAGAGGATCTCGCTGCGGGCGTCCCGCCCCTCGACCGAGACGTCGGCCCGGACCCGGTCGTAGGAGGCCCCGAGCCCGACGGTGAAGGTGCGCACGCTCGAATTGGCAGCGCCCCGGGCGGCGAGGCGGCCGATCGACCAGGCGGCGTCGCCCAGGACCTGCAGGGAGACGTAGGAGACCGAGCCGGCGTCGCCGGCGGCCAACTCGGTGACGGGGACGACGAGCGAGCGCGCCGCTCCCTCCGCACCGGCGAAGACCTCGACGACGGAGAGGCGCGCCGGCGTCGCCAACCCGCACGCAGGTCCGCGGAAAGGCCGACGTTGCGTCACACCAGTGCACGATGAGCACGGGGGCGCCCACGTCGTGTCCGGACGGGACATCGATGAAGACCGGATCGGCGGCGAACGCGTCGTTGAGGCGCACCAGGGCGTCGCCACCCTCCTGGACTGCACCGAGCATGTCGGCCGCGCCGGGCACGTCGTCCGCCCGCCCGAAGTCGAACGTGGCGACAGAACTGGCGCCCTCCGGACCTGACGTCCCCGCCGGACCCGTCGCCGTGAAGGCGCTGGCCCGGCCGTTGTGCACGAGCACGCTCCCGGCGATCTCTCCCAGTGCGGTCGAGAGTGCGGCCAGCAGCTGGTCCCCGGCCGGGACGGGCCCGTCGCCTCCGGGTGGGGCGAAGTCGTCGAGGACCAGCGTGTCAATGGGCGTGTACCGCCAGACCTCTTCGCTCTCCGACGGGCAGCGCGCACGAGGTGAAGGCGTCGTAACCGGCAGCCCTCCGTTCCCGGAGCCACTCCGGTCCGGTCAGGGCCGCGGAAGCCTCAGCGGTGAAGGTGTGCAGGGTCACGTCCTCTTTCAGGATGGCCAATGTGGCCCATGCACTCTACTGGCCCCCCGGTGCCTTCCCTACCAGGCGGATTAGCCTCTGGGCATGGGAAAGACCGCCGATTTCGAGTCACCTGTGCTTCGCATTGCGCACGACGGGACGGACGCCGTGGCCACCTTGTGGCTCGACCGGGCCGAGGCCCGCAACGCCATGGGCCAGGACCTGTGGCAGGACCTCCCTCGAGCCATGGATCTGCTCTCCGACGACCCTGAGGTACGGGTCGTGGTCGTGGCGGCCCAGGGCCCGCATTTCTCGGTCGGGTTGGACCTCAAGGCGATGGGAGCCATGCTGACCGCCGGGACTGACCAGGCCGCCGACGCCGGCGGCTCGTCACGGGCTTCCATGGCCTCCCGGGCCCGCGCCGCCCGGGCGAGCGTCCTCCGGCTGCAGGAGTCCATCACCGCGGTGGCACGCTGCCCGAAGCCGGTCATCGCCGCCGTGCACGGGTACTGCATCGGCGGGGGCGTCGACCTGATTGCTGCCTGCGACATCCGGCTGGCCTCCGCCGATGCCATCTTCTCGGTCCGCGAGACGAAGATGGCGATCGTCGCCGACCTCGGCAGCCTCCAACGCCTGCCGGCCATCATCAGCGCCGGACACCTGGCCGAGCTCGCGTACACCGCAAAGGACATCACGGCGGAGCGGGCCAAGGAGATCGGTCTGGTCAACGACGTGGCCGCCGATGTCGAAGGTGTGCACAAGGCCGCCCTGACGTTGGCGGCGGAGATCGCGGCGAACTCCCCCATCGCCGTCCAGGGGACCAAGGCTGTCCTGGCGGCCAACGAGGGTCGGACGGTCGCCGAGGGGCTCGACTACGTCGCCACCTGGAATGCCGGGATGCTGGCCTCCGACGACCTGACCGAAGCCGTGACCGCGTTCATGGAGAAGCGGCCGGCGAAGTTCACCGGCCGCTGAGGGCGCCACCGAGACCACGGCCCGGCCAGCCGCACCGGGACGGACCACTCGAACACCCCCGAGGCACACTGGACCGGTGCGAGACTCCGTTGCGACGGTCCACGAGCTCGTGGCCAGGACCACACCGCTCGACGCGTTGGAGGCAGCGCACATTGCCGAGACGCTCCACTGGCTCGAAACCACGGACGACGTCTTCCGACGAACGAAGCCTGCGACTCCGGCTCGGCACCTTGTGTCCTATGTCGTCCTTCTCGATCGAGACGGGTCCGAGGTCCTACTCGTCGACCACGTCAATTCTGGTTTGTTCCTGCCGCCGGGAGGCCACGTCGAGCCCGACGAGCATCCGGCCGCCGCCGCCCGTCGAGAGTGCAGAGAGGAGCTCGGCATCGACGCGCACTTTTCCGGGAGTGGAGACGACCCCGCCTTCCTCACCGTGACCAGGACCATTGGTCAGGACTCAGGTCACACCGACGTCAGCCTGTGGTTCGTCAGTGACGGATCCCGCAAGGTGCGATTGACTCTCGACGAGGTCGAGTTCCGGGGCGCCCGGTGGTGGTCACTCGAGGAGGTGGCCGCGGCGAACGAACGGGGATTCGATCCGCACTTCACACGGTTCTTGAGCAAGGTGCTGCCCACGGCGTAGCGCGCCCATGGTCGGCGTGCCGGGGGCTGCTGCATCCGGGGGCTGCTGCATCCTCCGGCCGTCAGCTCGTTCATCCTCAGGCTGTCAGCACGGCCCGTTTGAGGAACTGCCGATAGCTCTCGACGGCCAGAGGCAGACCGGCGATCGCTTTGGGCGTCCACCAACCCAGTTCATCGTGTTCTTCGGACGCGAGGTGGGGTGTGCCCTCCCATTCCCGGACGACCCAGATTCGACAGTCGAAGTCCCGCAGCTCCAACCGCGCGAACGCCGGGACGCTGGGTTCGGGAACGACGACGCCCAGCTCCTCGCTCAGCTCTCGGACGAGTGCGCTCGAAGGACGCTCGTCTTGTTCGATGTGGCCACCCGGAAGGTCCCAGACGTTCGGGTACCAACGCCTGCTCGGAGACCGATGGCAGAGCAGGACGGTGCCCGCATCGACAAGGAGGCCGGCCACGACGTGATGCACATCGACGTCCCCGACTTCGGCCATCCCCCAAGTCTCCCACCCTGGTCGCTCGCAATCCTTTGGGATGCAATCCCTGGGACGCGCTCCTTGGGACGGCCGGAGCCTTCAGCGCTTGCGGCGCCACCAACGATTGGCCGCGCGTTCGCGCCGAGCATCCTCTGCCCGCACCGAGTCGAGGATGTCGGGGGCGACATCGTTGACGATGTCCTCAGCCGAATCGAGCAACTCGGCCACATCGGCACCACCCTCGCCGGGCTCGTCCTCGATTGCGGGCTCCACCAGGCTCCCGTGCACCCAGCCCACGTCGGCCATCCGGCGTTGGTACGAGGGACAGTTCTCCGGGCAGCGCCACGGTGCCTCAGGTGCGAGGTCGAGCACACAGAAGCGGGCTGCCTCGCCCGAGGCGTAGGTCCTGCTCTGGAAATGCTTGCACTCCTCGCGCATCGGCACGGCTCTATGGTGCCACGCCACCGCAGGCGGGGCCGCGGTGGCTCAGCCGACCGAGGCCACGCCACCGCAGGCGGGGCCCGGTGGCTCAGCCGACCGAGCCTTCCATCTGCAGCTCAATGAGACGGCTCCACTCCACTGCGTATTCCATCGGCAGCGTGCGGGTGACCGGCTCAATGAAGCCGTTGACGATCATGCCCATGGCCTGCTGCTCGGAGAGCCCGCGGCTCATGAGATAGAAGAGCTGGTCGTCGCCGACCTTCGAGACGGTCGCCTCGTGGCCGATGCGCGCGCTGCGCTCGCCGACCTCCATGTAGGGCTTGGTCTCCGAGATGGACTCGTCGTCGAGGAGCAGGGCGTCGCACCGCACGAAGGACTTGGCGCCCGTTGCCTGGGGGTCCACGTGCACCTTGCCCCGGTACGTCGTGATGCCACCGTCCTTCGAGATCGACTTGGAGACGATCGTCGAGGTCGTCTCAGGCGCGATGTGGTACATCTTCGCTCCCGCGTCCTGGTGCTGACCCGCCCCGGCGTAGGCCACGGACAGCACCTCTCCGCTCGCCTTCGGCCCCATCAGGTACACCGAGGGGTACTTCATGGTCAGCCGTGAGCCGATGTTGCCGTCGATCCACTCGACGTGCGCCTCAGCTTCGGCCCGGGCCCGCTTCGTCACCAGGTTGTAGACATTCGTCGACCAGTTCTGGATCGTCGTGTACGTGATGCGTGAACCGGGTAGCGCCACGAGCTCCACCACGGCCGAGTGCAACGAATCGGTCGAGTACACCGGAGCGGAGCACCCCTCGATGTAGTGCACCTGGGAGCCCTCGTCGGCGATGATCAGCGTGCGCTCGAACTGGCCCATGTTCTCGGCGTTGATCCGGAAGTAGGCCTGCAGCGGCATGTCGACCTTCACGCCGGGTGGGACGTAGATGAACGATCCCCCCGACCACACGGCCGAGTTGAGGGCGGCGAACTTGTTGTCGTTGGGCGGGATGATCTTGCCGAACCACTTGCGCACGATGTCGGGGTACTCGCGCACAGCCGTGTCCATGTCGCAGAAGAAGACGCCCTGCTCCTCGAGATCCTCGCGGTTGCGGTGGAACACGACCTCGGACTCGTACTGCGCGGTGACGCCCGACAGGTACTTGCGCTCGGCCTCGGGGATCCCGAGCTTCTCGTACGTGTTCTTGATGGCGTCCGGCAGGTCTTCCCACTTGTCCACCTGGCCGCCGGTTGGCTTGATGTAATAGAAGATGTCGTCGAAGTCCAGGTTCGGCATCTGCTTGGCGAACCACGGAGCCATCGGCTTGCGCTCGAAGTGCTTGAGGGCGCGGAGCCGGAAGTCCCGCATCCACTCCGGCTCCTTCTTCATCTCCGACATCTCGCGCACGATCGACTCGTTCAGGCCCTTCTTGGGCTTGAAGACGTAGTCCTCGGCGTCGCTCCACCCGAGCTGGTACCGCCCGAGGTCGAGATCCGTGGTTGCCATGCGACTCCTGAAGTCGGAGAACGGGGGAATTTCCCCTATAGAGATAGTAACAACTACCCGGGCCAGCCGAAACGTCTTCCGCAGCCCACAGGCGTGTAGCCGGCCGTGGCAGGCTCTCAATCCTATGGCCAGTCCCCCCAGCGCCCCCCGGCGCCCCCACGTCATCTCGGCCCACGGCAACGACCGCCAGGACCCCTGGTTCTGGCTGCGGGAACGCGAGGATCCCGAGGTCCTGACCTACCTCCGAGCCGAGAACGCGTTCACGGAGCAGGAGATGGCCCCGCTCGCCGCGCTACGCCGGGACCTTTTTGACGAGATGAAGTCCCGGATCAAGGAGACCGACATGTCGGTGCCCACGCGTCGGGGCCCGTGGTGGTACTACTCGCGCACCGAGGAGGGAAAGGACTACGGCATCCACTGCCGGCGCCCTGCCCGCGGCCTCCAGGAGCTGCCGCCGGCCGGAGAGCCCGGCGAGGAGGAGCAGATCCTGCTCGACGAGAACGTCCTGGCCGAGGGAACCGGGTACTTCGCCGTCGGCAGTGCTGCGGTGAGCCACGACCACCGCTGGCTGGCCTACTCGACCGACCACCGCGGCAACGAGAAGTACGAGCTGCAGTTCCGCCCCCTCGACGCCGAGATGGCACCCGCCCCCGAGGCCGTGCCTGAGACGGGGTACGGCCTGGCCTGGTCGGCGAACGCCGACTATGTCTTCTATGTCCGCATGGACGAGGCCCAGCGGCCCTTCCAGCTCTGGCGCCATCGGCTCGGCACCGACCCGGCGGACGACGCCCTCGTGTTCGAGGAGCTGGATCGGCGCTTCTCCCTGTCGACCGGCTCCACTCGTGACGCCGCATTCGTGGCCATTGGCCTCCACAGCACCAACACGACCGAGTGGCTGGCCATCCCCTCCGGCGAGCCGCTGGCCGCGCCCCGGGTCGTGCTGCCGCGCCGGGAGGGCGTGGAGTACGGCATCGATCATCTGACGCCGGCGACCGGTGGCAGCGGCTGGTTCCTGATCCTGACCAACGAGGAGGCCAAGGATTTCCGCGTCCTGGCCGCTCCCGACAGCGCGCTGGGCACCATCGCCCCGGCCGCACTGTGGCGCGAGGTGATCGCGCACCGGCCGGGCATCCGCATTGAGGACGTCGACGCCTTCAACGGCGCGCTGGTGCTGAGTGAGCGGGCCGAGGCCCAGACCCAGGTGCGCGTGCTGCCGCTGCCCGCCCGCAGCGCCGTTCATGCTGATGCGGGCGACCCCTTCGGCCCCGATCTCCTGCAGACAGGGTGGATCGTCCCTTCGATCGAGAGTCCCGCCTCAACCTGGCTCGGCGCCAACCCCGAGCCCGAGACCGCTGCGCTGCGCATCGGACGCATGTCGCTCGTCACACCCTCGAGTGTCCTGCAGATCAGCCTCGGCGAGCGCGAGGAGACACTGCTCAAGCAGGAGCCGGTTCTGGGCGATTTCGACGCGACGCGCTACACCACCTACCGGGAATGGGCCGTCGCACCTGATGGGACGCGGGTGCCCCTCTCGGTAGTCCACCGCAAGGACCTCGAGCTCCCCGCACCGTGCATCCTCTACGGCTACGGCGCCTACGAGATGAGCATCGACCCGGCCTTCTCACCACACCGGCTCTCGCTGTACGACCGCGGCGTTGCGTTCGCCATCGCGCACGTCCGTGGCGGCGGCGAAATGGGTCGCTCCTGGTACGAGGACGGGCGGATGGAGCACAAGGCCAACACCTTCTCGGACTTCATCGCCTGTGGGCGACATCTGCTGGACGCCGGGATCGCCCGCCCGGACCACCTGGTCGGCCGGGGAGGCTCGGCGGGTGGGCTCCTGATCGGCGCCGTGGCCAACGAAGCACCCGAGCTCTTCCGCGCCCTCGTGGCGGAGGTGCCCTTCGTCGACTGCGTCACGACCATGCTCGACGACGAGCTGCCGTTGACGGTCGGTGAGTGGGAGGAGTGGGGGAACCCGCTGGCCGACGAGTCGGCGTACTGGCGCATGCTCTCTTACTCGCCCTACGACAACGTCACCGGGCGGGACGACGACGGGTCGCCCCGCACCTATCCCGACCTCTTCGTCTCTGGGGGCCTCAACGACCCCCGCGTCGCCTATTGGGAGCCGGCCAAATGGGTGGCCAAGCTGCGGGCCGAGTCGCCCTCGACCCGGGTGCTCCTCAAGACCGAGCTCGGTGCCGGCCACGGTGGCCCGTCGGGCCGCTACGACGCCTGGAAGGAAGAAGCCCAGGTCTACGCCTTCATCCTGGCGGCCCTGGGGCTGGCCGGCGCGGGCTGAGCACTCCTCGCTACGTCGTTGGCGTGCCGGACGGTGCCGGTGTCGTCGGTGTCGGTGTCGTCGGTGTCGTCGAGCCCGTGGAGCCGGGAGTGGCTGCCGCGGCCGGGGAGAAGTGCAGCGTGAACGGCGCCTGGTTTCCGGGCGGGAGCGCGACTGGGGAACCGTTGATGGTTGCCGCGAAGACACCGGGAGCGCCGGCGACCACTGTCACCGGCCCTGTGGCCGTGACGGCGTGTGACTGACCGGCCTGCAGCGTGGTCGTGAACAACACAGAACCCGTTGTGCTGTTGGTGACGTCCACCCAGCATTCGCCGGTGGTGGCGGCGACGTTCAATGAGTAGTTCGACGCGGCCACCACGTAGCTCGCGGTGTGAGCGGACGCCGTCGTCGGCGCCGATACCGCGGGTGGCGGGGCGGTCGTGCTGGTCGTCGTCGCGTGCGTCGTGTGGTGATGGCTCGCCGGCGGATGCGTCGTTGGCGTGGTAGTGGCCGCGCCGGCCGACTTGGCGGGGTGCTTCGAGGCGTTCGAATGGAGGCCCGTGAGGATCAGCACCAGGATCAGGACAAGGACCGCTCCCACGGCTGCCGCCGGACCGCCGAGCCGGCGGGGACGGTGGTTGATCGACTGAATGACCCGGTCCTCGTTCCCCGTCATGAAGGTCGGCGGGACCGGGTCGGGGCTGGCGTCGTCGAAGGTCAGCGGCTCGGAGGGATTGGGCACCGGGGGCGGAGGAACCGGCGGCACCACGGGCTGGTCCGACTCGGTGAGGCGGACGGTCGACGACCCCGAGCACGCGGAACGCGCTGGCCGGAAACGCCGCCGGCTCGCTGCCGTTCGGACGCTCGGCCGCCGGGTGACCCCGGATCTCCTCGAGCGTGTGCAGCTGCCGGTGGTAGTGCTCGACGGAGTGGACGTCGTCGTGGGAGCGTCGGAGCATCAGGGCGGCCGCGATGACGCCCAGGACCACGACGACACCGATGAGCCCACCGATCAGCACCGCCTTCTATTCAACAGGATGAACGGGGCGGGGAACACCGCGGGTGAGAAGGTGGGTGAGGAGCGCAACCGCCGGCTCTCCGCCGCCGCACAGAGGCCGGCGCCCCGGCGCCGGCGACGGCCTCAGGAGGCCAGTCGGGGCCTGATGGCGTCAGGGATGTCGTCTCGCCGCGGGTTGGTCTGGTCCCGCTTGGAGAGGATGGGGTCGGTCACGCCCCAGTCGGCCTCGACGGCAGGGTCGTTCCAGGCCAACCCGTGTTCGTCCGAGTCGTCGTAGTAGTTGTCCACGAGATACGTGAGCAGGATGTCGGTCAACGAGGCGAATCCGTGTGCCACCCCGGGCGGGATGTAGACCCCCTGATCGACGTCGCCGTCGAGATCGATCACCTCGGTGGCCCCGTCGGTGCGGGAGCCGACCCGGAGGTCGTGGAGGACGACGCGCACTCGGCCGCGCAGGGCGTACCAATAGTCGGCCTGGTGCAGGTGAAAGTGCAGTCCGACCACCGCGCCCGCCTGCTTCTCGGAGCGGTTGCCCTGAATCATCTCGGGGCGATCGGGGAACCAGCTGCGCCGGTATGTCTCGACGAAGCGCCCGCGCTCGTCGCCGTGCACGTCCGGGCGGACGAGCACGACATCGTCGATCACGGTGGAGGGAATCAGCTCAGGCATGGCGCGAACGGTAGCGGCTGACCTGTCACTGGGCGAAACGGCCGAAGCCCGACCGGTAGAACACGAGCGGGCTCCCCTCGCCCACGTCCATGGCCACCACATGGCCGGTGACGAGCTCGTGGTCGCCGCCGTCGAAGATGTCACCCAGCCGGCATTCGAGGACTGCGAGCGAATGATCGATCACCGGGGCGCCGGTGATGCCGTGCGACCACCCGACGCCGTCGAACTTGTCACCACCGGAGATGGCGAAGTTCCGGCAGAGCGCCTCTTGGTGTTCCGCGAGGATGTTGACGCAGAATGATCCCGCCTTGGCGATGCGCGGCCAGCTGGTCGAACTCCGGGCCGGAGCGAGGATGACCATCGGCGGATCGAGCGACAGGGCGGCGAAGGACTGGCACGTGAAGCCGACGGGCTCGCCCTCTTCCAGGGCAGTGACGATGGTGATCCCGGTGGCGAAGTGCCCGAGCACCTCGCGGAACCGAGCCTGGTCGAGGCCCGACATGTCTCGACTCCTATGCCTTGCCGAGCTCGATCGTCTGCGCTTCGTGGGCCGAGGAGACGTCCTCGATCTGCTTCGCCTCGGGGAGACGGCGGGCCTGGTTGAGGATGCGATCCAGCTCTCGGTCGGTGTGCGACGGATCGTGGTGCGACAGCAGCAGCCGCTTCGCTCCGGTCTCGGCGGCCACATGCACGGCGTACGCGGCCGTCGAATGACCCCAGTCCGCTTTCGCCGCGAACTCGTCGTCGGTGTACTGGCCGTCGTGGATCAACAGGTCCACGTCCTGGCAGAGCTCGCGCACCGACTCGGGGATGGCCCGTCGGTCGAGCGGAGCCTGGTGGTCGGACATGTACGCGACGGAACGTCCCTCGGCCTCAATACGGAACCCGAGTGTGGTGCCGGCGTGCGGGATGGGCCGGGCCATGACCTTGGCCGAGCCGATGGAGAAGTCCTCGGAGCCGACGTCGATGGTGATGAGCTCGCCGCGGAACTGTTCCATGTGGATCGGGAAAACGGGTGGCTGCACTGCAGCATGCAATGCGTCCTTCAAGGTGCCCTTGGGCTGGGCGGGGCCATAGACGGTCAGGCGCGCGCCGGGATCGTGGAGCGGGCTGAAGAACGGGATGCCGAGAATGTGGTCGAAGTGGAGATGGGTGAGCAGCGCGGTCGCATGCATCGGCGTCCCGAGGGCCCGCACCTCGCGCTGCAGAACGTCACCCAGCGCTCGTAGGCCGGTGCCGAGATCCACGATGAGGGGCTCGTCCCCTTCGATGTCGATCACGAGGCACGAGGTATTGCCCCCGTAGCGGCGGTAGCGATCCCCCGAGCACGGGCACGACCCCCGCACGCCGTAGAACGTGACGTTCACCCACCCAACGTTACCCTGCACCGGAGCGGTACGTTTTGCACCCATGGAGCAACAGACCATCAATGCGAACGGCCTGGAATTCGGCTGCCTGACTGAAGGGCCGGAAGATGGGCCGCTCGCCCTCTGCCTGCACGGGTTCCCCGATTCGGCGCATACCTGGCGCTACCTGCTGCCAGAGCTGGCTGGCGCCGGTTTCCGCGCGGTGGCGCCCTTCCTCCGGGGCTATGCCCCAACCTCGGTTCCCGCCGACGGGCGTTACCAGGTAGGGGCCCTGGTGCGAGACGCCAACGCGCTCGCACGACGTGCTCGGCGGAGGTCCCGACGCCGTGATCGTCGGCCACGATTGGGGCGCGCTGGCCACCTACGGCGCGGTGGCCCACCAGCCCGACCGCTGGCGCCGAGCCGTGACCGCCGCGGTGCCGCCCACGGCCTCCATCGGCATGTCGCTCTTCACCTACGCGGAATTGCAGAAGAGCTGGTACATGTTCTTCTTCCTCTCCCCTCTGGCCGAGGTGGCGCTGCCGCTCGAAGACTTCTCGTTCATCGACCATCTCTGGCGCGACTGGTCGCCCGGTTACGACGGCACCTGGGACGTCGCTCGCGTCAAGGAGTCCATCGGCGATCCCGAGCGCATGGTTGCGGCCATCGGCTACTACCGCTCGCTTTACGACCCGTCACTGCAGGTGCCCGAGCTGGCCGACGAACAGGCGGCCGCATTGCTGCCCACGCCGAAGCCGACGCTCTATCTCCACGGGCGCGATGACAACTGCATGCTGCTTTCGTCCATGGGCTCGCCGCTCGACTTCATGGCAGAGGGCTCAGCGCTCGAAATCGTCGATGACGCCGGCCACTTCTTGCACGTGGAACGACCAGACGTCGTCAACCGCCACATCATCGATTTCCTCACGGCCTCCTGACGAACGCCGCCGAGGACGTGGTCGCCTCGCCGCCCGGCCCCTCGCACAGACGGAGGACCGGATCCTTCCCGCCGGACCACGCAGCGAACCCTTCCTCCACCAGGGCGGCCACGACGCGGTCCGCCCGCGGCGGGTCGGCGGGCCAGCCGCAGGCGGCCGCAAGGGCGCTCCGACGCACGCCGGCGGCGCGCAGCGCGTCGAGCAGTCGTCCCCTTCCCTGGCGGTCCGATCCGGCGAACGTGCTCTGCGGCCGGGCTGTCGGGCTGAGGCGCCACGGGTCCGGTCCCTCCAAGCCCCGCCGCCGCCACGCACATTGGCGACGCAACGGGCACCGCTCGCAACCGGGTCGCGCTGCGGTGCACACCGTGGCGCCGAGGTCGAACATCGCCTGATTGAACGCCCACGAGTCCCCCGCAGGGACGAGCCGGTCCCCGAGCTGCATCGCCTGGCGCACGGTAAGCGCAGCGCCGGCCACTCCCCGGGCCAACACCCGCACGCCGTTGGTGTCGATCGCGGCGACGTCGTCACCGAAGGCGAACGTCCGCACCGCCCGAGCCGTATAGGGGCCGACACCGGGGAGGGCCTGCAGCGCCTCGTCCTCGTGCGGGACGGCGCCGCCGTGGTCCGTCACCATGGCTGCGGCGGCCCGGTGCAGGTTCAGCGCCCGCCGGTTGTAGCCCAGGCCCGACCACAGGCGGACGACGGCCGCCGGGCCCGCCGCCGCGCAGGCTGCCGGCGTCGGAAAGGCGACCAAAAAGCCCTCGTAGTGCGGTACGACGCGGTCCACCTGGGTCTGCTGCAGCATGATCTCCGAGACCAGGATCCGCCACGGGTCGCGGTGTTCGGCGCCAGGGCAGGTCGCGGCGGTGGTCCTCTCCCCACTCCAGGAGTCGGCGCTGGAAGCGCCGGACCCGATCAGCCTGGAGCGGCGGGAACTCAGTCCCAGACGTCGTCGCCGTAGGGGCGCTGCCGCGCCGGTGCGGCCGCCGTCTTCCACACCATCAGCTTGCGCCGGAAGTAGCAGACCTCCTCGCCGCGCTGGTTGAAGGCCTTGGTCTCGACGGTCACGATACCGCGATCGTCCTTCGACTTCGAGGGCGTCGCGTCGAGCACTCGCGTCCTCCGCGTAGATGGTGTCGCCGTGAAATGTGGGCGAACGGTGCAGCAGCGACTCGACCTCCAAGTTGGCGATGCATGAACCACTCACGTCGGGCACGCTCATCCCGAGTGCGATGGAGTAGACCAGGTTGCCCACCACGACGTTCTTGCCCTGCACGGTCTCGTGCTCTGCGAACCACGCGTTCGTGTGCAGGGGGTGATGGTTCATCGTCATCATGCAGAAGAGATGATCGTCGTATTCGGTGATCGTCTTGCCGGGCCAGTGGCGATAGATGTCACCGGGCACGAAGTCCTCGAGGTAGCGGCCGAAGGGCCGGTCGTAGATCGTCACTCGCCCACCGGCTGGGGTCGGGGACGGGTCGTGAAGCCGAGCGAGGCACCGGGCAGCGACTCACCGTCGATCATCAGGCGCCAGGCGAACCGAGTCCCCGGCGCCAGGGGCAGCGGCCCGAGGTTGACGGCGAGCGCCACGTCGATCGGCGAACCTTCCGGGATTCCCTGCGGCTGACTGACGGTGAACTCGCCGCGCACCTCGACCGGCTGGGTCCCTTCGGCCGTCTCCATGAGCACCGGCTGACCGTCAGCATCCTCCAAGAAGAGCTCCCAGTGGTGGGAGGTTTCTGCCTCGTGCCAATCGACGTCGATCTTGAGCGCGACGGCGGACGGCACCGGGTCCGGGCCGGTCATGCTCCACCCGCCGCCCAGAATGAAGAGCTTGCCGTCGGACACCTGGGCTGCGTCGCACAGCAGCATGGTTACTTTCACGAAGGGGGAGGTTACTGGCCGCTGACCGGGGTACAGCGAGCGCCCGACAGAGGCGGGGTCCGGACACTCCGGCCCCGTAGAGTGCCTGCATGGTGGAGCAGTCGGATCCGGACACCCTGGAGGAGATGAAGGGCCTGCGGGACGATGTCTACCGGCGGCCACTGGCCACCGCGCTTTCCCGCCTCGGCCTTGGCGCTGGGTGGCGCTGTGTGGACGTCGGCGCCGGCGGTGGCGACGTGTCCGTGGCACTCGCCGAGATGGTCGGCCGCGACGGGAGGGTGTACGCGGTCGACAGCGACCCGGCGTCGCGCGACGAGGTGGCACGTGCCGCCGCGGCACATGCACAGGTGATCGCCCTGACCCAGGCCGGCGAGGACCTCACCCTTCCCGAGGAGGTCGACTTGGCCTTCTGCCGCTTCCTCTTGTTGCACGTACCCGAGCCCGCGGCCGTCATGCGCATGATGGCGAGGGCCGTACGATCTGGCGGCTGGGTCGTGGTGCAAGAACCGATCACGTCGGCCGGCCGGATCGGCGGGTCGGCCATGTCCATGCCGGACGCCAGCCACCCCGACGTCGGCGCACTCGCTGCCGGCGCTGGTCCGAGACGCCGGGCTCGACGTGGTCGACGCCTGGGCCGAAGCTCCTGCCGGCGTCGGGCCGGGTCCCGTCAGCCGCTACCTCGAGTCCCTCACCGGCGTTGACCCCGGCGACGACCCGGTCGTCCTCCCGCCGTTGGTGACGGTCATCGGCCGGCGCGGCTGAGCAAGGAAGGACCGCTCCACGACCCCGAAAAGTGGGGCGCTTTGAGGAGCCATTAGGGTCGCTCCCCGTGACGACGACCACCGCACCGGACCTCGCCGGCGCCGCGGAAGCGGTTGATCTGGCCCAAGACCTCGTGGACCAGGCCTGCGCCGCCGTACGTGGACGCGGCGGCATCGACGCCAACCAAGTGGTCGCCTACGACGTCGCCCACGCGGCCGCCGCGGTGGCGTCGGCGCGGGCGACCCTCGACTACGGCGCGCGCGGAGACGTCGAGGCGCGGATCGCCGCGGCCTTCGTCGCGGATGTCGTCGCCGACCTCGTCGGCCGGGTTGCCGGCCGGGAGCCGCTCTGGGGCGTCGAAGCCGGCTGGGACGCACCGGCGGCGGCCTTCCTCAGCGCACAACGTGATCCGGTCCTGCTGGCCGGGCTGGCCACCACCGAGGGACCACGCCATCTCGGCGAGGACTTCGAGCTCGTGCGTGAGACGTTCCACCGCTTTGCCGAAGAGAAGGTCCGCCCACACGCCGAGCATGTGCACCGCGAGAACGGAGACATACCCGAGGAGATCATCGAGGGATTGGCGGAGCTCGGAGGCTTCGGGCTGTCGGTCCCCGAGGAGTACGACGGCTTCGCCTCGGGCGGAGAGAGCGACTACATGGGCATGGTGGTCGCCACGGAGGAGCTCAGCTGGGGCTCTCTGGGCGTCGGCGGCTCGCTCATCACGCGCCCCGAGATCCTCACGCGGGCCCTGGTCTACGGCGGGACCGAGGAGCAGAAGAAGCAGTGGCTGCCCAAGCTGGCCTCGGCCGAGATCCTGGCCGCCGTTGCCGTCACCGAGCCCGACTTCGGCTCCGACGTCGCGAGCATCGTGACGGCTGCCACTCGGGTCGACGGCGGCTGGGTGATCAACGGCGTCAAGACCTGGTGCACCTTCGCCGCCCGCGCCGACGTCCTGATGCTGTTGGCCCGCACCGACCCCGACCGCTCGCTGGCCCATCGCGGCATCTCCATGTTCGTCGTCGAGAAGCCCAGGGGGGACGGCCACGGCTTCGTCTTCACTCAGGACAGCGGACCGGACCGGCCCGCCGACCTGGAGGCTGGCCGCCTCGAGGGCCGGCCGATCGACACCCTCGGGTATCGGGGCATGCATTCCTACGAGCTCGCATTCGAGAACTGGTTCGTGCCCGGAGCAAACCTGGTCGGCGGGGCCGAGGGGCTGGGCAAGGGCTTCTACCTCCAGATGCAGGGCTTCGAGAACGGGCGCCTGCAAACGGCGGCGCGCGCACTCGGCGTCATGCAGGCCGCCTACGAGGCTGCCGTCGCGTACGCCGCTGAGCGCAAGGTGTTCGGATCACCCATCGGCGACTACCAACTGACGCAGGCCAAGCTCGGCCGCATGGCGGTCATCATTCAGGCCACCCGACAGAGCTCGTACCACGTGGCGCGGCTGATGGCACGGGGCGAAGGCACTCTGGAGGCATCCATGGTGAAGGCCTACGTGTGCCGAGCGGCAGAATGGGTGACCCGCGAGGCCATGCAGATCCATGGCGGTATGGGTTATGCGGAAGAATTTCCCGTCAGCCGCTACTTCGTCGATGCCCGCGTCCTCTCCATCTTCGAGGGTGCGGACGAGACGTTGGCGCTGAAAGTCATCGCCCGCCGCCTTATCGGTTGAGCGAGCGGAGGCGAGGCGCTCGGCCTTACCCCGAGCTACGCGTCAACCCGGCGCGCTCTCCCCTGCTGACGAACTTGATCGCCATTTTGCGACTGGCCTCGTCGATCATCTCGTCGCCGAACATGACGGCACCCTTGCGATCCTCGTCCGTGGCCTTGCGGTACGCCTCAAGGAGGTCGAAGGCGTGATCGAACTGCTCCTGCGTCGGTGAGAACACCTCGTTGAGCGTGGTCGCCTGGTCCGGCGTCAGGGCCCACTTCCCGTCGTAGCCGAGCATGCGGGCGCGCATGGAGTAGTCGCGGAGCGCGTCGAGCTCGCGCACCTTGAGGAAGGGGCCGTCGATGACTTGCAGCCCGTTGGCCCGGCCCGCCATGAGGATGCGACTGAACACGTAGTTGAAGTGGTCGCCGGGGTACTCGGGTATCGGCACGCCGCCGGTGAGCACCGGCATCTCGATGCTGGCGGCAAAGTCCGCCGGGCCGAAGATGATCGTTTCGAGTCGCGGGGACGCTGCGCAGATCTCGTCGACGTTGATCAGACCGCGCGCCGTCTCGATCTGCGCCTCGATCCCGATGTGGCCCACCGGAAGGCCCGACGTCTTCTCGATCTGGGTCAGGAGGAGGTCGAGCGCCACCACGTCGGACGCGTACTGGACCTTGGGCAACATGATCTCGTCGAGCCGCTCGCCGGCATTGCTCACGACCTCGATGACGTCGCCGTAGGTCCACTCGGTGTCCCAGGCGTTGACGCGCACGCAGAGTACGCGCTCGTCCCAGGGGAGGTTCTTGATGGCGTCGACCACCTTGGGCCGTGCGCCTTCCTTCTCGAGCGGCGCCACGGCGTCCTCGAGGTCGAGGAAGGTCATGTCGGCCGGGACCGTCGGCGCCTTGGCCAGGAACTTCTCGTTCGAACCAGGGGTCGAGAGGCAGGAGCGCCGGGGCAGGTCACGGGAGCGTTCTGACATGACCCGATGGTAACAAACGGGCCCTGCCGCCCTTCCCGAGCGGGCTACGAACCAGCAGGAACAACGCGAGCCTCGACTCGGCCGGCGTCAGCCGAGAGCGTGGGTCGGTCGAGTTCTCGCTCGGTCGAACTTGGCGCTCAGCCGAAGTTCGTCGCTCAACCGACGATCGTCGCTCTGCCGAAGTTCGTCGCTCACCGGCGGGCGTCGCTCAGCCGCGGTTGGTCAGGCGAGTTGGGCGCTGAAGAAGGCCAACGACCTGTCCCACAACTCACGCGACGCCTCGGCGTCGTGCACCTCGGGGCGCGTGTCGTTGAAGAACGCATGATCGGCACCGGGGTAGATAACGATCTCCACCGACTTGCCCATGGCGCGCAGTTGATCCGCCAGTTGCTGCGCGGCCTCCGGCGTGAAGAAGCTGTCCTTCTCGGCGTAGTGACCAAGCACCGCAGCCGACATGGCGGAGTAGTCGGGCTGCGCGTCGGGCCACGGAATGATGCCGTAGCACGGAACGACCGCGGCGACGGCGTCAGGTCGCTGCGTCGCCAACACGAGCGCCAACCCACCACCCATGCAGAATCCGATCACGCCGACCTTGTCGCCCGTGCTGCGGCGCAACAGCTCGTCGACGGCACCACTCATATCGCGACCGGCCTGTGCCAGCTGCATTGCCATCATCGCCTTGCCCGCTTCGTCGGGCTCAGTGGGCTGCACCTTCTTGCCGTGATAGAGGTCCGGCGCCAGTGCCACGAACCCTGCAGCGGCGAAGCGGTCGCAGACGTCTTTGATGTGATCGACCAGGCCCCACCACTCCTGTATGACGATCACTCCCGGGCCGCTCCCGCTCTCGGGAGTGGCCAGATAACCTCCCGCCTTGGACCCGTTGCTCGAGAATTCCACCGTCTCACCCATTCGTTCGACCGTAGCGCCCCCGAGTGACTGTCGCTGATTCACTGGCCCGTTCACAAAAAGTTCGAATTTCACTCATCTCTCCTATGACCTGCGTATTCGCACCCTCGGTACTACTGCACACAGCTGTTTCGTACCAGGGGTGTTTGAATCGAATGTGGGCGTCCGATAAGAATGAGGCCCATCGTGACTGACGTAGAGCGGGTTCACCACCACTCCACGCCGCGGTCTCCCAGGAGTGCTCGTGTACTCCAGCGGGTCGGGATCCCCGCGCTGACCGTTGTCTCAGTGTTCACCAGCACTGTGTTCATGGCAGCGCGCCCCGCCGCCGGTGACGCCATCTCCAGCGCGAAGGCCAAGGCCGCCGCCATCGAGGCGCAGCTCACCCAGGCCCAGGATCAGATGTCGGCGCTCAGCCAGCAGTACGACGAGGCGCAGTATCACCTGACGCAGATCAACTCGAGCATCGAAACCACGAAGGCCAACGTGGCGGCCGATGAGGCGCAAGTCGCCAACGACCGGGCCACACTCTCGAAGGCCGCGGTGGCCAACTACATCTCGGACGGCACGGCGGCCACCCAGAACCCGATCTTCAGCGGCAACGAGCAGTCCCTCGGTGCGACCACGACGTACAACAAGATCGCCCAGGGCGACATCTCGCTCGCCGTCGACAACCTGCACTCCGCGGAGAACTCCCTGAACGCGCAGGTAAGCCAGCTCCAGGGTGAGCAGTCGCAGGCGCAAGCGGCGGTGACGACCGAGCAGAACGCCGTGGCCCAGAACGCGCAAGCCATTCAGTCCCAGAAGAGCGCGCTCTCTCAGGAGAACGCGCAGATCGCCTCGCTCATTCAGCAGCAGCAATTGGCGGAGGCGGCCGCAGCCGCCAAGGCCGCGCAGGCCCGCCAGGCCGCAGCAGCGGCCGCAGCAGCGACCGTCAGAGCGGCTCCGGCGTCGAGCGCTCGTGGTGCCGCCGCCCCCGCCGCACTGAGCCAGGCCGCTCCCCCGCCCTCCTCTCCCGGTGGCGCCGGTGCCGTACAGGCCGCGGAGAGCCAACTCGGTGTCCCCTACGTCTGGGGCGGTGAGTCCCCCAAGGGCTCCGGCAGCCCCGGCTTCGACTGCTCCGGCCTGACCGCCTGGTCATGGGGCCAGGTCGGTGTTGGCCTCCCCCACTTCTCGGGGGCCCAGATGGGCGATTCCACGCCGGTGCCGATCAGCGACCTGCAACCAGGAGACCTCCTCTTCTACGGGCCGGGTGGCTCGACGCACGTCGCCATGTACGTCGGCCCCGGAACCATGATCGAGGCGCCCTATACCGGTGCATCGGTCTGGACCACCGGTTTGCGGCTCAGCGGCAACTTCGTCGGCGCCGGCCGGCCGTAGCCGGTACAGCCCCCGAGCTTCCCGCACCGACCCGCCCCACCGTCGCCCCGGTCCGCGGCGCGTGGACCCCGGATCCCGTCACTGCCCCAGCGGTCGTAACCTGGCCCGAGCCGAGCCATGAAACCGATCCCCGTCGACTTCCACATTGGGCCCCTGCAGGTGCACACCTACGGCATCGGGCTCGCGCTGACGTTCTGGTTCGGGTTCGCCTATTTCGAGCGGCGGCTGCGAAAGAACGGGTACCCCACGGAGTGGCTGGTCCCCGTCTTCCTCTGGATCGTCCTTGCCGCCGTCGTCGGCGCCCGGGCGATGCACGTCCTGTCGAACCTCAGCTACTACTCCTCGAATCCCGGCGATGTCTTCGCCATCTGGCATGGCGGCCTCTCGTCCTTCGGCGGTCTCCTGCTTGCCGTGCCGGTCGGCATCGTCCTCACGCGACAGCGGTGCCCGGAGCTGCCACTCGGTCGGGGCCTCGACCTCGTTGTGCCCGTCCTCCTGGCCTGTTGGGCCATGGGCCGACTCCTTGGCCCTCAGCTCATGGTGGCTGGCGGCGGGCACCCGACACACCAGTGGTTCGGCATGTACTACGCGGGCCAGCGCGGACCCAGGCTGCCGGTCCCGATCTTCCAGGCGCTCGAGGACTTCACCGTCTACCTGATCCTGATCGCCATTGAGCGGCGACTCGACCGGTGGCCGGACCGGACACCACGCACCGGCTATCCCTCCGGGATCGTGCTCGGCACAGCGATGGTCCTGTGGGGCATCGAACGCTCCCTCGACGAACATCTCTGGCTCGGTGAGGATGGGCGGCTCGGCTCGGACCTGGTGCAGCTGGCCGGCGTCCTCCTCGTGATCGGTGGCGCGTTCATCCTCTTGCGCACGCGCCGCCGCTGGAAGGACTGGCTCCTCACGCACGGACCCAACGAGGCGGCGGCACCCGTCGAGGCGGCCGGGCAACCAGCCTGAGCGAGCGCCGACTCACACGGCCGCTCAGCCGCCTGCAACGTTCCTCCGACATCCAAGGGTGGCCGCGCTGCGTATACGCGTCTGAAAGGCTCCGGGCCCCTATCCCCCGCTTGCCTCGAAAGACAGGGCATTCTCAAGGCTTCTCCTGATGAAACCGATATGGCGGAGAGAGGGAGGTGTGAGGACATGGCGATCGTCGAGCCGTGTATTCCCATGAAGGACAAGGTCTGGACCGAGGAGGAGAAGGAAGCGTGGCTCGCCGATCACGGCGAAGGAGCGACCCACGTCGTCACCTTCGAGCCGATGTTCCAGATTGAGCTGCGCATCCCGCCCTGGGAGCATCCCGACCGCCAGATCGCGCGCTCGGCCGTGGCCTGGGGTCAGAGTATGAGCAAGGTCTTCGCCGACGAGCCATCCGGCGCGTCCGCCGTCGTCGCCGCCCACCACGAGGGGAACTCTCTCGAGGTGTATGCCGCAGTGACGCCCAAGCCCCGCCTGCGGCGCATCGTCTGAACACGCCGGCGCCAGCCGTCAGCGCGTGGCGCAGTGGAGCGTTAGGCGTTGGGCTTCTCGCCGGATGCAGCTTCTTGCCGCATCTGCTCCAGGCGATCGATCATCGCCATGCGCTCCTGACCGACGTTGTCGTCGAGACGCGCCGCAATCTCCTCGGGCGTCCATCGACCGTCGGCCCACATCGCGCGGACTTCGGTCGGCTGGTTCCACACGGCGATCTTTGAGCCGACCACCGTGTAGACCTGGCCGGTGACATGCTTCGCCTGGTCACTGAGCAGGAAGACGACCATCGGCGCCACGTCTTCGGCATCGCCCATCTCCACGAGCTCACCCGGCACGTTGGCAGACATGCGGGTGCGGGCGACCGGCGCGATGGCGTTGGCCGTCACCCCGTAACGGTGGAGACCGACGGCGGCCGAACGCACGAATGACACGATGCCCCCCTTGGCGGCGGCGTAATTGGCCTGGGCCACGCTGCCCTGGAAGGCCCCCGATGTGAAACCGATGAGTGCCCCACCGCCCTCCTGTTTGCGCATGACAGCAGCGGCCGCCCGAAAGACGGTGAAGTGTCCCTTGAGGTGCGTGGCGATCACGGCGTCCCACTCGTCCTCGGACATGTTGAAGAGCATGCGCTCGCGGAAGATGCCGGCCACCGCGACGACCCCGTCGATGCGGCCCCACGTCTCGACCGCAGTGGCGATAAGGCGCTCGCCCGACTCCATCTTCGAGATGTCGTCCGCGACGGCGATGGCCTCGCCACCGGACTTGGTGATTTCGCCCACGACGGCCTCGGCCACCTCGCTGCTCGGGTCCTCCCCCGCCATGCCGACCCCGAAGTCGGCCACGAGCACCTTGGCCCCGGCGTCGGCCGCTGCCAACGCGACGGCCCGCCCGATGCCGCCGCCCCCGCCGGTGACGGCGACGACCTTCCCTTCGAGGAATCCAGCCATGGTCGAGTCTCCCTGATCTCTGCGTGCCCGCCGGCGCGGGCCGGCCCTGGCAAATTGCCGTAAGTTAGAACACGTTCTAGCCTGCGAACGGCGGCGGCTGCCATTTGCCGCCCGCATCGCGACCCTGCAAGGAGAGTGCTGATGGGTGACCTCGGCTTCTGGGCGCTGGCCCAGGAAAACCCCGACTACCTGGCCCTCGTGACGCCTGAGGGCGACGAGGTGAAGGCCGGCGAGCTGCTGGGCCGGGCCAATCAGCTCGTGCACGCCTGGCGGGCCCAGGGCCTCCAGGTCGGCGACGTGGTGGCCACGCTGCTGCCCAACTGCGCCGAGATGCTGGAGGTCTATCTGGCCGCCCTGCAGGCCGGCTGGTACCTCGTCCCGATCAACCACCACCTGGTGGCGCCAGAGGTGGCCTACATCCTCAAGGACTCGGGAGCCAAGATCTTCGTCGCCCACGACCGCTTCGGCGATGTGGCCACCGCTGCCGCCGACGAGGCGGGCGTGGACGCAGCGGGCCGGCTCGCCGTCGGCGACGTGCCAGGGTTCGCCTCCTACGCCGCGATTCGCGACGTCCAGCCGACGACGCTGCCCGAGGACCGCACCATCGGCGACGTCATGAACTACACGTCGGGCACGACGGGAAACCCCAAGGGCATCTATCGCAAGCTGATGGGCGTCACGCCCGAGCAGGCAGCGCTCGGCCTCTCGGGCCTGCTCTTCCTCTTCGGGATCCAGCCCCAGGACGACAACGTGCACATCATCGGCTCGCCGCTGTACCACACGGCGGTCTTGCGCTTCGGGAGTGCATCGCTCCACCTGGGGCACACGATCGTGCTGATGGACAAGTGGCAGCCCGAGGACATGCTCCGCCTCATTGAGGAGCGCCGGGTCACGACGTCGCACATGGTCCCGACCCAATTCCACCGGCTGCTTGCGTTGCCCGAGGACGTGCGGGACAAGTACGACGTGTCCTCGCTTGCGCCACATGATCCACGCCGCTGCGCCCTGTCCCATCGACGTCAAGCACAAGATGATCGCCTGGTGGGGCAACGCCGTCGACGAGTACTACGCGGCGAGTGAAGGCGGCGGCACGCTGGTGAGCGCAGAGGAATGGCTGCAGAAGCCCGGAACCGTCGGCAAACCTTGGCCCATCAGCGAGATCGCGGTCTTCGACGACGACGGCAACCGGATCACCGAGCCCAATGTCATCGGCACCGTCTACATGGCAATGCAGTCGGCCGACTTCGAGTACCACGGTGACAAGGAGAAGACGCAGAAGAACCGCATCGGCGCCTTCTTCACCGTGGGAGACGTCGGGCTCATCGACGAGGACGGTTACCTCTTCCTGCGCGACCGCAAGATCGACATGATCATTTCGGGCGGAGCCAACATCTACCCCGCTGAGATCGAGAGCGTCCTGCTGTCGCACCCCAAGGTGGGCGACGCCGCCGTCTTCGGCATCCCTCACGACGACTGGGGCGAAGAGGTGAAGGCCGTGATCGAGCCGGCAGAAGGCGTTGTAGCGGACGACGCGCTGGCCCGGGACATCCTGGACTTCTGTGCGGGCAAGCTGGCCAAGTTCAAGACGCCCAAGACGATCGATTTCACGACCGAGATGCCCCGCGACCCGAACGGCAAGCTCTACAAGCGCAAGCTGCGTGACCCGTACTGGGAAGGCGTCCAGCGGGCGGTCTGACCGCCGCGGCTCACCATGGATCGGCCGGCCGATTTGGTGGTCCGCATGCAGCTGGAGGGCTCTGGTGCCATGTGTGCCGCGGTCCTCGCCACACTGCCCGATTGGTTCGGATTCCCCGACTCGGTCGCTGCCTACGTCGATGCGGCAGAGACGAGCCCGACCGTCGTGGCAACGGTCGCAGGGCGCGACTGCGGGGTCTTGACCCTCCGCCTCCACAGTCCCTACGCGGCGGAGATCGTGGTCATGGGCGTCCTGCCCGAACGACACCGCGCCGGCATCGGATCGGCCATGCTGGAGGCGGCCGAATCGTGGCTGGCCGGGCGCGACATCGCCTACCTACAGGTCAAGACGCTGAGCCCCCGTCATCCCGACACGGGATATGCCGCCACCCGGGCCTTCTATTTCAGATGCGGGTTCCGACCCCTGGAAGAGATGCCGGAGCTGTGGGGTCCGGATCAGCCGGCGCTCCAGATGATCAAGAGCGTTCGCCATCCCCCTCGACTCGACCTGCCCCCTGAGGTGACGGGACGCGACACGGCGTCGCCGAACTGAGGTCCCTGCACCGGGAGCCGTCCCGTCGAAAGTCTTCTTTCGGGTCAGGCGATGGGGCGTGCGATCGCGTACTCCGGCGTCTCCTCGCCTGCGACGGGATCCGGAGCGACAGTCTCGCTGTCGATGAACTCATGCAAGACGTCGGCCAGCGCCAGCTCCAGCTCGGTCAGCCCGTCGAACTCGATTCCCAAGCGAACGACGCTCCCGGACATCCGATCGGCGTTCTTGATCACGCCTTCGAGCCGGACATTGACCGCGTCACCCGACGCTGGGGCTTCGACAGAGATATGCCGCCCTACCAACTCCGCGGGCCAGAAGTGATGGAGTGTGATGCCCAGTCCGAGCGTCGAGATGTCGGCGACCATGCAGTCTCGCCATTCCGGTTCTGTCTCACCGGCAATGTGGCAGAGCCCAAACCAGCCCGCGGTCCGCCGTGGAGCTCTGCGACGTTGTTCCATGATGCGCCTTCCTTCTCCCCAACCCGGGGAACGAGGTTCAAATCGATTCCTGGTTCCCGTTCCCATCCCTCCCTAAAGACCTCGGAATGGCAGAGCGTTCTAGTAAGACTTATCTGACAAAACCTCGACAAAATTCCCCAGGCATCCAGGACATCTATCGGTCCGTGGTTCAGTCGCCTGCCCCATCCTCTCCTGCGAAGTGTCGCGGGCATGGGGAACGCCGCGGCGAGTTCTACGCTCTGCGTGCCGGTGACCTTCCGCTGCCGTAGCCGAGCCGGCGCACTGCTCCGACGAGGCCTGTTCGTCGCGCCAGGTCGTACGCTGCCGGCCGGTGCCGGTCGCCGAGATTCCATCGCAGGGAACCGGTCCAAAAGGCAAGACGATGCCAGGCACGGGTCGCGACATCCGTTGGGCAAGTCGAAGCCAGGCCGTGACGATCCGTTCGCATCTGTCGCCGACGAACTCGGTTCGTCTCGCGGCGTAGTGACGGATTCTGCACTGCACCAAACGGCGGTCCGGCGTGAAAGCTGGAATGGTGTCCCACTCGTTCGCAAGCCACAGGCAGCCCTTCGTCCATTCCGTTGGCGCCACGAATCTGTCGGGATCGACGCTGTATCCGAGCAATCTCATCGCTGCGGCCTGTTCCCAGGGATGCAGTCGCAAATAACCGTCTCCGCTGTTCCAGACGGCGTCGAGAAAGGCCTTGGCCTTCTCGACGTCTCGCAAGAGCCAGACTCCGGTACATGCGCATTCCTCGTCGTTCCACCGATATCGCACCAAAGCCTGGTAGTCCTCTTCTCCCAGCAGAGAAACAGGATCGACCGAATCATCGAGGATGATCGCATCCGCGTCGACCCAGAGGACGTAGTCGTACGTCTCCAGGAGGTTCCGCAGGAGCAGAACCTTGCTCCAGGCAGGAGCGCGGTCGGCAATCGACTCCTCTCCGCCAACGACGACGTCGTAGCCGTGCCGCTCGGCAAAACGACGAAACGTGTGGAGACTCTGGTCGAGAACCGGCTGCATCGCCCCTGTCCCGATTGTTGCCAGGGCCTTACGAGCCAACGACGATCACCTCCCTCTCGGTTGGAAACACGACAACGCCCCGAGGCGTCCGCCTGGGATCTCGGCACACTACCTACTGCTCCATGAGGGACGCGTGTCGTCACGCTCGTTCGACGCACCTCGGGACATCAAAGTAGGCTGACGCCTCGGTGCCGCATCTTCCCCAGCGTCTCGTGGAGACGGTATTCAAAACCCGTTCGGCATCCCGAAACGTCGCGAGACGCGGATCAGCCGCGCTGCAGCGACGGGGTCCGGTCCATCAGTTGCTCGGGGAGCTCTATCACTACTCTCAACGCCACCCGGTGAGCGTCAACCAGTGGGACGACGAGTATTCCGAGGGTGATTACACCGAACGACTGGACACCATCACCCACGTAGCCCATCACACGATCATTCTCGGCTACCTCGGTTACGCAGCGAAGGAACCGACGATCCTCGATGTCGGGTGCGGACACGGACGGCTTCTGAAACTCCTTGCTGGCCTCGACTTTGCCGAGTACGTGGGCCTGGACTGGTCCGCCGAAGGAATCGAGCGCTCCCGGTCGCTCATGGTTCCCCGCACCCGGTTCGAGGTCGCCGACATGAATCACTGGGACACCAGCGACCGGTTCGATGCCGTACTTCTCAACAACTGCCTGAGCTATGCCGACGATCCACGCGCCATGTTCGAACGGACTCTCGGTTGGTTGACCGACGACGGCCTCGTCATCACAGCGATGTACAGGGGGCTCGGAGCGAGGTATATCTGGTCGAGCATCGAGGCCGCCCAGGTCGAACAGGTCGCCACCTGCGCCGTGAAGGACGGTGGAACGGGAGCGGTGTGGGACGTCAAGGTGTTCCGGCCTTCCTCGACCTAGTCGGCCAACGGGAGCGCGATGGTACGGTCGGCCCGTGGCCCGCACGTACGCTTCGAACAAATCCGTCGACCGAGCCGGCATGGAGGCATTCATCCGACCTCGGCACCATGGCATTCTCACCACGCAACGACGTGACCACGGTCCTCAGATGTCGCCGGTCACGATGGGCGTCGGACCGGACGGGGCAATCCTCGTGTCCAGCTATCCCGAACGCGCCAAAGTGCACAACCTGCGCCGGGAGCCGGGAGCACATGTGCTCGTGCTCTCCGACGACTTCGGCGGAGAGTGGGTCCAGGTCTCAGGGCCGGCCACGGTGGTCGACTTGCCCGAAGCGGTGGACGGTCTGGTGACCTATTTCCGCAGCATCAGTGGGGAGCACTCCGACTGGGACGAATACCGACAAGCCATGCGGGACCAGGGCAAAGTTCTGATCCGGATCGCCGTCGAGTCGTGGGGCCCGATCAGCAAAGGGGGCTTTCCGCCCCGCCTGACCGAGGCCGCCCGGGGCTGAGCCGCATGCAGGGATCCCAAGGTCTGTCCGGGGCGAGAGAATTCTCTGTCGTTCCTGTCGATCTGGTATGAGCCCGTTCGTATAGAGCGTGACAGCCTGACGCACGGTCCGGCTGAGAACGCAAGGAGGTTGGCACCATGTCGCGATCCGTTCTGTACATGTCGATGTCGGTCGACGGGTACATCGCCGGGCCCAACGACCGGCCGGGCAACCCGGGCGGCGACCAGTTCATGCGGTTGCACGAGTGGTATGGGTTTGCGGCCGAACCTGGGCCGACCGAAGAGCTTGCCGATACGTCGAGTACTGGGGCGGCATTTCTCGACGAGGCAAAGACAACGGGAGCGGTCCTCTCCGGACGCAATACCGTGGAGCAGGCCGGCTACTGGGGTGGTGACCACCACGGTGGCGTCCCGATCTTCGTCCCTTGTCACCGTTCGCCGGATCCGTCGACGGCGCCATATCCCTTGGTGACCTTCGTGACGGATGGGATCGAGTCCGCCATGGCGCAGGCCAAATCCGCTGCGGGCGATCGCAACGTGCTCGTCCACGGCGCCTATACGGCGCAGAAGGCGCTCGAGGCAGGCGTGCTCGACGAACTGCAGATCCACCAGGTCCCCGTGCTGTTCGGTGGAGGGCGCCGCCTCTTCGACCTGCTGCCGGCACGAGTCGAGTTGGAGATCGTCCGCGTCGTCGACACCCCTGAGGCGACCCACATCCGCTATCGGATCGCCTAAGCGCTCCTGAGCCGGGCAGCGTTAGAATTCGGCGAGGAAGCGGCGGGAACGCTGCAAGAACGGGAGGAGGCGGTGGAGGGGTGAGCGGACGCGAACGACGGGTCCCGGTGGTCGCTGTGGTCTCGAAATTCTGTCCTCTCCATCGGGTCGCGGAATTCGGTGCTGTCGGTCGGCTCGATCGGTTCCGTGCTCTCCGTCGGCAGTGTTGGGTCTGCCGGATCTGTTCTCTCGGTCGGATCGTTCGTCTCCGTCGTGGGGATCATGTCAGGTCTCTCGCTCTGGTCGGTCATGGCGTGGCGCTCCAAGCGATCCATCGCCGTTCGGGCGCCACGCCTCCGTCCAGAGCTGCTATCTGATCGGCGCGGATGATCGGCGCGTACGAGCCAGCGAGGGGGTGACCGCCTCGCTGGTTGTCCTCGCTCAACTCAGACGCAGGCGGCGGCATGGCGGCCCGCGCGGCGGCCAAAGAACGAGCCGTCGCCGAGACTGATCCCGCTGGCGTAGTGACGGGCCGCCAGGCTGGCTCCGGTCCGGCCGGCGGCGTAGAGGCCAGGTATCCGCAGACCGGAGTCGTCGAGTGCGCCACCGTCGGCGTCGGTGCGCAGGCCGCCGAGCGTGAAGGTGGCGTAGATCGCGCCATGGTCGACCCGCAGATCGATCGCCCCGATGCCACTCGCTGGCGGCACCCCGATCGGCTGCAGGTACGGCGCACGCTTGTGGAAGGCCGGATCCTCGCCCCGGGCCGCTGCCTCGTTGTACTGCTCGACCGTCCTCGCCAGGGCGTCCGGAGGCACATCGAGGTCGTACGCCAGTTCTTCCGGCGTTTCTGCTGCATGGCTGACCCGGAGTCCGAGCAGGTTCGGCTCGTGGATCACGTCGTCGGTGATCATGTACACAAAGCCCTCTTGCTCGCAGAGGGCATGGCTCCCGATCCGACCGGTGTAGGTGTCCTCGTTGATGAAGCGCTCGCCGCGGCGATTCACGAGGATGCCGCGGGCCAGGCGGTGGGGCGGACCCAGAGGCAGGGCGCACTCGAAGACATCGAGCCTGGTGGCCGCCGCTCCGGCGCCGGCACCCATACGGATGCCCCGGCCGTCGTCGGCCGGGGTGCCGATGCGCCAAGCGGGGTCGGGGACGTGAGCGAGGGGACAATGCTCGGCGACCATCGCCTCATTGGAGATGAAGCCACCCGTCGCCAGGATCACCCCACCACGCGCCCGGATGGCGCGTGGCCCTTCCTCGGTCTGCAGGGAGACTCCGACGACGTCTCCCCCGTCGACGACCAACGCCTCGGCGCGGGCTTCAGCCCTCACCCGAGCCCCACTGCTCGATACGGCGGCGGCGAGGCGCTCCATGAGGAAGCCACCGGATGCGTCGACGTACCGGGGTTTGTGCCCGCGCGGCACGGGAACCGCCAACTCGTCGAACGGGAAGCTGTCCTCACCGCCGCTGAAGAGCAGGCCGGCGTCGTCGGCCGATTCACGATTCGGCTCGTCGCAGAAGGCCGCACGAAACGGCACCCCGATCGACACCAGCCAGTCGAAGTGCTCCCGCGACCCCTCGCAGTAGGCGTCGATGCGGCTTTCGTCCGCATCAGGTCCGAGAGCGGCACGAAGAAAGGAGGCCATGTTGTCGGGTGTGTCCTGGAATCCGCAGGCCGACTGGAGAGCAGTGCCCCCTCCGAGGTAGATGAGGCCGCCGGAGTTCGCGGACGTCCCTCCGGGTGCGGCATTGCGCTCGACCGCCAGCACGTCGGCGCCCGCCTGCCGTGCTGCGACAACGGCAGATGTCCCGGCCACGCCGAGGCCCACCACGACGACATCGACCGTCTCGTCGACATGCACCGCGTTGAGCTGCAGTGCCGGAATCGGCTCCATACCCCTCCTCACCCCCGGACGCATGGTGGCCGGTCCCTCGCAACGGTCAGACAATAGCGAGCGCGGTGCGAAGGCGAAGCGTCAAGACGCTTCAGAATCTGGTCGATAGGGGACTCGATCAGGAAGAGCAGCGCTTTCTGAAAGGGCTGGACGGGACGGAGGGGCGTCAATGACGTACAACCGTCGAGTCAAGCGTCTCCGCGCTGACTGGGACGGCATCTGCCACATTGAGGACGAGCCCACTGGACGACGCTGCCGCGTCGTCGACATCTCGATGCTCGGACTCGGCGTCACGCTCGAGCACCCGTCGCCGGCTGAGCTCGCCGGCCGCGCCATCTCTGTCGACGTCCCCACGGTGGCCCAGCTCCAGGGCCACATCACGCACGCAGAGATCATCCTTGGTGGCGCCGCCCGCATCGGCGTGAAACTGAACGAGCAAGCGACCTCGGTCGGCGGGAGCGCCCCTCGCGCTGCGATACTCGATCGCAAGGCGCCCTAAGGGTTCCTTCAGGCCGCGACCTTCCGAGAGCTCGGCAAGCGAGGCAGGGAACACCGGGAGCCCGGCCGGCCGGCCGGGCTGCGTCATGGCGCGAACGAGTCGTCAGACGCCGAGGGCCGCGACGCGCAGCTCGGCGGCGAGGGCTGGATCGCCGGAGATCTCGACCCTGGTTGCCCCTTGGCGTCCCGCTCCGAACATCGTCAATTCTCCTGGGTCTCCCGCCACCATGAGGCGGGGCCCGTTGCCACGTTCCTTGTCGGCCCGGCCGGGTGACGTGATGACGATCGTTGCCGGGACCTTCTTCGCCATGCCACCCGGTCCGACCCGAGTCCACAACGCGTCGGCCAAGTCATCGGAGAGCGGACGCGGTTCCCAGTCGGCTTGCGCCCGACGTACGTCCTCAACATGGATGAAGAATTCGACCGTGTTCATCGGTCCGTCGAAGGGACGAAGCAGCATCGGCGGACCGCTCCGCACCGTGTTGACCAGCTTCTCCCACGGCGTGCGATCCCGAGCCGCGACCCGTACCTTGTCGGTGTAGCCCGCCAGCCGAGGCCACACGATTCCCGGGCCGGTGTCGGGTCGACGTTCACGCACGACGAGATGCGCGGCCAGGTCCGCCGTGGTCCACCCTTCGCACAAGGTGGGCGCATCCGGACCTCGTTCGAGGAAGATGTCGCAGAGGGTGTTCCGTTCCTGCTGAGCGAGGGTGAGCGGCGCCATGGCAGGAGTCTAGGGAACCAGGCGCGCCGGAGATGGGTGGCCGCTCAGCGCCGCCGAACGGCGGGACTGAGACTAGAAGATGATCAATGCGGCGAGTACGGCGAGACAGCCGGCGAGGACGCACGCTGTCAGCAGCGTCCTCCGCCAGAGAGCACCCGAGACCTGATCCAACGTTTCTGTTGCCGCATCGCCCGCCATGGGTGAAACATCGACCCGGTCGAGCCGGGACTTGAACGCATTCTCCGCCGGGGACAGGGTGGCGTGCCACGGTGCTCTGCTGCTCGTCCCCTCGTCCCCTCGTAAGCTCCCTGCGATGGGTGGACAAGGGCCTCTCTGGCCGATTGCACCTCGACTTCCGGCTGCCATGCCCCTGGAGCCGAATCCGGACTTCTCGTCCGACGAAGGCACAACCGGCGTCACGATGCGGGGTGACTTCTCCGGACGGCAATTCGAAACCCTGACCATCGAGGACTCGCACATTGTTCGTTCATCCTTCGTCGCCGCCGACCTTCGACGTCTACGCCTGATAGACGTGCTGGTGGAGGCAACGGACCTCTCTGGCGCGGATATGGAAGAGGCGTCGTTCGTTCGAGTGATGTTCAAGGGATGTCGCCTGTCGGGCGCACTGCTGCCGCAGGCGCAGCTGCAGGACGTCGTGTTCGTAGAGAGCAGGCTCGACGACATGAATCTTCGCATGAGCAGGGGTGAACGGATCCTGTTCGACCATGCCGATCTCACCCGAGCTGATCTCTCTGGGGCGCATCTCGTGACGACGCGCTTCCTCGACTGTGATCTGTCCGAAACCGATGTCTCCCAGGCGACGTTGCCAGGCGCGCGTCTCCACGGGTCGAATCTCTCGGATCTCAGAGGTGGCGAATATCTCCGCGATGTCGTCATCGACTCGGCTCAGGTCCTTCCCCTCGCTTCTCGGGTCTTTGCCGGATTGCGCATTTGCGTCGATGACGACTCTGGCGATCCCAGGCCTTGAGCGGCGGTGGCAGCTCCGGCGACCCGACGTGACCGGACCCCCATGACCCCGACCCGGCCGAAGGGATCGGATCGGATCGGATCGGCAAATGCGTTTCTGGCCTGGGCCGAAGACGGAGCGCACCCGAAGGGGTTGGCCATCGCCTAGAAACAGCGCATGCCCATTGTGATCGTCCAAGGAGTGTTCTCGCTCGACTCGAGCGAGCGTGAGCGGTTTGTAGAGCTGAGCACCGATTCGATGCGAGCGTCTCGAAAGGAGGACGGGTGCCTCGAATACGTCATGGCCGGTGACCCCCTCGACCCCGAGCGCGTCGTCCTGTCAGAGCGATGGGAATCAATGGAGCACCTGCAACAGCACCTCACCCAACAGAGGAGTGCGCCCTCCGGCGGCGAGTCCCGGCCGTCGCCGCGGAGCGTCGAGATCACGCTCTACGAGGTGGCAACCTCGCGTCCCTTGCGCTGACAGGAGGCGCCGTTCCCGGCCTCCTCACCCAGTGGCACTACGTTGTGCCCTTCTTCCCGTCCGCACCGGCTATGAACGAGGATCTCCTTCATGACACCTCCCCCCAGTGGCGTTCGCCTCATCGGGCACAAGGCTCGCTTCGCTGAAGCGATCGCACAGATCGACCATCAGTTGGAATACGACTCGGGGGCGGTTGTCGCCGCCCGTCGGGACGAGGTGGTGGCGGCCGCACGAGCCGCGTATGGGCCGAGTGAGGATTTCCGTGGGGTCCGCGACGCGTGGGACGCCGTCTTCCCCGAAGGGGTCTACAGCTCAGCGGGGCTGGCCCGAGCCCAGAAGCTGACGTAACCCTCACCAGGCGGACTGTGCCGCGGTCCGCCTCAACATCCCACCTCGCCGTCGACGAGCTCCCGGATGAGGTCGGCGTGCCCGTTGTGCCGTGCGTACTCCTCAATCATGTGGACGTAGATCCAGCGCAGCGAGAACGAGGCGCCTCGCCGGACACCTGTGTCGTCGAGGCCGTGTTGTGCTGCGACAACGCGACTCCGGGCACACTCTGCCTGCCACGTCGCTCGATCCTCCGACCACACCGCATTGTCGAGCGGGACGAGCTCGCTGTCGTCGACCTGTGGATCGACCCAGATGAAGGGCTCTTTCTCGCCCTGCAGGACACGCTGGAACCAGTTGCGCTCGACTTCGGCCATGTGACGCACCAGGCCATGGAGGGAGAGATTCGATGTGGGGACGGGCCGTTTTCTGAGATCCGCTTCGCTCGCCCCCTCACACTTGAGAAGGAGGGTCACCCTGTGGAACTCGAGCCATGCCTCGAGCATCGACCGTTCCGGTGCTTCTCCGGACGGGTCGTGCCGGCGGGGATCCTCGAGATCATCGACCATGAGAGCTCCTGCTCATCACCGCACCAGTTTCCACCCTGGACGCAGGTCCTGCACCCGGCCCCTCAACCCGGCGGAACCTGCCAGTGCACGAGATCTGTGCTCCGGGCGATCCCGACACGGGCGTGGCCCCATCCACCGAACCGGCCGAGTTCCGTGCTGCCTGCATAAGACAGGTAGTCCTCGCCCTGCGGACCGACGCAGAGGAAGGCGGAGTTGGCGTGTTCGTAGCCCACGCTCGAGATCCCGTTGCCACTGTTGAAGGCCTGCCCCGGCACGGTCAACGATTGCCCCGCGCTCCAGTGCAGCCAGGTGGTGGGCGTGGCCGGATCACCCGGGCCCAGCGTGAAGAGAAATGGCTGATCAAGCGTGTTCGACGTCGCCACCAGGTGCCACCCGTCGTCGACCGTCACGAACTGGTAGTTCTCGACCGTGCCGCCGTAGACCGCGATATCGGGGCGCCCCACGAGGCGGAACTTCCCCGACAGCGCCGGTGCCCAGGCGATCTCGAAGTGTTGGGCGGTCGTCCCCGCCTTGAAGCCCAGGATCACCCCGCGGCCGGTGAAGGCGAACGCGGCGTCGATCATTCGGTGGGCCAGCCCGCGTGCCAGGGGGTGCGGGGCCGACCATGACCGCAACGAGGCGGTGCTGCTCGTCCGGTAGGCCAGGCCCTGCGGCGTCTGGTACGTGACGATGAAGGTTCCCGACGGCGACCGGACGATGTCGGGCGATGCGGCGTTGTCGGCGATGACGTGTGGCGCGGTCCAGTGCTGCAGGTCGCGACTCGACGACATCGCCACGCTGAAGCGCACGTGCGGCACCGCCCTGGTCGCGGTCATGGCGCTGAACAGCATGTGCCAGGTCCCGCCGGACCACTGCAACGCCTGATCCTTCACTCCGACGTTCGGGTAGGACAGGATCGGGTTCTGCAACGCCGACCAGTCGATGGACGGGGGTGGTTTCCCGACGATGCAGGCGTGATCCTGTCCTGGCGCCACAGTGGTGGCACCGGCCGGGCCCGGCCCGAGGACCAGGGCCGCCGCCACCGTCAGGGTCGTGAGAAGGAGGCGGCGCACGACGGCACGCTACGGCAGACTTGGCAGCGGATGCAGACCATCGAAGTGGACGTCGACACCTCCCGGGAGCGCATCGTCGATCTCACCGCGCAGCTCGAGCGCTTCTGTGCCGGGCACGGCGACGGGCTGGTCAATGTCTTCGTGCCCCACGCCACTGCGGGCCTCGCCCTCATGGAGACCGGTTCTGGCTCCGACGGCGACCTGCTCCGAGCCCTGGAGCGCCTCCTCCCCCGCGACGACCGCTACCGGCACGCGCACGGCTCACCGGGACACGGGGCCGATCATGTGCTCCCCGCACTCGTCAGCCCATCGGTCACGCTGCCGGTCCTCGCTGGCCGGGTCGCCCTCGGGACCTGGCAGTCCGTCGTCCTGGTCGACCTCAACCCCGACAACCCCTGGCGGCACGTGCGCTTCAGCTTCGTGCCGGCCTAGGTGTGCTCCCTAGGTCGCTGAGCCGCTCTCGGTGGCTGAGCCGCCCTCATTGGCGCGTCGCCGTTCGATGGCGCGCCGCCAGTCCGGGTCGACCAGCGGCGCCTCGGTGCTGTGCGCATTGCCCGTGACGATGTCGAGCATGCGGTCCGGCGGCACGTCGATGAAGATACCGTCGGCCTCCGCCGTCAGCTCGCCCTGGTAGAAGATGCCGCCCCAGGCGTAGACCTTGCGGCCCTCCGTGTGCGTGTGGCGCGCCGCCAGGTCGAGCGGGGCCAGCAGCGGCGTCGGGCGCCGGTAGCGGATGGTCAGCGTCCCCGTCATGGCGCCGGCGCCGACCAAGATGTTGGACATCCCCAACAGCTCGTCGAAGAGCTCGGCGATGACGCCACCGTGCACGCAGGTCGGCGGACCCTCGTAGGCGTAGTCGAAGGTCACCCGCCCCCGGACCTCGCGCCGGCCGTCCTCGCCCTTCCACGGCCCACACCTCGACCGGCGGGGCCACGGGTTGGCGAAGCCGATCACCGGGCTCGTCGAGAAGTTGTCCTGGGGGTGCATCTCGGGCGAAGGCTGCAGGCGGGTGCGCCGATCGACCAGCGCCGCCGCGTCCAGGCGATCCGCCAGCGCGGTCAAGTCGGCCGCCGCCTCGGTCACGTCGTCCTCGTTGAGCGGCTGGCCGACCGCCACCGCAGTGATGCGGCGCATCGCCGCCGCCAGCCGGTTCAGGGGCTCGTCGCCCCACGTGATGGCATGGCCGTCGACGCCGGGGTAGCCCCCGCCGGCCGGCGGGTCGAGCTGGTACTCGGTGTCGCTCACGTACGCGTGTAGTTGGGGGGACGCTTCTCGGCGAAGGCCTTCTGCCCCTCGGCGGCGTCGTTGCTGGCGAAGACGGGCCAGCCGATCTCGAGCTCGCGGGCCAGACCGTCCACCTCGGACATGCCCTCCGTCTCGCGGACCGACCGCTTGATCGCCTCGACCGCCAGCGGACCGTTCGCCCCGATCACCGCGGCGATCTCCAGCGCCTTGTCGAGTCGCGGTGCCCTCGGGGACGACGTGGCCGATGAGGCCGATGCGCAGCGCCTCCTCGGCCGGCACCTCGCGGGCCGTCAGGAGCAGCTCCATGGCGAGGGTGTAGGGGATCTGCCGGCGCAGGCGCACCGTCGAGCCGCCCAGCGGGAACAGGCCGCGCTTGGCCTCGAAGACGCCGAAGACGGCGCCCTCCCCCGCGACCCGGATGTCGGTCGCCTGCAGGATCTCGGTCCCGCCGGCCACGGCCCAGCCCTCGACGGCGGCGATCAGCGGCTTGCGCAGGTCGTAGTGGCGCAGCAGCGCCTTCCAGTGCAGGTCGGGGTCCTCGGCCATACGCGGCCTGGTACTTCTCGGCGTCGCTGCCGCCCATGGCCTTGAGGTCCATGCCGGCGCAGAACGTCCCGCCGGCACCGGTGAGGATGGCGCAGCGGATGTCGTCGTTGCCGTCGATCTCCTCCCAGGCGTCCTTCATGCCGACCAGCATGGGCAGGCTCAGCGCGTTCTTCGCCTCCGGCCGGTTCATGGTGACGATGGCGGTCGCGCCGTCGCGCTCGAACGTCAGGTGCTCAGTGGTAACCACGGTCCCCTCCAGAGGTAGGCGCCGAAATGACAGATGGGTGCTGCAGGTGCGAGCTGGTGCCGCTCAGAGCCGCTCGATGATGGTGCCCGTCGCCAGCGCGCCACCGCAGCACATCGACACGAGCCCGTAGGTCTTGTCGCTGCGCTCGAGCTCGTGCAGGATCGTCGTGATCAGGCGGCTGCCGGTGGCGCCGACCGGGTGGCCGATGGCGATGGCGCCACCGTTGACGTTGACCTTGTCCATGTCGGCGTCGTGCACCCGGGCCCAGCTCATCACGACCGAGGCGAAGGCCTCGTTGACCTCGAAGAGGTCGATGTCCTTCATGGTCATGCCGGCCTTGGCCAGGACCTTGGTCGTCGCGGCGATCGGGCCGTCGAGGTGGTAGTAGGGGTCGGAGCCGACGAGCACCTGGGCCACGACACGGGCCCGGGGCTTGAAGCCCTCGGCCTTGGCGCGGTCCTCGGACATCCAGAGCACGGCGGCGGCGCCGTCCGAGATCTGCGAGGAGTTCCCCGCGGTGTGCATGCCGTCGGGCAGCACGGGCTTCAGCTTGGCCAGGCCCTCGGCCGTCGTGTCGCGCGGGCCCTGGTCCTTGGACACGACCATCTTCTCGCCGGAGTGCTCGCCCCGCGGGCCCTCCTCGCCGACGATGGGCGCCTCGACCGAGACGAGCTCGCGGGCGAAGCGGTCCTCGGCCTGCGCGACGGCGGCCTTCTTCTGCGACTCGAGGCCGAGCCAGTCGACGTCGGCCCGGCTGATGTCGTACTTCTTGGCGATGCGCTCGGCCGCGGTGAACTGGTCGGGCATGTCGTAGGGCAGGTCCTCGGGGATGGCCCGACCGACGCCGGCCGCCGCGTTGGCGCCGAGCGGCACCCGGCTCATGGCCTCGACGCCACACCCGATGGCGGTGTCGACGGCGCCGGCCGCGATGAGGTTGTTCACGAAGTGGTTCGCCTGCTGCGACGAGCCGCACTGGCAGTCGACCGTGGTGGCGGCGACCTCGTAGGGCAGGCCGGCCAGCAGCCATGCCGTGCGCGTCACGTTGAAGCCCTGCTCCCCGGCCTGGGTCACGCAGCCGCCGACCACCTGCTCGACCGACGCCGGGTCGATCCCGGCCCGCTTGACCACCTCGACCTGGGCCGCGCCCAGGATGTCGGGCGCCCGGAGCCCCGACAGCCACCCGTTGCGCTTCCCGATGGGGGTGCGGACCGCCTCGATGATTACCGGCTGCGCCATGACGGACGTCCTCCTGCTGCGACTCCCGGCCCTCGGCCGGCTGCCCGCGATGGGCAATTACTAGAACCTGTTCTAACTTTATCACCGGCCCCTCGCGGGGCCTACTCACCGGCAGTTGCCCGGGCCGGACCCCGGAAGTCTGCCCGGGCCGGATTGCCGGGCGCCAACGCCGAGCCGCCGGCCTCGGCGGCCACTCGACGCGACTCGGTCGCCTCAGAGGTCCTTGAGCAGCTCCCGGGCGATGACCACCTTCTGCACCTGGTTGGTCCCCTCGTAAATCTGGGTCACCTTGGCGTCGCGCAGGAAGCGCTCGACCGGGAAGTCCTTGGTGTAGCCGTAGCCGCCGAGGAGCTGCACGGCGTCGACGGTGACCGACATGGAGGTGTCGGAGGCGAAGGCCTTGGCCATGGCGCCGAAGCGCGTGAGCTCGCCGGTCGGGTCGTCGTCGACCAGGGCGCAGGCCCGGTACACCAGGGCACGGGCCGCTTCGTTGCGCATGGCCATCTCGGCCAGCATGAAGCGCAGGCCCTGCAGGTCGGCGATCGGGCCGCCGAAGGCCTGGCGCTGCTTCATGTAGGCGCCCGAGTAGTCGATGGCGCCCTGGGCGATGCCGACCGCCTGCGCCCCGATGGCCGGACGGCTGCGGTCGAGGGTGTGCATGGCGATGGTGAAGCCCTGGCCCTCTTCGCCGATGCGGTGCGAGGCGGGCACGCGCACCTCGTCGAGCACCACCTCGCCGGTCGGGCTGGCCCGCAGGCCCATCTTGTCCTCGTGCTTGGCGATGTGGATGCCCCACTCCTTCTCCACCAGGAAGCACGAGATGCCGCGGCCCACCCGCGTCGGGGTCGGTCTTGGCGAACACGATGTAGACGTCGGAAATGCCCGGCGTTGGTGATCCAGTACTTGGAGCCCGTCAGGATGTAGTCGTCGCCGTCGCGCACGGCCCTGGTGCGCATGGCCGCCACGTCGCTGCCGGCATCGGCCTCGGACAGGCAGTAGCTGGCCTGGATCTCGCCGGCAGCCACCCGCGGCATGTACGCGTGCTTGAGCTCCTCGCTGGCCCAGTTCATGACCGGGATCATCCCGAGCTTGGAGATCACGATGGTCAGCGCGGTGGAGGCGCAGACCCGAGCCAGCTCCTCGACCGCGATGGCCTGGGTGACGCTGTCTGCGCCGGCGCCCCCGTAGGCCTCCGGGATGCCGAGCGCGGGCAGCTCCATCTCCTTGCAGGCCTCGAAGGACTTCCACGGGAACTCGGCGTTGCGGTCGGCCTCGGCCGCGTGCGGCGCCACCTTCTCCTCGGAGAAGGTGCGCATGGTCTCGCGGAAGTCCCGTTGGACGTCGGTCAGGGCGAAGGTCGACGTGCTCACAGTGCCATTCTCGCTCACACAGCCATTGTCGCAGGCGCCGAGCGACATCGGCTCGCCCGCCCGCGGCGCCGCTGTCAGTTGGCGCGCAGGTGACGGATCAGGAGGCCGGAGAGCTCGACCGGTGCCATCTCGGGGATCCAGTGCGACACGTTGTCGAGCACCTCGAAGGTGTAGGGCCCCTGCACGCACTCGGCAGTGTTCTGGGCGGCCGCCCAGCCGAAGGCCACGTCGCCGGTGGACCAGACGTAGAGCGTCGGCACGCACACCGGATTCAGACCGTGGAGGGCGGCGCCGTCCATGGCCCGGTACCAGTTGAGGGCCGCCGTGAGGGCGCCCGGCTCGGTCAGGGCGGTGACGTACATCCTGGCGTCCTCGTCGTCGAGACCGGTCTCGGCCAGGAGCGTGGCGAGGCCACCACCCCCGCCGTCGGCGCCGAGAAGCAGGCGCTCGGGGACGTCGGGCGCCCGGTAGGCCTCCATGGACGCGCCGTACGCGGCCTGGCGTGGGGTCGGCGCCACGCAGCGCCTCCTGCAGCGCCAGCGGGTGCGGCGTCGACACGACGTTCAGGGTACGCACCCGGCCGGGGTGCGCGCGAGGCCACGATCCAGGCCAGCATGCCGCCCCAGTCGTGGCCGACGAGGTCGAAGCGTCTCCATGTCCATGGCGTCGGCCAGGGCGATCACGTCGTCCAGCAGGCTGCTCGGTGGCGTAGGCGCCGACGTCGGCCGGCCGGGCGCCGATGCAGTAGCCGCGCTGGTCGGGTGCCACGGCTCGGTACCCGGCGCGTCCCAGCGCCCACAGCTCGTCGCGCCACGCCCACGAGGTCTGGGGGAAGCCGTGGAGGAGCAGGATCTTGCGCCCTTCGTGCGGGCCACAGGCGCGCCCGGTGAAGGTGAAGCCGCCCGCCTCGATCTCGAGCCGGTCAATCGCCCCGATTGCGTCCACGACGGTCGCCCGCGCCGCCCTCAGGCGACGGTACCGCCCCCTGCGCGGACGTCCTCGGGACGCTGCCGCAGCGTCTCCTCGGGGACGGAGTCGACGAGCGCCCGCTGCGCCACGTAGTCGTGCGAGATGGACGAGAACGCGGCCCGGCGCTCCGCCCGGACGTCGGCCGGAGCGTCGTCGAGGAAGCCCCAGAGGTTCAGCGCCAGGCGGACGTCGTGGATGGACGGCCCCCGTCCGAACAGGGCCGCCCGCTTGGAGGCCACGAGGCCGACGCCGAGCAGCACATCGTGCGCGGACTCGCCCTCGCCCAGCTGGAGCTCGTCGTGGAAGCGCTGGGCCAGCCGGAGCGCGAAGCCCGAGTCGGTCCCCGGCGTCCCGATGCCGGCGCCACGGCGGTTGGTCGGTCCCGCGCGGAGCTCGGCGACGCGTGAGGTGGTCCATGCGCCCGGGACGTGCAGATGCCGGGCCGGCCGGACCTGATCGGCCTCGGCGATGGGCACGAAGGTGGGCTGCGTCATGCGCGGGAGACTAGCCGAGGGGGTCGGGCGAACCCATTCCACGCTCGCCCCTCGCCCGCCCAGCGGGCCGTCCTGCAGCAGGCGGCACGACGTGCAGCGCGACGGACGACGGATGCTCGTCGTCGTGGAAGACCTCCTGGTCGGCCGAGCGCAGGTTGGCTCCCCGTCGCCAATGGCTCGCCGGTACCGGCGTTGCGGTTGAAGAGCGGGTGGGCGCCACTCGACACCTGCAGGCGGATGCGGTGGCCGGCCCGGAACGTGTTGGCGGTCGGCCACATGGCGATGTCGAGCCGGTAGACGCCGTCCGCCTCCTTCTCGACCGCGCCGGGGGCCAGCCGGATGATGCCGTCGCTCAGGTTGTGCGACTTGCCCTTCTCGTTCACGTCGCACAGCCGCACGAAGAAGTCGGTGTGTTCGAGCGACGAGCGCACGTACAGCGGTGGCGGTCAGCGGGCCGATGACGGTGAGGTCGTCGGTGAGCACGGGGCTGGTGTAGGTGAGCACGTCGCGACGTTGCTCCCGTCCGGCGCTGGTCCTTGCGGCCGGCCGTGGCCATGTTGAGCGACGGCCCGCCCACCGACGGTGTCGGGTCGTTCGGGTTGTAGTGGTACCGGTCCGGCGCGCCCTCGGCGGGCGGGTTCGGCGTGAGGGTGCCGCCCCGCCCGAGGATACCAGCGTTCGGTCTCCCCCGCCGGCGGCCACAGCGAGAACTCCTGCCACGTGCGCGATCCCATGACGAAGACACGCACGGGCGCCTCCGGCGTCTGTCCGTGGCCCGTCCCGAGTTGCGCGTCGAACCAGCGGGGTCCGTCACGCACGGTCTCGGCGAACAGGGCGGGGCTGGCGTGCGTCCAGGGGCCGATGGTCAGGCGGGCCGTGCGCCCGGCGTGGCGGAGCGCCTCGTAGTCGTCGACTTGTGACCGCAGGAAGAGGTCGTACCAGCCGCCGATGAAGCTGGCCGGTGGCACCTGCTCGAGGCGCGCCCGAAATCGACGCCGTCCCACCACGGGTCACCCGGGTCGCTGTGGGCGAGCCAGTCCTGAAGAAGGGCATCGGCTCGCCGATGGCGGCGGTGTCGCAGGCGCCGAGGGAAGGACCTCGCTCGATGTCGACACCACCCGGGCGCCCCGCAGGCGCGCGCGCAGCGACGGCCGCCACCCGAGCTCCTGGTTCTTGATCTCGTGCAGCCAGGCCAGCGCCGTCTCGAGCGCGAAGGCTCCGCCGGGGAATACGACCGAGTCGCGGAAGTTCGACGCGGTGACCTGCGGGCTGATCGCCCGCAGGTAGTCCGGCGCGTCCTGGGCCACGGCCCACTGCGTCATGCCGAGGTAGCTGCCGCCCCACATGACGAGGCGACCGTCGAACCAGGGCTGCGCCGCCACCCACTCGAGCGTCGCGCGACCGTCGCCTGCTCGTTGCGCACCGGGCACGAACTCGCCCTCCGAACCGAACGTGCCGCGGCAGCTCTGCACGATCACCTGATACCCGCGCTCGGCGTACAGACGACCGAGCGGGCCCATGACGTGCGCCCGTACGGGAGTGCGGATGAGCACGGTTGCCAGATCGCCCGACGGGTGCGTCGGATACCAGCGGTCGGCCAGCAGCTCGGCGCCGTCGGGCATCTTGGCGATCAGGCGCCGCTCGACCGAGACCGCCGTCGTCTGCGGCGGGGGCAGCTTGACGAGGGCTGCTGCCATCCGGCTCCACACGGTCATGCGCGACCCTCCTGTCCTCCCCCGAACGACGTCATCGGTTGCCCCGTCTCGCCTCAGGAGGCGTGGAGCAACCCGAAGACGATCGAATCGTAGAGGGCCTGCCAACTGGCCTCAATGATGTTCTCCGACACCCCGATGGTGGTCCACGTGCGCTGCCCGTCCGTCGTGTCCACCAGGACCCGGGTGACGGCACCGGTGCCCCGGCCAGTGTCGAGGACGCGCACCCGGTAGTCGGTCAGGTGGATGTGGCCGAGCGCCGGGAACTTGCCGCCGATGGCGGCGCGGAGGGCGCCGTCGAGCGCGTTCACGGGCCCGTTGCCCTCGGCCACGGCGACGATGCGCTCCTGTCCGATGTGGACCTTGACCGTCGCCTCGGTCATGACGCCGGACGCGGATTCGGCACCGGACGGTTCGGGCCCGGCGACCTCGTCGCGCTGACCATGGTCGGTGATGACGCGGAACGACTCCACGGTGAAGTAGTCGGCCACCCAGCCGGTGGCCCGCCGCAGCAGCAGCTCGAGCGAGCCGTCGGCGACCTCGAAGTGGTAGCCCTCGTGCTCCAGGCGCTTGAGCTCGTCGAGCACCCGCCCGATGACCTCGCCGTCGAGCTCGAGGCCCGAGTTCGTCCGCCTTCATGGCCAAGGTCGATCGCCCGGCCATCTCCGACACGACGACCCGGGTGCCGTTGCCGACCAGGTCGGGCTCGACGTGCTCGTAGAGGTCGGCGCTCGTCGCCACCGCGCTGGCGTGCAGGCCGCCCTTGTGCGCGAAGACCGAGTTGCCGACGTAGGGCTGCTGCGGGTTCGGCGCGATGTTGACCAGCTCGGCGATGTGGTGCGCCACCGGCGTCAGCCGCTCCAGGCGTTCGGCCGGGATCGTCCGGATGTTGAGCTTGAGCGACAGGTTGGGGATGGCGGCAGACAGGTCCGTGTTCCCGGCCCGCTCGCCGTAGCCGTTGATGCAGCCCTGCACCTGGGTCACCCCGGCCTGCACGGCGACCAGCGAGTTGGCCACTGCGCAGCCGGCGTCGTTGTGGCAGTGGATGCCGAGCTGCGCGCTCGTGCGCTCCCGCACGTCGGCGACGGCCTGCCCGACGTCGTCGGGCAGCGAGCCACCGTTGGTGTCGCACAGCACCAGCGCCTCGGCGCCGGCCTCCTCCGCCGCTGCCAGGACCGACAGGGCGAAGTCCGGGTTGCGGCGGTAGCCGTCGAAGAAGTGCTCCGCATCGAGGAAGACCCGGAGGTCGTGCTCGCGCAGGAACCGCACGGAGTCGGCCACCATGGCCACGGCTTCGTCGAGCGACGTCCGCAGGGCCTCGGCAACGTGCCGGTCCCACGACTTGGCCACGATGCAGGCGATCGGCGCCCCGGCGTCCACCAGGTTGGCCAGGACGGCGTCGGTCTCCGGCTTCACACCGGCCCGCCGGGTCGAGCCGAACGCCACCAGCGTCGCCGTGGACAGGCTCAGCTCCTTCTTGGCCCTCGCGAAGAACTCGACGTCCTTGGGGTTCGCGCCGGGCCAGCCGCCCTCGATGAAGGTGACACCGAGGTGATCGAGCTGCTCGGCGACGCGCAACTTGTCGTCGACGGTGAGCGACAGGCCCTCCTGCTGGCTGCCGTCCCGCAGAATGGTGTCGAAGATGTCGACGGCCTCGGGCAGGTCGGGAACGGCGAAGTCGTGGGCGTGGGTGCTGTGGCCGTGCGCGTGGGTATGGCGTACCCCGCCGTGGCTGTGGGCGTCGCCGGCGGCGTCAGTCGACATGATCCAGCCATTCCTTGTACTGGTCCACTTCGCCGCGGACCGTGGCGAAGTAGGTCTGCTGGATCTCCTTGGTGATCTTGCCCGGGTGACCGGGACCAACCGGACGGTCGTCGACGGCGCGGATCGGCACCACCTCGGCCGCGGTCCCGGTGAGGAACGCCTCGTCGGCCAGGTAGAGGTCCGTGCGGATAATGGGCTCGTGGCGCACCTCGTAGCCGAGGTCACGCGCGATGGTCCTGACGGAGTCCTGCGTGATGCCGTCCAAGCGCGCCGGCGTCAGAGGTCGGCGGCGTGATGAGCACCCCGTCGCGGACGATGAAGATGTTCTCGCCGGTGCACTCGCTCACGTTGCCGTTCGGGGCGAGCAGGATCGCTTCGTCGTAGCCCGCCTTGAGGGCCTCCACCTTGGCCAAGGAGGAGTTTGCGTACATGCCGGTGCCCTTGGCCGCGGTGGGCACCGCGTTCGGGTCGTGGCGCCGCCATGAGCTCACCTTGCACGAGACCCCGTTGGCGATGCCCTCGTCGCCCAGGTAGGTGCCCCAGGGCCAGGCGGCCACGGAGACGTTGACGGGGCAGGGCAGCGGGTTGAGGCCCATTTCGCCGTAGCCGAGGTAGATCAGGGGGCGGATGTAGCAGCCGTCCTTCAGGCCGTTGGCACGCACGACCAGCCGCGTCGCCTCAATCGACCTCGTCGACGGTGAACGGCACGTCGATCATGAAGATCTTGGCCGAGGCGAACAGCCGGCGGATGTGGTCGCCGAGGCGGAACACGGCGACGCCGCGGCTCGTGGGGTAGGCCCGGATGCCCTCGAAGACGCCGGAGCCGTAGTGCATGGTGTGCGTGAGCACGTGCACCGTGGCGTCGGCCCAGTCGACGAGCTCGCCGTCCATCCAGATCTTCTCGGTCGTGGTGATGGGCATGACGGCTACAGCCTTTCTGCGATGGCGTCGCCCACGGCGGTGGTGGAGAGCGCTTCGGTGGTGGTGGACGGCGTTGACATGGAATCGGCCTGGGCGCTGAGCGCCTTGAGAATGCGTGCGGCGGCGTCGGCCTCACCCAGATGCTCGAGCATGAGGGCGGCCGAGTGGATGGCGGCCAGCGGATTGGCGATGCCCTTGCCCGCGATGTCGTGGGCCGCCCCGTGCACCGGCTCGAAGAGAGATGGTCCGGTCCGCGCCGGGTTGAGGTTGGCCGAGGCGGCGAACCCGATGCCGCCGGCGACCGCGCCGGCCAGGTCGGTGAGGATGTCGCCGAAGAGGTTGTCGGTCACGATCACGTCGTAACGCTTCGGCTGCTCCACCATGTAGATGCACGCGGCATCGACGTGGTTGTAGTCCCACTCGACATCGGGGTACTCGGTCGCCACCTCGGTGACGGTGCGGTTCCACAGATCGCCGGCAAACGTCAGCACGTTGGTCTTGTGGACGAGCGTGAGGCGGTTGCTGCGCCGGCCGGCCAGCTCGAAGGCGAAGCGGACGCAGCGCTCGGCGCCCATGCGGGTGTTCACGGAGCCCTGGGTGGCCACCTCGAAGGGGGTGCCCTTACGAAGGAACCCGCCCTCGCCGGCGTAGGTGCCTTCGGTGTTCTCCCGGATCACGGCGAAGTTGGCGCCCTCGGCGATGGACCCGGGGACCCCGTTGAACGGGCCGCAGGTTGACGTAGAGGTCGAGCTCGAAGCGGATCTTGAGCAGCAGGCCCCGCTCCAGGGTGCCGGGCGGCACCGAGGTGTCGCCGACCGGCGGGCCGACGGCGCCGAGCAGGATGGCGTCGTAGCCGCGGAGCTCCTCCAGGGTCTCGTCGGAGAGGACGGTGCCGTCGCGCAGGTAGCGGGCGGCGCCGAGGTCGTAGTCGGTCGTGTCGAGGATCCACCCCGGACGCGGCGACGACCTTGAGCGCCTCGGCACAGACCTCCGGACCGATGCCGTCGCCGCCGATGACGGCCACCCGATGCCTCCTGCCCTGGTTCACTCCTGTCGTCCTTCCGTGTCTGCGTGTCGGTCTCTGTGTCGGGTGTGTCTGTGACTGTGTCTGTGTCTGTGTCTGTGGTCTGCTGGTGCCGTACTGCCGGCTGCGTACCGGGCTCGCTTCCGCATCAGGGGAGCAGCCGGGAATTTGAAAAACCGCCCACGCAGTGGACGGTTCGACGGCGCGCGGGGAAGAGTGCGCGCCTAGTGAATAATGCCTACGAAGTGCTCGGAGCGGCACATGACCCCTCCAGTCTCTCGCAGCAGGGCCCTCTCGTCAACCACGGCTGCACCGGCCGACCGCCGGCCCATCTGGGGCCGATTAACCTTGGTCAGCGCCGGCGCGGTGCACCGCACCGCCCGCAGATCCGCCTTCCGGAGGACAATCCCGTGACCAACGCTTCAGCCAACCAGACCGAGACGACGACGTTGACCCAGGCCACGTACGACCGCCTGGTGGCCGAGCTCGAGGACCTGACGACCCGGGGCCGGGTCGAGATCGCCCAGGCCATTGAGTCGGCGCGGGCACTGGGCGACCTGAGCGAGAACGGCGACTACCACGCTGCCAAGGACGCCCAGGGGAAGATGGAGTCGCGGGTCCGGCAGCTCCAGGCGATGCTCAAGGAGGTCGATATCGTCGACGAGTCCGGAGCCGACGACGGCTCGATCTCGCTCGGCAGCACGGTGACCCTTCGCTACGAGGGTGACGACGAGGACGACACGCAGCGCTTCTTCGTGGGCTCCATCGAGGAGCGTCAGGGCGACCTGCCCGTGATCTCGCCCAGTTCGCCCCTGGGCCAGGTGCTCATCGGGCGTTCTGCCGGCGACGCTGTCGAGTACCAGGCGCCGGGCGGCACGCTCAAGGTCCACATCATCGCGGTGGACCGCTGATGGGCCCCCGCACGCTCAGCGAGAAGATCTGGGACGCACACGTCGTCCACTCGGCCGAGGCCGAGCCCGACCTCCTCTTCATCGATCTCCACCTGCTCCACGAGGTGACCTCTCCCCAGGCCTTCGACGGCCTGCGCCTGGCCGGACGCACGGTGCGGCGGCCCGACCTCACCGTGGCGACGGCCGATCACAACGTGCCGACCACCGACATCGACAAGCCGGTTGCCGACCCGATCTCGGCCCAGCAGTTGAAGGTCCTCGACGACAACACGGCCGAGTTCGGCATCACCTGCTTCCCGATGGGGCACCCCAACCAGGGCATCGTCCACATCATCGGGCCCGAGCAGGGCTGGACCCAGCCCGGCATGACCATCGTGTGCGGGGACAGCCATACCTCCACGCATGGAGCCTTCGGTGCGATCGCCTTCGGCATCGGCACCAGCGAGGTGGAGCACGTGCTGGCCACCCAGACCCTGCCGCAGGTGCGCCCGAAGACGATGGCCGTCACGGTCGAGGGTGACCTGGCGCCGGGCGTGACGGCCAAGGATGTGGCGCTGGCCGTCATCGGCTCCATCGGCACCGGGGGCGGCATCGGCCACGTGATCGAGTACCGGGGATCCGCCATCCGCGGCCTGACCATGGAAGGCCGGATGACGTTGTGCAACATGTCGATCGAAGGAGGCGCCCGGGCGGGACTCGTCGCACCCGACGAGACGACGTTCGCCTATCTCAAGGACCGCGATCACGCTCCCCAGGGGGCCGAGTGGGATGCCGCCGTGGCCTACTGGCGCACGCTGCCCACCGACGACGACGCCACCTTCGACAAGGAGGTGGTTCTCGACGCCGCGGGGATCACACCACACGTCACCTGGGGCACCAACCCCGCCCAGGTTGCTCCCATCGCCGGGACCGTGCCGGACCCCGAGGCAATGGCCGATCCCGGCGACCGTGAGGCCGCCCAGCGTGCGCTCGCGTACATGGGCCTCCAGGCCGGTACCCCTCTGCGGGAGATCAGCGTCGACACTGTGTTCCTCGGCAGCTGCACGAACGCGCGTATCGAGGACTTCCGGGCCGCCGCTGCAGTACTGGAAGGTCGCACCGTGCACAAGGGACTGCGGGCGCTCGCCGTGCCCGGCTCGCATCGGGTGAAGGAACAGGCCGAGGCCGAGGGACTGGACAAGGTCTTCACGACCGCCGGCTTCGAATGGCGCGAGCCGGGCTGCTCCATGTGCCTCGCCATGAACCCGGACAAGCTCGCCGTCGGTGAGCGCTGCGCCTCGACCTCGAACCGCAACTTCGAGGGCCGCCAGGGCCGCGGCGGCCGCACCCACCTCGTCTCCCCCGCAGTTGCGGCTGCCACCGCAGTGGCGGGCACGTTCGCCGCTCCGGAGGACCTGCACTGATGGAACCGATCGTTGTCGTCACCGGACGCGCCGTGCCTCTCGATCGCACAGACGTGGACACCGACCAGATCATCCCGTCGGACTGGCTCAAGCGGGTGGAGCGGACCGGATTCGGGGCCGGGCTGTTCTCCGAGTGGCGCGACGACCGGGACTTCGTCCTGAACAATCCCGAGTTCGTCGGGGCCACCATTCTGGTGGCCGGCCACAACTTCGGCACCGGGTCGTCGCGTGAGCACGCCGTGTGGGCATTGACGGACTTCGGGTTCCAGGCCGTCGTGTCCTCCCGCTTCGCCGACATCTTCCGCAACAACGCCACGAAGCAGGGACTGATCCCGGTCCAGGTCACCGAGGAACTCGACCGCGCCCTCCTCGATGCGGTCACACAGGACCCGACGCTCGAGCTCACCATCGACGTGGCCCGGGGGACGATCGAAGCGCCGGCGGCGGGACTGTCGGGCACGTTCCCACTCGACGAGTTCACCCGAGAGCGGCTGCTCAACGGGTGGGACGACATCGGCCTGTCCCTCCGCCATGTTGACAAGATCACCGAGTTCGAACGCGGGCGGCCCGCCTTCTTGCCTTCCGCCTGAGGACCGTCTCGTGGTGACGTTCCGGCAGATGACGGAGGGCGACGTACCCGCAGCGGTCGCGGCATTCCAGAGCGGGCTTCTCGGCATCGCCGGCCATGGCCTGCCCGTGACGGGCAATTCCATCCAAGACGAACGGCGGCGCCAGGACCGCACCCACCACTTTCTGAGCACCGACCCGGGCGGTTCGTGGGTGGCCCAGGAGGGCGACCTGATCGTCGGGATGTCCCAGTCCTTCGTGCGGGAGGACTACTGGATGTTGTCGCAGCTGGGCACGGTCCCTGGCCGCCAAGGCCGAGGCGTCGGACGCGAGCTGCTGCGACTCGCCCTGTCCCACGGAGATCCGCAGAGCCCCGGAACGATCCAGTGCTCCCGCGATCCCAAGGCAATGGCGCTCTACACCGGCTTTGGCTTCACCCTGCACCCAGTGGTGACGGCTTGGGGTGCCCTCCGCCCCGGCGCGGTGGAACGGCCGGCGGAGGTCACACGCTACGAGCCGGACGAGGTCGGCGAGCGTGAACTCGACGTTGTCACTGCCATCGACCGCACCGTCCGCGGGTCGGCGCGCACGATCGACATCGTCGCCATGCTCGCTCAGCCCGGAAGCCACCTCCTGCTGCACGCCGATCAGGCGTACGCCGTCGCCAAGGACGACCGCATCGTCACACTCGGTGCTCGCCAGGAGGCGTCCGCCGCCCTGGTGCTCCGCGCCATGCTCGCCGAAGCTCCGGCGGGCGAGACGATCGAGATCAACTGGCTGACGTCGGCGCAGCAATGGGCCGTGCGCGAGGTCGTGGCGGCCGGGATCGACCTCCAGCCCTTCGGACCGGTCATGGTGCGCGGCATGGACGGACCGCCCAGCCCGTACATCCCGAGCGGCGGCTTCGGCTAAACGGCGGCGATCCCGCGCCGCACGCGGCAAACCCAGCGGATGCGGCGTTGACTACGCCTCGGTCCGGCGATCGCGAGACGTCCAGAGCCTTGCCATCGATCGCACGGGTGCGCTGATTCGCCAGCTCGACGAAGCTTTCAGACTGGCGAGCTGGGATCGTGACTCTTCCAGCGCGTCGACGTACCAGTCTCGTTCACCCTCGCAGTGTTGCAACCGACGCTCGAGCCCGCGTTGCGCCAGAATGTCCCGAGCCCGGTGGGTGTTGAGGATGGCGCCGGTCCAAGGAGACTCCTCACCGCGCAGTTGCGGAAGGTCTTTCTGCGGGCCTGCCACCCGGGTGAGGTGATCAACCAGCAGACGCTGCTCGTTCAGCACGACGTGATCCTCGCCTTCTGCCGCCTGCACGGACTCGTGGCGAAGATTCGCGGTGACGACCGACAGGGCGCTTTCGTCGTCCCATGACGCCATCCGGTCGAAGGTTCCGATGGAACCGAGCCACGAGGTGAGTCCATGGAGCGAGTCGGCCGGATTCTCGATCAGAGCGTCGTACTCGAGCACATAGACGTCGGTTCCGGCCAGATTGGCGATGGCTGCCCGGTTATAGCGCTCCCACAGAGCCACACCGTAGGGAAGAGGTGTGTCGTCACGACGGCGCAAGGAGCGAGCCACCGCCAGGGGCGGCCGCCAAACCAGCACGGCCGCCATCGGCGCCTGGAGAACTGCACGCCAGTAGGGAAGGAGCAGGCAGATCCGCGGGTCCTTCCACACCGCAGGTCCCGGATCGGGATACGCCGTGGCCAGCGCCTCCGTTGCGGCGGACCGGTCCGCCAATCCGCTGTCGTTCTCCCAGCCGTCCGGCAGCTGCGGGGGGGCATCCCATGTCCCACCGAAATGCGCCAAGACGGCGTCGCTGTGCTGAAGGACCGCCAAGCTCTCCCAGTGTTCGGGGTTGCTGTCATGAGGCGACAATCGGTCCTGCGGACTCACCACGTTGAAGCCCAGGGCTCCGATCGCGCCGGCGACGGCCGAGGTGCCGCTGCGGTGCATGCCCACGACGACAACCCAAGGTCCGGCGGGATCCCGGTTCGGCCCAGTGTCCGCAGGACTCATCGCTGTGCGGACGGCTCCACGAACACGATCATACGGCCACGGCACTCCCGGGGTCCGTTGACGGCTCATTTCGGCGCAGGCCCCGCAACGCCCGGCGCCACGGTCTCACCGACATGTCCGTGCGGCGCATGACGATGAGTCCGATATCGACCTCGACATCGCCCCACTCCCGCACGACCTCTGTACGGAGCAGATCGAATCCGGCTGAGGTGCCTTCGCTGATGATGTCCTGGAATGTCCCGTGTCGGCGATCGTCGACGATCTGCCCCCTGTTCCGGTTCCAGAGGTCCAGGCCTCCGCGCGTGAGATCGACCGTCAGCACCATGAGACCACCGGGGCGCAGGCGCCGGGCGATGTCCGCGAGAAGCGCTCGTCTGTCCGCTGCAGGAATGTGCTCAATCACGCTGATGGAAAGTGCTCCGTCGAACACAGTCGATTTCGGCAATTCGCCCAAGGTGCAGTTCCAGGATCGGTGGCCCAAGCCGGCCTCTGCGTAGTCGACGAATCCCCACTCGTTCCAGTCCTCGGCCGGGGGCCACTCCCGCCGTATGTCCGATGGATCGACTGTGTCGACCACATACCCTCGGCGAGCGAGATAGGGCGCGAGTGGGGTCACGCCGGCTCCAACGTCCACCAGCCGACTCCCCACGGGAAGGTGTTCCATGACCAGCCCGGCCGCGACCGGGTATTCCCAGAGTCGAGGGGCATGATCGGGAAAGAACCCAAGAGTGCTCTGCCCGACAAGCCGGAGCGCCACCAATCCGAGCGGGTCCGGGTGACGGTCGATGACTGACGAGAGCGTCCCGACCGCGAGGTCACGCCGGTGTGGCGCAGGCGGAGGCCGCAGGACGACAAATGTCGTGATCGCTCCTTCCTCGCGCACTGGGTAGAACTCGGCGTCGGGGGCCACTGCCAGCAGCGTCGCCGATAGAGGCTCGTGAAAGCGGCTTATCGGCCCGAGAGTCTCGGGAAGGCGTTCGTATCCCGAGATCAACAGTGCCGCGAGTCGTGGAGTCCCACAACCGTGCCACGTGATTCTTGTAGGCCGCCGAGTCGAACTCGTACGTCACAACGTCGAGGCAGACGACGAGATCAGCTCGCATGGTCAATTCGGAGAGTGGACCCTGGAGGACTGTGCCACCGGGCCGGCCCGTCCCGATTCGTCCGAGCGCCTCGGGAGAGACGTCGATCCTGGTGTAGTCCGACGTCGGCAGACCTTGGGACGCCCGATCGTCGCCCACTCCGATTTCAATGACGGACGCTGGCGCGACAGCATCGACCACTCTGGTGAGGAGCGCATCTGGCCCGGAAGCGGGGTCGCCCATCGCTGCTCGAATTGACTCGACCGGCTTGGTGAGTGAGCGCCACTGCCAAAACGTGGTGGTCGGTGCGGCCTCCTGCCACAGTCGGCCGATGGAGTCGTTCGCTCGCTCGACTTGCTGGTCGATGGACGGGAAACCGGTCAGGCGGATGCAACCTTCGCGATCGATCTCTTGGTGGTAATGAATGACAGCGGGGACCGGCGCGTCGTCGGGAATTCTCGACAGGTCGTGGGTCGGCGTGTTCCATCGCACGTCGAGTTGTTGAGAACCGATGCCTTCCGTCGTCAGCGCCAGCACCATGGCGACCTGATCCAGGTGAAACGTCCAGTCGAGCAGCAGTTCACGGCGATCGAGCAACCAGCGGGCCCACGACTCCCATGCCGGCGCGAGAAGGGCCAGGAGGGGTGCTGGGATCACATAGAGCCCACCGTTGTTGTTCCCGGCAACCGTGAACTGATTCTCGCCCCAGGGCAATGGCGTGGTGGGCGGTGCCGGCACGCCGGCGGCCGCGAAGATGTCGTGCAGGACCTCAAGAGGCGGGACCGGGGTGTCGACCACCTTCCCACCGATCGACCCAGGTGGGATGACGATGGTCCGTGGATCCTCGAGTACGACGATGTCGGTATCGCACAGAATCACCGGACGCATCGGACCCTCTCGAGCAAGTCGGAGAGCACCGGCCACCTTGTTGCAGTGAGGGGATCTGGGATCGAACGCCTCCACAGGCTCTACGGTGACGCCGCTGGAGCGCAGATAGATGCAGAGCATCCGAGGTATCCGTGCCCACCACGTGGACCACGAGATCATGCGGTTCGACGCCGGCGATGGTTGTGAGGGAGGCGAACCAACGGAGCGCGTCGAGATGGAAACGCGGATGTTCGTCGACGACACAGGAGAAAATCGCCTGACCGAGCCCTTTGTGGTTGTCGTCAGGAGTTCCGCTCGGGGGTGCGTGTGGACGGCCCTGCGGAGGCGTCACCGCGGCCTCGAACCTGTGACTCTGCGGACTATGACGTCGCGGCACGTCGATCAACTCCCGCGCTGCAGGTTTCGGCACAGGCTCAAGCTGGAATCGACCGGCTGCTTCGCCACGGTGACTTCGGGGAGTTGCCCATCGGGCGACTTTGGAGTGACCTGGACGACCGGTGGGCCGGATCCCGCAATGAAGTGTGAGATGAAATAGGTCCCGAACCACAGGATCTTGATCTGGTGCAGGTTGGGGTCAGTGGTCACCTGGAACTGGAAAGGCTCGTGGAGGATAGAGATGGGCTTCCGCGCCGAGTCCGTGTACGGCCACTTGATCGGCGTCCCCGAATGGAGGACTTCGAGGCGGAAGTAACCCGGACCCGCGGGCTTCATGATGACTTTGGAAGGGCCATAGGTCATGAGGGTCAACGGCTTCGTGAAGTACTTCCCCGGGTGGTTGAAGGTCACCGAGAACGAGCGCTGGTAAGCCGGGCTCTGTTCGACGGGAATCCAGGTGTAGTGGTCAGCCAGCAGGCCAGGAACGTCCGCTTCCGTAATGCCAGACGACAAGTAAAGGCCCGAGCAGTCGCCGACCATGTAGAGCTCCCCGAACGGCGCCCAGTCGGGCAGTGCAGCCACATGGTGCACGCTGGCCGCGACCGAACCGACGCTCAAGGATTCCTCGGTGGAGACGAAGTCTTGGACCTGTGACATCGTGAACTGTTCAGACGGCGCCACCGCGATGGCCGTATTGACCACCACGCAATAGACCGCAACGACGGACACAATGCCCAGAACCACCCCTCGGGCCTTGACGGACCGACCCTCGTAGCGTCGCCATATTTCGACGAGACCAACGCCGCTGGCCACGATGAGGAGCGGCATGAAGTCGGCGAGGTACCGCTCGCCGATGTAGCCCCACAGCAGGCACACCGGCCGTACCGGCGGCACACGTGAGAAGGGTGATGCGCGTCAATCGAAACGGGACGAGTGCCTTCGGTCGGAAGGCGCTGAACACACCCCAGAAGCCCAACCCGACAAGCAACGGCATGGTGGGTGGAGCACTCGCTGTGGGGTACGTCTGGTCCAACACGGCTCCGATCGCAGCCGCAGGAGCCGTCGGGGTGGTGATGAAAGGGAAGAGGCTGGTGAAGCGAATACCGAAGGGCTGGAGGTATGCCGTCAGCGTGCTGGGAAGGAAGCCGAAACTGAATGCCTTTCCACCGTTGGCGGCCAGGAAGTACCGACGGTGGGCGTTGATCTTCGCCCAGACCTGATCGGCCATCGGGAGCCCAATCGGCGTACCGAACTTTGCGTAGGTCACGGCGCACGTTGCGGCGAACCCCACCAGAGCGACGCCGAACATCGGCAGGGCCCAACGCCGGTTGGAGTCCCCACCTCGACCAAAGACGAACCACAATCCCACGAGACCAGCACCGATCACGCAGGCGTACCCGGTGGGAGTGCGGTTGAGGTTGGCGAGGAGGATCAAGATGCCACTTGCCCACACGCGACCGGTCGATGGACGCTCCATGACGCCGAGCAGAGCGAACACGCTGCCGACGGTGAGAGGAATGCTCCAGGCGAAGTCCTCGTTGTAGACGAACGGTGTCGCGTTCAGATAGACGATCACCGACCCACCCAGGATTGTGGCGATCAGCATGCCGTAGGAAGCGGCTTCGGCTCGCCCGAGTATTGCCCGCCCGCGTGTGATGATCCGAAGCCTCCAGAGCATCAGCGAACTGAACAGCGCGGTTGTCAACCAGGCCAGCAACATGGAAGGAGCCGTGAGTGCGCCGTCGAACCTGCTCGTGATGAGGAGAACCGGCATTCTGAGAATCGACGGAAAGATGCCGAAATATGCGTAGGTCTTCCCGTCGTGCAGGAATCCTTCGATACCCAAACTTCCATTCCGCATGTTCAAATGGCCATGGAACATCGCACGAGCCTGGTAGTCGTAGAAGAAGTCGTTCGGAGCACCTCGGAACGGGTCCGCCGAACTCGACCAGAGGTCCCACGACACCCACAGAAGGATCAGGCCCGTCGCCGCGATCCCGATGAGCACGGATATGGTGAAGTAACGACGGCCACGCGAGAAGACGGCGTCGTCCGAGAGCCCCGTCTCCGGCTCGACGTCGGCCGGCCTCGTCGCTTCCGGGGCGAGGGTCACGGTGTCAGACACGGCCACGTCCCGCTCGACCTTCACGCGCTACAGACAGACGGCTACTCCGAAGATGGAGCCTTCGCTCATCGCCGGTGCGCGTGGACCACTTCCCGCCGGCGATCGCGTACCTCCACGAGTCGCCGACAGGCCGGAGGGACAGTGGGCAACGCGCGCTCTCGCCATATTTCTCTACGTCCGTCGCTCTGACGCCGATCATGCCGACTCAAGCCCCTTATGCCCGCCGTCCCGAATATCGTCCGAAGTAGGGGCGAAATCGTCAGGAACTCCTCTGGTCCGGCAGAGTATCTCACCTGTCTTGGACGCTGCCACGTCACCAACGACCTGCTGAATGGTGCTCTGGGCGGCAGACCACTCGTATCGTTCCAGGTAGAGATGTTCTGCAGCGTCGACCAATCGGCGGGCGAGTGCCCGGTCCTCGATCAGCCGACGGCAGGCCCGAGCGAACTCTTCCGGGCGGTCCGCCAAAAGCAAGTGGACGCCATCCTCGACATCCAGTCCATCGGCTCCCACCGTCGTCGACACCACCGGGATGCGGTGCGCGAAGGATTCGAGAATCTTGAGTCGCGTCCCGCTGCCGATGCGAAGGGGAACCACGGCGATGTCGGCCCGGGCGAGCTCCGGCTCAATATCTGGGACCCTGCCGACGACAGAGACGGCGGGTGGCCGGTCCCTCTCCAGCACCCCGGGTGACGTCGTGCCGACCAGACGGATTTGCGCGCCCGGCAGCTGCTCGAACAGGTGGGGCGCCACGTCGTCGATGAGCCAGTCGACCGCGTCGATGTTGGGCCCGTAGTGAAGACTTCCCTGAAAGAGGATGGTGGGTGGCGTCCCGGGCTCCTGCCGTCCGAGGCTTCGTTCCGGGCGACCGTAGGTGTTCGGCACAGCCACGGCGTTGCGAAGGCCGGAGCGTCGGACGTCCTGCTCGCTGCACAGGATCACTCGCTCAACCTGCACCGGCGACCGAACGTTGGAACACCTTCCAGTCGCGGGCATTCATCCGGTTCACCGCCGCGAGGCCTTTCAGCACGGCGTTGTCCTTGAGCCCACGTCCAGATGAAGAGTCCCTCCACAGCAACGACGACTTCTGCCGCGCCTTCACGTCTTCAAGGTCCATCAGGTCGATGATGGTGGGACCGAGTCGGGGCCGTCCCAACCACGCGAAGGCTGCGGCGGTGCTGAACCACACGAGGTCATATTCACGCGCCGCGAAGGCATCGAATGCGACCCGCGGCGAGCGGTCGTAACCTCTCATGAAGACTTCCTTGGGCGTTCCTCGGCGCAACAACCACCAGCGCCACCAGTGCGGGTTCAGCGCGTCGGGATATTCGACAAGCTCCATCCTCCTTACGTCGAGCGACGGTGGCAAAGCCGGTGACGTGCGGGCCGGATCGTAGAGGGAGAAGAGATCGGTCTCCCCCATGGCGGAAACCGTTTCGACCATTTTGGCGAGTCGGATGAGGCCTCCACCCAGGGACGGCCACGGAAAGTCCTCGGCAACCATCAGAATTCTCACGAGATCGCCGCCATCTCCTCCCGCGTGACCGGCGCACCCTGACCGACTCCGGATGGTAACAGGGCCACCTGCATCTCTTTCGTCGGCCTGGTGCCATCCGAGCACGTCGCCACGATCAGGCGCCCCTGTTTGGACGTCGGCCGAGTATCCATCTCTTCGCCCTCACCGAGGGAAGAGACTCTATATAGCGCTCCTTCTCGTCGAACGCATCGACCAGACTCCCGAAGGCGGCATCCGTTTCGTCGATGACGGACAGCAAGCGCGACACCTCGCGCTCGAGATACTCGATGTATTCGTCACGCAGTCGCGCTTCGGACTCGGAGAAATCACGGTCAGATTGCGGCGGGTCCGCGGCGGCTCCGTTTGGGGGCCGCTCGAACGGTCGGCTTGCCGCGTCCCCACTGGAGTCCGGGGCCCGATTCACTGGTCGCCCACTGCGGTGGACCGCTGCCTCAACGGCGGCTGCATCCACCAGATCGGGGTGGTCGGGAAAGGCTCGGAGCAACGTCGACCACTTGGCTACCAACTGGGCGCGGTTTCGGTCGAGAAGAAAGCTACGGAAGTGTGTCGACGTGCTCTGACTCTCGAGGTGCGTCAACTGGGCCTGAGGTTCGTACACGACACGGTAACCACGGTGCAACAAGGAGAGGCACAGATCCACGTCCTCGTAGTACGCAGGAAAGAATCGCTCATCGAGACCACCGACACTGTCCCAAGCCTCGCGGTCCACCAGCAGTCCGTTCGCTGAGATGTAGTCCACGTCGCGCTGATATCCGTATGCGGGCGAGTCCGCGGGACGTCCGGCCCCCACGTGCGCCACCCAGCCGTCGCTCCACAAGACGGAGCCGGCCTCTTGGAGCGTGCCGTCGGCCGAAAGGATCTTCCCGCCCGCCGCGGCGATCAGGGGGTCCTCCTCGACGACGCCCACCAATCGGTCGATGTAGCCAGCATCCACGAGACTGTCGTCATTGAGGAGCAAGAGGAAACGTCCACGGGCGAAATCGGCGGCAAGATTGTTGCCACCCGAGAAGCCTGCGTTCGCGACGCTGTGGACCAAGACGATGTCCTCCCGACCCCTGAGGGAGGACACTCCGTCTTCCGCAAGCCCGTTGGCGACCACCACCACTTCGATGTCGACCGACGGACGACTGTTGGCAAGCGAGTCGAGACAGCCCTCGATCAGTCCGTGGTTCGACACCACCGGGATGCAGACGGAGACGACCGGCGCGGACGGGACACGTGTGCCCCTCCATACCCGCGTCTCGTCAGAACCGGTCAAACCTGAGTGGCCACGAGCCATCGGATCGGGTGTCCAGTCATCCCACCGGCGCCCGAAACGTCATCAACTGAGCCAGCTGCGGATATTGCGTCGAGACGGCGAACTCTTCGAGTCTCGACAGGATTCTCTCGACCGAGAACTCCGGGTAGCCGCATAGTTCGCGACGGTCCCCAGACACCATCGGGTAACCCACGAGCTCTTCGATCCACGCGATCGAGATATTGCCGCCCCATTCGTTGGCTTTCCGGTCACAGAAGGGTTCGAGATTCATGAACAAGTCGACGGTGAGGACGAGCAGCCCTCCGGGAGCGAGGACCTCCTTGGCAGCGGCCAACGTTGCAGCAACATCCGGTTCAGAGAGGTGCTCGATGGTCGATATGCAGAGAACGGCGGCGAACTCCCCCCTGAGATTCGCCTCGGGGAGCGTCGTCCGATGGAGTGTCACGTCGGTCCCGAAGCTTCGGTTCAGCGCCGCGTGTTCGGCTATTGGATCAACGTCGTATTGTCCTTCTTCTCCCTCGCCATAGTCGAAGAAAGGATCGACGTTGTGGACGTCGTGGCCGCTCTTGGCCAACACGAATTGCAAGCCCGAGAGCGCTCCGCCGACCTCCAGGATCCTCGAAGGGCCAAGTCCCTCGATCTCGAAAAAGGCCCACGGGTATTCGTAGCGTCTCGTCGAAGTATTGGACTGGAAGGCGAATGGACCTCGAGCTCGATTCATCTGGGCGCTCCGGAGGACCGGCACACGGACCCGCCACGGGAGGCGCTCCACGTAGTCGAGCAGCTTCTCGCTGCGTCCCCAATCGAGAGGGCTGACCAGCGCCCGGCGACCCCAGGGTGCACCCCATGTGGCGTTCCAGACCTTGTACTCCGCCGGCAACTCTCGTCGGGCGAGCATCGGGACATGTTAGGCATTTGCTCGCCGCACCAATTCTGGCGGTTCTCGCACGAGGCGACCGCTGCGGTCGGCAGCCCGACCCACGCCATCATTCTCTCGCCGTGAGCGCTTCCAGGCCTCCCCCCGGCCGGCCCCGCAACGTCGGGCCGACCACCGCTTTTGCCGTCCTCTCCCCCCAAAGGGATTTCGACCACCTTTCGCCAGGGCAGCTCGATCGATAAGCTGGCGAATGCGGCCGCGGGGTGTGGAGGGTGAGCGTGGACGGGGTCAACGGATCGGTGAAAAAGAAGAAGATCGGCGTCCTGGTCGTGGCTTATAACGCGGCGTCGACCCTGGCCAAGGTGCTCGATCGCATCCCGACGGAGATCAGGCCCGACATCGAAGAAGTGATCGTGAGCGACGATCACAGCCAGGATTCCACCTACCTGGTCGGGCTCGGATACCAGCAGCAGTCAGATCTTCCGATCACTCTGATCAGGCAGCCGATCAACCTCGGCTACGGGGGCAACCAGAAGGAAGGCTACAAGCTCGCCATTGAGCATGGCCTGGACATCGTCGTGATGTTGCACGGAGATGGCCAGTACGCGCCCGAGTCGCTCCCAGACATTTTGGCCCCGCTCCTGAACGAGGAGGCCGATGCTGTCTTTGGTTCGCGCACCATGGTCAAGGGCGCTGCGCGAAAGGGCGGGATGCCGCTCTACAAGTTCGCGGGGAACCGCATCCTCTCGCGATTCGAGAACGCAACGCTGGGCACGAACCTCTCGGAATTCCACTCCGGCTATCGCGCCTACTCCGTCGCGGCGTTGAAGCAACTGCCTTTCGAGAAGAACTCGAACGGATTTAATTTCGACACGCAGATCATCATCCAGATGCACGATGCCGGCATGCGCATCGCTGAAGTTCCCATTCCCACCTACTACGGCGACGAAATCTGCTACGTCGACGGCATGGGGTACGCCGCAGACGTCACCAAAGACGTCATCACCTATCGACTGCAAAAGGCCGGATTCGGTGACGGAAGCCGCATTGCTCTGAGCGAGGAATACCAGCTCAAGCCGAGCGATGACAGTTCCCACGGACGGATCTCGAAGCTCATGCAGTGCCGCCCTCCCAGCCGAATCCTCGATCTGGGTTGTTCGAGCGGCCTCCTGTCTGAGCGGCTGCGGCGGATGGGTCACTACGTCGTCGGCGTCGACGTGAGTGAGATCGACGGGGTGCGGGAACGGACCGATGAGTTCTTCAAGGCCGACCTCAACGATGGGATTCCGTCAGGCGTTGGTACGGACTTCGACATCGTCCTGGCGGCGGACGTCCTCGAGCACGTCGTCAACCCCGGGAACCTGATTCATCAGGCGAGGGAGGTCTTGTCTCCCACCGGGTCCGCCGTGTTCTGCGTGCCGAACATCGCGCACTGGTACCCAAGGATCCGCTCAACCCTCGGAATGTTCGACTACGACCAGCGGGGCATTCTCGACTCGACCCATCTCAGATTCTTCACCCGACGGAGCCTGGTCAAGCTCGTGGAACAACGGGGGTTCGCCATCACGCGCATCGAGCCCGTCGGCCTACCTCTCGATGCACTCGGCGTCGAGAGCACCCGGGCCCGTTCGATTCGCCTCGTTGATCGCCTGCTCTCGGTTCTCTGGCCCACCATGTTCGGCTACCAGCTCATCGTCGAGTCGACACCCGTCAGAACCTGACGACGCTCATCGCGGCTGTCGTGCGCTCATCGCGGCTGTCGTGGTCCCATGACCGGCACTGCCCGGAAAGCGCCCCACGCTTGGGCCGTCAAGCAGTCGTTGCGGTCCAAGAATTGTGACAATTTGACGATTCAGCTACTCGCCGGGGATCCTCCGTCACCCACGCTCTGGGTCCCTGAATCTGTAGAGGATGCCCCACCGACTGAGCCTGCGGATGCGGAGCGTCGGGTTGTCATCCCGAGATAGACAGCGATGGCCAAGAGCACGACGCCGATGACACCCGAGATGAAGGCCCGCTTGTGATAGTGACCCGTGGTGGCCTTTTTGCCAGGAACGAATCCCGGCAGCGAATGAATCGGCACGGCCAGGTAGATAACCGCAACGATCAGGGCGATGACGCCCAAAACGGTGCAGACGGTGGCAATGATCCATTTCGCATTATTCGACACGTTTCTCAAGTCCTCCGTTCGACCCAAGCTCCCCCGCTGGGTCTCCGACCACAGAAAGCAATGGGATGGTAGCCCCAGATTGTTCTGGGCGCCATCGATCTGAGACGTGCGACACCCGCATGTCTCGGTGCTTTGCGAGAGCTACCATTCGCCGTCGCCCCGCCAGGCGTGACGGGGCAACTGCCACCGCAGGCCTTCGGAGGAGACCGCGGAAGCGATGAATTCGGACACAGAAAGTGGCATGGTGCTTCGCACCGGTACGGTCGCTGACGCTGCTGCAGCCGCCGCTCTTCACGCTGGCCAGATCAGCGAGGGATTCCTGTCCATCCTCGGCCCGAGGTTCCTGACGAAGCTGTACCGACGGGTCGCGCGAACGCCCGGGTCCTTTCTCTTAGTCGTCCAGGATGGAACGGAAACGGTCGGATTTCTCGCGGGCTCCTCCGATGTCAGCGGCCTCTACCGGTCCTTCGTCCTGCGAGATGGTGTCTCCGCTGCGGTGGCGTGCGCCGGCCGGATTTTTCACTCCTGGCGGCGGGTACTGGAGACTCTTCGCCACGGCGCGAGCGGAGCTGCCGACGGCGCTGAGTTGCTGGCTGTTGCCGTCGATCCGAGCGTCCGAGGACGTGGTGCGGGAACCCTCCTGGTAAACGGCTTCCTCCTCGAGCTGGAGCGGCGGAGGCAGGACGCGGCACACGTCGTGGTGGCAGCCGACAACGAGATCGCGATCACCATGTACACACGGGCCGGATTCGGGACTGCGGAGAAGTTCGAGCTGCACCCGGGGACTGAATCTCTTCTCATGCGTTGGCCCGCTCCCCAGACGATCTTGTCAACGTGAGCACCGTCTTCGTCGTTGCCGTCGCCGCCGCGGTCATCACGGTGGTGGCAGTCCCGGTCTGCATCGCGGTCGCTCACCGATTCGGCGTAATCGATCGTCCCGGACCTCTCAAGCCGCATGAAGCGCCCGTCGCCTACCTGGGGGGGGTCGCCGTCTTTGCTGGCCTTGTGGTCGGGGTGTCGGCTGGTCGGCCGGTCGTGCTCATCCCACTGGCTGCGGCCACTGCCCTCGGGGTCACTGACGACCGCTTCGGGCTTCCCGCACACGTGCGCCTGGCGGCTCAACTCGGAGTGGGAGTCGCCATCGCTCTCACGGTGCCGCTCCACCTTCCTGGCTGGATCGGCATTCCGCTCGTGGTGATCGCGAGCGTCGTGCTGATCAATGGCTTCAACCTGCTTGACGGGCTCGACATGCTGGCGGCCGGCGTTGGGGCCGCGGCCGCCGTTGGCTTCGCCGTGGTCGCTCATGGCCCCGCGCGCCTCATGGCGGCCTCTCTGGCGGGCGCGCTGGCAACATTCTTATGGTCCAATCGCCCTCCAGCAAGGATCTATCTCGGGGATGGTGGTTCCTATCTCCTCGGTGCGTCCATGAGCGTGTTACTGGCATATACCTGGGGAGTGGGTGTGACCGCTTCGACCGGTGTCATCGCTCTGGCCTTGGTTGCCGTCCCCGTTGCCGAGGTCGCGTGTGCCGTCGTCCGGCGACGCCGCGGCAAACGCCCACTACTGGCCGGCGACCGCGCTCACCCGTACGACCTTCTTGTCGCCCGGGGGTGGACCCGCACAGCGGCAAGCGCGGCCTATATCGCGCTCGAATTCGTGATTGTGGTGGCAGTGGTGAGCATCGTGCTCGGCGCGAGCGTCGTCTCCATACCCGCCGCGCTGGGCGTCGATCTCGCTGTGGCCGTGGTTGTGCTCGGCAGCGCAGCTCTTGTCGGCGGCTTCCGTGACCCTGCGGGGTCGATGGCATGACGCGCATCTTCTTGTCTCCTCCCGACGTAGGAAGCGAAGAACGTCAGATGCTCCTCGATGCGTTCGACTCCAACTGGATCGCCCCGATCGGGCCCGACATCGACGCCTTCGAGCGCGAGGTGGCCGAGAGAGTCGGTGTCGGCCACGCGGTGGCGCTGTCTAGCGGAACGGCAGCGCTCCATCTGGCGCTGCTGATGGCCGGCGTCGAGCGTGGCGACGAGGTGCTCGTTCCATCCTTTACCTTCATCGCGAGCGCCGCGGCCGTCGCCTACGTCGGGGCACATCCGGTGTTCGTGGACTGTTCGCCAGACAGCTGGAACATCGACCCGGCTCTGGTCGAGGAGACTCTGACCGAGAGGGCTCGGTTGGGCCGGCTACCGTCGGCCGTGATCACCGTCGATCTCTACGGTGAAACCGCCGACTACGTGGCGTTGGAGTCAGTCTGCGAACAGTACGGGGTGCCCCTCATTGAGGATTCGGCCGAAGCTCTCGGTGCGACCTATCGGAGCCGGGCATCTGGATCGTTCGGTGTTGCAGGGATTTTCTCCTTTAACGGCAACAAGATCATCACCACGAGCGGTGGGGGCATGCTCGTGACCCAATCGCAAGACTTCGCCGCACGAGTCCGCCACCTGGCGACGCAGGCCAGGGAGCCGTTCCCCCACTACGAACACACCACGGTGGGCTACAACTATCGCCTCTCCAACCTTCTGGCGGCTCTCGGAAGGGCACAACTGCGTCGGCTCGACAGCCACATCCAACGCAGACAGCGCATCGATGCGGCATACACAGAAGCACTCTCGGACATCACCGGCGTTTCCTTCATGCCACGCACCAAGGTGGGCACCTCGAACTATTGGCTGACCTGCATCCTGATCGATCGCGACGCCTTCGGAGCAGACAGAGAGGATGTGCGCCTGGCTCTCGAAGCCTCTGACATCGAGTCGCGGCCGACATGGAAACCCCTGCATCTCCAACCCACCTTCGCGGGAGTTGGTCTGTTGGGGTCGGGGCATTGCGCCAAAGTCTTCGACCAGGGCCTGTGTCTCCCTACCGGATCAGCGCTCACGCCAGCGGATCAGTCCCGGATCATTGACATCGTGACCGCTCAGGGCCGACTCTGACCAACGGAGTAACGGACCAATTGAAGATCCTCATCGTCGCCTCCGATTTCCCCTGGCCGCACCTCCAGGGCGGCCACCTCAGGCTCGCGACCGCCATCGAGGCACTCGCACCCCTCGGGGAGACAGATCTCTTCTCCTTCTGCGACCCTCGCCGGATCGCACCTACCGTGCCCGCAACGGTTCCAGTCGAAAGGGTCAAGACGGCGTCCCACCGCGAGAGCCTGCATCAGCTCCGCTGGCGGATCGCATGGATGACCAGGCGAGGAATCCCCCTCGAGGTGGCAATGCAACGCACGGACAGCGCCTCCCGTCTCGAATTCACGTCGTGGGTGGCGCCTCTCTACGACCTCGTGTGGTTCGACAGAGCCGCCATGTTCGAGGCAATGGGCCGCCCGCGTCTCGGTCCGACGATCATCGACCTCCATGACCTCGAAGACGTCAAAGCGCAGTCCAGGGCCCTGATTCTCAGAGCGGAGCTCTCCCGACACGACGGGCTCGCCGCGGTTCGCCAGGCGGCGGCGGTGGCACAGACTCGATTGAACGCCCGGGACTGGCGCCAGTTCCAGCGCTCGGTGGCCAGTGATGTCGACCGCGTGGTTCTCTGCAGCGACCTCGATGCCGTTCGCTCCGGTCTGGCCAACGTTGTCGTCGTCCCCAATACCTATGAGCGGCCAGAGCGGCCCGTCGGTCACGTCGAGGTGAGTCAGCCGTCCGTCGTCCTGTTCCAGGCCACCTTCGACTACGCCCCAAACGTGGACGCGGCAGAGTGGTTGGTCGACGAGGTGGCGCCCCGGCTACGGGCGCGCCTGCCCGATGTGGAAGTCAGACTCGTCGGAACGCCGGTGCCGGGGGTGCAGCGTCAGCACCGGCCGCCTGCCATCACGGTGGTGGGCATGGTACCGGCCATGGAGCCAGAGTTGTCTCGCGCCGACATCGCAGTGGTGCCCATTCGTTACGGGAGCGGCACGCGGTTCAAGATCCTCGAGTCATTCGCTCATCGCGTGCCCGTCGTGTCCACCACCATTGGAGCCGAAGGACTCGGGGTCGTGGACGGAGTTCATCTCCTCCTGGCCGATGACCCCGACAGCTTCGCCGCAGCCTGCGAGCGACTCCTGACCGAGCCCGACCTTCGAGAGAAGGTGGTCAACGCCTCTGAGAAATTTCACCGTGAGCGCTTTCAGGGTTCTGTTGCACGTGACCGCATACAGGCTCTCGTGCGGGAGGTGGTTGGAAACGGCCGTGCTCGCAATTGACACTGGGTCTGTGGATGGGCGAGTTGCGACCGTCGAACCGCACACTGGCCCATTCGCTGGGCCGCGGCCATGGCTTGGGGAGTGTCCGCTCCCCTTCCGGTACGAAACATGCGGGGACCTGCCTCTTTGAGGCACGATATGACCTTTCTTTGTCGCGAATCTCGCCACCGCAGATTGCGGGCCGTGCCGTGAGCTGGTGGACACCGTGGAGAACACGAAATGCCGAATGATTTCGAGATGCAACCCGATGAAGGACGGGTCCGCGTCGGTCGCGTTCTATCTCCCGCAGTTTCATCCGATTCCGGAGAACGACCTGTGGTGGGAACCTGGCTTCACCGAGTGGACGAACGTCACGCGCGCAAGACGCCTGTATCCGGGGCACTATCAACCTCGCCTACCAGGTGAACTGGGCTTCTACGATCTCCGCCTTCCAGAGACACGAGAGGCCCAGGCTGCGCTCGCGGCGCGGTACGGCGTCTCGGCATTCTGCTACTGGCACTATTGGTTCGGTGGCGGTCGACGGCTGCTTGAACGCCCATTCGACGAGGTCTTGCGGTCAGGAAGTCCTGACTTTCCATTTTGCCTCGGATGGGCAAATCAGACCTGGTCGGGAATATGGCACGGGGCACCCGACCGCATCTTGATTGAGCAAACCTATCCGGACGCTCTGGGAGAGGAGGACTACAGAGCCCACTTCGAGGCCGTACTTCCCGCATTCATGGACCCGCGCTATGTGCGCATCGATGGGCGACCACTCTTTCTTGTCTATGACCCCACCGATCTTCCCGAGCCGCAGCGCTTTCTCGATCTGTGGCGCACGTGGGCCGAGAAGGAGGGTCTGCCCGGGATCTTCTTCGTCGGTCGTACGGAGTCGGCTGGACGTTCGAGCAACGCTGATTTTGACGCGTTCACTCCGGAACGGGTTCCGTCGCGCATCATCGCGCGAGCAGACTGGCCCAGGCGTCTCGCAAGGAAGTTCGGGATCCCACCGTTGCGTTCCTATCGGCGATTTTCGGAAAGGATGCCCCTCGGCATCACAGATGGGCCGAGCTTCCCGACGGTGATCACGGATTTTGACAACACACCGCGGAGTGGTGCGGGGGGAGTTGTTCTTCGAGGTTCCGATCCATCACTCTTCCAGTCGCAGGTAGTACGTGCTGTTGCGCACGTCACGGCGGAGCAGCCGGCAGAGCGGCGGGTGGTCTTCGTCAAGTCATGGAACGAATGGGCTGAAGGTAATTACCTGGAACCAGATCGACGCTACGGTCGGGCATACCTTGAGGCCCTGGCGAAAGGTATTGCGCTGGGTTCGGCGCAACAACATGTGACCCCCGGTTCGAGCTGAAACGATCGACGTGCGGCCGATTGGCGGAGGCCGCCGGCACTGTCCCAACACGATTGCCCAATTCGTTTGCCCAGTACGATGGATCAGTACGATTGATCAGTGCGACCCCTTGGTTCAACGCAGTTCTCCAAGCTCTCGGTCATTTCGGTGGCGTGCTTGGGCGCGTTCACGCTCTTGGCTTTGGCAGTCGCTCACGGCGACGGCCCGTACGGATTCGAGGACCCCATCTTCGGATGGCTGGGGGCCCCGTCACTGACCGCTGGTTGGGCGAGCCTGTCGGAGGTCTTGGCCGCCCCATTGATCGGTGCTGCTCTTGTTATCTCCGTTGCCATCGGCATTGCCAGGCGACGCCTTCTCCGTGTCGTCACCTACGCCGCCATTGCTGCCGCTGCCTTCCTCATAAGCGAGCACGTCGCCAAATCCCTGGTACAGCGGACCTACTACGCAGAGCTCACCTTCCCCTCCGGAAGTGTGACTGCCGTGAGCGCCACGACGCTGGCCCTGTGGCTGGCGCTTTACCCGGTGATAGGTAAGGCAGCACGCATGATCGCTCTCGTACTCGGCGCCGCTTGGACCTTATTGACGGCGCTCGCTGTGGTCGGCGCGCTGTGGCATACCCCACTCGACGTCCTCGGGTCACTACTGCTGTCGGTTGGCATCGTCTCTGGCGGAGTGTCCGTGTTCGAGCACATTGCGAGTCCAAACCCCGTCCGAGTGATACGAACGGGTCGGTAGGGCGAAAGAGGCTCAGCGCAAGGATGTTTGTTCAGCTCTGGCGTGCACTCGGAAGTCGAGTGTCGGCCGAACCGTCCCCCGTCATCGGCCAATAGAGCTCCACACCTTTGCCCCACACATAACGCAGCTCTCCTGCCAAGAGTCTGCTTTGACTGTCGTAGGCAGCGATCGCTGCGGCCTTCGTCGCCGCGAACCCAGGGGCGCGAAACAACAAGGGGCGTTGCCTTATGAGGCCGGAGACCGAGCGCACGAGCAGCGAGAGGACCGTGCCCACGGTCATACGGGGTGGGCGACCATGGGGCCAAAGGCCTTCTCCGGGGTAGACGCGGTAGGTGAAGATCTGCGGCCGTGTTCCGCGACGCTGGAGGCTGGATCCGTCCGCACTTGTGGTCGGGGCGCCGGGATCGGAATCGTAGACCTGGCTGGCCGCTCGACCGACCGCCCGCGCCAACGTGCGGTGATCGGAGTGCGGATCGTTGGGCCTTGGCGCGAAAACCTGGGACGGGCGCACACGTCGGAACAGGTCGCCGAGCCTCTCTGTGAGTTCGACTTCATGATCACCCAGTTCGCCGTCGGGATACTCGAGCTCAAATCGATTCGCTCGAGCGACCCCCAGGGCGTCGAGCGCCCGGTGCCACTCACGGTGGCGGATCTCGACGATATCGTTCGGGCCTGGTCGCGGTCCGCGCGAGTGCCAACCGGCGCTCCCGTCGGTGGCGACGACGACAGCGACCGGGATGCCGCGACTCGCTTTCTCGGCCATGAGGAGGCCGCATCCGATGGTCTCGTCATCTTGGTGCGGCGACAGCACCAACGCACGTCCAGCCAAGAGAGGTCCGGTGGCGGTTCGTCCCGCCGCTGTCTGCGCCCAACCCCATACCGCCCCGATCGGCGGTCGCGAGATCCCGCCGCGGTGACGTATCACGGCACGAGCAGTGCTGAGGCGTGCGAGATCTGGTCGGCCCGGCCCATGCTCACAGTTTGCCGGCGCAAGAGAGGAAGAGCTTTCATCGGCGCTCCTCGCGACGGCGGCGAGAGGGCCATTCGCCCTATCTACTTCTTCGCATTATTGATGGCGTTGTAGAACAAGTTCAATGAGTTCTGAAGTCCGTTGACCTCGTTATTCAAATGGTTGATTTCATATCCAGCTATGACCGCACCCACGACGAAGAGTGCCGAAAGGACTCCAATCGCAACCCACACGGAGCGTCGTGCGTATGGTGCGCGTGGCCTCTTCATCGATGTCTCCTCGGAATAGGTCTCAAGAAATGCGGAGAATAACGCCCGCCGCGCGCGACCGGCGAAACGTAGTGCCCCCCCACTGCAGGCCCGCGCGAAGCGGTGTGGATATTAACATGTGTGCGCGTTCACAAGCCTTTGGTCCCCCGTGTGACTCAGGCCCAATCGGGCCCCAGCTGTGCTCGACACGGTTGCGCAGAGCGAGAACGGAGTCGCTGTACCGTCGGTACTGTCCAGCGCCCCCACAGCGGACAACGGCGAGACCTTTGCCTTCCTCACCACATGTCCGTGCGCGAGCCATGCCGCGAAGGGTTGCACCTGCTCGTTCCGTGCGCCGTGCGCGACATCCTCGCGCCTGACATAGGGCCTCACGTGGACTAATGCATTGGCGCGACGTCACAACAATGGGACAATTTATAGACTCTTTTTCACAGCTTGCGTTCAGCTTCAGGACCCGAGGGTGTCGACCTTGTTCGAAGCCACTTTGCTCGGCCTCAACGTTGAGTGGGCAGCCACCGGTCGATCCACGACTGCAGGACCAGCACGTCCCAAAGCTCGTATCCCAAGTCCCGCCGGCCCGAGCGGTGGAGGTCCCAGGCCTCCCGAATCGGGGCCGGGTCCAACAACCCCTGGTCTCGGAGCCGGCGCTCGTCCAAAAGCTGCTCCGCCCAGGGTGCGAGTACACCGCGCAGCCAGGGCCCGATGGGCAGGCCGAAGCCCATCTTGGGTCGATCGACCAACGCTGCCGGCACGTGGCGCCCAAGGACCTGACGCAGGACCCACTTGGTTTGGTTCCCGCGGAGCTTGGCGTCGAGAGGCAGCCTCCAGGCCAGCTCGAGGATCCGACGGTCGAGGAACGGGACTCTCGTCTCCAGAGATACGGCCATGGCGGCTCGATCGACCTTGGTCAAAATGTCGTCGGGAAGGTAACCCACGAGGTCGGACCAAAGCATCTGCTCGGTGATCCCGCCGTCGGAGACGGGCGAGGCACCGCCACTGTCGGTCATATCCCCGTGCTGGTTCCCGAGCACCAACGAGGTCGCGGCATCCCAGTGGGTGGTGAGCGCCCGATAGGCGTCCTGTTGGTCGGAGGCGGCAAGGACGCGTGCCAGCTTGGTGACTTTCGTCGACGGATTCCGCACCTGCCACCCGACCGGGAGCACGCGAGTCGCACGACCGGCTCGTTCAATGAACCCAGGGGGGACACTTCCCAGCACTGAACCTGTCGTCCGGCGCAGCCCTGGCGGCACAGACCCGACTCTCCCCCACACACGGTCGAGCCAGGCGTGGCGGTTGTACCCCGCAAAAAGCTCGTCGCCTCCGTCCCCCGACAGCGAGACCGTGACATTGTGACGCGCCACTCTGCTCACCAAATACGTCGGGATTTGGGATACGTCGGCAAACGGCTCGTCCCAGATGTCCGCAAGATGAGGGATGATCTCGATCGCCTCCGCATCGCCCACATGGACGGCCGTGTGGTCCGTCCCGAGGTGCGCCGCGACGGCTGCCGCCTCGGATGACTCGTCGAAGGAACGATCGTCGAATCCCACCGTAAAGGTCCGCACCTGCGTCGAGGCGTGCCGCTGCATCAGCGCCACAATCGTGCTCGAATCGATTCCTCCCGAGAGGAATGCCCCTACGGGGACGTCGGCAACCATTCTGGCGGCCACCGCGTCCGACAATGCATTCTCGACCAGATCGGTCATCTCAAAGTCCGAGGCGGTCAGTGGATCCTGTCGCGCTTTCGCAACCGCGTCAGCCGCAGACCAATAGCAGCGTTGCTCGGGGAGCACGCCCACCTTCGGTGATCGCATGGTCACCATATGACCGGGCAAGAGTTTGCGCACCCCTTGCCAGATGGTGTCCGGGGCTGGGATGCAGTTGTGGCGCAGGTAGAGCGCCACAGCGCGACGATCGAGCTCGGCACCGAAACCCGGCAGGGCAGACAATGCCTTCAGCTCAGATCCGAATGTAAAGATCTTGCCCAGCCACCCGTAGTACAGCGGCTTCTCACCGAAGCGGTCGCGGATCAGGTGCAGCTCCCTCTCTCGCTTGTCCCAGAGGGCGACGGCAAACATTCCCTCGCAGGCCTCGAGCGCTCGATCGATCCCCCATTGTTCGAAGGCCGCCAGCAGGACCTCGGTGTCGGAGCTGCTTCGGAAAGATGTACCCGCCTGCTCCAAGCGATGCCGAACCTCGAGATGGTTGTAGATCTCTCCGTTGTAGGCCATGACCCACCGGCCACGAGACGAGATCATCGGCTGGGATCCGCCGGCTCCGAGATCGATGACAGCAAGTCGCTGGTGACCGAAGGCAACGCCTGCATCGGCATCGACCCAGACGCCGTTGTCATCGGGCCCACGGTGCACCAGTGTCGAGGCCATCGCCGACGCCAGAGCACCAAGTCGATCGGTACCGGTCGATCCTGTCGGGTCGAGGACGCCGGCTATCCCGCACATCCGGGTCAGCCCAGCCTTCGGCTCAGCATGCGAGGAATCGTTTCGCTGGACCCTCCAGAGGACAGGACTGGCAGAGGCCGCCTGCTCGTCGCGCGGACGCGCCAGTCGCCTCGAGTGCGCGCGACCCGTTCGACATGCTGCGACACAGGCCGAACTTCACACATATGGAGACCCGGGATCCTTGTCTCTTGTCAGCTCCCCCACCGTCCGGCCATAGTCCGGGTGCTCTCCGAAACGACCGCGTACGCCATCCCAGAGGCCGCGCAAGATTGCCTTGCGCTCCGCGTTCCCAGTGGCCTTTTGCAGACGACGGGCTGAATAGGCCGCGTGCCACATGTGCCACGAGGGGCGTCCATGTCGCCGGGCCAAGAGAAAGGAATTCCGAGCGTGATAGTACGAACGCCACGTTTCGCGTGCATCGGTCGGCCTGTGGGATGCGAGCGCGCCGGCTCGACCAGCTGACGTCTGTTGATCCGCCACCGCCCGAGCAGACACGGCGTCGACGAGCACCTCGAAACCCCCCTGCCGGACCCGGCAATAGAAGTCGAAGTCCTCGAGTCCGAAGAACCAGACCGAGTCGGGGAGGATCCCGGCATCGAACACGCGTTCGCGACAACAACGTCGCCCCCCAACTGGCCACGTCGACTGGGACGAGCTCGAACTCATGGGGCCTGAGCGCCGGAGGGACGAGGTTCTCAGTATGGGCTCCGCGACCGACGAACTGACGCCCGAAGGCGACCACTGCCCCGACAGGGCTCCCGGGCGACCGGTCGCGACTCTGGGCTCGTTCCACGACATCGGCCAGCCTCGGTGTGGGAAGCGTGAGAAGCCCAACGTCGTCCTCACACAGGTAGGCCCAGTGCACAGATGCGTCTGAAAACGCCACCTCCATTCCGGCACGGAATCCGCCGGCCGGACCGCGGTTGTGTGGCAGTCGAATCAGTCGGATACTGGACTCCAGCTCAGGATCGTCAAGGCCTCCGGACCCGTTGACCACCACGACGACTCGATCGGGAGAGAGTCCTTCTCGTTCGATGAGGGATCGCACCACCGCGGTGGCGAGCCGCGGTCTACGGTGCGTGAGCACAACCGCAGAGACCGACGACGGCGCTGGGCGTGTAGGAACACTGACCTCGTGTGACCCGTCTGGGCGCTCCCTCATACCGTCTCCATTGGGACAGGCTAACAACGGTCGTAGGGCGACTTCAGAGTGGCGGACGGGCAGGACCCAGATGTTTCTCCGCTCATCGGCGCCGTCATGCCGGTTCTCCCCTTCGCTTCGATCGCCGATCCAGGCTGTCCCTCCGGGGTCTTCGATGTGCCGCGCTGCTTCGACGAAGAACTCTCGCGGGAGAGATCGTCGACCTACTGGACGTCCCAGGTGGTGCCGACGTGAAGTGGAGTCGCCACCATGACTCCTTCGGGCGGTTCGAGGATGTCCGGACCAAACGCATCGAATGCCACTGCTGGCTTCCACGGCAGGAGGGGCGTGTCGGCCCACTTGCCGAAGCTGGTCATCGCGGTCCAGACCGAGTAGCGGCCTTTCGGAAGCGGGACGTTGTGCAGCCGGCACTTGACCTCGAAGTCACCCGACGGGAAGAGGCCATGGAGTTTCGTGATGAACATCGGAAACGCCGTCCCAAGTGAGACGCCGATGAAGAAATCCGCCTCGACCGACTCGGGTGAGTTCAGGGTCAGGCGCACCTCGGCGTCCTCCAGCGAGACGACTTGTCCGCCATCGGGGCCGGTGATGGTCGATTTGAGCATCCGGACAACGCCGTCATTGGAAGTGGCCAGCGACGCGTCGTGTTCGACAGACTTCCGATAGAGCGCGGCCACTTCCCTGGTGGGCCCCGCCGCCTGGACGACGGCATCGGCCAGCCACAGGGACTGCTCACAGGTGGCTTCCACCGACGGGAGGTCGTGCGAAACGTACACGAGCGTCGTGCCAAGGCGCACGATCTCTTCGATCCGGCGGAGGCATTTCGTTTGGAAGTTCGCGTCGCCGACCGATAACACCTCGTCGACCAGGAGGATGTCGGGCTCCAGGAAGGCAGCGATGGAGAAGCCCAGCCTCATCTGCATCCCGAGCGAGAAATACTTGACTTGGCGGTCAATAGCGTCCTCGAGTCCGGCGAATTCGACGATCTCGTCGAATCTTTCGCGGGAGAGCTTGCGGCGCATGCCCAGAACCGCACCGTAGAGGAAGACGTTCTCTCGCCCAGTCAGGTCTGGATGGATCCCGCTGGTGACGCTGAGTAGTGCGCCCAGGCGGCCAACGGCGACACATGTGCCGGCTGACTGGTACGTGGTCCCGCTGATGATCTTCAGCAGGGTGGTCTTCCCGGAGCCGTTGATGCCTATCAGCCCCAACGTGCCGCCCGGTTCGACGTTCACGCTGACGTCCTTCAGCACCCAACGGTACGGCCGTTCGCCTCCTTTGGTAAGCGAACGACGCGCCCGCAGGAGCTGGTCATAGAAGAGAGGCGCTGTGCGATCCGCACGGAACTTCTTCCATACCTGGTCGACCCGAATCGACCCCTTAGGCAATGTCGGCAAAGTTCACCTCGAACCGCTTGAAAAGGCGATAGCCCACAACCAGATAGAACGCAGTTCCGGCAATCGCTGCCAGCAAAGGTCCAGGGACTGGGTTTTGCCCGAGAAGCATGGCGCGGCGGGTGTCGTCGATCACCGGGCCCAACGGATTGAAGAACCCGTAGAGGATCCGTAACTTCTCCGGGATCAGAGAGAACTCCCAGATCACCGGAGTGACGAACAGACCCAACTGGATGATGATCGGCAACACCTGCGCGAGATCTCGCATTTGGATGATCAAGGCGGAAACCCCGAGGGTGAGTCCGATGGTGAAGAGCACCTCGATCACGATGAACAGCGGCACCCACACGGTCTGGACGTGTGGAACAAAGCGATAGACAACGAAGAGGATCACGAGTGGTATCCAGGCCAGAACGGCGTTGACCGCGTTGACCAGGATCGTTTCTAGAGGAAAGCATTCCCGCGGGAACTGCGTCTTGCTCATCAGGTCGTGGTTGGTCAGGAGCGCCGTGCCCCCGCTGCCCAACGCCTGGGCGAAGAAGGTCCAGGACAGGATCCCGATGAAGGCGAAGATCGGGTAAGGAACCCCCGGTGGAATGCCCAAGGCCTTGGTCCGCGAGAAAATAATGGTGAAGATGCCGAGCATGGCGATGGGCGCAATCAGCGCCCAGAGCACTCCCAGCGTGGCCTGCTTGTACTGGGCGCGAATGTCCCGTTCCGCCAGCGTGTAGACGATGTCGCGGCTTGCCCAAAGATCGCTGAGCGATTTTCTCACCCGGGCTTCGTGCCGATAGATCAAATGGCTGGGAGGCTCGGGGGTAGGGCCGAGCTGTCTCCTAGCTGCATGTTGCCCGAGGCCAACGGTGCGCTCCCTTCAGCGGGAGTCGACAAGGCCATCGCACACATCTCCCTCTCCGCCCACGAACGCCCGCCTTTGCTCCCACCGACACTGAAGACAGACAGTATCGCGCAGTGGCGAACTGCCTGCGTACAGAGGGTGTCCTTGCCTGGGGCCGGTACTATCGCCTGGTGGGCGTTGAAGAGGGTCCGTCGGGCCAGGTGCCCGCCCGGCCGCTGCGGGTGCTGCTCGTCATCAAATGCCTGGGGTACGGGGGCGCCGAACGGCTGTTGGCGGACATGGTGGCAACGGTGGAACCCTCCCGCCTGGAGTACGAGGTGGCATACGTCCTGCGGGAGCAGGACGCCCTGGTTCCGGGGATTCGCGCCGGGGGAACGCCCGTGCACTGTCTCGGTGCCGCCCACAACGCCGACCTGCGGTGGATGGCGGCGTTACGGCGGCTGCTGGTGAGGGGCCGCTACGACGTCGTCCACTTCCACCTCCCGTATGCGGCGGCATTCGGGCAGCTGGTCGTGGCTTCGCTGCCGCGCTCCACACGCGACCCGGCGTCGTGTACACCGAACACAGTCTCTGGGACCGCTCGAAGCTCGTGAACCGCGTGTTGTTGCGAGCGTCGATGCGCCGTGGGGAGCAGGTGGTGACCGTCTCGCAGGCCTCGTTCGACGCACTCCCGGGACCTCTACGAAAGCGGGCTGCGACCGTCGTCCATGGCGTCGATCTGTCGCAGTCGGACTCGCTGGTCGCCCGCCGGGCTGAACTCCGCGCCCTGGTGCGGTCCGAACTTGCACTGCACGAGGACGAGCTGCTCTTCATGACCGTCGCCAACCTCCGCATCGAGAAGGGCTACGACGTCCTGCTCGATGCAGCGAAGGAACTTGCGGATCGCGAGCTCCCGATCCGGATCGCCGCAGTGGGGCGCGGTCCCTTGCGCGACACCCTCTCGGCGCGGCACGACGAACTCGGTCTCGGGGACAGGTTCACGTTCCTCGGCCAGCGGGCGGACGTCCTGTCGTTGCTTGCAGGCGCCGACGCCTTCGTACTGGCGTCTCGTCACGAGGGGCTACCCGTTGCGCTTATGGAGGCGACCAGCGTTGGCCTTCCCATCGTGGCCTCACGCGTGGGCGGCATTCCCCAAGTGCTCGAGAATGAGATCGACGCGCTCCTGGTGCCGCCGGGTGAACCCCGCATCTTGGCCGACGCCATGGAGCGGTTGGCATCGGATCCGGGTCTTCGTGACCGTTTGGGAGGGCGGGCCAAACAACGAAGCTCCATGTTCGATATCGGCGAGGCGAACCGAGCCGTCGGTGACATCTATCTGCAGGTGGTGGGATCACGTTGAGCACCCTGGCCGGTAAGAGGCTCGTCCACGTCACCACTGTGGATATGAGCCTTGTGCTCCTCTTAGGCCCGCAGCTCCGCGCCTTTGCCGAGGCAGGCATGGAAGTTATCGGCGTGTCAGCTCCTGGACCATTCGTCTCCCAGTTGGAGTCGTGGGGAATTCGGCACGAGCCCCTCCACCATGCGACCCGGTCCGCGGCAGTCGGACAGGACGCCTTGGCTCTTGTCGAACTGTGGCGGCTCTTCCGTCGACTGAACCCGGACATCGTCCACACCCACAACCCGAAACCCGGTGTCTACGGGCGGGTAGCGGCCCGGGCTGCCGGCGTGCCCGGCGTGGTCAACACGGTGCACGGCCTGTACGCGAGCCCGGAGGATCGCCTCGACCGGAGGGCTGTTGTGTACGCCCTCGAACGCGCTGTCTCTCTGTGCTCGGGCGCCGAGCTGGTGCAGAACCCGGAGGACCTTGCCGTGCTGGCCCGACTCGGGGTGCCGCATCGAAAGCTGGTGCTTCTCGGAAACGGCATCGAGCTGCAGCGATTTCATCCTGGACCTGAGAGCCGTCGGCACCGAGCCCGTGCCGACCTCGGCGTCGACGCGGATGCTCTGGTGGTGGGGGTGGTGGCGCGCCTGGTCTGGCAGAAGGGCTTTCGCGAGCTCTTTGCGGCCGCCGAAGTCCTCCGTGACCGCCATCCGGACGTCATATTCCTGGTGGTGGGCGGTTCGGATCCTGACAAAGCAGATGCGATTCCACCCGCGGAGATCGCGGCCGCCGAGCGACGCGGGCGCTTCGTCTTCGCTGGTGAGAGGGACAACATGGAGGACATCTACCCGGCCTTCGACCTGTTCGTCCTTCCGTCGCACCGGGAGGGCTTCCCCCGATCGGCCATGGAGGCGGCGGCCAGCGGCCTGCCGGTGATCGCGACGGACATCCGCGGATGCCGCCAGGCCGTGTCACACGGAGAGTCCGGACTGCTCGTGCCCGTCCGCGACGCTGAGCGACTGGCGATGGCGATTGAAGGGCTGGTGATTGACCCCGCGCTCCGTCTCCGCATGGGCGCCGCTGGCCGTCACAAGGCGGAGGCGGAGTTCGACGACCGAGACGTCGTGTCCAAGACGATGGTCGCCTACGAGCGGGTACTCCGACTCGCCACATCTTCGACGAGCCGCCGGACGCCCTGGTCGGCGAGGCGCCCGTCGTAGCGGTCGAGATAACGCTTTTGGGCTTCCTCGGTCAGGCGGATACGAAGATCTGGATCGCCCAGCAACCGGACTGTCGCCGCGGCGAGTCCCTCCGCATCGTCGGCGAGCAGGAGGTGAACGTCGTCTTCCACGTCCAACCCCTCTGCGCCCAGGGTCGTGGATACCACCGGAATTCGGTGTGCGAAGGACTCGAGGATCTTGATCCGGGTCCCGCTGGCGTACCGGAGTGGCACCAGGACCACCGTGGCGCGAGCGAGCTCATCGTCCATGGAGGGAACCTCGCCAACCACAGTGACCGCGCCAGGTTGATGGAGCTGTGTCACATTCGTGCCGGGACGGCCCACCAACCTCACCTCTGTCTCCGGGACTGCCGCCCGGATCAGTGGGGCGATGGTCGTCGCCAGCCACTGCGCTGCGTCGATGTTTGGCGGATATCCGAGAGCTCCCTGGAAGAGCACGGTGGGCGGCCCGCCGACCGCCAGGCCTCCAAGCGGTTTCGCTGGCCGCGGATAGATGTTGGGAATCACCGCAACGTTGGACAACCCGGACCTGGCTGCATCGAGGTCGCTGGCGATCACCACCCGCTCCACTTGCGCCGCTACCGACTGCTGGAATCGGCGCCAATCGCTGCCGTTGAGCCGGACCTGGTGCCAGGCCAGCCGGCTCCGTAAGGAGGCTCGTTGACCGGAAAATCGCATCTGATCCCTCAGGAGAGCCGCCCGCAGCCGGCACTTCTCGTCTTCGAGGTTGTCGAGGTCGACGATGGTCGGACCCAATTCGGGGCGTCCCAGCCACTCGTACGAGCGCGCGGTCGAGAACCAGACGACGTCGTAGGGCGGACGAACCCACTGGTGTAGCGCCAACCGGGGCGCTCGGTCGGCCCGGGGCATGGCCACCTCGACCGGGAGGCCTCGACGGAGGGCCCAGTCCAGGCGCCATCTGAGAGGGGATGCGGTGCGTGGATTCTGCACCCCCTTCGAGCGCGCGACAGGTATCGCGGCCGGTATGGCGAACTTCGACTGGCTCTGATTGTGCAGGACGAAAAGGTCGAGATCCGAGATCGATGCCACAGCTTCCACGACCTGGGCCATGCGTACGAGTCCGCCACCGACCGGCGGCCACGGCACGTTGTCCGTCACCAGCAAGGATCTCATAACGCCGCTCCCGCTACGGGCGGCCTCGCGGCGGGGACCAACGCGTGTGGACAAGGCCGTCTCAGATCTGTCGAGACCGAGGAAGGGCCGAGCCACAACGGACCTCTTGCCGGCCACGGACTCTCAAGGGCGACCACCATCATTCGCATGCACACCCCGAGGACTCGTGGGCAGGGGCAGCTGGCCGCGCGACCGTCCATCTCCCCCAGGTCCAGCAATCGTACCAACGGGCGGAGGAATCGTGACCCGCAATCTGCACTGCTACGGTGCGGTCGCCATTGCATGGGATCACGGGAAGGACGCTCGGAGATGACGGCGCATCTCGGGAACGACGAGGCGACTCCGTTGATCGTGCATATCATCCCCTCGCCGCGCGGCAGAGGTGCGCAGCACGCAGCGCGCCTTCTGGTCGATCAACTCGACGAACCTGGGTATGCCCGCCACCGACTGCTCGCGCTCTTCGGCGGGCCTTCCGAGGTGGAGATCGACCTGGACCTCGATCACCCATCGGGCAGCCACACCGCCCGAGGGTTCCAGCCGCTGGTGGCACTACGACTTCGCAAAGCTCTGGCCCGACTCGGTCCGGCCGCCGTGGTGGCCCACGGTGGCGATGCGATGAAATACGCCTTACCGGCCCTCGTGGGCACAGGTCGCCCGCTCGTCTACTGCGTCATCGGGACGTATGCGGGACGGCCTGCGATGGTGCACCAGTGGCTCTGGAGACGCATCATGGCCCACGCGGAATTGGTGGTTGCTGTCGGCAACGAGGTGCTCGACGAGTGCACCGGTCGGTTCCGAGTCGCACCCCAGAAAGCAGTGGTGATACCAAACGGACGCGACGCATCCGAGTTTCGTCCGAGGGCACCGTTGGACGATGCACGCGAACCCACTCTCATCTTTGTCGGAGCGCTGACAGCTCAGAAGCAGCCAGATCGGTTCATTGAGGTCGTCCGCCGTCTTCGTGTCGAAGGGAAACACTTTCGCGCCGTGATCGTCGGTGACGGCCCGCTCGCCGGGGAACTGGCCCCGCAGGCCAAAGCCAGCGGCGTCACGCTACTCGGACCACGCTCGGATGTGCCCGAGCTCCTTCGCGGCTCGGAGGTCTTCGTGTTCACCAGCCTCCCCACTGGCGAGGGCATGCCAGGCGTGCTGATTGAGGCAGGGTTGAGCGGCCTCCCAGCCGTCTCGACGCCTGTGCCCGGTGCGGCCACAGTGGTGGACGATGGAACGACCGGGGTGATCGTCGACTACTCGGTCTCCGCGATGGTCTCGGCGGTCGGCGCACTTTTGGATAGTCGTGACCTGCGCACAGAGATGGGCGCAGGCGGCGCGCGCCCGCTGCGAATCGGAGTTCAGTCTTGAACTCATGGGCCGGCGCTGGCGCACCGCCTTGCACCCGATGGTCATCGCTTAGTGGGAAGGCGCTGGCGCCAGGCCAGGGCGTTTTGCCGGGTGGGACGGGGCCACGGATTGCCGCCGGCCGGCGCGGTCCCGAACGTCCGTCAGAAAGCCACGCGTCCCTGAGCCACGGCCCTCTTGCGTGCCGCTCGCTGTCGGCGTGTGAGTTCCCAGATGTAGCACGGGGGCTCACGTCGTGGGCCGCGCGGGATACACAAGATTACGAGGTAGAGCGGGACCATGACCGTTGCCTCGCGTGCGATCAACCCGAGGTTTCCGAGCGAGGCGAAGAAATAGCAGAAGGCGACCACGTACACGACGCACATGATCAGGTACGGGCGGGCAAATGCGGCTCGAGGCAATATCCGCAGACTCCGGAGTCCTACCACCAGCATCCCGACGAGGACCGTGTTCTGCAGGGCCTGGAACAACTCTCCGCCGCCGTGGGCGTTGAAGGGCAGTGGATCGAACAGCACCACGTAGACATCCCTCGGAAAAGCGAGGGGGCTACCCGAGTAGGTGACGCCACTACTCCCGAACCCGGCGCCCGGACCCTGGTTGTTCTTGTTGATCGACTGCAGGTTGACCGAGCCGTGGAGACCCGGAAGAAAATGGAGTGTCACGAACAGGACGACGGCCACCATTGCCGCAAGCACGACGAGTGATCCCGTGCGGCGGGCCGGCTCGAATTTGGTTGATGCGCTCGTGGGACGAAAGATCATGGCGATGGTGAACCCACCCAAGACGAGCAGCATCTCGTTCGGGCGGACGAACACAGAACCTGCACAGGACGCCAGGATCAACAGCCACGGACCGATACCGCCCTTACGGGCGAGGACTTTCGCACACCCGTAGGTCAACACGCCGAGGAGGAAAATCATGACCCCCTCCTTGCTGACGTCCGCCGTCCAAAAGATCAAGCTTGGAAGGAAGAAGATCAGGTAGCCGTAGCGGCGATTGCCGTTACCGCCGAAGGTGAGGGTAAACGCCCTGTAGTAGCACGTGATTCCGATGAAGGAGAGAAAGCTCATGATCAGGAACGCGGCGCTCTCGTTGATTCCAACAAGAGCGAACAGCGCCGCGGCCACGATGCTGATTGAGCCGTTGTCCACGATTCCCCCAAGCCCGGGAGGAAGGGTGAAATTGAAGTGGCGGAACGAGCTTGCCATCGCCGCTCCCCGGTAGATGTACCGAGTGAAATCGGCGACACCACCGTAGAGATGGTTCACAGCCCAGATCTGCGCCGGGGCCGCAACGAGGTGCAGCACCAGACAGACGGTGAGGGCCTTGGCCAACCATGGATCCCCGCCCTCGGACTTCACGATCCGACGGATAATTCGTCGTCCGAGGACAAACAGCACGACCGCGAGGACAACCACGACAATCGGGTTCGAGGGGATCGTGCCGGTGTATGGGGCGTCATTCATAGAAGAAAACTGACGTCTTCACGCTCAACTGTTGGAATTGAGCTGGACAGACGATGAAACCCTCCCAGATAGGCACCCTAGCCCGGTAGAGCCACACGATATGAGTTGCATGAGAAGCGAGGGAAATTGTTGCGACGTTGTCCGCTCCCCCAGAAGCGGCTCTCCGGGCGGGCGGGGAGAGGCGGTCGACGGGCGGGCGATGTCCACACGCCGAATGACGCGCCCTCGAACCTCACAGCGTGGCCGAAACGCGCACCCCATGTTGCACGTCTCGGCCGCCGTGACGTGCTCCGGGCACCTCGGCCACAGAGGGTGGCTGCCGTCGGTTACACCGCCCGTTGAGGCGGGGTTGCACATCTGGGAGGGGAATGGTTTCGCCAGATCGGACTTCGTCGAATCACCACGACCAGCGCACCCAGCAGAACGAGCGACCCGGCTATTCCCGCCAAGAGACCTTTGGTGCCGAACTCCCCAAGAGGGACCTGCCAAACCGACAGAAATTGGCGCGAATCACCCGAGGAGACGCTCTCGAAGTGAGTGATGGTATGTCGGGTCACGGCAGGCAGGAGTTGATACTGACGTAGGACGCTCGGCCCCACGGATGGCAAGGGCTGATCGAGCTGCTGGGCCCTCGTGGAGACAAGGATCGTCGACGCGGATATGACGAATCCGGCAACGAGAAGGACGACGCCCACTCGCCGTTCTCTCCGGGTCAGGAGTGAGAGCAGCAACATGGTGGGAATGACTCCCGGCAGCAGCAGACGAGGACCCCAACTCCAGCCTCCCTGCCACGAGTGCCAGATGGCGGAGAGCACGAAGAAGACCAGGAAATTCGCGAGGGTCAGAACCACGACAAAGTGCTTCTCAGCCGCCCAAAGCCGGATCGAGCCCACAACAACGAGGAAAACGAAGGGAGCGAAGAGGAGCAGACTCTTCTCTGGAGAGAAAAGCAACCCGCTCGCACCGTGAAGAAACGGTGTCGTGAAGCCTTCACTCCCGTAACCGCTCTTGATGACGCTGCCGAACCGGTACTGGTCGTAGACGGCATCGACAACTGCTCCGAGCGCGGCCATCGCTGCATAGACGAAGGCATGACGGAAGCCGCGAAATACCCACACGACGATCGGCAGGATCGCCGCCAACACGATCGATTCTGGTCTTGTCGTAATGGCGACGGCGAGTGCGACTCCAGCGAGCTCGAAGCGACCATTGATCAAGAACTCGATCGACAAGACGATCGCGAGCGTCGTCAACGGCTCAGCAAAGAAATCCTTTCCGTAGGGCAAGGCGAACGTACCGAACGCTGATCCGATGGCGATCACCGCCGCCCAACGGGAACCGGCCCCCAGCCTCCGTGTGGTTCGGAAGAGCGACGCAGCGAGAAACCCCATGATCAACGGAATGAGAGACGCTGCGAAAAACGCCTCGAGCTTCGCCTGATTGCCGGCGACGAGACTGACGAGATCCCCGATAGCGACAAACGGAACCGCCAGGAGGCTCAGTCCGATCCCGTATTTGGCGTAATAGTGCCCGCCATGTCCAGCGACGCCGAACTGGGGGCCTACGGCCAAGGTGCCGTGGTGAACGATCGACTGGGATACGGCCAGCATGTCGCGGCCGTCCGAAACCGTTACCTGCCCTTGCTGGATGAGCAGAAAAGCCAGAGCGACCACGGCCCCGACATAGATCGCGGCGTGCCTCTCGCTGCTCGAGTTTCGACTCGGCGCGAGAGCCGGATTCTCGATCGGCGACATGGTTTGGAGAGCATCTCCTGAAGCAACAGTCGAGATGTCTCCCACATCTTGCTGGTCAGCTTGCAAGAGATTCGCCACCAGGGCGGAGTGGGTTTGTTGCTCTCGATGTCGCCACTGCAGTGGATGGTACCGCCACGGTTCAAGATGATCGTTTCGCTCAGCGAACCCGGTCAAGCCGCCGTGACGATCCGTTTCGACCCATCGCGGATGGCCTCAGCTCCCGATGGTCGCGTGGACCACCGTTCCCTGTTGAGCTGACGGTCCGCCAAACCGGCTAGCTCAGACCTCCCGCGGCGCATGCTCGACCACAGGTAGCTCTTCGAGCGGTGGCGCGGCAGCGTCATCGGCGGACTCGGAGATCGGTATCTGTTGCGTCGGTTCCCGTTCGTCGGCCGCCAATTCGTGTCCAGCCTCGAGTTCGGTGCCGGCGCGACCCCAGTCGTAGATTTCGAGGCCACCGTCGGTCAGCGCCATGCCGACCACCGGTGCATTCAACCGCTTCAGCACTGCACTCATGCGACGCATGTCGTCGGTGGTCGTCGTCTCGCGTTCAGCCACGACCAGCACCACGTCGGCGAGCGGGGTCAGTCCCTCGCCGTGATGGATCGAGAGATAGGAAGGAACCTCGAGGAACACCACATCGACGATCTCGCGCAGAGCGGCGAGCACCTCTGGCACGCGGATCACCACTTGGGTGGGGTGGCCGACGAAGTACCGCAAATCCAACCGCGACACGCCGGGGATGCCTGTCTCTCCCAGCAGATTCTCCACATCCGCCGGGTTGAGCGGCCCGGTCAGGAGACTGTTCCTCTCCCCTTCCGCCGTGAGCCCCGCACCGTTTCCCGCCGACGGCCACTGCTTCCACCACATGGGTGTTTGCGACACCTCGGAATCACCGAATGAGGCCAGGCCCGCGGTGCTCACCAGCGCCACCCGCTGACCGACTTCCGAGCAAACGTTGGACAGGTTGGTGACGACGTCGGCCAGGCTGGGCTCCACGTCTCCGGAAACGACCATAATCACCCGCCGATCCGGAAGTCCGGCGAAATCCCGCGCGAACGAGGTACGCGCGACCGGTTCGCTCACGGTCGACCTGCCTGCCCCGACCGGCTGCCGACGCCGTGCTCGAGGACCGGGTCCTCCCCGTCGTACAACCCCACGCTCTGCTCAACGGGTGGCAGGGGGAGGGGCTCACGGAAGACCGAGAGCCAGAGCATCCGATAGGCCTCGGTCGAGTCGCTGGATTCGTATGGAATCTCTGCGACCACCGGGTAGCCCAGAGCGACCTGGGCCCGCTTGGTCGTCTTGAGTCGCTTGTCGAGAAGCCAGAGCACGATCGCCGCCAAGAGGCCCAAAACGACACCGATCAGCAAGCCCGCAACGGCACGCAACGTCTTGTTCTGGATCACGGTGGGGGTCCCGGTGACCACCGCAACCGTGGAAGCGGCTGAAGGGGCCTGCACCACCTGGATCCCCGAGCCCGGTTGCTGGATCACGAGACTTGCCAAATAGGACTGCAGGGCCGTGACCTGTACCTCGAGGGCCTGAGCGGTGAGTCCCGGGGCGAAATTGTTGTCGGCGATGTCCGTCAGAACGGTGAAGAGCGTCGCCTCGGTCCGCTTCTCCTCCCCGAGGAGTGAACTGCTCTCCTGCTCGTTGGTGTAGGTGTCCAGTGCCTGCACGAAGGCCTTGTTGAGGGCGAGCGCGGACGCTGCCGTGGCACCGGTGGCGGACACGTTGACCACTCCGTTTTGATCATTGAGGTTCCCGCCCGAATTGCCAGCCTGCGAGGGCAGCGACGACCGCAACCTGGCTCCGGATCTGCGGCAACGTCTCGTCGAGGCCGGAGAGTTTCTGGGTTTGGGCGGCCACGCCGTCGCTCGTGGCGAAGTACAGAATCTGACCGATTGTGAGCCCGCCGCCGATCAGGCTCGGGCCGTTTTGCGAGCTAGGAGGCGACCCGATGACGGCAGTTGACTGATAGTGGGTCTCGATGTGACCCTTCGGCGGGGAGGCCACGAGCAAGCTGGCGGCTAATCCCACGAGCCCGAGAATGACAGGTAGCCACCAGCCACGGACGACCGCATCCCAATAGTCCCTGAGCTCCATCATCCTCCCGCTCTATCTAGACCACAGATGGGCCGTTCAAAAGTACCAGCCAGGCCCCCTTGATCCACGGCACGACCGGAGGGAACCCGCATTGCAGTGCCGCCCGGCGCCAATCACGCGGCCCGCCTTTTGGGTCAGCATCCTCTCAGAGCCGCGAGCCGAGGAATAGGGCCGACCGAACCGAAGACACACAACATTCCGACAACTGGTATGGACGATTCCCATCGGCGAGGTCAGCCAAACAGCGCCTCGCCGACCGAGGGGGCCGACAGACCAGAGCTGGGGAAAGGCGGGGCAGGAGGATCCACGTCCAAGCTTGCCGTCGGCCGAACACTGGACGCAACACCCACGGCTGGACTGCGAGTCTGCGCGATCAGTGAGTGCGTTCGACCATGAGGAATGGCGCTGCGCACTTTCCAGGTCCGACTCGGCCCCTGCCGCCAAATGACTCAGCTCCTGTCGCCAAATACAGATGGCATGACGCTGGGCTAGATTGCCGACTGTGGATGTGAGTCCGTAAGGCGGCTATTACCCGTTTCAGCGACGGCATCTTCGGTTATCAGCAACAGGTTGGGGGCCATGTGGATGTGGACGGAGGGCAACGCTTTGGCGCGGTGGCGATGTTCCGGGTTCCGACGGGGATCGGAATAGCAGAATGAAAGATCCGAGTGCCGCTGAGGACGGGCGCGAGCCCAATATGACAGCTGGGTCACGTCCGGCAGGATTCTCAGAGAAGATCTCGAGTCGGATCCCTGTCCTGGCCAGCAGGGTGCGCGCCCAACTCCTCTTCATGGTCCTCGACGCCGCTTGCGTCGTGGCGGGGTACAGCGCCGCCGAAGTCTTCTTCTGGCGCAACGTTGCGCCGACTACCTACGGCTGGCATTTCGGACTCTTTGTTCTGATCGTCATGGTCGTCACGCTGGTCTGCAACCAGATCTTCGGCTTGTACGGCCGCATGTGGCGACATGCCGGGCTCGAGGAAGCTCGCCAGATCATCCTCTCGAGCGGGACGGTGGCCATCTTCTTGCTCGTCATCTATTCGGCCATCCAAATCGCTGGATATCAAGTGGTGCACGCCGAGGTAGTCATCATTGGGCTGATCCTCACCACGCTCGGCATGAGTTTGATCCGCTTCCAGTCCCGGATATTCGCCTGGCAGACGCGGCGACCGAGGCAGCGGCCTTCGGGTGGCGGTCGTTGGAAGCCGCGACGCGGCGGCGTCTGCCGTGCGTGAGATGATCCGCCATCCCGACGCTGGACTGGTCCCGGTCGCCGTCTTCGACGATGACACGTCGGTGCACGGGATGTCGCTCATTGGGGTGCCCATCGTCGGTGGCATTCGGGACATCCCAGCCGCAACGAGCAGATTCAAAATCCAAGAGGTTCTGCTCGCCATCCCCGGCGCCTCACCCGAGACGATCGCAGACGTGCTCCAGACGACGGAAGCCGCGGGCATCACCATGAAGGTGCTTCCCACGGTGCATGACGTTGTCACCGGTCGTACGGGCATGCTGGCGATTCGGCGGGCGCGCGAGCCCAGCATCGAGGATCTCTTGGGCCGGACTCCCGTTGCGACGGATCTTGCTGGGGTGCGCCTGTCACTCGAGGGTCGCCGGGTGTTGGTCACTGGCGCAGGCGGTTCGATTGGCTCCGAGATCTGCCGCCAGGTCGCGGGGTACGCGTCCTTCGGAACTCGTCCTTCTCGACCATGACGAGACCCATCTTCACGACACTGCGTCCACCCTGGAGGGATCCTGTCGCCAGGCGCTCGTCGACATCAACGACCGTACGGCGCTTTTCGACACGTTCGAGCGCTATCGCCCTGACGTCGTACTCCACACGGCCGCCCACAAGCATGTGCCTGTTCTCGAAGACCATCCCGTTGAGGCTGCTCGAACGAACGTCTTCGGAACCCTCAATGTGATCGACGCGTCCGCCGCCGTTGGGGTAACCCGATTCTTGCTCGTTTCGTCCGACAAGGCAGTGCGGCCATCGAGCATCATGGGTGCCTCCAAGCGAGCGGCGGAACAGGTGCTGTTGAACCGGTCGCCGCAAGGCGGTCTCTACTGTGCTGTCAGATTCGGCAACGTCCTTGGGAGCCGAGGCAGCGTCATTCCGACCTTCGCGCGCCAGATCCAGTCTGGGGGTCCTGTGACCGTGACGGATCCGAGGATGACCCGATTCTTCATGAGCGTCGAGGAAGCGGTTCAACTGGTGCTTCAAGCTTCATTGCTCTCCGAAGGCCGAGACATCTTCATGCTGGAGATGGGAGAGCCTGTACCGATCATCGACCTCGCCCGCAGGATGATCCAGCTCTCGGGTAGCCGGGTCGACGTGGATATCCCGATCAAGATCGTCGGCATCCGGCCCGGTGAAAAACTCGCAGAGGACCTGTGCGAACCCGACGAGGAGATCTGGGAGACAGAACATCCGTCAATTTCGCGCTTGCTGCCCGTTACGGCACCGCAGGACTGGTTCGATTCCTGTCTCAGCCAACTGGGAGACGCGATGTACAGAGGTGACGCCGGCAAGGTGCGCCAACTCCTCTTCGCCATCGCCGGCCTTGCCAAGGTGGGCGAGCCATCCGGGCCAATCATGCCCGGGACAGCGGGCGACGGGAACGATTCGCTTGAGTCGGCCGATTTCAGATCTGAACCCGCGGGCGCCTAATGGCTTCGCCGAAGACGGATCGCCTGGTTGTCGTCGGACAGGGCTACGCGGGGCTTCCCGTCGCCATGAGGGGTGTCGAGGCCGGATTCGACGTCGTCGGCTTCGACGTCGACGTGGTACGGATCAAGCGACTCGCCGCCGGGGAGTCGCACGTCGAAGACGTGACGAGCAGCGACATCGCACGAGCATTGGCCACGGGCCGATACGAGCCCACGGACGACCCTGCACGTACGCGTGGATTCGACATCGCCGTCATCGACGTCCCTACGCCACTTACCGAAGGGGTGCCGAACCTCTCACACGTCACGGACTCAGCAAGGATGCTCGCAGGGTCACTCAGCACGGGAGCGACGGTCATTCTGGAGTCAACGACATACCCGGGGACGACCGAGGACCTGGTTGCCGCCATCCTCGAAGAGGGATCGGGACTCGTGGCGGGGCGTGATTTTCACCTCGGCTACAGCCCGGAGAGAATCGATCCCGGGAACCCCACCTGGAACTTCGTCAACACCCCGAAGGTCGTCTCGGGGATCGACAAGGAGTCACTGGAAGCCGTTCGGGCGTTCTTCGACCGGCTTGTCGACCGCACTGTGGCGGTGTCCGGCACCCGGGAGGCCGAACTGACCAAACTGTTGGAAAACACGTTTCGACACGTGAACATTGCACTGGTCAACGAGTTGGCCATGTTCGCCGAGGCGATGGATATCGACGTCTGGGAGGCCATCGACGCTGCATCGACCAAGCCGTTCGGCTACCTCCGCTTCACACCCGGGCCCGGAGTGGGGGGGCACTGTCTACCAATCGACCCCAGTTACCTCTCCTGGAAGGTGCGCAGGAGCGTCGGGCAGCCATTCCGGTTCGTCGAGCTCGCGAACGACATCAACGCGGGCATGCCTGACTACGTCGTTTCGCGGCTGACGCTCGCCCTAAACCGAGAGAAGCGCTCAGTGAACGGCTCCAGGGTGCTGGTGCTGGGATTGGCGTACAAGCGAAACACGGGGGACATCCGCGAGTCTCCCGGACTCGTGATCGCTCAGGGACTGTCGGCTCTCGGAGCGGAGGTCAGGGTCGCCGACCCGTACGTGCCGCCCGAGAGCACGGCGCTCCATCTCGTCGAGTTGACCGCTGAAGAGGTGCAGCGGGCGGACGCCGTCGTCATAGTGACAGATCACGACGACTTCGATTACGAGATGGTTCGGAGCCATGCACGTTACGTGCTCGACACCCGTAACCGGATAAGCGGACCGCAAGTCGAATTACTGTGACGGACCCACCCCAGCCGTGAGGGTGGTAGTGACCGGCGGTGCTGGCTTCATCGGCGCCAACCTCTGCCGGATGCTCGCGCAGCAGGACTTCGTCGACCAGGTAGTCGCGCTCGATGATTTCTCGACCGGCTCTCCTGAGAACTTGGCCGACTCCCCCACCGTCGACCTCGTGAAGGGCTCCATTCTGAGCGCCGAGGATCTCGATCGCGTGATCGCTGGAGCCGAGGCCCTCGTCCACTTGGCTGCCCGCCCCTCCGTGCCTCGCTCACTTGCCGACCCGATGGCGACCCACCACGTCAACGCCACGGGAACCATGATGGTGTTGGAGGCAGCCCGGCGTCACGGCCTGGCTCATGTCGTCGTAGCCTCCTCCTCGTCGGTTTACGGCGCCAATCCAGCGTTGCCAAAACAAGAGCACATGGCAACAATGCCGGTCAGCCCCTATGCGGCCAGCAAGCTCGCGACCGAGGCCTACGCCCTGTCGTACGCGCACTCATTCGAGCTTCCCGTCCTGGCGCTCCGCTTCTTCAACGTCTTCGGTCCACTGCAATCGGCCTCTCATGCGTATGCGGCCGTCGTTCCAGCTTTCGTCTCGTGCGCTCTCGCCGGCAAACCACTCGTGGTTCATGGCGACGGCACGCAGACCCGCGATTTCACCTACGTTGGGACTGTCGTGTCGGTACTGACTGAAGCCATTCGTCGCCACGTGGTTGACCCCGAGCCGGTGAATCTGGCCTTCGGGTCGCAGACATCACTCTTGGATGTCATCGCCCTGCTCGAAGAAATCATGGGCCATGATCTACAGCGCGACCATGTCGAGAGTCGCGCGGGCGACGTCCGCCACTCGCAGGCCGACCAGACACGATTGTGCCGGCTGTTCCCGGATATCCAGCCAACCCCGCTGACCGACGGGTTACGAGACACTGTGCAATGGTTCCGGGCGGGACACTGAGCGGATCCTCGGAACCGCCGACATCCGGCCCACTCCACGGTGGCCCGAGGGTTGTGCTTCTGGCGGGCGCCGGGTACGGCACGGACGTCGTCGCCAACTACCTCTCGTCCAGGGTTCCCGATCTTGTCGTGATCGTTGAGGATCCTCAGTCGCGGGCAGAATTGACCAGGCGACGGGCTCGACGGGTCGGATGGCTGCCGGTCGTTGGCCAAGTCCTCTTCGTCGGCATTTTGCTTCCGGCGCTCCGGCGTCGAGGCGCCCGTCGGCGGGATGCACTCTTCTGCGCGGCCTCAATCGAAACAACACATCGAACGCCAACCCACCGCGTGCAGTCAGTGAACGACGAGCAGGCCGTTGCCTTGCTCACCTCCTTCGAACCGGACCTCGTCGTGCTGCACGGGACTCGGATCGTTTCGGAGCGAACCCTAGGGGCGATGGACTGCCCCGTCGTCAATATGCACGCAGGCATCACGCTCCGTTACCGGGGAGTGCATGGCGGGTACTGGGCGCTCGCAGAGCACCACCCAGAGTGGGTCGGCACCACGGTCCACCTTGTCGATCCCGGAATCGACACCGGCGGGATCCTCGCGCAGACGACGTTCGAGGTTTCTGATGAGGATACGATCGCCACCTACCCGGATCTCCATCTGATACACGGTCTACCCCTGCTCGGGGCAATGGTTGACAAGGTGATGGCCGGCGAAACGCTCGAGCCCGTGCCCGCAAGCATCGCCCCCGGATCGGGCTTTTACTACCACCCGACACTCTGGGCCTATCTCTGGCGCCGCTGGCGCGACGGGGTGCGATGAAGGGTTCATTCGGCGCGCAGTCCAGATCTGAACGGCACGTCCTCCACTACAATCAGCACCGCCAATGTGATGCTGCAGTCACGCGCCAGCCGGAGCTGGACCGCTGGTTGCGGGGGCAGCGACGGGTGACGACGTGAGAGGGGTGAACATGGCAAACCGGCCCGGAGCCCTTGTGATCTCGTTGGACTTTGAACTGCACTGGGGGGTCCGGGACCATACGACGCGGACCGATGCCCTCTACCGTCGACTGCCAGATGCCCGCACTGCCGTGACGAGCATGCTCGAGCTGTTCGTGGCACGGAATATCCGCGCCACGTGGGCCACCGTCGGGTTCCTCTTCGCTTCGAGCCGTGATGAGGTCGACGCATCCGTACCAAGCGACCGGCCTGCGTATCCAAGCGCCGAGCTCAATCCGTACGTAGAACCGATCGGGGTCGACGAGCAACATGACCCTGAGCACCTGGCCGGTTCGGTCGTCGAACTGATCAGCACCAGTGCCGGCCAAGAGGTGGCCTCGCATACGTTCTCGCACTACTACTGCCTGGAGCCCGGACAGACCGAGGCGACGTTTCGGGCCGACCTGGCAGCAGCGCAGGCAATCGCACTTCGACGGGGCCTCGAGCTCACCAGTCTGGTGTTGCCCCGCAACCAGTGGAACCCCGCATACACGTCGGCGGTTCTCGACCTGGGATTCCGCTGCATCCGTGGCCCGCAGCGGTCATGGGGCCATCGACCGCGTCCCCAGGGTCGCCAGAGCATCCTCATCCGGGGAGCCCGATTAGGCGATGCGTATGTCGGCATCTCCCCTCCCCCTACGACGGACTGGAACGATGTCCTGCTTCCGTCCGGCCTCTGCGATGTCCCGGCGAGTGCCTTTCTGCGCCCCTACGACCCTGCCCGAAAGCGGCTCGAACCCCTTCGGCTCTCTCGGCTGCGATCGGGCATGCGCCATGCGGCGAAACACGGCCGGATCTTCCATCTGTGGTGGCACCCGCACAACTTTTCGCAGTATCAATCTGAGAACTTCGCAGTGCTCGAGCAAGTCCTTGATGAGTTCGACCAGCTGACGGCAATGGAGGGCATGCAGTCACTGACCATGGCGGATGTGGCGACGATGGCGGCTGCGTCTCCTCGCCGAACCAGCACATTCGAATGATGGTCGGCTCCTGCAACACGGCGCGTGGGAGCCACCCCAAGGACGCTCGAGCGTCGTGACGATGCCACGAAGAGAGGATCAACAGCAGTCCGACCTGGACGGCCTGCGCCGGATCGCCGTCCCCGCTTTCGCCAAATTGCCGATGGCGGTTCAGCGGTCGATCCTCCACGCGTTCGGCAGATACGCGCCATGGGAGGACGGCTTCGATCCCACTCCCCCTCAAGCCCAGAGTGACGAGTTGACAGGACCTCCCGACTTCGTGGGCATCGGTGCCCAAAAGGCGGGCACCACTTGGTGGTACGACGCCATCTGTGCCCATCCGGAGGTTTACACCCGCAGCGACATCCACAAGGAGCGCCACTTCTTCGGCCGATACGCGATCCGCGCATTCGGCCCGGCAGAATGCAGTCTCTATCACCATTGGTTCCCGCGACCTTCCGGCCGCCTGACGGGAGAGTGGACCCCCGATTACATGCAGTGGGCGTGGGTGCCCGCCCTGCTCGCTCAAGCCGCCCCTCGCGCACGCCTCTTGGTCATTCTGCGTGATCCTGTCGAGCGGTACCGCTCGGGACTTGCCCATCAGCGCCGCGACCGAGGAACGCTCACCGTCGACGCCTACCAGGACGCTCTCTCGCGAGGGCTCTATCACGACGCGCTTCGTCGGTGGACGGCGTACTTTCCGCCGGCGCAGATCCTGGTCTTGCAGTACGAACACTGCATGGCCGATCCCGACGGACAACTCGCTCGCACCTACCGTTTCCTCGGACTCGAGCCGGTTCCGCCGGAAGGAATCGAGAGACGCGTGAACGCCACCACGCACGCCCTCGATCTGGAAGAAGGAACCCGCAGGAGGATGGTTGAGGTCTACGAGTCAGACGTCCGCGCGCTCTTCAAGCAGTTTCCAGACCTCGACATCGGTCTCTGGCCGAACTTCGCCGATATCGGCATCGGATGAAGCGGCACCGACGACCCGCGAGCTCCTGAGACCGGCGGCGGCTCTCTGTTCGACGACTGGCGTTGGCGGCGTCATCGGCCGGTCCCGCACCACCGATGTGGGGGGTCGTCAATTATGGTTTGCCCGGTCATGGAGAAGGGATACTCGGCGTGAGCTCGTCTGCGCTTGACGAGCGCCTCCTCGCCACCGGGGACGAGGCAGGCACCGCACCTGAGGACCGGCGCTTTCGGCCCGACGTCGAGGGCCTGCGCGCGGTGGCGGTGGGGCTCGTCGTCTTCTACCACGCCGGGCTTTCTCAGCTCAGCGGTGGCTTCGTCGGCGTCGACGTGTTCTTCGTCATCTCGGGGTTCGTCATCACCGGCTTGTTGCTCAGAGAACGCCAGGCCTCTGGGCGCACCTCGATCCTGAACTTCTACGCTCGGCGCTTCCGCCGGATCCTGCCGGCGGCGACGCTGGTCATCTTCGCCACGGTGACCGCCTCGTATCTCGCCCTCGGCTTCGTCTCGGGCAACCTGGTGGCCAACGACGGGCGCTGGGCCGCGGTCTTTTTGTCCAACTTCCACTTCGCCGCGGTCGGGACGAACTACTTCACGGCCAAGCTGCCCCCCTCGCCGCTGCAGAACTTCTGGTCGCTCTCGGTCGAAGAGCAGTTCTACTTCGTCTACCCGACGCTGTTCTTCGTGATCGCCAGGCTCAAGGGGCGCTGGTCGCTCCAGGCCAAGATGGCGGTCGTCTTGGCCGCGGTGATCGTCGCCTCGTACTGGTTCTCGGTGACCCAGACCGCCTCGGCGCCGACCCAGGCCTACTTCTCCCCTTTCACCCGGGCCAACGAGCTCGCCCTCGGTGCCCTGGTCGCGGTCGGGACCCCGTGGCTCAAACGCCTTCCCGCAGCGCTGGCGGCCGGGCTCAGCTGGGCCGGGCTGGGCGCCATCGCCCTGGCTGCGGTGCTCTTCACTGCTCAGACCCCCTATCCGGGCTCAGCGGTCGCCCTCCCGGTGCTCGGGGCCGCCCTGGTCATCGCCGGCGGCGTGGTGGCCCCCCGGGCCGGGGCCGAGGGCCTGCTCGGACTCGGGCCCTTCCAGTGGTTGGGCAAGCGCTCCTACGCCCTCTACCTGTGGCACTGGCCCATCTTGATCATCGCGGCCGAAGCGGCCGACAAATCCAGCCTCTCGCTCGGTGACAACCTCGGGCTGATCCTCCTTGCCGTGGTGATCTCCATGGCCTCGTATCGCCTGGTCGAGAACCCCATCCGGCACTGGCGCCTGCCCTCGCGCACGACGGTCGGGGCCGGGGTGGCCACGGTGCTGGCCACGGTCTTGGTCCTCACCTTGCTCATCGGCCTCGAGTCGTCATCGAGCACCGCCTCGGGCCTCAAGGCCGCCCCCAACGTGGCCGCGGTGCTGAGAGAGGTGGCGGCAGCCAAGTCGATCACCACGGTTCCCGCCACGATCACCCCGGGGCTGGCGCAGGCGGCGAGTGACTATGGGGGCGCGGACGAAGGCTCTTCCTGCTCCGCTGGTGAGACGCAATCGACGGAACGTCTGTGTTTCTTGGGCGACGTGCACGCTCATCGCCTCTTGATCGTCTACGGGGACTCGCATGCGGTCATGTGGCTTCCCGCTTTCGATTCCATCGCGAGACACGCGCACATGAGGCTTCTGGTGCTCGGAAAACCGTTTTGTCCAGCATCAAACCTTGTTGTATCGAGTCCGCCCGGAATCGGCGCTCCCGGGAGTCCCTATGTTGCCTGCAACGACTGGCACAGATGGGCAGTGAAACTCATCAACCGCTTGTCGCCCAACCTGTTGATTGTTTCCCAGGACAGCACGTACTCGGCGCCGGGGCCTAAGGGATTCTCAACGCTTCAGTGGCAGAACGGTCTCACGAGTCTCTTCAGGGAAATCTCGGGTCAACACACTGAGAAGATCTTCCTGGGCAATATTCCGCTGTTCTTCCAGTCGGGCCCAACGTGCTTGTCGATGCATTTAAACGACGCACAAGCCTGCTCGAGGCCCGTTGTTCAGGCATACCGACCTTTTGACAGCGCTGAGTTCTCAGCCGTCACATCTCTTCACATCAGGTACATCGATCCGACTCCGTGGTTCTGCTCAAACGTGTGCACGGCTGTGGTCGGCCCCTACAACGTGTACATGGATCGTTTCCACGTCACCGCTACCTATGCCACGTACCTGCACAATGCACTCGGCCACGCCATCTTCAGTCCAGTTGCGACGCCCACACACTTCCGCGTGAATATCTCGGCCGCCGTGGGGCCGCCCTCGAAGGGTCCCGTCTCGGGTACATACCTCCTCCTCGGAGGCGCAGCATTGGGAAACACACCCGTCGTCAAGGTCGAGTTTCGGCTGACGGGCCATGGGCTCCACAATGTGTTGATCTGCAACGGATCCAAGAGCCCGTATGGATGGGGGTGCGATTGGGACACGTCCCAAGTGCCCAACGGGCGGTACATGGTACGCAGCATCGGGTACGGCGCCGCAGGAACGAGTGTCCAGAGCAAGCCACTCTCCTTCTCCGTCAAGAACTGACCGACGACCCGCGAGCTCCTGAGACCGGCGGCGGCTCTCTGTTCGACGACTGGCGTTGGCGGCGTCATCGGCCGGTCCCGCACCACCGATGTGGGGGGTCGTCAATTATGGTTTGCCCGGTCATGGAGAAGGGATACTCGGCGTGAGCTCGTCTGCGCTTGACGAGCGCCTCCTCGCCACCGGGGACGAGGCAGGCACCGCACCTGAGGACCGGCGCTTTCGGCCCGACGTCGAGGGCCTGCGCGCGGTGGCGGTGGGGCTCGTCGTCTTCTACCACGCCGGGCTTTCTCAGCTCAGCGGTGGCTTCGTCGGCGTCGACGTGTTCTTCGTCATTTCGGGGTTCGTGATCACCGGCTTGTTGCTCAGAGAACGCCAGGCCTCTGGGCGCACCTCGATCCTGAACTTCTACGCTCGGCGCTTCCGCCGGATCCTGCCGGCGGCGACGCTGGTCATCTTCGCCACGGTGACCGCCTCGTATCTCGCCCTCGGCTTCGTCTCGGGCAACGCGGTGGCCAACGACGGGCGCTGGGCCGCGGTCTTTTTGTCCAACTTCCACTTCGCCGCGGTCGGGACGAACTACTTCACGGCCAAGCTGCCCCCCTCGCCGCTGCAGAACTTCTGGTCGCTCTCGGTCGAAGAGCAGTTCTACTTCGTCTACCCGACGCTGTTCTTCGTGATCGCCAGGCTCAAGGGGCGCTGGTCGCTCCAGGCCAAGATGGCGGTCGTCTTGGCCGCGGTGATCGTCGCCTCGTACTGGTTCTCGGTGACCCAGACCGCCTCGGCGCCGACCCAGGCCTACTTCTCCCCTTTCACCCGGGCCAACGAGCTCGCCCTCGGTGCCCTCGTCGCGGTCGGGACCCCGTGGCTCAAACGCCTTCCCGCAGCGCTGGCGGCCGGGCTCAGCTGGGCCGGGCTGGGCGCCATCGCCCTGGCTGCGGTGCTCTTCACTGCTCAGACCCCCTATCCGGGCTCAGCGGTCGCCCTCCCGGTGCTCGGGGCCGCCCTGGTCATCGCCGGCGGCGTGGTGGCCCCCCGGGCCGGGGCCGAGGGCCTGCTCGGACTCGGGCCCTTCCAGTGGTTGGGCAAGCGCTCCTACGCCCTCTACCTGTGGCACTGGCCCATCTTGATCATCGCGGCCGAAGCGGCCGACAAATCCAGCCTCTCGCTCGGTGACAACCTCGGGCTGATCCTCCTTGCCGTGGTGATCTCCATGGCCTCGTATCGCCTGGTCGAGAACCCCATCCGGCACTGGCGCCTGCCCTCGCGCACGACGGTCGGGGCCGGGGTGGCCACGGTGCTGGCCACGGTCTTGGTCCTCACCTTGCTCATCGGCCTCGAGTCGTCATCGAGCACCGCCTCGGGCCTCAAGGCCGCCCCCAACGTGGCCGCGGTGCTGAGAGAGGTGGCGGCAGCCAAGTCGATCACCACGGTTCCCGCCACGATCACCCCGGGGCTGGCGCAGGCGGCGAGTGACTGGGGCGGGGGGATTGAAAGAGCCAGTTGCTCGCCCGATCTCGCTCAGTCGTCAGAGCACCTCTGCTTCCTCGGCGACGTGCACGCTCATCGCCTCTTGATCGTCTACGGGGACTCGCATGCGCTCATGTGGCTTCCCGCTTTCGATTCCATCGCGAGACACGCGCACATGAGGCTTCTGGTGCTCGGAAAAACCAACTGCCCGGCGTCGCTGCTCACTGTTGACGGACCTCCTGGAACCGGACCATCGGGCAGCCATTTCGCCGCGTGCGACCGTTGGCACACGTGGGCCGTGAAGACGATCAATCGGCTCTCACCAAGTATGTTGATCGTTTCCCAAGCCAGTTATTACTTAACTCCAAAGGGTCAGACGTTCACCACCGCACGGTGGCAGAGCGGACTCACCAACCTCTTTGAAGCGATTCGCATCCCGCACGCCGAGAGGCTTCTCCTCGGCAACATCCCGTTACTCTCCCAACCGGGTCCGAGTTGCCTATCGACTCACTTGGACGACGCGCTTGCCTGTTCGGACCCGGCCACTCGCGCGTACGAACGACTCGATCAACCTGAACTCTCGGTAGCGGAGGCTCTTCACATCAGGTACATCGATCCGACTCCGTGGTTCTGCTCAAACGTGTGCACGGCTGTGGTCGGCCCCTACAACGTGTACATGGATCGTTTCCACGTCACCGCTACCTATGCCACGTACCTGCACAATGCACTCGGCCACGCCATCTTCAGTCCAGTTGCGACGCCCACACACTTCCGCGTGAATATCTCGGCCGCCGTGGGGCCGCCCTCGAAGGGTCCCGTCTCGGGTACATACCTCCTCCTCGGAGGCGCAGCATTGGGAAACACACCCGTCGTCAAGGTCGAGTTTCGGCTGACGGGCCATGGGCTCCACAATGTGTTGATCTGCAACGGATCCAAGAGCCCGTATGGATGGGGGTGCGATTGGGACACGTCCCAAGTGCCCAACGGGCGGTACATGGTACGCAGCATCGGGTACGGCGCCGCAGGAACGAGTGTCCAGAGCAAGCCACTCTCCTTCTCCGTCAAGAACTGACCGACGAATGCTGCGAGGGATTTGGTCCCCCTTGGCGAGATACCTGGATGCCACCGTGATGGCCCGAGGTGATGGGCCAATGCGATAGGCCGCTGCGATAGGCCAAGGCACTTGATCGATTTCGGCTAGCCCGCCACAACACCTGGACCGAAATCGCATTACCCATCTACGCAACGAACTCTTGGACGATGTGTAGTCGGATACGATTCCCGCGTCGCGGTTGCATGATCGGGAGATGGGGTAGGGCTGTGGTCCGCACACGACTTCTTACGGTCGCTGGTGAGCTCAGCGCGATCGGCGGGACCGAAGTCGCCCAGCTCAGGATCATGGAAGGGCTGGCTTCGATGCAATGGGACATCGAGCTGCTGTACGTCCGTCGGGGTGACCTCTGGCCGCGCTGGAACCAATTGGCCCGGAGTGCTTGGGCCATTCGGTCTTCACAGTTGCGGCGAGACGCCCCTCTCCGCAGCGGCCTCGCGGCCCTCGGTACGACGATCCGCATCATGCGCAGTGATGTCGAGATCGCCTACTTGCACTCACCGGGCGATCTGCCAAGCGGTCTCATCGCCTCACGGGTGAAGCGAGCTCCCGTGGTGCTGCACCTCCACCTACCCCCTCCGTTTCGCCAACCGGGATGGATGAACCGGCTCATTCGCCAGGCCGACGCTGTGATTACCCCGTCGTCCGATGCAGCAGCCCGATGGACGCGGGTGGCCGGGTTGGCCAGAGACCGGGTGTCAGTGATCCCGACCGGCATCGACACGGAGCACTATGTGCCCATCGCCGACGTCGACCGCGCCGAGCAACGTCAAGGCATCGGCATCGACCCCGTCGTCCCCATGATTCTCTACGCCGGCCGAATTGATCCCACGAAAGGGATAGCGAACCTCCTCGAAGCCCTTCGGCACGTCCCACAGCGCGTCAATTTGGTGATTTGCGGAGCCGGTGCCGATGTTGCGTTTGTCGACATGCTGCAACGCGAGTCCCGAGAATTGGACGTCACCTGGCTGGAACGTCGGCTGGACGTAGCGTCGCTCTTGGCAGCTGCCGACCTCCTGGTGGTGCCCAGCCTGGTTTTCGAGACCCAGGGGATGGTGGCAATCGAGGCGATGTCCTGCGGCACCCCGGTAGTCGCATCCGCGGTAGGCGGACTCCCTGAGACGCTGGCTGCCTTTCCGGACCATCTGGTGCCTCCCGGCGATTCGTCGGCACTGGCCAGAGTCATCGAGCGGTTGGTCGGTTGGCGCGAGCACTCTCCGACGCTGGGGGACGCCTCACGTCAATGGGTGGTGGACCACCTCACTCTGGAGCGGACCGTCGGGGCGGTATCCGCGCTGCTGTCCACGCTGAAGCCATGAAGAACACATACTTGTGGCTGCCCAGTTGCGACCACTGGGTGAGAAGCGATTCTTTCCCGACCTCACGGACCCCCGCGTGATGCTCTACGCACGCATCGATCGGCAACCCAAATCCACTGCGAGACACATGTCTAGGATTCGATTGTGATCAGCGTCATCGTCCCGGTTCGCAATGGCATGCCATGGCTGGAAGCACAGCTGCGGGCCCTCGTCGATCAAGAGTGCGACGAACCTTGGGAGCTCATCGTTGCTGACAACAACTCAACCGATCAGAGCGCCTCCGTCGCACGTGAGTGGATCAACCGCTTTCGGGTCATGCGGGTCATCGACGCATCGAGTGCTCTCGGTCCGGGAGGCACACGAAATGCAGGTGCCAAGGAGGCCCAGGGTGACATGTTGGCGTTTTGTGACGCCGACGATGTCGTGCGAGCTGGTTGGCTGCGTGCTCACGTCGCCGCCTTGGCCGACGCCGACCTCTCTGCCGGATTCTTCGACTATTGGTCGCTCAATGAGCAACCCGCTCCTTCGCCTGTTTCCTACGCTCCACCGCCGGCCATGACCTCATTCCATTTTCTTCCGGCCGCTGGGAGTGGCAACGTGGCCATTCGCCGATGTGCGTTTGAGGAACTCGGCGGATTTGCTGACGATCTCATGACTGGAGAGGATTTGGACCTGTCCTGGCGTTCGCAACTCTCCGGACACCGCTTTGTGCTCACTTCAGAGGCCGTGGTTGCCAGGCGCGACCAGCAGGGGTTCACGGCGGTGTTGAAAAGATATTTCTCGTACGGGCGATCCGGACCGATTCTCTTTCGTCGATATCACGCTGATGGACTCCAACGAGAGCTCGCTCTGGCGATGAAGACCTGGGTATGGCTCATCGTTTCCTCGCCCCGGCTTGTGCGTCCTGAGTATCGCGATCAATGGGCGCGCATCGCAGGATGGAGAGCCGGTCGTCTGGTCCAGTCGGCGAGGCTGAGGAGTCTCTTCCTTTGACGCATGCGCCTGGCGGGCGTGACTAGTTGTCGATCCTGATGTTGATGGAGACGCTAGAGCTGCTGTTACCTGCTTTGTCCGTCACGACGCTTTGTAGTGAGTACGAGCCATTTGGGACGGTGGTGGTGTTCCACCCTAACGCCGCTCCGAATTCGGTGAACGATGCCGCGCCAATAATCTTTCTGTGATACCCGCCGCCACTGACCGCGAATTGCACCTTCGTGATCGTCGTCCCATTCGCCTTTATAGCGGCAAGGAGGAAGGCCGATGCCCCGCGCAGAGTCGCTCCATTCCAGGGATACGCGACAGAAGTCGTCGGCACGGCGTAGGTGAAGAGGGCTATCGACGATCCGTTGAATTGCTTGAAATCCACAACTGCGTATCCATCGCGTACAAGGTTCCGTTCAAACCGTGTGACGCCGGCCACGCTGCCGTCGTTCACGATCCATACCCGGCGGGGAAAGCCACCGGACGGGTCCAGCGAGAGGTCGAACCCTTCGACATATCGTTGCCGAACTCCAAGCTGGGGCCAGAGTCGTAACTGGCTGACATTGTTCGACAGGTAATACTGCACGGCCGAGGTGATCGCGTGGTCGGGCAAGCCGATGACGTCCCCGTTCTCCCAATGTTGCGCCGCGTACTCTGCGGGGCCCTGCAGATCTTCCTGCTGTGCTGAAGCAGACTCGACAGAGCCGATAACCAGCAGAATGGCCGTGACGACGCCGATGGCAGCCATCGCTCGGATCTGCAGTCTCCTGTGCGGCGACTCGTCCGAGCGGCGGGCTGGATCGAGGACATTCGGGAAGGTTCGCACACACACGAAGCCGGACAACAGGGCCACTCCGGGGGCTGAGGCGGCAACGTATCGAACCGAAAAGATCGGATGGATGAAGGAGACGAGCGACAGGACGAGCGTCGGAATCACGGCCCATCCCAAAGTAAGAGCAAGGACGTCCCGGTCCCGGCTGACACGGCCGAGGATGGCGTCGCGCCCACCGCCGGTCCAGACAACAGCAAGCCTTGTCACAACAACCACCGCAACGACGATCAGAACGAAGTCGTAGAACTGACCCACGATGGGTCCGCGGATCTCTGCAAGCAGTCGCGTTCCGGTCGATTCGTTTGCGATCCAGTTCACCTGGCCCACTTCTCCCATGCACGCAACAACCCATGCGCAAGAGACGACGACAAGGAGAGCAACGGGTGCGAGCAGAGTTCGGATGCGATGACCGATCAATGCCGGACGAACAACGAGAACACAGGCGAGCATTGCGACTGGAGCAAGCAACGAGAACAACTGCATCGCTGTCGCAAGCAGAGCCAGAATACTGAAGGCCCATATCCAGCGAGGACGCGAGTCCTCCAGCCATCTGAAGAGGACCACTGCGCAGAGCACCACCAGGAAGGTGCTGAGTTCATAGGGTCTCGCGTTCAGAGACTTGCCAACAAGAAGCGCACTGGTTGCGGTCAGAACCGATGCGATGATGCCGCACCACCTCCCAGCGAGACGCAGGCCCGTCCAACCAATCACCACGATGGTTCCAAAGAACGCCAATAGCGAGAGTGCCCGTACCCACGCGATGTTCCCCGAGACAATCATCCAAAAGTGGATAAGCACGTAATACGGCAACAAGACGAGGTCAACGTGCTGGGATTGTGCCCACAGGTCGGTCCATGAGAGACGGCCTGAATAGAGGGTCGCACCCTCATCGGCGAACATCGATCCGCCAAGCCAAGGGAGCACTCCCAGCGACGCCAAAAGAGCCACACAGAGGACTGCACGCCGCCCGCCTCGGTCGGGAGCAACCGGGTGCGCGGAATCGGATCGGGAGGCGATCGCGGATCGGGAGGCGACCTCGGGTCGTGGGTCGACCTCGGAATGGATTTTCACGACTTTGACCCTTGACTCCCCAACCGTCCACGCCTGAGACGATCCTCATCGCCAGCGAGGCCCAACATTTACCACACAAGCGACTCGGGCTCTGGGCGGCCTCCATGGCCAAAGTCCAGGTTGGGCCCCAGAGACCTCGGATCATCCCCGGGACGTCGCTGGTCCACGGGTCTCACAGAAGGCACGCGGTTTGATCGCCGCGACGTGGGCGATGCGTGCAACGGACATCCGAAATGGAGCTGCGGAAGGTCGCCCTTCCGCCGTCTGTCGGGCTGACGGCCCGTTCCGAGACTAGGTCTCTGAAGTGAGGAGCATGGGAGGCCGTGCGCCGCCGCGACGATGACGGCGGGAGCTGCGCGTTCAGCCCGATCCCCACGCAGAGCCGGGGTGGGAGCTCGACTGCGGTGCGATATCTCCAGTTGGTGGTGTGATCAGGACGTCCTGGTATACGCCTCCCACGGGGTCCGAAACGACCACGAACGCCGGGGAGCTACCGCCACTTCCCGTGGCGCAGTTCGGTTGACAACTGTTCACTGTCACGGAGCCACTACCCGACGCCGTGCTCGCCCCCCAGCTCGACCACGTGACGTTCGACATGGATATGTGTCCGTCACAACCGATAGCAATACTCGTCGGTCGCACTTGAGGCTCCCCGCCAGGCTGGCAAGCCGCCACCGTGGGGACGAGGGTGGCAGGTGTCGTCGGAGAGGACGCCTTCGACGCAGCAGGTGGGGCCGACGTCGGGGTCGTCGCCGCGTCCGTGACCACCTTGTTGGTCGCCGTTGAGTGTGACGGTGAACTAATGGCCCACCCAAAGGCGAAACCGACAGTGAGAGCGGCCAGAACACTGGCCGCCGACCCCTATCCGGACGACGGTGCTCCGACGAAACGAAATCACCGCTGTTTTCCGGTCCGCGACGGCGGGTCCTGCCACCGTCGGGTCCCTTGGCGACCTCGCACTGCCAACACCGCCTCGGGCATGCGTCCGTGCTGAACCTCTCACTCGTCTCGCGCTTCTCCCGGGTAGTGACTTCGAGTCACTTTGTAAGGAGGACGTTCTCAATTTCCACCCCACCCTGAACCTGGCTGTGACGCTGCGACCGGGGCGATGCCACCAGCGGTCGTCGTCGTTGTCGGAAGAATGATCGAAGTGGCCGGCCCACCCGTCGGGGGAGTTGTGGTCGGGGGAGTCGACGAGGCGTCCTTCGTCGGGGTGACCGTGATGTCCTGAAAGATGCCGTTGACGACATGGAACACGACCACAATCGCCGGAGCATTCTCGAAACCCTGGTTGACCGTACCGGTGCCCTGGCCGCCCGCTTCACCGTCCCATTCATTCCAAGTAATGCCGGTTACCGTGACGGTTCGCGTCGCGCATCCAACTGTGAGCGTGGTTGGTCGCACATGTGGCGTTGGGAGGGGTCCGCAAGACAGCACGGCGGGTACCGGGGCTGCGGTCGTCGAGCTCGTAGATGTTGACGAGGTCGTCGACACGGGCTTGCTCGTCGTCGAAGCGCCCGGAGCAGTCGATTTCGCCGACGGGGAGGACTTCGAACCGACAGTCAATCCAATGGCGGTTCCGACCCCGAGGGCCGCTAGAACGAGCAGCCACCACACCGATACGGACAACCGTACTCCGCTGCACCGTAATGACTCGCGGATCCTGTCGCGCCACGATCGGCAACGGTACTGCGCAGCGTTCACCGAACTGCGCATGGCAGTTCGTCCGTCCCGTCCTCGGCAGTGCCATGTGAATGCATATGTCCAGGACCCACGACGGGGAGGTCAGATGCCCGAGTCACGGGGGCGGCGTGGCCTTACCCCTCGCTCCCGGAGGATCGGGCGCGGAAGCTGCCAACTGATGCGCCACGCTCCCCTCCTCCAGCCCCCGCGGTGCGGGCTCGAGACAGACAGCATCAGACGTGGTCCGGAGTCTCCCCGACTCCGCTACCCGATACGATGGCAGAGCCTTGGGCGGTGGCCTAGGGCGGCAAAGCACGTGCACAAGGGGGCTGTTCCACGATGTCACAGCGTCAGGGACGCCGAATCGTGGCCCTTGTCCTGACACACAACGCCCCCCAATCGCTCGCACGGTGCCTCGACGCGATCGACGCCCAGACTGAGGTACCCGAGCAAGTCCTGGTGGTTGACAACGCGAGCGAACCTGCGGTCAGCGCGTCGTCGTTCCCCGACACTGGTCCATCGTTGCGAATCATCAGGTCAGAGGTGAACGGTGGACCGGCAGGCGGATGGGCGATTGCGCTGCGCTCGTTCTTGGCCAGTGACTTCACCCACGCCTGGGTGATGGACGACGACATCGTCCCAGATACGAGATGTCTCGCCACGTTGTGGGATGCAACGTCCGATGACCCTGCATCAGCATTCATGTTTCCAATAGCGATTCAGCCGGACGGTGAGATCGGCCGGTGGGGGTCATGGTGCGGCTTTCTCATCTCGCGGCAGATCGTGGAGATGGTGGGGTTGCCGATGGAGGCGCTGTTCTGGTGGGCGGAGGACGCCGAATACTGCGAATGGCGAATCCCTGAGGCAGGATTTCCACGTCGCATCATCGATGAGGCTGTGGTGCAGCACCACGCCATCCGTCAGGGCGGGGACATCCCGACCTGGAAGTACTACTACGAGTCCCGCAACACGTTGTACTACCACCTTCACGTCAAGCATCGGGTGGGCCGCTATCCGAGGAAGATCATCACCCTGTTCTTGCGGGCTCTTCTGCGGCAGAGGAAAGGTCGGATCCGATGCATCGCGGCGATCTGCCGAGGAATCTACGACGGGGCCTTCGGGCGCCTCGGGATCCGCTATGCGGTAGATCCGTTGCACGAGCGAGATCTCTCGCCATCCGCGGCCTCGCGCGGAAATCCTTGAGATAACGCCGCGGCCGTCTGATCCCACGCCATCACTTGGCGGCGACGTTCCCGACGTGCAGTGCAAAGCGCTGCAGTCCGACATCCCAGCCCTCCGGCGAGCCCACCGCCTCGCGCATGCCCTCCCAACCTTCGCCGTGCCGATCCAATCGGCGGTGCTCCAGCTCGACGCCGCGTACGAGCGGGCTCCTCGGCGATGAATCGCACCTCCACCTCGCTCGTCCGGTCGGGATCGGTTTCGACCTGCCACTGCAGGCTGATGTCCCAGCTGAAAACGACACGATCCGGAGGCTCGTATGCGAGGACTCGGGCCCACTGGCACTCGCTCCCGTCCGCGCCGACGTCGTAGATCCGGCCGCCCTCGCGCGGCTCGAACACCATGGACGCCAGCGCCGACTGCAATATGTGATGGTCCGGCGGCCACCAGCTCCCCATGTCCTCGGTGAAGACGGCGAACGCAACGTCGGCGGGAGCATTCACAACGATGGACGTACTGACGGCGGTGGCCTTCGTGTCGGTCATTCGATCTCCTCCTGGAGTTGTTCGACTCTCCTCTTGAACGAGTGCAGTGCGGTGTTCCAGAACCGATCCAGGTAGCGACGCAGCTCGCCGATCCCGTCGGGGTCCAGGCTGTAGATCCGTCGGGTGCCAACCTGGGTGTCCCGCACGAGCCCGGCCTCTTTCAGCACCTTGAGGTGCTGGGACACTGCGGGCCGGCTGACCGGCACGAGCGCGGCCAGCTCGACGACGGCACGCGGACCTTCCCCGAGGTGCTCGAAGAGGGTCCGCCTGGTTGGATCGCCGAGGGCGTTGAGCGCTTGGTTAGTAATCACTTACCGTAAGTATTTACTTACGGTAAGTGACAAGTCAAGGGCAGGCCGCTGTCGCCCAAGGTATCCCTCGACTGCTGCCGCGCCGCCGGTCACCTGCGCCGGGCCACGAGCACGGCATCGTGGACGGTCGTCTCGTCGCCCTCTCTGCGGTCGTGACCCTCCTCGACCGAGCCTCGCTGACGACGACCGTCCACGAGGTGTCGAGCAGTGAGGCGATGTCCTCTGCCGCGAAGAAGCGATCCGGCACCGGAGGCCGACGGACGCCAGTCGCCATGTCCGAAGGATGGTGCCCGACCACCAGCAGCGTGCCGGCCGCCCGGATGGACGCTGCCAGTGCCGTGAACAGCCGAACGCGCGGTTCCGGGGGCAACTGCATGAACTGGGCCGACACGAGGTCGAAGGACTCGGCATCGGGTGGAGCGGCGAGGAGATCGACGTGGCGCCACTCGATGCGGGTCGCAGCCCGGAGGTCCGTGTCCTCGGCGTGCTGGGTCGCCCGCCCGAGCGCCACGCTCGAGATGTCGGTCGCCACCACATTCCACCCCCGCCGGGCGAGCCAGATGGCGTCGGCACCTTCGCCGCAACCCACATCAAGAGCGCGTCCGGGCGCCATACCGGTCACCTCAGCCACAAGTTGCGGGTTCGGGTTGGCACTCCAGATGCGCTCTGATTCTCGATAGCGCTGGTTCCAGGCATCTTCGTCGAAGGCATAGTCGTTTGTGGGCCCGTGCGTCTGCCTGTACCCGTGTTGGTGCTCGCCCATGGCGATCAGTATGACGAGATCCGACCCCCGAGTTCGGACGCCGTACGCTCCATGCAGGCTGTCCGGAAGGAGGACTGTGGTCGCTGTCACGGCGAAGGAACCCGAGAGCACTGCCGTACGGGTTGCCCTGTGGAGGGCCCTCCACGTCCTGGTCGACCCGCCACCCCACGTGCTCGAAGACGAGATCGGCCTCCGGCTCGTCGCTCCCGAAGACGGCTGGCGTGACCGACCGGACATGGATCCGGCTGGGACCCAGGGCTTTCGGATGTCCATCGTGTCCCGCGCTCGTTTCATTGAGGATCTGGTGACCGAACAGGCCGATGCAGGTGTCGACCAGTACGTGATCCTCGGGGCAGGCCTCGACACGTTCGCGCAGCGACGCCCGGACATCGCCTCCAGCTTGCAGGTGTACGAGGTCGACCAAGGAGGCCCCCAGGCGTGGAAGCGGGAACGACTCGTGGAGCTCGGATTTGGCATCCCCGATTGGCTGCATCTCGTCCCTGCTGATTTCGAGGTGACTGGATCATGGTGGCGAGAGCTCGCCGCGGGCGGGTTCGACCGCGACCGGCCGGCAGTCGTGGCGTCCACCGGCGTGAGCATGTATCTCACCAAGGACGCCACTATGGCAACGTTGCGCCAGCTCGCCGCGCTCGCACCGGGGTCGACACTTGCAATGACGTTCCTGCTCCCGCCCGACCTCCTCGACGTCGCCGACCGCTCGGGTCTGCAGGCGTCTACGAAGGGGGCACAGACGTCCGGAACGCCCTTCGTCAGTTTCTATCCTCCCGACGAGATGTTGGCGATGGTCAGTCAGGCCGGCTTCAGTGACGTCCGGCACGTGTCGGGGGCGGCACTGGGCGATCGCTACCTCGCCGGTCGCAGCGACGGCCTACGCCCGTCGACCGGGGAGGACTTCGTCATCGGCACCACGTAGCTCGTTATCACCGCATGATCAGTGCGGGTTGATCAGTTCGAGCCGGAAGGGTCTGCTTTGCTGGCCCGCTCGGAGACGCGGTCTTCCGATTCCTGCAAGATCGCTTCCGCCTGACCCGTCGGGTCTGCGCTCGATCGCTCCTCGGGCGGCCTTCCCTCGGCCCGTCGAGCAACCTCCTCCGGGTCAGGAGTTCCATCGGATTCGGGGTCACTGCTCACGGGGTCACTGTTCACGGAAGGCCCTCCTTGCAACGTCAGAACCTTGTCCTTACCCAGATCTGCGGGGAGAACTCGTTGGGACCCGGGAACCGGGCCCGGCGGTGGTGAGGCGGCCTCGCCTGTTTCCTAGGGTAGAGGTGGCGTCGAGTTCCTCAGAGTGGCCAGGGTCCGTTCCGCCTCTCGGAGCGCCGCAAGGTGGTCGTCACTCGGGGACGTCACCTCGAGCTTCGCCGCCCTGATGAGCATTGTCTGGGCCTGGAGTTCGGCTTCCGGAATCTCTTCCGCCAGCGGGGACGCACTCGTCTCCCCCACCACCGATCCCTTCGCCGAGAAGCCGAGCGCGCCTGATCCCACCACGCTGCTCTCGTACGCGTCGCTCTGGTTGATTTGCTCGTCAAGGGCTTCGAGGGCGACCAAGAGTTGATTGCGCAATGGGGCAGACGGATGTGTCAGATACACCGCGACCGACGCCTCGACAGCCTCGAGACTCGAAGCGAGCGCGGCATCGACGGCGACCTCCTCCTGCTGGCCTTCGCCTCTGAACATCGTGATGAGACCTCCACCCGAATGCCTCTGCGCCACGCAGCGCCCCCGCAATGCAGTGTAGGGACAGCCGCAACCCGGCGCTCAGGAGTGGTGTCCGAGGCATGCCGGACGAGGGCGGACACGCCCATTGACGGGAGCGGCAGTCCCGGGGACGGGTGGGGCCAGCCCAGGTGGCGTCGCCCCAGAGCCCAGAACAGAAACCTCTCGGCCCTTGCTAGCCGGCGGTCGTTTGTAGCGCTTTGGTGATGTCGTCGATCGCGGCCTGCTCCGCCTCGCTCACGTCCTTTTCATGCTCGCGGTGCGCTGCCGCGACGCGATGCGACAGGGTGACGATAAAATTGCAATAGTCCTGCACCTCTGCCGGCGTCGCCTTGGTCTCCAGCAAGACGACCGAGTCGTGGATCAGTTGCAATCCGTGCTCTTTGAGCTCCTCGGACGAGTGGTAGTGCGTGTGATCGCGTTCTGGTTTCGCCGCCACAATGGCGTCCAGGAGCTCGCTGTTGCCGTGCTGTTGCCGAGCCTCCACATAGGCCTTGGCCATGGCGATCGTCTCGCGGAAGGATCCGCCCTTCTGCGCCGTGACCACGATCATCCCGGCACTGGGCGGCGCCTCCAGGATCTCCTTCCATTCGTCGTCCGTGAAATCCGACTTCGAGGTCATCCGGTCTCCGATCTCCCGCTCTCCCACTTCTGCGGTCTCATCCGTGGCACGCACCGTACCGCCTCGTCGCGAGATGAACGACGGTCCGCCGCCCTGTTTGAATACCCGCCATGACTCTCTACGCATTGGGTGACGAGCGGCCGCGGATCCACCGCGACGCCTTCGTCCACCCCGAAGCCGTGCTGATCGGCGAGGTCCACGTCGGTGCGGAAGCCAGCATCTGGCCGGGCGCCGTCATCCGGGCCGACAATGGGCCGATCGTGATCGGGGCCCGGACGTCCGTCCAGGACGGCGCCGTCATCCATACCCAGCTCGTGCACCAGACGCGGATCGGATCCGACTGTGTGATCGGCCATCTCGCGCATCTCGAGGGCTGCGTGTTGGAGGACTTCGTCCTGGTCGGCTCGGGCGCAGTCGTGCTCGAGCGCGTGGTCTGCCGGTCGCCGTCGCTCGTCGGGGCAGGTGCCGTCGTTTCCCCTGGGACCGAGGTCCCCGCAGGGGCGATGGCACTGGGCGTTCCCGCCCGGATCCGGCCGGGAACGGTCAATACGAGTCGGTACGGACCAATGCTGAGGCCTATTCGTCCCGTCATCTGCCCCAACATCGGGATGGTGGCCACGAAGTGGCCATGGTGGAGTGCCTCGTGACCTGAGTCCTGCGCTCACACAGCCGCAGTCGACGGAGAGCGGCGCGACTGGCCGACGCGGGGCCTCGCGCGAAGACGGGTCCGATCGGCCGCTATGGCAGCAGGCGGAAGTTTCCGATGGCGGTGGCGTCCGCCGGGGCCGGCCCTTCGACGCAGCGTGACCCGATGTCAGCCTGGAACGCCGCGAACGCCGGCGAGGACGCCAGCGGGTTGACGTCGCCGTCGAGAACGGCGACGTGCACGAAGCTCACGCCGTCGTCGAGCCGGAACGTCGCGTACTGCAGCCCGTCGGGCTTGCTCTCGGCCAGCTCGGCGAACACGTCCCGGACGAGTCGCTCGTTCTCGTCGGCCTGTTCGGGCGTGGTGCGGTAGCGGACCACCTTGGTCGTCGTCACTCTTCTTCTCCCTCTTCTTCGTCGTGATCAACGAGCGCGCACGCTGTTGTTGCGGGCCTCATGGGTGAGCTCGACCAGGCCGAGCTCCTCGAGCAGCGGCGGGAGGTACATGCCGAAGCGGCCCCGGTAGCCCTTGCGTTGGCCGTACCAGCCGCCGAGCGGGTTGTCGGGCGAGCGGCCCCACGCCTCCACCGTCCCCTCGGCCGCCGGCTTCTTCTCGTCGGCCGCCCCGAGCGGCACCCAGTCGCCCTGTTCGGAGAGCCAGCGATGCAGGTCGTCGATCGCCCGCAGGTCGTAGGTGAGCTTCGTCGAGCCCACCTGGCACACCAGCAGCGCAGGATCCGCCTGCTCGTCCCGGTACATCGTGTACTCCGAACTGCCCGGAGCGGTCTTGAGCACCCACGGATCGTCCTTGCTCCCTGTCGCCATCACGCAGCTCCTTTCTCGACCGCCGCCACGAAGTGCGGCAGCAGCGCGTCCCACCCACCACGGTTCTGTGTCCCGCCAGGCGTCCGCCTCGTCGCCCAGGACCTCCCAGCCGGTGTGCTCGATCTCGATGCGCGTGCGCGCCTCGTCCTCACCCTCGCCGACGAAGGTGATCTCGACCTCGGTCGCCGCTGTCGCGGGCGCGGCCGATGTGCCACAGGTAGGCCAGACGACGCGGCGGCTCCCACACCGTGACCTCGCCCCACTCGTGTCGCTCGCCCGCCGCCGTCCGCTCGTAGATGCGCCCGCCGGCGCCGCTCTCGAGGACGACCTCTTCGGGATCCCCGCTCACCGTGTGGTCGCGCGGCCACCAGGTCCCGATCTTCGACGTCCAGACCGTGAAGGCGTGCTGGGGCGGGCAGTCGACGTCGAAGCTGAGGCGCAGCGGCGTGGTCATGACGATTCTGGTGGCGCGGTGTTCTCGGCCAGCAACCGGAACCGTGCGGCGGCGTCGCCCCAGACACCTTCCAGGTACTCCCTGGACGGCCCGCACTCCCCCGTCCTCCAGGTGGTAGATCCGGCGGTTCCCCTCGGCCCGTTCGGCCACCATGCCGGCGTCCTTCAGCAGGCGCAGATGGCGCGAGACGGCGGGTCGGCTGATGGGCAGTGACGGCGGCGATCTCGTGCACCGGCTTGTCGCCCACGCTCAGGAGGCGGAGGATCTCCCGACGGGTCGGGTCGCCGAGCGCATCGAACGGGTCGGCCTGTGGCTCGGCGTCGCCACCAACTCAGGGTTCCGAGCGGGCTCGGGGCTCCGGCCGGGCTCCCCCGACTCGTCGGCACCCATCAGACTCGGTAACACATTCGTTACCGTAACAGAATGGTTACCGACAGGCAAGGCCCGCCGCACAACCGGACGGCGAGGCCGCCGGGCCTCGCCGCCGGAAGGACTCAGGCCGCGGCGCCGACGAGTGTCCGGGACGCGATCGTCCGGTGGACCTTCTCGGCCACCGACGGGGCGACCTCGATGATCCGGCGGAATTCGCTGGCCGAGCCGGCGTAGATCTCGGTGTCCGTGACGGCGGTCACGGTGGCGTTGCGCCGACCGGTGCCGAGGGGCTGCAGGAGGGCCATCTCGCCGACCAGGTCACCACGGCCGATGGTCGCGATGCTGTGGCCGTCCTGCGTCACCTCGGCCATGCCGCTGACGATGATCATGAACTCGTTGCCGAAACCGCCCTCGCGGACGAGGACCCGCCCGGCCTTGACCTTCAGCCTGGTCAGCTGCTTGGCGATGACCGCCATCTCGGATCGACTGACGTCCGAAAACAGGTCCAACTCTCGCAGATCGTCCTTGAAGCAATCCCATTGATCTTCCTTCCGATTCACTCTTCCCACAGCCAGAGTGACGCCTGCGCGGATGATCTGTCAAGCAGCTCGGGAAGATTCCTACTATCTCTCTAGGAGATTAGCGGGAGTTATCCCTCGAACCAGCGGTAGCGGGTCCACCCGGCCATCGGCCGGGCGCCGAGGCGCTGGTAGAAGTCCAGGGCGGGGACGTTCCACTCGAGGACCTCCCACTCCAGGCGACCGTCGGTCTCCTGACGCAACTTGGGACAGGAGCTGGGTGGCGTGGCCCTGGCGGCGGTGCTCGGGGCGGACGTAGATGTCCTCCAGCCAGATCCCCGGTCTGCCCCAGGAAGGTCGAGAAGGTCCGGTACCAGAGGGCGTGGCCGACCAGTGCCCCGGACTCGTCTTCGACGACCCAGTCGTGCGCCATCGCCTCGGGCCCGAACAGCGTGCGGGCAAGGTCGTCCTCGGTGATCGCCACCTGGTCCACGAGGTTCTCGTACTCGGCCAGCTCGCGGATCATCGCGACGAGTTCCGGGACGTCCGCCTCGACCGCCGGGCGGATCACCCGGTGCGGGCCCGGTTCGCCGCCGAGACCACCGCACCGAGCGAGGCGTCGAGGATGGACGAGTCGCGGCCGACGCCCCACCATGTCGTGCCGTCGGCACCGACGCACTCGACGTACGCCACCGCCGACGCGCCCGAGCCCTCGGTGAGCGCGTGCTCGGAGTAGTCCTTCACTTCCAACACGATACCGAGGTCGGCCTTCGAGCGCGGAGACCAGCGCGTCGATCGGACCGTTGCCCTGGCCGCGCACCGTCTGGTGCTGCCCGTCGACGAGAAGCTGCGCCGTGACGCTGGTGTGGCCCCGCCCGGTCGAGACCTCGCTCGTGATCAGCCGCAGACCCGGCGTCCTCAGGCAGGTAGATCTCCTCGAAGACGTCGCGCATCTTGCCCGAGGGGATGACCGTCCCGCTCGCCTCGGTGATCTCCTGCACCCGCTTGGAGAACTCGACCTGCAGGCTCCGCGGCAGGTCCAGCCCGTGGTCGGTGTCCATCAGGTAGGCCACGCCGCCCTTGCCGGACTGGCTGTTCACCTGAATGATCGCCTCGTAGGTGCGGCCGGTGTGCTTGGGGTCGATCGGCAGGTACGGCACCTCCCACTCCTCGTACTCGGTCCCGATGGCCGCCATGCCCTTCTTGATGGCGTCCTGGTGCGAGCCCGAGAAGGCGGTGTACACCAGGTCGCCGGCGTAGGGGTGGCGCGGGTGGACCGGCATCCGTGTGGCGTACTCGGCCACGCGGCGCACCTTCTCGATGTCGCCGAAGTCCAGCGCCGGGTCGATGCCCTGCGAGAACAGGTTCATGGCCAGCGTGACGACGTCGACGTTGCCGGTGCGCTCGCCGTTGCCGAAGAGCGTGCCCTCGACCCGGTCGGCGCCGGCCAGCACCGCCAGCTCGGCGGCCGCCACCGCCGTGCCGCGGTCGTTGTGCGGGTGCAGGCTGAGCACGATGGAGTCGCGGTTCTTGATGGTGCGGCCGAACCACTCGATCACGTCGGCGTACACGTTGGGGCTGTACATCTCGACGGTGGCCGGCAGGTTGAGGATCATCGGCGCCTCGGGCGTGGGCTGCGATGACGTCCATCACCGCCTCGCAGATCTCGACGGCGAACTCCGGCTCGGTCCCGGTGAAGCTCTCCGGCGAGTACTCGTAGCGGATCGTCGTCCCCGCCGCTCATCTGGGCCTCGTAGCTGCTTGCAGAGCTCGGCGGCCTTGACCGCGATGTCGACGATGCCGGCCTTGTCGAGGCCGAACACGACGCGGCGCTGCAACTCGGACATCGAGTTGTAGAAGTGCACGATCGCGCGTCGGCGCGCCGGCCAGCGACTCGAAGGTCCGCTCAATGAGCTCCTGGCGGCACTGCACCAGCACCTGGATCTCGACATCGTCGGGGATCAGGTGCTCGTCGATGATGAGGCGCTGGAAGTCGTAGTCGGTCTGCGACGCCGAGGGGAAGCCCACCTCGATCTCCTTGAACCCCACGTCGACCAGCGTCTGGAACAGCGCCAGCTTGCGCTCCGGGTCCATGGGGTCGATGAGGGCCTGGTTGCCGTCGCGCAGGTCCACGCTGGCCCAGCGCGGCGCCTTGGTGAACTGGCGGTCGGCCCAGGTGCGGTCGTGCAGACACGAGCGGCACGTGCGAGCGGTACTTCCCGAAGGGCATGGGTGACGGGTCGCAGGGCAGGGCCAGGTGACCCCGCTCCATGTCGTCACCACTCCCTCTCTGTCCCTCAGCCATGGGTTTCTCCCCTTCTTTCTTTTCTTTTGGTCGGATCAAACCGGTGCCGGCCCAACAAAAAACCTCCTGGCCTTGCGGCGCAGGAGGTTGCGAGCGAACGCGATGTGGCGTTCGCCGTCAGGTAAGCAGCAGGTCGGACGCGGTGGGCTTCATCACGATGAGTCTAATTGTCCCATCGGGTGCAGCGGGCGTCAAGGTGCGGGCATGACCGGAGAGCCGAACCGGAGCAGGTTCCCGTCGCCGTCGGTGTGGGCAGGCCTCCCACACGCCGAAGCCGGGGTCGAAGAGGTCCGAGGTCTCCCCCACCCCCGCCGCGAGCCAGGCGGCGTGCAGCGCGTCGGCGTCATCGACCGCTAGGTACGCGGCGCCCCGTTCGACCTCGGGGCCCAGATCAGGCACCAGCTTGAAGTGGATGCGGATGCCGTCGCGGGCGGCCGTGCCGTAGCCGCCGCCGTGCACGTGCACGCCGAAGCCGAGGGCCTCGTAGTGCGCCCGCATGGCCTCCATGTCGGCCGTGGGGAAGATCGGCGAGACGCTCTGCAGGGTGGCCACGGCCGCTCACGCTACCGTGGTCGGGTGCGCCGGCTCCTCTCGACACTGTTTCGGGCCGCCCTGATCGTCGGGGTACTGGCGATCGTGCGCGCCGTCCTGCTCGATCGCGCACCGCGGCGTGAGCTGCACCGTGGAGAGCCGGTCATCGGCAGCCTCGACACATGGCCGGCCGTGCCACGCAAGCCGCAGGACTGAGGGCCGCCGCTACAGCGTGACGCGGTGGATCTCGAGGATGCCCTCGTCACCGCGCAGCTGCTCCACCACGGCGTCGGGCGCCGCCGTCGTCGTCGAGATCACCATCATGGCGGTCGCCGACTCCGGGCTCGGCCCGACCGCCATGGACGAGATGGAGATCCCCGCCGACCCCAGCGCCGTCCCCACGATCCCGATCACGCCCGGCCGGTCGTCGTTGCGCACCACGAGCATGTGGGTCGACGGGGGCACCTCCACCATGTGGTCGTCGACCACGACGATGCGGGGCTCGGTGTGCAGCCCGGCGGCGATGAGCGTGCCGGCGACCGAGTGCGACCCCGAGCGGAGCGTGATGAGCGACTTGTAGTCGCGCGAGGTGGCGGTGGACGACTCGCGCACCTGCAGGCCGCGCTGCTCGGCGAGTTGCGGCGCGTTGACGTAGGACACCGGCTCCTCGGTGGACCCGCCGAAGATGCCCTTGAGCACCGACAGGGTGAGGATTCCCGTGCTCTCCCCCGCCAACTCGCCCTGATACTCCATGTCGATGACGTCGGGCAGGCCGTCGTGCTGGCCGACGAAGAACCGGCCGAGTTGCTCGGCCAGGCCCATGAAGCCGCGCACCACGTCGGTGACGTCACGCGCCGCCACGTTGACCGCATACGGCACGAAGTCGCCGGCCAGCGCCAGCAGCACCTGCTCGGCGATGGTCACGCCCGCCTTGTCCTGTGCCTCCTCGGTCGACGCGCCGAGGTGCGGCGAGACGACGACCTGGGGCAGCTCGAAGAGGGGCGACTCGGTGCAGGGCTCCTTGGCGAACACGTCGAGGCCGGCGCCGGCCACGATCCCGTCGCGGATCGCCTCGGCCAGCGCGTCCTCGTCGACGATGCCGCCGCGTGCCGTGTTCACGATGCGGATGCCCGGCTTGGCCTTGGCCAGGAGGTCGCGGCCGAAGAGCCCGATCGTCTCGGGCGTCTTCGGCGTGTGGATGGAGACGAAGTCCGCCTCCGCCACCAGTTCCTCGATGCTGACCAGCCGCACACCCATGGCCCGCGCCCGCTCCTGGGACACGAAGGGGTCGAAGCCGATGAGCTCCATGCCGAAGGCATGGGCGCGCTGGGCCACCAGGGAGCCGGCGCGCCCGAGGCCGACCACGCCGAGGACCTTGCCGTGGAGCTCGACGCCCTCCCACTTCGACCGCTCCCAGCGCCCGGCCACCGAGCGCGCTGTGCGCCTGCGGGATGTTGCGCGCCTGGGCCAGCAAGAGGGCCATGGCCTGCTCGGCCACCGAGAGGATGTTCGACGTCGGCGCGTTGACCACCATGACGCCGCGCTCGGTGGCCGCGTCGACGTCGACGTTGTCGAGCCCGACGCCGGCCCGCCCGACGACGGCGAGCGTCGTCCCGGCGGCCAGCACCTCCGGCGTCACCTGCGTCGAGGAGCGAATGATGAGCGCGTGCGCGCCGACGACGGCACCGAGCAGCTGCTCGGGACTCAGTCCCTCCTGCACGTCGACCTCATGGCCGGCCTCAGCCAGCAGGTCGAGCCCGCTCTGCGCGATCTTCTCCGTTACCAGTACCCGTGCCACCGCGGTGGTCTCCTCACTCCCCCCGCCGATGAAGCGGTCAGTCTTGCGCCTCGCCGAACAGCGTGGCCAACCGGCTCACACCCTCGACGAGATCGTCGTCGCCCAGCGCGTAGGACATGCGGAAGAAGCCCGGCGCGCCGAACGCCTCGCCGGGGACCACCGCCACCTTGGCGTCGTTGATGCAGATTTCGGCCAGCTCCGCGCTGCTCGCCGGACGCCGTCCCCGGAGGTTCGTGCCGAGCAGCCCCTTGACGGAGGGGTAGGCATAGAACGCCCCCTCGGGCTCCACGCACACCACACCCGGGATGTCGTTCAGCATGGTGGTCATCGTCTGGCGCCGGCGGTCGAAGGCCGATCGCATCATGGCGACCGCCTCGAGCCCACCCGAGACGGCTGCGAGCGCGGCGCGTTGGGACACGTTGCCGACGTTCGAGGTCTCGTGGCTCTGGATGTTGGTCGCCGCCACGATGGCGTCGGTCGGACCGATGAGCCACCCGACGCGCCAACCGGTCATGGCGTAGGTCTTGGCCACGCCGTTCGCCACCAGGCAGCGGTCGGCGAGCTCGGGGACGACAACCGGCATGGAGTGGTGCTCGGCCCCGCCGTAGACGAGATGCTCGTAGATCTCGTCGGTCAGCACCCAGATGCCCTTGCCGACGGCCCAGCGGCCGATGGCCTCGATCTCCTCCCAGGGGTACACCGCCCCGGTCGGGTTGGAGGGCGACACGAAGAGGAGCGCCTTGGTGTTCGGGGTCCAGGCCGCCTCGAGGTCCGCCACCGAGGACCGGAACCCGGTCGTCTCGTCCGAGGACACGACGACGGGCGTGCCGCCGGCCAGCGCGATCGACTCGGGGTAGGTCGTCCAGTACGGCGCGAGCACGAGCACCTCGTCGCCCGGGTCGCACAGCACGGCGAACGCGTTGGCCACCGCCTGCTTGCCGCCGTTGGTGACGAGCACCTGGTTCGGCCGCGACCTCGTAGCCCGAGTCGCGCAACGTCTTCGCTGCGATGGCCTCACGGAGCGCCGGGATCCCCGCCGTGGGCGTGTAGCGGTGGTTGACCTGGTCCCGGCAGGCGGCGACGGCCGCCTCCACGATGTGCTCGGGCGTCGGGAAGTCCGGCTCGCCCGCGCCGAAACCGATGACGTGTTCCCCGGCCGCCTGCAGCGCCTTTGCCTTCGCATCCACGGCGAGCGTCGCCGAGGGCGCCACTGCGGCGGCCCGGCGAGAGATCCGGCGGAGCTCGGTCGGGGATTTCACGGTCGTCACGGATGCCATGATCTCATACGTGCCAGACGCCCCCGACATCATCATTCCCCCCGAATTGCTGCCCTCCGACGGCCGTTTCGGGTCCGGCCCCTCCAAGGTCCGACCGGCCCAGATCGACGCGCTCGCCGCTATCGCCTCCACCTACATGGGCACCAGCCACCGCCAGAAGACGGTCAAGGCTCAGGTGGGCCGGGTGCGCACCGGCATGCGGCAGCTCTTCTCGCTCCCCGACGGCTACGAGGTCGTGCTCGGCAACGGGGGGACGACCTGCTTCTGGGACGCCGCGACCTTCGGGCTGATCGCGGACCAGAGCCAGCACCTGAGCTTCGGCGAGTTCTCCTCGAAGTTCGCCGCGCTGCGCCAAGGCGGCACCGCACCTGAAGGACCCCAAGGTGATCGAGTCCGAGGTGGGCACCCACCCGACGCCGGACGCCGACCCCTCGGTCGACCTCTACGCGCTCACCCACAACGAGACCTCCACGGGGGTGTCGATGCCCATCCGGCGGCCCCAGGGTGCGGCCGCCCCCGCCGATGGAGGCGGCCTGGTGGCGGTGGACGGCACCTCCGGGGCCGGCGGCCTCCGCGTCGACCCCGCCGAGTTCGACGCCTACTACCTCGCCCCCCAGAAGTGCTTCGCCTCCGACGGCGGTCTCTGGATCGCCCTCCTGTCGCCGGCCGCGCTCGAGCGGGTGGAGCGGATCGCCGCGTCGGACCGCTGGATCCCGACCTCCATGGACCTCAAGACCGCGGTCGACAATTCGCAGCTCGACCAGACCTACAACACGCCGGCACTGGCCACCATCTTCCTGCTCGCCGAGCAGCTCGACTGGATGAACGGCAACGGCGGCCTGGAGTGGACCGCGTCGCGCTGCGACCGCTCCGCCGAGATCCTCTACACCTGGGCCGAGCAATCCGGGTTCGCCCGGCCGTTCGTCGAGAACCCCGCCGACCGGAGCCACGTCGTCGGCACCATCGACTTCGTCGACGCGGTCGATGCGGCGGCCAGTCGCTGCCGTGTTGCGGGCGAACGGGATCGTCGACACCGAGCCGTATCGCAAGCTCGGGCGCAACCAGCTGCGGATCGCCATGTTCCCGGCGATCGAGCCCGACGACGTCGCCTCGCTCTGCGGCTGCATCACCCACGTGGTGGGCGCGCTCGCCGGCTGACGCGAGGCGGGCTCCGCCGGCGTCAGGACTGGTGCCAGCCCCAGGACCAGACGGGTGACTGCCCCCTAGCCGCAACCGCGATGTCCTCTGGTACTATACCGGGTATATCTGCTGGGACCTCGGCCGCAGCACGAGAACTCGGAGGTCAGAGCTTGAGCACCGCATCACTGGCCACGACGCCCCCGCCAATAGCCGGCGGCAGCGAGTGGGCGGTCGAGACCCACGGGTTGACCAAACGATTCGGCGAGAACATCGCCGTCAATGACGTCGAGCTGCTCGTCCCACGCGGCTGCGCCTTCGGCTATCTCGGCCCCAACGGCGCCGGCAAGACGACGCTGATCCGCGTGCTGCTCGGCCTGACCCACGCCGACGCCGGTTCCATGTTCCTCCTCGGCCACCGCGTCCCCCGGCACCGTGACGTCGCGCTGGCCCGAGTCGGGGCGATCGTGGACGAGCCCCGCTTCCACGGGCACCTGACCGGCCGTCAGAACCTGCAGATCCTGGCGGCGGCGCGCGAGCCGGCAGCCAAGGGCCGGATCGACCCCGCCCTCGAGCGCGTCGGCATCCTTCACCGGGCCAACGACAAGGTGTCCAAGTACTCCATGGGCATGCGCCAGCGGCTCGGCGTCGCCGCCTGCCTCCTCGGGGATCCGCAACTGCTCATCCTCGACGAGCCCATGAACGGGCTCGACCCGGCGGGCATGCTCGACATGCGCGACATGATCCTGTCGCTGGTGTCCGAGGGGCGCACCGTCGTGCTGTCGTCCCACCTCCTCGACGAGGTCGAGCGCACCTGCGACGCCGTGGCGATCGTCGACCGGGGCAGCGTCATCCGCCAAGGCCCGATCTCCCAGCTGTTGGCCGGGTCCTCCTTCGAGGTCCAGATCGAGTGCTCGGACCCCGACCGGGCCGGCGGCCTGCTGGTGAGCACACCCTTCGGCGCGCAGGTGCAGGCCGGTCCGGACGGGCTCGCCATCGTTCTGCCCGAGGGTACCGAGCGCGGCGCCATCGCCGAGATCAACCGACTGCTCGTCGAGGGCGGCATCGCGGTGTACCGCCTGCAGCACATACAGGCCTCGCTCGAGTCGTGGTTCCTCGAGGTCACCAAGCGGCTGGGGGAATCCGAATGACGACCGTCACCGACCTCGGCACGCCGGGTCACGCTCCCACGCCGATTCCGGCCGAGAGGCGGAGCGATCACCGCGGCTCGTGGATCCCGACCTGGGGCATGGTCACGACGCGCTGCATGGAGCTGCGCAAGCGACGCGGTCTGATGATCGCGCTCATCGCCGTCAACATCGGCATCCCGGTCGTCTTCCTCGGGGTGCGGCTCATTTCCCATGCCGTCGCCCCGAAGTCCTACGGTCCGGCCGGCGGGTACGACATCTTCACCACGCTGGTGACCGGCTTCATGTACATCTTCGGCTTCATTGTGGCGGCGGTCGTCGGATGCACGGCCGGGTCCGTCGACCTCTCCGAGGGGATGTTCCGCCACCTGGTGATCACCGGGCGCTCCCGTCTCGCTCTGTATTTCGCGCGCATTCCCCGCGGGGCTCGCCATCGTCATCTCTATGGTGGCGGTCGGCTACCTCATCGTCTGCGCCGTCTGCGTGTTCGCCGCGCCCACGCAGTTGAGTTACGACGGTGTCAACGTGCCCGCCGGCCTGTCGCAACAGGGACTCGAGTCTTGGGCGTCCACCCACGCCGACGAGGTCATCTGTGATTTCAACTTCAACTTCAAGGGCAACGGCCCGACCGCCCAGCCGCCCAGCGTGCCCTGTGGCAACGGAGGGACCAGCGGCCCGCCGCCGGGATCGGTGATCCAGACGCCGAAGGGGACGATCACCGTTCCCGCCCATGAATCACCGGCGCAGATCAGCGCCTTCGCGGTCCAGGTCGCCCACGGCAACTACGCGGACTACCACAAGGTCTTCTTGTCTCCGTCGACCTCCCTCATGGTCGACGTCGGCCTGTGGATCGCCCTCGAGGCGACGATCGGGTTCATCGTCGGCCTCGGGCTGTCCTCCCTCCTCGGCCAGCGCACTGTCGCGGTGATCCTCTTGGTCGTGCTCGAGTTGATCCTGACGCCGATCTTCAGCCGCCATGTCATCGTCCACTTGCTCAACGTGGAGCGGGGCATCGTCGGTGTGGCGATGGCCCATATCGAGCCGGGCGGCCTGCCGACGCCCTTCGGCGGGGGCGGGGGCGGGGGCGGGGGCGGCGGGTCGTTCTCCATGTTGATCCCCGAGTCCACCCTGACGGCGTCACTCGTGATCGTCGGCTGGATCGTGTTCTGGACCGCCATCGGGGCGTGGCGGATGAAGACACGTGATGCCTGAGCGGCGCCGGCTGTTCTCGGTCGCGCCGGATCAGGCGAGGGCGTAACCCGCCCCGGCGAGCAACCGCTCGCTCTCGTCCCACAGGCGCGCTGCCGCCGCGTCATCGCGGGCCCGACGGCTCATATGACCCGGCTTGGACCGGACCCAGTACATGCCGGTCTTGCCCGTGACGGTTGGGGACGTGGCCAGGTGGAGCGACGTCTTGGCGCCCCGCTTGGGGCTTATCTCGAAGACCCGGACGAGGCGCATGCCAAAACCCATGACGCCGTGCAGGTCGCCGTCCATGCCGAAGTTGCTGCGGACCGGACCGGGATGGGCGGCGTTGACGGTGACGTCGACGTCCGTGCCGAGCCGCTTCGCCAGCTGCCGGGTGAAGAGCACATTGGCGAGCTTGGAACGGCAGTACGCCTCCATCGCCTCGTAGTGCCGTTCGCCCTGCAGGTCGTCGAAGCGCATGCCGCGCCGCGCCGCATGGTGGCCGACCGAGGTCAGATTGACGACGCGGGATGGTGCGCTCGCGCGGAGCCGGGGCAGCAGCAGGTTCGTCAGGTAGAAGTGGCCGAGGTGATTGACGCCGAACGTGTACTCGAAGCCCTGCGCCGTTTCCTGGCGGTCCGACCACGTGCCGCCGGCGTTGTTGACGAGGACGTCGAGCCTGTCCCAGCGGGAGAGGATGTCCAGGGCGGCCCGGCCGACCGAGGCGAGATCGGCAAGATCCAGCGGCACCACGTGGACATCGTCGTTCCACGTCCGGGTCGTGATCTCCCGGGCCGCCCCCTCGCCCTTGGCCTGGTTCCGGCAGGCGAGCACCGTGGTCGCCCCCTGGGCGGCCAGGCCGGCCGCAGTCTCGAACCCGATCCCGACGTTCGAACCGGTGACGACGGCGACCTTTCCTTGCATGCTCATTGACGGCGTCCAGTCTCGAAGGGGGCGGCTGGACATTGCTTAGCCTTGATCACGGGACTCTCACAGCCCACTGTCGGCGTCGACCTCTCCCATGATCTGGAGGTGGCGCTCCAGTGCGTTCACCGGTCCGGACCACCCCCGGCGAAAGGGCGCCAGCCAGTCGTCGACGTCGCGCAGCGGCCCGGGGGTCACCCGGTACAGGCGGCGCTGGCCATCGGTGCGGGACTCGACGAGGTCGGCCTCGCGCAGAGCCTTGAGGTGCCTCGACACCGACGGCTGGCTGAGCGACAGAAGGCCGACCAGGTCCCCCACCGGGCGCTCTCCGCCTGACAACACGTCGAGGATGCAGCGGCGCGTCTGGTCGGCCAGCGCCTCGAATGGGCCGTCATGCTGGATATATTCGCCTAACCGAATATATCCGGTCAAGGACCCTCAGGCTGTGGCGGACGCCTTCTTGGCGGCGATCCGGCGGAGCGGGGGCAGGGTCGGCGGTGGCTGCTTGCGGGGTGGCAGCGTCTCGAGCAGGGCGGTGGTCGCCTTGGTGATCTGGGAGACGGCCCGCTCGAACGCCTTCTCGGTCGCCGGCGACGTGGACTGCACGCCGCTGATCTTGCGGACGTACTGGCGGGCCGCCGCCTCTATCTCGTCGGGAGTGGCCACGGGCTCGAGCCCGCGCAGGGTGGTGATGTTGCGGCACATGGGCCCACCCTATGCCTCGGTCGACCGACCTCTCCCGGCCGCGGCACACCGTCCGGGAGTGATCTCCACCGTGACCCGATGACCCCGGGGTGCGTTCCGCACCCGGAGGAGATCGCTCCCCCGCGCCGAGGTGACGGTGGCGCCCGTGGTGTGCGCGCAGTATCCGTGGCGGTAGTGCACACCGGTCGGCACGAACACGAGCGTCGGTGCGTGGACGTGATGATTGGGCACGTACGCCATGTCGAACACGTCGGTCACCGGTGAGAAGGAGAAACGGATCGGGGTCCCAGCGACCGCCTCGGGATAGGCCCGGCTCAGGACCAGCGCAGTCGAGCGCAAGCGGCCGTTGGCCATGACGAGCGACTCGGCCGCGCTCCCCGTCGGGATCCCCGTAGTACTTCCAGGCCCAGTAGGCCCAACTGACCTGGCGCGCGTCCATGGCGGCGGCGATGGACGCGAGCAGGCCGGGATCGCTGCTGGCACCGAACTCGCTGACGAACCAGGCCGGCCCGCCCGCTTGGGTGGCCGAGGCCATCTCGGGACGGTCCGCCGCCCGCACGCCGAGGGAGTGTGCGTCTTGTGCGGCACAGGCCGCGGCGTTGGTCGGATTGCCCGTCACCGGACTGCGGGCGCCACAGTAGATGTGGACGTTGAAAACCAGGTTGGGCAGGTCCATCGGCCCGATGTAGGTAGGCAGGCCGCGGCTGGCGTAGTTGTCCGGCTCGTCGAAGATGAGGTGGCGGGGGTCGTTCGCCAGGATGGTGGGGATGACGCCGTTGGCGGGGTCGTCGGCGGGACAGCGCAGCGGCGGCGCGTTGTGTGACGGGGTGCCGATGTGCCCGGTGCCGGTGTAGAAGCACTCGAGTTGGGAGTCGAAGTGTTCGTCGCCGACGCGGATGAGCGACGTGGAGAACGGCTCGTTGAACGGGTCGTAGCCGAGGACCCAGCGGTTCCCGCTGAACGCGTGCGCGACGTCGCCCCACACCTGGTCGTACTGGCCCTGCAGGTCGCCCCGCACGTCGTTGTCCCAGAAGTGGTGGAACGCGATGCCGGCGGCCTTGGTGCCGTATTCGAGCGACCAGCGGCCGGGCGGGTCGACGCTCGGGACATTGTTGGTGCACACGGCCCAGCGCGGCGCGCCCTCGCCGTCGAACATCTGGTTGTACACGTCCTGGTGCATGTCGAGGATCGTGTAGATGTGGAATCGCCCGAGCAGATCGACCGTGCTGGTGAGGTGCGCGAGGTAACGGTCGAGGACCTGCCGGTTGAATTGCGTCGGACCCGCGGGCTTGCCGCGGGCACAGACGGCCGGGTCGTTCGCCGGCGCGGTCCCCGGCTCGAGCCCGCTCCACGTCATGCCGAGGCGGACGACGTTGAAGCCGAGCCGGGCCATCAACGACGCGTCGGCGGTGGAGAAGTCCCAGGGCTTGCCCGGGTCGGGATAGAGCTCGTACGGCGCGTACTTGTAGACGGCGTCGACACCGTGGAAGAAGACGACCCGACCCCTGCTGTCAAAGAGGTACGGACCGCCCGGGGCCGAGATGCGGCCCGAAACGGTGCCGGTGCCCCCCCCGGTGCCGCTGTCGCTGGCCGCGGTGAAGCTCGGCGAGGACAGGTTCGGCAGGGCCGGGGCGGTGGCGGCCGGGGCGGTGGCCTCCGCCCGTGGGGTGGCCATCAGAGCGGCGCCTGTCAGGACGATCCCGGCGAGGAGCACGAGGGTCGGACGACGAAGCACGGGCTCCAGTCTGTCCCCAGCTGATTCCCAGGTGGTCGCGGCCCGTCACCATGGCGGATGATCCGGTAGGGACATCCACTCACCTGGGCGGTTAGGCGTGTTCCAGGGCCCGCCCGATCTCCACGTTGCCCGAGACGCTGCGGACGCTCAGGTCCACCCGGGTCTCGGGGCGCCGGCCGGGCTCCGGTGCGTCGTGCAGGGCGATCTCGGAGTGCACGATGCCCGAGGCGGTCTCGATGTCGACGTGGAGGTCGACACCCTTGGCGACGCCGACCGCCACGTCCCCCGAGACGGAGCGGACCTGCAGGGCGCCCTCGCTCAAGGTCAGGACCCGGACGTTGCCCGACACGTTGGCCACCTTCGCTCCCCGGGCGACCTCACCCAGACGCACGTTGCCCGACGTCGCCTTGGCCTCCACCCGGCTGCCGGCCGCCCCGACCTCCAGGTCGCCCGAGACGGTGGAGAACTGGGTCGAGCCCCCCACGCTCGAACAACGCAGGTCGCCCGACGCGGTCTGGGCCTTGATGTCGCCGCCGACTGTGCCCATGGTGATGCTGCCGCTCGCCGTCGTGGCCTTGACGTCGGCCGCCACGTCGTCGACGGAGGCGTCGCCACTAGCCGTCTTGACATCGACCTCACCGACCGACCCGTTGATCTCGATGTCGGCCGACGCCGTGGCCACGGTCACCTGGCCGCCCTCGGGGACCTCGACGCGCACAGTCACCGCGTTGCGGAGCAGCATGCGGCGCCCGTGCTGATGCGGGATCTTCACGGCCACCACGTGGCGGTCGCCCGCCTTCTTGCACTCGACCGTGGCCCGCTCGACCAGCTCCTCGCCCACCGGGGTGTCCGCCTCGAGCGAGACGACGGTCGTGGCCGTGTCGCGAGCCGTGACCACCACCAGGCCCACCTGGTTGTGCACGAGGAGGTCGGTGCCTCCCGGGGTCTCGAATGTCTTTTCCATGTCCGTTGCTCCTTTCAGGTCGTGCCGTAGCCGCGCAAGCGGTTGCTGGCGCGGCGCTCCGGCTCCGGTTGCTCCACGTGCCGCGCTCGAGCGAGCGCACGATGAACGAGTTCACCGAGATGCCATCGGCGGCCGCACCCTCCTCGAGGCGGCCCTTGAGGCCCTCGCTCAGTCGAAGCGTGATGCGTGCCGACAGGTCGTCGCCCTCCCCCAGCGGGGCCGGGCTCGTCCTCGACGTAGGTCAGCTCGACGTCGTCGCCTGCCACCCGGAGGTCGACGCGCCCGTCCGGCAGCGACGCTGCGAGTTCGGCTGCCGCCTCCGAAAGGAGGTCCAGGACGCGCCCGGGCACCGAGCGACCGAGCACGTCGGCGATCCGCTCGGCCACCTCGGCGACCGTGTCGTCGCCGAGCTCCCCGACGGCCACCACGTCCGAGCGCAGCCCGTCGACCACCAATGACATCTTCATGACGTCACTATGACATCACTTTGATGTCAGGTCAAGGCCCACGACCCACGAGGGCTCGTGGTCACCTCGGAGCGGTCGCTTCAGGGGTTGTGGACGCTGACCGAGACCGGTGGGCTCGGGGTGGCTCTCCCGTCGTTGTCGTAGGCGACGGCAGTGACCGTGTACGCACCATTGGCCACGAGGGCGGTGTTCCAGTTCACGGTCCACCCCGCCGGAGTCGAGACGAGGCGCCCGCTGTGGGTGGCCATGGCCAAGGCCGATTGCCACCCGTACAGACCGCTGATGTTGAAGAGCTCGATCCTCGACCCCGGCCACGCCACCAGGGCGAGGATGAACCCGATCAACGCATCCGACGTCACCAACTCGCGCCAGGCGGTTGATCGCACCGACGAGGCGCGAGCGCCGGCAGCGCGCAGGCGGCGTTCGGCCCGCGATGTCGGACCGGCGTCCGTGGGCACGCGGGTCATCATCCCTGGTCCTCGCGAAGGTGACGTCACGACGAGGTCAGATCGATCCCGTTTCGGGAGCGGGAACTGGGGTCCTGGTCAGCCCCCCGACGCGTCCTGCACCTTGGTCTTGCCGGCCGAGATGAAGGGCATCATGTCCCGCAGTTCCTGCCCCACCGACTCGATCTGGTGGGCCTGACCCTGCTTGCGCAGGGCCTCGAAGCGCGGACGCCCGGCCCGGTTCTCGGCGATCCACTCCTCGGCGAAGGCGCCGCTGCGGATCTCCTCGAGGATCGTCTGCATTTCGGCGCGGACGGCTTCGTTGATGACCCGCGGCCCGCGGGTGAGGTCGCCGTACTCGGCCGTGTCGGAGATGGAGTACCGCATGCCGGCGATCCCCTGCTCGTACATCAGGTCGACGATCAGCTTCAGCTCGTGCAGGCACTCGAAATAGGCCGACTCGGGCTGGTAGCCCGCGCCGACCAACGTCTCGAAGCCCGCGGTGACGAGCGCCGTCAGGCCCCCGCACAGCACCACCTGCTCGCCGAAGAGATCCGTCTCGGTCTCCTCGTCGAACGTCGTGTCGAGCACACCCGCCCGGGTGGATCCGATGGCGTGCGCGTAGGACAGCGCAAGCTCGCGCGCCTTGCCGGTCGCGTCCTGGTGCACGGCGATGAGCGTCGGCACCCCTCCGCCCTCGGTGTAGGTGCGGCGGACGAGGTGGCCCGGGCCCTTGGGCGCCACCATGGTGACGTCGACCCCCGGGGGCGGCACGATCTGCCCGAAACGGATGTTGAAGCCGTGGGCGAACATGAGGCAGTCGCCGTCGTTGAGGTGCGGGGCCACGAACTCGTCGTAGGCCGCCTTCTGTTCGGTGTCGGGCAGGAGCATCATGATCACGTCGGCCTCGGCGGCGGCATCGGCCAGCGACAGCACGCGCAGCCCGGCCTCTTCGGCCTTGCGCTTGCTCGAACTGCCCTCGCGCAGCGCCACCCGGACGTCCACGCCGGACTCGCGCAGGTTCTGCGCATGCGCGTGCCCCTGCGACCCGTAGCCCAGGATCGCCACCTTGCGGCCGGCGATCAGCGCAGGGTCGGCATCGGATTCGTAGTACATCGTGGCCATGTCGTTCTGCTCTTTCTCTCTGTCTCTGTACTGGGCGGCTTAGTGGCGTTCCAGCTTAGGCAGGGCGACGCGCCCCGTCCGTTGGAGCTCCTCGACGGTGTAGTGCTCGAGCAGACCCTCGAAGTCGTCGATCTTCTCGGGCCGGCCGGCCAGCATGACCGTGATGCGGTCGGCGCCCACGCTGACCACTTCGCCGCCGAAGACGCCGACCAGCTGAATGACCTGGGACCGCTCGGTCGGACCCACGGCCACCGTGACCAGGACCAGCTCACGCTCGACGGCCTCGGCCGGGGAAAGCTCGTCGATCGAGACGACGTTGACCAGCTTGTCGAGCTGCATGATCACCTGCTCGAGCGGAGCGGACTCCACGTCCACCACGATCGTGATGCGGCTGAAGTGCTCGTCCTCGTCGGTGGGCGCCACCGCCAGTGAGTAGATGTTGAAGCCGCGGCGGCTGAAGAGCCCGGCGACCCGGGCCAGCACGCCCGCCTTGTTCTCGACGAGCACCGACAGGATGTGATGGCGGGGCGACGTGGCCGTGGTGCGCGTGCCGGCGTTGGCGCCGGCGACCGAGTGCAGCGGTGCGGATGTCATCGGGAGACCGCCTTGAGCTGGTCGGGGTGGACGACGATGTCGTCGTTGGACGACCCGGCCGCCACCATCGGGTACACCTTCTCGAAGGCGTCGGTGCGGAAATCGACCACCACCGGGCGGTCGTCGATGGCGTTGGCCTTCTCAATGGCCGGGCCCACGTCCTCGGGCGTCTCGGCCCGGATGCCCACGCAGCCCATGGCCTCGGCCCACTTGACGTAGTCGGGCAGGTCAGGCGAGAGATAGACCTCCGAGTAGCGCTCCCCGTAGAACATCTCCTGCCATTGGCGCACCATCCCGAGATACGCGTTGTTCAAGATCGCGATCTTCACGGGGATCTGCTCCGAGCTGGCGGTGACGAGCTCCTGAGCCGTCATTTGGAAACAGCCGTCGCCGTCGATGGCCCACACGGTGCGGTCGGGCCGGCCGACCTTGGCCCCGATGGCGGCAGGCACGGCGAAGCCCATGGTGCCGGCGCCGCCCGAGTTGACCCAGGTGTAGGGGTGCTCGAAGTTCCAGTACTGCGAGGCCCACATTTGGTGCTGGCCCACGCCGGCCACGACCACGGTGTCCACCGGAGCGGCGTCGCGCAGTTGCTCGACGACGTTCTGTGGCTTGATCGCGCCGCCCTCGACGTCCTCGTAGTAGAGCGGGAAGCGCTCCCGCCACTCGTTGATCTGCTTCCACCAGGGCGCCAGGTCCTGGACGGCGGGGCGGTCGGCCTGGGCGTCGAGGGCCAGCAGCATCTCTTCGATGACCTGACGGCAGTCACCGGCGATGCCGACGTCGGGCACGCGCACCTTGCCCAGCTCCGCCGGGTCGATGTCGACGTGGATCACCTTGGCGTCCGGCGCGAAGGCGCTGATCTTGCCGGTGACGCGATCGTCGAATCGTGCGCCGAGGCTGATCAGGAGGTCGCTCTGCTGCATGGCGGTGACCGCGGTGTAGTGGCCGTGCATGCCCGGCATGCCCAGCGCCTGGGGGTGCGAGTCGGGGAAGGCGCCCCGCGCCATCAGCGTGGTGACGACCGGGATCCCGGTCCGCTCGGCGAGCACCCGCAGCGCCTCGGAGGCCCGGGCCTTCAACACGCCGCCGCCGACGTAGAAGACGGGACGGTCGCGCGTGCGACATGAGGTCGACGGCCTGGCCGATCAGCACGGGATCGCCGAACGTCACCGGGTGGTAGCCGGGCAGGTCCAGCTCGTCGACCGAAGACGGCCAGTACCACTCCATGGTCGCGTTCGAGATGTCCTTGGGCAGGTCGATCAGGACCGGTCCCGGCCGCCCGGTGGTGGCGACGTGGAAGGCGGCGGCGACCACCTGCGGGATGTCATCGACGTCCTTGATGAGCCAGTTGTGCTTGGTGATGCCCATGGTGACGCCGGTGATGTCGCACTCCTGGAAGGCGTCGGTTCCGATGGAACCCGTCGCCACCTGACCGGACACGACGATCAGCGGCGTCGAGTCCATGTAGGCGTTGGCGAGCGGCGTCACGATGTTGGTGGCGCCCGGGCCGCTCGTCACCATGGCGACGCCGGGACGGCCGGTGGCCATGGCGTACCCCTCGGCCATGTGACCGGCGCCCTGCTCGTGGCGGACCAGGATGTGGCGGATGGACGAGTCGATGATCGGGTCGTAGACGGGCAGGATGGCGCCGCCGGGCAGGCCGAACATGACGTCGACCCCCTGCATCTCGAGGCTCTTGATGAGGGCCTGGGCCCCGGTCATCTTCATGTGCTTCCCTCTCTGCTCTGCCGTGCGGCGGCTGCGGTCGTGCGATGGCGATTTTGTCCGGAATTGAAAAGACCCCCCGGGAGTGGGAGGTCGTAAGGCGCGCGTTGCGATGTGGGCGCGCGCCTACGTGACGAGTACCAGAATCTGGGTGCGGTGGCTGCGTCCCTGCATGACGACGCCATTGTGGCATGCCCGGAGGTTCACGACAACCCCATCCCCCCGCCGAGCAGTGCTGGGAGCGCAGTCGCCCGCATACGGGCGAGCACGCGGTCACTGACCGGCTGTGCGTCGGGGTGGACGCCGCCGTTGGCCTCCGCCTCCTTCTGCCAGGCGGCGGTGCGCCGCTCGAACTCGGCTCCGTCGGCGAGCGGCGGGCAGTCGATGCCGTCCGTGTTGAGGTCGACCACGATCGTGTCGCCGTCCTCCACGAGGGCGATGGGGCCACCGAGCAGCGCCTCGGGCGCAACGTGGCCGATGACCAGCCCGACCGATCCGCCGGAGAACCGGGCATCGGTCATGAGCGCGATGGTGATGTGGCGGTGCCGGCACAGCGCCGTGATCCTCGAGGTGGGATCGAGGAGCTCGGGCATGCCCGGGGCGCCACGCGGTCCCTCGTAGCGGATCACCACCATGTCGTTGTCCTGGAACGAGTCCGGGTGGGCGTCGAGCGCTTCGATGAGCGGGCGCTCGCCGTTGAAGACACGGGCCCGGCCGGTGAACACGCCGTTCTCGACGCCGCCCTCGATGCCCGCCACCTTGAGGATGGCACCGCCGTCGGGGGCGAGGTTGCCGCGCAGCAGGCGCAGGCCACCCGTGTCCTTGAAGGGTGCGGCGACGGTGTAGATGACGTCCTGGTCCGGTGGCGGCGGAGCGAGGCGCGCGACCTGCTCGGCGAGGGTCTCACCCGTGCAGGTCATGGTCGACCCGTCCAGGAAGCCGGCGCGCAGCAGCTCCTGCACGATCACTTGCAGGCCGCCCTTGGCGTCGACGTCCACCATGGAGTAGTCGCCGAAGGGACGCATGTTGACGAGGACCGGCAGCCGGCGGGCGAGATCGTTGAAGTCGTCCTGACTCATCACCTTGGCCCAGAAGTCGATACCGGCGGCGCGGGCGATCTCCACGCTGTGCAACAGCACGTTGGTGGATCCGCCCATGGCGATCGCCACCGTCATTGCGTTACGGAGCGACGCCGGCGTGACGATGTCGCGCGGGCGGATGCCGCGCTCGCCCATCGTGATGAGGCAGTCGACGATCTGGTCCGGGAAGTCCTTGAGCCGGCGCCGGTCATCCGACGGCGGCGACACCATGTGCAGCGGTTCCAGGCCGAGGACGGCGATGAACGTCTGCATGGTGTTGTAGGTGAACATCCCGCCGCAGCTCCCCTGGCCCGGGCACGCGTTGAGGGCGTAGCGGGCGCGGGTCTCGGGATCCTGGTCGGCGACCTGGAAGGCCGACACGAGGTCGATGCGGCCGCCCGTCTCCGGGTCGATGCCGGGCCGGATGGGCCCGTCGGAGAGGATGACCGCCGGCGTGTCGTTCTCGAGCACGGCCGCCACGGTGCCGACAGGGGGCTTGTCGCAGGCCACGACACCGACGACACCGGCCACGGCGTTGGCCGCGATGTGCACGTCGGCAATGTCGTGGACGAGCTCGCGCCCGACGAGTGAGAACCGCATCTGCGGCGTGCCGTTGAGCTGGCCGTCGGACACGCCGAGCGTGAACACCGGCGGGATCAGCCGGACCGCGAGGTCGTCGTCGGCGATCCGGCGGTGGAGCGCGGCCTGAATCGCCTGCACCTTCTCCGGGACGCCGAGATAGCACTGGCTGTCGCCCAGGTTGCCGATGACGGCCCAGACAGGATCGTGGATCTTGCTGACGTCCTCACCGAGGAAGGCGGCGGTGCCGACTCGCTGCACATCGCGCCCTGGGTTGATGGACACGAGCGTGGGGGCGGGCACCTTGGATTCGTCGGGCACGGGTCCAAACTAGCGGCCAGGATCTGCGGGTTGGCTCGCCGCATTGATGCGGCGGTTCCCACCCGGAGTGGCGTGGGAGCCTCGGCCTTCCTATGCTCCCGGGTTCACGGAGGACACGCGGCAAGGTCGTCGTACCGGATGCGCTGTGTCTTTGGGGGTGAGGGTCAGTGGATCAGCGGGGCGAATCAACGACGTCGTCGTGGCATGCGGTGTGCGGAATGGTGCGCGGGTACGCACGACCGCGAGACACCGGGACCTGGTGATGAGAAACAAGCCGTCTCGCGAGGTCGTCACGGCCGACTGTGTCGGCGCTGCATTCTCACCCGATGAGCTGCAGATCACCTTGAGTGCCCTCTGGGTCTGGCGAGCACAGTTGGGCCGGGTGGGGTCCGGACAGCCCATCCCGGGCATGGGCACGGACGAGTCCCGCAAGAAGGCGGACGATATCGCGCGCAAGCTCGGGGGAGATCCGGACGCCTACTTCTTCGGGCTCGACCTCACCCAACGCCGCTGATCAGGGCACCGCGGCGCTGACCACCCGGACCGCCAGGAGTTCGATCACGCGGTACCAGGGACACGAGAGTCACACCTTTGCGTCGGTCTGAAGCTGCCGTCGCCGCCCCGTTCTCGGACTCTGTCCAGCGTTCAGGCTGGCGACGGGAGGGGCACGGTCGGGGGCGGGTGTGGGGGCGCAGGGGTCACCTCGACGCCAATGGTCGGGATCGACCGGTCCATCCAGCGCGGCAGCCACCAATTGGCCGGCCCGACCAACTCCATGATGGAGGGCACGAGCACCATGCGCACGAGCGTGGCGTCGACCAGGACGGCCGTCGCCAACCCCAGCCCGAAGACCTTGAGGATGTGGAGCGGGTCCTTGATCACGAACGAGGCGAAGACGCAGAACATGATCGCCGCCGCCGCGGTGATGATGCGGCCCGTGACGGCGAGGCCGTCCGCCACGCTCAGCGAGTTGTCGTGCGTGCGCAACCACTCCTCACGGATGCGGGAGAGGAGGAAGACCTCATAGTCCATGGAGAGGCCGAAGAGCACCACGAAGAGCGCCACCGGGATCCACGGATCGATCGGACCCGTCTCGCCGATGCCGATGACGCGCCCGGCCCAACCCCACTGGAAGACCGCCACCATCACGCCGTAGGCCGCGCCGACACTGAGGAGGTTCATGATGACGGCCTTGAGCGGGAGCACCAGCGAGCGGAACACGACCATGAGGAGCAGGAACGAAAGGATCAAGACGGCGCCGATCACCAGGAAGAGGCGGTGGCCGAGGAAGTTGGCGGCATCGATGCTCGCAGCCGTCTGTCCGCCGACCTGCGCGTCCACGTCGGTCCCGTTCGTGACGGGTGGGATGACGTCGTTGCGCAGCGTCTGCACCAGCGTCTCTGTCTGTTGCGACTGGGGCGACGTCGTCGGGTAGACGACGATGACGGCGCCGGTGTGGGCTGGGTTGATTTCCGCCGGAGTGACGAACGCGATGCCGTGACGATGGGCCGCAATGGCCTGTTGGAGGTGGTCGACAGTGTCCGTCGCCTGGGTGGCGGGGCCGTGCAGGTCGGCCGCAATGACCAGCGGTCCGTTGAAGCCAGGGCCGAACCCCTGCTCCAGGAGGTCGTACGCCTGGCGGGTGGTGAGGGAGGTCGGGTCGTTGCTGGAGTCCGTGAAGGCGAGCCGCATGCTGAACAGCGGGAGGGCGAGCGCGACGAGGACCAGCACGGCAATGGTGCCGGTGACCCACGCCCGGCGCTGCACGAATCGGCTCCAGCGGTACCAGAACCCGTTCTCCGGCGGCGGCCCACCGGTCTGCAGGAGTCGCGGCAGGTGCCACTTGTCGATGGCGTTGCCCGCGAAGCCGAGCATGGCGGGCAACAGGGTCAGCGCGGCTATCAGCACCATCAGGACGGCGGCGATGCACGCCGTCGCCAGGCCGATCATGTAGGCCTGACCGATGAGGTAGAGGCCGAACAGCGAGATCACGACGGTGCAGCCGGCGAAGAGGACAGATCGGCCCGACGTCATGAGTGACGTCACGACGGCGTCGCGGGGATCACGGCCCTCGAAGATGCCCTGCCGGTAGCGGGTGACGATGAAGAGCGCGTAGTCGATTCCGACCCCGATGCCGATCATCGCCGCCATCTCCGGTGAGAAGTTCGGGACCGTCAGGACGTGCGTCAGGAGCTCCAGCAGCGCGATCCCGATACCGAGCCCGGCCAACGCGGTGATCACCGGCAGGCCCATCGCCACCACGGACCCGAAGGCGAGCAGCATGATGATGATGGCGGCGGTGATACCGATGCCTTCGCTCGGACCGGGCGCGGCCGTGGCGGCGGCCGAGATCGGGCTGCCGCCGAGCTCGACCTGGAAGCCGTCGTGGGCGCTGGCCTGGGCCGTGGTGATGACCTTCTTCACGGCGGCGGTCGGGATGTCGGCGGTGTCGGTCGTGAACTGGATCTCGGCGAAGGCGATGTTGCCCGTGCTGGGGTCGGCGATCTGGTGGGCTCCGGCCTTCGAGAAGGGGCTGGTGATGCTCTGGACGTAGGGCAGGGGCTGCAGCGTGGCGAGCACCCTGGTGATGTCCGCCTTGGTGCTCGGGCTGTCGATGGGCGCGGCGGTGTGGAAGACGACATCGGCTGTGTCGCCCGACTTCGAGGGGAACTTCGCCTGCAAGATGTTGCTCGCCTGCTGCGAGGGGGTGTTGCCCGCCGTGAACTTGTTCTCGAAGTGGGTGCCGACGACCTGGGACAGGACCGTGATGCCGATGATGGCCAGTATCCAGAGCGCCAGGACGGTACGGCGTCGGTCGTAGCAGGCGCCGGCCAGGCGCCCGAGGACGGTGGCGTGCTGATCCTCGAGGCCAGAGCCAGGTGCCGGACTCGTTCTCGCAGCCCTCTGAGCCGTTGTCACCTTCGGGGTGCCCTAAGATTCATCACTGATGAGTTGTACCACAGAATTCTCCGCTGGTGAATACCCCTTGTGAGTGTCCCTCGGGCGGCCGGCCGGCGACCGGGCAACGTGGACACGAGGGGCGAGATCGTCGAGGCGGCCAAGCGCGTCTTCGCCGCCAAGGGGTACGACGGGGCGAGCCTGCGGGCAGTGGCCCGGGAGGCCGACGTCGATCCCGCCCTGGTCCACCACTACTTCGACGGGAAGGCCAGCCTCTTCGTGGCCGCGATGGCCCTGCCCTTCGACCCCCGCACGATTCAGGAGCACGAACGCCCGGCGGCCATCGCTGCCCCGGGGACCTCGGCCGGAGTCATCGTGATCACTGGCTTTCTCACCATGTGGGACCACGCCGAAGGGACGGGCTCGTCGTTCGCCGCCTGCGTGTCCGGGATGGCCTCGTCGACGAGTGTGGCCGACGCCATGCGCGAGTTCGTCGCCGAACGGGTGTGGAACAACATCCCGATCAACGAAGGCGAGGACGAAGTCCTGGCCCGCCAGCGACAGGCCCTCGTCTCGTCGCAGCTCATGGGCTTGGCCTTCACCCGCTACATCCTCCGGGTACCGCCGATCTCGACGGCAACGCCCGCTGAAATTGCATCGTGGGCCGGTCCGACACTCGATCGCTACATGATCGGTCCCATCGACTGAGCCGGGCACCATGTCGCCTCTGTCGCCGCCCGCGACCCGACGTCGGGCGCGCGACTTCAGGGTTCTCTACGTGCACGACGACGCCCGCGCTGATGCCGACCTGGCCGGAGTCTGCCATACGCCTCACTCCGCACGGTGTACGTCCCGTTGGCCACGGTGGCGGTGTCCCACCCCCCCAGCCAGCCGTAGGCAATCTGGGTCGCGGCCTCCTGCAACGAACGACCCATGCCGGTGATGTCGAAGACGACCTTGCGCAGCCCAAGATCCCCTGATGCCGTGGCGAGGAGATAGCGGCGACCCTCGAGTCGTTCGTCACTGGTCGGCTTCACGACGCGCGTCACCGGCGGAACCGCCACCAACGATGGGGCTGCGCTCGGCATCACGGTCTCCAGTCGTCGCGTGACGTCGAACCAGACTGTTGCGCCACCCTCGCGTGACGGCGCGCCGATGGCGGAGGTGAGGAGCGCGTCGACCCGCGCCGGGTGTTGGCCCTTGGGCAGTACGACCACCGAGCCCACATCGTGCTGGCGGAGGAAGGCCCGGAGATCGTGGACCAGATTTCTGGAAACCAGGAGGTGCGATTGCGCGGAGCTCGTCGTCACCCCGTAGAACTCGTAGTCGAAGAACGCCTCCACCGAGGTGGGCGCGAGCGGAGCCGGTCCAGCGGTGTTCCCGTTGGACCCGTTCGGTCGCCAGCCATAGCTGCCGATCACCCGGAAGGGAAGCCCCGCCGCGGCTTGGTCGAGCAACGGGTCGTTGATGGATTGGTAGCGCTGCGAGAAGGAATAGCCGAAGGCATCGGGAAAGACGGGTGCGTTCGGGTACGGGTATGCCAAGACGACGCTTCCTCCCGGGATCCTGGCGGCGGCGCGGGAGCTGAAGAACGGGGCGACCGGGGACAGGACCACCGGCTCTGCGTTCCGCGGCTGAGCAGGCAAGGCGATGACGCCGGCCGCGACGACGATCACGAGCAGACCCGCGACCCGCCTTCGCGGTGGAACGGCAGCGCCCGCTGAGGTGCGGTCACTTCCCCATCGACGATGGGCCTCGTCGAGTCCGAACGCCACGACTGCTCCGCCGAAAAGACTGGTGAAGAGACCCAAGCGCTGCGGTTCGAGACCCTGGACCAAAGGCAGGTGCGCCAGGACGACGAATGGCATCGGCACGTGGGTGTCGTAGCCCCCGATGAAGAGCGTCGATCCGAGGGAGAGCGCGAACGAGAGCGCGGCCATGGCACCTGCGAGTACCACGATGCCCCGCTTTCGTAACCAGACCACGATGCCCGCGATGGCCAGGACGAAGGGCAGCCCGACGTACAAGTTCGCAGAGAGGCCGAAGTGCTGCGTACTGAACGAGGTCAGTCCGGGGGTCGTGAACCGCTCAAAGCGAGTCGGCACGATCCCACCGAGCAGGTCCCCGTGAAACAACTTCACGGCTGCATTCGGAGCTCCATGTGCCGCCTGGGGGCCGAAGAGCGTCCAGGCCACCGGCAGCGCCAGCAGGACCGCACCGACCATGATGGCCCATGTGCCGAATGTCTTGGTGTACGGCCATCTCACGGCGAAGGAGCGCCGCTCCGCCAAGAGGTAGATCACGACGGCTATGCAACCGAACAGCACCGTGCTGGCGAAGATCTCCGATGACACGAGGAACTGCGCCGTGCACACCACGGCGAGAAGCACGCCCGTACGGGCAGGTTTCCATTGCTGGCGCGCCAGGCCCTCGGAGAGAAGGAGGAACACGATCGGGGGGAATGGCGCGAAGGTGAGGAACACATAGCCACTTGCTTGCAACGTCTGGTAGGCGCAGAAGCCGTAGAGCAGACCGCCCACAAACGCAGCGGGCCACCACCGCGTCCAACGCCGGAGGCAGAGGCACATGGCGAAGGCCGAAACGCACAAGGTCAGTCGGACGAGAACATTCCATGAGACCACGGGCCCGAAGAGCGCCGTGAGCGGTGAGACCATCGTCCCGAGCAACAACATCGAACCGTTGGGACCGGCATTGAGGCCAAACGGATAGTTGATCCAATTCGAAAAGAACGGGTTCTGTCCGTGCGCCAGCGCATGCTCGGCCCATGCGATCCACCAGATCTGGATGGTCTGATCTGCTCCCCCCGGACCGGCGACGTGGGCTGATCCAAGATCGCCGACGTGACCGACAGCGATGAAGGACAGCACCGCATAGCCGACACCGCAGGCGACGATCGGCCACCATCGCCCCTGACGCCAGTCGTTCGCGCTTTTCGCCGGATTCGCTTCACCCGGGAAATGCTCCCCGTCGTCGACGGCGTCGGGATCCGACGCCAACCCAGGCCGAGCGTCAAGCGTCACAGCGCTCACGGCGTATCCAGGGTCAGCGCTCACGGCGTATCCAGGGTCACAGCGCTCACGGCGTATCCAGGGTCACAGCGCTCACGGCGTATCCAGGGTCACAGCGCTCACGGCAGTAACGGAGCGCTGACCTGGATGGCGGTCGGCGTCAGTCGGATCGGCCCGTGCGTTCGACAACAGGCAAGCCAACTCCACGTCACACGCCTCCCCGTTCGGTCCGTGCCGACGACCGCAGGCAGACCGACCCTATGCCTTGGGCGTCCTCAGCGCTCGGGGATCGAAGGGGTTCCCGGAGCGGCCGCACGCAAGACGGCACTGCAACCCGTAGGCGGGCAACGCCAGGATCAGCCGCGCCGGGCGCGCAGCTCAGTCGCGACGTCCTTCCCGTTTGCCTTCCCCGACGTGGCCTTCATGACGGCGCCGGTGAGAAACCCCATCAACTTGTCGTCGCCGTCGACGAACCGACCCCATTCGTCGGGGTTGGCTGCGATGACCTCGTCGAGCACCGCGCGCAGGGTGTCCGACCCGAGGGCCTCGAAACCCATCTCCTTGGCCACCGCCGCCGGGTCTCCTCCGCCCCGCTCGAGCAGGGCGCCCAGGACGGCCTTGGATTGGGTCGCCGAAAGCTGACCACCCGACTCCATACCGAGCACCGCGGCGAAGGACACGGGGTCGAGCGCTAGCCCGGCCTCGCTCTGTGCTGCCACCTCGTTGGCGGCCCGAGCCAGTGCCAGCGAGACGGGCACGCCGCTCTCAGCCGCCGAGGTCACCAGCTCCTCGAGGCCCAGGTCGACGACCGCATGGATCTGGTCCGTCTCGGCCTCGGTCGGCGCTCCACCGAGCGCTGCGGCCAACACTCCCCGCCGGTCCGCCGGCATGGCGCCGAGTCCGGCCCGTACCCGCTCCTGCCACGCGGCATCCGGTGCCAGGGGAACGAGGTCGGGCTCCGGGAAGTAGCGGTAGTCGTTGGCCTCCTCCTTCGAGCGCATCGAATCCGTGCGCCCCGCCGACTCGTCCCAGTGGCGCGTCTCCTGGTGGACGGTCTCACCCGACTCCAGCAGGGCGATCTGACGTGCCGCCTCGTACTCGATCGCCCGTCCCAGCGAACGCAACGAGTTCAGGTTCTTGATCTCGCAGCGGGTGCCGAAGGCGCCGGTGCCGGTCGGGCGGACCGAGACGTTGGCGTCCACCCGCATGGAGCCCTCCTCCATGCGGCCGTCGGATGCGCCGGTCGCCATGAGGATGCCGCGCAGTTCGCTGGCGTAGGCCCGCGCCTGGGCGGCGGTCCGGATGTCGGGCTCGCTCACGATCTCGACGAGCGGGACGCCTGAACGGTTGTAGTCGACCAGCGCGTGGTGCGCCGCGTTGATGCGGCCACTCGCCCCGATATGACTGAGCTTGCCGGTGTCCTCCTCCATGTGAGCCCGCGTCACACCGACCCGGAACCCGTCAGGGAGCTCGAGCCACCCGTCGAGGTTGAGCGGGAGGTCGTATTGGCTGATTTGATAGTCCTTGGCCTGGTCCGGGTAGAAGTAGTTCTTCCGGGCGAAGACGGACGGTCGGATCTCGCAGTGCAGCGCCGCGCCTATGCGCATGGCGAACTCCACGGCCTGCTCGTTCAGCACGGGCAGCGCGCCCGGCAGTCCGAGGCAGACGGGACAGATGTTCACGTTGGGCTCGTCACCGAATGCGTTGCGGCACCCACAGAAGAGCTTCGTCGCCGTCTTGAGCTCACAATGCACCTCGAGCCCGATGACCATCTCCCAGTCCGTGCTCATGCGCCGTCCCCTGGCCTCGACGGAGCCATCGGCGACGTCACCGGCGGAGCGTGGTCTTCCACCACGCGTGCCACCCGGAACAGCAGCGCCTCCTCCAGGGCCGGCGCCAGCACCTGCACCCCGACCGGCAGCCCGTCGACCCCCGACCCGAACGGCACCGATACCGCAGGGTGCCCGGAGAGATTCGACGGGATGGTGCACACGTCGTTCATGTACATCGCCATCGGGTCGTCCACCTTGGCCCCGAGATCGAACGCCGTCGTCGGCGCGGTCGCACCCAGCAACACGTCGAACGACGCGTAGGCCCGGTCGAACGCCTGCATCACCAACGTGCGGACCCGCTGCGCCTGTGCGTAGTACGCGTCGTAGTACCCGGCCGACAAGGCATAGGTCCCCAGCATGATGCGCCGCTTGACCTCTGCTCCGAAGCCCGCCGTGCGCGTCGCCGTGTTCATGGCGGCAGCGTCCTCGCCGTCGACTCGCAGTCCGTAGCGGACGCCGTCGTAGCGGGCCAGGTTCGACGATGCCTCTGCTGGCGCAATCAGGTAGTACGCCGAGAGCCCGTACCCGAACTCGGGCACCGAGACATCCTCGACCTTGGCGCCGGCGCCGGCGAGCGCGTCGGCGGCCTCCCGCACCCGCGCCACCACGTCCGGTGCGCAGCCATCGACCAGATCCCGGCAGAGCCCCACCCTGATGCCCTCGACGCCCTGGTGCACCGCCGGCAACGTGGGCTCGGGAAGCGAGGGCAACGAGGTGCTGTCGCACGGGTCGTGACCCGCCAGGACGTCGAACAACAACGCGGCGTCCTCGACCGTCGCCGCAAACGGACCGATCTGGTCGAGAGAGCTGGCGAAGGCCACCAACCCGTAGCGCGACACGCGGCCGTAGGTGGGCTTCATCCCGACCACCCCGCACAGGGCGGCCGGCTGGCGGATGGAGCCTCCGGTGTCCGACCCGAGGCCGAGCGGCGTGAAGCCGGCGGCCACGGCCGCGGCGGAACCACCGCTGCTGCCACCCGGGACCTTGCCGGTGTGGCGTGGATTGCGCGTCGGACCGAATGCCGAGTTCTCGGTCGAGCTGCCCATGGCGAACTCGTCCATGTTCGTCTTCCCCAGCGCGATCGCTCCGGCCCTCCGCAGCACCTCCACCACGGTGGCGTCGTACGGCGGGCGCCATCCACCGAGGATGCGCGAGCCGCACGTGGTGACGGCGCCCCGCGTGCAGAGGTTGTCCTTGAGGGCGACGGGCACGCCGGCCAGCGGGCCGGGATCGTTGCCCGCGGCCACGGTGGCGTCGACCGCGTCGGCCGCGGCACGCGCCTCGTCGGGGAGGACGCTCAAGAACGCATTGATCTCCTCGTCTCCGGCGGCCACCGCGGCGAGCGCCTCGTCGACTGCAGCACGGGCCGACCGTTGGCCGGTGCGGACGTCGGCGGCCAGGGAGAGGGCCGTCATGGTCCCTCTCCCCCGATGCGGGGCACGCGGAAGCGGTGGTCCTCCACCGCCGGTGCCGCCGCGAGCACCTCGGCGCGGTCGAGGCTCGGTCGAGGTTCGTCGGCGCGCAGCACGTTGTCCAGCGCGATGGGGTGCGACGACGGCTCCAGATGAGACAGGTCGAGCGACGCAACGTCAGCCGCGTGGTCGAGCACTGTGCGCAGCTGTCCCGTGAAGAGCTCGACTTCCTCGTCGCTCAGATCGAGCCGGGCCAGGCGGGCGACGTGGACGACGTCCTCCCGCCGCAAACCGCGTGTCGTCCGTCATGCCCGTGGAGGAAGGACGGCGGTGGCGAACTCCACGGTGCGTGCCTCAATTTCGTCCTTGTCCCAATCCAGCGTGGCGACGTGGTAGCTCCGCTCCAGCATCACCTGCTCGACAGGCCCCTTGGCCCGTGCCACCAGCTTCTGGCTGGAAACCGGGTCGACGACGTGGTCCTGGACACTGGTGAACACGAGGACCGGGCAGGCGACCGATTCGAGATCTCCCTCGACAACGGACGCGGCGGCGAAGAGGGAGAGCGTGGACTGCAACGGCAGTCCCTCGTAGGCAGCCTCGACCGCACCTTCCTTCGCGATGTCGGAGCCGATGCCGGGCGCGACCTCGTCGCCCCCGTCGATCATCGACTGAATGAAGCCGATGGTTTCCGCATCGGGCGGCGAGAGAAGCGGGTTCACGACGGCGATGGCGGCGATCTCAGGGTGATGCTCAGCCAGCCAGACGCTCAGCATGCCGCCCATCGACAGTCCAACGACGACGACACCGTCGCTGCGTGCGGCGAGGTCGGCGTAGGCCGCCTCGGCCGCGGCGGACCAGTCCTCCCACCGCGTGGGGAGCATGTCCTCAATCTGCGTCCCGTGTCCCGGCAGGAGCGGCATCTCGACCGAGAACCCCGCGTCGGCCAAGGCCAGTGCCAGTCCGCGCATGGACTGCGGGTTGCCGGTGAACCCGTGGAGGACCAACGCGCCACGGGTGTCACCGGTGGCGGAATACGGCTCGGCACCGGGGATGATTGACGTGCTCACGGACCGGCAGCCTACCGGTGGGACGAGTAGGGTTCCGGCGGCCGAGACGCCTCCCCGCGGGCAATCGAAGTCCTGTACCACGACCGACACGAAGGAGCACAGCGATGCCTTCATATCCGTTCCTCAGCGACGAGTGGCTGGACGAAGCCCGGAAGATCCGCGCCGAATACGAAGGCAAGACCGCCCCTGTCCCGCACGTTGTCCGCATGAACCTCGTCGTGACTGCCGTCCCGTTCTCGGACGAGGACATCCTCGCCCACATGGACACGTCGAGCGGCGAGCTGGTGCTCGACACCGGCCACCTCGAGACGCAGGACCTCAAGGTCACGGTGGACTACGACACGGCCAAGGCGATCCTGATCGAGGGCAACCCCCAGGCCGGCATGCAGGCCTTCATGGCCGGCAAGGTCCGCGTCGAGGGTGACATGGCCAAGCTGATGGCCCTGCAGGCCGCGCCCGCCGCGGCCGATCCTGCTGCGGCCGAGATGGCCGCCAAGTTGCGGGACATCACCGAATAGGCCGAAGCGGCCGATGGCCTGAGCCGGCTCGTCGGCGCCGGACGGCGTCAGCCCGCGTCGGCCAGCCGCTGTGCCGCCCGCACCTCGCGGGGCAGCGACCGGATGAACAATGCGCAGACGACGGCCAACGCGGCCACGCCGGCGCCCACCCAGAACGGGACGCTGAAGCTGTGCAGGAGGGCCGGGCTGTGATGCACGTCGCTCAGGCCTGAGCTGCGGGCGATCGACTCCTGGATCGTCAGGACGGCCTGGATGCCGGCGACTTCGCCGACCTGTGCCGCCAGCAGTTGCGCGGCGCTCATCACCCCGTATTCCGACGCGGCGAGCTCGTTGGACATGGTCGCCGACGTGGCCGGCATTGACACCCCCATGCCAAGGCCGGACAGCGCAAGCGCAATCAAGATGACGCCGAGCCCGGCCGACGCGCTGAGCGTGGCGAACAAGATCATCGAGAGCAGCAGTGAGCCGGTGCCGAAGAGCGAGGCCGTCCGCTCCCCCGTCCGCACCGTCATGTAGCCGGCGATCGGCGCGCTGATGGCGAAGAGGAGTGGACGGGCCACCGAGATGAAGCCGACCTGCGACACGCTGTAGCCGTACACCTGCTCCATCAAGAGTGGGAACAGGAAGAAACCGCCGAAATAGGCGAAGCTCGAGAACGCTTTCGTCCCCATGGGGAACATGAAGTTCCGACGCTTCCAGTACGTCGTCGGGATGAGCGGGGTGGCGAACGTCAGCTCTCGTCGGATGAAGACGACTGTCAACACGATGGCGAGGAGACCGCAGGTGAGGACGGCCGGCGACGTCCAGCCGGCGATGGGGCCGATGCTCAGGACAAGCATGGCGGCCGTGACGGATCCGGCCAGGCTCCAGCTCCCCACCCAGTCCATGCCGTCCCAGATCCGGGCGCGACTCTGCGCAGCGGCGCGGCGCCGGCGCCGGCGCCTCCGTCGGTCGTCTGTCCGTCCGCGGTCGCTCGGTCCAGTGTCGCTCCGTCCGCTGTCGCTCCGTCCGCCGAAACCCCGTCGACGTCGACGTGATGCGACCGCGACCGTCGATGCGTGGGCAGCAGGACGGCCACGACCGCCGACGCGATCACGAGCAGGACCAGTTGCCCCCAGAACAACGTCCGCCATCCGAAATACTGGATGACCGGCGAGCCCAGCGTGACGCCGAGCACCGGGCCGCCGGCGCCGACGAGCGACCACCAGCCGAGCGCCTTGACCCGGTCCTGACGGGAGAACAGCTCCAGGATGATCGCCATCGACGCCGTGCCCGTGGCGGCGCCCTGCACACCGTCGAGGGCGCGGGCGAACAGCAGGATCCCGACGTTCGGGGCGGTCGCCGTCAGGATCGCACTGACCATCGCACCCAGCAGGCCGAACTGGTACAGCCGACGGTGGCCGAAGAGGTCGCCGGCTTTGCCGAAGAACGGCGCCGCCACGCCGAAGGCCAACAGCGGACCTGTCGAGGCCCAGGCGAGCACCGAGAAGTTGGTGTTGAAGTCCGCCTTGACCGTGGGCAGGGCCACCACGAAGACGGTGAATGTGATGTTGAGCGAGAGCAGCCCGGCCAGGAGGGCGATCAGCGCCCACCACTGGTAGCGGGGACTCCGGACGGCTCGGCCCGTGACCCGCCGATGCAGCAGGACGAACCAGTTCGTCTCGACCGACCCGTCGGCCCCCAGCGTCCCCATGGCGCCACCGCCGGGGTCGAACTTGGGGTCGAGGAGGACGTCGGTCTGCTCCTCGCCCGGCTCCTCCACCTGGGACACCCTACGTGCCCGCTTGGGAACGCCCCCTCAGCGCAGGCCGCGCAGCCGGAACCACCAATTCGGGTCGCGCCCGTGGGCATGGAAGTGATTCGGGATCTGTCGCATCACCCTGTCGACCGCCCATTCACCCTCTCCGAAGCGGGCATCGGCGACCCGGGTGAGCTGGGCGACCATGTGATCGATCTCGTTCTCCGGTGGTGTCGGGCCATGGTGCTTCCACACCACCATGGGGACGCCGCACACCTCGCAATCGGCCACCCAACACACGTTGTCCTCGTGATGCCATTCGGACAGGCGCGCCGCCTCGCAGAGGTCGCAGGCCGGATCGAACGGGAGCGCCACGAAAGGGCTAGTGCGTGAAGATCTGGACGGACGAACCGGTCGGGATCGTCGAGCCGACCGATGGCTGCGTGCCGCTCACCATGCCGCTGGGACTCCCCGACACACCCGACACGGAGAACCCGGCGCCCTGCAACGCGCTGGTCGCCTGCTGCACCGTGTCCCCGATCACGTTGGGCACCGGCGTCGTCGGCGGCCCGGTCGACACGTTGACGGCCACCGCCGAACCGTACGGCGCCGGCTGGCCGCTGGCGGGCGAGGTCGAGATCACCTGGCCCGACGGCACCGTCGCGCTCGACTCGTTGTTCTGGGTCGCCGACAGGCCGACCGCGGTCAGAGCCGCCTGGGCCTGGTTGTAGCTGTAGCTGCTCGGGATGCTCGGCACGGTCACCGGTGCGTGGCCGAGGGAGGGGACGAGCGTGATCGTCGCCCCGTAGGGCGCCTTCGTCGGGTTCTGCGTCGCGCCGATCGACCACAGGACCAGCACCTGCGTCGGCACGTTGTTGTTGTAGGTGCCCGGCGCACACACGGAGAGGAAGTGCGCCGAATCGAGCGCGGCCGCGGCCTGCGCGCAGGTCATGCCGGAGAGCGACGGGACGGTCACGTCCGGCTTCCCCGACGACAGCACGACGTGGACGGTCGACCCTTCCTTCTGCGATACCCCAGGCTTCGGGCTCTGCGACACGACGGCACCGGCCGCGATCGTGATCGAGGTGACCGGCTTGCCCTCTTTCAGGGTCATGTGGACCTTGTCCACTGAGGCCCGGGCCTGCGCCACCGGCAGATTGAGCACGGACGGCACCGGGTGGGAGGGCGTGAAGACCTTCAACTCGAACGCGGTGACCAGTCCCGCGGCGATGATCACCGCCAGGGCGACCGCTCCCACGATCCACCAGGTCCGATGGCTCTTCTTCCGCACGAACGGCCCCGAAGGCCCTCCGGTGCTCATGCCCCGGTCCTTCTTGGAGCGGCCCCGGTCCGGCTCGGCGTCGAAGATCTCCCCCGGACCGGCCTTGGTCCCGACGGGCGCACCGGCCAACCCCGGGGCAATCGCCGTCCCGTCGGCCGTCGCCGAGCCACCGGCCAGCGCGGCCGCGCTGGCGGCACCGGCCCCGAGCACGATCCCCGAGTCTGTGAGCTCGGACACGCCAGGGGCCCGGAACCCGTTGACCTGGGTGGCGTCCTCGAGTTTGGGCATCACCAAGGGCAGCGCCGAGGGTGTCGGCAGCGCGGCCGACAGTGCACCCAGCCGGGCCGCAAGTCCCGCCGCGTCCAGCCGGGAGTCCACGTCGGGAGCGGCGGCACGCGCCAGCACGTCGTCGAGCGGGCCCAGCAGGTCGTTGTGCGGCAGCGCTTGCCCGAGACGGGCGGCCAACGTACCCATGGTCGTGTCGGTCACGAAGGGGACCGTCCCCGTCACGGCCTCGTAGAGGACCAGCGCCAAGGAGTACACGTCGGCCCGACCGTCGACCGACTTCCCCTCGGCCGCCTCAGGCGAGATGTACCGGGCCGTCCCCACCATCGCCCCGGCCGGCTCCGTCCACGCAGCCTCGGCCAGTGCGCGGGCCACACCGAAGTCGGCGACCCGCACCCGCCCCTCCTCGTCGAACAAGAGGTTGGCGGGCTTGATGTCTCGGTGCACCAGCCCGCGCAGGTGTGCGTAGGCGAGCCCCTGCGCCACCTCGGTCCCCAGTTGGGCCGCCTGCGACAGCGACAGGCGCACGTCGCGATCGAGGAGATCGCGCAGCGAGCCCCCGCCGAGATACTCCAGGACCAGGTACGGCCCGTCCGTGTCCTCGCCCCAGTCGAAGACGCGCAGCACGTGCGGGTGGTTCAGCGACGCCACAGACCGGGCCTCGGCTCGGAACCGCTTCAGGAAGGCCTCGTCGGTCGCCAATCCGGGTTGGAGGACCTTCACGGCGACGTGCCGCTGCAAGGACACATCCTCCGCGAGAAAGACGTGGGCTGATGCGCCGGTGCCCAGTGCGGAGAGCAGCCGGTACCGCTTCCCTAGGACCCGGCCGATGGAGTCTGATATCAGGGGCATCGGGGCGCTCTCAGGCTACCGAGCGCGGACGCTCGTTCGGTGGACACCCCCCTACCTGCAACGGCCGCGCTCACCCTGGCAATTCGCCGCTTTCGAGCAGTGCCTGGAAGGAACCCCCGTCCACGGTCGGGATGCCGAGTTCATCGGCCTTCTTGAGCTTGCTGGCACCCGGCGACTCGCCCACCACGAGCACGAATGTCTTCTTCGACACGCTGCCGGGCGACTTGCCGCCGCGAGCCAGAATTGCCTCCTCGGCTTCCTCCCGGGTGTAGTCCGGGACCCCGCCGGTGACCACCACCGTCCTGCCCTCCAGCGTCTGGGGGAGGGCCGCCGCGCCGGCGCCACCAACCGCCGCCCCGGCGGGCCCGCCCGCCCCCGGCTCCGTCATCGTCACCCCCGCCTCGCGCAGCCGCCCGATGACGGCCACGTTGGCGTCGGCCGTCACGAATTCGGCCAGGCTCGCCGCGATGATGCCGCCGACGCCGTCGACCGCCGCCAGTTCCTCCACGGTCGCCGCCGCGATCGCCTCCAACGACCCGAACGCCCGCGCCACGGCCCGGGCGCCCGTCGGCCCGACGTGGCGGATCCCCAATGCGACCAGCAGCCGGCTCAACGGCTGCGCCCGCGAGGCATCGATGCCGGCCACCAGGTTGGCCGCCGACACCGCGCCGAACCGCTCCAGCGTCACGAGCTGCTCGACGGTCAGGTCGTAGAGGTCCGCTGCGTCGTCGAGGAGCCCCGCTGCCACCAACTGCAGCACCCGCTCCTCGCCCAGTCCTTCGATGTCCATGGCAGAACGCGACGCGTAGTGCGAGATCCGCTGCACCCGCTGCGCCGGGCAGTCGATGTTCGTGCAGTAGGTGTCGCTCTCCCCCGGCAGGCGCACCAGGGGCTGCCCGCACGAGGGGCACGACGTCGGGAACGCCCACTTCGGCTTGCGGCGCTTCGGCACACCGGGGCCCTGGTGCACCGGACCCACCACCTCGGGTATGACGTCGCCCGCCTTGCGCACGATCACCAGGTCGCCGGGCCGCACGTCCTTGGCCGCCACCTGGTCCTCGTTGTGCAGGGTCGCCACGCCGACGGTGGAGCCGCCCACGAACACGGGGTCCAGACGGGCAAAGGGTGTGGCCCGTCCGGTGCGCCCGATGGAAACCATGATGTCGATGAGCCGGGTCGTGCGCTCCTCGGGCGGGAACTTGAAGGCGATGGCCCACCGGGGCGCCCGCGAGGTCGTGCCGAACACGTCGCGCAAGGCCACCTCGTCGACCTTGGTGACGACGCCGTCGATCTCGTAGGCCAGGTGGTGGCGTTCCTCGGCCAGCTCCTCGCAGCGAGCCACCACTGCCGTCATGCCCTTGATCTGGTGGGCGTCGGGGCTCACCGGGAACCCGGCCTTGCGCAATTGGGCCAGCGTCTCCGTCTGGGTCGCGGCCGGCCAGCTGCTCTTGGCCGGCGGCTTCTCCACCGCGCCGAGCGCGTAGGCCCAGAAGTGCAGCGGCCGCTGCGCCGTCACCGCCGGGTCCTTCTGGCGCAGCGCGCCGGCGGCGGAGTTGCGCGGGTTGACGAAGAGGCGCTCCCCCAGCTCGGCCTGCCGCTTGTTCATCGCCTCGAATTCGGCGACGGGCATGTAGACCTCGCCGCGCACCTCGAGCACCTCGGGGTAGGGACCACCTGCCTTGGCCAGCTCCTTGGGCACGTCGCCGACGGTCCGGATGTTCGCCGTCACGTCCTCCCCGGACACGCCGTCACCCCGCGTCGCCGCCTGCACGAGCCTCCCCCGCTCGTACGTCAGCGACATGGCCACGCCGTCGACCTTGGGCTCGCACGAGAACGCCAGCGACTCGAGGTCGAGATCGGGCGCCTGCCGCCGCAGCCGCTCGGACCACGGCGCGCAGCTCCTCCTCGCTGAACGCGTTGTCCAGGCTCATCATCGGAACCCGGTGACGCACCTCTTGGAAGAGTCCTGACGGCGCCGCCCCGACGGCCTGGGTCGGCGAGTCCGGCGTGGCGAGATCGGGATGGTCCGCCTCGAGCTGGCGGAGCTCCACGACGAGCAGGTCGTACTCGGCATCGGGGATCTCCGGCGCATCGAGCGTGTGGTACAGCTCGTTGTTGTGCAGGATCAGCCCGCGGAGCTCCTCAGCCCGGGCAGCGGCTTCCGGCAGGATCGCGTCACCCTTCGCTGCGGCCGCTCGCGCCTTGCTTCTTCGCAGACACGGCTACGCCGCGATGCCGGCGCCCACGACGGCGTCGGGGTCACGCGCGTCGTAGAGCGCCACCGTCTGGCCCGGGGCGACCGGCCGTTGCGGGTCGTCGAAGCGGACCTCCAGCGCGGCGTCCCCCACACCCGTCCCGGCCGTCAGCAGCACGGTGCAGGGCACGGGACGACCGTGGGCGCTGACCTGCGCCACCGCCCGGGCCCCCGCGACCAGCGGTCGGTCGACCCAGGTCAACGAGGGTCCGGCCAGCACCACCGACGAGCGCAGCGCCTCGGCCGCGCTCCCGACGGTGACGCGACGGCCGGCCACGTCGACGTGCGTCACGTACCGGCGCTTCCCGTCGCTCCCGTGGCCCATGCCGCGGCGCTGGCCCACGGTGACGAGCTCGACCGCAGGAACGGAGCCGGCGGGGCGGCCGTCGCCATCGACCACCGCGGCGGGGTGCAGTGTCACCCGCCGGGACAAGAACCCCTCACGGCCCTCCGCACTCCCGATGAAGCACACGTCCTGGCTGTCCGGCTTGGCCGCGGTGCGAAGCCCGAGCCGATGGGCCATGACGCGGACCTCGTCCTTGGTCATCTCACCGACCGGGAAGAGCACGCGGGCGAGCGCGTCCTGTCCGAGCATCGACAGCACGTACGACTGGTCCTTGGCCGGGTCCGCCCCCCGGCGCAGTGCGTGCCCGCCGTCATCCTCGCGGCGCACGCGGGCGTGGTGCCCCGTCGCCAGGCGGTCGAAGCCGAGGCGGTCGGCCCGGTGCAGCAGCCGGTCGAACTTCAGGGAGCGGTTGCACTCGATACAGGGATTGGGCGTCCTTCCCTGCGCATGCTCGCCCACATAGGGCGCCACGACCTTGCGGTCGAACTCCTCGGTGAGGTTGAAGACGTGATGGGTGATCCCCAGCTGCTGGGACACCCGGCGCGCGTCCTCGACGTCCGCCACGGAGCAGCAGCCGGAGTCGGAGGGCCCGCCCCAGAGCTTGAGCGTGGCGCCGACGACCTCATGACCCTGCTCGACCAGCAGCGCTGCCGCGACGGACGAGTCGACACCCCCCGACATGGCCACGAGCACCCGCATGGGGACCAGTGTGCCACCGGGAACACCACGGTCCGGCCGCCGCAGCTCCTTCAACTGCCCCGGCGCAGCGACGCCACCACGGCCGGCACGACGGTGAGGGCGCGATCGACGTCGGCATCCGCGGTGGCGTACCCAAGGCTGAAGCGGAGCGCCCCGCCCGCCAGTTCGGGCGCCACTCCCATGGCGGCGAGCACGTGGCTCGTCTGCAGCGCGCCGCTGGCGCAGGACGATCCACCCGAGACGCACACGCCCCGCTCCCCCAGCGCCACCAGCAGCTCCTCCCGCTCGACACCCGGGACGCAGAGGTGGAGGTGGCCCGGCAGCACCTCGACCCCGTCGGGGACCGTGCGGTGCACCCCGTCCACGGATGCCAGCAGGCCGTCGCGCAACCGGTCCCGCAGTGCGGCGACCCGCGGTCCGGCCGTGGCGCGCTCGGCCGCCGCCAGTCGCAGCGCCGTGGCGAGCCCGACCGCTCCGGCGACGTCCTGAGTGCCGGACCGCCGCTCGCGCTCCTGCCCCCCGCCGTATTGGCGGGGTTCCAGCACCACACGACCGTTCACCGCCAAGGCGCCCGCGCCGACCGGGCCGCCCACCTTGTGCGCGCTCAGCGAGACGAGGTCGGCGCCCGCCGTGGCCGCCGCCAGATCGAGGTAGGGCGCCGCCTGCACCGCATCGGTGAAGACGCAGGCCTCGGGGGCTCGCCCGCGCACCACCGCCACGAGGTCGGGCAACGGCTGGACGACCCCCGTCTCGTTGTTCGCCGTCATCACGGCCACGCACATCACCGTCGACGACAGCACGCGCTCCAGTGCATCGAGATCGACGAGGCCGTGCGCGTCGACTGGGATCTCGCGCACCTCGATGCCGCGTGTCGCCGCGGCCTTCGCCGACTCGCGTACGGCCGGGTGCTCGACGGAGGAGTACAGGACCACGGCCCCGCCGCCGGTCTGGGGCACCTCCGCCAGCGGTCCGAGCACGGCGAGGTTGGCGGACTCGGTGCCGCCAGAGGTGAAGACGATGTCGCCCGGATCGCGGCCGAGGAAGGCCGCCACCTCGTCGCGCGCCTCCTCCAGGAGGCGCCGTGCCCGCTGGGCCGGTGGGTGGCTGCCCGTCGGGTTCCCGAGCACGAGACCGCCGGCCTCGCCATGGACCTCGGCCATGGCGGCGGCCACCTCGGGACGCAGCGGCGTCGTCGCAGCGTGGTCGAGATAGGTCAGAGACATGGGGCACCAGTCTGCCGGGGCACCAGTCTGCCGAGGCACCGGTCTGCCGAGGCACCGGTCTGCCGGAGCGCCCGGCGCCGAGCCCCGTCTACGCCACGTAGACGGTCTTCGGGTTGGTGAATTCCTTGAGCCCGAGCTCGGAGAGCTCCCGCCCGTAGCCCGACCTCTTGATCCCGCCGAAGGGCAGCTCGGGCATGGAGGCCACCATGGCGTTCACGAAGACCGCCCCCGCCTCGATCCCCTCCACGCACCGTGCGATCTCCGCCTCGTCTGTCGTCCAGACGCTCGACCCCAGCCCGAACGGCGTGTCGTTGGCGGCGGCGATCGCCGCCTCCACGTCGGGGACCCGTATGACCATGGCCACGGGGCCGAAGATCTCGACGCGGGCCACGTCCATGTCGGTCGTGATGCCCGAGAGCACCGTCGGCGAGAACCACCAGCCGTCGCCGTCGGGCAGCGTGTTGCCCGTGTGCACCGTGGCGCCCTGTCGCAGCGGCCTCCTCGACCTGACCGACCAGCTCGTCCCGCTGCGCCTCGCTCACGATCGGACCGATGTTGGTGGCCGGATCGAAGGGATCGCCCACCACCAGCTCCGCCATGGACTCGATGAACCGCTCTTCGAACGCGTCGGCCACGTCGTCGGTGACGATGAACCGCTTGGCCGCGATGCAGGACTGGCCGTTGTTCTGCACGCGAGCCGTCACCGCGGTGCGCACGGCCGCGTCGAGGTCGGCGCTGCCGAGCACGATGAAGGGGTCGGACCCTCCCAGCTCGAGGACGGTCTTCTTGAGGGCGTCGCCGGCCGCGGCCGCCACCGACATACCGGCGGGCTCGCTCCCCGTCAGTGTCACGGCGGCGATGCGCGGGTCGTGGATGAGCGCGGCGATGTCCTTCGACGGCACGAACAGGTTGGAGAAGGCGCCGTCGGGGAGGCCCGCCCGGCGGAACAGGTCCTCGATGGCCAGCGCGGTCTGCGGCACGTTCGACGCATGCTTGAGCAGGCCGACGTTGCCCACCATCAGGGCCGGCGCGGCGAAGCGGATCACCTGCCACATCGGGAAGTTCCACGGCATGATGGCCAGCACGGCGCCGAGGGGCTGGTAATGCACGTACGACCTCGAGCCGGTCGTGGCGATCTCCTGGTCGGCCAGCAGCGCCTCGGCATTGTCGGCGAACCAGCGCAGGCCGACCGCGCATTTCGAGACCTCGGCCTTGGCGGCGGCGAACGTCTTGCCCATCTCGGTGGTGAGGATGCGCGCCACGTCGGGCACTTCTCCTTCGAGCAGCTCGGCCGCGGTGATGAGGTGACGGGCGCGCTCGGCGTAGGTCGTCGTCTTGTATTCGGCGTATGCCGCCATGGCCCGGTCGAGGATCGCCTCCACCTCCTCGGGGGTGTGCGCGGGGAACTCCTTCTCCGTCTTTCCGGTGGCCGGGTTGATGGTGGCGAAAGGCATGGATGGAGTCTTACCCGCCGACGGCCGGGTTTCAGCCGGGATCGAGGCCGAGGTGCTCCGGGACGGCCCTTCGCATGACCTTGCCGGTCGCAGTGTGGGGCAGGTCCTCGGCGGCGAAGTACGACTTCGGCCGCTTGTACGGGGCGAGATGCGCCGACGCGGCGGCCCGGAGGGCTTCCTCGTGGTCGCGAGCCGACGATGCCGGGGGTCCTGACGGGACGTAGGCGGCGCAGACACGCTGGCCCCACTCGTCGTCGGGGAGGCCGAAGACGGCCACCTCGGCGATGCCGGGCGCGGCGGTCGAGCGCGTTCTCGACTTCGGCGGGATACACGTTGACGCCACCGCTGATGATGAGGTCATGGCGCCGGCCGGTGAGGTAGAGGTAGTCCTCTTCGAGGCGGCCGAGGTCGCCGACGGTGCAGGCGTCCCCCTCCCAGGCGGCGGCGGTGGCGACGGGGTCGTCCCAATACGAGAAGTGGGCGAAGGACGGCGTCTCGCACCAGATGGTGCCGGTGGCGTCGATGGCGATGCGCCGGCCGGCGCGGGCGCGACCGACGGAGCCGGGGTGCGCCACCCATTCCTCGGGCGGGCACACGGTGAACTGGGCCTCGGTCGAACCGTAGAACTCCCAGACGGCGTCGGGGCGGGCCCGGGCCATGACGGCGCGCTTGACCGGCTCGGGGCAGGGCGCGCCGGCGTGGGCGAGCAGGCGCAAGGAGTCGAAGCGCTCGACGGCGTCCGAGGGCGGGCTGTTGCAGGATGCGCTCGATATGCGTCGGCACCATGAAGGTGGTCGTCGGGCGGTGGCGGCGCAGGACCTCGAGGGCGGTGGCCGCATCGAAGCGGCTCAGGATCACGAGCGATCCGCCGGCCAGCAGCGTGTTGCCGGCGAAACGGATCGAGGGCGTGTGGTACATCGGCGAGCAGACAAGGTGCAGGTCGTTCGGGTCGAAGTGCCAGACCTCGGCCTCGTCCTCGACGACGGCGCGGGCCGTCGCCTCGTCCCACAGACCCGTGGTGACGCCCTTAGGGGTGCCCGTCGTCCCCGACGTGTAGTGCATGGAACGGGTCAGCGGAAACGGCGCGAGGTCGGTGGCCTTGCCGTCCTGGACGAGGTGGTGCAGCGCGGCCGCGGTGAAGACGCGCGAGGGTGGGACGGGCGTTGTCGGCCAGGTCGTCGCGCTCGGCCGGGGTCAGCGTGGCGTTCAACAGGACCGGGATGAGGCCGACGCGGACCGCGCCGAGCACGGCGCAGACGAGATCGGCCGACGAGCCGAGGGCGAAGGCGACGCGGTCACCCGCGCGGCAACCCCGGGCGAAGAGGGCGCCGGCGGCTCGACGCTGGCGGTCTTCGGCGTCGGCCGCACGCAGCAGCTCGACGGTGGGGGCACTCCTAGTAGTGCTGCCGGCGGGCACCGGCGCAGGATACGCGCCGGTGGTCGTGCCACCATGGCCAAGATGGACGGGATGGACGGGATGGGCGGGACGGGCGGGACGGGCGGGACGAGCGGCGACGACATCGCACGGGCCCGGGCGCTGCTCGAACAGGCGAGACGGGTCGTCGTGCTGACGGGCGCCGGCATCTCGACGGACTCGGGCATCGCCGACTTCCGTGGGCCTGAGGGCGTCTGGACCAAGAATCCCGAGGCCGAGAAGATGGCGACGCTGCAGGCCTACGTGTCAGACCCCGAGCTGCGGCGCGGGCGTGGCAGAACCGGCTGACCTCGCCGATGTGGTCGGCAGAACCCAATGCAGGGCACCGCGCCCTGGTGGACCTGGAGCGCAGCGGGCGTCTGGAGCTGCTCGTCACCCAGAACATCGACGGGCTGCACCAGAAGGCGGGCAGCGACCCGGCCCGCATGGTCGAGATCCACGGGACGTCGCTCGAAGTGATGTGCCTCAGTTGCGGCGAGCGCCAGCCGTCCGAGCCGGTCCACGACCGGGTGCGGGCGGGCGAGGCCGATCCGGCGTGCACGGCGGTCGTCGGCGACGTCGAGTGCGGCGGCATCCTCAAGTCGGCCACCATCAGCTTCGGTCAGAGCCTGGTGGCCGAAGACCTCATCCGGGCCGAGGCCGCCGCGGAGCGTTGCGACCTCGTGTTGGCGGTGGGCTCGACCCTCGCCGTCTTCCCGGCGGCCGGGGTGGTGCCGATCGCCGTGCGGCACGGGGCCGTCGCCATCATCGTGAACGGCGAGCCCACCGAGATGGACTCGTTGGCCGACGTCCGCCTCTGGGGTTCCCTCAGCGAGAGCCTGCCGGCACTGGTGGAGGGGTTGACGCCTACTTCTTCTCGCTCGTAGCGCCGCCGCCCTTGGCCTTGCGGCGTGGCTTGAGCGCGAACCACCAGATGCTGGCGATCGTCCCCAGGGTCACCGCTGTCGCTGCGACCGGCTTGACGACTCTGCGGGCACCGCTCTTTGGCATGGCGGGCACCTTACCCGGCGACCGCCAAGATCACTCAGGACGAGGACGTCACCTGGGGGTTGCAGGGACGCATTCGCCGGAATCATCGGGTGCATCGACCGGTCAGACCGTGGCCCGGGCCGACCGTTCTCTCTTGTACTCCAGGGCAGCCCGGATCAGCGCGTCGAAGGGCCGCTGGTCCATGCCCTCCTCCGGATGCCACTGGACCGCGAGGACGAAGCGGGCGGAGGGGACCTCCACCGCCTCCACGACGTCGTCGCGGGCGCGGGCGGTGACCACCAGGCCGCGCCCGAGGTCGCGGATGGACTGATGGTGCGAGCAGCGGACGGTGGTGCCGGCGCCGAAGACGGCGGCCGCCGTGGTGCCGGGCACCGTGGTGACGTCGACGTCGCCGAAGACCAAGGGGGCACTGCGGTGGTCGAGGTTGCCGACGACGTCGGGCAGGTGCTGGTGCAGCGTGCCGCCGAGAAAGACGTTCAGCACCTGGCAGCCGCGGCAGATGGCGAGGACCGGCATGTCGGCCTCCAGGGCGGCGGCCAGGAGCGCCCGCTCGCTGGCGTCGCGGGTGCGGTCGACGCCGCCCACCTCGGGGTCGGGCTCCTCACCGTAGGAGGCGGGATCGAGGTCACCGCCGCCGGTGAGGACCAGGGCGTCGAGGACGGCGATGACGTCGTCGGCGCCGGCCTCGGGGCCCCCGGGTGCGGTACTGGCCGGCGGCAGCAGCAGGGGGCGGCCGCCGGCCGCCGCCACCAGCTCGAAGTAGGACTCGGGCAGGACGGCGGCCCGTCGCTCCCACGAGCTCCAGGCCACATCGGCCACATAGGTCGAGATGCCGACGAGCGGGATCACCAGCCCAGCGTACATACGGGGTTCACGCCGGCCGATCGCCCGCCGTGGGGTAGACAAGGCGGATGCCAGGTCGAGAGCTCATACGTGAGGCCATCGCCGACGGATCCGTCGACACCATCGTGCTTGCCTTCCCCGACATGCACGGGCGCCCCGTGGGCAAGCGGGTGACCGCCGACTTCTTCACGGCACACGTGGCCGACCACGGGATTGAGGCGTGCGACTACCTGCTGGCGGTCGACGTCGACATGAACCCGCTCCCCGGCTACCGCTTCACCAACTGGGACACCGGCTACGGCGACTTCGTCTGCCGGCCCGACTACGACTCGGCCCGCCTCATCCCCTGGCTCGAGGGCACCGCCTATGTCGTCTGCGACCTCACCGACGGGGACGGGGCACCAGTCGAGGTGTCGCCCCGCCGGATACTGCGGCGCCAGCTGGAGCGGGCGGCCGAGCGTGGCCTGCGGGTGTGCAGCGCCACCGAGCTCGAGTTCTTCCTCTTCAACGAGACCTACGAGGAGGCGGACGCCAAGGGGTGGAGGGGGCTCACGCCGCACACCTCCACCATTGAGGACTACCAGTTGCTGCAGACGGCACGCGAGGAGTACGTCCTGCGCCGCATCCGCAACGAGATGTGTGCCGCCGGCATCCCCGTCGAGTTCTCCAAGGGCGAGGCCGGGCGCGGCCAGCACGAGGTCAACGTCACCTACGACGAGGCGCTCGTCACGGCGGACCGCCACCTCGTGTTCAAGAACGGGATCAAGGAGATCGCGGCGCAAGAGGGCCGGGCGACGACGTTCATGGCCAAGTGGACGATGGACGACGTGGGGTCGTCCTGCCACGTGCACACGAGCCTGTGGGACATGAAGAGCGGCGAGGCGCTGATGGCGGCCGGTTCGGGCGGTGACGGCGGCGGGTCGCACCCGAGCGGCCTGTCGACGCTGGGCCGGCGGTTCCTGGCGGGGCAGCTGCACGCGGCGCGCGAGCTGGCCTGGATGGCGGCCCCGACCGTCAACTCCTACCGGCGCTATGTGCCGGGCAGTTGGGCCCCCACCGCGGCCGTCTACGGCGAGGACAACCGCACCTGCGGGTTCCGCCTCGTCGGGCACGGGGCCGGGCGGCGGGTGGAGTCGAGAATCCCCGGGGCGGACGTGAACCCGTATCTCGTGCTGGCGGCGGCCATCGCGGCGGGCCTCTACGGCGTCGACCACGAACTCGAGCCGGGAGACCCCTATCCGGTCAACGCCTACGAGGCGGACGACGTGCCGCGCATCCCCTCGACGTTGGTCGAAGCCATCGCCGAGCTGCGCGACTCCGCCGTGGCCCTCGAGGCCTTCGGACCCGACGTGCACCACCATCTCCTCAACACGGCCGAGCAGGAATGGCTGGCGAGCAACCGCCACGTGACGGACTGGGAGCTGGCCCGCAACTTCGAACGGATCTGATCACCGGCGACCTCCTCCGTGTCGGCTCCCGGGGTCGCCCCCGGCGGCCACCCCGATAAGGTCCGCCCGGTCATGCTGCGCTCGCAACTGTGCTCGGCCGAATCGTTGCGCTCGCCGGCCCTGCTGGCCTGGGCGGAACGGCTGCGACCGATGTGGGCGGCGGCCGACGAGCAACGCGAGGTCATGCTCCACCGCAAGATGTGGGAGTGGCTCTTCATCGCCGAGGCGCTGCGGGAGCGGGACATGTTGACCGCCGGGTGCACGGGACTCGGGTTCGGCGTGGGGCGGGAGCCGCTCGTGGCCCTCTTCGCCGACGCCGGCTGCGACATCGTCGCCACCGACCAGCCCCACGAGTCGGCCGTCGCCACCGGCTGGACGGACTCGGCGGTCGAGTGGGCCGGCGGCCTGGAGGACCTCAACGAGTTCGGGCTGTGCGCGACGGACGACTTCGTGCAACGGGTGGCCTACCGGCCCCGTCGACATGACCGCCGTTCCGGCGGACCTCACCGGGTTCGACTTTGCGTGGTCGTCGTGCGCGCTCGAACATCTCGGGACGCTGGGCGCGGGGATGGACTTCGTGGACGCGTCCCTGACGTGTCTGCGTCCCGGCGGCGTCGCGGTACACACGACCGAGTATCTCGTCTCGTCCAACGACGCCACGGTCGAGGCCGGCGGCACGGTCTTCTACCGTCGCCGTGACATCGAGGAACTGGTGGCGCGGCTCGGGCGGGCGGGCCACGACGTCGACATGGACTACACGCTGGGGGCGACGCCTGAAGACGAGCACGTCGACGTGCCGCCCTACAGCGATGTGCACCTCCGCACCGAGCTCGCCGGCCACGTCACGACGTCGCTGGCGTTGATCGTCACCAAGGGTTCGGGCAGGGGGCGGCGACGACTGTTCCGGCGGGGGCGGGGCTCGACGGCGAGCCCCGCGTGAAGGACTAGCGGCTTCCCCTCGTCAGTTGCTGCAGTCGGCGGCCGTTCAGCCGCTTGTGGATCCCCTTCGTCTTCTCGTAGAGGTTGACGAATTCCTTGAGCAGCGCGGCGTAGACCTCGCCGGCGGCAGGGTCGGGCTCGTAGGTGGCCTTGACGGTCACGGTGCCCGGGATGTCGGCCACGGTGAGATGACCGAGCGCCAGCAGGGTGAGCAGCCCCGCGCCGCGGACGTTGGCCAGCACCGGTTCGTCGATCTGGCGGATGGTGCGCCCGGTGGCGTCGGCATGGATCTGGGACCAGAGGTCGGAGTTGGCGCCACCACCGACGAAGGCGAGGGAGGGGAAGGGGCGCTTGGTGTATTTCTCCACCGCTCCCAGCAGCCACGCCGAATTCAGCGCGACGCCCTCGAACACCGCCCGCACCATGTCCGCCCGCGTCGACGAGAGCGAGATGTTGTGGAAGCCCCCACGGATGGTGTGGTCGTCGACCGGCGAGCGCTCGCCGTTGAGCCAGGGCGTGAAGAGGACGCCGTGCGACCCGACCGGCACGGACGCCGCCATGTCGTTGAGTGTGGCAAAGACGTTGTCGGGGACCAGGGGGCGGGTAGCCGGGAGCGAGGCGTCGACCGCAAGGGCGTCGTCGGGGAAGAGCAGGTTGTCGCGCAGCCAGGTCAGGCAGGCGCCCCCCGTCTCGTGTTCGTCGGCCACCAGGTAGCGCCCCGGGATCCCGGACGGGAACGACGCGATGTTGGTCAAGGCGTCGGTCTTCTTGAAGGGGACGTGGCAGCTGATCCAGCTCGAGGTGCCGATGTAGAGGTGCCCGTCGAAGTCGGCCACGGCGCCCGAGCCGACCGCAGCCGAATGGAGGTCTCCCGTACCGGCCACGACCGGTGTGCCAGGGAGGAGTCCGAGCTCGGTGGCCGCCGCCGGGGCCAGCCCTCCGAGCACGCTGCCCGTCGCCACCAGCTCGGGCAGCCTGGCTCGCTCGAGTCCGGCGAGTGCCATCAAGGAATCGTCGTACGCGACGGCATTGATGTCGCGGTTGTCCGTCACCCAGTGCAACGTGATGGAGTCGTGCGAGGCCCGGGCCAGACCGGTCAGCCGCAGATTGAGATAGTCGACCGGTTCGAGGAACACCGCGGCGGCGGCGTAGACGTCCGGGCGCTGCTCGCGCAGGAAGTGGATGTGCCCGACCGGGTCCTTGCCCGACTGGCTCGGGATGCCACCGGTGCGGCGCACCCACTTGGCCAACTTGGAGGCCGAGTAGCCCTGGACGTTGAGGGCGCCGCGCACGGTCTCGCGGACGGCGCGGGCGCCGCGCGAGTCCATCCAGGTGATGGCGGGACCGATGGCGTCCCCGTCGTCATCGACGGGCACGGTGCCCGACCACTGGGACGTGCACCCGACGCCGACGATGTCCTCGGGCGCCACGCCGCTGGCGGCGATGGCCTGCCGGGCCGAAGCCACGATTGCGTCCCACCAGGCCTCCGGGGACTGCTCCGCTCCCCCATCGTCGGTCAGATCGATGCCGACCGCCTGGAAGGCATGGGCGACGATCCCGCCGGTGGCCTCCACCACGGCCACCTTGGGCCCACCGGTGCCGAGGTCGACGGCCAGCACGTGTGGGCGCGTCGATGCGACGGGGCGGAGCTCGGTGGCCGGTGCGGATCGCAGGCGGGCCATGGGCGGGAAGCGTATCGAGCGGCGCCGGCCCGGGTCCCGGGCCGGCAACCGCCAGATGGGGTCAGTCGGAGAGGCCGGCCTCGGTCTCGATCTCGATCACGACCTTGTTGCCGACCACGACGCTGCCGTCGAGCAGCGAGTGGTTGAAGCTGACGCCGAAGTCGCGGCGGTCGATGGTGGCGCTGGCCGAGAAGGCCACGACGCTCTTGCCCTCCTGCATGGAGGCCCCTTCGCCCAGGAACTCGAGGTCGAAGTCAACCGACTTGGTGACGCCCCTGACGGTCAGGTCGGCGGTGAGCACCCAGTTGGCGTCGTCGACCCGGCGCAGCCCGGTGCTGACCAGGGTCAGGGTCGGGTGGTTGGGCACGTCCAGGAAGTCGTTGGTGCGCAGGTGGTCGTCCCGCTGCTCCTGGTTGGTGTGGATGCTGGCGGCCTGGACGGTCGCCTCCAGGGTCGAGTCCTCGGGATTCTCGGCCACCGTGAAGGTGCCCTCGACCTCGGTGAACCGGCCGCGTACCTTCGTCCCGATCAGGTGGCGGGCAACGAAGCCGACCTCGGTGTGGGCCGGGTCGATCGTGTATGTCCCCACCTTGGGGAGGGTAGAGATGCTGGTGTCGGTGCTCATTTGGTCGTCTCCTTGGTGTGCCAGATTTCGTTGTCTGTACTATATCTGACTCTTCAGATACTTGTCAATCAGATATACTAGGAATCGCAGCGCGTTTCGGGGGAGACTGAGAGAAGCGACATGGGAACAGCGACCATCCCGGCCAAGGGCGGTGACCAGGACGCGGGAGGGGTGCGCCCCAACGGCGGTGTCAGCGGGGACGGCGAGGCCGGTGGCCCCTGCGGCGTCCTCGGCCAGATCGATGACGACCGCATCCGGCTCATGACCCTCATCGTCCGGACGCACCGGCGGTTGACCGACAGCCTGGGACGTGAGCTCGAGCAGAGCGTCGGCATCCCCCTCGTCTTCTTCGACGTCCTCATCCATGTGGGGGGCGCCCCCGAGAGCCGGCTGACCATGAGCCGTCTCAGCGCCGACGTGGCGCTGACGACGGGTGGGGTCACTCGCCTGGTCGACCGCATGGTGGAGGCCGGGCTCGTGGCGCGGGAGAACTGCCCGAGCGATCGACGGAGCATCTATGTCGTGTTGACCCCGGAGGGACAGGCTGTGCTCGACAAGGCCGTCGCGGCCCACATCGACGCGATCGACCGCCACCTTGTCGCACACTTGAACGACGGCGACCGTGCCGCGCTCGAGGTGGCCCTGCACAAGGTGCTCGACGCCGGCCCCTGAAGCTCCGGCGTCCTACGTGACGGTCAGGATCGGCCGACCTGCCGCGCCGGCTCTGCCGGATACTCGTCGTGCCGGTGGAACCACGACAAGTCCCCCTCGTTGCGGCCCAGAGGAGCCCGGTCGAGCCACTGCCACATCGTCCACAGCGCGTCACACCCACGCGCGTAGGCGGAGTAGGTGTGGAACACGTCCTCCCCCTCGCGCGCGAAGGCGCTCATCCCGGGCTGCTCGCCGGACCAGTCCCGCCATGCCACGTTCTCTGCCTCGAGTTGTTGCTGGTCCCTGTAGTTGTATTCGACGGGTGCGACTGCGGGATCGACCGTCACGTGGAAGTCGTAGTTGAAGGCGCTGCCGAACGACGAGACCCAGCGGAAGTCCCACCCCATACGGTTCTTGTAGTCCAGGATCTGGTCGAGTGGAGCCCGCGAGACCACGACGAAGGCGACGTCATGGTTCACCAGGTGTGGCACGCTCCCGGCGAAGCCGTCGGCGAGAGCTGAGCAGCTCGGGCAACCTTCGTCCCAATCCGGCCCGAGCATGAAGTGGTAGACGATCAGCTGCGACCGCCCACCGAACAATTCGGGGAGGGATGCATCACCGTCCTCGGTTCCAAACCGGTAGTCCTCCTCGACCTTCACCCACGGCAGTTCCCGCCGGAGCTTGGCCACCTCGTCGTTGCGGCGGGTCAGTTCCTTCTCTGCTTGGAGCAACTCGAGCCGAGCGGCGAGCCATTCCTCCTGGGTGCCGAGAGCGTGGGAGGTCATCGTCTTCTCCTTCCCCGGTGCCTGATCTCACCAGTTGCCGTACCCACCGGAATCCCGAACCGAACCCGCCCCCACCTTCCCGAAGCAACGGATCCAGCCGGGTGGTCGGTCCGGGACAGTGAGGAGATCAGCATCAGTAGTCGTTCTTGAAGGCAAAGTAGGAGCCCCGGATCGTCCCGGCAAGCTTGGACTTCTGCCGAGCGAACTTGAACGTCGAGGCCAGCTCGGGAGGGATGTCCATGCCTTCGGAGAGTTTCAGCCCGACGGCTCGATCCTTGGGATCATCGACGGTGTACATCACGTTGATCGACAGGCCACTCTCGTAGAAGACGTAGGCGAGGCGGAGATTCTCGACCTCGAACGCCGTCGCCTCCAGCGGCGTCGACGAGACCACGATGTCGCGCTCCTCTTCGAGGATGCGCACCACCCAGTCGACGGTGCGCTTCGCCCTCTTGGCGGGTTCCACCGTGAAATCGTGGTCCCACTTGTTCTTGACGAAGCGGGCCTCGTTCGCCCGCAACCCGGCGAGGGCGGCTGCGACCGGCGACGACTCCAATCCGACCGTCGAGACGGTCTTGAAATCCACCGTGTACGCCATGACCCGCAGTATGCCGCCGGGCGCGACCTCGGCGCGCCGATTGAGCGAGCAGCCCCGAACCCCCCTGGCTACGGTGGCAGCCTGATGGCCGATCGACTGCGCGACAAGGTGGCGATCGTCACTGGCGGGGGTGACGGCATCGGCCGCGGGGTGGTGCGCCGCTTCGCCGCCGAGGGCGCCAAGGTCCTGGTGGCCGAGATCGACGACGACAACGGTGCGGTGGTTGCGGCGACGTGCCGGGACGAGTTCGGCGCCGACGTGCGCTTCGCCCACACCGACGCCAGTGCGAAGGCCGACGTCACGGCCATGGTGGCAACCGCAGTGGACGCCTGGGGCACAGTGGACGTGCTCGTCAACAACGCCTGGGGTGGCGGGGCGCTCGGTCGCTTCGAGGCCACCACGGACGAGCAGTTGCAGTGGGGTCTCTCCATGGGGCTGCTCGGACCGTTCTGGGGCATGCAGGCCGTGCTGCCGATCATGAAGGCCAGGCGAGACGGCGCCGTCATCAACATGTGCTCGTTGAACGGGGTCAACGCGCACATGGGCACGGCGCAGTACAACATCGCGAAGGAGGCGTTGCGTGCCGCCAGCCGGACGGCCGCCCGGGAGTGGGCACCGTGGCAGATCCGGGTCAACGTCATCTGCCCGGGTGCGAAGACCGCGGCGTCGCGCGCGGCATTCGAGGCGTACCCGGAGTTGGAGGCGGCGGCCGACTCGACAAACCCAATGGGCCGTCTCGGCGACCCCGAGGAGGACATCGCCCCGGTCGCCGTGTTCCTCGCCAGCGAGGACGCCCGCTATGTGACCGGCAACACGCTCTTCGTCGACGGCGGCGGCCACATCAACGGGGTCGCCTGGGCGCCCGACCTCGGCGACTGACGCCGTGAGCACCCCGCTGGAGGGAAGGACGGCGATCGTCGCCGGCGCCGGGCCGGGCGTCGGGCTCGCCTGTGCCGCGGCGTTCCGTGAGGCCGGGGCCAACGTGGTGGTCGCCGCACGCGACGCCGATCGTCTCGCCACCATGGCGGCCGACCTGTCCGCCGAGCCGGGCATCGGGCAGGTCATCCCCATGACACTGGACCTCGGGGATCTTGGCTCCTGCGCCAAGCTCGTGGACCAGGTGCTGGAACGACTCGGCCGCATGGACATCCTCGTGAACGTGGCCACCGCGGGCGGCGATCAGACGACGATCGACGAGGTCGAGCCCGACTGGACGAGCTGGCACCGGGCCTTCGAGGTGAACGTCATCGGGACGCTGGAGCTGAGCCGCCTGGCGGCTCGCGCCATGAGCCGCAACGGCCCGGGCGCCGGAGAGGGCGGATCCATCATTCAGATCGGCACGGTCGGGACACATGCGCTCCCGGCACGCCGCGCCCGCTACACGGCAACGAAACAGGCGATGGTCACGGCCTCGCTGACGTTGGCCAAGGAGCTGGGACCGATCGGCATCCGTGTCAACGTCGTGACACCGGGCTTCATCACCGGGGCACCACTCGACGCCATGGTGTCGTCGATCGCCGCCCGGACCGGAGAGTCCGTCGACGACGTGTTCGCGCCACATGGCAGCCGGTACCGCGCTCAGGCGCCACGTCGACCCTGCCGATGTGGCCGCTGCCGTCCTCTTCCTCGCCGGGCCCGGGGCGCGCAACGTCACCGGGGTCGAGCTCCCGGTGACGGCAGGCCGATGAGCGAACGTAGGCAGCACCTCGTGCGTTGGCTCTTTCACTCCACCGCGATGGTGCCCGACTACGACCTGGCGGTCCGGAACCTCGGCACCCTCGTCGGGCTGACCGTGCTCGAATACAGCGAGTCCACCGAGCCCGGGATCGGTCGCCGCGGCGGCATGGCCTGGGTCGGCGACAACGCCGTTGAGATCGGCCAGCCCATCGTCGATGGCGGCGCCGCTCGATTCGTCGAGCGCTTCGGCGGCGGCATGCACTCCATCGCACTCCAGGTGGAGGACCTCGAAGCCACGATGGCCCACCTGGAGCAGCAGGAGATCCACATCGCCGCACGACCACGCCCCGAGATGTGCTTCACGGATCCCCGAGACACGGGCGGAGTCTTCCTGCAATGGAGCACGTTCGAGCTCCCGGTCGACCCCCGCTTCGGCGGCACGCCGCCCGCACCCGCGACGCCGGTGCTCGCGCCCGCCACGCACCACGCCTTCATCGGTGCACTGGTCGACGACCCAAGGGCCTGGGCGAGCCGGTTCGCCGAGATACTCGGCACGGCCGTCACGTTCGAGGACGCCGGCGCGGCGCCCGGCCAACCCGTGGCGGGCGTGTCACTCGCCGACTGCACACTCGCCCTCTACCGGCTCGGCGAAGCGGCGGACCCCGCGCTCTGGGGCCGTTCCTACGAGCGGGCGTGCACCCATCTCGTCGCACTGCGCGTCGACGACCTCCACGCCGCGAGTGCGGCGACCGCAGGTGCGGGCGTCGCTGCGGTTCGGACCGAACGCGACCTCGCCGTCCTCGACCCAGCCGCCACCGGAGGCGTCCAGGTGGCGCTCACCGGATCGTTGCTCCCGGGCGATCCCCGGCTCTGACCTCGACAGAGGAGGACGAGCCGAGGAGCCGAGGCAGGAGATCGTCGCGGTCAGCCCGGGTCGACGCGCTCGATCCAGACCCGCACGGGTTCGGTGAGCATGGCGTCGTCGAGTTCCAGCACCGACCCCTCCCCCTGGCCAGGCCCGACCACCACGTCCACGGCGAGCACCTCGCGAGCGACGTAGTCGAAGTAGTCGGCGATGGGATCGAGGCCCACCACGTACAAGCGAATGCGGTCGGAGACCTCGAGCCCGGTGGCCTTGCGTAGGTCCTGCACCAGCCGCACGACGTCGCGGGACAATCCTCGCTGCCGCAGACCGACGTCGAGATTCAGGTCGAGTGCCACCACCTCCCCGCCCTCGCGGGACACGGCGAAGCCCTGCTGGCCGCGGACCCGTAGCTGCAGGTCCTCGGGTGACAGCTCGACCTCCTGGCCCCCGAGGACGACGGTGATGGAACGCCCCGCCTCGAGCTCGGCCGCGACGGCGACGCTGTCGAGCGCGCCAAGGGCCGGACCGAGCTCCTTGACCAGGTCCCGCAGCCGCCTGCCGAGTGTCTTGAAGTTCGGCACCAGCTCGAACTCGAGTACCTCGCTGAGGTCGTCGGCGCGGTCGATCTCGTCGACGTTGAGCTCGTCCTTGACGATGTCCTCCAGGATCTCGGGTGCGTCGGCCGGCAGGAAGACCAGGGCGCGCGCGAGTGGCTGGCGCACCTTGACCGAGGCCTCGCCGCGGGCGGCGCGACCCAGCGACGTCAGTCGGCGGGCCAGCGCCATCTGCGCCTCGAGCTCGGAGTCAGGTGTGACACCGGCAACTTCGGCCGCCGGCCAGTCGGCCAGGTGCACCGACTCCCCTTCGGCGGCACCGCTCAGGTGCCGCCACATGGTGTCCGACACGAACGGACACAACGGCGCCAGCAGCAGCGCCACCGTCGTCAGCGTCGTGTGCAGCGTCGCCTGCGCCGCCAGGGTGTCGCCGGCCGGTGCATCGGGGTCGGTGCGCCAGAAGCGGCGGCGGCTACGACGGACGTACCAGTTGGAGAGGTCGTCGACGAGCGCCGCGAGCGCCGTGGACGCGGCAAGGGGCTCGTACGAACCGAGCGCCTCGGTCACCGCGGCCGTCGTGCTGGCCAAGCGGGACAGGATCCAACGGTCGAGCGGCCCCCGATCCCCCGCTACGGGGATCCCCGCATCGGCGGGGTCGAACGCGTTCAGCGATGCGTAAGTCGTGAAGAAGCTGAAGGTGTTCCACAGCGTGAGCAGCATGTCGCGCATTGCTGTGTCGATCGCGCGCAGAGGGTCGCCCGCGTCGGCGTCCACGGCGACCCCTGGCTGAACATCCACCACCGCATGGCGTCGGCGCCGCGGGTGTCGAGGATCGACCAGGGGTCGATGATGTTGCCGAGCGACTTGGACATTTTGCGGCCGTCCGCGTCGACGATGTGACCCAGGCACACCACATGGCGATAGGGGCTCTCGCCGAAGACGAGGGTGTTGATCGCCAGCAGGGAGTAGAACCACCCGCGGGTCTGGTCGATGGCCTCAGAGATGAAGTCCGCCGGAAAGGTGAACGCCTCCGCCGACCCGGCCACATGCGGATACCCCACCTGCGCCGCCGGCATGGAGCCCGAGTCGAACCAGGCGTCGATCACCGGCTCGACCCGGCGGCACACCGCCAGCTCGTCGACCTCGTCGACGGCCCCGACGTCGGCCGCGCACGTGCCACAGGCAAACGTGACCTCGTCGATGGTCGGCCGGTGCGGGTCGATCCCCGTCACGTCGCGGCCGCAGAGGTCGGACAGCTCGGCCAGCGAACCGACGACAGCGCACGTGGCCCTCGTCCGCAGCGCCAGATCGGCAGCGGCGTCCCCCAGTAGCGGTCGCGGGACAGCGCCCAGTCGACGTTGTTCTCCAGCCATTCGCCGAAACGCCCGTCCCGGATGTGAGCCGGGTGCCAGTCCACCGTGTGGTTGGCCGCCAGGAGATCGTCCTTGCGGGTGGAAGTGGCGATGTACCAGCTCGGCTTGCCCCAGTAGATCAGCGGTGTCCGGCAGCGCCAGCAGTGCGGGTACGAGTGGACGTAGGGAAAGCGGCGGATGAGCAACCCGTCGGACTCGAGCCGGTCGTTGATGTCGTGGTTCGCCTCACGGACGTCGCGCCCGGCCAGCCAGCCGACGGCGTCGGTGAAGCGGCCGTCAGGACCGACGGGGTTGAGCGACGGCAGTCCGTTCTCGCGGCCGATCTGGCGGTCGATCTCGCCGAAGGCCGGGGCCAGGTGGACGAGCCCGGTCCCCTCCTCGGTCGTCACGTACGACCCCGGGACCACCCGCCACCCGTCGGCACCGTGCGGCGGGTCGAGATCGTCGAACGGGCGGACGTAGTGCAACCCGACGAGGTCGGCACCCCGCACGCGTCCGCGTGATGCGGGCCGATGCGCCCTCGCCCATGACGGCGTCGACCAGATCCTCGGCCATGACCATCCCGTCGACTACGGCGTAGGTCAGGTCGGGATGCACCGCCACGCCGGTGTTCGACAGCAGCGTCCAGGGCGTGGTCGTCCACACCGCCAACCACTCGGCGCCCGTGCCCGCCAGGGCGTCGGTGTCGACGAGCCGCAGCCGGACGTAGGCCGACTCGTCCTCCTCGTCGCGGTAGACGTCGGGCTGACCCAACTCGTGGCTCGACAGTGCCGTCCCGCAGCGGGGGCAGTACGGCACCACCTTCAGGTCCTCGTAGAGCAGGCCCTGGTCGAAGAGCTGCTGCAGGTGCCACCAGACCGACTCGACGTACGTCGAGTCCAGGGTCCAGTAGGCCGCATCCATGTCGACCCAGTAGCCGATCCGCGTCGTCAAGCGGGCGAACTCGTCCACGTAGGAGTAGACGGACTCGCGGCACAGCCGGGTGAACTCGGCGATGCCGACCTGCGACTCGATCTGCTCCTTCCCGGTGATGCCGAGCTTCTTCTCGACCTCTACCTCGACCGGGAGCCCGTGGGTGTCCCACCCGGCCCGGCGGGCCACGTAGGCCCCGCCCATCGTGCGGAAGCGACAGAAGAGGTCCTTGTAGACCCGGGCCCAGACGTGGTGCAGGCCCGGCATGCCGTTGGCCGTGGGCGGACCCTCGTAGAAGACCCATGGCGCCGCGCCCTCGCGCTGCTCGACGGAACGCTCGAAGACGCGGTGCTCCGCCCAGCGGGCCAGTTCGGCCTGCTCGAGGGCGACGAAGTCGATGTCGGGGGGTACGGGTGTGAACACGGGGAAGATGGCCTCTTGCGGCGGGAACAGGCGCCCAGCCACGTCGGAGAGGATAGAGGGTGGGCGCGGTCATCCTTCCGCTCTTCCGGCCGGCCTCACGCGGGCCCGAGAGTCTCCGGCAGCGCCGGTCCCCAGTGGGTCAGGGCGCAGGCCGAAGATGAGATCGTCGAGCGCTTCGGTTGGCTCGACGACGGTGACAGGGGCCTCACCGAGGCCAGGTGAGGACGCCTTCGACTAGAACGCCGTCGACGCGGGTGCGAGTGTACGCTCGAGCTCGTCGAGCGAGGCGTCGGTCACGTCGAGGAGCGAGGCCACGACGAGATCGGCCAGCCCGAAGGCCGGGTGATGCCCCTCCCCCTCTTCGGGTACGGCGATGCAGGTCATGGACGACGCCTTCGCCGCCAGCACGCCGGCCGGCGCGTCCTCCCACACCAGGCACCGCCTGGGTGGCGCGCCGAGCTTGGCCGCCGCCGTGAGGAAGACGGCCGGGTGGGGCTTGCCGTAGTCCTCGTCCTCGGCCGAGTGCACGAGCTCGAATCGGTCGCGCAGGTCGAAGTGCGCCAGCGCGGCGTCGATCAGCCGGTACTGCGACGACGACGCCACGGCCAGTGGGCAGCCCGCGGTCGCGGCACAGGTCGATGGCGTGCGTCGCACCGGGCTTGAGCACTCCCTTGGTCGCGATGAGGTCGATGACGCGATCGACGATCTGCACCGCCACCTCGTCCGGCGTCGGCGTGGCGCCCGGCCAGGGGTGCAACGAGTACCAGTGCGCCGTGACCTCGCCCACGAACATGCCCTTGGTCGAGCGGCAGCCCTCGACGGCGAGCGGGACGCCGAGAGCACCGAGGATCTCGATCTCGGCCTCGTGCCACAGGATCTCGGAGTCGAGCAGCAGCCCGTCCATGTCGAAGATGGACGCGGCGAACCCCGCCGGAACGGGGTGTGGCGGCGTCAAGCGGTGAGCTGCGCCTCGATGTCGGCCACGAGGGTTGGGTCCTCCGGCTCCACCTGGGGCCGGTAGCGCGCCACGACGTCGCCCTTGGGGGACAGTAGGAACTTCTCGAAGTTCCACGTGATGTCGCCGGCCTTGCCCTCGGCGTCTTCCTTCTTCTCGAGCTCGGCGTAGATCGGATGGCGCTCGTCGCCGTTCACGTCGATCTTCTCCATGAGGGGAAAGGTCACGCCGTAGGTGGTCGAGCAGAACTCCGCGATCTCCTCGGACGTGCCGGGCTCCTGTCCCATGAACTGGTTGCAGGGGAAGCCGATCACCGAGAAGCCGCGGCCTTCGTAGTTCTTCTGCAGGCGCTCGAGGCCCTCGTACTGCGGCGTGAGGCCGCACTTCGACGCCACGTTCACCAGGAGCAGGGTCTTGCCCTTGTAGTCGCCCAGCTTGGCGTCGTCGCCCTGGAGGGTGTGGATGGGAATGTCATAGAGAGCCATGCGCCGACCCTACCGGGCACCGATGGGCACGTGCCCGGCCCGCGTAGGGTTGCTCGCATGCACGCCGTGGTGATCCGGGACGGCCAGCTGTACTGGGAGGAGCGGGACGACCCCGTCCTCGGCGACACCGAGCTGCTGGTGGCGGTGCGGGCGGCAGGGCTGAATGCGGCGGACCTGGTGCAGCGGGCCGGGTTCTATCCAGCGCCGGCGGGCTGGCCCGCCGACATTCCCGGCATGGAGTTCGCCGGTGAAGTGGTGGCCGTCGGGCGCCAGGTGACGCTCTTCTCGCCCGGCGACCGGGCCATGGCCGTCGTCGGCGGCGGGGCGCAGGCCACGCTCGCCCGGGTCGACGAGATGCACGCATTACGCGTCCCCGAGGACCTCCCGTGGACCGAGGCCGGCGGCTTTCCCGAGGTCTTCACCACCGCGTACGACGCCCTCTTCCGCCAGGCCGATCTGCAGATGGGCGACCGGGTATTGGTCTCCGGCGCCGCCGGTGGCGTCGGGACGGCCGGCGTGCAGCTGGCCGTCCAGGCGGGCGCGGACGTGACCGCCACCGTGCGCGATCCCGCCCGGCACGACGCCGTTGCCGCACTCGGGGCGCACCATGTGCTCGCGCCCGGCAGCGAGGAGGCCCAGGCGCCCTACGACGTCGTCCTGGAGTTGGTCGGCGCGCCCAGCCTGACCAGCGTGCTGGCGCACCTGGCCCCCTGGGCCCGGGTGGTGGTGATCGGCGTGGGCGGTGGGGGGCGCATGGAGGTGGAGCTCATGCAGCTCATGCAGAAGCGCGCCAGCATCGGCGGCTCCACCCTGCGGGCACGCAGCCGGCACGAAAAGGCCGACGTGGCGGCGGACGTGGCGGCGCACGTGTTGCCCGGCCTCGTGGCTGGCCGGCTGCAGGTGCCGGTGTGCGAGACCTTCCCGCTCTCGGAGGCGCAGCACGCGTACGATCGCTTCGGGGCGGGCGGCAAGTTCGGCAAGGTCGTCCTCGTCGCGCCCGACGCCTGACCGTGATTGAGGCCGTCCTCTTCGACGGGGATCAGACCCTGTGGGATTTCGAGCGCGTCATGCGCGACGCGCTCATGGCGACCGCCGACGAGCTGCGAGCCGCCCGACCCGGGCCGTTCGCCGACACACTGACGTGGCACGAACTGCAGGCCGACCGCGCCGTCGTGGCTGAGGAGCAACCCGACGTCTGGTCGCTGGCCGAGCTGCGGGTGCACGGCTTCACCCGCACGCTCGAACGACAGCGCGCGGCCGAAGGTGGGGACGAGGCCGCCGACGAGGCGTTGGCCCGGGAGCTGAGCGACTCGTATTTCATCCACCGTGACCGCGACGCCGCGCTCTTCCCCGACACGATCCCGGGCCTCGACGCCCTGCGTGACGACTACCGCCTCGGCCTGCTGTCCAACGGGAGCCGGCTGCCCGAGACGGTCGGGCTGGCCACCTACTTCGAGTCGGTGGTGTTCGCGCAGGACCACCGCGTGGCCAAGCCGGACAAGGGGATCTTCGACGTGGTCGAGCGCGAGCTCGGCGTGGGTCCCGCTGCCTGCGTCCTCGTTGGCGACCATCCGGTCAACGATGTGGCAGGCGCGCACGGCGCGGGCTGGCGTTCGGTGTGGATCGACCGCGACGGCACGGTGCCCTTCCCCGGCGACGGTCCACAGCCCGACGCCGTCGTGACCGCGCTCACCGAGCTGCCCGGCGTGCTCCGCCACTTCGACGACTGACCCCGGCGCGTCCGCACGGGTCGTGTAATGGAACTACGGCACCGCCACGAGCGGGATCGAGTCGGCCCGAACTCCGCCACCCTGTTGTAGCGACGTTCTCGCCACCGTTTGACCTGCCGCTTCCATGTCCGCGATCACATAGTCGAGCAACGCGGCGCCGTGGGGCGACGCCACCGCCACGTCATGGCTCCACGCGGTCGCCTGGCGCAGGCATTGCAGCCGCAGGACGTCCCCGACCGCCTGGTTGTTGGGGAAGATCCCCGAATACGAGAGGTTGAGCTCCTCGAGCGCGTCGCCGAAGTGGGCTGACTCGGGCCGGTCGAGCGGAAGGTCCACGTAGAGCGCGTCGACACCGTTCCCGAAGATCCGGGCGCGCTCGGCGTCGATCCTCGACGTGAGATCCTCCCCGGCCTGCTGCACAGTGAGCAGGGCGACGTTGTCACCTGCATCCAATTCGACGTGGAGGAGCGAGGTCGAGCCCAGACGGATCCGTCCTGCCGGATCGGCGAGGCGCGACCGGAAATTGCAGATCTCGATCGTCTGCCGCACGATGCCGCGGTGTCGGTGCGGCGCATAGACCGTCCGTTCCGCCCCCGGCCGCATCCGAAGGAAGAACAGTGCGGCGGACGTGCGCCCGCCCGCGGACGACGGCGACGCGGCGTTGTTGTCGACCGCCTCGGGGATGAAGCCGAGCATGAATCCCGTCTCGTGTCCGCCCAGATCGAGCAGTGCTTGCTGGCTGTACGGGTGCGCCGCGGTGGCCTCGCTGTACATCCCGACGAGGCCGAGCGCCGTCGCCCAGTCGACGAGATATCGCTTCACGGTGGTGAAGACGTGCCGCCCGCGGGCGGCCGGCAATGTCAACGCCTGGCCGGCGTGACCGACGACATCATCTCGAGCATGGAGCGACAACCCCGAATGGCACAGCAACTCGCCGTCGGCGGTCTCGGCGATCGCCGCGATGAACAGGCCGGCCGCGATCCGACGCGCCACCTCGTCGGCGTCGTACGTCCACCGCACCGGATAGGTCTCGCCGTAGACGGCCCGCACGGCGTCGCCGAGCCTGAATCCTTCCGAGGGAACCAGCACGCGGATCCGCATGTCATCGACCAAGACGGGCTCCGGCGTCAAGGGAGCGCCACGCACTGACACGGGTGCATCCTAAGCAGGCGGCCCGACGATCACGGGGACGCCGTCACATCGAGCCGGACCAAGGCGACCGGTCCGGGTGTTCAGTTCACAACTCGAAGCTGGCCGAGCGCGCACCGAGTGCGTGACGCTCCTGACTCCTGACCCGGTCACCCAGTTGTGCCCGGTCGTTGCGTATCTCCTCCAGCGTGCGCTCGACGACGTGGTCACCGGGCCTCGGGGTCAGCCCGAAGCCGGTGTAGACCACGCGTCGTTCGGCCGAAACGGGCGGTCGGCTCATGTGCAGGGTGCACGAGCAGTGCACGGTCAGGTCACCTGTGCGAGTCGGCAACGGGAGCCGGGGCAGGTCCAGACCCTCCACGCCCAGCGGGGCGACACTGGCCCGGTGCGAGCCGGCGACCACCCCGAGTTCGCCGTTGTCACGCCCAGCGCCCGTGACAGAGATCCCGACAGTCAACCCACAACAGTGCCGGCTGTGGCCACCCATGGCGCAGTCCTTGTGCCAACTGACGTCGGAGATGCCCTCGATCACCTGCACCTTCTTCAGTAGGCCTTCGGCCGAGTCGCCGACGTCGGGATCGCGCTGCTCGTACGCGTCGCCAGTCAGGGTGCCGATCGCCGCGAAGCGGTCACTGTGCAGCAGAGTCCGGAGGGCCGGCGACTTCTGGTTGAAGCCGAGGATGCGAGCCGGGTAGGACTCCCCCGCTGCGGTCTCGGCCCACCACGAGGCCCCGTCGTCGGTGCGGGCTGCAGCGACCGCATCGTCGAGTTCGCGGCTGACGGCCGCCATCTCGGACTCGCTGAAGACGGACTCGACGTGCAAGAAGCCTGCCTGGGCGAGGAAGTGGCCCATGTCGCCGGGGTCGGAATCGAGGGTGAACGACTGCCGCAGCTCGAGCGGCGCGCCACGGCGGTCGACGAATTCGACGGTGCCCGGCTCGTAGACGGGTCGCCCGTCGAGCACAAGGCGGAGGACGGGCTCCCACGCGACGAAGTCGTCGACGCTGCCGGCACGGACCTCGGCGCGTCCGAGCATCGTGAGACCGAAGGTGGAGACGACGTCACCCACCAGGTCTGAGAACGCGGCGGCGTCGAGGGCGACCACGAGATGCTCGCCGCCACCGGGACGAACCTGGAGCACCCCGTCATCAATTACGAGCGTGAACCGCGTCCCGTCGACATCGAAAGTGAGGGGCACGAGGCCCAGCCTCGTGGCCGCCTGACCCGCGTCGCCGCCGCGTGACCCCGCCAGTGCCGCCTTCTGCTCCTGGACGAAGGTCCCGGCGTCGACCTGGTGGGCGGCGCCATCGGAGCGGGTCCGAAAATCGACTGTGGTCATGTCGTTCCTCATGCGTTCGCCGGCTTGCCGGAAATGACGAGTTGGTGTGTGTTGAGGTCGTAGGTCACCAGATAGACCGGGCCTAGCGCATACGGACGCTTCGGTCCGAATGACACCGGGGCACCCATGCCGGGGACCGAGATGTTGCGCAGGCCGTAGCCGGCCTTCTCGAATGTCTTGGCGGTGAGGTTCTTTCCCGCCGCCTTCGCAATGGCCGAGAAGATGGCTACGTCTTGGCACGTGTTCTCGGCCGACACCCATGTCGTCGGACTCCCGGGTGCCGCCCCGATGGGGCTGGCGATCACATCGGATGGGTAGGCCTTCTTAATGATGCGCACACACTTCTGAATGGCGGGATCGTTCCAGAAGACTTGTTGAGGCGGAAAGGCCGAGGCGGTGAGGGCGCCCTTCAGATAGGTGGGATTGTTGCCGCCCTTGGCCGTCACGGTGCCGGCGAAAGTGGAATAACTGGTCGCCACCAGGCGCGGGGCATAGGTGCTCTGGATGTCGTTCAAACCGGTGAGCCAACCGGTCGTCCCGGACCCGACCCCGACAACGACATTCACCCCGCTCTGCTTGAACCGCAATGAGATCGCCTGGATCTGCTGGTCGGACGCGTTCACGTCGTTCTGCGGCGCCGAGTCGACGGCGGACTGCACCACGTTGGCATGGAGCTTCTTGAGCGAGGCGAGGACGACCTGTGTCTCGTCCTTGTCGAGGGAGGCGCTGATGACCCCGACCTTCTTTCCCTTGAAGACTCCCTGCTTCGAGAACACCGAGAGCTGAATGGGGTCGAAGGCCGAGGGCGGCGGCGTCAACGTGAAGTTCTGCGCGGCGCTCGGTGACAGTGTTGCGCCCATGGTGCCGTTGATGGTCGCCACCCCGGCCTGTTGGTAACAGAGGGGATAGAGCGGCGTCAGAGCAACGAGGACCTTGTTGTCCTGGGCCAGCTTGGTGCACACGGAGGCCGAGGAGGCGAGGGACGTGGGGTTCACTTCAGCCAGGTACGGCACAACTTTTCGACCGTTGATGCCGCCCTGCGCGTTGAGGTTGGCGACGAGCGCGTTGACGGCGTCCGGATAGCTGCCCTGGTCGATGCTGAGGCCGACGACCGACAGAGCGGCGAGGTCCAGGTACGGGAACCCGACAGGAATGGACGTCGACGTGACCGCGGGTGTCGCGGCGCCGGCGTCGTTGGCTCCGCCAAGCACGACCGACGCGAAGACGGGCCCGATCGCCGCAGCCCCCGCCATGAGCAGGCGTCGGCTGCGCCGCGGGCTCACCCGGCCCCAGACGTCTCTCACGATTGGCACGTGCCCTCCCCTGTGCGCGTCGCATGCAGTGTGCGTCGCATGCGAGAACCTGGCGATCAGGCCTCTCGATCGCGGTGCCGATTATATATCGTTGGTATATAATTTCTCTTGCAGGCCCGACCCTTCTGGAGACTTCTCATGGCCCCGCCGGTCACGCCGCCCTTCACGACCCGGACCTTCGTCCCGCCGCCGCCGCCGAAGACGCCCAAGTCGGCGGACACTCGTCAACGCCTGATCGATCTCGCAGCGCAACTCTTCGTCGAGAACGGCTACGCCGCGGTGTCGATGCGCGACATTGCGTCCGCCGCGAGGCTCACCACCGGGGCCGTCTACGGCCATTTCCGGTCGAAGGGACAGCTGCTGGTGGAGGTGATCCGCTGGAAGATCGCAGAGAGTGACCGGGAGGTGGACTACGCCGAGGTCGGCGCCAGCCTCGAACGCGGTGCCGAATTGATGCACGACGACTACAACCGCGACACCCGCCTCCTCGAGGTCGATGCCGCCGCCGCGGCACGTCACGATCCCGAGATCGCTGACGGGCTGAGGAGCCTGTACACGGAACGCCATACGCAGATCTGCGCTGCCATGTCCGAGCTGGCCGACCCCGACGCGGCGGCGTGGGTCGTGACCGCGCTGACGGCGGGGCTGGGCATGTGGGAGGCGACCGGGCCACCGCGGCCGTCCGCCCGCCGCTTGACCGTGACCATCTTGGCGATGCTGGAAGGGCTGGCCTCGCAAGGTTGAGACCACGCGCCGTGGTCTATTTCGGGCGGGGAATCTGGAAGTAACAGGTACCCCGGACCAGCAGGGTGCCCTCGTCGTCCAGGATGCGCGCGTCGGCGATGGCCATGGCCCGGCCCTTGCGCACGATGTCGCTCAGCACCGTGTAGGTGCCGGGGATCCTGACCGCGTGCAGGTATTCGACCTGCAGGGAGACGGTCGGGGCGGACGGGGTCTCGATCAACGGCATGAGGGCGGCACCACAGGACTCGTCGATGAGGGTGGCGATGATGCCGCCGTGCACGCTGCCGAAAGGGTTGGCCATGTCGGGCGTGGGTGTCCACGATGTCTCGGCATGGCCGTCGCGCGAAAAGAGGAACTGCCATCGACCGGGGCTGTCTTCATAGGGCGCGGGCATGTGCGTCTCTCACTCTCTCGGCTCTTTCGTTGGTTCGTCTGCGGTGGGGCGAGTCACGGCGTCCGGAATCGCCACGGTGGTCGGAGTACGTGCGGTGGGCGTCAGTGGGGTCGTGACGGGACCGATGCTGATCGTCGGACGCGGGTTCAGCGCGTGAGGATCACCACGCCGGCGTTGGCGCCCCGGCCCACGGTGTGCGACAGCGCGACCTTGGCGCCCTCGACCTGACGCGGCCCGCACTCGCCCCGGAGCTGGCGCACCAGCTCCACCACCTGGCCGAGGGCCGAGGCGCCGAGCGGCTCACCCTTGGAGAGAAGCCCCCCGCTCGGGTTCACGGGGAGGCGGCCCCCGAGCTCGGTGGCGCCCGAATCGAGCAGGGCGGCTGAACCGCCCGGCTCGCACAGCCCGAGCTCCTCGCACGAACCGAGCTCGCGGGCGGCGTCGGTGTCCTGGCACTCCACCACGTCGAGGTCGGACGGGCCGAGGCCTGCTTCCGCGTAGGCGTCGGTGACTGCGAGCGTCGTCGGCGCCGGCGCGTCGTCGGCGGCCAGGCCCGCCAGCGGGGTCGACTCGCTCAGCACCGAGCCGGGGATGTGCGAGCGCAACACGGCGGCGGCGAGGTTCACGCCGCTGCCCGCGGGCACGAGGTCGGCCCGGCGCAGCACCAGCGCAGCAGCGCCCTCGTTCGGCGAGCACAGCATGAAGAGGTGGAGCGGCTCGCAGACGACACGCGACCCCAGCACCGCCTCGACCGTCGTCTCCTTCTGGTACATGGCGTCGGGGTTGGCCGCCCCGTGGCGCCGGTTCTTCACCACGACCCGGGCCAGGTGGTCCTTGGTGATCCCCGACGTCAGGCACAGCCGCTGGGCGCGCAGGCCGAAGAAAGCCGGCGTCGAGGCCAGGCCCGCCTCCTCCTGCCAGGGCTCGAAGAACGAGGAGCGGATGATGCCCCTTGGCATCTTCTCGGTCCCGAAGACGAGGACCGTGTCGTACTGCCCCGCTCGGATGGCCGCCGCCGCCAGCATCGAGCGCGGCGCCCCCGCTGGCGCAGCCGGCTTCGACGTCCAGAATGGGCATACCGGTCATGCCGAGACGGCTGAGCACCTTGTGCCCCGTGGCGACCCCGCCGTAGGCGGTCCCACAGAAGGCGGCCTGGAAGTCGCCCTTGCCGATGCCTGCTTCGCGCAGTGCGGCACGCACGGCAACCACGCCCATGTCCGTCGTCGACACGCCGTCGAAGCGGCCGAAGGGGTGCAGGCCGACGCCGGCCACGCTGACGCCGGTCATGCGGGGGCGAAGGCGTAGGTCAGGACGTCGTTCCCGTCGTCGTCGGCATGCAACGGCACGATGCGCAACGCCATCGCCTGGCCGACCTCCAATGCGGCGGGGTCGCTCTCAGTCAGCCGGCCGATGATGCGAACGCCCTCGGGCAGCTCGACCACCCCCACACCAAAGGGCACTTCGCCCTGGTAGCCGGGTGGCGGCGCCGTGACCGCAGTCCAGGCCCACAATGTGCCCGGTCGCGACAGCTCTATCGGCTCGGGATTCTCCGTGGCGCAGTAGGTGCAGGCATCGGCGCGTGGGAAATGGACCGACCCGCAGGCGCCGCAGCGCGTGGCCAACAACGCCGGGGGGTCGCCGTCGACGAAGAGCCCTTCTTTGATCACCACGTGCACGGTCCCGCTCAACCCCCGACTTCCACGATCTCCATGGCGTCTGACTCCCAGAAGGTGCGCAACGAGGCGATCTTGCCGGCGCCGTCGGTCCGGTAGGTGTAGACGCCGCGGACGATGGCCTGGTGCGTGCCGCCGGCCAGCGTGATCCGGATGACTCCCACCTCGGCCACCTCGTCGCCGCACAGGTAGGACTGGTCCATTTCGAACGCGGTGGCCTCGCTGGTGGCGATCACGTTGTCATAGAAGGCGGCGATGGCCTCCTTGCCGCGCTGACCGTCACCGGTCGGATCGAGGGGCGACGGGCCGATCGGGTCCTGGACCACGGCATCCTCGGTGAAGAGGCTCAGCCAGGTGTTGCGGTCCTTGGCGGCAACAGCCGCCCGTGAGCGGATGCCCAGCTCGCGGGCGTTCGGGAATTCGTCGGTCATGGCGCTCCCCTCTCAGCGGACCTTGGCGATGACGTCGTCGGCGAAGCGCTTCAGGTTGTCGACCTTCGTCGCCAACGTCTCGGTGTCCTGCTCAATGCCGTAGGGCCAGCGGAAGCCGACGATGACGTCGGTGACCCCCAGATCCTCCAGCTTGCGCACGCCGTCCGGCGTATAGGCGTCGAGCGAGATCACGTGCACCTCGAACGGCTTGTCCTCCGTGCCGTGTTCCTTGCGCAGCTCGGCCAGGCGAGTGAGCAGGCCGGGGAGGTCGGCCGGGTCCCCCCCGCCGTGCAACCAGCCATCGCCGTCGACGGCGGCCCGCTTCAGAGCCGCCTCGTGGTGCCCGCCGATCAGGATCGGCACCGGCCGACTCGGCGTCGGGCACATCTTGATGGAGGGCACGTCGAACACCTCGCCATGGAACTCGAAGAACCCGCCCGCCATGAGCCCGCGCATGATGGCGATCTCTTCGTCCATGCGCTTGCCCCGGCGCTCCCAGGGCACGCCGCAGATCTCGTAGTCCTCGGGCCACGGGCTGGTGCCCACGCCCAGCAGCAGGCGGTTGTTCGTGAGGACGGCAGTCGAGCTGACCTGTTTGGTGATGAGCACCGGTTGACGGATCGGCAGCTTGATCACGAAGGTGACGAATCGGAGGTGCTGGGTCAACGCACCCATGGCCGGAATGAGGGAGAACGGCTCCAAGAAGGGCTTGTCCTCCAGGAATTCGCGTGTCCCGTCGGGGTTGAACGGATACGTGGTGTCGGACACCTCGGGGTAGCAGATGCTGTCGGGCACGACCATGGAGTCGTAGCCCGCGGCCTCGGCCGCCTGGGCCAGAGGGACATAGAAGGTCGGGTCCGTCATCGACTCGGCATACGAGAAACGCACAGCACCTCCGGGTGTCCACGGGTTCGGGCGCGCCTACCATGCGGCCCGTGCCCGCTCATCCTGCCAGGACCGCTGCGCCAGGGCACAAACCCGCCTCGCGCAACGAGACGACGACCCTGGTCACCGACCTCTCCCTCGAGGACCTCGAACGCGAGGCCCGACACACCATCGGCGAAATGGCCTACGCCTACTACTCGGGCGGCGCCGACGACGAGCGCCTCCTTGAGGGCAACGTCGGGGCTTGGGGCCACTGGCAGCTCCACCCCCATGTCCTGGCCGGGCTCGCAGAGGTTTCGACGGCCACGACCCTGCTCGGCTCCCCCGTCAACTCGCCCGTGGCCATCGCCCCGACGGCGCTCCAGGGACTGGCCCACGCCGAAGGTGAGGTGGCCTGCGCACGGGGCGCCGCCGAGGCCGGGGCCTTGCTGATCCTGTCCTCGCTGGCCACCTGCCCGCTCGAGGACGTGGCTGCCGCGGCGCCCGACGCCCCCCGCTGGATGCAGATCTACATCTTGCGGGAGCGGGGCCGCACCAAGGACCTCGTGCGCCGCGCCGCCGAGCACGGCTACCGCGCGCTGGTCCTGACGGTCGACGCGCCGGTCCCGGGGCTGCGCCTGCGCGAGTGGCGGACCGGCGTCCACCTGCCCGACGACCTCGCCCTCCCCAACCTGGCGGGCGACAGCACCGACAGCGCGCGCGAGGGCGGCTTCATGGCAGTGGTCACCCACGGGTTCGAGCCGGCACTCACTCCCGACGACATCGGCTGGCTGGCCGGGCTGAGCGACCTGCCCGTCGTCGTCAAGGGCGTCCAGCGCGGCGACGACGCGGTCCGCTGCGTGGAGGCCGGGGCGTCCGCCGTGGTCGTGTCAAACCACGGGGCCCGCCAGCTCGCCGACGCACCGGCCACGGCCGACATCCTGGACGAGATCGTCGACGCGGTCGGCGCCCGAGCCGAGGTCTACGTCGACGGCGGCGTCCGCCGGGCCCCGGACGTGGCCAAGGCCCTGGCCCTCGGCGCCAGGGCGACCCTGGTCGGTCGGCCTTCGCTCTGGGCGCTCGCCACCGGCGGGTCCGACGGCGTGGCGGGGCTGCTGCGCTGGTACGAAGCTGAATTGCGGAGGACAATGCACCTCTGCGGCGCGGCAACCGTCGACGCCATCGACCGCACCCTGGTGCGCCGAACTCCGGGGTGGGCTCGTTCATGACAACCGTTGCCGCCATGCTCGTCGGCCGCGTCGATGACGAGCGAACCGGGGTCATGGACAGCGACGGGCGCTGGACCTGGCGCGAGGCCGTCCACGAGGGTGCCACGCCGGGGCGCGCTGGCCCGCTCGCTCTTCGGTGATGCCAAACCACATATCGGCGTACTCCTGCCCAACGGCTCTGAGTACCTGTTTTGGCTGAACGGTGCCGCCCTGGCCGGCGCCGCCATCGTCGGCATCAACCCGACCCGGCGCGGGGAGGCGCTGGCCGCCGACGTCCGGGCCACCCACTGCGCCGTGATCGTCACCGACGACGAGGGCGCGGCGCTCCTGCACGGTTTGGACCTCGGCGTCGACGACGAGCACATCCTCGTGCTCGGCAGCCAGCGCTACGACGCCCTGCTGCAACGATTCGCCGGCGGCGTCGAGGCCGCGTGACCTCATTGAGGATGCAGATGAGATCGACGAGTCCGCGCTGTTTCTCTTGATCTTCACGTCGGGGACGACGGGCGTGCCCAAGGCGGTGCGCTGCACGCAGGGCCGGCTCGCCGGCATTGCCGAAGTGGCGGGTCCCGGCTACGGCTACACGCCCGATGACGTCTGTTATTGCCCCATGCCCCTGTTCCACGGCAATGCCCTGATGGCGCTTTGGGGGCCGTCGGTGCTGATGGGCGCGACCATCGCCACCCGCCCCCGCTTCAGCGCCTCGGCCTTCATCGACGACGTCCACCGCTTCGGCGCCACCAAGTTCAGCTACGTGGGCAAGGCGATCGCCTACATCCTCGCCACGCCCGAGCGACCCGATGACGGCGAGAACACGTTGAAGAGTGCCTTCGGCACCGAGGCCTCGGTGCGCGACCGCGACCGCTTCCGCAAGCGTTTCGGGTGCTACCTCATTGAGGGCTACGGCGCGAGCGAGGGCGGTGCGGCCATCAACCCGGTGCTGGGCATGCCCAAGGGGGCGCTGGGCAAGCCGGTCGACAACGTCGACCTGGCCGTCATCAGCCCCGAGACCGGTGAGGAATGCCCGCCGGCCGAGTTCGACGATGAAGGACGGCTGCTCAACGCCGGGGCCGCCATCGGCGAACTGGTCAACCGGAGCGGCCGGGGCAGTTTCGAGGGCTACTACGAGCGGGCGGACGCCGAGAAGGAGCGCATCCGCCAAGGCTGGTACTGGACGGGTGACCTCGGTTACGTCGATGCGGACGGGTTCTTCTACTTCGCCGGCCGGACCGGGGACTGGCTGCGGGTCGACTCGGAGAACTTCGCCGCCGGACCGGTGGAGACGATCATCTCGCGGCATCCGGACCTGGCCGTGGCGGCGGTCTACCCGGTGCCCGACACCGACTCGGGCGCAGGCGACCAGGTCATGGTGGCGGTCGAGACCGTGCCGGGCACCGCCTTCGACCCGGTCGGCTTCGCCACCTGGCTCACGGAGCAACCCGACCTCGGCCCGAAGTGGCTACCCCGCTATGTGCGGGTCTCACCCTCGCTCCCGCAGACGGCCACGGGGAAGGTGACCAAGGTGGGCCTGCGCAAGGAGGCCTGGGCCTGCGACGATCCGATCTGGTGGCGACCGCTCGGCAGTGCGGACATCCGGTTCACCCTCCTCACCGACGACGAACGGGCCAACCTGGCTGCGGGGCTGGCCCAGAACGGGCGTCCGCCCGTCGGGGACCCGACGTCCTAACGAATTCCACATTTGCGGTCAGGCGGGCCGGCGCAGCTCCTCCACCACGGCGAGCACGCCGGTGAGGTCGCCGACCCGCACGTCGCCGGGCTCGAGCACCGGCGGGACCAGCCCGCGCCGCTCTTCCTCGCGCCACACGTGGACGGCGGCCATGCCGATCTCCCGCGGCCCGCGGACATCGGGCTCCCAGGAGTCGCCGACGAAGACGACGTCGGCGGGGTCGACGGCGAGCGCTCGCAGCGACACGTCGTAGATGATGCGGGTGCGGCTTGCGCGCGCCGGCGCGGGCCGAGGTGACCCCCACGTCGACCAGCTCCAGCAGCCCGACCCGGTCGAGGAATCCGTCGAGTTCCCAGCCCCAGTTCGAGCAGACGCCGATGGCGAGCCCGGACGCGGCGCAGGCTCGCCAGCGTCGCCGCCGCCTCGGGATAGGGCACCATCGGCCCCTGATCGGACGCCCGCAGCGCCTCGACGAGGTCCTCGACGTGCGGATCCGGCACGCCACACGCAGCAGTGAGGTCGCGCAGGCGGACCCGCACCCACGCCTCGTAGGCCTCCTCGCTCACGGAGTGATCGGCGTGCTCGACGCCGTTGTAGCGGGAGAAGTAGTCGTCCAAAACGGCCCGCTCCGGCTCGTACCCGTGGACGGCCAGGACGGCCTCGTAGTTGGAAACGTCGGTGTCGGCGAAACGGGCGAGGGTGCCGTAGAAGTCGAAGATGACGGCGCTGACCACGGGTCCATACTGCCGCGGGGGCGTGACAGGCACCTCGTGCGCCACCACTGGGGTGACGGCGTCATACTTCTTCGGACATGGACTGCCGACCCGCAGGCGGAAGGACCGGACCCGGTCGCGGGCGCCGACGTCGACGGCACCGACGTCGATGGCACCGACGACGGTGGCACCGACGACGAAGAGGAGCAGTCGTCCTCCCGCTGGCTGATCGAACTCGTCGGCGTGGTGCTCGTCGCCGTTCTGGTCGCCTTCCTGCTGCGCACGTTCGTGGTCGCCACGTACTCCATCCCGTCGGGGTCGATGGAGCCGACCCTCAAGATCGGGGACCGGATCGTGGTCAACAAGCTCAGCTACCACCTCCACGGCGTCGACCGCGGCAACATCGTCGTGTTCACCACTCCGCCCACCGAGAACTGCGCGGGGCCGCCGGTCTCGGACCTCGTCAAGCGCGTGATCGGCCTCCCGGGCGAGATCATCTCCCTCAGTGACGGGCACGTCCTCATCAATGGTCACGTCGCTGCCCGAGACCTACCTGCCGCCGACCGTCAGGGACGACACCTATCCGGGTCCCGGGGGTGCCGACTCTTCCCTGCACCACGCCTTCCGTATTCCCTCCGGCGACGTCTACGTGATGGGCGACAACCGCACCGAGTCGTGCGACAGCCGTTACTGGGGCCCGATCGCAGAGTCCACCATCGTCGGCAAGGTCGACATGCGCATCTGGCCGCTGTCCCGCCTCGGCTTCTTCTAGCCGCTCCCAATCGAATCAGTCGGCGACGTACAGTCGCCTCTCCCTCCCCTTCCGCAGGCGAACGAGACAGCCCTAGGTCCCCTTCTTGCCATCCCCGCGACGTTCGCGGCGCCACACCACGCGCAGACCGGACCACGTCTCGTCGATTGCGCACACCTTGTTGTCCACCAGGCCGAGCGGAAGCGCGGCCGCGCGCACGGCGTTCTCGTCGACGGTGGTGGCCATCCCCGAACGCGCGCTTCGGCCAGGCGACCCACAGGCCGCCGGCCGGGAAGATCATGCGGCCCAGGGCCTCGATGCGCCGCTCGAGCTCCCGCCGGTCAGTGAAGAAAGCCACGACGACATCGGCCTTGCCACGTGCTTGGCGCTTCACCGTGACGTGCGCCGGGAGGCCGCCGATCACACCATGCGGCTCGCCGATCAGTGCCACTGTCGATCCGTCGGTGATGCCCAGTTTCTTGGGCAGCGGCGTCCCGCTGTACCCGGCCATCAGCCGTTGACGGCCTCGTAGACCCGGAAGGACAGCGGGTACTCGTACTCCCCGGGGCCAACCGCGAACCGCTGCAGGTGCCCCTCGAGGGCTGCCGTCGCCTCCCCGACGCGCTCGGGGGCCACGCCCATGAACTCGAGGAGTGCGGCGTCGCCCACGGCACTGGCCGGCGCCCGCACCGTGATGTCGATCTCGGTGCACGTCGCCACGGAAAACCCGGCGCCCCCCAGGACATCGCGGACGTACTCATCGTCCCCCAGGGCGAATGGGCCCACCGGGGACTTCCCAGGCGGTGGCGTGCGGGGCGGCGGGACGAAGGACCGCAACGCCGTTCCCGTATGCCATGGATTGCGCTCGACCTCCTGCCAGCACGCGAAGACGAAGCGCCCCCCTGGCGCCAGCAAGCCGCGGATGGCGCCGAACGCGGCGGTCGGCTCGTCGAAGAACATGACGCCCAACTGGCTCACGGCCAGGTCGAACGGCTCATGGCCGAGCTCCTGGGTCTGCACGTCCATCACGACGAACTCGACGCCGCCCGCGCCTGCGCCGCTCGCGCGCTCGCGGGCCAGCTGGAGCAGCGGTGCCGAGATGTCCACCCCGACCACCTGACCGTCCGCCCCGACCGCTCCGGCCAGGGCGATGGAGAGGAGGCCACCTCCGCAGCCGACGTCACAGACGCGCTGCCCTGGCTGGGCGGCGGCCGCCCGCAGCAGGTGGGGCGACAGGGCCTCGGTCAACCGTTCCCGGTCCGGCCACGATGCCACCCACCGGTCGTCGTTCCACCGCTTGGATTCCCTCTCGTTTGCCACAGCGACAAGGTACCGGTCCCAGGTAGGTTCGCCGGGTGCGTATCGGTCTGGTGATCCTGCCCTCCGACCGCTGGCCCGAGGCACGGCGCCAGTGGGAGTGGGCCGACCGGGTCGGCTTCCATACGGCGTGGACCTACGACCACATCCGCTGGGGGGGCATGCCGGACGGGCCATGGCATGCCGCGCTGCCCGTGCTCGCGGCTGCGGCCGCCGTCACCGGGCGGGTCCGTCTCGGAACGCTCGTCACGTCGCCCAACTTCCGCCACCCGGTCACGCTGGCCCGCGATGCCCTCGCGCTCGATGACCTGAGCAGCGGACGCCTCGACCTCGGGCTCGGACCGGGCAGCGAGGGACCGGACGCCACGGCACTCGGCCAGGAACCGTGGTCGCGCGCCGAGCGGCTGGCACGCTTCGAGGAATTCCTAAGGGTGCTCCAACCGATCGTCGACGGCGAGCCCGCCACGCGGACATCCCTCACCACGGCGCACTATCGGGCGGACGAGGCACCGAGCACGCCGGGAGCGATCCAGCGCCCGCTGCCCCTGACCATCGCCGCCGGTGGACCCAAGGGTCTGCGCCTCGCCGCCACCTACGGCCACGACTGGGTGACGATCGGGCCCACCGGCCCCGTCGCGCGCACACCGGAGACGACGCTGGCCGCCGCCCGCACGCAACTCCCCCTGCTGGAGGACGCGTGCCGTGCCGCGGGGCGCGCACCCGAGAGCATCGGCAAGGTGCTGTTGTGGACACCGACCGAACCGGTCATCACGTCGCTGGACCAGTTCGATGAACTGTGCGCGCCCTACGACGAGTTGGGCTTCGACCAATTCGTCTTGCACCACCCGGCGCAGACGGGCCCGTACGGGGCGACGTGGCAACATTCGAAAAGATCGCTGCGCGCTCCGTCGCCGCCGCCACGACCTGAACAGCGCTACCGGGCGGCGAACCCCGCGGCCACACCCGCCGCGAGCTCCGCTCGCGCCGTCACCGGCTCCACCCGCTCGACCGCGCACGACGTGCAACCCACCCACGAAGCGGCCTCCACCAGCGCGGACGCGATCGTGCGGCGCCGCGCCGGGACGGAGCAGCGTCACCTGCTTCGCGACGAGCTCCTCGCCGCGCCGACCCGGATCGACCAGGCCGACGAGGCGGGTGCCGGCGAGCACGGGCATGGCAAAGTAGCCATAGATGCGCTTCTCCTTCGGCGTGTACGCCTCCAGCCGGTGACGCAGGCCGAAGAGGCGCTCGACGCGGTCGCGGTACCAGATGAGCGAATCGAACGGGGAGAGCAGCACGGTGCGCCCGCGCTGTCGGGAGCCGGCCGCGCTGAGCGCGCCGGGATCGGCATAGGCGGTCTGCTTCCACTCCGCCACCTGGACCTTTGTCAGCCCTGATGACTCCAGCACTCGGCGAACCAGCTGGACGCGGCACACCGTGGTACACCGCCAGGTCGGCTTCGGTCGCCACGCCGAGCGAGCGGCCGGCGGCAGCGACGAGTTGCCGCGCGCACTCTTCGTCGCTCATCTCTTCGCCCAGGAGTCCTGCCGGAATGGCGCGCTCGGCCAGGTCGTAGACGCGGGCGAAGCCGCGACGCTCGCGGCACACGAGCTCGCCGATGTCGAGCAACCACTCGGCCGCGATCTTGACCTCGGACCAGTCCCACCATGGGCCGCCCTTCTTGGCGCCGCCGAGCTCGTTGGCGGTCAGCGGTCCCTCGGCGCGCGACTCGGGCCAGGACTTCGGCGCACGTCTTGTCGCGCTCTTCGAGGACATGCCACCGCTTGCCCTTGGCGCGTCGCTGCCGGCGCTTGAACGCGTAGGCCGGCCAGTCCTCGAGCGGCAGCACACACGCGGCGTGCGACCAGTACTCGAAGGTGTCGCTCTTCGGTCCCCAGTACGCCTGCTCCACCCGTGCGCGCCCGATCGCCCCAAGGCGGGCGTAGGCCACGAGTTCGTGTGAACGGGCCAGGACCGAGATGGTGTCGAGTTGGACTGCACCGAGGCGGCGCACCATGGCGGACACCGCCCCGGCGGCGTGACGGGCGCCACGCAGTTCTTGGGCCGAACGCGATCCGCCGTGCCTCTTCGATGCTCAGCGCGTCCATGCCATGGCCGCTGGAAGCTAGCAATCTGGTGTGCCAAACGAGGTCTCGGCGCGCCGGACTCTCGACGCCAACGGACTCGGGAGCATCCACACGTTGACCACCGAAAAGACGCTTGACGAGCGCGGCAACTGCACTTAGGGTTCTCGCGTCCTCACCCAAGCGGGTGATGCAGAAGCTGGCTCGCGGGGGCTCGACGCGACCGGCGCAGAAGTGACCAACCGACATCTGAATAGGGGGAAAGCCATGAAGAATGGGATTCTCGTTCGGGGCATGCTGGCATTCGCAGCGGCACTGACACTTTCGACGGCGGGGGTGATCACACTCGCCAGCGAAGCGGGCGCGGCGACGCCGGCGATCACGGTGACGCCGAACTCAGGGCTGCAGCCGACCGGCTCGACGGTGGTCACCGTCGCAGGGACGGGGTTTGCCGCCAGTTCCGCGGGCGCCATTCTCGAGTGCAACAACGACACGAGCCAGCCCACGGTCAGCTTCACGGCTGGCCCGATCTCCGAGACGGTGCCCGTTTCGTGCGGACCGCCTGCCCTCTGCGACAGGTCTGACCATGACGGGCGCGACCGGCATCGTTCTCCACCTCGTTCACAGTCACGACCGGCACCGTCGGCCGCCCTGTGGCGCGCACCTGCCTCTTCACGTGCCCGGCAACCGACAGCACCGGTGGCTCCCCGGCGACCGACGCGGCGAAGTTCCCGTGCCCACCCACCGCAGCACAGCAGGCGGCCGGCGACACCTGCGTCATTGCCTTCGGTGACGCCTCGGGTGACCAGGCGACAGCCAACATCTCCTTCGCCGGACCCTGCGTCGCTCCGCCGGGCGCGAGTGGCTACGACCTGGCCGCTTCGGACGGGGGCGTCTTCACCTTCGGGACCCTTCCCTTCTGCGGGTCGGCCGGCAGTTTGAAGCTGAACAAGCCCGTCGTGGGGATGGCCCTCACGCACAACGGCGGCGGCTACTGGCTGGTGGCCACTGACGGCGGCATCTTCAACTACGGCAACGCCAAGCTTCTTCGGGTCGACGGGCAGCACTGAAGCTCAACCAGCCCATCGTCGGGATGGCCGCAACGCCTGACGGCGCCGGGTACTGGCTGGTCGCCGCCGACGGTGGCATCTTCAACTACGGCGACGCCGGCTTCTTCGGCTCGGCGGGCAGCCTGAAGCTCAACAAGCCGATCGTCGGGATGGCCGCGACCTCCGACGGGAAGGGCTACTGGCTGGTGGCCTCCGACGGCGGCATCTTCAGCTACGGCGACGCCACGTTCCTCGGCTCGACCGGGAGCATCAAGCTCAACCAGCCGATCGTCGGCATGGGAGCGAGCCCGGACGGGAAGGGCTACTGGCTGGCGGCCTCCGACGGTGGCATCTTCAACTACGGCGACGCCGGGTTCTTCGGCTCGAGCGGGCAGCATCAAGCTCAACAAGCCGATCGTCGGCATGGCCTCGACCCCGACTGGGAAGGGCTACTGGCTGATCGCGACTGACGGCGGTGTCTTCAGCTACGGCGACGCCAAGTTCCTCGGCTCGACCGGAGGCATCAAGCTCAACGCGCCGATCGTCGGCGGGGCAGCGGCGGGACCGCCTCCTCCCGTCTGATTCTGAAACCGAGGCAGGCGCGCCCGCTCGCAAGTGGGTGTGCCTGCCTCGTTTCGCGTCCGGGGATAGGTCGGCGAGCAGGAGCGTTCGCCACGGGGAGAGTTCGCCGCGGCGAGACTGCGAAGAGGGAGAGTCGAACCTGGGTGAGGTCGAGGCGGAGACCCCTCGAAGCGGAGAGACCAGGCGTCAGTCGAGGAGCGCTGCCGCCACCGTGTCCTCGAGGGCGCGGTCGTTGGCCCACATCATCTGCTGCTGCTTGGCCCGCCGGAAGTACAGCTGGATGTCGAAGTCGAGCGTGAAGCCGATGCCGCCAAAGAGCTGCTGCGCCATGGCCGTGATGTCGCGGAACGTCGAGCACGCGAACAGCTTGGCCATCGGGCGCCAACGATGCGAGCGACCGTCCCGTTGCACCGGCCCAGGCCGCCTCGTGCACGAGTTGCTCTGCCCCGTCCAGATTGGTGACGGCGTCCGCGAGGTAGTGGGCCAGAGCCTGGAACGCACCGAGTGGCTTGTCGAACTGGTGGCGGTCCTTGGCGTACTGCGTCGTGATCTCGAGGGCGTAGCGCGCGCCGCCGACGGCCTGGGCCGCGAGGAGCACGAGCGCGGGTTCGAGGACCTCCTGCCAGGTCGCCCATCCGCTGCCGGCAGGTCCGATGCGGTCGTCCGCAGCTCACGACGACGTCGGTCAGCGTGACCTCGTACTGCGTGTCGGACGAGATGCTGAACTGCTGGCGCAGCGTCACCCCGCTGGCTTTCGGGTCCACCAGGAAGAGATCGACGGCCTCGGCCGCGTCGCCGGTCCGGGCCAGCACGACGAACCGGTCGGCCGCCGAGGCGAAGGCCACGTGGCGCTTCAGCCCGTTCAGCCGGAATCCCGAGCCGTCGGCCTCCGCCCGGGTCTCCACGCCGCGCGATGAGAACCCGTTCTCGGGCTCGAGCCAGGCCGGCGTCAGGATGGCCTCGCCGGAGGCGACCGGCCGCAGCCACTGTTCCTTCTGGGCGTCGCTGCCGGCGGCGGCCAGCACTCCCCCGCTCATGACGGCGCTCACGAAGTGCGGTGTCGGGGCGATGGCGCGGCCCAGCTCCTGGTAGAGCGCCACCCCTTCGACGAGGGACATCCCCGAGCCGCCGAACTCCTCGGGCAGCAGCAGGCCGATGAGGTCGAGCTCGCCGAGCTGTGTCCACAACGCCGCGGGATACCCGACAGGGTCGTCTTCCATCGCACGCACCACATCGAGCGGGCAATGGCGCGCAAGGACATCACGTGCCGTCTGGCGCAGCAGCTCCTGCTCCTGGTCGAAATCAAGGTCCAACACTCAGAATCTCTTTCCTGCTCGAGGGAACGGGCACATGCAGATGGGCAAACAGATGGGCAAAAGGACAGATCTCACGACGCCGGTGACGGCCGCCACCGCTCACCCCGGCGGGCCCAGGGGTTGTCGTCGGTGCTCCGGGGAGACGCGATGCGGGCCGCGCACGTCGTCTTGACGTCGCCGTCGACCGACAGGGTCACCGCCACCGAGACGAACCCGCAGCCGACGTCGTCCACCTCGGTCGACTCCACCACGCCTCCCAGCGACATGGTGTCACCCGGGAAGACCGATCCCTTCATGCGGAAGGTGACCCGCGCCAGTCGGCCGTGCGGCCCCGTCCAGTCGGTCAGGTACCGCTCGAACCACGCCGCCTGGTTGGGCGTGTTCAAGAAGATGTCCTGGGTCCCGTTGCGCTCCACGGCGAAGTCCTTGTCGTGGTGCATCGGGCGCCAGTCCCGCGTGGCCAGGGCACCAAGGACGACCGTTGTCGCCGTTACCTGGATACTCGAGGGCCGGCAACCCGTCGCCGACCGCGACGTCGTCGAACAGGAGTCGGGGCTGCACCGCACTGGTCGTCGTCATGCCGCGGCATCCCGCCGGTAGCCGAAACCCGTGTAGGACTCGACGGCCACGAGCTCCCCGTCCTGGTTGGAATAGACGACATCGATCACCCAGAAGCGCCCCGTGCCGAGCTTCGTCGTCTTCTCGTCGCTGACCGAACGCAGCACCTGGTGCGTCCGCAGCACGTCGCCCATGCGCACCGGCGTGTGGAACTCGATGGTGTTGTCGGTCATGACCGCCTCGGGCAGGCCGAGGGCCTCCTTCAGGTCGAAGTGGACCTGCAGGGGCAGCGCCTGCTCGGTCCGGCCCGGCGCCCAGTGGTGCGGCCGGAACCAGACCGAGACCATGGACGGCGGCGCCATGGGACCCCCCGTGAGCGCGCCGGCGACCTCGTCGTCCCAGTAGAGTGGGTTGCCGTTCTCGACCGAGGCACACGACGTCCATACGTAGCCACGCTCGACAGGGAACTCGCCCACCTCGTGGTACTGCTCCTTGCCGATGCGGTCGCGCATTTCGGCCAAGGCCTGCCGCTGTCGGCACGTTGGCGCTCACGCCACCACCTGCCGTGCGACCCACCGGGCCACTGTTTCACCGTCCACTCCGGCCTCCTTCAAGAGATGCTCGAGTCATCGGGCAACGGCTTGCTCCGGCCGTCTCCCCACCGTCGCCAAAACCAGCCCGATCCATGCCGGCCAGCAACGGGACCAGTTGCCGCACGGCCCCTCGGTCGGATGGGTCGCCGTCTCGTGACCCCGCGTGCAGCGAACTGCGGAGTCGGCGACTTCGGAGATCTCGAGCACGGGCGCGACGCAGGTGTCGGCCCCCGCCAACGCCTCCACCCACTCGTCCCGGGTCCGCTCGGCAAATGCAGTGGCGAACGCAGCCCGGATCGCATCCTGGGCCGAGTCGTCGAACTGCGAGGATGCCAACTCGGGACACCCCAGCGCGGCGCAGAGATTCGCAAAGAACTTCGCCTCGATGGCGCCCACGGCGAGCCACTTCCCGTCCGACCCGGCGTAGGTCCCGTAACAGGCGTACCGCCCCGACAGCACGTCGTGGCCCGGCACGATCTTCCCGCCGAGAGCGAGTTGCTCGTCGATCGCCAACGATGTCAGCCACAGCACGCCCTCGGCGACCGACACGTCGAGGTACGCGCCATGGCCCGTGCCTGCACGACCGGCCAGCGCAGCCGTGATGGCCAACGCCGCCTGCATGCCCCCCGCGGCGGCGTCGGCCACCGTGGCCCCCGGCAGCGGCGGCGCCCCGTCGGCACCGGGCGTGCTCATGGCCAGATACCCGCCCACCGCCAGGTAGTCGATGTCGTGCCCGGCCCATTGCGACGCGGGGCCGTCCTGGCCGTAGCCGCTCGTCGAGCAGTAGACAGGACGCCCGGATTGCGCTCGGACACGGCGGCGTACCCCGACCCCAGGCCGGTGACCACGCCGGGCCGGAAGCTCTCGACGACGACGTCGGCCGAGGCCGCCAGCGCCAGGAACGCCGACCGCCCGTCCTCGTCCTTGAGATCGACCAACACACGCCGCATGCCACGGTGCCCGCTGTAGGCGAAGTACTGCGGCACTATCGGCGCGGCATCGGCCGTCGGCACCGGGCCGACCTTGACCACGACCGCGCCGTAGTCGGCGAGGAGGCGCGTGCAGCGCGCCGCCGGCCCCACGGTCGAGAGGTCCAACACGGTGATCCCCTCGAGGAATCCCGGAGAGGAATCGACGGTCACCTAGAAGTTCTTCGGCAGTCCGAGCTTGCGCCGGGCGATGATGTTCTTCTGGATCTCCGACGCGCCACCGCCGATGGTGTCGATGACGGTGTAGCGGTAGGTCGACTCGGCCCGACCCGCCATCGGCGCCTCCTCGGTCTTGACCCGGAGCTGCGAACCCGGCCCGGCGATGTCCATCGACGCGTTGGCCAGGCGCTTCGAGAGCTCGGTCGCGAAGAGCTTGTACTCCGAGGCCTCGGCCGTCGGCGCCGCGCCTCCCTTCGATGACTCGAAGACGAACTTCAGGCCCATCACCCGGGCCACCTCGAGCTGCGTGGCCAGTTGGGCCAGACGCTGGCGGATCACCGGGTCGTCCTTCAAGAGCGTGCCGTCGCGCACGGTCGTCCGCACGTACTCGACGAGCAGCTCGAAGCGCTGCTGAATCGGCGAGAGGGTGAACATGGTGAAGCGCTCGAGGTCGAGCGCCTCCGAGATGTACTGGAAGCCCGCGCCCCACCTCGCCCACCACGTAGTCGTCGGGGACGAAGACATCGTTGAGGAAGACCTCGTTGGTGCGCTCGTCACCCATGGTCCAAATGGCATTGATGGTGATGCCGGGCTGGTCGAGCGGGACGAGGAAGAGCGTGATGCCGGCGTGCTTGGAGTCGGGGTCGGTGCGCCCGCCGACCCAGTACCACTCGGCGAAGTGGGCCGAGGTCGTCCACGTCTTCTGCCCGTTGAGGATCCAGCCCCCGTCGTCGCGAGTGGCCTTGAGTTGCATGGAGGCGGCGTCGGACCCGGCGTTGGGCTCCGAGTAGCCGACGGCGAACTCGACCTCGTTGCGCAGGATCTTGGGCAGGAACTCGGCCTTCAACCGCTCGTTGCCGTGCCGGATGATCGTCTTGCCGACGATGCCGACGCCCTTGCCGATCTGCGGGCCGCCGCGGCCGGCGAGCTGCTCGTTGAGCAGGTACTCGTAGACCCCCTCGCCCTCCGACCCCCCGTACTCCTTGGGCCAGGTCATGCCGAGCCAGCCCCGCTCCCCCATCGACTTCATGAAGGCGCGCCGCTTGGGCGTGTCGACGATCTGGGCCATGTTCTCCCGGGTCACGTCGAAGACCTCGGGGTCGTTGTTGGCGTCGAGGAAGGTCTCGACCTCCTTCACGAAGGCCAGTTGCTCAGGCGAGAATTCGAACTCCATGCGCTGCCTCCACGTGCCCGGCGAAATGATCTGACGGCGCGTCAGATGAGGCGACATCATAGGACACGCCCCGGCGTTGCTCCCAGACCGGATCCTGAGAAGAGATCTTCGGGCCAGATCCCTTCAGCCACCCGGATCCCCTGGTCAGAGAGCCGGTTCTCGGCGCCCAGACGCGCCGTGCGGGAGAGCCGGACCGATGCTCGGGGCATTCCGCCGCCATCCACCGAGACGCGACCGTGACCCTTGCCGTCAAGGGATCCGCGGCCGCGGCGGTCGCCTCGGCTATAAGGCCTACTGCCTGCCCGCGGGGAGCACGGCACCACGCTCGTTGCATGGGCCTCGTCAGATTGGCCCGCGCGAAAGGGAAGACGACTCTTCACCCGGACCGCAGCGCCCGATTTCTGGCTCACCATGTCTTTCTCGGCCCCGGAATGGGTCCCCGTGGGATCTCCCGAAAGATCCCGTCACAAGCGAACGTGCGAGGCGACGCGGCCCCTCCAGTCGAAGAAGCGACGCCACCTGCTGGCTCTTGCCGGGTCCAGCGAGCACGTGCCCCTGGGGCCCTTCACTCCCTGGTCCACGGCTTGACCGGGGATGAGCCGGCCCGTCGTCTCGGCGCGGACTCGCCGATCTCTCTTCGCAAGGAATTTCGGAGAGATCCCCGAGGCGCAGTCGAAAGCGCCAGAACCTGGACAGTCGAGTTCGAGACGAAGGCTCCCCCTGTCCGATGGCCGCCCGGATGACGCCTTCACACTTGCCACGCGCCTACCCGCGGGGTGACGTGCAGATTGATCTGCTTTTGTTGGCACACGACACTTCGACGGTGCGCCGCTCACAGGAACTCGGCGGGCCCTCGCACATGGGCTCGCGTCGGCGCGCTCTCCTGCCGTGGCTCGCGTGACAGCTGGCTGGAGCTCTCTCGTCGGCACCAAACCAACTCGGATACCACCAACGGCGGGGGCTGACTGAACGAGGGACCGAGCATGGTCAGCGACGAGCGTCAGCACGCTTTGCATACTGCGGCGCAAGGGGAATCAACATCGAGATGCAATGTCGGATCAGCAAAGATGCACTCGTGCTGTCTGCGACCGGTGTTCCTCGTGAAACAATTCCCAAGATGCAGTGAAAGAAGTTCGGGCCAGAGCGTCGCACTGACGCGCTGGTGTTTACACCGCTCGGTTGCTCCACCGACGCGTTAACACACAGCTGTCGAGTCGTCTTGTTGCACACCGTCCACCCAAGGCAATGAGGCTGGCGGTCAGCGCAGCTGCCTCTCGGATGAGCCCGCCCGGCACTGCCGTCACGGGTCCGAGATCAGGCCATGCGGACGAGCCCGCTGGGGAAGGAGGTGAACTGTTAACACCGCTCTGATCACCGGCGTCAATGCGATCGGCAGTGCCGGAGACTGGCGCGGGCGACTCCGGGGTTCCCTCCGCGGGTGGTCCGGGCGCTGCCGAACCAAGACCAGCGATCGCCCGAACGGCGTCGGCGTGCTCGCCCGAACGCGCCTCGTCGATCATGCCTTCGAAGAGCCCCCGAATAGACACACCTAGTCGCGCCGCTTCCCCCTCCACCCAGGCGCGGCGTTCATGATCGAGACGGATCCCAACCACGGTGGACTTGGTCGTTGCCATGGCCCGTTAACAGTAACCCTGGGTGTTTACAAAGCAGGGCGCAAAATGGTGGCAGCGCGGTGGTTCTTGGCCGGTGAGCTCCCGTCGAGCTTGCGTCGGGGGAGGAATCATTTCCCCAACAGGAGCCGAGACCACACATCGTCCGGTGGAGGCACCTGATGCTCTCGGGTAGGGGTCCACTCGCCTGGCATCACGAGGCCGAACGTCGGATGGACACGATGGTCGTGATGGTGGCACTGGTGTTAACGCCGCTCTGGCCTGGGGTTAACACCTCGAGCCCGCCTTGCCGCCGAGAAGAGGGCAGCGTCGCGAGACGAGCCGAGCCGGGGACCCGGACGCGCGTGGCGACTGCCTCGCCGACGGCGGGCGCCGCGATCACTGTCACGACCCCCCGCCGGAGGGACGTCGACCCTATGGGCTGACCAACGTCGCCGACAGCCGTTCGCCGTATGGGCCCCCCGGTCCCACGACCGAACCACCGGGCATGGAGCGTCGCGAGCTCGTCCACTGCCCTCCGGCTGCGCCGGACGGCCGCACAGCGCAGCTCGGCATGGCCCAGGAACCTTCGGGGGATCGGAGCCCTGAACCTGTGTTAACAGCAGCGTGAGGTCCGTGTTAACACCGAGATGCCATGCCTACCCGCCACCCTTCAGCGGTGTGACGACCTGCGCCTCGGGCATCCAGGGCGCCAAAGACCCGGGCCCTGTGGGCGTCGACGGAGTGCCCGATGTTTGGCACTTTGCCTTCAACGCCGGTGACGTGGTGCGGGCCCTACCTGGTCGCCAGGCAACGTCCTACGACGGCTGGAGCGTCCGGGCCGGGAGCAGGACTGGGCTCAGCGTCAGCGTCAGCGTCAGCGTCAGCGTCAGCGGGCCCAGCTCAGCGTGGCCGATGGCTGTGCCCGCTCCATCCCCTTGAGTCGAGTCTCGCGGTGGCCGTCGAAGGTGAATTCGCCAGACCCCTGGACGAGCTGTTCGGAGAGGGACGAGACAAGGATCTCTCCTGCGGAAGCGGCATCGGCTAGGCGGCTGGCCACGATGACGGTATGCCCGAGGTAGTCGTCACCTTCGTCGAGGGCGTCGCCGGTGTGGATGCCGATGTGGACGGCCATCCGCTCGCCGTCGTCCCGCGGGAGCTGTTGGTGGAACGACCGCTGGATATCGACGGCACAGCGCAGGGCTCGAGCGACGCCGCCGAACGCCACCATGAATCCGTCGCCTTGGACGTTGATTTCACGGCCGCCATGACGGGCGACGGCATCGCGCACGATGCCGTGGTGGGCGCGCAAGAGTTCACGAGACGCCTGGTCGCCGAGTCGCTCGGTCATGCCGGCGTAGTCGACCATGTCGCAGAAGAGGATGGTGACCGTTCCATCGGCAGGGCGCCCGCCCTGCCGCGCGTCGGGTTCATCGTCGAGCTGGCGGCGGACATCCTGCCCCAGAGCGGTCATGGAAACAGTGTCCGGCACAACGTCAGCACCTGCGAGCTGTCCCGCGCCCGCCCGCGCCAACTGCTTACTCGACCGATTCGGCCGGCTCTTGACGCCGATGCCACCCATGATGGAAAACCCACGAACGACGATCCGTGGTGAGCCGCGCACGATCGGTACGTCACGCAGCCGTAGCTCGCGTCCACCCATGAACGAGAAGCCCTGCAGCTCCACGTCAAACCCTTCGGGCACGATGATGTTGATCCCGCCCCAGAACGCGACGGCGGTGATCTCGACCTCGGGACCCTCGATCTCGGCCCGCCGGAGGTCCATGTCGCAGCCGCCCATCACGGCGACCGCGTTCGTCTTCCCACTGATGCGCCAGCGGCCCTTGGTGCTGTGTCCGCTCATGACCGCGACGTGCCAGCGTCGCTTTTTCTTCGCCGTTGCCGCTGGTAACGGCTGGGCCAGTTCTTGGTTGGTCGAGGAGAGAGCGGGCAGGTCCACCAAGACTGCACGAAGGTCGCCCACGGTGCGGGCCTCGAGTGCAAGCCCGATGCGTTCGGAGAACTCGTCCAGTGTGAGCCGACCCTCCACGACGTGCTCGCGCAGTTGGGTCACGGCGCGGTCACGGTCGGCGTCGGCCACGCGCTCGCTCAGCGCTCCAGCGCCCCCAGGAAGAGGGGGCAGCGGGGGCGGGGCATCGGGAGCCGGCAGATCCGCCATGACGACAGTTTGCCCGCTTCGCCCGGTAGGAGGGAGACCTGACGCCCCGTCAGACAACCGCCCGCCACCCGTTAGGCTCGTCCGCCGTGCGAGGCATCATCAGTGCCGCGGGCTCCGTCCCCTACAGGAGGCTGTCCCGGTCCGACATTGCGGCATTCATGGGCAGCGGCGGCGGCAAGGGCACCCGTGCCGTGGCGTCTCACGACGAGGACACCACCACGCTCGGCGTGGAGGCCGCCCGCCTCACTCTCCGCTCGGCACCGGGCCACGCTCCCGAGGCGATCTGGTTCGCGACCTCCAGGCCCGCGTATCTCGACAAGACCAACGCCACCGCGGTCGCGGCTGCTCTGCGGCTGCCGGGCGATGTCGGTGCCTACGACTTCGGTGGTGCACTGCGCTCGGGAATTGGCTGCCTTATTGCAGCGTTGCGAGGAGGCGGGACCACGCTGGTCGTTGCCGGGGACATGCGCGACGGCCTCCCGACCAGCGGCGACGAGTCGGCCGGCGGGGACGCAGGCGCCGCCGCTCTGGTCGGCGAGGGCCACGGGGTCCTGGCCGAGCTGGTCGCCACGGCCTCGGCGACGGACGAATTCACCGACCGCTGGCGGGCCCCGGGCGACCGCACCTCCAAGCTGTGGGAGGAGCGGTTCGGGGAGAACCGATACCTGGAGCTGGGGCAAGATGCCCTGGTCAGAGCGCTGAAATCGGCCGGCCTCGAAATGGGGGACGTCGGGCGTCTCGTCGTGACCGGGATGCACGGCCGCGCCGTCTCGGGACTGGTCAAGAAGCTCAAGGTGGAGCCGGCCGTCGTGGTCGACGACCTCGTCGCGAGCGTCGGCCAGAGCGGCACCGCCCACCCGCTCCTCGTCCTCGCCGGCGCCCTCGAGTCCATGGCGGCTGCTGGCACGCCGGCGGGCACGACGGTCGTCGCCCTCCATCTCGCCGACGGGGCCGATGCGGTGGTCCTCCGCACGACGGCGGCTCTGGCGTCGTGGCAACCGGCCCGGCCCATCGCTGACCAGGTGGCCAGTGGCGCGCCGCTCACCTACGCCAAGTTCCTGGCGTGGCGCGGCCAACTCCAGCCCGAGCCGCCGCGGCGCCCCGAGCCGGCGCGGGTGTCGAGCACCGCCGCCTATCGCAACGAAGAATGGAAGTTCGGCTTCGTCGGCTCCAAGGACCGCAGCTCGGGCGCCGTCCACCTCCCGCCCTCGCGGCGTGTCCATGGAGGGCGGCGCCGTCGACGACATGGAGGCTGTCGCCATGGCGGACGCCATCGGCAGCGTGGTCACCTCCACCATCGACCGCCTCGCCTACTCGCCGAGCCCGCCCATCGTCTTCGCCGTCGTGGACTTCGACGGGGGCGGCCGCTATCCGGTGGAGCTCACCGATGCGGACCCGGAGGAGATTCGAGCCGGCAGCCGGGTGGAGATGACGTTCCGCCGGCTGTTCAGCGCCGACGGGATCCACGACTACTTCTGGAAAGCGCGCCCCGTGCGCACGGGAGGAGAGGCCGCCTGATGGGATCGCACGGCATCCGAGACAAGGTCGCCATCGTCGGCATGGGTTGCACGAAGTTCGCCGAACTGTGGGACAAGGGTCTCGACGACCTGATCGTCGACGCCAGCACCGAGGCTTTCGACTCGGCCGGGGTGTCGAAGGAAGACGTCGACGCCTACTGGTTCGGCACGGCGCAGAGCGGGATGAGCGGCATCACGCTTGCGCGCCCGTTGCAGCTGCGCAACAAGCCCGTCACCCGCGTGGAGAACTACTGCACGACGGGATCCGAGGCCCTGCGCGGCGCGGTGTACGCCGTGGCATCGGGTGCCTACGACGTGGCGATGGCCGTTGGAGCCGAGAAGGTGAAGGACAGCGGGTTCCAGGGGCTCAATGCCATGAACCCGCCCGGCGACGGGACAGCACGGACGCTGACGGCGGCGGCGATGTTCTCCATGGTTGCGCCTGCCTACGGGCAGAAGTACGGCGTGGACGAGGAGACCATGGCGGACGTGTTGGCTTCAATTGCGGTGAAGAACCACCACAACGGCGCCCGCAACCCGCGGGCGCAATTCCGCCGGGAGATCACCAAGGAGCAGGCGCTGGCCTCTCCTCGGCTCGCGGGAACGCTGGGGGTGTTCGACTGTGCGGGGGTGGCCGACGGCGCGGCCGCCGCCGTCGTGGTGCGGGCAGAGGACGCTCTGCGCTACACCGACAAGCCGATCTACATCAAGGGGCTCTCGTTCGCGGCGGGAAGCGGATCGGGCTTGATCGACCCGGGTTACGACTACACCCACTTCCCTGAATGCGAAGCCGCGGCGGCCGACGCCTACGCCCAAGCCGGCATCACCGACCCGCGACGGCAGCTCGCCATGGCGGAGGTGCACGACTGCTTCACGCCGACCGAGCTCGTCCTCATGGAAGACCTTGGCTTCGCGCCGCGGGGCACGGCCTGGAAGGAAGTGCTCGCCGGCACGTTCGACCTCGACGGCGACCTGCCGATCAACCCCGACGGCGGGTTGAAGTCGTTCGGGCACCCGGTCGGCGCTTCCGGCCTGCGCATGTTCTTCGAGTGCTGGCTGCAGATGCGGGGCGAGGCGCCGGCGGACCGCCAGATCGCCACCACCGACCGCGGCCTCGCCATGACGCACAACCTCGGGGGCTACCCGGGGGAGATGGTGTCCTTCGTCTCGGTAGTCGGCTCGCAGCTCGGCTAGTCATCCGGGTGCGGCGACACCGCTCACCGCACCACGTCCGCCAACTCGACGTCGGGGTCGCGTAGACGGTTGACGTCGACCGGCCGCCCGCCCGCCACCAGCGCGGCGATCGGGTCCGCCACGTCCCACGTGTTCACCGCCATGCCCGCCGCGAGACGGCCATCCTTCAACCAGAACGCGATGAATTCCCGGTCGGCGGGCTTCCCTCGGAACACCACGTCGTCCCATTCGAGGGCGTAGCCCGAATACTCCATGCCCACGTCGTACTGGTCAGAGAAGAAGTACGGGATGCGTTCATAGGGCGTCGCGATGCCCAGCATGTTCTTTGCCGCCACCGGCCCCTGATTCAGGGCCGATGACCAGTGCTCCAGCCGGATGCGAGCCTTGAACAGCGGGTGCCACACGCTCGCGACGTCACCTGCTGCAAACACATCTGGCGCACTCGAGCGCAGGAACTCATCGGTGGCGATGCCGTTCTCCATCTTCAAGCCGGCGTCCTCTCCGAGCGCGATCCGCGGGATCACGCCCACGCCCACGACGAACAGGTCGCCCTGCAGGACTGTGCCATCGCTCAGGAGGACCTCCTCGGCGCGATCCGCGCCGCGCAATTCCTCCACCCCGGTCCCGAGGTGCCATTCCACGCCGTGATCCGCGTGGACGTCGCGGTAGAAGGTGCCGAGTTCGGGACCGAGCACACGCTCCAATGGGAGCGTGCCAGCCTCCACCACTGCCACGTCGGCCCCCATCTGTCGAGCCGAAGCGGCAACCTCGCACCCGATCCACCCGCCCCCGATCACGACAACTCGGTTCGCGGCGCGTATGGCAGCCTGTAGCTTGTCGGAGTCGTCGAGGCTCCGGAGCGAGAGTACGCCGTCGAGATTCGTTCCCGGCACCGACAGACGGCGTGGCGCGGCACCCGTCGCGATCAGCGCGGCGTCGTAGGCGAGCCGCTCTCCCGTCGATACGACGACGTTGCGCTCCCCCACGTCGAGAGCCTGGACGTGCGTCGACAGGCGGAGCTCGATGTCGTGCTCCTCGTAGTAGTGCTCGTCGTGGACGAAGACTTTGTCGAGACCCGCCTTGCCCTGGAGGTACTCCTTCGAGAGCGGTGGCCGCTCGTAGGGGCGCACTGGTTCGTCGCCCAGCAGGATCACTGAGCCGGTGAAGCCTTCGTCACGCAGCGTCTCTGCCGCCTTGGCTCCGGCCAGACTGGCTCCGACGATGATGAAGGTGCGGGCGTCGGTCATGGGACCTTCTCTCGTTTCGCGGTCTTCTAAAACCGAATACAGCTGACTTTAGAAGTCCACGGCCGCATTGTCAACGGGATGATCCCCTCACGGGCGCAGTGAGACGCAGCAGTGGCCCGGAGCCGGCGTCTGCTGAGCGACCCCCTCGGCGAGGCCGGCCGACTCCACGACCCCGCGGACGAGCTCGAGGTTCATGGCGCAGATCAAGGCACGGTGCTCCTCGGCCAGCGCGTGGAACGGGCAGTTCTTGAGGGTGATGGTGCCGCCGACCACGTGGGGCTCGTAGCCGTGTGCGGCAAGCAGCCCGCTCAGCTGCTCGACCTGTTTCTTCTTCGATCGTCGCCCGGCGGACGGTGCCGAGGCGCCGATCGCCTTGCCGTACCGGCGCGCCGCAGCGCGAACCGCGTCGGCCACCGGCACGGCGCCGTCAGCGGCAGCCTCGACTCCCTCGGCGAGGAGGAGCGCCGCAATGTCGTACTGCCGTTCGGGGACGCTCAGGGTGATTTCGCTGTCCGCCCGCCGGTAGAACTTGGCCGGCCGTCCCGCCCCGGGGCCGGATCGTCCCGGAGGGCGGCGGTACTCGACATCGAGCAAGCCGAGCTCGGCCAACTTCTCCAGGTGGAAGGCAGCGACCGAGCGGGGTATCGCCAGCGCTTCGGCGGCCCCGTCCCGGCTCACCGGCGTGCCCTGGGCGACCACATGGCGGTACAGGCGTTGGCGCTGCGGCTCGTTCAGCGCGGCCAGCGCCGCCAGCCGTGGGTCTCCCTCTTCCACGGTGGCCATTCTAAAACATATCTACGTTGACAAAATAGGCTTTTCTTTCTAAAGTCGGTTTTTATGAACTTTAGAGACCAACCCTCGTGACGACGTCGGGCATCGACCAGGAGTCCACGACCAACGGGATTGCGCAGCTGGACCGATTCCGGCCACTCCATGTGGCCGAGCCCGTTGGCTCTCGTTCCTCGGTGGAGGTGAATTCGGAAACAGTTGATCTGGCACGGGCGGAGCAGGCCGTGGCCGACCTGCTCGACGCCCTCCATATTGATCGGCATTCTGACAGCATCCGCGAAACGCCGGCACGGGTCGCTCGCACGCGTACGCCGAACTACTCACTCCAGAGCCCTTCGAGGCCACCACCTTTCCCAACGACGAAGGGTACGACGAGCTCGTCCTCGCTCGGGGCATTCCGTTCACGTCCATCTGCGAGCACCATCTCTTGCCCTTCAGCGGCGTGGCCCACGTCGGCTATCTCCCCGGCGAGCGGCTCCTCGGTCTCTCCAAACTGGCCCGGGTCGTGACGCACTACTCGCGTCGCCTGCAAATCCAAGAACGGCTGACGACCCAGGTGTCGGACTCGCTCATGACCATGCTGAGCCCGAAGGGCGTCGGGGTCGTGTTGGAGGCGGAACACACGTGCATGGCCGTCCGCGGCGTGCGCGTCAGCGGGACACGCACGCTGACGTCCTCGCTCGCGGGGTTGGTCCGCGACGACCCGCGTACAGCGGGCCGAGTTCCTGGCGCTCGTCGGACAACACTCCTAGGGGTCGGCATCCCATGGGTCGGCTCGCCACCCACCCGTGACGCCGGGGCGTCAGTCGAGGAGCTGCGCCAGCGGTGCGAAAGCCATGTCGTGGGCATCGGCCACCGGCATGTAGACCACCTCTCCCGCGACCACGTTCACGCCCTCGGCCAGCGCCGGGTCGGCCCGCACAGCACCCTGCCATCCCAGATTGGCGATGCGGAGCGTATACGGCAAGGTGGCATTGGCCAGCGCGTGCGTCGAGGTATGTGGAACCGCGCCAGGCATGTTGGCCACACAGTAGAAGACCGAGCCGTGCACATTGAACGTCGGGTGCGAGTGTGTCGTCGGCCGCGTGGACTCGAAGCACCCACCCTGGTCGACCGAGATGTCCACGAGAACCGAACCGGGTCGCATCTGCTCGACCAATGCGTCCGAGACGAGGCGAGGCGCCCGGGCCCCGACGATCAGCACGGCGCCGATGACGATGTCGGCCTCGAGGCAGACCTCTTCGATGGCGTGCTCCGAGGAGGCAACGGTCTCGAGCGCGCCCCGGAAGTGGTGGTCCACGTCGCGGAGTCGGTCGAGGTTACGGTCGAGGATGAACACCTCCGAGTGCATGCCGACGGCCATGGTCGCGGCGGCGAAGCCGGCCACGCCGGCCCCGAGGATGACCACACACGCAGCGCGCACGCCGGGAACGCCGCAGACCAGCACTCCCCTGCCACCACCGGGCCGCATGAGGTGATGCGATCCCATGAGCGGGGCCATCCTCCCGGCGACCTCGCTCATAGGAGCCAGGAGCGGAAGCGAGTTGTCCTCTTGACGAACCGTCTCGTAGGCGATGGCCACGTTGCCTGCCGCCACAAGCGCCTCGGTGCACTCGCGTGACGCCGCCAGGTGCAGATAGGTGAAGAGGATCTGGTCCTTGCGCGCCCCGAGCAGAGGGAATTCCTGGGCAATCGGCTCTTTCACTTTGCAGACGAGGTCGGCCGTCGCCCAGACCTCCTCGGCGGAATCGAGGATCTTGGCTCCGGTCCGGGCGAAGTCTTCGTCAGGCATGGATGATCCGGCTCCCGCGCCCTTCTGGACGCAGACCGTGTGCCCGGCCGAGGTGAGCTCGCGCACGCCGGCCGGTGTGAGCGCGACCCGCCACTCGTCGGACTTCACTTCACTGGGAACCCCGATGATCATGCGCTACTCCTCGATGTTGCTCATCACGTGCTTGATGCGCGTGTAGTCCTCGAACCCGTACGCCGAGAGGTCCTTGCCGTAGCCCGAGCGCTTGAAGCCACCGTGGGGCATTTCGGCCACGAGCGGGATGTGGGTGTTGATCCAGACACAGCCGAAATCGAGGTCGCGCGCCATGCGCATGGCACGGCCGTGGTCGCTGGTCCAGACCGATGAGGCCAGGCCGTACTCGACGCCGTTGGCCCACTGCAGTGCTTCGCCCTCATCGCTGAATTCCTGCACGGTGATAACCGGCCCGAAGACTTCGGATTGCACGAGCTCGTCGTCCTGGCGAAGGCCGGCGACCACGGTCGGTGCGAAGCAATAGCCACGCTCGCCGACCTGTGTTCCCCCCGCGGCGACCGAGGCGTGTGACGGCGTGCGCTCAAGAAACCCGCGCACCCGGTCGAGTTGGTTGGCGTTGTTGAGCGGTCCGTAGTCGGCGTCTTCGTTGTCGGTGCCACCTACCGTCGTTCCCTCGGCCTGCTCGACCAGAGCCGCCAGAAGCTCTTCGTGCACGCGAGGGCCTGCCAGGACCCGCGTGGCCGCCGTGCAGTCCTGGCCCACGTTGAAATATCCGGCGCCGGCGATGCCCTCGGCGGCGGCGGCCGGGTCCGCGTCGTCGAAAACGATGACGGGCGCCTTGCCGCCCAATTCCAGGTGGACGCGCTTGAGTGTGGGCGCGGCTGCGGCCGCGACCTCCATACCAGCCCGTACCGACCCAGTGACGGACACCATCGCGGGCGTCTCGTCCGCGACCAATGCCCGACCGGTGTCACGGTCGCCACAGACCACGTTGAACACGCCGGGTGGAAGGTGCTCCGCCATGATCTCGGCCATGAGTAGCGCGGTGACCGGGGTCGTGTCCGATGGCTTCAGCACCATGGTGTTGCCCGCCGCCAGCGCCGGAGCGAACTTCCACACCGCCATCATCATCGGGTAGTTCCACGGCGTTACCGCTCCGCAGACGCCGAGCGGTTCGCGCCGGACGAACGAGGTATGCCCTTCCATGTACTCCGCCGCGGCCAAGCCCTGGAGGTTGCGGGCGGCGCCGGCAAAGAAGCGGATCTGGTCGACCATGGGCGGGATCTCCTCGTCCATGGTCAGTTGGAAGGGCTTGCCGGTGTTCTCCGATTCCGCCCGCACGAGGTCCTCGGCCCTGGCCTCCAGAGCATCGGCGATGCGGATGAGGGCAAGGCTGCGCTCCGAGGGAGTGGTGCGCCGCCACGACGTGAAGGCCTCTGCGGCCACCCGGAGGGCCTGGTCCATGTCGGCTGCCCCCGAGACGGGCGCCTCGGCGAAGGTCTCGCCGGTGCTGGGGTTGATCAGGGGCGCGGTCGGGCCACCCTCAGCGTCGCGAAAGGCACCCCCGACGAAGTTTTGCAGCTTGCGCATGCGGCTCCTTTCCTCACCCCGGCCCGTTGCCCTACAGAATCACAGAAGATCAGACCTTCAACAAGCGTTTCCGCAACATCGGGACCCAGATGTGACGAATTCTGCTTGACTGGGAGGGTCAAGATGACACAATTCTGCAGAACGAGGATTCACGCCCACGTTCCCCAGCAAGGAGAGGCATGCGATGACCGACGGCGAGGAGTCGGTGGAGGAGGGACCCCAGAGCGACCCGGTGCAGGCCTCGGGCACCCTGCTCGACGCACCCAACAGGGCCATCATCGAGGCACTGCAGCGTGACGGACGCCAGCCCTACGGGGCCATCGCCGAAGAGGTCGGGCTGTCCGAGGCGGCCGTGCGCCGGCGCGTCCAACGTCTACGGGAGTCGGGGATCATGCAGATTGTGGCGGTCACCGATCCCCTGCAGCTCGGCTTCACCCGCCAGGCCATGATCGGCGTCACCGTGGAAGGGGACGCCCGCCTGGTCGCCGAGAAGCTCTCCGCGATGCAGGAGGTCGACTACGTCGTCATGTGCGCGGGCTCCTTCGACATCCTCGCCGAGATTGTGTGCGAGGACGACGAGCGCCTGCTCCACGTCCTCAACGACTCGGTGCGTTCCATTCCGGGCGTGCGTTCCACCGAGACCTTCCTGTACCTGAAGTTGGCCAAGCAGACCTATACCTGGGGCACACGATGAGCGACCCCGACCCCAACGCGGAGGAACGATGAGTACGACCAGTCCGGAGAATTCCAACCTGAGTGATCAGGCACGGCGCAACCTGTGGATGCACTTCAGCCGCATGGGAACCTACGAGACACACGAGGTGCCCGTCATCGTGCGCGGCGAAGGTGCGTACGTATGGGACCAGCACGGAAAGCGCTACCTGGACGGCCTGGCCGGTCTCTTCACGTCACAGCTCGGCCACGGACGCATGGAACTGGCGGAGGCGGGCGCCAAACAGGCGGGCACGCTGGCCTACTTCCCCCTGTGGACCTACGCCCACCCCCGCGCCATCGAGCTGGCCGAGCGGGTGGCGAGCTACGCGCCGGGCGACCTCAACCGCGTCTTCTTCACCACCGGCGGCTCCGAAGCGGTGGAGTCGGCATGGAAACTGGCGCGCCAGTACTTCCGCATCATGGGACAGCCGCAGCGGACGAAGGTCATCAGCCGCTCCATCGCGTACCACGGGACCTCCATGGGAGCGCTGTCCATCACCGGCATTCCCGAACTGCGTACCCCCTTCGAGCCCCTGGTGCCCGGTGCCATAAAGGTCCCCAACACGAACTTCTACCGGGCCGAGGTGTTCGGCGACGACGAGGTCGCGTTCGGGCAATGGGCCGCCGACGAGATCGAGCGGGCTATTGAGCGCGAGGGCTCCGACACCGTTGCGGCGGTCTTCCTCGAGCCGGTGCAGAACGCCGGGGGCTGTTTCCCGCCACCTCCGGGCTACTTCCAGCGCGTGCGCGAGATCTGCGACCGGCATGGCGTCCTCCTCGTTTCCGACGAGGTCATCTGCGCGTTCGGCCGTCTCGGCCATTGGTTCGGCGCACTGCGCTACGAGTACCAGCCCGACATCATCACCGTGGCCAAGGGGCTGACCTCGGGCTACGCGCCGCTGGGGGCCATGATCGCCTCGGACCGGCTGATGGAGCCGTTCCTCGGCCCGGGAGCCTCCTTCTTGCACGGGTTCACCTTCGCCGGGCACCCGGTGAGCTGCGCGGTGGCCCTGGCCAACCTCGACGTCTTCGAGGGCGAACACATCCTGCAACACGTGCAGGCGACGGAGGCGACGTTCCGTGCCGCCCTGGACGACTTGTTGGACCTGCCGATCGTCGGCAACGTGCGCGGCGCCGGTTTCTTCTACGGCATAGAGCTCGTGAAGGACAAGGAGACGCGTCTCTCGTTCGACGACGACGAATCCGAGAAGCTGCTGCGGGGCTTCCTCTCTGGTGCTCTGTTCGAGGCGGGGTTGATCTGCCGGGCCGATGACCGCGGTGACCCGGTGGTGCAATTGTCGCCGCCGCTGATCTGTGGCCAAGAGGAGATCGACTTCATCGCTGCCACATTGCGCGAGGTGCTGACCGAAGCCGGTGACAAGGCGGGCCTGGGGAAGCGGGGGGCGGCGGCCAAGGCGCCAGGTGCCCGAGCAGCATGGGGCTCGGACAAGAACTGAACGCGGGGGCGGCATCGGGCTACCAGCGGCTCTCCCTGTGGTGGGAGGGCATCGACGTCCCGCTGCCGCCGCGTCCCGCGCTCACCGAGGACCTCGATGTCGACGTCTGCATCGTCGGCGCCGGGTTCACCGGATTGTGGACTGCGCACGCCCTCGCGCTGGCCGATCCGTCCCTGCGGCTGGCGGTGCTCGAACGAGAGGTGGCGGGCTTCGGCGCCTCGGGCCGGAATGGCGGCTGGTGTTCGGCCCTCTTCGCCACCTCGGACGCGGCCCTCGCCCGCCAGCACGGGCTCGACGCGATGCGGTCGATGCGTCGTGCCATGCAGGAGACGGTCGATGTCGTCGGGGCCGCGGCGGCCAGCGAGGGCATCGATTGCCACTTCGTCAAAGGGGGATCGGTAGACCTGGTGCGCAGCGAGGCGCAGCGGGCCCGCGCCGAGGCCGAGATCGACGAGGCGCGGTCGCTGGGATTCGACGAGAACGACGTCCGTTGGTTGGGGCCCGAGGAGACCGCCGAGGTGATCGACGCCGCCGGCGCGATCGGCGCCACGTTCACGCCGCATTGCGCAGTTGTACAGCCGGCGCTCCTGGCCCGGGGCCTGGCCGATGCGGTCGAGCGCAGGGGCGCCCGGATCTACGAGCACACGGAGGTACTCGACATTCGGGCCGGGGAGGCGGGTGACCCACCGTCAGTCGTGACCTCGGGGGGAACGGTGCGGGCCGAATTCGTGGTCCGGGCCACGGAGGCCTGGACTCCGACGTTGCCGGGATTCGAGCGGTCCATCGTGCCGGTGTATTCGCTCATGGTGGCTACCGAACCTCTCGGCGAGGCCTTCTGGGCGCGGGCGGGACTCGCGAACCGCGCCACCTTCGCCGACCACCGCCACATGATCATTTACGGGCAGCGCACCGCCGACGGACGCATCGCATTCGGGGGGCGCGGTGCGCCCTACCACTTCGGGTCGACTGTTCGTCCCGACTTCGACAACGAACCTGCCGTCCACGCGCTGCTGCGCCAGACACTGGCAGAGCTCTTCCCTGAGGTCGCCGACGCTCGCTTCACACACGCCTGGGGCGGACCGCTGGGAATCCCGCGTGACTGGCACTCATCGGTCGGCCTGGACCGCGCCACGGGGCTGGCCTGGGCCGGCGGGTACGTCGGCGACGGCGTCTCCACGACCAACCTGGCCGGACGCACCCTGGCCGACCTGATCACCGGGGCGGAAACTCCGCTGACCCAGCTGCCGTGGGTCGGGCATGTCTCCCCGCGGTGGGAGCCCGAGCCGCTGCGCTGGCTCGGCGTCAACGCTGGACTCTGGACCATGAAGCTGGCCGACCGCAGCGAAGCCCGGCGAGGACGCCCGAGCCGCCTGGCCGGGGCGATGGGGCGTCTCCTCGGTCAGTAATCGGTGCCACAATGCCGACCGTGCAGGAGACGGCGGCAGAGGCGATCACCAAGCTGATCTACACCTACGCCGAGCGGATCGACGCCGGCGACTTCGACGGCGTGGCCGAAGTCTTCGCCGATGCCACGATGACCTTCGAGGGTTTCAGCGAAGCCGTGGTGGGCCGTGACGCCATCGCTGCGCTCTACGCGCGCGACGACGCGACGCTACGAGGACGGCACGCCTCGCACCAAGCACGTCATGACGAACGTCATGGTCGACGTGGCCGACGACGGCAGGGCAGCGTCGAGTCGTTCCTACTTCACGGTGCTCCAAGCGGTTCCCGGCGAGCTCGCGCTCCAACCAGTGATCGCCGGCCGCTACCGCCACACCTACACATTCGCCGAGAACCGTTGGAGGGTTGCCACCATGCACATCATCATCGACCTCACGGGTGACCTCGGTCACCACATGCTCTTCGACCTCGCGCCATGAAGCTGAACCTCTCGTACAACTGGGACTGCCAACCCGAGGCGTTCTGGGCGCTCTACTTCGACCCCGACTTCACTGTCAGGCTTCACCTCGACCACCTGGGCTCGACGTCGGCCGAAGTGGTATCGCAAGAGGGTGACCTCACGAACGGGTTGGTTCGGACGCTCCGCTACGGACAGCGACCCAACATGCCGGGGCCTGTGCGCAAGATCTTCGGTGAGGAGGTCATCACGACTGAGGTCAGCACCTATGACCCCGCGACCACCACCACAACCTTCACCATGACGCCGGGCACCATGGCCGACAAGACGCAGATTGAGGGCCGGATCGCGCTCGCCCGACAGGGCGGCGGCGCAACCGAGACGTTCCTGCTCGACGCCCGCGTCAAGATCTTCGGCGTTGGGCCGATCGTCGAGCGCTTCATAGAGGCCCAGGCCCGCGACATGCAGGACAAGGCCGTCGACTTCATGCGGGGTGAGCTGGGGGGCTGATCGTGACCTCCTTCTTGCCGCTCCCGCCGGGTCGTTCGTGCCCCGGTCACGAGGTGCCACTTGACGAAGGGTGCGTCAGCACTCATTCTGTGGGCCGACACACCTTCGGTCGCTCGCCAGGGACGCGCACCGGGACCTGACGGGTGGGTGCGCGAACGCAGGCCGAAGGCGGCTGCCGGGGGCAGCCTGGGCATGGGCCCGTCCTTGGGTCGCCCTTCGGGGGCGTGCGAGTCCCCGCGGAGGCGACGACTAGGGAGGTACTGACGGTGGCGATTGCCGAGGACTTGGCGGTCATACACGACCCCGGGGTGTCAGACCCCTTCAAGGTCGAGCAGCACGGAATCGACTACATACCGGTCAGCGAGCGCTGGGCCTCGCCGCGCGACATTTTCGGCATGTGGGCCGGCGCGAGCGTCCAGGTCGAGTACTTCCTCTACGGCGCCATCCTGATGACGTTCGGATTCACGTTCGCCCAGGCCGTGGTGATCATCGTCTTGGGCAACCTGTCCTTTCTGTTGCTCGGGCTGTGCTCGCTCCAGGGACCGGACGCCGGCACGTCGGTCTTCGCCATTAACCGGGCGGCCTTCGGGCCGAACGGGTCGCGGCCAATCTCCTTCTTCAACTGGGTGACGCAGATTGGCTTCGAGGTCGAGGGTCTCATCCTGATTGTCGGCGCTGGCCTGGTCCTCATGGTCAAGGGAGGCTTCGCCCCAGGCGATCCGGCAAAGGTCATCCTGGTGATCGCGGCGGTGCTCGTGCAGGGCATCCTCCCCTTCCTCGGCCACGCCGCCATCGTCAAGACACTGCGCCTCCTCATCCTCCCCTTCGTCGTGCTCTTCGCTGTGGTGCTGGGTTTCGCCATCCCCCACGCGCACCTCAACGCGGTGGCCCACGGCGCCGGGTGGCAGACCTTCATGGCCGGACTGGCTTTCACCATCGCGCTGAGCGGCCTGGGTTGGACCGAATGCGGCAACGACTACACGCGCTACTGCCCTCCGGACACCTCCAAGAAGGGCCTTGTCGGCTGGGTCTTCCTCGGCACCGCCGTGCCGGAGATCCTGATCATGACGCTCGGAGCGGTGGTCGGAACCTTCATCGCCGACATCGGCACCGGCTCGGGGGGCCTACTGCCCTTCGCTCACCAGAGCGCCATCCCACCGTGGTTCGTGGTGATCTTCCTCCTCTTCGCCATTGTGCAGCTTTTCGGCATCAACAGCCTCGACATGTATTCCTCGGGCGTCACCCTGCAGGCGATCGGCCTCCCCGTGAAGCGCTACCAGGCGGTGATCGTCGACTGCGTCATCGCGTTCGGCATCACCATGTACGCCATCTTCAGTTCCTCCTTCACCACCTACCTCGAAGACTTCGTCGACGTGGTGATCGTGTGGATCGCGCCGTGGTGCGCCATTTTCTTGGTCGACTGGGCCTTGCGGCGCTACCGCTATGTGCCGAGCGAGCTGCAGAACACGGGCCCGACCTCGCTCTACTGGAACTCGAGCGGCGTGTTCTGGCCGGCGATCGTCGCCCAGCTGGTCGGCATGTTCGCGGCCATCTCGGCGCTCTCGGCGACGTTCCATCTGCCGTCATGGCTGAACGAGGTGACGTATCAAAACCAGGGCGCTGACTTCAGTGTGTTCCTGGGGCTGGCCGTCGGCGGCGGCGTCTACTTCCTCCTCGCCCGCCGGGCCGTGAAGTCGCAAAGCGAACGTCAGGTCGAGCTCCTCAAGGAGGAGGGTCTGCTGCCGGCCGTGTGACCCCGTGACCTCAGTCCCAGTCCTCGACGAGGCCGCCGGAGCCATCGGGACGGAACAGTGGCATGGTGCCAAGCGTGCGGACCATGGCAGCGTCCTCGTCCAGCGCCCGCTTCCAGCCTCCGCCCTCGGTCATGAGGGTCCCCACCACCACCGGCTGAGCGTCGAGGCGGCGGACCAGGCGCAAGGCCGACGACAACGACGCACCCGTCGAGATCACGTCGTCGACCACGGCCACCCGGCGACCCCGCACCGCATCGGCGCGGGCTGGGTCGAGCCGGAGGTGTTGCGGCTTGTCGGTTGTGATGGAGTGCACGGGCTCGGCCCAGGTCTCGCCCAAGTGGATCTTGGGGGTCTTGTGCAGAATCACGTAGTCGTCCATGCCAAGGGCGCGGCTGGCCTCGATGGCCAGGGGGATGCCCATGGTGGCCACTGAGACGATGATCTCAGGCTCGGCCGGCCGCATCAGCTCGGCCAGCTCCCGGCCCGCGGTCTCGGCGAAGGACACGCCCATGTCGACACAGATCAGGAGGGCGATGGTCAGGTCGTCGGACAGCGCGACGAGCGGGAGCTCTACCTTCTGACTCCCCACGGTGGTCGTGTAGATACGATCGGCGGCCGTGGACATGACTCCTGATGAGCATATGTCCCGCGCCGAGCCACTCGGCGAGGCCCAGATACGCGAGATGCTGGCCGTTGCCGTGGCCGAGGCGCGCCATGGACTCTCCGAGGGTGGCATTCCGATCGGCGCCGCCCTCTTCCACACCGACGGAACCCTCCTCGGGCGTGGCCACAACCGCCGGGTCCAGGACGGTGACCCGTCCATGCACGCTGAGACTGCCGCTTTCAGGGCTGCCGGGCGCCGGCGTGACTATGCCAACTGCCTCATGGTCACAACCTTGTCGCCGTGTTGGTACTGCAGCGGCCTGCTCCGCCAATTCGCCATCGGCACCGTCGTCATCGGCGAGGCGCGCAATTTCGAGGGCGGGCATGCCTGGGTCGCCGAGCACGGTTGCCGCGTGGTCCTGCTCGACGACTCCGAGTGCATCGGACTCCTCGGTGACTTCATCGCGGCGAGTCCCGAGGTCTGGCACGAGGACATCGGCCTGTAGGCAGCGGCCCGTTCTGGGTTCCCACGGACTGACCTGCGGCGTGCGAGCGCCCCGCGGTCAGTCCGGCGGGCCGAAGAGACGGTCGCCCGCATCTCCGAGCCCAGGCACGATGAACCCAGCTTCGTTCAGCTCCGGGTCCACGGCCGCGCAGTAAACGGGGACGCTCGGGTGGGCGGCAGTGAAGGCGGCGATCCCGGGCCGGGAGGCCAGGATGCAGAGGGCGAGCACCTGGGACGCGCCGCGGGCGGCGACCAGGTGGCACACCTGGACCAGCGAGCCGCCGGTCGCCAACATGGGGTCGCATACGATCACCCGCCGACCGCGGAGGTCCCGTGGCAATCGGTTCAGATAGACGTCTGAACGCAACGTGGCGTCGTCCCGACGGAGGCCGACGTGGGCAACCTCGGTCAGGGGAACGATCTCCTGGATCGCCTGCACCATTCCCAACCCGGCGCGCAGGATCGGCACCAGGAGCACGACCTCTGCCACACGTCGGGCCGGCGCGGCGTCTGCGACCGGCGTGTCGACCGAGACGGCGGTCGTGCCAAGGTCGCGCAGCGCCTCGTAGGCCAGGAGTCCGGACACTTCAGAGATCAGCTGCCTGAATGTGTCGCCGCTCGTCTCGCGGTCACGCAACTGAGCCACCCGATGGGCCAGGACGGGATGGTCGACGACGGTGAGCGCGCTCACTCCCCACCGCCCTCCACGGCGGCCAGCACATCAGCCAGGACCCGGCGCAGCTCCAGCGTGGCCCGGTCGGCCCTGGTGTGAACCTCGGCGGTCGGGTCGAGCGGAAGGACCAGCTGGTGGTACGCCTCTTGGACCCGGAGGTCTTCGCGTAGCACCGCAACTTCGAACTCGACCGCATCAGCCATGCGCGTCGCGTCACCGTCGAGGTCGTCCCTCCACAAGGTCGTGAACAGGCGGCAGCTCTCGTCGGTCTCCGGTTGGATGAAGAAGCCGATGACGTTGGAACCGCCCGAGTCGACGAAGTCGATGCGCAGACGAAGGTGGAACGGCGCGCTCAACTGGTAGGTCAGGCGGCGGGTCTGGATCAACGGGCGTATCCCCGCGGCGACTCCGGGATCCTCGCGATGAGCGAAGGGGTGCTCGTAGGCCACGCGGAACGACCAATCGTCGCGCGACACGGTGAACGGGACGACTTCAGCCGCTTCGTCGGTACCGAAGGTGCCGGCATGGACGAAAGGGAAGTGGGCGATGTCGAGGAAGTTGTCCGCCAGGAGCCCCGCTGATCCCCGCGCCCGCAACGTTGGGAGCAGGCCCTCCATGAACGCGGCGTCGTTCGCTTCGGGAATCGCCCCGAGTGGGGCGATGGGCGGCTCAGGGGCGAGGAACACCATGCCGTGGGTCTCCGTCAGGTCGGCGGCGGCCGTCAGTTTGGCGGCCGAAGGGAGCGTCGCCCGCTCCCCAAGGGCCGGGATCTCGACGCAGCGCCCATCCGCGTCGAAGCGCCACCCGTGGTATGCGCACTGCAGCACGCCCCCTTCGCAGTGGCCCAGCGTAAGGGGGCAATGGCGGTGCGGGCAGCGGTCGGCGAAGGCCCGCACCTGGCCGTCGACCCGATAGAGCACCCAGGGCTCGCCCAGCAACAGGACACCCTGCGGCTGCTCGCTCACCTCGTCGGAACGGGCGACCGGGTGCCAGCACCGGCGCAGCGCGGGGTCGGTGTTGGAGAGGGAACGGGTCACGGCGCCACCCTGGTGCGCCCGGACTCACGGCGTCAAGGAGCGGGCCGCCATCGCGTGCGGCGGCGGCGGCGGCGTACTAAAGAGGGGGAACGGTGGACGCAGCGTCGCAGGCGACCAAGGAGCACCCCCCCTCCGGTCGGACCGGGGACCGGCGCGGGGGTCCGCTCGATCCTCGACTCCTGCGCTACACGCGCACCACAAGACGGTTTCTCGTGCTGGCCGTGGTCATCGGCGGACTCACCGCCCTGCTGCTGATCGCCCAGGCTTGGCTGATCGCCCAGATCGTTGCTGGAGCGTTCCTTCATCATCGGTCGCTGGAGTCGATCCGCGGCGACCTGCTCGCGCTCTTGGCCGTGGTCGCCGGGCGCTCGCTCCTCGCCTGGGCCGCTGAGCGCGCTGCGCACCGCGCGTCCGCCTCGGCAAAGTCAGACCTCCGCCGGGCAGCCAGCGAACACATCGGGGCACTGGGCCCGGCTGGGCTCGAACAGTCCGCACCAGGACGGTTGAGCACCCTTCTGACAACGGGCATCGACGCACTGGACGGCTACTTCGCCCGTTACCTTCCCCAGCTGGTCCTGGCCGTGATCGTCCCCGTCGCGGTCATTGCGGTCGTCGCCGGCGCAGACTGGATCAGCGCAGTCCTGATCGCCGTCAGCCTTCCGCTCATCCCGGTTTTCATGGCCTTGGTCGGGGCCACGACGAAAGACCGAACGACGGCACGCATGCGCTCGCTCCACAAGCTGGCGGGACACTTCCTCGATGTCGTGGCGGGACTGCCCACACTCAAGGTCTTCGGACGGGCCAAGGCGCAGGCACGGTCGATCGCCGACGTCACGGACCGCTACCGCGCCACGACGCTCGCGACGTTGCGGCTCACCTTCTTGTCCTCACTGATCCTGGAACTGCTCGCCACGGTGTCTGTCGCGCTCGTGGCGGTGGCCGTGGGTCTCAGGCTCCTTGGTGGGAACCTGTCGTTCCGCGACGCTCTGTTCGTCCTCGTCCTGGCGCCCGAGGCCTATCTCCCGCTGCGCGCGCTGGGCGCCAATTACCACGCCAGTGCCGACGGGATGCAGGCGGCGCAGGATCTCTTCGTGCTGTTGGAGGAGCCGGGGGCGGCCCCGACCGGGTGCCGCACGAAGGCGACCGACACGTCGATTCGGATCAGCGGCGTGGAGCTCACCTATGCCGGCCGGAGCGTCCCCGCGCTCGACCGGGCGGAGCTGCTCATCACCCCAGGTGAGTCGGTGGCGGTCACCGGGCCGAGCGGATGTGGGAAGTCGACACTGCTGGCTGTCATCCTTGGATTGCGCAGGCCCGACAGCGGGTCCGTCTCCCTCGGCGGCGTCGACATCACCGATCTCGACCTCGATGATTGGCGGAACCACCTCGCCTGGGTACCGCAGCGACCACACCTGTTCGCCCGCTCGGTGGCTGACAACGTTCGGCTCGGCCGTCCCGACGCATCCGACGATGAGGTCGCAGCGGCGCTCGATGCCGCCGGGTTGACGGGGGTGGTCCGTCGGCTCTCCGACGGAGTGGACACGCTCCTCGGGGAAGGAGGCGCCGGACTCTCCGCTGGGGAACGCCAACGCGTGTCCCTCGCTCGGGCCTTCGTGCGGGACGCCCCGCTCCTCCTCCTGGACGAGCCCACGGCCAGCCTCGACGGCGAGACCGAGGCCGAGGTCCTGGCAGCGGTGCACCACCTCGTCCGTGGCCGGACGGCGGTCATCGTCGCCCACCGTCCCGCGCTGGCTGCATTGGCCGACCGCGTCGTCGCATTGCCCCCACCGGTCGTGCCCGCACCGTGAGCGAGCGGCGCGCCGGTCTCACCCGGACCCTCGGGATCGCACGCAGTGCACGCCGGCGGCTTGTCGAGGCGTCACTCCTCGGGCGCCGGAGCCATCGGCGCCTCGATCGCCCTGATGGGCACCTCCGCCTGGCTGATCTCCCGGGCGGCCCAGCACCCGTCGGAGGCCTCGTTGACGCTCGCCATCGTCGGTGTCCAATTCTTCGGGCTCTCTCGCGGGTTCCTCCGCTACGGCGAGCGGCTGGTCGGCCACGACGCCGCGTTGCGTGTGTTGGCCGACCTGCGAGTCCGCGTGTTCGAGCGCCTGGAGGCCGTGGCCCCGGCCGGCCTTCCCGCGTTCCGTCGAGGTGACCTGGTGGCGCGATTCGTCGACGACGTCGACTCGCTGCAAGACGTCGTGCTGCGCGTGCTGCAACCGTTCCTGGTGGCTGTACTCGTCGGGGCCGGCACCGTGGCCCTCCTGTGGTGGTTCCTACCCCAAGCCGGGCTCGTCCTGCTCGTCGCGCTCGTGCTCTCCGCCACTGCCGTGCCGTGGCTGACGGGACGCCTCGCTCGCCGAGAGGAACTCCGCCAGGCCACGGTGCGCGGCGACCTCACGGCGAACGTCGTGGACCTCGTGGAGGGCGCCCCCGAATTACTCGTGATGGGGGCCGTGGCTGGGCAGCTTGGGCGCATCGACGACGCGGACCGCCAACTCCGCGGCGTGGCTCGGCAGAGCGCTGGCACGAGCGGGATCGGCCTCGCCGCCACCACGGCGTTAGCCGGGCTGGCCAGCTGGGGTGGACTGACGCTCGGTGTCGACGCCACCCACGCCGGCACGCTCAACGGCGCGTTGTTGGCCGTGTTGGCCCTCGTCCCATTAGCCGCGTTCGAACTTGCTTCGCCGCTGCCTGCGGCCACGCAGACCCTCCAGCGCTCGCGTGTCGCGGCGGCGAGGGTTTTCGATGCCGTGGACGCACCCGTCGTCGTCAACGATCCGGCGAGACCAATGACCCTCGACGACGACCCCCACTACCTCGTCCTGCGCGACGTGTGGGCCTCGTACCCCGGGGCCGGGCGCGCCGCGCTGCGCGGGGTGGACCTGCAACTGGCGCCGGGCCGCCGCGTGGCCGTCGTCGGTCCGAGTGGGGCCGGCAAGTCCACACTGGCTGATGTCCTGGTGCGATTCCTGCCGGCCGACGCCGGCGACGCGACACTCGACGGGGTACCTCTGGAGCGGCTCGCCGCCGACGACGTGCGCAGAGTCGTCGGGCTGGTCGAGCAGAGTCCTCATTTCTTCGACACGACGCTGGCCGAGAACCTACGCGTCGGTCGACGCGACGCCACCGATGAGGACCTCGCCGAGGTTCTGGCCCGGGTGGGCCTCGGTCCGTGGTTGGCAGGGCTGCCCGATGGGTTCCGCACCGCGGTCGGCTCCAAGGGAACGCGACTCTCGGGAGGACAGCGCCAACGGGTCGCCGTTGCTCGGGCGCTGCTCGCCAACTTCTCCATTCTGGTGCTCGACGAACCGGGTGAGCATCTCGAACCAGTCGCCGCGGACGCTCTGACGGCTGACCTCCTGGCGCTCACCGAAGGGCGCTCCACCCTGATGATCACGCACCGGTTAATCGGCCTCGAGCAGGTGGACGAGATCATCGTTCTCGACGAGGGCCGCGTCGTCGAACGTGGCACCCACCGCGATCTCGTGACCGCCGGTGGCCGCTACGCCGGCCTCTGGTGGGACGAGCTGATGACCGACCAGCCCGCACCCCAACAACAGCCCCCCTCTTCCGGGGGCCTGTCGGCCGCCCGCAATGAAGGGAGCGACACCCCGTGAGCCTCGACCTTGCCCGCTGGCAGTTCGCCAGCACGAGCATCTACCACTTCCTCTTCGTCCCGGTCACGATCGGCCTGGCCTTCCTCGTCGCGCTGCTCGAGACGGCGTGGTATCGCAACGGCGACGACACCTACCGCCGGCTGGCCCGCTTCTTCGGGTCGTTGCTCCTGATCAACGTGGCGGTCGGGGTCGTGACGGGCCTCATTCAGGAGTTCGAGTTCGGCATGAACTGGTCCGCCTACTCGCGGCTGGTCGGCAACGTCTTCGGCGGACCGCTGGCCATGGAGGGCCTCGCCGCCTTCTTCTTGGAGTCGACGTTCCTCGGGATCTGGATCTTCGGCTGGAACCGCATCTCGAAGAAGGCCCACCTGGCCTGCATCTGGCTGGTCGCGGCGGGGACCATGCTCTCGGCGGCCTTCATCATGGCGGCCAACTCCTGGATGCAGCACCCCGTCGGCTACACGACGAACAACAGCGACGCATCAGCCCCAGCTCAACAACATCTGGGCCCTCTTCACCAACCCGGTCTTCCTGTGGGGCTACACCCACGTCGTCGTGGCCTCTCTCGTCACCGGGCGCGGCAGTGATGCTCGCCGTGTCGGCCTGGCACCTCCACCGGAAGAACCAGGTCGAGGCCTTCCGCCGCACCGCGGTCATCTCGCTCGTGGTCCTGTTGCCGACCGTGGCCTTCAACCTCTTCGTGGGCAGCGAGCTCGGCGTCGTGGAGGGCACGTACCAGCCGATGAAGATCGCCGCGGCCGAGGCGCTCTGGACGACCTGCGACAGCCACTGCCCGTTCTCGCTCTTCCAGATCGGCGGCGGGAAGAACGACGAGACCCCCACCCAGATCATCGAGGTCCCCGACCTGCTGTCGATCCTCGCCACCAACCACGTCGACGGCGACGGTGCAGGGGCTCAACAATCTGAATGCCCAGTACCAGAAGGAGTACGGGCCGGGGAACTACATCCCCAACGTCTTCATCCAGTACTGGTCGATGCGGGTCATGGCCTACCTGGGCTCGCTGGTCTTCCTCTTCGCGCTGTGGGGAGCCTGGCTCCTCTACCGGCACCGGCTCGACCGAGCCAAGTGGTTCCTGCGCATCGCGCCCTGGGTGGTGATCCTGCCCTTCGTGATCAACACGGCCGGCTGGATGCTCACCGAGAACGGACGCCAGCCCTGGATCGTCCAGGGCCTCATGTTGACGAAGAACGGCGTCTCCGCCTCGGTGTCGGCGACGGACATCTGGATCTCGCTGGTCGTCTTCTACCTGATCTACGCCGTGCTCGGGGTGGCCAACACCTGGCTGATGATCCGCTACGGCCGCCGATCGCTCGGTGAGGATCCGCTGGCCAAGTTGATGCCCGATACGGACCCGAAGGCGGTTCCGGCACGCCCGGGTCCGCCCCATCCCCCACCACGAGCGTCGGACTCGTCCGACGAGGACGACCTGGCGCTCGTCTACTAGGAGGTCGACATGGGAGGCTTCTCACTCGCAGATCTCTGGTTCGTCATCGTCGCCATCTTCTGGGTCGGCTTCTTCGTCCTCGAGGGCTTCGACTTCGGGGTCGGCATGCTGCATTCGTTCATCGGGCGCAACGACCTGGAACGGCGCGTGCTGGTCAACACGATCGGACCGGTCTGGGACGGCAACGAGGTGTGGCTGATCGTGGGGGGCGCGGCGATCTTCGCCGCCTTCCCGGGCTGGTACGCCACCTGGTTCTCGTCGCTCTATCTGGCGGTCGTGATCCTGTTGGCCGCGCTGATGGCGCGCGGGGTGTCCTTCGAGTACCAGCGCAAGTTCGACGACCCGCGCTGGCGCAGCTCCTGGCGCTGGGCCCTGACGATCGGCAGCGCTCTCATCCCGTTCCTGCTCGGCGTGGCGCTCGGTGATCTGCTCCACGGCCTGCCCATCAACAGCTCGCACAACTTCACGGGCAACTTCTGGGACCTGCTCACGCCCTTCGGGCTGTGGTGCGGGCTCACGCTCCTCGTGCTCTCGCTGCTCATGGGAGCCACCTACCTGACGCTCAAGACCACCGGCGAGCTCCACGATCGGGCCCAGAAGGCGTCGGCCACCATCGGCGGCGTGGCCATCCTCGTCACGTTCGGGTTCATGACGTGGGTCCACGTCGGCCTCAGCACCGGGCTTCGTCCCCAAGCCGATTGAGGCGCTCGGCCTCTTCGCCGTGATCGCCGCGGCCTGGGCCGCCCAGGCCAAGGCCGAGGGGTGGGCCTTCACGGCGGCGGCCATCGGCATCGCCGGCACGGTCGGGACGATCTTCAGCGAGCTCTATCCCCGGGTGATGATCTCGAGCACCAACGCCGCCTACAACCTGACCGTCTCCAACACGGCCAGCCCCGGCTACTCGTTGCGGGTCATGACGGTGGTGGCGGTCGTGTTCTTCCCGATCGTGCTCTGCTACCAGATCTGGGGCTACTACATCTTCCGCAAACGCCTCTCGGTGCCCGCGAGTGGACGGCACCAACATGCCGACCGACGCCGGCCCTCCACGCGGCCGCGCCCGCCGAGCAGACGCGGAAACCCGCGGCGTCGAGACCTGATCAGAGACCGGGGCTGCTCTGCATGATGCCGCCGTCGGCGAAGATCGTCGTCGCCGCGATGTAGCTGGCCCCGGTCCGGCCAGGAACGCCACCACCGAAGCGATCTCCTCGGGCTCGGCCAGGCGGCCGAGCGGGATGGCGCTGTTCAACTTGGCCAGCGCGGCAGGGTCGGCGACCGTCTGCGCGTTGATCGGCGTGTCCACCGCGCCCGGACCGACACCGACGACGCAGATGTTGTGCGGCGCCAGCTCGACGCCGGCCGTCCGCGTCAGCATGCGCATGCCGCCCTTGGAGAGGCAGTAGGGGGTGTTGCCCGGCATGGGCCAGTCCTCGTGGACCGACGTCATGTTGATGATGCGGCCGCCGTCGCCCTGGGCGATCATCTGCTTGGCCGCCAACTGGGTCCCGAAGAAGGCGCTCTTCAGGTTGATGGCCAGGACCTTCTCGTACTGCTGCCTCCGTCGTGTCCAGGACAGACGTCCGGGTCTCGATCCCGGCGTTGTTGACCATGACGTCGAGGCGCCCGAAGCTCGAGACCGCCGTGTCGATCATCCGCTGCAGGTCGTCGATCTTCGAGACGTCCGCCTCCACGCCGACCGCGTCCTCGCCCAGGGCGTGCGATCTTCTGCTCCAGCTCCTCGGTGGCCTGCGGGTTCGTGACGTAGTCGATGACGACCTTGGCACCCTGGTCGGCCAGGGCCAGCACGACTGCCTTACCGATCCCCGTGTTGCCACCGGTCACGATCGCGACCTTCCCCTGCAGCTCATCAGTCATGACGCTTCCTCCGTCTCTGCACCCCTTCGGGCGCCTCTCGAGCGAGCAGTCTTCACGCTACAGAGCCGCCGGACGCCGAGCCGCCGCAGCATGGCGCTGGCCCGCTGCAGCCCGTCGAGTTCGCCGAATCGTCACGCTCATGTTGACCTTCGGCCCAGTTGCCGGCTCAGGAGTACAACGGCCGTGTACATCGGCGCGATTTCTGCGTAGCATCGACCGAGTGACCGACGCAGTCTGCAGAAACGGCCCTGGCTGACAGCTTTCCCCCCGATCGCCGAGTACGGGTTCCTCTCGGACTGCGAGAACAATTGTCTGATCGCCCCTGACGGCTCGGTCGAGTGGTTGTGCCTTCCCCGGCCGGACTCACCCAGCGTGTTCGGCGCCCTCCTGGACCGCACGGCCGGCAACTTCCGATTCGCACCGATGAACACAAAGGTGCCGCACCAACGGCGCTACATCCCCGGGACCATGGTGCTCGAGACCACGTGGCACACCCCCAGTGGGTGGCTGCTCGTGCAGGACCTGCTGGTGGTGGAGCCGGTGACCGACAGGCTCGGCGCGCCGACTATCGGCGGTCCCCTGGCGACGCCGCCGCGAGCGGCACCCTCCTGCGATTGGCGACCTGCATCGAGGGCCACGTCGAGGTGGTGATCAACGCGGTGCCGGTCTTCGAGTACGGCGCCCAGACGGGTACCTGGGCCTACGAGGGCGAGGGCTACGAGGTCATGACGGGTCGCCCTCCAGTCGGTGACCCGACGCTCACCATGACGTCGTCCCTCCGCCTCGGGGCTGCGGGCGCCCGTTGCTACGGCCGCATCGACGCTCGACAAGGGAGAGAGCGCCTTCGTCTCGCTGTCGTGGTCCGGCGGCCAGCCCGCCGAATCTGGAGGAGGCGCAGGCACAGCTCGCATCAACCGTCAGTTACTGGAGGGACTGGCTGTCCAACGGCACGTTCCCCGACCATCCGTGGCGCGTGTACATGGAGCGCAGCGCGCTCACGCTCAAGGGCCTGAGCTACGCCCCCAGTGGCGCCATCATGGCGGCCGCCACCACCTCGCTGCCCGAGACCCCCGGTGGGGCCCGCAACTGGGACTATCGCTACACCTGGATCCGCGACTCCTCGTTCATGTTGCGCTCGCTGTACCGGCTCGGGTTCGACTGGGAGGCGCTCGAGTACTTCGCCTTCGTGCTCGAGGCCGTGGCCGGGGGAAGCGGCGACTTCAGCCTGCAGATCATGTACGGCATCGACGGTCGCAAGGACCTCACCGAGTCCACCCTCGATCATCTGTCGGGCTGGCGGGACTCGCGGCCGGTGCGGGTGGGCAACGGTGCCTGGGACCAGCACCAGAACGACGTCTGGGGGATGATCCTCGACGCCGTCGACATCCACCTCCGGCAGGGCGCGGCGCAGATCGTCAACCCGGTCTGGGAGGGCGTCTCCAGCTTGGTCGAGTCCGCCATCACGCACGCGGGCGACCCGGACCAGGGCATCTGGGAGATCCGGGGCGAGCCGCAGCAGTTCACCGCCTCCAAGGTCTTGTGCTGGGTGGCCATGGACCGCGGTGCCGACATGGCCCGGACCCGCCAGGACCACGAGCGGGCCGAGAAGTGGCGCGCAGCGGCCGACGAGCTCAAGGCCGAGATCCTCGACCAGGGCGTCGATGCCAAGGGCCGCTTCCGCCAGCACTACGGCAACGAGGAGCTGGACGCCTCCCTCCTGTTGATCCCGATCCTGGAGTTCCTGCCGGCGGACGACGAGCGGGTGCGGGCCACCGTGCTCGCCATCGCCGACGAGCTGACCGAGGACGGGCTGGTCCTGCGCTACAAGGTGGACTCGACCGACACCGGCTTCGAGGGCAAGGAAGGCACGTTCACCATCTGCTCGTTCTGGCTGGTGACGGCCCTCGCCATGATCGGCGAGCACGAGCGTGCCCGTGCCCTGTGCAAGAAGCTGCTGGCCTTCGCCGGTCCGCTGCAGCTCTACGCCGAGGAGATCGACGCCGCGACGGGTGAGCACCTGGGCAACTTTCCCCAGGCCTTCACCCACCTGGCGCTCATCGACGCCGTGGCCGGCTGATCGAGGCCGAGCACGGCCGCCGCGGCCACTCTGACGATTCTCGGGCTCCGAGCCCACCTGAAACACAAATACAGCTGCCGCCCAACGGCGACACGGCGTGAGGAGGCCCCCCATGGCCGAGCACTATGACGTCATCATCGTCGGAACAGGAGCCGGAGGCGGCACCCTCGCCCACACCCTGGCCCCCTCGGGCAAGCGGATCCTGCTGCTCGAGCGAGGGGACTTCCTCCCGCGCGAGAAGGAGAACTGGGAGGCCGGGCCTGTCTTCATCGAGGGCCGCTACGTCTCGCCGGACTCGTGGAAGGACGCCGATGGCAACAGCTTCCAACCTGGGGTCCACTACTACGTCGGCGGTGCGACGAAGCTCTACGGCGCCGCCCTGTACCGGCTTGCGGCCGGGCGACTTCGGCGAGCTGACCCACGTCGACGGCGTCTCTCCCGCCTGGCCTCTGACGTACGACGACTTCGAGCCGTGGTACACGAAGGCCGAGTGGCTCTACCAGGTCCACGGTTGCCACGGCGAGGACCCGACCGAGGGGGCCTGGAGCCGGCAGTATCCCTACCCCGCCGTGAGCCACGAGCCCCGGATCGACCAGATGGCGACCGATCTCGACCAAGGCCGGCTACCACCCGTTCAACGCGCCCTGTGGGATCATGCTCGACGAGGACGACCCGGCCGCCAGCACGTGCATCCGCTGCACCTGGTGCGACGGCTACCCATGCCTCGTCCGGGCCAAGGCGGACGCCGAGACGATCGCCGTCCTCCCGGCGCTCCAGCATCCCAACGTCACCCTGCAGGTCAACACCGAGGTGACGCGACTGCAGACGGACGCGAGCAGGACGCACGGTCACCGGCGTCGTCACCCAGCGCGACGGGGCCGAGGAGACTCTGACCGCCGACATCGTGGTGCTCTCGGCGGGCGCCACGAACAGCGCCAAGATCCTCTTGGGATCGGCGAACGACGCCCACCCGGACGGGCTGGCCAACGGCTCGGACCAGGTCGGGCGGAACTACATGTTCCACAACTCCAAGGCCGTCGTGGCGCTGGCCAAGGAGCGCAACGACACCTCGTTCCAAAAGACGCTGGGATTGAACGACTTCTATTTCGGCAGCCCCGACTTCGACTTCCCGCTCGGGCAACCTCCAGATGGTCGGCAAGTCCAACGCCGAGGCGATGAAGGGCGAGGAACCCCATCTCACCCTGCTGGCGCCGCACTGGAGCCTGGCCGACGTCGCCGCCCATGCGGTGGACTTCTGGCTGACGACCGAGGACCTCCCCATGCCCGACAACCGGGTCACCCTCGACAGCGACGGAACTGTCCGCCTCGCCTACAAGGCGACCAACGACAAGGAGGCTGCTCAGCTCTACGGCGAGCTGAAGAAGATCTTGAACCACTGCGGCATGGCCTCCCACCACGTCCTGAACAAGAACTTCTACATGTCGATGGATATCCCGGTCGCCGGGGTGGCGCACCAGGCAGGCACGTGCCGCTTCGGAGACGACCCCAGATCTCCGTCCTCGACGCGAACTGCAAGGCCCACGAGGTCGACAACCTCTACGTCGTCGACACGAGCTTCTTCCCCAGCATCGGCGCAGTGAATCCCGCTTTGACCGCCATGGCAAACGCCATCCGAGTCGGCGAGCATCTCACCGAACGGATCGCCTGACGCGGACACACTGCATGACGACGACGTACCCTGGAGGAGAGGCCACCGCCTCTCGACGAAAGGAGCTGCCGTGAGCGCAACGCAACGCCACCGCGTTGTCGTGGTCGGTGGCGGATTCGGCGGCCTGCCGGCCGTCCGACTCCTGGCTCGATCCGACTTCGACATCACGCTCATCGACCAGCGGAACCACCACCTGTTCCAGCCACTCCTCTACCAGGTGGCGACCGGGATCCTGTCGCCCGGCTCCATCTCGCCCGTGCTGCGCCACACCTTGCGCAAACGCAAGAACGTCAAGGTCGTACTCTCCAGGGTGACCGGGTTCGACCTGGAGCAGCGGGTGGTGCACACCGCCGCCCTTCCGGGCGAACTCGACGAGTACTCCTACGACAGTCTCATCGTCGCCGCCGGTGCCGGGCAGTCGTACTTCGGTCACGACGAGTTCGCCATGATCGCCCCGGGCATGAAGACGATCGACGACGCCATGGAGCTGCGGCGCCGCGTCTACGGCGCGCTCGAGATCGCCGAGAACCTCAGTGACCCCGCGCTGCAGCGCTTCTGGATGACCTTCGTCATCGTCGGTGCAGGGCCGACCGGTGTCGAGCTGGCGGGACAGATCCGCGAGCTCGCCTACCGCAGCCTCAGGAACGACTTCCGCAGCATCGATCCCGCCGCAGTCCGGGTCATCGTGGTCGACGGTGGGAAAGAGCCGCTGGCCAACTTCGGCGGCCAGCTTTCGGGGCGGGCGCGGGCCGAGCTCGAGAAGATGGGCGTCGAGCTGCGCATGGGCCTCCGCGTGGTCGGCGTCGATCCGTTCGGGGTCGACACCGAGGGAGCCGACGGCGACAAAGGGTCGCGTCGAGTGTGGCACCGTCATCTGGGCGGCCGGCGTCCAGGCCTCGCCGCTGGCCGGCATGCTGGCCGAGGCCACCGGGGCGGAGACCGATCGCGCCGGCAGGATCGCCGTCCTGCCTGATCTCAGCCTGCCGGGGCATCCCGAGGTGTTCGCCGTCGGCGACATGGCGTCCATCAACAAGCTGCCCGGGGTCTGCGAGGTCGCCATGCAGGGAGGTCTGCATGCTGCGAACACGATCAAGCGACGGCTGAAGGGGAACGAGAGCGTCCCGTTCAAGTACCGCGACCTCGGAAGTGCCGCCGCCATCGGCCGCTTCAAGGCCATCGTGAGCGTCGGCCGCGTGCGCCTCAGCGGGTTTCCCGGGTTCATCGTCTGGATGTTCGTGCACTTGGCCTTCCTCAACGGCTTCGGCCATCGCCTGACCGCACTGTGGCGGTGGGGCCGGGCCATGGTCGGGCGCGCCCGGCCCGAACGCGTGTTCAGCGTGGGGCACACGGGCGGCGACCTGAGCCTGCCCGACGAGGTGAAGGCCAAGGTCATGCCGAAACCCTTCCCGGTCCTCGAGGACCAGATGGGTTGGGCCGACCTGGTCGCCCGGATCGGGTCGCCGACGACGGGCCACGGCGATGCCGGCGCGGCCGGAGCATTCCACCCCGGCCTGAGCGCTCGCCGCGCTCCGGGGAGCGGCCAACTACATTCGCCGCATGATCCTCGATCGATTCCTCGTCACCGACCAGGTCGCCATCGTCACCGCCAGCGGCCGCGGCATCGGCGCCGCCACTGCGGTGGCGCTGGCCGAGGCGGGTGCCGACATCGTGTTGGCCGCCCGCACCGAGGACCAGCTGCGGCGCCGTGGCCAAGCAGGTCGAGGCCGCCGGTCGACGCGCCATCGTGGTGCCCGGTGACCTCACCGACTTCGACCTCATCGCCTCGCTGGCCGACACCGCCTTCAACGAGTTCGGGCGGCTCGACATCGTCGTGAACAACATGGGCGGCACCATGCCGCGACCGCTGCTCGACACGTCGCCCCGCTTCTTGGAGGAGGCCTTCCGCTTCAACGTCTCGGCCGGACACGCCCTGGTACGGGCGGCCGTCCCGCGCATGCTCGAGGGAGACCACCCGGGCGGGGCCATCGTCAGCATCTCCTCGGTCATGGGTCACGTGGCCGGCCGCGGCTACGTCGGCTACGGCACGGTCAAGGGCGCGCTCGAGCAGTACACGCGGCTGGCCTCGCGCGACCTGGCGCCGCGCATCCGGGTCAACGCCATCGGCGTCGGCTCCACGGCGACCTCGGCCCTGGACATCGTCATGTCGAGCGACGAGCTGCGCACCGCCATGGAGGACGCCACCCCGCTGAAGCGCCTGGGTCACGTCGACGACATCGCGTCGGCGATCCTCTACCTGGCTTCACCCGCCGGCGCCTACGTCACCGGCAAGATCATCGAGGTCGACGGCGGCCTGCAGTCGCCCAACCTCGAGTTCCCCATCCCCGATCTCTAAGGAGTCATCCCCATGCCGTACCGCGTCGTGCAGTGGAGCACCGGCAACGTCGGGCGCCACTCGCTGGCGGGCATCCACGCCCACCCCGACCTCCAGCTCGTCGGTGTCTACGTCTCCAATCCCGACAAGGTCGGCCACGACGCCGGGGAGCTGGCCGGCCTGCCCGCGACCTTCGGCGTTGCCGCCACCAGCGACATCGATGCGCTCCTGGCGCTGAAGCCCGACTGCATCGTGCACACCGCCATGGCCGACGACCGGATCTTCGAGGCCCTCACCGACCTGGAGCGCTTCCTGGCCGCCGGGATCAACGTCGTCTCCTCGAGCCCGGTCATGCTGCAGTACCCGGCACCCGACGATCCTCTGGCCGCGCCCGTCATCGCGGCGGCAGAGAAGGCCGGCGTCTCCATCTTCGTGAACGGGGTCGACCCGGGGTTCGCCAACGATGCGCTGCCGCTCGTGCTGTCCGGCGTCAGCGAGCGAATCGAGGAGGTGCGGTGCTCGGAGGTCTTGAACTACAACACCTACAACCAGCCCATGGTGCTCTTCGGCATCATGGGGTTCGGCGGTGCCATGGACGAGGTGCCGTTCCTGCTGACGCCCGGCGTGCTGACCATGGCCTGGGGCTCGGTGGTACGCCAGATCGCCGCCGGCCTCGGCGTGACCCTGACCGAGGTGACCGAGTGGTACGAGCGCGAGGCGGCACCCGAGGACTTCGAGGTCGACGCCGGGACGATCAAGGCCGGGACGGCCGCCGCGTTGCACTTCGAGGTCCGCGGCATGGTGGGCGACACCGCCGTCGTCGTGCTCGAGCACGTGACACGGCTGCGCGACGACCTGGGGGCAGCGTGGCCGCAGCCGGCTGGTCAGGGTTGCTACCGGGTCGAGATCAAGGGCGAGCCGAACTACACGCTGGACATGCAGCTCATGGGGACCGACGGCGACCACAACACGGCCGGGCTGAAGGCAACGGCAATGCGGATCGTCAACGCCGTGCCGGCCGTCGTGGCGGCTCCACCCGGCCTTGTCACCGCGCTCGATCTCCCGCTCGTCACCGGCCGGGGCCTCGTCGTCACGTAGTCGGTGCTGACGTGCGGCCGCGCTGACGCGTCCGTGCCGATCCGGCCGTGCCGACACCGCCGTGCACACGGGCCAATCACAATGCACGCCAAACCGCGCGCGGACAATTTTGGCAAAAGTACGAGCCGGCCGGATCAAGAAAACCCGCCGGCGGGGCGACACCAAATCGTGTCCCAAACGAAACCACCGGCAGACGACCGGCACGTCCGGCCTACTCGGTCCGGTCATCGTGACACCATTTCCGAGCCCGTTCTCTGCACCTCAGCGCGCCCGTGCGGGCGTTCCGGACACCGGCGAGCGGTCTCTCCCTTCACCGTCGACGACGCCAGGGGCTCCCTGGTCGCTTGGCGGCCCACCGTCTTCCTGGAGGCGGTGTCCGGGCTGGATGCCACGCAACTGGCGAGCGCCCGGCTGTGCGTGTCCCCGCATCCGACCACATTTGTGGCGGGGAGCCCAGCCGACGTGGTGCGCGATTCGCCTGGTGCGTGCGCCAGCCCGGGAGATCCCATTGGCAGTGTGCGCCACCACTCCGGGCGGCCGTATCGGCCGTGAGCTGATTACCACGCCGGCGCGGCGGATCGTCACGTTGACCGGCGTCAGGGTCCCCCGTGGCAGGAGTAGCCGGTCAGGCCGGCTGGATCACTGCTGAACGCGTACCACTCTCCGACGAGATGGCGCGTGCATTCGTCGCTGAACGTCGCCTCGGGCGCGTCGCTGAAGATGAGACCGCGGTACGGCGACAACGGTTGGTCGCCCGAGAGCACCATGTACTCGACCGTCGAACCCGGTGCGCCGTTGATCGCGCACTGTTGATAGGGCGCCCGGAGCGGACCGATGGAGCCGGTCCAGACGTTGGTACAGACACTCTTGTCGACCCCGATCCCGTGCAACGCGGCCTCGGCTCGTGGCGCCGCGCTCGTGTCCCACTGGATCGCCGCCGGCAGGGCGAAGGCCCAGGTCCACCAGACGGCAGCGGCGCTCACCAGCACGATGCCGGCAGCGAACACGCCGCAAGCGCCGCGGTGCTCCGTCCTCCAGAGGACGAACCATGCGAGTCCCAGGCCGATCAGACCGATCGCGGCGACGAGGGCGCAGGTCGTCGCCAGCGACGTACCCGGTTGCACGAAGCTGAATCCGACGAAGCCCTGGAAGATGCCGAGGAGGACTGCCGCCGACCCGGCCAGGACTGCGGGCCCGTGCGGTCGTCGTTCGCGTCCCACCGTTGCTGGCTCGGCGAGCTTCATCGGCACGAGGCTGAGCATACGGAGGGAGATCTCGAGATGCTGGCTCCGGGCTGGACGCACCTCGCATACAATTGTCCCCATGACACCCGAGGACTTGGCTGACCTGGCGCACCTGCGCCGGGCGCGCGACCTCATCGATCGTGCGTACGCGCAGCCGCTCGACGTCCCTGCGATGGCAAGTGCGGCGCTCATGTCGCCGGCGCACTTCTCCCGCAAATTCCGCGCCGCCTATGGCGAGACCCCCTACAGCTATCTCATGACGCGCCGCATCGAGCGCGCCAAGGCCTTCCTCCGGCAGGGAATGTCCGTTACCGACACCTGCGTCACAGTCGGCTGCACGTCGCTCGGCTCGTTCAGCTCACGCTTTACAGAGATCGTCGGTGAGACCCCGTCGCAGTACCGCGCGCATGACCACAGCGACATCGAGGTCGTGCCTTCGTGCGTGAGCATGGTGGTGACGCGGCCCCGGCGGAACCCCGTCTCGGTCTGAGCCTGTGGCCCTGCTCTGACACCGAGCAGGATTGGAGAAGCAATCGGCGGATCGACGGTCTTACACTCGACTCATGCCAGTCACCGTTTCCGCAATGTTCATTTCCGTACACGATCCTGACGAAGCCATTGGCTTCTACCGCGATGCGCTGGGCCTCGAGGTCCGGAACGACGTCAAGTCGGGGGAGTTCCGCTGGGTCACCGTCGGTGCCCCGGGCAACGACCTCGACATCGTCCTGTCGCAGCCGCATGGCGGCCGTTCCCAGACCGAGGGCGACGCGCTCTTGTCTTTGGTGACGCAGGGCTCGTTGCAGGCCGCCATCTTCAAGACGGACGACCTCGACACCACCTTCGAGAAGGTCCGGGCCTCGGGCGCAGAGGTGCTGCAGGAGCCGACGTCCCAGCCGTGGGGGGCCCGTGACTGCGCCTTCCGTGACCCTTCGGGCAATCTCGTCCGGATCGCGCAGGCCTGATCATGAAGACCATGACCTGCAAGGAGTTGGGCGGCCCCTGCGACGTCGAGCTGCACGGCGAGACAGCGGATGTGGTGATCAAGGCGCAGGATCGCCACCTGAAGGAGGTCGTCGCCGCCGGCGACGAGGCGCACAAGGGAGCCCTCAAGGACATGAAGGGGCGCTGGCGGCATCCCTTCTCGGGGATGGCCTGGTACAAGAAGGCGAAGAGCGATTTCGCCGCCCTGCCCGAGGACTAAGTCGTCGCGTGGGCCTGGAGGTGCTCCTCCAGGCCCACTTCGACGCTGGTCAGGGCGGGGGTGGGGCCCGCCCAACTCCGGTAGAAAAAGGCGGCGCCTGGCGCGATACTCCGGGGGTGCAGGTGGAAGGGCACCTCTACGGCGACCGTGTGTGGTTCTACGACACGAGGAGCCAGGTTCGCCGGATGGGCGTCTCAGCCCACCCGGTCGACGACACGATGGTCATCTCGCTGTGGCAGGGCGACTTCTGCACCGGCACGTTCCGACTTCCGGCGCACGAAGCCGCGCGCCTTATCTCCACGCTCGCCTTCGGCATGACCGAATCGATGTCACCTGCCGGGTCCGGCGGCGAGGGGCCACCCGCCGCACCGCGGCAGAGGTGGCGGCAATTCCTCTCGAGCCTGTTCCCTCGGAAGTCGGTGACGACGGAGTCGCACCTTCGCCTGCTGCCGTAGCGGCGGCCCGGACGTACCGCTGCACCGCAGTGGCGCTCTCCGACGTCCACCCTCCACATCCCGTTCATGAGTCGTGCGATCCGGATCACGCCCACGTGGGTGGCCGCGTGGGGCGGCTGAGCCGCGTGCTCACCGGGTCGTGAGCGTGACGCTGGAGTATTCGGGCACCTTGGTGTCCGCGCGTGCCGATTGAGCGATCACCCGCGTCCCGACAGGGTTCGCGTACACCGCGTGCAGGCACGCTCCTGCCAAGACAAGCCCTGCACCCGATGAGCTGTCCCCCACCACGTTGGGAACGGTCACCACGTTCGGCGCCGTAGAGGGGGTCTCGGTACACGGCGGATAGACGGGGGGCGTCGCAGGTGCGGTGAGGGTGACGACGACTCGATTCGGTGCACGCGTGAGGCCGGCCAGTCCGGTCACAAAGAGCCTCGTCACGTACCGCCCGGCGGGCAAGGGCGGCTGGCTCACATGGCCGTCCGACTCCGTGCACGGCGGCGCCTTCGACAGGGGCGACCCTTCCGGCGACGCCTGGGTGCAGCTGGCGTAGGTCGTGATGACGGTCACCGGGAATCGCCTCGTCCCTGGTGCCAGGCGAACGGTGGGCGCGCACCCGACGAGAAAGCCGCCGAATGGAAGCGAGTCGACCTTTCCGTGCAGGCCCACCTGCAGCCACCCGTCGAGCGCGCACGTGTTGACGGTGATCTTGTTCCTCGTGGTGTTGGTCAGGACGACCGCACCCTTGATCGGATGCCCCGCCACCACATGGTGTGTCCCGAGGATGACCTGGACCGCGACGGGTGGAGGTTGGGTTGCGTCGGCCCGGGCAGGCGGCGCAGCGACCATCACCACGAGAGCCGACGCCAGCACGACCAGGCACCGCAGGGAACGCGCCATCACGGCGAGTATGACGCAGGACTTGCGCTCCAGGTTCGGCGGCCCCGCGCGAGCGGCCAGGGGCCCGCCGCTACGAAGCAGGTCCCGTGAGGTCCATGTGCAGGCGGGTCAGCGTGGAGGAGGCGATGCGCCACTCGCCATCGCGCTGCTCGTAGGTCTCGTGGTAGTGCCCGTCGCCCTGCAGCCGGGTCCCGTCCGGCCACACGATCGCGTCGTGGAGTGCCCAGATGCCCGTCGCCGTGGTCGGTGACGTCAGGTTGATCTCGGGCATGTGGCCATGGTGGACGGTGACAGCATCGGCCAAGGTCTCCTGCAGGAACGCGACGAACGCGTCTGCACCGGCGACGACGCCTCCCCCGGAGTCGGACGTGTCCATGACGACGTCGTCGGTGAACACCTGGCGCATGCCGGCCCAGTCCTTGGTGTCCATGGTCCGGAAGTAGCGCGCCTTCAGCTGCTTGATCGCCTCGATGTCGTCCATGCGTCCGCTTCCCGATCCCTTAGGAGTAGCGCGCCGCCCGGTTCCCCGGCCCGTGGAAGACCCCGGGCTCACCGTCGGGATTCTCGACGCAGACCTCGCACTCCAGGCCGTCCGGGTCGCGGAAGAACAGGCTCAGCATGGGACCGAAGTCGGTGACGAAGTCATCGGCCAGGCCGCGCGCCATGAGCCGCGCCCGGATCTCTTCGAAGTCCTCGATCGAGGCGGCCTGCAGGGCCAGGTGGTCGAGCCTGCCCCGGCCGAACATCGGGGTCTGGCGGTCGGCCTCGGTGTTCCCCTCTATCTCGAAGACGTTGAGCTCGGCCCAGTCGCCGATCTTGATGATGGAGAGACGAGGGCCCTGTCTGTCGGGGAGGGGCTCAGGCCCGTCCCGGACGACTTCGGCATCGAAGACCTCGCTGTAGAAGTCGTTCAGGCGGGTCGCGTCGTTGGTGATGACGGCGACGTGGTTCAGACCCTTGAGCAACATGGTGCGTCCCTCCAGACGGCGGCGGCAGTCGAGTCGGTCGAGTCGGTCGAGTCGGTCGAGTCAGTCGAGTCGGTCGAGTCGGTCGAGTCAGTCGACGATCTCGCTCGTCTGCAGGACGGGTGCAATCGTCGTGTAGTTGGCGACGTCGGCCAGGATCTCGGCCGTACCTTCGGCAGCCATGGCCTGCCCCAGCGCGTCGAGCGACTCGAAGGTCAGGTGCACCGCAGCCACGTTGGGTCCGTCGATCCCCTTGTCGATCTCGACGTTCTTCGGTTTCCACGTGCGCACGCACAACGGCACGTGCTTTTCGCGGTAGTAGTCGTGGTCGAACGTCGCACCCTCGGCCGACGGGTAGAAGACGGACACACGGATCATCGAAGGCTCCCTCGCTCAGGTGTCAGCCAGTCTGCCAGGTCAGCGAAAGTCGCGGCTCGCCGGCACCGCCGTGCCCACCACCAGCGCCTCCACCCGCTCGGCATCGAAGCTGACCGCGCCCTGTCCCTTGCGCACGCGCCCGCGGATCAACAGCACGGGCGTGTGGCGGGCCACGTGCTTCCAGCGGGCCCAGGCCCCGCGGGAAAAGACGACGTTCACGTGCCCCGTCTCGTCCTCCAGGTTGACGAAGACCGCGCCGCGGGCCGTCTCGGGATGCTGGCGGTGGGTGACCACGCCGGCCACCGAGGCCCGTTCGCCGTCGGCGCACGCCTCGAGCGCGAGCGCTGTCCGTACGTCCATGGCCTCCAGGCGCTCACGGGCGAGATGCATGGCCGTGCGCTCGGGCGCCAGGCCCAGCGCCCACAGGTCATCGCCCACCGAGTCGTAGAGGCTGGGCACCGGCAGCGGCGGTGCCTCGACTCCCACCACCATCCCGGGCAGGCGGTCGGGCGTGCCCTGGGCCGCTGCCCCGGCCGCCCACACCAGCCGGCGCCGCGACGCCGTCGTCCCGGTGCCCTCCCGGCTCCCCTCCCCTCCGTCGCCGGCAGCGGCACCGGCAGGGTCCTCGGGGTCGAGCGCACCGGCCGCGGCCAGGGTCTCGAGTTGGGCCTGGGTCGCCCCCGCCCGCCGGACCAGGTCCTCGCCGCCGGCCCAGGGCCGGCCGGCCACGATGCGTTCCGCCCGGGCGTCGCCCACCCCGCGCACCGACCCGAGCCCGAGGCGCAGCACCGCCTCGCCGGGCTCGCCGGGCTCGAGCGACGCTCCCACCTCGGAGTGGTTCACGTGCGGGCGGCGCACGCGCACCCCGTGCCGGCGGGCGTCGGCCACCAGCGACTGGGGTGACCAGAACCCCATGGGCTGTGCATTCAAGAGCCCGGCGGTGAAGGCTGCCGGATAGTGCAGCTTCAACCAGGCCGACGAGTACACCAGGTGCGCGAACGAGACCGAATGCGACTCGGGGAACCCGAAGTTGGCGAAGGCCGCCAGCGCGTCGAAGACCTGGTCCGCTACTGCGCCCGTCACGCCACGCGCCGCCATCCCGTTGAAGAGCCGCTCCCGCATCTTCTCCATGCGCGCCGCCGACCGCTTGGCTGCCATGGCCTGGCGGAGCTCGTCGGCGTCGGCCGCGCTGAAGCCGGCGACGGCCACGGCCATCTCCATCAGCTGCTCCTGGAAGAGAGGGACCCCCAGCGTGCGCTTGAGGATCGGCTCGAGCAACGGATGCAGGTAGGTGATCTCCTCCTCACCACGCCGGCGCCGGATGTAGGGGTTCACCGCGTGACCCTGAATGGGTCCGGGCCGGATGAGCGCCACCTCAATGGCGATGTCGTAGAAGGTGCGAGGCGCCACCCGGGGCAGCGTCCCCATCTGGGCGCGGCTCTCGACCTGGAAGACGCCGACGGTGTCGGCCCGGCACAACAAGTCGTAGACCGCGGGCTCCTGGGGCAGCTGTCCGAGGTCGACCTCCACTCCGTAGAAGGCGCGCACCAGATCGACCATGCGGTGCAGTGCCTCGAGCATGCCGAGGCCGAGCAGGTCGAACTTCACCAGTCCGATGGCGGCGCAGTCGTCCTTGTCCCACTGCAGCACGCTGCGCCCCGGCATGCGCCCCCACTCCACCGGGCACACCTCGACCACCGGTCGGTCGCACAGCACCATGCCGGCCGAGTGGATGCCGAGATGGCGTGGCCGGTCCAGCACCTCACCCGCCAGCTCGGCCACCAGCGGCGGCATCCCGCCCTCCTGGCTGTCGGCCACCTCTTGCACCGCGGCGGCCGAGGACACGCCGCGTCCGTGCCCGGCGTCGATGCCCGCCGCCCAGGCATCCACCTCTTCGGGCGTGAAGCCGAACGCCTTACCGACGTCGCGCACGGCCGAACGCGGCCGGTACGTGATGACGTTGGCCACCTGGGCCGCGTGGCGGCGGCCGTAGCGCTCGTACACGTACTGGATGACCTCTTCGCGCCGCCCCGACTCGATGTCCACGTCGATGTCTGGTGGCCCGTCACGCGCCGGCGAGAGGAAACGCTCGAAGAGCAGCCCGAGATCGACGGCGTCGACATTGGTGACACCGAGCGCGTAGCAGACAGCCGAGTTGGCGGCCGAGCCACGGCCCTGGCAGTAGATATCGAGCCGCCGGCACACCTGCGCGATGTCCCACACCACGAGGAAGTAGCCGGCGAAGCCCAGCTGGCCGATCACCCCGAGCTCGTGCTCAATCTGCTTCCACGCGCCGCGCACCCGCTCGGCCTCGGGCGGTCCGTAGCGCGCCCTGGCCCCTTCGCTCACCAGCTGGCGCAGGTAGCCCTGCTCGTCCATCCCCGCGGGAACGGGGAAGTCGGGCAGCCGCGGCGCCACCAAGCGCAGGTCGAAGGCGCAGGCGCGCCCGAGCTCGGCGGCACGCTCGACCACGCCGGGCCAGCGGGCGAAACGCCGGGCCTGCTCGGCGGCGGAGCGCAGACAGGCCGCCGGGGCCGAGGGCAACCAGCCCTCCAGCTCGGACAGCGGGCGACGCGCCCGCACCGCGGCGAGCGTGGTGGCGAGGCGAAAGCCGGCCGGCGTGGCGTAATGCACGTTGTTCGTGGCCACGGCATCGACGCCCCACTCGACGGCGAGGCGGGCCAGCGCGTCGTTGCGCGCCGTGTCGAGCGGGTCCCCGTGGTCCCACAGCTCCAGCGCGACGTTGGCGCGGCCGAACGCTTCGACGAGGTGCCCCACCTCCCGGGAGGCCGCCCGGGGCCCGGCCTCCATCAGCGCGGCGGGGACCGCCCCCTTCCGGCAGCCGCTCAGCACCAGCCAGCGGTCGCCCGCGGCGCGGGCCAGCGCGTCGAGAGTGAAGATCGGCTTCCCCTTCTCCCCGCCCGCCAGATGCGCGTCGGCCAGCACGGTCGAGAGCCGCGCATAGCCCTCGGGGTCCCGGGCCAGCAGCACCAGGTGTGTGCCGGTCGGATCGGGTTCGCCGGTGCGCGGGCTGGCCGGCGCCAGCGTCACCTCGGTGCCGAAGACCGTCGGCAGCCCACACCCGCGCGCCGCCTCGGCGAAGCGCACCACGCCGTAGAAGCCGTGATGGTCGGTCAGCGCCAGCGCGGCCAGTCCGAGCCGGTCTGCTTCGGCCACCAGCTCCTCGGGGTCGCTGCTGCCGTCGAGGAAGCTGAACCCCGAGTGCGCGTGCAGCTCGGCGTAGGCCTCAGTCATAGACGGCCTCCACCCACCACTGGCCCCGCTCCGTGCACAGCAGGCGCGCCACTCCCTCGGCGGTGACCACCTGCAGACGCGCTCGGCGTCGGCGCACCGCCCACCAACGCTCGGTCACCGGCCAGGGGCCGGCCCACCCCACCACCGGCTGCCAGGGACCGCCGGCGACCGAGAGTTGCTCGATCATCCCGGTGAGCAGCCCCCGTCCGCTCACCTCCACGGCGTGGCCGGCACTGTCGGCCACCTCGGCCCGCAGCGGAACCCGCAGCACGTCGGTCGGTGCCGGCGGGGGCACCCGGCCCGGCCAGGGCGCGCCGCCCGGCGCCTCCACCTCCGGGCTGCCCCAGGGCAACAGGACCGACTGGCCGGCCGGATCCCGGCCCCCGCGTAGCCGGCCCATCAACACGGCCTCCACCCCCAGGCGCTCCTGCACCCGGACGAAAGAGCGGGCGGCCCGGGCGTCCGCCTCCGAGGCGCCGCCGAAGAAGCCGGGCTGAGAAGGCGGGGGCGGGACGTCGGGGCCCCGGTCGGGGTCCTCCCCCCGGGCGATCCTCAGCCGTCGCTCGATGGTGCGGTCGCGCAACCCGGCCAGGTCCCCGCTCTCCCCGCGTGCCACCGCGTGACACGCGGCCGCATCGGCGCCGAAGCGGTCCGAGATGCTCGCCGCGGGCAGCGCGGCCAGCTGCGCCAGAGTGGTGACGCCCAGCCGCTGCAGGGTGACGGCCAGGTCGGGACGGGCCAGCGTGGCGACCGACCAGGGGCCGAGGAAATCCGCCGTCCCCCCGGTGGGGACGATCAGCCCCGAGCGGGCCGCCAGCAGGGCGGCGAAGAGTCCGTCGGCCACGCCGACGGCAGCCTCCTCGCCCTCCACTTCGACAGTGGCGGCCAGACGGGCCACCACCGCCTCCTCGCCCCCGAAAAACCGGGCGGGGCCGCGGGCAGGCAGCGCGCCGACGCCGAGGCGGACCGGGTGGACCCACGGGCAGAGCTCGCCCGCCCGCGCCAACACGCGGCCGAACCGCCGGGCCTCCTCCCCCTTCGCCCCCTCCTCCAGGAGATCGGGGCACCAGATGACGACCAACCGTTCCACTGCTTCTTCCTCACCGCCCGTTCTTCCTCACCGCCGCCTCAGGCCGCCGCCGGCTCAGGCCGCCTCCGGCCCGCCACCGGGGCCGGCTCCGGTGACCACGCGTGCCTCTTTTCCTTGTGTTCCTTTCGTTCCTTCGTGCGTTCTTTGCGTTCCTTCTTGGGTTTTTTCACGGGTCGCAGCGTCCGCGACCGCGCCCGAGCCGGCGGGAAGCCAGAGCGAGCACTCGCTGACCCGCCCGGCGGCCCGCCGACCGCTGACCCGCACCTCGGCCCGGCGGCCGCGCAGGTGCCCGTGGCCCCGGCCGACGCCCTCCCACTCGACCGCCCCCACCGTGAGCGCCAGGTCTCCCCCCACGGGCCAGGCGCCGGGGCCCTCGAGGAGGACCACCAGGGCAGCCTGGCGCTCGCGGGCACGGGCCGTCAGGTGGCGCGCCGCCGTCAGGCGGGCCCGGCCGGGCGGCCGGATCAGGACGGCGTCGACCCCCGAGAGGAGGTCACCGGCCGCCTCGGCCCACCCGCTGCCCTGATGCGGCACGAAGACGACGCGGCGCAGATCGAGCCCGAGCCCGGCGGCCGCCACCACGCCGGGATCGGGCAGGCCCACGGCGGCGCACCAACTGCCCGCAGCCGATGCCGCGGCCAGGAGGGCCAGCGCGAGGGTGGTAGCGCCGTGGCCGGGCGGCCCCGCCACCGTCGTGGTCGTGCCCCGCCGCAGGGAGCCGGCGGGGAAGAGCGGGGCCAGCGGCGGGGGCACCGGCAGGGTTCGCCCGGCCACCGGCGTGGCGGGCCGGATCCGGTCGGCCAACCCGACGGGGAGCTCTCGGGAACGAGGGGACGACTGGTCCTCAGCAGAAAAAGCGAACATATGTTCGCACCTTAGCCAGGCCGTGTGCCGTCCGCTCGGGGAGCCGAAGAGCCAGGTCAGGAGCCGAACCCAGCGTCGCGGCCCGGGTGGGCCACAATGCTCCCGCATGTGCGGCCGCTTCGCTCTCTACACTCCGCCCGCCCGGATCGCCCGCTATTTCGGGGCCACCCTGGCCGAGAGTGTCGACGACGAACGGGCTCCGAGCTGGAACGTCGCCCCGACCGACCCGGTGCTCGGGGTCCGGGACCGCCCGGCCCGGCTCCCAGGACAGAATCCGCAGGACGAGGGTGTGGCGGAAGCGGGCGGCGAGCCGGAACGGGTCCTCATGTCCCTGCGCTGGGGCCTCATCCCCTGGTGGTCAAAGGACGCCAAGTCGGGCAGCAGGCTCTTCAACGCGCGCGGCGAGACCGTGGCCACCAGGGCTTCGTTCCGCGAGGCGTTCCGGGAGCGGCGCATCATCGTCCCGGCCGACGGCTTCTACGAGTGGCGCAAGACGAAGACCGGCGCCCGGCAGCCGCACTACTTCAGCCGCGCCGACGGGCAGCCGCTGGCCTTCGCCGGCCTGGCCGAGCGCTGGCGCGACAAGAACGCCGGGCCGGACGCGCCGGTCGTCCGGAGCTGCACCGTGATCACGGCGACCGCCGGTCCCGACATGGCCGGCATCCACGACCGCATGCCGGTGATCCTCGACCCCGCCACCTTCGACATCTGGCTCGACCCGGCCAACGAGGACGTCGAGGAGTTGCGGGCGTTCCTGCGCCCACCGCCCGCCGGCACGGTCGTGCACCACCCCGTAGGGCCGCGAATCGGTAACGTGCGGAACAACGACCCGTCGCTCATCGAGTCCGTGTGAGGGGCGCGTAGGGCGACGGGGCGGGCCGGTCAGTGCATGCAGCCAATGGATGTCGTCGCTGCATGTTGGCCGGTGCAGGTGAACAGGGGCCGGGGGGCCCACGTGAGGAACGACACGTGAATGGAGCAACACCATGAGCCTTGACCGGGCGCGCTTCGACCGCCGCACCATGCTCGCCGCCGCGCTGGCCACCGGGGGCGGGGCGATCCTGGCCGCGGCCAGCCGAGGCGACCGCGCCGGCGCCGCCATGGCGCAGTTCGCGGCGCGCACCAAGCCGGCTGGTTCTGACCTCGGCGCCATTGAGCACGTCGTGTTCCTGATGCAGGAGAACCGTTCCTTCGACCACTACTACGGCTCGTACCCGGGAGTGCGCGGCTTCGACGACCACCCGAAGGGCAAGCTCGGCAACTTCGCCCAGGCCTGGCCCGGCGGGCGTGACGACACGCTGCTCCCGTTCCATCTCGACACGTCGTCGGGCATCGGCGAGTGCACCAACGACCTCGACCACAGCTGGCCGGCGGAGCACATGAGCTGGGCGAACGGGACGAACAAGGCCTTCGTCAGCACGCACGTGGAGACTGCGTACCAGGGGCCCGAGCACGGCGTGCTCACCATGGGCTACTACCGCCGCGCCGGACCTCCCCTTCTACTACGCGCTGGCCGACGCCTTCACCTCTGCGACAACTACCACTGCTCGGTGCTGGGGCCGACGCACCCGAACCGCCTCATGGCCCTGTCGGGCACCGTCGACCCCACGGGCGCGGCGGGCGGGCCGGTGCTCATCACCAACGGATCCTCGGACGCGGTCTGGAGCGTGCACTGGGACACCATGCCCGAGGTGCTCGAGGACGCCGGGCGTGAGCTGGAAGGTCTACAACCCGACGGGCACCCTCTACACGCCGGCGACCTTCCAGAAGTACGGCATCCTCAGCGACGCCATCCTCCCGTACTTCAGCCAGTACAAGGACCCGACGTCGGCGCTGTACCAGAAGGCGTTCACGCCGCTGTACCCGAACGACTTCGTCAGCGACATTCAAGCGGGAACGCTGCCCGCAGTCAGCTGGATCATCCCGCCCCTCGGCTACGACGAGCACCCGTCGTCGCCGCCCGCCCTCGGTGAGTGGTTCACCAGCCAGGTGCTCTCGGCGCTGGTGGCCAACCCGAAGGTGTGGTCCAAGACCGTCCTCTTCCACATGTACGACGAGAACGACGGCTTCTTCGACCATGTGCCGCCGCCGGTGGCGCCGAAGGGCACGGCCGGCGAGTACGTCACGGTCTCGCCGCTGCCCGACGACGCGGACAGGACGTGGCCGGGCCGGTCGGCATGGGCTTCCGGGTGCCGATGCTCGTCGTCTCGCCCTTCAGTCGGGGCGGCCATGTGGCGTCCGACGTGTTCGACCACACGTCACAGCTGCGCTTCTTGGAGGAGCGCTTCGGGGTGAAGGCTCCCAACATCTCGTCGTGGCGCCGCCACAACGCGGGCGACCTGACCTCGACGCTGCACCCGCGCCGCAGCGACCCGACCGTGCCCAAGCTGCCGAGCACGTCGAAGGACCAGATGGCCGACGTGCTGGCCGAGGGCTGCACGAGCACGTCGGTCCTGGAGGCGGCGCCCTCGAGCGCCATGCCGAACTACCCGGTCCCAGCGGAGCAGTCGATGCCGCGCCAGGAGAGGGTCTGAGCGGGGCGATTCTGACCGGACGGGTATCCGGGTCGGACGGGGTCCCGATGTGGATGTCTGTTTTCCGCCAGACGGTCGGTCCGACACGCGGCACACTGTCGTCATGAACAGGTCCCGGCGGCGTCTCGATGGCGCACGGTCCGCGCCATGAGCCAGCTCGGCTTCCCGCTGGCCAATGCCGTAGCGGCACCGGTCGAGGTCGCACCGGGTGCCATCTGGGTACCGGGCTGGCTCGACGCGGAGGCCCAGCTCGAGCTGGTCGATGCCTTCCGTGTCTGGGCCGCCCCTCCGGCGGGGTTGCGGCGGCCGTCGATGCCGAACGGTGCGCCGTTCTCGACACGTCGCCGTCTGCCTCGGTTGGCACTGGTATCCCTACCGTTACAGCCGTACGTGCGATGACGGCGACGGCGCGCCGGTCAAGGCGTTCCCGCCCTTGCTGGCTCGACTCGGCCGCGAGGCCTGCGCTGCGACCGGCTACGAGCCCGCGGCCTACGACGCCGCCATCGTCAATCTCTATGAGGCCGGGGCGAAGCTCGGCCTCCACCAGGACAAGATCGAGGGAGCCGAGGTCCTGGCCGCCGGCTCACCGGTCGTGACGATCAGCTTGGGCGACCGCTGCATCTTCCGTTTCGGCAACACCCAACGGCCGAGCCGGCCTTACACCGACATCGAGCTGGCCAGCGGCGACCTCTTCGTGTTTGGCGGGCCGTCCCGACTCGCGTTCCACGGCGTGCCCAAGACGTTTCCGGGTACGGCCCACCCGGGCCTCGGGCTCGACGGCCGCATCAGCTTGACGATGCGCGAGGTCGGGCAGTCCTGGCGGCGCACCTGAGCCTGCGGCGCGAACGTCCCTCCGCTCCGCCCTTCCTCGCGGAGGCTACGAGGCGGGAATGGTGACCTGTTCAGCCTGGGCCAGCAACGCGGCCTTGTCCGCACTGAGGATGAAGCCCGAGGCGACGGCCTTGTCGAGGCTCTTGGTGTAGGCGGCGACGTAGTTGCTCTTCGACCCGTAGAGGCTGGCCAGCTGGGCTGGCGTGAAGGCCACGGTGGAGCCGAACAGGCCGCAGATGGCATTGGACCCGGCGGCGGGCGCGCCACTCAGCGTGGAGACGGGGACGTCGACTGCCGGTGTCCGGACGCCACCGACGACGTTGCCGTGCGCATCGAGCGCGAGCGTTGCCGGGTGAGTGCTCGAGAACGTGAAGGGAGGCGGGCTCGGCGGCGGAGTCCCGTGGTCGACCCACTTGTCGAACGCGGTGAACTCGGCCTGCACCACTTCGTGCTGTGGGCCGCTGTTCACCGGCGTGGTACAGCCAAGGATGTTGGCGGCGGCGCCCACGAAGTAGGCGTCGGCGTGCGAGGTGCCAGCGATCTCCCAGGTGCGGATCTTGCTGGTGTTGGGTTGCTGCGCCGGTGCGTAGCCCAGCTGTATCAGATCGGTCTGGGTCTCGGACATGAAGACCGGCACCTTCAGGTCGGTGCGGATGTGCAGGTTGTCCGGTCCACTGCTCTTGGCGATGGAGCCACCCGACAGCGATGCGCCTGAACCACCGCGGCTGTGGATGAAGATGCCGTCGAAGACGTCGGTCTGCGGTTGGAGCACGTCGGCGAACGTGGTGAGGTAGAAGGCGGACTGGGACTCGCCGATGGCCAGGACGTGGGTGGGCTTGAGACCGCCGAGCGCCGCGGGCTGCGGTGCGCGGAGGGCCTGGCCGATCTGGGCGAACATGTCGAGCGCGTACTGGTCCCCGGGGTGGTGCAGCGTGCCGTATCGATCGGGCTCCCCCCCGACCAACCCACCCGACGGCGTCGCGCCCGCCGCGTTGGGCGTGCCGAGGAGGGCCGTTCCCCCGTCGACACCGAGCGCCTGGGCCGACACGCCGACGTAGGCGTAGCCGTCGCGCATGAGCATCGGGTTGAGGAAGTCCCAATCGGGAGCCGACTCCCCCGCCGACACGTTCATCCATTCCACGATCACCGTGCCGTTGAAGTGCGCCGGGTTCGTGGGCCGGCGCACCAGGATCCTGGTCTTGTACGCCGCCGTCGTCGTCGGCGTGACGGTCCACTTGCCGTCGCTCGGCATGGAGTCGGCCTTGAACGCCGTGGCCGTCCCCGACGCGAAGTACTCGTGCTCCTCGTAGCCGCTGGCGGCGAGGTCGAGCGGGTGGGCGGACTCGGGCTCGACGATGTGCCCTGTCGTGACCGGGCCGGTCAGGGTGGCCGCAGTGTGAAAGGTCGCTGCGGCGGCACCGGCCGTCGGTGCGACGGCCACTGTCAGTGAGAGGACGACCGGCGCGGCCAACGCCGCGAGCACGATCTTGGCCTTGGGCACGAACGAAGTCGTGCCACCTGATGAACGACATGGACATCCCCCTTGCGGACGGCCCCCTGGCCGGTGCGCCGGTCACTCTACTGACACGGGGTCGCCGAGGGGCCTCGGTCCGCTGGCCTGGCTGCACACCAGGAACGGCTGCACCGCCAGTACGCTCCCGCGATGGCCTCCCGCGTCTCTCCCGACGCTCCGCGCAAGGGAGCGACGCTGGCCTACCTGCCGGCTCTGGACGGGGTCAGGGGCGTGGCCATGATCGGGATCCTGGGCGTGCACGGAGGCGTCTACCTGACTGCAGGCGGTTTCTTCTTTCTCGACAGCTTCTTTGCCCTGTCGGGTTTTCTCATCACGTCGCTCTTGCTCGTGGAGTGGCGCAAGCGGGGCACCATCAAGCTCGGGGCGTTCTGGGCCCGCCGGGCCCGGCGCCTGCTGCCGGCGCTCTTCGTGATGCTCATCGGTGTCGCCGTTCTCTTCGGGATCTTCGTGCCGGCCGGCACCTACCCCACCCTGCGCGGTGACTCGCTCTCCGCGCTCTTCTACGTCGCCAACTGGCACTTCATCTTCTCGGGCTCCGACTACTTCCATATGACCGGACTCACGTCGCCGCTGATCCATACGTGGTCTCTCGCCGTGGAGGAGCAGTTCTATCTCGTCTGGCCCCTGATCTTCCTCGCAGTGTTGAAGATCTCGGGCTCGCTGCGCGCCTTGCTGATCGTCGCGATCACCGGCGCGCTCGCCTCCGCGCTCGAGATGGCACTGCTCTACAACCCGACCAACATCAACCGCCTCTACTTCGGCACCGACACCCACGCCCAATCCGTCCTGGTCGGCGCCACGCTGGCGGTTGGCCTGCGCATGTGGGCGGAGCGCAGGCGAAAGGGTGACGAGCGAGATTGGCAGGCCCGCACCCCCATGGGGCGGCTGGCTCTGACCGCAGTCGGGTTCGTCGGCCTCGGCCGTCAGCGTCGATCCTGCTCCTCAAGGTGTCGTCAACTGATGCCCTCACCTATCACGGTGGTTTCCTCCTGGCCGCCATGGCCGCTCGGCCGCGGTCCTTCTCAGCGTGTCCTGCGCCCAGGACTCGCCGGTGGCGCGGCTTCTCTCCGTTCGCCCCGTTCACCTTCATCGGTCGCATCTCGTACGGCATGTACCTCTGGCACTTCCCTCTCTTCACCTTCATCAACGAGCAGCGCACCGGCCTGAGCCCGTGGCCGCTGTTCGTGGTGAGGGTGATCCCGACCATCGGTGTCGCGTTCCTCTCCTTCTTCTTGGTGGAGCGGCCGATCCGACAGGGCACCTTCTTCACGCGCTTCCGGGCCCAGGCGTTCACGCTGCCGGCCGTCGGCGTCGTGGTGCTCGCCATCGTCCTGGCCACCATGCCGGCCGTCGACACCATCGCCACGGGCGCCGCCGCCGCCGGAACCGTCCCGGCGACCGCCATCACCAGCGCCGTGCCCACCGCGTACGCGACGACACCGACGCGGGTCCTCCTCGTCGGCGACTCGCAGGCGTTGACGCTCGGTATCGGATTGGAGGCGGCGGTCGAGGCCCACCCGAAGAAGTACGACGACCTCCACCTGCTCAACGAGGGGATCCTCGGGTGCGGCGTGGCCGACGGGACGACCGGTGAGCAGTCCGGCGGGACGTTCGTCGTCGGCGCACCGTGCACGCCGGACCCCCAGAGCGCCACCTGCCCTCCCGGTGGCGTCTTCGGGCCCACGCAGAACGTGCCCTGCCAGTCCTGGGACGCCGCCTGGACCGACTGGGTCACGCCAGCTGCGGCCGAACGTCGTGGTACTCCTGGCCGGGGGCGGCGAGATCCTCGACCGCCTCTATCGCGGCCACATGACAAACATCTTGCACCCGACCTTCGCCGCCTACGTGGAGAGCCAGCTCGAGAAGGCTGTGCAGATCGCCACAGCGCGCGGTGCGCTCATGGTGTTCATGACCAAGCCCTGCCAGAGCACCGGTGAGCAGCCCGACGGGGCTCCGTGGCCACAGGACAGCGCATCTCGGCAGGCCGCCTACAACGAGCTGCTGCGCCAGGTGGCGGCCCAGCACCCTGCGCAGGTCTACGTGCAGGACCTCAATGCCTACGTGTGCCCTGGAGGCACCTATGCCGAGGATCTCGACGGGGTGCCGGTGCGCGAGAGCGACGGGAGCCACTTCGCCATGCAGCCCGGGGGCCGGCGGCGACTACCTCGCACCCGCCATCCTCCCGTACTGGATGGAGCTCGGCCACCTGCAGGAGACCAAGACGAACGGGGCCAGCGTGCCAAGCGGGCCGCTTCCCCGCTTCTTCGCCCCGCAGTGACCGTGGGCGCCCCCGCCGCTCAGGCGCGGGGCGCCGCCTCGGCCACCAGGACGTCCGTCTCGCTGGCTCCAACCCCGAGGCGGAAGCGCCGGGCCGACCAGCCCGTGCGGGCAAGGACGGCGTCGAAGTAGACGCAGTCGAAACCGAGCTCGAGCCAGCCGTAGGTCCTGCTCGACCACGCGGACAGCCCGTCGAGTCGCGGTCCCCAGGCGTAGTCGAGGTTCTGTATCGGTTCCGACGCGAACACGACCACGCCGCTGGGCCGCACGATGTCGTGCAGCCGGCGCAGCATGGCGACGTGGTCGGCGCAGTGATGGAAGCTCTCGAAGAACACCGCAGCGTCGTAGGGCTCGTCCGCCACGAATCCGAGCATGTCGCCCTGGGCCACGGTGATCCGACCGGGCCCGTCGCACCGGTGCGCGATCAGCCGGCAGAACTTCTCGTCCAACTCGACGGCCGTGACGTCGAGCCCTGTCGCGACCAGGTCGTTGGTGAGGTTGCCCCAGCCCGGACCGAACTCGACGACGCGCCGCGGCCGCCCTTGGGGCGGGAGGGTCTCGGCCAGGCACTCGAGAAGATGCCCGCGGGCCACGAGGTCGCGCCCGACCATGGCCAGCGATCCGGTCTGATAGGGGAACGGCCGCTCGAGCGCGACCGCAAGATCGAACGGCGACGCCTCGTGGTCGGTGTCGTACCCCGAGCGGCCCGAGATGGCGTCGTAGAGGTCCCAGGCCCACGTCCGGTACTCGTCGGAGAAAGGGTCAGCGGGAGGCGGACACGGGAGCGCTGACGACGATGCCGTCGAGCAACGCACGCGCCTCGTCGGGTTCGGGTCCCATCAGCGCCGTGGCGCGGGCCACGACGTCGTCGAGCTCGTCCAGTCGCCACTGGACGCGGGCCGGGCCGACCGAGGGCGGAACGAACGGAGCGGCGGAGGCGCGGCGGGAGGGCATCGACGGCCTGCGCGCCGAGGCGCACGACGGCATGTGGCGATTCGCTCATTTGGTGGGCAGCCCTCCTGCTGGTGAGACCGGGCTCAGCCGGCGGCGGGTACGCCGACCGGCGCCGTGCTGACCGCCTCGTAGAAGCTCGCCGTGGCACCGGTGATGCGCTGGAGGTTGCGCTCCCCGAAGGCGACCTCGTGCGGTGCAGCGAGATGCGCGTCCAGGAGCTCCTGCGACTCCCAACATTCGAAGAACCGGAAGGTGTTGGGCGCCTCGAGATCCTCGCCCCAGAAGTACTCGAGGCAACCGGCGTCCCGGCGACTGGCCTCGGTCACCTCGGCCAGGCTGGCGAGCACGTCCCCCCGGTCGGCGGGGTCGAAGCTGAGGGATCCGGCGATGATGATCATGCGGCGAGGGTAGCGGCGCCCTCAGCCGACGGCGAGTGGGGCGAGATCGTCCTTGACGAGCGTACGCCGCCCTTCATGATGGCCAGCAGCCTGGCCGGGTCCTGCAGGATGCCGATATCGGCCAGCGGATCGCCGTCGACGACGAGCAGGTCGGCCAGGTAGCCCTCCCGCACCGAGCCCAACTCGTGGGCACGACCCATGAGGTCAGCCCCGTTCCGGGTCGCCCAGCGGATCACGTCGAGCGGCGGGATCCCTGCCTCCTTGACATAGAACTCGAGCTCGTCCGCGTAGCGGCCATGGGGCAGGCTGATGGCCCCGTAGTCGTCGCCGCACAGCAGCTTCACTCCGGCCGCGTTGGCCTTGGGCAGCATGGCGAGCGATTGCTCGATGTCCTTCCCGATGGCGTCGGTGAAACCGAGGCCGCCGCCGCCCATCATCTCGGCGAAACGGACAGGGAAGAGCTGGCTCGGCACGAGGAAGGTACCCAGCTCGACCATGCGTTCGATGGCCAGCGGATCGAGGCCGTCCCCGTGGTCGACGACGTCGATGCCCGCGTCGAGCGACATGTGGAGCGCCTCGCGGTTGGCGATGTGCCCGCGCACGAGCGCGCCGCGCTGGTGCGCGGCTTCTATCCCAGCCGTGATCTCCTCGGGCGTCATCTCCGTCTGCTCGCTCGGCGCGACCGTGCCGTGCCCACCGGTGACGAACATCTTGATGATCTGCGCACCCTGTTTGATCTCGTCGCGCACGGCGCGGCGGAACTCGTTGGGCCCATCCGAGCGGTTGATGGCGCCGCGAGCGCCGACGTCCCAGTACCACGGGAAGCTCTTGTCGCCCGCGTGGCCGGTCGTGCTGACGTCGCGACTCCCGGCCATGAGGCGTGGGCCGGGGAAGAGACCCTCGGCGATGGCCGCCTTCATGGACGCGTCGATGGCGAAGGGCGCGCCGGCGCTCACCGCGCCGGTGAAGCCGCTGCGCAACAACAGCTCCAGGTGATGTGCCGCCCGCACGGCCTGCAACGCCGGGGGTTCCTCCAAACCGAACGGGGCCGTCTTCGAACCGAGCTCGTTGTAGGTGGCATGGAAATGGCTGCTCACCATCCCCGGCATGAGCGTGCGCCCGTCGAGGTCGACGACCCGGTCCCCGGGGCTGGTCTCGACCGGTGCGCCACTGCGCACGACAGCGATCCGTCGATCCTCGACCACGACGTCGGTACGCGGGCGGCCACCGTCGGCATCGACCACGGTGGCGTTGCGCAGCACGAGCCGGGCGGGAGCAACGCTCGCTCGGGCTCCGGACGCGGCTCCGGTACCGTTCTCGGGCACGGAGGGAACGATAGTGAACAGAACCCGAGCCGCGGTGCGGGCACACCCCGGCGCTCGATCCGCCACGAGCGCAGGCCGGCCGATGACGCTCGGCGCGGGCGACACCGTGCTCTGCTCGGGCACACTCCGGGCCGAGCTCTCCTTCCGGGAGCGTCTGGCGGCGGCCGAGGCGGGGGGCTTCTCGGGCCTCTCTCTCTGGGGGCGCGACTACCAGGTGGCGCGCGACGAGGGTCTTGCGGCCAGCGACATCCGCCTGTTGCTGCAGGACCACGGGCTGTCGGTGGCCGAGCTCGACCCCGCCTGGTGGTGGCTTCCCGGGGCGTCCGACGTCCACATCCCGCCCGAGCACGACACTGAGCGCATCTTCGCCTTCGGGGAGCAAGAGCTGTTCGACGTGGCCGAGAGCGTCGGGGCGCGCTCGCTGAACGCGGTCGACGTCTTCGGTGGTCCGTGGTCACTGGACGAGGCGGCGGCGTCCTTCGCAGGGCTGTGCGACCGTGCGGCGGAACACGGCCTGCTCGTGCATGTCGAGTTCCTCCCCTGGTCCCGCATCCCCGATCTGGCGACGGCGTGGCAGGTCGTGCGTGCGGCAGATCGCCCCAATGGCGGCATCATGCTTGACGCCTGGCACTACTTCCGGAGCCATCCCGACGGTGCGCTGCTGCGATCCATACCGGGCGCATCGATCCTCGGGGTCCAGCTCTGCGACGCACCGCTGGAGCCCGAAGCCCACCCACTCCACGCGACGCTGCACGAGCGGCTGCTACCGGGCGACGGCGAGTTGCCGCTGTCCACCCTGCTGGCCGACTTCGCGCGCGACCGGTACGACGGCGCCGATCGGGGTCGAGGTGTTCTCCGACGACCTCCATGCCGTCGAGCCCGAAGAGGCAGGACGAAGGGCCGGTACATCGTTGCGCCGCATTGTCGACGCTGACTGAGAGGTCGTGGCGCCGAGCAGCGCGCCACAGACGTTCAGGCCAGGCTCACGTAGTCGATGTTGACGCCGCCCTGATCTGACCCCTCGACGCTGCACACCACGAGGTTCGTGCCGGCGGCCATATCCAATGAGACCGACTCCGTCCGCCACGCCGTCCAGGCCGGACCGCTCGGCACGCGGAGGGTACCCGTCCCGCGCACATGTCCCGTCTCGGGATCGATGGCGCGGACGGTCAGGGTCGAAGGGCTCCCGGTCGCGTTGGCGACGTGGCACGCCAGGCGGCGGGTGCCGGCGTGCGCCGCCGCCACCGCCACCGCCACGCTGCTCCCCTCGGTGTCGAGGCCCGTGACATAGCCCATGCCCTCATGGCCGGCGAACGTGTTGTCGAAGCGTGCCGATCCCGCCCAGGCGCCGACGTCGGCCTGGAAGTGGAGGATTCCCGGTCGGCCGGACCGAGAGGAGAACCGAGGCGTGGGGCCCCAGCGTCACCTGATAGCCGGTCATGGACCCGAGGTCCTGGTGGGCCCAGAGGTCCCGCACCGCGGCCGGGCCGCTGAGCCCGAGGGCGGCGGCGAAATCGATCGACTTGGTCACAGGGGCCGGCCCGTCGGCGCGGTTGAAGAGGGCGACCGCCCAGCTCCCGTCGGGCAGTTGGCCGATCCAGCGCTCGGGGTCCCGAGCCGTGGGGTCGTACTCGAGCGCGTGGCCATTGTTGAACACGGGCTTGCCAACCAGCCCTGCCGTGCGGAGGGCCAACACCTCCCGGTTCTGGAAGACGTGCGCATTGCCGGCGATGGTGTCGACCTGGTCGGTGATGGCGATGGCGGCGCCCGCCAGCGTGAAGAGGTTGATGGCGCTCTGCCGCTCCTCGTCCCTGGTGAATGTCCGCATGATGAGCGGATCGCCGTCGAGGATCATCTGGCCCCGACCCGAGATGTCCGCGAAGCCCGCGAACCCCATGAACGGGTTGTTCCATTGGGACCATTCCGGCTGCCAGGTCTGTCGCCCACCGCTCAGGTTGAACCAGGTCCCGAAGCTGGCGTCGTTGTCGATCCGGATCAAGTCGCCGTACTGGCGCTCGCCCGACCCGTGGTCGAAGAGGTTGGGCATCACGAGGCTCAGCTGCATGTCCCCTGCCGCGTCGCGCATCCACTGCGAATGCCCGGAGGTAGGAATCGCGGCCGTGGTTCACGCCCGACCGTGCCGTCGTTCTGGTCGAACCCCGTCTCGTAATACGCCAGGAAGTCGATGCGGAGGAACGTCGCCCCGAGGTCACGGAAGTAGGCGACGTAGCCCTTCACGTACTCCTCGGCCCCGTCGCGGGAGGTGTCGACCCACTGCAGGAGGCCGCCGCCGTCGAAGTAGTCGTTCGCGTTGACGATGTCGGCAACCTTGACGTCGGGACGACCGACGACCGTCACCGACGGGTTCGCGACAGCGGAACGGGTCGCCCACAAGGGGTTGTAGTAGACGCCGAGCTGCATGCCCTTGCCCTTGAGGTACCGGGCCCACCAGGCCCAGTCGTGCTGCCAGTCGTCCGCCTGGCTGACGATGTAGCCGTGCGGTGTGATCTTCTGGGTGTTGTCGATCCACCCGTCGGTGCACACCATGGTGTAGCCGTAGTCACGGAACGTGTCGGCTACCCAGTCGATGTTGGTCTTCCACACGTCCTCGGGGATGATGGCGTTGGTGACCTCTTCGTAGTCGTAGGTGCTCCAGTAGAGCGGCCCCGCGCCGCCGCGCCGGAAGCCCGGGAGCGCCCGTCGACGTCGCGAATGTCACGTCGGTGGCGGCCACGCTCTGACCCATCGCCGATGTGGCTCCGGCGGCCGTCGCGCTGGCGGTCGCGGCCCGGCGGCCGCTCCGGCGGCTCCGGCGGCCGAGCCGGCCAGACCGACGAGGACGGCCCCGCCACCACCCTTGAGCACGTCGCGTCGCGTCGGCACCAGATCACGTCCCCCGTCTCGACCCCGGCCGCACACCGTAGTCAAGCCGGATCGGCACGGACCGTCGGAACGAACCTCTGTCGGATGACGGATCAGTGCAGGAGGCTGGACACCACGTTGATGACCAGGGCGATGATCACCGCGCCGAACAGAATACGAGAGGAGGGCGTGGGAAAGCGCGATCCTCCGCATCGCCTTCGAGCGTCAGATTCGTGTCAGACACCTGGAACGTCATGCCGATCGTCAAGGCCAGGTAGGCGAAATCGAGATACGTCGGCGGGTCATCCTCGTTGAAATCGATCCCGCCCTCTACCGGCGAGTAGTAGGACCGGGCATAGCGCAACGTGAAGATCGTATGGACCAATCCCCACGACAACGCCACGCTCACGACGCCGAGGGAGATGAGGTATGCCTTGGTCGCACCACCGGCGCTCCCGGCCCGCAGCAGGGCCAGCCCGACCGCAGCGAGCACGGCGACGCCGGCGATTCAGGACGATGAGCTCGGTCAACCCGATACTCGGATCCTCTCTCTTGGCATGGGTCTTGCACTGCTCGGCATCGAGACCGGCAACGGCCGACCAGATCCATGTCATGAGGAGGAGGCAGCCGACATCCCATCCGATGAGCGTGGCGGCTTGCCAGAAAGTGAGGAAAGACGCCGACGACGCCTGCGACAATGCCGACGGCTGCTGCGACGGCAACACGGACGCCGGCGCGGGGATCGCGGCGCCGTTGGCGAGCGTCGGCGGGACGACTCATCGAGGAAGCGTAGGCCTCGCCCGTTCAGCTACTTCCCGAGAATCGTGTGCAGATCCCGCACGTGTTCCTGGGTCTGTTCGAGGAGCGGTCGCAAGGCCTCTGCGACATCGGCCAGACCGAGATCCATCGCCTGAGCGAACCGCTCCCGATAGTTCTCGAGCTGTCGCTCCTCAAGCTTGAGGTCAGCGGAAAGCGCTGTCCGGCCGTCTTCGATGTGCTCGATCGCAGGAACCGTCGTCGAAGGCACCCCTCCCAAGAAAGAGACTTGTTCAGCCAGGATTTGCGCATGCTGGAGTTCCTGGCCGAGATGGACCTTGAGCTCGTCGATCGTGCTCAGGAACTCTGCGCCGGTGATCGTCGCGATATGGCTCACGTACTGGACGATTGATTGAAATTCAGTCTCCAGGTCCTCATTGAGTGCCGAGACAAAGGCTTCTTGGTCCACGTCGACTCCAGTCGTTGGCGGGCTGTGTCCAAGGAGACCTGTTCCCAATTGCACTCGCACTCAACCGCCGATGCTGCCAGCTCCGCCGGGATCACGGCCACGCGAGCGCACACGTCGTCGTCATCTTCGAATCGTGACGTGGAGGAATGCTGCAGGAATGGACGTTGTGCCGCTCGTCGGACTCGTGTTCTCCGCGTTGAACAGCTCGTCGAGCTCGCCCTGCAGTTGGGCCTCTTTGCCACTCGCGGCAGCCGCCTCATAGGCATTGATCGTCGGCCCGTAGTACGTCCGGAACTGGGACAGGAACTCTGTCGGAGTGCCGGGGAAGATGAACGTATAAACGGCGCGCTCGAAGGAGATCCTCCTGGGGGAAATCCCCGCAGATCCGAAACGCTCGATCACGTGCTCTTCGACACCCCAGGACATCGGGCTCACGAACCCGTCCGGGGGCGGCGGCGAGTAGGCAGAGCTGATCCTGAGGATCTGGGCCACCAGTGTGGGATCGCCGGGTATCCAGTTCCCCATGACGATGCGACCGCCTGTTCGCGTCACCCGGACGGTCTCCCTGGCCACGTCGAGGGGCTTGGGGGCGAACATCGCGCCGAAGACGCTGACGACAAGGTCGAAGCTCTGGTCCGCGAGGTTGCGCAGATCCGAGGCGTCTCCCTCCTCGAATCTGCAGTTGGCGAGGCCGATCTCGCGTGCCCGTCGATTGCCCGCCTCGACCAGGTTGCTGGCGATGTCGACCCCGACGACGTTGGCCCCGAGCTGAGCGGCGGGCAGCGCCGTCGTCCCGTCGCCACAGCCCAGGTCCAGGACATCGAGCCCGTTGGTGACGCCGAGCTCTTTGACCAACGCCTCACCGCTGTCCCGCATGCTCTCGGCGATGCGGGTGAAATCACCCTTCTCCCAGAGCGCCTTGTTCGGATTCATGTTGTGCCTCCTTGGCTGAACGACCTGCAGACAGCGTGACGGGGCACATCCACTTCGGCTAGTACAAAAACTGAAGTGGAGCTAGCCTCATGACGCATGACCGGATACGGCCAGTTCTGCCCGGTCTCCAAAGCGACCGAAATCCTCTGTCAGCGCTGGACGCCGCTGATTCTGCGAGAGCTTCTCGTGGGCAGCTCCCGCTTCAACGAGATCCGCCGAGGTGTTCCGACCTGCTCGCCTGCGCTGCTCTCGAAGCGTCTCAAGGAACTCGAGCTGGCCGGCGTCGTCACGCGGCGTGTCACCGACACGGGCCCCGACTATGGCTTGACTGAAGCTGGGCGCGAGCTGTTCCCGCTCATTCAGGGCCTCGGCGTCTGGGGCCAGCGCTGGGCGCGCAGTGACTATGGCCCCGACGACCTCGATCCGGGACTGCTGCTCTGGGACGTTCGCCGTTTTCTCGCTCCGGGCGCGTTCGGTGAACGCCGAGTGGTAATTCAGCTGACGTTCCCGTCAATGGCCGCCAAGTGCCGCTACTACTGGATGGTTGTCGACGCCGCCGAGGTCGATCTCTGCTTGACCGATCCGGGATTCGAAGTCGACGTGCAGCTGGACGCCGAACTGCGCCGCGCTGACGCAGGTCTGGATGGGCGATGCCCGCTTCGTCGATGCCGTGGCCGACGGACAGATCACGATGACGGGCCCACGGGAGCTGACACGTCGCATTCCGGACTGGTTCGGCCAACACCCCATTCTGGCCAGCGTGGAGCGGGGCTGATCGGATCCCGCGAGTTGCGAGCAACCCCGCGGAGCGCCTTGAGAGCCGGAGGGCGGGGGTCTAACGGCCCGGGGCGCGGATCTCCGGCGTCTCCGCATTCGTGCCGCTGACCTCGACGCCTTTCCAGAAGGCCACGTAGTCCTGAATGTCCTTGGCGGCGGCATAGGGCTCCGAGTAGAACCACGCAGCGTCGTCGTTGCAACTGCCTTCCACCACGACGCTGTAGTAGCTGGCGTCCCCCTTCCAGGGACAGAAGGTCGATGATGCTGTCGCTTCGAGAAGCTCAATCCGCACGTCGTCGGCAGGGAAGTACTGGTTCCCCTCGACCAGGATCGTGCGATCGCTCTCGGCCAGTACCACGTTGTTCCAGGTTGCTCTTACCGTCATGCCATACCCAACCCGATTTCAGGCCTGCTATTCCCTCCCTTCCATCGCCAACCCGAGGGAACAACGCCGACCGACGAGAGGTTGGAACGATCATGAAACGCATCGGATTCTTGTCGTTCGGCCACTGGACCCCTTCGGCGCAGTCGCAAACCCGTTCGGGATCCGACGCCCTGCTGCAGTCCATCGACCTGGCGGTTGCCGCCGAGGAGCTCGGTGCTGACGGCGCTTATTTCCGCGTGCATCATTTCGCCAACCAACTTGCCTCACCGTTTCCTCTGCTGGCGGCCGTTGGCGCAAAGACCGAGTCGATCGAGATCGGGACCGCCGTGATCGACATGCGCTACGAGAACCCGCTCTACATGGCGGAGGATGCCGGCTCTGCCGATCTCATCTCGGGCGGACGCCTGCAGCTCGGCATCAGCCGCGGATCGCCCGAGCAGGTCATTGAGGGTTACCGCTACTTCGGCTACCTGCCCGCTGAGAATTCCGATCAGGCTGCCATGGCCCGTGAGCACACAAGGGTCTTCCTGGAAGTCCTCAAGGGCGACGGTTTTGCTGAGCCCAATCCGCGACCGATGTTCCCCAACCCGCCCGGCCTCCTTCGAGTCGAACCGTTCTCCGATGGTCTGCGTGAGCGGATCTGGTGGGGGGCCGGCACCCGGCGGACAGCCGAGTGGGCCGCCGAGCAAGGGATGAACCTGATGAGTTCGACCTTGCTGAGCGAGGACACCGGTGTGCCGTTCCACCAACTGCAGGCCGAACAGATTGAACGATTCCGCAAGGCCTGGGCAGAGGCGGGCCATGCCCGTGAACCCCGTGTCTCGGTCAGCCGCAGCATCTTCCCGATCGTCAATGACCTCGACCGCACCTATTTCGGCCGCGAAGGGGACTCTGAGGACCAGGTCGGATTCCTCGACGGCGGCAAGGCGCGGTTCGGCAAGACCTACGCCGCCGAGCCCGAGGCGCTCATTGGACAACTGGAGCAGGATGAAGCGGTCGCCGCAGCCGACACGTTGCTCCTCACCATCCCCAACCAACTCGGGGTCGACTACTGCGCCCACGTCCTCGAATCGGTCCTGTCCGACATCGCTCCCGCACTCGGCTGGCGCTGAGCGAGGGCGCGCGCGCTGCGCCTATAGAGCGGGACGCCGGGCGCACGCCGGCCGGCACGCTTGTAAGCTGGTTCCGTGCTTCGCCTGCATCACGTCAACCTCGGGGTCCCCGTCGGCGAGGCGGAGGCCGAGGAAGCGTTCTTGGTGGACGTGCTCGGCTATCGCCGGGTGCCCACGCCACCGGACCTGGCGGCGACGTTCGCACGCCAGGCCCGCTGGTTCGAGAGCGAGGACGGGACGCAGATCCATCTCAGCGAGGATCCCGAGCACCGACCGGCGGCTCGGGCGCACGTCGCGCTGGAAGTCGACGACGAACTCTCGGCCTTTGTGGCCAGGCTCGAATACGCGGGACTCGACCACGCAACCTTCGAGGGTGGCGACATCCATGTCGTCTTCTGCCAGGATCCCGCCGGCAATCGCTGGGAGTTGCGGGGTGACGCTCCAGCCTGATCCCGACGATCGGGCCTGGTGCCGAATCGGGACGGAGGGTGACCAGCGAGGTTCGGAGACTGCGGGGCAGCCTCCGATGGTCTGGATCAATCGAAGCGGCTAGACCATGCACCCATGGCAAAGCCCCACCAAGTCATTTCGCTGTCGCTCACGAGCCCGGAAGAGATGTTCGTGCTGGCGCCGGCAGATCTGTTCTCCGAGTACCGCAACTTCATGACGGGCCTGGAGTACTGCATCAGCGTCCTACACGGCCGTCACTCCAGCGCACCTGTCAGGCTCGAAGTAGGCCTTCCTCCCGATCAGATCACCGGAGGAATGGACAATCGAATCGCCCATACCCTCAGGCGCTACTGCAATCATCGGATCGCATACAACCAACGAGAGCGCCGAGCGGTCCGTCGCGATGGCGTGTATTCGCTGTGGGTCGGCCTCCCGATCGTTGTCATCGGGTTCGTCGTCGTGATCATCAAGTCGAGCATTGTGGGGGCCACGGGAAACACCAACCTGGTGGTCGATTCGGGCGGCTGGGTCCTTGTCTGGGTGGGACTCTGGTTCCCTCTTGACACGCTCTTGTTCTCTCCCTTGTCCTATGGCAGAGAGAACAGGGTGCTCAAGCGACTGGAGTCTGCTGATGTCGTTCTCGAACCGCATCCACTGACAGGGCTCTGAACCGGCTGCCAGCGGTGACTCCACCGGACCGCCCGGGCCAATGGATCGTCCGGGCAAATGGACCGCCCGGCAATGGACCCTCCAGCCAAGCGACCGTCTCGCCTCTACGAGACAGCGATCGTCGCGGCAAGTGCGGTGCGGTGATCCTTCGACCAAGGCGGCCCCAAGGTCTTCCGCGGGCCTCGAAGCACCTCGTCCGCGCTGTCTCCGAGGATTCGAGCCGCGATGCTCTCCACGTCCTTCTGGCTGTAGCGATGGACGAGCCAGCCGCGAGCGCGGGCCACTTCCGCCAACACCTGGCAATACATGACGGAGTCGGCGCGGCTCTCGTACGGGATGCGTCGTTGCGAGGCGATGTCGTCGGGAAAGTCCTCGGGCCAGGACCGAACCGACAATGACACGACCGGTTGCGGCAGATCGGAAGCGAGCTCGTCCAGCGCCGCTGCCGTGGCCCGCACCGAAGACGCCCGAACGTCAGCCACGAGTTGCTGCAGGGCCGTATCGTCGAGGGGGGCCGCTGTCCGATGCATGGCGTAGGCACCGCCTTCGTGATGGATCGGTGCGGCCGGCACATCGGGTTCGATCAGCTCGATTCTGCGTCGATCAACGACCTGGTGGTCTGCCGACGCCGTCACGACCACCGCCCAGCCGAGGTGGTGGGCGACTCCGAGGCGCATGGGCGTATTCTGCCGCGGGAGTGCCATGACGGTGCCGATCGGTCAGATCGTGCGCCGCGTGGCTCTTCTTCCCATCGCCTACGCTCGGCGCCGTGTCGACGGGTGGTGTTGGTGACTTCTCCTTCGGAATCCGGTTGGGTGCGCTCGACGCCACGGGGGCCACGGTCCGAGAGAATTCGGACCAGCACCACCATTTCCCCCACGCGCGGCGCCTGCGCCTCGGCTGGCGCGACGTCGGCGGTCGTTGGGTCGCGGCACAAGAAGACGAGCATCGATGGGAAGTGGTCTGCGTCGAGTGCGGCGACGCGGACGGACCGGCCGAGAACCAGAGCGCCTCGGTCCAACGCCTCCGCGGTCCCTATGGCAGCGAACACAAGGCGAAGCACGCCGCAACGAAGCACTTCGACCAGAACTGAGACCCCGCCGGTAGGGTTTGCGCCATGGCGCACGAAACCAGCACGGGCTCGTCCCCGATCGTCCGAGGTTTGATGAACAACCTGCGAGAGATCCTCCCCGAGGATCAGCAGCAGACGCTTGCTGGCTACGAGCAACGAGCCGAGGCCGCGACGCCCAAGGGCGACTTCCACCGAGCGCGGCGGTGCCTGCACTGGGCGGTCAAGGTGGCGGAGAGCCCACAACATTCGCACCTCTCCGGCCTAGCCATCCGCCTCAAGGAGAAGCACAAGGCCTGGCAGGACGTGTGGCTCGGTGTCGAATTCGGCTCGGACGTGAAGATCGGCAAGGGCAATCCGGCGCAGGAGGTCAAAGGCGACCAGAAGATCGGCCCGGGCGAGGACGTGGAGCTGCTCTGGGTCGAGGAAGCGACAGACGTCGCCAAGCAGGCGGCCGAGAAGTCCGGGTGGAAGAACGTCCCCTGGGAGGAACTCCTCGAGGAAGTGCTGCAGATCAGCTAGTGCGCGCGTCGCGCCGCCCGGTGGCCGCCCTCCTCAGCGGGGGCGGCGGCGCAACGAAGGGTCGGCGATGGCGGCCGGCACCCAGCCGACGTCGGTGTCGTTGAGGTCGGTCCCCGGCGCCACGATCTCGTCGATGCGGTCGAGCACGTCGGGGCCCAGGCGCAGCTCCAGCGCCGGCAGCTGCGACTGCAGGTGCTCCATGGTGCGGGGCCCGATGATGGGCGACGTCACGGCCGGGTGCTCGAGCACGAAGCCCAGCGCGAGCTGAATGAGCGAGAGCCCGGCGCCGTCCGCCAGCTCGGTCAGCTGCGTGACCGCATCGAGCTTGGCCCGGTTCCCGGGGATCTCCATGTCGTAGTGGTGCGGCAGGAAGGTGGCGCGCCGGCTCGTGTTCTCCTTGCCCGGCCCGAAGGCCCCGGAGAGCCAGCCGCCGGCCAGCGGGCTCCACGACAGCACGCCCATCCCGTACTTCTGGCACATCGGCAGCACGTCCTTCTCGATGCTGCGCACGAGAATGGAGTACGGCGGCTGCTCGGTGACGAAGCGCTCGCGGGCCCGGCGCTCGGCGACCCATTGCGCCTCGACGATCTCGTGGGCGGGGAAGGTGGAACTGCCGAAGTAGCGGATCTTGCCGGCACGTACCAGATCGGTCAGCGCGCCGAGTGTTTCGTCGATGTCGGTCTCGGGCGACGGGCGGTGGATCTGGTAGAGGTCGATGTAGTCGACGCCGAGCCGGCGCAGGCTGTTGTCGCATGCGGCCATGATCCAGCGGCGCGAGTTGCCCTGCGCGTTGGGGTCCTGGCCCATCTGGCCGTGCACCTTGGTCGCCAGCACCACCTTGTGGCGCTTCGTCTGCGCCAGCGCCTTGCCGACGATCTCCTCGGACTCGCCGAAGGAGTAGACGTCGGCGGTGTCGACGAAGTTGATGCCGGCGTCGATGGCGGCGTGGATGATGCGGATGGAGTCGTCGTGGTCGGTGTTGCCGAAGGACCCGAACATCATCGCCCCGAGGCAGAGGGGGCTGACTTTGAGGCCGGTTCTTCCGAGGGTGCGGTATTCCATGCGGCGAACCTACCAACGCACCTGCGCGCGCCCGCGCCGCCGGTGGATGCCGATGGATCAGAGGCGACCGCAGGCGTCGGCGGCGGCCAGCAGGAGGGTCGCCTGACCGCTGCGCCCGAAGCTGCGCAGGGCGGCCTCGGTCAGCTTGATGGCGTGCTCGTCGCCCGAGGCCAGGGCCGCGTCGACCAGGGCGTCGGCGGACGGGGGTGCCTCTGCCGGCTCGGGCGTCGTCCGGTCGATTGTCGTAGGCGACGTGCAAGCGCCGCCGCGGCCTGCCAGACATAGCCCAGGGCGGCGTCCCGGTCCTCCTCCGCGAGCCAGGGCAGTACCAGCTCGCAGGCCAGCGGGGACGTCACCGCGTGCAGGAGGCCGATCGCCCCGCCGTCGTCGGCGTTGCGCAGGTAGGCCAGCGAACCGCCGGCGGCCAGCTGGTCGAGCAGGGCCACCGCGCCGCCGGTCCACCCGAGCGATGCCACCGCCTGCTCGAATTCGTCGGCGATGTCGGCCACCGCCGCCACCCGGTCGCTGATGAGCAACGGTCGCGGCGCGTCCTCGGGGAGATACGGGCAGGTCGGCCAGCGCCTGCGCGACGCCCTCGTGTCCGATGAGCAGCGGCGGTCCCGGCAGCTCTTCGTAGCTCGAGGCCCAGAAGGCCAGGCCGTTCGCCACCTCCAGCCGACGCGGCGGCGTGTCGGCCGCAGCCAGCGCGCGCAGCGCGTGCCCGGTGCGGATGAGCCCATGGGTGGCCGCGCCCACTGCGCCCGGCAGCAGCCGGGGCGCCCACTCGCCCACGACGGCCGCCAGCGGCCGGTCGGCGATCTCCCGCTCGAAGAGTGCGAGCCACTCGGGAAACCGGCTCTCCTGCCCGAGCGCGCCGGGCCAGTCCTCTTCCGTCAGCGGCCGCGCCGGCGGGCGGGGCGTCGTCGAGTCGCTTCCGGTACTGGTCCACCCAACCGGCGATGGCATCGTGGCGGCCCAGGTGGGCCAGGGCTTCGGCCGCCATCGGCCCGTGGTTGGCCAGGCCGAATGAGCCGTAGTTGGGCGCCGTGGCAGCGAACACGGTCAGCGCGTCATCGAGGACCTCCGATTCCATCGCCCCAGTATGGCGAGCACCGGCTGGGAGTGCCCAGGGCGGCGGCCGCTACGATCCGGCCTTCGACGAGAGGAGCTGCCGATGGCGACGACGCCACCCCTGCACGGATTGCGGATCATCGAGTGCTCGGCGCTGGGACCGGCCGCCATCACCACGGCCCTGGTCGACCTCGGGGCCGACGTGATCAAGGTCGAACCGCCCGCCGGCGACTACATCCGCGAAATGACGTGGCCCATCGTGGAGGGCACGTCGCTGATGCACCTGCACCTCAACCGCGGCAAGCGCTCTCTCGTGCTCGACCTGCGCACCGACGCCGGCGTTGCCATCCTGAAGGAGCTGGCCGCGGGTGCCGACGTGGTGGTCGAGGCCATGCGGCCGGGCGCATTGGCCCGGCGCGGCGTCGGGTACGACGACCTGCGGGTGCTGAATCCCAAGATCGTCTTTTGCAGCATCTCGGGCTACGGCATGACCGGGCCCTACCGGGACTACCCGAGCCACGGCGTCGCCTACGACACCTGGGCCGGCATTGTCAACGTCGCCACCGACGACGAGGGCTTCTCCTACATCCCCGAGCACGTGTCCATCGGCATCAACGCCGGGCCGCTCTTCGGCGCCCTCGGGATCCTCGCCGCGGTCATCCGCGCCCGCGCCACCGGCGAGAGCTCCTTCATCGACCTGGCCCAGTCCGACGCGGCGGCGACGATGGACTGGTACCGCTCGGAGAGCTTCCGCGCCTACGAGCGGCCCGAGTCCGAGGTGACCGGGAACAAGGCCGACAACTACGAGCGCCGTGCGCCCGGGCACGGCCGGGATGGTCGAGGGCGTGCGCTACCAGGTCTACGAGGCGGCGGACGGTCGCCACGTCCTGTTCATGGCGTCGGAGCAGGCCTTCTGGAAGAACTTCTGCGAGGCCGTCGGCCGGATGGACCTCTTCGAGCGCTGGCCCGGCTCCAAGTACGCCGACCACGCCCGCGGCAACCGCGAGCTCCAGCACGAGCTGCGCGACATCTTCCGCACCAAGACGGCACAGGAGTGGCTCGAGTTCGGCGGCCGGGTCAACACGCCGATCGCCCCGGTGAACTCGCCCAAGACGCTGCTCGACGATCCCCAGTTCGCCGACCGCTTCCCGCTCCTCCCGACGTCGGAGGTGGGTGCGGACCAGCTGTTCACGCCGCTGCACTTCGTCGGCGAGGAGCTGCCGCCCCCGGCCAAGGCCCCGACGGTCGGCCAGCACACCGAGGCGGTCTTGCGCTCGGTGCTGGGATATGACGACAATCAGATCTCCACTGCCCGGGACGGGGGCGCATTCGGCACCGACGCGTAGGCGGCGTCGTCGGTCCAAGGGAGGGTCTGATGGACAAGGTCCGGCTCGGCGTGCTGGGCGCCGGCAACATCGCGGTCATGAACGTGCGGGGGTACCTGGAGGATCCGCGCTGCGACATCGTCGCCGTGTGCGACACCGACGAGGAGATCGGCCGCCTGGCCGCCAAGGAGTGGGGCGCCGAGTCCTTCTTCGCCGACCTGGACGACATGCTGGCGGACGACTCCATCGACGCGGTGGAGATCCTGACACCGACCCACCTGCACCACGACCACGTGATCGCCGCGCTCGAGGCCGGCAAGCACGTGTCGGTGCAGAAGCCGGTGGCCAATTCCGTCGAGGACGCCCTGGAGATGCAGGCGGTGGCGGACCGGGTCGGCCGCACGCTGCGCATCAGCGAGTGCTTCGTCCACTACCCGCCGCTCGAGCTGGCCAAGCGCTCGTCGCCGACGGCGCCATCGGCAAGCCGACCTCCCTGCGCATCCGCACGCTGGTCGGCCAGACCGACTCGGCCTTCCAGGCCGCGCTGCGCCCCGAAGGCTACGGCTGGCGCCTCGACAAGCGCAGCCCCGGCGGGCACCTCTTCGACGACATGGTGCACAAGTACGCCATGGCGCTGTGGCTGCTCGACCTCGACATCACCTCGGTGCAGGCCGTGGTGCGACGGCGCGACCTCTTCTTCGAGCCGTGCGCCGTGCATCTTCGAGTACGAGGATCCCGACGTGCTCGGCATGATGGAGGTCCAGTACGCGCCCGAACTTCTACATGCGCTCGCTCGTACTACGGCGCCGACGAGTTCTTCGAGATCACCGGCGACGAGGGGCAGCTCTGGGTGACCCGGGCCACGGGCGAGATGCTCGACCTGGCGCCCGTCATGTTGTTCACGGGCACCGCGCAGGAGATCAAGACGACGGAGTTCAACGACCTCGACGCGGACTGGGGCGCCGGGTTCGCGCGCTCGTCGCAGCATTTCGTCGACTCGCTGATCGCACGGGACGGCGGCGGCCATGACCGGCGCCCGAGGCCACCGACGTGCTGCGGCTCTGCTTCGCCGTCTACGAGGCGGGGGCGACCCGGCTCCCGGTCGACCCTCGCGGCGTGACCGGCACGGTGAGCCCTCCCGGCTGGGGGGACTGGTAGGTCGACCCGGAGGGAGCGACGAGGAACTCGCCGCGGCCGAAGCCACCCTCACTCCCAGGGGGGCTGGCCGACCTCGATCCGACTCAGCGAGGACCGGACACGTCCGAAGCGGCCGTCGTCGGTCGCCCATTGTCGTCGGGCCTCGGAGACCTCGTCGCGGCTGCGTCCGACGAAGTTCCACCACATGAGCAGCTGCTCGGAAAAGGGCACCCCGCCCAGCAGCAGGGCGCGCGCCGGCGCAGCCACGTCGAACCGGCATTCGTCCCGACCCAGCCCGAGGTAGGCCAGCACACCGGGCTCGACGACGGAGCCCTCCACGGTGATGCGGCCGTCGAGGACGACGAGTGCGTGCTCGTAGTCGGGTCGGAGCGGCACCACCGCGCCCGGCGCATGCAGGCGCAACTCCACGCCCATGTGGTCGGTGTCGCGCCGGGCGGGCGAGGCAATGCCGTCCACGTCGCCGACGAGGACGGTCACCTCGGCCTGGCCCAGGTCAAGTATGGGCAGCTCGGCGTGATGCTCGAAGGCGGCCGCCCCGTCACGGGTGGCGGCCGGCTGGGCCACCCAGAGCTGCACGGCGTGCACCTCCTCGGCCCGGGCAGGGTCCTCCTCGGCGTGGGACAGGCCGTGACCTGCCGTCATGAGGTTCAGCTGGCCGGGCCGGATGAGCTGCTCCGAGCCCAGGCTGTCGAGATGCAGCAGCTCGCCCGCAACCAGCCATGTCACGGTCTGGAGTCCCATGTGGGGATGGGGCCCGATGCTGAACGCCACGCCCGGCTCGACGGGGACCGGACCGGCGTGATCGACGAAGCACCAGGAACCCACCGTGCGGCGCGGGCGCTGAGGGAGCACCCGGCGCACCGGCAGTGCGCCCACCTGGGTGCGACGCCCGGGCGTGATCTCGAGCACCGGGCCGCTGGTCTCGGTGTGCTCGGAAGCCGGCGACAGGGGCTCGGCCACGGGCGGCACGTCGTCGGTGGCGACGGGTCCACTCACACACTGCGTTCTACACCCATAGGGTGGCAGCCAGACATGACGGGCCGACCGGGAGGACAGCACATCATGACGATTCCTGCCGACGACGCACCGGTCGTCGACGTTGCCGCCGAGAGCCGGTACGTCCTCCGTGGGGGCGACGGCGAGGCGGAGCTCGTCTACCTCATCGACGGCGGGCGGATGGTCCTGGTCCACACGGGCGTCCCCGACGAGTGGAGCGGACACGGCATCGGCGGCCGGCTGGTCCGCGCCGCGCTGGCGCGTGCCGCCGCCAACGAGCTGACGGTGGTGCCACTGTGCCCGTTCGCCCGTCGCTGGTTGCAGGACCACCCTGGCGAGGCGGCAGCCGTGACGGTCGACTGGGCGACGCAACGCCTGCCGTTGTGACCTCCCCTTGCACGCGGCAATTGGCAGGGTGTAGTCCTTTTTCAGGGACCTGACACTTCCGAGGGAGAGGGCGCCACGGCGTGAGTGCGACACCACAGGACGAGTCGGACGAGGTCGAGACGGAGGTCCGGCCAGACCCTGACGAGTACATCGACGAGCAGGAGGAGGACTCGTTCCCAGCCTCCGACCCTCACTCCGACTGGTCGGGACCCCGACCTGACCCCGAATAGCGCACGCTGACGCGCCGTCCAGACGGCACAGCTCCGAGGAGACCTGACGATGGCCGATGATTTCGACACCGCCTTTCCGACGCTGACCGACGGCGATATGGCCGTCTTGGACGAGTTGGGCACCCGGCGACCGGTGGCAGCCGGGGAGTACCTGTTCCGCGAAGGGGACGTGACCTACGACTTCAATGTCGTCGTCTCCGGCGCGATCGAGATCGTGACCCACGACGGGACGGAGGAGCAGGTCGTCGCGCAACACGGGCCGGGCAAGTTCATCGGCGAGCTCAACCTGCTCACCGGCATGCGTGTGTTCGTGTCCGCCCGCGCGTTGGAGCCCGGCGAGGTGATCGTGGTGCCCCGGGACTCGCTGCGACGACTCATCGCGACCGATCCCGGGCTCGGTGACACCATCCTGGTGGCCCTCATGGCCCGCCGGGCCGTCCTCCTCGCGGCGCGTCGGCCACGACGCGGATCATCGGTTCCCGGTTCTGTCCGGACTGCCAACGGCTGCGCGAGTTCGTGGCTCGCTGCGGCATCCCCTACGAGTGGCTCGACCCGGACAGCGACCCCGCTGTGGACACCCTGCTGGAGCAATTCGGCATCGACCCCGGCGAGCTGCCCGTCGTCATCACCTCGGGAGAGGTCCTGCCGGCGCCCCACTCCCGGCTCCTTGGCCGAGTACCTGGGCCTCACCGTGCAGAGCCTGCCCGATCGCTGCTTCGACCTCGTCGTCGTCGGGGGTGGGCCGGCCGGTCTCGCCGCCTCGGTGTACGGGGCCTCCGAGGGTCTGCGCACCCTCGGCCTGGAGAAGTTCGCCGTCGGCGGCCAGGCAGGGTCGAGCTCGCGGATAGAGAACTACCTCGGGTTCCCGACCGGGATCTCGGGGGGCGACCTGACGAGGCGCGCCATGATTCAGGCCGAGAAGTTCGGGGCCTCGCTCACCGCACCCTGCGAGGCGACGTCGTTGCGGGAGGAGGCAGGTCACCTGATCCTCGGGCTGTCCGACGGCACGGAGTTGGCCGCCCGCGCCGTCATCGTGGCGAGTGGTGCGCGCTACCGGCGCCTTCCCGTTGACCGGCTCGACGAGTTCGAGGGGGCCAGCGTGTACTACGCGGCCACGGAGATGGAGCGCCGCCAGTGCGGGGCGGAGCCGGTGATCGTCGTGGGTGGTGGGAATTCGGCCGGGCAGGCGGCGATGTTCTTGGCCGACACCTGCTCCTCGGTGACCATCGTCATCCGCGCCGCCGATCTCGAGAAGAGCATGTCCCGCTACCTCACCGACCGCATCGACAGGCATCCGCACATCACGGTGCGGACGGAGGCGCAGATCACCGCCCTCGTCGGCGAACAGAACCTGCGCGCGGTCGAGATCACGGACGGGACCGGGACGGCCGAAGTGCCCTGCACCGGCCTCTTCTCGTTCATCGGGGCCGACCCGTCCTCGGACTGGATCTCCGGGTGCGCCGCGCTCGACAGCCGCGGGTTCGTCTTGACCGATCGAGCCCTCGACGCCGAGGACCTCGATGAGCGCTGGGCCGCGCAGAACCGTCTCCCGCTGCCGTTCGAGACGAGCCATCCCGGACTCTTCGCCGTGGGCGACGTGCGCTCCGGCTCCACGAAACGGGTGGCGGGCGCCGTCGGCGAGGGTTCGGCCTGCGTCGGCGCCGTGCACCAGTACCTGAGCTTCGGGCACTGACGCCCGTCGCCCGGGACTGTGCTCAGTTCTCGGCGAAGAACTCGATCAGGTAGGCCGCTACCTCGTCGGCGTGGGTGATGATGCCGATGTGACCCGAACCGGCCACCTCGCGGTAGGCACAGCCGGGAATGGCGTCGGCGGCCAAGCGGGCGTAGCGCGGTGGCGAGTCGACGTCGTGCTCGAAGGCCAGGACGAGGCACGGCACGCGCACGTCGGGCCACCGCGTCGTGCGCGCCGGGTCGGTCGACCAGGCGAGCGCGGCCTCGTACTGGCCGAGTCGCCCCGGGTTGGGCCACACCGGGAGGTCGCCCATCATCGACAACCACGTGCTGACGACCTCGGTGTCCTGGATATCGGCGATCGGCAGGTACCGCAGGGTCTCGGTGGCGTAGAAGAGCGGTGGCAGGTCGTAGTCGAGGCGGGCCAGGTCGCGCTCCACGGTGGTGATCGCCACCTCCCAGGCCGTCGGCGCGTTGGCGCTGCCCATGAGGGCGGCGGACCGCACCCGTTCGGGCGGATCGAGCACCAGCGTCTCGGCGATCCAACCGCCCATGGAGTGACCGGCGATGCGCACGGGCCGGTCCCAGCCGAGATGGTCGAGCAGGGCCACCGTGTCGGCGGCCATCTGGTCCACGCTGTAGGGCGCGGGCGGCGAAGACGACGGCTCCACGCCGCGGTTGTCGAAGGTCGCGACCTGATAGCCGGCGGCGACCAGCGCCGGCACCAGCGACAGATGCCAGGCCACCGCCGGCTGGCCGCATCCGGCGATGAGCAGCAGGGGCTCACCGTCGCCCACGACCTCGTAGTTCGAGCGTGGCGCCGTTGGCGCTGACTTCAGGAATGGAGCACCTCCGACAGCAGCTTCGGGCGCGACGTTGCGTCCGGTCAACAGCACGACCGTCTGCCTTCCCTTCGGCATCCGGTGTCACGACGCCGGCCGCGCAGCGCGGCGACACCGACGGCACCGGCGCCCTCGAGGACAAGCCCATCTTGGACGCCGAGTAGGCCATGGCCGAGCGGATGTCGGCCTCGCTCACGGTGAGGACGTCGACGCCGTGGGCCAGCGCGATCGCCGACCGTCACCGCGCCCGGCTCGAGGTTGCCGGCCAGCCCGTCGGCGACGGTGGGCTCGACGTCGATCGGCACGATCGGCCCCGGCCGCCAGCGCGGTGCTCATGGAGGGCGAGGCCTCGGACTCGACCCCGACGATGCGCACATCCGTCTCCTCGAGGCCGAGGATGACGCCGGCCAGCAGGCCACCGCCACCGCAGGGCACGACCACGGTGCCGAGATCGGGCACCTGCTCGACCAGCTCGCGCGCGAGCGTCGCCTGGCCCGCGATGACGTCGGGGTCGTTGTAGGGCGAGACGTACCGGCTCCCTTCGCTGACCGCCAGCTCGAGGGCGTGCGTCTCGGCCTCGCGGTAGCCCTCACCGTGCAGCACGAGCCGCACGTCGAACTGCTGGAGCGCCGACACCTTGGCCGCCGAGGCGCCGGTCGGGCACCACGACCGTGACGGTGGCGCCGAGCTTGGAGGCGGCGAAGGCGAGACCGAGGCCATGGTTGCCCGGCCGACGAGGCCACGACGGCACGGCCGGGGTCCTGCTCGAGTGTGGCCGACACCGCGGCCAGCCCGCCGCGCACCTTGAACGAGCCGGTCGGCTGCAGGGTCTCGACCTTGACCGAGACGGAAGGACCGAGCTGGGCGCATGCCGACGACGGGGGTCACGGCAGGTAGCGGCGCACCGCCTTCCACGCTGCCTCCCGGTGCCCGGGACCGGGGAGCTCCACGTCGCGCACGGACCCAGTCTGACCGAGGCGCGCCTGGCATGCTGAACGCCGTGCGGACCGGGGACAGGACCATTGACGGCGCCACGGTGCAGGTGCACGCGGACGTGTCCGCCATGGCCCGCGCCGCCGCGGACGAGGCCGCTGCCGTGCTGCGGGCAGCGGTGACGGCCCGGGGCATGGCGCACGCCATGTTCGCGACCGGCAACTCCCAGCTGGCGTTCGTCGAGGCCCTGGTCCACGAGACCGAGGGGGTGCCCTGGGCCGACACCGTCGTCTTCCACATGGACGAGTACGTCGGCGTCGGACCGGACCACCCGGCCGGCTTCCAGCGCTGGATCCGCGAGCGCATCGTGGAACCGGCGCACCCGAAGGCCGCGCACTACGTCGAGGGCCTCGGCGACGCCGGAGGAAGCGAGCCGGCGCTACGCCGCGCTCCTGCGCCCGTACCCGCTCGACCTGTGCTGCCTCGGCGATCGGCGAGAACGGGCACCTGGCCTTCAACGACCCACCGGTGGCCGACTTCGCCGACCCGCTGGACGTCAAGGTGGTCGAGCTCGAGACGGCATGTCGGCTCCAGCAGGTCAACGAAGGCCACTTTCCCGGACTGGACGCGGTGCCCGACACACGCCATCACGGTGACCATCCCGGCCCTGCTGCGGGCCCGCCGCGTCCTCGCCATCGTGCCCGAGGCCCGCAAGGCCGCAGCCGGTTGCGACGCGCTGACCGGCCCGATCACCGACGGCGTGCCCGGCGTCGGCCCTGCGGACGATCTCCCACGCCACCATCCACCTCGAGCCCGACTCGGCACGGCTGCTCCCCGACTGAACCGCCGGACCGCCCGGCGTCTCAAGACCCCCGACGCCCCGTGACGTCGCAAAGATGATGGACTGGGTCGTGCAGCAAGTAGCGGCTGAAACCCGCGATGTCGAAGCGGGCGCCGTCGCTACGCCGCCCCGGCCGGAGCCACTGGTCACCGCGCACGCCGTCGAAGGCGTCAGCCAGCCCGCCTGCAGCCTCGACCAGTTGCGCCGAGACGGTCGCCGGATGCTGCTCTCGGTACCGCTCCTCGATCGCGGTCACGTCTTGATCCCAATTCGGGTAGAGCGGATCGTCCTCGTGCAGCATCAGGTCCAGCCGCCCGTGGTAGAGGGTGCACACGTCGCGGACGTGACAGGCGTACTCGAGGGGCGACCATCGGTCGTCGGCTGGCCGCCGTCGCACCATGTCATCGGGCTGCCGCAGGATGTGCTCCCAGGCCGTCGCGTTCTCACGCAACCTCGCAGCCACCGACTCGGGCGCCACCGCCGACGCCGAGAAACCGCATTCCGGGCACGGGCGCTCGAGCACCCATGTCCAGTCCTTGTCATCAGGGACGATCGGCACGCGCACTCCTCGACGTCGCCATGGCTCCAGGCCACACGGTCCTTGATGGACCGCCGCCGGAAGGGGTCGGTGCACACGTTCTACTCCCGCGACTGCAGACCCCTCCATCCCCCCGGCCGGGCGCGCGGCAACCAAGTGACGCCGAAGCCACAGCAACCACATCGAACCCATCGGGCAACGGTGGGGCAATGGCGACTCCGTAGCTTTCGGACACGGGGAGCAGGGGTGCCACACGGGGGCCGCGGGCACGTGAAGGGGGGCTGGTGACGACGGCGATTGCCACAGGGGGTCTGGGCCTCGTTGCGTCGAGCCCCGCACCACGCCCCAAGCGCCACCGCAAGCTCAAGCGGATCCTCATCGCGACCGGATCCGCACTCGTCGCCCTCATTCTGGTGGTCGGGGGGTGGATCGGCCTCAGCCTCTACCGGATCGACCACGCCGTCCACCACGTCGGCATCCCGGCCTCGTTGATGGCCCGGGGCAAGAACGACCTGTTGGCCATCGTGAAGGGACCCGACCACAGCGAGCAGGTCTTCGTCTTCCACAACGTCGGCGGCCACACCAACGTGCTGCAGATCCCCAAGGCGCTCGGACTGCCTCTGGCGACCGGCGCGCACCGTCCCCCTGGCGTCGATGAGCCTGCACTCGCCCGTCATCGATCATCGCCGGGCTCGGCCGCCTGGGCATTCCCGTGACGCCACTACGTCGGCGTTGACCTGCACATGGTCGATCCGCACTCGAGACTCGGTCAGCTCGCGACGGGGAAGCTGTCGATGAGCTCCATGATCTCGAACCCGACCGGAATCAGCTCACTGCTCGACCAGGTGGCCTCGCACATCTATCTCGGTCCGGGAACGCCGGTCTCGGCCGTCCTCTCCCTCATGAACGTGCCCACGGCGCCATCCGGTCTCGGTCCCGGTGAGCCGGGACGTGCATGGCACCGTCGTGTTGGCCGCTGCCTTCGCAGACGTCCTGCGAGCGTTCCTCTAGTGGTGGTCCAGTAGTGGTCGCCGGGGTGATGGTGGCCGGGTGATGGTGGCCGGGTGATGGTGGCCGGGGTGGCGATCGGCTAGTGGCCAGCGGGCGGAAGCGCGGCGGCATCCGGCGTCGGAATTGGCTTCATCCCACCCGCCACCACAAGCAGGGGGACGGTGCCTCGCAACCCGACGCGTCGGAAGGGTCTGAGCTGCGCCGGGCCGAGCAGCATGAAGCGGGAGGCCACCAGGAGCAGGACGCGCAGACGTCTCTCGACCAGGTGCTTCGTCATGCGGCGGAGGCTCGGGATCGGCACGACGAAGACGGGGACGGCGAGGCCGACGCCTGAGCGTCGTCGCGCGCCGGGGTACGCAGTCGTCCTCAGTCGTCCTCAGTCAGGCGAATGGCCGAGCCAGCGGTCGAGGAAGGGCAGGGCCTCGGTCCCGTGCCACTGATGTCCTCCCTCGAAGATGTCGTGCTCCAGGCGGTCGCCGGCACCCAACTGGTCGTAGACGAGGCGTGTGCGGCGGACTGATTCGGTCGCCGTCGCGTACGGGAACAGGTCGTCCTCGGTGCCCGACTCCACGAGCAGCGGACGTGGTGCCACCAACGCGCCGAGGTCTTCGTGCTCGAGGCGGCCCAGCATGCCGAAGAGGACTCTGTGACCCGCACATGTTCCACGGCATTTTGTGGCTGACGGCCCACGAGGAGAAGTAGCCGCTCACCACCGACGCCGCCACGCGGCTGTCGAGTGCCGCCGTGAAGAGCGTGACCGTGCCGCCGTAGGAGATGCCGACCATACCCAGGCGCGCCGGGTCGACAAGTGGGTGCTGCTCCAGCACATCGAGCGAGCGCTGCAGGTCCCAGATGTTCTGCGCCAACGGGTTCCAACCCGCCATGGTGGCGTGGACGAGGTTGGTGTCGCAGGCGTAGTGATCCTCAGGATTCCAATCGAGGCGCTCCCCGAAGCACCGCAGGTCCGGGACCAGTACGACGTAGCCGCGCCGGACGAGCTGCAGTCCGTAGTCGGCGTTCGGCATGTCGGTGTGTTCGAGCCCGACGACCTGTGTCTTGCCCGGCCCGTGCCCGTGGCAGGCCAGGACGGCGGCGCCCGGAGGCCGGCCCTCGCGACTGTCGGGGACGAGGAGGTACGCCGGCACCGACATGGTGTCCTCGGTGTCGAAGACGATCTTGTCCCGGCGATAGCCGTCGCACGCTTCGGACTCGAGGGTCTCGACGTTGAGCGGGACGCGGGCGGGCTCGGGCCCCAGCAACTCGGTCAGACGGGCCCGGCGGCGCTCCAGCCATGCCGGCACGGCTGCGGGGTCGTGCTCGGGCAGCGGGTCCTCGTGTGTCGTGGCGGCCAGGCGGGTCATCCATTGGTACCAGGGCGAGTAATTGCGCGCCGACGGGGTGAGCACCAGTACCCCGGTGTCATCGCTCATGCCCTTGCCCCTTTCATGGGTCTCGCGACGCCCCGAGACGGTTGGTCGCCCACGATCGGCCAATGTAGGCCGGAACGTGCGCAGGAGGCGCCGTCGGAGGTCGCGATTGAGGGCCTGCGCGGCCTCGGGCACAATTGGCCCCGTGACCCTCGCCACCTCCGTCAGCGTCCATCCGCTCTCCCCGACCATCGGGGCCGAGATCTCCGGCGTGGACATGGCGCGCCCGATGGATGCGGCGGTGGTGAACGCCGTCCGCGACGCGCTCAACACCCACCACGTCATCTTCTTCCGTGACCAGTCGCTGACGGCCGAGCAGCAAGCTGCGTTCGGCCGCCAGTTCGGCACCGTCACCGAAGCGCACCCCGTGCTGCCCTCCATTGACGAGAGCCCCGAGGTGCTGGCGATCGACGGCAAGGTGGACCGGGCGAGTTGGTGGCACACCGACGTCACGTTCTTGGAGACGCCGGCCATGGGATCCATCCTCTACATGCTCGAGGCGCCCGAGGTCGGGGGCGACACCATGTGGGCCAGCCTGCAGGACGCCTACGACGGGCTGGCCGCGCCGGTGCGAGCCCTGTGCGATCAGCTCATTGCCATCCACCACGATCCCTGGTTCGCCGCCGACGTGGCCGAGCGCGGCGGCTACGAATGGGACGGCACCTGGCGCGAGAAGCTGCTGCCGGCCCTGCACCCCGTCGTGCGGACGCACCCGGAGACCGGGCGCAACGGGCTCTTCGTCAACCGGCAGTTCACCCGCACCATCTTCGGACTGTCGGACAACGAGAGCAGAGCGATCCTCGAGATGCTCTACCACCACTGCGTCAAGCCCGAGTACACGTGCCGCTTCCGCTGGCGCGCCGGGTCGGTGGCCTTCTGGGACAACCGGGCCACGCTGCACTATGCGCTCGACGACTACGGCGATGCTGCCCGCTACGCGCACCGGGTGACCCTGCGGGGCGACAAGCCCTTCGGCCCGGCGATGCCGCTGCCCGCGAGCTGACGGCCGCGTTGCCCGCCGGCCTGGTGGCCGACCTCGGCGTCGCCGCGGCGGCGTTCGTCGGGACCAACGTCGACAACTGTGTCGTGACCATGGCCATGGTGGCCGGCGCGCCGTTGGAGCGGGCGCACCGCATCGCCGCGGGCCAGGTCTTCGGCTTTGCCGTGTTGGTCGCCGTCTCGGCCGCAGCGGCTGCCGTGCTCTTCGAATTCTCGAGCGCGGTCGTCGGGCTTCTCGGGCTGGTGCCGCTGGCCATCGGCGTACGGGGCCTGGTGGAGCTGGCGCGGACCCGTCGCGTGGCGAAAGCCGCGTCAGCGGATGGGCCCGCCGCACCGACAACCGGGATCGGACGGGCGCCAGGACCGGCGCCAGCAGGCGGTGGGCGGCGGCGCTGGCTCCGCCGAGGCGGCTCGTCGCCGGAGCAACGCGCCGTCGGCCGGAGTTTCACCGCGGCCGCGCTCGTCACTATTGCCGCCGGTGGTGACAACCTCGCCGTCTACATCCCGCTATTCCGGGTCGGTGGGGCCACGAACGTGGGCGCCACCGTTGCCGTCTTCGTGGTCGCCGAGGCGCTCCTCACCTGGGTCATCCTCACGGGAGGGCGGCATCCGAAGGCCCGTGGGATCATGCTGCGCCTCGGGCACGTGGCTGTGCCGATCCTGCTGTGCTGCATCGGCATCCTGGTCATGGTGCAGGCCGGGACCTTCTCGCTCCTCTGAGGCAGCTCGGCGCGACAATGGTGGCGTGCTGCCCGTCGATGATGCCGTTGGCACGCTGATCCTCGATCTGCTCGAGTGGGTCGGCCCGACCCCGCGCCCCTATGACGAGGTCATGGAGGTGTGGCGCACGTCGTGCCCGCGCCTCCCCGTCTGGGAGGACGCCAACGACCGAGGCTTCATCGTGCGACATCGCGAGCCCGGGCGAGGCCGACTGATCTCGGTCTCTCGCGCCGGGGCCGACCACCTGCGCCGGCATCGCTCCATCGTCCCGGACTGACGACGCCTCTGGGCCGGTCGCACAATTACATCTGCAGTGCAATCAGTCGAAAGATTTCCCACCAGTTGCAAGGAAGGTTTTCACCAGCGGCTGGTTGGCGGGTTGCAGGTGGGTCCGACGAAAAATTCATGAACTTGGTTTGCTCCTCCGAAACGGGGGTAGTTGAGGAGCACACGTTGGGGACCCGGGCTGCCTGCGATGGAATGCTCGGGAGATCGGGGGAAAGATGTTTCGCACTCGCTTCGTCAGCGCGATGCTCGCGGCGTCGACACTGACGCTGGGAATCACCGGGGCGGCGCTGACGGCCGCTGCACCTCCCGCCGCAGCGGCGACCGCGGCTGCCAGCACGGGTCCGCAATGCACGTTCAACGGAGGATCCCTTCCGCTCCTGACCGGAGTGTCCCAGGGCAGCAAGATCGCCGTCAGGTGCACGGGCCTGCCGGCGTTGCACCCGTACATGTTGGTGGGCACGAGCCTCGTGTTGCCCCTCGATCCGGCGGCTGCTCCTCTCTTCTCGGGTCAGGTGGCTTCGCTGGCTGGGCTGATGTCACTGCTGGCGGCACTCAAGGAGATCGACCTTGCCTCGGCCGCCACGACGACCTCGGACCTCTCTGGGGTCTTGAGTACGACGTGGACGGTCCCCACCTTCCAGGCGCTCGACCCGAATGCCTCCTGTCCGCCCACCCAGGAGGAATTCAACTCCGGCCTGCTCGGATGCGCCTTGGCCATGATCGACCTCAGCAGCTTCACGCCGGTAGGCGCGGGGAGCGCACTCTTCGAGTATTCCGGGTTCCCCGCCTTCCCCCCGAATCCGACGGTCGCGCTCTCCGCGACCACCGCGACTCCAGGACAGTCCGTCTCCGTTGCCGACGCAGCCGGAGCGTCGACCTACTGGTGGCTGTCGACACTGAACGTTCTGCAGGGCGCTCTCGGGGGCGGTGCCGGCACTGCGGGTGTCGCGGTCACAGTCGTTGACTCGAAAGGCCGGACCGTGCCCGCCGCCTCCAATGCGCAGGTCGCGCCGGCGGCGTACAACAACGGCGTCTTCACCCCGCCCGCTCTCTCGGGCAGCTTTTCCGTTCCGTCCACGGTGACCGGTCCGGTAACGGTTCACGTCACGTTGACGGCGCCTCTTGACGGCATACCTCTCACCAACACGGCTTCGGCATCGCTCTTCGTGAACAATCCGCCCACGACGAGCGTGGTTGTTCCGTCGAGTGGTGCATCCGTCGCCGGATCGACGTATCTGGACGCCTTTGCTTCTGACTACGGCACTCTGACCAAGGTCGAATTCCACCTCACCGGCGGATCGTTGAACGGAGTGCTCGTCGGCACCGCTGCACCGACGATTTACGGTTGGGTCGCCGCGTGGAACACGACCACGGTGCCCAACGGGACGTACGTGCTGCAGAGCGAGGCCTATGACGCGGCCGGACTCAGCGCATTCAGCAAGGGTGTCACCTTCACCGTGAACAACCCGCCACCGAGCACAGCGATATTGGTGCCTTCGAGTGGCTCCACGGTCAAGGGCACTTCGGTGGTGCTCGATGCCGGTGCATCCTCGGGGGTGGGCCAAGTGAAATTCGAGCTCACCGGAGGATCATTGACGAACACGGTCATCGCCACCGCGACCCCGACCGTGTACGGCTGGGTGGCTCAGTGGAACTCGCAAAGCGTCCCGGACGGCACCTACACGTTGCAGAGCGTGGCCTCGTATGCAGGCGGCGTCTCCGGCACGAGTGCGGGCGTCGCGGTGACCGTGGGCAACTGACCGACCTCGACGCCGTCGCATCGGGCGCTGGCCCGCCCCCGTAGCGCCGTGGTTGACTCGTTGCCGGACACAACAGCGACGAGCACGGGAGGTCCCATGGAAAACCTGCAGGGCAAGGTGGCGGTGATCACCGGCGGGGCCAGCGGCATCGGGAGGGCCGTGGCGGAGCGCGCCGCCGCCGACGGTATGAAGATCGTCCTCGGCGACATCGAGGAAGGTCCGCTGAAGGAGGCGGTCCAGGAACTGACCGTCCAAGGCACCGAGGCGATCGGCGTCGTGACGGACGTCTCCGATCTCGCGTCGGTGCAAGCCCTGCGCGACGCGGCGCTCGACCGTTTCGGTGCCGTGCACCTGGTGCACAACAACGCCGGCATCGGCCTGGGCGGCCCGATCTGGGAGGTCCGCGAGGAGGACTGGCGCTGGATCCTCGGCGTCAACCTGTGGGGCGTCATCCATGGCGTCGCCACCTTCGTGCCCGTGCTGATCGAACAGGGCGAGGGGCACGTGGTCAACACCGCGTCGATCGCCGGCCTCATCGCTGCCCCGTTCCTCGGCCCCTACAACGCAACCAAGCAGGCCGTTGTGGCCATCTCCGAGACGCTCTTCAAGGACCTGCAGGCCGTCGGCGCCCCCGTCGGCGTCTCGGTCCTCTGTCCCGGCTTCGTGCAGACGCGCATCGCCGATTCCGAGCGGAATCGGCCCGAGTGGGCGCCCGACCGCGACGTCCCCGGCGCGGCCGAGCTGCGCGGCGCAGTGCAGGACATGGTCGACGGCGGCATCGCCGCCAGCATCGTCGCCGACCGCGTCATCGAAGCCGTCCGCACCAACACCTTCTACATCCTCACCCATCCCGAGCTGGAGGGCGCCCTCAGCACGCGCTTCGACGACATTCTTCAGGGCCGTCCACCCAGCCCGACGATGATCGCCTGAGCGTTCGGCCTGGCCTACTCCTGGTTGAGGACGAGCGCGGCAGCGGTGCGAGCGGCGCGGCGGCCGGGCAGTGCCGCGGCGATGTTGGCCAGCACCAGGGCGGCGAGGGCGGCCACGGCGATCGACCACACCGGGACCGTCGGGCGCCGGGACCGCGCCGATCTCTTCCGCGAACAGGGTCCACAGCCAGCGCCCGAGCACGATGCCGAGCGGGACGCCGATGAGCACGCCGATGCTCGCTGTGATGGAGGCGTGCCAGGCAACCGCAGCCGCCAGCTGACGCTCGACGAACCCCATGACCCTCGAGGAGAGCAAGGTCGCGCCGGCACCGCCGCACTGACGCCGCGAACGCCAGACCGAGGGCGACGACGGCGGCGGCGGCGAGCGCGGCGGCCAAGAGCAACGGGGTCGTCCCGATGGAGCGGTAATTGGTGATCTGGGCGGGGTGCTGCACGGCGAGGACACTGGCGGCGTACCCGCTGCAGGTCGACTGTGGTGGTCTGACGAGCCAGGATGTCGTTGGCGGCTTTCGACAGACGGTCGGCGGCGCCCGGCCCTCTGGCGCGTCCGGCCCTCCCCGCACGCGCAAGAGGACCATGTTCGGCCCGTTGCAGGGCGAGTCGTAGGCCTGCGGCCCGAGGCTCTCGGTCACCGGCCCGGCGTCGGCGGGCACGGCGGCGCCGATCCCCATGGAGGTGTGCAGCCCCTCGGCGATGCCGATGGCCGGCATGGTGGCCACACCGACGATCGTGAGCCGGATGGGATGCGGTGGGTAGGCGGGCACGTACTTGAGGTCGACGGTGTCGCCGATCTGCTTGTGCAACTGCGCGAGCGTGGCCGCGCCGAGGACGATCTGGTGGCGGGAGGTCAACCCGTGCCCGGCGATGACGGGCGGGGCGACCGGTGCGGCCGGGATCCGAGAGCAGAGACGGCACCTCGACCCCGTCGAGCTGCATGGTGGCGAACCAGATTCCCGACGATGCCGTGACGGCGTGGTCGTGCCGGAGCGTCGCCACCGCCTTGTCCGGCACCGGCCCGTACCCGTTGGAAGCTTGCACGGCGTAGTCCCAATTCCAGCCGTAGAGCGCCGGCTGCGACACCAGCGCGTGCAGGCTCGCGCCGAAGGTCAGCGTCGTCGATCACGACGATCATGGTGATCACGGCGGCGAGGACGGCGCCGCGGTAGGGGCCCGCCGCCCGACCCGAACGCGCGTCGACGGCGAAGGTCGTGCCCGCGACCGCCGAGGGCGGCAGCCCGGAACGGGCCGCGAGCTCCACGGCGGACGATCGGCGGAGGCCGCCGCGGGCGCGCCGCTGGACGCGGTGCGGTGCCCCGAGGAACGCGATGAGCAGTGCGCCGGCACCGAGGACGACGACCAGGACCGCGAATCCCAGGCCGAGCACCGTCCAGTCCGCGTTCAGGCCGCGGTCGGGATAGACGGCCCGGACCGGTCCGATGGGAAAGAGGGCGGACAGGCGCAAGCGCGACGCACGACCGCAAGCATGGACCCGACCACGATGGACGAGCCGATGCCGGGCAGTCCGTCGAGCCCCGTCGTCAGCGGGTCGGCCCCGACGGCGCGCATGACCGCGAGGTCCTGTTCCCGCATCGCCCAGTTGCCGCGCGATCACCTGGATCCCGAGGAACAACGCGGCGAGGGCGGCGATGATGCCGAACGCGCCGAGGGCGAGCGCCTCGGGCCGGATCGCCTGTTGGGCCTCGTGTCTGCAGCTGCGACGAGACCTCGAAATCGGTGAAGAACCGCTCGGTCGAGTTCCACCGGCGCTCGACGGCAGCCACGTCCTTCGTGCCGCCACGTAGCTGTGCGCCCAGGTAGACGAGGGTCTTGGTGTCGGAGGCCAGCGACTCGGGTCGAGCGCCGGCGTCCCCACGATGTAGGTGGGAATACCGACCGATCTGGTCCTGCACCACCTCCCGGTTCAGCAGGCCGATGCCGACGACCTTGAGCGCGAGACGGGTCGGAGATCCGGCGTGGGCGCCTTCGTCGATCGCCACGGTGATGGTCTGGCCGACGTGCAGATCCGAGCGCGGCCGCCGCCGTCTGGGTGACCATGACCTCGTCGGCCCGGGACGGGTCGGCCATCCGCCCGCTCGTGACGGCGAAACGGTCCTGGTTGAAGAGAAGGCCGTCGACGCTGCTCACGAGCAGGACGTCGCCGTCGAGGATCGCCGCGCCGCCTTGCCTGCGTGCACGACCGAGGAGGCCAGCGCCTCGTAGCTCTCCACGTGCGTCACCTGCGGGTACTTGCGCACCGCATCCTCGAGGCGTTGCGCCAGGTGAGGTTCGTCGCTGCCCGGTCCGCCGCGCCGGCACGATCGTGAGATCCGAGGGATTGGATGCGGCCAGGAAGGTGGTGAACGACGAGCGCGGTCCGCCGCGCCGCGGCGATCGATCCGAGCGCGACGCCGCCGGCCAGACCGATGAGGAGGACGAGCAGCAGATAGCTGGAGCGCTGGCGCCTCCAGCCGACGACCGTCCGGTACCAGGCGGTGGAGGTCGCCGACGACCTCAGCGGCGCCCGATCTGCGGCATCCGGTTCCCCAGGGCTCACAGGGTGCGCGCCATGGCCGCCATCATGGCTCCACCCTGCACCATGGCGCGTCGGACGCCAATGGGGTCAGCAGGTGCGGAGGCCTCGTGGTACCACGACTACCAGGCGTTGGGCCCGGATCTCCTCCGATCAGCCCGAGCTGGCTGCCGGCAGCGGCTTGAACGGCTGCACCGTCACCCAGCAGGTGCCCTGGGCATTGCCGCTCTTCGGCATCTTGCACAGAGCCGACTTCGGCTTGTTGTTGTGCACCTTCACGACCTGGTACTGCGTCGGACCGTAGAACTTGTTCGGACCGAAGCTCCACACCGGCGAAAGGGTGCCCGGGTAGTTAGTGATCTTCGACATGGCCGTCACGAACGTGCGCCGGTTCAGGTTCTTGCCGGCGCCCTTGGCCGCGGTGGCGAACAACCGGATGGCGCCGCACCACGCCTGAATCGGACCCTGCTCCTCGATGTAGTGATAGAGCGTGCCCGGGATCGGCTTCGGGTGGTAGGCGTGCCACGTGGTGTAACAGGAGCGCACGCCGGGGTCGTAGCCGCCCTGGGTCTGGGGGCGGTCGTCGTCGATGCCACCGAGCGTCTGCGTCGTCACGCCCTCCTGCCCGTTGAGCGCCTTGTCGTACGGGACGGGGATGAGCCCGAGCGCGACGCTCGATCGTCGACTGGTAGTCGCTCAGCAGGAGCTGGGGATACCACTGCTGGGACGTCTCCGCCGCCGACGTAGGGGAAGAAGGCGTTCTCGCGGCAACAGCGGGATCACCGACTGCACGCCGGCCGCCTTGAACTTCTCGACGGCCAGCTGGGCGTCCGAGTTGGTGGTGGCGGTGGCGGTCGCGCTGCCGGCCACCGTCTGCACCATCGGCGTGATGCCCGCCTTCTTCAGGTCGGGCAGGAGATAGCCGTTGAGGGCGTCCTGGTCGGGAGCCTGGTCCGAGACGACCACGCCCACCTTCTTGCCGTGCCCGAGCCGGCCCGAGCTCACTCCCCACTGCACGAGCGCGTCCAGCACCGGAGCCATGTCCGGACCGGTCCACCACAGGTAGGGCGAGCCCAGATTCGTCCAGTTGGTCGTGGTCGACCACGCGCTGAGCAACGGGGTCTGCCCCTGCTGGGCGACGCAGAGCTGGTCGTCCTGCTGCCAGGTGCCGATGCCGTCCACGACGGCGAAGACCGCTGGGTTGCCCTGGGTCCACTGCCGGCAGAGCGACTGCATGTTGGCATCGTTCGTCGGGTCGAACTGGACGATGATCGGGTTGATCTTGCGGCCGTTGATTCCGCCGCTCTTGTTGATCTGGTTCACGTAGAGGTGGATCGCCGGGATCTGCTCGTTGTACTCCTTGTCCTCGGCGAAGCCCTCCTTGCCCGCCAGGCTGTTGATGGCCACGACCGGGAACACCACGTTGATGCTCGTGGCGGTGACGCCCCGGGTGCTCGTGCTGGCTTGGCCGGGTGGGGTGGCCGTCGTGCTGGACGCCACCTCGGCCGCGCCGGCGGTCCCCGAGCCGCCCGGCGTGCCCGCGGGGGCCAGGACCATCCAGGCGACGAGCCCGACGACGATGGCGACGATGATCAGGGCGGTGCGTATCTGCGTGGCGCGAGGCCGGCGGCGAAGCCGCCGCCAGGAACGGCGCAACGGCTCTCAGCGGATTGACTGCGACCCCCCGGTGCGCAGAAACCTCCATGCTCGCTTCCATGTTCACCCTCCTCCGCGGCGGTCGCCGCCGCCGCCCTCCCCGACCGGTCCTGATGCCATCAGGGCCTCGTCGCTCGCACCAAGGTAGGCGGCCAGCGCCTTGGAGTCAGCGCGGACGACCTCCGGCGGGCCGGCGGCCACCACGCGACCCAGCTCCATCACGACGACGGTGGAGCAGAGTTCGAAGACCAGCGGCACGTCGTGCTCCACCAGGATGATGGTGGTGTCGGCCACGTCGTGGATGCGACGCAGCAACGGAATGAAGGCCTCGGCCTCCCGTTGGGCGATGCCCGCCGTGGGCTCGTCGAGCAGGAGCAGGCGGGGCTTGGCCAGCACGATCGAGGCGAGGTCGACCACCCGGCGCGTGCCGGTGGACAGCTCAGCCGTGCGGTGATGGCGGAACCGGTCGAGCCCGAATGCCGCAATGACCTGGTCCACCGCCTCGAGCTTGCGGCGCTCGTCCCTCCGGGCCCAGGGCAGCCGCAGCGTGGTGGAGAGCACCGCCACCTCCCTGCGGGCGTCCTCGCTCAGGAGCAGCACGTCGAGCACCGTCAACTCGGGGAACAGGCGGCAGTCCTGGAACGAGCGCACCATGCCGATGCTGAGGCGCTCCTCGGGCAGGTATTCGGCCAGGTCGATCTGGTCGAGGCGGACGGACCCCGACTGGGGTGAGACCAGTCCCGAGATCACGTCGAGCGTCGTCGTCTTCCCGGAGCCGTTCGCCCCGATCAACCCCACGATGGCACCGGGCTCTGCCTCGAAGGTGACGCCGTTGAGCGCGTGCACGCCGCCGAATTGCACTGCGAGACCCTCCACCCGGAGTCGGGCGGGGTGCACGGCCGCGGGAGCCTCGGCGACCGCGCTCACTGCTCGGCCCCGTCGGTGACCAGCGCCGGGGTGACCGGCGGTCCCGGGTGTCGCGATGTCAGGCGACCCTGTGTGGCGCGGATCGCGACCGTCACCAGATCGCCAGAACGGTGCAACAGCTCCGCCAGGCCGCCGGGCAGGTACAGGATGAACAAGATCAGGCCCAGCCCGCTGGTGATGAACTGGATGGTCTGGTTGGCTCCGAACAGCGCCGGGAGTCCCTCGAGATAGATCGCGCCGAGGATGGCCCCGGGGATGGAACCCAGTCCCCCGATGACGACCATGGAGATGATCACGAACGACGTCGTCGGATCGAAGGTGATGTCGGTGTTGTTGAGTTGCTGGGTGGCAAAGGCGAAGCAGACGCCGGCGTAGCCCGCCATGAAGCCCGAGAGGCCGAAGGCGAGCAGCTTGGTGCGCAGGATCGGGATTCCCATTGCTGCCGCGGTGAGCTCGTTGTCGCGCACGGCGACGAGGCGGCGTGCCACGCCTTTGTCGCGCCAGATCCGCACCATGAAGATGGACAGCAGCAGGACGCCGAGCGAGAACCACGCAAAGGACTGTTGCGACGCCAGACTGATACCGAAGAGCGAAGGGCGTCCGAGGAACGTGTAGCCCGGGTCGGGTAACCCCGTGCACAACGTCTTGTTGATGCCCGGCACGGTGAAGCAGGGGGTGGCGAGCACCGCGCTCTGCATGAAGATGGCGAAGGCCAGCGTCGTCACTGCGAGGAAGAGACCGGGCATGCGCAGCGCCGGTAACCCGACGATGATCGCCACCAGTGCCGTGACCGCGCCGCCGTAGAGCATCACGACGGGCAAGGGCAGCGACGTGCCGAGATGCACGGCCACGAGCGCGCCGACGGCCACGAGGCCGAATTGCCCGAGTGAGACCTGGCCCGCCCACCCCGTGAGCATGGTCAGGCTCAGGGCGATGACGGCGTAGATGCAGATCTGGCTGAACAGGACGTTGTTGCCGACCGACAGGAGGGCGGGCAGCAGGATGGCGACCCCGATGGTGAGCCAGATCCCGGTGACCGAGACCCGACGGCGCAGCTGGTCCACCCCGGCCCGCATGGTCGTGGCCGCACCGTGCTGCCAGGTGCTGCGCTCCCCCGTGCGCGCGCCCTTGCGCAGCGCGCCCACCCGCACCAGCAGGACGACCATGACGATGACGAAGATGATCAGCTGCTGCTTGGCCGGAGAGGGAACGTTCCACTCGAGCAATTCGAGGAAGACGCCCATTCCGATGCCGGCGATGAACGCCACCGTCAGGTTGACCATCGCGCCGATGAGCGCAGCGGTCAGGGCGTACAGGAGGAGGTCGGGCGAGAGGGCCTGCGTCAGGGCGCTGGTCTGATTGGGGGCGTTGAGGATGGCCGTGAAGGCCGACAGCGCGCCGGCCACCGTCCACGTGAGCGTGGAGGTGCGCCGGATCCACACTCCGGAGAGGCGGGCCGAGTCGGCGTTCTCAGACATGGCGCGCATGGCCAGCCCCCATGAGGTGAAACGGACTGCCAGCACCAGGACCGCGGTCACGATGGGCGCGACGATCAGGGTGAGGACCTCGGTGGGGGTGATGATGAAAGGCCCGAGCGAGAACGACAGGTCGAAGGGCACCGGCACGGGCTTGTAGAGATTGGACGGCCGAATGAAGGGCAGGGCGGTCAACGCCAGCAGCACATAGCTGAGCCCGATGGTGGCCACCATCACCAGGACGCGAGGCCGGCTGAAGAGCCGGCGCAGGATCAGCTCGGACAGCGCGCCGACGAACGCAGCCAGCCCGATGGAGAGCACCAGGGCGAACCAGTAGTTGAAGTGGAAGTCCCCGGTCAGCTTGACGAGGAACACGGCGGCGATGACGCCGATCTGGCCCTGCGCGAAGTTCAGGACCCGGTTGGTGCGGTAGACGAGGACCAGGCCCAGGGCGAGCAGTCCGAAGCCCAGCCCGTAGAAGACACCCTGAATGAGGACGAAGTTGGGGGCGGAGAGCGCGAGCATGCCGAACTACGACAGGCCGGTGGCCGCGGTGCCGAGGAAGACCGGGCGCAGGAGGTCGTCGCGGGCCATGAGCTCCGCGGTGGGACCGTCGAAGCGGATCTCGCCACGCTCCATGAAGAAACAGCGCTGGGCCAGGCTGAGCGCGCGGTTCAGGCTTTGCTCGACCAGGATCACGGTGGTCCCCGACTCGTTGATGCGCCGCACCATGCTCATGAGCCGCTCCACCGTCATCGGCGCCAGACCGAGAGCAAGCTCGTCGATCATCAGGAGGCGCGGGCTCGTCATCATCACCCGCGACAGCGCCAGCATCTGCTGCTCGCCACCCGAGAGCGTGCCGGCGGGCTGGTCCAGCCGAGCCGCCAGCTCCGGGAAGGCGGCGAGCGCTTCGTCATGCGCCTTCTGCGCCTTGGCCCGATCGCGGCGCAGGGTGTGTCCGCCGATGCGCAGGTTGTCGCGGACGCTGAGCCCGGGGAACGTCATCTTCCCGCCCACCAGCAGAGCGACCCCTTGATCGATGATCTGCTCGGGTTCCAGGTAGGTCGAGTTCATGCCGAACAGTCGGACGACTCCCCGGTGAGGGTGCGACAGCCCCGAGACGGCGCGCAGCAAGGTGGACTTTCCGGCACCGTTCGTGCCGAGCAGGGCGACCATCTCTCCCTCTTCGATCTCGAGGTTCACGTCGAAGAGGACCTGGTTGGTGTCGTAGAAGAAGTCGAGGTTGTGCACCTGGACAGCCGGAATGTCCCCGCCGGCCTGGCGCCGCTTGCCCTCGGTGTAGCGCTCAATGACATCCTCGATGACGAGGGTGATGTCGCGCCGCACGCTGCGCGAACCGATGACGAGCAGCAGCCCTCCGACCGCACACACGGGAAAGATGAGGGAGAGCGCGACCACAATGCCGTGCAGGCCTCCGATGGAGTCCGACACGGCGCCGAGGACCACCGATCCCGTGAAACCGCCGAAGACGAGCGAGTAGACGCCGAACATGGCGAAACAGATGGTGCGCATTTCGGGCGGCGCCGTGGCCGCCAGCGTGAGGAAGATACAGATGGCCAGTGGCGACACCGCCGCGGCAGCCAGGAACTGGAGGGTCACGCACATCCAGAGCTCGGGCACGTAGAGCGACAGGGTGAAGAGCCCGCCGTAGGCAGTGATACAGATTCCGGCGATCACGAGCGGCCGCTGGGGCGCCCGGCGGAAGTAGCGGTCACCGAACACGTAGGCCAGCGGCAGTCCGAGGAAGGCGGCGAGGCCGATGATGGCGTAGACCTCGCTCGCGCGATGCGGTGTCGAGGTGGAACTTGTCGATGAAGAACAGGTTGCCGAACAGAGGGGCACCGGTTCCGGCAAACCCGAGTATGGCCACGGCCACCAACTCGAAGTAGAGCGAGCGGACCCGCAACAACCTGGTGACGGCTGAGCCCAGCAGGACGCGCGGTGCCTTCTCCTGTTGCGACTGGAGGTCCATGCCCGAGGCCTTCAGGATGTGGCTGGCCTCGTTCGCCCCCTTCTCGGGCTCTCGCAGTGTGAAAAGGGCGAGGCCGAGCGGAATGCCGGCCAACGCCACCAGCAGGCCGTACCGCCAGTTGTGCGAGACGGTCACGACGTAGCCGAAGATCAGGATTCCGATCGTCTGCGACAACGGATCAGACAGGTTGTGCCAGCTGAAGATCCGGCCCCGCGACTCGGTCGGGTAGGCGTCCGACAGGTACGAGTTGTGCACCGTGTTGTTCACCCCGGTGCCGACCGACGCGGCAAGGTACAGGAAGGCGAACCACCAGACGTTGGGTGAGATCGCCATCAGGCTGCCGAAAATCGCGAAGACCAGAAGGGCGACGCCCGCCACGAGCTTGCGGCTCCCGCGGTCGGCCCAGACGGCCAGCGGGACCGCCCAGAGGAGCTGGGAGACCTGGGCGATGAAGGCCACCGCCCCGAGGGAGGCGTTGGACATGTGGAACGAGGTCTCGAGGTTCTTCCCGATGAGTGCGATGCCGTTCCCGAACGTGCCCGGGACCAAGGCCGCCGCCGTCATGAGGACCAGCGGCGCATACCCCGAGCTCTGCAAGATGCCGATCAGCGGCGGCGGCTTGCCCTCGCCGGTGCCCGGCATGACGTCGAGATCAGCCACGACCTCGGCGTCCTTGACCTGGGATACGGCCTCACGCAGCAGATCCTCCGGAACGGCAAAGTCAAAGAGCGGATCGTCGAGCACCGGCTGGGGACTCTATCTCTGACACCGACGTCAGGGAAGGTGGACCGGTCGATCGCCCTCAGTCGTAGGTGACGACGACCTGGTCGTCGACGAACCGCTGTACCGCTCGCATGTCCCCGTGGTCGGACACTGAGCCGAGGACGGAGAAGACGTATTCGTGACTCCCCTTGCGCCAGTCGACTTCGTCGCCCGGCTGGCGGCTGAGCGACACGGCGTCGACGCCGGGGTACGCCGCCAGCTCGTCGAGCCCTTCGACGCTCCTCACCCGCCGAGCCCCGATGGGCGGCTGGCGCACGACCACGTACCCGATCTGCTCGGTCGGCACGAGATCGTCCCACGCAAGCTTGTCCCCGAGTGCCACCCGCTGCGAGATCTCGACCAGGTTGACCGACGGTGCCGCGAGTTGCAGCGTCTGGGGGACGAATCCGCCCAACCGCCCGTTGACCTCAATGACCCGCGGCCCCTTGTCCGTGATCTTGATCTCCGTGTGGAAACACCCCGTCCGCACACCCATGGCCTCGAGCGCGGTCGTCGCCACGCGGAGGACCTCCTCGACCAGCGGTGGGGCAAAGTCTGTCGGGATGATGAGACCGGTCTCTCTGAATGGTTCCACCTGGGGTAGCCGCCCGGTCACCGCGAGGTGGCTGAGCACGCCGGCGGCCACCACGCTTTCGACGGACAGGTAGTCGCTGAACTGCGAGCTGGGCGGAGGCGTGGCGCCCACCATGTACTCCTCGACGACCATGGTCGGCTCGCCCCTCGACGATGGCTGCTCGGCCACGAGGTCCCGCAGGTGGTCGCCATCGCGGACGAGGTGGGTGTCCCTGCTGGCCGCCCCGTGGCGGGGCTTGAGCACCACCGGGAAGGTGACGTCGGCGACGAGTGCGTCCATGGCGCTAGGTGTGGGGTCGGCCGGGACCACCTTGCACATCGGCACCGGGAGCCCGCCGTCGCGCAAGGCCTGCCGCTGTGTCACCTTGTCGAGCAGCTTCCCCGCCACCACGTGGTCGTGGTAGTCGAGATGCAGGCGCTCGGCCAGGGCGGAGGCGATCCCCATGTGCGCGTCGGCGTAGGCGACGATCCCGTCCGGCCGAAACGGGCGGAGGACCTCAGCCGCCTCGTCCTCGGACAGGCCCGCGATGTCGACCGTCTGACCCAGCTTGCGCAGCAGCCGAAGCAGCACCTTGTCGTCGAGCTCGCCCGAGTCGATGACCCACACGATGTCGCACATCGGCGAGGCCGCCTCGGAGAGCCCGAAGGGCGACGAGGAGTTCACGCCGTAGACGATGGCCAACACCGGCCGCCGATCTTCCGCGATGACGGACGTCGTGGTGTCGCCGCTCGTCATTGCCGTCTCCGTCCGCCCGCTCATCCTCACCTCGTCACTCGCCGGCACGTCGCGCGCCGGTTCAGTACCGCCTCCTACCAATACAGCCCGTCGGCACCGCTGAAGAGCGAGCTCGGCAGGGCTGGCCGTTCTGCACGCGGCACGAGGTAGGTGGCCACATCGAAAAGGTCCTTGAAAGGCGTGTACCGCTTGGCCGTCTCGTCGAGATACGCGTACCCGCTCCCCGCAGAGCCGGTGATCCGCCCCAGCATCCGGTGGGCCATCGAGCGCGTGCCGCTGCCTCCAGAGCGTGAGGATCTCGTCGATGTCGATGAGGACCTCGAGGATCTGGAAGGGGACCTGCAGCAGCGGCTCTTCGCGGTAGAGGTTGAGGAAGAGCGCTGCCATGAACGCCTCGTAGGAGAACCGCCTCCCTCCCGTCGCGGACGTCCTGTGCCCAGCTCTCCTTGTCGAAGACCGCACCGAAACGGCGCACGCTGCTCTCGAAGGCGTCGAGCTGCTTGCGACGCGCGTCGTCGTCGAGGTTGGGATGCTCTTCGATCTTGGCGCGGCCGACCGCGTGCATCTCCGAGGCAGCCTTCTCGTACTCCGCCGCGAAGTCGTAGCTGTCCGTGTGCACGAAGGGGAGGCGGGCCAGCCAGGTCTCGATGTGATCGAAGAGCGACGGCGTCTGCTCGGACAGGATGACCTGCTGGCCGTGGTCTTCCCGCAGCGTGGCCACATAGTTGTGCCCCTCGATGTGCAGGCGGTCTCGCTCCAGGAGGCCGAACTTGTTCTCGATCAAGCGGAACTGCACGCTCTGGAATCCCGAGGCGGGCAGGAGGAGCGAACGGAAGTCGAGGAAGTCGAGGGGCGTCATCGTCTCGAGCACGTCCATCTGCGAGACCATCAGGCGCTGGATCTGGTTTATCCGGCGAAGTCTCGACAGGACGGTGCCGAGCTCGCGTCCCGCAATGCGCTCCTGCGACATGATCGACATCACAGAGTCGAGCTCGAGCAGAATCTGCTTGAACCAGAGCTCGTACGTCTGGTGCACCACAATGAAGAAGTACTCGTCGTGGACGAGCTCGCCCGCTTCTTCGCTCCTCGGCGTCTGCGCGTTCAGCAGATAGTCGAGGTGCAGGTAGTCCCAGTAGTACAGCGTGTCGCTCGGCATTGCGTCCGGCGACGCCATCACCGGGCACCCGCCGTCCGACACCAAGTCGTTCAGAGGCACCTGCACTGCCTTTTCGTCCTGTGAGCCGCCCGCCGCCTGAGCCATATCTGTAGGTTACCTGGGGATCTCGATTTTGGATTGTGACATTGCCGTTGCAGCTGGGGCGGACGTGGTGACAGGCATCGTGCGCCGGAACCCATCGTTCGATTCCGGGCTTGCTTTCCCCGTCCGCCTGTCCTCACCACTATCGGTCGCCCCGGTCGCCTCTCCGCATTTGTTGTGCGTCCGGTGTGATTCGGGACGTCCGCCGGCTTCCTCGAACGTTGTCCCGGCACGCCCGAGACGAGCGCCCGGCTCAACCGGGGGGGCGCACCGTCGCCACCGTGAGCGGGCCCTCAGGGAGCACGGCGACGCGCGCGCCCGGTCCGAGACGCGCCAAAGCTGCAGCCACGGCGGCGTCGAGGTCCGGCGCGTCACGAAGCAGCGCATCCGGAAACGAGCGATCGTCGAGACCGTCGGAGTGCAGGAGCACCTCGGCGCGTGCCAGACGCGGCCGAGTACCTGGGCCTGCCAACGGTCGAGCTCGGGCGCGCCCGCTGCGCCGACGAGGTCGTCCGGCGTGTGCGCCTCGGCCAGGAGGCGGGCGAAGGCGCCGTCGCCGGGGACCCCGTCCTCGCAGGCGGCCGCCATCACGATGATCCCGTCTCGACGCACGATCCGTTCGGCCGCGGCCATCCCCTTGACGGCCTGGTACAGGTTGCGGTCGAGGGGGTAGCCGCTGTTGGTCGACACGACGAGATCGAACCCAGCATCGACCTCGCGCATGGCCGAGGACTGCACGTGGGCACAGGCGGCATCGTGCCCGGCGGGCAGCGGGCCCGCGAACACCGCCGTCACCTGGCGCGCCCGGTTGATGGCGACGTCGAGCGACAGGTGGGGTGGGGCCAGCGCGGTCGCGGCGCGCACGAAGTCGTGCACCGGGTTCCCGGTCCGTGTGACGAAGGTCGCCCGGGCGTCAGCGATGCGGCGGGGGTGATGGGCTTCCAGGATCGTGGCACCGGCGGCCAGCCCGGGGCAGACCGCCTTCGGTCCGCCGCTGAAGCCGGCGAAGAAATGCGGCTCGACGAACCCGGTGATGAGGCGCACGTCCGCCTCCACGTACTCACGCTGCAGCAGAACCGGGGCGCCGTCGACCGCACCGACCGCCACATGGGCGCCGGCATCCCAGGCATCGTGATCGACCATGGTGTACCGAGCCACGATGTCGGCGCCGACGAGTTCTTCCATCTCGGCCCGGGTGGCTTGACGGTGGGTCCCGGTGGCGCACAGCAAGGTGATGGCACTCGACGGCACACCAGCCCGCGCCAATTCTCGCAGCAACGGCGGCAGCACGGTCCGGTTCGGCATCGGCCGGGTGAGGTCGGGGAAGACCACGGCCAGGCGACGCGCCCCGGCGACCAGGTCGCGCAGCGGTGGTCCGCTCAGTGGCCGGCGGAGCGCCTCGGTGATGCCCGCGGCCTCATCAGCCAGACCCGGCTCGTCCACCGGGACGACGACCTCGGCGTCGTCGGGTACCTCGACCGACGTGCCGTGGCGGCCGTAGGCGAGCTCGACGCGCATGGATCAGTGCGCCGGCTGATCGGGTTCCGGCGGCGATTCGGTGGCGGACAACATGGACGCGGCCACATGTTCGACTTGCAGTCGCAGGCCGCGGTAGAAGTCCACCACCGCGGGGGAGGGCTCAATGACGGCCTCCACGGGGTCGATCTGGTCCAGGGTCAGGCCCATGCCCAACGCCTTCCCGGCGAGCAGCGCCGCACCCGCCGACGCCGCCTCACCGGAGCGGTGGCGCAGCGCGGGCATGCCGAGCACCGATGTCAGGACCTCGACCCAAACGGGAAGGCCTGACCCGGCGCCACCCAGCGTCACTCCCTCGGCCGTCGAGCCGCCGAGGCGCCCGACGGTGACGACCTCCATCACCCGCAGCACGTCCCAGGCGACCGCCTCCACCACAGCCCTCGCCATGTCGGCGGCACCGTGGGCCGCGCCAAGACCCGTGAAGCCGGCCCGCGCGTCGTCGCGCCACCACGGGGCGCGTGCCCCGTCGAGCCACGGCACGGCGACCACGCCGCGGGCGCCCGGACCGCTCTCGGCAGCCAGCCGCCCGAGGTCCTCGGTGCTCCGGTCGACCAGACGCCCGAGCCAGGCCAGGAAGGTACCGGCAGCGGACAGGCCCCCCTCGAGCAGCCAGCCACCGTCCGCGGCGCGGGTCACCACCGCGCCGGCCGGCGACGGCACCGGGCGCTCCTGCACGGGGACCGACACGTTGGCGGTGGTGCCCCAGCTCACCATCGGGTAGCTCTCCGAGGCGCCTGAGCCCAGGACCTCGCACTGGCGGTCGCCGGCTCCGATGACCACCGGGGTTCCAGGCCGCAGCCCGAGCTCAGCGCCGGGCACCGCCTTGAGCTGCCCGACAACGGTGTCGGATGGCACGACGCTCGGGAGCTTGCCCAGAGCCGGGCCGGCCAGCTCGCGCACGGCGTTGCCATCGAAGTCGTAGAGGCCGCTGCGCGAGGCAAAGGTGGCGTCCGTGACCATCTGGTCGGTCATGCGGTAGACGATGAAGTCGCGCGGCGAAAGGATGATGTGCGCCGCCTCCATTCGTTCTGGTTGGTACGCCGCCAGCCAGGCCAGCTTCGCGGCCACGGCCCCGGCGTCGAGCGGGATCCCGGTGCGGGCCCGGTTGATGTCGTCACCGCCCATGCGCTCGGCCAGCACCCGAGCCTCGGCGGCGCCGCGGTGGTCGGACCAGAGGATGCCCTTGCCGATCGGGTCGCCGTGTGCGCCCACGGGGACGAACGTCTGGCGCGCTCCCGAGCAGGCCACGACGTCGACCTGCCCGAAGGCGCTCGGCGCCATGGCGCGGACCTCCGCGCACGCGATGACCACCGTCGTCCACCAGCGGAGCGGGTCCTGCTCCGTCCATCCAACCTGCGGGTAGGTCGTCGTCAGCTCCGATCGGCCCAGTGCGACGAGCCCGTCGTCGCCCCACAGCGCGACCTTCGTGACCGATGTGCCGAAATCGATGGTGAGGATCACCGGCCGTGCACCAACGCGTGCACCAGGCCGGCCGCCTCTGCCGGATCAGGGTCCTGATAGATCGTGCGGCCCATCGCCATGCCCGCCCCTCCACCTTCCATGACGTCGCGCACCTCGTCGAGCACGTGGTCGCGGCCTGCAGCAGTGACCGGTCCTCCGAGGAACAGGACGGGCACGCTCACACTGGCCACGATGCGGGAGACGGCGCGCTGGCGCTCGGCGCCGGGTGCCGCGGCGGGCACGGGAACCTTGATCACCGGCGCGCCCATGTCGTGGGCGATGACCGACGCCATCACGATGGCATCCGTCTCGCGGCGGATCCGGCCCTGCTGCCACATCAGCGGCTCGATCAACGCCTCGAGACCCGCCTGGCGCGCGTGCTCCAGGACCTGGCCCAGCAACTCCAGCGCGGCGGCCGTTATGGGGTCCTCCATGTCGATGCGCGTCATGTGCTTCACGCCCGACCAGCCGTCGGCCGCCGCCCGCGGCACGGTGGCCACCAGACGGTCGTCGAGCTCGAAGGCGGAGCCAGCGAGACCGGTGCGGTTGATGGAGAGATAGGTGCGGTGGTGCACGGTCAGGTGGCCTGCCTCGGCCAAACCGGTCAACGGCTGCGCCGTCGCCAGGATCCCGTCACACGAGGGTAGTGCCTTGGCCAGAGCCTCGAAGAAGGTGGCCCAGTTCTCCGTGGTCAACACGGCACGGGCGCGGTGGTCCGCCGCCAGTATCAGCGCCGGTGTGGGCAGCGCGGCGGGACTCATCATTGGCCGCCGGACAGGTCGAGGACGACCTTGGCCACCGCCGAGAAGTCTTCGCGCCCGTAGCCGGCGGCGCTGGCGGCCGTGAGGAGCTGACGCGCCGTTGCCGTCGTGGGCACGGGCACGCCACAGCGCACCGCGTACGCCATCGCGAGGTCGAGGTCCTTGGCCATGAGGTCGGTCATGAAGCCCGGCTGCCACCCGTTCGACGCCGGGCTCTCGGGGACCACGCCGGGCACCGGAAGGCGGGTGCGTACCGCCACGCAGTCACCGGTGGCGTGGGTCAGGACCAGCAGGAGCTTCTCCATGTCGACCCCGGAGCGGACGGCCATCGCCGTGGCTTCCGCCGTCGCCGTCATCTGGGCGGCGTAGATCACCTGGTTGCACAATTTGACGACCTGACCCATGCCGGGGCCGCCGACATGGACCACGAGCCCGGCAAAGGGTTCGAGCGCCGGCTCCATGTCGGCCAGAGTGTCGGCGTCGCCGCCCACCATCAGTGTCAGCGTCCCCTTCTGGGCTCCGGCCGTGCCGCCCGAGAGCGGCGCGTCGAGATAGCGGGCGCCGGTCGCCGCCACGCGGGCGTGCTGGGCCCGTTCCGCCTCGGGATCGATCGTCGAGCAGTCGATGACGGTCTTGTCCCCGCCCAGCACGGGCAGCATGTCGTCCACGACCTGCACCACCTCGGGCGAGTTGGGGACGCAGAGGATGATCGCGTCGGAAGCCTCCGCCACGCCGCGTGGAGAACCGCCGTCGACCGCGCCCCGGGCCACGGCGGCGTCGATCGGGCCGCGGCCACGCGACGCGACCGAGACGTCGTGGCCGGCGGCGACGAGGTGACCCGCCATGGGCAGTCCCATGGCGCCGAGGCCGATGAATCCGATGCGCATGCGTGGTCCTCCCGACGGCCCGGTCAGCGGGTCGCGAACTGCGGCAGCCACTCGGCCGTGCCCGAGAGGAGCTCGTCCACCATCGCGTCCGTGGTGCGCAGGTCCCCTCGGCCGGCCAGCGGGTCGAGCGCGAACGCCTCCCCCGCCAGCGTGCGATCGCCCCGCAGCGCGGCTTCGACGGTGAGCTCCTGGGTGGCCACGTGCCGCCGGACGATCTCGTCGTAGGGGGTCGGCAACGCGCTGCGATCGCGTCCGCGGATGCCGTCGCCGTCGATGACGCAGATCGACTCGATCACCGCGTCGGCCGGCATCCCGATCGCCTGGCCCGTGTTCGGGATGTTCACCGGTGCCTCGAACGGGTCGCCGCTGAGCATGGCCTGGATCATGGGAGAGGGAAGCTCGCCTGACTGCCATGTCTGCAGGTCCTTGGTGCCCGCGAGCCAGGCGTCGACGTCTGCGATGTAACCCGCCTGGTGCGCTTCGCGCCGCTCGATAGGGCTCAGCTCGATGTTGTAGGCGGCCCCCCATTCCGACTCGGGCGTCAAGGCGAACGAGACGAACTCGGCGATGTGGCGGTCGCCGGCGGCGGGAAAGGTGCCCCAGCGCTCGAGCAGGGTCAGCTTGAAGAGGTGGCGTTCGGCGAAGTCGAGCTTGGAGAACTTGTCGGCTTCGGGGCGCCCGGGATAGGGGGCCAGGGCGCCGAGCCCGCCGACCTCTTCGACCAGGGCGCGCAGGGCGTCGAAGCCGTCGGCACCGTCCACGTCGAGCGAGGTCAGCACCGGGAAGTGGTTGATGCCGGTCACGGATGCGGACACCGCCTCGAAGGGCCGCCCCAGTGCGATGGCGAGGTCCATGCAGAAGTTGCCCACCTCGTGGCAGAGCCCGACCGTCTTGATGCTCGTCTCGCGACTCACGGCCCGGGTCAACGCCGTCATGGGGTTGGTGATGTTGAACAGCCAGGCATCGGGACAGCGCTCCTCCATCGCCTTGCCGATGCCGACGAGGACGGGGACGTTGCGCAGAGCACGGTTGATGCCGCCCGGCCCGACGGTGTCGCCCACCGTCTGCGTGATGCCATGTCCGGCAGGCACGTCCAGGTCGACCGCCATGGAACGGAAGCCCCCGGTGGAGATGCAGACGATGACGAAGTCGGCGCCGTCGAGGGAGGCATGGAGGTCGGTCGTCGTGGCGATCGTCGCCTTGGCCCCCATGGCTTCATTCAGTTTGTGCGCCAGGGCCTCCATTTTGGGGAGCGGCGCCGGATCGATGTCTTCCAGCACGAGATGCATGCCGGCCAGCGCCGGCGTTCCGAAGAGGTCGGCCATCAACTCCGGGCCCCACTGATAGCTCCCACCGCCAACGATCGTCACGTGTGTAGGCACGACGCCACAGTACAGTCCCCATCGTGGTTCGCCGCAGGAGTCGCGCTCCCCTCGCGCTGGCTGCCCTCTTCGCCGGCAGTGGGATGGTGCACCTGGTCCGCCCCCAGGCCTTCGCGTCGATCATGCCTCGCGCCATCCCCGAGGAACACCACACCAACCTCATTTACGCGAGCGGCGTGGTGGAGCTCGTCTGCGCGGCGGGGCTCGTCCGGCGCACGCGCTGGGCGAGCGCGGCCAGCCTCGCCACCCTGGCGGCGGTGTTCCCGGCCAACGTCCAGATGGCCCTCGACGCCGGGACCGGCCGCAACGCCGGCCCCTCGGACAGTCGCGCCGTCGCCTGGGGACGCCTGCCGCTGCAGCTGGTGATGGCCTGGGCCGCTCTGCGGGCGCGCCCCGAACGGCACTGACGGTGGAGATCCGGGTCCTCCGCCCCGGTGATGACGACCTCGTCGCGGCGGCCTCCCATCTGTTCGACGGGCCGGCTCGACCGGACGCGACCGCTCGCTTCCTCGGCGAGCACGGCCACCATCTGCTGATCGCCTACGAAGGCGAGGAGGCGGTGGGGTTCGTCAGCGGGGTGGAGGTCACCCATCCCGACAAGGGCACCGAGATGTTCCTCTACGAGCTGGCCGTCGACGAGCCCTTCCGGCGGCGTGGCACCGGGCGCGCCCTGGTGGAGCGCCTGGCCACGCTGGCCCAGGAAGCCGGTTGCTACGGCATGTGGGTCATCACCGACGACGACAACGCCGCCGCCCGGGCCACGTACGAAGGCACCGGGGGCGAGCCCGAGGCGAATCAGGTCGTCGAGGTGTGGACCTTCTGAACGGCTCGAGGGGCTCGTCGGGGCCGCGGTCTCAAGGCTCAGCCGGTGCCGCTCGCTTCGGGCGATGGGGCCACAGCCAGAGCGCGGCCACGGCGATGGCCGAGCCGATCAGATTGTCGACGACACGGTTCGCCAGGGCGGTGCGCGCCGGCAGGCCGCCGAATGCGGTGAGCAGCACGAAGATGCACGTGACGAACGTGATGTAGAGGCCGAAGTTCACCCGCTGCACCGAGAAGGCGATGCCGCTCGCCACGACGGCGAAGACGGCAAGGAGGGTCGGGCCGGGGCGGAAGGCCAGCAGCAGCAGTGTCGTCAACGCGGCGCCGGCCACGCTCCCGATCACCCGCAGGACCGCTCGCCGCTTGGTCAGTGTGGCGTCCGGCCGCATGATGAACAGCGCGGCCTCGGGGATCCAGAAGCCGTCGGCGGGGTTGGTGATCCGGTAGAGCACGGTGCCGACCAGGGCGGCCGCCGAAAGGCGCAACGCGTGCCAGAAGCCGACCGACCGGAGGCGCGTCGCCTGCCCCAGCGTCGCCGCCGCCTGGCGAAGCCAGGCCCTCCGGCGGTGCCGGAGTGGCGCGACGGGTCGGCGAAGCGGGCCAGCCGGCGCCGGGCCGAGCAGGGCCAGGAGCGCCGTGAAGAGCCCGCTGGCCAGGGTGACGGCGCCGACGATGAGCGCCTGCGTCGGCGAAACGTCGAACGAGGCGGAGAAGACCAGGACGTCGCCGACGACACACCGATCAGCGCCGCCTGCGGGCCCAACTCGACCAGCAGCCCGGCGCCGAACGTCCAGATGACCACCAACGGGAAAGATGGCGAGGCTGCGGATGCCGCACAGCGCGCCCAGGAAGGCCGCCACCGCCACGAGCGCGGCGGCCCCTGCGACGATCCGGGCCCGGAAACGGTGCCCGGGTTGGAACACGGCCATGTCGGTGAAGAACGCGCCGACGGCACCCCAGCCCCCGACCCTCGGGTAGTCGGCGGCGATGCCGATGGCCAACGGCACGCCGATCGACACCGCGCAGAGGAATCCGATGAACGGCGACGACATCGACCGATCCAGATGGAGCGTCCAGGCCCACCGCGCCCGGAACGTGGCGCTGTCGCCGCCGCCCGGGCCGGCGCCACCGTCGACCGGCGTCGGACCACCGCCGCCCCCTATCCGCTCCGTCATCGCCCCATTGTCTCCGTCGGACCCGAGCCCGACGTGGACGCTCAGGTCAGCGTCTTCTCTCCCCAGAAGCAGGCGAACGGGTTGTCGTTGTACGGCGAGCACCTCCACGTAGCCCGCCGCGCCGGTAGAGCCGCTGCGCGTGGACCTGCTTGGGACCGGTGTCGAGGCGGACCGACGCGTAGCCCAGCGAGCGCGCCGCATCCTCGAGCGCGTGCGAGGAGCGACCGACGCCACGCCACGTGAGCGGGCATGCGGGCGGACGTACATCCGCTTGATCTCGGCCACCCCGTCACCGAGGCGGCGCACGCCTCCCCCGGCCACCGGCTCGGTCCCTCGTAGCCGACGAAGTATGCGCCACCCGGCGGGCGCAGCTCCTCGGGCGGCAAGCGGCGGGTTGTCCAGGCGGCTGAACGTCTCGTAGACGTCGTTGAGCTCGGCCCGCATGGCGGCCAGCAGCTCGGCCGCGGGGGGCTCCTCGGGGTCGCACCGCTCGAAGCGGACCGCCGGTGACCCGCGTCCTGGCGCGCTCACCGCGACGCGATCGGGATGCAACGCCTTGGCCATGCGGTGCATGCCCTCGCGCCACGGGACGCTCGTCCGCCCGGCCAGCTCGTGCATCCGCGTGGTGTCGATCTGCGACGCTGTCGATGGTGTTCGTCCGTCGGCTCGAACCGCGCCTCGGCGCCGGCCAGCCCGGCCAGGTAGGTGCACCACTCCTCGATGCTGACCGGCTCGCTCCCGCCCCAGTTGACCGTCACGGCCGGCGTCGACGCCGCGGCGAGGAGGCGCGGCACCATGGCCAGGATGTCGTCGGCGTGCAGCGGGTGGTAGACGCTCGGCGCGTCGACGTGGACCGGGATGGCGTGACCGGACAGCATCATGTGCAGGTGGATGGCGGGCCAGCCGCCATTGTCGCCATAGGGGACGGAGAGCCGGGCAATGGTCGTCGGGAGCCCGAACCGCTCTGCCGCCCAGCGCGCCGTGCCCTCGGCGCGCGATTTTGCAGATGCTGTACGTGCGCAGGAACGGCCACACGCCGTGGTTGTCGCCGAGCGGGCCGTCCTCGTCGAAGACGCGGTGGCCCTCGGGCTTGTAGACCGCCGTCGACGAGCAGTGCAGGAAGGCGCGGGCGTTCCGGTGGTGCTCCATGAGGTAGGCCAGGCCGCCGCTGTTGGCGGCCAGGTCCTTCTCCCAGTCGTTCGTCTTGGCGACGGCGAAGTGGAGCACGTAGTCGGCATCTGCGGGCAGCTCGCCCGACGTCACCCGGCCACCAGGTCGACCGGGACGCACTCGATGCCGGCCGTCTCGAGCTCGGCGCGGGCCGCCTCGTCCGAGAAACGGGCTGCTCCGACGACACGGTTGTCCCGGGCCAGCGCCTTGGCCAGCGGGCGCGCCACCTGCCCCGTGACACCGGTGACGACGATGGTGCTTCCCTGCAATTTGTCTGGACTCATGACCCTTTCGTACTCGCTACGCTGCCCGCGTGCACCTCTACGCCGCGTTCCTCGGTGGTGAGCTCGGATCCGGCCGCATGGGCGAGGACCATGAGGTCGTGTTCGTGGTGGCCGAGGACATGGAAGCCGCTCGCCGGGCAGCCAAGGCCAAATGGGGCGGCGACGGCCGCGGCGCATGTCGACGCGCTCACCCGGCTGGACATGATCGACGGCTTCGCCGTCGGGCTCGAGCCGGCCGGGACCGGTGACCGCACGGAGACCGAGGGCTACAACTAGCGCTCACACGGACGGTGACAGGCCCCCGTCGAGGTTGATCGCCGTTCCGGTCAGGTACGAGGCGCGCGACGACAGAAGGAAGCAACCGAGGTCGGCGAATTCGGCCGCCCGCCCGAAGCGGCCCAGCGGAATGCCGGCATCCTCGGCGAAGCGGTCGTAGAAGGCGCGCAGGGTCGTCCCGGAGCCTCCGGCGATCCGCACCCATTGGCCGCTCTCGATGAGCCCGATGAGGACGGCGTTGACCCGGACGCCATCGGGCGCAAGCTCCTTGGAGAGCGCCTTCATCAGGGCCATGCCGGCGGCGCGGGTGACCGAGCTCGGCTCGCTCGATGCACCCGGCGCCTTGGCCGCCATGGCCAGCGTGAAGAGGACGGAGCCTTGACTGGACCGCAGATGCGGGAGGGCCAGCCGGGTCAGCCGCACGGCGGCCATCAGCTTCAGCTGGAGATCCGACTCCCAGGTGGCATCGTCGATCGTCTCGATAGCTCCGGCCGACGCCCGGCCCGCGTTGTGCACGACGCCGTCGATGCGCCCCCAACGCGCCACCGCGGCATCGACGAAGGCGTCGAGATCCGCGGCGACCGCGACATCGGCGCGTTGCGCCAGGACGTCGCCGCCCGCCGCTTCGACGGCCCCCTGCCGCGGCGTCGAGCCGCTCCTCGTCGCGACCGCACACGGCTACCGCCGCACCCTCGGTCGCCAGCTCGGTGGCGAGGGCCAGCCCGAGCCCGTCGGTGCCTCCGGTGATGAGCACGGTCTTGCCGGCCAGATCGAGATCCATTCCTCAGTCCTCCTTCGGCGCAGCATCCGGCCACCCCGGCCAGGAACGCATCGACCTCGCGCTGCGACCGCAGGCGGACGAAGTGCAGCCGGGCCCACCGCGGGTCGTGTTCGGCGTCGCCGTAACGCTGACGGTAGACCCGGTGCCGGGTGGCTGACCAGGCGATGATCGACTTCTCGGGCTTGAACGAGAACAGGTTGGACCAGGGCTCCCTATTGCCGTTCCACAGCACCTCGCGGGTGCACACACGCCGCAACGTCCGCCGGATGGTGCGGGACATCACGACGCCGAAGGGCAGGTCGAACCACACGACGGTGTCCGCCCGGTCCCAGACGATGTCCCGCACCACCGAGTAGTTGCCGTCCACGACCCAGCGCCCGGAGTCGATCGCCTCGGCGACCCGGGCCCGGAAGGTGTCGTCGTCGAGCGGGGTCCACCCCGGCTGGTGGAAGATGGCGTCGAGCTCAATGCTCGGGACGCCGAGAGCTCGCGCCAGCCGCCGCGCCAGCGTCGTCTTTCCCGACCCGGAGCACCCGACGACGGCGATCCGCTGGATCTCAGCGCTCCTGTTCGGTGGGCCTGATCAGGATCTCGTTGACGGCGACCCGTCGGGGTTGCGTCGACCGCGTAGCGGATGCTCTCGGCGATGTCCTCCGCCTGCATGATCTCAATGCCGCCGAAAGTCTGGGCCATGCCCTCGAGGATCTCGCGGCGGTTGTGGGTGGCCAGTTCGGTGGCGGTCGCCCCGGGCTCAATGAGTGTCACCCGGACGTGGCGGGCGGTGACCTCTTGGCGCAGCGACTCGCTGAAGGCCCCGACGCCGTGCTTGGTGGCGTTGTAGACGCCGCTGTTGAGGCGGGCGACGCGCCCCGCCACCGAGCTGACGTTGACGACGTCGGCCACCGAACGCGGCTCGCGCTCGGCGCTGGCGAGGAGGTGTGGCAGCGCGGCGTGCGTGCAATAGAGCAGGCCCAGCACGTTCAGCTGGACCATCCGTTGCCATTCTTCGATGGGGGCGCCCACGATGGGCCCCAGCAGCATGACGCCCGCGTTGTTGACCAGGGTGTCGAGCCGCCCCAGCTCCGCCACGGCGGTGCCCACAGCGCGCTCCGCCTGGACCTGGTCGGTGATGTCGGCCTCGATCACCAGCGCCGCGTCCTGGCCTCCCATCCGCTCGGCGAGCGCCTCGAGCCGGTCACGTCGACGGGCAACCAGGGCGACCTTCGCCCCCTCCTCGGCGAGCGCGACCGCCGTCGCTTCGCCGATGCCGCTGCTGGCCCCGGTCACGAGGGTGACCGTCCCTTCCAGTCTCTTCGTCATGGAGCCTCCACGTCGTCTCTCGTCCGGGCCCGGACGCGGCCCCCCGCCACGGTCTACCCGAACGCGCGGTGCTCCCGCTCGCAGCTACAGCGACCCGGGTGACCCGGTGGGCTCGTTCTTGACATGGCCGTCCGCGTCGGCGAACGGCTCGATCCCGAACAGGCCCACAGGGATGCCGATGTCGTCCGGCACCCGGGTGGGCGTGTCGCGGTTGAGTGTCTTGCCCTGGAAGAAGTCCGGCCTGACGGCCATGTAGACGAGCATCAGGACGACGCCGAGCAGGAACGAGGCCACGATGAGGACGAACACCCCGCCGACAACGTGGTGCGTGCCCGGGATGGTCCACGTCGTGTAGCTGTTGCTCGGGTTGAACCAGTTGTACTGGATGAACCAAATCATCACGAACCACAGGATGAGGCCCCCGAGCAGCGGGAGGACGCCGCGCAGCCAGAACGAGCGTGCGCTCTCCCTGAGGGTCTTGCGGTAGTACCAGACGCAGGCGAAGCCGGTCAGCCCGTAGTAGAAGGCGATCATTGCCCCGAGGGCCGACACCGAGTCCCCGATGACGCTGCTCCCGGTGGACAGGTAGTTCATAGCGACGTATAGCGCGATGGAGACCAGACCCATCGCCACCGTCGATGTGGAGGGTGTGAGGAAGCGCTTGTGCACCTTTCCGAACGCGTCCGGAATCGATTTGTAGGCCGCCATGGAGAGGGTGGTGCGGGCCGTCGGCAGGATGGTGGTCTGCGTGGACGCCGCCGCCGAGGTGAGCACCATCAAGAGCAGGAGCTTGACCATGACCGCGCCGACCCCCGATGTGCCGAACACCGACGAGCCCAACGAATTGAGCACATCGCCGGAGTTGGCGGGATTGGCGAGGCCGATGCCCTTGGTGCCGACGCCGGCGTAGGACTGCGAGGCCACGATCACGATGGCGTAGGTCGCCAACAGAATGAGGGTCGAGATCACCGCCGCTCGACCGGGCGTCCGGGTCGAGTCCTTGGTCTCCTCGTTGACGGAGACCGCCGTATCCCAGCCCCAGTAGATGAACAACATGAGGGAGAACCCGACCATGAAGCTCGTGAAGCCAAGGTGGTGGAACGGGTTGAACCACTGCGCGCTGGGCGTCAGGTGCCCGGCCGGCGCCTTCCCTGACCCGATCTTGACGAAGGCAACGATCGAGAAGAGGACGAGGACCACCACCTCGACGCCGAGGAGGACCTTCTGCAGGTTGGCGGAGATCTCCACGCCGACGTAGCAGATGGCCGTCATGACGACGATCCACGCGATCCCCACCAGCAGCACCCAGGTGCTGCCGGGGTTGCCCCCGATGCTGCTGGTACCGAAGAGCAGGAAGACGTACTGCCCGGCGATCTGGGCCAGGCTCGCCATGACCAGGATGTCGGCCGCGACGATCCCCCAGCCGCCGAACCACCCCGACTTCGGCCCGAAGGCGCGGGTCGTCCAGGTGAAGGTTGTCCCGCAGTCGGGGTCGGCGTTGTTCAACTCCTTGTAGGCATAGGAGATGAACAGCATCGGGACGAAGGCCAGGATGGCGATGATCGGCGCCTGCAGCCCGTTGATGGCGATGACGACGAAGCCGAGGGTCGCCGCGAGGCTGTAGGCGGGGGCTGTCGACGCCACACCCACCACCACGGAGGAGAACAGTCCGAGCGCTCCGCTCTTCAGGCCCTTGTCACCAAGGTCCTTTTCATGTGCTCGGGCGGCATCGAGATGGACCATTGGGCGCTCCGTTCGTTCCAGGACTGGTGCGTCGTTCCAACAGGACTGGCCTGCACCATACTCACGCCGGGCAGAATTTCACCAGACTTTCCGGAAAATCCATTTATCCCGGACCCGGAATTCTTGTCGCCCGCGGTATCCGTGCCTCAAGGGCAGATCGGTGCCCGATATCGTCACCGCCTCAGCGGCGCCCTGCCTCCGTGTGGCCGATGCCGTCACGCAGCTTCTGCAGGCTCGACGAAAGGAGCCGGGAGACGTGCATCTGGCTGACGCCGACCTTCGCCGCGATCTCTGACTGGGTCAGTCCTTCGACGAAGCGCATGCGGAGGATCGACTGCTCGCGCTCCGGGAGCGAGGCCAGCGCAGGCCCCAGCAGGGCCCTGTCCTCGACCGAGTCGAAGTTGCCATCCCTTTCGCCCAGCCGCGCCGACATGGGGTCGTCCTCGCTCTCCGAGGCGTCGATGGACGCCGCCCGGTAGCCCTGTCCGGCCTCGATGGCCTCAATGACCGCTTCCTCGCTCGCCCCGGTGGCCTCCGCCAGTTCCGCCACGGTCGGATTGCGTCCCAGCTGCTGCACCAGGGTCCCCGTCGCGTGGCCGAGTTCGAGATAGAGCTCCTGGACTCGGCGGCTGGCGCGCACGGCCCATCCCTTGTCGCGGAAATGCCGCTTGAGCTCACCGATGATCGTCCGCGTGGCGAAGGCGGCAAAGTCGACGCCGCGCTCGGGATCGAAGCGGTCGACGGACTTCACGAGTGCGACCGATGCCACCTGCACCAGATCGTCCAACGGCTCCCCTCGATGGAGGAAGCGTCGAGCGAGCTGATGGGCCAACCCCAGATTTGAGGTGATCAGCTCCTCGCGCGCGGCCGGATCGAGGGCTGGACGGTCAGATTCGACGACGTCCGACGGCGGCCCGGGATCGTGTTCCCGGCCGTCCGTCACTCCGCATGCCCCCCCCGGCGCTTGCGCAGCCAGGCACGCACCGAGCCGTCCTGGACCTCCTTGCCGTGCTCATCCACCAGCGCGTCAAGAATCTGTTCGCTGAGCTCGGCGACCTCGTCCCTCTCTGGCGCAGGCGCGCTCGCCACGCCCGCCCGTTCGAGTGTGCAGACGACACCAATCGCATCACCGAGCACAGAGAGTTCGAGGCGCAGATCACCTTGCTGCGCATCGCTTCCCTGCAGGGTGAGGAGACACAGCTCTCCGACGGCCAGCCGCAGGTCTTCGAGTTCCTCGATGTCGAACCCGGCCCGGGCAGAGATGGCACTCGTGACCAACCGGGCGAGGACGATCAAGTCGCCTCGGGCCGGGAACTTCAGTTCGATTCGGTCGCCGCTCTCCAGCCGGTCGGCCGTATCCGTCACGCCGCCCCTGCCGATTCCAGAGAGTCGGCGATGGTGAAGACACTGGTGAGACCAGTGATCTCGAAGATCTTGACGATGCGCGGGTCGGCCACCACGACGTGCAGCTCTCCGCCCAGCTCGCGGCAGCGCTTCAGCGCGCCCACCAGGACGCCCAGAGCCGTGGAGTCCAGGAACGTGACGCCGAGCAGGTCCAGGACAATGGTCACCTCGCCCTCTGCGATGACACCGTGCAGGCATTCGCGCAATTGCGGAGCGGTGGCGACATCGATCTCGCCACTGACCGCGATGACGGGCGGCGACGAACCCGCTTGCTGCTCGATATGAAAATCCTGATCCACTCCGCCCTCCTGTGGCTCGTCCCGGGCCGCGCCCGGGACGTCCTGCAATGCCGATTGACAGACGGTCTATAGCCCTCGCGGGACAAAACTAAACCTCCTGGGAGTGGGCTGGGTTTCGGTGCGCACCGGCACGGGTAGGGAACCGGCCTACAACCCCGGTGAGCGACGGGCGTTGACCCTGGTCATGGAGCCAGGGGAATAGCGTTTGAGGACGAGCCCGCCGACCCGGGGAGAGTACGTGGCCGAACCAGGAGAGGAACAGCTTCCGCCCACGCCCCAGACGGCGCGCGGCGATCGCGCCGAGGTCATCGCGACGCTCGTCGCGCTGGCCTGGACCTCCACCGTGGCGATCGTCTTCGCCGTCTACGGGGGGAACGTCTCGCTCGTGGGGCTGCTCGCCATCTCCCCCTTCATCGCCGCCCCGTTCGCCCGCCCCTCCGCGTGTCGCGCTCGTCGGGCTCTTGACCGCATTCTTCGCGCTCATCATCAGCACGCCACCGCACAGCTACGGCCAGCTGAACCACACGCTGCCGCGTCATCACGATGCTCGCCGCAACCGCGGTGGCGATGTGGATCTCCTATCTGCGGGGCCAGCGCAACGTCCAACTGTGGACGGCCAGATCGGAAACCCGGAACGAGCGGCGCCGACGGGTCGCCGCCGAGACTGCGCAGCGGATGCAGACCATGGCGCGCGCGCTGACGACCGCCGCCGACCCGGCGCAGGTCGCCGACGCGGTGTTCGCCGCCCTGCGCGACGAGTTGCGCGTCGACGCGTCGACCTTTGCCCTCCTCGACGAACGGGGCGCGCTCCACACGCTCCGGCGTTTCGGGTACGAGCCCGACGACCCGTCGGACGGGGTGCTCGGCTCGTTGCAGATCGGCGGTCCCGTCCTGGGCCACAGCGTGGCGTTCTTCTCCGAGACGATCGACGACCTGCAGCGTGAGCGACCCGATATTTACGCCTCGCGCAATTCGACGCGGTTCGGGGCCCTCGCCATCATCCCGCTCGTCGTCTCCGACCGCACGATCGGCGCTGTCGTCGTGCACTGGTACGAGGACCGTGCGATCTCCGAGCCCGACCGCACCTTCCTCTTCACCATCACCGGCGCCGCAGCGCAAGCCGTCGAACGGGCCCGGCTGACCCTGACCGAACTCGTCAGCCTGGAGCGCAGCCAGCATCTCCACCAGCTCAGCTCAGCGCTGGCCGTCGCCACGACGCCCGGCGACGTCGCCCATGCGGCCATTGCGGGCGGCCGGCGTGCACTCGGCGCGCAGTCGGCGGTGGTACGCGTGCCCGACACCGGCGAGCGCGACCTGGTGTGCCTGGCCAGCAGCGGCCACCCGGCGCTCCTCTCCCGCGCCGTGGTGCCCGTCGAAGGGAGTCACGCCGGTGCCTGCTTCTCCCGCGGCCGGACCGCCCTGGCCGGCATACCCGGCGACGACCAGGTCGCGACGGACATCGCAGGCGAGATCGTGCCGCGGGTCCTCCACGAGCTGCCCAAGCCGGTGACGATCGTGAGCGAGCCGCTCGTCGGCGTCGGGGGCCCGCTCGGCGTCCTCTCTCTTGCGTTCGTGGCACAACCCGACCTCAGCGATCCCGATCTGCGGTTCCTGTCGACCTTGGCGAGCCTCACCGCACAGGCCCTGGACCGGGCCCAGGTCTTCGAGCACGAGCGCGAGGCCCTGCGCGACGCCGAGGCGGGCCGTGAACGCCTGTCGCTCCTCTCCGAGGTGACCAGGCTCCTGAGCTCGAGCCTCGAACCCACCATCGTGATCCGTCGCACCATGAGTCTCGTCGAGGGGCGGCTGGCCGACTCGTGTTCGGTGCAGGTGCCGGGAGAGAACGGCCTCGTCCGGCTCGATGTGCGAGAGCCGAGGCCAGAGCCATCGGCACGGCCCACCAACCCGACGGGGGGACCGCCGGACGTGCTGCCGTTCAGCTCCGACACCCCGGCGGCCGTCGCCTTCCGTACCGGACGCACGCAGTTGGCGCCGCTCCACGACGAGAGCGGCGCCGATCCCACGGGCATCGCGACAGCCCTGGCGGTGCCACTGACTGCCAACGGCGAGGTCATCGGCGTGATGACGTTCGTGGACGGGCCAGGACGCCTCTTCGAGGCGGACGACGTCTCGTTGGCCACCGAGGTCGCGAGCCGGGCCGGCGTCGCGCTGTCCAATGCCACGCGGTTCCAGCGGGAGCATGTCGTCGCCGACGTGCTCCAGCGCGCCGTCCTGCCCGACTCCCTCCCCGAAGTCGGAGGCCTCCTGTTCGATGCCGAGTACCGGGCCGGGGTCGCCGGCACCTACGCCGGCGGCGACTGGTACGACGTCTTCGAGCTCGACGACGACGCGGTCTTCTTCAGCGTCGGCGACGTGATGGGCAAAGGCGCTCCGGCAGCGGCGCTGATGGGCCAGGTGCGCAGTGCCATCCGCGCCTACGCCGTCGCCGGCCTGTCCCCCACCGAGGTGCTGTCGTCCCTGGACCGGCTCTTCGACACGCTCATCGAAGACAGGGTGGTCACGGCGGTCGTCGGGACGATCACACCGTCGACCGGACGGGTCGTCCTCAGCAACGCCGGTCACCCACCTCCGTTGGTCGTGCGCGCCGACGGCAGCGCGACGTTCTGCCCCATGCAGCGCACGCTGCTGATTGCCGCCGGACTGAGCGGCGCACCCCGCCCGCGCGACGAGGTCGTGCTCGAGCGGGGCGACTCACTCATCATGTACTCCGACGGCCTGATCGAGCGCCGTGGTGAAGTGATCACCAGCGGCATGGAACGACTCGCCGACACGGCAATGGTCGTTGCGCGGGCAGGTTGGCCCGATCACCCTGCCGTGACCTTCGCCTCCATGTTGACCGTCGAAGAGCGTACCGATGACGTCGTCGTCCTGTGCCTCAGCTACACGGGTGTCTCCGAGGAGCGCTTAACAGATCCTCCTGTGGGTACGACACGGGATGGCATGTCGACGCTCCACCTCGAACCAGTGGTCGAGAGCACGCCCGTGGCGCGTCATTGGGTGGCGGCGCACCTGCGCGATCTGCCGTCCGAGGTGACCGGGTGTGCCGCGCTGTTGACATCGGAGCTCGTCACCAACGCGGTGCTGCATGCCGGGACCCCCTTGTGCATCACGCTCCACATCCTGCGGGACCGGATACGGGTCGACGTCGCCGACGGCAACGCGTCCTTCCCCACCATCAAGGAGTACGGGAACGACGCCGCGACCGGCCGAGGCCTCACCCTGTTCAACTCCCTGGCCTCGAACTGGGGGGTGCAGGCGGTCGACGGCGGCAAGATCGTGTGGTTCGAGCTCCCGGTCGACTTCTCGGATGCTCCGACCAGCGTCTCGGACGGCAGCTTCCGGTTCGATCTGACCGGTATCACACACACCCGCGGGCACAGCGAGGCGGACGACTCGCCAGCTCTGTCGGTCCGGCTCGTGGGCATTCCGGTCGGGCTGCTCCAGAAGTCGAGCGAGGAGTACGAGGCGCTGTTCCGCGAGCTCCGGCTCATGAAGGAACGTTCGCACACCGCGCCCGAGGCACCGCTCCTGCCCGAACGCCTCGCCGAGCTGGTGTCCCAGATCGGCACCCGCTTCAACGGCCTCGGCCCGGGCATGGACGAGATGTGGCAGCAGGCGGTCGACAACGACGTCGAATACTTCGATTGGACGCTGGACCTGCCGCAGTCGGCCGTTGCCGCCATCGAGTTCTACGACGCCATGCTCGACGAAGCCGATGCGTTCGGCCTGGCGCAACGACTGCTGACGCTTCCCGCGTCCGCAACGAGCGTCGCGGTCCGTCGCTGGTTTCTCTCGGAGCTGACCGGGCAGCTGCAGGGGAAGGCTCCCGTCGCGTGGGTCGCCAGCCGTTTCCACGCCGAGCTGCAACCGGCGTCTGCTCGCTGAGCAAACGGTCAGCGGTACTTGGCGGTTGCCTTCTTCAACACCTTGGCGTAGAGCTCGAGTCCCTCGGGCGAGAGGGAGGCCGACGGGCCGGCGGCGATGGAGACCCGCTCGGGGATGATCCCCCACACGGGGACCTTCAGGTCCGTCCACCACTCGATGGTGGCGTCCAGATCGTTGGTGCCCAGCCGCGCCGAGCTGACCACCACTCCCGCCGGAACGTTGCTCGGCGTCATCTCCAGCGTCGTGACGACACGGTTCGGCTCGACCCCGCCGGCCCTCGTCGGGATCACCACGGCATCGGCCCGGCCCAGCGCGGCTTGGACGACGTTGCCCTCCCCCGGCGGGGTGTCGACCACCACGATGCCGCCGTCCTGGTTCATGGCCTTGGTGACGGTGCGCACGGACGGCCCCTCGACCAGGTCGACCCCCTCCAGCGGATCGACCTCGTACCACTCCGCCGATGAACCCTGCGGGTCCGCGTCGACCAGCAGGACCGGGCCACGCCCCTTCCGGGCCGCCACAGCGGCCAGATAGACGGCGGTGGTGGTCTTGCCGACCCCGCCCTTGACGTTGCTGACGACGATGTTCATTCGATGCTTTTCATTCGGCGCGGTCCTCTGGCGATCGGGGAAAATCGGCCCTTACGGTACCGGTCGCCCGGGGTGCACTGTTACGGCAGGAGCAGGGCTCCGAGGCGGCGCCTGGTGATGACGACGCCGACCACGGCCATTGCCACGAGATACGCAATGTGGGCCAAGAGGGTCCAGGCCCAGATCCCCAGATCGGCCGCCCGTACCAGCACCACGCCCTGGTACAGGGGAGTCACCCGGATGACCGCCTGGAGCCAACCCGGGTACACGGTCAGCGGGTAGAACGTCGCCGAGAACAAGAAGAGCGGGATGAAGGCGAGCGAGACCATGTCGAAGTCCTGCCACGTCCGCATGTAGGTCGTGCCTGCCATCCCGGCTGAGGCAAAGGCCAGGCTGATCAGCACCGCCGCCGGCCAGCACAGGATCGCCCAGGGCGAGACGATGTAGCCGAGGATGGCCATGATGGCCAGGAAGGCGCCCGAGTAGAGCGTGCCGCGCAGCACGCACCAGCTGAGTTCGCCCAACGCGACATCGGTCACGCTCAGGGGCGTCGACAGCATGGCGTCGTAGGTCTTGGCGATCTTGAGCTTGAAGAAGACGAGAAAGGTCGAATCGAGCATGGCGCCGTTCATGGCGGACGACGCCAGGAGGCCGGGCGCCACGAATGCCGTATAGGGGATCTCGCGGCCGTCCACGTTGATCGGGCCAACGAGATGCGACAGCCCGACGCCGATGGAGAGCAGATAGAAGAGCGGCTCGAAGAACCCCGACACGATGAAGACCCACGAGCGGCGGTAGACGAGGATGTTGCGCTCCAGCACCCGGGTGGCGTGGCGCCCGCCGAGGAGTGCGAGCGGCGTGATGCGCGCCGCCACGCCCGGCGAGCGCTGGTCGAGGGGGGAACCGGCCGCTGTCGTCGTCATCGCCTCACACCACCAGGCGCCGGGAGAAGGTGCGCCGGCCCATGGCATAGCCGGCGGCGATCAACGCGCAGAGGTAGGCGGCATGGCCGATGTCGGCCCACCCGACCTGGCCGAGCGTCAGATCCCGGCACAACGTGACCCCGTGGTAGAGCGGCGTCAGGTAGGCGACCACCTCCAGCCAGGTCGGCAGCTGCGAAATCGGGAAGAACGTCCCCGAGAAGAGGAACATGGGAATGATGGCAAAGCGGTACAGCGTGGAGAAAGACGAATCCTTGTCCTGGGTGGCGGCGAACGCGCTGACCGGTGCGGCGAAGGCCATCCCCGTGAGCACGGCTGCCGGCAACGCCAACAGGGCCCACGGCGAGTAGATGACGCCGAAGACGGCCATCACGGCGAGATAGATGGAGGTCACGATGGCAAGGCGCGCCGCGATCCACGCCAGGTGGCCGAGCAAGACGTCGTAGACGCTGAGAGGGCCCGCCAGCTGGGCCATGTAGGTGCGGACCCATTTGATCGCCCCCATCACTGGGTAGGTGGCGTCATTGGTGCCGATCTGCATGCACGTCCCGGCAAGCAGGCCGGGAGCCAGGAACGCGACGTAGGTGACGCCGTCGACCCCGTGCGAGTGCTTGTCGATGAGGGAGCCCAGTGCGACGCCCATTGCGGCCAGGTAGAGGACCGGGATCAAGAAGCTCGTGGCCACCGAGCTGCGCCACGTGCGCTTGTACTGGTAACCCCAGTAACGGGCGGCCCGCAGCCACATCGGCGTGGCGAAGCGTCGGGTCTCCAACACCTCGCCGTGCCCGAAGACAACCGGGCGCCCCGACGCCCCCGCGTCGCTCACTGCCGTCATCGGGTCAGTCGACCAGGGTGCGGCCGGTGAGGCGGAGGAACACGTCCTCGAGCGTCGAGCGTCGCACGAGGGTGGCGCGGGCCACGTGGCCCATGCGGGCGACCTCGGCCAGCGCGGCATCACCGTCGTCGGTGTAGAGGAGGATGCGGTCAGGCAGCACCTCGGTGCGCTGGGCCAGGGCAGTCAGCGACGGCGCGACCTCTTCGTGTTGGCCTGGCGCAAAGCGCAGCTCGACGACCTCCTTGGTGGAGTACGCGTCGATGAGTTGTCGCGGCGACCCCTCGGCGGCGAAGCGGCCCTTGTCCATGACGACGAGCCGGTCGCAGAGCTGCTCGGCCTCGTCCATGTAGTGCGTCGTGATCACCAGGGTCACGCCGTCCTGCTTCAAGCGGTACAGGCGATCCCAGAGGAGGTGGCGAGCCTGAGGGTCGAGCCCGGTCGTCGGCTCGTCGAGAATGAGCAGGTCCGGGTCGGAGATGAGCGCCCGGGCGATGGTGAGGCGTCGCTTCATGCCTCCCGACAGCGGGTCGACCCGATCGTTGGCCCGCTCGCTCAGTTGTGCGAAGTCGAGCAGTTGTTCGGCGCGCTCACGGATGACCTTCTTGGGCATGTCGAAGTAGCGCCCGTAGATCATGAGGTTGTCGAGCACGGTGAGCTCGAGGTCCAGGGAGTCCTCCTGGGGTACGAGCCCCATGCGCGACCCGGATCTTTGGCCCGTCCTTTGACGGGTCCATCCCGAGCACCCGCAGCGTGCCGCCGCTGAGGGGGCTGATGCACGAGATCATCCGCATGGTCGACGTCTTGCCGGCGCCGTTCGGTCCGAGGAACCCGAACGACTCGCCTTGAGCGATGCTGAAGTCCACCCCGTCCACCGCGACGAATTCCCCGAAGCGCTTGGTGAGCCCGTGCGCCTCCACCATCGGCGACGGCACCGTGGAACCCGTCCTTGTCCCCGACGGCTCGGCATCGGGGACATCAGTCATCGGCGAGGAATATGACGTCATTGTCAGGGAACGATACCGTGCCGTTCCGGGGTCGATCGCAAGCGGGAGGACGCGCCGATGGCTGGGAGAGGACTGGGGCAGGCGTTCCCGGCCGGGTTCACGTGGGGCACGGCGACGGCGGCGCACCAGATCGAAGGCGGCAACGCGAACAACGACTGGTGGGCCTTCGAGCACACACCGGGCTCCGGATGCACCGAGCCCTCCGGGGATGCCTGCGATTCATGGAACCGCTGGGAGGAAGACGCCGACCTGGTCGCCGCCCTGGGGCTCGACAACTACCGCTTCTCGGTCGAATGGAGCCGCATCGAACCCGCAGAGGGAGAGATCTCGCACGCGGCGTTGGCGCACTACCGGCGTCAATGCATCGGCCTGCGCGAACGCGGCGTCGACCCCGTGGTCACGTTCCACCACTTCACCACCCCTCGGTGGCTGACCGCCCGAGGAGGCTGGGAGACGGACCTGGCGGTGGAACGCTTCGGGCGGCTCTGCGGTGTCGTCACGGAGGCGCTGGGGGACGTCATGGCCCGGGCCTGCACGCTCAACGAGCCGAACATCGTGGCAACCATGGGCTGGCACGCCGGGATGTTCCCGCCGGGAAAACAGGACGTGGCCCTCTCGCGCGCCGTGGCCCAACGATTCGCCGCTGCCCATCGCCTGGCCGTCGAGACGATCCGCGCCGGGGCCCCGGACGTTCCGGTCGGCCTGACGCTCTCCATGACCGACTACCAGCCGACGCCGGGAGGAGAGGAGAAGCTGGAGAGCATCCGGCACCACGCGGAAGACGTGTTCCTCGACGTCACCAAGGGTGACGACTTCCTGGGGGTACAGGTCTACACGCGCATGCTCATTGGCCCCGATGGCTGGGCCGGCTACGAAGAGGGTGTGCCCGTCCTCGACATGGGCTACGAGTTCTACCCGGCCTCACTCGGCAATTGCCTGCGCCGCGCCTGGGCCTACACCGGCGGAGCCGTTCCACTCCTCGTCACCGAGAACGGCATCGGCACAACCGACGACGAGCAGCGGATCGACTACGTGCGCCAGGCACTCGCAGGTGTGTTGCGCGCCATTGGCGACGGGGTCGACGTCCGGGGCTACACCTACTGGTCGCTGCTCGACAACTTCGAGTGGGCGCTGGGCTACAAGCCGAAGTTCGGGATCGTCGAGGTCGACCGCACGACGTTCACCCGGACCCCCAAGCCGAGCGGCGCCTGGCTGGCCTCGGTCGCAGCGGCGAACGCACTCGATTCCTGAGGGCGCGTCAGACCGCGGCCAGCTCCGTGTTTGCCACGATGGCATCGATCACGGTGTCCCAGAGCGCCTCGGGCAGGTCATGGCCCATGCCCGGAATGCTCAGCAGCCTCGAACCGGGCACCGCGGCCGCCGTTGCATCGCCGCCGCTGGGGGTCACGAGCGGATCGGCGTCACCGTGGACGACGAGAAACGGGATGCGCACCCCGTGCAGCCCCTCCGTACGGTCCGGCGAGCCGAGGATGGCACCGAGCTGGCGCGCCGTGCCCTCGGGGCAATAGCAACGGTCGTACGCCTGGCCGGCACGGACGCGGAGCAGGCGCTCATCGGTCGGATAGGCCGGTGAGCCGATGACCAGACTGCCTTCGATGCTGGCCTGGATCGCCTCCTCGCGGCTCGTGGCCACCGGACGCAGGAGCGCCGTCATGGCCTCACCGGTGGGCGCGCCCACGGCGCGGTCGCCCGTGGTCGACATGATGGAGGTGGCACTGAGGAAGAGCTCGGCGTGGTTGATCACAAGAGCCTGCGTGATCATGCCCCCCATGGAGGCCCCGACCACATGCGCCTTGGCGATGCCCAGCTCACCCAGCAAGGCTGCGGCATCGTCCGCCATGTCCTCAATGCGGTAGGTCGCCGAGGAGAGGTCGGTCCCGGTGAACAGACCCGCCATGTCCGGCAGCCCCTCGAACTTCGTCGACAGGCCGCTGTCGCGATTGTCGAACCGGATGAGGAAGAAGCCGCGCGCCCGGAGCCCGTCCACGAATCCCTCGGGCCAGGCGATCAGTTGCGCGCCCAACCCCATCACGAGGAGGAGGGGCGGATCCGAAGGATCACCATCGGTGACGTACTCGATGTCGATTCCGTTGACGTGGGCCTGTGGCACGGGTCGCTCCCTTCGGCAGCGCTTCAGGCCCGCTTTCCTACCAGGCGCCCGGCCTCAATGCGCCATGCCCTGCCTTGGTCACGCCCGCTCGGCGCTGGCGTGCGCACGGTTCCGCCGCAGGCGCGGCCCGGGCTCGAGACCGACGAGGATCGATTGGACGGTGGCGGTGCAGGCGACGAAGAGCGGAAAGGCCACCACGTCGAAGGTCCATTGATCCACCGTGAGCAGGACCACCACCATGCTGATGAGAGCGCCCACGTACGAGTGGACGGTCTCGGTCTCGGGATGGGTCCAGCTCTTCATGAGGGTCGGCACGCCGGCCAGGAAGTCAGCCGCGATGGCGGCCGAAATGGCCAGCACGCCGTTGCGGGTGACGAGCCAGACGATGGTGCCGACCACTGACACCGCGCCACAGGCGTAGTCGACCCGGCGCACCTTCCACACCGAGGCCGAATTGTGGAAGGAGGCGATGAAGATCAACAGCGGCATGAAGCCCACCATGAAGGTCGGCAGGGCGCGGAGTCCCGCCCCGGCATTGAGGGCGACGGCCGCGGCCAGCAGGGGCGCGACGGCCCAGAGGAGCCATGTCACCCGGTTGGGCTTCGTCGTTCCCCGGAGGGTGTCCCGCAGGTAGACGGCGGCACCGGCAGCACCGATCGCCGTTCCCAGGTAAATCCAATTCTCGTTGATCACCGTTGCACAGTCTGCAGTGCCGCGGCCCTGCCGCCATACGGAAGGGGCGATGCCTCTCCCGGCAGGCGGGCCGCTAGCTTCGACCGAGACCCCCTCCGAAGGAGACGCACCCGTGCCCGCTGACGGAAGGCAATTAGGAACTCACATGGGTGAGCTCCTCGTCGTCGCGTTCCTCGGCGGGCTGATCACCGGACTGTCCCCCTGCATCGTCCCCGTCATCCCTGTCGTCATGGCCGGAGGGTCGACGGGAAGCAGCAAGTGGCGCCCCTACATCATCATCGCCGGACTGGTCGTCAGCTTCAGCATCTCTGTCCTGTTTGCCAGCTCGCTACTCGGTTTCCTCCACCTCCCCCAAGACCTCTTGTTCTGGCTCGGCGTCGCACTGCTCGGCCTCTTGTCCATCGGCCTCCTGATTCCGAAAATCGGCGAGGCCATCGAGCGACCCTTCGCCCGCCTCGGGGCCTCTCGCTACGCCAACCAGGGTGGTGGGTTCGTCCTGGGTCTGAGCCTCGGTCTCGTCTTCGTGCCGTGCGCCGGGCCGGTGCTCACTGCCATCTCTGTGGCGGCGGCGCACCACCACGCCGGGGCGACCTCGCTCTTCGTCACGCTGTTCTACGCACTCGGTGTCACCGTCCCTCTGCTCATCCTGGCCGTGGTGGCCCAGCGCGCGACGACATCGTGGTCCTCCCTCCGCAGTCATCTCCCCACCGTGCGCAAGGTCGCCGGCGTGGTCCTGGGCGTTGCCACGCTGGCCATTGCCTTCAACTGGCTCGGCGCTCTGCAGCGCGACGTCCCGGGTTACACGAGCGCGCTCGAGGACCACATCGAGTCGACCGGTTCCGCGTGCTTCGCAACTGCAACATCTCAGCGGCGAGCACCAAAACCAGTTCGCCGCCGCCAACGCCCGCCTCGAAGGCAAGAAGGCAACCTGTGCCACCACCGACCAGGGCAACTCCCACAGTGGCCATCTGGTCGCAGGCGCGACAACGACGACCACGACCACAACGGCGCCCACGTCCTCCACGGCCCCGCAGAAGCCCTCGGTCTTCATGGCCAACAAGACGAATCTCCCCAACCTGGGCAAGGCCCCCAACTTCACGGGGATCACGGCTTGGTTCAACACGCCGGCCGACAAACCGCTTTCGCTCAGCCAGCTGCGGGGCAAGGTCGTGCTGGTGGACTTCTGGACGTACTCCTGCATCAACTGCCAGCGGGCGCTCCCCCACGTCGAGGGCTGGTACAACGACTACAAGAACGACGGGCTGGTGGTGGTCGGGGTGTCGGCGCCCGAGTTCGCCTTCGAGCACGTCGTTTCCAACGTCCAGAACGCCGCGGGCAACCTGGGCATCGACTACCCCGTTGCCGTGGACGACAACCTGGCCACGTGGGACGCCTACAACAACGAGTACTGGCCGGCCGACTACCTGATCGACCCGGACGGCACCGTGCGGGCCTACAACTTCGGCGAGGGCGGCTACTCCACGATGGAGGACAACATCCGGATGTTGCTAAGCGCAAACGGCGTGACCGACCTCCCGGCCCGCACCGACGTCCCCGACAAGACACCGACCAACGACATCACGCCAGAGAGCTACGTGGGGGACGAGCGCCTGACCAATGCGGTGGGCACGACGGTGGTGCCCAACAAGCCAACCGTGTATCACCCGCCCGCCTCCATCCCTTCCAACAGCCTCGCCTTCGGTGGCACCTGGACCGTGCACAACGAGGAGGCGACAGCCGGGAGCAACGCCACGCTCGGGCTGCAGTTCACCGCGGACGACGTCTACCTCGTCATGAGTGGCGAAGGCACCGTCGGCGTGTCCTACAACGGCCGACATCTGGCGACTGTGCCCGTCTCGGGCATTCCCAAGCTGTACACACTGCTCTCCGGCACGGTGCTGCAGACCGGCCAGCTCACATTGTCGGTCTCACCAGGCGTCGAGGCCTACGACTTCACGTTCGGGTAGCACCAGGAGGCGTACCTCTCGGGTTCGACGCACGCCGTCTGGGTATGGACCGGTGACGACGAGACGAAGGGAAGCCTCACTATGGCGCTCGAGGACAAGGCAAAGAACAAGGCGCAAACGGCGCGTGGCAAGGCCAAGGACGTGGTTGGTCGCGCCACGGGTGACAAGCCAATGGAGACCGAAGGCAAGATCGACCAGGTCGTCGGCCACGTCAAGGATGCCGGTGAGAAGGTGAAGGACGCGGTGCGCAGCGGCGCGTCCGACAAGAAGGAGTAGCCCTACCGGAGCAAGCACGCACATACGTTTGAAAACCCACACGCCGGCGGGGCGTGTGGGTTTTCAATTCAGGCGTGTGCTTACTCAATTCAATTGATCGAGCGTTCCCTGCCGGTCCAGAATGGCGCCCGCAACTCGCGCTTGAGGATCTTGCCCGACGGATTGCGCGGCAGGGCGTCCGCGGCGTCCACCGAGGTCGGGCACTTGTAGTGCGCCAGGGAGGCGCGACAGTGCTCGATCACCTCGGCTTGGTCCAGTGCTTCTCCCGGTGCCAGCACGACGATTGCCTTGACTGTCTCGCCCCACTTGGCATCAGGAACGCCGATCACGGCTGCATCGACGATGGCGGGGTGCGACAGCAGGACGTTCTCGACTTCGGCCGGGTAGACGTTCTCTCCCCCGCTCACCACCATGTCCTTGATGCGGTCGTGGAGGTACAGGTAACCGTCGGCATCGAAGTATCCGGCGTCGCCGGTGCGGAGCCACCCCTCGTCGTCGATGGTGGCCGACGTCTCATCGGGCTTCCGCCAGTAGCCCGCCATGTTGTACGGCGAGCGTGTCCACACCTCTCCCACTGCGCCGAGATCGGCGTCGCGGCCACTGTCCGGGTCGACCACCCGCAAGCCGACGGAGGCATGAGGCTTGCCGGCCGAGCGCAGGAGTCCCCGGCGGGGGCCGTCGGGATCGTGATCTTCGAATCGCAGGGCCGTGATGGCACCCGTGGTCTCGGTCATCCCGTAGACCTGGCAGAAGGCGCAACCGAAGGTCGTCATGCACTTGACCAGGACATCTTCAGATATCGGGGACGCACCGTAGAAGATGAGCCGCAAGCTCGAGAGGTCGGTTTCCCCCAAGGTGGGTGTCGCCAGAAGGAGCATCAGGACGGCGGGGACGACGAACATCTCGGTGATGCGCTCGGCCGCGATCAGCTCCAGTAGAAGGGACGGGTCGACGTCGCGCAGGATGATCGATCGGCCGCCCCGGGACATGGCACACAGCGCCCAGCCTGAACCGCCGATGTGGAAGAGGGGCATGGCCACCAGGCTGACGGTGTCATCGCCGATGGAGAACGTGACGCCGGCCTCGGAGATCGCGGTGGAGAGGTTCGCATTGGTCAACATCACACCTTTGGGTAGGCCCGTCGTCCCCGAGGTGTAGAGCTGCATGCTGACGTCGTCGGGAGTGCCCGACGTGGCCCGGGTCCTCGGTGGCGCTGCCCTGCGTCCATTCCTCGTACGACTGCGCACGCGGATCAGCAAAGGTTGCCGCGCCGTCGCCGAAGACCACGATCCGACGGACCGCGGGCAGCCCGGATCCCATGTCGGCAAGGGCGGGAAGGTAGTCGGTGTGGATGGCGAGGAGCGGTGCGCCGGAGTCGTCGATGATGGCGGCCATCTCCGCCGGCGCCAGACGCCAGTTGACCGCGACGTTCACCGCTCCCATGAGCGCGCCGCCGAAGAGGAAGTCGAAATACGGAATCCCGTTGCGGTCGAGAAAGGCCAGGCGGTCGCCGGCTGCGAGCCCATCGCGCTGCGCTGCGGCTGCCACGCGGCACGCGGCAGCGAACTCTTCGGACCAAGTGCGACGCTGCGTCCCCTGGACCAGCATCTCGTGGTCAGGCTGGTGGCGCGCCAGATGCCGCAGCAGTCCAGCCACGGTGTAGCGGTCCTCTTCGGTGACGATGACGCTCGAAGCCACCCCTGCCCTCCCCCGTCGCGACTGTTCTGGAACGGGACCCTACCCGGGTCGCATCGGCGCAATGGGGCCTGCAGGCGCCGTCCAGAGCGATCTGAGTCTCTTGCGAGATGAGCGTTGCTACTGGTCAGGCGCTTTTTCTGAAAATAAGGGGGAATTTACGTGTGTTATTGACCTAAATGCGGTTCTCCGACCAGGGACTTTGTGAATCACGTCACAAAGATCCGGAATGAAAGTCCAGGTCAGGAGGCTGATGAAGCCTACGAACACGGGTTCGCACACCCATCCTGTAGATTGCATCTCGCAAATCCGATTTGGCCTTTCTGATGCAAGCTCCGAACAGAGTTCGAGCTGCATACGGTAAGCAAAGGTCAAGACCGGATCATTCAGACTGACCGATGTCTCGACCGCGCCCGCATGGGGTGGGCCGGGACCTGAATTGAGGACGACACCCAGGATCAATCCAGGGGCTGTACACAACCGGCCGCACACCCTGCGGCGACGAGCCAGAACGGACGATGCCTCCCTGCTCTCCGTTCGGGGCGCGAATGCAATGGCCGGAGCCCGCCTACACCGAGCAGAGCCAGGCACGCATCCCGCGCGCGCCCGACGAAGGGAGGTGCCGTGCGGATCCGCATTGCACTCGCGGCGGCAGTCGCCGTCATCGCCGTACCCGCGATCTTTTTCACGGTCTTCAGCAGTACCTCGGCAGCATCGGCGCGGGTGACCCGCCACGAAGCGATCAGTCAACACCGCGCTCCGGTGAAGATCGACGACAAACTGATGTCATACGCCCAGGCCCGCAACGTGGCCCAGATGGTGAATTCTGCAAACGCAGTCGAACTCTCCCAGGAAGAGACCTACCTCCGCGAGGCCGCCTTCTTGGAGGCCCTTGTGCAACAACAGCAGCAAGCGGCTGCGCAGGCAGCGGCTGCACAGGCGGCCGCAGCGGCAGCGGCGCGAGTTCGAGCAGTCGTCCCGGCGGCGCCGGCCCCTGCCCCCGCTCCGGCTCCGGCTCCGGCTGCGGCTCCGGCTGGTGGCGGCTCCGATGCCACCAGCACGAATACGGCCGACTGGGCCTGCATCCGTCAGCACGAGTCCGGCGGCAACTACTCCGTCGGCAACGGCGGCGCGTACCAGTTCGAACTCGGGACGTGGACGTCACTGACGGGGCTGCCCTCGCCGGCACAGGACTACCCGCCGGCGGTGCAGGACTCGGCCGCACTCAAACTCTTCTCCCAGCGTGGATGGGAGCCGTGGACGACCCGCTTCGTCTGCGGACTCTAAGACCGAACGTCGAGAGGTACGCGGCGTACCGGGACCCTGAAATTGAGGACGACACCGAAACACCACTGACAGAAGGGCTGTACACAACCGGCCGCACACCCTGCGGCGACGAGCCAGAACGGACGATGCCTCCCTGCTCTCCGTTCGGGCGCGAGAATGCAATGGCCGGAGCCCGCCTACACCGAGCAGAGCCAGGCGCGCATCCCACGCGCCCGACGAAGGGAGGTGCCGTGCGGATCCGCATTGCACTCACGACGGCGGTGACCGTCATTGTTGTTGCCGTACCAGTTGTACTGATGTCGCTGTTCAGCAGCGATCCCGCCTGGGCCCAGGCGACCCGCCATCAGGCGGTGAGCTCCCACGCGAATGCCAACGTGCACCACGCGGTGCGCATCAACGACACGTTGATGTCGTACTCACCAGGCGCGGCAGGTTGCGCAAGTCGCGGCCTACGCCAATGCAGTCGAGGCGGCCCAACAGGCTGCCTTTTACAATGCCGTCACGTTCTATAAGGACCTGGCCTTCTTCCAGGCCGTTGCGGCCCAGGAGCAGACCATTCCGGCATCGTGGATGGCGACCGCCATCTGCGAAGAGGGTGGTCGGAACGACCCGCGCGCGGGCTACTTCGGGATCCTCGAATGGAACGGCTTCGACGGTTATCCGACCGCCGGCAGCGCGCCGCATCTCCGTGCAACTCGCCTGGGAGGCCGCGCATGGCCAGGGCCCACCCGATGCACCTGGGGAGTGCCACAGCTACTGAGGCGGCACGTACGAAAGCTGCGCTACCCCGCTTCGAACATCGCTGTCACCTGAGCCATGTCGAAGTAGTCCCGCCATGCGGTGATCTTCCCGTCCACGACGTGGAAGGCACCCATGACGGGCAGGGGGGCCGACTTTCCCTTGATGGTGAAGACATCTGTTCTCTCGGTGAGCACGGTGGCACCATCGCTCGCCAGGTGGTGCACCTGGAACTCCAGGGCCTCGCACATGCCGACGAACATGTCGATGACCGCCATCGTCGCCTCGATCCCCTCCGCGGGTGCCATCGGGATGTTGTGGTACACGATGTCATCGGCGAAGAAGCCACGCAGCAGCGCCGGATCCCGCGTGCTGGCGGCGGCGCAGAAATCCCTCACGACCTGTTCCGCGCTGGGCATCGGCGCTCCTCTCTGTCTAGCCGGGGCCGCCCACGCTAGCGAACGATCGGGCATGATGACAGAGTGACAGGGACGACGAAACGGGTGGCGGTGCTTGCCCCGATGCAGCCCGAACTCAAGGCGATCGTGAAGTCCTTCGGCTTGCAGCCGGCTGCCAGTGACGCCGTGTTCTCGCACACCGGGACTGCCGGCGACTGGTGGGTCGGCACCCTGGTGACGGGAATGGGACCGGCGCTTGCCCGCGACGCGGCGCGACAGGCGCTCTCGGCCGGATCGATCGACCACGTGATGGTGGTCGGGATCGCCGGCGGGCTCGACCCGGCACTCCCGGTGGGAGCACTGATGGTGCCCGAGCGGGTCCAGCTGTACCCCGACGGGCCCGTGTACACGTCCCATCCGGTCGAATACGCAACAGGCAGGAGGGCGCGCTGATGACCACGGACGGCCTCTTCGATGATGACGACATCTGGCGTCCCATCGTCGAGCGCGGCTTTGGCGCCGTGGACATGGAAGCGGCCGGCGTGGCCGAAGTGTGCGAGGCGGCCGGCGTCGACTGGTCTGTCTACCGAGGCATCAGCGACCGCCCCGACGAGCACATCGTCGACCAGGCCGTCTTCGGATTGAGCAAGCCGGACGGATCGGCCGACCCGGTGGCCGTCGCGAAATATCTGGCCCGCGATCCCCGCCGGACCAAGGCGCTGGCGCACCTGAACCGCTGCATGCAGCAGGCGGCGCGCACCGCGGCCGACGCCGCCTTTGCCGATCTCTCCGGGACCTAGCTAGCCGCCGTCGTCGTCGGCCGGCGGACGTTCTTTCGAATCCTCCCGGCGGGCGATCACGTGGAGGTCGATGTCGTTCTCAGACGCCATGCGCAGGATCTGCTGAATGACCGAGCCTCGCGTCATCGATTGCCAGCGCGTGAGGCGCGACGTCCCGATGACGATCTGCGTGATCTGCTGCTCCACCGCCGCGGCGAAGATCGTCTTCGCCACATCGCCGCCCTCGACGGTCTGCCACTTGCCACCGACCGCCGTCACCAATTCCTCGAGTTCAGACGTACTGGCCTGCGTGGCGTCCGCATCGCCGGCGATAACGTTGATGGCGACCAACGGAGCCTTGACCCTGGCGGCAATTCGTGCTGCTCGTCTGATCACCGAGGCGTTTCCGGGCGCGCCAGTGACGGCGACCATGATCCGCTCCGTCGTCTCCCACAGCTCTCCCGCCGCCCCCTTCGAACGAAGGTATTCGAGGATCTCCTCCTCGGTTTCGTCGGCGACGAAACGCAACGAGAGCTCGCGCAGCGCAGCGAGGTTCTCGGGTCGAAAGAACCCGTTCAGGGCAGATGGCACCTTGTGCTCCGGGTAGATGTTCCCGTGCAGCATGCGTCGGCGAAGCTGATCGGCTGACGAATCGATCAGCTCGATCTGGTCGGCCCGCCGCACCACCCAATCGGGCACCCGCTCACGGACGCCAACGCCGGTGATGCGCTCGACTGCGTCGGCCAGTGACTCGACGTGCTGGATGTTGACCGTCGTGATCACGGCGATGCCAGCGTCGAGGATCTCGAGGACGTCCTCCCAGCGCTTCTCATGGCGACCGGAGCCCGGAACGTTGGAGTGGGCCAACTCGTCAATCAGGGCTACCTGGGGCCTGCGGGCGATGACGGCATCGACGTCCATCTCCTCCCAGTCCGAATCGCGGTAGCGGACCCGCTTCGCGGCACGACCGGAAGGTCCCGGATCTGCCCCACGGTATAGGGGCGCTTGTGCGTCTCGACGAACCCGACGACAACGTCGGCACCGCGCTGGAAGCGTCGCCACCCTTCGTCCAGCATGGCGCAGGTCTTGCCCACCCCGCCGCTGCGCCGAGATAAACCCGGAACTTGCCGGTCGGTCGAACGCCCTCTTCCTCACCAGTGCCCAGGTTCACAGCCACCTCGCTTCGCTGGGTCCCATCACGGCGTCGGTACACTCCAAAGACGCTCCCAAGGACGGATAGTTGTGACGCAGGTCAGACCAAGCGGGCTGGTTACCAGGGGAACGTACCAGCGCACCGCGCTGGGCATCGTCGCCACGCTGGCCAGCTTGGGGGCGCTGTTGGCGCTGTTGCTCCCCTTCAGGGACCACCTGAGCACGACAATCCCGGCCCTGGCCTTCGTCCTGCCCGTTCTCATCGGCGTCGTCATCGGCGGGCTCCTTCCCGGCATTGTGGGAGCGCTCGGGGGCTTCCTTCTCTACGACTTCTTCTTTCTCCCTCCCTACAACACGCTGACCGTCCGCTCGCCAGAGAACTGGACCGCGCTCGGCGTCTACGCCGCCGTCGTCCTCGTCGTCTCCCAGGTCGTGGCGAAGTTGCGCAGCGCCCGCGAGGAGGCAGAACGTCGGACCCAGGAGTCCGAACGGCTGTACGAGCTGTCGCAGACGCTGATCGGTGATCTCACCTTGTCGGAACTGCTGACCCACATGGTCACGACAGTGCAGTCCGTTTTCGCTCCGCGCTGGACCGCCCTCGTCCTGCCCTCCGCTGATGGCCCGAAGGGAGAAGCCGCGGCCGCGTTGGAAGTCGCGGCAACCGCCGGTCAACCGCTGACGGCCGATGACGTGGCCTCGGTGACGTCGGGCGGCGGCCAGGCGCGGTCCCTCGGGCTGCTCGACGATGCCAGTCCGCGTCGGGTCTCGGTGGCGCTGGTCGTCAACCACCGGCCGGTGGGCATGTTGGTGCTCCAAGACGTCCAGCTGGTAGAGCACGAGCGCAGCCTCCTCGGTACGTTCGCCAACCAGGCCGCGCTGGCTGTCGATCGGGCTCAGCTGAGCGAGCAGGCCTTGCGGGCGCGCCTGCTCGAGGAGATCGACCGTTGGCGTCGGGCCCTGATGGGTGCAGCCTCGCACGATCTGCGCACACCGTTGGCTTCCATCAAGACAGCCGTGTCCAGCTTGCGCCAGGTCGACGCCCAACTCAGCCGGGAAGACAGGGCGGAGCTCTTGGAGTTGATTGAGCTGCAGGCGGACCGCCTGGCGCGGCTCGTGACCAATCTCTTGGACATGACCCGCTTGGAGGCGGGTGCCCTCGAGCTCCGGCCGACGACCGTCAGTTTCCGCGCGCTGGTCGACGAGGCCCTCGGCCTGCTCGGTGGCAGTGTCGCGCCGGGACGCGCGCGAGATCGACGCGCCGGCCGACCTCCCTCTGCTGCGCATCGACCATGTCCTCATGAGCCAGGTTCTGGCCAATGTGCTCGAGAACGCCGAGCGGATCTCTCCCCCGGACAGCGTCATCCGGGTGACTGGACGACGTGCGCCAGGACGCGCGCTGCTCGTCGAGATCGCCGTCAGCGACGACGGTCCCGGCATCGCCCGAGAACACCGTGAGAGCATCTTCGAGATGTTCAGCCAGAACGGTGGCGGCGGCCGGGCCGGCCTGGGCTTGGCCATCGCAAAGGCCTTCGTCGAGGCACATGGTGGGCTCATCTGGATCGACACCGAGGTGGCTCACGGAGCGCGGATCGTCTTCACCGTGCCGACAGAGACGCGCGTTGCGGCGACGGTCTGAGGGGATGCCATGACCAAAGTGCTCGTCGTCGACGACGATCCGTCGCTGCTCAAGGCGTTGCGGATCGGCCTGACGGCACGAGGGGACGAGGTGCTTGTCGCGCACTCTGGCGCGGAGGCCATAAACCAGGTCGCACTGGCCGGGCCCGATCTCGTCATCCTCGATCTCGGCCTGCCAGACCTCGACGGTCTGGACGTCTGCCGCCGGATCCGCGAATTCTCGGAAGTGCCCATAGTCGTGCTCTCCGCCTACGGCGACGAGCGCCGCAAGGTGGAGGCCCTGGACAGCGGGGCGGACGACTTCGTCACGAAGCCATTCGGCATGGCCGAGCTCGAGGCCCGGCTGCGGGTCGCGCTGCGGCACGCTGCCGCCCGCAGTGACGCCAGCGAGAAGTCCACAACCATTGCGGTGGGTGACCTCGAAGTCGATCTGGTCCACCACATGGCGACCCTTTCGTGTGCCCCGCTGCAGCTCACGTCGAAGGAGTTCGAGCTCTTGGCCTATCTGGCCCGCCACGCCGGCAAGGTGTGCACCCACCACATGATCCTCAAAGACGTCTGGGGTCCTGGGTACGGCGCCGAGTCCAACTACGTCCGCGTCTACACCCACCGGCTGCGCAAGAAGATGGGCGACGAGGAGGGCCGGATGCTCAAGACAATCCCGGGCGTCGGCTACCAGCTGGTCGGTGACGCTCATTCGGGGATGGCAAACGAATAGAGGGGATTGCGCACAGGAGTACGCCGCACTCAAGGGCCGGCGTGCCTTCGGCGACGAGACGCGACCCGGCTGCGATCCCGGGCACACCGCGCCGGCCGAGCAAGCGCAGCACCAGCATGCCCGTCCCGTCATTGAGGACGGCGTCCGTGCGTACCCAAGGTCGCTCGTAGGCGGTGACCGATTGAATGTCGCCGGCTACTCGCGACCGTTGCCGGGGCACCAACGCCGCGATGGCGGTGGCGGCGCACCTCATGCCTTGAGCTTGGCCAGGGCCTCATTGAGCTGGAGCACGTTGACGTAGGGCGAGCCCAGGAAGCCCAGCTGCATGCCGTTGGTCTGCTGGTTGATCAGGTGCTGCAGCGTCACCGCCGAAAGGCCGGTCGCCCGCGACACCATCGGGATCTGGGCTTGCGCGTCCTGGGGGGTGATGTCGGGGTCGAGGCCGCTACCCGACGTGGTGACCAGGTCGGAGGTCGGCTGGACGCCGCGCCGGTGCCAGTAGGTGATGAGGTCCTTGGTGTAGTCGAGCAGCTCTTGTGAGCGGGGGCCCAGGTTCGTGGCTCCCGACTCGCCGGCCTGCCCGTTGGCCACGAGCGGGTCGTCGCCGGGATGCCCAGCGGGGTTGGGGGTCTTGGAGTTGGCGTTCGAGTAGGGGCCGAGCGCGTCGGGCCTGCCCTGGAACACGCAGCTGCCGGGGAGATGTCCCGGGCAATTGGTCTGCGACCAGTTCTGTCCGATGAGGGTCGAGCCATTGGGCGTGATGGAGCCACCAGCCTGGTGCTTGAAGAACAGCTGGGACAGGCCGACGCCCACCAGAGGGAAGACGAGGCCGAACAGAATCAGGCAGATAATGCAGAAGATGGCACTACGGCGAAGTTGGGTGAGCATGGTCAGTGTCCTTAGTACGCGTGCAGCGCAACGATGACGAGGTCGATCAGCTTGATGAAGATAAAGGGTGCGATGATCCCGCCGACGCCATAGATGAAGACGTTGCGGCGCAGGATCGATGCCGCGCCCGACGGGCGCCACTTGACACCGCGCAGGGCGAGCGGGATCAGCGCCACAATCACGAGGGCGTTGAAGATGACGGCCGAAAGCACGGCGCTCTGGGCACTGTGCAAGTGCATGATGTTCAACGAATTGAGCTGGGGATAGATCACCACGAAGAGCGCCGGGATTATGGCGAAGTACTTGGCGACATCGTTGGCGATTGAGAAGGTCGTCAACGAGCCCCTGGTGATCAGCAGCTGCTTGCCGATCTCGACGACGTCGATCAGCTTCGTGGGGTTGGAGTCGAGGTCGACCATGTTGCCGGCCTCCTTGGCCGCCGTGGTCCCCGTGTTCATGGCCACGCCCACGTCGGCCTGCGCCAACGCGGGTGCGTCGTTGGTGCCGTCGCCCGTCATGGCCACGAGCTTGCCGCCCGCCTGCTCGGCTTTGATCAGCTCCATCTTGTTCTCCGGAGTCGCCTCGGCGAGGAAGTCGTCCACGCCGGCCTCCTGGGCGATGGCCGCCGCAGTCAGGGGGTTGTCGCCGGTGATCATCACCGTGCGGATGCCGGCCGCACGCAGCTCGGCAAAGCGCTCCTTGATGCCCGACTTCACCACGTCCTTGAGTTCGATCACGCCGAGGATGGTGGCGTCCTCGGCCACGACGAGCGGCGTCGAGCCCTGACGTGCGATGCGGTCGACGATCTCCTGGAGGCCCTCGGGAGGTTGGCCGCCCTGGTCGATCACCCATTGCCGCACCGCCTCCGCGGCCCCCTTACGGATCCGTCGACCATCGACGTTGAGGCCCGACATGCGGGTGGTGGCCGAGAACGGCACGAACTCGTGCGGGCCCGACAGTTCGCGCTCGCGGAGGCCGAAGCGCTCCTTGGCCAGGACCACGATGGAGCGTCCTTCGGGCGTCTCGTCGGCCAGGGAAGCAAGCTGGGCGGCGCTGGCCACTTCCTCCTCGGTGTGCCCGCTCGCGGGGAAGAAGTCCGAGGCCATGCGGTTGCCCAGGGTGATTGTGCCCGTCTTGTCGAGCAGCAGGGTCTGCACGTCCCCCGCCGCCTCGACGGCCCGGCCGCTCATGGCCAGTACGTTCCGCTGCACGAGGCGATCCATCCCAGCGATGCCGATGGCGGACAGCAGGGCGCCGATGGTGGTCGGGATGAGGCAGACCAGCAGCGCGACCAGGATGACCACGGAGACGGTTCCTCCGGCAAAGCCCGCAAACGGCTGCAGCACGACCACCACGGGGAGGAAGATGATCGTCAGCACAGCCAGGAGGATTGTCAAGGCGATCTCGTTGGGCGTCTTCTGGCGGTTGGCTCCTTCGACCAGCGCGATCATCCGATCCAAGAAGGTGTGGCCCGCCTCGGCGGTGATGCGCACGACGATCCGGTCGGAGAGCACCGTGGTGCCGCCGGTGACCGCCGAACGGTCGCCGCCGGACTCGCGGATGACAGGGGCCGACTCACCGGTGATGGCCGATTCGTCGACCGATGCCACCCCCTCGATGATCTCTCCGTCGGAAGGTATGTGGTCGCCTGCTTCACACACCACGAGGTCGCCCTTGGCCAGCGTGGCGGCCGGCACCAGCTCTTCGGTGCCGTCTGGGAGCTGACGCCGGGCCATGGTCTCCGAGCGCATCCTCCGCAGGGCGAGCGCCTGGGCCTTGCCCCGGCCCTCGGCCATGGCCTCGGCGAAGTTGGCGAAGAGAACGGTGAGAAACAGCCACACTGTGATCGACCAGTTGAAGATGCCGCCATGTGCGATGGACTCAATGAGGGTGATGACCGAGCCGATCAGCACGACGAACATGACCGGATTCCTGACCTGCACCCGGGGATCGAGCTTGGTGAACGACCCGGCGAGGGACTCCTTCAAGATCTCCCGATCGAAGAGGCCGCGGGACTCCGCCACGCCATGGGGCGCAGATGGAGCTGGAGGTGGGGCGTCGGCTGTGATAACGGTCATTTAGAAGAACTTTCCGTGACTGAACTGCTCGACGATCGGACCGAGGGACACCGCCGGGAAGAAGGTCAGGCCGCCGACGATGATGATGACGCCGATCAGCAGGCCCACGAACATGGGATTGTCGGAGCGGAACGTGCCGGCACCGGCGGACACCACGTTCTTGGCCGCCAGCACCCCGCCCAGCGCGATGGCCGGGATCATGATCCCGAAGCGCCCGATGAGCATGGCGATGCCACCGAGGATGTTGTAGAAGGGGGTGTTGCCGGTGAGCCCACCGAAGGCGGATCCATTGTTGTTCCCTTGGGACGTGAGGGCATAGAGGATCTCGGAGAAGCCGTGCGGACCGCCGTTCTCGGGCGCGATCTGCCCGGGGTGAACGGCGACGGCCAGCCCCGTGACGGCCAGCACCGTGACCGGCATCACAACAGTCCCCAGGCCGGCCAGCTTCACCTCCGTGGCCTGGATCTTCTTCCCGAGATACTCGGGCGTTCGACCCACCATCAGCCCGCCGATGAAGACCGCGATGATTGCGTAGATCAAGATGGTGTACATCCCGCTGCCCACGCCGCCGGGAGTCACTTCGCCGAGCATCATGCCGGTGAGGTTCATACCGCCGCCGATCGGCGTGAAGGAGTCGTACGCGGAGTTTGCCGATCCGGTGGACGTCGAGGTCGACGCCACACCGAAGAGCGCCGAACTCGGGACCCCGAATCGGACTTCCTTGCCCGTGGTGTTTCCCGTTGGTTGGTGGACGAGGCCGGCGGCCTGCACAGCTGGGTTGGACTGGTGCTCCGAGACCGCCGAGATGGCGACCCAGGCTCCGAAGATGATGAACATCGCGGCCAGGACGGCCACGCCCTGCCGTAGGGCCCCCACCATCTTGCCGAAGACGTACGTCAGTGCGACCGGGATGCACAGCAGCAGGAAGACGGACAGAAGGTTGGTCAAGCCCGTCGGGTTCTCGAACGGATGGGCCGAGTTGATGTTGAAGAACCCGCCGCCGTTGGTGCCCACCTGCTTGATGGCCTCCATGAACCCAACCGGACCGAGGGCGATGGTCTGCGAGACCCCGTTGAGCGAGTTGTGGATGTTGACCGGCCCACCCAGTGTGTCGATGGCGCCCTGGCCCACGAAGATCAGGCCGCCGATGATGGCGATCGGGGCGAGCACGTAGAGCAGGGCGCGGGTTACGTCCACCCAGAAGTTGCCGACGGTCGGCGATCCCTTCTTGGAGAAGCCGCGGATGATCACGAGCGCGGCCCCGATGCCGACGGCGGGGGTCACGAACTGCTGCACCGTCAACGAGCACATCTGCGACAGGTAGGACATGGTCTCTTCGCCGCCGTAGTTCTGCCAGTTGGTATTCGTGACGAACGAGGTGGCCGTGTTCCATGACAGCGCAGGGCCGACGGCGCCGAAGTGCTGTGGATTCAGCGGTAACGAGCCCTGGAGTCGGAGGATGGCGTACGTGATCCCGATCGAGAGCCCGGAGAACACGACGACCGAACCGGCGTAGCGCTTCCAGGTCTGCTCCCTCTCAGGGCCCGTGCCGAGCAATGCGTAGATCGGGCGTTCGATGAAGCCCAGGAAGTGCACCCGTCCCTCGAACACGGCGACCATGTAGGCGCCGAGATACCTCCAGGCCAGAGCCAGCAGGACGATGAGGACGACGATGGTCCAGAAGAAGCCCATTTAGAACCACTCAGGCTTGAACATGGCGACCCCGAGGTAGAGGAACACCAGGACCGAGATGCCGAGCAAGATGCCTTGGACAACGCTCATACCCGCTCCAGGAGCCAGATGTAGCCCAGGAACGCGGCGATGAACACCACGACGCTGAGGACGACGAGAAGATCTGCCATGGGATCCATGGTGGAGGCGCGTTCGTATACCCGATGTCAACGGGGCGGAGCCGGGCGTCAACAAAACGTCAATCTTCGCCGGGGGCCCGAGCGTGCCTAAGGTGAGAACCGGTTCGAACGGAAACGAAAGTGGGGTGGACGATGGCGTTGGACCTGCAGGGGTGCCGCACGCTGGTGACCGGGGGGTCATCGGGGATAGGTGCAGGCCTGGCCGTGGCCCTGGCCGAGCGGGGGGCCGTCGTCGGCATCTGCGCCCGGCGAGGTGAACTGCTCTCCCAAGTGCTGGAACGCTGCATGCAGCACTCTCCCGATAGCCGCATGTGGGTGACCAACCTGGCCGACCCCGATGCGGTGGACAAGCTCGCCGTGGACGTGCTCGACGCTTTCGGCGGGGTCGACCTCCTGGTCAACAACGCCGGGATTCCAAAGCGCCGCCACACGACGGCGCTCGACATCGACACCATTACCGCCGTCATGCACATCAACTACCTGTCGCCGATGCGCCTGACCTACGACCTGCTCCCCCAAATGCTGGCGCGCGGCTCCGGCACGATCGTGAACGTGTCGTCCATCGCCGCCAAGCTCAGCGCGCCCGGCGAGGCGGCCTACGACGCATCGAAGGCGGCGCTCACGGCCTTCTCCGAAGCCATGGCCGTCGACCTCTGGGACAGCGGCATCAAGGTCATGGTGGTCTACCCGGGCGTCATCGACACCGAACTCTTCACCCTGCCCGACAACGACGTGCCCGACCTGCCGGTCGCGGCGGAACCAGTTTCGGTCGCGACCGACGCCATCCTCGCCGGACTCGAGTCGGGCGCCGCCCAGGTCTACGTCCCCGAGTGGTTCCACGGCGTGACGGCCAACAAGGAGAAGGACGTGGCCGCCTTCCTAGAGGGGACGGCGGCCTACCTGCGGGACCAGAAGCAGAAGAAAGAAGCAGAGAACAGGGCGTAGCCGGAGAAGACCGCCCGACAGTGGGAAGGGGTGCGGGTGAAGATCGAACCTGATGCGGCCGGAATGAGCGAGGCGCGCCTGGAGCGCATCACCGAGCACTTCAGCTCCACCTACGTCGAACCCGGCAAGATCGCCGGCTGCCAGATCGCCGTCGTCCGGGGGGGCCACGTCGCGTATCACCGCTCCCTTGGGCTCATGGATCGCGAGCAGCAGACGCCCATGGCGGACGACGCCATCTTCCGGATCTACTCCATGACCAAGCCCATCGCCTCGGTGGCGCTGATGCAGCTCTACGAAAAGGGCATGTTCCAGCTCCTCGACCCGGTGCACCGCTACATCCCCGAATGGCGGACCCTGCAGGTGGGGGTTGTCGCCGCTGACGGCTCGGTGACATTGGAAAAGCCCGAACGCCCCATGAACATGCGGGACGTACTGATGCACACGACCGGACTACCGGGCGGCCTGATGCCCGGCAATCCCATCGACGCCGCGTTCAACGAGGCGCAGGCGGCACAGACCGGTCCGCGGACACTCGAGCGCGTCACGGCGCTGCTGGCGGAGCATCCGTTGAAGTTCCACCCCGGGACGCACTGGAACTACGGGATCTCGACCGACATCGTGGGACGGCTGGTCGAGATCCTCTCCGGCCTGTCCCTCGACGACTACCTCCGTCGCGAGCTCTTCGATCCACTCGGCATGACCGACACGGCGTTTTTCGTGCCCGAGGACGATCTGCCACGGCTGGCCGCCTGCTACCAGTACCGCCCGGCGAACTCGCCGCGCCTCATGGAGGGGCCGTTCGCCAACGCGATCAAACGACCCCGGTCCTATCTCTCGGGCGCGGGTGGACTGGTCTCGACGACCCACGACTACGTGGCCTTCTGCCAGATGCTGGCCAACGGCGGCCAGCTCGACGGCCGGCGTGTCCTCGGGCGCAAGACGTTGCAGCTCATGACGGTCAACCACTTCCCGGGTGGCGCCACCCTGCAGGAGATGGCGATCGGCGGCTTCGGCGAGGCGAACTTCGAGGGCGTCGGCTTCGGCCTGGGTTTTGCGGTCGGCCTCGGGCCGGCCGCAACCGCAATGGCTGGCTCCGGCGGCGAGTTCTACTGGGGCGGGGCGGCGAGCACCGCCTTCTGGGTCGACCCGGCCGAGGACCTCTTCGCCGTCTTCATGACCCAGCTCTTCCCCTCCGCGGCGTACCCGTTCCGCGCCCAGCTGCGGGCACTCGTGTACCAGGCCATCGACGATTGATGGCCGATGCCGAGTCCGGTCGTCCCATCGGTCCAGCCGACGCGAGCCAGGTCCCTCGCTTCGCCGGCCTGGCCACCTTTGCCCGGCTGCCCAGGGCCGACCAGGTGGAGGGCTGGGACATCGCAGTGGCCGGCATTCCCTTCGACGGTGGCACCAGCTACCGACCGGGCGCACGCTTCGGGCCGGCTGCCGTGCGCCAAGGCTCGCGCCTGCTCCGCCCGTACCACCCAGCCCTGGAGGCGCTTCCCTTCGAGCTGGCCCAGGTGGTCGACGCCGGGGACATCACCTGCACGCCCTTCAGCCCCGAGGAGGCGGTCGCCCAGATAGAGGAAGCGGCCGATGTGCTCCTGCGACACGGCGGGCGGCTGGTGGCAATCGGAGGCGACCACACCATCGCGCTGCCCTTGCTGCGGGCCACGGCGCGCCGCCACGGGGCGCTCGCCCTTGTCCACTTCGACGCGCATCTCGATACGTGGGACACCTATTTCGGGCAGCGGTTCACGCACGGGACGCCCTTCCGGCGCGCCTGGGAGGAGGGCCTGCTCCTGCGCGACCGAAGCGTGCACGTCGGCCTGCGTGGCCCGCTCTACTCCGGCACCGACCTGACGGACGACACCTCCATGGGCTTCACGCAGATCACGACGGATGACGTGGCGGAGCATGGGGTCGCCGCGGTCGTGCGTCGGATGCTGGCGGCGGTGGGCGACGCGCCGACGTACGTCTCGGTCGACATCGATGTCCTCGACCCGGCACACGCGCCCGGCACCGGCACTCCGGAGGCCGGCGGCCTGACCAGCCGGGAACTCCTCGCCTTGGTGCGAGGGCTCCGCCCGGCAACTGTGGTGGGTGGCGACGTGGTGGAGGTCTCGCCCGCCTACGACCATGCGGAGGTCACGGCAATCGCGGCCGCGCACGTGCTCTACGACCTGGTCACGATCATGGCGTCTCCGGCACCCCGCTGAGTCGACCGTCGTCGCAGCGGAGCACCGCGGGGGTCGCGGGTTCACGGGGTCACGGGCGTCGCGGGGGTCGCGCCGGCGTCAGAACGTTCGACTTGTAACAGTGCATTCACGTACGGGAAACCGGCCGCGAACGTTGCCTCCCTAGGGTGAGCGGAACAGCGCCGGACAGAGGTGGGAAACCAGGTACCCGAGGTGAAACGAGATCTTCTGGTCGGTGTGGCCCAGTGGCTGGCCACACCAGGGGAGCCGCGCCAGAACATGCGCGTGGCGATGGGCATGATGGACGATGCGGCCTCGCGCGGCGTCGAGCTCCTACTGCTCCCGGAACTGTGGTCGTGCGGCTACGACCCCGACACGCTGGCCCGCGACGTGCGCGCCGACGCCGAGCCCCGCGACGGGCCCCGCTCCGTCGAGCTCGGCGAGGCGGCCCGGCGACGTGCGATGTGGCTCGCCGCGGGCACGGTGCCCGAGATGGCCGAAGACGGACGCATCTACGACACGGCGCTCGTCTTCAATCCTCGTGGAGAGCTGGCCGCCTGGCACCGGAAGGCACACCTCTACCCGCCCACGCTCGAGCCCACTGTCTTCAGTCCCGGCGACCGGCTGACCACGTTCCGACGACCCCACGCTCGGCCACGTCGGACTGGTGGTCTGCTTCGACGGCGACTTCCCGGAGGTCGCCCGGACGCTGGCGTTGCGCGGCGCACGCCTCGTTCTGGCCCCTGCGGCCTGCGGGGTGGAGGGGGCCAACGCGTGGGACCTCCTCTATCCCGCCGTGGCGCTGACCAACAGCCAATGGTGGGTGCAGGCCAACCAGGCCGGCTCGCACCCGACGTCCACCCTTCTGGGTGCGAGCCGGATCGTGGCCCCCACGGGCACCGTGGTGGCTGAGGCCAGCCGGGCGGTGCCGGGCTCGCCGAGCCGCGCCGAGCTCCTGGTGCACCGCATCGACCTGCACATCGCCTACGCGCGCGAGGGGATTTCGGGACTGCTCGAGGACGAACGCCATCCCGACCTGTACTTCGATCGGGTGCCGGCGGAGACGTAGCGGCGCCCCTCCTTCACTCCCCCGTCCGGGGAAGCTGCAGATCCGCCCGGACGCGGTCACGAAAGACGACGTACTTGTCCTGCGCCAGCCATGGCTGGGACGGCAGCCTGTCGACCAGGTGGGGCGACTGGACGTGCTCGTTGCCGGCGAACTGCGCCCGGGTCAGGTCGATATCGACGCCGGCCAACCTGTTCCAGTAGTGGAACCCCTGCCGGGTGCCGTCCGTGTAGTGGACTTCCGCCTCGAGCAGTTCGCCTCCCAACAGGTCGTGGACGACAAGGGCCGTCACCGCGCACTGGCCGAGGGAGGGGTTCTCCGGTGTCCAGCGCTCCTCGTCGGTTGGATCACAGGTCTCGACGGACCACGAGCTGCGGATTGCGGCCTCCACCTCGTGGAGCGTCAAAGAGCGTTCTTCCCTGGCCCCGCCTGACACCGTCACCCCCCCAGTCAACCCGCTGGTTCCCTTCACCCGATCACGTGATGTCAGTGGCGCTTGCGTCGATCGTGCTGTGACTGCGCCCGCTTAGCTTTCCGACTCCTGCGTTCAGCCGCATCGGCATGGGTCCCGTGCGCCACATGCGGCGCATGTGTGGGACTGCTCTGCGTCTCTTCCGTGGCGCGGATCCTGCGGCGCCTCGACATGGTGGTGAGTCCCGCCACCACCAAGAGGACAGCCGCCAAGCTGAAGATGATCACGTAGAACATGGCCCATTGAAGCATGGAACGCACCCGCCGCCATCGGGTCGGGGCCGCCCAGCTCTGTGTGGCGACCCGGCGCCCGCCGAGTCAGCAACGCCCCGCCGCGCCGTGAACGTCTAGGAGGCAGGAGACGTGTTCGGATCGGTCGCGCCGAGCACGAGGCCGGCCAGACCCTGCACGAGCTGTGCCGTCGAGCGGATCGTGGCATTCGGCGAGTGTGCTTCGGCCTCGAGTGCCGCCTCGGCCATGGCCCGGGCCTCGGGCTCGCTGATCGGGGGCAACGGGTTCGACGCCTCACTCGCCACGCGCGCGGTGAGGGACAGGGGCGCCGAACCGACGGTAACTCCGTAGGTGACCGACCCGGCCGCTGTTGTCCGGATATAGGCCAGCCTGCTTCCGTCGGGACGGGCCTGGACGGCATCAACCGCCGCCGCGCCGCTGACGTGCACCGCGCCATGGACGCTCGACGGGATGGCGATCACCGTGTCGGTCCCGCGGTCGCCGCGCCGCCCGGCCGCAGTCGAGGTCGCGATCATGGCGAAGGCACCGTTGGACGGATCGTAGGCGTACGCGCCCAAGCGCCCCGCCGTTGCGGTGGGCGCAACGCGCATCAGCAACCGCTGCCGGCTCGGAATCAGCAGGTCGGCGGCGGAGGGCACGGACTTCGGGTTCCCCTTGCCGGCCGTGCCGTTGGACGTGGTCTGGTAACTCGAGTGCTGCCAGCGCACGCACCAGCACGACCCTGCCTTCTGGGATAGGCCCTTCCAGGCCCACAGCGTGCCGCCAGTCTGCGTCGACTCCTGCGCCGCGAGTTCGTTGGCGAGGATTGTGGGATCGGTGCTGGACGCGTCCCCGAACTCGGTGACGAGAACGGCCGAATGCATGGCCTGCGCTTCGGACTCGGCCGTCTGGTACCCGAAGGTGAAGTTGGGTGGGTAACCGCCCGGCTTGGCCGGCAGGCCCAGCAGATCCTGCTCGACGGTGAACGCATAGGTGTAGACGTGAGGCGCGAAGACGAGGTTGCCGTAGGACGAGAAGGGCGCTGACACCTGGAGCGAGAAGTCCACCAGGTTCCGGTAGGCGATCGGCTCGTAGAAGATCTGCTGCCGGCTCACCGAAGCCAGCCGTGGATAGGCGCACGAGTTCGCGAGTGACGTGGGTGCCGTCGCCGGGCAGGTGGGCCGTCCATCGCGCACGCCCGTGAGCGCCTCGATCGCCCGCGTGTAGAAGGGGTAGAGGTCCTGACTGCTCGCCTGGTACCCGTTGCCAGCGGGTGTCGAGCTGAGGGATCCCGGTTGTGGCTCGTTCATGAGCTCGTAGCCCAGGACGGCCGCATTGCCCTCGAACCGTTTCGCCAGTGCGGCCAGCCCACCGATGTAGTGATCCTGCAGGCCGGTGCCCGGCGCCTGACCCTGAGGACCGGCGACGGTGGCGTTCTGCCAGAAGTTGGCGAAGGCGGCAGACTCGGCGGGGTTGAGCTCGTCGATGCCGAACATGGCGCACGCCGCCTTGCCGTCGTCTTGGACGGCCCAGGCCGGTGCGCCGTCGCTCCCGCCCGAAGGGGTACACCCCGACGGCGTCGTGCCCTTCTTCGCCGGCACGATGAAGCGCGAGTACTGGTCCTGATGCATGTCGAGGATCACGTAGATCCCTTGTTGGCGCGCCCATCCGACGACCTGAGCCACGCGGTTGAGGTACGTCGCCGAATAGGCACCTGCCGTTGGCTCCAGCTGAGACCAGTTGAGCACCAGCCGCACCACGTTGAACCCGAGAGCCCGCATCTGCGCGAAGTCGTCACCGCTTCCCGCGGCGGTCGACTGTGCGAACGCTGTCCGCGCTGCCTGTACGTCGCAGAGCGGGGGCTGTGGGATCAGCGCCGACGCCTTCGGGCAGCGCGCGTCGTAGGCGGAGGGCGTGATGGGGAAGATCGCCGGCCCGCCGTTCGCTCCCGGATAGGCAACGTCCTCCATGCCCACTGCGGCCGACCCGTGCAGAAGTATCTGGCGGCCCGCGGCATCGGCCAGATATGGCGTCGTGTCAGAACCACTGGCTGGCGTCACGACGTGCAGGAAGGTCAAAGCGGGGATCCTCGCCAACGGCGATGCCGTCGCACCGGCGCCGCCAGGCGAAACGGAGAGCACGGCCCCGATGGCGGTCGTCAGCAGTGCGGCAAGTCGAAGCAAGGGGGTCTTCCTGCGCACCGCGGCGCAACCTAGCCGACGCTGCCCGCACGGGTGCCGCGTCCGGATCCGGGCAACTGCCAGCAGCCGGGTGACAGGGCCGACGGCGTGGTGCAGGGGCATTGGTAGGGTCGGCCTCGTGCCGGGAACGCCAGACCAGCGGCCCGACGAGGTCTCGCTCTACGAGGGACTGCTCACCACGCGGGCCATCCGGCGCTACACCGAGGAGCGAGTGCCCGATGAGGTGCTGCGCGACATCCTGTTCGCCGCCACCCGTGCCCCGAGCGGTTCGAACCGCCAACCCTTCCGCTTCATCGTCCTCACCGACGGGCCAGTGGCCCGCGAGGCGAAGCGCCTGATCGGTGAAGGGGCACGCCAATTCTGGGCGGCCAAGCGCGAGGCCGACGGGTACGACTCGGGGTCGGGGGCGCAGGCGGACTCCCCCAAGGCGCGCATGGCCCGCACCATGCAGCAGTACGTCGACACGTACGAATCGGTGCCGGTACTGGTCCTGGCCTGCTTCCGGCGCTACCGCCATGCCCCTGCCTACACCGACGGTGCATCCGTCTACCCCGCCTGCCAGAACCTGCTGCTGGCCGCCCGCGCCCTCGGATACGGAGGCGTGATGACGGGGTGGCAATTCGCCGCCGACGCCGAGTTGCGTTTGGTGTTGCACGTCCCGGACGAGGTCGAGATCATGGCCACCATCACCCTGGGCCGGCCGCAGGGACGGCATGGCCCGGTGCGGCGGCGGCCGATGGCCGAACTGGTCTACGGGGAGCGCTGGGGCGAGGCCCCGGCGTGGGCGGTCGACCCGGAAGGGGCGGCCCACACCTCGGCCGGACCGCCCACCCGCGCCCAATAGAGTCTGCGGTGTTGCGCACGCTCGCGGAAGGCTGACCATGCACGCTGTCGATTCGCCCGTCTTCGATGCCGACAACCACTACTACGAGGCGCTCGATGCGTTCACCCGGCATCTGGACCCCAAGCTCGGGCCGCGGGTGATCGAGTGGGTCGAGGTCGGCAGCCGGCGCTACCACGCGCTGGGTGGCCGGGTCAGCCGGGCGGTCACCAACCCGACGTTCAACCCGATCGCGCCGGCCGGGGCGCTGGCCGACTACTTCCGGGGCAACCCCGACGGTCGGCCCATGCACGAGCTGATGGGCCAGCCCGAGCCCATCCGCCCCGAGTACCGCGACCGCGACGCCCGCCTCGCCACCATGGATGCCCAGGGCCTCTCCAAGATCTGGCTCTTCCCCACCCTCGGCATGCTCTACGAGGAGGCGCTCAAGCACGACCCGGGCGCCGTCGTCCTCCTGTTCCGCGCCTTCAACCGCTGGCTCGCGGAGGACTGGGGGATGGCGTACCGGGACCGCATCTTCGCCGCCCCCTACATCACGCTGGCCGATGTCGACGAAGCGGTGCGAGAACTGGAATGGGCGATCGACCAAGACGCGCGATCCATCGTCATGCGAGCGGCCGCGCCCATCACGGCCGGCGGCCCCCTCTCGCCGGCCGCCGATGCATTCGACCCGTTCTGGGCGCGTGTCAACGAAGCGGGCATCACCGTGGTGGTCCACGCCGGGGACGCCGGCCTCTCATCCAACGGGTATGCCGTGGACGGGTTCTCCGCTTCGTTCCGCGCCGGCGGCGCCCGCCCGAGCATCAAGATGTTCGCCATCGAGCGGGCCGCGCACGACTGGTTGGCCACGTTGATCCTGGAGAAGCTCTTCGACCGCTTCCCCAACGTGCGCATCGCCTCGGTCGAGAACGGATCGGAGTTCCTCGCCCCCCTCTTCGCCAAGATACGCACGACCAACCGGCGCATGCCCGGCTACTTCTCCGAGGACCCCGTCCTCACATTCCGCCGCAATGTCTGGATCAACCCCTTCTGGGAGGACGATGTCGGCGAGATCGTCGACCTGATGGGCGACGACCGCGTCATCTTCGGGTCGGACTGGCCCCACATTGAAGGGCTGCCCGAGCCGACCGACTGGGTCACCGAGCTGCAGAAGCTCCCGCGCGACTCGGTGCCGAAGATCATGGGGGCCAACGTGTCCGAACTCAACCAGCGGAGGCCCACATGACCGAGGTCGTCGACCAGAGCGAGACGGTGGACTCGGCCACCCCCAGCAACCAGATCGAGCCGCACGTCATCATCCTGTTCGGCGCCACCGGCGACCTGGCCGCCCGCAAGCTGCTCCCCGGCCTGCTGCACCTGGCCATGACCGGGATGATGCCCGACTACCGCATCGTCGGCAGCTCGACGAGCACGCTGACGGACGAGGAGTTCCGCCACCTGGCCCGCCACGCCTGCGACCAGTTCTCGACTGACCGGATCTCGCTCCTGCAGTGGGCAAATTTCGAGAAACGGCTGACCTTCTGCTCCACCTCGGCCGGCCCCGAGGCGCTGGCCGACGCGGTGGCCAAGGCCGAGAGCGAGCATCGGCGGCGAGCCGCGGCGCCTGCACTACCTGAGCGTCCCGCCGGCGGCCGACCGCTCGGTGATCGAGTTGCTGTCCGACGCCAAGCTGGTCGAGCGCTCACGGGTCGTCATGGAGAAGCCGTTCGGCACCGACCTGGCCAGCGCCGTGGCGCTGAACGACATGCTGCACCAGGTCTTCGACGAGGACCAGATCTTCCGCATCGACCATTTCCTCGGTAAGGAAGGCGTCCTGAACATTCTGGCCTTCCGCTTCGCCAACGGTCTGTTCGAGCCCATCTGGAACCGGGACCACATCGACCATGTACAGATCGACGTGCCCGAGACGCTCGGTGTCGACGACCGCGTTGCGTTCTACGAGGCGACCGGCGCCTTCAAGGACATGGTGGTCACCCACCTCTTCCAGATCCTGGGTTTCGTGGCCATGGAACCGCCCACGGCGCTTGAGCCCGGCGCCATCGGTGAGGAGAAGAACAAGGTCTTCCGCTCGCTGCGCCCGCTCGACGTGACCCAGGTCGTGCGGGGGCAGTACGACGGCTACCGCGACATCCCCGGCGTCGCGGCCGACTCCGATACGGAGACCTTCGTTGCGCTCAAGGTCGAGATCGACAACTGGCGCTGGGCCGGCGTGCCCTTCTATCTGCGCACCGGCAAGAAGCTCGGCAGCGGAGAACGCATCATCTCCATCGCGTTCCGCGAGCCGCCCAAGTCGATGTTCCCCGACGGTTCGGGCGTCGGGGCCTCGGGCCCCGACCACCTGACCTTCGACCTGGCCGACTCCTCGAAGCTGTCCCTTTCCTTCTACGGGAAGAAGCCGGGTCCGGGCATGACGCTCGAGAAGCTCAGCCTGCAGTTCGCGCTGCACGAGACCGGCCAGGACGCCGACGTGCTCGAGGCCTACGAGCGCCTGATCCACGACGCCATGGTGGGCGACCACACGTTGTTCAACTCCGCTGAGAGCATCGAGCGCCTGTGGGAGGTGTCGACACCGCTGCTGGAGCACCCCGAGCCGGTGCAGCCCTACCCGCAAGGGGGCTGGGGCCCACCGGCCATCAACGACCCTGATCGCGCCACGCACGTGGCGCCTGCCCGTTCGAGCGCAGGTGGCGGGGGAACCCCGCCACCTGATTCAGGGCCGGCGGCCCGTGTAGGCCACCAGCTGGTCCATCGGGTCGGCACCGGCGCCCAGCACTACCTCGTCGGCGAAGTTGTCGCCGTCGCGCAGCGCCGGCTTGATGAGGCCGTCTCTGGCCAGGCCGAGCACGTAGGTGCTGAGCCCCTCGTTGGCGGGCAGGGTCTGATCGGTGGCACGGGCGAAGTCCCAGGCGTGCACCAGCAGCTCCATGGACAAGATCCGCGAGGCGACCTCGGCGGGGATCTCGCCGTTTCCGAGCGCGACCGTGCCCTCGATGCCGCGCCGGCGCCACCCTTCGAGCACGGGCTGGGCCAGGTCGGCGATGCGCACCTCGCGCTCGACGTCCTCGTCCGGCGTGACGTCGACGCCGACGCAGCCGCCGAGTCCGACCAGCGAACCGGCCAGGTGCTCGGTCAGCTGGTCCACGTCGTACTTCGCGCAGGGCGTCTGCGCCTTCCCGTCTCCCGGACCCATGCCGCGCAGGACAAGCGCGCACAGGGCGAGCGACGCCTCGGCCGCACTGAGCTGGTCCCAGGCGTCGGCCGGCCGAACGGCCCAGGGCTCCGATCCGGCGTCGCCCGTACGTCCCGCCACGGCCAGACGCTCCATGAAGTGGTCCCATCCGTCGTGATGGTGCGTCTCCTGCTCGGGCGTCAGCCCCTCGTGCACGAGCCGCACCGTCGTCCCGCCCTCGGCGGGCTCGAGCGTGATGGTGACGGTGGACGTGCCGGGCGGCAGCGCCTCGTCGCCCTCCCAGCCCCACGTGTACACGAGCCGTTTGCCGGGTTCGACTTCGACGAAGGTGCCACCGGCACTGGCGCCGGGGACCACCGTCCAGCGGAATTCGCCGCCGGCGCGCAGGTCGACCCGCGCCGAGATCGCCTGCCAGCGGCGCAGCCGCTCGGGCTCGGTCACGAGTGCGAACGTCTCGTCGGCGTTCAAGGGGACGAGGACCGACTTCTCAATCGTCATGCGGGATTCCTTTCGTTGGGGGCTCGGCAACCACGAGTTGCTCGAGCTCGGATGTCCAGAAGGCGTCGAGGGTGCTGCGTAGCGCCGCCATGCCAACTCGGGTTGAGCCGGTAGCGGCGGAACCGGCCGTCCTGCCGGACCTCCACCAGTCCGGCGGCGGCGAGCACGCCGAGGTGCTGCGAGATGGCGGGCCGGGTCACCGAGAACTCCGCCGCCAGCTCGGTCACGGTGCGCTCTCCCCCGCGCAGCAGCTCGAGCAGCCGTCGACGGTTGGGCTCGGCCAGCACAGCCAGCAGGTCCGGCGCCGCTGGCTGGGCGTGGGCGTGGCTTTCTGCGTCTCGCTCACCGGATGACATGTTAGTCAAGACTAACATGTCGCGTGCGCATGACAAGGGCCCGTGACCTGCGGTGGAGCATCTCTCTCGTCAGACACTGGCCCTGACCAGGTTCACCGAGGGTCGGCCACCCCGATGTCAGTCAGGGTTCGGTGGGGGTTCAGCCAGCGGTTCGGCCCGGCCCGTGACCGTTGGTCCGCGGCGCACCGAGCACCGTGGGCCGCCGGCGCTGCGACCGGGTCCGACGGGCTGCGCGTCCGCATCCGGCTGCCGGCTCGGGGAGCACCCGCTCGTCGAGGACCTTCGTGGCCGTCAGGTAGTCCCACGGAGCGGTGCGGGGCTGGCGCAGCAGGCCGTCCGGCGGCGACGCGCCCATGGCGAAGCAGAGGCCGATCAGACCTCCGATGACCACGGTCGGCACGACGAGCACGGGGCAGCAGATGCCACTGCGCAACAGCGACCGTCCCACCCCGATCGGTTGCGCGTCGGACCGGCGCACGACGCGCAGCCCGAGGAGCCGGTAGCTCGGCGTGCGACCGTGTCGCCACTCGACGACGCTCCAGACCAGCCAGCCGACGACGAGCGTCGCGATCAGGAGCAGCACCGTCAGGCCCAGGGCCCCGATCCGCCGGCCGAGGCTCGCGCCACGATCCGCTCCGACCATGGATCAAATCGTAGTGACCGGGACGAGATCGGGCCGGGGCGACTCGACAGCATCGACCGATGATCGAGTCGACAGCGCCGCGAGGGGCGCTCGGCGCGCGGCGCCTACGAGACCGAGGCCGGGTCCACGCCGGTACCACCCGCCGCGCTGCTGGCGTAGGCGGCAAGGGCAAACCGGAGGACGTCCATGGCCTCCTCGCCGCTCCACAGCATGGGTCCCTCGCCGGTGTGGAGCCAGCGCAGCCAGTGTCGACCCGAATCGCGGAAGCTGCTCCCCCAGTCGTCGTCGAGCGCGTGGTACGAGCGCATCTCGCCGTCGACGTAGACCTCGAGGCTCGGCTGCTGAATGCCGCGGCCCGTGCAGCGGTTGACCCGGGCGTAGCCGGCCCGACCGGTGATCTCCCACCGCTCGTCGTTGGTGTAGTAGTCCGAGCGCAGGTACATGTCCGGGGCCAGGGTGATGTCCCACACCCCGCGGATGCCGTTGTGGTGCTCCCAGACGATGCGTCGTCGGCGCGTCGACCTCGATGCCGGGGAACACCTCGGTGCCACCCACCCAGGCTCGCACCTCCTTGACGGGGCCGAAGAGCCAGATGGCCGTCGCCAGCTTGTGCCACCCGTCGTCGAACACCAGGATGCCGCGGCCCTCGCTTCATCTGTTGGATCTGGTAGTGGTAGCTGCTCGACGGCACGTCCCAGCCGCCGCGGCCGCTGCCCACCATCTTCATGTGGTAGCCGCTGATCTCACCGAGATCGCCCGACGTCGCGAGCGCCTTCAGCTTCACCAGCGGCTCGTAGAAGATGTAGTTCTCCATGACCCGCAGCAGCCGGTCGTTGGCGGCGGCGGCGTCCACCATGCGCTGGGCGGCATGCGAGGTCGTTGGCCATCGGCTTCTGCAGGTTGACGTGCCAGCCGTAGCCGAGGAGCTCAATGACGCCCTCTTCGTGCAGCGGAATGGGGAGCAACGCCTCCACCGCGTCCACCTCGAGGCCGCTGGCGGCGAGCTCGGCGGCGGAGGCGAAGGTCTGCACGCCCGGCCAGTCCGCGGCGCGCTCGGCCCGGCGCTCCTCGCTCGGGTCGACCAGGGCCACGACCTCGACGTCGGGGTTGTCGAGGTAGGCCCGCATGTTGAGGTCGTAGATGCGACCGAGGCCGATGAAGGCGGCCCGGACCGGCCGGTCGTAGGGGGTGAAGCTCATGGAAGGCACCTCGCAGGGCGGTGTCGGCGGAAGCCGCACATCTTGGCGCGGATCGGCCCCGTTCGTCGGACCTCACCGGGTGGTCGCCGCCGCGAGGATGCCGAGGCGGAGCGCCGCGGTGGCCCTCTTCGGCTGCGGTAGTGTCCTGAACGTGCCCGCGGTCCTCGAGGCCGTCCTGATCGGGCTGCTGACTTCGTCAAATCTCCTTCATCGTCACGACGGTGTACCTGCACCGTGCGCTGGCGCACAAGGCCATCACCCTGCGGCCGCCGGTCGCCTTCGCCTGCCGCTTCATCATCTGGATGTCGACGGGCACCCGACCCCGGCAATGGGTGGCGGTGCACCGCAAGCACCACGCCCACACCGACAAGGAGGGCGACCCGCACTCGCCCGTCATCTTCGGCTACTCCCTGGTCCAGTTCGGCAACGCCGTGCTCTACCGCCGGGTCTCCAAGAACCGCGAGCAGGTCGTCCGCTACGCCAAGGACCTGCCCGAGGACCGCTGGGACAAGGTGCTGTTCAACCACGCCCTCCTCGGCCTGGCCCTGGGCGTCGCCCTGCTGGTCGCGGTGTTCGGTTGGGAGATCGGGCTGATCGCGGCGGGGGTCCACGCCTCGATCTACCTGCTCGGCGGCGGCGCCATCAACGGCATCGGCCACAAGTGGGGCAAGCGGCCGCACGACAACCTGGCCACGAACAACCAGTGGCTGGCCTGGCTCGTCGCCGGTGAGGGACTCCACAACAACCACCACGCCGCCACCACATCGAGCCGGATGTCCTTGGCCAAGGGGGAGATCGACCCGGGCTGGTGGGCCATCCGCGTGCTCGTCGCGCTTCGTTGGGCCACCCTGCGCCACGAGAAGCTGGCCGTCAAAGCAACCCGGAGCTGACTCGCCCGATTCGCCGCTGGCCCGCCCGTCCTCGGGCGACGGGGTGGTCGGGCAAGCTGGTGCCATGACGGCGCCCAGCGACGGAAGAACTCGAGCGTCTCGGGCTGTACGACCCGCTCGCGCCGGACGCGTCGGATCGCCTTGCGCTGGTCCGCTACGTGTTGTCGCGTGGGGCGACGCTCGACGAGGTGATGGCGGAGACGTCCAACCTGGGCGAGCTCGCCCTCGACCTAACACTCCGGGCCCGGGGTCCGCTGACCCTGCGCGAGGTCGCGGACTCGGCGGGCCTCGATTGGCCGACGACGCTGCGGCTGATGACGGCCGCCGGCCTCTCGACCGATCCCGACCTCCTCGTCACGGCCGACGAGGCCACCGCCGTCCGGCTCTTCGCCGGAGCTCACAACGACCTGCTCGGGGAAGAGGCGACGCTCCAGCTGGCGCGGGTCACCGGGAACGCCATGGCGCGGCTGGCCGAGACCGTCGTCGGCGTCTTCCGCCTGCAGGTGGAGCTGCCGCGGCATGGACGCCGGCATGCCCTATGTCGACGTCGTCAAGGAGTACGCCGAGCTGACCGAGACCCTGCTGCCGACCTTCGTCTCGACGCTCGACGCGGTGCTCCGTCGGCAGATCGTCGCGGTGGCCGAGCGCATGTGGTCGACGGACACCGAGCGGTCCATCGTGACCGTGCAGCGCACCGTCGGCTTCGTCGACCTGGTGGGCTACACGTCGACGGCCGCGTCGCTCTCGTTGCGCGAGCTCACCGACGTCCTGATCGAGTTCGACCTGCGCACCTCCGAGGTGGTCGCCGGCCACCACGGCCAGATCGTCAAGACCATCGGCGACGAGGCGATGTTCGTCACCGAGAGACGCCGACGACGCCTGCCGGATCGCGCTCGATCTGATCGAGGCCTCCGGCGGGACGCTCCCTCCGGTCCGAGTCGGGCTGGCCCGCGGGGAGATGGTCTCGGTGTTCGGCGACCTCTACGGCCCCGACGTCAACCTGGCCTCCCGGCTCGTCGACCGTCGCCGAGCCCTCGACGGCGGTCGTGTCCGAGCGGGTGACGAGCAGGATCGAGCGGGTTCCGGTTCGAGCAGCTCCCGCCCTTGACCCTCAAGGGCTTCGCCGGCCCCACCACCGCGTACCGGATCGGTGCCCTGAGGCGTCGCGCCGCGTCGCTGTGCGTTGCTGTGCGTTGTGCGTCGCGAATCCTCAGTGCCGGCCCGGGAGCGGCGGCCCACTTCTGCACCACGACCCAGCAGACCCCGGCCGCCGGCGCCGGGGCCGGCCCACGCTTGCACTGGCTCGTCGGCGGGTGGTTGTCGTGCACCTCGACGACCTGGTACTGCGTCGGGCCGGAGAACGTGTCCGGTCCGTAGCTCAGGACCGGCGAGTAGCCGCCCGGGAAGTTCGTGATGTGCGACATCGCCTCGACGAACGTCCGGCGGTTGAGGTCCTTGCCGGCCATGGTGGCCGCCTTGGCAAAGAGGCGGATCTCCTGGCACCATCCCTGCACCGGCCCCTGCTCTTCGATGTCGTCGTTGATGTTGCCCTTGGGCGTCTGCGGGTAGGCCTTGTGCCAGACGGTCCAGCAGCTGCGCACCCCGGGGTCGTAGCCGCCCTGCGCCTCGGGCACCGGGAGGTCGATCCCGCCGAGCGTCTCCGCCGTGACGCCCTCCTGGCCGTTGAGCGCCTTGTCGTACGGGATGGGGATGAGGCCGAGCGCGACCTCGACTTCCGATTGATAGTCGCTGAGCAACAGCTTGGGGAAGTAGTTCTGCGACGTCTCGGCACCGATGTAGGGAGTGAACGCGTTCTCGGGCAGCAGGGGGATGACCGACTGGACCCCCGCCTCCTTGAGCCGCTCCACCGCCAGGGTGGCGTCCGAGTCCGTGCTGGCCGTCTCACCCACGTCCGCCGTGATCGTCACCACCTGGGGGACGACGCCGATCTTCTTCAGGTCGGGCAACAGGAAGGAGTTGAGCGCGTCCTGGTCGCTCACCTCGTCCGAGACCACGACCCCGACCTTGGTGCCGTGCCCGAGGCGGCCCGAGCTGCGGCCCCAATTGACGGTGGCCGCGAGGATCGGCGCGTCGTCCGCACCCGTCCACCACAGGTACGGCGCGCCGAGATTCGTCCAGTTGGTGGTCGTCGTCCACTGGGCCAGCATCGGCGTGTGCCCTTCCTTGGTGACGCAGAGCTCGTTGACCCCCTCCCAGGTGCCGAGCCCGTCGAGCACGGCGAAGACGGGCGGGCTGCCCTGGGTCCACTGCTTGCACAGTGACCGCTGCTCGTCCGGGTTCGTCGGGTCGAAGCCCACGATCATCGGGTTGATCTTCCGGCCGTTGATGCCCCCGGCAGTGTTGATCTGGTCCACGAAGAGGTGAATGGCCTTGGCCTGTTCCCCGTATTCGGCGTCCGACTGGATCTCGTACTCCCCCTCGATGCTGCTGAACGAGATGATCGGGAAGACCACGTTGATGGCGTCGGCCGAGACGCCCCGACTGCTCGTGCTGGCCTGGTCGACGGGGGTCGGCGCCGTTGCCGCACCGCCCGGAGACGTCGCCGACCGCGCCCGTCAGCACACCGCAAAGAACAGCCGCGGCACCCCATGCCCGCAGCAACCGTCGCCCCACTCCCGATCTCCCCACGCGTCCCATTCCCACCCCCGGCGTGCCTCGGCGTGCCCCGGCCCACGGTGCCCTGTCCACGGGCACGGGGCAGAGGCTACGCAACCTGGGTCGTGAGGAGCGGTCGAGGCGGCGGCCACCGCCCACTCCTTTGCCTCAGGCGAAGCACGACTCGCGGCGTCGCAGGATGGCGCAGAGCGTCTCGTTGTAGGGCGCCTCGAACCCAAGCTCGTGGCTGAGCTCGACGACCTGCCCGTTGATCACGTCGACCTCGGAGCGCCGGCGAGCGAGGTGGTCGAGGCGCATCGACGGGCTGGCGTTCGGGATGGTGGCCGCAAAGTCGGTGACGTACTGCAGCGGGTCGTCGAAGGGGAACTCGATGCCCTTCGCCACGGCCGAGTCGGTAGGCCTCGGCCGTGCAACCGAGCGCGACCTTCCACGCGCCCGGATCCGCCATCAGCTCGCCGACGGTCACGTCGAAGGCGGCACACGGCGCGCTGAGCGTCACGTTGCAGAGGAACTTCTCCCAGATCATCAGGGTCACGTCGGCGAACGCCCGAACGTTGAAGCCCGCCTCGTGCGAAGACCTGCTCAATGCGCTGGACCCGCGGCGGTCAGCCCGCCGTTCATCTCGCCGATCCTGATGAGCCGCATCCCCTCGTGGTGCACGTGGCCCGGCTGCGGGGATCGACGAGCCGAAACCCTCGGCGATCCCGATCACGATGTGCTCCTCGGGGATGCGGCGGGCAACTCGCTCACCCGCACCGAGCCCGTTCTGGAACGCCATCACCACGGTCTCGTCTGGAGCGAGCGGGGCGATGTCCGCCGCCACCGCGTCCACGTCCGCCGCCTTCGTGGCGATCACCCAGACGTCGCACGTCCCCGCCTCGTGGGGGAATCGCCCGACGTGGAGGTTGTCGACGACAAAGCTGCCGCTCGCGCCCGAGACGGACAGTCCCGAGGCGGCAATGGCGTCCGTGTGCTCCTGCCACGTGTCGATGGCCCAGACCTCGTGGCCGGCCTTTCCGAGCAGGCCGGCATAGACCGAGCCCATCGCTCCCGTTCCGACAATTGCGATCTTCATCTCATCCTTTGTGTGCGCGAGCAGCCCGGGTGCGCGCCGTCTGCGCCCGGGTCCTGTTCCGACGGCCGGATCGTGATTCTACGGGGTGCGAAGACGGACGCCCGAGAAGACGGACGCCCGAGCGTGCCTCAGGGGATGAGCAACACCCGGCCGAAGGCATGCCGGCTCTCGATGTAGCTGTGGGCACCCGCGGCATCCGAGAGAGGGAAGGTTCGGTCGATGACCACCTTGAGCTCGCCGCGGCCGATGTCCTCCAGGTGGCGGGCGATCATCGCGTGTGGTCGGGGCGACAGCAGGAGCTCGGCCCCCAGGAAGTACCCCGACAGCGTCTGGTTGTTGCCGCGCATCGTCGAGATGTCGAGCCCCTCCGCCGCCGACCTCCCGGCGTCGCCGACGGTGACACATCGGCCTCGATAGGCCAGGACGTTGACGCTCCCCTGCAGTGTCGCGCCCCCCACCGAGTCCACCACGACGTCCACTCCCCGCCCGTCGGTCAGCCGGCGCGCCTCGGCGACGAAGTCGTGCGTGACGTAGTTGATGCCCTCGTCGAGACCCAACTCTTTCAATCGCTCCAGCCGGTCTTCGCTCGATGCAGTGGAGAGCACCCGCGCTGCCTGCTCGCTTCGCCATCTGGATCGCCGCGATGCCGACCCCGCCCGCCCCCGCATGGACGAGGGCCGTCTCGCCGGCCTGCAGGTGACCGAACTCGAAGAGGCAGTCGTCCGCCGTGCCGAACGGCACCGGCACGCACGCCGCGTCGTCGGTCGTCACGCCTTCAGGGATCCTCCAGGCGAAGGGCGCCGGTGTGACCCGACGTTCGGCGTGGGATCCGTCCACGCCGACCGTGACCACCCGGTCCCCCACGGCGAAGCCGTCGACCTCGGCGCCGACCTCGGCCACGGTGCCGGCGCACTGGTATCCGACGATGTGGGGCAAGCGGGCGAGGTCTCCGCCCAGGCGATTGAGCGTGTCACCGCCCTCGATGCTGATCGCCTCGACGTCGATCAGGATGTCGCCGGGACCAGCCGTGGGATCGGGCACGTCCTCGTACCGGAACACCTCGGGCGCACCCGTCTCGTAGTACACCGCTGCTTTCATGACCGGACATACTCCCGCATCCGGAAGCGCTTCGCCCTCACGGCGTACCACCTGGGGGGTCTGGGGCAACTGCATCTTCGCCACCGGGCCTCCGACAAGGGTCTCGAGTCCGCCGGTCTGGCACCGCAAGGCGGGTACGGTCTGGCCCGAAAGAGGCAGGAGGGAGTCGCATGAGCGAGGAGGCCGGGCCCTTGGCCCTGGTGATCGGCGGCGGGTCGGGTATCGGTGCCGCACTGGCCGAGGCCTACCGGGCGCAGGGCACCACGACCGTGACCTGGGACATCGCAGGCGCGCACGACGTGACCTGCGACGTGACCGAACCTGATGCGATCGACGACGCGGTCGGCGTGACGCGTATGCGTTGGGGCGTCCCCACCTTCGTCACGGTCACGGCGGGCGTGGGTCACTCGGGCCTCTTGACCGAGGACGATCCCGATGCGTTCGACAGGGTCATGCGGGTCAACGCCCGCGGGCCCTGGCTCTGCATGCGGGCCTGGGTGGGCGCTCTGCAGGAGCAGCAGATGGCCGGTTCGTTCGTCGCCGTCTCGAGCGTGAGCGCACGCCTCGTCGACCGCAGCATGGGTATCTACTGCGCGTCGAAAGCCGCCCTGTCCATGCTGGTCCAGGTGGCCGCGGCCGAATGGGGGACGTTCGGCATCCGCGTCAATGCGGTGGCGCCGGGCGTGACACGGACACCCATGCTCGGACGTGGGCCGGCGCTGAGCGTCGAGGGCTCGCCCTGGCTCGCCGGCGTGGCCCAGCGCACGGCCCTCGGGCGCCTCGGTGAGGCAAGCGACATCGCTCCGGCCATCATCGCCCTGCATTCGATGGACTGGGTCACCGGCCAGGTGCTCGAGTGCGACGGTGGCTTGGGCCTGCACTCGCCCGCTGACCCCTACGGCGCCATGCTGCGGGCCCGGCGATAGCTCCTCGGCCGGGGGCGGCTGCGGATCGACGACACTCGGGCACGCGCGAGTTCGGGCGACCTCGCTCGAGCTAGCCCGGGGGGGACACGTCTCCTTGGACCCGCAGGCCGTCGCACACGATGGCGAGCAGATCGCACGCCGGCGCCGCCCCGGCGTGGGCCGTCGCCTGGCAGGTCGCGCCGACGAGGGACACCACGGCGTTCGGCGTCACATCGGCCCGGACCGCCCCCGCGGCCTGCGCCCGCTGCAGCAAGACGCCGACGGCGTCGCGCAGTCCGTCCTTGACGGCCATCGACGCCTCCTCGAACTCGAGGCCGGCGCCCATGACCGCGACCATCAGGTCGCGCTTCGCCGCGCCCTCCTCGACCACGTGGGAGAGGAAACCGAAGAAGGCGCCAGCCGGGTCGTCGGCGTCGGCCAACGCCTGGGCGTCCAACGTCAAGGCGGACAGCCGGTCGAGCAGGACGGCCTCGCAGAGCTTCTCCTTGGTCGGGAAGTGCCGGTACAGCGTCCCCACCCCAACGCCGGCCTTCTCGGCGATCAGATCGACCGGGACCTCGATCCCCTCGACCGCGAACACGTTCTCGGCGGCCTCCAGGATGCGGGCCCGGTTCCGCTGGGCGTCGGCCCGCAGAGGCCGTGCCGCGACGGCGGCCCGCTCGTCACACCCTGTCTCTACGTTGGGTCTTCCTTCCAAAGAAACTCTCCTCCCCCCGGTTGACAAACGGAACTTAGGTTCCGTATAGTCTAAGTGGAACCAGAACTCCGATTCCGATTGTAAGCCATCCGAGCCGAAAAAACCAGACCCTTCCAGGTCAGGGCGGCGGAGCGGGACAGTCGGCCTCGGACCTCGTTGGACACGGAGACCACCATGACAGCAACCCTCGACCTCCCCGACCAGATGACCGGACCCGGGCCCGACCTCGACCCCAAGCGCTTCCGCGCCCTGGCCATCATCGCCGTGGCCCAGCTCATGGTGGTGCTCGACGCCTCGGTGGTGATCATCGCCCTGCCGTCGGCCCAGCGGGCCCTGCACATCTCGACGGCCAATCGGCAGTGGATGCTGACGGCCTACACGCTGTCGTTCGCCGGCCTTCTCCTCCTGGGAGGCCGGATCGCCGACTACTTCGGGCGCAAGCGCATGTTCGTGATCAGCCTGGTCGGCTTCGCCGGGGCCTCCGCCCTCGGCGGCCTGGCCCAGAACTCGGCCATGCTCTTCAGCGCCCGTGCCCTGCAGGGCGCGTTCGCCGCCATCATGGCGCCCGCCGCCCTGTCGCTGCTCACAGTGGCCTTCACCGAGCCCAAGGAGCGCGCCCGGGCCTTCGCCGTCTACGGCGGGATCGCGGGCGGCGGTGCCGCCATCGGCCTGATCCTCGGAGGGTTCCTGACCGAGTTCGCCTCGTGGCGCTGGACCCTGCTGATCAACGTGCCGATCGCCATCGTGGCGGCCGTCGCCGCGTTCCGTTATGTCACCGAGAGCCGGGCCTCGTCCAACCACGGCTATGACCTTCCCGGCGCGATCACCGTGACGGGCGGCCTGCTCGCCCTCGTGTACGGGTTCACGAAGGCGGGGACGGACGGATGGGCCTCCTCCGTCACGGTCGGCCTCTTCGCGATCGCCGCCGTCCTCTTGGTGGCCTTCGTGGTGATCGAGCAGCGGGTCACCCACCCTCTGCTGCCGCTCCGGGTGGTCCTCGACCGCAACCGCGGCGGGTCCTTCCTGGCCTCGCTCCTGGTGGGCACGGCGCTCCTCGGGACCTTCCTGTCGCTGACCTACTACTTCCAGGGCACGCTGCACTACTCGGCCCTCAAGTCCGGGTTCGCCTTCGTGCCCTTCTCGGTGGGCATCATCACCGGCGCCACCATGGCCAGCCGCCTGCTCCCCCGCTTCGGGCCCAGGCTGGTCATGAGCGGCGGGCTGCTTCTCGGCATGGCCGGCCTGATCCTCTTCAGCACGCTGGACGTCCACTCGTCCTACCTGACCACGGTGCTCCCGGCGGAGGTCATCGTGAGCCTGGGAATGGGCCTGTCGTTCGTGGCCATGAGCAGCACGGCCCTGATCGGAGTGAGCCCGGAGGACGCGGGCGTGGCCAGTGCGCTGGTCAACGCCACGCAGCAGACCGGGGGCACCATGGGAGCGGCTCTGATCAACACCATCGCCACCAGTGCCACGGTGTCCTACGTCGCCGCCCACGGGAAGTCGGCGGCCTCACTCACCGCGGGCTCCATCCACGGCTACACCACGGCATTCACCTTCAGCGCCATCGTGCTGGCGGTGGCCGGCGTGAGCGCCTTCGCCCTCATCCGGCGTGGTCGCCCCGATGCGGCCGACGCCGTCACGGACGAAGAGCCGGTGCTGGCGCTCGCCGGCGTCTGAGCCAAAAGCAGCGACCCGCTCCGGGCCGGGTGTGCCCAACGGCACCCCGGTTCGGAGCGTGGGCGCGTGCCACTCGCTGACGAACGGGGGCGCTACTCGCTGATGATCTCGATGGCGTACTCGGGGCAGTTGGCCACGGCAAGCCGTGCCTTCTCCTCGAGCTCTGGCGGGATCTCGTCCAGAATGACCGAGGCCTGCCCGTAGTCGTCGACATCGAAGATCTCGGGCGCGAGCCCGTAACAGCGGGCATGGCCTTGGCATTTTTCGGAGTCGACGCGGAATCTTCATGGGAATACCACGGGCAGGATACGCGGCCCACGGACCTGTCCGCCCGCCCAGGTGATCTCCTCGCCCTCGGCGAGCGAGAATTCGGGGATCCGGGCCATCCATTCCTCGAGCGCCACTTGCAGTTCCATGCGGGCCAGGTTGGACCCGGCGCAGCGGTGGATGCCCGAGCCGAACGCCACGTGGCGGTTGACGGTACGGTCCAACTGCACGACGTCGGGGTCGTCGAACGCCTCGGGGTCGCGGTTGGCCGCGGGGAAGTTCATGAGCACCTTGTCCCCGGCTTTCATGGGGCAGCCGGCGTACTCGATGTCCTCGGTCACCTCACGGGCCATGGTCACCGGCGAGTAGGCCCGCAGCAGCTCCTCGACGGCGGTCGGCATCAGTTCAGGCTCGGCGGCAAGTCGTTTGCGGTCGTCGGCGTGGGTCGCCAGGTGCCAGAGCGAAGAGCCGATGGCACTCCAGGTCGTGTCCACCCCGGCAATCAGGACGAGCGCAGCCATGCCGAGCACGATGCCGTCGTCGACCGGCTTGCCCTCGACCTCGGTCGTGAGCAGCTCGCTCAGGAGGTCGTCGCCCGGGTGTCTGGCGCCGATCCTCGAGCTGCGCCAGGAAGTAGTTGAGCAGGCCCTCGGCCCCGTGCTGGCGGCGCTCGGGGTCGTCGGCGAACTCCAGCACGTCGCGCACCCATCCGGTGAACGTGTCGGACAGGTCTGTCGAGACGCCGAGGATCCGGGCGATCACGCGGACCGGGATCTGCTGGGCGTAGTCGGCCGCGGCATCGCCGTGGCCCTGGTCGGCGAAACTGGTCGAGCAGCCCGCGGCAGAGTTCCCGGGTCAGCGGCACGTAGCTGTCGACGCGGGTGTGCGAGAACCAGGGCAGCAGCAGCCGGCGGGTCCAGGTGTGCAGCGGTGGGTCCGCCGATATCGGGGGCAGGCCGTACTGGAGGTCGGGTCCGTCGAAGTCTGCGTTGGGGTCTTCGTCCTCGTCGCCGGGGATGACCGCCACCTTGAGCGAGCTGAAGTGAGCAATGTCGTGCGCAATGGCGGTGACGTCGTCGTAACGCGTCGGGAGCCAGCTGCTCTTGCGACGGTCGGTGTGCGCGATCGGGCAGCTCTGTCGCAAGTCGTCCCAAATGCTGAACGGGTCGCTGACATAGCGCGGGTCGAGCACGTCGAAGTCGGTCGCCCAGTCCCGCACGGGTGCGGTGTGTGGCATGAGGCCCCCTTCCCTACTTTCTCAGGTCACCCGGATGCCTCACCCTACAGCGGTGGCTGCGAAGCCTCCGCGGCCGCCCACAGCCGCCCACAGCTACCCACAGCCGCCTCCGCGATTCTGATCGGAGACCCAGGGACCGCGCAGCGAACCCACGCACGCGTCGCGCACGCTGCTGGTACGGCAGGGTGCCGGGTTGCACGCACAGCAGGAGCGCAGACATGACGGGCACGACAGCGCCACAGCAGAGCAAGGACGCCACCACCCATCTCCCCCGGCCCCGCCGGGAGTCCCGGTGGCGCTGGTCCCGACCCCGTCAGGCCATGGTCGCCGGTGGGGCGCTGGCCGCCGTCCTCGGGCTCGGTGTCGCCACCGGGGTCGAGTGCCGCCGGTGCGGTGAGTGCCGCCACCACGACGTCGGGCAACAGCGGCGCTGCCGCCCAGGGCCGGCCCCCCGGAGGCCTGGCGCGGCCCACCGTGGCCGGCAAGGTCACCGCGCTCAGCGGTGACACGGTGACGATCGAGACGAACGCCAAGACCTCCGTCACCGTCGTCACCTCGTCCAGCACCACCTACAAGACCAACCCCGGACCGAACGGGGGCACGTCGACCAGTGCGTCTGCGGTCAAGGTCGGCGTCTTCGTCGGCGTGCAGGGCACCAAGAACAGCGACGGGACCGTGACGGCGACCTCGGTCGTCATCGGCCGGCCACCCCAGATGGGTCAGGGTGGCGCCGGCTCGCGTCGGGGCTCCGGGACGCCCCCGTCCGGCACGCCGCCCACCGGTGCGCCTAGCGCGTGACGCGCTCGCCCCGCCGCAGTACCTCGTACTGGCGACCCTCGTCGGTGGCGGGCACGCGCAGTGCCGGTCCACGTGCCTCCGGCCGGACCACTTCGGCCCCGTCGGGCGCGTACTGCACGATGTAGGCCTTGCGCACCGCGTCCGTACGGTTGGGCCCGGTCGAGTGCGGCGTCAACGACGAGAACACCACGATGCTGCCGGCTCGGGCCGGCACCGCGACGGCGTCGGCCGGCTCGCGCAGGCAGACGAAACCGATGTCGGAGTATTCGTGGGCCAGGGTGCCGCTGCGATGCAGCCCCGGCACCACCCACGGGCAACCGTTGTCCTCGGTGGCGTCGGTCAGAGCCACCCAGCACGTGAGGTATTGCTGAGGTTCGACGAACGCGTACCCGTTGTCCTGATGCCACGGGAACGGCGAGTCCGTCCCCGGCTTCTTGTACACCGCTTGGTCCCAGTAGAGGCGCACGTCGGGCCCGATGAGGTCGGCGCAGACGTCGGTGAGGACCGCGCTGGCGGTAAACGCCCGGAGCACCGCGCGACTGCAGCACCAGGTGTGTGGTGAAGGTGATTTCGTCGGCCCGCGCGATGAAGAAGCGACCTCCTTCGAGCTCACGCAGCGCGTCGGCCCCTCTCTCTTCGAAAGGATCGATGGCCTCGACGAGGGCCGCCACGGTGTCACCGTCGAGCGCGTCTTCCAGGACGAAGTAGCCGAGTTCGTCGTACTGCTCCGCCTGGTCCGGCGTGATGGTGCGGAACGGGCCCTCATGTCCGTGCCAGGTGAAGGACGTGTTGCAGCTCGTGGGCGGCCGGTGCGCGCACGCCTACATCCCGCGGAAGATCGGGTCGCGTCGCTCCGCCGTGGCGCGCACCCCTTCGGCAAAGTCGGCGGTGTCGCGCAACCGCGTCTGCTCGGCAAATTCGTGTTCCATGGCCACCCGCGCCTCCTCGACCAATCCCGCCGCGCAGGGTGGCCCGGATGGCGCGGACGGCCAAGGGTCCCGAAGCCGCCAACTCGGACGCGTAGGCGATCGCCTGCGTCAGGAGATCGTCGTCGGCGGCCAGTCGATCACACAGGCCGAGCGCGAGTGCTTCCTCCCCCTCGACCCGGCGTCCCGTGAGGAGCAGGTCCGCCGCGGCCTGGCGACCGACGACCGCGGGCAGCGTCACGCTCAGCGCGAAGCCGTGGTGGAAGGCGAGGCGGGCGAAGTTGGCGCTGAAGCGGGTCTGTGCCGTTGCGACGCGGAAATCGGCCGACAGCGCCAGGCCGCACCCCCCGCCGATGGCGGCACCCTGTACGGCAGCCACCACGGGCAGTGGGGCGGCGAACAAACGGAGCGCGGCCGCGTACAGCGCGGCGATGTCCTGCCCGGCGTTGCCGGCGAAGTCCAGTCCGGCGCAGAAGTGCCTGCCCTCCGCGGCCAGCACCACCGCCCGGCACCATCCCGAGCGGTCCAGCTCCTCGTAGGCGGCGCCCACGTCCTCGATCAGCCCCGTGTCGAAGTAGTTGTTCGGCGGCCGGTGCAGGCAGACCACCGCGACGTGCGCACCGTGCTGCTCCACCGTCACGTCCGCGCTCACGCCTCCGCACCCTCCGGGTCGACAGTCCTCCAGGCTGCGCCAGTAGATCACGGCGTCCTCGCCCTCGACGGCCGCAGGGATCTTGCCCACCTCTTTGAAGCCCAGCTGCTCGTACAAGGTGCGTACCGGATTGGACTCGAAGACCAGGTTGAAAACTATGGCGTCGAAACCGAGCCGGCGGGCCTCGCGCAAGGAGTGCTCCACCAGTGCCCGCCCGACGCCTGTGCCTCGATAGGGAGCGAGCACGAAGTAGCCGGCGTTGGCGATGTGCGCAGCCCGGCCCTCATAGTTCGGCTTGATGTAGGAGGCGCCGATCAGGTAGCCGCCGAAGCGGGCAACGGACACGGCCGACGAGTGATGGATCCAGTAGTCGTCGAAGTCCTCCCGCGTGACCGGTGGCAACTGCGGGAACCCCTCCCCCGCCGCCACGATCCGGCTGAACGCCGTGTACACCTCGTCGTAGTCGTCGATCGCCGCTTCGCGGATCTCCACCGGCACGATCCCACGGTAGTGGTGTCCACCTGTGAATCGACTGATCGCACAGGAGGTGCAATTGCACTGCGGAACGATCGCTAGGTGCTCGACCCGAATCCCGCCGTGCCGGTGCCGGGTCGCACGGCCTCAATCGGATCGCGCAGGTCGTCGATGTAGCCCAGCGCATACGCCCCGCGGTCGTACCCCATGACGCGGAGCAGATCGACCGGCAGTGTCTCGGCCACCTCGCGGGGCACGGTGAGATATTGGTTCTCCTCTTGGCGCAGCCAGCCCACGTTGTAGGTGATGTTCAACCCGATCCTGGTGGCGTCGGAGTTGTTCGCCCCGCCCCCGTGGTACACGCTGCCCGAGTAGAACAGAACCGACCCGCGGGACATCACCGCCGGCTCGGTGTCGTCGGGGCCGAACGAGAGCCTGTCCTCGCGCAGGTTGCTGCCGAGCACGACCCGGGTGGCTCCGTTCTCCTCGGTGAAGTCGGTCAGAGCCCAGATGGTGTTGCACTGGACCTCGTAGCCCGCAGGGAACGGAAAGAAGTCAAAGGCCCACTGGTCGCGATGGATGGGCTGGGGCGTCTCGCCCGGCCCGATGGCGATGGCCTGGGTCAGGTGCAGCTGCAGCGTCGTTGCGTGCCCCAGGAACGTGCGGGCCGTGCCCAGCGCCAGCGGATGCATCACCAGCTCGCGACAACCGGACGAGCGCGCAATGAGCGAACCGGTGCGTCGTGTGCGGTCGCCGCTGAAGTCGTCGGGACCGGTGGGCGTCGCGTCGAGGTACGGGCGAAGCTCGGTTTCGATCTCCTGGAGCAGCTCGTCAGTGGCGACCGCGTCGACGATGACCGCACCATCGCTCCCGATCACGGCTGCGACCTCGTCCGGACTGACCTCGCTCGACAGGTGCGTGATCGGCACCCCCCAATCCTGTCCAACCGGTCAGGTGAGCGGCAACTCCGAGCCTGACTCGACCATCAACCCCAGCTCGGCGAGCTTGCTCAGGGTGAGACGCACGTCCTCGGCCATGGCCTTGGCGGTCGACGCGTCGGCCTGGTGCGCCTCCGCGAGGTCGTGCACCATCTCGTCCACGGTCGTCGTGCCGTCGCAGCGTTCCCAGACGGCGGCCGCGCTCGAGTTGAGCATGATCAGGAGCTGACCGACCTCGTCGTAGAGGGCCACGTTGTCGTCCAGCTCCACGGCGTCAGCACTGGCACGGCGCAGCGGCCGCGATCCGCCACCCGGCCAGTCAGAACCCACGATCCGCCCCTCCGAGAACCGCCCCTCCGACAACTGTCCCTCCGAGAACTGCAGGCCTCCCGGCCGCCGGTGCGAGCACGACGTCCTCGACCAGGCGGCACGCCTCGTCGAGGTCCGACATCGTGAGGGAGAAACATCGACAGTTCCTGGCAAGCCGGCCGAGCGCGCTCGACCCGTCGGACCCGTGGGGAATCAGATTGACAGCGTGCAGCGCCAACGTGAAGAACGCTTCGGTCTCGGTGAGCGGCGTCAGGACGGTCTCGGCGCCGGAGGCGTACCGGGGCACGACGACGACGACGGGCGCGCACGGCCGCCCGATCCGGCGTCCCGTGCCTTCGCCCACGGCTACCTGCCACTCCTGGCCCGCCCACGGGTTGCGCCCGGGTTCCCCGCCGACGTCGGGGCACATGTCGGCGAGCACGCCGAAGCTCCCGGCCTTCACGGTGATGGGCTTGGGATAGGGCACGAGGCGTCCGCTGGCCAGGTGAAGGGCAACCAACTCGTCGGTGAGATAGCCGTGCCCGTGGCGCACCAGGCCCGCTGAAAGCGTCGACTTGCCCGACCCTGACGCGCCCGGGAGCAGCACGCCCACCCCGTTGACCTCGATCGCGCCGGCATGGAACAAGAGGTGGTCTGCGCCCGCCTCCGCCGCGGAGCGGTTCACGTCCCACACGACCCAACCCACGGCGTCGCCCCATTGCTGGCCGCGCGCCAACTCCTGCCCGTCGCGCGTGACGTCGACGGTGCCGGCGGGCGCCGGTGCGTGTGCCGCCGTCAACGCGTACCAGTGTTCGACGGGTGCCCTCTCGACGGGATCCCGAAGACCGGACAGCACCTCGTCGACCTGGCGGCCAAGCCGCGCATCGTCAGCGCGCACCGCGAAGCGGTAGGACAGCGCACTCAGGTTCGGGGTGCGGTACTCCCGCCCGCGCTCGAGCCCCATCGATCAGGAAGGGTCGCCGGGCCCCTGTGGTGTCGGCGGGGAGAGTCGGCTGGACCAGTGCTGAAGGGCCCATCCGCCGGCGATCAGCGCCGCACCGGTCACGGTCTCGCTCTTGAGGTCGAGACCGGTGGAGGCGAGGGACTTCGGACTCGTGACCGGACTTGGCCGGCCCGAACGTCGACGGCTCGGACGCGGGTTCGACCGTGGAGGCGCGGGTCACGGGCCCCGAAAGCGTGGCGCCGCTCGCCGGACGCGCCGTGAGGATCTCAGGTACTACCCATGCCGCCGCTCCAGCCGTGGCGAACGCCGAGGCGCGGCCGATGGCCTGGCGCCGCGAGTAGCGTGCCACCTCTGAAGGCTCGCCACCCGGCGCAGCGTGGAATGCCCCCGCATCCCCGTGTGTCTCTTCATTCCGCATCTCTACCGCCGTCCCTCACCCGCTCGAGTGAGTACTGACACTTTACCCCGAAATGCAGGTCTTACCCCGAGAGGCCGGGTGGGCTGGCGAAAACGGTGGTTGCCGAATTGACCAGCCGGGGCCGCAATCGGGTGGCGATCGCGAGGCCTTCGAGGCACGCCAGGGGGAGCCTCCGGGCCCGGGTCGGGGGGACGGCAATGATGAGGCCGTGAGCGACGGAAGGAGCCACCCCGGCGGCCGTGACCGAGCGCACGGCGGCCCTGTTGTGGGAGGCCTGCCGCCGTGATCCCGATCCGGCGTCCGTCCGGCGTGCGCTCGATGGCGGGGCCGACCTTTCCTGGGCCATGACCGCCGCCTCGGACCAGCGGGTCGGGGCGCTGCTGTGGCGGGCTCTCGGGGGATCGGGTTCGCGTCGATGCGCACGGGCCCGAGTGGACCGCGTTCGGCGCCATGGCCGACACCTTCAAGATGGAGGCGCTGCTGCTGCTTCCCCGCGCCGTCGCGCTGGCGGTCCGACCGCTGACCGAGGTCGGGCTCGAACCGGTCGTCTTCAAGGGCCCCGCTGTGGCGGCCCGCTACCCCGAACCGGGCCTGCGCCCCATGGACGACATCGATCTGCTGCTGCCCCGGGCCGATCACGCGCGCGCCGTCGAAACGCTGGTCCGCGCCGGGTGGCAGGTGGCGCGCACGGGGGAAGGCGACCACTACGACACCGTGTTGACCCACGACGAGGTGCCTTCCCTGTTTCTCGAAGTCCACTTCGGACTGGAAGCCGGAGCGGAACGGGTGACGGCACTCGATCCCGAGGCGCTGTGGGCACGGCGCCAGCCGCTCGAGTGCGCCGGCACACCGGCGTTCGGCCTGCCCCCGGCCGAGGAATTGGTCGTCCTCGCCGCCCACGCGGGCAAGCCCCATCACCGTTTTGTACGGCTGGTGTGGATGGCCGACCTGGCGATGATCGCCGGGCACGAGGCCAACGTCGACTGGGACCGCGTGCACGCCGTGGCCAGAGCAGCACGCTGCGTGACGGTGGTCGGAACAGCGCTGGAGATGGCCCGTCGGGCGGGGGTGGACGCGCCGGCCGGGCTGTTCCCCTTGCCGACGCGAGGCGGGCGCGGCACCACCATGCGCCAACTTTTGTCGGTCACCTGGCCCCTGACGCAACGCGAACTCCCCGCCTTCCGGTTCAACTACGCGCTGACCGACAGCTGGGCCCGTCGCGCCAAGATGCGCTTCTTGCACCTGGTCCTCGGACATGGGATCCGCGCCCGAGCCCGACAGGTTGTGGGCCTTCCGCCGCGGGCCCCCACCCGCGCCCGCGTCTAAATCTCGCTCGCGCGATCTCGCCGTCGACCTCCCGCCCGGAGGAGCGACGAGACAGCAGTCAATCGACGGGCTTGAGCGCACGGCTGGCCCAGTGCTGCATGGCCCAGCCCCCGACGACCAGCGCCGCGCCCACTTCCGCATCGCGCTGGATGTTGAGACCGGTGAAGGCGAGTGACGTCGAGTGGCTGGCACCCGCCGCCGTGCTGACTCCCTCCACGGGATCGCCAGACGTCGAGGGGCTGGTGGAGACGCCCACCGACCCGGCCGTGGAAATGGGTGCGGAGAGCGCCGCGCCGGCAGCCGGCTTGGCGAGCAGGATCTCGGGCACGACCCAGGCAACCGCCCCGGTAGTCGCCATCGCGGACAGGCGTCCCATGGCCTGGCGCCGCGAGATCCGGGGCCGGCCCGGCCCATCCCCACTCGTCGTCGCGTCGTCGTGCTGTTCGTCGTTCATGTGCTGGTCCGTTCTGTGTCCATCCGGGCTGTTCCTTGCCCACTCCCCGACACAGGACCCAGAGGTCTGTGGCGCCGACTGTCGACGTCTTGGTAACGCCGGCGTCGGGCGTTTCTCACTCCCCGGGCGGGAACGCCAATAATTAACTTGACAGTTAACTAACCTAGGAGTTAACTACAGGAGATGACCACAGCTGCTCCTGACACACTCGACGCCTCCTTCGCCGCACTCGCGGATCCGACCCGGCGCGCCATCGTGAGCCGGTTGGCGCGCGGTGACGCCACGGTCACCGAGTTGGCCGCCCCCTTCGCCATGTCTCTGCCGGCCATCTCCAAGCACCTCAAAGTGTTGGAGCGCAGCGGGCTGATCTCGCGCCGGCGCGACGCTCAGTTCCGGCCCTGCCATCTTGAGGCCGACGCGCTCGATGGCGCGCTGGACTGGATCACGACGAACCGGCGGGTGTGGGATGAGCGGTTCGAGAAGCTGGACGGGCTGTTGGCCGGCCTGCAGGCAGCGCCAGTCGAGCCGGCCCCGAAGCGCTCGGAGTGTGCCCATGGCTGAGCACTCCCGCCAGACGGGCTACTCGGGGGAGCTGCGTTTCAGCCGCGTCTTCGAGGCGCCGCGTGAGCTCGTGTACACCTGCATGACCGACCCTGACCACCTCACCCATTTCTGGGGACCGACGGGCGTCAGCGCGCCGCGGGACCGGATCAGGCTCGATGCCCGGCCCGGTGGAGTGTTCGAAACCGTGATGGTCAACGACGCCGACGGGAGCGAGTACGCGACCCTGGCCGTGTTCGACGAGGTCCGACCGCCCGAGGTGCTGGTGTGGACCGAGTCGCATTCGGGCATGCGGGTGCGCGCCGACTTCGCGGCACTGGGACCGCAGCGCACCGAGGTCCGGATCCATCAGACCTACGTGCCCGAGGCTTTCCTCGGCCCGGAGGTCCAGGCCGGGTTCCTGTCCTCGCTCGATCGCTTCGCCGACTACCTCAGCCACCTGGGCGCGCCGGGGTCCAGCGAGGCGCCCGCGGCACCGGGGCTGTCGTGACGACAGACGTCGCCGCGGAGTACCTGGCCCTGGCCGACCTGTTGTCGGACACCGAGCCGCAGGCGTGGGATGCACCGTCGCTCTGCGAGGGTTGGCGCACCCGCGAAGTCGTCGCGCACGTCACCATGCCGGTCCGCTACTCCGGTCCGGCATTCATGGCGGAGCTCGAAGCCGCCGGCGGAGATTTCACCCGTCTGTCCAACTCGGTCGCCGCGCGCGACGGGGCGCTGCCCATCGACAGGCTTCTGGCCGATCTCCGTTCGGACGATCTGCACCACTGGGAACCACCGGGTGGCGGCCCTGCGGGTGCGCTGACGCACTGTGTGATCCACTCGCTCGACATTGTGGAGGCGGTGCCACTGCCGCGCCGGATACCCGAACCACCCCTTCGCTCGGTGCTCGACCTCGTGGCGGCCGACGGCCGGCCGAACCTCTTCGGGGTCGACTTGACCGGCGTGGAGCTACGCGCCGACGACCTGGACTGGTCCTACGGTTCGGGTGCGCTCGTCACCGGCCCGGCCCAGGCGCTGGCGCTCGTGGCGTGTGGCCGGCGGCTGCCGGCCGGCCGACTCGGCGGCGCCGAAGCACCACGCTTCATGCAGCCCTGAACGGCTGGACCAACTGGCGCACCATGAGTCGTGCCGGCGCGGGACGCCTCGCCTCGTACTCGCCCTGCTCGACCACCACGGGCCGGTCGGTCAGCCCGGTGGCGCAGGGCATGGCGTCCTTGGTGGGGAACCGTGCCTTGCGCGCGAGCACGTCCCACACGGTCAACACGACGCCGAGATTCACGTCCTGGCGGCCTTCGACGGCGTGGTGCAGACGGTGGTAGCCCGGGCTCACGAAGACCCGGCCCAGCGGTCCGTAGGTCCAGCGGACGTTGGTGTGCGGGAGGGTACCGAGGCAGACGTAGACCGTGATGAGGACGGGCGCCAGCGGGTGGGCGCCCGTGAGCAACAGGACGGGAACGGTGGCGAGCAGGAACCCGTTCGTGTGCATGAGCGGGTGTGCACGGAACGAGGTGAGGACGCTCAGCTCTTCCTGGGAGTGGTGGAGGGCGTGGATGCGCCACAGCGCGCCGATGCGGTGATCGCCCCAGTGGGCGAGCCAATTGCACAGGTCCATGGCCAGCAGCGTGGCGACGACGACGGTCCAGCGCGGCCAGTGCGCCGTCCAGGTCGCCTGCAGCCACGAGGCATGGCCGCGCAGGATGACGGCGCTGCCGACGCTGAGCAGCGTCATGAACGGTGCGATGGCGAGGATGTAGAGCAGGAAGTAGCGAGGCGTCCTGCACGTGGCCACGGGCGAGGAGCGGACGGCGCTCGGCCGGCCAGATCCGCTCGCAGACCACGGCGGCCAGCGACCAGCGCGACGAAGGCCGGCGCGACGAGCTGGGCCCAGCCGGCGGCCAAGCGTCGGCCGCAGACCGTGCGAGGCGAGCAGGGCCTCGACCGCTTCGAAGAGGACCAGGCCGGTGGCGGCCGCGATGCCGAGCGTGCCCGGCGAGACCACGGCGCTGCGGCGCGAGGTCGCTGCCGCCAACTCGGCGTTGATGGTCGTCACGACTCTCCATCGGTCTGCTCCTGCTCCAACCCGGGTGATGAGGCCCCTCGGGGAAGGTGGCCTTCACTGAGCTGTACGGGCCGTGACGGCCGGGGGATTCCCCGGCGGATCAGTTCAGCCGTCCGAGGTGGTGGCCGCGGGCGCGCCCTCCCGCCAGCGCCGCCAGGCCTGTACCCGCCGTCGAGGTCGCCGGCCGGCGCGAAACCCAGGTCGACCAGGGAGTCCGCGGCCAGGCTCGAGGCGTAGCCCTCCGAGCAGACGACGACGATCGGGTTGGTCGTATCCGCTGACCTCGGGCAGGGCATGGCTCCCTCGCAGGTCGAAGCGCCACTCGAGCACGTTGCGCTCCACGATGAGACCGAATCCGAGTTCACCCTCGACGGCCCGCTGGGCGGCCGGACGGATGTCGACCACCAGCCCCCCGTCGGCCTGCAGACTCTCGAGCTCGTCCGGCTCGAACCGCCGGATGCGTGTGCGGGCCAGCGCCAGCCGATCGTCGGCGCTCCTGGCGCGTCACCGGGAGGCTGCCTCGACCCACGGCGAGGCCGCTTCGACCTCGGCGATCCCGAAGCCAGGAGGTCGAGCTCGGACTCGCCGCAGCCGTCGTCGGCCCACTCGACTGCCCGCGGACCACCAGTGCGGTCGCCCCACGACGTCGTAGAACGTCATGGCGGTGAGCGCCGGGCTGTACACGTGAAGGCTGAGCGCGTGCACCGTCCGATTCGTTGACGACGTCGTGGATGTGCCCGGCCCCGAAACCCAGGCTGCACCCGCGTGCAGACTCGATGCGCACGAGGGCGAGACGCCCGGTGTCGTCGCACCACGGGACCGACTCGACGAGGGATCCCGCTGATGACGCTTCACAGCGCCGGTCGAATTGCCGTGGTCATGGAACTCCACGTTCCCACCGCTCGGCCAGGCAATGAGCCAGGCGTCGAATTCGGGCGTCCGCGCCATCAATCGCCAGGTCCGGCCCTGCGTCTCGAGCGCCCCGGGCCAATGGACGGCCGGGGCGAGGCGGTCGACCACCTCCAGCGGACTGACGCGGGGCTGGACGCGACACGGACGCGGGGGCTCGCCCTCCGTTGTGCTCCCCATCGTCGTTGCCATGCCTGTTGCACCTGCCAGCACGGGCAGCGAGGGCACCGTGCACGCAGCGTTCGCCGGAGGGAACCATGCGGCAGAGGCTAGAGGCTAAACCCGACTAAGTCAATCGTATTTAAGGAATTGAGACCTCCGTCCCTGGCCCTGGAGTCCGGAGCGGACAAGATTGCGGCGATGCGTGCCTCCGCCACGACCCGACCTGCCTGGGACTCTCCGGCGTCGGACGCTGGACGGCCGACGTGGCCACGCATGAAGGTCATGGGCACCACGCCGGGTGCCGACATGGTGGTGATGCCACCTCCGGCGAGGTCGCCCATACGCCGTGGAGTCAGCGGGTCCGCTCCCTCCTCCTGGGGCCCCACGGGGGTGGCACGACGCGGCGACGGGCCTCCGATGCCGTGCGCATCGGCCTCGCCGTCGTGCTGGTGGTGATCTGCGTCCCCTTGGCCCAGGCGAACACCTCCGTGGAGATCCACGTCACCGAGCTGGTGACACCCCCGCCCTCGGGCATCCACTGGCTGATCACCGCGCTCTGGTTCGTGGGGTCGATCGGCGTCATCATCGGCCTGGTCCTCATCGGCCTCTTGGTGCCGCGACTCACGGCGGTGCGCCAGATGGGCGTGGCCGGCCTGGCCGCGCTCGTCGTCTGCCTCCTGCTCGACGCTCTGCTTGGGCTCGGCCGCCGGACGGCCGCCCGTGCCCGACCTCGCCGGGTTCGACCCGCGCTTCCCCATCGTCCAGCTGGCCATCGCCACCGCGGTCGCGTTGGCGGGGCTCCCCTACCTCAGCCGCCCGATGCACCGCATTGTGATCGGGGCCATCTCGATCTGCCGCGCTCTGCGCGGTCGTCGGCGCCTACGGACTGCCACTCGGCGTCATTGCCGGCGATCCTCGTCGGTTGGGGCACCGCTGCCGCCTGCCACCTCGCCATGGGCGCGCCCAACGGACTCCCTTCAGCAGCGGAGGTCACCGCCGCCGTGCGCGACCTGCAGGTCGAGGTGCACGGACTCACCTCGGTGACGCGTCCAGGAGTGGGGCGTGGCGGCCTTCGCCGGTACGGACGCCGACGGGCGCGCCGTCGAGCTCGCCGTCTACGGGCGCGACGCCGCCGACGCCCAGTGGCTGCGCAAGGTGTGGCGGTTCTGCATCTACCGCGACTCCGGCCCGACGCTCCTCATCAACCGGCTGCAGCAGGTGGAGCACGAGGCCTACCTGACGTTCCTGGCGGCGCACGCCGGCACCACCGTCCCCGAGATCGTGGCGGCCGGTCGGTGCGGACCGGCCCACGACGCCGCCCTCGTCACGCGGCTGCCCGCAGGGCGCCGGCTCGCCGCGCTTGTCGGCGGACGAGGTCAGCGACGACGACGTCGACGGCTTCCTCCGTTCGGTCCTCCTGTTGCGCAAGGCCGGGATCTCGCACGGCGCGCTCAGCCCCCAGACCGTCCTCATCACGCGCCGAGGGACCGCTGCTGCGCGACTTCCGGCGCGCCTCGTCCTCGGCCCCGGCTCATGCGGACCGACCGCGACCTGGCCGCCGCGGTGGCGCCGCCGCCGCCGTGGTGGTCGGCGTCGACCGTGCGGTCGCCGCCACCTGTCGGGTCCTCGACACCGCGACGATCCAGGCCGTCCTCACCCGCCTGCAGCGCTCCACGCTCGACCCCGAGACCGAGCGCATGGCCCGCACGCAGAAGGGGTTCTTGAAGACCCTGCGCGAGTCGCTCGCCACCGCCGCCGGTGTCGAGGTGCCAAAGCTGGTGGAGGCGAAGCGGATCAGCTGGCCCAACTTGTTGATGGTCATCGGGAGCATCGTCGGGCTGTGGCTGATCATCGGCGTCCTGACCGAGGCGTCAGGGTCACTCGCGTCATCCGCGGCGCCGCCTTGCCTTGGGTGGCCGCCGCCTTCGTCCTCGGGCCAGCTCCCCGTCGTCACCGGCGCCTGGGCGCTCACGGGCGCCGTCATCGGCCCGCTGCCGTTCGGTCGCTGCGTCGCCCTGGAGACGTCGAACATGTTCACCTCCTTCGTCGGCGGCGACGCTGCCGTGTTCGGCGTGCGCGTGCGGTTCTTCCAGCGCCAGGGGCTCGACGCGCCGGCCGCGATCAGCTCCGGGGCCATCGCCGGCACCGCCAGCTGGGTGGTCAAGGGCGTCCTGTTCATCGTCTGCCTCCCGTTCGCCGTCGGCGACTTCTCACGAACCGTCGACCAGCCGAGAGCGGCGGGCACGAGGACATCGTCTGGATCGTCCTCATCTGCGTCCTCGCCATCGCCGTCGTCGTCGCGGTGGTCACGTTGGTCCCCCGGGTCCGGCGACTGGCGAGCGAGAAGGCGAAGCCGCATCTCGTCACCATCTGGAAGGACGTCAAGGCCATCGCCGTCGAGCCCCGCAAGATCGCCTACGTTCTCGGTGGCTCGCTCGGCAGCCAGGTCCTCATCGCCTTCTGTCTGGGCGCGTCGCTCCATTCGGTCGGCGAGCACGCCAGCTTCGCCACCCTCATCGTCGTGCTGACCCTGGCCGCCATGATCGGCGGGGCCGTGCCCGTCCCGGGTGGCGCTGGTGTGATTGAAGTCGGGCTGATCGCGGGCCTGACGGCAGCGGGCGATTCCCCAGAACCAGGCAGTGGCGGCCGTCTTCATCGAACGCTTCTGCACGGCGTACCTGCCCCCGATCTGGGGCTGGGCCACGTTGGTGTGGCTGCGTCGCAGCGACTACGTCTGACCGGCGCAGTCAGACCGGCGCAGTCAGACCGGCGCAGGACGCGGGGGCGACGTCAACTCGTCCAACCGTCGGTGGTCGGACTCGTGGTGGCCGTTCCCGTCCCGCCGCTGGCGGTGATCCCCGTCAGCGACGGCATGGAGAAGAAGGTGTTCGCGCAGGCGAGCGGTGTCGCCTGGCTCATGGACGCCGCATCACTCAACGTCACTGTGAGCGGGTTGTTGGCCTTGCCACTGGCTGCGACGGTGAGTGGGGTCGTGAGCGTGTGGGAGGTTCCACTCGTCGTGGTGGCAAAGCTCCAGGTCACGCCGCTCGGCGTCGTGGCCAGACACCCCGCCTGCGCCGTGGTGAGCGCACTCGACGTGAAGCCGGAGGCATACGTCGTGCTGGTCGGAAGTTGCACCGCCGTGATGGTGACGGGGAAGTCGTTGGCGTTGGAGATGGTCACCACCACGTCTCCGGTATCGCCAGGCGACAGCAGGTTGCCCGATGCCGGCGTGGCGACCGCGCTGATGGTGACCTTGGAGATGGTGGCCGACTGCGCTTCGCCAGATGAGCTGCTCGTCAGTCCGACGACCCAGTTCGTCGCAGCGTAGGCCGCGACACTGGCGACGATCATGCCCAGCACGATCGACACGCCCTTGACCAACCAGTGGAACCTGCGCCCCGATGTGCCCGACACTGCGTTTCGCCCCGACCCTCTCGTCCGCACCACGCTCGACCCAAACAAGCGTTTCAGAATTGGCCCTGAGAAGGGACTGAGTGTGCGCGGCCACCGAGGAGCACCTTTCAATTACGGCCGATATGACCCACCTCTGTGCAGCGGAATCCGCTACGCATCCACAAATTCGCCTTGGCGGGCAGCGTCCTGTCAGGCGGCGAACGGGACCTTCATCGCTTCGGCGAGATTGCCACCCATGACCTTTGCCATCTCATCGTGCGACAAGCCCTCGAGCTCGTTGACGTAGGACAACGGCTCGGACATGCCCTCAATGTGGGGATAGTCGGAACCGAAGACGACGCGGTCGACGCCGACCAAGTCGATGAGGCCACGCGGGTCTTCTTCGTGGAACGGGTGGATCCAGATGTTGCGCTTGAGCACCATGAGGGGATCCTCGTCGTAGAGCGCGGGCTCGTGGGCGTAGGACTGACCGATCGCCTCGATGAACGGCCGCACCCAGCCGGAACCGTTCTCGACCGGCAGGATGCGCAGCGTCGGGAATCGTGTGAGTAGCCCGTGCCCGATGAGCGATGCAACGGTGTCGAAGATGCCACGGCCCTGCGTGTGCATGATGTTGATGAAGGCGGACTGACCGGCGAACGGCAGGTGCTCACCGTCGGGCTTGCCCTCCCACTGGTTGTAGTACTTCGTGAGACCGTCGTCGGACGCGTGCAGGCCGACCGTGATGTCGAGCTCGGTGACCCGCTGCCAGAACGGGTCGAACTCGGGCAGCGCGAACGACCGCGTCCCCTCGAAGCCGGGCACAGGCGCCGGACGGATCAGGATGATCTTGGCCCCCCGCTCGTAGACCCACTCCAGCTCCTTGATGGCCTCGCTGACGATCGGCAGCGTGATGACCGGCGTCGGGAAGATGCGGCCCTCGATAGTTGAATGTCCAGTGCTCGTGCATCCATTGGTTCAGCGCGTGCACCACCACGTGCGTCGCCCTGGGGTCCATGGCCAGCCGCTCTTCGAGCAGGCTGGCGAGCGTCGGCCACATGAGCGCGCGGTCGATGCCGAGCTCGTCCATCAGCGCGAGGCGAGGCTCGGGCGAGAAGAACGCCTCGGGCGAGCGGATGGGATCACCCATGAGTTCACGCCGGGTCTTGCCCTCAGGGTTGCCGTGCTTGAAGAGCTCCTCGGAGGCCCCGGGGCGACCCACGACGTTGAAGGTGGGGTTCGGGATGTACTCCGAGATGACATTGCGGACTGCGATCTTCGTCCGGCCGTTGACCTCGACGTACTTGATCAGCCCGGAGTACTCGGGCGGGAGGAACTTGGTGAAGGCGTCCGTCTTCTCGTACATGTGGTTGTCGGCGTCGAAGACGGGAAAATCGACAATGGGATTTGGCATGGCCAACCTCCGGAGAACTGGATCGCTTCTTTTCAACTTCGACGTCAATATTACGGGAGGGGGGAGGATAGGGCGAATCGTGCTGCCTGCTCGGCCTGGCAGAGGTTTTCTCGCTCTGCAAAGCTTTGCATGACGTGATGCACCCCGACCGCCTGCTCCCGGCCGACCCGGGCACCCGATCCATCGCCCGCGCCCTGTACGAAGGCACGCGGGCCCTACCGATCGTGAGCCCCCACGGCCACTGCGATCCGGGCGCTCTTGCCGACGACACTCCATTCGGCGACCCTGCAATCGAGCTTGTCACCAAGGACCACTACGTCCTTCGCATGCTCTACAGCCAGGGCGTCCCCCTCGAAGCACTGGGCGTGCGGCCGCGAGACGGCGGTGCGTTCGAGGCAGACCCCAGGCAGGTGTGGCGGGAGTTCGGCTCCCGCTACCACCTGTTCAGCGGAACACCGTCGAGACTCTGGCTCGACTTCACAATGGAGGTCGTCCTCGGGGTGACGACGCCGTTGCGGGCGGACACCGCGGACGCCGTGTACGACGAGCTCGTGGACAGCCTCGCCCAACCCGACCTCAGACCGCGTGCACACTTCGAGCGGTTCGGCGTGGAGTTCCTCGCCACCACCGACGGCGCGCTCGACCGCCTGGAGCAGCATGCCCGGCTGCGGCAGTCCGGGTGGAAGGGGCGCGTGGTGCCCACCTTCCGCCCCGATGACGTCGTCGATCCGGATCGTGAGGGATTCCACTCCCACGTCGTCGAACTCGGCGAGCTCACCGGGAGCGACACCTCCACATGGAAGGGATACCTCGGCGCGCTGCGCAGCCAGGCGGACCTGCTTCGTCGAGGCGGGGACGACCGCTTCCGACCATGGGCACCCGTCTCCGACGACGGTGGACCTGTCTCCGCGCCAGGCCGAAGACCTGTTCGCGCGCGTGACGTCAGGGCGGGGCAGACCTGGCGATGCCGAGCTGTTCCGCGGGCAGATGTTGGTCGAGATGGCGGCCATGAGCCTGGACGACGGCCTCGTGCTGCAGATCCATGCCGGAGCGTGGCGGGACCACAATCCGACGCTGGCCGCCCGCTTCGGCCCGGACCAGGGGGCCGACATCCCCCGTGCGGTGGACTACGTGCGCGGCCTCAAGCCGCTGCTCGACCGGTTCGGCAACGAGCCTGGCCTCACGGTGATCGTGTACACGCTCGACGAGACGACCTACAGCCGCGAGCTCGCGCCTCTGGCTGGGCACTACCCGGCGCTGCGGCTTGGACCACCTTGGTGGTTCTACGACAGTCCCGAGGGGATCAGGCGCTTCTACCAATCCGTTGTCGAGACGGCCGGGTTCGCCAACACGGTCGGCTTCAACGACGACGCCCGCTCCCTCCTGACTATCCCTGCCCGCCACGACGTGGCGCGGCGCCTGAATGCCGGCTACCTGGCCGGCCTGGTGGCCGAGGACCGCCTGCATGCGGAGGATGCGGCAGCGATTGCCGAGGACCTTGCGCGCAACCTCGCCCGCGAGGCGTTCCGGGTCGACCAGTGAGGCAGATCGTGCTGGTGGGCCTCATGGGTTCCGGGAAGTCGACCGTGGGTGCGCTGGTCGCGCTGCGGCGCGGGCTGACGTTCGTCGATGTCGACGTCGTCATCGCCACAGAAACGGGCAAGACCGTCCGCGAACTGTGGAACGAAGGCGGCGAAGCCGCCTACCGACGGCTCGAGTCAGACGCCGTGTTGCAGGTTCTCCGCAGCTCGACGCCGACGGTGCTGGCCGCACCGGCCGGCGTCATCCTCGATCCCGTCGTGCGCACCGCCCTGGCCGATGCCTTTGTCGTCTGGCTCCGGGCCGATCCCGGCACGTTGGCCGGACGCGGTCCGGCCGGACGACCATCGCCCGCTCCTCGGGGAGAGACCCATCGAGACCCTGGCCGCGATGTCCGACGCGCGGTCCAATCTGTACGCCAACGTCGCGAACGCCACCTTCGACACCGACGGCTGTCACCCCGATGCCATCGCCGATGCCATCGTCGACCTGCTGGCCGACGGCCGGGCAGACGCCGAGCCAACGAATCAGGGGGAGTGAGTGCTTCGACCACAGGACAACACCGTGAGAGAGACCAAGTGCCTCAACGGGATCTGGAGCTTTGCTGCCGACGTGTCCGGGGCCGGCCGCGTGGAGCGCTGGTGGCGCGGCCCCCTACCCGAGGCCCGGCCGATGCCGGTGCCCAGCAGCTTCAACGACGTCGTGGTGGACCCGCAGATCCATGATCACGTGGGCGACGTCTGGTACCAGCGCGCGGTCTTCGTCCCTCGGGGCTGGGTGGGCCAGCGCGTCGTGCTGCGGTTCGACGCCGCGACGCACAGGGCCGAGGTCTGGCTCGGGGACACCAAGGTGCTCGAGCACGAGGGCGGGTACACCCCCTTCGAGGCTGATGTGACAGCGATCGTCCAACCTGGAGAGGAACACCGCCTGAGTGTCGTCGTCAACAACGAGCTTTCCTGGGAGTCGATTCCACCCGGTGTGGTGGAGGTGATGCCGAATGGAGCCCGGCGACAACGCCAGTACCACGACTTCTTCAACTACGCCGGACTGCACCGCAGTGTGTGGCTCTACACGACACCCGCCGCCCGCATCGACGATCTCACCGTTGTGACGGACATCGAAGAGGGCGTCGGCATCGTCAGGTATGGCGCGACCGTCGAAGGCCACGGCGCCGTGCGCACGCGACTTCGCGACGCCGCGGGGATCGTCGTGGCGTCGGCCGAGGGAGCCGATGGCGAGCTGCGCGTCGCCGCGCCAGAGCTGTGGGGACCAGGGCGCGGCTATCTCTACGACCTCGAGGTCGTACTGGCCGACGCGCACGACGTGATCGACCGTTACACGCTGCCCGTGGGTATCCGCACCGTGCGAGTCGAAGGGACACAGTTCCTGCTCAACGGCGAACCGTTCTACTTTCGAGGGTTCGGGAAGCACGAGGACCTCAACGTCCACGGCCGGGGACACGACGATGCCGCCATGGTGCACGACTTCTCGCTCCTCTCCTGGATCGGTGCCAACTCGTTTCGCACCTCCCACTACCCCTACGCGGAAGAGGTGTTGGAGCACGCTGACCGCACGGGCATCGTCGTCATCGACGAGACGGCGGCAGTCGGGCTCAATCTCGGCGTCGGAGGCGGGATGTACCTCGGTGGTCCCAAGACGACGTACTCCGAGGACACCATCGGCACCGCCACCCAACTCGTGCACCGCCGGGCAATTCGAGGAGCTCATCGCCCGGGACAAGAACCACCCGTCTGTGGTGCTCTGGAGTCTGGCCAACGAGCCCGAATCCCACACCGAGGCCGGTCGCACCTACTTCGAACCGCTCTTCGCCGCTGCCCGAAGCGCCGATCCAAGCCGGCCGGTCGGCTTCGTGAACATGATGTTCGCCCTCCCCGACACCTGCACGGTGACGCCTCTCGCTGATGTCGTGATGATCAACCGCTACTACGGCTGGTACGTCGAGCCGGGCGATCTCGAAGCAGCCGAGCGTGGGTTGGAAGCCGAACTGCAGGCGTGGGCGGCGCGGTATGGAAAGCCCATCATCGTCACCGAATACGGTGCTGACACCATGTCGGGCCTGCACGCCACCGATGCCGCCGTGTGGAGCGAGGAGTACCAGGTCGCGCTCCTCGAGACGTACCACCGGGTGTTCGATCGGACGGAGGCGGTCGTGGGCGAACACGTCTGGAACTTCGCCGATTTCGCCACCGGGCCGTCGTTCATGCGCGTCGACGGCAACAAGAAGGGCGTGTTTACCCGGGACCGGCGGCCGAAGATGGCCGCCCACGATCTGCGACGGCGCTGGCTTGGCGCTCCCTAGCCCGAGCCGTCGAGTGGCGGAGAACGAGCTCGCCGAAGAGCTCCCTCATCGACGGGCGCTCTGCCAGCATGGCGACGGCCGCGGATCCGACCTCGCCGAGGGGCAAGCTGATGGACGTCAGGGGCGGGGCCACCATGGCGGCCATCGGCACGTCGTCGAAGCCCACGAGGCTGATGTCGTCGGGCACCGAGAGTCCGAGGTTGGTCAGACCGGCCAGGACTCCCGAGGGCCATCTGGTCGTTGAAGGCGAGGACCGCCGTGACACCACTTCTCGACGAGCTGCGGCACCACGGCCGCCGTCGCCTCGAAGGTGGGCTCCGCCACCGACAGCTCGACGACTTCCAGGACCGCCAGCGCTGGCTGGTGCGCCGGACGGCGGTGCGGCGCTCTCCCGCCGCCCACGATCCGCTCGGTCCGCCCAGGTACGCCAGACGCGTGTGCCCGAGTTCGGCCAGGTGACCCAGCGCCTCTGCCACGGCTGGCGCGGTCCGGAGCAGGATGGAGCCGTGCTCGCGCACGGGTCGGTTGACGAAGACGGCTGGCGTGGACCCCAGGGCGTCGAGCGAACGGTGCAGCGCGGCGCGGCGAGACGACGATGAACCCGTCGACCTCCCGGGACAGCGAGCGCACGGCCCGGACCTCCTCGTCGGGTGCTCACCCGTGTCCACCAACAGCACCTGCAGGTCGCCTTGGCGAGCCGACTCGCTCCACCGATCGCACCAGGGAGGCAAAGTGCGGGTTGGTGATGTCGGGGACGATCACCGCCACGTTGCCGGTCCGTCCCGGTGATCAGGCCACGGGCAGCCCGGTTCGGAACGAAGCCGAGCTCGCGGACTGCCGCTTCGACCCGACGACGGGTCTCCGGCGCCACCTTCTCGGGGACATTGATGGTGCGCGACACCGTGGCCGCGTGCACGCCGGCGCGGGCGGCAACGTCGAGGATCGTCGACCGACTGCTCGCGCTGCACGGCGCGCGACCCTACTCGGCGACCTCCGGCACCCCGAGGCGGGCGATGAGTCCGACGGAGCGGCCGCGGCTGAGCACGCGGCACGCTGGCCCACGCACACGCACGGACGCTCCCCGACTACGACCGCACCGCGGTGCCCGTCATCGCACACCTCGGATTCGGGTCCTTCGCCCGGGCACACCTGGCCGTGTACGCCGACGATCTGCTTCGACGTGGAACGTCGGCGCTGATTCGTGGCGTGTCCATCCGGAGCGAGGTGGCGCAGGACCACCTTGGCCCGCAGGACGGGCTCTTCACGGTGGCCGAGCGCGAGCCCGGTGCCGACATGGCATTGCGGGTGGTCGGCGCGCTCGCGACCATGGCAACGGGCCCCGCCGCCGCTGTCGAGGCCATGGCCGCCCCTGCCATCGACGCTCGTCACATTGACCATCACCGAGAAGGGCTACGACGCTCGACGTCGACGCTCCTGAGGCCGCGACCATCGGCGCCGGCCCTCGTCACTCATGCGACTGACTCGGCGCCGCCGCGACGGGGTGGCACCACCGGTCGTCGCCTCGCTCGACAATCTGCTCGACAACGGTAACGTGCTTCGCTCCCGCGTCCTCGAGTCGGCCGAACGCATGGCGCCGTCCCTGGCGACATGGATCGCCGGGGAGGTCGCCTTCCCCAATTCGGTCGTCGACCGCATGGTGCCGGCCTCGACCGAGGACGACCTGGTGGACATTGCCGACGCCCTCGGCCTGGTCGACCGTGCCGCCGTCGGCGCCGAACGCCATCGCTCGTGGATCCTCCGTGCGGAGGATGGCCTGGCGCTTCTCTCCGACGTCGGCGTGCAGCTCGTGGAGGATGTCGGCCCTTTCGAACGGCGCAAGCTGTGGCTCCTCAACGGCCCGCACTCGGCCGTCGCCTACTGCGGCCTCCTGGGAGGGCATGCGACCATCGCCGCCGCCGTGACCGATCCCGCCATCGCGCGGTTCGTGGGGGAACGCGTGGCCGACACGCTCGAGGCGGCGGCGTTCCCCGACGCCCTGCACGCGCGCGGCCTTCGCCGACGAGGCACTCGTCCGGTTCGCCAACCCGACCCTGGGCCACACCTGCGCCCAGGTCGGAGCGGACGGCTCGAGCAAGCTGCCACAGCGGCTGCTTCCCATCGTCGCCGCCCGCCGGCGCCGGGCGCTCGGAAACGATGGGTTCGCCCTCGTGGTGGCCATCTGGATCGCCGCCACCGCCGGGATCGAGGTCCGGGGCGTCAGCCTGCCCGCGACTCGGGGACCCGATCGCCGGAGCGCTGCGTGCCGCGAAACGCCGGGGCGACAAGCTGCGGGGGCTCGCCGCGCTGGCGCTGGGCGACCGAGGCGATGCCGTCTTCGTTGCCGAGGTGGCATCGGCACTGGAGCGCGTGGCATCGGAGGGGTTCGGCGCACTGGGAGCAACATCGTCACGGGTGGCGCCGTGGTGGTGACAATGTGACCGTCACACTGGGAACCGGCGGCGACGTGCTGGATCCCGAAGAGATCCGCGCGTTCGTACGAACGCAGGTGGCGGGAATCGACCTTGAGGGGCGATCGCTCTGCGTCGTGCTACCCGACGGCACCCGCAACTGCCCTCTGCCTCTCCTCCTTCGGGCAGTGGAGGAGGGCATTGACGGCAGGGCGCGTGCTGCGACAGCGGTGGTGGCGCTGGGCACGCATGCGCCGATGACCCCCGACGCCATGCGTGCACTCATCGGTCCGGTGTCGATGCCCACGCACAACCACGCCTGGTGGGAGGACGCCACATTCACACACGTGGGCAGCCTTACCGCGCCGATCGTCGAGGATCTGTCGGGCGGACGACTGCGAGACGCCATCGACGTCCGGGTCAATCGATTGGTGGTCGACAGCGACGTGACGCTCATTGTGGGCCCGGTGCTCCCGCATGAGGTCATCGGGATCTCAGGGGGGAACAAGTACCTCTTCCCGGGCCTGTCCGGCCAGGAGATGATCGACGTGACCCACTGGCTCGGCGCGCTGATCACCAGCAGCGAGATCATCGGAACGCGGGGCATCACACCGGTGCGGGCTCTCGTGGATGCGGCGGCCAACCTGGTACCAGGGGAACGCCACGCGCTGTGCGTCGTCGTGGACCATGACATCGGGTGCGCTCGAGTCGCTCGCCTTCGGGCCGCCGGAAGAAGCCTGGGCGGCGGCAGCGGACGTCGCGGCCGTGACGCACGTGACGTATCTCGACCGCCCGGTCCCGCGGGTGCTCTCGGTGATCCCTCCTCGCTACCCGGACCTGTGGACCGGCGCCAAGGGCTTCTACAAGGTCGAACCCGTCGTCGCCGACGGCGGCGAGGTCGTCCTGTACGCGCCGCACATCACAGAGATCGCCTCCATGCATCCTCGTCTCCTCGACATCGGCTACCACTGCCGCGACTTCTTCCTCGCCCATTGGGACCGTTACGACGATGTCCCGCGGGGCGAGCTGGCGCACGCCACGCATCTCTTCGGCGCCGGCACCTATGACCCGGAAACGGGAGAGCACCAGCGCGTTCGGGTCACCCTGGCGACGGGCATCCCTGAGGCGATCGTCCGACGCGTCAACCTCGGCTACCTCGCTCCCGAGGCGGTCGACCCAGCAGGGTGGGCATCGGTTCCCGGCACCTTGGTGGTGCCCGATGCTGGTGAGGTGCTCTACCGCCTCCGGTAGGTCGTCTCTGCGTGCCTCATTCGCCGGGGTACACCACCCCGAGTTCCGCCCGAATGGTGTCGAGCGTCGTCGCCAGGGCGATCGACTCGTCGAGGGTGATCACGGGGCTCTCGGTACGCCCGTCGGCAAGACAGCGCTGCACCTCCTCGATCTCGAAGCGAAGCCCGTTTCCTTCGTACGAGGCGTCGATGTGCTCCACGCCGTTCCGGTTGGCGACCGTCAGCGAATTCGGGCAGTGCATCATCGCCGGGAAGATCGATCACCCCGTCGGCGCCGGCAATCCGTGCCGTGCACGTCATGCTCACCCGGAGCGCCGCCTTGACCACGCCCAGTCCGCCGGCCGAATGATGCAGCACGGCCGCCACCACCTCGTCGACGTTGGTCGCGCCGACGACCCCATCGGCGACGACGCGCTCGACGGGGCCGAGGACGAGTGTGCACAGCTGCACGGGATAGATACCCAGGTCGAGCAGGGCGCCCCCGCCGAGTTCCGCAGCGAAGTGCCGGTGGTCAGGGGCGACGGGACGGCGGAACCCGAAGTCGCCCTCGACCATGAGAGGGTCCCCGATCCGTCCCTCTCCGATCACGTCCACCAAGACTTTGTACGCGGGCAAGAACCTGCTCCAGATTGCCTCCATGAGGAACAACCCGCGGCTGCGGGCTGCCTCGGCCATCCGCGTCGCCTGCCGCGCATTGAGCGCGAATGGCTTCTCGCACAGGACGTGCTTCCCCGCCCGAAGGAACTCGAGTGTGTCCTTCTCATGGCGCGAGTGCGGCGTTGCGACGTAGACGACGTCGACGTCGGGGTCGGCCGCCAGTGACTCGTAGTCGCCGTAGCGGGTCGGGATGTCGAACCGGTCCCCGAACGCCTCGGCTCGCTCAGCCGAGCGCGAGGCCACAGCCGTGATGGTGCCCCCGTCGACGAGCTGCATCCCCTCGGCGAACCCGGTGGCAATGGCACCAGGCCCGATGACACCCCAGCGGATCATCGCCCGCTCCCCGCCCACCGGGCAGGCATTGGGCGTGCAGCTCTGCGACGACGGGACACGGATCCCTCCCACTGTCAGGCGACGTGTGCGACTGATAACGCTATCATCGGGCTCTGCCTGGGACAACGTGCTGCGCCTTCGCACCGCGCCGGGTGGACCACGACAGGAGGACCATGACCGATTTCTTCACACCACAACCAGAACACCACTTCACGTTCGGCCTGTGGACGGTGGGAAATCCCGGTCGAGACCCATTCGGCACGGAGGTCCGCGCACCCCTCGACCCCGTGGACTCGGTCCACCGGCTCGCGGATCTCGGTGCCTACGGTGTCAGCTTCCACGACAACGACCTTGTGCCCTACGGCTCGTCCGCTGAGGAGCGCGACACCATTCTGAAGCGATTCCGGCGGGCTCTCGACGCGCACCGGGATGCACGTTCCCATGGTGACGACGAACCTGTTCTGGCGTCCCGTGTTCAAAGAGGGCGCCTTCACCGCCAACGACGCCCGGGTGCGCCGGCTCTCCGTCAAGAAGGCCTGCGAAGCAACGGAGCTCGGCGCCGAGGTGGGCGCGAAGGTATTCGTGCTCTGGGGTGGCCGGGAGGGAATGGAGGCGGAAGCAGCCAAGGACGTCCGGCTCGCGCTCGACCGCTACAAGGAGGCGATCGACCTCGTGTGCGAGCACATAGAGACACGCGGCCTCGGGCTGCGGATCGCGCTCGAACCCAAGCCGAATGAGCCGCGCGGCGACATCTTGCTTCCCACGGTCGGTCACGCACTTGCATTCATCGGAACGCTGGAACGCCCCGACATGGTCGGACTGAACCCTGAGTTCGCGCACGAGACGATGAGTGGGCTCTCCTTCTCCCAGGCGGTTGCGCAGGCGCTCTGGCAGGGCAAGCTCTTCCACATCGACCTCAACGCCCAGCGCATCGGCAAGTTCGACCAGGACTTTCGGTTCGGCTCGGAGGGAATCCGCGACGCGTTCTACGTGGTCAAGCTGCTGGAGGACGCCGGCTGGGACGGCATGCGGCACTTCGACGCCCACCCCTACCGCACCGAGGACGCGGACGGCGTCTGGGACTTCGCCGCGGGCTGCATGCGCACCTACCTGATCCTGGCCGACAAGGTGCGGCGGTTCCATGAGGATCCCGAGATCCAGGAGGCCCTGCGCGTCGCGAAGGTGTCGGAGCTGGCGGAGCCCACCGCCCCGGCGGGCCTGGATGCACTCCTGTCGGCGGCCTACGACGAGGAGGCGCTGGCGGCACAGGGTTATGGCCACGAACGTCTGGACCAACTCGTCACAGAATTGCTCCTCGGGTCCCGCTAGTGCCCTTCGTGGTCGGCGTGGATTCGTCCACCACCGCGTGCAAGGTCCAGGTCCGTGACGCCGATACCGGGCACGTGGTCGCATCGGGACGTGCCGCGGACTCGACGACGTCCCCTCCGCGGAGTGAGCAGCACCCAAGCGAGTGGGAGGCCGCGCTCCGCGCCGCCTGTGCCGAGGCGGCGATCCCCGATCGACACAGGCCCGCTGCCGTCTCGGTCGCCGCGCAGCAACACGGTCTGGTCGTCCTGGGCGAGCACAACGAGGTCCTGCGGCCCGCCAAGCTCTGGAACGACACCGAATCGGCCCCCGACACGGGGCTCCTCCTCGCCGCCATGCCCGGTGGCCAAAACGGGTGGGCCACCGCGTGCGGGAGCGTTCCCGTGCCGAGCTTCACGATCACCAAGCTCCACTGGCTCCACCGTTGCGAACCGGAGACCTTCGCACGCCTCGCCTCAGTGCTGCTGCCGCACGACTGGCTCACCTTCGGGCTCACCGGTCGGCGGACCACCGACCGCGGCGATGCATCCGGCACCGGGTACTGGTCACCGCGCGAGGGCCGCTATCGCGAAGACATCCTGCGGCTGGTCAGTGGCGACGTCGACTGGCTGTCCGCCCTGCCCGAGGTCCTCGCTCCCACCGCCGTCGCTGGGGAGTGGCGCTCGAACGGAGCGCTGGTGGCCCCGGGCACCGGCGACAACATGGCGGCCGCCCTCGGGCTCGGGCTTCGAACGGGTGACCTGGCGCTGAGCCTCGGGACCAGCGGCACCGCCTACACGGTGGCGGAGGAACCTGCAGCCGACCCCACCGGCACCGTGGCCGGGTTCGCCGACGCGACGGGCCGCTTTCTTCCGCTGGTCTGCACCATGAACGCGACGAAGGTCACCGACGCCATGGCGCGGCTCCTGGGCGTCGACCACGCACAGTTCGACGCACTGGCGCTCGAAGCACCGGCCGGAGCGGCCGGATTGGTGCTCGTGCCGCACCTCGATGGAGAGCGGACGCCGAACCGGCCCGATGCCTCCGGCACGTTGACCGGCTTGCGCGCCGACGTGACGCCCGCCCTCTTGGCCCGTGCCGCGGTCGAGGGTGTGGTCTGCAACCTGCTCGCGGGCGCCGATGCACTGGGCGCCGAGAACGTGGAGGGCCGGGTCTTCCTCATCGGCGGTGCCGGCGCGGCAGCGCGGCCTACCGGCGCGTGGTCGCCGACCTGACCGGGCGCCCCGTGCAGGTGCCCTCTGACGAGGAGCTCGTGGCGGGCGGTGCCGCGGTCCAGGCCGCGGCGATGCATCACGGTTACGACTTCGCCGACATCGCCGACGCCTGGGGACTGGGCCGCGGCAAGACCGTCGAGCCGGACGAGAAGGTCGACCGCCTGGCCATCCGTGACGCCTATGCCGAGGCGGTCGGGAGAGCCATCGCATGACCTACCAGAACCCCGTGCTGCCCGGTTTCTATCCGGATCCCAGCGTGTGCAGGGTGGACAACGAGTACTACCTGGTGGCGTCCTCCTTCGTCTACTGCCCCGGCGTCCCCATCTTTCGCTCGAGGAACCTGGTGGACTGGACGCAGATCGGGCACGTCCTCGACCGACCGTCGCAACTCGACCTCACGGCGACTCGGGGGTGGGCATCGCTGGGTGTGTACGCGCCGACCATCCGCTACCACGACGACCGGTTCTGGATGATCACGACCACGCTCGGCTCCGGCGGAGCCGTGAATTTCTTCGTCACGGGCGACGACCCCGCAGGGCCGTGGTCCGATCCCGTCGTGGTCCCGATCGGCGGCATCGATCCTGATCTGGCATGGGACGACGAGGGGCATTGCTGGCTCCACTTCTCGACCGGTGGTGACATCGCCCGCTGTCGGCTCGACCCCGCGACCGGCGACCTGCTGAGCCAACCCGAACCCACGTGGTCCGGCACCGGCCTGCAATACCCGGAGGCGCCGCACCTCTTCGAACACGACGGGAGGTGGTACCTCCTCATCGCCGAGGGCGGGACGCAAAGCGGTCACTGCATCTCCATCGCCCGGGGCCCAACACCGGTCGGACCGTGGGAGGGCGCGCCGGCGAACCCCGTCCTCAGCCACCGCAGCACCGATGCACCGGTTCAGAACACGGGCCACGGCGACATGGTCGAGGCAATGGACGGCACCTGGTGGATGGTCCTGCTCGGAGTGCGCCCCAGGGGACTGTCACCTGGCTTCCACACGCTGGGACGGGAGACCTTTCTCACGTCCGTGCAGTGGGTCGACGGATGGCCGGTGCCGGGCACCTTGTTGTTGGAGATGGCGACCGCACCCGGTCGGCACGAGCCCCATCCTCCGATTGTCCGGGAGACGTTCGACGGTCCGACGCTGCCACGGCACTGGGTCGGTGTCCGTGCGTTCCCGGACACGCTGACCTCGTTGACGGCCCGTCCGGGCTGGCTCACGCTGCACGGTGGGGAGGCGACCCTGGACTCGCCGGAGCCGACGTTCGTCGGCCGGCGTCAGCAACACCACCACTGCCGCGTGCGGACCTGCGTCGAGCCAGGGCCGACCACCGAGGCGGGAGTGAGCGTGTACCTGGACGAGACCGCACACTACGACGTCGCCGTGAGCGGTGATCGCGTTGTGGCCCGAGCTCGCGTCGGCCCGTTCGATGCGGTCATGGGGGACGCGCCCCGTCCCGGCGGCCCAGTCGTCCTGACCGTCGGCACCGGTCCGCACGCCCACGGACCCGACACGGTGTCGCTCGGGTTCGAGGACGCACGCGGCAGGCCACACATCTTGGCCGCGCTCGATGGTCGCTACCTCTCCACCGAAGTGACCGGCGGATTCCTCGGACGCATGATCGGGCCCTACGCGGTCAAGGGCGACGCCGCCTTCCAGTGGTTCGACTACGACGAGACGTGACCGTCGCCGAACAACCTCGCCGGGCCGTCATGGCCGACGTCGCCACCCGGGCCGGCGTGTCCGTCATGACAGTGTCCCGGGTGCTCAACGGATTCCCCGGCGTCGCCGAGGAGACGCGGCGCAGGGTCGAAGAAGCGGTGGCCGCCCTCGGGTACCACGCCGAACACCGCGGCGCGCGTGCTCGCCGGAGGACGGTCCCGCACGCTCGGCGTCATGGCCGTCGAGACCGAGCAATTCGGCCCCTCCCACCTCCTCTTCGGCATTGAGGCCGCCGCCCGCGACGCGGGGCACCTGCTCAGCTTCGTCACGCTCAACCGGAGCGGCAACGACATGGCCGCCACACTGGAGCGGCTACGGGCATCGCACGTCCAGGGCGTCATCGTGGTCGCGCCTGTGCGGAGGGTCGTCGAAGCCGTGACGCGCCTGGAGGGCGAGATACCCCTGGTGGTCGTCGGCGGGCCCGCCGGCCTCGGCGCGCCGACTGTCACGATCGACCAGTTCGAGGGTGCGCGCCTCGCCACCCGGCACCTCCTGGACCTCGGCCACCGCACGGTCCACCATGTCGCTGGGCCCCAGAGCTGGATCGACGCCACCGCCCGGACGCGGGGTTGGGCCGACGCGCTGCGCACTGCCCAGGCGCCGGGCGGACACTCCGTCGCCGGCGACTGGGGTGCCGCCAAGGGCTACGCCGCCGGGCTGCGCCTCGGCAGCGACCCGGGTGTGACGGCCATCTTCGCCGCCAACGACCAAACGGCGCTCGGGGTGATCCGAGGGCTGCACGATGCGGGTCGGAGGGTGCCCGACGACGTCAGCGTGGTCGGCTTCGACGACACCCCCGAATCGGGGTACTTCCTGCCGCCGCTCACCACCGTCCGTCAGGATTTCAGCGAGGTGGGGCGGCGCAGCGTCCAGCAGCTGCTTGAGGTCGCCGATGGTGCGCCGGACGAGCGACACGTCATCGTTCCGGCAGAGCTCGTCGTGCGCGCCAGCACGGCACCCGCCCACTGACGCGCGCCACGACGCAGCTTCACCGCCTTGACTCAGCGAATCAGCGCCGTCACGTCGTCGAGTGCACCGGGCGCGCAGGCGATGACGACCGTCCCACCGCAACCTCCGCCGCTCGAGCGCGCACCGTAGACACCCGGGCGAGCGAGCGCTTCCTCCACGACCTGGGTGGCCGCCGGATGGCCCAGGCCCATGGCGTCATAGCCGGCATGGCTGGCGGCCATCAGCGGCCCGAGACGCTGCGGTGTGCCATCCGACAAGGCAGCCAGCGCATCTCCCGCACGCACGTGTTCCTCGATGCCGAACACCGTGGCCGCCCGGACCGGGTAGCTCACCTCGGGGCGGACCGTCGTGACCTCGTCACCCGTTGCGCCCCATCTCTTCAGGAACGTCGCCCCGTCGAGCAGGTCGGGCAACGCACCGGCGGCCTGGCGGGGAAGTTCGCTCACCCAGGACCATGGGCGCGCCGCTGCACCCTCGACCAGCCGCTTTCCCATGAAGGCAGCCGTCCGGGCGCGCTCGTAGGGCAGACGCGCCGACGTCGTGCGACGTCCCGGTGGGCCAGCCGACGATCTCGAGCCCGGGAGGCAGTGGCACCGGAGCGGACGCGGAGGCGGGCCGGCACAGGATCGGCAGCACGGTTCCCGGTTCGCCCATCGCCGCTGCGACCTGATCCATGATTCCGCAGGGCGCGCCGACCACATAGTTCTCCGCCTCCTGGCACAACGCGGCCAAGTGGAGTGGGGGAAGCGTCCCGGCGCCCAGCGCGCGGGCAGTGGCAACCTCGAGCGCCGCGCTGGACGCCACGCCCACCGAGGCAGGGAGGTCCGACACGATCTCGAGTCGACCCCGCGGCGGTTCGATCACTCCGCGGCGAATCAGCATCACGGCCACGCCGATCACGTAGTGCGTCCACCGCGGGAACGGCGCCAGCTCGGCGCGGATCTCGACATAGGTGCGGTGCGCGAGTGCGGCGAGCTCGTCGGCCGAGAGCACCACGGGGCCGACGCGCAGCCGTTCGTCGGGCGTGACAACGACCTCGGTGCGCTGGCGGGTCGCCATTTCGAGTACCAGTGCACCCGAATAGTCGGCGACGCCGCCGAGCAGGTCGAGACGCCCGGGCGCGCTACTGCGCACGCAGCCCGTCCGCCAACTCCGCCAACACCGGCCCGATGCGGGCCGCAAGCGACTCGTTGGCGTACCCCACCCAGGCCACCGGAGTCACGTTGTCCAACGGCACGTCCAACGGGTCGCCCCAGGGATCGGTGATCACGCCCCCAGCTTCTTGGAGCAGCATGGCGGTGCACACGTCGTAGGGGTGGCACGCCAGCCCCTCGGTCTGGACCAAGGGCCGCAGATCGGCGATGAAGCGGTCGCGACCGGTGATGAGCTCATGGAGCTGCCCGCCGCTCGAGAGGTACTGATCGTCGAAGACGTGCGTGGCACCCAACCGCCGGAACAGTTCGGACTCCAGCGCGACCAATGCCTCCTTCCCCGGCGGGAAGAACTTGGCCAGTCCGCTGAAGCTGTGCTCGAGGTCGGCGGCAGCAGACGGCCGCGGCGTTAACGCCGACCGGGTGCCATCTCCGAGGTCGACGCGCTCCGCCGTGCAGTCCGTCGCCGCGGACGGCGCTCAACTGGTCGGCGGCACCCTGCTTCGCCGTGGGCAATTCGGTCATGGCCGCCGCGACGATGTCCGCCAGGCCTCCGCCCGGCGGTGCCACTGCGGCGAGGCACCACGCCGATCGCTTGTCGTACATGAGGCCGCGTGTCCCGTCGATGGTGTCGACGATGACGGTCCAAGCCGGCGCCCGGCCCACGGTCACCGGCTCGTCGAGCCCCTCGGAGACGAGCACGATGTCGAGCCAGTGTTCTTCGAACCACCGGACGAGGTCGTCGTCGGCGACGCGGTCGATGGCATAGATGGTGTCCGCCACGGTCTCCCCCGATACCGTGGCCATGTCCATGCCGCGGGAGGCAACGACAAGGTCGCGCACGTGGTCGCCGAGCGCGCAAAGCATCCGGCGGGTCTCTTCAGCCGAGGGTGGCACGCAATTCCTCCGCCTTCTCGTCGGGATCTGTCTCGTTGGTCATGGACCCGCCGCCCACCTCGGGGCCGGCCAGGTATTTGAGCAATCCCGGTGCCCGCAGAGGAGGATGCAGCTCCACGTGGAATGGGTAGTGGGGATGGTCGCCCACCGGAGCCTGGTGGACGGCCAGGACGTAGGGCAGCCGGAACCCCCACAACGCGTCGTAGCGTCGCACCACATCGCGCAGCACCAGCGCCAGTGACCGACACTGCTCCGGGCCGAGGTCGACGAAGGAGGTCGCCGTTTGGCGCGGCAGGACGAGGACCTCATAGGCGTACTGGGCGAACCAAGGCACGCAGGCGAAGAAGTGGTCGCCCTGGCTGATGACCCTCGGACCGTCGATCTTCGCGGCGACGACATCGGCGAGCAGTGACCTCTGCGTCTCGACGATGGTGCGCCGCTGCGACCTCGGCCTCCCTGGCCATGGTGGCGTACACCATGGCCCCGGCGTAGATCTGGCAGTGCGGATGCGGGTTGGACGTTCCGGCCAGCGCGCCTCGGTTCTCGAAGATCAGGACGTGCGCCACGCCCGGTTGCGCCTGCAACACCTCCGTGCGGGCACGCCACGTGGTCACGACGGCGATCATCTCGTCGTCGTCGAGGTCGGCCATCGACAGGGTGGGGTCGTGGTGGTAACAGACCACCTCGGCCGCGCCTGTGGCCTGGCGCGTCCGGTACACCTCGTCGCCGGACCCAGGGTCCGGCGCGTCGGGAGAGAACACCGGCAGGTCGTTGCTGAAAACGTAGACGCCCCGGTAGTCCGGGTTCGTCCCGTGCAGCCGCGTGCCGAGAGGTGCGAGCGCATTGTCGACGGGGGTCGGCGGCTCGTCGGGGGCGACGTTTTCTCCGATCCATCGGACGCGCGCCGCGGTGCGACGTGAAGAGGACCCACTGGCCTCGGAAGGGGTGCCAGCGCAGCTCCCAGGTCACGACCGTCGCCCAACGCGCTTACCCGACGTGGCATCAATGACCACCTCTTGCGCCGCACACCCGTCGGCCGCGACGCGGAGCGTGATCCGGCCTGCTCCGGTCGGCCGGACGACGGCAAGGGCGCGGCCGTCGAACGTGGTGCACGTCGACCCGGTGAAGCCCTCCTCCGAAGCGGGGTTCGCACTCCCCAAGGCCTGGAGGACGCCGGGACCGTCGACCTCCACGGCGACTCGACGGTCGGCGGAGGTGTACAGCTCGCCAGCGGGAGTCGACCAAGTTGAGCGTCACGTAGGCCAGGTCCCGGTGGTCGGCCGCGATGACGGCCCGGTCGACACGGGCGTCGAGCGCCACCGCGCCCTTGGCCGAGCGGAGCGACGACCGACCCGACTCCTCGCCAGCTCGCGCCACGCCACGGCCTCGAGCAGTCCCGGCTCGTAGACGGTCTCGAACCGGGACGTGTAGCGCTCTGGCGCGCCGCTCGGCTTGGCGGCCCAATGACCGCCCGTTCATCAGGAGCTCGACCTCGTCCGCATCGGCGTACACCTCCACCACGACCGGAGCCCCCTCGTCGACCGCCCACGTCCAGCTCGAGACGCTGTCGCTCCAGGTCCACGGGGTCCCCGCCGCGACCTTCCCGTGGTGCTCCGGCCGCTGGACCGCCACATAGGGATCGGCACGACGTCCGAACACGATCTCTCGGTAGTACGACTGAGGTCGGCGGTGGCCCGTGATGTCGAGGTCACCGCACCAGGCCGTCCGCCACGGGTAGTCCCCCATGAAGGACTGGATCGCCAGCGTCGTGCTCGGCTCGCTGTAGACCGTCCGCCCGATGCCGACCTCTCCCAGGTAGTCCCACCCGGTCCAGGTGAAGTCGCCGATCACCTGCGGCTGCGCCAGGACGGCCGCCCAGCCGCGGTCGATGCCTGCCGGATGGGTCTCGCTGCCGAACGTCACCCGGTTCGGGTACAACCCGGCATCGATGGCGAACCGGTTGTCCATGTAGTTGTATCCCGCCGCATCGAGATAGGACGCCGTCTCGGCGGAGTTCTTTGCGATGACGGGCGCCTGCATGAGATCCGACAACCGATCGGCCACAGTGGTCATCGCCGTGTTCACGCCCGTCTCCTCGGTTGGCGCCGACCTCGCCTCCTCGACGCCGGCGGCCAGCAGGGCGAAGAGCTCCGGGCCGCCGACGAGGAGCCCGCTGATGGCCTCGGTGACGTATCTCGTGTCGTCGAGCGAGCGGACCTTCTCGGCGAGGGCCCGGCCGGTACGGGCGCCCATGGGCGTGCCGACCTCGGGGATCTCGTTCCCGATGCAGTAGAGGACCACGCTCGGATGGTTGAAATCCTTGCGGACCATCGCCTCCACGTCCGCCTCCCACCAGTCGGGGAACCGCAAGGCGTAGTCATGCTCACTCTTCGCCTGCGTCCACATGTCGAACGTCTCGTCCATCACGAGGACGCCCAGACCGGTCGCAGGCGTCGAGCATCGGCTTGCTCAAGGGGTTGTGGGCGCTCCGAATGGCATTGAATCCCGCGGCTCTTCAGCAGCTCGACCCGGCGTTCCTCCGCCCGGTCGATGGTGGCCGAACCGAGCAACCCGTTGTCGTGGTGCACGCACGCACCCCGCAACAAGACCGTCTCCCCGTTGACCCGCAGGCCGTGCACGGGGTCGAGCGACAGGGAGCGGATGCCGAACGTGGCAGCATCGTGATCGCGTTCTGGGGTTCCTTGTCGTCCTCCAAAAGGGTGGCCCGGCAGGTATAGAGGTAGGGATCGTCGGGGCCCCAGCGATGCGGCGCCTGGACGCAGAGTCGCTGGCGCGCCACGAGCGCGTCGCCCGGCACCGTCGACACGGGTGCCTCGGCCCCTGCAACGACCGTCCCGTCACGGTCGAGCACCTCGAGGCGCAGGACGGCGTCTCGGGCGGTCGTCGACTGGTTCTGCACCACCACAGCGACGGCGACCACCGCCACGTCGTCGTCGATCTCCGGCGTGGACACCTGGAGGCTGCCCGGCACCAGATGGACCCGTGGCCCTCGGAGCAGCCACACGTTGCGGTAGATACCGGCGCCGGAGTACCACCGGCTGTCGTCATGGGCGCGGGCATCGACCGTGATCTCATTGGGCCGATCGAAATGCAGGAGATGATCGATCTGCACGGTGAAGTCCGCATAGCCATTCGGCCGTTGGGCGGCGAGGGTCCCGTTCACCCGCACGCTCGCATCGCGATACACGCCCTCGAACTCGAGGATCACTGCGGCATCTTCGTCTTCGGGTGCGAGCTCCAGGGCCTTCGTGTACCGCCACGAGCCGCTCGGAAAGTAGGCGGTGGCCGCCTGCCCTGCGGGCGATCGGTGGCTCCGATCAGGGCGTCGTGGGGCAGGGTCACGCCGACAGGCTCCGAAACCTTTCCAGTGATCGATCTCGGCGAAGGAGTTCACCTTCGCTCCGACGGTCCAGTGGTCGTTGAAGGAGGTGCGGCGCATGCAGGAATCCTACGCCACCAGGGATGTTATCGCTACCATGACCGATCTTCCTTGGGCTTCATCCGCTGGCCGTACGGCTCCATCTTGAGAGGAGCGGTGTTACCTTGACCGGCTGGCCGACCGAACCGCCGGTGCCTGGACGAAAGGAGCGCCGATGGCGACGTACGTACTGGTGCACGGCGGCGGCCACGGCGGATGGTGCTACCAGCGGGTGGCCCGCATCCTCCGCGCCCAGGGCCACGACGTCTACACGCCGACCATGACGGGCCTGGGTGAGCGGTCGCATCTGTTGAACGCGCGAGGTCGATCTCCACCGCCACGTCGAGGACATCGCAGCAGTGCTGCAGTGGGAGGATCTGCGCGACGTCATCCTGGTGGGACACAGCTACGGCGGCATGGTGATCACGGGCACCGCCGACCGGGTCGCCGACCGCGTCGGTCGCCTGGTCTTCCTCGATGCCGCCACGCCCGTCAACGGCCAATCCCTCTACGACGTGGCCGGTCCCGTGATCGAGGCCGTCCGCCCCTTCGGCGAGGTCGTCGACGGCATGGAGCTGGTCCTGCTGCCAGCACCCGATGCCGGCCTGCTCTACGGGGTGACCGACCCCGACGACCTGGCCTGGATGGCGGAGCGGCTCACGGCGCACCCGTGGAAATGCTTTGCGCAGCCGCTCGACCTGGTCAACGAGGCTGCCCTGTGGGCGATCCCGCAGTACCACATCGTCTGCACCTCGACCCTGGCCACCCGGGACCCCGACCTGATGGCCACGGCGCGGGCCAAGGGCCGGCTCTGGGACATCGACACGGGCCACGACCTGATGATCACCGAACCGCACAAGGTTGCCGAGGCATTGCTGCAGGTGGCGAGGGCCTGACTAACACTGGCGTCGCCCGGTCGTGTATGCCTTAGAGCCGTAAGGGGGCCAGGCGGCTCATTTAGGGGAGGAACTGCACCATGAGAATTGCGTCGGCACGGTACCGAGGCAGATTGGGGCTCGCAGCGCTCGCGCTCACCGCAGGCGTCGGCCTCATCAGCTTCTCGGGGGGAACGGCAGGAGCGGCGGCATCGAAATCGCCGTACACCATCGTGATGATCACCTCGCTGACCGGCCAAGGGTCTTCCGAGTTCAGCACAGCCCCGGCCGGCTTCAATGCCCGGATCGCGCTGCAGAACGCAGAGGGCGGAGTCAACGGGCACAAGATCAACGGCGTCGTCCTCGACGACCAGACCAGCCCGACCGAGATCGCCACGGCCGTCCAGGACGCGCTCTCCAAGGGCGCGGTGGGCATCGTGTCGACGAGCCCCCTGTTCTTCCTGGCCGCCAAGTACCCACAGCAGGCCGGTATGCCCGTCACCGGTGGTTTCTTCGACGGGCCAGAGTGGGGCCAGCAGCCCTACACGAACATGTTCGCCGCCGATGTCGGCAGCGTCGATGACAAGTACCCGGTCAACACGTCCATCGGTGCCTTCATGAAGGCGCACGGGGGGACGGTCGTGTGCTCCTATGGCTACGGGATCTCCCCCTCGTCGAGCCGGTCCGCCATCGGCACGAACCTGTCCTTCCAGCATGCGGGCGGCAAGGTCGGCGTTCTCGACACGGCAATACCGTTCGGCTCCGTCGCCATGACGACGCCGGCGCTCACGGCCAAGCAGAAGGGCTGCGACGCGTACTACGCGGGTCTCGACGACAACTCGAACGACGCGCTGGCCACTGCGCTGCAGCAGGAGGGCGTCAAGCCCAAGGTGATGGTCTTCCCGACCGGCTACGAGTCCAACGTCATCGGAACACCCTCGTGGAAGGCGGTCCAGGGGAGCTACTTCGAGACGGAGTTCCGTCCCTTCTCCCTGCCCAACGCGGGCACCCAGCAGATGCAGTCGGCGCTCGAGAAGTATGCGCACTTTTCAAAGACGCAATTCCCGAACTTCTCACAGTACGAGTCATGGCTCGGCGTCGATCTCATGCTCAAGGGGCTGCAGCTGGCCGGGCCGAATGCGACACACGCCAGCGTCATCTCTGCCTTGCGCGGCCTGAAGAGCTACAACGGCAACGGGCTGCTCCCTGAGACGCTCAACTACTCGACGAACTTCGGCCACGACCTGGCGAAGTCGTGTGGCTGGTACATGAAGGCCGAGAAGTCGGGCTTCGTAGCGGTCTCGAGTCAGCCCTGGTGCGGCACGGACCTGCCGGGCACCACGACCGTCCAGTCGTAGGGCGGCGGATCGGGCTCAGTCCACGATGGAGATGGCGTTCTTGGGACACGTCCGGACGGCGGCTTCAACCTTCTCGCGCAGTTCCTCGGGAGGGTTCTCGTCCAGGACGTAGAGGAGATCGTCGTCCCGTAGCTCGAAGACCTCGGGAGCCAAGCCCATGCAGAGGGCATTGCTCTCGCACAGATCAAAGTCAACGACGACACGCATCGGTACCACCTCCTGCTCGGAAAGATCCATCGATGGCGACGAGGTTACGCGACAGCTCGCGGGTGTCGGCCCGCCGGTGTCGTGCCGGTCCTGACGTCACAGCGGTGGCACCACGCCCTCATCGGCGAGAGTGCGGCGTTCCTCCTCGCTCAGCCCGAGCTCGCTCAGAACGTCCTGGGTATCTGCGCCCACCTCGGCGCCGGCCCAGCGGATCGCGCCCGGAGTTCGAGAGAGCCGTGGCACGACACCGGGCATCGGCACATCACGACCGAGCGTTGCGTCGTGCACCCGCTGGATCATGTCGCGGGCCGCATACTGCGGATCCGCCAGCACGTCGGGGGCCTGATAGATGAGCCCGTGCGGCACGGAGGCGTTCGCCAGCAGCTGATCCAGCGCCCCGAAATGGAGGGTCCTGGTCCACGCCGTTACCAGCGCATCCACCTCTTCCACCCGCCGGCCCCGTTCCACGTGGGTGGCGAAGCGAGCATCGGTCGTCAGTTGCGGTTGACCCATGACGTCAGCCAGCCGCGACCAGATCGCGATCCGAATTGGCGGCGATCATCATCATCCGGCCGTCTGCCGTCGGATACGCGTTGGACGGCGCGACGCCGGGGAGCCCGCCGCCGGACCTCGTCCGGATGTGGCCCGTCAACTCGTAGTCCGGCGACGAGCGACTCCGACAGCGCGAACACCGCCTCGTAGAGGCGCGACGTCGACCACCTGGCCCTCACCGTCACGTTCGACCTGCCGCAGCGCGGCCAACGTGCCCAACGCGGCGAACAGCCCGCTCACATGGTCCCCCAGTGAGACGGCAGCGCGGGCAGGCGGCCGATCCGGTGATCCGATCAGTTCCCGCAGGCCACCCATGGCCTCTGCGATCGCGCCGAAGCCGGGCTCGCTGGCTCGAGGTCCGCTCTGCCCGAACCCCGAGACCCTCGTCATCACGAGGCGTGGATTGTCCCGCCGCAGATCGTCGTACCCGAGACCCCATTTCTCCAGGCGCCCGGGCGTGAAGTTCTCCACCACGACGTCGCAGGAGAGCGCGAGCCGACGGGCGACGGCACGCCCGTCGGCATGACGAAGGTCGAGGGCCACGAGCCTCTTGCTCCGGGCGAGCGCCGACCACCAGATACTGCGGCCATTGAGCAAGGTGCCCCACCGCCGCATGGGATCGCCGTCTCCGGGGCTCTCGATCTTGATGACCTCGGCGCCAAGGTCGGCGAGGAGCTGGCCCGCGAAGGGTCCGGCGATGAAGCTCCCGAGCTCGAGCACCCGGATGCCCTCGAGCGCAGCCGGCATGGTCATACCCCTTCGACGAACGGATAGATACGGGTGAAGTCGGCTCCCGGCTCGGCCGCGACGAACTTCTCCCACACCCACTCCGTGGTCCGCCCGAGCGCGAACGGAGCGGCGCACTCCTCCACCGCTGCCCGGTACAGCTTGAGGTCCTTGGACATCAACGAGTTGGCGAAGCCGGAGGCGTAGCGCTCGGTGAGGACGTGGGTCGGGAACTTGTCCGTGGTGGCGGCACTCTGACCGCTCGACGCGTTGATGACCTCGAGCATGGTCTCCATGTCGAGGCCGACGGACACGCCGAAGGCGATGGCCTCGCTGGTCGCGGCCAATGCGGTGGCAGAGAGGAAATTGTTCGCCAGCTTGAGCGCCTGGGCCATGCCAGGCCGGTCGCCGACCCGGCGACGACGGTCGCTCAGTCCGGCCAACACCGGCTCCGACGGCCGCGCACGCCCGCTCCGATCCGGCGTACATGACCGACAGCGTCCGGGCTCGGGCCCCGGCGACACCGCCGGACACAGGCGCATCGACGTAGCCCACTCCGGCTGCCGTCAGGAGTTCGTCGATCGACCTGCGCGGCGGCCAGTCCGATCGTCGACGTGTCGACGATGTGCGAGGCGCGCCCCTCGGGAGCCTCGACGACCGAACGCGGCCACCTGCTCGGACGCGTGTCCGTCCGGGAGACTCAGGACCACTACGTCGACCCGCGCCGCGAGGTCTGCGAGGTCGCCGACGAAAGTCCGCACCGTCGGGGCTTCGCTGAGGGCCCGCGACGTCATGGCGTGACGACGTCGAGACCCGCTCCGACGAGGTTCGCCGCCAGGACGCTGCCCATGTTGCCCGAGACCGACGAAACCGACCGTCGCCACGGTCAGCCATCCTCATGCTCTGCGGCCCGTTCGGCCAGCACCGCTCTCCTGGCCGAGACGCCAGCCGGCGCGCCGCAGTAGGCGGCGATCTGGAACAGCAACTCGTCCAGCTCTTCGTCGGTGACCCCGGTACGCGAGCGAGCGCTGACGTGCAGCCGGAATTCGTCCATGCGACCGAGCGCCGCCGTCATCGCCAGGACGACCAGGCTCCGGTCGCGCGTGCTGAGCGGACCGCCGCGGGTCCACACGCCCCATGCCATGGACGTGAGGTAGTCCGAGAATTCCCTCAGGACCGGATTCGGGATCGCTCGTCTGCGCGATCGACGTAGGCGTCACCGAGCATTGCCCTGCGCATGGCGCGTGCCGCCTCGAACTTCTCGTCTTCGGCCATTGTGGTCTCCTCCTGCACTCCGGACCGTCTCCTGCGATGGTCCGGTCGGAAATCGGGCCCGACCTCGCGTTGTCACAGGAGTGCACGGCTGGAATTCCAATGTACAGGGCTGGAAACGTCCGCCTCTGAGGGAGATGGGCCCGGCTGCGGCTCGACGAGCAGACCGAGCGGCTCTGCCGCGTGTTCACGCGACGTGCCGTTCGACGTAGAGCCCGAAGACCGATTCGAGCGCCTGCATCGACTCCCCCACGCTCACGTGGTGGCGGGCCGCCTCAATGAGGGCGGGCATCAGGTTGACCTCGGGATCCGAGGCGTCCTTCGGCGACGCGAGCCAGTGAACGGCGGACGGCATCGTCGTCTCTCGCCTGCTTGACCGCCGCCAGGCGCTCCAACTGCTCCCTCTCGACGTCCGCGCCGATTGAGAGCGTCGACGGTGCGACGCCATCGTCCTCGACGTAGCCGTTCACCCCGACCATGGTCCATTCGCCCTTGGCGATCTTGGACTGAAAGGCGTAGGCCGCGTCGGCGATTTCCGCCACGAACCAGCCATCGTCGATGCAGGCGAAAACCCCCTGCAGCACCGAACCCGATCCGGCCTCGGTCAGGTGGGTGAACACCTCTTCCGCCTGTCGTTCGAGTTCGTCCGTGAGCTCCTCGACGAACCACGACCCACCGAGAGGGTCGGCCACGTGAACGACGCCGGTCTCTTCGGCGATGACCTGCTGGGTGCGCAAGGCCAGACGGGCGGCGTGCTCAGTGGGAAGGGCGAGCGCTTCGTCGAACGCGTCGGTGTGCAGGCTCTGCGTTCCGCCGAGCACGCCGGCCAATGCCTCGATGGCGACGCGCACCAAATTGACCTCTGGCTGTTGGGCGGTGAGAGACACGCCCGCCGTCTGTGTGTGGAAGCGCAGCTGACACGAGCGCCCGTCCGATGCGCCATAGCGATCACGCATCCAACGGGCCCAGATGCGACGCGCCGCCCTGTATTTGGCAATCTCCTCGAAGAAATCGCTGTGGGCGTTGAAGAAGAAGCTCAGCCGCGGTGCGAAGTCGTCGACCGCCATGCCCGTGGCCAGAGCCGCCTCCACATAGGCGAAGCCGTTCGCCAGCGTGAATGCGAGCTCCTGCGCGGCCGTCGAACCTGCCTCCCGGATGTGGTAGCCCGAGACGGAGACGGGATGCCACCGCGGCAGCTCGGCCGAGCAGAACCGCATGACGTCGGTGACCAGGCGCACTGACGGACGGGGCGGAAAGACGTACTCCTTCTGTGCCTGATACTCCTTCAAGATGTCGTTCTGGAGCGTCCCGGAGAGAGCGGCTCGTTCGACGCCGGTGCGGTCGGCGACGCCCACATACATGGCGAGGATCGGCGCCGCCGGTGAGTTGATCGTCATCGACGTGGAGACGTTTCCGAGATCGATCCCCGAGAAGAGGGTCTCCATGTCGTCCTGGGTATCAACGGCGACGCCGGCCCGGCCGACCTCACCCTTCGCCCACGGGTCGTCCGAGTCCCGTCCGAGGAGGGTCGGCATGTCGAACGCCGTCGACAGCCCGTCACCACCGGCGCGGAGAAGCTCCTTGAAGCGGCCATTGGTGTCGGCCGCCGTCCCAAAGCCGGCGAATTGTCGCATCGTCCACAAACGAGAGCGGTACATGGAGGCGTACGGCCCACGCGTGTACGGGTACTGCCCCGGGAGCTCTGCGCCCTCAGGACCGTACGCGGCTTCGACCGGGATGCCGGACATCGTCTCGAAGCGAGCCGCCCGCCGGGGCGAGCGTTCGAATTGCTCCTGCCAGGTCTGCCGGTCAGCCATCGGTCCAGATTACTTCAACGTCAAACTACTGACCAGCGCCCGGGTGCTCGGCGAAGTCGCCGGCGGCCCTCCGGAGTTCGGCCAGCTGGTCGAAGAGCTGCTCGATCGTGGCGGGAGATACGCCGAGGTCCTCGAAGACCCGGTCGTTCATGACCTCGGTGGCCTGCGCGCCGAGTCGCCGGCCCGTCGGGGTCAGACGAGCCAGCGTGCCGCGACCGTCATCAGGATTGGACTGGCGGAGGACCAGGCCATCGGTCTCCAGGCGGTTGACCGCGTTCGTCACGCTCGCCGCATTCACCTGCAGACGCTCGCCGATCTTGCCGAGGGGCAGAACACCCCTGCGGGAGAAGGACAGCAGCATCAGCACCTCGTAGCGGGCGAAGGTGAGCCCGAAGGGCCGAAGCACGGCGTCGGCGCGGCCGAGGAAGATCTGTTGCAGTCGCATGACGGAGGTCACGACCGCCATGGCGGACGCCTGATCCGGCCAGCCATGGATCCCCCACTGGCGCTCCGCTTCGGCGATGGGATCGAAACTCAGCCGCCGCGATTCGGCCACGGCTGCACGCTAGACCCTCGTGCACTCGCGCCGGGGCGTGAGCCGACCTCCAGGGCTCCCCGGTCCGGGTCACGAGGCTCTGTTCAGCCTCGTGTCGGCGAGAAGCGCGATGGTCTGCGGCGCGGTGGTCGTCGTCGCAGGCGTCGCGCCGGCGGTGCGAGCAACATCGTGGTTCGGAGGTTTCGCCATCAGCAACAATCGGCCGCGCCAATTGGTTCCCTCATTTGGCCGGGTGGGCACATTTCTCTTTGGTGCAAAGCTTTGCATGAGTCCAAGAGGCATGCCACACTGCGGTGTGATGGCATCTTTTCCGCAGGGTTTCCTCTGGGGTGCGGCCACGGCTGGCCACCAGGTTGAAGGAGGCAACACCAACGCCGATCTCTGGCCGATGGAGTGGGCCGAGAACTCGACCTTCAACGAACCTTCCGGGGATGCCTGCGACCACTACCACCGGTACCCCGAGGACATCGCGACTCTCGCCGAGCTGGGATTGAATGCCTATCGCTTCTCCCTCGAATGGTCGCGCATCGAACCCGAGCCGGGCTTCTACTCGCACGCTGCCCTCGACCACTACAAGAGAATGATCGAGACCTGCCTGCACCACGGCATCACTCCCGTGGTGACCTACAACCACTTCACGGTGCCGCGCTGGATGGCCGGCCGAGGCGGCTGGAGCGCAAACGACGCGCCGGAACGGTTTGCCGACTACGCCGCTCGTGCGACGCGACATTTCGGCGATCTCTTGTCCTGGGTGTGCACCTTGAACGAGCCCAACCTCATGGCGATGATGCGAAGCACGGGCGTCCTGGCCATGGGGTCAGGTGATCGCAAGCCCGCCACCGCGCCCGTCGATTCGGGGGCATCGGGCATCGGAGGCTTCGACCCTCGTCGGTACCGCATGGGGATCGTGGCGGCGGATCTCGAGCAGATGGCCAGAGCCCATCGCCTCGCGGTGCAGGCGATCAAGGCGGCCGACAGCTCGGTCAGGACAGGGTGGACCCTGGCTCTGGTCGACCTGCAGCCTGCCGAAGGTGGAGAGGAGCGGTGCGGCGAAGCGCGGCGGATCGGCCAGACCGACTGGTTGGCCGTCTCGTGCGACGACGACTTTGTCGGAGTCCAGACCTATTCCCGGACACGCATCGGACCGGAGGGCAAGCTCCCCGAGCCGGAAGGGTCGGCGACCATGCAGACGGGTTGGGAGGTCTATCCCGCCGCGCTCGGCCACACGGTCCGTCTGGCTGCGGCGCAGGCCAGCGTCCCCGTCCTGGTGACAGAGAACGGCATGGCCACCGACGACGACAGCGCGCGGATCGCCTACACCGAGCGCGCCCTCGAGGCTCTGGCCGGTTGTCTGGACGATGGCGTGGACGTCCGGGGCTACATCCATTGGACCTTGCTCGACAACTTCGAGTGGAACGCGGGCTTCTCGAAGACATTCGGCCTCATTGCCTTCGACCCCGACACGTTCGCGCGGACGATCAAGCCCTCCGCTCGGTGGCTGGGTCGGGTGGCACAACGCAATGCGTTGGCCTGAGCCAGGGAACCCTGGCGTCAACGACGGTCGAGGCGTTCCTGTCCGTCGACCTCGAATCCAACGCGGTCGATGTCGCCCGCCAGACCCTTCAGGTCGAAGCCGTACAGATCGGCCGCGTTCTCGCAGAGAATCTTGCGGGCCACCTCGGGGGTGATGCTCGGGTGTTGGACGAGCGCATTGACGCTGGCAGCGGTGTCGGGGAACACGGACTCGAAGTGGGGGTAGTCGACCCCGAACATGGTGTTGTCGCAACCGATGGAGAAGGGCTGGTACTGGGCGCTCGGGTGGGCCAGTTCGTCGAGCGGAACCTGATCCTCCGTGAAGGGCGAGATACCGGCGAAGCAATTCGCCGCCCAGTACTCACGGGCGGAGCCGCTGAACTGGCGCATGCGCTGCAGTGTCTGGGCCCAACCGGTCCAGTCGTCGCCCCACTGGAGCCGACGGTCCAGTTTGCGAATGGTCGGCGCGATCCAATCCGCCTCGGTCTCGACGAAAGCCACGCGTAGCGCCGGGAACCGCTCGAAGACGCCTCCGAGGATCATCTGCCAGAGGGAGCGGCCCGAATAGAACGAGTGCTCGAGGGCAAGCGTCATGATCGCAGCGAACCCCGCAGGGCCATACGTCGGCGCTCCCGAGCCCCCGTGCTGGCTGATCGGCAGGCCCGCTTCCACGCAGGCGGCCCACACCGGATCGAGGACCGGGTCGAAGAAGAAGACCCCGCCCGGCAGCAGCGCCGGCATCATGACGCCGCCGAGGCCGTTGTCCCGGGCCCACAGGATGTCCTGGACGGCCGCGTCGATATCGTCGAACGAGATCAGCGCCTGACCCGCCCTCCGACCCGGCGCCTGGGCGCAGAAGTCGGCCAGCCAGCGGTTGTACGCCAAGCGGGCCTGACGGTCGAGCTCGGGGTCCGAGAAGGCGCCGACGTCATCTGCCGGCCGCGCCTGAAAGGGCAATCCATTCGGAAAGAGAACTTCGGCCACGACCCCCTGGCTCTCCATGTCCTTCAGCCGAAGGTCCGAATCCCACTGTGAGGTCGGGTCGAGCCCTGCACTCAAGTTGCCGCTCTCCGGCGCGCCCGCCGCCTCTTCCGCCCTGGCCCAGTCGTCGAACGCGTCCAAGTACGACTGCTCGACGTAGTTCCGGTAGTCGCTCCGCGAGGCCCGCACGTGGCCGTCCACCGAGATAATCGCAGTCTTCGCCATCGTCCCCCCTTTCGTCGAGCGCTGTCGCACCTATGGCGATGCTAACGATTGCATCGGCTGAGAACCAGGCCCATTTCGCCGACACAGGGCGCCAACCTGGGGATGTCAAAGCGACAGAGGTTCGTCGGCTGCGACCTGCCCAAACACTGTCTAACATCGACGTCACCAGATCTCAGAAGGAGGACCATGCGAACGGTTGTCGTGGGGGCATCGAGCGGACTCGGACGCTGTATCGGCGTCGGGCTCTCCCAACGCGGTGCGAAGACGGCGCTACTGGCACGCCGCCAGCAGCGACTCGAGGCCGCGGCCGCAGAGGCGGGGCCGGGCACCCTGGCGATCACCTGTGACGTCACCAGCACCGAATCGTGCCGGTCTGCCGTCAACGAGGCGGCGGAAGGGCTCGGGGGCATCGACGCGCTCGTGTACGCGCCGGGAGTCGGACCCCTCGTTCGTCTCGCCGATATGGATGCGGAGACGTGGAGGCACGTCTTCGACACCAACGTGATCGGTGCGTCGCTGGTGACCTCCGCGGCCATGCCGCACCTTGTCGAATCCGCCGGCACCGCCGTCTACCTCTCGTCGGTGAGCGCATCCCTCACCCCCCCCTGGCCCGGTCTGGGCGCCTACGCGGTCAGCAAAGCTGCCCTCGACAAGCTCGTGGAGGCCTGGAGGGGCGAGCACCCGACGGTCGGTTTCACGCGGGTTGTCGTCGGTGAGTGCATGGGCGGCGACGGTGACTCCATGCCCGAGTTCGCGAACGGATGGGACCAGGACCTCGCCGCGGAGGTGATGCCCGTCTGGTTGGCAAGGAACTACATGAGCGGTGCCTTCGTCGGAATCGAGGACCTGATCACGATCGTCGACTCGACCTTGCGGCAGGGTGCCGTCGCCATCCCGTCCGTCACCGTCGCCGCCCGAATTCCACGCGGCGCCTGAGCGCCGTCGCCACCCGCAGATGAAGGTCAAGCCCTACCCCTACCGAGCGAGCGCCAGCTTCGACGGGCACGTCGTGGCGCAATCGGATGCGTGCCTCTGCCTCGAGGAGCTGGGGATGCCGCCCATCCTCTACTTCCCGCTGGCCGACATCGCCCTCGAGCGTTTCGAGGATCGGGGCATCCAGACGTCATCCGACGGTTCGAACGCACGGAGATGGAGCACGGCAGCCGGCGGTTCGGACGAGGGCGGCCACGTCATCCTCTCGGCTCCGGACGGGACCCCGGCGCCTCTCGATGAGCTCACGGGATTTGGGTGCTTCGACCAGGAGCGGGTACGGATCGAGATCACCGACGGTCGAGAGGGCGACGCCGCCCGCGACGTGACGGTCAAGGACTTCCCGACGTGGGGCGACGCGACAGACTTGATCGACGTGATGGACGTTCAACCTGATGGGCCGCTCTGCTTTGTCGGTCCTGCCCGGAGCGACGGAAGACGGCCCGTCGTCGAGGGGAGTCAGATGCTCGGACAGGCGATCGTGGCCGCGACGCGCCACGCAGCTGGCCGCCGAGTCGTGTCGGCAAGCATGATCTTCCTCCGCTCAGCGGACGCGTGTCAGCCCCTCCGCTACGAACTCACGCAACTGAGTTCGGGCCGGACCTTCACCGGACTGGCGGTTCGGGTCATGCAGGGCGAGCGGTGCTGCGCTGCCGGCAACGTGCTCCTCGACGTGCCATCGGAGGATCTCATCCGCCACGCCGCCGAGCACCCCGACGTTCCGGGGCCGTACGAATGCCCCCCCTACGACATGGGCGTGACCGGGCGTGACCTCAGGGTCGTCGACGGCGCCTACTCCAACGAACCCGACGAACCTGTCGGTCCCCCGCTCATTGACGCCTGGGTGCGTTTCCGCGAGGTCCCCGCCGAAGGTGCGCTCCACGCCGGGCTTCTGGCCCAGTTCTCCGGACACATGCCGATCGCAGCCGCGCTTCGTCCCCACGCCGGCATCGGCCAGGCGCAGGCGCACCGGACCCTTTCCATGGGGATCAACGCCATCAGCCTGTCGCTGCACCGTGAGGTCCATGTCGACGAATGGGTCCTGTACCGTCATCGCTCGACGTTCGCCGGCGATGGGATGACCCACGCCGAATGCCGCGCCTACGACATCGACGGTGATCTGCTTGCCTCTTTCACCGTCGAGGCGATGGTCCGCCCCTTTCCGGCCGGAACTGGTGTCGTCGACGACAGGACAGCACTGTGAGCCTCACGACGGGACGCGGCCCTCTCAGCGCCCGACCGGCTGGAAGGTTCAACACGCCCATGCCCGCCGCCGTGACCTACATGGAGCCACACCGGAGGCGGGTGCGCGGTGTCAAGAACGGCAAGACCGTCGTCGACAGCGAGCACGCCCTGCTGGTCCATCGTCCGGGTTGTCCGCCGACATACGCCTTCCCGCAACGCGACGTCGACGGTGTTGCCGTCGCGCCCGAGCCCGAGCCGGATGCCCCGGGGTATGTCGCGGTTGCCTGGGACGCCGTGGACTCGTGGTTCGAGGAGGACGAGCAGGTTCACGGGCACCCGCGCAACCCGTATCACCGTGTCGATTGCCTCCGCTCCGGCCGTCGGTTGCGGGTCGAGGCTGCGGGCATCACCCTTGTCGACACGGCAGAGACGTTGGCCGTCTACGAGACGGCGCTCGAGCCTCGCCTCTACGTGGATCCTCGCCTCGTGCAGATGGAGCATTTGCAACGGACTGCCACCGAGACCTACTGCTCGTACAAAGGCACCGCGACGTACTGGAGCGCCCATATCGGCAACCTCGTCATCGACGACATCGCATGGAGCTACGAGTCTCCGCTTTCCGAGTCCTCCCCCCTGCGGCACTTCATAAGCTTCGACGAAAGCAAGGTAACCGTTGTGCACGACCTGCCGTTGCCCGGCTGAACGGCATCAGGGGAGTCGAAACCAGTGTCGGTAGTCTGAAATCCTGAGCCTTGTCAGGTGGAATTGGGAGCCTCATAGTGGACACATACCAGAAGCTGCTCTACAAGGAGGACGACGGTGTTGCCGTCGTCACCCTCAATCGCCCGGAAGTCCACAACGCATTCGACCATGAGATGCAGATGGAGATGCGCTCCATGTGGCAGGCGTTGCGCCACAACGACGATGTGCGCGCCATCGTCCTGACCGGCGCCGGAGAGGAAGCATTCTGCTCGGGGATCGATCGCGCCGAGGCGATAGAGAACGACTACCTCATCGACGAAGATCGACGACGAAACATGCGGAGCTCGACTGGCCCCGCGTCGAGCCCGTTCCAGTACAACGATCCTGGGGTCAACATCAACCCGAAGGAAAACGACCTGTGGAAACCGGTGATCGCCGCTGTGAACGGCATGGCTTGCGGCGGCGCCCTGTATCTCCTGGGCGAATCGGACATCGTCATCGCGGCAGAGCACGCGACATTCTTTGACCCGCATGTGACCTACGGGATGGTGGCCGGCTTCGAATCCATGCACCTCATGCAGAAGCTGCCGTTCGGCGAGACCATGCGCCTGGTGCTGCTCGGGGCACACGAGCGCATGTCTGCCGCCCGTGCCTACCAGATGGGCCTGGTGTCCGAGGTGGTGCCTCTCTGTGAACTCATGGAGCGAGCGATGTGGTTGGGCCGGATGATCGCTTCAGCCCCGCCCCTCGCAATTCAGGGCACACTGCGCGCCGCCTGGATGGCCCACGAGCTCTCGCGGCGCGACGCCCGCCACCAGGTCTCCTCGTTCGTGACCATCGGTACCAAGTACGAGAGCATCGCCGAGGGTCAGGAGACGTTCGAGGGTCCGAGGGGCGATTGGCGGCTCCGCTGAGGCCCGGAGCGACAGAACCGTCGACATGCGCCGCACGCCGACGGTCCGCCGTCCAGATGCGATGCGGGGTGCTCAGGAACTGGCCGTCGACGTCCCTGGAAGGTCCGTGCCACACGAGGGCTGTGAGGAGATCGCGGTGAAGCCCTTGGGCCCGGCCTTCATGATCCAGGCGCACGTCTTGGCCGGGTTGTGCCCGAAGTTCGTGGCGTAGTCGAGGCTGCCCGGTAGCAGGCCATTGGCGTTGTAACTCTTCAAGCCGCGCAGGTCCTTGATGACGGCGGCCCGAGTCGGGTTGGCGCCGGCCATCTGTAAGCCCTTGATCATCAGATCGGCGCCCGCCCACGACTCGTACTGCCCGAAGCTCGGGAAGTCCGTCTTGCTGAAGTGCGCGTACTTCTGCATCGCAGCCTGCATCTGCTGCGTGCCGGCATTCGGCAGCGAGTACGGACGGAACAGGGAGAGGAAATAGCCGCCCTGCAGCGTCTTCCAGGCCGGGGAGTTGATGACGTCGGGCTGGTACCCGGTGGCGTAGATCGCCGCCTTGACCTTCACGCCAGCCTGCTTGAGCGCCGTCGCCAACGCGTAGTTGGAGTTGGCGTCCATGGCGGGCGAAATGGCGTTCACATGGTTCTGCTTGGCGACGAGCGCCATGCTGGTGAAGTCGACGCTGCCGAACGGGACGGTCGTGTCGAGAACTCCGACCTTTCCTCCCGCGTGCTTGAACGAGTCGGCCGTGCCGATCGCCGCGCGACTCGAGGAGGGCGAGATTCCGTAGCCGTACGCGCCCAGGACCGTGCCACCGAGTTTCTTGAAGAGATCGCCGAGCTGTGTGTTGACCGGGTACTTCGGATCCACGCTGCCGTTGTCGGCGGCGAACATGTTCGTGTAGGGCTGCTGACCCCACTCGGGACCGTCGTCATAGGTCCCTGTCACCGGCACGCCCGCCTGCTGCGGGTACTTGGCCGCCAAGAACATCAGGGGGCTCTGCGAGACGATGCCGAAGGCTCCCTTGGAGATGGCGCTCTGCACCGCCGTGGCGATCGCGCTCGGGTTTGTCTGGTCATCGATCACGAGCGGCACGAGCTTGTGCCCGTTGACGCCTCCCTGTGCGTTCTGCAGGGCGAGCCGGGCCTCGAAGCCCGAGGGCGACGTCGAGTTCTGCGAGCCGCCCTCGCCCGTGAGGTCGGTGATGTAGGCGATGGTGATCGGCGCCGGTGCCGCCGAGGCGGTCACCGCCGTCGTCCCGACCAGGAGCAGAGGCAGCCCGGCCAGCATGGCCAGCGTTACGGAGACCTTTGTCCGGTGCGTCCGTGTCCCGCCGCGCCGCATGAGTGTGAGCACGTGTCCTACGACCTCCCCGGATCCCCAGCCAGAGGATCCACAGTTTCCTGTCCGGTAGAGCGAAAAGGGCGCTCTCTTGGACTGACCGGTCGTTACTGTAACGCGCCGCCTACCGCCGCTGGGGTCGCGGGCTCGGCGTCGCCCAGATAGCGGTCGATGACCTCTTGACCCGCTTGGGAAGCTGGCCCGGACCAGCCCACCTGGCCCCGCATCAGGATCACACAGTTGTCCGACATCGCGAGCGCGCGGTGGACGAACTGCTCGGTGAGGACGATCGTGATCCCGGACTTCCGGGCGTCGTCGAGGCCCTGGAACACCGATTCGGTCACGATTGGCGCGAGGCCGAGCGACATCTCGTCGGCGATGATCAGCTTGGGGGACACGGCGAGGGCACGCGCCAGGGCCAGCATCTGCTGCTCGCCCCCGGAGAGGCTGCCGGCCCGTTGCGATCTGCGTTGTCCCAGGACAGGGAATTGGTCGATCGCCCGGTCGATGGCCGCGGCGCGCTCGTTCCGCTTCTCCTGTCCGACGGCCATCCGGAGATTGTCGACCACCGAGAGGCCGGGAAAGATCCCACGACCTTCAGGTATGTAGGTCAGGCCCAGCTTCCGGATGCGGTAGGCCGGCATGCCGGTGATGTCCCTGCCATCGAACGTGACGCGGCCCGCCGTCGACGGCACCAGGCCGGAGACAGCTCGAGCCAGCGTGCTCTTTCCCGCGCCGTTCGCGCCGAGCACCGCGAGCACGGTGCCGGGATCAACCGCCAAGGAAACACCGAACAGCGCGCGTGAAGACCCATACCGGACATCGATGTCCTCCACGGTGAGGAGCGGGTCGGTCATGCTGGTTCTGCCGACGGTTGGCCACCGGGCTGCATCGGCGGCGGATCTATCTGTGGCTCGGTGTCCCCAAGGTAGGCGGCCCGCACGGCCGGGTCGTTGCGAATCTGTTCCGGTGGCCCCACGGCGATGCGCTCACCGAAGTCGAGCACGAAGACGACGTCCGAAAGGGCAAGGACTGCGGCAACGTCGTGTTCCACCATGATGAGCGAGAGCTCGTGGTCCGGTTGATCCACGATCTGGCGGAAGACGGTCAGCAGGTTCTCCGATGCCTTGATATCGAGTCCGGACAGGGGCTCATCGAGAAGAAGGACCTGGGGGTCGGAGGCCAGGGCGCGTCCGACCTCGACGAGCCGCAGAATGCCGAGCGGTAGCGCTGCCACCGGCGCCTTCTCCACGCGGGTCAACCGCAGGAGCTCGAGCAATTCGTCGACGCGCTCGTTCTCCTGTTTGCCCGGTGGGAACAGCGAACGCGGGTCGAGCATGTCACGCCAGAGTCGCCGCGGGGAGACGCGAGCCCGGTGCGCCAGCATCAAATGCTCGCGGACGGTCAGCCCCATGAAGAGCTCGGGTTGCTGGAACGTCCGAGCCAAACCTTTGCTGGCTCTCGACCGGCACGAGATGTTGGTGATGTCGTCACCATGAAGGTGCACCCGACCAGAGTTGGCCCGCAGCAATCCCGACAACACGGCCAGGAGTGTCGACTTCCCCGCACCGTTGGGTCCCACCAGACCGGCGATGTGACCTGGCAGCACCTCGATGCTCACCGAAGAGAGTGCCGTCAGTCCGCCGAAGCGGACGGTGATGTCGCTTGCCGCCAGTGCCGGCGTCAGGTCGGGCGCGATCACGCTCGCTGCCGCGTTGGTGGTTGGAATCGACGTCACGAGATGTGCTCCGCCACACGTGCCGCGGGGACCGGTCCCGCGTCGGCGGTCAGTGGTTCTTCGCCCAGCATCTCACCGGCACGCTTGGGCGAGAGGTGAAGCAGCAGCCGCCTCGCGCGCCGCCCCTGCTCGGCGAGCACTCCGTCGGGGTACTTGGCCACGGAAATGGCGCCAAGACCGAACAGCACGGGTAGCACGTTGCCGGTCCAGCTCGGAAGGTACGCCTGCGCGAGCGCGGGCAGCATGACGAAGCTGACCCCGGCGATCAGTGCCGCCGCATTCGAGCGCACGCCGATGGTGACGAGCACCGCGAGCCAGACGACTCCCGCAAAGGTGGCGAATTCACTGGGCTGGAACGATGTCTGCGCCAGTGCGAGGAACCCTCCCCCGATGCCTGCGATCAGCGCGGCCAGTGCTCCGGCGATCACCTTCATCTGCACGACACTGATGCCAGATGTCTTTGCTCCGGCCTCGCTCCAGCGAGCTGCATTGAGGGCGAGACCGGTGGTCGATCGGCGGAAGTTGACGATGAAGAGCGCGACGATCACGAAGGCAACCAGGCTGAGGTAGGTGAAGGCCCGGTCCGACGTCGCGAAGCTCGGTCGATTGAGGGTGAGTCCCAGGCCCTCGTTGACGAAGCTCGGCAACGTGAAGACGAGGTTCTCCATCAACAGCCCGAACGTCAGCGTCACCAAGGCGACGTAGAGATCGCCGAGGCGAATACTCAGCAATCCGACGATCACGCCGAGAACAAGGGCGATCAGGCCTCCTACGATGACGGCTCCGAGCACGGGCCACCCGTAGTGGTTGGCCAGCTGCGCGGTGGTCAAGGCGCCGACACCCGCAAAGGTGATCTGGCAGAGCCAGAGCATTCCTCCTTCTCCGGTGACGAGCGTCCAGGAGAGGAAGATGATCCCGTACGCAAACGCCTGGGCCATCAGGCCGACCCAGTAACCCTCCACGATGAGGGGTACCAGCGACACCACGGCGATGAGCAGGATCGGACCGCCGTAGCGGCCGAGGACGTTGAGAGACGCTGATTCCACGACGTTCTCGGTGGACCCCGCCAGCCGGCTCTCGCCCTGCGGCGTGATGGCGCGGTCCAGCGCGCCACCCCACCCGTCGGACTCGCCCACCCGGCCCCGCCGGATCAGCTCGTAGACGAGCACCACCGCGATGACGATGAACGGGACCGCGTCGATGATCTCCGTGGTCCAGGAGCTGGCCGGCGGCAGGTAGCGCTGGATCAGTGACGTGGCGATCCCCATGAGGAGGCCGACGGCCACAGCCACGGGGAGGTTCCGCAACCGTGCCGCCACGACGGCGGCAAACGAGGCCGCGATGAGGAGCGTGAAGTTGCCCGCATCGAGCCCGATGATGGGCGCTGCCAGGACACCGGCCAAACCGGCGAAGAACGTGCTGACCGCCCAGACCCCGACCGACACCGCGGTGGGATTGGTCCCCGAGAGGTCCGTCATCGCCGGGGAGTCGACCATGGCCCGCACCTTGAGGCCGACGTCGGTGTAGCGCAGGATGAGCCCGCCGGCGACCACGGTGACGACGACGCAGATGTACACGATGACTTGGTCCAGCGTGACGGGAACACCCAAGAACTGGTACACGGCCACAGGCTGGGGTGCGAGCCCAGGTGCCTGGTTGATGGCCTCGTTACCGAAGATCAGTGTCGCCAGCGACGGAATCGCGACGAGCAGCCCGATCGTGCACACCACTTTGATCATCGGTGAGGACAAGCGCAGGTGGCGGAAGAGGATGACGTAGAGAAAGACCCCGAGCGCGGGCGAGGCGACGCCGATGGAGACGACGGCGGCCGGCAGGATCGACCAGCCGTGCTGCGTGTTGAGGAAGTAGTAGAAGCGCGCGATGAAGAAGGCGATGGCACCGAAGGCGAAGTTCAAAATGCCCGAGGCCGTGTAGGTGATGACCAGGCCGGCAGAGGCGATCGCATAGATCCCCCCGAGTACCAGTCCGGCGATCACGAATTGGAGCATTCCTGCAGACCCCTTCTCGCCGGCCGGCTCGGCCGGGGCGTTTCTGACATCGACGTCGATTCAGATACTAACGATGCGGACGCCGCCGTGCACGACGGCAGAATTGCCGTTGACCTGGGACGGGAGATCAACGCCCCTCGTTCGACACCCTCTGCCTCGTCACGCCTCTCGGAGGCTGTCCGACGAGCCCGCGGCCGATGATCTGGACCGCGGCGTCGATGGTAGAAGTCGCTGGCGGCTGTGCACCGAAGGCACCGAGGAGCGCCACCATGACAACGGCTTCGACGTCGACGTCGCCACAACCGCGCTCGGCCAGGACCCGCACCATCCGTCGTCGCCCCCAGTCCAGGGACGACGCGGAGACCGACCGGAGGCGGGCATCCTCGAGCGCGGCGTCAACCCAGACCCGGATCATGGCCGCCTCACCCGACTGCGCCGCGTTGTATCGACGCAGCCACCTCCGGAGATCCCCCGGATCCTCCGTGGTGAGATCGGGCATGTCGACGAAGGCGTCGGCGACGGCGCGCATCGCCCGCACGGTCAGGACGATGGCGAGCTGGTCCTTGTTGTCGAAGTATCGGTAAAAGACACCGTGCGAGACGCCGGCCGCGTCAGCCAGGTCGTCCACCCGAGTGGCGTGATAACCCCGACGAACGAACACAGCGCGGCCATTTTCCATCAATGCCCTCAGGGCGGCGGGCTGCTCGGCGTTCCGACGGATCGCTTCCTCCTTCGCCAACATCTCCTGGGTCACCGGACCAAACTCGAGGCGTGGTGGACGGGCCCGTTCGACCGCGTGCACGTTGACCGCATTGCGGCCGAAGAGCGCACGGTGCATGACGTCGGTAAAGGCGACTTCGACCCGCTCTCTCGAATAGTCCAGGGGCGCGAACAGCCGCAGTGAGGCCGCGTTGTCGAGCGTCCTCCTGAGGCAGGCGAGAAGCAGCGAGAGCAGGGCGTCGAGGTGGCGCAGCGGCTGATCACCCGTCGACAACGACAGGCGGAGCCGGGCCACGGTCTGGTCACGAAGGCGGGCGGCGGCGGAGATCATCTCGCCGTCGTCCGCGAGCGCCGCGGGCAGCGCCTGGAAGATCGCCCCATAGTGCTCGTGGATGTCCCCGTACCGGCCGACCCAGGCCCGCAGCCCGTCCCATCCGGTGGCCTCCGGCGTCAACGGCGCGATGACCTCGGTCGAGGCGCTGATCTCGCGGGCGACCTGGCCGGCCAGGCTGCTGAACACGTCTTCCTTGCTCGAGAAGTACTGGTAGAACGAGACGCGCGAGCACTCGGCCTGCTCGCTGATTCGAGCGACGCTGGATCGGTGATAGCCCTCGTCGCCGAACAATTGGAGCGCCGCGTTCAGGATCCGCTGCCTGGTCCGCTGCCCGCGCACGCCGACACGCGGGTTGTCCGAGAACGGTGCTCGCCGCATCACCGGTTCGGCCCCACCCGGCGGGAGGGGAGAAGGCGCTGCGCCAGGCACGGTCTCGATGCTCTTCTCGGTCGAGGCTTCGAAGCTCATGCGTTACCGGCCACCCGCGGGTGTCACCGGCATCGCGCTCTCGTCACGAGTCGGCGCGGACCTTGTCCTTCACGGCCGGCACGATCGGCGGGGCTTCCTTCCAGTTGGGGATTCCGGAGTCTTCCTTCGCCACGGGGTAGCCGTCGTCGTTGACCTGCGCCCAATGCGAATGGTTGAGCTCGTGCAGCGTGAAGCAGGCGTTGAGCGCGTTGTAGAAGCCCATGTTGTCGACGCTCTGGTTCACAGCTTCCTTGATCAACAGCGATGTCACAGAGGGCAGTTGCGCTATCCGCTCGGCGAACTCGACTGTCCGCTCGACGAGGTCGTCGGCGGGGAAGATCTTGCTGACCATGCCGAGGCCGTGTGCCTCGTCTGCTCCGATGGAGTCGCCCGTGAGCAACAGTTCCTTGGCCTTGCGCGGTCCAAACTCCCACGGGTGGGCGAAGTACTCCGTCCCGCACATCCCGAGCCGTGTTCCCACGACGTCGGCGAAGTTCGTGCCCTCGGCACAGACGATGAGGTCGCAGGCCCACAGGAGCATGAGCCCCGCCGCGTAGACGTCGCCGTGCGCCTGTCCGATCGTGATCTTCCGCAGATTTCTCCAGCGCCGCGTGTTCTCGAAGTAGTAGTGCCACTCCTGGAGCATCAAGGCCTCGGCACCCTTCCGGGTCGCGCCGTTGATCGTCCTGCTCCGGTGCTGGTTGGGCCCGGGCATCGATTCCTCCATGGAGACCTTGGAGCCGAGATCGTGGCCCGAAGAGAACATCGGGCCCATGCCACCCAGAATCACGACCCGGATCTCGTCGTCCTCCTCCGCGGCCAGGAATGCGTCGTTCAGCTCGACCAACAGCCCCCGATTCTGGGCGTTCCGCGCCTCGGGGCGGTTCAGCATGATGCGGGCAACCCTGCCCGAGCCGAGCTTCTCGTATTGCACGAACTTGTAATCGGTCATCTGGAGGCTCCTTGACGAGTGACGCGAGTCGGTCCGGGCGTGACCCTACTGTTAGAAAACGACGGGCGCACCTTGCTGCTGACGACGTGGACATCCCACAACTGGCCCCGACGGCGCGGCCGAGCGGCCACCCGTCGCCCGCATTTCCCGACCGAGGGGCGAGCCGGGGCGAGCTAGACGCTCGCGCCGAGCCCGGATGAGCTAGACGCTCGCGGTGGCGGCCACGTCGACGCGCATGATCCCGGCGAGGTTCTCACCCATGATCTTCTTCACATCTCCGTCTGGCAGGCCTGCGGGCAGGTGGTCGACGTAGCTGCACGGCTCAGCAAGACCCTCCGGGTGCGGATAGTCCGAACCGAAGAGCACGTGATCGGCGCCGATCACGTCGATGATGGCCCCGAGGTCGTCCTCGTGGAACGGGCTCACCCACACGTTCCGCTTGAACTGCTCGACCGGGTCCCCGTCGAATGCGTTCGGCATCTTCTTGTAGGTGTCGGCCAGGTGCTCCGTGAAGGAGCCGATCCACTCCCCTCCGGCCTCGATGGACGCAATGCGGAGCTCGGGGAAGCGGGCGAACACGCCGTGGCAGACGAAGGCGGCCATGGTGTCCTGAATCGGCCGGTGGCCACCGGTCATGTAACGGAATGAGTCGAGCTTGAACGGCAGCATCTCGCTCGGACCCGTCCAGTCGTTCGCGTATCGGGTGTAGCCACTGTCGGAGGAGTGCATCGACACGAGGATGTCCGCATCGACCACGGCCTGCCAGAACGGGTCGAACTCGGGATAGCCGAACGAGCGAGACCCGCGGTAACCCGGCACCGGCGCCGGTCGGATCAGGACGGTCTTCGCCCCTCGCTCCAAGACCCATTCGAGCTCCTCGATCGCCTTCTCGACGATCGGCAGTGTGATGACCGGCGTCGCGAAGATCCGATCCTCGTAGTTGAAGGTCCATTCCTCGTACATCCACTCGTTGAGAGAGTGGATGGCGGCGTGGGTCAATTCCGGGTCATCGCGCATCCGCTCCTCGAGCAGGCTGGCCAGCGTCGGGAACATCAGTGAGCGGTCGACGCCCAGCTCGTTCATCACCTCGAGGCGCGGCTCGGGATGGTGGAACGCGGGAATGGCCCGCATGGGCTCGCCGATGATCTCGCGATACGACTTGCCCTCGGGGTTCCCGTCCCGGAAGTACTCCTCCTGAGCGCCGGGCTTGGCCACGACCTCGAAGGTGGGGTTGGGGATGTACTCACTGACCGTGCCCCGGATCATGATCTTCGTCCGGCCACGCAGGTCGACGTAGTCGATGGCGCCCTTGTAGCGATCGGGAAGGTACCGAGTGAAGGAGTCCCGGGTCTCGTAGAAGTGGTTGTCGGCGTCGAAGACGGGAAAATCGCAGACTCTGGGCATACTTCGTAGCCTAATGAATTTTGACGATGACGTCAATGTCATAGAACTGGGGAACAAGGCCGGTGAGCGACAGACTCTCGACAAGAGCCCTCGTGGCAGCCTCGGTCAACCCAGCTCGCGGGCGCATAGGTGCAGCCCACGAGGCAATTTATCGACAGCGGGCGACCGGAGGCAAACGATCGTTGCCTCGCATGGTCGGACTCCGGAATTGGGGCTCCGCGGCGGGTCCGGCCGCTGGGCGGGTCCGGATCAACGATTCGTCGGGAAGTGAAGCTCCATGGTGCTTGGACCCGCATCGGGCCATCGAGATGTCACGACCTTCGGTCTCGTGTAGAAGCGAATCCCGTCGGGACCGTAGATGGGCGAATCGCCGAAGATGGACGCCTTCCAGCCCCCGAACGAGTGCGACGCGACGGGAACCGGTATCGGCACGTTGATGCCGACCATTCCCACCTGGACCTCGCGCTCGAACCGGCGGGCCAGCCCCCCGTCCCGGGTGAACAGCGCCGTCCCGTTGCCGTACGGATTGTCGTTCACGAGCGCCAGCGCTTCGTCGAACGTCGGGACCCGCACCACGCTGAGTACCGGTCCGAAGATCTCGTCGTCGTAAACGCGCATCCCGGGCTTCACGTCGTCGAGGAGCGAGCACCCGACGAAGAACCCGGACCCGTACAACATGGTCGAGCCGTCGACGACAACCTTGGCGCCCTCGTCGGCGGCACGTTCGACGTACGACCGCACACGGTCACGGTGTTCCGCGGTGATCAGTGGTCCCATCATGGACGCATCGTCCTCGCCGGCACCGACCACAACGTCGGGGATCCGGCTCGCGATGGCATCGATCAACGGGTCAGCCACCGCGCCGACGGCGACCACGACCGAGATGGCCATGCAGCGCTCGCCGGCGGAGCCGTATGCGGCCGAGATCGCCGCGTCGGCCGCCGCCTCGGTATCAGCATCGGGTAACACGACCATGTGATTCTTCGCCCCGCCGAGCGCCTGCACCCTCTTTCCGTGCTGCGTCCCCACTTCGTAGATGTGGCGCGCTACCGGCGTGCTGCCGACGAAGGAGATAGCCGCCACGTCGGGGTGGCCCAAGAGGGCCTCGACCGCTTCGCGATCTCCCTGCACGACGTTGACGACGCCATCGGGGAACCCCGCGCGCTGGACGATGTCCGCCAGGATCAACGAGGCAGAAGGGTCCTTCTCCGAGGGTTTCAGGATGAAGCAGTTCCCGCAGGCAACGGCGTTGGCCATCATCCAGAGCGGCACCATGATGGGAAAGTTGAACGGGGTGATGCCGGCCACGACCCCCATCGGCTCGAGAATCGTCCGGATGTCGATACCCGTGGACACCTCCGAATTGGAAGAGCCCTTGAGAAGATGCGGGATGCCGCAGGCGAACTCGACGTTCTCGATGCCGCGGGCCACCTCGCCTCTCGCGTCCTCCAACACCTTGCCGTGCTCGCGGGTCACGGCGGCGGCGAGCTCGTCACGGCTGGCGTCGAGCAGCTCCCGCAACCGGAACAGCAGGCTGGCACGCCGCGTCAGAGAGGAGCTTCCCCAGGCGTGCGATGCCTCGACCGCTGACGCGACGACTGCGTCGACTTCGGTCGAGGATGCCAACGCGACGTCCGATGCCTGCGTTCCGACGGCGGGGTCGTAGACCGGCGCCGTGCGTCCCGAACGCCCCGGCACCGCGCGCCCGTCGATCCAGTGCCCGATGTGCGGCATACGGGTGGCTTCGTTCTCAGAGTCGGTAGAGCGTGCGGGCATTTTCGCCAAAGATCTTACGGCGAACATCGGGCGACAGCGTCTCCATCTTCGCCTCCACGGTCTCGAGGGGGCTCGGGTACAGACACGTCGGATGCGGGAAGTCCGTCTCGAAGAGGATGTTGTCCTCCCCGACCGCTTCGATGAGATCAGGCAGCTTGTTCCGATTGTTCTCGAACCAGAAGGTCGCGTACAGGTTGCTCCGGAAGTACTCCGACGGCATTTTGCCCATGGCGGCAAGCTCCGGCGGGGCGTTCTCCGACATCTCGTAGTCGAGCGCCTCGAGGATGAACGGAATCCAGCCGACACCGCTCTCGACGGAGACCGCCTTGAGCGCGGGGTGGCGGTCGAAGATCCCCGCCAGGATGAGATTGGTGACCACGCGGGCGTTGCCGATGAAGAGCAGCGTCCCGCCGATCGCCAGCTTCGTGTTGTCGGCGTGCGATTCCCACGGGTACTTGCCGTAGAACGTCATGCCGGTGACGCTGGCGCCGATGTGGAAGTGCACCGGCAGCTTTCGGTCCGCGCAGACCTCCCAGAAGGGGTCCCACGCCCTGTTGGCCAGGTCCGGTGCGCCCAGGTCCTGCGGATCCGAGGTCATGTTGACGCCACGAGCGCCGAGACCGGCGACCCGGATCGCCTCCCGCACACAGTCGTCCACGTTCCACGCCGGCATGATCGGCATCGGGAGCAGCCGATTACCCGAATCCGCTTGGATCTCGGCCATGCCGTCGTTGTAGATCTCTATGGCCAGACGGCGCAGCGCGGGATCGTCCACCATGCCCAGATCCTGTCCACCGAGTCCGATGGTGCTCGGGAAGATGACTTGCGCGTCGATGCCGCACTCGTCGAGGACGCCGAGGCGGACCTTCGGGTCGTAGGCCCCGACGTGGATCTCGTAGAAGTCCCACTCCATGAGCGCCCGGTGTGCGCTCTCCTTGCTGCCATCGCGACCGATGACGCCACCGGCGCTGAACCGGCCCATGGGATGACCGTCGAAGACCCAAGTCTGCTGGCCGTCCAGCTCCACCACTCGCGGCACCCTGTCCTTGAATTCGGCCGGAGCACGACTGGTGAAGAGGTCGGGCGGTTCGGACCAGTGTGAGTCGGCATCGACGACGAGCATGTCCTTCAACATTGACGTCAATATTAGAGTCAGGCCGGTCAGTTGTACAACCAGAGGGGGATCGGCCATGGTGCGTATCATGTCGGCGGTGTTCGATTACGACGTCGATGTCAATACTTGGAGTCCCGGGTCCCGATGGTGATGCGACCGCTCCCCGAGCTGACCCCGGCCAACGAGTGGTTCTGGACCTCGGGTGCCGACGGCACCCTGCGCATACAGGGCTGTGGCGACTGCGGCCAGCTGGTGCACCCGCCCGTGCCGATCTGCCCCTCTTGCCGGAGCCGGTCGTCCAAACCGACCGCGGTGTCGGGTCGGGGCACCATCGTCGGGTTCACGGTCAACGCCCACCCCTGGCTGCCCGGATTCGATCCTCCCTATGTCATTGCGAACGTCGCCCTGGCCGAGGATCCGAGTGTCCACCTGACGACCAACATCGTCGGCTCGGAGCCGTCTGACGTCACGATCGGCCAGGAGGTCACCGTCCGCTTCGACCAACACGAGGACGTCTGGCTCCCGCTCTTCGAGCTGACAGGCGAGCTCGACCCGGTCGAGCGGGTCGAGGAACCGAAGCGCCCACTCCCCCGGGCCCCGCTCAGCGACGACCGCTTCGAGCACCGGGCCGTCCTCAGCGGCATCGGACGATCCCAATTCGGCCGACGCCTCATGGTCGATCCCCTCTCCCTCGCGGTCGACGCAAGCCTGGAGGCGATCGCCGACGCCGGGCTGACATTGGACGACATCGACGGCTTGTCCACCTATCCGGGAATGAGCGGCGGGGGCATGAGCGAAGGCGGCGCCAGCGCCATTGAAGAGGCCCTGCGCATCCACCCCACTTGGATCAATGGTGGGGGCGACCTTCCGGGACCGGGCGGTTCGATCATTGCCGCCGCCATGGCCGTGGCCTCGGGCCTGTGCCGGCACGTGCTCTGTTTCCGCACCGTCTGGGAGTCGACGTTCGCCACGTTGGCCGCGCAGGCCCACCGGGACGGAGGCGACGACCGCGCCGAGCGGGTGTCAGGTCCGTTCCGGGAATGGCGTGCACCCTTCGGCGCCATGTCAGCCGCCAACTGGATCGCCATGAACGCCAACCAATACCTGCACCGCTACGGCGCACCCCGAGAGATGCTCGGTTTGATCGCGGTGAACGGACGGCGAAACGCGGCACTGAACCCACGCGCCATCTACCGGGATCCGATGACGATGGACGACTACCTCTCTGCTCGGCCCATCACCACTCCGTTCGGGCTCTACGACTGCGACGTGCCCTGCGACGGTTCCATCGCCGTGATCGTGTCGGCGGCGTCGGTGGCCGACGACCTTCCCCATCCGGCCGTGCGCATTGAGGCCGTCGGCACCCAGATCCTCGAACGCGTGTCCTGGGACCAGGACACGCTTACCCACGAGCCGCAGGTCATCGGCCAGTCGGCGCACCTCTGGACGCGCACCAGCCTGCGACCATCAGAGGTCGACGTGGCACTCGTCTACGACGGCTTCACCTTCAATGCCATCTCATGGATCGAGGGCCTCGGGTTCTGCGGATTCGGTGAGGCCTACGACTGGCTCGACTCCGGCCGGCGCATCGCGCTCGACGGGGACCTGCCGGTGAACCCGCACGGCGGGCAGCTTTCGGAGGGTCGCACGCACGGATTTGGTTTTCTGTACGAGGCGGTCAGTCAGCTCCGGCACGATGCCGGCGAACGCCAGGTGAAGAACGCCAAGACCGCCGTCGTCACGTCAGGTGGCGGTACGCCTTCGGGCGTGTTGCTCCTCCAGCGGAAGGATGCCTGACCAGTGACGACCGCATCGCGCGTCCCCCAGCGGCCCCGGGAAGCGACGGTACATTGATGCCACCGACTCCGGAGCCCGCACGGAAGGAGAAGGCCGTGTCTACGACCCCACCGCTCACAGGCGAGAAGCCCAGTGGACCGCGCTCCCGCAAGGGCATCGAGACGCGCGCCCGCCTGATAGCAGCCGCCAAGGAGGTGTTCGAGCGAGACGGCTTCCTCGATGCCCGGATCTCTGACATCGCCGAGCACGCCGGCCTCTCGCACGGGTCCTTTTACCACTACTTCGAGTCGAAGGAAGAAGTCTTCCGCGAGGTGGCAGCCGGGGTGGAGGAGCGCCTGCGGGAGCCCCTCTACAGCGTCATCCTCGACTCGTCGTCGACGGCGCCCCCCTTCGAGCGCATCCACGAAGGCATTCGGCGCAACCTCGAGGCGTACCGAGACGAGGCGCGCATCATGGGCGTCATTGAGCAGGTGTCGCGTTTCGACGACGAGCTCCGCACCTCCCGCAACGAGCGGCACCACGTCTCGTCGACACAGATCGCCGACTCCATCCGCAGGCTGCAACGCCACGGGCTGGCCGACCCCCAGCTCGATCCCGTCATCGCAGCGGCCGGCCTCGGCGCCATGACGTATCGGTTCCCGGAGATGTGGTTCGTGCAGGGCCTGCTGGACTGCGACTTCGACGCAGGAGTCGAGCAGCTGACGCGCTTGTTCGTCAACGCCCTGGGGTTGCCCGAGGCGTCCACGTCGACGACGCGCGCGTCCTGACCCGCATCGTCCGCCACCGCCACGGTCATCGACCGCGGGACAAACGACGGCAATGGCTCAGTCAGCCCAGGGCGTCGGCCTGCCACTCCATGAGTTGTGGGACCAGCAGCGGCCAGTGTGCGAAGAGCCCTTCTTCCCGCGCACCCTGGCGTTCGATCCACTCTCGGTCGCCCCACGGCGGCTCGACCAGCCGACCCTCGGGGAGCAGCTCCGCCAGTGCTTCTGACGTGCCGCGTGTGTGGTGGGCGTCACTCTCGCCGCTCCGGAAGACGAGCGCGGGGATCCCGATGGCGCGGGCATCGTCGTCAGGCAGGCCCGGCACATGCTCACCCTCGCGGGGGCAGTAGGCCAGCATCCAGGTCTCCAGGGTGGAGATGAACGTCGCGCGATCCTGGCTCAAGAAGCGCTGACGGTTCGACGGGTTCAGCTCTTGGACTTCCGCCCACTCGGGCAAGTCGGCCACCGCTTCCATCCCATGGGTCCACGCGGCGCCGACAGAGCCACCGCAGTAGTGGGTCGCCAGCGAGAGCAGGCCGTAGATGCCACCGCTGATCCACCAGATGGCGAGCCCAGCCGCCGACTCGGGGTGACGGGCGGCTGTCAGGAGCGAGACGCGAGCACCTCCGGACCCGCCGGCGATGACGGCCTGGTTCATGTCGAGGTGGGCCAACAGCCCGGCGAGTGCATCAGCCTGCATGGCGGACTCCGACGACCCCTCGAAGCACACGTCCGATTCGCCACAGTTCGGTCGGTCCCAAATCAGGACCTTGTTCCCGTGTGCCGCCAGCGCCTGGGCCAGCTCGCGCACACCCGGTGACTCCTTGGTGAAGCGCCCGCCGGGTGTGATGACCCACGGGCGGCCTTCGCCGATGGTCTCGTAGGCGAGCGACAGTCCGTTGATCTTTGCGGTGGCCACGGATGGTTCCTCCGAACTCGGCGCCGGATGCGGGAGAGGCTCCGGCTGATGGCTAAGGCAGGGCTACTACGGGTTGGACTTGGTGCCGTCGGCGCGGCCCCGGGGCACGTCACGGAAGGGGACGTCCTTGTCAAGCCGGCGTTCCCTCGGCATGGCGAGGACCCGCTCACTGATGACGTTGCGCGCCATCTCGGTCGTGCCACCACCGATGGTGCCTCCCTGGCGCATCAAGAAGTTGGTCGCCGTCTGGGATGCCGCCGATTCGTCGGTCCACGCCGCCCCTTCCGGGCCTGCTGCCTCGAAGGCGATCGTCACGATCCGGTTCTGCGCGATGCCCTTGAAGAGGCGGACGAGGGCAGCCGCCTGGTCGTTCAGCCGCCCGGCGCGGATGCTGTCGCTCACGTAGGTGGACATCTCCTTGGTCACGAGCTCGAGCATCCGGGCCTCGCCCACGAGGTCGCGAACGGCCGGGTCCGCCAGCTGGCCGTTCTGCTTGGCAATGGCGTGGACGACGCCGGCATCCATGTGCCCGTGCGTGAGGCCGATGGGTTCGGTGACATAGGGCGAGTTGTAGAGCATGCGCTCGTGGAACATCCAGCGCGTGACCACGGTCCAGCCGTCGTCGACGTCACCGATACGCTCCGAGTCCGGCACGATGACGTCGGTCATGAATTCCTGGCAGAACTCGCACGAGCCGTTCAGCATCTCGATCCGGTGCACCTCGATGTTGGGCTGGTGGATCGGCAGCATGAAGACAGTGAGCCCGCGGTGCTTGGGGACGTCCCAGTTCGTGCGGGCAAGGCAGAGTCCCCAGTCGGACCACCAGGCGCCGGTTGTCCATACCTTGGAGCCGTTCAACACCCACTGGTCGCCGTCGCGCACCGCGGTCGTGAGGGCGCCAGCGGCATCCGACCCGCCACTGGGCTCCGAGAGGAACTGCATCCAGAGCGCCTCGCCCTTCAAGATGGCGGGCAGGTGGCGCAGCTTCTGCTCCTCCGTGCCGTACTCGAGGATGACCGTGGCGCAAGGCGAGAGATTCGGCACCTGCATGCGAAGGGGGTACTCGTAACCGACGAGCTCCTCGTTGAGGACGGTCTGGTGTTCGGGCGTGAGGCCCTGCCCGCCATAGGCGCGGGGAAAGCAGATACCCGCGAGCCCGGCGTCGTAGAGCATGCGCTGCAGCTCCCGGTCGCGGGCCACCGCGGCCAGTTCCATCTCCTCGCTGAGCCCGTTCCAACCGAGGCGCAGTTCCTCGGGCGAGACCTGCCGGAGGTTGGACCGGATGAAGGCGCGGGCGCGGTGCCGAAAGCTCTCGAGGTCCTCCATGTCGTCCTCTCCGCCCGCCTGCTCCACTCGCAGCACGCTCACGCCGCCATCCCTTTCCGCTCCCGTTCCGTCACCAGGGCGGCGATCCGCTGGCGGTGGTCCGCCGGAGTCCCGGCCAGTGCGCTGTCGACAATGAGGCGGCGCAGGTACAGATGCAGGTCGTGCTCGAAGGTGACCCCGATACCCCCGTGCATCTGCACGCAGTCGTGCAAGAGCTCGGCGCCGTATTGCCCGATGTAGGCCTTGGCGACGCTCGCCAACTCGGGCACGTCGTCCCTGCCGTCCTGGGCGGCGGCGCACGCCGCCGCGCTGATGGCGTGCGACGCCTCGAGCCAGCTCATCATGTCGGCGAACCGGTGCTTCAAGGCTTGGTAGGAGGCGAGCGGGCGCCCGAAGGAGTACCGGTCGAACGCCCACTCCACTGTCATGTCGAAACCTGTCTGCATGGCACCCACCGACTCGGCGTCGAGCACGGCGAGGAGCACCAAGAACTGACGGTCGACATCCGCCGCCGCCTGTCCCGCCACTCCCACGGCGGCGGTTGCGGACAGCCGCACGTCGTCGAAGGTGACGCTGGAGAATCGACGGGTCAGGTCGATCGTCTCCATCGGCGCCACCGTCAGGCCGGTCGTCGTGGTGGGCACCAGGACCTGGGTGGTGCGGCCGTCGCCGGCGTCGCAGGTCACCAACAGGTGGTCTGCCGCCGCGGCGGCCTCGACTGGGCGCGCCGTACCGCGCAGGACCAGGTCGGCGCCGTCGGTCCTGACCTCGACGGTAGGCCGCCAGCCATCGGGCCCGGACTGCGGGGCGCACCAGGTGGCGATCCCCTCGCCAGAGAGCAGCGAGGCCAAGACGTCGGGGGCCCCGCCATGCGTGCTGAGCGCCGAGGCGACCACGTTGGTCCCGGCGAGCGGCCCGGGCGCCGCATGGCGCCCGAAGGCGTAGGCCACGAGGCTCAGGTCGACCAGTCCCGCGCCGCTGATGGTGCCGCCACCATGCTCTTCGCCGACCAGCAACGAGGTCCACCCCAATTCCGCGCCCCGACGCCAGTAGGTGCGGTCGAAGCCCGTCTCGTCGTGGCGCAGGGCACGGACGGAGTCCGGCGGCACCAGTTCGTTCAGGAAACGATCCGTCGTCTCTCGGAAGAATTCCTGGTCTTCGGTCAGATGCAGGAGCATTGGGCTCCCTCGTGCGTGTTCACGTGCGTCTCTTCGATCCTTTCAGCGCGTCGCGCCTGGTACGTCGTCATTCTGCGGTATCGGTCGTTTGTGCGGGTCTGGCGAGGTTAGACGGCGCTCACGATCCCGACGCCGGCGGCCTCGTTGCGCTTGCGCCATTCGTCGCGCGACATCCGGGTGACGTCGACATCGCGTGCCACGCCGCGCAGGGCTCCCACCGTCGCCTGCTCCCGGCCCGTGTGCGCGAAGGGGTCCCAGCCGTAGAACCGGCAGGCATTCTCCCAGGTGATCTTGTGGATTTCGTCGTCGCGGCACCCGGCGTCCTGGAATTCCTTCCAGGCGAATTCCGGCGATTCGGGCCACGTGGTGTCGGTGTGCGGGTAGTCGCACTCCCAGGCGATGTTCTCGATGCCGATGCGATCCCGCAACAGCAGCCCCGACGGATCGGTGATGTAGCAGGCCAGGATGTGGTCGCGGAACACCTCCGACGGCAGCTTCCCGCCGAAGTCGCTGTGCAGCCACTCCTGGTTCCCGTAGTGGCGGTCGATGCGGTCGAAGTAGAACGGGATCCACCCGATTCCACCCTCGGAGAGCGCCACCTTGAGGTCGGGAAAACGGCGCAGGGTCGGGCCGAAGAGCAGGTCCTGGGCCGTGATGGCGCTGATCTGGCAGGCCAGCACCATGAGGTGGTCGACCGGCGCCTCCTCGGGGCGCTGGATCACGGCAAACCCGGCGCCGATGTGCAGCGAGAGCACCATGTTCTCTTCGCTGAGCGCCTTGAGCATCGGGTCCCAGTAGCCCGAGAGGAAGCTCGGGAACCCCTGTACGTGGGGTGTCTCGAGGAAACTGATCGACCGGCATCCCTTCTTGGCGATGCGGCGGACCTCGGCGACCGCCGCGTCGACGTCCCACATCGGCACGATGCCGAGCGGTATGAAACGTCCCGGGTACGCGCCGCACCACTCGTCGATGGCCCAGTCGTTGTAGGCCTGCAGCATCACGAGCGCGACTTCCTTGTCCCGTGACTCGGCGAACGTCCGTGCGTTCCACCCGGCCATCGTCGGGAAGCACATGGAGCCGAGCACGCCATTGGCGTTCATGTCACGCACCCGCTCGTGCACGTCGAAGCAGCCGGGCCGCAGTTCGGTGTACGTGCCGGGATTGAAGCCCCACTCCTCGGAGGGCCAGCCCACCGTGGCGGCCATGCCGAACGAGGTGCTCGTCTTCTCGCCCTGGAACACCCACTGGTCGATGCCGTCCTCGTGGACGACCTTCGGCGCCTCGTCGAGCCACTTCTTCGGCACGTGGTTCTCGAACATGGTGGGCGGCTCAATCATGTGGTCGTCGATGCTGACCAGGATCATGTCGTCGAGGTTCATGCTGTGCTCCTCTCCTGCTTGATCGTCATGCCGTGCGCACCGGCAGCGTCTCCCAGCCCCGCACGGTCGACGTGTGGGCGCGTTCGGCCGCGGTCGTAGTCGACCTCCCACTCGGGGAACCGCGTCAAGCACCTCGTCGAGCGCGACGCGTCCCTCCAGCCGAGCCAGGCGGCGCCGAGGCACAAGTGGATGCCGTAGCCGAAGGCGAGGTGCCGGCCGACGTCGCGGTGGATGTCGAAGCGGTCGCCGTCGGGGAAGTGGCGCTCGTCGCGGTTGGCCGAGCCGTTGAGCATCACCATCACGCTGCCCTCGGGCACCGTCTGGCCGTGGATGCTCGACGTCGTGCGGTCACGTAGCGGGACTGCACCGGAGACGGCGCCTCGTAGCGCAGCAGCTCCTCGATCGCGTTGGGGATCAGCGAGCGGTCCGCCACCAGCTCGGCGCGCTGGTCGGGATGGCGGCCGAGCACCTCACCGGTGAAGCCGATCAGCCGGGTCGTCGTCTCGTTCCCGGCCCCGGCCAAGCAGGCCGACGTAGTCGAGGATCTCCTGGTGCGTGAGCGTCCGCGTCGTCCCGGTGTCGTCCTCGAACTCGGCGTTGAGCAGCTCGGTCATCAGGTCGTCGGAGGGGTGCTCGGCCCGCCAGGTGATGTACGTCGGAGAAGACCTGTGCCGGACTGGACGTTGCGGTCGTAGTCGGCTCCGGGCTCGGTGCCCTCTTCGAGGCGCAGGCTGTCGTCGAGCCGGTCGCGGATCGCCACCTGGTCCTGCTCGGGGATGCCGAGCAGCATGCCGATCACCCGCATCGGCATGAACTTGCCCAGGTCCTCGATGAAGTCGAAGCCACCCGCTCCGACGAGGGGATCGAGCACCTCGGCGCAGAAGGCCGCGCACCTGGGGCTCGAGCGCCAGCATCTTCTTGGGCGTGAAGACCCGGGAGAGCAGCGAGCGGTGATGGTCGTGCGCGGGCGGGTCCTCGAACAGGATCGAGCCCGGGGGGATCTCGACGTTGGCCTTGATCATCTCGAGCACCGACCCCCGGCCCGAGATGTAGGTCTTCCAGTCGAGCATGCGCGGCCTCGACGTCGTCCCACCGGCTCAGCGCGAAGAACTCGTACTTCTCGTTCCAGTAGAGCGGCGCCTCGTCGCGCATCCGCTTCCACAGCGGATACGGATCGGCGTCGATGTCGAAGTCGTACGGGTCGTAGTAGATGTCCTGGCCCTGATTGCTGGTCACCGTCACGCCGATACCGAATCCCGTGCTCAGGCGGCGGGCCACGCCAGCGACTTGACCTCCAGGTACTGCTCGAACCCGGCGATGCCGTTCTGGCGGCCGATGCCGCTGTGCTTGTAGCCACCGAACGGCAGGTCCGGCCCGTAGGGCGCGCCACCGTTGATGCTGAGCCCACCGGTGCGGATGCGCCGGGCCACGGCCAGCGACTTCTCCACCGAACCCGAGAACACTCCGCCCGAGAGCCCGTACTTGGAGTCGTTGGCGATGCGCACAGCGTCGTCCTCGTCCTCGAACGGGATGACGACCAGGACCGGGCCGAAGATCTCCTGCTGGGCGATGGTCATGCAGTTGTCGACGTCGGTGAAGAGTGTCGGCTCGACCCACCAGCCCTTGGCGAACTCGTCGCCCGAAGGGCGTCCGCCGCCCACGGCGAGCGTGGCGCCCTCGGCCTTCCCCTTCTCGATCAGGCCGAGGACGCGCTCACGCTGCTTGGACGAGATGACCGGGCCCATGATCACATCGGGCCGCTGCGGGTCGCCGTAGGGCACGGCGGCGAAGAGACCCTTCAGCATCTCGACTCCCTCGTCGTAGCGCGAGCGCGGCAGCAGCATGCGGGTCTGAATGGCGCAGCCCTGTCCGGCGTGGAAGCAGGCTCCCATTCCCATCAGGGTGGCGAAACCCAGGTCGGCGTCCTCCAACACGATGGTGGCCGACTTGCCGCCCAGCTCGAGGAAGGTGCGCTTCATGGTGGCGGCGCCCTTCTCCATGATCCGCTGGCCGACCGCCGTCGAGCCGGTGAACGAGATCATGTCGACCTTGGGCGAGAGCGTCAGCTCCTCGCCGATCATGTGGTCGGACGACGTGACGACGCTGACGACGCCGGGCGGGATGTCGGTCTGCTCGGCGATGAGTCGCCCGAGCAGGGTCGCGTTCCACGGCGTGTCGGGGGCGGGCTTGAGGACAACGGTGTTGCCGGTGGCCAGAGCCTGGCCCAGCTTGTGCGAGGTGACCTCGTAGGGGAAGTTCCAGGGCACGATGGCGCCGACGACGCCGACGGGCTCGCGCCAGATCCGGCCGCGAGTCGACCGACCCCTGGATGTTGGTCGCATCGGGCAGCACCTTCTCCCACTCGAACTCGTCGATCATCTGTGCCGGGTAGGCCAGGGCGTCAGAGATCGGGGCGTCGAGCTGTGGGCCCTGTGTCGTCATGCGCGGGCACCCGACCTCGAGGATGAGCTGTTCGCGCAGCTCCTCCTTCTCGGCCTCCATGGCGGCGTGCAGCTGCTGGAGGCACTGCTTGCGGAAGGCATGGTTCGTCGACCAGTCGGTCTCGTCGAAGGCGCGTCGGGCCCCGTCGATCGCCCGCTGCATTTCGGCGGAGGATGCGTCGGCGACCTGGCCGATGACCTCCTCGGTGGCCGGGTTGACGTTGTCGAAGGTCTTGCCGGAGTCGGCATCGACGAGCTTGCCGTCGATCAACATCCTCTGCTCGGGGTTGACCTTCACTGACTCAGGCACAGTGCGCATTCCTCTCGTCGTCCGGATCCACCCAGGTCACGAGGGCAGGCAACGCCCGGCAACGGCACAGGAATCGTGCCTGGGAAGCCTCTCCTCCGGAGGGTATCTGACTTTGACGTCGCCGTCAAAAACGACGATATGATCCCTGGTTTCGGCCACCCCCGCGGGCCGGTGATGACACAGTTGTGGCCCCTGGGACCCTGAGGAGAATCGTGACCCCGATGTTCACCATTGCTGCGTTCGTCGATGCGCTGTCCCTCGAGGAGGTCGGCACCGACCGCTACGTGGCGAACAGCCTCCACTCCACGCACGGCGTGGTCTTCGGCGGGCAGCTGCTGGCCCAATCGATCATGGCGGCGCTGGCCGGACAGGACGGGAAGTCGGTCAAGACCCTCCACACCGTGTTCGCCCGGGGCGCGTCGCCTGACGCTCCCCTCGAGATCGCGGTCGAGCGCATGCACAGCGGGCGCTCCGTCGCCAGCTCCACGGTGACCATCAGCCAGGGAGACACGCTGGTCACCCGCTCGCTCGTGCTGCTCAGCGCCGACGAGCCGGACGTGATCCGCCATGCCGACACGCGACGGTCGGACTCCGGTCCCGACGAGGCGGGTGGCACCGTGCGTGGCGAGGGAGCCTGGGAGATCTTGATCGTGGGCGACGTCGACATCAACGACCCGGACCTGGTCGGACCACCCGAGCTCGATGCGTGGGTCCGGTTCGTGGACGCGCCAGACGACCCCGCCAGCGACCAGGCTCTGGTCGCCTACTCGACCGACGGCTTCCTCATCGGGACGGCGATGCGCCCGCATGCCGGTGTCGGCCAGGCCCAGGCACACCGGACGCTCTCGACCGGAGTACTCAGCCACACGCTCACGTTCCACGAGTCGTGCCCGGCGGCACAATGGCACCTGCTGCAGCAGCGGAGCACCTATGCCGGGCACGGGCGCAGCTACGGGCAGGGCGACATCTTCCGTGGTGACGGCCAGTTGGCCGCGTCCTTCGTGCAGGACGCCATGATCCGCGCCCGGTCGGGCGGCGCCGGCACGCTCTGAGAGCAGACCCGCGCGCCCGACCACTCCCCCGTCGCGGCCCCTGTCCGCCCACCGTGTCGCCGACCCTCGTCAGCCGTCGAGCTGGGCCAACCGGCGGGCCAGCCAGTCGTCCATGCAGTGCATAGCGAGTTGCACACCAGCCGCGCCAGGCACGAGCAGGTACGCATGCGGCAATCCCGCTATGACGTGGAGCTCGCACGGCACCCCGGCCTGGTTCAGCCGCTGGGCGTAGTCGACGTCCTCGTCGCGGAAGCCGTCGATGGAGCCGACGACGACGCAGGTAGGCGGCAGCCCGGCGAGGTCGACCGCACGCGCCGCGGCGGCGTAGGCGGGGACGTCATCTGAGCCCGAGAGCGCACCGAGGTAGGAGCGCCAGCCGAACTCGTTGGACCCTGCCCCCCACACGTAGAGCCCCGCGGACCGGAGGGACGGTGTGCGCTGCCGGTCGTCGAGCATGGGGCAGTCGAGCAGCACGAAGGCCACCGAGACCTCCCCGCGATCGCGGGCGAGCAGCGTCAAACCGGCCGCCAGCCCGCCCCCGGCGCTGAGTCCGTAGATGCCGATACGTGTCCGGTCGATGCCGAGCTCCTCCGCGTTGTCGTAGGTCCAGCGCAGCGCGGCGTAGCAGTCCTCCAATGGCCCCGGGTAGCTGGTCTCGGGCGCGAGGCGGTACTCGACGGAGACCCCGACGACGCCGAGGTTGGGGCACCAGCGGTCGAGCAACGGGCCGTCCATGTCGTAGGACCCGATCACGTAGCCGCCGCCGTGGATGGTGAGGACGGCGGGCAAGAGACCCTCGGCGTCGACGGTGCGATGCACGCGCACCGGCACTGGCGGGTCACCGGGCACCCGATGGTCGGTCCGCGTCACCGCGTCGGAGAGGTCGGGGGAGGCGAACGACGCCCCCCGCATGGCTGCCACGCCGTCGGCGTCGATCGTCGGCAATTCGAACGATTGCAGCACGGGCCGTAGCTCTGGGTCGAGCAGGCCCTTGACGTCGACGACGTCGCTCATGTCGACGTGCTCATGACAGTGCGAAGCCGCCCCCGCGGATGGCGGCGACCACCCCCCCGTCCACCGGGAGATCGATGCCCGAGATGAAGCTCGCCTCGTCGGAGAGGAGGAAGGCCGCACCAGCGGCTACCTCGTCGGCCACACCCTCGCGCTTGATGGCGGCCATCTGTACGAGCATGTCGTTCGTGTCGCGGGCCGCCGCCTCCTGGCGTCCCATCGGCGTGTCGATGATCCCCGGCGTGACCGAACAGATGCGGGCGCCGACCTGGCCAAAAGGCACCGCCTTCCGGCGGACCAGGCGGTGGACGCCGCGTTTCGACCACGTGTAGGCCATGCCCGGATCCTCGACCTCGGGCACGGCCTGGTGAAGCTGGTCCAGGAACCCGGCGGCCAGTGGATCGTCGAGCACGGCGTCGGCCGGCACATCGTCCGGTCCCAGCGCGAGGAGCGGCGCCACGGAGCCGAAGCAGACGACGGCCGTCCCCTCCGACGCCAGCGGCAGGCAGGCATCGACGAGCAGCGCGGTGCCGATGAGGTTGATGGTCAGGATCTCCCGCCAGTCCGCCATGGTGGGTGACACACCGGCAGCATGGGCGACGGCCCGCAGCGGGCCGAGCTCTGCGGCCCTGGCCACGAGGCGGCCGATGCCGTCGCCATCCCTGACGTCGAGGACGAAAGGCTCGACCTCCGCCCGCGTCTTCGCACCGGCCAGCTCGTCCGCCTGCGCCGCCAGCGACGCCTCGTTCCTGTCGACGAGCAAGAGGACATCCACCATGTCAGCAACCCGGGCCGCGCAGGCGGCGCCCATGCCACGAGCCGCGCCCGTCACGATGCCGACCGTCATGCGGTTCCCGATTCCGTGGTCGCGGCCAGCCCCACGTGGGGCGAACCGAGTGCACCCGGGGGCGGTCCACCGCTCCGGTTGATCGCGCGCTCGTCGGTACCGAGGTAGCTGGCGATCACCCTTGGATTGTCGCGCACGGCAGCCGGCGTCCCCTCGCAAATGACGGTCCCGGCTTCCAGGCAGTACACCCGGTCACTTATGCCCATGATCAACGGCATGTCGTGCTCAATGAGGAGGACCGAGGCGTCGAGCTGGCGCTGCACCGTCACGATCAATGGACCGAAGGCCTCGGTCTCACGCTGCGCCAGTCCGGCGGTGGGTTCGTCGAGACACAGGACCTTGGCGTCGAGCGCCAGAAGGCCGGCCAGCTCCACGACCCGCCGGGTGCCCGTCGAGAGGTCGGCAATGTAGTGGTCCCGGTAGCCGCCGAGACCCAGCAGCTCGACGAGATCGCCGACGGCGGCCCGATCGCTCTGACTCCGGCACGTGGCGCGCGGCAGAGCCAACGCTGTCGAGAGCACGCCCGTCTCGCTCTTCCCTTCGAGCGCCACCAGCAGGGTCTCGGTCACGGTCAGCTCGGGGAACAAGGTGGCCGACTGGAAGGTCCGCCCCAGCCCCAAACCGGCCCGGTAGGCGGGCGGCTTGTCGCCGATCTCCTCGCTCCCGAGCCGGACCGAGCCGGTGGCCGGGACGAAACCGCCGATCGCGTTCATCAGAGTCGACTTGCCCGCGCCGTTGCTCCCGATGAGCCCGACGATCTCACCGGCGCCCACCTGAAGGCTGACGCCATCGACTGCCGCGTTGCCGCCGAAGGTGACCCGCAGCTCCGCCACGGCGAGCGTCGGGATGTCGCCCTCCCGGTGCTCGGGCTCGAGGACGGGCGCCGGTGTCGGGGCGGCTACCGCGGTGGGGGCAGGCTCCTTGCCGTAGCGCCTGTCCGCCCACGTCAAGAACGCGTCCCGGGCGTCGTAGGCAACCTGCATCAGCCCGCGCGGGAAATACAACAGGACGGCGAGCAGCCCGATGCTCGAGGTGAGGAGCCCGAGCACCTCGTTGTTCGGCGCGAGCGCCGGGATCCCGATGACCCAGAGGGCGCCGATCACCGCGGCGGTCACCGAGCCCATGCCCCCGATGACCACCATGGCCACGAGGCTCAACGACGCGTCCACCACGAAGAAGCTCCCGGGACCCGAGAAAGCCACGTTCGAGTAGGCGCCGCTGAGAAGGGCCCCACCCATGCCCGCCAGCGCCCCGGCAATGGCGAACGCGCGGATCTTCTCCCAAGCAGGACGCACGCGGTAGGCGGCGGCCGCGCTCTCGTTGTCGCGCACCGCCATGATGGACCGACCGACGCCGCTGTCCCGGAACCGGCTGGTCACCAACAGGACCAGGCCGAGGATGATGAGAACCACGTAGTAATAGGTGCGCTGCCCGGGGAAGGACAGCGAGAACAACTTGCCGGGCGCGAAGGGCACGTTGGAACCGTCGGGGGACGCACCACTCAGGATGTGCAGGCCGAAGAAGTACTGCTGTGCCGCCAGCGCGAAGACGAACGTCACGACGGCCAGGTAGAGACCCTTGACGCGCAACGAGCTGAGTCCGAGGATCGTCGCCACGACGGCCGAACCGGCGGTGGTCGCCACGATGGCGAACCAAAAGGGCACACCACCTTCCACCAGCCGGGCCGCGAACAACGCACCGAGGCCGGCGAAGGCCATCTGGCCCAGGGAGAGCTGCCCGAGCCACCCGGTGAGGACGGTGAGCGAGGTGGCGCAGATGGCAAAGGCCAGCACCTCGGTGAAGGTCTGCTGCGTGGAAGGTTGCGTGAAGATGAGGGGCAGCACGACTGCGATCAGCGCCAGCAGAGCGATGCCGCTCTTGTTCACGTTGCGTGCCCACCGGTAGGACCGCAGCCGGACCGGGATCGGACGGGCCCTCGGGGTGAACGCGAAGACCTCGCTCTCGTCGGTGCGTTCGCGGTTGAAGAGGACCGCGATGACGACGGTGATCAGAAGGAGGAGGTTGATGAGGCCCGGGTTGTCGATGAAGTTGAAGTTCAGGATGCTCTGCGCGAGGCCGATGATGATGCTGGCGAGGATGGTCCGGCTGAACGAGGTCATCCCACCGATCACGGCAGCGACCAAAGCCAACGACAGGGTCTGAGGGCCGAGGGTCGTCAGATCTCCCGCCGCACCGCTCTGACCGGCGATCAACACGATGGACAGCGTGGACAACCCGGCAGCGAGCGCCCACACCATGGTCGAGACCATTTTCGGGCTGATGCTGGACAAGCGGGCGAGGCGCGGATTGCTCGCGCAGGCCTTGACCGTGCGGCCGATGGTCGTCCTATCGAGGAACCATGTCAGCGCCAGGAGCGTGACCGTGGCGATGATGAGGACCGAGACGTCCGATCCTCGGACGTTGACGCCGGCCACCGTCCACATGCCGTTGATGGCGCTGGGGAAGTGAAGGGTCAGCTCGGTCGGGGCGGGAATCTTGATGGCAATCGCCGCCGCCAGCTGGGACACGCCGATGGTGGCCACCAGGACCACGACCCGCGGCGATTTCCGCAGCCGGCGAATGATCGCCAAGTCGACAACCGCTCCGAACGCCAATCCCACGAGGAGGGCGACAGCGAAGCCCACCCAGAACGGCACGTGGTACTGCACGACCAGGAGCGACAACACTGCCGCCCCGACGACGCCCATGTTGCCGACCGCGAAGTTGATGATACGGGTGGCTCGGTACACCAGTACCACCCCGACGGCAATCACCGAGACCGCGAGCCCCTGGACGATGCCGTCGAACACGATCTGGCTGTTGAGCCAGGACACGGCAAGCATCACGCGTCTTCCTGGCCGCCGAGGAACACCGCCCGCGCCAGGTCGTCCCGCTCCATCAGGTCGCGGATCTGACCTTCGAAGCGAACGCGCCCCTTTTCGAGAAAGACCGCCCGATCGGCAATTGCAGCCGCCACATTGAGCGACTGCTCGACAATGATCAGCGTGACGCCCTCTCGTTTCAGCCCGTCGACGACCTCAATCAGCTCCTGGACGATGATCGGCGCAAGCCCCAGGGACAGCTCGTCGATCATGAGCACGGCGGGGTCATGGAGCATGGCGATGGCCAGGGCGAGCATCTGCTGCTGTCCACCGGACAGTGCATCGGCGCGCTCGCCCCGACGGTCCTTGATCGCCGGGAAGAGTTCGTACACCCGCTCGGTCCTTCGGCGCAGTTCGGCGCGATCAGACCGATAGACGAAGCCGCCCATTTCGAGGTTCTCCGCCACGGTCATCGGGCCAAAGACACCCTTGCCACCGGGCAGCAGATGGATCCCCAGCCGCGAACGCTGCTCTGGGGTCGTATAGGTGATGTCCCGCCCATTGAGCCTGACCGCGCCACGCGACGCGATCTCCAGTCCGGCCGCAACGTTCAGCGCCGTCGACTTCCCGGCGCCATTGGTCCCGAGCAAGGCAAGAACCTCGCCCCTCTTCACTTCGAAATTGACCCCGAAGAGGATCTGGACGTGTCCGTAGCTGAAGTCGACGTTGCTCAGCTGCAGAACCGGGATCTGGTCCGGGTCGTCTTCCTGGCGCTTGTGCTCTTCCTGCTCCTCCTGGAGCTCCACCACGACCAAAGAGAGGTCGTTCCGGATGAAATGGGCGCTGCGGATGATCATGATGGACCCGAAGATGGTGGAGGGGATCATGATGATGAGGACCGTGGCCCGAATACCGACGACGCTGTCCAGCAAGGCAGCGAGCACTGCGCCGCCGGTCGCCCCGACGAAGAAGACGTAGATCCCGCCGACAGCGCCCACCAGACCGCGCAGGCGGTACGGGGCGACCGATTGCAGGACGGGCGCAATCATCGAAAAGCCCGTGAGGAGAAGGATCGCACTCGGGATGCTGAAGATGGCCCACAAGACGGCGTTCGGCATGAAGTACTGAATCGGGATGAGCACGGCGCAGGGCAGGACCACCTTGCCGATGAGCGAGAGCGCCCGGGCCGGGTCCTTGCGATAGAGGCGGTCGTAGTAGCGACCCACCAGGGGCAGCGAGATCAAGACGCCGACATTGCCGATGGTCACGATCAGGCCACGTTGGAAGGCATCGAGCCCGAAGTGCTGCTTCAGCCAGAGGTTCCCCAAGACCGGGCCGGTAAAGAGTCCGAACCCGATGGCGGAGAACGCGATCAGCACCATCTTGATGGTGCGGATGCGCATGATCCGCTCGAATGCCGCCTCCAGCGAGGGGGAGGCCGGCTGGGCGTCGGTGATGACCTCGCCGAGGACATCCTTCTTCTCGAACTGACCGCGGGGCGGCTCCTTGATCCGGAACGCAAAGCCTGCGATGAGAACGATCGGGATGGCGAGGATGTAGAACGCCCAACGCCAACCGTTCGGGCCGCCCACCGCAGTCGCAATAAAGCCGACGAGCACCGGGCTGAGCGCCGTTGCGCCGCCCAGGGCCATCCCCATGCCCGCGTACAAGCGCCCGCGCATACTGATCGGGTAGGTATCGGCCAGCAACGAGCCGTGGACGCTCTGGGTGCTGGACTGCGAAATCCCGGCGCCGAAGCGTGCCAGGAAGAAGACGAAGATGTTCACCGCCAAGCCCGAGACGAACACCATCAGGCCGAACACGAAGGTGGCCCAACCGATGATCGGTGCTCGCCGGTACCGATCAGCGAGCCATCCCATGGGAACGATCCCCAGGACGAGAAAACCGCCGGCAATGCCCGCGACGAACGTGATGGCGCCGGTGGAGACATGGAACGACGACTGGATGTTCGGTGCAAGCGTCGCCAGCCCCGAGCTCTGCAAGTTGTCGAGCGTGACGATGATCGCCAGAACGACGAAGGCCCGGCTCCCGTAGCTCCGGAGCCCCTCACGCAGGGATATCTGCTCTTCACCTGCGCCAGGCAGCATGTCCTCCGGCAACACGATCTCTGGCGCCGCTCCGGCCGCCAACTTCCGTTCGGCGGCGGAGCCGACGACCAGGTGCGCGAGATCTGCCGGAGTGGGTTCGCCGGATGGGCCTGTGCTCGCCAGGCCTCCAATGGTGGGGTCGCTCAACGCAGCCCCGATCCCCGGGCCCGGCAGCACCCTCGCCCGCGGCAGCGGACCGCTCGGCGACTCGCGTGGGTGGTGCCGGGAGGGATCATCGCTCCCCTACTTTGTCGCAGGCACGAGCGTCTCGCTCGTGGGGTCGTACTTGAAGATCGTCACGGCCCCGGTGGCGTAGGGCTGGCCCGGACCGAACGAGATGGGCCCGATGCCTGGGATGTTGGCGTTCTTCAGCGCGTAGCCGGCCTTGGTGAAGCTCGCCACGGTGAGATTCTTGCCCGCTTTGGCGGCGATGGCATCGAACAACGCCAGGTACTGACAGGCTTCGACCACCGACGTGTACGTGGTGTCCGTGCTGGCGCCAGCTCCGGGGCTGGTGGGGTTGACCGGCGGGTGATCTTGTCCGACGGGTATGCCTTCTTCACCGCGGCGACACACTTCTGAATGGCCGGATCCTTCCACTGCTGGTAGAGGGTCGGCGCAGTCGAGGCTGCCACGACGTACTTCAGGTACGGGTTGGCGCCCTTGGTCGACTCGACGTACGAGATGAGCGAGGATTCGCTCGTTGCGATGTAGAGCGGCTTGTAGGTGCTCTGGTTGTCCAGTTGGGCGCGAGGCCACGTCGTCGAACCAGAACCCCCGACACCGATCACCACGTTCACCCCGGCGCTCTGGAAGCGCTGCGAGATCGACTGCACTTGCTGGTCGGACGCCACGGCGTCAGTGGCCTGCACGCTGTCCTCCGCGGTGAGGGCCACGGGCACACCCAGCTTCTTGAGCGAGTCCTGCACGACCTTCACTTCGGGGGCATCCGAGTCGGCGCCGTAGAAGATGGCGACCTTCTTGCCTTTGAAGTCACCGGCCTTCTTGAAGGCGGCCAGCTGCAGCGGGTCGAAGTTCGCGTCGGGTGGGATGAGCGAAAAGTCCGGCGGCGCCGAAGCCGGAATCGTGCCCGGCAGCGATCCCATGAGCACCGGCGTGTTGTGTGTCACCTGGTAGCAATCCGGGAACACCGGGGCGATGGAGATGAAGACGTGGTCGTCCTCGGTCAACTGCGTGCACGACGATGTCGCTTCGGCCGGCACCGACGGGTTCATCTCGGCCATGGAGAGCACGAGCTTGCGGCCGTTGACGCCCCCTTGTGCGTTGATCATCTTGATCACGCCGTTGTAGGCATCCGGAAAGCTGCCATCGTCGATGGTCACGCCGAGGCTCTTCAGTGCCTCGAAATTCACGTACGGCAGACCGACCGCGATGGTCTTCGCCGTCACGCCTTGATCGGCGGGACTCGACGCACCCGCAGTCGTGGGGCCGGCGACGAACAGCGACCCCAGCGCAGTGACGAAGGCCGCCGTTCCGGCCCAGATGGATGTTCGGGTGCGCATGGCCCCTCCTTTTCGGGCGCGCCTCTCTCGAAGCTCGCCCCTTGTTCTTCCCCCTATGGATTGGATGTGGTGCGACATGATGACTCCCTATCTCCAACTTGTGGCGTCGGGTATGACAACGCTGCAACGAATCGGCGTGTCGTCCGAAGAACGGCCGATGAGCAGGTCGTAGCGGCCGGCATCGACCTGCCATCCGCGCTCGCGCCGGGGGGCCGGCGGGGACAGGAGATTGAACATCTCGGGCAGCAGCGCCTGCACGGCGTCCCAATCGTCCTGGCCCGGCTCCCAGTAGGCGAAGGCTCGGCGTTCGAGAACGAGGTCGACGGCGGCCGTCTCTCCCGGCTCGAGCCAGACCTTGGCAAAGGCTTTGAGCTCCTTGGGCGGACGGGCCAGGCGCGTCGCCGGCGGCGACACGTAGCACTGGACAACCTCGGACCCGGCACGGGCACCGGTGTTGGTGACGGGCACCGACACTGTCAACGTGTCACCGGGCCGGAACGTCCCGGACGACAACGTCGGCTCCCCGATCCGAAACGTCGTGTAGCTGAGGCCGTGCCCGAACGCGAAGCGCGGCGCGATCTCGTTGTGCTCGAAGCCCCGGTAGCCCATGAACACACTTTCGCCGTAGCGGAGTTCGCCGTTCTCACCCGGGAAGTTCGCGTGAGAGGGAGCGTGCCCGAGACGCACGGGAAGCGTCGTGGGCAGCCGCCCACCGGGCTCGGCCGCACCGGCGAGAACATCGGCCAGCGCGCCTCCCATCTCCTGGCCGCCGAACCAACACTGCAGCACGGCGACGACGTCGTCCGCCCAGCCCATGTCGACCGGCGAGCCGGCGTTCACCACCACGACGGTGCGTGCGTTGACCGCGGCCACACGACGTATGAGCTCGTCCTGCCGCCCGGGCAACGCGAAGGCGGCACGGTCGTGCCCCTCGGTCTCGGTCTCCTCGGTCGTGCCGACACAGACGATTGCGACGTCGGCTTCTGCCGCGGCGGCGACCGCCCGTTCCAGCAACGCATCCGTGTCCGGCGTCCGGAATCCGACGCGGAACCCGGCCAGCGTCGTCCCGCGCGGCGTACTCCACGACGAACTCGACACGGACGCCTTCCTCGAAGCGCACATCGCACACCAGGTCCTGGCTGGCCTGGCCCCAAAAATCGGTGCCGCCGGGCGGTGGCGGGTTGGTGAAGCCGTCGAGGGCGAGCGAGCCGTCGACAAAGAGCCGAGCGAGACCTGCCTGAGCCAGGGCGATTTGGAAGACACCGCTTTCCTCGGGCACGACAGTCCCCATGACGCGCATCGACCATTCGCCGACGGGCTCGCCCGGTCCAAGACCTCTGGGCTCCAGCACGCGGAGCTGCTGGAAGGTGCGACTTTCTTCGATCGGGCCTTCGAACTCCCCCCCGGTATAGCGGTCCGCTCGAAACCCCTCAGGGGCCCGCAGCACCGGACCCCCGACGACGGCCGGAGATAGGGTCACCTCGCAGCCACGGGCATAGGCGATGTCGGCGCCCGGTGGGCACGCGTCGGCCAACGACGACAGGAGGGCGGACCCGGGGTGAGCCGTCAACTGGGCCGAGCCGCCTCCCATGATGGCCGGCGAGACGGCGTGCGGGCCAACGACGGCGACGCGCCCGGCGGTCGTTGGACCCAAGGGCAACGTACCGTCGTTGCGCAGCAGGACGATCGACTCTGCCGCAGCTCGGCGCAACAGTGCGACGTCGGCGGCCGTCGGCTCGCGGGGACCGAAGACTGGCTCGGGAGCGTCGAGCGCGCCGATCCGCTCGAAGCCACCGAGGAGGCGGCGCAGCGCGTCGTCGAGATCGGACTCGTTTACGTCCCCCTTCTCAATGGCAGTCGCCAGCGCGGGACCGAATGCTCTCGCGGGCCCCGGCATCTCGAGGTCGAGCCCGGCGCCGAGAGCGACGGCCGTCTCGACGACGCCGAACCAGTCGGTCATGACCAGGCCTTCGAAACCCCACTCGTCACGCAGGACGTCGACGAGGAGCCGGCGCTGCTGGGTCAGCCAGCTCCCGTTCAGGCGGTTGTACCCCGTCATGATGCCGAGTGCCCCGCCCTCGCGCACGGCGAACTCGAACGGGACCAGGTACAGCTCGCGCAACGCGCGTTCGTCGATGACCGAGCTCATGGAGGAGCGCTCGAACTCGGCGTCGTTGCCCACGAAATGCTTCACGGTGGCGAAGACGCCATTGGACTGGACGCCGCGCACGTAGCCCGCCGCGAGAACGCCGGAGAGCAACGGGTCCTCGGCGTAGCACTCGAAGTTGCGGCCACCCAAGGGCGAGCGGTGCAGGTTCACGGTGGGAGCAAGGAGTCCGCGGCACCCCCGGTCAAGGGACTCCCGGCCCACGAGTGCACCGAGCGCCTGGGCCGTCTGGGGGTTCCAGGTCGCTCCAATGGCCGAGCCGCACGGGATGCAGATCGACGGGGTGCCCTCGACACCCGGGAAGGCATCTCCGCGGGCGCCGTTGGGGCCGTCCGTGACGCGGACCTTGGGGATGCCCAGGCGCTCGACCGCCACGGTGGACCACATGTCCTCTCCTGTGGTGAGAGCAACCTTCTCTTCAAGCGTCAATGCATCAACTAACGCTTTGACATCGGCCAATTCGTCGCCCCCGTATCGCCACTCTGATATTACGAGAATGTGATTTTTGAGAACTATAAGAAAAATCGCGCCGGCTTGCAAGCGTACCGACCGGTCCAGTCGAATGGAGGTCGGAGCACGTGAGGAACAGGTCGGGCGCGGCCGGGCGTTCCGACAACTGCCCCGGCCAACCGGAGCGGGACAAGGAGATGTTTTGACGCCGAGCGCGGAGTCCGCGTCCAATGACCCGATGGCCGGTCCCCGCGAGAGCGAGCAGGTGTACCGGCGCGTGCTGCGCACACGGGGCGTCCGTTACGGCGAGCCCGCCGGAGCGGACGAGCGCACGCGCCAGCCGCGCGGGGACCTCCGGCGCCAACAGATCATCGACGCCGCTGTCGAACTGTTCGCGTCGAAGGGCTACCGCGGCACCGGCGTCGCCGCGCTGGCCGATCGGGTCGGCATGACGGCGACGGGGCTCCTGTACTACTTCGGCACGAAGGAGCGGCTGCTGTGGGAGGTGGTCGCGGCGCGTGACCGGATGGATGCGATCGATCCTGACCAAGGATTCCCGCTGACGCTGACGCTCTCGAGCTTGCGGGAGCTCGGCCGCCACAACGTGGAGACCGCCACGCTCACACGCCTGTACCTCGTCCTCGGAGCCGAGAGCCTCGACGACGACGACCCACTGCACGATTTTTTCGTCGAGCGGTACGAAGTGGCGCGCGAGTTCGTGCGCGCGCTCCTCAACGACGAGAGGGCGCAGGGCCGCGTGCGTCCCGACATCGATGTCGACCATGTCGCGCTCGAGGTCATCGCCGTCATCATGGGACTCGAGTACCAGTGGGTGACTGACCCGGGACGGGTCGACTTCGGCCGGGCGATGGAGACCTACATCGACGAGCTCATCGAACGGCTGTCGCCCAGCCAGGGACAGTCCGGGCAACGCCCGATAGTGTCCGACGCGAACGAGGCTTAGAGGAGGTTCGCGTGTCTGAAGAACTCGGCGCAGCGGGACTGCGGTTCGAGCGGGACGGCGCCGTGGCCTGGTGTTTCATCGATCGGCCCCAGGCCAGGAACGCCTTCACGCCTGCGATGTACTTCGGGATCAAGCGCGCCGTGAACATCGTCAACGACGATCCGGACCTGGCCGCTCTCATCATCACGGGCACCGGAGACGTCTTCGCTCCGGGCGGCGACCTCGGCGGCCGTTCGGACCCCGGCGACGAGCCCACCCCCGACATCGGGCACGACATCCTGCCCTTCCTCACCATCCGAGACAGCCGCGCGCCGGTCGTGGCCGCCGTCAACGGCATCTGCCAGGCGGGTGGCCTGCTGATCGCCATGCTCGCTGACATCGCCGTCGCCAGCGACCGCGCCACCTTCCGCGTCCCTGAGCTGTTGCGCGGCATACCCGACGCGACGTATGCCGCGGTGCTCCCGGCGCATGTCGGTCTTGCCGTGGCCCGCGACCTGTTGTTGTCGGCGCGGCGGTTCGACGCCGCGGAGGCGCAGAGGTTGGGTGTGATCTCGCGACTCGTGCCGCACGACGAGCTCCTCGACGCGGCACGTCAGGCCGTCGGCGAGATCCTGCAGACGCCCCCGATGGCGCGCATGCACGTGAAGCGCATGCTGAACGAGCGCTATGGGCTCATCGACTACCAGACGATGTTCTGGGCCCTGGCCGAATCAACCGAGCCACGCGAAGGCATGCGTGCCTTCATGGAGAAGCGGGCGCCCAGTTGGGTCCCCGAGGAGTTCGCCTGAACGGTCGCGGCTTTGACCTAGGCGGATGCCGCCTTCAGGCAGAAGGACGTGACGCGCTCGACCTCGGCCCGATTCGGCTGGATCTGCCGCCACAGACAGTCCGACAGCAGGCCCAAGGTGGCATGTGCGGCGAGCGCGGCGTCGAGCTCGGGTGCCGTACTCCCCAGCGCGGCGAAGGGCCCGTGCAACAACGCGGAGAGGGGCGCGGCGGCGAAGTGGCGACCCGCGGCCGGGCCCCCACCTAATGCGCTCGCGTTCCACAGCACCGCCAGCGTCGTCGCCGCGATGTCCTTGTCGGCCTGCGCCAGGACCCCCCGGACCCAGCGCCGTACCTGGCCCTTTGGCGTGGACTCCTTGGCCAGCTGGTGGCCCAGATAGCTGCGCAGACGCTCGCCCCCGTCCTCCAAAATGGCTGTGACCAGGGCATCCTTGGAACGGAAGTGCCGGTAGAAGGCTTCGTTGGAGAGGCCCGACTCGGCCACGATGTCGGCCACCCGGGGCCGCGACGAGGTGCCACAACGGCGAATGACCTCGAGCGCGGCATCGAGGAGGCGCCGCACCTCACTGGCGTACTGGTCCTCCCGTTTGGCCAGCGTCCGGCGCACGATCCGGCCCGCCACGTCGTCGGCCACGTCGCCTGGCGCCGGTGTCGGCGTCGCATGACCGGTCGATGTTGGTATTGCGTTCTTGATAGGCAGAATCATATTCTGAAACCTGACCGAGGGAGGGCTGCACATGGCGTGGGACTTCGAAACCGATCCCGAATACCAAGAGAAGCTGGACTGGGCCGATGCCTTCGTCCGCGAAGAGATCGAACCGCTCGACCTCGTCTTCCCCCACCTGCAGTTCACGCCGCTCGAGGGCAAGCGCCGCGAGGCCATCGATCCGCTCAAGGAAGAGGTGCGACGCCAGGGGCTGTGGGCGACACATCTCGGTGCCGACCTCGGCGGCCAGGGCTTCGGTCAGTTGAAGCTGGCGCTGCTCAACGAGATCCTCGGTCGCACGCAGTGGGCCTCGATCGTGTTCGGCTGCCAGGCTCCCGACACCGGCAACGCCGAGATCATCGCCCACTACGGGACGGACGCCCAGAAGGAGCGCTACCTGCAGCCACTCCTCAACGGCGAATGCTTCTCGAGCTACTCCATGACCGAGCCGCACGCCGGCGCCGACCCGACCCTCTTCACGACCCGAGCTGTCAAAGACGGCGACGAGTGGGTCATCAACGGGTGGAAGTACTTCTCGTCCAACGCCAAGACGGCGTCGTTCCTCATCGTCATGGCGGTCACCAACCCCGACATCAGCCCGTACAAGGGAATGTCGATGTTTCTCGTGCCGACGGACACACCGGGTGTGAACATTGTGCGCAACGTGGGCCTCTACGGCGAGCCCGTCAACGAGGGCTCTCATGCGTTGATCCACTACGAGGACGTGCGCGTACCCGAAGAGGCGCTCCTGGGCGGCGAGGGCCAGGCCTTCGCAATCGCACAGACCCGCCTCGGTGGCGGCCGCATCCATCACGCCATGCGGACCATCGGCATGGCCCAGAAGGCGATCGACATGATGTGCGAGCGCGCGCTGAGCCGCGAGACCGCCGGCAGCAAGCTGGCCGACAAGCAGTTCGTGCAGGGATACATCGCCGACTCGTATGCCCAGCTGATCCAGTTCCGGCTGTTCGTGCTGTACACCGCGTGGGAGATCGACAAGTACAACGACTACAAGCGGGTACGAAAGGACATCGCAACGGCCAAAGTCGTCATGCCCACCGTGTTGCACGACATCGCCTGGCGCGCCATGCAGATTCACGGCGCGCTGGGGACGACAAACGAGATGCCCTTCTTCGGCATGATCCACGGCGCCGGCGTCATGGGACTCGCCGACGGCCCCACCGAGGTCCACAAGGTCACGGTCGCCCGGCAGGTGCTGCGCGACTACAAGGAGAGCGACGACATCTGGCCGACGCAGTGGCTGCCCAAGCGGCAGGAGGCGGCCAGGGCGAAGTACGCCAAATACCTGGAACTGGAGGTAGGAAACCTGTGAGTGCCACCGAGGACACCGCAACCGCGTTCGAGGGTGACACACCGACGATCGCCGACGTGGACAAGCTGACGGCCTGGCTCGACACGCAGGGTCTCGGCGTCGGGAAGCCGCTCGAGCACGGTTATATCTCGGGCGGCAGCCAGAACGAGATCTACGAGCTACGGCGCGGCGACCTCCACTGCGCCATGCGCATCCCGCCGGCGTCGGCACCTGCCTCGCGCGACGACGGCATCGTGCGCGAGTGGCGGATCATTGAGGCGCTCAGCGGCACGGACGTGCCGCACACGGAAGCCATCGCCGTCTGCACCGACCAGTCGGTGCTCGGTCGGACCTTCTACCTCATGGGCTTCGTCGACGGATGGTCGCCGATGTCCACCAGGCGCCTGTGGCCGGCCCCCTTCGACACCGACCTCGAGGCCCGGCGCGGGCTGGCCTTCCAACTCGTCGAGGGCATCGCCCTCCTCGGCAACGTCGACTGGCAGGCCAAGGGCCTGCAGGATCTCGGCCGGCCCGAGGGGTTCCACGAGCGCCAGGTCGACCGCTGGACCGCGTTCCTGGAACGCATCAAGGGGCGCGAACTCCCGGGCTTCGAGGAGGCGGCAGCGTGGCTCCGGGCGCATCGACCGATCGACTACATCCCCGGCCTCATGCACGGCGACTACCAATTCGCCAACGTGATGTTCAAGCACGGCGCGCCGGCGCGGCTCGCCGCCATCGTGGACTGGGAGATGGGCACGGTGGGCGACCCCAAGCTCGACCTGGGTTGGGTGGTGCACTCGTGGCCCGACGACACCACGGCCGACGAGGACCGGGCCGGCGGCTACGTCGACATGACCGGCATGCCGCTCCGGGAAGAGGTCCTGGCTCACTACGCCTCCACGTCGGGTCGACAGGTTGACGACATCGACTATTACTGCGTGCTGGCGAAGTGGAAGCTGGCCGTCGTTCTCGAGCAGGGCTACCAACGCGCCGGCGACGACGAGAAGCTCCAGGCGTTCGGGCCCGTCGTGCTCGACGCCATGCAGTCGGCGGCGGACCTGGCCGAGTCGACCAGCTACGACGTCCTTGCCTGAGCACCGCGCTGGACCCGCCGCTGATGGCAGATATTGCGGCACACGGGGTGATGCGCTGACATGCGCGCCGCGCTGTGTACCAGCTACGGCGGCCCCGAGGTCGTGGCAGTCACCGACATCCCGACACCGGAGCCGGGTGCCGGCGAGCTGCGCGTCGCCGTGCACGTCGGGGCGATCAACTTCCCCGATCTGTTGGTGATCGCCAACACGTACCAGATGTCCGCCCCCCTTCCCTTCGTCACCGGCAGCGAGTTCGCCGGGGTCGTCACCGCGGTGGACGGCAGCGTCGAACGGTTCGCGGTGGGCGATCGGGTATTCGGCTCGTGCTTCGTGGGCGCGTTCGCCGACGAGGTGGTGGTCGCAGTGGGTGCCGTGACGCCGATCCCAAGTGACGTCGAGGACCGCGTTGCGGCTGCCTTCGGAGTCGCCTACAAGACGGCGTACCACGTACTGCGCTCGGTCGCGGCGCTGCAGCCCGGTGAGGATCTCGTCGTGCTCGGGGCCGGCGGCGGCGTCGGCTCCGCGGCCGTCCAGCTCGGCGTGGCGTTAGGCGCCCGCGTGACGGCCGTCGCCTCCACCCCCGAGAAGCTCGAGGCGGCCCGCGCCTGTGGCGCGCAGCAGCTCATCGACCACCGCGCCGGAGACCTGCGCCAGGCTCTGCGCGACGCCCTGCCAGGAGGGGCCGACGTCGTCATCGACCCGGTCGGCGGCGAACTTGCCGAGCCGGCGCTGCGCTCGCTGCACTACGGCGGCCGCTTCGTGACGGTGGGTTACGCCGCCGGGGCCATCCCGCGGATACCCCTCAATCTGGTGCTGCTCAAGGGCATCCACATCCTCGGCTTCCAGTTCCGCGACTTCGCCATGCACCAGCCTGAGGACATGGCCCGCAACGACCGCGAACTGCTCGACCTCCTGGCCACAGGCCGGGCCGCGCCCCTGATCGGGGCCGAGTTCGACCTGGCCGACGTCGTTGCCGCGCTGCGCCACGTCGCGGACGGGCGTGCGGTGGGCAAGGTGCTCCTGCAGGTCGCACCGGGCGCCTGAGATGGTGGCTTCCGGAGGGGCGGGTGCCTGGAGGCCGGGGCTATTGTCGACGTCGATGTCAGAATTGGAATTCGTCGCCGCCTCCGGACCCGACTTCGGGCAGCTGGGGCGGGCAGAGGGAGGGTTCTCGTGACCGCAGTGATGGAGGGCGTCCGCGTCCTCGAAGTGGCGGAGCACACGTTCGTGCCCGCCGCCTCGGCGCTCTTGGCCGACTGGGGCGCCGACGTGATCAAGATCGAGCCGATCGAACGGGGCGACGCCATGCGCGGCCTGGCCGCCACCGGAGTCGTCTCCATCAGCGGGGACGTGCACGCCCTCCTGGAGCACTCGAACCGAGGCAAGCGCAGTCTGGCCCTCGACCTCACCACGCCCGAGGGCCTCGACGTCCTCTACAAGTTGGTGGCAACGGCAGACGTGTTTCTGATCAACAAGCTGCCACGGGTACGCAAGAAGCTCAGCATCGAGCTCGAGGACATCCGCACGCACAACCCGAACATCATTTACGTCGCCGGCACGGGACAGGGCGAGCGCGGTCCCGACGCCGACAAGGGTTCCTACGACTCGCTGTCCTTCTGGTTCCGAGCCGGTGTCTCTCTCGGCGCCACGCCGACCGATCAGGACCGTCTCGTCGGTCCCCCCGGGCCGGGCTTCGGCGACTCCATCGGGGCGATGACCATCGCGGGCGGCATCATGGGTGCCCTGTTCCACCGCGAGCGGACAGGTGAGGCCACGACGGTCGACGTCTCGCTGCTCGGCACCGGCATGTGGGCCATGGGTCAGGCCTTTGCCCTGTCTCTCGTGAGCGGCACACCGTGGGGCGGCCCCCCGTCGAACGCGCCGCGGCTCAATCCGCTCGTGCGGAACTACGAGACCAAGGACGAGCGCTCTCTGTCCTTCTGCTGCCTGCAGGCGAGCCGGTACTGGGCCGAGCTCTGTGTCGCCGTGGGCCGGCCCGAGCTCGGGACCGATCCGCGCTTCGCCGACCACGCCGGGCTGGTCGAGAACAGCCTGGAGGCCCAGTCACTCCTGGAACAGGCCTTCGCAGAACACACCGTGGCCGAGTGGCGTGAACGCCTGGCCGATTTCAACGGCCAGTGGTGCGTCGTGCAGGACACGCTCGAGTGCGCGGTCGATCCGCAGTCCGTGGCCAACGGCTACATGCAGGACTGCGAGACCGCCAGCGGGACGCCGTTCAAAATGGTGGCGTCACCCGTGCAATTCGGTGGCGAGCCGTCACCGGTCCGACGCACGCCGAATTCAACGAACACGGCGATGCCATTCTCGAAGAGGTCGGCATCGACTGGGATACCATCGTGGACCTCAAGGTCCGCTCCGTCGTCGGCTAGGACACATTCAAATTCACACGCGCTGCGGCGCGCTTCAGGAGGAAAGAGTTATGGGATCGTTCGATGCATTTCGCTACGACGGGAAGCGGGTCCTCGTCGTGGGGGGCGCCACCGGCATGGGTGCGGCCGCGGCCGAGCTGGTGCAGGACGCGGGCGCCGAGGTGGTGGTCATGGACTTCGCCGAGGTGAAGCTCCCCGGTGCCAAGGCCATTCACGTCAACCTGGCCGAGAAGGACTCCATCGACAAGGCAGTCGACGAGTGCGGGGGTCCCATCCACGCGCTGTTCTCGTGCGCCGGCGTGGCCGACGGGACGCCCGGGATCGAGAAGATCAACTTTGTCGGCCACCGCCACCTCATCAACCGCATGCTCGACGGTGGCATGCTGCCCCGTGGCTCGGCCATCGGGTTCATTTCGTCCGCCGCCGGTCTCGGCTGGGAGGCCAGCCTCGGCGAAATCAAGGAGTACCTCGACACCCCCGATTTCGAGTCCGGTGCGGCCTGGGCCCAGGAGCACGGCTACGCCGACTACTTCCACTCGAAGCAGGCCGTGTGCGCCTACGTCGCCCGCGAGGCCTTCTCCTTGCTCAAGCAGGGGATCCGGATCAACGCCATCTGCCCCGGCCCGACCGATACGCCGCTGGCCCAGGCCAACGCCGATATGTGGCTCGGCTTCGGCGCCGATTTCCGCGAGGAAACGGGTATCGAGGCGTCCAGCCCGCTCGAGCAGGCCTACCCGCTGGTGTTCCTCTGCAGCGATGCCGCGGCCGCCATTTCGGGGATCACCCTGATCAGCGATGTCGGCTACGTGAGCTCCGGGATCACGAACTCGTTCCCGCCGGCCAACGCGGCCGCGGGTTTCCTGCTCGCCCGCAGCTGGGACTGACCGCCCGAGCGACGCAGAAGCCGCCGGCCGCTCAGGAGTTGTCGGCGGTGGCCGGCTTCTCCGGGCGCCAGTAGGCGCCGAGGAGACCCGCCGCACCGAGGCCGCCCGCACCCACTGCGATGCCGAACCCGGGCCAGCCCCACAGATCCTGCAGCGCGCTGATGTGCCCGTCGATGCTCCACTGCCCGGGCCCGATGGTGCCGATGGCGACCGCGACGAGGGTCAGGGTCATGACGTACTCGTAGCCCTCGCCCGGCCGGAAGATGAAGAACCCGTTCTTCATGTGATTCGTGATGAAGGCCACCAGCATCACCCCGACTACGCCGGCGGCGGCGATCGGCGTGAAGAGGCCGAGTACCAGGGCCGCCCCGGCCGCTACCTCGACCAGGCTGGCCATCCAGGCGTGCAGGATGCCCGGTTTCATGCCGAGCGACTCGAACCAGCGCGCGGTGCCGGCGATCTTGCCCCCGCCATAGATGTGGTTGATGCCATGGGCGAGGAAGACGGCGCCGACGGTCACCCTCAGGATCAGCAGAGCCATGTTGACGGAGGACTCGCTCAAGTCCCCCAGGATGAAGTGCGTCACGCTCGTACCTTCCTTACTGATGGGTCGCCTGGACCGGATCCGGCTGGTGGGCGGGCTTGCCCCCGCAGGATCTTCGGCGACAATGCACCTCTCTATCAACTTTGGCGCCGGGGCGGGGTGATCCGCGAAGATCAGGCGCCCTTGTAGACCTGACCGTCCTTCATGACGAAGCGGACGTCCTTGGTCATCGTGATGTCCTCCGACGGATCCCCCGGCACCGCGATCACATCGGCCAGGAAGCCGGGAGCGAGCTGGCCCAGATCGTGCGAGCGCTCGACGAGGTCCGCACTGGTGAGTGTCGCCGCCTGCAGCGCCTGCATCGGCGTCATGCCCCGGTCCACCATGGCAATGAGCTCGTCAGCCTGCGTCCCGTGCGGGATCGCAGGCGCATCGGAACCGCAGGCGATCTTGACTCCGGCGGCGAGCGCCTTGGCGAACATCTGGCGGGCCTGCGGGAAGATCTCCGCTGCCTTCTTCTGCAGGATCGGGTGGATACGGTCGATGGCCATGTGGTCGGCAAGGGCGGTCGTGCCGACCAGAAAGGTGCCGGACCTTGCCATCAGCGCAATGGTGTCGTCGCTGGCGAGCGACCCGTGCTCAATGCAGTCGACCCCGGCCCGGATACACGCCCGGATACCAGCGTCGCCATGGGCGTGGGCGGCGACCAGCAGGCCATTGCGGTGTGCCTCGTCCACGATCGCCTCGAGCTCCTCGTCGGAGTACTGCTGTGCGCCCGCCGCCGAGCTGAATGACATGACGCCGCCCGAGGCCGAGATCTTGATCAGCTTGGCCCCGTGCTTCATCTGGTACCGCACCGACTTGCGCACCTCCGGCACGCCGTTGGCGATGCCCGACTCGACGCTCTGCGGCATGATGCCGGGCGCGAGTCCTTGGAACATGGTGGGGTCGAGATGCCCGCCGGTCGGGGTGATGGCGTGGCCCGCGGGGAAGATACGCGGGCCGGGGAACCAGCCATTGTCCACGGCCTTGGCCAGGTCGACGTCCAACAGGAAGCCTCCGGTGTACACCATCAGACCCAGGTTCCGCACCGTGGTGAAGCCAGCCATCAACGTCGTACGGCAGTTCACGACGCCGCGCAACGTCCGGTAGACGGGCGAGTCCTTCACCCCGTGCATCGGGTCCGGCAGCCCTTCGGGGCCACCCGGCCCACCGATGAGCATGTTGAGCTCCATGTCCATGAGCCCGGGCAGCAAGGTCACGTCACCGAGGTCGATCTCGGCGCCGCCGCCGGGGGGCTCCGACGGATTCACCGCCACGATCTCGTTCCCGTCCACGACGAGCACGGCCGGAGAGCGCACCTCGCCCGCCACGACGTCCACCCAGCGGTCGGCGCGCAGAATCGTCACGTCACTCATCGGCTCTCCTAACGGATCGGCTCGTCGCCGCTCATGGTCGTGCGGTGCATCTCGCGTCCGGAGGAGGGGTCATACGGGTGTACCCGGTGCATGACCCCGGTGTTGTCCCAGATCACCAGGTCCCCGAGCGCCCACTCGTGCCGGTAGACACGCTCGGGCGCGGTCGACCGTTCGAGCAGCTCGTTGAGCAACGCCCTGCCCTTGGCGCGGTCCATGCCGACAACATGGGAGGCCGAGGCGCCGAGCACCAGCGAACGCCGACCCGAGCGGTGCCGCCAGACCAGCGGGTGCTCCTTGTCGGGCCTCGACCGCCACCCGGTCAGCTGCTCGGACGTGGGATCGGGAAACACCAATCGCTGGGAAGCCTCCAACGAGTGGACGACTCGCAGTTCGTCGTACAGCTCCTTCTCACCCTCGGTGAGGTCGTCGTAGGCGGCGTACGTGCTGGCGAACTCCGTCTCGCCCCCCTCCTCGGAGACCACGTGCGCGCTGAGCGTCGTCGCCTTGCTCGGAACATCGTCCTGCGCGCCGTCGATGTGCCAGTAGACGGTTCCCCGCAGGTATTCGGCAGTCGCGCTCTTCGTCGGGTCCAGCGTGACGTTGAAGATCCGCGGCGCTGCGGCGGGCTCCGCCTTGCCGACGTCGTCAAGCCGCTTCGAGAAGGCGACCTGGGTGTCGTCGTCGACCTGCAATTCGCGGAACACGAGGACCCCGTACTGCTCGAGCGCCTCCATACAGGCTTTGGGCAGCGTGTCGTCCGAGAGCAACTGCGCCGCATCGACCCCGATCACCTCGGCCCCCACGGTCGCCCCGAGCTTCCGGGTCGTCAACGTGCCCACGGTGCGCCTCCCCTCACAGATACCAGCCGCCGTTGACGTTGATCTGCTGACCGGTGATGTAGCCCGCCTCGTCGGAACACAAGAAGGCGCACGCCACCGCGATGTCGTCGGGCGTCCCGGCCCGCCCGAGCGGCGCCCGCGCCACCACCTGCTCCATGCTGGCCATGGCCCCCGACTCGATGGGGCGCCGCATCATGGGTGTGTCGATGACGCCGGGCGGGATGGTGTTCACGGTGATGCCGTGCGGAGCGAGGTCGAGCGCCAGCGCCTTGGTCAGCGCGATGACGCCGCCCTTGGACGCCACGTAGTGCGACATCCGGCGGGTGCCCGACTGGGCCGAGGACGAGGAGATCGTCACGATCCTCCCCCACTTCTCTTCCATCATGTCGGGGACCGCGGCCTGCAGGCAATGGAAGGTCCCGGTGAGATTGACCGCCAGCATGCGGTCCCACGTCTCGGCCTCGATGTCGAGGAAGTCCTCGAATCCCTCGATGCCCGCGCTGGTCACCATGATCCCGATCGGACCGAAGGCGGACCGGACCTCGTCCAGCGCGGCATCGATGGCCGCCCGGTCACTCACGTCGACCCGGGCCCCGCGCGCGGTGCCGCCCCCGGCCTGCACCTCGTGGGCGACCTCGCTCGCCGCATCGCCGTTGATGTCGAGCACCATCACCCTGCGCCCCTGTCGCGCCAGGTGGTGGCAGATGGCCCGTCCCATGCCGGACCCACCCCCGGTGATCACCGCGACACGGCTCACCGACGAGCCCCGCTTTCCATACCGGCCTCCCCTTCGTTGAGCGTTCCTTCGCCCGGCCCCGCCCGCGCGAATTGCTGCCGGTAGAGTGATCGGATGTTATTGACAGTGCAAAATCCTGTCAAGCGTCGCTAGCAGCTGGCGATAGCAGGATGTACTGTTACTGAGAACGTCATTTCCGAACTGAGAGGAGGCGGCGATGCGCATCGGTCTTCAGGTGAGCGCCGACCGGGGTCGGTACGCCACCAAGGTGGAGAAGCTCCAGGCTGACGCGCGATGGGCCGACGGGGCCGGCCTGGACTCGGTCTGGACGCCGCAGATCCCCGACGAGTTCGACGTCATGACGGCGGCCACGCTCATCGGCATGGCGACCTCTCGAATCGAGGTCGGCACGGCCATCGTCCCCCTGCAGCCGCGGCACCCGATCGTGCTGGCCCAGCAGGCGCTCTCCAACCAGGCCGTCTGCAAAGGGCGCTTCACGCTCGGGTTGGGCGTCTCGCACCACTGGATCATCCAGGAGATGCTCGGCCTGCCCTACGAGCGGCCGGCCACCACGATGCGCTGCTACCTCGACGTCCTCGACCAGGCATTGCGCGGCCCCGGCTTCGTCGAGGTGGAGAACGATTTCTTCGACATCCACAACCCGCTCGACATCACCGACGTCGCGCCGACGCCCGTCATGATCGCCGCCCTGGGTCCCGTGATGCTGCAACTGGCGGGTGAGCGGGCCGCAGGCACCACCTTGTGGTTGGCGGACGAGCGCACCATCGCATCGCATGTCGTGCCGACAATCACGAAGGCCGCGGAATCGGCGGGCCGTCCGGCGCCTCGCGTGTTGGCCGGCGTCCCCGTCTGCTTGTGCCGCGACGACGAGATCGACGCCGCCATCGAGCGCACGAACCGCACCCTGAGCGAGGTCGAGGCGTCGCCGAATTACGTGCGGCTCATGGAGCACGGCGACGCCAAGAACATCGGCGACGTCCTGGTGTGCGGCAGCGAAGCAACGATGGAGAAGCGCCTGCGCAGCTTTGCCGACGCAGGCCTCACTGATTTCAACGCCCGCGTGGTGCCGCTGGGCGAAGGCCGGGACGCGATCAAGGAGTCGGCGGAGCGGACGCGCGAGTTCCTCGCCGCCGTCGCGCCCTCGTTGCGCGACTGAGATCGATGTTCAGCCGGGCCGGCGGCTGAGGAGGCCGGCCGACAAGAAATCCCAAAGCTGCTTCGCCGCGTGGTCGCCGTCCGCCGGCTCCTCGCTGCCGCTGATGGTGTGGGCGTAGGCCGCGTTGAACATGATCGTCGACAGGATCACGCCCGCCACCTCGGCGTGGCGCAAACCCGGCGGCACGTCCCCGGACGCGGCGGCGTCGTCGAGGACGGATTCAAGGAGGGTGACGAGCGGGACAAAGGCCCGGGAAGCTTCGGTCTGGTGCGCGGTGAGCAGCTGGTGGCAGAACTCGGCCATGACGGGCGTGGGGTTGTTCTTCGACGTCCGTCCCTTCGGCGCGGGAAGGCACATGCGGTAGTACTCGACCACGAAGCAGTGGAGGCGCTCGAGCGGCGTGCGCTGTTGGTTCAGCTGTTCCTCCAACCGGTCCGCTGTCGACAGGATCGCCTCGTCGAAAAGGGCGAGAAGCAGCTCGTGCTTGCCGGCGAAGTACTGATAGAAGCTCCGGAGGGACTGCCCCGAGCGGTCCACCACTTCCTGAACGGTGAACTCCTTGCCCGACTCGGCCCGGGCCAGCAACTCGAAACCGGCGTCGAGGAAGCGCTGGACCCGTCCCTCGCTCCGCAACCGGGCCGAGTCGAGGGATCGAGCGACGGCAAGATCACGGCGCCTGACCGGCTCGGCAGCGGCTGGCCCTGCCGAAGGATCGTCAACAGACATCGCGTCAGCATAACGGCAGATTGCTCTATTTGAGAGTACGACTCTCCCCAGGCTGGGAGCTGTTGCGAAGAAAATCTGCAATCAGACTTCCGCCTGGCCCCGTCGTGCTCCGGCGCCCCGGCGCGCCACGCCAGCGCCGGCTACACGAGCAATTGCAGTTTATGAGAATGCTGTTATCGTGACCCGCGGAGCGTGCGGGACGCCTGATCAAGGCAGGAAAGGACCGAGGAGCGCGGCGCATGGAGCAGTCGGAGATCGCTGACATCACCGAGGTGGAGCAGCTGCTGGCCCGCTACGCCGTCGGCATGACCCGGGACGACGTCGACGCGGTCGTTGACGTCTTCACCCCCGACGGGAGCTACAGCGCCTTCGGCGCCACCTACGCCCTTACCGACTTCCCCGAACTGGTCAGGGCCGCACCAAAGGGCCTGTTCCTGACCGGCACCCCGGTCCTGGAGCTCGACGGCGACACCGGCTCGGGCCAGCAGACGTTGTGCTTCGTGGAGCAGACCACCCATGACATGCGCATCGGCTACTACACGGACACCTACCGCCGGACGCCGGACGGATGGCGCCTCCAGACACGAGCGATGACCTTCCTCCGCCGCAGCGGCGCACGCGACTCGGGAAAGCCGCACGACCCCACCCGCCCGGCGCCTTCGGCGGACGCAGACGGTTGACGGCGGGCGCGGTGGAGCTCGACACATTCAAGGCCGCCGTCGACGACTGGCTGGACGAGCACGCCAACGAGCTTGCACCTTCCTTCGAAGGGATCGGGACGCTCGACGACCAGATGGCGCAACTCCGCAAGGTGATGCGCCTGACCTTCGATGCCGGGTTCATGCGCATGGGATGGCCCGAGCGCGTCGGCGGGCTGGGGGGCTCCAACCTGCTGCGTGCCTACCTCGGGGAGGTCCTCACCCGGCGCGACCTCGTCGAGCCGGGCATCTACTCCATGCCCGAAGTCCTGGCCCCGACCATGATCGACTATGCGCCCGCAGACTTGGCGGCGTCGATGGTGCCGCGCCTGCTGCGTGGTGAGGAGATCTGGTGCCAGGGCTTCTCCGAGCCGGGGACCGGCAGCAATCTGGCATCGCTCGCGTGCCGCGCCACCCGGGACGGTGACGCATGGAGGATCAACGGCCAGAAGGTCTGGACGAGCCTGGCGCAGTACGCGCAGCGCTGCGTCCTGCTGACGCGTACGGGGACAGCTGAGTCCGCACACAGGGGGATCACGGCGCTGTTCATCGACATGGACAGTGCAGGCATCACGGTGCGGCCGATAGAGACGATGCACGGCGCCCGGGAGTTCTGTGAGGTCTTCTTCGACGACGTGCTGGTGCCGGGTGACCGGGTCCTCGGCGAGGTCGACCACGGCTGGTCAATCGCCATGGACTTGCTGCCCTACGAGCGCAGCACCGCCCTCTGGCATCGGGCCTCCTACTTGCAACGAAGGCTCGAGCAGCTGGTCGCCCTGGCGCCCGCCGGCGCGCTCGACCCCGCCGCGTTGGGAGAGGCCACCCAGCTGCTGTGGGCGTTCCGGGCCCGGTCCCGAGGCACGCAACGGCGACTGGCCGCCGGGGAGACGCTGGGGGCCGAGACCTCCATCGACAAGGTGCTGGTCGCGACGGCGGAGCAGACGGTCTTCGACCTGGTGGCCGAAGGACTCGGCACCGACATCGCGCTCGGGGACGACCCTGTCAGCAAGCGTTGGCGGGCCGAGTTCCTCTACTCCCGTGCCGCCACCATTTACGGCGGCAGCGCCGAGGTGCAGCGCAATATCATCGCCCGTCGCCTCCTCGACCTCGGGGCCGACCGGTGATGGAGGCCGCGGAGCGCGCGCTCTTCGTGAGCGGTGTCCGGCACGCCACCGAGTCAGCCAGCGGTGCCGCCCTCGATGCCGCTCTCGACGAACTTGGTTGGGACGACGCACGCAACGCCGACCGCGCCACCGCGGTCTCCGTGCTGTTCGAATGCCTTGGCTCTGCGCGCGCCTCCTCGGGCTCACTCGACCGGCTGCTCGCCGACGCGGTCGGACGGCCCCACCCTGGTGCCGCCGTCGTCCTGCCCGCACTGCGGCGGTGCGAACCGCCGGGGCAACGGAGCGGCGACACATGCGCCGTACGGGGATTGGGCACGGAGGCGCTGGCGCGTGCCGACACGGCGATCGTCGTCGCACAGACGGCACGCGATGTCCTCGCCTTCGTCGTCGCCAGCGCCGCACTCCAGTACCGGACCGTCCACGGGCTCGACCCCGCGCTGGGCCTCGTGGAGGTCACCGGTGCGTTCGACGTGGGTACCGCGACGCAGCAGGGTGCGGTCGACTGGGACGGCGCCGTCGCCCTGGGGCAGCTTGCCCTCGGATCCGAGCTTGTCGGCGCGGCACGGGCGATGCTCGAACTGGCGCGCACCCACGCGCTCGAACGCGTCCAATTCGGGCGCCCCATCGCCACCTTCCAGGCCGTGCGCCACCGCCTGGCCGAGGCCCTCGTCGCGGTCGAGGCCGCCGCCGCCCTGCTCGATGCCGCCTGGGAGGACCCCTCCCCCGTCACGGCCGGCATGGCCAAGGCGTTCGCCGGGCGATCGGCCCGGAGCACGGCCCGCCACTGCCAGCAGGTGTTGGCCGGCATCGGCTTCACAACCGAGCACCCGCTCCATCTCTTCATCAAGCGCACGATCGTGCTGGACCAGCTCCTCGGCGCGGGGAGCCTCCTCACCTGCCAGCTGGGCACCGGCATTCTGGACAGCGGAGCGCTGCCGCCCACCTTCCCGCTCTGAAGGAGGGGCGGGCGCAGGACCGCTCGATTATGATGATCACGCTTTTTGATAATGAGGTTTCCACTCGCTGAGAAACTGTTGACAGACAGGGGTCGGGATGACGGCAGAGGCAAGCCACGAACACCGGATGCTCGTAGACGGCGAGCTCGTGGAGTCCGACACGGGCCAGACCTTCGACAACGTCAATCCGGCCACCGAGGACGTCATCGGGCTGGTGTCCGACGGCTCGAAGGCAGACATGCACCGGGCCATCGACAGCGCCCGCCGCGCCTTCGACGAGACGGCGTGGGCGACGGACCGCGAGCTGCGCAAGCGCTGCCTGTCCCAACTGCAGGATGCTCTCGAGAAGGACCGCGAGGCCCTGCGCGAGGAGCTCATCCTCGAGGTGGGCTGCCCGCGCATGACCACCCACGCCAATCAGCTCGACATCCCGCTCGACGGCGCGCTCCGTTACCCGATCAAGCTCATTGACGAGTTCCCTTGGCGGACCGACCTGAGCGAGATCGTCGACCGGCGCGGCACCTCGAACACCCGTCAGGTCTGGAAGGAGCCGATCGGCGTCGTCGGAGCGATCGTGCCGTGGAACTTCCCGCTCGAGGTGACCCTGAACAAGCTCGGGCAGGCCCTGGCCACCGGTAACACCGTGATCCTCAAGCCCGCGCCCGACACGCCATGGAACGCCACCCGCATCGGCCGGCTCGTCGCCGAGCAGACCGACTTTCCGGCTGGCGTCCTCAACGTGGTGCCATCGGCCGACCACCTCGTGGGAGAAGAGCTCACGCTCTCCCCGAAGGTCGACCTGATTTCGTTCACTGGCTCGACCGCGGTGGGCAAGCGGATCATGGAGAAGGGCGGCGCCACCCTGAAGCGGACGTTCCTCGAGCTCGGCGGCAAGTCGGCGACCATCGTGCTCGACGACGCCGATTTCGCCACGACGGTGCCGTCCGGGATCGCGGTCTGCTTCCACGGCGGGCAGGGGTGTGCCATTCAAACCCGCATGCTGCTCCCACGCTCGCGGTACGAGGAGGGTGTCGAGATCCTGCGCGCCACCCTGTCGTCGGTGGCCTACGGGGACCCCCAGCAGCCCGACGTCCTCATGGGCCCGCTGGTCTCCGCCAAGCAGCGTGACCGGGTGCTCGGGTACATCGAGAAAGGCATCAGCGAGGGGGCGACGCTGGCCCTCGGTGGCGGTCGCCCCGCCCATCTGCCCAAGGGCTGGTACGTGGAGCCCACCCTGTTCACCGACGTCGACAACGCCATGACGATCGCGCAGGAGGAGATCTTCGGTCCGGTCCTCGTGGTCATCCCCTTCGACGACGACGAGGACGCCGTGCGGATCGCCAACGACAGCGTCTACGGGCTCTCGGGCGGCGTCTTCTCGGGGTCGCTCGAGCGCTCGCTCCGCGTGGCGGAGCGCATCCGGACCGGGACCTTCGCCGTCAACGGGGGCATGCCGATCGGGCAGGCCGACATGCCCTTCGGCGGATACAAGCACAGCGGGATCGGCCGGCAGAACGGGCTCGCGGGGTTCGACCAGTACCTCGAGACAAAGTCCGTTGCGTGGCCGACGCCCCACTAGGCCCTCCTGCCGTGCCGTGAGCGACCACGATCCCGTCCTCCGCCAGCACGGGTACCACTCGCTTCGGGTCGCCCGTGTCGTCACCGAGACGCACGACGCCAGCTCGTTCGTCCTCGACGTGCCGGCGGAGCTGCAAGAGGCCTTTCGCTACCGCCCGGGTCAGTTCTGTACCTTCCGCGTCCACGTCGACGGCGAGGAACAGCTGCGCTCGTACTCCATGTCCAGCGCGCCGACGACCGAGCGTGACCTGACGGTCACCGTGAAGCGGGTGGCGGGCGGGCTCGTGTCGAACTGGTTCCTCGACAACCTCGCCGCGGGCGACATGATCGAACTCACGAAGCCGGCGGGGGTCTTCTGCCCGCAGGAGTCGGACCGGCCGGTCGTCGGGTTCTGCGGGGGTAGCGGCGTCACTCCGGTGATGTCGATCGCAAAACACGTGCTCGCCACGACGCGGCGGCCGGTGCGGCTCCTCTACGCCAACCGGGACCGCGACTCGGTGATCTTCGAGGACGCCTTTGCCGGCCTCGGAGCGGAGCACCCGGACCGGCTGGACGTGCAGCACCACTTCGACACGGATGACGGGTTTCTCACGCCCGAGGCCATCGCCGACTTCGCGGGCGGCGACCTCGGCGCCGACTTCTACATCTGTGGACCCGGACCATTCATGGATCTGGTCGAGTCGACGCTGCAGGCGGAAGGCATCGCGTCGGAGCGCATCTTCATCGAACGCTTCCTGGTCGAGCAGACGGAGAAGACCGACGCCCTGATCGTGGACGTGGCGGGCCCACTCGACGGAGCGCTCCCCGTGCCCGAGGAGGTGACGGTGCTGCTCGGCGGAAAGAAGCAGGTGATCCGCTACCAGCCGGGCGACACGCTGCTCGAGACCGCCCGGCGGGGCGGCCTGCGCCCTCCGTTCTCCTGTGAGGCCGGCAACTGCGCCACGTGCATGGCTTTCTTGCAGGAGGGCTCGGCGCGCATGCGGGCGAACAACGCACTCACCCCCGAAGAGGTGGAGGAAGGCTGGGTCCTCACCTGCCAGAGCCTGCCCCTGGGCACGGCGGTGACGGTCGAATACGAAGCGATGTGAACCCGATTCAGGGCCCCGGCTCGACCAGGAGATCGAGGTAGGCGGCACCGGAGTCGGGCACCCGTGGCTGTCCCCAACATTCGACCGGGAACGACACCATGACCATGGAATAGAGCAGATGGAGCAGATTGACCCCGTCCGCGGGCAGGTCGTCGAGCGGATACTGGTCGAGATAGGTCATGGCGGCATCGGCCCGCGGCATGGCCGCGTCGTAGAGCGCCTGCATCTCGTCCATGCTGCTGGCGAGCCGCGTGGCGTAGCGCTGGCGCTCGGTCGGCAGGCACCACTTGGCGGCGAACGGCTCCAGGTCGGAGAACTCGCTCGGCAACAGGGTCGCGTCCATGTCTGTCATACCTCCACGTCCTGCTTCTTCTTGTAGTCGTCCACCCACTCCTGCGCCACCTTGTGCATGTGGCGGCAGAGGACCTCCTGGTCCATCAGTGGGAAGCGTTCGATGACGCGAGATTCGAGCATCGTCTGCGTCGCCTCGAGCGTGTTGGCGTCCTGCAGTCCGAATTCCTTGAAGGTGACGGCCGCGTTCTCATGCGCCACCCGTTCCCGAGCGTTCTTGGCCGGAACGAAGTACAGCGTCCCTTCGAACACGTGCTCGTTGGGTGCGACCGGCCAGTAGTGATAGGTGAGATACCAGCTCTGCTGCCACACAAGAATGGTGAAGTTCGGCCAGAGCTGGAACGAGTCGAGACCCCACGGATCGCAGCCGGCCGGGTTGATGCCGGCGTCCTTCTGGTCATAGCCGAGATCAGGTCCGTCCCAGGGCCCGAAGAGCCCGCTGCGGGTCAAGGTGTCGACGGGCTTGACCATGTTCTCCGGCAGGTTCCAGGGATGGATGCCGGCGGTGCTCACCAGCCGGTGCGGCCCGTCGATCTTGTAGGCGGGTGCCTCGAATCCCGCCTGCGCCGCCGCGGCGGACCAGTCGGGCGGCGACTGCTTCGCGTGGAGAATCGGTGCGTGGTAGAACTCCTGAAACGCGTCCATGTAGAGCTTCCAGTTGCTCTTCACGTTGGCGCGGTAGAAAAACCGCTCGCTCTGTAAATGGAACGGGTAGTGCTCCAGCTGGGTCACCATCGGCCCGAGGAAGTCGCGGAGCGATTGCTCCGGTTCCTTGGCGAGGTTGATGAAGATGAACCCCGCCCAGACGTCGCAGTGCACGGGGACGAGGCCGTAGTCGGCCTTGTCGAGGTCGAAGAATTCCTGCTCCTGCTGCACGAACGAGCAGGACCCGTCGAGGTCGTAGCGCCACGCGTGGTACTTGCAGACGAATTGCCGGGTTGTGCCGCTCGTCTCTTCCTTCGGGTAGTCGTTCCAGACCAGCTTGTTCCCGCGGTGCCGGCACATGTTGTAAAAGGCGCGAACCTCGCCGTCCTTACCCTTCACCACCACCACTGATGTCTTGGCGACGGCGAGCTCCTTGGTGAAGTAGCTCCCCGTGCGCGGCAGTTGCTCCACCCGTCCGACGTTGAGCCAGGCCCGCTTGAAGACGGCCTCGCGCTCGAGCTCGAAGAACTCCTGCGAGATGGAGTCCTCGTAGTTCATCGGCTCGGTCCCGAGGTCGAAGTGCTCTGTCCAGCTGCCTTCGGGTGGCTTGGGCCAACGTGGCATGAGTTGGGTCCTCTCTGCGTCGCGTTCGTTGCCGCAGACGATGGTAGCACTGCTCTCTGCATGTGAGAAGATCGTTTCCGGATAGGAGCGTGCCTGTCCCGACCCCACCGTCCGGCGGGCCTCACCTGCTCGTTGACCGTCCGGAACATTTGATGTCATAGTGCTGACATCAAATAGGGACAGGAAGCCAGGGGGACGCCCATGACGACGACCAGCACCAGCGACGTCTACTACGACACGTACGACGTCGCCATCAATGCCGACCCCTACCCGGTGTACCGGCGCCTCCGGGAAGAGGCGCCCGTCTATTACAACGAGACGCACGACTTCTTCGCCGTGAGCCAATTCGCCGACGTGGAGAAGGGCCTGCTCGACGCCCAGACCTACATCTCGGGCAAGGGCGGCATCATCGAGCTGATCAAGGCCGACATCGAGATGCCGCCCGGCGTCATCATCTTCGAGGACCCACCGACCCACACCATTCACCGGCGGCTGCTCTCGCGCGCCTTCACGCCACGCCGCGTCGCCGAACTCGAGCCGAAGATCCGCGAGTTCTGCGCGCTCAGTCTCGATCCACTGGTGGGATCAGACCGCTTCGACTTCATCGCCGATCTCGGGGCACAGATGCCGATGCGCGTGATCAGCATGCTCCTCGGCATTCCCGAGAGCGACCAGGAGGCGGTGCGCGACCACGTCGACGCCAGCCTCCGCACCAAGGAGGGCGAGCCGATGCAGGTCTCGGAGAACTTCGTCACCGGCGCGATGTTCGCCGACTACGTCGACTGGCGCGCCGATCATCCCTCCGACGACATCATGACCGAGCTGTTGAATGTGGAGTTCACCGACGAGACAGGCACCGTGCGCAAGCTGACCCGGAACGAGTTGCTGACCTATCTGGAGGTGCTCGCCGGCGCGGGCAACGAGACCACGACCCGCCTGATCGGTTGGACGGCGAAGGTCCTGGCCGACCATCCCGATCAGCGGGCCGAGCTCGTCGCCGATCCCTCAATGATCCCGAACGCCATCGAAGAGGTCCTGCGCTACGAATCGCCGGCACCCCACGTCGGGCGATGCGTGGCCCGCCAGGACCTGGTGGTGCACGGGACCGAGGTCCCGGCCGGAAGTGTGATGCTCTTCCTCCTCGGCTCGGCGAACCGGGACGATCGTCGGTTCCCCGACGGGGACACCTTCGACATCCACCGCAGCGACGGTCGGCATCTCACCTTCGGCAACGGCATCCACCTCTGCATGGGGGCGGCGCTCGCCCGCATGGAAGGCGTCATCGCGCTGGAGGAGGTCCTGACCCGCTTTCCCAAGTGGGACATCGACCTGGAGAACGCACGCCTCTCCCCCACCTCGACGGTGCGGGGCTGGGAGACGCTCCCGGTCTGCACGAGGTAGTGCGCCGGTTCGGGCTCGTCGCCGAGGCTCGGCGAGAGGAACGGTGACGAGCATGATGGGCTCGGCGGAGGGCACGGTCGCCGTGCCTGCGGCCACGGCCCCGGTCCGCCCCCGTCGGCAGTACGACAGCTCGCTGCGCCGCCAACGGGCCGCAGAGACGCGGGAACGCATCATCGCGGCGGGCTCCACGCTGCTGCGCGGCTCGTCGGTGCGGGACTGGCAGGGACTGACCATCCGGGCGGTGGCCGAACAGGCCGGCGTGAACGAGCGCACCGTTTACCGCCACTTCGCCAACGAGCAGGGCCTGCACGACGCCGTGATGCACCGTCTGGAGGACGAGGCCGGGATTGAGCTGCACGGCATGCAGCTCGAGGACCTGGCGGGCGTGACGGCCCGCATCTTCGACCACGTCGCCACGTTCCCGCCCGATGCGCGACCACCGCTGGATCCGACGCTCCTGGAGGCGAAACGGCGCCAGCACGAGGCTCTCCTCGCTGCCGTCGCCGCACGGACCGCGTCGTGGCCAGAGGCCGACCGCACCGTGGTGGCCGCAATCTTCGACATCCTCTGGAGCGTCGCCGGCTACGAGCGCCTCGTCGTCGACTGGGAGATCGAGCCGGCTGACGCCACCCGGGGCATCACCTGGGTGATCGGGTTGGTGCGCCGGGCCATCGTGGATTCGCCCGCCGGCCTGCCGACGACCTAGCGGCCGGTCTCTCCGGCCTCCGGCCGCCCGGATTCGCCTGCCTTGCCCGCCCGCGCCGCCATGTGCAGGGTGTTGGCCGCCAGCCGCATGTGCGCCGCGTCGACCAGCTTCCCGTCCCGTCCGATGGCGCCGACGCCGCCGGCCTCGGCTTCCCGATAGGCCGCCATGGACGCCCGTGCGTCCGCCACCTCGTCAGGCGTCGGCGAGAAGACGTCGTGCGCAATCGGGATCTGGCTCGGGTGGATGGCCCACTTGCCGTCGAAGCCGAGCGCGCTCGCCTGTTGCGCCGCACGCCGGTAGCCCTCGGGATCCTGATAGGCGGGGTAGGGCGCGTCGATCGCATCGACCATGGCAGCCCGGGCCGCGGTCAGGACCTGCACCCGCGCGAAATGCCAGAAGTCGCCGGGGTAGGGCACGACCGGGTCGAAGTTGCCGTCCACCCGTGCGTGCAGGGACGCCGAGAGGTCGCCGGCGCCGAAGATCAGCGCTTCGAGCCGATCGCTCGCCTGTGCGATCTCGAGCGCGTTGGCCAAGCCCTCCGCTTCCTCAATGAGGACCTCGAGCCCGATCGGACGGGAGAGGCCGAGGGCGGTCTCGAGCTGCGTCAGGAGCACGTCGACCCACCACACGTCGCGAGCGCGTCGCACCTTGGGCACGATGAGCACGTCGAGCGCGTCGCGTGCACCGGTCACGACCTCAATGATGTCGCCGTGGCACCACGGTGTGTCGATCCCGTTGACGCGGACCGCTCGCACCGTCGCGCCCCAGTCCTGACTGGTCAGGGCACCCACCGCGATCGGACCGTGCAGCCTCCTTCGCCGAGGGGGCACAGGCGTCCTCCAGGTCGAGGAAGACGAGGTCGGCGCCCGACGAGGCCGCCTTCTCGCACATGCGCTCGCTGCTGGCCGGGGTGGCCAGCTCGGCACGTCGGGCTCGCGGTGCGCGCATGCTTCTCCTGTCCTTCCTGATTGACTCAGATGGTCCCGGCGTCCCGCAACGCGGTGATGCGCTCCGGGTCGAGGCCGAGCAGGGCGCCGTAGACCGCGTCGTTGTCGGCTCCGACGGCCCGTCCGAGATACTCGACCCGGCCCGGCGTCTCGCTCAGGAGGGCCACCGGTGCCTGCACGGTCATCGACCCGAGGTCGGGGTCGTCCACGCTGAGGAACGACCCGCGGGCCTGCAGATGCGTGTCGGCGAGCAGCTGTTCGGCGTCGTACACCGGTGCCGCCGCCACGTCGGCGTCCTCGAACACTCGCATCACGTCGTCGAGCGCTCGGACACGGATCCACTCCGCCACAATGCCGTCGATCTCGTCGCCGTGGGCCTGCCGGCGGATGGGATCGACGTAGTCCTCGTCTTCCGCCAGGTCGGGCCGGTCGACGGCGCGGTACAGGCGCATGACGATGTTGCGCGACGCGCTCGACAGCGCGACCCAGCGGCCGTCCGCAGTGCGGTAGGCGTTGCGCGGTGCACTGGCGTCAAGCCGGTTCCCGGTACGGCCGGGGACGATCCCAAGGTGGCTGTAGGCCAGCGTGGACGTCTCGATGAGACGGGCCAGCGGCTCCACCAGGTTCACGTCGACCAGCTGGCCGGTCCCGCCGTGCAGGTCGCGGTGGTAGAGCGCCATCATGACGGCGAACGTGGCGGACTGTGCCGCGATGCCGTCGGCCAAGAAGAACGGCGGCAGGGTCGGCGGCCCGTCGGGCTGACCCGTCACGTGGGCGAACCCGCTCATGGCCTCGGCCAACGTGCCGAATCCCGGCCGGTCGCTCGCCGGCCCACCGCCGCCGTAGCCGCTGACGTGGAGCATGACGAGCTGCGGGTGCGCCCGGTGCACCGCCTCGTAGTCGAGGCCCCACCGGGCCAACGCGCTGGGGCGGTTGTTCACGACGAGCACGTCGCTGACGTGGAGCAAACGATGGAAGAGCTCCTGTCCCGCGGTGTGGCGCAGGTCGAGCGTGATGCACTGCTTGTTGCGTCCGACACTCTTCCAGAACAGCCCGATCCCGTCCTTCTGGAAACCCCAGGTCCGCAACGGGTCACCTGCGCCCGGCTGCTCGACCTTGATGACCTCGGCCCCGAACTCCCCCAGCGCGGTCGCCACCATGGGCCCCGCGGCCAGCGTGGCGGCGTCCACCACGCGCAGGCCCTCGAGCGGTCGGGTCGTGTCAGGCACCGTGCACGGAGTCGGGACGCTCGAGGCCGAGATGCCCCCGGAGGGTCGAGCTCGTGTAGCGATCGCGGAAGACGCCCCGGCGCTGGAGTTCGGGCACCACCAGCCGGACGACATCTTCGTAGGCCCCCGGCGAATGCGTGGCGGCGATGACGAAGCCGTCGCAGGCGCCGCTGTCGAACCACGCCTCCATCTGGTCGGCGATGTCCGGTCCCGTGCCGACGAAGCGCGGGCCCTGGAGGAGCGTGGCGCGATGCCCGGCCAGGTCGGCCAGGGTCACCGTGTCGCCGCCGATGTGCGTCCGGATGTTCTGCACCAGACCCCGGATACCCGAGACGGACTCGATGAGCTCGTCGGTGATCGGCGCGTCGAGCGCCAGCCCCGAGAAGTCGTAGTTCATGAGCTCGGAGAGGAGGGTCAGTGACGCCATGGGGTCGACGAGGTCGTTCAGGAAGAGCTGTTCGCGCTCCTCGGCATGCGCCTTGGACTCCCCGACCACCGTGTAGGCCATCGGGAGCATCTTGATCGTCTCGGGGTCTCGGCCTTGCTCGCCGATCTTCTCCTTCTGGTCCTTGTAGTGCGCACGCGCGATGTCGAGTCCGGGATCGCCGGTGAAGATCAGCTCCGCCCACTTGGCGGCGAACTCGCGACCGCGGCCCGACGACCCCGCCTGCATGAGGACGGGCCGGCCCTGCGGCGTCCGGGGCACGGTGAGCGGGCCGCGGACGTCGAACCACTCGCCCTCGTAGTTGAGCTCGTGCACCTTGTCGGGGTGGGCGAACAGCGGCGTGGCGCGGTCGAGCACCAGCGCGTCGTCGTCCCAGCTGTCCCAGAGACCGGTGGTCGCCTGGAGGAACTCGTCGGCCCGGTCGTAGCGCGCGTCGTGCGCCAGGTGCTCCTTGAGGCCGTAGTTCTGCGCCTCGCCGTCGTTCACCGACGTCACCACGTTCCACGCGGCGCGACCGCCCGAGAGATGATCGAGGGTGGCGAACGTCCGGGCGACGTGGAACGGCGAGTAGTACGTCGTCGAGTACGTGGCCCCGAGCCCGATGTTCCGGGTGGCCGCGGCCACGATGCCGAGCACGATGCTCAGGTCCAGCTTCACCGGGCGAGCGCCGGTGCGCACGGCCTCGGCGACCGATCCGCCGTAGATGCCGGGCATGGCGAGGCGGTCGTCGAAGAACATCAGGTCGAAGCACCCGTCCTCGAGCGTCCGACCGAGCTTCTCGTAGTAGCCCGAGGTCAGAAAGCCATGCTCGGTGGCGGGGTGGCGCCACGAGCCGGCATACACCGTGGCGTTCCCTGCCTGCATGAACCCCACCAACGCCATCTGCCGCTTGCTCTCGGCCATTCGCACCACCTTCCGGGCAGGCACCCAACTTAATATGTAATATTTCAGATATCAAACTTGTCACGACCACCGTCCGGGCCCAGGCCGCGAACGAGCTGCGCGACCGGATCCTCACCGGGCGGCTCCAACCGGGTGACCGCCTGGACCTCGACCAGCTGACGGCCGAGTTCGGCATCAGCCGGACCCCGATCAGGGAGGCCCTGCTCGAGCTGTCCTACGAGGGCCTGGTGGAGATCACGCCCCGCAGCGGCATGGCGGTCGTCGGCATCACCCCGGAGGACGCCGTCGACAACTTCGCGGTCCTGGCCGCGCTGGTCGGCAAGGCGGCCGAGATGGCGACCACCCGCGTCACAGCGGCCGAGCTCGCCGAGCTGGCCGAGCTGGCGGCAGCCATTGAGGGCGCCGACGACGTCGTCGCCGCCAACCGCCACTTCCACCGGGCCTTGAACTTCGCAGCCCGGTCCCCCCGCCTGCTGACCTATCTGCGCCAGGCCGTCCGCGTCGTGCCGGGCAACTACTTCGAGCTCTTTCCCGAAGCCGAGCAGCGCAGCAAGGACGAGCATGCCGCCCTGCTCGACGCGATGACGCGAGGCGATGCGCAGGCTGCCCGCGCCCTCGCCGAAGCGCACGTGTTGTCCGCCGGCGAGGCCCTCGGCGGTTTCTTGGCCGACCGCGCAGCGCAGCACCGCGCCGCCGGGCCCAACCCCTGAACCCCCGACGGACCGGGTCAGCCCGCCTGGTCGCCTCGCGGCGACAGCACCCGATCCAGATTCGCCCGCAGCTCGGGCGTCGTGAACGACCGGTCCTCGGCGCTCAGGGCGAAGTCCAGCGCAGCGAGGACCGCTCGCTCGAGCTGGATGTTGATGATCCGCTTGGTGTCCTCCACCGCGCCCTTGGGCAGTTTCGCGATGCGCTGCGCACAGGCCATCGCCTGGCTCAGCACCTCATCGTCGGCACACACGTGGTTCACCAGCCCGATGGCGGCAGCGCGTTCGGCCGGAATACGGTCCCCGGTGAGCGCGTACTCCTTGGCCAGCTGCAAGCTGGTGAGCAACGGCCACACCACGGGCCCGCCGTCGGCCGCCACGAGGCCGAGGAGCACATGGGGGTCGGCCAGGTGCGCGCTCTGCGCCATGAACACGATGTCGGAGAGGGCGACGAGGCTGCAGCCGAGCCCGACCGCCGGGCCGTTCACGGCGGCGATGATCGGGAGACGACACGCCACCATGCCCGTGACGATCCGCCGGCCGTCCGTGAGTGTGGTGTGACGAAGGTCGGCGTCTTTGGTCAGCTCGTCGAGGTAGTCGAAGTCCCCGCCGGCGGAAAAGGCCCGCCCCGCGCCGGTGATGACCGCCACGCGCGCCTCTGCGTCAGCATCGAGCTGCGGGAACAGTGCAGCCAGCCCGGCGTGGAGGACGTGGTTCGTGGCATTGAGGTCGTCGGGCCGATTCAGCGTGACGACACGGATGGGTCCCTCCGAGCGGACCTGCAGCTCGTCGGGAAGGTCATAGGTGCTCATGATGTCGGTAGCTCCAGGATTCGGCCTGCGATGAGATTGCGCTGAATCTGCGACGTGCCCCCCATGACGCTCTGGGCGCGACTGTAGAGGTACACCTTCAGCCAGGTGTCGTCCCCGCCCGCGTGCACGGCGCCCCCGACGGAGAGCGCGGCATGACCCACCGCCTGCTCGGCCGCGGTCATCAGCAGTTTGTCGACGGAGCCCTCCGGCCCGTGCGAGAGACCCCCGAGACGGTCGGAGAGGCGGCGGCTCACGTGACAGCGCAGCATCTCGGTCTCCACCAAGGCCCACGCCAGGTCTCGTCGGGCCTCGGCACCGAACCGTGCGGGGTCCTCCGCCACGACGTGCGCCAGCTGGTTGACGAGCTTGCCGTAGCGCGCCACGTACCCCAGCTCGCCGGGTTCTCGCTCGTGGCTGACCACTGTCATGGCGAGACGCCACCCCTCGCCGGGCTCGCCGACCATGTTCGCTGCCTCGACCCGGGCACCGTCGAAGAGCACCTCGCCGAACTCGCGCGTCACCCCGTTGATCATCTGCAGGGGCCGCTGCTCGATCGCCGGCTGGCCCATGGGCACAATGAAGGCGGAGATCCCCTTGTGTGTGGGCACGTCGGGATCGGTTCGGGCCAGAACCAGGCACCAGTCGGCGGCGTCGGAATAGCTGGTCCACACCTTGTGGCCGGTGATGACGTACTGCCCGCCGTCCCGCACCGCCCGCGTGCGCAACGACGCCAGGTCAGACCCCGCGTCAGGCTCGCTGAAACCCTGGCACCACCGTTCCCGGCCGCTGACCAGCCCGGGCAGGAAGCGTCGCTGGATCTCCTCGCTCCCGTGGCGCAGGAGCCCCTGGACCAGGTAGCCCACACTGGGTCGAGGGGGCGTGCCGGCGGTGGTCAACTCCTCGTCGAGGATTACTTCGTAGACGCTGGGCAGCCCGTGCCCGCCGATCTCGGTCGGCCAGGACAGCCCGAAGAAGCCGGCGTCGTAGAGCGTCCTGTGCCACGCGGCCTGGCCGGCCCAGTACTCGTCGGCGGTGGACGAGGCCGGGAGGCCCGGGTTGTTCGTGCGCAGCCAGTCACGCAGGCGCAGGCGGAAGTCGAGCTCGTCGGGGGAATCTGCGAAGTCCACCGTCAGCTCCGGGTGCGGGCGGCGAGCACCCGGTCGAGGTTGGGCCCGACACCGCCGAGGACATCGGTCGACAGCAGGGCTCGGCGCAAGAAGACGTGGGCGAGGCAGTCCCAGGTGTTGCCGATCCCTCCGTGCACCTGTATTGCCGTCTCGCACACCGAACGAGCGGCCCGGGCACAGTAGGCCTTCGCGGCCGACGCTGCGGCGAGCGCCTCCGGGGCCGGCAACGCGTCGACGGCCCACGCGGCGTGCAGTGCGATGCTGCGCGCGCCCTCCATGGCCACCAGGGCGTCCGCCAACAGATGCTGCACCGCCTGGAACGATCCGATGGCGGCGCCGTACTGCCGACGCTCACGGGCGTACTCGACCGCCAGCGCCAGCGCCCCGCGCATGACGCCGACGAGATCGGCGCTCGTCGTGGCCAGGCCCAGGCTCTGCCACGCAGCCACGTCGTCCGGACCCAGCCGGCGTGTCTGCCCGCCCAGCACAGTGACCGTCCCCGGCGCCGGGACGCCGGCCAGAGGTCGGGTGAGGTCGGGGCCCCGTGTCTGGTCCGAGGGTTCCTGGTCCGAGGGTGCCTGGTCCGAACGTGACCGTCCCGATGCTGCAGCCGTCCGCACCGTCGACGAGGACGAGCGCGACGTGAGCGGCGAAGGCATCGACCGCGAGGGCTCCGGGCGGCACCGAGCCGCTGTCAATCATGCACAGCTGTGCCAAGTCGGCGGCCAGCACCACGGTCTCGAGGCCCTGGGCGGGCGGCGCACCGGCCCGCCGCCGCAGCTCGGCGGCGAGCGTCGCGCCCAGGAAGGCGGCGTCGCCGAGACCGCGGCCGAGCTCTTCGGCGACGAGCGCGACCTCCACCGCGGACGCCCACGGCGTGCCGTCGTCGGTGGCGGTCCGCAGCTCGCGCCAGCCCGAGGCCTCGACGGCGGCGTCGAGCTTGGCGGCGCGCTCGGGGTCGTCGAGCTCGGCCACCACGTTCGGGCCCAGCCGATCGACCACCTGCGCCGCTGCATCGCGCACGGCAACCTGTTCGGGAGAGAGACGGACGTCCATCAGCCGGCTGCCGCGGCGAAGGTCGGCGCCCACTCGTCGCGCAACGTGCGCCGCAAGACCTTCCCCGACGGGGTGCGCGGGATGGCCTCGACCAGAACCACGCGGTGCACCCGCTTGTAGGTGGCCAGCGTGTCCGCCACGAGTCCTTCGAGCTCCTCCGACGTCACGGCGGACCCCGGCTGCAGCTGGACCGCGGCCACCGGGACCTCGCCGGCGCGCGCGTCGGGCACGCCGAACACGGCGCAGTCGACGACCGCGGCGTGGCCGTGCAGCACCGCCTCGATCTCCGCCGGTGCGACCTGGAAGCCGCTGACCTTGATCATCTCCTTGCAGCGATCCGTGAGGTGGACCCAACCCTCGGGCTCCAGCCAGCCGACATCACCCGTGCGATACCACCCGTCATCGAAGGCTCCCGCGGTGGCCTCGTCAGGGAGGTAGCCCGCCATCGCCGACGCGCTGCGCACCTGCACCTCGCCGACCCCACCCGAGGAGAGGACCTCGCCGGTATCGAGATCGACGACGCGCAGCGAGACCCCGCCGACGGGGAGCCCGGCGGAATCGAGGCGCCACCGGTCCGGATCATCGACCGGGTTGGCTGCGATCACGGGCACTTCGCTGGTCCCGTAGGCGGGCAGCCAACGCACACCGGTCCGGGCCGTCACACGCTCGGCCACGCTCGGTGTGATCGGCGTGGCACCCCACATGACGTACCGAAGGGACGAGAGGTCGTAGGACTCCAGGTCCGGATGATTCGCCATGGCCAGCGCGATCGGGGCCACCGCCATTTCCAGCGTCATCCGGTCGTCTTGAATACAGCGCAACTCTTCGTCCAGGTCGAAGCGGCGGTGCAGACGGACGGTCGCACCTGCCGCGGCGGCGGCGAGCAGGTTGAGCAGGCCGAGGATGTGTGACGGCGGCGTCGCCACCTGGAAGCGGTCCGCCTCGGTCAGGCCCAGTGCCGTCACCCAGTGCGCCGTACCCAGGTCGATGGAACCGTGGGTGTGCCGCACTGCCTTGGGGCGGTCCGTCGTGCCGGAGCTGAAGACGAAGGCGGCGTCGTCGGTCGGCCGCACCGCGACGGCCGGGGGGGCCGCTCGACTGGTGCGGTCGATCACGGTGGATGCCAGGGGTGCATCGAGGTCCAGGACGCCGTCGGCGCCGAGGTGCGCGGCCAGCAGCCCGACACCGGGACCGTCGGCGACGCCGTAGCGGGGCCCGGTCAGGCCGAACGCCGTGCCGACCTCTAGGGACTTCCAGGACGAATTGAGCATGACGGGCGCCGCTCCGACCTTGCTGGCGGCGTGGACCGTCACCACGAACTCGGGGCGGTTCGACGTCATCACCGCCACCCGGTCACCGCGCCCGATGCCGCGGTCGACGAGGTGCAGCGCCAGCGCGTTGGCCACGCGGTCGAGCTCGCCGTAGGTCCAGCGGTCGTCGCCCGCCAGCACGGCGGCGTGGTCGGGGAACCGTTTCGCCGCCGACTCGAGCCCGCGATGCATGAGGCTCGTTGCCATGGGGAAACATTCTTCTCCGAATTGAGATTCAGCGTCAACACCCACGAAGTGTATGGTTATCACTGTGAGCAAGGCGGGCCCGGAAGCGTCGTGACCAGCCCCGATCCCGCCGCCACCGACGAGGACGTCCGTTCCGAGATCATCGCCACCGTCCGCCGCTTCGTCGAGCGAGAGGTCATCCCCGCCGCCTCCGAGCTCGAACGTTCGGACACCTTTCCCGAGCGCATCGTTGCGCAGATGCGCGAGCTCGGTCTCTTCGGTGTCACCATCCCCGAAGAGTTCGGCGGCCTCGGCCTCGACCTGCTCACGTACATCGGCATCATTGAGGAGCTGGCCTACGGCTGGATGAGCCTCACCGGCATCGTGAACACGCACACCATGGCAGCCACGCTGCTCATGACGCACGGGACCGAGGAACAGAAGCAGCGGTGGCTCCCCGCGATGGCCTCAGGCGAACGGCGGGGCTGCCTGTCGCTCTCAGAGCCCGACGCCGGGAGCGACACCCGCAACATCTCGTGCCGGGCCGCGCGCGATGGGGACGAGTACGTCATCAACGGCAGCAAGGCCTGGGTCACCAACGGCGAGCGCGCCGCCATCGTCGCGCTCGCCGCCCGGACCGAGGAAGGCATCACCGCCTTCATCGTCGAGAAGGAGCCGGGCGGCCGCTTCGAGGGCATCGCCGTGAGCAAGCATGTCGGCAAGCTCGGTTACCGCGGCGTCGAGACAGTCGAGATGGCCTACACCGACCACCGCATCCCCGCCGCCAACGTCATCGGCGACCTCGGCCGCGGGTTGCCGCAGATCCTCGGCGTGCTCGAAGTCGGGCGCATCAACATCGCGGCGCGAGCGGTGGGCGTAGCTCGCGCCGCGTTCGACGCTGCGCTCGCCTACAGCATGCAGCGCGAGACGATGGGCAAGGTCATCGGCGAACATCAGGCGATACAGCTGAAGCTGGCCGACATGGCGACCCGGCTGGAGGCAGCGCGGCTGCTCACCCGCAACGCGGCGGAGCGACGCTCCAAGGGACTGCGCTGCGACGTGGAGGCCGGCATGGCGAAGCTCTTCGCCAGCGAGACGGCGCTCGAGTTGGCGACCGAAGCCATGCGCATTCACGGCGGGGTCGGCTACACCACCGAATTCCCGGTCGAGCGCTACTACCGCGACGCCCCGCTGATGATCATCGGTGAGGGAACCAACGAGATTCAGCGCATTGTGATCGCCCGGGGCCTCCTGGCCCGCGCCCGCGATCAGGGCTGAGCCGCTCCCCCGCTGCTGGGGCCGCCTTCGCCCCGTTCACGGGCTGCACCGGCTTCACGGGCTTCACCGGCGGCACCTTGGTTCTGACGCCACGCCGCCAGTTCGGCCAGGACGTCGCCCGTGTGCTCACCGAGGAGCGGCGCCGGCGCGGCCGGACCGACGGGCACGTCCGAGAAGCTCACCGGTCCATTGATCGACCGCCGCGTCGTCCCGTCGGCCTCATTTCGCAACTGGAGGAACCCGTCGTTGACGGCGAGTTGCGGGTCTTCGAGCACGTCGGCCGGCCCCTGTGCCGGCGCCCACCACACGCCGATGGCGTCGAAGCGCTCGGCCCACTCGGCGAGGGTCCGCTCGGCCACGATGCCGTCGAGGACGGCGATGACCTCGGCCCGATTGGAGCGCAAGGCCCGTGCGTCGGCGAAACGGGGGTCACCCAGCAGGTCCGGCCGGTCGAGGGCGCGGCAGACGCTGTCGATGTGGCGGTCCGCCTCCAGACCGGTGAAGAAGAACCAGCGCCCGTCCTTCGTCCGGTACGAATTCATCAGCGGCGTCTGGTTGTTGTGCCGCGCCTCGGACTTGGCGACCTTGCCGACGGTCTCCTGCAGGCTGAGATCCCAACCCAACACGTAGGTCCCAGTCCGCAGCAGCGACACCTCGACGACGCGCCCACGGCCGGTCTGGCGCTGCTCGAGCACCGCGGCCAGGAGACCGGCCAGGGCGGCCAGCCCGCTGATGTGGTCGCCGATGCCGCCGCGCGCGTTGAGCGGCACGCCATCGCTGTTGGCCAGCTGCACGGAGAGGCCGGAGCGAGCCCAGAAGGCACCGATGTCGTAGGCGGGGCGATTGCGGTCCTCGCCTCGAAGGCCGTATCCGCTGATGCTGCAGTAGACGAGACGTGGGTGTCGGGCCACGGTCGCGCCCGGTTCGAGCCCGAGGCCATCGAGCGCGTCGGGACGCAGATTGGTGAGGAAGACGTCGGCGGTCGACAACAGTTCGTCCAGCCGCTCCCGCGCCTCAGGGTCGCGCAGGTCGAGGACGACGCTGCGCTTTCCCCGGTTGTCCTGTGCGAAGGCAGGGTTGGGGAAGTCCTTGCCGATGCCGAGCGAGCCGAACGCGCTGCGCATCGGGTCGCCGTTGGGCGGCTCCACCTTGATCACGTCGGCACCCCAGTCGGCCAGTAGCGCCCCCGCTGACGGCGCAGCGACCCAGACACCCATCTCGACGACGCGCAGGCCGGTCAGCGCAGCGCAAGCCGGTCGACTCGGTTCGGTCCGGCCGTCATCGGGACCGACGCACCGGTGTGCGCGGCGGCGTGTTCCCGGAGGGTCTCCTTCATCACCTTCCCGGTCGCGTTCAGGGGCAGGGCGTCGACGATCTCGACGACGCGGGGCACCTTGTAGTTGGCCATCTCGTTGCGGCTCCATTCGATGATGTCGTCGCCGGAGACGGCACCGGCCGGACACGACGACGAAGGCCATGCCGACCTCGCCGAGCCGCTCGATCGGGGATGCCGATCACCGCGGCCTGCTGGACGGCGGGATGTCGCAACAGCGCGTTCTCGATCTCGGCCGGGTAGGCGTTGAACCCACCGACGATGAACATGTCCTTCACCCGGCCCACGATGCGGAGACGGCCGGCCTCGTCCAGCACGCCGAGGTCCCCGGTGCGGAGCCAGCCCTCGGCGTCGAGGACCTTCGCCGTCTCGACGGGGTCGTCCAGGTAGCCGGCCATGATGCTGCCGCCGCGGAACAGGACCTCGCCTGCCTCGCCAACGGCGACGTCGCGGCCACCCTCGCCGACGATGCGCACCTCGAAGCCCGGGCGCGGCCGACCGACGGTGGTCGCGATCGCTTCGGCATCGTCGTCGGCCGACGTGGCGCAGGCGGTGCCGCCCTCGGTCAGCCCGTAACCGGTGACGATCTCCGAGAAGGGCAGCTCGTCGTGCACCCGGCGGATGAGCTCGACGGGGATGTCGGCGGCGCCGGTGACGGCGACCCGCAGCGAGGAAAGGTCGTGCCCGGTGCGGTCGGGGTGGTCGAGGATGGACTGGTACAGCGTCGGCGGCCCCGGCAGCACGGTGACACGTTCCTCGGCGACGCGGGCCAGCACGCGGTCGACGTCGAAGACCGGCTCGGGCAGCATGGTGGCGCCGCTGGCCACGCTGGCGAGGATGCCGGCCTTGAGACCGAACATGTGGAAGTACGGGTTCACCTGCAGGTAGACGTCGCCGGCGCTGAGCCCGGTCATGGCCACCCAGTCGGTGGCCACCGTCAGCGTGCGCCCGTGCGTCATGACGACACCCTTGGGGACGCCGGTCGTGCCGGAGGTGAACAGGATGTCCGAGGGGTCGTCGGGCCCGAGGGCCGCACTGCGGCGCCGGACCTCGGCGAGCGACGCCGGCGTCGCCGTGCCGACGAAGTCCGACCACGCCACGGACGCGGCCGCTGGCCGGACCGCGGGCGATGACCATGGTCTCGAGCGCCGGGAGGTCGACCCCGGCGCGCTCGAGCATCGCCACGTAGTCGGTGCCGAGGAAGTCGGTCACCGTGACGAGGACACGGGCGCCGCTCCGGGAGAGGATCACCGCCGCCTCGGCGCCCTTGAAGCGGGTGTTCACCGGGACCAGGACCGCGCCCGCTGCGAACAGGCCGAGCGCCGCCGCGATCCACTCGGTGCAGTTGCCGCACCAGATCGCCACACGATCGCCGGGCTCGACGCCCGCCTCGACCAGGGCGGCGCCGAAGGCCTGCGGCGTCCTGGCCAGCGCAGGCGTAGGAGAGGTCGGCTGTCCCGTCGCGGACGGCCAGCACGGTCGGCGAACTGCTCGGCCGTGCTGTCGAGCATGGCCGGGATGGAGGGCCAGGCCGGTGTGGTCACGAGCAGGCCTTTGAGAATGGTCCTCTTTCCATACAATAATGTTACTTTCGACAGAGGACCTCACAAGGTGGTGGGGTTGTCCGGCTCGACGGAGCCGCAGAAGGGAGACGACATGACCACGACTGCGCCCGCGCCGTACTACGACCCGTACGACTTCGACATCGACGCCGACCCCTACCCGGTCTGGAAGCGGCTGCGCGACGAGGCGCCGCTCTACTACAACGAGAAGTACGAGTTCTTCGCCATCAGCCGCTACGAGGACGTCGAACGAGCCCTCGTCGAGTGGCAGACCTACAGCTCGGCCAAGGGGTCGGTGCTCGAGATCATCAAGGCGGAGATCCAGATGCCGCCTGGCATGTTCATCTTCGAGGACCCGCCGGATCACGACCTGCACCGCGGCATCATGAGCCGCGTCTTCACACCACGGCGCATGGCGGCGATCGAGCCCCAGGTCCGGGCCTACGCGGCGCGAACGCTGGATCCGCTCGTCGGCGCCGGCGGGTTCGACTTCATCGCCGATCTCGGCGCCGAGATCCCGATGCGCACCATCGGCATGCTGCTCGGGATTCCCGAGGAAGACCAGCAGGCGATACGCGACCACATCGACGAAGGCCTGCGCCTGGACCAGGGTGTCATGCCCGAAGTCAACGTCTCGGCGCAGGGCCAGACCGACTCGGACTACGGCGCGTACGTCGACTGGCGCGCCGAACACCCGTCCGACGACCTCATGACAGAGCTCCTGACGGCGGAGTTCACCGACGAGACGGGGACGGTGCGCACGCTGACCCGCGAGGAGATCCTCGGATACATCGGGCTCCTCTCCGGCGCCGGCAACGAGACCACGACGCGCCTGATCGGCTGGGCGGCCAAGCTCCTGGCCGAACACCCCGAACAACGTGCCGACCTGGTCCGTGACCCGGCGCTGATCCCCGCCGCCGTCGAAGAGTGCCTCCGCTTCGAGCCTCCCTCCCCCGTGCAGGCGCGCTGGGTGACGACCGACGTCGTCCACCACGGCCACACGGTCCCGGCCGGCAGCAGCATGGTCGTGCTCAACGCCTCGGCCAACCGCGACGAACGCCAGTTCCCCGACCCCGACCGGTTCGACATCCACCGCAAAGCGCAGCGCCACCTGAGCTTCGGCTACGGCCTGCACTTCTGCCTGGGCGCGCACCTCGCCCGGCTCGAGGCACGCGTCGCGCTCGAGGAAGTGCTCAAGCGGTTCCCAGAGTGGGAGGTCGACACGGCCAACGCAGTGCAGGCCCGGACGTCGACCGTGCGCGGCTGGGAAAAACTCCCGGTGCACACCAGGTGACGCGGGAACGACGGCCGTCGCCGCGGCACGTGCATGGCTGAGGCTGTCCACACCACTCGGGAGGGCCCTGTCCTCGTCATCACCCTGAACCGGCCCGATGTCAGGAACGCCATCGACTCGGCTCTGTCGCTCGGTGTCCTCTCCGCGCTGGCAGAGTTGGACGGCGACGACGACCTGCGCGTCGGCGTCCTGACAGGTGCCGGTGGCACCTTCTGCGCCGGCATGGACCTCAAGGCGTTCGCCCGCGACGGCCTGCCCGAACGGGTCGACGACATCTTCCGCCTCGGCTGCGAAAAGCCTCTGATTGCGGCCATCGAGGGGGTCGCCGTCGGTGGAGGGCTGGAGCTCGCACTGATCGCGGATCTGCTCGTGGCGTCCGACGACGCGCGGTTTGGCTCGCCCGAGGTGACCTTCGGGCTCTTCCCGGGTGGCGGAGCCCTCCTGCGGCTGCCCCGCTGCTTGCCTCAGTCCGTCGTCACCGAGATGGCGCTCACCGGCGAGCCTCTGCCGGCGGCGCGGGCGCTGCAGCACGGCCTCATCGTGCAGATGTGCGAACCGGGAGCGACGCTCGACGCCGCACGTGCGCTGGCGTCCCGCATCGCCCGCAACGCACCGCTCGGACTCCAGGCGGTCAAGCGCATGGCGCACCTCGCCCCGGGTCGGTCCGAAGAGGAGCTCTGGCCCCTCCAGCGCGAGCTGGTGGACTCCGTCTTCCACTCCCAGGACGCACAAGAGGGTGCCCGCGCCTTCGCCGAGAAGCGCCCGGCCCGGTGGACAGGTCGATGAGCAAGCGGAGTGACCAGGCGCACCGCCACCCGGGGGCAGGAGGGATGCGACCCGCATGAGCGACAACCGGTATCGAGTGGTCCAGTGGGCAACGGGGAACATCGGCTCTCATGCCCTGCGCGCCGTGATCGACCACCCGAACCTCGATCTCGTCGGGCTCTACGTCTACTCGGAGGACAAGGAAGGGCGCGACGCCGGTGAGCTGTGCGGCACTGTGCCGACCGGAGTGAAGGCGACGCGCGACATCGCGGACATCGTGCGCCCTGCACCCGGACTGTGTCCTCTACATGGGCGACCGGGTGGACGTCGATGCGCTGTGCCAGCTGCTCGACGCCGGCATCAACGTCGTGTCGACGCGGAGCGAGTTCCACAACCCCGCCCGGCTCGATCCCGAGACGAGGGAGCGGTTGGAGGCCGCCTGCACACGGGGGCACGCATCGCTGCACAGCACGGGCTCGAGCCCGGGCTTCATCACCGAGGCGCTGCCGATCGTTCTGACTTCGCTGCAACGCCGGCTGGACCACCTCCTGATTGAGGAGTTCGCCGACATGTCATCCCGTAACTCGCCGGAGATGATCTTCGACCTCATGGGCTTCGGCCGTGATCCGGCGCATTTCGACCCGAGTGGCGTGGAGGCGCACGGCGGTGCCTCCTTCGCCGGCTCACTGGAAGTCCTGGCCGATGCCCTGTCGCTCCCGCTCGACTCGGTCACGGCGAACGGGCAGGTCGCGACGGCGCGGCACGACGTGGAGATCGCCGCCGGTGTCGTGAAGGCCGGCACCATCGCGGCGCAGCGCATGCAGGTCAACGGCAATCGGAATGGTCGGCCGCTGCTGACTTTCAGCGCCAACTGGTACCTCACGCCGGACGTCGAGCCGGCGTGGGACCTCCGCGAGACCGGTTGGCACGTCCTGGTCCGACGGTGACACCCCCCTGGACATCGACGTGCGCTTTCCCGTGCCACCCGAGGAATGGGCGGCGACCTCGCCGGGCCTGACGGCCCACCGTCCGGTGAACGCCGTTCCTTACGTCTGCGCGGCGGAGCCGGGAATCCGGACCATCGTCGACCTGCCGCAAGTCATCGCTACATTGAGCTGATGCCAGTCCGCCACCCGCCACGCCAGGCCCGGGCATGAGCACCGTCGGCCTCGTCGTCGGGAACCCCAAGGCGCGCTCTCGGACCCTCGAGCTCGGGGAGGCCGTGGTCGCGGCGGTAGCGGACGCAGCCGGGGTGGACGGAGACGACCGGCTGACCGTCGACCTGGCCGACTACGGGCCGCAGCTCTTCGACTGGTCCTCGACCCAGGTGAAGGAGACCGTCGAAGAGATCCGCGCCTGCTCGTTGGTCATCGTCGCGTCGCCGACCTACAAGGCCAGCTACACAGGTCTGCTCAAGTCGTTCCTCGACTGGTTCAGCACGACCGACCTGCTGGGGGTCACCGTTGTGCCCGTCATGACCGGCGCCGGCGCGCACCATGCCCTTGCCGTGGAGGTCCATCTGCGCCCGGTCCTGGTGGAGCTCGGCGCCACGCTCCCCACTCGCGGGCTCTATGTCACCGAGAGTGAGCTGGCCGCCGCTGACGACGTGATCATCGAATGGCTCCTGGCGGCGGGGCCGCAACTGCGACAATCCGTCAGCACGTTGCGGCCATGACGTCTCCGGACGAGCCACGGCTGGCACCGCTCCGCTTCGCCGACTGGGACGAGACCACCCGCACGACGTTGCTCAAGTTCCTGCGCCGGCCCGAGGTGTACCTGTCGGGGGCGCCGGACGCCCCGCCCATGCCGATCGTGCTGGAGATGTTCGCTCGCCACCTTCCCCTCAGTGAAGCATGGCTGCCCTTCACCGAGATGCTCGCGAGCGAGGACGCGAAGCTGAGCCCTCCCCACCGCGAGCTCCTCATCCTCCGTGTCGCCTGGCGCACCCGCTCGGGCTACGAATGGAACCAGCACAGCCGTATGGGGGTCGACGCCGGACTGACGCCGGCGCAGATCGAGGCGGTGGCGCAGGGACCGTCCGCCGCGGTGTGGACGCCGCTGGAACGGGCGATGGTGGCCGCGGTCGACGAGATCATCGACGACCACGGCGTCGGCGATGCGACGTGGCGTGCGTTGGCATCGCACCTCGAGCCCGACGAGATCTTCGAGCTGCTCTTCCTGGTCGGGGGCTACCTCTGTCTCGCTGGTGTCCTGAACAGCATCGGGCTCCAGTCCGCGATGCCGCCGGTCCACCCGGGTCCTGCTGCGGAGAAAGGCGCGGCCATGTAGGCGTGCGCGCTCCCTGCGGTGCCCCGCGTACGCCGTCAGGCGGGAAACGGCTCTTCGAGCAGGGACACGCCGCGCTGGAGGGCAGCAAGGGAGAACCCGGCCGTCCTCCGGTAGTCCTCCGTCACCCGCGCGATCTCCGCTGGCGTGATCACATCGGCGATGTCGGCGAAGCCATCGGGCGCCCGCTCTTCGACCAGCCGCATGGGCAGCTCGGGACCGAGGCCGCGGTTGGCCCGCACGATTGCCGCGGTCGCCGGACGGCGCGCCGCCTCGTAACGCTCGAGCGCGCCGGCCGGGTCGCGAAGGGAGCGCCGCAGGCTGCCGGCGACCACCCGGGCATCGAGGATGGCCTGGGACGCGCCGTTGGAACCGATTGGGTACATGGGATGGGCCGCGTCACCGAGGAGCGTGCTCGTGCCGAAGGTCCAGCGGTCCAACGGCTCCCGGTCGATCATGGGAAACACGAACGTCTCCCTCGCTGCGCCGATGATGGAGGGGACGTCCAGCCAGTCGAAGTCCCAGGACGCAAACGACGGAAGGAAGTCGTCGAGCGACCCTCTGCGGTTCCAGTCCTCACGTGTCGCCAGCGCAGAGTCCGGCCGCCGCAGCTCCGCGATGAAATTGAAGAGCTGTCGGCCGTCAGGCAGGTCGGCGATGGGATAGCCCACGAACTTCTGATCGGGGTGCCCGGCCCAGACCATGGAGCGACCGTCGAGGACGGGCGCGATCTCCGCCACCCCGCGCCACAGGAGGGAGCCGTTCCACAGCGGCGGGCCTTCACCGGGGTAGTGCTGGGCCCGGGCGACGCTGTGGATCCCGTCGGCCGCGATGAGCACGTCTGTCTCGACCTGGACGTCATCGAACACGGCCACGGGACGGCTCCCCGCCAGCTCGGTCCGCACCAACGTCCGTCCGAGATGGAGCGCGTCTGGACCCACGCGATCGATCAGCGCCTGCCGCAGGATCTCCTGTAGGACGCCGCGATGGAGGGAGAGCTGTGGCCAGCGGTAGCCGGCGGCAAGTCCCCGCTCCTCCCGCCAGATCTCCTGGCCGCGCCGGGTGCAGTAGACGAGCTGCGCCGGGGCGACCGAGCGGGCGCTGAGCTGGTTCAGGAGACCCAGGGCGTCGAGCTCGCGGACTGCGTGGGGTAAAAGGTTGATGCCGACACCGAGGGGACGCAGTTCCTTCACCGAGTCGAAGACGTCGACCTGGACGCCGATCTCGTGCAGGCTGAGTGCGGTGGTCAGGCCGCCGACGCCGGCGCCCACGACGACACAACGGAGACCGGAGCCCCCTTCTCTCACAGCACCTCGTGCACGTCGATGCGCACAAGCGACCGGTCGCGCCGCCCAGTCGACACCGCGACCAGCTGGTTGAGCCAGCTCAGGCGGGGCGCCGACGTCGACAGCCGCACCAGCGTTCTGAAGTAGTACTCGTCGGGGTCCACCAGGTCCCCGCGGGACAGCCGGGCGGTCACGTCGTTGCTGGCCCGGCGCACCCCCTGCGAGACCACTTCAATAGCCTCCTTCTCGTCCGTCAGAAGCGTGTAGTGCGCGTCGATGTCCAAGGTGCCGTCGGAGCGGACCGTCTGCCAGTCGACCCCGCCCGGCAAGATGGAGCCGGCAAGGCCGTCGCGTCCTTCGAAGGTCCCGCCTTCGAAGGGCACGAAGCGGCGCCCCCCGCCGAGGTCGACGACGGGAAGCACGTTGACGTAGATCGACATCAGTGCACGCAGTTCGACCGGCCGCAAGGGTTTCGACCCCTCCTCATCCGTGGACCGGGCGATGGTAACAGGGCCGATTCTGCGCTCGAGACGACGCTGCCCCTACTGTTCCCCCGTCGCCCAGTAGCCCTGGAGGCCTGCGGCGATGTCCCGACTGACGAGCTCGATCCGGGGACCGCTCGGGTTCTTGTGATACGCCCACACCGCGGCACCGTCGGGTCGGACGCCGGTCGCCTCAGCGACGTACCCGCGATCGCTCAGGTCCGCCGCGTCAGCGGCGACATCGTCGGACCAGTATCCGAGATGGTGAATGCCCGAACCTGCCGCGGGCATCCACAGCGTCCCGGGGATGCTCTGAATGACCTCCACCCTCGGGGTGGTGCTCGAGTAGGTGAACACGAGGTCGAGACTGATCTCACCCTCCGCCAGCAAGACGGGGGTGCTCACGGAAAGCGGTGGACACCACCGATGTCCGAAGAGATGCGAAAGATCGTCCAGCGCAGCCTCGAAGTCGTCGACGACGACGCCCACATGAAATTGATCGGCCGCCCTCACGATGGCTCAATGACGACACGCACAGCGCCGCCGGCCCGGTCCGATGCGACCCGGAACGCCTCTGCGGCGTCCGCAATGGGAAAGCGGTGCGTGATCAGGGTGCGCGCGATATCGGGCTGGTCCGCCAACATGGCGGCGGCGTCTTCCATCTCCCGCCCTCCGTCGTGGGCGCAGTAGCCCAGCGAGGGAATGACTCGGGCCTCCTTGTGGAACAACGGCATCCAGTCCAACTGGACGGGGCCGAAGTGCACACCGAGGACGACGATCGTCCCCCCAGGGGCCACGAGTTCGCCACACCGAGCGAGGCTCGCCTCAGACCCGGCCGCTTCGACCACGACGTCGTACAGCCCCTCGCCACCGATCCGCGCCCCGAGGCGCTCGCCGGCCTCCTTCTGGTACGGGTGGCGGGCCTCGAGGACGACGTCCTCCGCACCGAGTCGACGTGCACCTGCCACGGCAAGCAAGCCGAGCGCGCCGGCACCGACCACCGCGACGCGCCTCCCCGGCCCGGTCTCCGCGAGGCGGAGTGCGTGCCAGGAGACTGAGGCCGGCTCCACAATGGATGCGTCCCGCACATCGAAGCCTGAGGGCAACGCAACCAATCTGGCGGTCGGGGCACGGAATTGTTCCGCCATCCCCCCGTCGGCGCCGATGCCGAGGGCTCGCTGGCCGTGAGTCGGGCAGAGGTTGTACGCGCCGCGGCGGCACTGGGCGCACTCCATGCAGCCGTAGATGGCCTCGACCACGACGGGGGTACCGTCGCCGCGCACCCCGGCGAGCTCGTGGCCCAGGATGTTGCGGCTCCCGAATCGGATATAGCTCAAGTCGGAACCGCAGATACTGGTCGCTCGCATGTCGAGCATCTCGCCGATGCCGGGCGGTTCGTCGACATCGACCACGGCCACACCGCCTTCGATGCTGCGGACAGCCTTCATCGCTCCTCCTGGTCGGCCAGCGTGTCAGTTGTCGCCGGTGCAACAACCATAGATATCCTCTGAGTCCGTGTCTTGGGGGTGCGGTGGCAGCGGACTGCAGCCCGCCCCCGACGAACGCTGACGAGGAGTCTGCCGGTGACCAGCGCGCTCGAATATTGGGTCTTTCTGCCGCAGATGCGTCTGACCATGGACCAGATGGTGGAGCGTGCCCGCGCGGCGGAGGCAGCGGGATTTGCCGGTATCGCCGGTATGGATCACCTGGCACCTCCGGGAGCGGAGGGATCGCCGATGTTCGACGCGATGCTGACCAACGCGTGGCTCGCGAGCCGGACTGAACAGCTCCGCGTCGGTTCGCTCGTCCTCTGCGACTCGTTCCGCCACCCCGCCGTCCTCGCACGAGAGGCCGTCACGCTCGATCATGCCTCCGGAGGGCGTTTTGAGCTCGGCATCGGCTGGGGCTCCGTCGTCGACGAGATGCGCACCTTCGGGATCGGTTCCCCCGAGTCGAAGGAGCGACTGAGCCGGCTCGGGGAATCGCTCGAGATCATGAAGGCACTCTGGGCCGGCGAGACACTCGACTACGAGGGCGAGCACTTTCACCTTCGCGCCGCACAGCAACAGCCCGCACCACTCGGGAAGATTCCGATCGTCATCGGCGGAGCCGGCCAGGGCACCATGCGGTTGGTGGCCGCGCACGCGGACTGGTGGAACGTGCATACGGGCATCGTCGACCGCCTGGACGAGATGCTGCCTTTCTCGGGCACGGCGCGGTGCTCACTCCAGGTCCAGGTGGCGTTCGTGCCCCCATCCGGTTCACGCGAGGAGATCGAGGCAACGGCCCGGCGCCGTTTCGGCCCCGGGCCCGTCGTCGGCACCGGCCCCGAACTCGTGGAGTACTTCGGGTCGCTGCGTGAACGGGGGGTCGAGCGCGCCTACGTCTGGTTCTGTGACTTCGCGCCCCCCGACACCCTGGAAGCCTTCGGCGACGCCGTGATCCGGCCTCTCGGCGGCTCTGCCGGCCGTTCGCCCGCCTCGTAGCCCAACTCCTTCCTCACGAGGGCTGACAGTTGACCGCGGAGCCGCACCACGGCCCTGCGGTCTAGAGTCTCGTTGATACCCGAGATGTGTTGCCCCGGACCCCGGTAGCACCCGACAAGGAATGCGGGAGGCACAACCGTGGAAACGGCAACCGTGGAAACGGTATCCATCGAACCTGCAGCGGATTTTGGCGTTCTGGCGGCGCGCGTGCGCGAGGCCGGCCTTCTCGACCGCCGCTTCGGCTACTACAGCATCATGATTCCGCTGACCGTTGCGGCGTTCGGCGTGGGCTTCGCCGGACTGGTCCTCATCGGGAGTTCGTGGTGGGCGCTCGGCATCGCGGCATTCCTGGGTCTGGCTTTCACACAACTCGGTTTCGTCGGGCACGATGCCGGGCATCACGGGGTCTTTCGCTCGCGACGGTGGAACCGCTACCTCGGGCTTGCGGTCGGCAACGTCCTGATCGGGATGAGCTTCGGCTGGTGGGTCCCGAAACACAGCGCACACCACGCGCATCCCAACGAAGTGGGACGTGACCCCGACGTGGGCGGCGCCCTGCCCGCCGTCGCATCCTCCGATGGACAGGTCCCCATCGCCAACTGGCCCTCCCGCTTCATGACCAAATGGCAGGCACCGCTCTTCTTCCCGCTGATGGTGTTGCGCAGCACCGGCATTTACGTGCTGGGGATCCAGCGGTTGATTCGCCAGCGCGACAAGGCGGCCGTCCTGGAGGGCGCGCTCCTCGGGATGCACGCCGCGCTGTATCTGGCCGTCGTCTTCTGGGTCCTTTCACCTCTGAAGGCGGTCGTCTTCATCGTCATTCAGCAGGCGGTGTTCTCCGTCTACCTCGGATGCAGCTTCGCCCCCAACCACAAGGGGATGCCGCTCATCGATCCCGAGCTCCGGATGAGCTTCGTGCGGCGCCAGGTCATCTCCTCGCGCAACGTGGCCGGCGGCTGGTTCACCAACGTCGCGCTCGGCGGGCTCAATTTCCAGATCGAGCACCACCTCTTCCCGAGCATGCCCCGGCCCAACCTGTCACGAGCCCAGGGCATCGTCCGGGCCTTCTGCCTCGACAACGACCTGACCTACTGCGAGGACAGCCTGACCGGTTCGTACCGTCAGACGATCCGCTCCCTCCGAGCGGGTGCGGTCGCCGCCGCCCAGCCGAGGCTGCTCCTGGCGCAAGCCGGCCAATAAATGCGCTGGGCACACGCGTCGGACAGACGCCGCACACACCCGTCGGGATAAAGAGGAGCGCAGCGCCTCCCCCGGGGCTGTCGTTGACGCACCTCTCCGTCGAATGCTAAGCAACCGTACAGCAAATGCTGAGCGACTGCTCAGCTACGGGACGGGAGCTGCCCCATGACGGACTACGACACGGTGGATTTCTTTGCCGATGCCTCGCTGCTGGAGGACCCCTATCCGTATTTCGACCACCTGCGGTCGAAGTGCCCGGTCCTGCCCACACCCCACCACGGCGTCATGGCGGTCTCCGGCTACGAGGAAGCGGCCGAGATCTACCTCAACCCCGACGAGTTCTCCTCCTGCAACTCGGTGATCGGCCCGTTTGCCGCATTCCCCGTCCCGCTGGAAGGCGACGACGTCGGAGACATCATCGACACCTACCGCGACCAGTTGCCGATGTTCGAGCACATGGTGACGATGGACCAACCGATGCACACGCGAGAGCGCTCCCTCATCATGCGGCTCTTGACACCAAAGCGCCTGCGCGAGAACGAGGCCTTCATGCGTCGTCTCGCCGATCGGCAGCTCGACGAGTTCATCGCTCAGGGAAAGTGCGAGTTCATCAGCGCGTACTCGCAACCGTTCGCGATGCTCGTGGTCGCCGATGTCCTCGGTGTGCCCGAGCAGGATCACGAGCGCTTTCGGGCGGGGTTCGGCATGAGCACGGGCCCGGGACCTATCGGAGGCGAAGGTGAGGGCATGGGCGCCAACGCCCTTGGCTGGCTCGACGAGGAGTTTGCCCGCTATATCGAAGACCGTCGCCGCGAGCCCCGGGGCGACGTCCTGACCGATCTGGCTCAGGCCACCTATCCGGACGGATCGACCCCGGACGTCACATCGGTCGTGCGGACGTCGACCTTCCTCTTCGCCGCCGGACAGGAGACGACCGCGCGCCTCTTGGCCATGGCGCTCAAGTACCTGTGCGAATACCCGGAGCTGCAGGGTGAGCTGCGGGCGCACAAGGACCGCATCCCGGGGTTCATCGAGGAGGCATTGCGCATCGAGAGCCCGGTCAAGGCGGACTTCCGCCTGGCCCGGCGGAGCACAACAGTGGCCGGGGTGGACATCGCCGCCGGCACTCCCGTCATGCTCCTCAATGGGGCGGCCAATCGCGACCCCCGCCTGTTCGAGTGCCCGAACGAGTTCCGGGTCGACCGTCCCAATGCCAAGGTGCACCTGGCCTTCGGGCGTGGTCCCCACGCCTGCCCCGGAGGGCCGCTGGCCCGGGTCGAGGGCCGGGTCAGTGTCGAACGGATCCTCGACCGGATGCATGACATCCGGCTCTCCGAGGAGCATCACGGCCCACCCTCGGACCGTCGCTACCACTACGAGCCCACCTGGATCCTGCGCGGCTTGCACTCGCTCCACATCGAGTTCACACCCGCCGAGGCCTCGGCATGAGCGGCCGAGTTGCCATCGTCACCGGTGCCGCATCTGGCATCGGCCTGGGCGTTGCTCGGCGACTCGCGGCGGACGGCCACGCGGTGGCGCTGCTCGATCTGGACGCAAGCGGCGTCCAGCAGGCGGTGAACGACCTGACCGCGCAGGGTTCGCGCGTCACCGGCCACGCGGTCGACGTTGCCGATCGGACGGCTCTCGAGCAGGTCTATGCCTCGGTGCGCGAAGCGCTCGGGCCCGTGACCATCGTTGTCACCAGCGCAGGCATCGAGGCGTTCGATCCGGTCCTCGAGATCACACCCGAAAAGTGGGATCGACTGATTGCGGTGAATCTCACCGGCACGTTCACGTGCCTCCAGCTGGCCGTGGCGGACATGGTGGCGGCCGGCTGGGGCCGCATCGTCACCATCTCGTCGTCGAGTGCACAATCGGGTGCCCCGAACATGGCGCACTACGTGGCCTCGAAGGGTGGAGTGATCGGCCTGACCAAGGCCTTCGCACGCGAGCTGGCGCGCCATGGGATCACCGCCAACACCATCCCTCCCACCATCGTCGACACACCGATGGCCCGGAAGGGTGAGGCACACGGGGACGTGCCTCCGATCGAGACCATGGCACGGATGGTGCCCCTTGGTCGGGCCGGGACTCCCGATGACATCGCCTCGGCCTGTTCCTATCTGTGCACCGAGGGGGCCGGGTACATCACGGGCCAGATCATCGGGGTCAACGGAGGGATGTACATCTGAGCATCCGGCGCAGTCGTCAACGCGGGCAGAAGAAGGCACTTCGTCGAAGAGCGGCCGTCGCATCGGCACCGAGAGTTCGAAGACGAGGGCAACGCTCCTCGACGCGGCCGAGCGGGTCATGCTCGACGAAGGGTACGCCGCCGTGACCTCGCGTCACGTCGCGGGCGAGGCGGGATTGAAGCCCCAGCTGGTGCACTACTACTTCCGCACCATGGACGACCTCTTCCTCGCTCTGTTCCGCCGCCGGACCGACCAAGGCTTCGATCTCCGGGGCCGAGCGCTGCAGTCGGACCAGCCGCTCTGGGCGCTATGGGAGCTGAGTCGCGAGCCCCGCGGCACGGCGCTCACCATGGAGTTCGTCGCCCTGAGCAAACAGAGCAAGGCCATTCGATCCGAGATCCTGTCGTCGGCCGAGCGATATCGCTCCGATCAGTTGCGCGCGATCGGGCCGGCGTTCGAGCGATCACGAGGTCGACCCGGAGCGCTACCCGCCGATGGTCTGCACGGTGCTCATCACTGCGATCTCCCAGTTCCTCGTGATCGAACAGGAAATGCTCGGAATGTCCACCGGCCACGCGGACACGGTCGCCTTCGTCGAGGAGTTCCTCACCGCCACGGAGGGGCCGCGCCGCTGATCAGCCCTGTCGGAGTCCTCCTCGGCGGCACCTACGGAGAGGCGCTGCAACGCGTCCCCTTGGCCGGCACGACGTCGTGGAGGAAGTAGGACGTCACCACGTCGCTGCATGCAGGCGTTCGTCGACCCGTTGAGCAGCCAGGTGTGGCCGTAGCCGACATAGGTGACGAGCCGGCCGCCGTCGGCGGCGGCGAGCTGTGGCGCGATGACGTACGGGCGTGTTGGGGTCGTAGACGTTGCCGATCACGAGCGGCGTCGGCACGCCGTTCGGCGAGAGATGGGCGATCGGCTCGCTGGAACCGGGCCAGCCGGGGCACGCGATGAGGTAGTTGGCGACGGCCTCGGCGCCGCCGAGCGGGTCACGCGCCGCCAGCGATCGGGCCAACTGCCGCGGTCGTGCTCCGCGCTGGGATGGCTGGCGGCGTCGCTGCAGGTGATCGTCCACAGCGGCCCGACGAGCGACTCCCCGTTCAGGTCGTCCTCCAACCCCAGGGCCACCGACCGGAGCGGCGCACCGTTGCCCGCCGCGGCCGCCGCCAGCAGCGGGAAAGTACCCGGGGGTGAACGTCGGACGCGGAGAGGTAGAGCAATGAGGCGGTGGAGAGGTCTCCTGCGCGTCACCGGCGTCGTGTCGCCCGCCGCCCGGTGCGGGCAGTGGTGCCGTACAGCAACTGCTGCTGGAGATTTCGGTAGAAGCCGACGGGATCCGCGCCCAACGGGCAGCCCGGCGTGTCGACGTGCAGCTCTGCAGCGCGTGGGTGAGAGCGACCTCGATGGCGGGCGCGTCGGCGGTGGCGTCGACGATGGAGACTGAGATTGGCGTCGACCGCGCCGTCGAGCACCATGGAGCGCACATGGCTCGGGAAGAGGTGCGCATAGACGGATCCGAGCGCCGTGCCGTAGGACATGCCGTAGAAGTCGATCTGCGGCACGCCCAGCGCGATCCGCAGCTGCTCCATGTCACGGGCCGACGTCGTGGTGTTCACGGTCGGGAACAGCGCCGGGCATGGCGGCCTGGCACGAGTGCGCCAGGCCGGCGAACGTCTGCGTTGCGGCGGCCGTCCCGGCGACCGCGCTGCTCGCCGCGGCGGCAGAAGGCCCGCAGAGCAGCGGCTCGCTCGATCCCGTGCCCCGCTCGTCGAAGCTCACGAGGGTGAACTCGTCCTTCGATGGCCTCCGGCATGAGCGAGGCGAGGATCGGCAGGATCAGGACTCCGCTCTCCCCGGGGCCGCCCGGATTGAAGATGATGACGCCCTTGCTCTGCGCGACGGGGTGCTCCATCACCGACAGCGGCACCGAGCCCCGCGACGGGTGCTGATAGTCGAGCGGGACTGCAGCGTGCCGCACTGGTACCCCGAGACCTTCGGGCAGGGCGACCAGGCGATGTGCGAGCCCGCGGCAGCCGCTGCCGAGCCCGCGGCGGCGGAGGCGCCAGCAGACCAGCGAGAAGACGAGCAGGAGGTGCAGCGGCGAGCGCCCGGAGCCGTCGCTCCCGTTGCTCTCGCCAGCGACAGGCCCACGATCTCCCCAACTCCCTGAGCCGCCAGTCCGACCGTCTCCGACCGTCGTCGGCTCGTGCCACTCCGAGGTTGCGCAGGCTAGCCCGGGCCTTCGGCACCATGGGCCGGGCGTCTCGGGCGGGCACCGGCGCCAGTGACGCGGGCACGTCCGTCACCCCCGCGCCGTCGGTGCGAGAGTATGCCCCTGTGCCTTCCTCGACCCACCCCTTCGCCGGTGTCGCCATCGCCGGCGTCCACAACACGGTGCAGGCGCGCCGCCTGCCCGATCACGACTCGGTCTCCATCGCGCTCGTGGGCGCGCTCGGCGCGCTGGCCGACGCCGGCGTCACGCCCCACGAGGTCGACGGCGTCGTCGGGACGGACTGCGCAGCAGATCGCGCTCGAGCTCGGCCTCGGACCGTGCACGAGGCGGCCCAGCTCCATGGGGATCCCGGCGCTGCTCGATGCCGCGGCCCTGATCACCACCGGCCAGTGCAACGTCGTGCTGATCGCCGCCGGTGGCGCGGGCGTCCACTCCGATCGCGCCGTCCACCGCGCCGTGGACACGCCCCGCCAACGAGCTCGTCGTCGGCTACGGGTTGTTCACCGCCGCCGAGTTCGCGCTCATGGCGCGGCGTCACATGCTCACCTACGGCACCACGCCCGAGCAGATGGCGACGGCGCGCGGCCGTGATCCGCACCAACGGGCACGACAACCCCGAGGCGGTCTACGCCGGGCGCGGCCCGTTCTCGCCCGAGGACATCCTGGCCTCACGCATGGTGGCGGATCCGTTCCATCTCCTCGACTGCGCCACCACGTCGGAGGGCGGCTGCGCCATCGTCCTGGTGAAGGCGGACCGGGCCGTCGACTGCGCGGCCCCGGTCTGGATCCACGGTGGCGCCAGCGACTCGTTCGGGCCGGCCTACGTCGTGGCACCGGTGTGGGACTTCCAGCCCCGCGCCGACGGTCCTCGCCGTTCGGGCTCGTCGGCGCCCGGGCGGCCCGAGCTCGCCTTCGCCATGGCCGGCCTCGACGCCCGGCGACGTCGACGTCGCCGAGCTCTACGACCCGTTCTCGTTCGAGATCATCCGGCAACTCGAGGCGTTCGGCTTCTGCCCGCCCGGAGAGGGTGGGCCGTTCGTCGAGGACGGGAACATCGCACCCGGGCCGCTGCTCCCGGTCACCACGGACGGCGGGACCATGTCCTTCAGCCACCCCGGGATCAACGCCCAGCAGCTCCAGCGGGTCATCCGGGCCGCCGCAACAGCTCCGGGGGTCGTGCGCGACCAACCAGGTCGACGGCGCGGAGGTCGCCCTCTGCTCGAACGGCGGCTCCGGCGCCCTGTTCTGCGACGTCCTCCTCCTGGGTCGGAGCGGCCATGAGCGTGCTCGTCCCCCAGCCGGAGGGCACGCCTGCCCCGCGGCCGAGCACTCCGGAGCACGCCGTACTGGGAAGGGTGCCGGCAGCACGAACTGCTCTACCAGCGCTGCGCGGCCTGCTCCTACCGTGGCCTCGGCGCGTTCGCCGTGTGTGCGCGGTGCCACGCGAGCGAACCGGTCTGGGAGCGCAGCGCAGGGCAAGGGCTCGCTCTACAGCTGGACCGTGGTCTGGCGCCCGCCTGACCCGTCCTTCCAGGTGCCCGTACGCACCAGCCGTCGTCCGCCTCGACGAGGAGTTCTGGATGTTGAGCGCCGTCGTCGGCTGCGAGCCCGAGGCGCTGCACGACGGTCTCCGACTGGCGTCGAATTCCACGCCGCCTCGGACGAGATCACGCTGCCGTACTTCCGACCCGGAGTAGGCAGCCCCGAAGCCGAGCGGCGCGTCCGTTGTCGCACTCCGCGACCCGGCCTTAGGATGACGATGGTGCCGTCCGACCGTCTCCCGGCGACGTTTCCTTCGTTCGACAACGTCCGAGGACGAGCGCCGGCATCGCAAGCAACGCCTTGCCGCGGCCTTCCGATTGTTCGGCCACTTCGGTTTCGACGAAGGCATCGCCGGACACATCACGGCGCGCGACCCCGAGCTCCCGGGCCACTTCTGGGTCAACCCGTTCGGCATGAACTTCAAGATGATCCGGGTGCAAGGATCTGATCCTGGTCAACGAGCAGCGGTGAGGTGGTTGAGGGCACATGGCCGGTGAATGCCGCCGCCTTCGCCATCCATTCGCAGATCCATGCCGCGCGCCCCGACGTCGTCGCCGCGGCCCACGCACATTCGGTGCACGGCAAGGCCTGGTCCTCGCTCCGCCGCTTGCTCGACCCTCTGACCCAGGACGCCTGCGCCTTCTACGGCGACCATGCGCTTTTCGACGACTACACGGGTGCGGTGCTCGACATCGAAGAGGGCAAGCGGCTGGCCCACGCGCTCGGCGACAACAAGGCCGTCATCCTGTCGAATCACGGCCTGCTGACCGTCGGGACGACGTCGGTCGACGAGGCGGCATGGTGGTTCATCACCATGGAGCGGACGTGCCAGGCCCAGCTGCTGGCCGAGGCCGCCGGCGACGCCCGTGCTGATCGACCCCGTGCACGCCGACCAAGACGGCCACACAGGTGGGACCGCCGATGGCCGGCTGGCGGGCGTTCCAGCCGCTCTACGACTGGATCGTGTCCGTCCAGCCCGACCTGCTCGACGATGAGGGTCCCGGCTCAGGACCCTTCGCTCACCTCGCCCCAGCCCTCGCCGGGCGTGTCGACGTGGATGATCTCGGGGGCGGCAGCAAGCAGGCGGGGCATCTCCGCCATGGCGGCCTTGAAGTGGTCAGACGCCACATGCGCCTCGCCGGCTTCGGCGTCGCGAAAGCCCTCAATGAGAAACCACAGGTTCGGGTCGTCGGCGCTGCGGCACCAGTCGAAGAAGAGGTTGCCGGGCTCGGCACGGGACGCGGCGATGTAGTCGGCGATCAATGACGGGAACTCGTCGGCGTACTTCGCCCGCACCGGCTGTCGCACCACGTTGAAGATCACCTGTTCCTCCTCTGTCGCAGGCTGTGTTCATCTCCGCACCGCACTAACCCGGACTGCACCGATCCGGTCATCACCGACCTGGTCATGACCGCGCCGCATTCCCGGCAGCATCGAACTCGAGATGCAACCGGGTCAGGCCCCGGAGGATGTAGGTCGGCATGTAGTGGTAGCGGCGCGGCTTCGGGGGGACCGTGGTGCTCCTCGGAGATACGAATGTTCGGTCGTGCGGTCGAGCAACCGCTCAATGCTCACCCGAGTCTCGAGTCGGGCCAGCGGCCCACCGGGGCAACTGTGGACCCCACGGCCGAAGGCGAGATGCTCACGTGCGTTCCCCCGCTCGACGCGGAATTCGTCCGGGTCGTCGAAGTGGCGGGGATCCCGGTTGGCCGCGCCGTTGACCACCATCAGTGTGACACCGGCCGGGATGTCGACGCCGCCGACCGTGGCCGGGCACCGCGACAGCCGAAAGTCGCCCTTGACCGGCGCCTCCATCCTGAGCGTCTCCTCCACGAAATCGGGAATGAGCTCGCGGCGCTCCCGGAGGAGCTGCTGCAGGTCCGGGCGCTCACCGATGAGCTGCAGTGCGGTGCCGAGCAGGCGCACCGTCGTCTCCTGGCCGGCGGCAAAGACGTTGGTGGCGACCCGGACCACGTCGATCACCTCGGGCAGATCGCCGTTGGGGAACGTCGTCGTCGCCAAGGCAGTGAGGACGTCGTCGCGCGGCTCGCGTCGCCGATCTTCGATGTAGCGACTGAAGCGGTCGTACAGCCATTCCAGCGGGCTGTGTGACATCTCGGTCTTGGTGCTGCCGACGCCGCCGCTGCCGGGCTGCCGGGTCAGGGCGTCACGGAATTCCTGGTGGTCCCTCTCGGGCACACCGAGGAGGTCGGCGATGACGAACAGTGCGAACGGGTTGGCATACCCACTGATCAACTCGCACTCGCCCTGGCCGATGAAGCTGTCGATCTGGCGGTCTGCGAGCCGCCACACGAAGTCCTCGTTCTCCTTCAGGCGCTTCGGGGTGAGCTGTCGCATCAGGAGGTGTCGGTGGTCGCGGTGCTCGGGCGGGTCCATCGTGATGATCTGGTCGCTGAACGGCAGCTCGGAGCGGTGCTCCTCTATCAGCGCGCGCACGTTCTCCTGCCCCTCGAGCGGGACCGGGAATCCGGGAAAGGGACCCGTGACCGAGTTGCACGACGAGAACGTCTCGTTGTCGGTGTAGACCGCAAACGCCTCGTCGTAGCCGGTGACCATGTACACGCCGTGCTGGGGATCCCGGCGCACGGGGCACTGCTCCCGCAACCAATCGAAGTAGGGATACGGATCGGCGATGGTCTCCGTCCCGCGAAAGAAGTCGATGGTGTCGTAGTCGGCGCTGGCGTCTGTCATGTGGCCTCCTTGCGGGTCGACTGCTCCGAGACGAACGTGGCGGCGCGGTGGTGGAACCTCCACGAATCACCGTCTCGATGCAACACGTCTTCGTAACGTCCCACGAGCTTGATCTCCCATCCGTCGTCGCCGAGAAGGATGAAGATCACGTCACTCACTGCGGTGGCCTCGTCGTCGCGCCACGTCGCAATGACGGTATTCAAGACGAGGTGGCGCTGCGGTCGTCGCGGCGCCCACATCGTGTAGGCCTCGCGGAGGGCGTCGTGACCCTCGTGCGTACCCATGCCCGGGAGGACGATGGCGCCGTCGGGGCAGAATGTGGCCACGACATCGTCGGTGCGCCCGTCGTCGAGCGCCTGCGTGTAGGTGGCGAGCGCAGCCCGTACACCCTCCGCGACCTCCGCGTAGGACCGCTCGGTCATGGCGCCGTCCTCATGCGACGTTGGTCCACGTGTGCACCTTCACCCTCCATCCTCAGAACTCCAGGTCCGCCACGGGGCTCTCAAGCGGATTCACGTTGACCGCGCGCAGGGCCGGGAGCAGTTTCTCGTAGGGCGCTCCGGAGAGGAACCCGTCGAGCGTCCGCTCGAAGTTGGACAGCCCTCCCTCCAGCCGCTCCGACAGTCGCATGTACTCGAACCCCTTCGCATGGAGGCCCTTCTGCTGTCTGGGCAGGTTCGAGAAGTCCTGGGTCGGGATCGGAGGCCAGCGCTCGTCGTCGCACTCCCAGGCTTCGGGTGGCGTCGGCTTCGGTCGTTCCTCGCCCTGCGGGAACCGGGTCAACGACCAGATCTCCATCAGCGTCTCCTCCGGGCCGAGCGGGCGGAAGCGGTACGAGGTGGCACTGGAGTACATGGGCAACATGAAGTAGTGCGGGAAGCAGTACCCCATGGGCTGATTCAGCCCACGCGACTCCAGACTCGTTGAGGTCGGGCATGTCGCTCCCGTTGGCCCGGTGCCAGCGCACGACCTCGTCGTTGAGAGTCCGCAGCCAGGTCGTGAGGGCCTCTTTCGGGTCGGCGGGCACATCAATGTCCCGGATCCCTTCGGCGACCTGCACGTCGTTGGCATGGACCATCCCGCCCATGCCGTCGCTCATCACGTGCAGGTAGTGCAGCTCGGCATCGATGACGGCCCGAGGGTCGACCGCCCCCCCGCCGCGGACGGGTCGCGGCCGGTGATGACGAGCTCGGGATGGGTCTCGATCACGTGGTACTGCTCTAGGAACGCCTCTTCGGCGAGCTTCCAGTTCACGGGAAGGCGGGCGGCGTGCCACCACTCGACCCGGAGCGACTCGATCTTCCAGGCGTCGTGCACGGTGGCGAAGGGCTCGATGCACTCCCGTAGCGGTGGGGCGTCGTCGCTGAGGTTGATCCAGGCACAGCCACCCCACGCCTCACAGCGCACTGGCGTGAGGTCGAGGTCAGCCGGCTCCAGATTGTGCTGGGAGAAGGTCTTCGAGCGCGTGACGAACGTGTTGACGCCATCGGGCCCGTAGCACCACCCATGGAACGGGCAGATGAAACCGGATGCGCACGATCCGCGGCCCTCGGCCACCTTGACACCGCGGTGACGACAGGCGTTCTGCAGCGCCCGCACCCCCAAATCGTCGGTCCGCACCACAATGATCGACTGGTCGAGGATCTCGTACTCGGCGAAGTCTCCGGGCTCGGGGATCTCTTCGAGCCGGCAGGCCATCTGCCAGACCCGCGGCCACAGCAGATCGGCCTCCATCTGGTAGAAGTCCGGGTCGAAGTAGCGCTCCTTGGGCGCACGATCCGGGTACTCCATGGCAAAAGGCACCGGCAGTGCCGTCCAGCGCCGGTCCACGATTGCCACTCAATCTTCCTCTCGCCGGAGATCGCCCAACGCTTGCTGCGGTCCGAGGTCGTCGTCCAGCGGCACGCCGAACGTGCGCAGGGCCATGGCCAGGACATCGTAAGCACCGACCGTGAAGACGACATCCATCAACTGCTGCTCCTCGAGCGCGGCGGCGAGCACGGCCCACGTGTCGTCCGCGATCAGCGCGTCGCCCAGCAGCTCGTCGACGGCCTGGAGCAGGGCGCGCTCGACGTCGGACCACTCGGGCGCATCCGGTCCGACCACGACGCGCGCCACCTCGTCGGATTGCAAGTCGTTCTCGCTCGCGCTGGCGACGTGCTGGCGCCACTGGTACTCGGTGTTCCGCACGGCAGCGACGCGCAACACCAGCAGCTCGCGGTGCCGTCCCGAGAGTGTCGACCCGTACATGACCTGGCCGCTGAAGGTGTTGTAGGCGCGCGAGAGCTCGGGATACCGGGCCAGGACGCCAAGCGCGTTCAACCCCTTGGGGCGCCCGTCACCCTTGGGCCGGCCGGTCGGCGGCAACAGCGGCGCCAGTGCCTCCCCCGCCGCCTTCGACCACTCTCCCGGGTGCAGTGGCGTCAGCCGGGGCGACTCAGGTGTTGCGGCCACCGTTGACCCCCAGGACCTGGCCGGTGATGTAGCTCGCCTCGTCGCGCACGAGGAAGGAGCACATGGCCGCGATGTCCTCCGGACGGCCGATCCGCCGCACCGGCGTCAGCTTCTCGTGGTGCTCGACCCCTTCACCGAGGAGGCCCTTGCTCTCCTGCCGGCGCAGCATCGGCGTGTCGATGAACCCGGGGGGAATGGTGTTGACCGTGATCCCCTTGGGCCCGAGCTCGAGCGCGAGCGACTTCGTGAACCCGATGACGCCGGCCTTCGCCGCGACGTAGTGCGTCATGTATTGCTGCCCGCTGTGGGCGCTCGACGACGAGATGTTCACGATCCGTCCCCAGCCCGCCTCGATCATGCCGGGCACGACCGCCTGGCAGCAGTTGAACGTTCCGGTCAGATTCACTTCCAAGAGACGATGCCACTTCTCGGGCGTAATGGAGAGAAACGGATCGACGGCGTGGATGCCTGCGTTGTTGACCAGGACCGTCGGCGCGCCGAGCTGCTGCTGCACCTGGGTCACGCCTGCCTCGATCTGTTCCCGATCGGTCACGTCGACGGCGATCCCGAGCCCCGACCTCCCGTCAGCCGAGATCTTGCCCGCAGCCGCCTCGGCTGCGTCGCCGTCGCGGTCGAACACCGCGACGGCCATACCGTCGGCCGCCAGCCGCTCGCTCACCGCGAGCCCGATGCCGGATCCGCCCCCAGTGACGATCGCGACGCGTGGTGGAGTTCCCGTGCGGTCGTCGGTCATACGGCGTCGGTCATGCGGCGTCGGTCATGGACGGTGGCGCACGTCGATGGCGACGGCCCGCGCGCAGTCGACGGCGGCGTGCGCTGCTGTCGTCAGGACTGCCATCCGTCGAGCCTCCTCGTGCCTGGGACAGGCACCATCGTCAAGATATACTAACCGGTCGGTACAATCTGCATCGTGGGTGCTGAGCCGCACGGTGTGCACGCCCGTGCGCTCGTCGCGCCCGCAGGGCTCACTGCCGCGGAGGCCCATGACATCCACCGAACCCGTATCCGAGACCAGGCCGAGCGAGGGAGCCGCCGCGGTCGACGTGCTCGTCGTCGGCGCAGGCATCACCGGGATCTACCAGCTCTACCGCCGCGCGACGCCGGCTTCTCCGCAGCGCTGCTCGAGGCGGGTGACGGCGTCGGCGGCACCTGGTACTGGAATCGCTACCCCGGTGCGCGCTTCGATTCGGAGAGCTACACCTACGCCTACCTCTTCTCGCAGGAGCTGTTCGACGAGTGGGAGTGGCAGGAGCACTTCGCCGAGCAACCGGAGATCGAGCGGTATCTCAACCACGTGGTGGACCGGTTCGACCTCCGGCGCCACATGCGGTTCGGCGCCAGTGTCACATCGGCCGTCTGGGACGAACCATCGGGGCGCTGGACGGTCCACGCGAGCGACGGCACCGTGGTCAGTGCGCGCTTCCTCGTGGCCGCCACCGGCGTGCTGTCGGTGCCCCACTTCCCAGAGGTGCCCGGAAGAGGGGACTTCGAGGGCGAGTCGTACCACACGGGCTTGTGGCCGGCGGCGCCGGTCGACTTCGCCGACAAGCGGGTTGCGGTCGTCGGCACCGGTTCGAGCGGGGTGCAGATCATCCCCGTCATCGCGGAGAAGGCCGCCACCTTGACCGTCTACCAGCGCTCGGCCAACTGGTGCACGCCGCTCAACAACGGTCCGATCACCCCCGCCGAGCAGGCACAACTCAGAACGGACTTCGAGGCGATCCGCCAGACGCTCACCACATCACCCAGCGGGTTCCTCCACGTGGCCAACGAGCGCGCCGCCTTCGACGACTCGGAAGACGAGCGCCGGGCCTTCTTCGAGGAGATGTGGCGGAGCCGGGGCTTCTCCAAGCTCACCAGCAACTACAGCGATCTGCTCTTCGACGAGGCGGCCAACGCGGCCTGGTGCGAATTCCTGGCCGGCAAGATCCGCGCCATCGTCGAGGATCCGGCCACCGCCGACAAGCTGGTCCCCAAGGACCACCGCTTCGGCGAGAAGCGACCACCGTTCGTCACCGCCTACTTCGAGGTGTACAACGAGCCACGGGTGGACATCGTCGACCTGCGGCGGACGCCGATCGAGCGTGTGACCGCACGCGGCATGCAGACGGCCGACGGCCTGCGGGAGTTCGACATCATCGTGTGGGCGACGGGCTTCGACTTCGGGACGGGCACGTTGAACCGCATGGGCATCGTGGGCCGGGACGGCCTCGCTCTCGTCGACCATTGGGCCGACGGCCCGACGACCTTCCTCGGGGTGCAGACCACGCGATTCCCGAATTTCTTCTTCCCCGGTGGCCCACACGCCGCCGCCGGGAACAACCCTCGCTACAACGGCGACCAGGTGGACTTCGTCACCGAGATCCTGCTGCACCTGCGCGCGGTCGGCGCCGACGTCATCGAAGTCGAGCCCGCCGCCGAGGAGAAGTGGACGAGCATGGTCGATCGCTGGGCGACCAAGGCGCCCTCGTTCGGCGAGAGCAGCTACTACTTCGGCACCAACATCCCCGGGAAGCCTCGCAAGTACCTGCTCAACTCGGCGGGCCGGCCGAAACTCCTGGCCGAGATCGCCAAGGTCTACGAAACCGACTATGCCGCGTTCCGGCTCGAGCGGGTCACGGAGGCAGCGTCTTCGTCAACCGTGTCCTCCGCGTCATCCGTGTCCGCCGGGGCCGCCGGCTCCCCCTGAGGTTCGTCCACCGTCAGACGGTCGCCACCGGCGTGAGCGGAGAGCCCACGACGCCGGGCAGCCGCAGCGGCGGCGCGGTGAGGAGGAAGCGGCTGCGGTCGTGCTCGCGCAACCATGACGCAAGCTCGTGCAGATACCACATCTCACCGAGCGGGACGCCCAGCTTGAAGAGGCAGAGGTTGTGGATGGGCAGGAACGAGTGCCGGCTCTCGTCGCGATCCTTGCCCACCATGCCCTCGACCGCATAGTTGTCCGCCACGAGCGCCGAGATCTGCGAATCGGCGATCCACTCCAACAACGACTCGTCGCGTGCATCGAGATAGCTGCACAGCGTGTGGATCTTGACCGGATCAGGGTTGCGGTTCCACTTGAGGACCTCGGTGGCGAACCCCGTGTGCAGCAGGAGCATGTCGCCGGGCTCGACCACCACGTTGTCGGCCGCCATGATCTCCTCCAGTGTCGTGCGGTTGACGCCGCGCCACTCGTTGCCGAGATGGTGGGCCAGGTCGACCAGCACGCCGCGCCCCTGCACGCCGGTCGCGGCCATGTGCTCCAGGCCCAGGTGGCGGGCGAAGCAGCGGTGCCCCCCGCCGTCGCCGGCGGCGTCGGCCTTGGGACCGACCAGGTCCTCGCCGGCGCGATAGCCGTTGTAATAGACGGCCTCGTCCACGCCGTCGCCGTCGGCATCGAACTCCGCGCCGACGTGGGCCAGCGAGTCCCATTGGGTGGAGTACTGCAGCGACAGGGTCACCACGTCGTCGGCCCAGACGTCGACGTACTTGGGATCACCGAACTTCTCCATGCTGCTCATGGCGATGTTGTAGAAGGTGTCGGGATTGCCGTTCATGTCCTCCGTCGGCGAGATCACCGGCGGGTAGCGGCGCTGGTTCAACGCGGTACCGCCGGGATAGTCGAGCGGCAGGCTGAGACAGAAGTTGATGCCGGCCTCGACCTCGCGCACGCCCTGGAGGACCTTGTCCGGCGTGAGCAGGTTGATCCGGCCGAGCTCGTCGTCGTCGCCCCAGTCGCCCCACGTCGAGCCAGGTGGGCGCTGCTGCCACCGCTTGCTCATCGCCTCGTCTCCTTCTGGCCGCGACGACGCGCGCCCGGCCTCGTCGCCCGTTGTCTGTACCGACCGGTTGGTCTAGAATCTTCGGGCAGAGTACCGCGTACCACGCACGCATTCATCGAGATCTTGCGTCCCCGCGCAGGAAGGGCACAACCATGACAGAGCAGCATCTCGTCATCTCCGCCGACGGGCACATCCTGGAGCCCACGGACCTCTTCGTCACGCGCCTGCCGAAGAACCTGCGCGACCGCGGGGTGTGGGAGGACGACTTCGAGATCGAGCCATTGGTGGAAGGCGGCGCGCGGATCTTCCGCCGGCTGCACACCCCCGGCTTCGAGGGTTGGACGATCTCGCGCTACCGCCAAACGGGCGGCCGGATGCCCGAGGGCGATCCCGAAATGATCATTGAGGACCTCAACTTCGACGGCGTCGACGTCGGGGTGATGCACCCGAACCTGTCGCTCTTCGGCCTCTACTCCGACGACCACGAGCTCTCCATCGCCCACGCCCGCGTCTACAACGACTACGTCGTCGAGCGCTTCGGGCCGTACTTCTCCCGCCTCGCCCCGACGGCCCCCATCCCGCTCACCGACGTCGACGACGCCGTGGTGGAGATCGAGCGCGCCGCGGCGAACGGCTTCCGCGCCATCCTCCTGCCGGCCACACCGCCGAAGCCGTACCACTCACGGGACTTCGATCCCGTGTGGGCCGCCGCCCAGGCCAGCGGGGTCCATGTGTTCTTCCACACGCAGACCGGCGGGATCAAAGTCAACGATCCGTCGTCCACCACGCTCAAGGTCGTCATGGAGAACGCGGCCCAGGTGAACCAGCCGGTGACCGAGAAGTCGGCCGCCAAGCGCATGGTGACCCAGGCCATCTACAGCACCATCGTCCCGCAGCAGCTCATGTGCGAGCTCATCGGCGGCGGCGTGCCCGAGCGCTACCCCGACCTGCATTTCGCGCTGATCGAGTTCAACGCGCACTGGTTGGCCTCGCTCGTCGGCAGCATGGACAAGTGCTGGATCACCGGGCATCGGGCAGGACCCCGACTGGTGGCTCGGCGTCTGGGACGACGAGCGTGCGCCCGCCGAGCAGACCGGCATCGCCCGGCTCTTCCGGCTGAACGAGAAGTGGCCCTACCCGCTGATGCCAAGCGAGTATGTGAAGCGCCAGTTCCACGTGTCGTTCCAGGACGACCCCGTCGCCGTCGCCTGCCGGCACATCACCGGCCTCTCCAGCATCGTCTGGGGCAACGACTACCCGCACGCCGAGGGCACCTTCCGCGGCAGCCGGCAGCTCATGGACCAACTGTTCGCCGGTATCCCGGCTGACGAGACGGCAGCCATGGTCGGCGGCACGCTCGGCGATCTGCTGGGGTTCCACGCGCCGCTGGCGACCACCGCCTCGCGGAACTAGACGACGCACTCCGGCCACTGCACCGCAGACGGGAGTCGAGTGGACACGTACAACTTCGAAGGTCGCGTCGCGATCGTCACCGGTGCCGGACGGGGCATCGGTCGGGCCTACGCGCGGCTTCTGGCGCAGCGCGGGGCCAGCGTCGTGGTCAACGATCTCGGCAGTTCCATGCAGGGGGTCGGCGTCGACGGCTCGGTGGCGGCGACCGTTGCGGCCGAGATCGAAGCGACGGGCGGGACAGCGAGCGCCGACGAACACGACGTCGCCTCGACCGAGGGCGCACAGGCGCTGGTTGCCGCGGCGATCGAGCGGTTCGGGCGCCTCGACGTGCTCATCAACAACGCCGGCATCATCAAGTGGGCGGGGCTCCCGGACGCCGACCTGGACAACCTCGAGCGGCACGTGGCCGTCCATGTGCTGGGCTCGTTCAACACCACCCGGGCCGCCTGGCCCCACATGGTCGAGCAGGGCTACGGCCGCATTGTGATGACGACGTCGTCGGGTATCTTCGGGTTGCCCCAGAACCTCTCCTACGCCACGGCCAAGGCCGCAGTGATCGGGCTCACCCGCAGTATCGCCACCACCAGCGAGGCGCACGGGATCAAGGTCAACCTGATCGCGCCGGCCGCGTTCACCCGCATGGCCGGGCAGGCCGCCGACGATGATTCGGCGGGTCCTGCGGGGACGCCGATGTCGCCCGACCTGGTCGCTCCCATGGCGGCGTTCCTCGCCCACGAGGCCTGTCCCGTCAATGGGGAGATCTACGAGGCCGGGGCCGGTCGGTTCGCACGCATCTTCGTCGCCTCGACCCCCGGCTACGTGACCACCGACGCGACCGTTGAGGACGTCGCGGCACACTGGGCCGCCATCAACGACGAGAAGGGGTACGCCGTGCCGCGCGACCTGCCCGACTGGTCGACCGCGTTCCTGGCCCACCTGCCGAGCGAGGACTGAGCCGACCCATGGACTTCTCGCTCGACGAACGCGAACAGGACCTCGTCGACCTCTGCCGAGACTTCGCGACGAGGGAGATCGCCCCGCGGGCGCCGCTGGCCTGGGAGGACGCCCGCTGCCCGACCGACCTTCTTCGCGAGATGGGCGACCTCGGGCTGCTCGGCATCCTCGTCCCCGAGGAGTGGGGCGGGATCGGCATGTCGACCATCGGGTTCGTCGCGGCCATGGAGCAGCTCGGCCACGCCGACCAGTCCGTGGCGGCCGCCTGGCAGGCCCACGCGACCATCGGCTCGCTCCCCCTCTACCTCTTCGGCAGCGACGAGCAGCGGGAGCGCTGGCTCCGCCCGCTCGCCGAGGGGAAGGTGCTCGGCGCGTTCGGACTGACCGAGCCCGACGCCGGGTCCGACGCACGGGGGATCCGCACGAGGGCGGAACGGCGCGACGGAGGCTGGCTCATCAACGGCCGCAAGACGTTCATCTCCAACGCGGGGACCGACATGTCGTTCGGCGTCACCCTGCTGGCTCGCACCGAGCCCGAGCCGGGCCAGGAGGCGGGCTTCGCCAGCCTGGTCGTGGAGAAGGACACGCCCGGCTTCACCATGGGCCCGAAGATGCGCGGCATCGGCTGGCGTGGGCTCGACACGCGCGAGCTCTACCTCGACGACGTCTGGGTGCCCGACGAGCACCTGCTCGGCGACCCCAACCTCGGGCTCGGCCAGTTCCTACGCACCCTCGAGGTCGGGCGGATCTCCATCGCGGCCCTGTCGCTCAGCCTCACCCAGGCGGTCCTCGACCTGGCCACGACGTACGCGGAGGAGCGCCAGCAGTTCGGCCAGCCGATTTCGAAGTTCCAGGCGGTGCAGTTCAAGCTGGCGGACATCGCCACCGAGCTGGAGGCGGCGCGCTGGCTCACCTACCGCGCCGCCTTCCTGCGCGACGCGGGCCGGCCTTTCCAGAAGGAAGCGGCGATGGCGAAGATGAAGGCGAGCCGAGTGGCGGCGTGGGCCGCGTCGGAGGCGGTCCAGATCCACGGCGGTCTCGGCTACATGCTCGAGACGCCCGTGGCCCGCTTCTACTGTGACGCCAAGGTGCTCGAGATCGGCGAGGGCACCAACGAGATCCAGCATCTGGTCATCGCCCGTCAACTGGGCTGCTGACGCTCCCGCGCCACCGCCCTCACGGTGCGTTAGACGGCGGCGAGCCGGCGGATCGCCGCCGCGATGTCGTCGCGATCGGGGAGCCACGCCTGCTCGAGGTCCGGTGAGTACGGCGACGGGGTGGGTGCCGCCCCGATCCGCTCGATCGGCGCATCGAGGTCCCAGAAGCCCTCGCGGGCGACGGTCGCCGCGATCTCGGCTCCGATACCGAAGGGCACGACGGCCTCGTGCGCAATGAGCAGCCGGCTCGTCTTGTGCACCGACGCCAGGATCGGCTCCATGTCCAGCGGGGCCACCGTCCTGAGGTCGATGACCTCGACCGAGATGCCCTCCTCCGCCACCTGCTCCGCGGCGGCCAGCGCCTCGTGCACCATGCGTGACACCGACACGACGGTCAGATGCGTGCCGGGCCGCACCACGGCGGATGTGCCGATGGGCAGGACGTAGTCGGGCGGCGGCTGGGGTCCCTTCATGCCGTAGAGCAGACGGTTCTCAATGAACACGACGGGGTTGGGATCCTGGATGGCGGCGCGCAGCAGCCCGTAGGTGTCCGCCGGCGTCGAGGGCATCACCACGGTCAGCCCCGGGATGTGCGCCAGCAGCGCCTCGAGGCTCTGGGAGTGCTGGCTCCCCGAGGAGCGGCCGGCACCGAACTGGGTTCGCACCGTCAACGCCATCTCCGCCGCGCCACCGGTCATGAACGGCAGCTTGGCCGCCTGGTTGAGCAGCTGGTCGAAGCAGACGCCGATGAAGTCCAGGTACATGAGCTCGACCACGGGCCGCATGCCGGCCATGGCTGCGCCGACCCCGAGGCCGACGACCGCCGTCTCCGAGATCGGCGTGTCCCGCACACGGTCGCCGAACGTGTCGGCCAAGCCGCGGCGTGAGTCCGAAGACGTTGCCGCCGGCGCCGACGTCGACGCCGGCGAGGAAGACCCGTTCGTCCTCGGTGAGCTCGATCTCGAGCGCGGACCGGATGGCGTCCATGGTGCGGAACACCGGCGCGTCGTCGGCCGGCGGCGCCGGCTCGGGCCGGAGCGCCCTCGGGCGCACGACGAAGTCCGTCAACGTGACCGCAGCGGGCCGGGCCAGCCGCCGCGCCGCCTCGACGGCACCGTCGAGCACGTCGGCCGTCGCGGCCTCGAGTGCCTTGATCTGGTCGTCGGCCACGCCAGCCGCCCGCAGCACCGCCTCGTGGACGAGCAGCGGATCGACGCGTGCGCCACTCCTCCACCTCGTCCGGGGACCGGTACCGCTCGGGATCACCCTCGTAGTGGCCGTGCCAGCGGTACGTCGCCGCCTCCACGATGGCGGGGCCGCGTCGGTCGCGCGCCGCGCCGACGACGTCCGCCATGACCGCCGCCGTCGCGACGACGTCGTTCCCGTCCACCGCCACGTACGGGATGCCGTAGCCGGCTGCCCGGAGCTCGAGTGACGCCGCATGTTGGGTGGAAGCCGGGGAGAACTCGGCATACCCGTTGTTCTCGCAGAAGAAGATCACCGGGAGCTTCCAGACGGCGGCGAGGTTCAGGGCCTCGTGGAAGGCGCCCTGCGCCACCGCGCCGTCACCGAAGAAGGCCACCGTGACGCTCCCGTCGCGCCGGAGCTGCGCGGCCGTGGCCGCCCCCGCCGCGATCGGCACGCCGGCCGCCACGATGCCGTTGGCGCCGAAGATCCCGAGCTTCGGGTCGGCGATGTGCATGGACCCACCCCGGCCGCGGTTCGTGCCCTGGTCCTTGCCCATCAACTCGGCGAACATCCCGGCGCGGATCGAGGCCCTTGGCCAGGCAGTGGCCGTGGCCACGGTGCGTCGACGTGACGACGTCGGCTGGGCCCAGCGCACCAGCAGGCGCCGACGGCCGTCGCCTCCTGCCCCGTCGAGAGGTGGACGAAGCCGGGGACCTCGCCGTCGCGGTAGAGGGCGGCGACCCGCTCCTCGAAGCCCCGGATCAGCAGCATGCGCCGGTGCATCTCGACCAGGTCGACCTGCGAGAAGGCGGCGGCGCAGAGGGATCGACCGTCATCGAGCGTGTATTGTACTGGTCGGTACAACATGGGAAAAGCGATGATCGACCAGATCGACATACCCGGCGTCCTTCCCGGAGCCCGGCGCCGTCTCGGGGAAGCGGGTGGTGATCACCGGCGCCAGCCGCGGCCTCGGCGCGCTGCTCTCCCATGCCTTCTCCGGTGCCGGCGCCTCGGTGGCGCTCGTGGCCCGCACCGAGCGGGACCTCAAGGCCGTGGCCGCGGCGCTCCCCGGACCGTCCCTCGTGCTCAGCGGCGACGTCACCGACGAGGACTTCAACGAAGCGGTCGCCGACGCTACGGTCGCCGAATGGGGCGGCGTCGACGCCTGGATCTGCAACGCCGGGATCTCGCCCGATCGTCGCCGGCCCGCGCGAGACCGCCGCCTCGGTCTGGCGCCAGGTCATGGAGGTCAACCTCACCGGTGCCTTCCTCGGGGCGCGCGCCGCCGCCCGGGTGATGGGCGACGGCGGCCGGCTGATCTTCACCGGCTCGGTGCTCGGGGAGCGGCCGCGCAAGGGACTCGCCGCCTACAGCGCGTCCAAGGCCGGGCTGGTCGGCATGGCCAAGGCGCTCGCGCTCGACCTCGCGCCGGCCGGCATCACCGTGAACGTCGTGGCGCCGGGCTGGTTCGAGTCGCCGCTGGCCGACGCGTGGATGCACAACCCCGAGCTGTCCGCCGCCATCACCGGGCACACGGCGCAGCGGCGCTGGGGGACGTCGACCGACCTGGCCGGCCGCCTACCAATTCCTCGCCTCCGACGCCTCGGCCTTCATCACCGGCACCGTGCTCAACGTCGACGGCGGGTACCTGCTCGTATGACGACGACGCGGCGGGTGGTGGCCATCATCGGCGCCGGCGGCGCGCTCGGCGGCGGCCGTGGCGCAGCAGTTCGCCGGCGAGCCCGACACCGATCTCGTGCTCAGCGACGTCAGCGCCCCGTCGCTGCAGGCGACCGTCGACGGACTGCCCGCCGTGGACGGCTCCGTCGAGACAGCGCTGGCGGACGTCAGCGACGCCGCGCAGGTCGAGTCCGTGGTCACGCAGGCCGTCGAGCGCTTCGGCCGGCTCGACGTTCTCGTCAGCAACGCCGGCGTCCTCTCGCCGAACGGCCGGATCCACAACCTGACGACCGAGGACTGGGAGCGCGCCTTCCGCGTCAACGTCCTCGGAGCGGTCAACGGCATCCGGGCCGCGGTGGCGGTCATGCGCCCGCAGCATGCGGGGTCGATCATCCTCACGGCGTCGGTCTCGGGCCTGACGGCCTGGTCCCACGCCGCGCCCTACTGCGCCACCAAGGCCGCGGTGATTCAGCTCGCCAAGGTCGCCGCCGTCGAGTACGCCCGCGACGGCATCCGGGTCAACTGCGTGTGCCCCGGCACGTTCCGCTCGGCGATCCACGAGGGCCTCCCGCCCGAGGCGCTCGACGCCATCGCCGACAAGCACCCCCTCGGGCTCGGCACGGCCGACGATCTGGTCGGCGCCTACTCCTACCTGGCCAGCGAGGCCTCGCGCTGGACGACCGGTTCGGCCATCGTCGTCGACGGCGGCTACTCGGCGCCCTGAGCGCGCGCTCAGATGTTGGCCGACGGGTTCGTGATCCCCCGCATGAAGATGTCGGCGAACGGCTTCGCCACGTCACGGGCGGACAGCTCGCCGCCCGTCTTCAGCCAGAGGTACGTGTAGTTGTGCATGCCGAGCCAGGCCAGCGCGGTCAGCCGGGGGTCGAGGTCGCGGAACTCGCCCGACTCGACGCCTGCCTCCAGGACGCCTTCGACCCGGCGCTCGTAGGCGCGTCGACGTTCGCGGAACTGCTCGGCCCGCTCGCCGGTCAACGCCGGGAATTCGTGCAGGAAGACCCAGACGTGGTCGGGGTAGCGATGGATCACATCGAGCAACTCGTCGCCGAGCATGGCCAGCTGCTCGGACGGCGTGCCACCGGCCTCGGCGACCCGGTCCGCGCCGACCATCACCTCGTCCATCACCCGGTCGTGGATGGCGGCGAGCAGATCCTCCTTGGAACCGATGTAGTGGTACAGCGCGCCCTTCCCGAGATCGTTGGCCACGCAGAGCTCGGTGATGCCCGTGGCGTGGTAGCCGCCGCCGGGCGAAGACACCCGCCGAGGTGTCGATGATGGACTGGTAGCGCGCCTCCCAGTTCGCCTTGCGGCGAGAATCACCGGTCGACTCCACCCGTGCCATTGCTAGCGAGACTAGCGGGCCGCCACCCCACCGAGGGTTGGGTCCGACGTCGTGCCGACGGCGAGACGCCTGTTCCCGCGCGCGTCCACGGTTAGGCTCGCCCCCGGAAACCGCGCTCTCGACCGGGCTCTCGACGGCATTCCCGCGGCGTTGTGCAGTGGGCTGTTCAGCGGGCTTTGCAGTGCGCTTTCGACGGGTCGTGGAAGGAGTCGGTGACGGTGCAGCGAACGTCTTGTCTCTGCGTGCAGCGTGCCTTCGGAACGCCCCGATGACGCCATCACCGATGGATGCCGCCGACGTGAACTGGTACGCCGTGCTCGCCCACCACGCCGAACGCACGCCCGACACCGTCATGACGATCTTCGAGGGCGCAGCCATCACCTATGCAGAGATGGCCGGCCGGGTGTCCGCACTGGCGGGCGGCCTGGCCAGGCGCGGCGTCGGTGCGGGCGACGTCGTGGCGCTGCTCTCGTACAACTGTCCCGAGTTCCTCGAGGCGCTCTTCGCCGCCAACTACCTGGGCGCCATCGCCATGCCGATCAACTGGCGGCTGGCCGCGCCCGAGGTGCGCTACATCCTCGAGCACTCGGGCGCCCGCGCGCTCGTCTGCGACGAGGCGCTGCTGGCGCTGGCCGACGCCGCGACGACAGGTCTCGACGGCGACCTGGTGCGGGTGAGCCTCTCGACCGGTGCGTCGGACGGCTGGACGTCCCTCGCGGACGTGCGCTCTGGATCTCCCGTCGCAGACCCGGTGCCGGCGGCGGGCGACGACGTGCACCGCCTGATGTACACCTCGGGAACGACTGGACGGCCGAAGGGCGTCATGCTCACGCACGCCAACCTGGCCTGGAAGAACATGGCGCACACGCTGGAGTTCGGCTTCACGGAGCGCCGAGCTCGGGCTCGCCTGCGGGCCGCTGTACCACGTCGGCGCGCTCGACCTCACGACGACCTCGCTGCTCGCCGCCGGTGCGACCATGATCATCCACCGGGCCTTCGACGCCTCCGACGTGGTCGACGAGATCGAGCGCGTCGCGCGTCTCCACCGTGTGGCTGGCGCCCGCCATGGTCAACGCGATCATGGCCCTGCCCGACATTGAGCAGCGCGACCTGTCGTCGGTGCGGGTCGTCATCAACGGCGGCGAGAAGATGCCCATCCCGCTCATTCAACGGATTCAGCGCGTCTTCCCGTCGGCCTGGTTCGCCGACGCCTACGGCATGACCGAGACCGTCTCCGGCGACACCTTCCTCGACCGCGACAGCATCGTGACCAAGCTCGGTTCGGTCGGACGCCCCTGCCTCTACCTCGAGCTCGACATCTGGGACGAGAACGGCAATCCGGTGCCGGCCGGCGAGCAGGGCGAGATCGTCATGCGGGGACCGAAGGTCTTCAAGGGCTACTGGCGCGACCCCGACGCCACGAAGGCCGCCTTCACCGGCGGGTGGTTCCACAGCGGGGACATCGGGGTGCGCGACGAGGACGGCTACCTCTTCATCGTCGACCGACTCAAGGACATGATCGTCTCGGGCGGCGAGAACATCGCCAGCTCGGAGATCGAGCGCGTGCTCTACGAGCACGATGCCGTGCTCGAGGCCGCCGTCGTCGGCCGGCCGGACGAGCGCTGGGGCGAGGTGCCGGTGGCCTTCGTCGCCCTCCGTGAGGGCGCCGAGCCGCCGACACCCGACGAGCTGCTGGCGCACTGCGAGGGGCAACTGGCCCGCTTCAAGGTCCCCAAGGCCGTGACCTTCATTGACGCGTTGCCGCGGAACCCCTCCGGGAAGGTCCTCAAGCGCGAGCTGCGCGACGGCATGCAGCAATGAACCTGCCCGGCGGCACTGATCGAACAAGGGAGACGTGATGGGTGGCAGAGCCTGATGGGTGGCAGCGTCAGCGGACCGGTGACCGGCGGGAGCAAGGGGTGGGCCTTCGGCGGACCGACCGCCGACCTCGCCGCGCTGGGTTACCGCCAGGAGGAGTACTTCCTCGACGGTGAGGCGGCCCGCTACGCGCCGGTGACCGGGCACCGACCTCGGGCGGGACGGACGTTGGCAGGTCGAGCCGGTGGAGACCGCGCCGTTCACGACACGCCTGGTGGTGGTGCGACCGGAGGACCCAGCCGCCTTCAACGGCACGGTCATCGTCCTGTGGAACAACGTGTCCGCCGGCTACGAGAACTTCGGCGGCGGGGACAGCCCCGAGGTCTTCGAGAACGGCTACGCCTACGTCGCCGTGTCGGCCCAACGGGTCGGCATCCACGGCGCGCCCGACAACCCGCAGGGGCTGCACGCGTGGGATCCGGAACGCTACAGGTCGCTGTCGATCACGAGCGACGACTACTCGTTCGACATCTTCACGCAGGCGGCAAACCTGGTGGCACCCGATCGGCCCCATCGCGCCGCTCGACGTCATGGGTGGCCTCGACGTCCGGCGCCTGATCGCCCAAGGAGCGTCGCAGTCGGCGGCGCCGGCTGGCTTCCTACCTCGACGGTGTGCAGCCGATCACCCGGCGCTTCGACGCCTTCTTCCTCGTGATGTACTTCGGCGGGGGGACGCCGCTCGAGGTGGGTGACGCCGTCATGACCGTCCCCCGTGATGCGGCGGCCGAGGCCGGCCACGCCCAGGATCCCAGAAGGGATGCACCTCCTGCGCGACGACCTCGGTATCCCGATCATGGTGGTCAACACCGAGTGCGAGGCGACGTCGTGCTACGGGGTCCGCCAGACCGACACCGATCTCTTCCGTTATTGGGAGGTGGCGGGTGCCTCGCACGTGGCCCTGCCGGCCATGGCCTCGTCGTCGCCCCGGATGGAGCGGGACTTCGGGTTCGCTCATCCCGCTCGACGACCCGTCCATGCAGCGCATCAACCAGGTCTCGGTGGCGCCGGTGGTCGATGCCGCGCTCCATCATCTGCAGGCGTGGCTGATCGACGCCACGCCGCCGCCCGTGCAGCCGCGCATCGACTTCGAGGGCGAGCCGCCGGAGGTCGTCCGCGACGACAACCGCATCGCACGTGGTGGCATCAGGCTGCCCCAGGTCGACGTGCCGATCGCGCACAACAGCGCGCATCCAGCAGTCGCCCGACGTCTTCGCCCGACTGGTCGGCTTCCACGAGGCCTTCCCCGTCGAGAAGGTGCACGCGCTCTACGGAGAGCCGCGCCGACCTACCTGGCGCGTTATGAAGCCGCGACCCGGGCCGCGGCGGCGGCCGGGGTCATCCTCCCCCGCGACGTCGACCCTCTGCTGGCCGAGGCGGAGGCCGCCTACCCGGGTTAGGCGTGCGGCGGCCGGGGTCGTTGATCGTGCCGGTAACGTGACCCGGATGTCTCCGGGGACGGTGCCAGTGAGCGAGCCGGCGAGCGCGGCGAGCGCGACGATGAGTCCCGGGAGAGCGGCGACCTCTACGTGGTGGAGGGCGGTCCTGTCACCGAACCGCCGATCATCCTGGTGCACGGCGCACCGGACCGTTCGGCCGCCTTTCGCAGGGTGCTCACCCATCTGCAGGACCGCCACGTCATCGTCTACGACCGGCGCGGCTACGGCCGCTCGCTCCACCTGCCGACCGGCACACACCATGGTCGAGCACGCCGAGGACCTGCTCCGCCTCGCCGGGCGCTGCGCAGAACCTCCCATCGTCGTCGCCCACAGCTTCGGCTCGAATCCGACCATGCTCGCCGCCTCGTTCCGCCCCGACGTCCTTCCGGGTCATCGGCCTGTGGGAGCCGCCGATGCCCTGGGTCGATTGGTGGCCGCGAGACCACGAAGGCGTACAACGCCGGCGTCGCCGCCTCGGACGACCCGAGCCGAGACATCGAAGAGATGTACCGCAGACTCCTCGGCGACGACGCCTGGGCGGCCATGCCACCCGAGCGGCGCGCCCAGCGGCGGGCCGAGGGACCGGCCTTCCAGGCGGACATGGCCTCGGAGGTCGACGCCCCGTTCGAGTTTCGCGACGTCACCACGCCGGCGTGGTCGGCTACGGGTCGGAGACGTCCGAGGAGCACGACTACGGCGCCCGCTGGCTCGCCGACGTGCTGCCGAACGCGGCCTGCGAGGAGATCGACGGCACGGGCCACTTCGCGCCGAACACGCATCCCGAGGCGTTCGCGGCCTTCGTGGTCTCGGGCAGACCGCCTCGCCCTCCCGCACCGTTGAGCAGCGGCGTATGCCCGACCCCTCACCCGACCCCTCACCGAACGCCTCATCGGACCGGGCACCCGAGCGGGAGCCGGCACTGGTCTCGACCAAAGTCCTCCTCGTCTCCGGGAGTCTCCGCGACGGGTTCGACGAACACGGCACTGCTCCGCACGGCGGCGTAGATCGCACCGCCGGCCATCGCTCCCGCAGCTCTACGACGGGATGGGTTTGCTTCCGCACTTCGATCCTGATCTCGATCGTGCGCCCCTCATCCCGCCGAGGTGGACCGGTTGCGGACGGCGATCCACTCGTCGGACGCGCTCCTCTTCTCCACGCCTGAATACGCAGGCGCCCTGCCCGGATCGTTCAAGAACTTGCTCGACTGGACGATCGGCGACGACGTCGTCGGCTCGATCTACGAGAAGCCCGTGGCTTACATCAACACATCGGCCGCCCCCAACGGGGCGGCCGATGCCCACGAGTCCCTACGCAAGGTGCTCGGCTACGCGCACGCCGCGGTGATCGACGAGGCCTGCGCCGCGATCCCCGTGACCGCGCGCCGGCCGTGCGCGAACGGGCAGATCGACGACCCGGCGATCCGCGACGCGATCATCCATGCCTTGCGGCGCCTCGTCGACGGGACGAACAGGACCTGATCAGAGGACTTGATCAGAGGAACACATCAGAATCAGCCGAACTGCCCTGCCACGTAGTCCCCGGCCGGCTGGCGGATGATGACGTTCAGGCGGTTGAACATGTTGATGATGGCGATGAGCGAGACCAGCGCACCGAGTTGCTCCTCGTCGTAGTACTTCTCGGCCCGCGCCCATACCTCGTCGGAGACGCCTTCGGACGCGTCGGCGATGCGCGTGCCCTGCTCGGCGAGCTCCAGGGCCGCGCGCTCCGCTTCGGTGAAGACCGTCGCCTCGCGCCAGGCCGCCACCAGGTTGAGCCGCACCTGGCTCTCCCCGGCGTGGAGCGCTTCCTTGGTGTGCATATCGGTGCAGAAGCCACAGCCGTTGATCTGGCTGGCGCGCAACTTCACCATCTCCTGCGTCAACGCCGGGAGCGATGACTTCGTCACCACGCCGCCGGCGGCGACGATGTGCTTGACGAACTTCGTCGCGATCGGGTTCTCGTAGAGGTTCAAGCGGGCATCCATGGTGGTCCTTTCGTCGGTGTGGCCAGCGGTACGTGGCCGTCACCCAAAGAGACACGCCGGGACGCCCGAATGTGACACGCGAGCGGAGAAGGGCAGCCGGACGAGGACCGCGCCCTCATCACCCCTGTCGGTAGTAGTGCTCCTCGTCGAGGTCCGCCAGCAGGGTGGGCCCGGTCGGCCGCCAGCCGAGCATCTCGCGCGTGATGGCCGCGCTGGCGGGGCTGTCGAGCCCGACGAAGTGGCCCAGAGGGCCGAAGTGCTCCGGCGCCTCGGCCGAGTCGATCGACTCGGTCGGAACGCCCAGATGCATTCCCAACCTGTCCGCGATGTCACGGAAAGGCACGCCCTCGTCCCCCACCGCGTGCAGGACCGAGCCGGCGGGCGCGGCCTCGACGGCCAGCCGGGTGAGGCGCGCGGCGTCGGACCGGTGCACGGCGGGCCAGCGGTTGGCGCCGTCGCCGACATATCGGGACACGCCACTCTGCCGGGCGATGGCGACAAAGGTGGCCACGAACCCCTTATCGCCGTCGCCATGGACCGTCGGCGGGAAGCGCAGCACGGACGAGCGCACCCCGATGCCCCGCAGCGAGAGCGTCAGCAGCGCGGTGGCGGCCCGGAGCCCGGCCGGGTTGGCCCGGATCTCGCGCGCCGGGCACGAGGCCGTCGTTCTCGGTGGCCGGCCGGTCCATGCTCAGCCCGACCATGCCTGAGGCGAGCACGAATGGGCGATCGGAACCGGCGAGCGCCGCCCCCATGGCGTCGACGGCGCGCCGGTCGGCGGCTGCCGCAGCTGCGAAGTTGCCCCCGACGAAGGCGACTTCGTGCTGGAAGGCCAGGTGGATCACACCGTCCGCGTTCCCGGCCGCCTCGACCAGGCCGTCGGGGTCGTCGAGGTCGCCGCGGTGCACCCCACACCGGGCCTCCTCCAGTGCCTCCGCCGACGCGTCGGACCGGGCCAGGCCGATCACGTCGTGCCCGGCCCCGAGCAGCTCGGGGACGACGGCCGAGCCGATCCAACCCGATGCGCCGGTGACGAAGATTCTCATGGTGGTGCCTCCGTGTACGTTGATGTCAGTAACTGCCATAACCCTAGAACTGATGTCAGTCACTGTCAACGGTAGGATCCAAGCCATGGGTCGATGGCAGCCGGACAGCCGGGGACGGTTGCAGGAGGCGGCCCTCGCCCTGTACTCAGAACGGGGATTCGACCAGACCACGGCCGCCCAGATCGCCGAAGAGGCCGGGCTCACGGAACGCACCTTCTTCCGCCACTTCGCCGACAAGCGCGAGGTCCTCTTCGGCGGGTCCGCCATCCTCAAGGAGCGCATCGTCGAGGGTGTCTCCGGGGCGCCCCCTGGCGCCGGCCCCCTCGATGCGGTGGCCGCCGGGCTGCAGGCCGCCGCCGCCATGCTCGGCGAATCACGCCGTGACCTCACCCGCCAGCGCCAGGCCGTCATTGACGCCAACCCGGAGCTGCGGGAGCGTGAGCTGGCCAAACTCTCCGACTACGCCGGCGCCGTGATCGATGCCCTGCACCAGCGGGGCGTGCCCGAGCCGCAGGCGACGCTGGCCGCCGACGCCGGCATGACGGTGTTGCGCGTGGCCATGCAGCGGTGGGTTTCGTCCGACGAGGACCAGGACCTCGCCGTGGTCATGCGCGAATCGGTCGACGAGCTCAGGGCGATGGCGACCGGCGCCTGAGCCGGGCCCGTCCCAGGAGTCCCCGGCACCTCTCGAGTCGCCTCCACGGCGGGCTGATCGTGCCTGTGCAACGAGATCGCAACCGTCATTGAGATCGAATTGTCCGAAACAACAGGGGTGGGCTGGTACGACTTGGGGGTGGGGAAACTGAGGGTGCGAGCGCGCGGGAAGAACGGTGCGCCACACGACGTGCCGTCCGCCGTTCCCGACCCTCTCCCGCCCTTTGGGCCGACCAGTCCGTCCGCCGCCGACGTGGCCTCGTTCGCCGGCGCCATGCTGAAGCTGCCCGACAGCGTCGTCATCGTCGACGAGGAGGGCAGCGTCGTCTGGGGCAACGCGGCTGCACTGCGCCTCTTCGGCTTGACGCTGTCGGACGGCGTCGGGATCTCGGGCTTGAGCCTGGTCCATCCCGACGACCACGAACTGGTGTTGCGGTCGCTCGACCAGCATTCAGGGCAAGGACGTCGGCGATCCCATTGAGATCCGCGTCAAGTCCGCCACGGGGTGGCGCCTGGTCGAGATCGTCGGCACCCCGCTCCAACTTTCCGGGAGACACCTCGTCCTCCTCTGCCTCCGCGACCTGACCAAGCGCCGGCGCTTCGAGCTGGCCAGCGGACGCGAGGCGCGCTTCCGGTCCCTGGTGCACAACGCCGGCTCGGTCATCATGCTCGTGTCAGCCACCGGTCTGCTCGAGTCCGCCTCGGGGGCCATCACCCGGCTGCTCGGCCACGATCCCGAGCTCATCGAGATGCGGCCGCTCACCGACATCGTCGCCGAGCCCGACCGGGGTCAGGTCGTGGCCGCGCTCGCCGAGGCCGGACGCGGCGCCGACGGCCACCCACCCCGTCACGGTCCGGGTCGGCTGCTGCGCCACGACGGCGCGACCACCGTCCCCTTCGAGCTCAGCATCGTGGACCTGATCGACGACCCCACGGTGGAGGGCTTCGTGATCTCGGCCCACGACGCGTCGGCACAGGACGACGCCGAGCACGAGCTGAGCGATGCCCTGTCCCTCCTCACCGCCACGCTCGACTCGACAGCCGACGGCATCCTCGTCGTCGACATGGATGGCACCATCACCGGCTTCAACCGTCGCTTCTCCGAGATCTGGAACATCTCGTCCGAGTTCGTCTCCATCGGCGACAAGGCCACCAAGCTCTCCTACGTCCTCGACCAGTTGCTCAACCCGCAGACCTTCACGAAGCGCTGGGACGAGCTGCAACGCAAGCCGGAGAACGAGAGCTTCGAGACACTCGAGTTCAAGGACGGGCGCGCCGCTCGAGCTGACGTCCAGGCCGCAGTCGGTGAGCGGCCAGATCGTCGGCCGGGTCTGGAGCTTCCGCGACATCACCGACCGCATCCGGCTGGAGGACGAGCTGGCGTACCGGGCCTTCCACGACTCCCTGACCGGGCTGGCGAACAAGGCGCTGTTCCAGGACCGGCTCGAGCACGCCCTGGCCCGCATCAGCCAAACCGGCTCGCACCTCGCCGTGCTGTTCATCGACCTCGACGACTTCAAGACGGTGAACGACAGCCTCGGGCACGGCGAGGGGGACCAGCTGCTCAAGCGGGTGGCGACGAACCTCGCGGAATGCCTGCGGCCCCTCGACACGGCGGCCCGCCTCGGCGGCGACGAGTTCGCGGTGCTCATCGAGGACGTGCTGGTCCCAGGACGACGTGATCCGAGATGGCCCAGCGGATCCTCGAGTCCCTGCGCCTCGCCGTCCCGAGCGAGTCCCGACCCGGCCACCTCCGCCGGCAGCATCGGCATCGCCTTCGACGAGCCCGGCATCACGAGCGAGCAGCTGCTGCGCAACGCCGACATCGCCATGTACAAGGCGAAGGAGGGCGGGAAGAACGGCTTCGAGGTCTACCGCGAGGAGATGCACGCCGCGGTGCTGGCGCGGATCGAGCAGGAGCGCGAGCTGCGGGCGGCGATCCGCGACGGCGACCTGCTCGCCCACTACCAGCCGATCTTCGACCTCGACACCCACCGCGTCGTCGGCTTCGAGGCGCTCGTCCGCTGGGCGCACCCGATCGGCGGCCTGGTCGACCCCCGACTCTTCGTGCCGCTGGCCGAGGAGCTGGGCTTGATCGGCGAGATCGACTCATTCGTGCTGCGCTCCGCCTGCCCCCAGGCGCGCCAGTGGCACGAGCGGGGCCTGGCGTACGCCGGGCTCGATCATGAGCGTCAACCTCTCGCCCGGCCAGCTCGTCGACCCGGATCTGGCCGAACGCATCACCGCCGAGATCGAGGCCTGCCAGTTCGATCCCCGGTCGCTCGATCCTCGAGATCACCGAGAGCGCCACGCTGTCCGACAACGAGACCACGGTGCGCAACCTCGTCGAGCTGCGCACACTCGGCGTGCGCATCGCGCTCGACGACTTCGGCACGGGCTACTCCTCCATGTCCCACCTCGATCGGCTGCAGGTCGACATCGTGAAGATCGACAAGTCCTTCGTGCAGAGCCTGGGCTCCGGCGACGACACGCACAGCCTGGCGGCGGCGATGGTGCAGCTGGCCCGGACGCTCGGCTACGAGACCATCGGCGAGGGTGTGGAGAACTCGGTGCAGGAACGTGCGCTCCGCGCCTTGGGCTGCCAGTTCGCCCAGGGCTACCACCTCGGCCGGCCGCTGAACACCGAATGCACCGAGCTCTTGCTCTCCTCGCAGAGTGCCCTCAACCCGGTCTCGGGAGTGGCCCTCTCGGACTGAAGGTCCCGGCCGACCGGGTGTTTCGGTCGACCGGGTCTTTCGGTCAACCGGGCGACACCCCCGCCGCGCCGACGAGGGCATCGGCCCGGGCCGACAGTTCGACCAGCGCAGCCACGACCCCGGACACAACGCCGTCCTGTCCGGGGACGAAGGTCTCGCCCAGGTCGCCGATGCCGCGGAGCCCTGGTGGCAGCTCGATCTGGACGCCGTGCGCCGACGGCAGGTTCACCGGATTGTCGGGATGGAACCCCAGCCGGACCCGCTCGTCGGCGACGTGATACCCCGGGAAGCGGCCGTCGAACAGCTGGCGCGCCGCGTCGAGCAGCTCCCTGTTGCGCCCGCCCACGATGATCCCCCGCAGCGGCCCGGTCTGCCGGCCCTTGAGCGCAGGCCCGTAGGGCTCGAGGACGAGACCGCGGTCGGGGTCGATCCAGACGAGGAACCCGTCGCGCCCGAAGCCGTGCACCGAGATGGCGACGTCCACGTGCTCCAAGAACGCTTGCAGACGCGGTGAGTGGGACGGCTCGTGCAGCCGGGACGTCAGGTGGACGCGCAGTCCCTGCGGCTGCACGATGGCGTAGTAGGACGCACCCGCCTCCTCGGCGGCCCGGCGGGCGATCTCGTCGGTGCCCCGGTCCTGCGAGCCGCCGTGCAGCGCCAGGAAGCCGACCCGGGAACGCAGCTGGCAGACCTCCTGCACCCCCGGCAGCATCAGCAGCTCGGCGAGGTCCATCCCCTCAGGTTTGCACGCGGCGGCGTCAGAAGCCGAGGTCGGCGAGCGGGCTTTCGAGCGGATTGACGTTGACGGCCCGCAGAGCCTGGAACAGCTTCTCGTAGGGCAGGCCCGCGAGGAAGCCATCGACCGTCCTCTCGAAGTTGGAGAGGCCCCCCTCGACGCGCTCGGAGAGTCGCATGTACTCGAACCCTTTGTTGTGGAGGCCCTTTTGTTGGCGGGGCAGGTTGGAGAAGTCCTGGGTGGGGATCGGCGGCCACCGAGCGTCGTCGCACTCCCACACCTCTGGTGGCGTCGGCCTCTCGGGCTCGCTCGCCCTCGGGGAACCGCGTGAGCGACCAGATCTCCATCAATGTCTCTTCTGGTCCGAGCGGACGGAAGCGATAGGAGGTGGCACTCGAGTACATCGGCAGCATGAAGTAGTGGGGAAAGCAATAGTCCATGGGCTCGTTGAGCCCCCGTGCCTCCAAGTCGTTGAGGTCGGGCATGGCACTGCCCTGCTCGCGGTGCCAGCGCACGACCGCGTCGTTCAGGTTCCGATGCCAGGTCGAAACGGCTTCCTCGGGGTCGGTGGACAATTCCATATCGCGCAGCCCTTCGGCGACGAGGACGTCCTTGGCATGCACCATTCCGGCCATGCCCTCGCTCATGACGCGCAGGTAGTGGAGCTCGGCGTCGACGAATGTGCGGGGGTCGATAGCGCCGTTTCGGGGCGACGGAAACCGGTCGGGGATCACGAGCTCGGGGTGCGTCTCGATCACGTGGTACTGCTCCATGAAGGCCTCTTCGGCGAGCTTCCAATTGACGGGAAGCCGGGCCGCATGCCACCACTCCGTGCGATAGGACTCGGCCATCCATTCGTCCTGCACACTCGCGAAGGGCTCGATGCACTCGCGCAGCGGCGGCGCCGCATCGTCGAGGTTGATCCAGGCGCAACCGCCCCACATCTCGCAGCGCACCGGAGTGAGGTCGAGGTCCTGCGGTTGCAGGTTGCGCTCGGAGAACGACTTTCGCGCGCGTCACGAACGAGTTCGTGCCGTCGGGCCCGTAGCACCAACCGTGGAAGGGGCAGATGAAGCCGGACTCGCATGTTCCCCTTCCCTCGGCCACCTTGACGCCGCGGTGCCGGCAGGCGTTCTGGAAGGCGCGGACGCCAAGGTCGGGCGTGCGCACGACGACGATCGACTGGTCCAGGAATTCGTATTCGACGAAGTCGTTCGGCTCGGGGATCTCCTCGAGCCGGCAGGCCATCTGCCAGACGCGGGACCACAGCAGGTCGACCTCCATCTGGAAGAAGTCGGGGTCGTAGTACCGCTCCTTGGGGGCACGGTCGGGAAATTCCATGGCGAAGGGCACGGGGAGTGCCGACCGTTTCCGATCCACGAGTGCCATGCGATCCTCTCCTCTCGAGCTTTTGCTTGTCCCGACAGCCACACCGATCGGGCCAACCGATCGTGGCCAACCGATCGTGGCCACGCCGACGACAGCCGTGCCGTGGTCTGTATGCCGTGCGGGCTGCTTCTTCTCGGCCCTACGCCACCTCGGAGCGGTTCTTGCGCCGATCGCCCCCGCTCTTGCGGGCCTGGCGGGTGCCGACCTCTTCGATGACCTCACCCGAGCGGTCGACGTCGAACTCGTTCCCGCTCACCCGCAGAATCGCCAGAAGATCGAGGAGCCGCCCCCGCTGGGGCTCGGACAGGCCGATCTGCTCGTAGACGGTTGCGTTCAGGTCCGCGGTGGCGTCCATGGCGACCCGCTTGCCCCGCGGCGTGATCACGGCCAGGGTCGTCCGGGCGTCCGAAGCGTGTGGAACCCGCCGCACGAGCTTCTCGTCCTCCAGCCGGTCGATGATGTTGGTCACCGTGGCCGGCGGGATGCGCAGTGTCTTGCTGATCCAGCTCAGCGTCAGGGACGACTCGGGGTCCGTCGCCAGCCAGGTCAGCACCTCGTAGCGGGCGAACGTCAGGTCGTGGCTCTTCATGACGTTGGTGACCTGGTCGTTGAGCAGCTGGTAGGAGCGGAGGATGGCGGTGAACACGGCCATGCCGGAGGCGGCCTCGGGATCCCAGCGCTCGAGCCAGACGCGACGCGAAGCCTCGACGACGTCGAACGGAGCAGCCTCGAATCCCATCCCGGAAGGATACGACGCCTTCGGGCCGGCGGTTAGGTGGATTGGAGGAGCGCGTCACCGATGATCCCATCTGTCTCGAGTGCGTCGATTTCCGACCGGGTCAGGCCGAGCTCACGGAGCAGCTGCTCGTTGTGCTCACCGAGAAGAGGCGCGTGACGCTGGTGGACCGGGCCCGCGCTCGTGAGAACTGCATCGGCAGCGTGCTGTAGCGAGAGCGCCCGATGACCGGGTGGTCCAGCTCCTCGAAGAAGCCACGCGACATCGAACTGCGCCAACTCCGGCTGGCGGTGGGGCTGCACCACCTTGGCGATCGGGACGCCGGCGTCCCACAGCAGCTCGCACGATGTCGTCGGCCGTCCTGGTCCGGCACCACTCCTGCAGGAATGGTCGTCGATACGGTCGTGAGCGTCCCGCCGGCCCGCCGGGTCGGCCAGGCCGGATCGGCCGCCCATTCCGGGTCGCCCAGGGCAGCTCGGAGGGAGCCCCACTGCTCGTCGGTCGCCACCGCGATGGCGACCCATGAGTCGTCGCGGCCGTCGTCGTCGGGGCTGCGGCCCGGTAGAGGTTCTGCGGCGCCGCCGTTGGGCCCACGGTTGCCGGCACGGGCCAGGAGCGCGCCGTAGGCGCGAGGCCTCGATCACCTGCTCGGCGGCGACGTTCAGCCCGGCGTCGACCATCGCCGCCTCTACCAAGCCGCCTTCGCCCGTCTTCGCTCGGTGCTCGAGCGCGACCATGCAGCCCGAACAGCGCGTGGAGCCCGGCGTTGGGGTCGCCGATGGTGTACGGCTCGAACGGGAGGAGATCGGGGTGTCCCGTCAGCCAGGTGAGCCCCGATGCATCCTCGATCACGAAGGCGAAGGCCGACAGGTCGCGCCACGGACCATCGAGCCCGAAGCCGGGCATCCGCAGCATGACGAGATCGGGCCGGTCGGCCCTGAGCGTCTCGTAGTCGACGCCCGAGCTGGTCGAGCACCCGTGGCGTGTAGTTCTCGATGACGACGTCACACGTCGCGACCACCCTGTGCAGGAGCTCGACGCCGCGCGGATCGCTGAAGTCGATGGTCATGCTCTTCTTGTTGGTGTTGAGAGCGGCGAAGATCGGCCCGCGCTCCCAGAAGCGTTCCTCGGTCTGGGGCACGCCACCGACCAGCCGGGCGCCGTCCGGGCGGGAGGCCGACTCGAGGTGGATGACCTCTGCCCCGAGCAGTGCGAGCAGGTGGCCCGTGAGGGGGCCGGCCCAGAAGGCAGTCATGTCGAGGACACGCAGCCCGGCGAACGGAAGGGCGGGAGCGCCCGGGCGCTCCGGCCACGAGGCGCGTCGAACCGAGCGGCCGCCCGCCGGGGCGGACCTCGTCGATGGAGTGCTCGCCGAGCCGGGGGCCGGCTCGGGGGACGCAGGCGATCCGGAACCGAGCCGGTAGGGCGGCCGCGGGTTCGTCGCGCCATCCCGCGGGTTCTCGACGAAGGTCCGCGCGCTCCCGGAAGTGCTCGACCGTCGCGACGTTCGAGCCGTTGGCGATCGGTGCGTTGGGGATCCGGAAGGCCGACGCCAGGTCGAGGACCTCTTCGACCGTGTGGTCGGCCGATCCAGCTCGTCGATGATCGGCGTCAGCGCGGTGCGATCCAGAAAGAGCTTGGGGTCCTCCATCCACTCCGGGTGTTCCACCATGGCGCAGAAGTCGAGCCACTGCTGACCGGTGCCGACCCCGAGACCCGACGAGCCCGTCGCTGGCTGCACCGACGCCGGGCGTCGGGCACGAAGCGCTTGCGCCGCATCGGCCGCCCGAGCTGGTCGTTGAAGGTCACCGGGTAGTAGGTGAGCGTCATGGCCAGCGCCTCGAGCATGGAGACGTCGATCAGCTCGCCGCCCGGGTCGCCCCGCCGGCCCGCGGCCAGCGTCCCGATGGCGGCGAACATGCCGGTGACCCACTCCCCGATCTGGCCACCCACGAACACGGGCGCACGGTCGGGCCGGCCGCGGGCCAGCCCGACGACCCCCCCGCACCACGCCTGCAGCGTGAACTCCGTGGCCGGCTTGTCACTCCACGGGCCTTCGAGGCCGAACGGCGTGATCGCCGTGACCGTCAGGTGGGGATGCCTCGAGAGGATCGCGCGCGGCGCCAAGGTCGGGTGCTCAGCCACGGGCGAGCCGCGGGACCACACGACGGCGTCGGCCGAGCCGAGCAGCGCCTCCAGCGAGGCGAGGTTTTCGGGCTGCTCGACATCGACGACGACGCTCTGCTTCGAGGCGTCCAGGAAGTTGAAGAGCGCACCGTCGGCTGCCGGGTCGATCGGCCGCCCCCGACGCCGACCAGCGTCGCAACGGATCGCCCTCGGGGGACTCGACCTTGATGACCTCCGCTCCGCCGTCGGCCGAGCAGCTTCGTGCAGTAGGCGCCTGCGATCCAGGTCGAGAGATCGACCACGCGCAGCCCGCTGCAGCGGTGTCCCGGTGAGCCGACCTCTGCCGAACCCGCCGACGGTGACCCCACCGTCAGTCGATGTCTGGGCGTCGGCGGCCGGAGCCGCTGAGCCGCCAGTCGGCCGGGAACCTGCTGTCGTTGTCCTTCACCGCGAGATTGAGGCCGGCGTCCATCGTCTCCTTGCTCAGGGTCGCCTTCCTTCCGTCCACGTCGTCACGCAGCATGCCGCCCATCGATTCGAGCCATGCACTGAGAAGGCTGCCCATGTACTCGCCCTGCTGCTGCTTCATGACCTCGAAGAAGACCTTCTGCATGAAGACCGTGTCGGTCGGCCGGGTGCGGGCACAGGCCAGCGCGTACTTCTCGACCTCTGCCTCGAGCTCGTCGCGGGGCACGACGCTGTTCACGAAATTGCAGTCGTACATCTGCTCCGCGGTGAACGGACGGCCCGTGAACACCATCTCCTGGAACTTGCGCAGCCCCATCATCATCGCCCACTGCCACATGCGCGGCGCGTAGCCGACGTAGCGGAAGGCGGGGTGACCGAACAGCGCGTCGTCGGACGAGATGATGAGGTCGGCGTCGGCGGCCTGGTAGAAGTGCCAGCCGTAGCAGTAGCCCTTCACCTCCAGGATGCTGATCTTCTTGAAGTCCTGCAGGCTGCGGCAGCCCGGAGCGGGTGTTGCCGTACCAGTGGAGGAGCGATGCGCCGGCCCGATACGAACGCGGCGGCGGCATGGTGACGTCGTCGTCTTCGTCGATGCCGAACTCCTCGTGCAGCGCCGTGCCCGCAGCCTGCTTTGCCATCAACTCGTCGAGATCGGCCCCCGTCCCGAGGTGATCGCCGATCCCCCGAACGACGAGGACCTTGACGTCGTCATCGATGCTGGCCTTGAAGATCAGGTCCGCGTAGCGCCGGCGGGCCGCAATGGTCGGGATGTTCAGCTGGTCGGGGCGGTTCAGCGTGATGGTGGCGATGCGGGTCTCGGGATCCTTGTCGTAGAGGATGATCTCCTCCGGCGGCGGGATATCGGCTTCGGTCACGTGCGTCTGCTCCTTGTGTCGCGAAATGGTGTCCTCGAGAGCGGCTCGGGTCCTGTCGCCGTCACGACCACCGGCTCCTGGGCGTAGGCGGCGCCGATGCCCTCCTGCCAGACGAAGGCGCTGAGCGCCAGCACCATGCCCGCTTCGATTACCTGCTCCCCCGCCGTCCGCGGCAGCGCGGCAGTGACGAGAGGGAGGTCATAGCCGAGGCCCAGTCCCCGCGCCACCGGCATGGGTGGCAAGGGAAGGCCGGCATCTTCGTAGGCACCGAGGAAGTCGCTCACCGGTGCACCGACCTGGCAGGCAGCCAGCAAGCGATCACACAGCTCCTCGCAGCGTCCGGTCAGCTCCCCGTCACCGGCCGCGTCGCCGCCGACCGCGTGTGTCCGGCCAAGCTCCCCGACGTACCCGCCGAGCATCACTCCCGCCTCGAAGGCCACCAGATCCCCCGCTCTCGCCGGCGTGTCGCGGGTGGCACGACGCCACGGGTCCTCCCGCGACGTGATCCACGCGACATCCTGGTGTGCCGGTGTGGTGACTCCCGCAGACGCCATCGCCTCCATGAACACGCCCGTGAGCTGCCGCTCGGTGACGCCGGGCGCCATCGACCCTGCGGCCTCGGCGAGTGCCTGCTCGGCGATGCGGACCGATGCCCTGATGGCGTCGATCTCCTCTGCCGTCTTGACGCGGCGGGCCCGACGAAGCAATGGCTCGCCGTCGATGAGTTCGGCCGACGGAAAGGCCTTGGGGAGGAGTCGCGCCGCGGACGGGGTCATGGAGTCGGTCGCCACCGTCCGCACCGTGGCGGCGCCCTCGATCCCCTGCAGCACCTTCAGGAAACTCCCGGCGTTGAACGAGATCCCGTACAGGTTCTCGTGAGGGATCTCGTCGGGGATCCCCTCGTCCCATGTACTCAGCAGGTGCACGAGCCCGGAAGCGCGCACGAACACGCAGCCGGGGCCGAAGGCCCGCGACCCGGCGGTCCACAGCCTCGGGGCGCCGGACACGTAGCGGGCGTTACCCTCACGTCCGACGACCAGGATGTCGATGTCGGCCGCCTCCATCTCGGCGAGCACGCGCGACCGGCGGGCCAGTCGCAGGGCCACGTCGTCGGGCAGGATCTCGGTGACCGTCACGGGCCTAGAACGGGTCGTAGGAGTAGTCGGTCATGGCGTCCCAACCGTCCTCGGTGATGTGGAGGACTTCTTCGGAGCGGTACCCCGCGGCCCCGTCGTCCCACACGATCGGCTCGATCACGAGCACCATCCCCGCACCGAGGACGAGGGAGGCGTCGAACGCTTCCCCGATGTCGCTCCCGACGTACGGCGACTCGGCACTGTCGATACCGAGACCGTGACCCAGATAGAAGTGCGGCATCCAGGGCTTGTTCCCACCCGCCGCCTGAATGGCCGCCGCCGTCAGGTCGGCCGCTGTTGCGCCGGCACGGGTGACGTCGAGGACGGCATCCCGAATGGCGATCCACTGCTCGAACTGCCGCCGTTGCCGAGCATCGGGTTCGCGACCGACGACCCAGGTCCGGCCGAAGTCGGAGTGGAACCCGCCGTAGCTGATGCCGAGGTCGACCCACAACACATCCCCTTCGACGAGCTCGCGCTCGGTCGACAGCAGCGGGCAGGCGAGGTCGCCAGTCGTCGTCCACGGCCCGTCGGCCATCCGCGCGGGCATGATCTGCCAGATCGGATCGAGGATGTTGGCGTCCGCGCCCTCTTCGAAGATGGTCCGGAGGAACGTGGCCGTCAGTTCGGTCTGCCGCACTCCGGGTGCGAGGCGGGCCTGGACGGCAGCAATGCCGCGCTCGGTGATCCGCAGGCCCTCACGCATGAGCGAGAGCTCGTCCGGCGTCTTGACGACCTTGGCCCCGCTGATGATCCGCCCGCCGTCGACGGGTGCGTCGGAGGCGAACAAGATTGACCGCTCCCGGCGCAGCGCGTTGGTCCATTCGTCGATGGCGATCACGGCCTTGTCGGGCAGGATGCCGGCGAGGTCCGACGCGAACAGTTCGACACCCTCGTCGAAGTCCAAATACACGGGTCCGTGGAGGTGATCGGAGGGCAGGTCGACGCGGGGCCGGTCCTCCTCCCGCATGGGAGAAAACAGGTGCGGCAACTCGTCGTCGGCAACGACCACGGCAACCGGCTGCTCGAAGTTTGCCCGACCCGAGTCGGCGAGCGGCCAGATAGCGCCGGTGGCGTACACGACATTTGTGTTCCCGAGCAGAATCAGCGCATCGATCCCCTGCGCGCGCATGAGCTCGTGAATCCGTTGCATCCGCTCCCGCTGCATGCGCCGGACGTCCGCCTGCGCCGGAATCTGTGTCGGCGTTGCCGAAGCCATCAGACCTGCGGGCATCAGCCGTCCAGTCCGAGGTAGCGCCTGATGTTCCCGCTGACCACCGCCGCAGCCGCATCGGGCCCCACCGCATCGACGACCGTGCCGAGCGATTTGTTGCTGTACCCGTACGTGCTCTCGTTGTGAGGGAAATCCGTGGACCACATCACCTTGTCGACACCGATGTGGGGAAGCAGTGCGAGGCCGAGCGGGTCGACCATGAAAGAGGCGCACATGTGGTTGTCCCAGTAGTACGTCGGCTCGTGCTCCACCTCCAAGTCGGCCATGTGCCGGAACGACGCCGCAATGTGCTCGGCGTCCTGCAGGGCTGAGGGCACCCAGTTGATCCCACCCTCGAAGTAGCCGATCTGGAGGCCCGGATGGCGGTCGAGGATGCCGCCGAAGATGTACTTGCCGAATGTGTCGCGGAACGACGCCACGGACTGGAGCATCCCGATGCTCAAGGCATTGAATTGGTTCGGCGAATTGGGGATGCTCTCACCGATGTGGTGCGAGACGGGGATCTGCGCCTCTTCGATGACGTCCCACACGCCGTCCATCGTCGTGCTCGCGTAATCGATTGCGTGGTTCTCCAGGTCCTTGCCGGGAGAAAGTGGCATCAGGAACGTCTTGATGCCGAGTGCCTTCAGTTCGCCGAGCGTCCGCCGCGTTCCCTCTGCGTCCCACCAATTGATCAGGCCGACGCCGTAGATGCGGTTGTTCGATCGCTCCTGGACGTCGGCGATGTGCTCGTTATAGATACGAAAACAGAGCTCACGGACCTCTCTGTCCGGCCAGCCGAACAGGGCGAGAACAGAGTTCGGAAAGGCAAGCTCCCGGGTCACGCCCTCACCATCGAGTGCGGCCAGGCGGGCTTCGACGTCGCCCGTGTGTGAGCCCGGAACGGGGTCGTACTGCGTGAGGACGTCGATGAACTCCTTCACGAGCACGGACTTGCCGCCCGTGCCGATGACCCACCCACCGTCCACGTTCATCACGCGGGGCGCCTGCTCCTTCATGCTGTCGGGAAAGCGCTCGTAGAAGATATCGACCGCCAAGGAGATGTGGTCGTCGGCGGAGAAGACCTCGGTCCCGACGGGGAGGCCCACATCGTTGGCGGGCCCGGGATGCCGATCCTTCGGCGCACCCCAGCCTTCCGACGGATACAGCAACGTCCTGGAATTGGTCATCTCCCCCGCTTCCCTCGTGGACGGATGATCGGAGATTACTTCGGTCTCGTAGCAATCGTCAACGGATCCTGCTAGCTTCCTCCACGCCAAGAGGACTTCGGGAGTTCGGAGAGCGTGACATGACGACGTGGGACACCACCGTCGACCTCGTGATCATCGGATCCGGTGGTGGCGGCATGGTCGCCGCGCTGACCGCGGCCGACGCTGGAGCGAGCGCGCTGGTGCTCGAGAAGCAGGAGCTCATCGGCGGCTCGACCTGCATGTCGGGAGGGATCCTTTGGGTACCGAACAACCCGGTCATGCGGGCCGACGGGATCAAGGACTCCTACGAGGACGCGATGGCCCACCTCGAGGCGGTCGTCGGCGATGTGGGACCGGCCTCTTCGACCGAACGGCGTCACGCCTTCCTGACGGCGGGACCAGAGATGGTGTCGTTTCTCCAGGCATCCGGCGTGCGCTTCGCCTTCTGCCCCGGTTATAGCGACTACTACTCGAACGCGAAGGGCGGCCTCGACATCGGGCGAGGGATCGAGCCGGTCCCGTTCGACGGCCACGTCCTGGGCACATGGCTGGACAAGCTCCAGGCTGGACTGGCGCAGAGTCTCGGTCTCGCGGTGATGACGAACGAGGCACGCTCCTTGTCGAACTACAACCGCAGCCTTGCGGCGTTCATGGTCTCCGCTCGCGTCGTCATCCGGACGTACGCCGCTCGGCTGCGCCGCCAAGCGTTGTTGACCAATGGTGCATCCCTCGTCGCCCAGATGCTGCGCATCGCCCTCGACAAGGAAATCCCCCTCTGGACCGAATCCCCGCTCGAGGAGCTCATCGTGGAGGACGGCGCGGTCGTCGGCGTCCGTACGATTCGCGACGGCGTCCCGGTGTCCGTCCGCGCCCGCAAGGGTGTGGTGCTGGCATCGGGCGGCTTCGCCCACAACCCTCAGATGCGAGAGGAGTTCGGCGGCGACCAGCCAAATCGCGCGCGCTGGTCGATCTCGAATCCGGGCGACACCGGTGAGGTCATTCAGATGGCAATGCGCCAGGGAGCCAAGACCGATTTCATGGACGAGGCCTGGTGGTTGCCCTCACCGCGGACTGGACGGTTCGGACAGTCGACCTTGGACCAAGCACGTCAGCGGCCTCGCACGATCTACGTCGATGCTGCGGGCAAGCGCTTCGTGAACGAATCCAACTCCTACATGGAAGTCGGCAAGGCGATGTACGCCCGGGACAAGACCAGCAAGGCCGTACCCTGCTGGCTGATCTTCGACGATCGCTACCGCAAGCGCTACGCCCATCAGCGGTCGAGCCCCGGCCGATTCCCCCGCAAACTGCTCGAGAGCGGGATGCTGAAGCAGGCCTGGACCCTCAAGGATCTCGCCGCCATGTGCGGGATCGATCCCTCGGGGCTGACCGAGACCGTCGAGCGGTTCAACGAGCATGCTGCCCGCGGCGTCGACCCCGACTACGGAAGAGGCGAATCCGCCTACAACCGGTCTCTCGGCGACCCCAACCGCAAGGTGCATCCCTGCCTCGGACCGATCGACGAGGCCCCGTACTACGGGGTGCAGGTTGTCCCAGGAGACATCGGCACCTGCGGGGGCCTCCTCACCAACGCCGACGCCCAGGTGATCGGCCAGGACGACCAGCCGATCGAAGGCCTGTACGCCACCGGCAACGGCACGGCCACCGTGATGGGTCGGCACTACCTGGGCCCAGGTGCCAGCATCGCCAACACCATGGTGTTCGGGTACGTTGCGGCACGCCACGCGACGGACTCGGCGCCAACCCCAGCGTGATGCCATGCGGGTCTGGGTCGCGTGACGCGGAGTCCACATCCGAAACGAGGTTCCTATGAGTGAGTTCGAGGGCATCAACTTCTTCACCGACCGAGCGATCCAAGACGACCCGTACCCCTACTTCGACTGGATGCGCAGCCAGAGCCCGGTCTGGCGCGAACCGAACTACGGGATGTACGTCATCACGGGCCACCAGGAGGCGATGGCGGTCTACAGCGACCCGGCCACGTTTCCGTCGAACGAGCCGGCGTCCGGGACGTTCTCCTCCTGCAACGTCGTGTGTGGTTCCTTCGTCAAGCTCTCCATGCCGTTCGACGGTGACGACGTCACCGACATCATCGAGAAGTGCCGCAACGAACTGCCGTTCAGCGACCAGCTCCCATCCTTCGACCCGCCGAACCACACGGCGCATCGCCATCTCCTCATGCGACTGATCACGCCGAAGCGGCTGAAGGAGAACGAGGACTTCATGTGGGAGTTCGCCGACCACCTCCTGGATGGCTTCCTCGACCAGGGCTCGTGCGAGATGGTGCGCGACTACGCAGAGCCGTTCACTCTCACCGTCATCGCCGACCTCGAAGGTGTCCCCGAGTCCGACCACTCTCTGTTCCGGGAGCGGCTGTCCTCCGTGCACCAGCAGGAGGTGGCCCACAAGCCGCTCGAGTTCCTCTACGACCGCTTCGCGCAGTACATCGAGGACAGGCGCCAGGACCCGCGGAACGACGTGTTGACCGGCCTCGCCACGGCGACCTTCCCCGACGGCTCGACTCCCGAGGTGAAGGATGCCGCCCTGATTGCGGCCAACTTGTTCGCCGGCGGCCAGGAGACGACGGTGCGATTGCTGTCCTTCGCGCTGCGGATGCTCGGCGAACGCCCAGACCTCCAGCAGCTCGTTCGGGCCGACCGTGACCGGATCCCGAACTTCATTGAGGAGATGCTCCGACTCGAGAGCCCCCTGCGCACGCAGTTCCGCATGACCAGGGTCCCGGCCAATCTGGGCGGTGTCGAGATCCCGGCCGGAGCCTCACTCATGCTCGTCCCGGGCGCGTGCAACCGCGACCCCCGGATGTTCGAGAAGCCCTACGAGTTCGCCATCGATCGGCCGAACGCGCGGCAGCACGTCGGCTTCGGCTTCGGCATCCACACCTGTGCGGGAGCACCACTCGCCCGGGCCGAGGGTCGGGTCACGCTCAATCGGTTCCTCGATCGCACGAGCGAGATCTCCATCTCGAAGGAGGACCACGGTCCGGCAGGAGCGAGACACTACGAGTACCTGCCGACCTTCTTCCTCCGAGGCCTCCAACAACTGCACCTGGATCTCGTCCCGGCAGGTTGAGCCCTTGGATGCCCCGCCGGGTCACGATCCGGTGGTCGGCGCCTCCCCTGCCGGCTTCAGCGTGGACATGATCAGCTTGGTCTGGGCATAGGGCGGCCCCGCCGTTGTGCCGCCGTCGATCGGCAGCACGATCCCGGTGATCTGTGCCGCACGGTCGCTCGACAGGAAGACGACGGCGTTGGCCACGTCTTCGGGCTGGGCCTCTCGCTCGAGTGGCTGCATGTACTTGAGCACAGGTCCCATCTCGTAGGTGGTGATGCCAGTGCGGATGTGGGCCGGCGTGAGACAGTTGACCCGGATGTTGTAGGGCGCGAGGTCGATGGCCATGCATTTCGAGGCATGGGCGATCGCAGCCTTCGAGGCCCGGTAGGAGATCATGCCGCTGCCGGCGTTGATGGCCGCGATCGAGGCGTTGTTGATGATGGATCCCCCGCCATGATCCTTCATGTACCGGGCGGCCCGCTGAGAGCCTGCGATGACGCCGAAGAGGTTGACGTTCATGATCCGGGAGAAATCCTCGAGGTCGTCGGGCAGGAATCTCTTGAGCGGACTGCCAATCCCCGCGTTGTTGAACATGATGTGCAAACCGCCGAAACGCTCGACCGCGAAGTCCACCAGTGCTTGGATCTGGTCCACATCGCTGACATCCGTCTGCTTGAAAGCGGCCGCCTCACCGACCTGTGATGCAAGCTCCTGGCCTGCGTCAGCGTCGATGTCGCCAATGACGACCTTCGCCCCCTCGGCCACCAGCAGTTCGGCCGTTGCCCGTCCGATACCGCCCGCGCCACCCGTGACGATCGCAACCTTCCCGACAAGTTCCTTGGATTCCATACGGCGATACTACGGTCCCGAAGCATTCCATGCGTGAAGGCGGCGACGTCGTGTCATTTGGATGATCTGAGGACTCTGGGAAGGCTCACCGCGAAACAACCACGGCGCGGCATGTCGAGACGTGGTCAGCGGACCGGGCTTCCTTGGACAGACTTGCAGTCGGGATTATCCGGCCGACGCCCGGCCGCGGCGTAGCGTTTACGTCCATACGATCAACCGGGTTGAGGCGGGCGCCTACGCCAAAGAAATGAGGAGCCGTGGACCAACCGATCATCGACCAGATCACGATCGATCCCGCAGCAACGAGAGGGTACACACGGAGCCCGGGGCTTCAGAGCCAATTCGATGCTGCTGCCAAACGCTTGCTCGAGCTCGATGCCTGGAAGACGGAGGACGGAGGAACACCTCCCGGTTCGCCAGAGTTGCGATGCGATCTTGCGCTCGAAGGCGGTGGCGTCAAGGGAATCGCGCTCGTCGGAGCAGTGTTGGCGCTCGATGAGGCCGGCTACAAGGTCCAGCGCGTGGCCGGTACGAGTGCAGGGGCCATAGCGGCCACCTTGATCGCCGCCATCGTCCAGCGAGGGAAGCCGATGATCGACCTCAAGCGCTACCTCGACAGTATGGACTTCACCAAGTTCATGCCAGAGGGAAAGATCCACGAATTTCTGGATCGGGTCGCACATCGAGTCGGGGAAGCGACGGCCGATTTCTCAATCCTGCTCACCCGCATGGGGCTGTATCCGGGAACCTACCTCTACGACTGGATCGGGCCGATCTTGAACGAGCTCGACGCCGAAACATTCGGCAAGCTCCGGATCAGTGAGGCGGAGGACCCAGGCTTGAGCCTCCCGATTGAGCGCCAGTACCGCCTGCTCGTACACACATCGGACGTCACCCGGCGCGTCCTGGCGCGCCTCCCGTGGGATTGCAGCCGCTACGGCAAGCAACCTGACTCCATGGCGGTGGCAGACGCCGTCAGGGCATCGATGTCGATTCCGTTTTTCTTTGAGCCCTTCACACTGGAAGCGACCGAGGCAACGGTGAACGTACCGATGCCTGGCGGCCGTACGGCGGCACAACGCTACGCCGGCGGGACCGTCACGTGGGTCGACGGCGGAATGCTCCGAAATTTTCCCATCACGGCTTTCGACCGAATCGATGGCAGGCCGCCGCGTTGGCCTACCATCGGCATCAAGCTCAACAGCTTCGACGCCGATTCCGGACGGACGACTGCTTGTGCGCACACGCTCGGACTAGCCACCGACTGCGTTCAGACCATGATGAACGAATGGGACGTCTATTCCATTGAGTCAGCCACGGCGGCGCGAACGATTTTCATCAACAACGATGGGATTACCGCGACGCAGTTCCATCTCGACAAGGCGCAGCAGGACAGCCTCTTCAAAAATGGCGTCGCCGCGGCGACGGAATTCATCATCGACATGGGCCAGCTCGGCTACGTGCCAAAGGACGCCGCCCAGGGAAGCCAGCTCGCTCAGCTGCGTGTGGCCCTTACGGCTGCGGCACCACCCTCAGCATCATAATTGGGTCGAGGCTGTCTCTGCTCCGCCAACGCGAGTGAAGGAAGCGGCCCGGATGTAGCGAGGTCCGCGTCCGCGGGTCCTTCATGCTTAGCCGTTTCCGAGATACCGTTCTCGAGCCCTTTGGAGGACTACGGAGGATGATCCTGCGAAACTCTCAGCTTCGCCAACTGCGGCGCCGTTGTGTGCCCACGTGGTGGCGTGACGCGAAGCTCGGGATCATGGTGCACTGGACCCCCGCGTCGGTCCCCGCATTCGCTCCGACCGATCTTGAGATCGGCGACCTGCTGCGGTCGGGTCGGCGCAATGGCCTCGCCCATTCGCCCTATTCCGAGTGGTATGAAAATTCGCTTCGCTTCCCCGACAGCCCCGTTGCCCACCATCACCACGAGGTCTACGGCGACCGTCCCTATGTCGAGTTCGCCCGGGATTGGGAAGCAGGCCTCGAGCAGTGGGACCCTGATCAGTGGGCGCGCCACTTCGCCCACAGTGGTGCTCGGTACGTCGTGTTTGTGGCTAAGCACGCCGATGGGTACTGCCTATGGCCGACCGATATCGACCATCCTCGCCGTGGACGGTGGCACTGTCGCCGAGACGTTGTCGGTGAGATGAGTGAGGCCGTGCGCGCCGCTGGGATGCGCTTCGGCATTTACTATTGCGGCGGCTTCGACTGGAGCTTCGAGGATCGGGCTATCGGATCCATGGGCGACGTGCCGGCAGCGGTTCCTCGTGGCGACTATCCGTCCTACGCTGAGAGTCACGTCCGCGAGCTCATCACGCGGTACAGACCGTCGGTTCTGTGGAACGACGTCGCCTGGCCCGCCTCCGGCCGACGGTTGTGGCCGCTCTTCGAGGCCTACTACGCCCAGGTGCCCGATGGCGTCGTGAACGATCGGTGGCTCCCCTGGAGCCCGCTCTTCACCGCGGCTCGGTGGGGGCCGGTTCGGCGCCTTATCGACTACGGCTCGCGACGTGCGGCCGATCGCGAGGGTGGACTCGTGCCGCCACTACCTCCGCACTACGACGTCCGAACTCCAGAATATGTGTCCTTCCGCGACATTCAGCGCGCACCATGGGAGAGCGTGCGGGGCATCGATCGCAGCTTTGGCTACAACGCCTACTCGCACACAGACCACCTACTGTCTCACCGCGAGCTGCTCTGGCAGTTCGTCGACATCGTCGCCAAGGGTGGGAACCTGCTTCTCAACGTCGGCCCGCGTGGCATTGACGCACAGATTCCGGACGAACAACTCGCTCGGCTCGACTGGCTCGGCAATTGGCTCGACGGCCAACGTCCCGCGATCGCGGCCACACGACCCTGGATCGTCCCAGGTTCCTTCACCCTCGAGCAGATCCAAGTGCGGTACACGGCGCGCGGCGACTCGGTGTTCGCCTTCCTCCAGGACGACGCGTCGGGCCGGGTCACCCTCCCCGACGTGCGCGCCACGAAGACAACAACGGCCGAGACTGTTGCGGGATCACCGCTTTCTTGGCGGGACTCGCCCGCCGGTCTCGCGATCCACCTACCGACATCGGTATCAAGTGCTGGACCGACCGTCTGTGTACTCCGCGGTGTTGCAGCGAACCAACAGCATCATGCTGCGATCGAAAGCACTTGAATGTACCCGACTCCGTGACGTCGTCGAGGCAGGGGTCGCCGTGGATCCGCAGTGCAGTCCTCCCGGCGTTTCGAGTCTGCGTCGCCAAACCCCTCGCCCCGAGCAATGAGGACGGAACCGAAGCGGTTGTCGGCTCGTCACACCTTGCCTGGAGCGACGGCGATTCAGGGGGATGGGGCTTCGGGACTGAAAGCTCCGTGGCTCAGAACTTGGAGAAACGTTTCAAGCAGATGATCTTGAGTCGGATCGATTTGGCCGATCTCGATGATGCCCGTGGTGCCCCAGTCGACAAGGGTGACCATGTCTCGAAGGGGAATGGTTGACTCACGCCCGTACTCGGCAAGGATTTCAGAGATGTACGCCACGATGGCGTCACGGTATTCGTGAAATCGTGCGACGAAGCGCTCGCGGACCTCTGGGTTGCGCAAGGCATAGAGGCGGAACTCCAAGCTGAGAGCGGTCCACCCCGAGTCGTTGCCGCCCACCAGGCGTCGCCAGGTTTGCGCAACGTCCACGTTGTTTGCACCCGCCGGCCCCCCAACCTGTTCGAAGAAGTCCTGGAAGCCCGCCAGCTGGATCTCGACATGCCGGTCCAACACGGCGAAGAAGAGGTCCTCTTTGTTCTCGAAATTCGAGTGAATCGCTCCTCGGGAGAATCCGGCGGCCTCGGCAATCTCCTCGAGCGAGGCCGCATGAAACCCTCGCCGGGCAAACACCTCCCGAGCTGAGGCGATGAGCGCCTCGCGCGTGAGTTCCCGGCGCCGCTCGGGCGTCCACTTCTCGACTTTGGGGTCGCTCGTCATCGACACTGGACATCCAGCATACCTTACTGTACTTTACATACGGTGTTGTATCTCGCATACCAAACAGCATTCTGATCCGCGGCCTGCGGACCAAGGCATCTCTCAGGCCTGGCAGCGAGGGCGCCCCAACCAGTGACACAGCCCTACGGGTCACTGGTGTGTGCAAGTCCTATGCCGACCACCAGGCGCTCAGCGACGTGGACCTGGTGATCGCACCCGGGCAAGTCGTCGGACTCCTCGGGCCCAACGGTGCTGGCAAAACCACCCTCCTCTCTATCGTGGCGGGCTTGCTCCATGCCGACTCAGGACGGATCCACGTCAATGGGTGGGACGTCACCTCAGAGCCACTCAAAGCTCAACGCACTATCGGTTTCGCCCCTCAGAGCACGGGGGTTTACGAGCCTCTCACGGTCGAGGAAAACCTCCGATACTTCGGTGCCCTTGCGGGGTTGAAAGGCCGGGGACTGGGGCTCCGTGTGAACCATCTCACTGACGCCCTGCTCCTCGGAAACCTTCGATCAAAGCAGTGCCAGCACCTCTCAGGCGGAGAAAAACGCCGAGTCCATACGGCGATCGCTCTGATCGCAGAACCTCCCTTGGCGTTGCTGGACGAGCCCACGGTCGGCGCAGACATCGAGACGAGGGCTGCCCTCATTGCAGTGGTTCAGGGACTTGCAGCCGAGGGAACCGCCGTCCTCTACACGACCCACTATCTCCCGGAAGTGGAGAGCCTCAAGGCCGATGTGGTCATGATCGACCACGGCCATGTCGTGGCGAAAGGCACGATCGACCAACTGGTCGCAGAACACGGAACTGGTGAACTCGAACTTCGCTTCAACGGCCCCGCTCCCAGAGTCGAGGGGGCCGGATTGACGATGCTTATCGACTGCGATCGCATTGTTGTGTCGACTTCCGAACCGGCGGCGGTCGCGGTTGGACTTCTCGATCGGCTTGGCGACGATATCCACCGACTCCAAGACATGCGGATTGTTCGACCGAGTCTCGAGAACGTCTTTCTCACTCTGACCGGCCGACGACTCCACGAACCAGGAGGTATCGAAGGTGCGGCATAGCGTGACCATCGCGATGAACGAGCTACGAATTCTCGAACGCGACCCAGCCTGGATCGTGCTCCTCTTCGCGATCCCCTTGATCTTGGTCGGCCTCATGCGCGGCGGCGTGCAATTCATCCTTGCCCTGACGGGCCACCCCAACGCATCTGGCGCTGAGTTCAGCGTGCCCGCCCAAGCCGTCACCTTTGTGTTCTATCTCCCCGGATTGATAGGGATTTCGTTCCTGCGAGAGCACGGCTGGGCCACGTGGGGCCGCCTGCGGGCATCTGGCGTTCCCCCTCTGCAGATTTTCGCTGGAAAGGTCTTTCCCGTTGCGATCCTTGGGTTCTGCCAGATGGCGGTTGTCTTCGGCATCGGGGACGCCGTCTACGGACTACGCATCAACGGCTCTGTACTGGGCGTCGCATTGGTCGCCTTCGTCTTGGTCGTTACCGTCATTGCCATGGGTTTGGCGATCACCGTCATGGTACGAACCATGCAGCAACTCAACGCCGTATCCAACATCGTCCCAGTCGCTCTCGGAGCTCTTGGTGGGGCGCTGATGCCGTTGGTGACACTCCCGACCTGGGTCCATCGTGTCGCACCAGCCACTCCGCAATACTGGGCCATGCGGGGATTCAACGGGCTCATCCTCAACGGCAACGGCTTAAGTGCCGCCGTGCTTCCAGCAATCGTGCTCCTCGGCTTTGCCACTTTTTTTAGTGTCGTAGCGCTTCTTGGACTAGGTGCGACAGAAAAACGGCTTGCCTTTGCGTGACGCCGCACAGTCACCACCGGTCAGGCGAATAAGACGTGCATCCGAGCACCGGGTCATGCTGATGTGCGAGGTGATCAGATCAGGATGCCGTCCTGCAAGGTGGCGAGAGGTTCGCCTCAGTCACTCGTCCGCCGTGCACTTCGAGTCGGGTGGTCGGTCCACGCTCATCACCGCGGACTCGCACCTCATAGCTCCCGCGGCTCAGTCCGAAGAACAAAGCGGCGAACGTGACACCTTCGGGCGTACGTCGTTCTCGAACGGCCACGTGGGTGCCATCCCATGCGTCGCCCTGAACTCGAATCTCTATTTCGAAACCGGCGAGAGAGCCTGGCGCGTGCACGACGGCGGCGCCGATATCCCCCCCGATATCGAGCACGACGCCCCCCTCCTCACTGGGATCAAGCGTATGACTGTGCTCCATGACTATGACGGTACGGACACGGGCGTGGCTGAGGGATTGGAGTAGCCGCTATATGGCGTACCCAGATAGGGAAAAGTCGAGAGATAGTGTTCAGTACCGTTCGCGGACAGATCAGAGCCACCGGCGGTGAGTCCGAAGTTGACTGCGCCGGCCGCGGCATCGGCAGAGAACGACGGAACGACATAGCCCAACGTTGCCCCGGCAACGGCACGTAGCGCAATGGTGGCGACGTCGTCGAACACCCGGCGGCCGTTGGGCCACCCCGCCACATCGAGGCCGAGAAGTCCCAGACTGTTGGGAGTGGGCGATGGTGGAATCGCAGTGTTCAGCCGCAGCATCTCTGCCTTGACGCCAGTGCCGTTGTAGTTGGTGAATGTGGGTGCCTGCGTGATCACTCCGGCCGGGATACCCGTAAGGAAGATGGCTTCGATGTCTGGCCGAGCGTTGGGTTTGCCGGCGTTGTAACCGGCGAGATTGGGGAATACGCCTGGATACAGGGTCGGCAACAGCTGGGGAAGGAGGGGCTCGGCGAAGTAGTTGAAGAACTCTGTGCCGTCGGTTGTGGGCGCCTGGGTGTTCCACACGTCTTTCGCGCCAATACCGATCAGGAGCTCGTTGACCAGGGGGTTGCCGAGGCGCGACACCTGGGTCCACGGCCCGCTCCTCAAGTCGCCACCGTTAAACCAATTGCCCCAAAGACGGACCCGTTGACGACTGGCCGTGGTCCACACGCCGATGACAGCAGCAGGGTCGCCTGGCCCTGTCGGCGTCGACCGCGTGAGTTGGTTGGTGGGAACCTGTAGAGCCAGCGTGTGCACGTTGACGTCGGCCGTTGAATTGACCCCGGGCATGCCATTCATCAGGCCGGCCGCCGGGCCACCCGCGTGATCCCCTGCAAACGGGCGCAGGTCACCGAGATCGAACACTGCCCCCAAGTCGACATAGAAGCCTTCCGCCCGCTGACCCGCGAACACTCGCGCCGAGAATGGTCCTCCTCCTACAGAATGCACTGCGGCAGCTGCCAAGGCCGAATAATTCGGAGTTGACAGTGGCCCAATGTTGCATGGCGGGGACAACAGACCCACTCCCAGGGCGACCGTCGATCCTCGCCAGCGATTGGCGGGATTGTGGTCGACCCGGGTGAGGCCATACGTCTGCTGGCGATTCCAGTTGGACGAAGGCGACGGCGGCGTCAGTGCGGTGATTGGGCCGTTGTTGTAGAGGAAGGATCCCGGAGAATTGTTTACGGTCGTAAAGCGAAACTGGTAGCTAATGTCGGGGTTGCCGTCGCCGGTATTGTCGATATGAATCTCATAGAGCACGTCGTCGGCAAACTCGTAGAAATTCGGGCCCCCGTCGGGCGCCTCAAGTGGAATGTAATTGGCGATCAGCGTCACGGTGCCGGCTGCGGCGGGGTCGGGGCTCACGAAGGCATAGACATCGGTGCTGTCGGCGACGGGGTCCTTTGAGATTTCTGGTGCTTCGCGATGGGACGACATGGCTTCTCCTGACGGGATGGAAGGGAACGTTGATTGTGAGGCGGGGCGAATCGCGACCTATCTCGACTGCGGGCGGGCGGCGGACATCAGGCTCCGTGCAAGCGAGGGTGAGCGGAGAGAGATTTCCCGCTCTCCTTGGAAGAGGCTCATCTCCCCTGTTTGGATGTCCTTGACGTGAGCAACGAGGGGCTCTGAGAGAGCGCCGCCGTTCTCCTCGACATCGCTGAGGCCCTCGTCAACGGCGGGCGCTTCGGATGCGGAACCGGCGAGCAGTCCGGAGAACCCGGGGACCGTGCCGATAGCGGCGACGGTCGCGGCCGTGAAGGAGCCATTGCGGAGAAATCTGCGCCGGCTCAAGCCTCCACTCCAACGTCCAGTCTGCGGGGCTTCGGCGTCGCTTGGATCTGAACTGGGAACAGGATCCATGGTCGGTCTCCTTTTGCGCTGCGTTGTCCAAACGTTGTCCGGAGCCGAAGCACGGCCAGATGAGATGAATCAACAAACCCATTCCTTGTTGCGCAGACTTGCGAGAAACCGGAGCAGACGCCTCGCGCCGCTCACGTTTCCTGCGTGGTTCCAGCTCTCCACAATTCGCACCGGGAGCACCCCGGCATCGTCTGACCGCCAAACGTGCGTTCGACTCACTCATGACGAGCGTCGGGTCCGCGAGATCTATGCCGTCAGCAGGGCAGGAGGCATAGTGCCGGGCAGCTAGTCGACTAGCACTCCCGCACCGGCTGGATGAGCACAAGGCGCATGCGTTGCATGCCGTTGCGAATCCTGCTCTTGACGGTCCCCTCCGGCTGGCCCAAATACTCCGCTACTTCGGAGTAGGTATATCCATCCTGGTAGGCAAGCTTGATGGCGCGACGCTCCTCGTCTGGCAGTGCTTCGAGGGCTTTGGACACCCTGTCCCCGAGAATCAAATCGGCGACGTCGTTCTCGAGATCGTTGGGCGATGCCGCCACGCGGTGGCCTTCTTGGGCCTCACGACGGTGTCGGGCGTCGAGCGAGCGGACGGCGTCGATCGCCCGCCCATGGGCCTCGGCGAGGAGGAAGGAGCGAAGCGACCCCCTTTTGGGATCAAATCGGGCGGGATCGTTCCACAACCGCAGGAAGATCTCTTGAGCAACGTCCTCAGCCTCTGCGGCACAGCTCAGTACGCGTCTGGCCAGTCCCTCGACCGCGTCTCCGTGACGACGGTAGATCTCGGCGAAGGCACCGTCGCGAACGATGGAAGTGACGAGTTGCGCGTCACTGCGTTCGCGCTCAGCCTCCATGCTTTGTCATTCGGAGTCGGCGGAAAACTGGATTTCACTACTAATTGACCTAGGGGCTGGGCAACTCTCGCCGTGTCCCGAACGTCACCGCAACGATGCAAAGTCTTTGAGGGCCTTGTGGATGATGAAGGCACGAGCACGAACCCACCGTGGCCCCACTCTGCATCGGCGCCTTAGCCAATTCACCCCAAGATTGACGGCGGAGAGTCGCGATGTGTGGTGTCAGGGACCGGTGACATCGGGCAACCTCGCTTCTGCAAGCTCGAGATCGTGCTCGATCCGCCGCAGTGCCGCCGTGCCGATCGCATCGCGCTTACCTCCCTCCATGGCATGGGCGCGCGTACTGAATCCATGGTCTCGTCCGGCGGGGTCGTCTCGAGCAAGTGGAGTCGTCCGAGATGCCGGCCGTCAGCCCGTCCACGACTTCCTCGCCGACGTACACGTCGCTTACCGGCTCGCCGATGTTGTATCCGCGCCTTGCCGGGCACCGAATTTCTCTGCGATTGGAGGATGACACCCACAAATGCGTCGTTGAGGACCTACGCTGTACCGCATTGGACCTCTAAATCTTTAGTTCACGCCGATATGGGCAATCCCTGTGCGTACTCCAGCCGTACAGACGATATGACCATTCGAGGTTCAACATCCCAGCTGAAGTCCGCATGACCGATCCGAATGGCTGCTGGCGGCGAAATCCATATCCGCGGGGCTTCGGTATTCCGCCCTCGCGCCTTCTCCTGGATCGGTTGACTGCCCCGATAGCGAGTCACCACCGCCCAACCTCTGGAAGATATTCAGGCAGGAGGTATGGCGCCGGATTCGAGCGCCCCGTTGCGGCTTGACCAATCGGCAAATCCGCGCCGCGAGCTGGTCACGCGGCTCCAACGACCCTCGATCAAGTCGCCGTTTTCCGAGATTGTGCCACTGCACCGTTGTGACACATCTAGCCAATACTTAAATTTTTCCCGATGGAGCATCGATGCATCCCGATTTGCTACAGGCCCTCGCCAAGGCAAGACACGATGATCTGCTGCGCGAGCGTTCACCCCGACATCGAAGAGCCCGACCGGACGAAGATCCGCCGCGGTTCGCTCGTTCACGACGCCGGGTCGGTCGCCTGCTCATTTGGGCCGGTGCACGGCTCATGGGTGACAAACGAATCGCGCTAGAGCTTGCTCACGAGTAGTCCAATTCGGGCGGCCGGTTCCCGCTTCTCTTCGCGGCGCGATCCGATCAGCAAACCTCGCAGGGAGTAGACCGCTTCCCGGCGATAGGGGCAGTCGTGCTATCTGGATCTGTCGTCGATTCCGCTACGCGATAGTTGCGACGAGCCACCAGGTGAGGCCGTACGGGTCGTACACGCTCGCCGTACGTGAACCCGGTAGGCGATTTGAAGGAGCGTCCCCAGTGGCGCCCGCACTCAGAGCGCGTTCATAGGTCCTATCGACATCTGTGACGTAGAGGCGGAGTCCGATACGAGGTAGATGATCAGGCTCCCGCCCGTTGGCATCTGGGTGCTCCCCAATCTCGACAATCGTCTCGCCGATCTGCAGCTTTGCGTGAGCAACACCGCCTGTCGGCGTGATGTGTCGTTCGAGCTCCGAGGCCTCGAACACGTGGCGGTAGAAGTCGATTGCTTCATTGGCGTTGCTCACGATGAGATATGGACGTACTGCCCGCAGGCCGACTGGCTCATACTGGGATTGCGAATCCTGCGCCATTGATTGCCCCTGGACTGCTGGCTCACCTCACCGTATGCGGGACGGCTTCGAGCTCCATCTTGGCACGGGTTTCCGGCCTCTGGCCGGTCCGAACAAGGTGTCCCGTTGTGCCGCATGGTGGCTCCCAGTCCGGCGTACTGGGGCACCCTCCCTTTCTTCCGGGGTTTCCGCTAGGGGCGCCATTCGTAGCAGACATCTGGTGCCTGTTCCTCGTTGTCGCCCAGCGTCGTGTCAGTGGCGACGAATCCGTGTGCCTCGTAGAACCGTCGGGCGTCGAGATTGCTCTGAAACGTCCACAGCTTGAGGCCATTGGGACGCAATCTCTTCGCATGGTCAAGCAGCGATCCTCCGATGCCCCTTCCTGTCTCAGTCGGATCGACGTAAAGCTGATCAATCCACTCCTGGTCGAGGACCAGCAGGGCAATCACTTCGTCGTTGTCCGTGGCGATCCAAACCTCACGGCTTGGAAGCACGACTTGCCTGAACCAGTGCCGAACTTCCTCGTCAGTGTGGACGGTCGGAGGAATCGATACCGATGCTCTACGAGAACGGAGCCATAGTCCAGCGATGGAGTCTGACTCCGCTGCAACGCCCCTTCGGAATTCCATTCCACATCATGTCTCCGTTCCGGCCTTAGGGGGCGCTGCAGGTACATCACGTGCGGAGAGTCCATCAAGCTTTTGCCGCGTTCATCTGGCACTCTTTCCGATGTGCCAGAGGTGAATCAAGGGTTGCTCGCAGAGTTCAGGGCGCTTCTCGACCAGGCTGCGGAGGAGAGACGACGGTCATACGGGCTTCCCAAACCACTGAGGGGAATCGGAGACACTGGCCGCGCAGCCGCACGACTGAGCCGCCATCTACTCGATAATTCACTTCATGGTGGAGGACCACCCGGAACTTCAAGACGAGTATCAAGATTGGCGTAGGCAGTATCCCTCCTTTGTCTCTGACCCCAACGACCCGCGTTGCTTTCAATAGTGACGTCTTCCCGGCGGATGGGGACACGGCAAATGGTCCCCTTGCGCCGTCAGGATTGAATGAAATCCCTGTTCCGACGACCCCGAGGCTGATGATCTAGAAGTGGACTCGGCATGGGCAGCTGTATTGGGAGCAGCGATAGGCGCAGTGGCCGCCTTGGGTGGATCCCTGCTGAAACATTGCGGCTGGCAACCAGACGAAGGTCGCCCTGGAGGGGCAGCGAATGGAGCCTCCTCGATCGCTCCTCCAGCGCACGCACCTCCGCCCACACTGGAACGGAACCAAACCCAAACCCGCCCGCGCCTCGAGGAAATCAAGTTCTTTGGAGGGGCCCAGGAAAAATACTTGACTGCGGCTTATCCTGCGGAGCCAAACGGGCCCCTTCGGGCATCATGAGCGTGGACGTGAAGAATGACAGCACGGACAAGGAGAGAAAGCCTTGAGCGATCGAGATGACATAACTTCCTTGGTACATCGCTATGCCGAGCTGCTGGATTCGGGACGACTCTCTGACGTCGTTGCGTTGTTCTCCCGAGCAACATGGCGCTCGGCAGGAACCGGAGCGTCAGTGGTGACGTTGACCAAAGAGGAGGTAAGGGCTACCTATGACCGCGTCATCCTCTATCCAGACGGCACCCCCCGCACGCACCATCTCATTACGAACCTCACAATCAAACTTGCGGACGGCGCGGATGATGCCTCGGCCTCTTGTTACTTCACTGTGCTGCAAGGGATCGATCCCGGTCGTCCAATCGAAACCATCTTGTCGGGCAGGTATGCCGACCGATTTCGCAAGGACGACCGGGGCTGGTACTTCGTCGATCGGGTCTTTCACGCCGACCTGATCGGTGACCAGTCTCGCCACTTCGCTCGTAGCTGATATCGATGCAATTCGGCGTGGCGGTACCGGCCTACGGGGGTTCTGTCGGAGGATCGGCGATCCCCGAAATGGTGTCTGCGGCGGAGGAGCTTGGCTTCGCATCTGTTTGGTGGCCAGACCACATTGCCGTGCCCGACTATGCCGCTGCTGCAAACTTGCAGCCGCCCTTCTTGGAGCCCCTGGCCGCTTGCGCCTGGGGCCTGAGTGTGACAAAGCGCATCTGGTTCGGGACGGACGTACTTGTCGCCCCCTACCGCCACCCCTTGAGCGTGGCCGCCACGGCCGGCACGATGACAACGCTTGCGGGCAGTCGACTTATCTTGGGCGTTGGTGTCGGATACCTGCGTGGCGAGTTCGATGTGCTCGGAGCTGACTACGAGCAGCGCGGCGGCGGCTACGGAATCATGGCTGGAAACCTTTCGGAAGCCGCCCTCGGGATACTCGGTTATCGCACCTCCAACGCCAATCCCGTTGTGGGTTGGAGGCAATAGCTCGAAAGCGCTGCGGCGGGCTGCTCTGCTTGGCGACGGCTGGCACCCCTTATGGTTGTCGGCTTCCGAATATCGGCACGCACGAAATGAGATCGTGGCAATACGGCGGGAGGCTGGACTCGCTGAGCAGCCGTTCACGTTCTCGTTCAGCGCTGGAATCACCCGACTCGCGGAGAAGCCCTCGGACGGCTGGCCGGCTCCAGCGCTGCGCGCGCCAAGAGGTTCCGAGTTTCGTTATGCGCCGGCTCCCTGGATCGCTCCGGATGGTCGTCCGCGACTGACAGGGAGCCCCGACGATCTCACCAGTGACCTCCAGCAGCTTCAACAGGTCGGCGTCGACCACGTGACTCTCAGATTTGGAACGCCGGACGTCGCGCCGATGGTGCGATTTGCCCAAGAGGTCCTCCCAGCGTTCGCACGATAGCCACGCTACAGATCCATCAGTCCGCTGAAGTGCTGCCACGTTCCTGCAGTGCGGTCCAGGACAGAGGTGTTCGAGTCACGCGCAGGAACTCGTCGAATCCGCAGCTGCGCTGTCTTCGTCCGACCGGTCGCATCGGTTACGACAAACCTGATGAAGGCATAGGCGGCAGTCGGTCTCGGAAGCTGAGAGGTAAGAGCTCGATCAGCTGCCCATCGGGATCTCGAACAAATAACGCCACACCAATGTCGGTCTCATCAATAATCGATCCGCCGTACTGCACCACGTTGGCTGCAGCCTCATGAATGTCATCAACAGCAACCGAGAGGTGCGTCAGCCCGGATTCGTCCATGGTGCGGCGTCTGAAGGGGGTCGGTCTCTCCCGGTAGTGCAGAAGCTCAAGAACGAGACCATCGAGAATGAAGTAGGACGCGGTCGTTCCCAACGGTGGTTCAAGACCGTTTAGCTTGGCAGTCAAATCGTCCGGAGGTGTGATTTCGTACCAGAACGTGAATCCGAGCGCCTCTTCATAGAAACGCTTCGCTCTTGCGAGGTCGGTCACAACCAGGCCGACGTGGTTGAAAGTCGTCATGTCACGCAGACGTAGAGGAGCTGATGGTGGTGCACTGTTCGGTGATCAACACTCTATGAGCAATCGGTCAGTGCAGCTCCGTCCTCCATTCCTGTGACCGGGCTCCAGAAGCCAGGACAGGTGGGGCGAGTTCAAGCCTCTATTCAGAGGGGACACGTACCTCGAAGACCGGAACTGGATCGGCGAATCCTTTGAGATCGAACGGACCCTTCGAATCAAAATCAAAGCGCTTCCCAACACAGAGGTCACGCACTGTCGTCGATACAGCGATGCCTCCGGGAGACGCCGCTCCGCACAGTCGAGCCGACAGTTGAACGGCGGCCCCGAACAAGTCTCCGTTTTCTGTCACAGGTTCCCCGACACTGATGCCAACGCGGAGGCGAATCACCTGATCTGCAGAACCATTCCTGCGCCGCACCACGCGTTGAATGTCTATGGCCGAAGCGACTGCAGCTGAGACGGACGTGAAGGACGCCATGATTCCGTCCCCCGTATGCTTCACTTCGCGTCCGCCCTGGGCTTCTAGTGCGCTTCGCACGATGTCGTCGTGTTCACGAATGAGCAACATGAACCCCTCGTCGCCAAGCTCCTGGGTTTGCTGAGTCGAGTCACAAAGATCCGTGAACAGAACTACTCGGACAGCCGAGTCGACGTACGCCTCTCCTGCCGGGTGCCGGGGAATGGCACCGAGAAACGCATTGATGGGCCCCTCGCCCACCTCGATGATGTTGTCGGCAATCAGCCCATGGGCCTCCCGGTGCACAGTTTCCAAAGACTGCCGGTCAGCCCCCTCTGCGAGACAAAACACCGACCCTTCGTCCTCATCGAACCAATACGTGACGTAACGAACTCCGTATTTGTCCTGGACAGCAAGGTCGAGTTTGTGCGCAGCGGCGATGTCGGCAGCGGTCGCACCAGGCGCCTTGTGTCGGTCAAGGAACAAGGCCACGATCACAAGGCTAATTCAGGGACGATTCCATGTGAAGGCCTCTCGTGGTGGCGGCTTCTGGGAGCCTGATTCGTACCTGAGAGCGAGTGTGAACGGAATGACTATTCCCAGGCGGGCGACCCCAGGGCGACGTGCCGGGAGGCTGGATCCTCTTGGCAGGGATGACCGAAGTCCACCCCTGAGGGGCGGCCAACTGCTCAATCTGCCCCATTGCGATGGGATGGACAAAGCTCCCCGAGGACCACGCCTCGGACCTATTGTCCCGGCGACCTCGGAACGCGCTCGAACATCCGCGCCCGCTCGGCTGGCGAGGCGTTCGCTGCAAACGTCTCCAACCGCGCCAGAGCAGGGAACAGTGCAGTGAGAAATCTGGCTTGCAGGTCGGCCACGACGGCCTTGTCTGGGTCCTCGTCGAGGCCCTGAATGAGATTGAGGCGGGAGCCTTCGACCCATCCCGCGACGTCGGGGGCATTTGGCCACTCCAGCTCGGTCCTCATCCCCGTCAACAGATGCCGCATCCAGTCGAAGGGCGTGTCGAACCACATGTTCGGAGGGCAAAGTCGGTTTTTCTCAACCGGCGAACGTCCCGACGCTTCGACGAAACCAATGAGTCCGGCGGAAAGACTCAGGCTCACACGGGTGATCGGTTGCAGCAGAATCGTGTCATCGGTGAAGATGGGCCTGGGAGGGTTGTCGCTCAATCCGGCCGAGGCGCAATGCACGTGCAGTTTGGCAGGGCTCGTGGGGACCGATCCCCCTTCAAGGGTGATCCTCTCAGAATCGATTCGAGTTACGTGTCCCAGGCGGACTACGTTGCCGATACTTCGCAAGCGATCCAGCTCGCCGAGACTCACCGTGGCTCCCTTTATCATGGCCGGCCGGATCGAGGGATCGAGACGCAGCATCACCTGGTGCTGCTCGAGCCGATCGAAGACCTGCTCGATCGATGCACACTCGGCCACCGCTTCCAGCTCCACGACCACCCCGGCGAACGTCCTGAGGAGACCCTCTCCGGGCTGGAAGTAGCCACGGTTCAGCATCCAAGGATCTCGTGGTCGGATCCAACAGATGTCCTCGGGCAACGTCGCATTGTCGAGCAACCAGCACACCGCGTCCATGGCCGTCTTGCCGGCGCCGATAACCACGTAACCATCGGGAGCCGTCACGGCTCTCGTGAGCTCACCTACAGGAATGCATGTCGCTCCATCATCTACCTGGAACGGTGGTGGATCCGTCGCCGGGACGCGCGAGGCCATGTATGTGGCATCGACGACGCTTCTTCGCACCGTTACTTCCGTCGTGGCACCCGTCAGGCGGGACCGAAATCGGCGATCTCCGAGGTAGTCGCTCATCGGGAAGAACCGCACGCGGCCCGATGCCAAGAACCGGTGACGCATCACGTCGTCGTAATAGCCACAGATTGCTGGTCCGCTGGCTCGCTCATAAAACCCAGCGTCCCGCCCATCGGGTTCGACACGGTTCTGGCCCAGTGGTGTGGAATTCACCCCGTAGTTCATGGATGGCTGGTGCAGCTGGACAAAGGGGTAGGAGTCCAGCCAGTGGCCGCCCGAACCGTGCCGTCGCTCGACGATGACGACCTCGGAGTCGGATTGCTCTATCAAGGTGTCAACGAAACCCATCCCGAGTGCGCCGGCACCGATCACGAGGTAGTCGGTTTCCATTTCCACCCCCGTTTATCGCACAAGCACTGTAGACCCGAACCACGACGCGGACGTTGGGACTATCCCCGTGATGTCGAACTGAGGCACGGTCCAACCCGGCAGCAATCGGCAATCAGAGGTCGGCGGGGCGGACCAATCGACGCACGGGCCACGGCTGAGGTCGGAGACCTTGTCTTCGGGGCTTGAGCATCAACGAGTTCGCCGCGTCAGCATCCCTGGGTCTGGATAGAAGCGGACTTCAGCACGGCCTGCTCGAGAGTGCTCGAGCAGGCCAGAGCAGCCGGAGCCCCACGGGGTGATCGGCGTCCGAGTGGAGGACGACCATCGGAGCCGCCAATGGCTCGCATGTTCCAGCTGAACTGGCACTTCTTTGCTGCCCCAACGGGATTCGACCCGTGTCGCCACCTTGAGAGAGCGGGATGGGGAGTCCGCTGAGGACTCTGACGTTCCATTTGACCAGTTCAGGACGTTACCGAAATCCACTTCGCCTGCTCCGCTCAGAGGATTATGGCCAAGCCCTAGCGCCAGCACGGCGAAAAGCAGGAGAAACCACCCGTTCCCGCCCGACCCCCGACCGTTACCGCTCAGATTGCTGACTGCAGCAATAAACGCCACGATTCCAACGACAACGAAAAGGCAATAGAACGGAGTGGGGAACGAAACAAGTCGTGCCCGCCACTCCCTAATCGGAGAACCAGCGGGAAAGGAAGTCCTCAAACGGCTTGGCGCTTTCCGTGCGAGGCGAGGCCTGAGGGGCGGTTTTCTTCAGGTAGGAGCGAGCGACTCTTTCCTTCTTCGACCCACTTCCAGACATTCCAGAGTCTCCGCCCGCGTCCACCACCGTGAATTGTAGGCCTCTCAACTCGGGCGAACGAGCAAGGTCGTTCGCGATCGCGAACAGATGCCTCCGCCATGTCGCCCCGGCGAGCGCCAGCCCTTCGCTTCGAAGCCTCGGGGGTGCCCCATAACGCGGGTGGCTGTAGCCAGTTGTCGATACCAACCACTGTCCAGAGTACAGCTTCCTATGCCAATGCACTGACGGGGACCAGTCCGGCAGTCAACGTCACTGCCCTCGTGTGGTTTCCTCCCACGTGATCACTCACGCATGGAGGACTGTTCAGCATGCACGCATATCCGGCGTATGGGAGAGTCAGAGGGCCCCGCGAGAGCGTGGATGATCAGTGCGAAGAGGGATGTCCTGGTGGGATCACTCCGGGCCGGGCCAGCTGAATAGCACTCTGGATGGCAAACACGCTGCCGCCCTTGTAGCAGCGCGCTGCACTTGGCCATGATGCTGCACCCACGATTCCACCGCCAACGGTGATGTACTGGCCCTGATGGGCCACGACCTTCCCGGCGGGGTCGAGCAACACGGTTGGATGAAATCGCACCCGGTATCCGGCCGGCCACAGATAGGTGACCGATCTATCTGGTGTACAGGCTCCCGAATGGGTAAGTAGGGCGTGGAACGGTGCGGAGGATATGGCTTCCATCGCACTCTGTCCGGTCTTCCACCCATCGCTCGGAAGTGGATAACTCCGGCCAGGCTGGGTGAGCGTTCCGGCGGCTGCCGGTGACAGGGTAATCGCCACGCTCGCAGCACCAATGACGAGGCACGTAGTCCATTTTCTAAGCGACACTGGCACTTCTCTCGATCACCGCTCGCTGCTTTGTCACCCCAGGTTTGACGCATCGAGCTCGAATCCGGTTCGAGGGGCTCGTCCTACAGGAATGGTGGGGCCCAATCCCGGCATTAGGGGGCAGGTCCGCGACAAACTATTCCTTGACGTCCGAGCTATTCGGCAACCCGGACGATATCGACCGAGATCTCCACCGCCGGAACCATTTCCCTGTTCTCAAGCCAGTGGGAGGTGTTCCGATCCTCCGGCCATCCCACCCCGGGTCCATAATCCCTAGCGACTCCGTCTCGATGGTCGGTGATCGTTCCCTCCAACACGTAGACGATGCCTGGCCTGTCCTTGTGATCGTGAACCGGGCCGAAGACGGCTCCTGGCTCGAAGGTGAACATACGCATACGAAGTTCCAGTCCGGCCATACCCTCGATCTCAGGGCCAAGGTCAACCGTCGTAAGTACCGCTGCTGTCACACCTCTGGTGTCCGGCACCGTGCCTTCACTGCTCATCGTGCTCACCTCCGTACTTGCGGAACATTACGTCTCGCCATCGTGCATGGTCGTCGGGCTCAGGCGAGCTGAGCAATGGCTGCACTCCTTGCTGGGGCAGCCCCGTCGAGATGCACGGTTTGGAAGCGTCCCCAAGTAGTGCCGGACTGTCCTATCCGGCGGTATGGGATGGCCTATAAGCAGTCGGATACTCCGCCGGTCTTAGCCCCGGGGTGCGAAGAACTCAAGTGCGATGTTGTCGGGATCTCGAAACGACAATGCCGAGTAGTTAGGCGTGTCCACGACACCGACGTTGGGGATGCCGAGTTCGTTCAGACGGATTTCCCATGCCTTTAGCTCATCACGGGTGGCACAGCCGAAAGCCAGATGATCGAGCCCCAGCCGCCGCTCGTTGAACGGCTCAGTGCTGTCCAAGTCAGGGAACTGAGTTAAGCCAACGATTGTGCCGCCGCTAAGCCACGCGACGCGCTGGAACGGGCCTGTGTCCTCGTCAAGGATTGGGTCCGAGCCGAACAGATCCCTGTACCAAGGCACACTCCGTTCAAGGCTCGTAACCGTTAGCGCCACGTGAGTAATCGCAGGGAACTCAGGCATCTCTTCTCCACTTCGCACCTCGTGGACGCAGCGAATGCTACCTCTTTGGCTGGCAACTCTCGGGGAGTCAAGCTATCTGGCAGCACCAGTCGCCGCGTGAACTGAGGCCCCAGTCCCGGCGTTCGGGGACAGGTAGCCGTTACTAGTCAGCCGTATTCGTCGATGTCCAACGCTGAGCGAGTCGCCATGAGAAAGCTGACGACGCTGGGAGCTAGACGCCACCCCAGAAGTTGGTGCTGACCCGGCAGCTTTTCGAGCTGGGGGTCACCGGGACGTCGCGGCCACCGACAGGTCCTCATCTTCACCCTCCTCGTCGTCGAAGTGCCGCACTACGCCGTGGACTCCACCCACGCCAGGTAACGACTCTTCGGCGGATTCAATCTCTCCGACCAGGGTCCCTATAGCCTCCGCATACGGATTCAGGCGGTCAACGATCACCTGTAAGTGCGTCAGAAACGTAGAGTTCCTTGGCAATTCCGCCCGGTGCAAGCTCGGCCAAGAGGGCATGGAGTCGACAGACCACTCGGGTCCGATGACTGCCGAGATCCCCGTTGCGCTTGGCCAACAGACGCAGGACTTCACAATGATCGGCTGCCTCGACGCTGCGCAGGTTCGGAGACCGAACGGCAGCGATGGCGACCGAGAAGGCGTCGTTGGGGTCGTTCTTGTTGGAGCGCCCTGTGGCGAGCACCCGGACGCGCGAGGCCAAGGTGGCCAGCACATCGAGGACCTCTTTACCTCGGGCGACCAACTGCTGGGCCAACAAGTAACCCAGGCCGCCGGCCGACTCGATGGCCCAGGTGCGCTTCTCTAACGGCTCGGCCCAACGGACCAGCTGGTCCACCTGGAGCCGGGTGGCCCGAATTCTGACGCTCGAGATCTCGTCTTCGCCCTCGTCGATGGCCACCACTGTGTGCGATGCCTTATGCGGGTCGATGCCGATCACCACTTGCATGACTACCTCCTTGGTCGTGATTGGAACCACGGAGGGCACTCTTGCTTTCGGACTTTCAGTGCTCGATCCTCTTTTGAGCCACTCCGGGGCGAAGCCCGAGCGGGACACTCTTCGTACGAAAGCCAACCGGCAACGCCGGCGGCAGGCACTACGAGAATGATCCCGCAGGGACCTCTAAACGCTACGAATCAGGCTCAGCGTCTGCAGGAAGTCTCAAGCAGGCACTTCGGGGGCAGGGTGCCAAGTTGATAGGAGCACTCGGCGAAGGTCGTTCAAACTTCTTACTGAGTTGCGCCCCCAAGCTTCTTCGCCATGGCGACGACGAATATTTCAATGTGGTGGTCACCCTGTTCTAGAAGGGTGACGCAGGCCCTAGATCTGGCCTCTCGTTGATCTCCGTCCACATCAGCCAGGCTCTTGAATGCGACCGCGGCGTTCCGGTAGACACCGGCTGCCGCCCCCAGCTCACCTCCTGCTTTTGCGAAGCCTCTCGGGGGGTGCCCGGTTCGGAGCCAGTGGTTGAGATTGCTGCAGGCCGACACGACCCGTGACGCAACCGCTTCGTATGTATCGGAAGGCGTCTCTAGGTCTGATTGGAAGATCCCTCGGAGGTCGTCAACGGCTTGAGTAATTGCCACCAGGAAATTCTGAGCCGTCGAAGCCCATTCGCGCCTCGCGGCTTCAGGATCAGGAGTTCGGGGCACGATCGCAATATACGCAGGTCAGGAGCCTCAGTTTGCCAAACATTCGCGAGCTGTTCACCTTCAGATAACGCGAAGTTTGCCTTTTCGTCACGCTGGCCTGCGACATTGCAGCGGGGCTTCGCTGAGAGGGAGGGCAAAGATCGAGTGAGCGAGCTGATCGTGGCGGGTTCAGAGGGACTCGGGGAACAGGAGCTGCGGCCTCACGCCCCAGCGGTCCCCGCGGCGCCAACGGTTACCGACCTCCTGAACGAAGCGCCAACCAGCAAGTTCCATCGACGCACCGTCATCATCTCGGGCGTCGGATTCTTCACCGACGCCTACGACCTGTTCGTCATCGGGACGGTCGCCGCCCTCGTAGCCGTTCAGTGGCACCTGAGCACGCTGCAGACGAGTTGGGTCACGGGGGCAGCAATTCTCGGCGCCTTCATTGGCGCTTTCGTCTTCGGCCGCATTGCGGACGTGATCGGTCGGAAGAAGGTCTACGTCACGGTTGCGGTGATCATGATCGTGGGGGCGATCGCGTCAGCACTCGCCCCAGGCTTCATCTTCTTGGTCGTCGCCCGGCTCGTCCTGGGCTTTGGCATCGGTGGCGACTATCCCGTATCGGCCGTATTCATGAGCGAGTACTCGAACCGTAAGGACAGGGGACGCCTCGTCGGCCTCGTCTTCTCCATGCAGGCGCTGGGCCTCATCGTCGGCCCTCTGGTGGCGCTCTTGCTTCTGTCCTCCGGCATCGGAGACTCGTTGACGTGGCGCATCCTGCTGGGACTCGGCGCCATCCCCGCTGCGGCCGTCGTGTACCTGCGCTCCAGGATGCCCGAGTCCCCGCGCTATCTGGCCCAAGTGCAGGGGGAGCACGACCGTGCCGCCGGTGAGCTGGAACACTTCAGCGAGGGCGTGATCACCGAGGCCTCCCACACCGGTTCCGTCTCGAAGCGGATGCGTCTCGGCGCCTTCCTGACCGACCCGCAAATGCTGAAGCTTCTTCTCGGCACTGCCGGAGCGTGGTTCCTCTTCGACTACGCCTACTACGGCAACACCCTCTCCCTTCCCGCCATCTTGAAGGAGGTGAACGCGACGGCCAGTTTGGAGACAAAGCTGCTGTGGTCGCTCGGGATGTTCGTGATCTTCGCAGTCCCTGGCTATTTGCTCGCCGTCAAGCGTATGGATCGCATTGGCCACCGGCGCTTGCAGTTCATCGGGTTCTCGGTGATGGCGTTGTGCTTCCTCGTGCTCGCCATCGTGCCTCAGCTCACCGAGCAGGTGGCACCCTTCTTGGCCATTTTGGGTCTTAGCTACTTCTTTATTCAGTTCGGGCCCAACATGACGACATTTGTACTTCCGTCTGAGGTCTTTCCCGTGAGCATGCGCACCACCGGACATGGCATAGCCGCGGGAATAGGCAAGCTCGGTGCGTTTGTCGGGGTGTTCTTGGTCCCGGTTCTCCAAGACCACATCGGCCTCCGGGGTCTTCTCGCAGTCGCAGGGGTCTCGGCAGTGCTGGGATTCGCCGTCACGAGTCTTTTGCCCGAGCCGGCGGGACGAACCCTCGAAGATGTGGCAGACAACCGATCGGATGCTGCCGTTCCAGCACCTGTGCGAGTCGTCGCCTCCGAGGATCTGACCAGCCGGGAACTGAAGACTGCGTAGAAGCGGACCCGCCCACCGCTCTAGCGATCGGCTCAAACTCTGGGTATCCCAATAGCGACGGAACGGGTGCCACTGTGCGGCACATAGGGGGCAGGCTCCGCCTCGCAGCTGAGGCGACTCGGTCGGGACCGCCGGGTGCGTAGATTGTGCGCCGATGCGCTATCCCGTAGGCACCCAGGATGTCCCATGGCCATCCTGACGTATGTGGCGATCGCCTCGCTCGACGGCTATGTCGAAGACGAGCAGGGCAGATTCGACTGGGTGGCTCCGGACGAGGAGGTGCACGCGTTCGTCAACAATCTGGAGCGGCCGGTCGGCACGTATCTGTATGGGCGGCGCATGTACGAGACGATGGCCTACTGGGAGACCGACGGCGATCGGCCCCCGGTGTACGAGGACTACGCGGAGATCTGGCGTGCGGCCGACAAGGTTGTCTACTCCCGAACCCTGCAGACCGTGTCCAGCAAGAGAACCCGAATCGAGCGCGAGTTCGACACCGCAGCGGTGAAGCGACTGAAGGAGAGCTCGCAGTCCGACATCGCCATCGGCGGAGCCGAACTCGCCGGCCAGGCAATCGCCGAGGGGCTCGTTGACGAGTGCCGTCTCTTCCTCGGGCCGGTTTTGGTCGGTGGTGGCAAGCGTGCCCTGCCCGTCGGCGTCCATGCCGAACTCGAGCTGTTGGACGAGCGCCGCTTTCGCAGCGGCGTCGTATACCTGCGCTACCGCTACCGCAGCCAGGCCTGAGCTGTCAGTCGGGAGCGTACGGGTGCCCCAGTACGCCGGTACGAGGCGCTGTTACTTAGCCCCTGGAGGGGCCTCGACGAAGCAAACCCGCGGGCGGGAAGAGCTAGATCAGCGTCCGCCCTGCATCTCCTGCATGTTCTTTGCCATCGCGGCTTCGGAAACAGCCAACTCGTCAGTAGGACTGAACTGCACGAACTCAGTGCCCGCAATCGCCGACGGAGTATGTCCGGGAGGCATGTAGAAGGCGTCGCCAGGGCCGATCACATCCTCGTGGTCGGCATAGCGAACGGTCATTTCTCCCTTGAACACATATCCCCAATGCGGGCACTGGCACCTGTCATCCGGCAAGCCCTTGAGCATCGGCGCAAGGTCAGCGTCTTGACGAATACTTACGAAGTTGACCGTGTAGCCATCGAACTTCTCAGACCGATCCTCAGCCGCTCCCATGTCATTGACATTCGAGGCGGTTTCTCTCGATACCTTCGACATACTGGGGTTCCTTTCCACGTTCTGACCGTAATGAGCGGCTCTGCTTATTGAGTATGAGGCTCCGAAGAGACCGTGGGTCTGGATGTCAGCATTGGCTTGCGGGTTGTAACGAAATCCTCAGTGCTGTATCAGGCCATTCCAAGTTTCAGCCCTGTGACGATCTCGATCCTCTAACGGGACCTGAGCACCCTGTCCCCGAACGCCGGGAAGGTGAGATACCCGAGTAACTGGCCTTGCGCTTCGGCCGGCGATCTGGTCAGCCCAAGTACTGCGACTCGTAAGCCCCCGCAAGGTCATAGAGGGCTCCCTTGCCATCTCCTCTGAACGAAGAACCGTGCATGAGGCCAAGGGCTGCTGGTTCCAGATCCCCCAGTCTCCGCATAGTTGCAGCGGTATCGGGTGTCAGCGAGCTATAGCGAAAGAGGGCCTCGGCCTCCATCGCTGGTCCAACAATGTCGCCATCCGTGATCGCCGGACCATCGCCAAGTCGAGTGAAGAGATCGCCGCACAAGAGTGTTCTCGTGGTCTCCTCGAAGAGCACCCTCGCCTCCCACCCATGAGGGACATGAGAAGTATCGAGGTGGCGGAGCCGTTTGGAGCCGATCTCTAGAATCTCTCCGTCCGCCAACGGTCTCGGCGGCCGGTTGGCCATCTCAGCGATGGATACCAGGCAGCCCAGGGCTCCATGGGCGACTTGGGCGTTGGGTGCCGCAGCCAAGAACTCGTTCATCGCTCCGCATTCGTCAGACTCCACGTGACCGAAAGTGATCCATCGCAGGCTGCTCACGGGAAGCACTTGCTCAATCGCATCACTGATCGAAGGAAACATGGAGCGGTGCCCAGTGTGAAAGAGCAACGGCTCGTCGTCATCAATCAGGAACTGATTGAAGGTGAATCCACTCGGACCGATCTCGGAGACCATCGTCGACAGCCGATAGATATCGGGGGCAATCTCATCCACTGTGGTGGGCATCGACCTAGTCCTTGTTCGGCGGCCGCTGGTCGACAACGAAGGGCGCAACGTCGGCTTCGAACTGCTGATCAGCACCTCATTGAGGAGGTACTTCGACCGTAGCATCGTCATGCGTCGGACTGCCCCCGAACAGTGACAATGCTCGGCAGGGTCCACCGCTGAGTCACTGGACCTCAATAGCTTCGTGAGTGCCGGCGGGTCGCGGCCCGTCTCGCACATTGACAGCGGCACGTCCCGTCTCCGAGTTGGGGTGATTGGTCCGGTTGCTACGAACAACCTGGACCGCCCGTCGCTCCGATCCGGAACGGCCGTGCCATCCCTCAACACCAAAGAGAGAAGGGATGACCATGACCATCGTAGAAGCTGCGCGCACGGTGACGGGTGGTGTCGATACCCACCTCGACGTTCATGTGGCCGCCGCCCTCGATCCGCTCGGTGCGCTCCTCGGCACTGAGCGCTTCGACACTGACCCCGTTGGCTACAAGGCGCTGCTCAGCTGGCTCGAGAGCTTCGGCCCTTTGTGCAAGGTCGGCGTCGAGGGCACCGGTTCCTATGGGGCCGGCCTTGCCCGCTATCTGCGCCGAGCCGACGTCGAAGTGATCGAAGTCGATCGCCCCAATCGAGCCGAGCGCCGACGCAGCGGCAAGTCCGATCCGCTCGACGCCGTCGAGGCTGCTCGAGCCGCCCTCGGGGGTCGAGCCAAGAGCATTTCCAAATCCAAAGACGGCGCCATCGAGGCCATCCGGGTCCTGGTCGTGGCCAAGCGCTCAGCCCGAGGGGCCCGGATCAAGGCGCTCACTCAGATGCGCCATCTGGTGATCACCGCCCCGGACCAGCTGCGTGCTCGCCTGAGGGGGTTAAGCGTGATCGCGCTGGTCAACGAGGCGGCCAGACTCCGCCCATCTCGATCGGGAGATGCAGTGATGGTTGCCCACAAGGCCGCACTGTGCTCGTTGGCCCGGCGGATCCAAGGGCTCGACGACGAGCTGGCCGAGCTCGACCGACGCATCGAGGCCCTCGTCGAAGCCGCTGCACCCGAACTCCTGGCGCGCTTCGGGGTCGGTCCTGACACTGCCGCCGCCCTCTTGGTCAGTGCAGGCGACAACCCCGAGCGCCTGCATTCAGAAGCCGCCTGGGCCCATCTGTGTGGAGTTGCCCCGATCCCGGCCTCGTCGGGCAAGAGCAACCGACACCGCCTCGATCGTGGTGGCGACCGTCACGCCAACAGCGCGCTCTGGCGCATTGTGATGGTCCGCATCGCCCATGACCCAGACACCACGGCCTACTTCGAGCGCAAGGTGAAGGAGGGACGCTCCAAGCGAGACGTCATCCGCCTCCTCAAGCGCTACGTCGCCCGTGAGATCTACCGCTACCTGCCTCGCGGCTGATTCCTCGGACCGTGGGTCTGGCTCACCCCCTAACTGTCGTCCTCTAGGGCTGACTTTCCGGCGACCCGCCGGCCCACGGTCCGGGTCAACGCTCCGTGAACGCGTGGCCTGATAAGAGCATGTCCTCGTCCGAGTGACTCATCACTGTTCTGTCCGCTGTTCGCACTAGGGCTTGACAACTGATAGGAGCGTCG
>CAVXJW010000004.1:0-228372 GCA_963762175.1 uncultured Acidimicrobiaceae bacterium
AATCGATCGAAATCGGCGCTTCGCCGGCCAGCTTGCGGACCGCGATGGAAGGGGGCAGCACATTGTGGAGCAGGTTTCGAACCTCGCCCTCGGCGCGCAGAAGGTCCATCTCTCGCAGCCAGACAATGTGCTGTGTGCGATCCAGCAGGTATGAGCCTACGCCGGCAAAGGCGATCACGCTCACCACCCAGGCGGAATGGAAAACAACAACCAGGGCCGGTGCGGGCCATAAGACGATCATCGAAATCAGGAACGCGCAGATCGTGCCCGCGGCCAGGACTACGCCCTCGACGAACGTGACGCCGCCAAAGAACGAAGCTACGCCCAGAAGCATGGCGATCTCGGTCGGTGGATAATACGGCAAGGACAGGCGCGACATGAAAGCAAGAACAAGCGTCAGAAGAACGATGGTAAGTGCAACCGTGGCGAAGCTGATTGGCTCTATCCATCGCCCTGGTCTCGCGATGACTGTCGCGGCGCAAATCGTGATCGCCGCAACAAATCCCACAATCCGGTCATAGAACAGAGCCTGTGATGGGTCCTGGATCGTCACGCTGTTTAGCAATGTGAACACCAGCCAGATCACTGCCGCGCAGAGCGTGGCCACTCTGAGAGCATTCGTCCGGAACCCGATCTGGTCATCCCGGTAGCGCCGCTCCAGCTTGGGATCGGCGAAGCGCAGCAACACCGGGTGGAGCGACCGGGAGCGCTGCTCCATCGACACAAAAGGAGACGCCGCCACTTCCGAGAGCAGTTCCCCCAATCGCCGATGAGGCAGTCGCGTCGCGCGGGCGTCAAAAAGATACGGCAGGGCCTGATTCGTCCGTTCGCATTGACCCCTTTCGATTGATTTAGCAACTCCCCCGTGTTGCTTCTCAGCTGCGCGCGACGCGGGGCGCTTCAAGGACGCGCAAACGCCTCAACGAATATCCGCTCGGCGCCGCGGCGCTCGCCGGCACCTGAAAGAGGCCTTTGGCGTGCTCGGGGGCGACCGCTCGGTCAAGAGCCGGACCTCCTACGGCGGAACCGCGCCGGCCAACGTGCGCCGCGAGGCGCGCGGCTGGCTGAGGCGGCTCGGGGTGGGGTGAGAGAGGGTGCTTCATTCGGGCGTCGCGCCCGCGGCCGCGAGAAACCGTCCGAAGGCGCGCCGAGGGGCGATGAGTTTGTAAATTGATTTTGTAGGGCTTAGAAAAACGACGACGCCCGCTCATTGAGAGCACCGAGAGGCGCGCTGGGAGGGAAGCATGGCCGAATCCGGGCGCTCGGACGGACCTGGCTCAAAACCGGCGCGTGCGCTTGGCAAAGCTGTTGTCAGTACACTGCTCGCGACGGCGGCGCGTCGCTTTCGCGACCGCGAGGCGTTCTTCTGTGCCGGCACCGGTCGCCGCTTCAGCTTTGGTCAAACCAACGAACGCTGCAATCGGCTCGCGAATGGGCTCGCCGGCCTGGGCCTCATGAAGCCCGATACGGTTGCATTTCTCTGCAACAATCGCGCCGAAATCGCGGAGATCTATTTTGCGCTCGCGAAGACTGGGCTCGTCGGCATTCCCCTGAATTATCGGCTCGCGCCTGTCGAGATCGTCGCGCTCATGAGCGCGATGGGCGCCAAGGCCATGCTGTTTGAGACGCGGTTTTCCGCCGTCGCGGAGAAAGTGCGCGCGGAATTGCCGCAAGTGAAATCGTTCGTCATGATCGGCGGCGGCTCGACGGCATGGGCCAGCGCGTATGAAGACATTCTCGCAAGATCACCGTTGGCGGAGCCCGGTGTCGAAGTCGAAGAAAGCGACCCTTACTATTACAATCTGACCTCCGGGACCACGGGCCTCCCCAAGGCGTATGTTCTGACGCAGTGCAACAATGCTTACGTCACGCCGATGTTCGTGGCTTTCGACATGACCTCGCACGACGTCATCGTGACCGTATTTCCCGCCTTTGGCCGGGTCGGCTTCGCCTGGATCGTGGCCGGCGTGCTGTTCGGCGTCCGGAACGTTCTGATGGACTTTCATCCGGCGGAAACGTTGCGCCTCATCGAGACGGAGCGGGTCACGATCTCAAATCTGGTGCCTACGATGGCGGCGATGTTGCTCGCTGACCCGGACTTGCCGCAACGCGATCTGCGATCACTGCGGGCGCTCGTGTTCGCCGGCGCCATGTTCCCTGAGCCGTTGCGGCTTCGCACGGCGGCCTCGCTGTGTCCCGCCATTTACGAATATTACGGCATGCAGGAAACCGGCACATTGACGGTCAGCACGCCGGCGGACCGCAAACGGTACCCGGATTCGATTGGCGCCCCGCTGGCTTTGTCCGATGTCCGGATCGAGCGACCGGACGGCACGCTCGCAGCTCCGGGCGAGCTTGGCGAGATCGTCGGACGCTCGCCGGCCACCTGCACCAGCTATTTCGACGACCCGCAGAAATCGGCTGAGACTTTTCGCGGCGGCTACGTGCATACCGGCGATCTCGGCGCCATGAACGAGGACGGCTTTGTCTTCATCAAGGGCCGCCTGAAGGACATGATCATTACCGGCGGCCAAAACGTGCACGCCGCCGAGGTCGAGGAAATTCTGCTCGCCATTCCCGGCGTGGCCGACTGCGCAGTGTTCGGTCTGCCGGACGAAATCTGGGGCGAGCGCGTTGCGGCGCTGGTCGTCGAGCCCCCAAACGCGAGCTACGCGCTGACAGCTGAGAGTATCGAGGCGGCCTGCCGCGAGCGTCTCGCTGGCTTCAAGACGCCGCGCACCATCTTGATCCAGACCGAGCCTTTGCCTCGCACCCCGACCGGAAAGGTCCAGAAGTTCTTGTTGGTCGAGCGCTTCAGTCGCGCAGGTTGAACAACACTTGTTAGACAGCACAACGCCCCGGCGCTGGATGCTGGAGGAATCGCACTTTGCATCTTGACGCTCGACGAGAACGCGGAGCATCGAGCCGCGTTTCACGAGACAAGTGCTCGGAAGTGCTCGGGTGCGAGCAGACGCGTGACTGAAGCGGCTCAGACCACGATGAGAGGTTCGCCAGTCCGCCACTCGCGCCGCGGGCCCACGAAGATCACTGAAAGAACGCGAACGGGACGGCGACCTTCGCCAGCGCGTCCTTGCATCGCTTGCTGACCTCGCCGAGCCGCGGCTTGATGCAATCCAGAGCCTCCGACGTGCGCTGGACGCCGCCGCACAATGTCTTCACGTCCCCCTCGCATTGCTTGGCGAGGTCGGCGACTTGCGACAGCCGGCTGGCGCATGTCCCGGAAAGGTGATCCATGTGCGTCTCGAAGCAGGCCCGGAGCGGCTTAACCTGCGGCTGCACGTGTCCGCAGGACGCTTTGACGGCAGACACGCATGCATGCGCTCCGAGTAGCGCCGACGCGTCGGTCGAGAGGGACGACCGAAGACGACGAGCGCCGCGCAGAAGACGACCGGATTGAACCTCTCATCTCGTCGCCTCGCGTCCTGGTTTCCGACCAGAAATCAAGCACTCGCGCGGCGTACTGAAAGGCTCATGTTAAAACGACACGGGTGCGCGCCAAGTCGAGCAAAAGCTTCTGGAGCTCGACGATTTCTGTGCGCACGCCGCGGGTTTTCCACCACTGATCGGGGTCAAAATCTGAATAGCGCGCGGCTCGCACCGTGACATCAGTCGGATGACCTTTCATGGCTCGGTCGAGCACGCGCCGCAATCGTTGCGAGTGATCCTTAGCGCCACCACCACGATGGATCGGAGATGATGCTCGTCGCTCCATTGCGGAAGCGCTTGAGTTCCTCCCAGTTCCATTGACCTCGGAGATGTGCATGACATCTGTCACGCCAAGCGCCGTCAATTGCAAATCGCCTTGCCCCTCACCCGTGGGGAAGCCCAGAGGCGAACTCGCGCTCCGCAGCGGACCTCATAACCCGCAACTCGTTGCGACGCGCGGCGCAGTCGCCGCCCCTACCCCGCGCAGTCCCGGCACAGGCCCACCAGCTCGACCATCTGCCGATGCGGGGCAAAGCCGGCGCGGGCGGCTGCTTCCTGCAACAGGCGGTCGAGCTTGACGTCCTCGATTTCGTCGCTCCGCCCGCATTTCTCGCACAACAGCAGCGCGCCATGATGGGCATGACCCACGTGCTCGCAGGGCGCATAGGCGTTGCGGCTCTCGATCTTGTAGACGAAGCCGTGCTCGAGAAAAAAGTCGAGCGTGCGATAGACGGTCGGCGGCGCGACCGGTTTGCCCTCGCGCCGCGACAGCTGGTCGATGATCGCGTAAGCGCCGAGCGGCGCGGCGCTTTCGGCCAGGATGGCCAGAACTTGCCGGCGAAGCGGGGTCAAATGCAGACCCTGCTGTTCGCAGGCGCTCTCCACCTGCCCCCGCCAGCGAACCGGCAGCGGCGGCGAGTCCCTTCTTGGGTGTCTTTTTGCTCATTGCGCTTTCGTTCATATCACGGGTCGGAGCCGCCAACAGATATGGGATCGCGGGGCTTGCCTGTCGATAGGATATAACATAACAGTGGGCTTCGCGCTCAACCCGGCGCTTCAATCGACACGGGGAGGCCTGTTACCCATGATCAACAAGCTCCATCTCATCGCAGCGATTGCGATCTGCGGCTTAAGCGCGCCCGCTTTCGCCGATCCGGTGAAAGTCGTCGCGGCGGAAAATTTCTACGGCGACATGGCGAGCCAGATCGGCGGCGCGAATGTCGCGGTGACCAGCATTCTCTCCAATCCCGATGACGATCCGCACCTGTTCGAAGCCAGTCCGGAGACGGCGAAGGCGCTGAGCGACGCCAAGGTCGTCATCGTCAACGGCGTCGATTACGACCCGTGGATGGAGAAGCTGCTCGAGCGCCCACAACGCGCCCGGCCGCAAGGAGATCGTGGTCGGCAAGCTGGTCGGCCGCAAGGCCGGCGACAACCCGCATTTGTGGTACGATCCGACATACATGAAGGCGGCCGCGAAGGCGCTGGTCGCCGATCTCACGGCTGTCGATCCGGCGCACAAGGCCGATTACGAACAAGGTTACGCGAAGTTCGTCGATTCGCTCAAGCCCCTCGACGACAAGATCGTCACCATGCACAAGTCCTACGCCGGTGAGCCCGTCACCGCTTCCGAGCCGGTGTTCGGCTATCAGGCGAAGCTCATCGGTCTCAACGTGCGCAACGAGAAATACGCGCTTGCGATCATGAACAACGCCGAGCCGACGCCCTCGGAAGTGGCGGCGTTCGAGAATGACCTCAAGGGCAAGAAGGTCAAAGCGATGCTCTACAATGCCCAGGCGAGCGAACCGGCGGTCGGCAAGCTCGTGCAGATGGCCAAGGACAACGGCATTCCGGTCGTCGGCGTCTCGGAGACCGAGCCGCCCAACTCGACCTACCAGGACTGGATGATGGGGCAGCTCAACGCGCTCGATAAGGCGCTCTCAGGCGGGGCGTAATTGAGCGCGCTTGAGTTCGACAATGCGACGATCAGGCTCGGCGGCCGCGACATCCTGAAGGCCGCCAGCTTCGAAATCGAGGAGGGCGAATTCGTCGGCATGCTGGGCGCGAACGGCGCCGGCAAGACGACGCTCATGCGCGCCGCGCTCGGCCTCGTTCCCTTGAGCGCGGGCCGGGTCGCGGTGCTCGGCCGGCCGGCGACGCGCGGCAATTCTCAGATCGGCTACATGCCGCAAAACCGCGGCGCGATTGCGGGCCTCAAACTCGCGGGCTGGGACGTTGTCGCTTCGTCCGCGATCGGCGCCCGCTTCGGCTTGGTCAGGCTCGACAAGGCGACGCGGCGCGAGATCGACTGGGCGCTCGACCAAGTGGGCGCGCGCGACCTCGCCCGCCGCTCGATCGGCGAATTGTCGGGCGGCGAGCGCCAGCTCGTGCTGTTGAGCCAGGCGCTGATCGGTAAGCCGCGCCTCATCATGCTCGACGAGCCGCTGATCTCGCTCGACCCGGCGCATCAGAAGAGCGTGGTCGAAATCGCCAGACGCATCTGCGACGACCTCAAAGTCGCGATCCTGTTCAGCGCCCACGAGCTCAATCCTCTGGTCAACGCCATCGACCGCGTCCTCTACCTGGGCGGCGGCGAGGCGGTGATCGGGGCAGTCGACGAGGTCGTGAACGGGCCGGTGCTGTCGCGTCTCTACGGCGCGCCGATCGAAGTCGTGCGGGTCAAGAATCGCTTCTACGTCATGGCGGGCGACGTCGACGTCGAGCGCGATGCTCACCGCCACGACGATCATGCCCACGGCGCCCATGCTTGAATACGATTTCATGCGCACCGCCTTCGTCGCTTCGGGCATGGCCGCGCTGCTTGCTGGAACAGTCGGGTTCTTTCTGGTGCTGCGCGGGCAGACATTCGCCGGCCATGCGCTCTCCCATGTCGGTTTCACCGGCGCGACGGGGGCGATCCTGTTCGGCCTATCGCCGCTCGCGGGCCTGGTCGGCTTCACGCTTGTCGCCGGGATTGGCATGGGACTGTTCGGCGAGAAGCTCGTCGCGCGCGATGTGGCGATCGGCATGATGCTGTCGCTGGCGCTGGGTTTGGGGCTCTTGTTCCTGCATTTCTACACCGCGGCGGCGACGCAGGCCTCGGCGCTGTTGTTCGGCAATGTGCTCGGCGTCGATTCGTCCGCGCTGTTGACGTTGGGCGTGCTGGCGTTAGTGAGTTTTGTCGCACTCGCCATGATCATCCGGCCGCTCATCTTCGCGTCGCTGGAAAGCGAGCTCGCCGAGGCGCGCGGCGTGCCGGTCCGCTTCGTCTCGGTGGCGTTTCTGGCGATTGTCGCGGTTGCGGTCGCCGAATGCGCGCAGATCGTCGGCGTGCTTCTGGTGTTCACGCTGATGGTCGGCCCCGCTGCGGCCGCGCAAAATTTTTCGCGGCGGCTGATAGGCGGGGTTTTGCTGGCGGCGGGTCTAGCGCTGGCAGAAGCGTGGGGCGGGCTGACGCTCGCCTACTACACCGACTGGCCGACCTCGTTCTGGATCACCGCGCTCTCCGGTCTCGTCTATCTCGCGAGCCTCGGCGCCCGCTTCCGGGCCGGTTGAGGCGGCGCGAGACTTGCTCTGGCCTGCGGCCGTGTCGCAAGCCGGCGGGAAGGGCGGCCTTCAGCCGCCCTTCATCTTCCGTCATCGAGTGGGCTTGGGGAAATCGAACGGGAAATCCCAGCCGAATTCGACGGGCCAGGGACTCGGCGCCCGCGTCGTCTCACCGCCGTCCTTGGCGCCATCGCGGTGCGCCCTTCCATTTGCCCCCTCGTCGCGATTGGAGGCTTCGTCAACGCGGGGATGAACGACGACAGCCCTGCGATCTGGAACATTCGCCATGACATAACTCCCATGTTTGGCGGAATATGTTTGGATAGCCCATTCACAGTCTCTGTGCTGTGATCCAGGTCACAGGTCACATACCCCAACCTTGAGGCGTTTCAATCGCAAATCGTTTCACTTTTGTCGTCCTTTCCGTCATTGTGTTGAACAGCGTCTTGATACGAACTCTGCCGTCGCCAATCGCCGCTTGCTCATGCTTGACATTGCCATTTGGCTCATCGTCGTTCTACTCGGCGCCGTCGTCTATATCGTCTGGCATGGACTTCAGCTCGCTCGCGCTCAACACCAGAGCACCATGGCTGGACTGTCGAGTCTCGGCGATACCCATAAACTCGGCTACGAGGCGCTAACTATGGCGATGCAGCGCCTTGAGCAGCGGGTTAAGCAGTTAGAGGAGCGACGCTGACACCAATATGAGCGCAAGCGCTCGTTAGCCCGGCGGCCACGCGGGGTTGCGCCCCAAAAAACGCGGAAGTCCCATCCTATCAAGGCAGAGGCGGGGTCGCCCGCTCCGCGTCACAAGCTGATCCTTCTCGGCGGCCAGGCGATGGAACGGATCGAAAGCTGCGTGGGCGGAACTCGTAGCTCGGATTGCGCGGTGATTGAACCAAGGGCTCCCAGCGCTTGATGACTTTGCCGCGATGGCGCAGATGGAGCCGCAATGCCCAGCCTTCGCCAGATCAGACTCTGCGACCGGCCTCGTCCTTTACGTCTACGTGACGCTGCATTTCGCCAATCACGCGCTCGGCAACATTTCGGTTGGCGCAATGGAGAGCGGCCTCGTCATCCAGAAGCTGATCTGGCAGTCAGTGGCGGGGGCGACGATCCTCTACGCTTCGCTTCTGACGCATATGAGCCTCGGCTTCTGGGCGCTCTACGAGCGGCGCCGATTCCGCTGGACGCGGCTCGAGGCGACCCAACTTGTCCTCGGCCTCTCCATTCCATTCTTGTTGACCAATCACGTGATCGGCACCCGCGTCGCTCTGAGCCAATTTGGGCTCGAGGAGGGATATGCGCAGGTGCTCGCGAATTTCTGGGCCTTCGCGCCCTTACTCGGCGCGCTGCAAGCGATTCTGTTGCTGGTCGTTTGGATTCACGGCTGCCTCGGGGTCCATTTCTGGCTCAGGCTCAAGCCGTTCTACCCGCGCGTGAAGGAACTGCTGCTTTCGATCGCGGTGCTTCTGCCTACGCTGGCGCTGCTCGGCTACTATCAGGGCGGCCAGCGAGCCTTGGTGGCGGTTCAGGACCCTGCCTGGCTGGCGCGCAATTTCTCGCCCGAGCACGACGGGACCCCGGCTCAGAACGCGGTCCTTCTGGACGAGCGCACGTGGACGCTCGCCTTCCTGGCCGCAGCGCTGGCCGCGACGCTCTCCGCCAGAGGCGTCAGACAGTGGCGCGAGCACCGCGTCGGCTCGATCCGGCTGACCTATCCCGACCGCACGATTCGCGTAACCCTCGGCTTCAGCGTGCTGGAAGCGAGCCTCATCAACAGCATCCCGCATGCGCATGTGTGCGGCGGCCGCGGCCGCTGCTCGACTTGCCGCATCCGCATCCTTGGCGACCTCGCCGGCTTACCCGTCCCGAGCGCCGCAGAACAGGCGGTGCTCGAGCGGGTGCACGCGGCCCCGGGGATCCGACTGGCTTGTCAGCTTCGTCCAACCCGCGACATCGCATTCGTGCCCATGCTGTCCCCGTACGCGACGACGGTTGACGCCTATCGGACCGGAGCAGTTTCGTCGGGGGTCGAGCGTTACGTGGTCATCATGTTTGTCGACATGCGCGGATCGAGCCAGCTGGCGGAGAGACGCCTGCCGTTCGACACCGTGTTCATCATCAACCAGTTCCTCAACGCCGTGAGCAGCGCGGTGTTGAACGCCGGCGGCGAACCCAACCAAGTGCTGGGCGACGGGCTGTTGGCGCTGTTCGGGATGGGTGGCCAGCCCGACGTCGCCTGCCGGCAGGCGATCGCCGCCAGCGCCGGGATCGCCGCCAGGGTTGAGAGCCTGAACAGTGCGCTCGGTCATGCCCTGGTCGAGCCGATTCGCTTCGGCATCGGCATCCACGCCGGCGTGACCATCGCGGGGGCGATCGGATACGAGCGTCATGCGCAATTCACGGTGATCGGCGATCCCGTCAACGTCGCTGCTCGTCTCGAAGCGCTGACCAAGACGCTCGGCTGTGAAGTGTTGATGTCGGAAGAGGTCTACGAGCGCGCTGGCTTCGGTCCAGACGACCTCCCGGCTCATGCGGTGGACGCGCGCGGCCGCGAGGCTATCGTGAAAGCGCGGAGCGTCGAGCGGGCGGGGGATTTGGCCCGCTTGATCGCCGCGCAGGCGCCGGCGGCGTCGTGAGCGGCCAGCAGACGAATCGTTACTGTCGAGCGCCGCCCGGACAAAGCTCGGCATCCGTCAGATCGGCGTCGGCCGGATAGAGCGCCATCAGCTTCAGCATCACGCCATTGGTCCAGCCAAAGCCGTCCTGGGTTGGATATTCGCCGCCCCCGCCAGCTTGATTGGTTGCGATGACATCGTATTTTTCCACCAGTTTGCCGGTTGAACGATAGACGCGCGAGACCGTAGCCATCCACCGGCACGCGATCGTCTCGGCGAGCTGGTTCTGCCCATAAGCAGTCAGCCCTGCGACTGCGATCCACTGCAGCGGCGCCCATCCGTTCGGCCAATCCCATTGCTGTCCGGTGTCGAGTGTCGTCGTGACGATCCCGCCTGGTTTCAACAATTCGGCCTCGACGACTTTCGCCGCCGACGCAGCCTGCGGTTCGCTCGCGACGCCGGTGAACAGCGGATAGAGGGTTGCGGCGGTGATACGGTCGATCGGCTCTTTCTTCGTCCAGCGATAGTCGAGATAGGCGCCGCGGGATGGATCCCAGAGATAGCGATCGATCGCCGCGCGCCGCGCCGCGCGCGCGTTTCGCAAAATCCTCGGCGCAATCGTGATCGCCGGCTCGCTCGCAACCGGCGCGGATCGCATTCTCCAGCCCGAACATGAGCGCGTTGAGGTCGACGGGGATGATTTCGGTCGTGTCGATCGAGGCCATCGTTTGCGCATCGGCGAACCATCGCGAGCTGAAATCCCAGCCGCTCTCCGCGCCGGCGCGAATGTCGCGATAAATCTCCTGAGGCGGCCGCGGCGTCGCGGCGGCCAGCTCGACATCCTCGCGATAAGCTTCATCGCGTGGCGCGTCGCTGTCGTCCCAATAGCGATTGAGGATCGACCCGTCCGGCGAGCGCGACCACGTGCCGGTGGGCGCCACCCGCTTTGAGCTCGTTCGCGCCCTCCATCCAATACGCGTATTCCGTCTTGAGTTCCGGCAGATAGCGGGCGAAGGCCGCTGCCGGATCTGATGGAGACAGGATCCCGACCATTTCAAAAAAGAACGGCGGCTGCGAGCGGCTGAGGTAATACGTGCGCGTTCCGTTCGGCGCATGGCCGTATGTGTCCATGAGATCGGCGAAGTTCTTCGCCATGTCCTCAAGGAGATCCTGCCGGCCGCTTTCCGCCAAGCCAAGCATGGTGAAATACGAGTCCCAGTAGTAGAGCTCGCTGAATCGGCCGCCCGGCACGACATATGGCCGCGGCAGCGGCAGAAGCGAAGAATAGGGCGCCACAGTCGGCTCGTCGCGGGTCAGCAGCGTCCAGAGCGCGTCGATGTGCCGGCGGATGGGGACCTGTTCAGACAGCGCCGCTGGCGTGGCGGCTTGGGCTGGCAAGCCGAAATGCGTGAAGACGAAGCGCTTCAGCCCCTCAGGCGAATTCGGCTTCTGTGCGTGGTAGAGCGTTAAAATCTCGGGCGGCGGGGATTTCGCGGTCGCATCGGCGAAGTCCTTGCCATCGGGAAAGATGTGCTCAAGCTGGACGTCCGCGTAGAGGTCTCCGAACAAAACTTGCGGTGGCTCCGGCCGCTCGAACGCGAGCGCCGGCTGGACGAGCAAAAGAACCGGCGCGGCAAGCGCGATGCGGATGTGTGTCTTCATGCTGCACCCAAATGCGAGGTCTCGACTGCCCGGACGCACGCCGGACCGTTCAGGCCGTCGGCGGTTCGGTCGCGCCGGGGCCGAGCGAGCGCTGCATCATGATCGAGTTCGTCCAGCGGCCGAATTTATAGCCGACCGCGGGCAGATAGCCGACCTGACGGAAGCCGAACCCTTCGTGCAGCTTGATCGAGGCGACGTTGGCGCCGTCGATGTAGCCGATCATCTGGCGAAAGCCCGCCGCGGCGCAAGCATCCATCAACGCGGTCATAAGCTGGCGCCCGATCCCTGCATGCAGCCGGTCGCTGCGCACGTAGATCGAATGCTTGACCGTATAGCGATAGGCGGGCCGCTTGCGGAACGGCACCGCGTAGGCGTAACCGACCACCGTTCCCGCCTCCTCCGCGACGAGATGCGGCATCCGGCGATTGTTCATCGATCGGCGCCGCCGCTTGAGATCGTCGGCGTCGGGGGTCTCGAAATCGCCGTCGACGCCGGGGTCCACGCCGCGCCGGATGTGGTGCAGGTAGATGGCGAGCATCGCGGGCACATCGCTGTCGCGCGAGTTGCGCACTAAAATCCGAGGAAGGTCGGTCCGTTCGTCTGCTTCGCCGGAGGGGGCGCCGTTCGTCCTGTCCATGGGACGCCCTTTACGCCAAATCCCCTCGGCGCGGAACTCCCCGTCGCTCCCCCTCGCCCGACCGGAGTGGGTCGCGCATCGCGTCCCTTCCGGAACCGAGAATGGGAGAGATCGCGCGCGACACGAGCGGCGCGGCCGCGGCCTGAGCGATAATGACCACGGCGATCCCCCCGATCATCCCGACCAGCCGCTCGATCGCAGGCAGGATGTCCGGTGAAGGCGCGAGCCCCTGCACCATCGACATGATGATCGCAACCGCCGCCTGATGCCCCGTGTAGGAAGCCTCGCCCTCGCGCTCCTTGACGTAGCATGAGACATAGAGGCCGCCGAACAGCAGCGCGATCCAGACGGCGAAGGCGTCGCCCACGAAACCCATCCAGAGAAGTCCGTACGCGCCGCCTAGCACGCAGCCGGCGACGCGGTTGGCGGCCACCCAGGCGGGTCCGCGGTCTGCATCGCGACCAGGATCACGAAAGCCGTGATGGGCGTTGCGCCCAGCGCGCAGGTTGCCGCTGGCCCAGGCCGCACCGGCACACGGCCAGGAGTACATCGTCAAGGCCGGCGACACCCTGGCGTCCATCGCCGATCGGGCCGACCCGGCCGACCCGGCGCATGCCGCCTCGTTGACCGGCGAGCTCGTGCGCGAGACCGGGACGAGCCTGGTGGTGCCGGGGGAGCACATCTTCATTCCCTGACTATCGTCAGCGGTGTGCGGTGTCCCTGGTGCGGTGTCGATGATGACCGCGTTGTGGATTCACGCCAGGCCGAAGAGGGTGGGGCGATCCGGCGCCGACGTGAGTGCCTCGGATGCGAGCGCCGCTTCACGACCTTCGAGCGGGTCGAGGAGGTCCCGCTGTGGGTGGTGAAGCGCAGCGGCCTCCGCGAGCCCTTCGACCGGGCCAAGGTCATCGAAGGTGTGCGATCGGCCACCAAGAACCGCCCCGTCACGCCTGAGCAGATGGAGGAGCTGGCGCAGGCCGTGGAGGACGCCCTGCGGGCGGCGACGACCGAGCCCAGCAGCCAGCAGGTCGGCGTCGCGGTGCTCGAACGCCTCCAGAGTCTCGACGACGTGGCCTATCTCCGGTTTGCCAGCGTCTACAAGGGGTTCGAGGAGGCGGGCGACTTCCAGCGCGAAGCAGGGTTGTTGACCAAGACCACGGAGCCGAAGCGGAAGTGATCGACGGGGCGCCCCGCATCGTCCTGGCCGTCTATGCCCATCCGGACGATGCCGACGTCGCCTGCGGAGGCACGCTGGCGCGCTGGTCCAAGGCGGGCGCGGCCGTGCACCTCGTCGTTTGCACCGACGGAGGCAAGGGTACGACGGACCCTGCGGTCGACCCGGCGGCGTTGGCCGCCGAACGGGCCGCCGAGCTCGAGTCCTCGTCGGCCCTCATCGGCCTGGCCACCGTCGACAACCTCGGCTTCCCCGACGGTGAGCTCTCCGACTCCGACGACTTCCGACGCACGTTGGTGGAGCGGGTCCGAGCTCTGCGTCCCGACGTCGTGTGCGGCCACGATCCCACGGCCGTCTTCTTCGGGCAGGACTATTTCAACCACCGTGATCACCGCATCGCCGGTGCGGCGTTGTTCGACGCGGTCGCACCGGCGGCGGCGCTCCCGCACTACTTTCCCGACGCCGGGCCCGCCCACCAGGTGTCCACGGTGCTCCTGTCGGCGACGCTCGAGCCGGACGACTGGGTGGACATCTCCGACACGATCGAGACCAAGGCCTCCGCGGTGGAGTGCCACCGCACGCAGTTCGCGGGGCAGGACGGGTGGGCCGGCGAGGCCGTCCGCCGCCGGGCGGCCGAGGAGGGTCGGCGAGCCGGCGTCGCCTATGCCGAGGGGTTCCGCCGGTTGACGCTCGGTGGCTGAGCGGCCGACCCTCCCTACCATTTTGCACATCGACATGGATGCCTTCTTCGCGTCGGTCGAGGTGCTCGACGATCCCGCACTGGCCGGCAAGCCCGTCATCGTCGGCGGCGCAGGCGCGCGCGGGGTCGTCGCCTCGTGCACGTACGAGGCCCGCCGCTACGGGGTGCACTCGGCGATGCCCTCCATGCGGGCCCGGCAGCTCTGCCCCGAGGCGATCTTCATCGCGGGTCGTCACAGCCGCTACGCCGAAGTCAGTGGGGAGCTGCACAAGCTCCTGGCCGACGTCACCCCCATGGTCGAGCCGATCGGCCTGGACGAGGCGTTCGTCGACGTCGCCGGCGCCGTGCGGCTCCTCGGACCACCGGTGCAGATCGCGGGCGGCCTCCGCCAGCGGGTGCACGACGAGCTCCGCTTGGAGTGCGCGGTCGGGATCGGGCGCTCCAAGATGATCGCCAAACTCGCCTCGCGGGCGGCCAAGCCGCGCGCCACCCGGGCCGGGCTCGAACCAGGCCCCGGTGTGTACCTGGTGGACCCGGCGGACGAGCTCGACTTCTTGCACGGCCACGACGTGGAAGCCCTGTGGGGCGTCGGCCCGGCGACGGCGAAGCGCCTGCATGATCTGGGGGTGCGGACCGTGGGCGACCTGGCGGCGCTCCCGCTCGACACCGTGGTGCGCCGCCTCGGGAAGGCGAGCGGGGCCCACCTGGCCGCGCTCTCCCGCGGGGAGGACCCCGACCCGGTCAACCCAAACCGGCCCAACAAGTCGATCGGCCACGAGGAGACCTTCAGCCAGGATCTCGTCGACCCGCAGGAGTTGGAGCGCCACGTGCTGCGCATGGCCGAGTCGGTGGCGACCATGCTGCGCGGCGCGTCGAGCTCGGCTCGGACCATCACGGTCAAGGTCAAGTTCAAGGACCTCTCGCTGCAATCACGCGCGCACACACTGGAGCGACCGATCTCGACCGGCGGAGCCATCGGGCAGGTGGCGGCGGCGCTGCTGGCGGGCGTCGACCCGGGCGAGGGGATCCGGCTGCTCGGGGTGAGCGCCTCGGGTCTGACCGCCGGCGGCGTGGACCAACTCTCCTTCGACCTCGGCGACGGGTTGGACGATGACAACTCCAGCGCGACGGCGCGCGAGCAGTCGTGGTCGGAGGTGACGGCGACGGTGGATGCCATCCGCGACCGCTTCGGCAAGCGCGCCGTGGGTGCCGCCTCCATGGTGACCGAGGACGGGGTCGAGGTGCCGGCTCGGCGCGACGCGCCGTGGGGGCCGGACGTCTAGGACGAGCGACTCTGCGTCATGGGCCACCAGCGGATCCAGTAGCCGTGCGGATGCGTGTCGGCCAGCCGTTGCGGCCGGCGCACCGCCGGGCCCGAGGTGTACCAGCGCCGTCGCCAGATCGGGACCTTCCCGTCGTACGGGCGACGGGGGCGTCGGGAGGCCCGGGGTCTCGAAGGGTGACTCGCAGTAGAGGTAGTGCACGGGGCGGATCCCGTCGAGCGCGGCAACCTGTTCGACCAGCGCGTGCTGCTCGGCCTCGCTGAGGTAGGCGGCGACCCAGGAGTGGAAGACGACGAGTGGGCCCCGTGCCCGCGATGGTGGCGAGCGACGTCCGGGCAGGTTCGTCAGCATGTCGCCGCGTTCGAGTCGCGGCGGGTGCGTCGATGCCCGCACGTTGGCCAAGGCGGCGCGGAGGCGTCCGAACCGCACGGGGTTGTCGGGCCACTGGCACGCCTGGAGCCAGCGCGCCTCGTCGTCGGAGAATGGGTCGACCGGCGAGAGGTCGAGCCCGACCCGCTCGGCCACGCGCGGGAGGCGGAGCTCGGGGAGGGACGTGAGGTCGTCGCGCGCCGTCGCACGTCGAGCTGGACGGCGGAGCGTTCCGTCCCGGCCGTGACGGCGGCACTCCCCGCCGACGGCTCGGTAGGTGTAGGCGTAGTCGTCGAAGAGCAGGTTGAGGCCGGCCGATGTCCCGAGGTCGAGCAGCGACAGGGGCTCGGCCCAGTCGTACTGCGCGGCGATGTGGCAGAGGCCGGGCAGCAGCCCGGTGCAGCGTCCGACCTCGTTCGTCTGCGTCGAGCGGGTGGCGACGAGTTGCTCGACCGCGGTTCGGTGGAGGCCGCAGAAGTCGGTGAACGCCGCCGCGACGTCACCTCCGGACGGCGGAGCGAAGGGGACACCGCGCACGAGGGCCACGGTGTCGTAGTAGGCGGCGAGCGGGTGCTGGGCGCCGGCGAGAAGGAGCGAATGCACGGCGGCCAGCAGCAGGAGCGGGCGCCGCTGGGGGAGCGGCGCGCCGTCGAGCAGGGACAGGACTTCTGCGTCGTCGGCGATGCCGCGGCAGATGGCGGGGTAGGTGCTGCCGCCGTCGCGCTCGACCGTGGCCGCGAACGCCAGGAAGTGACCGGCGAGCGGCTCGTCGACGAGCACGTGCTGCCTAGAAGCTGGCGGGGAGCAGCGGGCTGATGGCCCCGAAGAAGAACCAGAGCAGGACGAGCGTCCCGAGGGCGCCGACGCCGTAGATCAGCCAGCGCCGGCGGCGGAAGCGGTAGGCCGCGAAGAAGATGCCCGGTGACGACGACGACGGTCAGGAAACCCCAGCAGGATCGTGGCGGTCAGCCCGACGTCCGAGTCGCCGGCCAGGCTCGGCTCTTCGGATCGTCGTGGGCTGACTTGAGCCTTGGGCTTGCCTTGGCGGCCGGGAGACCGGTGTTCTGGAACAGCTGGGAGTGGGCCAGCGTGGCCTGGACGATGAGGCGGGTCGTGGCGCTGAAGCGCGGATTGCACGTGGTGAGGGTGAGCTGGTTGCCGAGGACGTCGTGACGACCGTGCGTGTCACTCGGCGAGACGACGAAGCTCTTGGTGGTGTCGTAGACGAAGACACCCTGCAGGGTGGTGACCACGATCGGGTCACCGACCTTGACCGAGTCGAGGTTGTAGAAGGGGTGGCCGTAGGTGGTCCGGTGTCCGGCGACGGACGCGTTGCCGGCCTGTCCCGGCAGGGGAGTCCCGGTGTAGTGGCCCGGGCCCTTGCGGAGGTCGGGTGTGTTGGTGCCCTCGACGATGACCTGGTTGATGCCGATCACGGGGATCCGGATGTCGCCGACCGGGTCGCCCTCGGCCGGGGCGACCGAGTGGGGCGCCGCCACGGGCGGTCCGGTGGGCAGCTTGTCGAGCGCGGACTCCTGCGCGAGGGCGTTGCGGATGGCGTCGTTGTCGGTCTCGTGCTGGAGCTGGGTGCGCAGGCCGGACTGCGTGCGCGCCTCCTGGACCGACGTGCCCCAGATCTGGTACGCGGTGAAGAGGAGCAGGAGGACACCGAGCCCGATGAGGACCCGCCCGAGGATGTCGGCTACCCGCCGTAACGTGGACATCGGAGACAGAGATTAGAGCGAACGGAGGCCGGTCCTCGTTCGCCCACCCTCCTATGGCTGGACCGTGACCAGGGTGCCGAGTGGGGGTCAGCGGGAACACGACCTGGGCGTTGGCCACCGGCATCTCGACGCAGCCGTCGCTCTGGGGGAAGCCGTAGGAGGACCGGACGAAGCCGTGCAGGGCGTCACCGCCATGGAAGTAGCTGACCCAGGGGATGCCGGGGTCGGAGTAGTGGGAGCCGTCGGGGTTGGTGCCCGTCATGGTCGTCACGGTGTAGCGGGCGTAGACGGGCCAGGTGCCGTTCTCGGTGAGGGCTCCGGCGACCCCCGTGTTGACCGGCGTGCTGTACACCTCGACGCCGTCCTTGTACACGGTGGCCGTCTCGGGCCGGGACTGGCTCACGAGGACGTAGTCCCACGGCAGGGCGTTGCCCTTTCCGCTCTGCACGTCGGCCAGGAGATCGGTCCACACCTGCGGGCCGGCGAGGCCGTCGGTCTTCAGGCCGTTCTGGGACTCGAAGTTCATGATGGCGCCCTGTGTGATGACGTTGTTGGTGCCCGGCGTCCACAGCGTCTCGAGCGCGAGCGGCTGGTTCGGCCAGCGCCACGTGAACGAGCCCACCTGGTCGTTGCCCTCCTGCGTCGGCGACGTCAGCGGCGTGGCCGGGGTGAACGTCAGGGGGAGGTAGCCGAGCTCGGCCAGCAGCTGCTGCAGGCGGAGCGTCGAGCCCGGTGCGACGGAGAACTGTGTGGTGGACGACTGCGCCAGGTGCTGGCCCTCCGAGCCGACGACGCCGGACGATCCGCCGGGCACCGTGACCGTTTCGGTGGCGCCCGGCACGAGCGGCCCGGTCGCCTGGTACTCGAGCAGCGACGGGCGACAGCACGGCCCACGAGCCGGCGACCGCCGGGGTCAGCGTCGGCATGGGGCTGCCGGGCGCGAGGTCGGTGGAGAACTGGACCGTGATGGTGGACCCGGCGGCGACATTGGCGCCGCGTCGGCGAGACCGAAACGACGGTCAGGGCGGGGGGCGGGGCCGCGGGCGTGGCGGCGGCCTGGCCGCTGTGCATCCGGTCGACGGCGACGAAGCCGCCGGCCGCCAGGACGAGCACGAGCGACGCAGACGCTGACGATCACCCACCGTCGTGGGCCGCTTCGGCTGCGAACGTGCTCCCCAGACATTGCAGCGGGGATTCTACCGGGGCCATGATAGGCCTAAAGACCCATTTCGGCCCTAATTTCCTTGGTGATCTCGGAGAGCCGGTCGGCGTCGGTCACCTTGGACCCCCCGGACTCGCGGACGTAGAAGGCGTCAACGACCATTTCGCCCAGCGTGGAGACCCGGGCGGAGACCACGTCGAGGTCCGGCGTCGAAGAGGGCCCGGGTGATCCTGTGAAGGAGCCCGATCTCGTCCGGGGCCCGCACTTCGAGCACGGTGGCGGTCTCGGAGGCCTCGTTGTCGACGCTGACGTCGCTCCCGGGCAGGTGGGCGGCGGAGCCGCGCGCGGAGCGGATACACCCGCTCGCGCTCGGAGAGGAGCTCGCCGATGGCCACGCGGTCGGAGAGCACCGCCGCCAGGTCCTCGCGCAGCTTGGCCGTGTCGGGCCAGGTCCCGCGGGCGACCTCGACGGTGAACATCTCGACGGCGACGCCGTCCTCGCCGCCCACGTTGGCCGCCCGCACGTCCATGCCGTTGAGGGCCAGCGCGCCGGCCACCGAGGAGAACAGACCGGGTCGGTCCGGTGCCGCCACGATCACGTGAGGTGGCTGGAGCGAGACCGACGGAAGCCCGGTCTCGCGCACCTCTTCCATGAGCTCGCGGTTGGCTGTCACAATGCGGTCCGGGGCCACAGGCTCGGGTTCACCCTGGAGCACGCGGTCGGTGCGGGCGACGAGGTCAGCGACCAGGCCCGCCTTCCACGCCCCCCAGGCCGACGGGCCGGTGGCCTTGCTGTCCGCCTCGGTCGAGGCGGCCAGCAGGTGCAGGGTCAGACGGTTGCCGACGGCCTGGGCGACGCGGGCGATGGTGGTGGGATCGTCGAGGTCGCGTCGGGTCGCCGTGTCGGGAAGCGAGGAGATGGTTGCGCACGAGGTCGACGAGCACCGCGACGTCGGCCGGCGAGAACCCCATCCGGGTGGCGATGCGGTCGACGACCTCGATCCCGACCGTGGTGTGATCGCCGGGGAAGCCCTTGCCGATGTCGTGCAGGAGGGTGCCGACGAGGAGGAGGTCGGGCCGTTCGACCGTGTCGGTGAGCCCGGCGGCCAGCGCCGCGGCCTCCAGCAGGTGACGGTCGACGGTGAAGGTGTGGTAGGCGTTCCGCTGGGGCTTGTTGCGGACGGCCGCCCACTCGGGAATGAGGCGCACGAGCAGGCCGTGCTGGTCGAGTGACTCGATCTTGTCGATGGCGGGGTGGCCGAGCGCGAGCAGGGCGACGAAGGCGGTGCGCGTCTCGTCCGCCCAGGGGTCGCCCGGCGGGGGCATGCGGTCGGCCAGGCGGTGCAGCGACCCCCGGGCGATGGGGCGGTCCAGCTCGGCGGCGGTGGCCGCCAGCCGCAAGGGCGAGCGAGGGGTCGACCGACACGGGGGCGAGCGGACGTCAGGGCGATCTCGCCGTCGACCTCGACCAGGTCGGGACCGAGGTCCGCGGGACGGGCGGGCGTCTCTGGTCGGGCGTGCCGCGGCGGAAGCGGCGTCTTCGGGGGCGGGGTGGGATCCCAGAGCCGGCGCCGGCGCCAGACGTCGTCGCTGACCCAGGCGATCTGCCGGCCTGCCGTCGAGACGGCCAACATCGAGCGCGTCGGCGTCGGCGAAGCCCAGCGCCGCCGCCACCTGGTCCTGGTCCTGCAGGAGGAGCTTGTCGTGCTCGCGCTGGGCCAGGCGGTGCAGCTCGACGCGGATGTCGGTGAGAAGCGCCGTGGCGTCGTCGAGCGAGTCCAGGTCGGCGTAGTCGGCGAGCGAGCGGAGCGAAGACCGAGATGGCGCGCAGCACGCTGACGTCGCGCAGCCCGCCGTGGCTCTCCTTGAGGTCGGGCTCGAGGAGGAAGGCGACGTCGCCGGCCGTGGCGCGCCGTTCGGCCATCTGCACCTGGAGCAGGGGCAGGTACCGGGTGCCGAGCCGGTCACGCCAGGCGGCGCGGGCCTTCTCGAGGAGCGGATCGGCCACCTTCGGCTCGCCCCAGACGAGGCGCCCGTCGAGCAGGCCGAGCGCGACGCGCACGTCCTCGGCGGCCACGCTGAGCACCTCGGAGGGGCGGCGGACGGAGTGATCGAGGTGCACGCCCTCGTCCCACACGGGGTACCAGATGGCGTCGGCGACCTTCCCGATGTCCCGGTGACCCGGTGTGGACGAGCACGACGTCGAGGTCGCTGAAGGGGCACAGCGAGCTGCGGCCGTACCCGCCGACGGCGATGAGGGCCAGGTGCCGCTTGACGTCGCCGGCCGCCCGTTCGGCCAGGCCCGACAGCCAGGCGTCGGCCTCGGCGGCGTACCGCCGGCAGAATTCCTGGCCCCCCAGCCCTGGCTGCGCCAGCAGGCTGCTGCGCCGGTCACGCAGTGACGTCTCAGCGGCCATGGCGGGAACGTAGCATTGGGTCTGTGAGCAGAGACGTAGAAAGCACAGGGGGCAAGACCCCCATGACCTTCACCCACGCCGTCGCCATGACGGCGGTGGGCGTGGTCGGGATCATCGTGGCCTTCTGGATCCTGAGCAGCCTGGTCGGGATCTTCTTCTTCTTCGTGAAGATCGCCGTGGTGATCGCCCTGATCGCAGGCGTGTTCTGGCTGGTCTCCCGCTTTCGGAACTAGCGAAGGGGTTCGGCCCGGACCCGATGTGGACCGAGGCCGAGGACGGGGAACGCAGGCCGTTAGGCTGGCCGCCCGTTCGTGTGCAGACGCGGCGGCGTGGCCGAGTGGTTTAGGCAGGGGCCTGCAAAGCCCCGTACGGCGGTTCGATTCCGCCCGCCGCCTCCAGGGACTTCCCTTGTCAGGTGCGAGAAGTGACGTGACCGCCGGTTTCCGTAGTGACGCGGATTTGCTTGGCTTTCGCGTCATCGGCGTGTCACAGAGCGTCATCTTCGCGCCGCCGGATTCATAGGCTCACTCCCTCGATGCACGGGACCCGCCCTCAGCAATCATCTGAAAGGCCCGATAGGAGGCCTTGGTCTGATAATTCGAGGACACGAGGCCGTCCCCGAATCCGTCGTCGAAGGCAAACGCGCCGGCGACATGAGCCGGCGGCAGTGGGCTCAGGTTCGGATCGACCGTGAATGTCCAGTCGATGCCGATGACGTTGTCGGCACACGCCAGCGCGCTGAGCGTATCGGTCAGGAAATGTGCCTGACCCTCTGGACCGCCTTGGTATCTCCCACCGAGCTCCTTGTCGACGGCAGGGGATGCCTGAAGGGACGGTGTCGACGGATAGCCGACTTCTGTCACCCACACGGGCGTAGTCCGCCCTCCGTTGCAGGCCTGGAGGGCTCGTTCCGAAGCGTGGACGATCTGCGGTGACCACTGCGGACCGAAGTCGCCGAGGTGCAGGTCCAAGATGTCGAGCGAGTGACACCAGACGGGATCGGAGTACAGAGCGGCTGCAAAAGCGATGGCCTTGGTCTCGAGGGTTGCCTGCGGTGCCAGGTTGCGAACGAGAGAGGGCGTGACGGCTTCGGTGCCACCATTGAGAACCTCAATGGTCGAATCAGCGGCGTGTGCCGCTCGATAGACGACGCTTTGAAAGTGTGCATAGGAGGCCGCATCACCACCGACCCAATTCTTTGCGAAGTCCTGAGGCTCGTTTCGCACGATGAGGAAGCGAAGGCCCTCTGGAGCAGCGTGATCCACCAGGGCCGTCACGTAGTGCTCCACTGAGGCGCAGCTGGCTGACGGAGCATCGCAGTCTGACGGCGGTGCGTTGGTCTTCCCTCCGGGCGTATCCCACGCTGGTTCGTTCCCCAACGCGAAGAGGACGGTCAGCTGATCCGCCTTGGCGAGAGAGAAGAGCTGGTCAACCTCGGAGAAGTTGTAGCGCCCGGGTGAAGGCTCCTCCGTCGCCCAGTTGCCGCCGATGCGTACGGCAGAGGCGCCGGCGCGCTGAACCAACTGGAGGACCTGAGGCACCCGTGCGAGACCAATGGACGGGTCGGCCGGGTTGACGTCAAGGCCGTACGTCACGGCCGGGTCCAGATGAAGGCGTGGTTGCCGATCCTGCGCCGCGGCGGACACGTTCACCTTGTCCGGAGGGGCCGGTGCGCAGGCCCAACAGAATCCGGCCACGACCACGAGGGCCAGGCCAACTGAACGTCCTCGCAGAATCACGTCCTTCGGTTCACCTCTTCGATCGCAGACCATGGCGCGTCGTTGTCACGGAGGCAGCGTGCACCCGTCCCTGCCAGTTGCACCTTGGCATGGACTTGTTCGGGATGTATGAGCGGCTCCGTGTTGACGAGGGCTCCGGGGCGGGCTCGAGATCGAGCGCCAGCGGCAGCGTCGGGGACAGAATACGGCGTCCTAGTAGTGGAACGTGTCATCGCAACGTCGATTCGTGCCGTAGAGCAACGTCGTTCCAGGCCACGTCGCAAGGTGCGGGCCCGCTAACCCCGTACGGCAGTCCGAGTCCGCCCGACGTCTCCACGCGTTCATACAGTCGAGGTGTGACTGCAGCAGTGCGTCACCGTCTGGTTCAATCACCCTGTGGCCAACACGACCTTGCCGCGCCGGAGACCGGGTCGGACCCTACGAACTGCCGCTGAGCCCGGACCTGGTCCGAGCGTTCGCGGGTCGCGACCCTCGATCCCAGCCCGCAGGTCCACACTGGGCGGCTGGTGCCGCCGAGTCTGATGGCGACCCAGGTCTACCGCGCCCAATTCGCCGCTATCAGCGAGCTCGTGCCGGAACGGATCTTCGCCGCGGCCCGCAGTGGCGTCCACGGCCAGCATGACCTTCTCCTGCACCGACCGATCACGTCTGATGAGAGTCTGCGTACGTTCGTCGAGACATACAGCGTGCGGCCGGCGGGGGACAACCTCCGGGTCACTCTTCACCACCTGATCCTCGACGGGAGCGATGTCCTCGTTGCGGAGCAGTGGTGGACCACGGTCCTGCTCGGGATCACCGCCGAAGCGACCGGGCCCGACCTCCCCGACTACGGATTCATCCGGGAACCGGCCGCGCTCGCAGTGGCCGAGGACGTGGTGTCCGTCGACAGCGACATGGCGCGACGCTACGCCGAGGTGTCCGGGGACAACAGTCCGCACCACTTCAGCGTCGAGGCGGCCCGCCGCAGTGGCTACGACGCCCCCTTCCTGCACGGACTGTGCACCATGGCGCTCTGTGTCCGGGTGGCAACGAGGACGGTGGCCGACGGCGACCCGAAACGGGTGCGCCGGGTGGCCGTCCGCTTCGCCGCTCCGGCCTTCCTCGGCCAGGACCTCCGGGTCGAGATCTTCGGCCGACACCAGGGCGGCTTTGCGCTGGAGGCCAGGTGCGCCGACCACGTCGTGATCAAGAACGGCCTCGTCGAACTGTGGCCCTGACCGCCCGCGGTGGCCCGATCGCACCCCGAATCTGCCTGGACGCGAAACGAGGGGCGGTGACCCAGGCGTACACAGACCTCAAGCCTCCGCCCCCCACGTAGATGCTGACGGCGGGTCGTCGGCCCGGGGTAGGGCCAACCGGACCGTAGAAGACAACTTTTGAACAACGGGAAACCGATGTCGGGGATCGCTCTGTCGTCGCATCGCCCGGCCACTCTCGATGGCCGGCCTTCGGCTCAGAGGCACCGTCGCCACCGGGGCGTTCGGCCGATTCACGACCGTACGTCGATCGTGCGCCGAGGGATGAGGTCGCGCCGATCAGCGCCGGATCGGGCCAAGAGCGAGCCCATTTGCCGAGGTTGCACCCGGGCGGGCGCTGTTCCGTGCGACCTGGGCGAGGCGCCGCGAACGAGGAGCGTCGGAGGGGCGCCGCGAGTTGTTGTGGCCCGGTTGTCGGCGCACGGTACGAACGGCCCTATGGCACGCCGGGCGCTGTCGGCAGAATCCCATGGAGAGGCGGTCCGGCGCACCACGGTGGTGGGCCTCTGATCCTGCCCTTGGGGACATGGACGAAGAACGAGACATTCAGCAGTGGCTCCTCAAGGCGGCGGGCGATCTGCGGCGGGTGACCAACGCAGAGACGAGATTCTCGGCGGCCATGAGCATGAACCGGATCACGATGTTGGCGGCAGCGGACGAACTCGAGGCCGCCACCCGCGAGGCGATGGCGTGGATGGGCGGCAACCCTTGCCCTGATCCGGAGGTCGGCGGACGCGTGGGTCTCATGTTGAGCACCTGCGCCGAGGTCGCACTCACTGCGGAGCGGGCACTCACGAATCCGTGCACGCGACATTGAGGCGGTGTTCGGCCGTCTCGGCGATCTCCTGGCCATTATCGACTTTCACTCGGAGACGCTCAAGGCCTGGTAGCCGACCGTCGGATTGGAGCGCTCCCCGGGGACTTGGCGGACTTGGGAGCGCCTGTTGATCCGAACGTCAGCGCTTCACGTCGACGTCGACGACGACGGGCGGGAGCGTGATGCCGCCCGCGGTGTGCAACTCGAATCGGAGCGGGATCGATCCCGTCGCCGTGGCCGGCGCCGTCACGTGACGGCAGCCGTGACGGGTGCCGTGGCGGCACACGGGGGCGAGTGACGGGACCGCGGCATCCGACGAGCCCAAGCGAGCGTCCCCGAGAAGGCGACACCGTCAGCCCCCCGGGACCGGGCTGCGCCTGCCACTCGACCGAGGTCGCTCCCTCTGCGGCCGCCGCGATGCCGATGTGGATCGTCGTGGACCGCCCCGGCGTCAGCGTGGTCGCTCCGCTCGGCATAGAGAACCCCACCGCGGGGAGCTGCTCCGTTGTGAACGATGGCGGGCTGGCGCCGGCGATGCGACCCAGTTCGGGTCCGGCGTACTCGACAAGGTGAAGCGCAGCGTCCCACCACTCGTGAGCGCCGTGCCCGGAGATGTAGGACAGGTTCCAGGTCCCGGCGGGGGAGCGGGGCGGTGCCGCCGCCCCGCAGGCGGACGCACCCGGTTTCGGGTCGGTCACTCCGCTCACCGTCAACGCATGGACATACGGGCGCGCTGCTGTGGCTCCCGGAGCGTCCTCGACGAGGCGCCGTCCGTCCGGGAGCGTGATCGTCACCGAGGGGAAGAGGGGACTGGCGAGCGCGAGGTCCGCCGCCCCTGGGGTCACCGGGAACAGTCCAATGGCCGCCCACACGTACCACGACGAGAGGGCACCCAGGTCGTCGTTACCGGGCTCGTCGACCGGAGCATCGGCATATTCGGAGTCCGCGATCGCCCGCACGAATCGCTGCGTCTGGTCGGGCGAACCGAAGGAGTCGAACTCCCAGGGTGCCCACTCGTCGGGCTCGTTGCCCGACCATTCGTCGGGGACGCTGCGTGTTGCGTTCAGCGAACTCATGAACGCCTCGCAGCTTGCTGGTGACGGCAGTATCGCCTCCCACGAGTGACGCCAGGGCGGCCAGGTCCTGCGGGACAGACCAGGTGTACTGGACGGCATTGCCCTCTTCAAAACCCGTCTGACCGCCGGGTTCGAGTTGGGACGCCTCGAAGGCTGCGCCCGAAGGGAAGCTGCCGTCGGCACCGCGGGCCTGGAGTAGACCCGTCGCGGGGTTGAACAGGTATTCCCAGTTGGCGGCCCGCCGGCTCATCGTCGAGGCGAGCGACGGGCGATGCTCGGCCGTCGCAATCCGAGCAGATGGCGAAATCGTCGAGGGCGTACTCCAGGGTGGCAGAGCCGCCGATGGAGTAGTCGATGGACGTGAGGTCGAGGGAGTCAGCGTTGACGTAGTGCTGCGACAGGTATTGCGAGAGGTACTGCCGTTCGATCTCCAGGCCGTGGTCGGCTCTCGGTCTGCGTTGCGCCCTTGACCATGTACTTGAGAGCTGTGGCGACATCGAAGTTGCGGACACCCATGGCGTACGCGTCGGCGATGATGGGGTCGGCGGAGTCGCCGTTCATCTGCGACTCGTCCCCACCGACGATGGCCCACTTCGGAAGCCAACCGCCTTGTTCCGCGTCATCGACGAGCGACTGGACCATGTCGCCCTACGTCATGGGGTGCCAGGAGCGACTCGAGCTGCACCTCGCTGCGGTAGATGTCCCACTCCGAGAAGTTGGCGTACTCCTCGACGCCCACTGTCGCACGTCTGGACCTTGCCGTCGCTCCCGGCGTAGCGGCCGTTGACGTCGGAGACGACGTTCGGAAAGAGGAGCGAGTGGTACAGCGCGGTGTAGAAGGTGTGCTCCTGAGCCGGGGTGCCCCCTGCTGATCGCAATGCGCCCGAGGAGGGCGTTCCAGCGATCACGGCCCTGCGCCTCGACCTGCGGCAGGGACCAGCCCGGATCCTCCGACTGGAGGTTCTCCAGGGCGTCCTGCGTGCTGACGAAGGAGATGCCGACCTTCATGCAGCACCTGGCGCTCCTTGGTCGTGTCGAACGTCACGAAGGAGCCGCAGGTGGTTCCGGTGCACGTCGGCGATCCCGGGCGTGTCCCGGCAGTGTCCCACGTCCCGGCCGACGAGAAAGGACGATCGAAGCGTGCCACGAAATGCAGCGTGTAGGCGGTTCCCGTCCCGCAGAACTGCCCGCTCGACACCTGGCCCTCGACCTCGTCGTGCCCGACGACGTGCACGCTCGATGCGGTCACCGGGTTGCTGCTGTCCGCCACCTTGAAGAGGACGTTGGACTCGGTCTCGGCCGGGAAGGTGAAGGTCGAGATGCCCGATCGAGTGGTGACGGCGAGCGAGACCGAGATCGGCGACGGTCCTCCGAGCTGCACCTGGTAGCTGCCCGGGAGCGCCTGCTCTCTGCGGTGCGAGAACGGTGCGACCGCGGTGGCGGGTGAGGTCACTGGACCCACGGTGGGCAGTATCGGGATGTCCTGGTACGAGGGGCACCCGGTCCCGCTCAGGTGGGTGAGGCTGAAGCCGTTGATCGCCGAGTCCTCGTAGGCGTAGCCGCCGCCGGACTGCACCGTGTCGGGGCTGGTATCGGGGCTCCACTGGATCATCCCGAACGGCAGGTCCGCTCCGGGGAACTCGCCCACCGTGCCCGGGCTGACCGGCCCGGTTGCGGTGCCGTCGAGCGGATGGACGAGTGCCGCCGGATCGATGGCGGCCGGGGCGGTCGGCTGCGCCCCGGCCGCGGGATCCGGAAGGCCGCTCGACGCGGCGGCGGTCACCAGTGTCAGACCGACGAGAATCGCGAGCCCGGCGAGCGGACGCGCAGTCGTCCCCGGGAATGGACCTGGCCGGTCATGCCGACGACCGTAGCAACGGGGACTGCCGGCAGCTCTGCGGCGTCGGAGGTCGGTCGGCACCACAGTGCCTCGGTCGGGCATCCGCGACCGTGTCACAACCCGCTGCCATGCTCGAACGCGTGGGTGCATGGCCGACAGGTGAGGTTCTCGGACTCGACTTCGAGACGACGGGGATCGATCGCTTCAACGACGTGCCGGTGTCGTACGCGCTGGTGTCGGTGGTGGAGGGCGTGGTGGTCAGGAGCTGGTCGGGTCTCATCGACCCCGGTCGCGCGATCCCGCCGGAGGCGACGGCGGTCCACGGCATCTCGACGGAGCGGGCCCGCGACGAGGGCATGCCGCTCCGTGAGGCGATCTCGCTGGTGTCCGACGCCGTGGTGACTGCGTCCCGGCGCGGTGTTCCCTTGGCCGGGATGAAGCTCGACTACGACCTGACCATCCTGGAGACGCAGGCCCGCGACCTGTGCGGGTGGGGCCCGGTCGAGCGAGGATGGTGCGGCCCGGTGCTCGACGCCGGCGTCATCGACCGCCACTTCGACCCCGAGCGCAAGGGAAGGCGGACGCTGTCGGACCTGTGCGCGCACTACGGGATCGAGATCAGGAACGCGCACGATGCGGCGGCGGACGCGATCGCCTCCATCGAGGTCCTCTTCGCTCTCGCCGCTGCGCTACGACGCGCTTGTGGGACTGCGATCTCATCGGCCTCCACCACGACCAGATCGACTGGCACCGGGAGTGGACGGAGCGGTACGACCAGTGGCGCCTGTCCGAGGGGATGATCCCGATCGATCCGCGCGACTACGTGTGGCCGGTCGCTCCGGCGGTGCTCCTGCCGGCCTGAGGGCCGTCAGGTCTTGAGCAGGTCCCAGACCATGTCGACACCTTCGTTCTCGGCGAGGACGACCTTGGCCGGGTGTTGCTTGTCGATGTGGCCGACGAGGCCGTTGTAGACCGAGTAGCCGATCAGCTCCTGCAGGCGGCGAGGGAAGGTCTTGACCAGTGCGGGCGGGATGCCGAGCTGCTGGTTCTCCTGCTGGCGGATGTAGCCGGCGCAGTAGTTCATGGCGATGCCCACCCGGCGGGTGTCGGTGCGGTTGGCGCCGCCCCCGTGCCAGAGGCTCCCGACCCAGACCAGGACGCTGCCCTTGGGCATTTCGGCGGCGATGGTGTCGTAGTGCTCGAGCGGGTTCGGAGGCTCGTCGCGCAGATGGCTCCCCGGAACGAGCCGGGTGGCGCCGTTCTCCTCGGTGAAGTCGGTGATCGCCCACATGGTGTTGCAGATGATCGGCACGTGGGGACGCGGTGAGCGGGATGAGCTGGTCGTCGGCGTGAATCGGCTGCGCCTGCTCGTCGGCGCCGATGGCGATGGAGGAGAGCGACGAGATCAAGAGCCCAGGATCGAGTACGGCCTCGACCACGGGCAGCACGTTCGGATGGACCGGGATCTTCTCGAAGGTGGCGCCGTGGACGAGCAGGTTGTACACGCGCATGGTGCGCACGCCCTCGAAGAGGTTGTCGGCCGGGACCGTGCCGAGATCGTGCTCGAGCATGAGGAGCGCTTCGTCGATCTCGTCCACCAGGTCCGGCTCGATGGCGTCGGGGAGGATGGTGTAGCCGTCCTCGGCGATCCGCGTCAGATGGGCTTCGAGGTCGGGGAGCGGGTTCGTCGCACCCTCGGCGATGGACTGGTCCGGTGTCACGCCCACCAATTGTAGGGAGGTTCGGTGGCCAGCGCCTCAGGAGGCGCCGAGGCGTGGGGTCAGGAGGCCCGGTGGTAAGGTCTCACGGACGGGCCGTTGGCGCAGTTGGTAGCGCACTTGCATGACGCGCAAGGGGTCACAGGTTCGAGTCCTGTACATGATTACGTCGGGGGGAGGCTCTTCATTGAGGGGAGGGCCGGTGTCTGTTTCGGGCGCAATCGAGGTCGCAGTAGGCCTCGTCTTTACTTATTTCGTCTTTAGTTCCATCTGTTCTGGGATCAACGAGGGCTTTGCCCGCATCTTGAACTCCAGAGGCACGCAGCTGTTTCAGACCATCAATGGCCTGATCGGAGACCTTGACCAGATCGAGGCCTTCTGGAACCACGACCTAATCGCCAGTCTCTCAAAGGCTCGCTCGAAAGCCGGCACACAGCAAGCTGCGATACAGGCATTGACCGACAAGGTCACGAAAACGACGGACGGGTCGATCAAGAGCAGCTCGGGGCGTGGTCTGACCAACTTCCGGAAACGGAGAGTGCTCCCGTCGTACATCTCGCCGGCGACCGTGGTGACCGTAATGAGGGAAGTGGCCGAGACAGTCCCTGCGGCTCCCGCGGTCCAAGCGCCTGAAGCGGCCGCTGCGGCTCCCGCGGCCCAAGCGCCCACCGGTTTTCTGGGGGTGCTCGCCTCATTCGACACCGTCCTCCCCCACGACGAACAACGACTCCAGGCCGCCCTCGAGAAGTGGTTCAACGACGCAATGGATCGTTTGAGCGGTTGGTATAAGCGTTTTGTCCAAATAATTTCTGTTGCTCCTGGCGGTCGCTGTCACGCTCGGCTTCAACGTGAGCACAATCCATGTCGCCGAAGAACTGTGGCGCCAACCAACGCTCCAGGCTGAGATCTCCGTAGAGGCCAACCAGGTCGCGCCCGGCCAGAGCCAGGGTCAAGCCACTGCGCCGACTCAATCACTTACAACAGAGCGCACTGAGGCAGCCACTCTGCCAGTTGGCTGGGGAGCGGCCAACCAGCCTCATGGAACCGCGGAATGGCTGGTGACCATACTTGGCTGGCTCCTGACCATCGGAGCGCTCACATTCGGCGGCGCCCTTCTGGTTCGACCTTCTGACTCGGATGAATTCGCTGCGAGCAACCGGACCGCCGGCTACGACCTGACGACTCAAATTCAAGGGGCACGGACAGCCAGTTCGATCTCTGGTCACACTTGTTCAAGCAGTCGGGAATTGCTGACGCGCAGGTTCGGAGAGCATCCAGCCCTTCGTTAGAAGGATTCAAAGCGTTGGAGGCGACATGCCACAAGAGATGCGAAAGGAAGTCAAGAGTCTGGTCGGCGACCCGGATGCCAAGTCAACACGAGTAGGCGTTCAGGAATATGTTGCCGGCGGGACCCTGGTTGCTGTCGTCATCTATGGGGCGGTGCGGTTTGCTGACACGGCGTTCTATGCTCGATTGGGGACATCACCTAGTGCTGTTGGATTGACATACGCAGAGACTCTGAGTCGGGTAGTGGGTCCATCGTGCTGTTTATTGCGGTCGTTGCATTGCTATTCCTCCTCGGTCGATCTACCCAGTTCTCGTTCGATAAACTTTCCGTTGGGGGGGAACGGGAAGGCGGTCGAGGCCGAGGAAATTGGTGTTGATTCCCCTCGAGCTTCCCAGGTCATCGATCCGCCCCAAAAACCAACTCGGACGAGCGGGAACGGGCGCTCGCCAACGAAACCGACAGACTCGACCTCCCTCCTGCGCATAGTCCTGATGAGACGTTCGATGGAGAGATACAGCGAAAGAACGCGTCGACTCTCCGAGAGGCGGCAAATCAGCGACGGGATGTAGTCAGCGTCGAGCGACGGGCCGAGGACGACGCCCGTGAAAGCGTTCAGAAAGAGCGGAAGAGGTCCAGGTAACGAGCCGGTAGACCTCAGCGCTCAGGGCGTGCCGACGCCGGGCTGGGGCATTGCCATCGGATCTATTCCCCCTCCAACGCATCCCACACGCTGACGATGGTGATGAAGCCGATGATGAACAGGACCGCTCTGACGACGTAGTTGTGTGACCCCGTGTGGGCCCCACTGAACACCCCTACAAGCATCAGGCCAGTGCCGAGGACGAAAAAGAAGGTCACCCCAACGAACCGCCCGGCACTACGCGCCCATCTTTTCGCTGGGCCGCTCTCGCTGGGCTGAGGCATCGGCATGGGCCGAGGGTAGCCCTGGGTAGGTCCACCGATCTGAGGCACCTCAGCCGTACCATCAGAGACCCATGCCGGATTGGCTCGAGGACGACAAGCTCGACGAGAACTGGGGTGACGACCCCGAGCTCTGGCAGTCGCCGACGCTGAGCGGTGACGAGGTGGCGTGGGCGGCTACGGACGACATACCGCTCCAGAAGCCGAAGCTGTCGGGGAACGTGGCCAACCACATCACCAAGGCTCTGGCGGCCCAGGCGACCACCGTCTGGCTGATGAACGGCGCCGGCCGAGAGCCGGGCATGTTCGCCGACCTGTGCCATCGGCCGGATTGGCAGTCGAGAGCGCAGTGTCGTGGGATGGACTCGAATGTCTTCTTCCCGTCCCTCGGCGTGTCCACGGCCGCCGCCAGGGCCGTCTGTGCCAGCTGCGAGGTGCAAGACGAGTGCCTGGACGCCGCCCTGGCCGATGAGACAACGGAGGGAATCTGGGGTGGCGAGAGCAAGAAGGCACGCCGAGAGATCCGGCGGGGCAACGGGGTGACAGATCGGTGCGCGAGTTTGTGCAGGAAGCCAGCCGGATACTTCGCCGGACCTACTCAGACCGCTCCGGACGGAATAGGACACCTAAGCAGGGCGCTATGCAGACTGATGCATACCGGCCTGGACGCTCCTAAACGGTTCCGGGTTGCATGACGCGCAAGGGGTCACAGGTTCGAGTCCTGTACGGCCCACCAGCACAGCCCATGTTTCTTCGGTTGAGCATCGCTCCCGAAAGGCGGCGGGGAGCAGTCTCGTACGACCCGACGCAAGACTGAGCACAATGACCGATTCCTCTCGGATCTCGACCCCGGCACGTTCGGTCTGCCGCACGCAGATCCGTGGACTGGCCAGAAAGGGCGTCTCCCTCCGCCCGCCTTCGTCTACCGCGGCCGGTTAGTGAATAGGTTCGGCCAGCAAGACTCCGAGCTGGCCGCGACCGCTAGAGTTGGAACACTCTGGTCAACGTGTGTCCGGAGTGCGCGAAACCTAGTCCTCGTGGAGCGCCGTGCCGTTGGGCAGGGAGGCCACTTGTGATTCAGGTGTGCGACGACGATCGCCAAGACCGGGCGCCCTAAATGGCGGCCGACCGGCTCGCACGCATTACGGCCCGCCTTGCCGCCGCTGGCGGCAAGGCGTCGGCGCCGGGCCCACTTTGCGAAGTGGCAGCCGAGATCATCGGCGTGACGGGTGCCGGGGTGATGGTCTTGGAAGACGACGCTCCCCAGGCGTCCATATGCACCAGCGGACCCGTGTCGGCTCTGATCGAAGAGCTGCAATACACACTCGGGGAAGGCCCCTGTATCGATGCACACCGGACCGGGAAGACGATCGCCGAACCAAACCTGGCGGCACCGGCGGCGTTGCGGTGGCCGGCATTCACACCCCAGATCCTCGACGCGGGCGCCCGAGCGATCTTCGGATTCCCGGTGCGGATCGGTGCGGCTCGAATCGGTGCCCTTAACGTCTACCGGGATCGACCAGGCCGCCTCGACGACGAGCAGCACGCGGACGCCCTCGTCATGGCCGACGTGATCGCCAGCACTCTTTTGACCTTCCAAGCCCACGCCGACCCGGGCGCACTCGCGGTCGAGCTGAACACCGACACATACGCGGTGGTCAATCAGGCGGCTGGAATGGTGTCGATCCAAACCGACGTCGGCGTGGGTGACGCTCTCGCGCTCCTTCGTTCCTACGCATTTGGCGCCAACCGCTCACTGATCGAGGTGGCCCACGAGGTCGTCGCTCGGAAGCTCCGCTTTGACCATCTCGATGAGGTATGACCCGCAGGCGTTGTGCTCAAATAGATAGAAGAACACCCATCGCACGCCTGTCAGACCCCGCATGGCGTGCGGATCCGATCCCATCGAGGTCTTGTGATAACCGACGAGAAACTGCTCATCCGTACCCTGGTTGATCTGGCCGACAACCTGGTCGAAGACTTCGACGTCGTCGATCTCCTGACGCTCCTCGCTGATCGTTGCGTCGAAGTGCTGGACGTCGACGCAACCGGGGTCATGCTGGGCGCCCCGAGCGGCGTTCTGCAGGTTGTGGCGTCTTCGAGCACTGCAATGCGAGTCCTTGAACTCTACGAGGTCCAAGCCGACCAGGGTCCTTGCGTCGACTGTTACTCCACCGGCAAAGCTGTCGTGAACATCGACTTGGCCGCGGTCGATTCCCGCTGGCCTCGCTTTGCCCCACAAGCCGTCGATGCCGGGTTCCGATCTGTCCACGCCCTACCGCTTCGTCTTCGAGGCCGGACCATCGGTGCGCTCAACATGTTCCGCATCGCGGAGGGATGTCTCGACGATGGGGACGTGATGGCAGCGCAGGGTCTGGCCGATATCGCCACCATTGCCGTGATCCAGCACCAGGTCAGTGTCGACGCTCAGACCCTCAACCTGCAGCTGAGCGAGGCACTCAACAGCCGAATCACAATCGAGCAGGCGAAGGGCAGAATCTGCCAGGCACTCAATGTCGACATGGACGAAGCATTCCGGCGTCTGCGCTCGCACGCTCGCAACAACAACCTGCACCTGTCCCAAATTGCTGCCGGCATCGCCGCGGGCACTCTTGATCCAGACAGCCTCGACCCCCTCGTATGACCCACGCCACACCGAGCTAGGAGTCGCCAAAGCCGGCATCGGACTGCTGGTCGCCTTGTGCAAGCGCATCCGGAGCACTAGAGGTGCCTTCTCTGTGCAATGCGGAGAGGGGATAGCGCTGAAGGTGCTGCATGTTTCGGGCCTCATCGACTTTCTTGAGGTGGAAAGCGAGACCGAGTCGCTCTCCACTGTCGCTAGTAAGTTCGCCGCCCCGGCGAGCTCAAAAGAGTGCTCGACGACGTTCTGAGAGACCGCGTACCTCTCGCAGCTCGTCAGGGAAGGCTTCGACAAAGCGTGTTGGTCGAGACCGGGGGGGTTGCGTCGACCACCTTGACCGGCGATGCGGAGCCACCTCCGCCAACCCCAGTCCCGTGCACGACCACTGGTCCGTGACTGAACATCGCAGAAGAAAGCAAGACACCTGACGATGACGTGACGGACGCGTAGTGCCGATACTCATCTGTCACAACCGCAATCCGGTACGGGTGCGCACCATCAATTGTGGTCGGCACTCCGACAACTGTCCCTTGCGGACTCGTCAGGATAAAGCGGATCTTCCCTGGACCAAGGGGCTGCAAAGCAACGGTGCTGGAGTTCGTTGTTCCCGCCGAAACGAGAGGGAGGATCAGGCCCTGGTCCGAGATCGGCGTTCGGAAGGTGAGGTCCAGAGTGTGACGTATCGGCGGTCCGAGTTCGAGTGGGAACCACGCCAGCCCCAGATAGAAGGCCAAAGCTGCTGGATTCTTCGGTACCGAGACCGATCCGTCGGCGGTTCCGCTCGAGACATAGAGTCCGGAGCAACGTCCGGCTATGAACAGTTGATTCGCCACCGCATGGGTCGGTAGGGCAGTGCCACGGACCACGTTGCCGGACAGTGGATTGCCCGTCACCCTGCTAAAGGAGTTCTGCGTCTTGACAAAGCTCAGGTACTGCTGCTTGGACCACGTCGGCGAAAAGGGCGTATTCGCTGTGCCGATGTTGGCGGCGATGCAGAAAGCCGCCAGCGCAACGACCAGAACCAGAATCCGTGAGCGTGTCTTTCGCGCTCGTCCTTCCAATTGACGCCACACGTCGATCATGCCAATGGCACTGGCCAGTATGAGGAACGGGAGGAGATCACTGATGAATCGATTGGCGATCCACCCATAGACGAGCACGACGACTCCTGCGACCGCCGCCGCTGTGAGGGCGATGCGGAGGGCCGGGGCTCCCCGGCCGGAACGGGATCTGAGGACGCTGACTACCCCCCAGATGCTGAGGAGGAAGAGGAGGGGCATTGCCGCAGTGATGCTCGAAACCCGGTCGCTGCCGAACAGTTGCACACCGCCCACCGCTCGGGCCTGAGCGGACGGGGGCGTGATGAATGGGAAGACGGTGCTCAGTCGCAGGCCCGTGGGCCGAAAGTATGCGAAGAGAGTGGTGGGAAGGTAGCGCAGGCCAAAGTAGCTGCCGTTGCCCACATGGTTCAGTCCGAAGTCCTGGTAGGCGAGTTGATCAGATGCGCTCAGTCCGAAGAAGATGCCGAACTTGGCGTAGTCGACGAGACAGCTGATCGCGAGTGGCACGAGCCCGGCAGCGAACATCGGGAGAGCCCATCGGCGGTTCTCGGTGGTCGTTCGACCGATCCCGAGCCAGATCGCCGCCAGTACGGCACCGATCACACACGCATAGCCAGTCGGGGCCCGAGTCAGAATGGTCGCGAGGATCAGGAGGCCGCACCCGACAACTCGTCCCCAAGACGGCTGTTCCAGGACCCCGATCAAGGCAAACAAACTCCCGACCGTAAGGGCAACGCTCCAGGCGAGGTCCTCCGAGAACACCCACGGATTCGACGCCAAGGTCATGAGGATCGAGCCCCCCATTGCGGTGGCCAGCAGAACCCCGTACGACGCCGCCTCGGCACGGCCGAGCAAGACCGAGCCTCGCACCATGATCCTTATTCGCCATACCAAAAGTGAGGTGAAGAGGGCGGTGGTCAACCAAGCGAGCAGCATTGAAGGAGCCGTGAGCCGTCCGTCAAAATGACTTGTCACCAAGAGCACGGGCATGCGCAGGAGTGACGGGAAGAGCCCGAAGTAGGTGAACTGATGACCATTGTGCGCGAACGCCTCTCCGCCGAGTGCTCCATTGGCCACGAACAGATGACCATGGAACATCGATCTCGCTTGGAGGTCGTAGAAGTTGCTTGCGTCGCCGTTCGATCTGGCAGTTCGGAACAGGTTCACCGACCCTGTCCACAGGTTGCAGAGGATCCAGATATAGGGAACTGCCACCACTGCAACTCCGACAGAGGCGGCGAGAGTGAACCGGCGCTTCGATCGACGATTTTCGAGGTCGGTCGGGATGGCGACATGGCCATGAGGATCCGTACCAGTCGCATGGCGGGCTGGCCGTACGGCAAGCGGCTCGTCGAGAAGCGTCCCCGGTCCTTGTCCGCTGCCATCGCCTGGCGTGTTCAGCCGCACCCTCTACCGTCCGTTCTGCTCATCTCTTCAATATGACTGGCGAAGGAACGCTAATCTCGCACCTGACTTGGTGCAGAGCGCATTCTCGGCCCAGAACCGTCGGGATGGCGTCCGACCCTGTCCGCCCCCGCGTGCAGCTCGCCGACGCAAGCGATCTCGGGGCGACGGCACGGCTTCGCTTGACGAAGGGATGGATGCAGGACAGCATGCTGATCGTGCGCACGCGAATCCTGATTCCCATTCTGGCCGTCGGAGCAGTCTTGGCTGCTGGTTGTAACTGGCCGGGTATCACGCCTGGCGGTGCGGCACCCCTGCGCTATCGCGACGCGTTGTTCAGCGCGGTGACCGTGACGCCGAACGTGACGTATGGCAGTGCCGTAAATCTAGAGGGCCAGACGGTTGCCTTGCAGATGGACGCGTACCAGCCGACCGGCGACACCGTCACGGGTCGCCCGGCGATCATCTTTGTGCACGGCGGCTCGTTCACGAGTGGAGACAAGTCGGAGGGTGACATCGTCACAGAAGCGAACACTTTTGCCGAGAAGGGCTACGTCACGTTCTCCATCGACTACCGGCTCGAATCGCCCGGATGCTCGGGGAACCTCTCGAATTGCCTCCAGGCGATGTCTGAGGCGTTCCAGGACGCGCAGACGGCCGTACGATTCGTCCGGGCCAATGCAGCGACCTATGGCGTCGACCCGACCCTCATCGCGATCGGCGGATCGTCCGCGGGAGCCATCACGGCACTCAACGTCGGCTATTCCTCGGTCCAGGACCCTGCCGCGAAAGTACGAGCAGCTGTGTCAATCTCGGGGGCATACCTGCAGGCACCTGGCGTCGGCCCGATTGAGGCGGGCGACCCGCCGGCGCTGGACTTCCACTGCACGACCGATCCGCTCGTGGCCTACTCGTGGTCCACCAGTACGATCAGCGAAGCCCAGGCGAACGGTCTCGACGCGTTCTTGGAGTCGTGGAACGAGACCTGCCACGTACCCTTCGTTGAACACGAGAGTCAGATCCTCACTCAGACGACCAATTTCTTGTACTGGGAGATGAATCTGACGAGTGCGCCGAAGTGACCGGCTGCGAGTGACCGGCTGCTCCCGAACGCCTGGCGAGAGCCGACTTCACCAGGCCAGCTCGTCCTCTCCCTCCTGGAATGTGCCTGTCGGACCGTCCTTGCCGATGGTTGCCATGCGCACAATGACCTCGGCACCGTCCTCGACCGGCTGTCCGGCGCCGCTGAAGGGAGTGAGTTCGGTCGCCGTGAAGCCAGGTTCGACGGCGTTGAACTTGATCCCCGGATAGGACTTCGCATACTGCACCGTGAGCATGGAGACGGCAGCCTTGCTCGCCCCGTAGACGATGCTCGGGAAGTGGAATTGTCGACGCTCCGGATTGGTGACCGCCCAGAACGAACCGAGCGCGCTCGAGACGTTGACGACCACCGGGTTCTCGGAGCGCTCCAGCATGGGAAGTGCCGCCTGCGTGACGCGGACGATGCCGACGGCATTGGTGTCGAAGACCGAGAGTGCCGCCGGACCAGTGATCTCTGCCGTCGAGCTGATCCCAGCGTTGTTGACAAGGACGTCGAGGCGTTCCTCGCGTTCGCTGATAGCGCCCAGAGCGGCCGCGACCGACGTGTCGTCGGTGACGTCGAGTTGCACGAATCGGGCGTCCAGCTGCAAGGCCGCTTTCTCACCCCTCGCCGCATCGCGTGCTCCGATGTAGACGATGTGTCCTTTTGCTCGCAGCCTTCGAGCCGTCTCGTAGCCAAGGCCCTTGTTGGCTCCCGTGATCAGCGTGACGGTCATGTCTGCATCTCCTCTGACGGCTCGTTTGACCGAATGATCTCTTGTGGCCGGTCGGATCGAGCAGCCTCGGGCAACACTTGTCCAGGCGTCGGCGCTCGCCCCAGCTCTCAGCGAGCTCTGCGGATGGTCGCGTACTTCGCGACGACGAGCTTGCCGATGAGGGTGTAGCCCTTCGTGGTGGCGTGAATGTTCCCTTGGGCGCAGAACCACGTGAGGCTGCAGACGCTCGCCACCGCCGTCGGAATGGTGCCGTAGGGATGGACGCGCACGGTCCGAGTGAGGGGCACGTAGGCGCCCGTCGCCTTGGTCACGTCCACAAGGGTTCCGCCCCCGGAAGCGTAGGCCTTGGTCAGCGCCGGATTGATGAGCGCCTTGAAAGCCGTGACCGACAACTTGGCCAACGAGACGGTGGAGGCGGCCGCCGGCTGCTTCGGGTAGACGTAGCTGCCGAGAATGACGTCGGGATAGGTGAGGCCGATGAGGGGCACCTGCGGCCCCGCCGCGGCCCGCAGCGTCTGGGCCAGACTCGACACGTTCGTGGCGATCCCTCCGACCGCCGTCGCCACGCAGGGGATCGGGTTGGCCCGGGCCGCACAGGCGGTCACGTCGTTGCCACCGATCGACACCGTGATGAGGCCGATATGTCCTCGGTGGGCGGTCAGAAACGCCGCGGCCGCCGCCTCTTGCGTCGTCGTCGGGTACGCCATGGCACCGGCAGTATGGGGTAGTGCATCCGGGCACCCGATCGAAGAGACGAGGGATGTGGTCGTGGCGCCCCCGCAGCCGAAGTTCACCAGCCGCAGTCGCGTTGCTCTCGCCACGACGGCCGTGTAGCCCGGCGTTGCACCCTTCCCCGGTTGGTACCCGACGGAGTAGGAGTCGCCGAGCGACACGTAGTACGTCGGCGGCTTGGTCGCGGCGCCCGCTGGCTGGGACAACCCGAGAAGGCCACTCCCAGTGCCAGCGATCAATCCCAGCACACAGACAGCCAACAGCCCAAGTCGATTGTGGTGCACCGTCGCTCCCTTGTCGCCCCCGACCGCTCATCTTCCCACGGCTTTCGGTTGCAAAAGTGTCGAGTTGCCCATGCTTTGTGTGGCCACGGTCGCCTGGCCGAGCTGAGGCTCCGTGAGAACGTCCAGCGAGTCCGACGTTGGCGATGTCGCAGTCAGGCGCCCAGGTCGAGTCCGGCGAACGTCCCGGCCTCGCGCCAGTCGGCCAGTAACTGGAAGAAGGGCATGGGCCCGCTGCCGTAGGAATTGCCGAGGAACCCGCCGACGCCTGGTTGTCCTTCGTTGTTGTAGTAGCCCGGGGTGCACTGCTCCTGGAAGGTGCGGATGTCCCGGGCCGACTCGGCCAATTGGGCCAACCACTGCTCTTCACCGTCCGCGGTGGCCTCCACCGTGCGTACGTCGTTCTCGATGGCGTGGCGCAGGACGTGACAGAGGTGCTCGCAGGCTTCCTCCAAGAGGTGTGGGTAGTTGACCGTAAAGCCGCCTTGCGTGTGGCCGAGGACGAACATGTTGGGAAAGCCGTGGACGTGCATCCCGTGGACCGAGCGCATGCCGTTGCGCCAGTACCCGGACAGGCTGACTCCGCTCGGGCTCACGACGTCGTACCCGGCCCGCCGTGTGTAGTCGGTTCCGACTTCGAAGCCGGTCGCGTACACCAGACAGTCCAGGGTGTATTCGTGCTCGCCCACGACGACGCCCGTCGGGGTGATGGCATCGACCCCACGTCCGTCGGTGTCGACGAGCGACACGTTGGGCCGGTTGAACGCCTGCAGGTACTCGTCGTGGAAGCAGGGGCGCTTGCAGAACTGGCGATACCACGGCTTCAGGGCTTCGGCCGTCGCGGGGTCCGTGACGAGCGCGTCCACTCGCGAGCGGATCTGTTCCATCTTCTCGAAGTCCGCCAGTTCCAGGATGCTGGCCAGGTCCTGTCCCGGTTCCGCTGGTTGGGTGCGCAGACGAGTGACGAGTTTCCCGATGATGTCGGTCCAGCCATCCATCACGAGGTCCTCGGCTGCGAAGCCGCCAGAGGTCAGGAGCGTGAAGTTCTCCATCCTTTCCCGTTGCCATCCGGGCTGGAGCGAGGCCGCCCATGAAGTGTCTGTCGGGCGATTCGCTCGGACGTCGATGGATGAGGGGGTGCGCTGGAACACGATGAGCGTGCCGGCGGAGGCGGCAACGTGGGGGACCACCTGCACCGCGGTGGCGCCGGTTCCGATGACGCCGACGCGTTTGTCTGCGAGGCCGAGGAGACCTCCGTTCGAATCGCCTCCCGTATACGAATAGTCCCAGCGGCTCGTGTGGAAGGCATGTCCCTCGAAGGTCTCGATACCGGGGATGCCGGGGAGCTTGGGCCGGTGGAGAGGTCCGTTGCCCATCACGAGGAAGCGCGCCGCCATGCGGTCGTCCCGGTTCGTACGGATGATCCAGCGGGAGCGCTCGGCATCCCATGTGATCCCGGTGACCTCGGTCGAAAGGCTCGAGCGCTCGTAGAGCCCGAACTGTCGGGCGATGCGCTGGCAGTGTTCCAGGATCTCGGGGGCTCGGGCGTACTTCTCACTGGGAACGTAGGACGTCTCCTCCAACAGGGGGAGGTAGACGTACGACTCGACGTCGCACTGTGCACCGGGATACCGGTTCCAATACCAGGTGCCCCCGAAATCGCCACCCTTCTCAATGATGCGAAAGTCGTCGATGCCGGCCTGGGCGAGCCGGGCGCCGGTGATCAGCCCCGCAAAGCCGCCTCCGATCACCGCAACCGTGACGTCGTCGACGATGGGGGCGCGCGTCGGCATGTTCCGTATAGGGGTCGAGCGAATAGTCCGCGAACGCACCGGTCAACGAAACGTACTGGGCGTTCCCATCCTTCCGGATCCGCTTGTCGCGTTCAGTCCGATAACGCTCACGGAGCGCATCCGGGTCGAAGTCCTGCGACGACGTCGTCGTCTCGTCGGTGTGGCTCACTCGTGAGAGCCGTTTCGGCCAGCGTGCATCTGCGTGGGTCCCATCTTCTGCCTCGGCGTCGCAGCGTAGCCGTGCCGCCGCACGTGCCGATGGTGACGCCTTATCCGTTGAACCCCTGTCCGTCGCCCCGCTCGTGCCCATGCCCATGACCCAGGAAGGACGGCCCAGGGAGGGCCGGCGGGGCCGCGGTCGTCGTCGTCGTGGTGGTCGTGGTCACCGTGGCGCCCGTTGCCTGCAGGGCTCCCGCGACATCTTGGTACTGGCCGGTGGAGATGCCACCTCCATCGAGGAGCACCTGGGCCAGCGACAGCACCTGCTGCGCCGAGGTTTGCCGATCCGTGCCCGGCTGTTGCGCTGCGACCGCGAGCAGGGCGGCGGCCAGTGCGCCGTCGCCAGGGAGCGCACCGTTGGCGAGCGAAGTGGCCAGCGTCTTGAGGGCCGAACCCTCGGCGTCACCCGGCTGAGCAGTCGTGCGCGTAAGGTTCTGCGTCCGCGGGCTGGGACGCGCCGTGCTGCGCTGGAGGCGCAGCCGTCCCGGTGGGCGGGTCACTCGGGGCCAACCACACGACGCCGACGGCGGCCAGCGCAAGCACCGCGATCGCGGCGACACACATCCGGCGCCACCGAGAGCGACGCCGGCGACGCGGCGGACCCGGTCGTGGCGGCGCGGCGAGGGCGGCTGTGCCGCCCGCCTCGGCAACGGGACCCATCGGTACCGCCGCCGTGCTCGCGGACGGGAAAGGTGCGGTCGGCACCCGCGCCGCCGCCACGCGGGCTGGGCGGTCCCGCATCGCCTGCAGCATCTCCTGGGCCGACGTGAAGCGGTCACGCGGGTCGGGCGCCATGGCCCGGCGAGCCACGTCACGCAATGGTGGCGGGAGCTGCTCGTACGGAACGGCGCCGGGGTCGAGTCGCTGTCCGGTCAAGGCCTCCACCATGACGGCGCCGACGGCGTACAGATCGGACTGCACCGTGGCCGGACATCCAGACTGGCGCTCCGGTGCCAGGTAGCCGGGCGTGCCGAGGACGAACCCGGCCATCGTCATCTCGTCGGTCATCCGCTCCGGGTCGTTCCCGATGTCGAAGCTCTTGGCGATGCCGAAGTCGGTGATCTTGGTATGCCCGTCCTGTTGCAGCAGGATGTTGCTCGGTTTGATGTCCCGGTGCAGCACACCGCATCTGTGTGCGGCGGACAGGCCCCACAGCGTCTCGGCCATCACGAGCGCCACCCTCGACGGGGGGAGGGGGCCGCGGGTCACGATCTCGTCGCGGAGCGTGCTTCCCGGCAGCCGTTCCATGACGAGATACGACGTGGGGGGTTGCTCGCCGAAATCCAGCACGGCGACGATGTGGGGGTGGATGAGGCGCGCCGCGATGAGCGCCTCTTGCTGGAAACGCTGCCGCATGCCGGCGATCGACTGCGTCTCGGTCCGCAGGATCTTGACGGCAACCGGGCGTTCGAGCCGCTCGTCGAACGCGGCGAAGACGCGCGCCATGCCGCCCTCGCCCAGCAGTCCCTCGAGGCGATACCGGTCGCCGACCAGGGCCGGGGCCGTGCGTGTCTCCACGTGGCTGTGTGTACCCGCCGCGGCGGGTCTCTAGACGTGTGGAGCGGCCACCGCGCGGCCAGCGCTGATACCGGAAGCCGGGTGCGTGAAACGGGGGTGGGTGGGCTCAGCCCGCCAGGAGGGCCATTTCTCCCATGAGCGTCAGCGCGTCGGTGGGCGCCCGGCTGCCGAAGTCGCGGTAGAGGGCGTGGATATTCGCCACGACGCGCTCGCTCTCGGTCCACCCCGCGTACGGCCCCAGATCGATGTCGCGTGCGGCGTCCAGCGCGGTCATCCCGGCGTCGAAGCGAGTGCGGGCTTCGACGGTGAGGAGCTCGAAGTACGCCTTCAAGTCGTGCAGGGCCGAGGGTGACGCCACCGGGCCGTGCCCGGGGATGACGATCGTCGGCTGCAATGCCAGGATGCGGTCACAGGCCGCGATCCAATGCGAGACGGGTCCGGACCATACGATCGGATGCCCGCCGTGGAAGAGGATGTCGCCAGTGAAGACGATGCCGGCGTCCGCCAGGTGGACGATCGCATCGCCGGCCGTGTGGGCCGGCCCGACCTCGACGAGTGACACGGTGCGGTCACCGAGCTGCACGTCGAGGTGCGCGGCGAACGTCCGGGTGGGTACCACCAGCGGCACGTCCTCGAACGAGAACGGTGAGAAGATCCTCTTGAGGAAGGATCCTGCAGGTCCGAGCTCGTCAGCCGACCGTAACATTGCCGCCATCGATGAGGGCGGCAGCTGGAGCATCTCCTCGGCGCAGCGGGCCGTCGCGATGATCTCCGATCCACCGAGGAGCGCGTTGCCGTAGCAATGGTCGCCGTTGGCATGGGTGTTCACCACTGTCGCGATGTGCTCGGCCGCCGGCGTCGCCGCGCGCATCGTCTCGAGCATGTCGGCTGTGAGCCGGAGGTCGAACAGCGTGTCCACGAGCAACGAAGAGCCGTCGCTCCCGCTGATCAGGCCGGCGTTGGACCAACCCCAGCCCCCATCAGGCTGCAGGTACGCCCAGACTCCGTCTGCGACCTCGTGCAGTCCCTTGGTGTACGCCATGCCTCAACGTGTCGTCAGTACACCCAGACGGTCGTGCCGACGGGGTCGATGTTGGCGGCCCACACCCAGTCGATCGCCTCGTTGCTGATGCGCGCACAACCGTGCGACACCGGGTAGGGCGGAACGGAGGTGTCGCCGTGAATGGCGTAACCCTGGTAGAAGAACCGCGGCCGCCACAGGGTCCCCAGCGAGTCGGTCACGGTCCCGTTGACGGTGCGGAAGGTGCTGAACATTCCGGTCGGGGTGATCGCCACCGAGGTGGAGCCGTCCTGCGTGTAGGTGTACCCGCCGCCGGTCGACGTGTTGAGGGTCCAGAGGAGATGATTGTTGTTGACGACCATGATCAGGTCGTTCTCGAGGTTGATCTGGATCTGGTAGCCCGATTCCGCCCTTGGCTGCGGAACGACGCCTGCCGCCAGCGCGTTCCACGTGGCCGGCCCGACGACGCCGTCACGTGGGAGGTTGGCCGCCTTCTGCAGGGCCCACACGGCCTGCTGCGTGCTGTCGTCGAACGTGCCGTTGGTGGTGTCGACCCAGTAGCCCAGCGCGAACAGCTGCGTCTGCAGCGACGCCACCGCTGGTCCGGTCGAGTTCAGTTGGACCGTCGGCGGCAGCGGCGGTGGCGACGTCGGAAGGAGCCAGTAACCCTGGCCCGACGGAGTCGCGGCGATCGAGCGGATCGGATTGGGGTTCGACTGCCCACCCATGGAGCCCAGGAAGGGCGCGCTCCCGAAGTTGAAGACGCCCCCGTCCTTGGCGGCGAGCCAGTAGCCGGTCGAGGTGGCGGCCATGCCGACGATCGGCGCATTGAGCTTGATGCCGCCGGTCGAACCGAAGAACGAAGCGGACCCGTAGCTGAAGATGCCGCCGTCGGAGGCAACGAGCCAGTAGCCGTTGCCCCCAGGGCCGGCGGCCATGCCGACGACCGGCTGGTTCAGGTGGATCGACCCGGTGGAGCCGTAGAACTGGGCATTGCCGTAGGAGAAGATCCCGCCGTCGGAGGCAACGAGCCAGTAGCCGCCGCCGTTCGGCGTGGCGGCCATGCCGACGATGGGTTGGTTCAGGTGGATCGACCCGGTCGACCCGTAGAACTGTGCATCGCCATACGAGAAGATGCCGCCGTCGGAGGCAACGAGCCAGTAGCCGCCGCCGTCGGGTGTCGCGGCCATGCCCACGATCGGCTTGTTGAGCGGGAGAGCGCCGGCCGAACCGTAGAACGGTGCGTTGCCGTAGTTGAAGATGCCCCCGTCGGCGGCCACGATCCAGTAGCCGCCACCGTCGTGGGTCGGCGCCATGCCGACAGGCGGGGCGTTCAGGGTGAGACCACCTGCCGGCCCGAAGTTGCCGGCGTCACCGAAGTTCACCGGTTGGGCGGGGTTGTCGGGAAGTGCGGCCGAGGCGACGCCCGGCGTGACCGCGAGCAGGACGGGCACCAGGGTCATGCAGCCTACGAGTGCCGCGAGCAGCGAACGCAGACGCGGCGTGCGTCGCATACGCGATCCGCTGCCAGCTGGTTGGGGGGATGGAATGATCTCGGCCGGCATTGTGCTCCTTCGGGTCGGCTCCGGGCGGGTGCCACCGAGCTGGACTTCACGTCGCCGTTCGTGAACCCTGCCCCGAGGCATGCATCTGGTCGAAGATGTCGCTGAACTGTACATCCCGACATCCCACCCCTGGCAGGTCACACGGCCGGTGGGCGCGATGCCGATGCCATTCTCCATGGCTGCCGACGGTGGCGGTGGTCGCCCCACCACCCGCAACCCGTAGTCCTCAGCCCGGGCGCTCCCAGCGCACGACGTCCTCGAGCTCGCCGCTCTCGACGTCGTAGACGAGCCCCGCGATCAGTTGGAGCCTGTCGAGATAGGGCGTCCGCGCCAGCAGTGCCACGTCCTCGCGCAGGGCCGCGGCGTGGTCGTCGATCGGGAGGAATCCCAGGTCGGCGCCGGTCGAGCTCCCGGAGTTCGGCATCGCTCACCCCCTGCAGCCCGCACTTGGTGTGCTGCATGACCACAGCGGTGTCCACCCCGAGCACGCCGGTGGAGAGGGCGAGGCTGCGCAGGACGTCTTCGGTGACGCGCCCGCCGGCGTTGCGAATGACGTGGGCCTCGCCGAGGTGCAGGCCCAGCACCGCAAAGACGTCGATACGGGCGTCCATGCAGGTCACGACAGCCAGGTGCCGTCCGGGTCGAGGATCGGCGACGTTGGCCCGTGCCGCCGCGTACGCCCGATTGGCGCCGAGAAGGTCGGAAATCCGGCTCATGCCCCGGAGGACCGTAACAGCCCTGGGGCTCAACCCGGCTGCCCGAAGCTCTGGCCCCGGTGCTGATCGAGGGTCGGGACGGCCTGCTCGACTTCGGAGAGCGGGAGACGGATCGGAAAGCGAGGGAAGGGCGCGGCGGCGAGCATGCCCTGTCGATCGAGCACCGGAGCGACCGGGACGCCGGCCGCCATGAGCCGCGCGACCAGGGCATCGCGGGGCTGCGTGGCGATGGCCTCGCCGACGGCCTGCTTGAGCTCCTCGGCTCGCCCACAGCGGGTCGCGAAGTCGAGGGCCGCCACCCCGTCGAGACCGAGCTCGGCGCAGAGGCTCGCCCAGAAGTGCTGCTCGTTGAGGACACCCAGCGCTACCTGCCCGCCGTCAGAAGTCGCGAAGAGCCCGTAGCCCGGTATCGGCGGCGCGGGAGTACCGGGCACGTGAGTGCCCGCGTCCCGGGCGCCGGCGGGGCCGGTCCATGTGGCCAGCACGTCGGTCATGGAGATGTCGAGTGTCGCCCCTTCGCCGCTCGTGACCCGCCCCAGCACGGCGGCGCAGATCCCGAACGCGGCGGTCATTCCCGCGGCGAGGTCCGCCGTCGGCAACGGCGGGAGGTGGCTGGCGCGACCGCCTTCGGGCGCCAGTGCGCCCGACCACGCGTGGTAGTTGACGTCATGGCCGGGCAGGGCCGCACGAGGATCGTGTTGCCCGTAGCCGGAGATCGAGCAGTAGACGATGCCTGGGTTCGACGGGCGCACGACGGACTCGTCGACGCCCAGCCGGGCCAGGACGCCGGGGCGGAATCCCTCCACGAGCACGTCGGCCTCCGCCGCCAGCTCGAGGGCCCTGGCGCGGTCGTCTGTGTCCTTGAGGTCGAGCTCGACGCTTCGCTTGCCCTGGTTGATGGCGGCGAAGAGCCCGGCGTAGTGGCGCATCGGGTCGCCTCCCGGCGGCTCGACCTTCAGCACGTCGGCGCCGAGGGGGACGAGCAGCGACGTGGCGTACGGACCGGGGCGCCAGATGCTCAGGTCGAGGACCCGGAGTCCGGAGAGGAACGCCGTTGCGCTGGCCACGGTCCGAGAGTCTTGCATTGGGCGTAGCCTCACGGCGTGCTGGGATTCTTCTCCTTCACCGAGGTGACCGACCCGTCCGCCCACGAGGCGTACAACGCCTGGCATCAGCTCGACCACCTCCCGGAGCAATTCACGATCGAAGGCATCTCGTTCGGGTGCCGCTGGGTCCGCTCCCCGCACTGCCGGGCCGCCGAGGCCGCCACGGGCAGCCTGCTCGAACGTTTCCACTACATGACGCTCTACTTCCTCCGTGACGAGAGCGTGATCCCCGAGTTCTTCGACCTGGCCAAGCGGTTGCACGCCGAGGACCGGTTCTTCGCAGCCCGGCGCGCCCTCCTCTCCGGACCGTTCGAGGTGATCGGGCGCTGGGCCGCCCCGCGCGTCGCGGTCTCGCCCGAGGCGGTGCCCTACCGTCCGGTGCAGGGGGTCCACGTCGTCGTGGGGCCACCGGTCGACGGACCCGGGTTGGTGGACCATCCCGGCGTGGCCGGAGCCTGGCAGTTCGCCGACGCCGAGCAGGAGCGGACCATCACCGTGACGTTCGTCGACGGCGACCTCTGGCAGGCCGCGGCGGCGCTGGGGACCGCCGGTGCAGCATCGCCCGAATGGGCCGGCCCGTTGGAGCGAGTTGATGCGTTTCGCTGGGATTGGTTCGCTACGCTGACGCCCCAATGACTAGTCAAAGCAAGTCGAAGGCCCAGCGCAGGGTCGAGAACCAGCAGCGCGCCGCCGAGAAGCGCGCCGCCGAAGTAAGGGCGAAACGGATGCGCATCGGCATCCGCGTCGGAGGCGCGATCGTGGTGATCGCGCTGGTGGTCGTGCTCGTGACCCAGCTGACCGGCGGCGGCTCGGGCACTGCGCCGCCTCAGTCGACCAATCCGCACCTCGCGCTGCAGCCCATTCCGGCGTCCATGTCCTCCACGTGGATCCAGCCGCCGGCGACCACGGCGGGGCCCGAGAAGATTCCCGTGCCGACCGGCCCGAAGCTGGCCACCCTGGAGAACGCAGCGACCGGCCAGCCGGTCGACGGCGTCCAGTGCCAGACCAACGAGCAGCTGGTCGTCCACGTCCACACCCACCTGACGATCTTCGTGAACGGCAAGGCCCAGGTGATCCCCTATGGCATCGGCATCCCCGGCTTCCAGGCCGTGAGCACGCCGACCGGGCCGTTCGTCCAGACGGGGAGCTGCTTCTACTGGCTCCACGCCCACGCCAATGACGGGATCGTCCACATCGAGTCGCCGAGCACGGCGGATACCTTCACCCTCGGCCAGTTCTTCAAGGAGTGGGGGATTCCCCTGACCAAGACCCAGGTCGGCCCCGCCACCGGCGACGTGACCGTGTTCTTCACGTCACCGGGCAAGAAGGCCAAGCTCTACACGGGGGACCCCAGCGACATCCCCCTGGGCGACCACTATCAGATCCAGCTCAACGTGGGTACGCCCATTGTGGCGCCGGTGCACATCACCAACTGGAACGGCCTCTAAATCGGCGGAGGTCGAGGCCGTCGCTGTCGGGCTCGGGCCGGGCGTGCGTGCGGGTGGGCGGTGAGCACACCATCTGATGATCTCTGCCTACCCGACGTTCCACCGCGCCGTGGACTCGGAGTTGTGGTCACCACCCAGCAGCGAGGAGAAGATCGCCGCCGCCTGATGCGGTAGGAGTGACAGGTGGCCCTCGCCGGGGACGACCGTGACGGTGGCCTGAGGGATGTGGCGTTTGAGGAAGGCGCGGTAGCCCGGTGGCCCGGTCTGGTCGTCGGCCCCCTCCCAGATGTCGACCGGCACGCTGATCTCCTCGAGGGAGAACCCCCACGGGTCGCCGAAGATCCGGTAGTCCTGCACGCAACCCTCGGTGCCCTGGCGCATCGCCTCGCGGACGAAAGCCAGCGCGTGGTCCGGCGGGCCCCATTCCGTCAGCACTGTGCGATCTGCCGGCGGGAACGAGCGCATCACGGCCCGGAACAGCCGCGCGTTGCTGCGCGTTCACGATGCTGACCTTCATCAGCGTCGACGCCAGCCCCGGCGCCCGCCGGGTCAGGGTCAGCAACGCGCGGTCCTCGACGGAGAGTCCGCGCGTCGTTCCGTAGAGGTCGAGCGGGACGGAGCTCGACAGGAGCGCGACGGCGGTGACACGGTCGCTCATCCGGGCGGCGCACACGGCGGCATAGGGGCCGCCGGCCGACCAGCCCATCACGGCGAAGCGCTCGATGCCGAGTGCCTCCGTGAGGTGCGTGACGTCGGCCGGCCAGTCGACCAGGCGACGACCTGGTTGGTACGTCGAGAGGCCCATGCCCGGGCGGTCGGGCGAGATGAGACGGACGCCCGGTGGCGACCGCGGCGTCGTGCGCGGACGCGGCGTCGAGGCGAGAGCTCAGCCCGCCGTGGAAGCTCAGGACGGGGAAGCCGGTCGGGATGCCGTACTCCTCGTAGGCCAGAACTCGTCCGTCGGGCAGGGTCAGCGAGCCGGTCACCGGGGGGCCGCTCCCGTTCCGGCGCCCGGCTGGAACCTCGCCGGGCCGGTGCCTGTCCGCTCCGCCGTGAACAGGTGCCCGCACGAAGGCACGCTATAGGGTGCGGGCATGAGTCCGAACGTCGACGAGCTGGTTGACGGCCTGCTGGCCGACTTTCCGCCCGCGACCACGCCGCCCGAGGCGTTCCTCGGAGAGCAATTCGATCGCGGCCTGGCCTGGCTGCACTATCCCGTCGGGAGCGGTGGGCTCGGACCTCACGCCGCGGGACCAGCAGCGGGCGCAGGCACGCCTCCATGCGGGCGGCGCCCCGGTTGCCGGCATGCGTAACCCCATCGGGTACGGGATGTGTGCACCCACGATCGCCACCCACGGGACCTCCGATCAGAAGGAGCGCTACCTCCGGCCCCTGTTCACCAACGAAGAGATCTGGTGTCAGCTCTTCAGCGAGCCCGGTGCCGGGTCGGACGTCGCCGGCCTCTCCACCCGGGCCGAGCGCGACGGCGAGGAGTGGGTGCTCAACGGACAGAAGGTCTGGACCACCCTGGCCCACATCTCGGCCTTTGGTCTCCTGGTGGCCCGGACGAATCCCGACGTCCCCAAGCACCGGGGGATGACCGCGTTCCTCGTCGACATGCACGCCCCCGGGCGTCGACGGTGCGCCCGCTCTTCCAGATCACCGGGCGAGGCGGAGTTCAACGAGGTCTTCTTCACCGACGTGCGGATGCCCGACTCGGCCCGCCTCGGCGACGAGGGCGAGGGCTGGCATGTCGCGGTGACGACACTGATGAACGAGCGGGTCTCCATCGGCGGCGCGGTCACCCGGCGCGGCGGCGGGCCCGTGGCCGAGGCGATCAAGATCTGGAAGGAACGTTGGCAGGGGGACACCTCCGCCCATGCGCTCGCCCTGCGCGATCGGCTCGTCTCGAGCTACATCCGCATGGAGGCACTGTCCATGACCAACGCCCGCGCCGCCCAGACGCGCAAAGCCGGCACGCCCGGGCCGGAGGGCTCTGTGGCCAAGCTGGCCTACGCGGAGGAGAACAAGCGGATCTACGACCTCTGCATGGACCTGCTGGGCAACGATGCCATGCTGTTCCCCGCCGGCTACCCCATGGTCCGACCGGACCTGGTCGGCATGGGCTCGACCGACGTGCACAAGATGTTCCTGCGGGTGCGGGCCAACTCCATCGAGGGTGGCACGTCCGAGGTCATGCGCAACATCCTCGGCGAACGGGTCCTTGGGCTGCCCGGTGACGTGCGCACCGACAAGGAGCTGCCCTGGAAGGATGTCCCGCGCAGCTGAGCGCGCAAAGGCCGTGACAGGAGCAGATCACCGAGGCGAGAAGCGCGCCGCCGCCGAGGCGGCCGCCGCGTTGGTCGAGAGCGGCATGTGGGTCGGCTTGGGCACCGGGACGACGGTGGCCGAGCTCGTTCCCGTCCTCGGGGCGCGTCGACTCGGCCATCACCTGTGCCGCGACGTCGCCGGCGACCGAGGAGCAGGCGATCGCGCACGGGCTGGAGGTGCGGCCCTTCACCGACGTCGACCGGCTCGACCTGACCATCGACGGGGCTGACCAGGTCGACCCGCCGGCTGGCTGATCAAAGGGGGTGGGGGCGCGCACACCCGCGAGCGGATCGTGGCCGCGGCCGCCGACCGGTTCGTGGTCATCGCGTCCTCCGACAAGCCGGTGGACCGGCTGCGGCCCCCGGTCCCGCTCGAGCTCCTGGCCTTCGGACTGGCGGCGACCCTGCGCGAGCTCCCTGACGCCGTGCTCCGGGACGCGCCGCGGACGCCGGACGGGGGCGTGCTCGCCGACTACCACGGCGACATCGACGATCCGGCCGTGCTGGCCGCCAGGCTCGATGCCGCGCCGGGCGTCGTGGCGCACGGCCTCTTCCCTCCCACCTTGGTGTCCACCGTGCTCATCGCCCGGGGCGACGAGGTCGAGGTTCGTCAGATCGGCTGAGGCGCTCATGCCGGCGGGCGGAAGGTGACCGGCAGCGAGGTGGGGGAGCGGAACACGTCGCCGCGGATGTGGGGATCGGACGTCCCCGGGCTGCAGGGTCAGGTCGGAGAGACGGTCGAAGACGCGGTTGAGAAGCGCTCGCGTCTCCAGCCGGGCGAGGTGCATGCCCGAGGCACATGTGCGGCCCGTGCGCGAAGGCGATGTGGGGGACGGCGGGTCGGAAGATGTCGAAGCCGCTCGGGGTCGTCCCAGCGCGTCTCGTCGTGGTTCGCCGAGCCGATGTGCGGCGTGATGCTCTCGCCCGGGCCGATGGTGACTCCCGCGATCTCCACCTCGCACGTGGTCGTGCGGTTGATGGTGAGGAGCGGCGGCTCGCACCGCAGTCCCTCTTCGATCGCCTGCGGCAGCAGCGAGCGGTCGGCCAGCACCGCCTGCAGCTGGTCGGGGTGGGTCAACAGCAGGTACAGGAGGTTGCCCGACGAGCGGTAGGTCGTCTCGGCGCCGGCCGGCAGCAGCAGGCGCAGGAAGGAGTAGATGGCCTCGTCGGTCAGCTTCTCGCCGTCGACCTCGGCCGAGACCAGGTCGCTGATGACGTCCTCGGCCGGGTGGGCCCGCCGCTCCGCCACGACGCCGGCGAAGTACTCGCGCAGCGCCTCGGAGGCGGCGAGCCCACGGTCGATGTCGGCCACCAGGCCGATGAGCTCGACCGACCAGCGTTGGAACTGCAGGGAAGTCCTCTTCGGGCAGGCCGAGCAGGCGGGCGATGACCCGCACCGGGAACTCGAACGTGAGCTGGCGCACCAGGTCCGCCTCGCCGTCGGCGACGAAGCGGTCGATCTGCTCGTCGATGATCGGGCGGATGAACTCGGGCTCCCAGCGGGCCAGCGCCTTCTCGCGGAACGCGTGGGCCACCAGGTTGCGGTGGCTGCGATGCTCGGGGTCGTCCATGCCGAGGATCATGTGGCCCATCACCATGCCGATCGTCACGTCGTAGCCGGTCGAGGTGAAGGTCTTGGCGTCGCGCAGGATCCGCGAGCAGTCGTCGTAGCGGTAGGCGATCCACCCCGGCTCGACGTCGATGCCCTCGGGGAGCGACTCGGGCGACATGGTCAGCCCCTTGCCGACCGGCGTGTCGCGGCGCTTCGCCGACGAGGTCGGGGTAGGGATCTCTCGTCGTGCCCGCGACCACGTCGTCGAAGGCGCTGAACGGGTCGTACTCCTGCGCATCGGATAGTGCCATGGTCGCGTCCCTCCCCACGAGAGTGTTCTGTGACGTCGGTGTCAGGCTAGGGGCGCGCCGGCGCCGGCGCACCTCACCGTCCCAGGGCCGATCACGCGTCCGACGGCGTAGGCTCCCACCTGCATGAAGACTCTCCGCACCCCCGACGACCGCTTCGCCGACCTGCCCGGCTTCGACTTCGCGCCGCACTATGCGCGAGGTCGCCGACGCGGAGGGGGGCACGCTGCGGGTGCACTACCTGCGCGAGGGCGACCCCTGCCGCGCCGGTCGTGCTCCTCATGCACGGTGAGCCCTCCTGGTCGTACCTCTACCGCAAGATGATCCCGGTCCTCACCGCGGCCGGCCTGCAGATCGTTGCCCCGGACCTGGTCGGCTTCGGGCGCTCGGACAAGCCGGCCGAGCGCGGCGACTACACGTTCGCCCGCCACGTCGAATGGATGCGCGAGCTGCTCTTCGATCGGCTCGACCTCCGCGACGTCACCCTGGTCTGCCAGGACTGGGGCGGCCTCATCGGCCTGCGCCTCGTCGGTGAGCACCCCGACCGCTTCGCCCGCGTCGTGGCCGCCAACACGTTCCTGCCCACCGGCGGACACCAACCCGGGCGACGCCTTCTTCGCCTGGCAGAAGTTCTCCCAGGAGGTCGACGAGTTCCCGACGGGCACCATCGTCCGCGGCGGGTGCGCCAAGCCCGTCGCGCCCGAGGTCGTGGCCGCCTACGACGCGCCGTTCCCCGACGAGTCCTACAAGTCGGGCGCGCGCCAGTTCCCGCTGCTGGTGCCGTCCCGACCCGACGATCCCGCCCACGACGCCAACGTGGCCGCCTGGGTGGGTCTGGCCGCCTTCGACCGGCCCTTCCTGTGCGCCTTCAGCGACAGCGACCCCATCACCGAAGGGTGCGGACCGCAATCTCAAGGAGCGGATCGCCGGCGCCAAGGGACAGCCGCACACGACGATCGTCGGCGGGGGGCACTTCCTCCAGGAGGACTGCGGGGAGGAGCTGGCCCACGTCGTCGCCTACTTCGTCGCTGCCACTCCGTGAGCAGCGAGCACGGCGTCGTCATCGTCGGTGCCGGCTTCTCCGGCATCGGGATGGCGGCCCGCCTGCGCTCCATGGGCATCGACGACTTCGTCGTCCTCGACCGCGGCAACGACCTCGGCGGCACCTGGCGCGACAACTCGTACCCCGGTGCGGCGTGCGACGTCCCGTCCAACCTCTACTCCTTCTCCTTCGCGCTCAACCCGGATTGGTCCCGCGCCTTCTCCTCGCAGAGCGAGATCTGGGACTACATGCGGGCCTGCGTCGACCGCTTCGACGTCGGCGGGTACCTGCGCTTCAACTGCGCCGTGGAGGAGGCCCGATGGGACGACGAGCGGCCGCACGCTGGCTGGTCCGGACGACCGGGGGGGAGGAGTACGCGCGCCCGGTGCTGGTGTGGGCGACCGGGCCGCTGAGCGAGCCGTCCATCCCGGACTTCCCGGGGCTGGACGGATTTCCGCGGCAAGGTCTTCCACTCGGCCCGGTGGGAGCACGGCTTCGACCTCACGCGGCAAGCGCGTGTGCGTCGTCGGCACGGGCGCGTCGGCCGTCCAGTTCGTGCCGCAGATCGCCCCTGACGTCGAGCACCTCTATCTCCATCAGCGGACGCCGCCCTTCGTCGTCCCCCGCCGCGACCGCAGCCGTCTCGGGCCTGCGCAAGCTGGCCTACCGCAAGTCCCCGTCGCTCCAGCGCCTGTCGCGGCTGCGGATCTACACGATCTTCGAGTTGCTGCTCCACGTCTTCGTCGGCAACGGGGAGCGGCGCAAGGCGGCCGTCCGCAAGACCGCGCTCGACCACCTCGCCAAGCAGGTGCCCGACGAGACGCTGCGCCAGACGCTCACGCCCCACTACGAGCCGGGCTGCAAGCGTCTGCTGCTCTCCGACGACTACTACCCCTCGCTCACCCGGCCCAACGTCGAGGTGGTGGAGTCACCCGGTGGCCTCGTTCACCGCCCACGAGGTGGTGGGCCAGGACGGCATCGCACGTCCGGTCGACGTCGTCATCATGGGCACCGGCTTCGAGGCCGCCGAGCCCCCCTACGCCGGGCACATCGTCGGCAAGGACGGCGTCCGCCTGTCCGAGGTCTGGAAGGCCGACGGCGTCGAGGCCTACGCCGGCTCCACCGTGGCCGGCTTTCCCAACCTCTTCCTGATGATCGGGCCCAACTCGACCCTGGCCCACAACTCCATGATCTACATGATCGAGTCGCACATCAACTACGTCGCCAGCGCGCTGACCTTCCTGCGCCGCCCGGGGGTGCGGACCGTCGAGGTCAAGCCGGCCGTGCAGCGCCGCTACAACGAGCGCCTGCAGTCCCGGCTCGCCCACTCGGTCTGGGTGGAGGGCGGGTGCGGCAGCTGGTACCTCGACCACCGGGGCCGCAACACGACGCTGTGGCCGGACCACACCTGGAAGTTCCGCCGGCTGACCCGGCGCTTTCATCCCGGCGAGTACACCGTCCGCGCGTAGGCCCGCAGCGCCAGCGCGCACAGCACGACCGCGAAGAGGGCCAGCACGCCGATCTCGGGGAGCACCGCGACCAGGCCGTCGTGGTCGTAGATCAGCTTGACGAACGCGTCCATGGCCCAGGCCTGCGGCACGACGTGGCCGACGCCCCGGACCACCGGACCCACCACGTCGAGCGGGTACATGCAGCCGCCCAGCAGGCCGCACACGATGCCGAGGACGACGGCCAGCGAGATCGCCTGTTCCTCGGTGCGCGAGCGCATGCTGACCAGCGCGGCGGCGCCGGCGTAGGCCAGCGACAGCATGGCGAGGACGAGGAACACGCCGAGCGGGTCGCCCCAGTGCACGCCGAAGATCAGGCGGCCCACCACCAGCAGCCCGGCACACTGCACGGCCGCGACGCACAGGCTGGTGGCGATCAGGGCCGCCACCACCGACCGCCGGCGCACCGGTGCGGCGGCCAGGCGGTTCATCAGGCCGAGCCGGCGGGACTCGACCACGCCCGAGGACAGGAGGAGCACCGTGATGCCGAGGAAGAGCACGAGGTCGGCCGGCGCGACGTAGGAGAAGGGGCTCAGCGCGGCGGGCACGTCGGTGTGGGCGAGCGTCACGTCGGTGACGGCCGTGTGCGTGCCCTCGGCGGCGATGAGGTCGAGCAGGGCGACCACGTCGGTGCGTGCCTGCACCGCGCTGGTCGAGGCCGACTCGCTCACGAAGTCGACGCGCTGCGTCCCCGGCGCCGACGGCAGGCCGACGAGCCCGGCCACCACCCGTCCGCGCAGAATGTCGTCGCCCAAGCTGCGCCCGGTTGGGCTCGATCGCGCACCTTGAGGTCGCCGGTGTTGGCCACCAGGTGGACCAGGCGGGCGGAGGGGTGCACCAGACCGATTGGCTCCTTGGGGCTCCCCGCCAGCAGGCCCGTGACGAGGATGAAGAGGACCGGGAACACCGTGGCGATGAACAGGTAGCGCCGGTCGCCGACCGCGCGGCGCAGGTTGACCCGGATGATCGGGATCACGGCGTCACCATCCGGCGGACCCGGATCATGGCCAGCGACCCGGTCACGAGCGCGATGAGGCAGAGGACGGCGAACGGCCCGATCACCGAGGACGCGGGATCGCGCAGCAGCGCCAGGCGGCCGAACCCGACCAGGGCCCAGCCGTTCGGCGTCCCGAGGCTGAGCACCTGGAAGGCCTCGGGCAGGGCGCCCGGCGGGAGCAGGTTGCCCCCCAGCAGGGCGAGCACGAGGCCGACCACCAGCGAGGCGGCGAAGGCCTCCTGGGGCGTCCGGGCGAACGACGTCAGGAAGGCGCCGAGGCCGCACATGGCCGCGGTGGCACCGATGCACATGAGCAGCACGCCGAGCGGGTCTCCCCAGTTGGCGTGGAAGGCGGCCGCCGTCACGCCCCACACGATCAGGATGGACGCGAGCCCGGTCACGCCGATGGCGAGGAGCTTCCCCCACACGATGGCGCTCGGCCGGATCGGTGACGCGGCCAGCCGGGCCAGCGTTCCCGTCGCCCGCTCCATGAGGAGAGAGCGCATGCCGAGTCCGCTCCCGATGAAGAGGAAGACGACCGCGATGGAGGGAGCGAAGTAGTCGAGCACCGCCTTGCCGCCGTTGCCGAGGGTGCTGGCGGAGACGGACAGCGCCGCCGCGTGTGTGGCCGTGCCGCGTTCGATGCGGCCGGCGTACAGCCGGCTGGCCAGCCCGGCGGCCAACGACTCGGCGTACTCCTGGCCGATCAGCGCGTTGGCCCGGTCCACGACGTCGAACCCCGGGGAGGGCGTCGCGCCGGGTGCCACCATCGGGATGAGGAGGTGCGACAGGTTCGTCTGGTTCCGCCGCAGGACCACGCCGGCGGCCAGGGTGCCGTCGGCCACGTCGCGCTTGACGGCCGCCTCACCTGGGACGAGTCGCACGACGACGTTCGGCGGGAGTTGGCTGGCGTGCACCGCGGCGCGCAGCAGCGCCGGCGAGGCGCCCGACACGCCGATCGGGAGCACGCCCGACGAGGTGTTGCCGGCGAAGGCGAAGCCGAGGATGGCGGCGATGGCGAGTGGAGCGACCAGGCAGGTGATCACCGCAGAGCGGTCGCGCACCCGCCTGCGCAGTTCGTTGAAGGTGATGACGAGTGCGGTCAGGCGCCGTGCTCCTGGTGCCGGCCCGGTTCGTCCCCACCGGAAAAAACTAGCGTTGTCCGTTGTGATCACGCTGACGCCTGTCGGATCGTGATGGGTGGCCGCTCCGAGCCCATCGACGACGACTGGGGCGAGGTGCGAGGCGGTGATCCGCCTCGACGGCGGGCAGTTCGGGCCTGACGCGGTGGCCGGCCTCTCGGCGTTCTCGCATCGTGGTGGTGGTGTTCCAGTTCCACCTGGTCGACCCGGCCGACGTGCAATCGGGCGCCCGCCGGCCCCGCGGCAACCCGGACTGGCCCGAGGTGGGCATGTTCGCCCAGCGGGCCAGAATGCGTCCCAATCGCCTTGGCGTGTCGACCTGTCGCCTGACCGCCGTCGACGGGCTGGCGCTGCACGTGCAGGGGCTCGATGCCATCGACGGGTCGCCGGTGCTCGACGTCAAGCCGTACATGGCCGAATTCGAGCCGCCGGCCGCAGCGAGTGCGCCAACCTCCGTGGTCGACCGAGTTGATGCGCGGCTACTACTGACCCGGACCGATGGACCGGGCGTTCCTGAACCGCGCGCTCGGACGGGCGATGACCGTCTGCACGCCCGCGTGTAACTTGCCCGGATGCCTTCGCCGAACATCCTCTTGATCATGACGGACGAGGAGCGGTACCCGCCTCCGTACGAAGACGCGTCGATGGCGCAGTACCGGCGGGAGCAGCTCGGCGCGCGCCAGTCGATCCGGGACGGGCGGTCTCGAGTTCCACCGCCACTACGCGGGCTCCACCGCCTGCCTCCCGAGCCGGACGACGCTGTTCACGGGCCAGTACCCGTCACTGCACGGCGGGACCAACACCGACGGGATGGCGAAGAAGAACAACGACCCCGCCATGGGGTGGCTCGACCCCAACTCGGTCCCGACCCTCGGCGACTGGTTCCGGGCCGGCGGCTACGAGACGCACTACCGGGGCAAGTGGCACGTCTCGCACGCCGATCTGCTGATCCCCGGCACGCACGAGAGCCTCATGGCGTCGGACGACAACGGGACGCCGATTCCGGCGGCCGTCGCCGCGTACAAGGGAGCCGACCGCCTCGACCCCTACGGGTTCTCGGGCTGGATCGGCCGCGAGCCCCACGGCGCGGCCAAGTCCGACTGCGGCGCGGTGCGCGACGGCGTCTTCGCCGAACAGGTCGTCGAGCTCTTCGCCGAGCTTGCCGGCGCCCGTCGCGCCGGCCCCTGGCTGGCGGTGGCATCCTTCGTCAACCCGCACGACATCGCGTTCAACGGATGGGCCTGGGAGCAGCTCCTCGGCTTCGGTCCCATCGAGGACGACACGCTGCCCGCCATCCCCGAGGCGCCGTCCCAGGCGGACTCGTTCGCCGGCCGGCCCGCCTGCCAGGAGGCGTTCGCCAAGGCGTGGCCGGCCATGCTCTACGACCAGCCGACCGACGAGGCCTACCGCCGGCTGTACTACCACCTGCACAAGCTGGTCGACGGGGCCATCGGCCGCATCCTGGCGGCCCTGGAGGACTCGGGCATGGCGGACGACACCGTGGTCGTGTTCACCTCCGACCACGGAGACCTGGTCGGCGCCCACGGCGGGCTGATGCAGAAGTGGTACAACGCGTACGACGAGGCCATCCGCGTGCCGCTGCTGGTGCGCGGGCCCGGCGTGGCGGCGACGCCCGGCGGGGTGCACGTGCCGACCAGCCACGTCGACCTGCTCCCGACACTGCTCGGCCTGGCGGGGATCGACGTCGAGCGGGCCGCCGCCGTCGTCGCGGTCGAGCACGACGAGACCCAGCCGCTGCCGGGCCGCGACCTCGAGCCCGGTCATCACGGGCGCCGGCAGACGCCGAGTCGGTGGCCGAGCCCCTCTACTTCATGACCGAGGACGACCCGGGCCGTGGCCTGACGCCCGCAGAACATCATCACGGGGGCCACCTACGAACCCGTGCCGTTCCCCTCGCACATCGAGTCGGTGATCGCCTCGTTGCCGACCGGCGCCGACGGCGGCGCGGAGATCGTGGAAGCTCAACCACTACTACGAGCGGCTGCCTGCGTTCGACGAGGCGCACGGGCTGCCGACGAACCCGTTCGCCCCACCGCCGGCCGAGGACGGCCTGGGAGCTGCACAACCTGACGGCGGATCCCGAGGAGCGACAGAACCGGGCGACGAGCGCGCCCGACGTCGTCCGCGGCCCTGCAGGGACCGTGCTGGACGCACAGCGCGAGGCCAAGCGTCGCGTGCCGCAGTTGCGGAACCGGCCGGCGTAACCTGGACAACCCGCGCTGGGCGTGCACGCGTCCATGCTCTCGGGCAGCGACGAGCACTGGGGGTCGGCTCGTGGCACGGGTGGAATTCGGGGGGAAGATCGGCAACGACTGGCGCGACTCGGAGCCGTGGTGGCCCCCGGTGCCCACGCCGCCCGACGGCGCGCCCAACGTCGTGCTGATCGTCCTCGACGACGTCGGCTTCGCCCAGCTCGGCTGCTACGGGTCCGACATCGACACGCCGGTCATCGACGGCCTGGCCGCGGAGGGCGATCCGACTCACCAACTTCCACACGACCGCGCTGTGCTCGCCCACCCGGGCCTGCCTGCTCACCGGGCGGAACCATCACCGCAGCGGCATGGGCCGGGTCGCCGACCTCGCCACCGGCTTCCCGGGGTACTGGGGCCGCCCGCCCCGCGAGAACGGCTTCCTCTCCGAGATCCTGCGCGCCAACGGCTACGCCACCTACGCGGTGGGGAAGTGGCACCTCAGCCCCGAGGACGAGACGAACATGGCCGGCTCGCGAGCGACGTGGCCGCTCGGCCGCGGCTTCGACCGCTGGTACGGCTTCCACGGCGGCGAGACCCACCAGTTCGTGCCCGGCGCTCTACCACGACAACCACGCCGTGCGCCCGCCGCGCACCGTCGAGGACGGGTTACCACCTGAGCGCCGACCTGGCCGACCGGGCCATCGAGTTCCTCGGCGACCTGCGCGCCGTCGACGACGAGCTGCCGTTCTTCCTCTACTTCGCCACCGGGGCCTGCCACTCGCCGCACCACGCGCCGGCCGAGTGGATCGCGCACTACAAGGGCCGCTTCGCCCAGGGGTGGGACCGCTGGCGCGACGAGACCTTCGCCCGCCAGCTGGCCGAGGGCATCGTCCCCGCGGGCACCGTGCTCTCGCCGCGCCCGCCCTGGGTGCCGAGCTGGGACAGCCTCGACGACCGAGGAGCGGGCGCTGGCCGAGCGCTTCATGGAGTGCTTCGCCGCCTTCCTCTCCTACACCGACCAGCAGATCGGGCGGGTGCTCGACTTCGTCGACGAGCTGGGCGACGCCGACAACACCGTCGTGATGGTGGTGTCCGACAACGGCGCCAGCTCGGAGGGCGGCAAGGACGGCACCATCAACGAGGGCCGGCTCTCCAACTTCGAGGGCGCGGGCGTCGACGAGATGTACCGGCGTATCGACGAGATCGGCGGGCCACTGAGCCACAACAACTACCCGTGGGGCTGGACGATGGCGGGCAACACTCCCTTCAAGCGCTGGAAGCGCGAGGTCCACGAGGGTGGCGTCGCCGACCCGTGCATCGTGCGCCTCCCGGCCGGGCTGCGGGGCGGTGCCGCCGGGCTGCGCGGGCAGTACGCCCACGCCATCGACGTCCTGCCCACCGTGCTCGAGCTGGTCGGCGTCGCCGCGCCCGCGGAGATCGACGGGAGTCGAGCAGTCGCACCTCGACGGCACCAGCTTCGCCTACGTCCTGGGCGACGGCGGCGGAGCGCGCCCCGGGCGCCACCTCACGCAGCACTTCGAGATGCTCGGCTCGCGCGCCATCTACCACGACGGCTGGAAGGCGGTGACCTACCATCCGGTCGGTCCGATCTACGACGACGGGCTGCGCAGCGAACGCGCCGTTCGACGACGACGTGTGGGAGCTGTACCACGTCGCCGAGGACATCTCGGAGGCGCACGACCGCGCCGCCGAGTTCCCCGAGAAGCTGGCCGAGCTGGTGGCGCTGTGGTGGGACGAGGCGCGGCGCAACGACGTGCTGCCGCTCGACAACCGGGTGCTCGATGCGATGGTGCACAAGCACGACCGACTGCCGCCCCCAGGCGACCTACCGCTACTTCCAGGGCGGCGCGCAGGTGCCCGAATGGGTGGCGGTCGACGTCCGGCAGCCGGTCGCATGCCATCGCGGTCGACATCGACGTGCCCGACGGCGTCACGCCCGACGGCACCCTGCTCGCGCTTGGCTGCGCGCTCGGCGGCTGGTCGCTGCACGTGCACCAGGATCGGCTGCGCTACGTCCACAACCTGCACGGCCAGCGGCTCTACACGGTCGGTGCCGATCACGGGCTCGGGCCCGGCCGCCACGCGCTCGAGTTCCGGTTCGAGTGGGACGAGTTGCTCGGGGGCACGGCGACCCTCGTGCAGGACGGCGCGCTGGTGGGGACCGGCAAGGTCGACCGTTTCACGCCCGTCGCGTTCAACGAGGTGATGATCGGTCTGACCTGTGGCTACGAGTGGGGCCCCTCGGTGGGGGGCGACTACGACGCGCCGTTCGCGTTCAACGGCACCATCGTGCGGGCCGAGGTGTCGGCCACGGGGCCGGTGGTGCACGATCCCGTCGCCGAGGTGGCGGCCATCCTCGCCGCCCAGTGACGGACGAGCCCCGTCCCCTGGGAGCTACTCGAAGCTGGGTCGGCGGTCCCGGGTGCGCTTGAGCTCGAAGAAGCCGTCGGTGGCCGTGCACAGCAGCACGCCGTCCCAGAGCTTGCCGGCCGCTTCGCCCTTGGGTGCCGGGGTGACGACGGGACCGAAGATGGCCGTCCCGTTGTAGTGGATCACCGGGGTGCCCACCTCCTCGCCGACGGGGTCCATACCCTCGTGGTGCGATGCGCCGAGCGCATCGTCGAACTCCTCGGACGTTGCCGCGTCGGCCAGTGAGGCGGGCAGGCCCAGCTCGGCCAGCGCCTCGGCGACCACGACCTCCCCCTCGCCGTCGGCCAGGCCGCGCCGCTCCAGGTGGATGCGGTTGCCCAGCGCCGTGTAGAGCGGGCCGAGGATCTCCTGCCCCTTCATCTGCTGCGCCGCGATGCACACCCGCACCGGGCCCTTGGCCAGGGCCAGGCGCGCCTTGTACTCGTCGGAGAGCTCCGGTCGGTTCTCGTTGAGGATGGCGAGCGACATGACGTGCCACTCGACGTGGATGTCGCGCACCTGCTCTACCTGGAGCATCCAGCGTGAGGTGATCCACGCCCACGGGCACAGGGGATCGAACCAGAAGTCTGCCGTGTCTTTGTCCGTCATGGGATACCTCCATCGACGCGCAGGATGGCGCCGGTCGTGTACGACGAGGCGTCGGTGGCGAAGTACAGCGCGGCACCGACGATCTCGTCGGGCTCACCCGCCCGCAGCAGCGCGTGGTTGGGCATGCCACGTTCGAGCGTGGCCGGGTCCCAGGCCGTGGCGATGTCGGTGAGGAACGGGCCCGCCATGATGCAGTTGACGCGCACGCTCGGCCCGAAGGCCTTGGCGAAACCCTCGGTCAGCGTGTTCAGGCCCGACTTGGCCGCGTCGTAGGGCAGCATGCCCGGGGCGGGGCGCAGGGAACCGGTGCTCGAGACGTTGATGATGGATCCACCATATGGGCCGTCCGCCATGCGCGTGCCGACGAGCGCGGTCAGTCGGAACGGGCCTTTGAGGTTGACGCCGAGCACCTTGTCCCACAGCTCCTCGCTCACGGATGGCGAGGTCCGGGTAGAGCGGCGACATGCCGGCGTTGTTGACGAGCACGTCGACGCGGCCGAACTCGCCGTACGCCCGTTCGCACCAGGTTCTCGATCTCGTCCCAGTGCCCGATGTGACAGGCCACGGCGAGGGCTCGGCGGCCCCGGGCCTCCACCTCGGCCGCCACCTCCTGGCAGGCGGCGAGCTTGCGGCTGGTCACGACGACGTCGGCACCGGCGTCGGCGAAGGCCAGCACCATGGAACGCCCCAGGCCGCGGCTGCCGCCGGTCACCAGGGCGACCTTGCCGGCCAGCGGGCCGTCCGTCATGCGAGGAGCTGCGGCCACGGCGTGTGTCACGGCCTTGGCCATCGGGAGGTTGAGCGACTCGTTGGGCCCGTGCGCGTTGGAGTGCGGCCCGAGGACGCCGGTGGCCACGAACTGTGTGCCGGGGAACTTCTGCTCCAGGTCGGCCAGGAACGGGATGGACCCGCCCTCGCCCACGAGGCCGTAGTCGCGCCCGAAGCGCTTCTCGGGACACGCCCGAGCAGCGTGGCGGCGATGCCGGAATCGAGCGGCGGGGCGATCCAACCCTGCGGCGGCCTGCTCGAGGTCGATGGTCACGTGCGCTCCCTCGTCGGTCCGGATGGCCGACACCAGGGCGTCGGTCGCCGCCTGCGCGTCGACGTCGGGCGGCAGCCGCACCGACAGCTTGAGCGTGGTCCAGGGGCGCAGCACGTTGCCGCCGTCCAGGGGTGTGGGCAGCCCGTCAGCGCCCGTGACCTCCAGGGCGGCGCCCCAGGTGCGGGCGACGAGCCGGTCCACCGGGTCCGGCGTCAGGAGGTGCAGCCCGTCGACGACGGGGGCTGCGCTGTCGGGGAACTCGGCCGCCACCGACACGAGGTTGTCGCGGAGCGCGTCGGGGATCCCCGCCCCGAGCAATTCCGGCAGGACGATGCGGCCGGTCGCCTCGTCCTCGATCCCGGACAGGATGCGACGCAGGATGCGGAAGGACGACGGGACGACGCCGCCCGCCACGCCACTGTGGATGCCCTCGGTGAGCACGTCGACCCGCACCGTGGCGACGAGGCATCCCCGCAGCGATGTGGTCAGCCACAGGCGGTCGTAGCTGAGCCCTCCCGAGTCGAGGCAGATGACGAGTCGGGGCGTGCCGATGCGTGCCCCGAGGTTCTCGAGGTGCGCTGCAAGGTCGGGACTGCCGCTCTCCTCGCTCGCCTCAATGAGGATGAGGACGCGGCCGTCGCCGCCGCCCGCCGCCAGCAGACCGGTGACGGCGGCGAACGTCGCATAGCCGTCGTCGGCCGTCCCCCGGCCGTACAGCAGGTCGCCCTCGCGCACGGGCTCGTACGGGCCAAGCCCGCTGCGCCACTCACCGAGCGGCGGCTGCTTGTCCAGGTGGCCGTAGAGGACGATGGGCTCGCCCGTGCCGCCGTTGTCGATCAGCAGCACGGGGGTGCGCCCGGGCAGGTCCACGATCTCGACCTGGAGCGCCGCGTCCTGGTCCTTGGCCCAGGCGGCCAGCAGCTCGGCCGCGGCACGGATCGCACCGCGCTCGGCCCAGTCCGGGTCGAAGGCGGGGGAGAGGCACGGGATCCGGGTGTAGTCGCACAGGACGGGGAGGATCCGGTCCTCCCAGGCGGCGTCGATCATGCGGCGGTCACGCCTCGGTGATCTCGGCCAGGCGGTCGAGCGTCTTGGCCATGGAGGCGGCGGCGTTCTGCCTCACCTTCGGATGCTTCAGGAAGAACGCCTGCTTTTCCTGCGAGAGGTCCCACGACTCGGTCACCTTGGTGCCGCCCTCGACGGGCTCGAACTCGTAGCGCCAGATGCGCCCGCCGAGATAGCGGCCGAGGAACCCGGCCTGCACGGTCTGCCAGGCGATGCGCCGGTCCGGCTCGAACTCGATCACGGTGTTCGACATGGAGTACGGCAGCCCCATCTTCATGGACATGCCGAAGGTCGAGCCCAGCGTGAGGTGCTCCGTCGCGTCGTCCTTGGCCTTGACCAACTGGCCCGAGCCGTCGATTTCGGGATGACGCGTGGCGTCGGCCACGATGGCGAAGAGCGCGGCGGGCGGCGCCTTGATCACCCTGTCCACACTGACGACGGTGTGCTGCGTGTCCTGTGCCATCCGTCCCTCCTGTTCGTCGATGCTCGGGGCCGAGACTAGATCGCGTGCGCGACCAGGTCGCCCAGTTGCACCCATTCGAGGCTCGCGGCATGGGTCGAGGCCAGCACGACGGGCGGCGCCATGCCCGCCTCGAACGCCTCCTGCCAGCGGGACGCGCAGAGGCACCACTGGTCCCCGGGCTGCAGGCCGCCGAAGCCGAACTCCGGGTGCGGTGTCGACAGGTCGTTGCCGACCGACGCCGAGTAGGCGAGGAATTCGGCCGTGACGCGGGTGCACACGGTGTGGACGCCGATGTCCTCGGCGCCGGTGTTGCAGCAGCCGTCCCGGTAGAAGCCGGTGACCGGGTCGAAATTGCAGGGCTCGAGTGTTTCGCCGAGGACGTTCTGCGCCATGGCCCATTTCATCATGACGGGGGTGCCGTGCCCCAAACGGGTGGCGACGCGCCGGGTGTCGCTCAAGGATCGGCGACGGGCGTGCCGCCGAAGCGGTCCACCCAGGCGAACGCGCTGACCGGGGCGCGCCGCAACCGGCGTGGGGCGGCCACGGGGCGGCCCAACACGACGAGTGACGCCACCGCCACCGTTTCGGGGATGCCGAACAGCGCACGGACGTCGTCCTCGCGCCGCACCGGCATGGTCGTCATGACGCCGCCGAGACCTTCGGTCCGTGCGGCCAGCAGCAGGCTCCAGACGAAGGGGTAGATCGAGGCGCCACCCGCCAGGGTGTAGCGGGGCAGGTCGCGGTCGACGGCGGCCAGGGCCGACAGGTCGGCCAGGACCAGGAGGAGGGCGGGAGCCGTCTCGAGCGTCTCGGCGAAGCCGGGCGAGGCGGTACCCGCCTCGGCGAACGCGCGCCGCGTCGGCCACCGCTTCCGCTTCCGCGGCACGGTCGGTCACGGGCGCCCAGGGCACCAGGCCGGCCGACACCATGGCGAGGTACTCGTACCAACCACTGAGGTAGAGGTCGCGCAGCGCCACGCGGGTGGCGGGGTCCTTCACCACGATCACCCGCCAGCCCTGACGGTTCCCGCCGCTCGGGGCGAAGCGGGCAGTGTCGAGGAGGCGGGCCAGCACGCCGTCGTCGACAGGCTCGGGATGGAATTGGCGGGCCGCGCCGGTGCTGCGCAGCGTGTCGACGAGGTCGAGGTCCACGGGTCGCCCACCGTAGCGGCCGATGGGTAAGGGTGGGGGAGTGACGCCTTTGCACCTCTCCCGTTGGCCACTCGTGGTGTCGCCCATGGCGGGCGGCCCGTCGACGGTCGAGCTCGTGGTGGCGAGCGCCCGCGCCGGCGCACTCGGCTTCCTGGCCGGCGGCTACAAGACCGTGGCGGGCCTGGCGGAGGAGATGGAGGGGGTCCGGTCGGCCGGTGTCGAGGTCTTCGGGGTGAACCTGTTCGTCCCCGGTGACCCCACCGCCGATGAGGAGGGCCTCGTTGCGTATCTCGCCGAGCTGGAGGCCGAGGCGACGGCCCTCGGCACGAGCCTGGGCGAGGCACGGTGGAACGACGACGACTACGCCGGCAAGCTCGACGCGGTGCTGGCCGCGCCACCGCCCGCCGTGAGCTTCACCTTCGGCGTCCCCTCCGGCGCCGTCGTCCGCGCGCTGCAGGCGGCCGGGTCCGCCGTGCTGGTGACCGCCACGACGCCCGAAGAGGCGAAGGAGGCGCTGCGGGTGGCCCCGGACGCACTCTGCCTGCAGGGCGCCGAAGCGGGCGCGCACCGGGGGAGCCTGGTCAACGAGGACCGGGCCGACCAGGACCGTCCCGATCCGCGCCCTGCTCGCCGCGGTGCGCCGGCGGACGCTCGTGCCCCTGGTGGCCGCGGGCGGGGTCAGCGGGCCCGGCGACGTGGTCGACCTCGTGGCCCGTGGCGCAGACCTGGTCCAGGCGGGCACGGCCTTCCTGCGCTGCCCCGAGAGCGGCGCGTCCGGCGCCGCAGAAGGATGCGCTGGCCGACGCCACCTTCGAGGGCACCGCGGTCACGCGGGCGTTCAGTGGCCGCCGGGCCCGCGCCCTGGTCAACACCATGGTGCGGGAGCACCCGGCCGCTCCGGCCGCCTACCCCGAGATCAACAACGCCACGCGGCCCCTGCGTGCCGCGGCGGCCCGGGCGAGTGACGCGCAACACATGAGCCTGTACGCGGGCACGGGCTTCCGCCGGGGCCGAGGCGCGTCCCGCGGCCGAGGTCGTCGAGCGGCTGGTGTCAGGATTGCGACGGTGAGCAGCGGCCGACAGACGAAGACGATCGAGTTCACGCCACCCGACGAGTCGGGTGTCGCCGATGCGCTGCGTCTGCTGCGAGACGCATCCGGGGGCTGGGTCAACCTGATGCCCGGCATCGACGAGGACGCATCCGACGTGCATCCGCGGGCCGGCCTGTTCGCGTTCTTCGGCAACAACGCAGCGCCCGTCACCATGACGACAGTGATGCCGCCCAAGAAGGATCGGCGCGAGACCGAGGGTCTGACCGTCGGCCTGATGCACCCGACGGGCGGCAAGGCCGTGGCGCGCCTGGCCGAGGCCGGTGTGGCCATCCCTGAGGGGTGGACGGTGCGCCAGGACCACGCCGGCGCGGCCTGCTCGTCCTGACCCCGGTCGCGGTCGGCGAGGCCGAGGTGGTCGACTGGTGTGTGCGGGCCGGCACCGCCCTGTGCCGGGCGGAGATGACGGGTCGGTGGCGGGCCGTCGTCTACCTTCCCTAGCTGTCTGTAGCCGCTCATTGACCCGTTGGCTTGCGAGAGATGAACACCTGGAGCGGGGAGCCGGGATTCGCGTCGAGTCCAAGTTTTCGATCGTGCAGCTCGATGCTCTCAGTTGTGAGATCGCTGTGTCGTGACACGAAGTCGACGAAGTCGTCTCCCCACTCGCGTATGACGAGCGACGGCTCAGGACCATCCGGGTCGCCGTGGTAGTCGGCCGGCAGGAGATAGGTCATTCCGGTCTCCGACGGGGCGACCCGGACGATGGTCTCGCAACCGTGGTAGATCGGCACGGTGAACACGTGCGCACCACCGGGCTTGAGAACGCGGGCTATCTCGGCTATCGCTCGGTCGGGCCGCAGGACGTGTTCGAGTACGTCCTGGGTGATGAAGAGATCGAAGGACTCGTCGGGAAACGTCAGGTCTTGGATGTCCTGGCATGTCATGCGGTCGCCAATGGTGTCGCCGGCAGGCACTGCCGGCACGAGGTAGCGGGATCCGGAATAGCCCTGCGTCGACTCTCGTCTGAACTTTTCGGTCGAGAGGCCCCCTGCTCCACACTCGTGCATCGAGACGTCGCGCCAGTTCGGAAAGCAGGTATCGAGCACGTGAACAATGCCTCGCCACCGGGGCATTGATCCACAGATGACGCAGAGGTAGTCGTTGGCCAGCCAAGGGCCCGCGACGACGAAGAGGGTCCGGTGGTCGCAAGCCAGACAGCGCCCGATGTTGGCCTTCCCGGTGAGGATCGCTCGACCGTATTTCCACGCGATGCCTGCGAGGAGGCCAAACTTCTGCATCGTCTCGGCAGAGATGAGCCCCCCGGAGGGTGCAGCACGTTCTGTCGTCGCCACACGTCGGAAGCTCGACGCGTGCAACCGAAAAGTGCGGTGAATGGTTTCGATTCTGGAGTGTCGAGACGAGCGGGCGCGCCGTGGTCTACCTTCCGTAGGTGGCCACGGGGGCGAAAGCGCGATCGCGACGCGCTCGAGGAAGGTCTCCGGCGCTGGGTTGCGGCGCACCCCGGGGTCGTCGACGAGTTGGCGGGTGGAGCGGGGGAGGAGTCGCCAGGCCGGAGATCGACGCAGAGGCCGCGCCGCCACTGGTCGGATTGGCGCACGCCGAGGGCGGCATGGCCAACGAGACGATCCTGGTGGACCTCGGTCCCTCGCATCAGGGCGTGGTGGTGCGGCTGCCGCCGTTGGAGCCGACCTTCCCGGACTACGAGCTGGCCCCCCAGGCGCTCGTCCAGAACGCGGTGGCGGCCTCCGGTGTGCCGGCGCCCGGCGCCGTCGGTGATGGTGACGGATCCGCAGTGGATCGGCTCGGACTTCCTCGTGATGCCGCGGATCGCCGGCGACGTCCCGGGTGGCGCACCCTTCTTCGATCCCTACGTCCGCGACGCCGGCCCCGCGGTCCAGCGGGTCATGCACGATCAGCTCATCGACACGGTGGCGGCGTGCACGACGTCGACTGGGAGGCACACGGCCTGGGCGCCGTGTTGCCCGGGACGCGGCCTGCGCGATGCGGTTGGAGCGCTGGACGGCGTACGTGGACTGGTCGTCGGAGGGCGATCCGCTGCCGGCGCTGGTGCAGTCGCTCGACTGGTGCGCCCGGCACGTCCCGGCCGAGCGCGAGCCGGTGCTGCTGTGGGGCGACGTCCGCCTGGGCAATCTCGTCTTCGATCCCGGAGCGGCGGGTCACCGCGGTGCTCGACTGGGATCTCGCGTGCATCGGGCCGCGCGAGATGGACCTCGGCTGGCACATCGGCCTCGGAGTTCATGATGGAGGCGCTGTTCGGCGGTCGGCTCCCCGGTTTCCCGGGCACGGTCGAGGTGCTCGAGCGCTACGAGCGCCGCAGCGGCTACGAGGCCGAGGGACCTCGCCGTGGCACGAGGTGTTCGCACTGGCACGGGCCCTGGCCATCAACGACCGCCACCAGCGCATCACCGGGCGACACGCGCCGGCGCCAGAACCCGATGGGGGACATCCTCCTGGCGCGCCTGGAGGCAGCGTCCGACACGGTCGGCTGAGGCGGTCCGCCGTTCCGGGGTCGTTCAGGTCAGGGCTCGAGGAGCGAGAAGCCCATGACGCCCGCCTTGGCGACGTCGTAGCAGAGGGTGTCGTAGGGCTCGACGAGGCCGTAGGTGACCTCGCCGTCGCACGTGATGCGGCAGTGGTGCTGGTCCTGCCCGGCCAGTCGGCTGCGCACGGCGGGGTCGTTGACGTCGAAGGTCTCGCCGTGCACCACGACCTCGTCGCCCGTCGCCACCGCCATGCCGTGCCAGATGTCGCCGTCGGGCGTGCCGCCGTTGGGGCCGCCGTACATGCCGCAGCGCAGGAACGCGATCTGGTTGCCGAGGCGCTCGAACGTCATCGTCTTGACCGCGCCGTCGGCGAAGACCAGGTCGACCTCGCCGCTCTGCAGCAGGTGGGTGTCCGGCTTCGAAGCGCATGCGGTGGATGCGCTTGGCCAGCGTCCCGCTGCGCTTGCGGGCGTCGCCGAGGTTGTAGAGCACGTGGTCGCCCCAGATGCCGAAGTCCTCGAACTCGACCCACTCGCCGCTGTGCGGATGCTGCATGCCCATGTAGCGGCCGGGCCCGCCGACGCCGTCACGGGTGCCCCAGTGGTGGTCGCGGGTGCCGAGGTGCGTCGTGGCGGCGAGCTCGAAGCGCTCGCCGTCCGCCTCGACCCAGCCCTCCTGGCGGCCGAAGCCGTCGTAGCCGGCGATCGGGCTCATGGCGCGGCCGCCCACGATGATGCCGGCGCCGAGTTGGCGGAAGACGGGCCGCTTCGTATCGAGCCAGGTGATGTCGAAGGACGACGCCGTGCTCGGTGGGGTCGAGAACGAGCCGCCACTGCCGGAAGGGCTCCACCACCTCGAAGCTGGAAGGGTCCGAGCGACATGTCCATGCGGTCGTTGGGGCACTTCTGGTGGGCCCGCACGGTGGTGTGCGCGGCCCCGGACGTTGACGATGGCGAAGGCCTCCGCCGTCCCGAGGTTCGGGTAGAAGGCGAGCCCGATGACCACGAGCAGCTCGCCGACCTTGTCCTGGCAGGTGAACCACACGCGCTCGTAGGCCTGCGCGTCGGGCGTCCACATGACCCGCACGGGATAGGGCGCGTTGTGGATGAGGAACTCGTCGAGGCCCGACGAGGGGGGCGTGCTCCTTGGAGGCGGGGTAGGGCGAGGTGCCGGGTGGTCAGCGGCTCGGTGGCCCGAGTCCGTCGGTGTCGTCATGCGCCGTAGATCGACTTGTACTCGAGGTAGCCGTCGCAGGCCGACCGGTCCGTACTCGCGGCCGATGCCGCTCTGCTTGTACCCGCCGAAGGGCGACCAGAGGTCGGGCGCGAACCCGTTGATGCCCACCATGCCGGTGCGCATCCGGCGCGCCAGCTCGCCCGGCGTGGGCGCGGTCCTTGGACCAGACCGAGCCCGGCCAGGCCGAAGGGGGAGTCGTTGGCGATGCGCACGGCGTCCTCCTCGTCGTCGTAGGGGATGACGCAGACGACGGGTCCGAAGATCTCCTCCCGCGCCACCGTCATGGCGTTGTCGACGTCGGCCAGCAGGGTCGGCGCCACGTACCAGCCGGCAGCCGCCGGCGCCGGGCGGCGCGCCCGGCGCCACCCACCACGGTCCGGGCGCCCTCGGTCTCGGCCTGGCGCAGGTAGCCGAGGACCCGTTCCTGCTGGCGCTGTGCCACCAGCGGCCCGACGTAGGTGGAGGGGTCGCCCGGGTCGCCCACCGCGAGGGCGTCGACCATGGCGGCGAGGGCGTCGACCGTCTCGGCGTAGCGGTGCCTCGGCGCCAGCACCCGGGTCTGGGCCACGCAGGCCTGCCCGTTGTTGAGGAACGAGGCGAACTTGAGACCCTCGGCGGTCCGTCCGAGGTCGGCGTCGTCGAGCACGATCGCCGCCGACTTGCCTCCGAGCTCGAGGCTGCAACGGGCCAGGCGCTCGCCGCAGATGCCGGCGATCCGCCGCCCGACGGCGCTGCTGCCGGTGAAGGCGATCTTGTCGACGTCGCGGTGCCGCACGAGGTGCTCGCCCGCCTCCCGGCCGCCGACGAGGATGCTCACGACGCCCTCGGGGAGGCCGGCCTCGTGGACGATCTCGGCCAGGAGCAGCGCGTCGAGCGGCGACTCCGGGGCCGCCTTGACCACGATGGTGCAGCCGGCCAGGAGCGCAGGGGCCAGCTTGGGCATGATCACGAGCTGCGGGACGTTCCATGGCGTGATCGCACCGACGACGCCGACCGGCTCGCGACGAACGAGGGTGCCGGCGTTGTGGCCGCTGCCCGGCTGCTCCCAGTCGATGGCGCTCGGCGGCATGCGAGGAAGGTCGCGAGCATGGCGGCGCCGCCGGGACCCTGGGCCAGCTCGGCGAACCAGCGGGGAGATCCCATCTCGGCGATGACGATCTCGGTCATGTCCGCGACCCGCTCCTGGTAGGCGTGGAGGAGGCGCTGTCACGGCATCGGCCCGCTCGGCGGGCGCGAGGTGCGGCCAGGGCGATGTCGTCGAACGCGTGGCGGGCCGCGGCCACGGCACGGTCCACGTCCCGTGCGGTGGCGCACGGCGTCGAGCCGATGGGCTCGGCCCGTGTGGGGCGAGACCACGGTGATCCGCTCGTCGCTGGCGGCCGGACGCCACTGGCCGCCGATGTAGAGGTTGTCGTACTCGGTGCGCACCGCGCCGACAGTACGCTCGGGCGGTGTCCGGAGACCAGCGGGGCCAGACCGATCCGAACGATTCGATGGCGGGGAGCGGCCCGATCGACCCGCGCGATCCCGACGTTCTTCGTCCGGGACGACTACTTACGACGTCCTGGCCAGGCTCCGGGCCGAGGATCCGGTGCACGAGTGCGCACCCGGGTTCTGGGCGGTCACCCGCTACGAGGACATCCGGAACCTCAGCCGCGACCCCGCCCACTTCTGCTCCGGCCGGGGGGCCCTGGTCAACGACCCGGTCCGGGAGAGCCCGACGCCAGATGGCCTCACGTTCCATCCTGCACATGGACCCGCCCGAGCACGCCGACTTTCGCGGGCTGGTCAACCGGCGCTTCACGCCGCGCGCGCATGTCCGGGTCTGTCCGACTCCATCCGCAAGAGCGCCTCGACCATCCTCGACGCCGTGGAGAACCGCGCCGAGATCGACTTCGTCGCCGAGCTGGCGGCCCCGTTCCCATTGATCGTCATCGCGGAGCTGCTCGGGATCGACGAGTCGGATCGGGAGGACTTCCGCGGCTGGTCCGATGCGGCGATCGAGTCACCGGACCTGCCTCCCGACGAGACGCATGGCCGCGCTCGGTGAGCTCTCCGGATTCATCGTCGAGCACATCCGGTCCAAGCGTGACCGCCCGGGGGACGACCTGGTCTCGCTGCTGATCGGGAGCGAGGTCGGCGGGTGCCCGCTCAGCAAGGAGGAGCTGTTCATGTTCCTCCTCACGCTGCTGGTGGCCGGCAACGAGACGACCCGCACGCTTCTGTCGGGCACGGCACTGGTGCTCGACGAGCACCCGGAACAGCGTGCCGCTGCTGGCGGCGGACGCGTCCTTGATCCCGGAGCGCGTCGAGGAGTGCCTGCGGTGGGTGACGCCGGTCCACGCGTTCTGCCGCACGGCGACCGAGGACACCGTCGTCGCCGGCACCCCCGTCAGCGAGGGGGACTACCTCTGCATGCTCTACGCGTCCGGCAACCGGGACGAGCGGATCTTCGGAGACGACGCGGCGCGGTTCGACGTGCGGCGCCGGGCCAACCCCGTGCACCTGGCCTTCGGCTTCGGAGAGCATGTGTGTCTCGGGGCAAGCCTGGCCCGACTGGAGGCCAGGATCTTCGTCGAGGAGCTGCTGGGGCGCTTCCCCGGCTACGAGGTCGTGGGAACGGCGGAGAGAGTTCGCTCCACCACGGTCGCCGGCATCCGTTCGCTGCCCGTCGTGCTCGCGCCGTCGGGCTGAACCTCACCGGCACCCCGCAGGACGGCCTCGCGGAGCTCGTCGACGAGTAGTTCGACCGCGGCGGCGTCGGCACTCAGCCGGAGACGCCCGCTCTGGCGTTCGGAGCGCACGAGACCGCTCTCCCGCAAGACCTTGACGTGCATGCTCACCGTGGGCTGGGCCAGCCGGAAGAGGAGCGCCAGTTCACCCACACTGCTCGGCGCGGTGGCCAGTGAGTGCAGGATGGCCAACCGGGTCGGATCGGCCACCGCCTTGAGCCGACGGGCCACCGACTCGGTGCGTGCCCGCGCGACGGCGTCGCCCTGTCCCACCCCGGTCCCGATCACGACCAGGCCGGCGGCCTCGATGTAGAGGCAGGATCCGAAGAAGAGGCAGGGCACGAAGAGCAGAGGACGGCCCGCCTCGACGCCGGCCAGAATCTCGGAGAGTCGCTCGTCCAAGATGTCACAACCGACCGGTATCAATTGCTCCAATGACCGGCCCCGCTCGTACTGCGCCACCAATTGGCGCGCCCGCCTCTTCGATGATCGGCAGCGCCTGTTGCCACATGGCATCCACCGGCCCCCAGACCTCCTGCAACAGGTCGAGGTACGACCGGAGCAGGTCGGGCGACTCGCGCAGCCGGCGGAAGCGCTCCATGTATATGGCGCGTTCCTCGGATGTCTCCGAGGGCATGTCCAGGTCGAGCGGGACCGTCGCAGCCGCATCCTCGATGGCCGACCACAGCACCTCGGGATCGGTCGCGCCCATCGCACCGGCGTGTTGGGCGAGTACCTGCATCTCGGTGAAGCAGATCTCGTCCGAGGTGTCGTTCCAGAAACTGCGGACACGAGCCGCCAGGTCTTCGCGCCCCTTGAACATGTCGGCCAGCTTCGGATATCGGGCCTGCATCGAGGGTCGGGCTGCAACGGAGAGGAGCCACGAGAGGTCGGTCGCCAGCGAGGGTGCGGCGGACACGGCCTTTGTTCGGGGGAGCTCGGCGGCTTCGGTTAACATAGGCATACGACTATATTATAATATTCTTGAATTCATGTCAACCATGGAGTAGTGTAGAGGCCGTTGGGCGGGAGTTGTGATCCCGGGACCAAAGGCAGAGGGCGAGGTGAACGGATGATCCAGACAAGCGCAGTGCAGTCACAAGCGGACGCCCATCGGCGGGATCTGATGGCCTCGGCCGGACCGCGCCGGACCACTCGTCGGGGAACGACGAAAGGAGATGTCCGAGCGGCGCAGCGTTCGGCTACCGGCCTCCCGGTGACCGGTGGCCGAGCAGTGCGCCGCCCAGTGGCGCGCGTCGGCTCGTGGTTGATCGGGTTCGGAACGAAGCTCGGAGGAGCGACGATCCGCACGTCTTGAGCCCGGCCGTGGTGGACCGCTTCGCCATCCGGTCGCCCGGTCGGGCTCATGGGTGCGTCCTCCATCGGCAAGAGTGTCGGGATGCCGGCGCCGCGGAATGTCCTCTTCATCACGCTCGACCAATGGCGCGGTGATTGCCTGTCGGCTCTCGGCCACCCTGTCGTCCAGACACCTACGCTCGACGCGTTGGCGGGCCACGGTGTCCTGTTCGCAAATCACTGGGCCAACGCGGCGCCCTGCGGGCCCTCGCGAGCCTGTCTCTACACGGGCACGTACCAGCACCGCAATCGCTCGCTGCTGAACGGGACCCCGCTCGATGCACGCTTCACCAATGTGGCGCTTCTGGCTCGGGAGGCCGGCTACGACCCGGTGCTCTTCGGTTATACGGACTCGTCGATCGACCCCCGCACCGTGCCGCCCGGAGATCCGAGGCTGTTCAGCTACGAAGGGGTGCTGCCCGGGTTCCGCCCGCTCATCGAGGATCCATGGGAAAAGGGGAGTCCCGCCTGGGGGCGTTGGCTCACCGCTCAGGGTTTTGACGTTCCCGCAGATCCGCACGAGCTGTACGAGCCGATGGAGGGCTTCGCGGGAGCGGACGCCCATGGCTCGACGTGGGCGCCGGCACGATTTCCGGCGGAGCTGTCGCAGACGACGTTCGTCCGCCAAGCCGTCGTGGAGTGGCTGGAGCGCAACGGTGACACGCCATTCTTCGTCCACGCCTCCTTCATCCGGCCCCACCCGCCGCGCCGCAACCCGATCGGCTATCACGACCTCTACTCGGCCGATTCCGTCGGTCGCTTCGTGGGCGCGGCCACCGCCGAGGAGGAGGGGGCGATCCATCCGCTCGGGGCGTTCGCCACGGCGGTGCCCGGCGTCGGCGCGCCCCGCGGACGAGCGGGAGCGCCACCAGGTGCGGGCGACCTACTACGGCGCGCAGCGCGAAGTGGACGACGGGCTGGCTCCGCTCTTCGACTACCTCCAGCAGAGCGGCCTGGCGTCGTCCACCCTGGTCGTCCTCACGAGCGACCACGGCGAGATGGGCGGCGATCACTGGTTGCTCGAGAAGCTCGGCTTCTGGGACGAGAGCTACCACGTCCCGCTGATCGTGGTGGACCCGCGGGCAGAGGCAGACCGCGGGCGGGGCACCGTCGTCGATGCGGTGACGGAATCGGTCGACGTGCTGCCGACGATCTGTGACTTCATGGGCGTCGAGGTGCCCCTGCAGGCCGACGGCTGGTCGCTCGACCCGTTCGTGCGGGGCGAGGCTGCTCCCGAGCACTGGCGCGACACGGCGCACTTCGAATGGAGCTTCTCGGACCCGGCCGACCTGATGGCCGAGCGCGCGTTCGGGATCCCGATGAGCCACTGCGCGCTTGCCGTCTCTCGTGGACCGCGGTACAAGTACGTCCAGTTCGCGGCGGATGCCGCAGGTACTGCCCCCTCTGTTGTTCGACCTCTCGCACGATCCCGATCAGACGCACAACCTGCTGGCCGAGGGGGAGGCCGGAGCGGGCGTCGCCGCCTGGGAGGCAACCAGGGAGTTGCTGCAGTGGCAGATGCGTACCGCGGAGCGGACGCTGAGTGGCAGTTTCCTCCACCCCGAACGGGGACTGGTCGAGGCCCGCGACACCTGGGCGTGAACGCGAGGGCGACTGGCCCGCGTTGTGGAATGCTGACCCTGCTCGTCAGAGGAGGGTGCGCGCGGTGCCGGACATGCAGGGAAAGACCGTCGTCGTCACCGGCGGGAACTCGGGCATCGGGTTCGAGACGGCCGCCGCGCTGGCCTCCATGGGAGCCCGGGTCATCCTGACGGCCCGGAACGCCGACAAGGGACGGGCCGCGGTGGCGGCGATCACGGAGCGTCTCGACGGTGAGGGCCAGCGTGCAGCTCGTCGTGTTCGACCTGGCCGACCTCGCCTCGGTGCGGCAGGGAGCCGCGGAGATCCTGGAACAGGCGCCGCGGCTCGACGTGCTGGTCAACAACGCCGGTCTCGTGTTGACCGAGCGTGCCCAGACCGTCGACGGTTACGAGGCGACGTTCGCCATCAACCATCTCGGGCCGTTCCTTCTGACCAACCTGCTCCTCGAACGGATCGCCGCGATCGGCACCCGCCCGCATCGTCAACGTCGCGTCGACGGCCCACGGCGCGGCGCGCAAGGGCATCCCCTTCGACGACCTGCAGTCGACGGGGCGGTACCGGGGTATGCGCGTGTACGGCGAGTCGAAGCTGGCCAACATCTTGTTCACGCTGGAGCTGGCCCGACGGCTTCGAAGGGCGCGGCGTCACCGCCAACTCGTTGCATCCGGGTACGGTGCGCACGGGGTACGGGGGTGACGGTGACGCGCGCGGGTTTCTCGCCTTCGGGATCAAGATCGCCAGCCCGTTCTTCCTCTCGCCGGCCAAAGGTGCCCGCACCTCCATGTATCTGGCCTCGTCGCCCGAGGTCGAGGGCGTCAGCGGGCGAGTACTTCGTCAAGTGCAAGCCGAGGGAAGCCCACGGAAGTGGGCGCAGGATCCCGAGGCGGCGCGCCGGCTGTGGCAGGTGAGCGAGCAGCTGGTCGGTCTGGCTCCGGTGGGGACGGCCTGATCCGTGCGCGTGCTCGTGACGGGCGCGGCCCGCGCCATCGGCCGGGCCACGGTGGAGGTGCTGGCGGGTCGGGGCCACGAGGTCGTCGCGACGGCCCGGAATCCAGCGCTGCTCGACGGCCTGCCGGCAGTGCAGGTCCTGGCGCTCGACGTGACTGACGACGCCTCGGTGCAGTCCGCCGTGGCCGATGCCGGTGAGCTCGATGCCGTCGTCAACAACGCCGGGGTTACCGGGGACCGGCCCGCTGGAGACGTATCCGCTCGACTCCTTCGCCCGGGTGCTCGAGGTGAACACCCTGGGCCCGTTGCGCATGGCCCAGGCTGTTGCGCCAAGATGGCGCGAACGGGGGAGCGGTGTGCTGGTCAACGTCAGCTCGGTGCAGGGCAGGATCGGGACGCCCCTGGAGGGCGCGTACGCCGCGTCGAAGCATGCACTCGAGGCCCTCTCCGAGACGCTCTACTTCGAACTGGGTCACTTCGGGATCCGGGTCGTGATCATCGAGCCCGGGTACATCGCCCCGGGCATGAAGCACGACGACGACCATCCGGGTCCGGCCGTCTACGACGACCTCCACGCCCAGTGGAGCGGCACCGTCGCCACACTGACCGGGCCCTCGGGCCGGCCCGGTCCCGAGCTGGTGGGGCTGGCGGTGGCCGATGCCCTGGAGAACCCGGCCACACCGCTTCGCGTCGAGGTCGGGCAGGATGCCGCCATGGTGCTGGAGCTGCGGCGGACGCAGAGTGACGCCGAGTTCGAGGCCACCATGCGCGAGGCACTCGGGCTCACGTGGTGAGGAAGTGGTGACATGGAGAAGCTGGTGACATGGAGAAGCTGGTGACATGGAGAAGCTGATGTACCTGACGTGGCTCGAGCCGACGAGCACCCGCTCTGAGGTGGCCGAGGTCATGCTGGCGCTCGGTGGGGGAGAAGCTGCTCGCTCTCGACCCGGTGCGCCTGACGATCGACGTCTGGGATCCCGAGAGCGACATCCCGGCACCGGTGCCCACACCCGATGGCGAGACACCCTTGCACGGGCTCGTCTCGCTCTGGGTCGACAGCATCGAACAGCGCGAGCCGTTCGAGGGGGTTCTGGAGGCGGCAGCCGTTCGTGTGGCCGGCTACTCCGTCGTCGAGTCTCTTTACCGCGACTACGGCGGGAACCAGTGGTCTGCGCCCCGCTCGTGGCCGGACGGTGAGCGATCGCCCGGCGTGCTCGACCGTGGCGCTGCTGCAGCGGCACCCCGACCAGAGCTTCGAGGAGTGGATGACACGCTGGCACACCCGGATCTCACCGATCACCGAGGAGATCCAGCCCCGCACCCGCTACGTCCGCAACGCAGTGTTCCGACCCGTCACCGAAGGCGCCCCGACTGTTGCGGGAATCGTGGAGGAGGCGTGGCCTTCCCTGGAGCACGTCACCGATCCGATGCTGTTCTACTGCGCGGACGGCGACCCGGAGCGCATGAACGCGCATGTCACGCAGATGATCGAGGAGATCAACGCATTCGTCGACCTGAGCACGTTGCGCAGTGTCACCATGAGTGAATGGATACTGAAGTCATGACGCAGAAGTGGAGCCGCGAGGAGCTGGAGCGGGCGCACGAGCACTACATGGAGACGGCAAACCGCTGCGCGGCCAGCGGGGAGTGGCGCGACTGGGCCGATCTCTTCACCGAGGACGCGGTGTACCTCGAGCACGTGTTCGGGACCTTCCGCGGCCCCGACGAGATCTACGACTGGATCGCCCCGCTCATGGCCGAGTGGCCGAACCGGGACATGAACTCGTTCCCCCACTCGTGGTGCGTCTGCGACGAGGAGCGCGGCTGGTGGATCTGCCGCATTGAGAACCGCATGAAGGACCCGGGAGACGGCTCGGTCCACCAGGCCCACAACATCACGGTCCTGCACTATGCGGGCGACATGAAGTTCTCCTACGAGGAGGACGCGTACAACCCCGCTGCCTTCGGACCGATGATCGAGGACTGGACCGAGGCCTACACGGCCAACGGCGGCACGCCCGGGTGAGCGTGATGTCGTATCGTTCGCTGGCCGACGAGAAGGTGTGGACGTTCCTGGCGGCCCTGCCCGGCCGCACCGCCAAAGCTGGCCACCGTGCGCGCCGACGGGCGGCCGCACATCGCCCCGGTCTGGTACGACCTCGACGATGACGGCTCGCTGCGTCTTCAATACCGGGGAGACGACCGTGAAGGGCACGCAACCTGCGAAGGGATCCAAGAGTCTCGCTCTGCGTCGACGACGATCGGCCACCGTTCAGCTTCGTGACCATCGAAGGTGTGGTCGAGATCAGCGACGACCTCGACGAGGTGCGCAGTTGGCCGAGCCGGATCGGCGGCCGCTACATGGGAGCCGACCGGGCCGAGGAGTACGGGGAACGCAACGGTGTGGCGGGCGAGCTGGCGGTGCGGGTCCGTCCGCTGCACATCGTGGCGGTTTTCGACCTGGCCGACTGACACTTCGCTCTGTGGCCTTCGCTCATCGGTCTGCGGGGTGCGTGCGCGCCCTCGCCGGGTCAGATGGCGGGGTCAGGTCGCGGGTCAGGGGCGGGTCAGCTCGCGAGGTCAGGTCGCGGCGGCGCCGGCTCCTGAGCCGGCGAGCACACCCGGCGTCAGATGCGGCAGCTGGACGCGGCGGCCGCCCTTGAACTGACCGAGTGGCGTGATCGCCACGGCCAGCAGCATCGCCACCAGGAGCAGGTCGGTCAGCACGAAGGTGTGCAGGAACCGCATGTAGATCCCGTGGACCGCCACCATGCCCGACGAAGGCCCAGAAGGTGCTGATCACGATCAGGGCACCGCGCAGGCGGCCGACGGCCGCCGGCGCGACGACGATCAGCCCCAGGTCACGTACCAGGCCCACACGATCGGACCCAGGAGCGCCAGCACCAGCAGCGTGAGACCGAGGCAGCGGACGACGCCGTCCTGCGGGAGCGGAGCAGCATCCGGTAGCCGACGTAGGCGGCGATGAGCAGTCCGAGGACGCTGAAGATGGGGCGGGCCGTCAAGGGTCGAGATCGGGAACCTGGAAGACGTGACTGACGATGGAGACGGCGCGGGCCACCACGTTGACCGGCGTCACTCCGGTGAAGGATGCGTCGGCGGTCGTCGTCGTGCGGACCCAGCCCCAGCCGGTGCCCGAGACGAGGGATGCGACCTCCATGGTGGCCAGCGCGATGAGCCCCGCCGCCGCGGTGTGGCCGACGCGGCGGCGGACCGAAGCGTCCCGCGCCGGCCCACACCCACCCGAGGAAGAGCACGCCGAGCAGGGCGGGTGACTTCACGCCCGCCGCCAGGGCGCACAGGATGACCCCGGGCACGGTGCCGAAGCGTGTGGCCACCGCCAGTCCGGCCATGAGCAGACCGAGCATCAAGGCGTCGTTGTGGGCGCCCCCGATCAGGGACAGGAGGACGAGGGGTGAGCCGGCCCCGATCATGACGGCATGCGCCGGGTCGTGTTTGAGCGCCCGGGCCAGGGTCGGCGTCGCCGCGACCACCATGGCGATGCCGCCGACCTCGAGCAGCCGCAGCAGGACGAGGTCGGGCAGGATCTGGTGGCCCGAAGCCTGGTCGAGCACGCCGTCGACGCTCAGGAAGGTCGGCCCGTAGGGCGACTCGGTGCCGGACCACACTGCGTCGGCGTCCTGGTTCAAAGACGTGGATCCGAGCACCTCGGGCCCGTAGGAGTAGGGATTGATGTGGTGGCTCATCATCTCGCCCTGCGCGGCGTAGGTGTAGACGTCGCGACTGAAGAGCGGCGGGGCGAGGAGGAGCGGGATGGCCCAGATCATCACGACGAGCACGACTCGCTTGACCGGGAAGCCGCGGTGGGCGTTGAGGTGACGGAGCAAGCCGAACCAGACTCGGCTGAGCAGGATGAGCCCGCCGAAGACGAGGGCGAGCGACGCCAGGCGGGAGTGAACTGTCCGACCCGAGATCCGAAGGGACCGCCGGGCATGCCGAAGTACCACGCGCCCGGGAGGTGGGTCTCGAAGGACGGACCGCCCAGTACGGCTCCGACCACGATTGCCGAGCTTCCCGAGCAGCCCGAGCAGGGCGGTGCGCAGACGCAGCTCCGCGCCGGTTGCCGGCGCGTCCGTGTCGGCGCTCCGGGGGAGGTCGACGTCGGCGGTGGTGGTCGCGCTCGGGGTCACGAGCTCCATCGGGGGATTCCTTCGTTGAGCCGCTCCAGGTGTTCACCGCGGGAGCGGGAATCTTCATGAAACTGCAGTGATTCTGTCACAGCGGTCGCCGATTGCGGGCAGCGCGGGGTCGCTTTCTGCGAACTCTCAGGCTCCTCCCAGAATACACGAGGAGACTGGGTCTGTCACGAAGATGAAATCTTCTGTCATGAAATGCGACATGGCGCCACGGTGATGGCATCGCTCCGTCGTGCTCCGAGCAGAGGGCGGACGGCCCAGGGCGAACGACTGCAGTGGGCGGTATCGAGCACAATCTCGGGCGGCGTCACGTGACGGGGCTCCCACGACAACGTCCGTGCTGACCATGGAGCCCCTTCCCAGAGTCAGGCGCTAGCTTGCGCCGATCGCTCCGCCTCGGTGGTGACAGGCCGCACTCCAGGTACCCCGGAAGGCATCTCTTCGCCAGTGAACCGACTTCGAGCACATACCGGACCCCTGTGGCCCTACGTCGTGCTGATCGCCATTCCGACGGCCGTCTTCGTGCTGCCGGACCTCATCGGCGGCCACCTGCTGCTGACCGGAGACAACCTCCAGCAGAACTTCCCGCTCCACGTCCTGGTCGGCTCGATGCTCCGCCACGGCCAACTGCCCTTCTGGAACCAGTACATCTTCAGCGGCACACCGCTCATGGCCGATTTCAACGCCGGGGCCTTCTATCCCCTGACCGGCGCTGTTCGTCGTTTCTGCCCGATCGGGCGGCGTGGCTCGCCACCGAGGTCGTCCTGTTCTCCGCCATCGCGGTCGGGATGTACGTCTTCTTGCGGGCGCTGAAGTTGTCGACGCCGGCCTGCATCCTGGCGGCGGCCACGTTTGCCTTTGCCGGACCGGTGCTGAGCCAGGTCAACCACGTCGACATGACGGAGGGCTTCGTCGCCATCCCCTGGATGCTGCTGGCCGTCCTGCACATCGTCCGTGACGGCCGGTGGCGTTGGACCATCCTGCTCGGGATCGCCTATGCCACCGTGATCCTCGCCGGCGCTCCGGAGGCCATGCTCGACGAAGCGCTGCTCATCGGGGCCTTTGCGTTCGTGTCGGCCGGTCTGAGCCGCGAGCGCTGGTGGCGGGTGCTGACTCGATGCGGGGCGGGAGGCGGCGTTGGCCCTCTCGTTGGCAGCGATCCAGTGGCTTCCCGGACTCGAGGCGATCCAAAACTCGCAGCGGGGCGCCGGGGTGGTGGCCGCCGCCGGGAGCTATCCGAGGCCCTTCACCATTCTGGGTCTGGTGCCGTACCTCAATGGGGGCTACGGGCACATCGGGGAGGCCCAGTTCTTCAGCCAGTACAACCTGCCCGAGGTCGGCATCTATCTCGGGATCCTGCCCGTCATCGCACTGCTGACGCTGGTCAATCCGCGCTGGCCCAGCCGGATTCCGCCCCGGGACCGTCTGACGTGGTACGTCGTCGGCCTCTTCGGACTACTCCTCGCGCTCGGTTCCAACACGCCCTTCGAGCACCTGTTCAACAGCTTGCCGCTGTACGGACACCAACGACTGCAGAGCCGCAACATGATCACCGTGGCGACCGCCGTCTGCGTGCTGTTCGCGGGATGGATCGACCGCACGGAGGTTCCCGCCCCACGCGAAGCGATGACCCGCTACGACCGCGTCATGGCACTGCTGCCGCTCGGTCTGGTGGCCGCGCTGGCTCGATCTGGGCGCTCGCGTCGCCCGCTTCCCTGGTGCGGACATTTGCGGGCGTGTCCTTCGCCCGCAGCTATGACCGACACGGTGCGCGAGGCGACGGCGATCGCGCTGGCGTTCTGCATCGGTGCGGCGCGATCCTTGTCTGGATCAGGCCGTGGCTCAGAAGGGTGTCGTGGGTCTCGTTGGCGGCGGTGTTCGTCGTCGTCGACGTCGGATTGATGGGACTGACGAGTCAGTTGAGCCAGACGCCTCCGAACGACCTCGTCGCCGGGACGACGCCGATACAGCAGCTGATGGCGGCACAGCTGCCTGCCGGCGGCCGCCTCGTGAACTACGACCCGCAGACCTACTCGAGCTACCCGGGGAGCCCCCAGGGCGTGCCGGATCTCAACATCATCCCGGGCCTGCCCTCGGTCTCGGGCTACGCCTCGATCGTCAACGGCAACTACGAATCGGCGACCCACACCCACGAGCAGGACGACCTCGACATCGGCCAGCTCTCCTCGGGCATGCTCGACCGGCTGAACCTCCACGAGGTCGTGACGGTGCCCGAGTACTTCCTGGTGCCCCTGGAGACGGCACCCGCTCGTTCAGCGACTTCACTCAGATGTCCGAGGGGTTCGGTGCCGACCCCGTTCTGGCCCGCGGCTACGGCGCCGACTTCAACGACACCGCCTATCCCGTCGACCCCGGCCCCCGGCCCGCGCTCCACGCGGGGCAGACGGCCTCGTGGTTCTTCGGGGAGACGCTCGAGCCCGAAACCGTCACGGTCGTGCTGGTCACTCCGGCCGGCCCGGGGACGCTCGTCCGCTTCGGGTCGCTGCGGGCGGACGGGCCGACCGATTGGGGAGCGGCGCTGCCGGTGCCTGCGGGTGCCCGCAGGGTGACCGGCCCGCATCCGGCGGGCCAGGCCATCGGCCTGTCCGTCCAGGTCGTCGCCGGCTCCATTCCCGATCAGCGGGCCGTCATCACGGTGGCCGGGCAGCCCTACGAGCTGGCCGGCTCCCTGTCGTCGGCACTGACTGCCCGGGTCCGTGGCAACTGGGCGGGCTCTCCAGGGCTATGCGGTCTTCACGCTTGCGCAAGCCGCCCGAGCCCATCGTCGCCTCGACCGACACCGGTCGCCGCATCCCGACGCGGACCATCTCGAGCACGACGAAGTCCGAGCAGATCAGGTGGACGCACCGACGCCCGTCCATCGGTGATCCGTTCCGTCGCCTGGGACTCGGGGTGGACGGCAACGGTCTCGGTGAACGGCGGCAAGGCCGGAGGCCATCACGGTCGCACGACTTCGACCTGGTCCAGCAGGTGCACATCCCGGCCGGCCACGACGTCGTGACCTTCCACTACCGACCGCCTCACCTGTCTGCTGGCCAGCATCCTCAGCCTTGGAGCGATCGCGTTGCTCCTGGTGCTGCTCGGCGTCTGGCTCGGTTCGCCGGCGGCGGCCACGACGGGACCAGGGCTCGATGCCGACGTTGGGCACGGCGACGAGGCGGCGCAGCGAACCTGCGTCCGACGGCGTGCCCGAACCCGTCAGCTGAGGCCCGGGGCCGTCAGGGCGGTGAGAGCCTGTCAAGGGGCCGTCAGCAGAACGGGTGCGCCAGGGTCAGGAGGAATTCGCCGTCCTCCGCCCCCCACATCCCTTCGACCACGAAGCCGGCCTCGACGAGCTCGCTGCTCGACCCGATCCGGAGTGAACTTGGCGCTGATCTCGGTCAGCAGGTCCTCGCCCTGGTCGAACCGGACCGTGATGCCGGCCTCGGTCAAGGAGACCTCGTTCGCCTCGTCCGCCCGCAGGCGCATCTCGATCCATTGCTCGTCCTCGTTCCACAGCGCGACATGCCGGAAGAGGTCGGGGTCGAAGTCACCGCCCAGCTGCTCGTTGAGCACGTGGAGCACGTTGCGGTTGAAGTCGGCCGTCACGCCGGCCGCGTCGTCGTAGGCCGCGACGAGCCGACCCCTGTCCTTGACGAGATCCGTCCCGAGGAGCAGCGAGTCGTCGCTCGACATCGTGCAGTTCAGGTCGAAGAGGAAGCGGGCCCGCTGCGCCGGGTTCAGGTTGCCGATCGTCCCGCCCAGGAAGGCGATCATCCGCCGTCCCTCGGTCGGGATCTCGGCCAGGTGGTGGTGGAAGTCGCCGATGACGAGGTGGATGTCGAGCGTGTCGAACTCCTCCGACAGGGTGGCGGCGGCGCCGCGGAGGAACTCGTCGCTCACGTCGAAGGGCACGTAGCGCGACAGCGAGCCGGTGTCCTGGAGCGCGGTCAGCAGCACCCGCGTCTTGTCGCACGCGCCGGCACCGAGCTCGACGAGGGTGTCGGCCTTGGACAGTTCGGCGATCGCCGGGGCGTGCTGCCTCGAGCAGCGCCCGCTCGGCCCGGGTCGGGTAGTACTCCGGGAGCTGGGTGATCTCCTCGAACAGGCGGCTGCCGCGCTCGTCGTAGAACCACACCGGCGGAATGGACTTCTCCTCGCCCAGCAGTCCCTTCAGCGCGTCGGCCCGCATCTGGCTGCGGACCTCCTCGGGCGAGAGATGGACGTCGATCGTGTAGGCCATCGCTCAGGGATCCCGGGCCAGCCGGAGGCCGCCGAAGGCCCAGCGCGCACCGGGCGGGAAGAAGTTGCGATAGGTGGAGCGGACGTGCCCGGCCGGCGTGGCGCAACAGCCGCCGCGCAAGACGTACTGGCTCACCATGAACTTGCCGTTGTACTCGCCGACGGCTCCCGGAGCGGCCCGGAACCCCGGGTAGGGCGAGTAGGCGCTCGAGGTCCATTCCCAGGTGTCGCCGAAGATGGCGTTGGAGGAGACGGCCGGCCGTGGATGGGGCGCGCCGGTCGAGAGCAGGTCGTCGCGCAGGAAGTTGTCGCCTTCGCCGTGGGCCGAGGCGACCGTCTCCCACTCCGACTCGGTCGGCAGTCGCATGCCGGTCCAGTGCGCGAACGCATCAGCCTCGTAGTAGCTGACGTGGCAGACCGGTTCGTTCGGATCGACGGGTCGGGGACCGGCCAGGGTGAACTGAATCCAGCGGTCGGGGTCGTCGGGATCGCGAGACCAGTAGAGCGGCGCCTCCCAGCGCTGCGCGTTGACGACGGCCCAGCCGTCGGAGAGCCAGAACTCGGGCCGGCGGTAGCCGTCGTCCTCCATGAACGAGAGCCAGTCGCCACAGGTGACCGGCCGGTCGGCCAGCCCGAAGGGGGTGAGGTGCACCGTGTGCACGGGGAACTCGTTGTCGAAGCCGAACCCCACTCCGCGGTGGCCGATCTCGACCGGGCCGCCCTCGTGCTCGATCCAGCCGGCCTTGGGTGGCGCGACGCTCGCCGGCGCCGGCTGCGCCGACCTCGAGGTAGGCCGGATGCAGCGGGTTCCTCGAGAGCACGTGCTTGATGTCCATGAGCAGCAGCTCCTGGTGCTGCTGCTCGTGGTGGAGCCCGAGGGTGATCAGGTCGGCGAGCCCGGGCTGGTCGGGATCGCGGAGGAGCGCGTCCATCGCCTCGTCGACGTCCTGCGGTAGCGCGCGATCTCGTCGATGCCCGGGCGCGACAGCAGGCCGCGTTCGGTGCGGGGATGGCGAGCGCCCACGGCCTCGTAGTACGAGTTGAAGATGTAGGCGTACGCGTCGTCGAAGGCGCGATAGCCCTCGGCGTACTCGCCGAGGATGAAGGTCTCGAAGAACCACGTCACGTGGGCCCGGTGCCACTTCGTCGGGCTGACGTCGGGCATCGTCTGGACCGTCTGGTCCTCGGCGCTCAGCACGGAGGCCAGCCGCTCGGTCGTGGCCCGCACCCGGGCGTAGGCCTCCGGGAGGTCGGACGGCGCTTCTCGACCGGTCATGTCCATGAGATCCGTCCCTTCGCCACCCCACCCGGAGCGGTTGCACACGCTGGCTGCACGGTTCCGGTCACCCTACCCAGAAGGGTCCGCGGGCAGGCGCGATTCTCCGCATTTTTCACCGAAATGCCACGGAGCCCGCCCGTCAGGACCCTCCACGCCAGGGCGACGATTGCGCCCGTGCCAAGGCCACTGAGCGGGTCAGGCCACGACCTTGCGCCGGAAGTTGCGGAGGCCGAGCGTCAAGAAGATGACGCTGAAGGCGACGATGGCGGGGTAGATGACGTAGAGGTGCATGTGCGCGGCGTCCGTGAAGGCGGCCCGCATCCCGTCGTTGATGTAGATCAGCGGATTGACCAGCACGACGATCTGCAGCCAGTGGACCGGGCCCGCCTTGACCGGCGCCAGACCGCGTCCACTGGTAGTAGGTGCCACCGAGGAACGTGATCGGGAGCACGATGAAGCCGAACATGAGGCCCAGGTTGCGCGGCTCGAACGACGTGCCGAGCAGCAGTCCGAGCGACGCCATGCAGACGCAGGACAGCGGCACGAGGGTCACGATCAGCAGCCAGTGGAGGTTGATCTGGGCTTCGACACCGGCTGCGTGCACGACCGAGGCGATGGGCAGGACGATGGCGGCCGAGAGCAGGCCCTGGGCCGCCGCCGGAGATCACCTTGGAGATGGCCACCAGCCAGATGGGGCACGGCGCCTGGACTCGGTCCTCGATCTCGCGGGTGAAGCCGAACTCCTGCGCGAGCTGCATGGCGACGGCCTGGATGCCCTGGAACATGATGGAGAGTCCGACGACGCCGGGCACGAGGACGGTGGCGAACGCCGACTCCGCGCCGGGGACGCCGCTGGCGGCGCCGATGCCCTGACCGATCTTCGGGAAGACGTAGAGGAAGACGAAGCACAGGAGGAACGGCTGCACCAGCGTGCGCACCGTGAACTCGATCTTGTGCTTCCACAGGACGACCAGGTCGCGCTGGATGAGGGCACGCAGCGAGGTCCAGCTGGCGGCCGTCGCCGAACGGGTCGGCGTCAGCTCGACCTGGCGCGTGCCCGTGGCGCCGAAGGTGGCGGGGACGATGGTCTCGGAGGTCGTGGTCGCCATCAGTCGCGCAGCTCCTTTCCGGTCAAGCCCGATGAAGACGGTCTCGAGCGTGGGCTCGGCCACCGAGAGGTCGGCCAGGGAGAACCCGCCCGATTCTGCGGCCTCGACGACCCGCGGGACCAGGCGATCGGCACCGCGGATCTGCAGTTCGACGCCGTCGGGGATCGAGCGCGTCCGCGTCACGCCTTCGAGTCGGGCCTTGAAGACCTCGGACAGCTGATCGGCGTCGCCGGCGGCCTTGACGGTGACGATGGTGTCGGCGCCGACGCTGCGCTTGAGCTCGGCCGGGGTGTCGAGGGCGAGGATCTTGCCGTGGTCCATGATGGCCACCCGGTCGCAGAGCTTGTCGGCTTCCTCCATGTAGTGCGTCGTCAGCATGATCGTCTGTCCCTCGGCGTTGAGGCCCTCGAGCAGCTCCCACAGGGCGAGACGACCCTGCGGATCGAGTCCCGCCGTGGGCTCGTCGAGGAAGAGGACGGCCGGCCGGTGGAAGATGGCGCGGGCCACCATGAGGCGCTGGGCCATGCCGCCCGAGAGTGCGTAGACCGAGGCCTTGGCGAACCGGGTCAGCTGGAACCGCTCGAGCAGCTCGTCCGCGGTCTGCCGCGACTCCTTGGCGCCGATGCCGAAGAGTCGCCCGTGGCAGTAGAGGTTCTCCCACGGGGTGAGCTGACGGTCCAGCGTGTTCTGCTGCGACACGACGCCGATCAGCTGCTTGACCAGCGTCGGGTGCTGCACGACGTCGATGCCGCCGACGAACGCCTGACCACCCGTCGGAATGACCCGGGTGGTCAGCACGCCGATGGTCGTCGTCTTCCCCGCGCCGTTCGGGCCGAGCAGGCCGAAGACCTCGCCCGTGCCCACCCGCAGGTTGAGCCCGTCGACGGCGCGGAAGTCCGTTCCCGGGTACGTCTTCGTCAGATCGACGGTCTCGATGATCGGTGTCCCGTCATCCGGGCGCGGCGCCGTCGAGCGGCGTGGCGGTGGTCGTGGTGGTCATGGCTCCTTCTGCACAGTACCGGCGGTTCTCTCAGCCGTCTCCCAATGTCGCGGGTCAGTCCTCGGCCAGGATCTGGTACAGCTCCTTGCGGGCCTTCTGGATGACGGCGATGCCCCGCTCGATCTGCTCCTTCTCGCCGGCGCCGGCCAGCTGCTTGGCGGCGCTCATGAGCTGGCCCATGCCGAGGCGCAGCGTGCGGACCTCGTCGTCGGACTCGCTGCCCTCTGCCAGGGGAGCTTGGCCTCGGCGGCCTCGGCCCGGCCGGTCTCGGTCAGCGTGAAGGTGCGACTCCCGTCGACGTCGGAGGAGCGCACCAGCCCCTCGTCCTCGAGCATCTGGAGGTGCGGGTACACCGACCCGGGGCTCGGGCGCCACAGGCCGCCGCTCATCTCCTCCAGGCGGCGCATGACTTCGTAGCCGTGACCGGGCTCGTCGCGCAGGGCAACGAGGATGGCCGTCCGGATGGCGCCGCGCGGCATGCGCCGGCCGCCGCCCCAGCCACCGCGCCCGCCGCCGCAGCGACCTCCCCGGGGCCCTCGCATGCCCGCCCCGTCCGCCGAAGTGGCGGTCGTGGAGATGGTCGTGGTCGTGTTCGTGCTGGTGCGTCATGTCGTGTTCGTGCTTGGTGCGTCATCGAGACTCCTTGGTTCGTCGTTTCGTGGGCCCGCTGACTGGGCCGGACCGGTGCACTCCGGTCATTTACGTAACACTAATGATATATCGCGTAACAACGTGATGTCACGCGATATGCACGAAAACTCTGTTGACCATGGACGAACAGGACTGCGTGAGCGCAGGATCGCCGAAGGCTCGTCCCGACGATGGTCCGGATGACGGAGGCGGTCGGGACACGCCGGACGGCGGAGTTGACGGGGTCGGGCACGTGGCCCGGCGCCGCGGTCAGCGAAGGCGGATGACGTTGCCCGTGACGAGGGCGGCGGCGTCGGAGGCCAGGTAGGCGATCACGTCGGCCACCTGTCGGGGCGTGGCGACGCGCTGCCCGGCGGACTGCGCCGAGGCGGCGGTCCGTCTGGTTGATCCAGCCGGTGTCGGTGATGGGAGGGTGGACGACGTTGGCCGTCACGCCGTAGCGGGCCAGCTCGGCGGCCGCGCTGAGGGTGAAGCTGACCTGCGCCGCCTTGGCGGCGCCGTACGAGACCTCCTCGGGGAAGCCGTCGGTCGCCGCCCGAGGTCAGGCCGACGATGCGGCCCCAGTCGCCGCCCCGGGCGACGTGGCGGCGCGCGAACTCGGCGATCAGCAGCGCCGCCGCCCGGGCGTCGACCCCGAGGACCTGATCGATGGTGCGCGCGCTCACCGGCGCCTGGGCCCGACCGAAGCGGTCCGTCGCCGCCGGGACGAACGTGTCGGCGATCCAGCCCGAGGCGTTGTTGACCAGGATCGTCACCGGACCCAGCTGCGCTTCGGCGGCGTCGAACAGTGCCGGTGCGCTGGCCGGGTCGGACAGGTCCGCCTCCAGGGCCACCGCCCGGCCGCCCGCGGCCCGGATGGACTCGACGACGATGTCGGCCCGCGCCATCCGGGTCGACCGGTAGGCCGCCGGCAGCGACGGGTCGTCGAGGCCGCCGAGCTGCTCGTTGCGGAAGTAGGCGCACAGGACGGCGGTGCCCTGCGCGGCGAGCGCCTTGGCCGTGGCGGCGCCGATGCCGTGGTTGGCTCCGGTGACCAGGGCGACCCGGGGCGGCGGTCGACTTGCCCCGGTCGTCATCGGCCCGGCGTCCCACTGGCGCTCACGTGCATCGCAGGTCCAGGTACACGAGCAGCGGCACGCCCGATCGTTCCGTCCCGGCTGCTCAGCGCAGGCCGGACGAGGCGGTCGAGGGCGACGCTCGGCCTCGGCGACGAAGCGACGGACGAGCTCGCCGGCGGGGACGAGCTCGGTGATGGCCCCCGACGCCCTGGCCGGCCGGGTAGCACTCCCTGTCGACGTCGACGCCGTCGCTGAAGGAGTCGCCACCGAGGTGCATGGCGCCGTTCGCGTAGGAGATGCCCAGCTGCTCGGGGAACTTCTTGAGCTCGTCGGGGTGGCTGTCGTAGTAGTCGGTGTACTCGTTGCGCACGACGCGCATCGTCTTGCCCGAGTAGGCACGGCTGACGGTGGTCTGGTCCTCGCGGCTGGCGAGGAGCTTGTCCTTGTAGCCGAGGACGCCCGCGGGCCTCGGGCGTGGCGATGAAGCGGGTGCCGACCCAGACGCCGTCGGCGCCGAGCGCCAGGGCAGCGGCGAGGCCGCGGCCGTCGAAGATGCCGCCGGCAGCGACGACCGGCACGCGGTCGCCGACCGCGTCGACGATCTGGGGGACGAGCGGAAACGAGGCGATCTGCCCGGTGTGCCCGCCCGCCTCGGTGCCCTGCGCCACCACCAGGTCGCAGCCGGCCTCGACGGCGCGCAGCGCGTGCTCGACCTTGCCGCACATGCTGACGACGATCACGTCGTTGCTGTGGCAGAGGTCGACGACCTCGGTCGGGACGCCGAGCCCGGCCACGAAGGCCGAGGCCCCGCCCTCGATGATCATCTTGACCTGTTCGGTCATGCCGCCGGGCATGGCGGTGAGGAGGTCGACGCCGAACGGCTTGTCGGTGGCGTGGCGCACGGCGGCGATCTCGGCGGCCATCTTCTCGTCGCCCATGGTGGACGCACCGAGGCAGCCGAAGCCCCCGGCGTCCGAGACGGCCGCGGCCAACTCGGAGTAGGAGACACCCCCCATGCCGGCCAACATGACGGGGTGCTCGATGCCGAGCAGTTCGGTGAGGCGGGTTCGCATGGTGCTGGCCTTCCTTGTTCTCGTTCCTGCACGGCCGACAGCCGGCCTCCGCCGCGGGGACCGTAGCGCGGGCGGCGCCGGCCGCCGGGACGGGCCCGGCGGAATCGGGCGGTCGGCTGCCCATGGTTGCATTTCGAGCAGGACGTTCCTACTCTGAGCTGATCGTGGCAGACGTCGGAGGAGGTGGGTGTGAGCACCATCGCAACACCTCCCATGGCCGAGAAGATCACGAAGCGGCGCCTCTGGGTGATCCTCGGCGCACTGCTGCTGGGCATGCTGCTGGCCGCGCTGGACCAGACCATCGTCTCGACGGCGCTGCCCACCATCGTCGGCGACCTGCACGGGGGTTCGCACCTGGCCTGGGTCGTCACCGCCTACCTGCTGGCGTCGACGGTGTCGACGCCGCTGTGGGGGAAGTTGGGCGACCAGTACGGGCGCAAGACCTTCTTCCAGGCCGCCATCGTCATCTTCGTGATCGGGTCGGCGCTGTCCGGCTTCAGCCACACCATGACCGAGCTGATCGCCTTCCGCGCCGCTGCAGGGTCTCGGCGGCGGGGGCTTGATGGTCGGCGCGCAGACGATCATCGGCGACGTCGTGTCGCCGCGCGACCGGGGCCGCTACATGGGCCTGTTCGGCGCCATGTTCGCCGTGGCCACCGTGATCGGGCCGCTCATCGGCGGGCTGTGCGTGACCTACCTGACGTGGCGCTGGGTCTTCTACATCAACCTGCCGCTCGGGATCCTGGCCCTGTTCGTGACCGGCGCCGTGCTCCCGGGCCACCTGCGCCGGGTCTCGCACGCCATCGACTACGCGGGCGTCGCTGCTCCTCGCCGGCTCGGCGACGTCGCTCATCATCTTCGCCAGCCTGGGCGGGATCTCGTGGGCCTGGCTGCTCGACGCCGAGCGTCGCTCACCGCGGTCCTCGGCGTCGTGCTGGCGGTGGCCTTCCTCTTGGCCGAGCGCGGCGCCGCGGAGCCGGTGATCCCGCTGAAGCTCTTCCGGGAGCGGGTCTTCAACGCGGCCAGCTCGCATCGGCTTCGTCATGGGCTTCGCCATGTTCGGGGCGCTCACCTTCCTCCCGCTGTACATGCAGATCGTCAAGGGCGTGAGCCCGACGGCGTCGGGGCTGCGCATCCTCCCGCTGATGCTCGGCATGCTCGGCGCGTCGGTCATCTCGGGCCGGCTCGTCACGCGCTGGGGCCGCTACAAGATCTTCCCGATCGTCGGCACCGCCCTGATGACCGTCGGCGCGTACCTGTTGTCGCTGATCGACGCCTCGACGAACGGCTGGGTGCTGGCCGGCTACATGTTCGTCTTCGGTGTCGGCATGGGCCTCGTCATGCAGGTCCTCGTCGTCGCGGTGCAGAACGCCGTGTCCTACCAGGACCTCGGCGTGGCGACCAGCAGCTCCGTGTTCTTCCGCATGATCGGCGGCTCGTTCGGCACGGCGGTGTTCGGGGCGATCTACGCCATCGTCTTGAACCACACGATCGCGCCGACGCTGGCCAAGGTCCCGGCATCGGTGCTGCGGAATTTCAACCCGCAGACGATCAATCCGAGCGTGCTGGCCAAGCTCAAGTCGACCGCGGCGGGGCTGTTCTTCTACACGAAGTACATCGACGCCGTCACGCACTCGATCCAGATCGTCTTCCTCGTCGCGGTGCCCATCGCGTTCGTGGCCTTCCTGCTGAGCTTCCTTCTCCCCGAGGTGGAGCTGCGCAAGACGGTCCAGACGGTCGACGTCGGCGAGGTGAACGGCTTCGCCCGACCAGCGGACGTCGCTGCAGGAGATCGAGCTGGCGCTGACCCGGCTGTCGGACCGGGAGAACCGGGTCGAGCTGTACACGACGCTGGCCCAGCGGGCGGGCATCGAGCTGCCGCCCCGTGCGTGCTGGTTGCTGTACCGGCTGGCCGATCAGCCGGCGTGCACCGTGAACGACGTGGCGCAACGGCTGAAGGTCGCGCCCGACCTGATCCAGCCCGGGGTCGACGGCCTGCTGACGGCCGGCATGGTCGAGGAGCGCCGGCGGGGCGCGGAATGCGACCTCTACCTGACGACGGCGGGCACCACCGCACTCGAGAAGCTGACCGAGGCGCGGCGCACCGGGCTGACCGAGCTCCTCGAGGGCTGGAACCCCGAGGAGCACCCGGAGATCATCGAGATGGTGAAGGACCTGGCGCACTCGCTCCTGGCCGACGACGAGCGCCTGGTGGCGGACGCCATGCCGCACGCGGCGGCGGGGGTGTCGGGGGCGGCTGAGGCCCGTCGGCGTCGGGTGATCGCGGGCCGGCGACTCGTCCGAGGCGCGGGCGCTTCGGGGAGCGTCAGCGCCTGGCGGAGGGCGGCGAGCGCCGCAGGCGGCGCGTCGTCGGCGTCGAGCCCGATGAGCGCGGCGCCCAGCACGGGCGGGGCGTCGAGACGGACGAGGACGGCGCGCGGGGCGACGGCGTTGATGCCGGCCGCGACCCGGGCATGGAAGGCGGTGTCGGTGGTGTCGAAGATGCCGCCACCCAGCACGACCTCGACGGCCTCGTCCTGCAGGTCGAGCCGGACCACGGCGGCACGGACGAAGGCCACCACCTCGTCGGCCAGGGTGTCGGCCGACGCCCGGGCGGGCGCGTCGCCTGCCGCCGCGGCGTCGAGCAGGACGCGGGCCAGCTCGAAGAGCCGGGCGTAGGGGAGGGCGCCGGTGTAGATGCCGGTCAGGGCGGCCTCGGCGTCGGCCACACCGAGGTGTTGCGGCACGCGCTCGCTCAGGATCGTCGGCGCACCCCGCCCGTCGCCGGCCCGCAGGGCGAGACCCGAGGGCGCGCAGGCCCAACCAGGCGCCGCCCGGAGCGAAGTCGCCGGACAGCTCGGCCAGGGCCGGGAAGCGCACGGTGCGCCCGTCGGGCCCGACCGCGGCGCAGTTCATCCCCGTCCCGCAGACGACGCCGATGCCCCACGGCGACGTCGTGCCGGCGCGCGAGACGGCGAAGGTGTCGTTGCGCAGGATCACCCGTTCGGTCCACCCGAGGGCCTCGATGGCCGGCGCGAGCTTTTCCTCGTCGACGGGCAGGTCGATGCCGGCCAGGCAGTACACGCCGGTCGGACAGATCGGCGCCTTCGGCACCTCGACATCCCCGCGTCGGCAGTGACGGCGGCGAACGCCTCGGTCAGGGCGCTGACGGTGCCGTCGAGGCCGACGAGCTGATGGTTGCTCGGGCCGACCCGGGCCCGGCCGAGCACGTCGCCGCGGCCGCGAGACGAGGACGACATCGGTCTTGGTGCTGCCCACCGTCGAACGCCAGCACGGCCGGCGTGGATTCGGAGGGCGCGGACACGGACGGATGTTACGTTGCGCTGCGTGGGCACCAAGGTGGTCGTCGTCGGTGGCGGGAGCACCTACACGCCCGAGCTGGTCGACGGCCTGTGCGACGTGGAGGACCGGATGGTCGTCGACGACCTCGTCCTGCTCGACCCGAGCGAGCAGCGCCGAGAGGTGGTCGGAGGGCTCTCGGAGCGCATCCTGCGGACACGGGGATGGGGCGGGACGTTCTCGACGACGGCCGACCCGCACGCCGCGCTCGAAGGTGCCGACTTCGTCGTGGTCCAGCTCCGCATCGGAGGCCAGGCGGCGCGCCACGTCGACGAGACGCTTCCGGTCGGCTACGGATGCCTGGGTCAGGAGACCGTGGGCGCCGGCGGCTTGGCCAAGGCGCTGCGCACCGTGCCCATCGTCCTGGGGCTGGCCGAGGAGATGGCGGCGCGTGCCAACCCGGGTGCATGGATGGTCGACTTCACCAACCCGGTCGGGATCGTGACCCAGGCGCTGCTCGACGAGGGCCACCACGCGGTGGGCCTGTGCAACGTCGCCATCTGGGCCCAGCGACGGATCGGGCACTATCTCGGCGTCGACCCGGACGAGGTCGCGGTCGAGCACGTCGGGCTGAACCACCTGACGTGGATCAGGTCGGCCCGGGTCCGGCGGTGATGACGGGGGATGATCGTCTGGAGGATCTCTTCGAGCGCTTCGGCCCCGAGCTCGAGCTCGAGAGCGGGGTCCCGATCGACGTGTCTCCGTCTGCAGCAGGCGCTGCCCTCGTACTACGTGCACTACTACTACCAACACGATGCCGAGGTGGCCCAGCAGTCGAACCCGGGTCACCGCTCCCGGGCCGACGTCGTGGCGGAATTGGAGACCACGCTGCTGCGAGGAGTACCGGGACCCCGCGCTGGTCTCGAAGCCGGAGAAGCTGCCGTACCGCGGCGGCGCGTACTACTCGTTGGCCGCGGTTCGCCTGATGGCGTCGCTGCACGCGGGCACCGGGGACGTGCAGGTCGTCGACATGCGCAACGACGGTGCCATCCCGGGCTTGCCCGACGACGCCGTGGTCGAGACGACGGCGGTCGTCGACGCCAGCGGCGCCCACCCGCTTCCGCAGCGGGCGTTGTCGCCCGAGATGCTCGGCCTCGTCCAGCACGCCAAGGCCTACGAGCGGTTGGCCGTGAAGGCCGCGTGCTCGGGCAGCCGCGACGACGTCGTGCGGGCGCTGTTGGCCAACCCGCTGGTCGGGCAGTACCCGTTGGCGGCGGACCTGGCGGACGAGCTGCTCGGGGCCAACCGGCAGCACCTGCCCTCGTTTCTTCCCGGCATGACCTCGGGTCCCGGGCGCCGTGGTGCACGATGTGCACCATGGATCACGGCGGCGCCGATGAGCGGCAGCGCACCGAGAGGTCCGTCACGCCGCAGCCGGCGCGCATCGGGAAGGACCGGCGCCAGCTGCCCAGCTGGCGCTGGGAGGAGCTGCGCACGACGTTGTGGGTCATCCCGAGCATCCTCGTCGTGGTCTCGGTCCTGCTGTTCATCGCCACGTTCGAGATCGATGTCGCGGCGTATCACGGCCACCTGACGCTCCCGGCGTGGATCCGCACCGGCAACGCCGACGCCGAGCGCCAGGTCCTGATCGCCATCGCCGCCGCCGTCATCACCGTCATCGGCGTCGTCTTCTCCATCACCATCCTGGCGCTGACGCTGGCCTCGCAGCAGTTCGGGCCGCGCATGATGCGGAACTTCGTGCGCGACATCGGGAACCAGGTGACCCTGGGCAGTCTTCGTCGGGACCTTCGTCTACTCGGTGCTGGGCCTGGTCTCCATCAACAGCCTGAGCTCGACCTTCGTCCCCCATCTCTCGACGTCGGTCGCCGAAGCACTCCTCCTGCGTCGACCTCGGGGTGCTGATCTACTTCATCCACCACATCGCCAAGTCGATCCAGCTGCCGGAGGTGATCGCCGGCATCGCCGACGACCTGATGCGGTCGATCGACGCCGAGTTCCCGGACGACGTCGGGTCCGACGACCTCTCGCTGCCCCGGCGTACCGGGAAGAGCGTGCCCGAGTTGCTCACGCTGATCGAGGAGGGCGGCGCCGTCGTGCGCTCACAGGTCAGCGGCTACATCCAGTACGTCGGCTACGCCCAGCTGATCTCCATCGCCACCCGGACCGACTCCGTGATCCGGCTGGAGCACCGCCCGGGGCACTACCTGGCCACGGGCCGGCCCCTGGCCATCGGTGTGGCCGCGGGCGGCGGCACCCGAGGTCGCCCTGGCGCTCTCGAAGGCGCACGTGACGGGCCCGCACCGGACCCTCGTGCAGGACCCGGTCTTCGCCATCGACCAGCTCGTCGAGATCGCCATCCGGGCCCTGTCGTCGGCCGTCAACGACACCTTCACGGCCCTCACCTGCATCGACTGGCTGTCCGCCGGCCTGGGCCGGGTGTCGGGGCGGGTGCTCGACGAGGGCGTCTACCGGGACTCGTCGGGCAAGGTCCGCCTGATCGAGTTCGACCCGTCGTACGCCCGCATGGTCAACCGCGCCTTCGACAAGATCCGCCAGGGCGCGGGCGGCATGCCGGCCGTCCTGATCCGGCTGATCGACTCCATCGGGTCGATCATGCTCGACACCACGTCGCCGGAGCAGCGGACCGTGCTGCGGCGGCAGGCGGACATGGTGCTGCGACTGGCCGAGGAGTCGGTCACCGAGCCGAACGACCTGGAGGAGATCCGCTTCCGCTACCGGCGGATCCCCGGTGAGGACGCCTTCGCGGGACGCGTACGCGGGCGCCGAGGATCGAACCCCGCTGAGCGCGCGTCCGGTCGCCCTAGCCGGCGTTGTCGGTCGGGGACGTGGTGGTCGGACGCGGGTGTCGTCGTCGTGGTGCTCCTGGCACTGGAGCCGGTCGTCGTGGTGGTGCCCGCGCCGCCTCCACCCGTTGTAGGTTTCGTCGTGGTGGTCGCGGTCGTCGTCGTCGTCGTGCTCCCGCCACCGGACGCACCCGGCGCGGTGGTCGTCGTCGTCGTCGGCGCAGCGGGTGGCGCGACGAAGGGCACCGTCTCGCCGCGCATGGTGGTCACGCTGGCCGATGGCGTCGCGGACAGGTTGGTGCAGCTGCGGGCGGCGTTCCAGCTCGTGACCGCCGCCGTGGCGGGGGCGCCGGTCAGCGGCTGGGGCACGCCGTTGAGGATCGTGGCCGGCCGCCACACGGCGCCCGTGATGTGCCGGCCCTGCGCCGTGAGGATGAGCGTGCCGCTGTCGGTCTCGGGTGCCGTGTTGTCGTAGAAGGCGAGGTTGCCCAGTCCGTAGTCGACGTAGGCCCCACCGAGGTAGCCGCCCCCCAGCAGGACGTGGGCGTTGGAGCCGATCACGACGTCGGCGCCGGCCTTGACCAGTTGCTCCGCCAGCGGCTCCTGCTGCGGGTTGGGGCAGGCCTGCGTCTCGGTGCCCCAGTGCACGTAGACGATCACGGTGTCGGCCGTGCGCCGCACCTGCTGGACCTCGCGCACCAGCTGGGTCGGGTCGATGGCCGAGGCGACGCCGGGCTGGGTGGCCGACGCCGTCCAGGTCGAGACGAGATTGTCCGCGATCACCTGCGTCGCCGCGATGATGGCGATCCGTTGGCCGTTGACGGTGACCCGGTAGGGCGTGAAGGCCTGCGCGGCCGTGTTGCCGATGCCGATGATGGGATAGCTCGGCCTGCTGGGCGATGGTCAGGTTCTGCGACAGGCCCTGCGGGCCGCAGTCCATGCCGTGGTCGTTGGCTTCGGTGGCGACCGAGACGGTGGCGCTCTTGAGCGCGGTGATGGCGGAGGCCGGCGCGTCGAAGATGTACGGCTTGTTCTGGGGCTCCGGGCAGGTGCCGTTGGTCACGGCGGTCTCGAGGTTGACCATGCGGACCTGGGCCCCGGAGAAGAGCTGCGGGATGGTCGTGCCCAGGGCGGTGGCGGGGTTCTTGGCCAGGTTGGCGCCGACCGCGCCGGCGAAGTGCACGTCGCCGCCGAAGCCGAGGGTGACGGTCTTGCCGTTGCCGGTCCAGGTCGGGTTGAGCGGCGAGTGCTTCGGGAAGTGCTCGGCGGTGACGACGGCGTGATGGGTCGTCGACGTCGTGGTCTTGGGCGGCGCACCGGAGCCCCCCGAGAAGAAGGCGAAATAGATCAGGAGCAGGAGGAGGAGCGCGCCACCGACGGCGAACTGGCGGCGCCGGCGCATGACCCTACGTGAGACCACGTCGGCACTATGTCACAGACTCTGCCGGAAACCCCGGCGAGGAGGATGCTGACCAGCGCGTTCGCGTGCACAGAGCCAGCACGTCCTAGGCCGCCCACAAGGTGTCCCAGTGGGCGGCCAGCGAGGTGACGAGGCCGGCGCAGCCGGCGGCGATCATGTCGCGGCACTCGTCGAAGACGACGTCGTCGCCGTAGTAGGGGTCGGGCACGTCGGCGGCGGCGCCGGCGGCGGGGTCGAAGGCCCGGAGCAGGACCAGGCGGTCGGGGTCGGCACCCAGGCTGCGCAGGGTCTGTTGGTGGCGGCGGTCGAGGGCGACCATGAGGTCGAGTCCGCCCGAGCTCGGACGACACGATCTGGTGGGCCACGTGCCGTCGTCGGGGTAGCCCGCCGCGGGCGAGCGCCGTCTGGGCGAGCGGGTGCATCGGCTCGCCCTCGTGCCACGGGCCGGTGCCGGCGCTGCGCACCTCGAGGTGGTCGGCCAGGGTCGTGCCGTCGGCCAGGTCGGTGGACGCACGCCAGCGACCGCGTGATCACCTCGGCCATGGGGGAGCGGCAGATGTTCCCGGTGCAGACGAAGACGATGCGGTAGGGCCGGTCGCCGATGCCGCCCGGCGGAACGCACCAGGGCGCTCACCGCGCCGCGTACTCGTCGCGCAGCGACTTCTTGACGATCTTGCCGGTGCCGGCCCGTGGCCAGTCGGTGCGCAGCTCGACCTGCTCGGGGATCTTCTGGGTCATGAGGCCGGCTTCACGGCAGAACGCGACGACGTCGGCCAGCTCGAGCCCATCGGCGCCCTCGACCAGCTGGACGACGGCGCAGACGCGCTCGCCTCGCTCGGGGTCGGGCAGGCCGATGACCGCCACCTCCACCACCTTGGGGTGGGTGTAGAGCAGGTCCTCGATCTCCTTGGCGCTGATGTTCTCGCCCTTGCGGACGATCACGTCCTTCAGACGGCCCGTCAGGGTCAGGTGACCGTCGGCCCGGAGCCGGCCGAGGTCGCCGGTGCGGAAGTAGCCGTCCTCGTCGAAGGCGTCGGCGTTCAGGGCGGGGTCGGTGTAGCCGTGGAAGACCATCGGCCCCTTCACGCGGACCTCGCCCTCCTCGTCGGGAGCGGCGAGGCGGCCGTCGAGGGTGACGATGCGCACGTCGGCGCCCTCGACCGGCTTCCCGTCGGTGTTGGCGAGCTGCTCGTCGGTGTCGTGCGGCGATCCGTTCGAGATCATCGGCACCTCGGTCATGCCGTAGCCGTGCACGACGCCACGCCCGCCGATCTCGTCGCGCACCTCGTAGTGGACCTCCGGGCGGCTTGGCCGCACCACCGCCCGACATGAGGCGCAGGGTCGGGAGGATCGGGTCGTTCGGGGTCTTGCGCTGCTCGCCGAGGTACGCGACGTAGAAGGCGGTGCTGCCGCCCACCATGGTCGCACCGTGCTGCGCGGAAGATGGGCAGGACGTCGGGAGCGGAGAAGGCTTCGACCAGGACGGCGGGGAATCCCATGGACAGCATGGTCACCAGATAGTCGGGACCGGCGATGTGCGCGAAGGGGAAGGCGATGGATCCGACATCGTCGGGCCCCATGTCGAGGGCGCGGGCGAGGCCCCAGCCCGCCGGCGATCAGCGTCTGGTCGGTGTGCTGCACGCCCTTCGGGTCGGCCGTCGAGCCGGACGTGTAGTAGATCCAGCGGATCGGGGCGTCCTCGGGCTCAGTGCCGCCGCGGCGGCGGGGGCAGGACGCCGGGGTCGCCCTCGGGCAGCCCGTCGACGGTGGTGAGGATGGTGGGCCGGGTGGTGGCGTCCGCGAGGGCCCGCTCGGCGAGGGCGCCGAAGTCGGTGTCCCTCCAGGTACCGGGATGGACGAACAGCTCGGCGCCGGTCTGGCGGAGGGCGAAGCCCACCTCGCGCTCGCGGTAGAGGTGGATGATCGGGTTCTGCACGGCACCCAGGCGGGCCAGGGCGATGGACAGGACGACCGTGTCGATGCGGGTGGGCAGCTGCCACGAGACCACGGAGCCGGTCGAGATGCCCATGTCGTGCAGGCCGGCGGCGACACGCTCGGCCCGGTCCCGGAACTGGCCGCAGGTGACGACGTCGCCATCGGCGGCGATGAGCAAGGGATGGTCCGGTGACGCCTGTGCTCGGCGGTCGACCAGCTCCCACATGGTGCGGGCGCCGGTGAGTGTCTCGCTTGTCGTCATGACCCCTCCTTCGGGACCACTCTCGTAGCAGCTGGGAGAGATCGGCCGGTGCCGGCTCGCCATTCGGGGAGGGCACGGTCGATGGCGTGGCGGCGGAGCCCCGGCGGGGCAGAATGGGGTCCGTGGCCAGACGTCCGGTTCATGCAGAGTCCCATGCGGCGGATCCCGACGACGGCGGCAAGGACGTCGACCGCCGGCGCCAGATTCCGTCTCGTCGGCGTCGCCGTCGGGGTCGTCCTGCTGGTCTGGTTCGCGGTGGCCAACACCCGGAAGGTGCAGATCGACTTCTGGGTCTTCAACCGCCAGGCGCCCCTGATCCTGGTGATCGTGATCTCGGGCCTGCTCGGGGCTCTGATCACGGCCCTGATCATGCGGCGCAAGCCCAAGCCCAAGGCCGAGGAGTAGCCGGGGACGGAGCGACCGCCCCGGGACCCGCCCGGGACCCGCTCCGAGACCGGCCCGATGACCCGGCCCGGCGGATCGACGGGGTGGTTACAACATCCTGGGCGGCGAACTGTGACGGTGGGACCGCGTGCCCATCCCGGCGAGCCGGGTTCTAAGCTGCTGGGCGGTGGAGACAGCCGTTCGGGCAGGCACGAAGGGGCACATGCTCGTTGTCCGCGCCGTCAGGGCGTGCCAACATGTCCCGCAGATGGATGTGGAGATCCAAGGGGGCAGGTGGTAGTGCCGCTTTCCGACCACGAACAGCGCATCTTGGCGGAGCTCGAGGAGTCACTGGTTCGCCAGGACCCCGAGTTCGCGGAGCGCGTGCGCTCGGAGACCGTCTACCGGCACGCCGGCCGCTACTGCAAGTGGGCCGCCGTGACCTTCGTCCTCGGCGTGGTCATCCTCGTCGCGTTCTACAGCAAGTCGGTCGATCGCCGGGTTCGTCGGCGTCGTGATCATGTTCGCCTCGGCGGTCTGGTTCGAGCGCAACCTGCGCCGCATGGGCCGAGCGGGTTGGCACGACCTGACCCGCTCGAAGGACGGCGAGTAGAAATCGGCCGGTGCGGCGAACGGGATCGAGAACGCGGTGAGCGACGCCCGCGACTGGTTCCGCACACGCTTCCACCGGCGCGAGGACTGATTCCGGCGCACCGTTTCGCCGGGCCTGCACGTCCGGCGCAGCGCATGCCGCAGTTCGGTCCAGTGCCGGGGTAACAATCTTCTCGTGGCAGACCTCGCGCTCGCCGTCGACATCGGGGGCACCAAGATGGCCGTCGGGCTCGTCGCCCTCGACGGTTCTCTCTTGGAACGGTCGATGCGGCCGACCCCGGTGACATCGAGCCCGGACGAGGCCGAGGTGCTGTGGGACACGGTGGCCGGACTGGTCGAGGGCGTCACGGAGTTGGTGGGCGCGGACGACCAGCTCGTCGTGTGCGGCACCGGGTGCGGAGGACCGATGAGCCCCGGAGGCGAGGGTGTCTCGCCGCTGAACATCGCCGGGTGGCGATCCTTTCCCCTGCGGTCCCGCCTGGCGGCCTTGACCGGGCTGCCCACCTTCGTCGACAACGATGCCAAGGCTCTTGCGCTCGGCGAGGGGTGGATCGGCGCGGCGTCCGGCTGTGCCGACTTCATCGCCATGGTCGTGTCGACGGGCGTCGGGGGCGGCATCGTGCTCGACGGTCGCCTGCTCAACGGGCGACTCGGCAACGCGGGTCACATCGGTCACATCGTCGTCGTCCCCGAGGGACGCGCCTGCGTCTGCGGCAGCCGCGGCTGTCTCGAGGCGGAGGCCTCGGGCACCGCGCTCGCCGCTCTCACGGGCCAGCCGGCACGGTTGGCCCCTCCTGAGTGGATCGAACGCACCGGCACGCTGGTCGGCCGGGCAGTTGCCTCGGTGGTGGATCTGCTCGACCTGTCGCTCGCCGTCGTGAGCGGATCGGTGGCACTCGGCTTCGGCGACCCGTTCTTCCGGGCGGCGCAGGCGGAGATGGACCAGCTGTGCCGGATCGCGTACGCGCAGGGGGCGCGGGTCGTCCCGGGTGGATTGGACGACCGTGGTCCGCTCGTCGGCGCCGCGAGGGTCGGGTTGCGTGGTGCGGGGATGACGGCGTGATCGATAGACGACGGCGTTGGGGCCGCGACGCCAGAGTTGTCGCTCGTGCCGTGGTGCCGCGCCCGTGGCTGTGGTGGGCGTCGGCCGGCGCACTCCGCCGGATGGCGCGCCGGGGGTGGTGGCGCCATGCCCCCTTCCTGCCCTTGCCGGGGGAGGCCTACTGGCACTTTCGACTCGTGACCGCCTACGGCGGCGACGGCGAGGCGGGGGAGCTCACGCCGGGAGATGTGGTGGCCTACTTGCGCTGGTGTCAGAGGTCGCGGCCCCGCCGCGGATAGCCTCTCCGGAGTATGGAGCGGGTGCTCCTCCTCAATGCGACCTATGAGCCGCTGGCCCTTGTCTCTGATCGTCGTGCCGTCGTTCTGTTGCTGGCGGGTCGAGCGGAGTCGGTCGCGGTCCGCGAGGACTGCACGGTCTTTCACTCCGCCAGGCTGACGATCGACGTGCCGTCCATCGTCCGGCTCTCCCACATGGTGCGCATTCCACGTTGGGCTCGCACCCCGCCCGTGACCCGGCGGTCCGTGCTGCGCCGCGACGGTGGGCTTTGCGTCTACTGCTCGCAACCCGCCGACACCATCGATCACGTGATCCCGCGTAGCCGAGGTGGCACGCACGACTGGTCCAACGTCGTTGCCGCGTGCAAGCGCGACAACCTCGAGAAGGCGGACCTCTTGCTTTCCGAGTTGGGCTGGACGCTCAACGTGAAGCCCGCGCCACCCGACGGGCACCTGTGGCGGTTGCGGCACCTGGCGGATGTGGATCCATTGTGGGAGCCGTATCTCGCAGCGGCGTCCTGAGGTTGCCTTCTCTCTCCGAGCTCTTCGACGTCGAGCAGTTCCGATTCGAGTCCCGGCGCCTGGCGGTCGCCCGCGAGGTGGCACGTCCCACCTTGGTGCTGGGAAGCACCCAACCGGCGGAACTCGTGGATGCCGGTGCTTTGCGGGCGCGCGACGTGCACCTGTCACGTCGGCGGGGTGGGGGAGGGGCGGTCGCTCTCGGCCCGGGCGAGCAGCTGTGGCTCGACACCTGGATTCCCCGGAACGATCCGTTGTGGAGCCTCGACGTGTCTGCCGCGGCGGGATGGGTCGGCACGTGGTGGGCCGAGGCGTTGGCCGGGTTCGGACAGCACGGCTTGGACATCCATGTTGGGCGCGCCCTGCCCGGAGTGTTCGGCGACGTCGTCTGTTTCGCCGGCCGCGGGCCGGGTGAAGTCTTCTCCGGCGACCGCAAATTGGTCGGCCTCTCGCAGTGGCGGGCACGTGAGGGTGCACTGTTCTCGTCGTGTGCCTACCTGCGTTGGGACCCGGCTCCGCTGCTGGCACTCGCCGATGTCGACGAGGAGACGCGGGCCGCTCTGGACGGTGACCTGGCGTCGGTGGCGGTCGGCCTGGCCGAGCTCGACCCACCCCTGGGTGATCTGGCGCCCGTCCGTGCATCGCTGCTCGAGTCGTTCCCGCTCTTCGGCCTGAGGTAGACGACAGACCGGGGCGGGCGCTCGGGCCACGGGCGCCCACCCCCCGCGAACGCTCTCCGGCTTTCTCCCTCTCCTCCTCCCAAGGTGCCGGCCCCAGGGTCACGGCCATTCGGCACGAGGTCGATCCGCGCCCACCGCCCCGAAAGGAGCAGCAAAAGCCGCCCGATCGCGGCCCGATCGCGGGCATTGGCGCGCCGGGGAGTCCAGGGGGTTGCAGTTGTGTTGCATTGGGACCAAGTGGTTGTGAAGTGGAGGGAAATGGCGTAAAGTGGCGCGCAGTGGTGTGAGGGGCGTCGAAGGACGCAAGCCAGGGAGCGACGTGGGAGATACAGCTGGTGGCAGGCTTCGTAGGGAGATACGAGCATTCGCTCGACTCGAAGGGCAGGGTGATCCTGCCGGCGAAGTTCCGCGGCCAATTCGAGCGTGGCGGCTATCTCACCCAGAACTCCGAGGGCTGCCTCGCGCTGTGGACACCAGGGGAGTTCGAACGCCGCATGGAATCGATGCAGGAGAAGGCGGACGCGGGTCGCGCCGATCGGAACCGGGCCCGTATCTGGGCGTCGAACTCGGCCGAGGTCGAAGTCGATCGGCAGGGACGCATGCCGATTCCGGCCCATCTGCGGACCTTCGCCCAGCTCGACACGGAGGTGCTCGTCCACGGAGCCATCGACCGCGTGGAGCTGTGGAATCCGGCGGCCTGGACGGAGCGGGTGCTGCCGGAGGAGAGCTGGCTGTTGGACGACGAGGACTAGCCAGGACAACGGCGATTGCGGCGACGGGCCAGACGACCCAGACCGAGAAACCAGAACAGAACCCACCAACAGAAAGGACGTGCCACTGGACGCAGGAGACGACGACAAGGAATCGCGGAACGCACTGGACCATGTGCAGCTCCTCGACCGGCGCGCTGGTAGGCCACTCCACCCACCTCCACGTTGTTGGTCGTTCGGAACTCCACCTCCCTCTCGACCCACCGGCCGAGGGGCTGCAGATGGCCCACTCGTTCGAACACATTCCCGTGCTGCGCGACGAAGTGGTCTCGCTGTTCGCATCCGTGCCCCCCGGAGTGGTCGTCGACGCGACCGTCGGAGGGGGAGGACACGCCGCGGCATTGCTCGAGGCGTATCCAGCGCTGCGCGTCGTCGGGCTGGACCGCGACCCTTCCGCCCTGGCGGCAACGCGAGAGCGGCTGTCGGGATTCGGCGACCGGGTCTCGCTCGTCGCCGCACCCTTCGCCTCGCTGGAGTCCCTGGTGTCCCGCACCGGCTTTGGGCCCCTGGTGGGTGTGCTACTCGACCTCGGCGTGAGCTCCCCGCAGCTGGACTGGTCCGAGCGCGGATTCTCGTTCCGCGAGGACGGACCGCTCGACATGCGAATGGACCCGACGGCCGGTCCGACCGCCGCCGACCTCGTGAACACCCTCCCTGTCGAATCCCTCACCGCGCTGTTCCGTGAGAACGGCGAGGGACGACTCTCCGGGCGCATCGCCCGGGCGGTCGTGTCAGCCCGGCCACTGACCTCCACGAGGCAGTTGGCCGAAGTCGTGGCGGCGGCTGTGCCGGCGCCCGCCCGCCGCAAGGGCCACCCGGCCCGGCGGGTGTTCCAGGCGCTCCGCATTGCGGTGAACGACGAGCTCGGCCAGCTCGAGGCCGCTCTTCCCGCCGCGTTGACGCATCTCGCCGTCGGGGGCGTGTGTGCCGTGATCAGCTACCACTCGGGCGAGGACCGACTCACGAAGCTGGTCTTCGCCGAGGCCGCCAGCGGCGGCTGCGTGTGCCCTCCCGGGTTGCCCTGTGTCTGCGGTGCCGTGGTCCGGCACCAACTCGTCTTCCGGGGCGCCAAGAAGCCGTCGGCGGCAGAGGTCGCGGTCAACCCGCGGTCCGAGAGTGCTCGCCTCCGGGCAATCCTGCGGACCGAACCTGTGTCCGGGTCTGCGTCAGCTCCCGACGGCGAGTCCGACTGATGCCGCCTCCCCCCGCCGCCGCGGCAGCCGCCTCGCCGCGTCGCCACATGGTCGCGTCGGCGATGAGCGCGATCCCGCGCCGAGCCGGACGTGGCGGCGACGCGCCGTCGACCCGACGCGCCCCGCTCCGAGTCGTCCCGACCCGCACACGGCGCGACTCCCGAAGGGGCCGCACCGCCGCCAACCCGGGAAGACCCCTGATCATCCTGTCCGTCTCCATGGTGGTCGCCGCGTTGCTGGCGGTCGTCGTGGCCCAGGCGTTCCTCGCCAACGGACAGGTCCGGATGGCGGGTCTGCAGCAACAGCTCACCATGGAGCAGAGTGCCCACCGGCAGGCCGAGTTGTCGGTGGCGCAGCTCGAGACGCCCTCCCGGATTGTCGCGGCCGCTCAGAACCAGCAGCACATGGTCCATGCATCCATGATCCAGCTGCCCTACGTCTCACTGTCCGTGCCCCTCCCCACCCCGAAGGTGTCGCCTGCGCCCGCTGCACCACCGCCGACAACCTCCCCGGCGGGTGCGGGCGCGCCGTCGGGGGCGAGTACGGCCAGTGCCGCCGGGTCCACCTCGGCTTCCGCGTCCACGACAACACCGACGACCACGCCGTGAGCGTCACTACTCGACCCGACGCTCACCGCGCGCGCGCGCCGGTTCAGGGCGTCAGGGCGCTGCGAAATCTGCGTCGACCTCGTCCGCCCGGACCTCCGCGGTCCGCCCGGACCTCCGCCCGGACCTCCGCCGGTACCCGCACGGCGCGCCCCTCTCGTCCGGCCCGCCCCCCACAGACAGGTCGTCGCCCGGCCGCCGCGCCACGCCGGCCGGCGACGGCGGGCGCACCCGGGACACGTCCTCGTCAACGACCCCACCGCCCACCGGCCAAGGTCTCCCGGCTGCCGCTGTCGCGTCAACGGCGCGGGTGGGAGAACGGGACGTTCACGCGGCGTGTCCGCCTGGTCCGCTTCGTCCTCCTGGCCGCCATCCTGCTCGTGGTGGCGCGGCTGATCGATGTCCAGGTCGTGCATTCGGGCGGCTACCAAGCGGCGGCACGGGGCGAGTCGTCGATCTCCGTCACGCTCTCCTCCCTGCGCGGTGGCATCTACGACCGTGGCGGTTCACCGCTGGCCGTCTCCGTCCCCACCGACGACGTCGTCGCGGACGACTACTTGATCGAGCACCCGGTGAAGACGGCCCTGGCCCTGTCGCCGATCATTCACGTGCCGGCCGCGACGTTGGCAGAGGAGTTGCATCGCCCGACTGGCTATGTCGTCCTGGCCCGCCAGCTGCCGCAGGCCACCGGACAGAAGATCTCCGCCGACGCCTTCCCGGGGATCTCGCTCATCGCGGATTCCAAGCGGGAGGTGCCCAACGGCAACCTGGCCTCGCCGGTGGTCGGGTTCACCAACGCCGCCGGGAAGGGCGCGGCGGGACTGGAGTACGGCTCCAATGACCAGCTGGCGGGCACTCCGGGCAAGGAGACGTTCCAGCAGTCGCCGGCCGGCGTGGCGCTCCCGCAGTCCCCGGTGACGAACCAGGTGGCCTCGACGCCGGGGACGGGGCTGGAGCTCACGCTCGACTCAAAGCTCCAGTACGAGTCGGAGCAGGCGCTGGCCAGCGCCATCGAGAGCTCGAACTCCGTCAGCGGCACCGCGGTGGTCATGGACGTCAAGACGGGGCAGATCCTCTCCATGGCCAACCTCGTGGCTACCCACCCCTCGGCCATCGGTTCGCCGGCGACCACGCCCCCGACTGATCCCGGCGGCGTGGTGCCCATCGGACCCAAGGACGCCGTCGACGAGGCGCCGAGCAATCTCGCCGTGACCCAGCTCTACGAGCCGGGTTCGGTGTTCAAGCTCGTGACGTTCTCGGCCGCGTTCCAGGACGGTCTCATCAACCCGAACTCCGAGTTCACCGTCCCCGACCAGATCAGCCTGGACGGATCGACCTTCCACGACGCCGAACCGCACCCGACCGAGCAACTGACCGCGACGCAGATCCTGGCGCAGTCGTCCAACATCGGAACGGGCCTCATCGCCCAGGGCGTCGGGGAGCAGCGGCTGCTCGCCCAGGTGAAGGCTCTCGGCTTCGGACAGTCGACGGGGCTCGACTTCCCGGGTGAGTCGCCCGGCCTGTCTGGCCACGGCGGCGCAGTGGGAGCCCACCGACTACGTGTCCCTTCCCATCGGCCAGGTCGACGCCGTCAGTGCGCTGCAGGTGCTCGATGCCTACAACACGGTCGCCAACGGCGGCGTGTACGTGGCGCCCAAGCTGGTGCAGGCAACGGTCGGACTCGACCGGGGACGCTGACCACGACCGCTCCGTCGGCGACCCACCAGGTCTTCTCACCCTCGGTCGACTCCGAGCTGTCCGGCATGCTGCAGCAGGTCGTCAACCAGGGCACCGGGACCAGTGCCGCGGTGCCGGGCTACACCGTGGCCGGGAAGACCGGGACCGCCCAGATCCCCACGACCGGCCACGACTCCTACGTCGACCGGCGCCTACATGGCGTCCTTCGTGGGGTACGCGCCCGCCGCCAACCCGACCCTGTCCATGATCGTGGTCCTCGACCGGCCGACGCCGATCTTCGGCGGGACCGTGGCCGCACCGGTGTTCTCGCAGATCATGAGCTACGCCCTCCATCGCTACGACATCCCGACGACGCCCGGCGCGCAGGCCCCCGCCACCAGCACGCCCGGCTCGAAGCCAACATCGACGTCGGATCAGGCGCAGGACATCACGTGATCCTCGCTCACACGCCCATTGCGGCCGTCTCGCAAGGGTGTCTGGGGCATGCAACGCTGTCGGTTCGACCATGTCACGCGTGCCCATGAACCTCCTCTTCGACGACATAGAGGTGATCGAGTCCGTCGGTGACCCCTCCTCGGTCGAGGTCGGGGGGATCACACACGACAGTCGGAGGGTCGTGCCCGGTGACCTCTTCTGCTGTGTTCCCGGCACCGTGAGCGACGGGCACACCCACGCCGCTGAGGCAGTGGACCGGGGTGCCATCGGCCTCCTGTGCGAGCACCTGATCCCGGAGCTGATCGATCATGACGTCGTCCAGACGCGGATCGCCGAGGGCACCATGCGCCCGGTCATGGCGCGGCTGGCGGCCGCGTTCTACGGCTACCCCGCCCGTGACCTCTTGATGGTGGGCGTGACCGGCACGAACGGCAAGACCACCGTGACGCAGCTCCTCGGGGACCTGCTCACTGCGGCCGGGCGCCCGACCAACGTCATGGGGACGCTGTCGGGCACGCGGACGACGCCGGAGGCGACCGAGGTGCAGCGGGTGCTGGCCGGCGTGCGCGACCGTCAGAAGTCCGACGGGCAGCGCCATGCCGTCGCCATGGAGGTCTCGAGCCACGCGCTCGTCCAGTCGCGCGTCGAGGGCATCCACTTCGACGTCGCGGTCTTCACCAATCTGAGCCACGACCATCTCGACTACCACGGGACGATGGAGGAGTACTTCGAGGCGAAGGCGCTCCTCTTCACGCCGAGCCACGCGTTGCGCGGTGTCGTCAATGCCGACGACTCGTGGGGCCGACGGCTCTTGGAGCGTGTCGCGCATCCCGACGGTGGCCGTCCACCACGCCGACGCCAGCGACATCGTGCTGCGGCCCGGCCATTCCGAATTCACCTGGCGCGGACAGCGGATCACCACACCCTTGACCGGCGCCATCAACGTGGACAACGCCCTGTTGGCGGCCGAGGCCGCGCTGGCGCTCGAGGAGCTGTACCTCGGGCCCGAGGAGATCGCGCGCGCCATGGCCAACCTCTCGCCGGTGCAGGGACGGCTGCAGGTGATCGCCACACCGGGCGCGCCGGGAACGACCTCGAGTGCGGGGAGTCGGGCGGCCCGACCTTCACCGTCCTGGTCGACTACGCGCACACGCCGGCGGGCTGGAGGTCGTGCTCGGCGAGGCCCGCTCGCTCGCGCCCGGGGGCCGGGTGCTCTGCGTGTTCGGGTGCGGCGGGAACCGGGACCGGGCCAAGCGGCCCGCTGATGGGTGCCGCCGCGACGCAGCTGAGCGACCTGGCCTTCCTGACGTCGGACAACCCACGCGACGAGGAGCCACTGGCCATCATCGAGGAGGTCCTTGGTGGCATTCCCGAGGGTCGTCGAAACCCCAGGGTCACGGTGGAGCCCGATCGGGGCGTCGCCATCCGCCGAGCGCTCGATGCAGCCGAACCGGGTGACGTCGTCGTCATCGCCGGAAAAGGCCACGAGACCTACCAGGAGATCGCCGGGCACCGGCTGCCCTTCGACGATGCGGTCGAGGCCCGCCAGGCCCTCTCGGTGCGGTTTTCCTCGGACCCGCGGACCTGGACGAACGCGCCGAGCTCGAGCGGCGTCGAAGCCGCTGCGCCGGCTGATGCTGCCGCAGCCCTCCCCGCGTCGCCTCTGGAGGCCTGACACCACGTGTTAGGTCTGCTTGTCACGGGAAGCGTCGCGTTGTGGGTCGCGATCCTCTTCACCCCGTTCCTGATCCGGTACTTCCGCAAGCGCGAGCTCGGCCAGCACATCAGAGAGGACGGTCCCGCCTCGCACTCCGCCAAGGCGGGGACCCCGACCATGGGTGGGATCGCCATCGTCTCGGCCACCGTCCTCGGCTACGCCCTCGGGCACATCGGGACCGAGATCCGCTTCTCGCGGACCGGCTATCTCGCCGTCGGTGCCGTGGTGGCGTTCGGTCTCATCGGCTACCTCGACGACTACATCAAGGTCCACCACCGGCGCAGCCTCGGGCTCAACAAGCGAGGGAAGTCCGCGGCACAGCTGATCTTCGCGCTGGCCTTCGCCGAGCTGGCCGTGCACTGGGCCCACACCTCGACGGCCCTGTCCTTCACGCGTGCCGATGCCATCGGCATCGACCTCGGCCAGTGGCTCTGGGTGCTCTTCGCCGTGGTCGTGATGGTCGGTGCGTCCAACGCGGTCAACATCACCGACGGGGTGGACGGGCTGGCCGCCGGCTCCGGGACGTTCTGCTTCGCGGTGCTCTCGATCATGGGCTACTGGATCTTCCGCCACTACGCCATCTACCACGTGCTCCCGGCCTCGGCGATCGACCTCTCCCTGGTCGCCGTGGCGCTGGCCGGCGCGTGCATCGGTTTCCTGTGGTGGAACGCGGCGCCGGCGAAGATCATCATGGGCGACACCGGATCACTGGCGATCGGGGCCGGCCTGGCGGCCATCTGCCTCCTGCTGAACCTCGACCTCCTGCTGCTGGTGATCGGCGGGCTCTTCGTCATGGAGACCGTGTCGGTGATCATGCAGATCATCAGCTTCCGCGTCTTCCATCGGCGCATCTTCCGGATGGCCCCCATCCATCACCACTTCGAGCTCGGTGGTTGGCCCGAGACCACGGTGATCGTCCGCTTCTGGATCCTCGGCGGCCTCTTCTGCGCGCTGGGCCTCGGCATCTTCTACGGCGACTTCCTCACGGTGGCGAAGATCACGTGACGCGTCCCTGGGAGCAGCGACCGCTCGAGACCCTCGGTGGCGCCGGAGTCCGCCACTTCGGCGGCGCGGTGGGGGAGACTGACACCATGCATCGGGTGTCGGACCGGGCAGAGCGGCGCGCCCGCGCCATGGGGGAGTGGGCGCGATGACGATGACACGCGGCATGACCTCCACGGAACGGCGGCGCAGGCCCCGTCCGAACGGCGCCCCGTCCGGCTCGTCGAAGAAGAACGGCGCCGGCACGGCGCGCGCCTCCGTGCACCGCGGGACCGTCCGCAAGGCGGACACCGGCATCGGCGTCCGCATCGGCAGTCGCCGCCTCTCGGTCTCGACGCTGCTCCTGTTCGACGTCGTCCTGCTCTGCCTCATCGGCCTCGTGATGGTGGGCTCGGCCTCCTCCGTCGTCTCGATCTCCACCTACGGCACACCGTGGGCCATCCTCATCCGTGAGGCAATGTGGATGGCGATCGGCGCCCTGGCCCTTTGGTTCGCGGTCCGTCTCGACTACCGCAAGCTGCGCCGGTTCAGCCCGCTCATCCTGCTGGTGACGTTCGGCCTCCTCTTCGTCGTGCTCGTCCCGGGCCTCGGGGTCCACGCCATGGGGTCGAGCCGCTGGGTGGGCTTCGGCCAGTTCCGCCTGCAGCCCTCGGAGTTGATGAAGCTGGCGCTGACCCTGTTCGCCGCCGACTTCATCGCTCGCCGCCTCGACGAGGATGCCGCCGACCGCCGCATCATCGGCCCGCTGCTCATCGTCACCGGCTTCGCCTGCGTGCTCATCCTGGCCCAGCCCGACATGGGCACGGCGATGGTCCTCGGCTTCATCGCGCTCGCCCTGCTCTTCGTCTCGGGCGTTCGGCTCGGGCCCGTGATGAAGGTGATGGCCGCGCTCGGCGGGCATTGCGCTGCTGGTGGCGGTGGCCTCGCCGTACCGACGGGCCCGCCTGCTCTCGTTCATGGACCCCTCCGCCCACAGCTCGGGCTCGGGCTACCAGGTGATGCAGTCGCTCATCGGGTTGGGGTCGGGCCACTTCGTCGGGTCGGGCCTGGGCGGCGGCCAGGCGCAGTGGGGCTTCCTCCCGAACGCGCACACCGACTTCATCTTCTCGGTCATCGGCGAGCAACTGGGGATCGTCGGCGCCCTTTTGGTCCTGTTCCTGTTGGGCTCCTTCATGTGGCTCGGCATCCGGGCGGCCGTGCAGTCCCCCGACCGCTTCGGCGCGCTGCTCTCCCTCGGCCTGGTGGCCTGGGTGGGGGCGGAGACGCTCATCAACGTCGGGGCCGTGGTGGGCGTGTTGCCCGTCACCGGCATCCCGCTCCCGTTCATCTCCTTCGGCGGGTCGTCGCTGGTCATCACCATGGCGGCCGCCGGCATCCTCATCAACGTGGCCCGACAGGGTGAGGCCCGGAACACGCTGCGTCTGGCCGGATCGGGTCGCCGCTCCGCCGGCGCGACCCGGGGTCGGTGAGCGCCCGGCGCGGCACGGTGATCGCGGGCGGCGGCACGGGCGGTCACATCGTGCCCTCGCTCCAGATCGCCCGCGCGCTGGTTGACCGGGGCCACCCGGTCGAGTCGATCGAGCTCTACGGCTCGCGGCGGGGGCAAGAGGCGGCCACCTGGCCCACCCTCGAGTTCCCCCACACCCTGCTCCCGGGGCGGGGACTGCGCCGCAGCCTGCGTCCGTCCGCCTGGTGGGCCAACGCGGGTGCGGTCCTCGGCCTCGCCTGGGCCTGCCTCCGCGCTGCCGGATCGTTCCTGGGTCGCCGGCCGCGGGTCGGTGGTCATCGTCGGTGGGTACGCCAGCTTCCCGGCGGGCGTGGCCGCGGTGGTGACACGGGTGCCCCTGGTGTCGATGACCACGGACGCCGTTCCGGGCGCCGTCAACCATCTGCTCGGGCGCTTCGCCGCGGCGAACGCGGTGGCCTTCGCGGGGACCGACCTGCCCCGGGCCCACGTCACCGGCACGCCGGTGCGTCCCGAGCTCGCCACGCTCGACCGGACCCCCGAGGGCCGAGCCACCAGCCGCAGGCACTGGGCCTGCCGCCGGACCGCCGGACCGTGGCGAGCGTCGGCGGCTCGCTCGGGGCGCGCCGAGTCAACCGGGCCGTGGCCGACCTGGCCGCGGCCTGGGCCGCCTGCGGCGACCGTGCCGTGTACCACGTGACCGGGCGTCGCGACTTTGACGAGTTCGCGCCCGGCCCTTCTGCCGACCCGGAGGACGGGGACGACGGCCGCTCCCTGCACTACCGCGTCGTGCCGTTCGAGGATCACATGCCCGACCTGTACAACGCCGCCGACGTGTGCGTGATGCGTGCCGGCGCCATGACGGTCGCCGAACTGCTGATGTCGGGCGTCCCCGCCATCCTCGTCCCGCTGCCCGGTGCTCCCGGCGACCACCAGACGCGCAACGCCGAGGCGTTCGTCGGAATGGGCGCGGCGATCCGGATCGCCGACGGCGAGTGCGACGGGCGCCGTCTCGCCCTCGAACTCGATGCGCTCCTGTCCGATCCCGAGCGCCTGGCCGCCATGCGACAGGCGGCCCGTGAGAACCGCCACCCCGACGCCGCGGCCCGCGTCGCCGAACTGGTGGACAGCCATGCCCGCTGACTCCGGGCCCGGCACCAACGCCACGCTCGATCTGGTCGAGCCCCAACACATCCACGTCGTCGGCATCGGCGGCGCCGGCATGAGCGCCATCGCGCTCGTGCTGCGCGCGATGGGCCACTCCGTGACTGGTTCGGACCTGAAGGACTCGCCGGTGGCCGAGCGGCTGCGCTCGCAGGGCATCACGGTGGCGGTCGGGCACGCGCCCGAGCACGTGGCGGGCGCCGACGCGGTGACGTACTCGCCCGCGGTCCAGCCGGAGAATGCGGAGTTGACCGCGGCGCGTGCGCGGGGGCATCCGGGTCGCGCCCCGCTCCGAGATGCTGGCCGCCATCTGCGCCACCCGCCGCTGCCTGGCCGTGTCCGGTACGCACGGCAAGACCACGACCGCCTCCATGCTGTCGCTCATCCTGGTCGAGGCCGGAATGCGCCCTTCCTTCGTCATCGGGGCCGACGTGAACGAGATCGGGACCAACGCCGTGTGGGACTCGGGGGAGTGGCTCGTCGTCGAGGCGGACGAGAGCTACGGCACCTTCCAGGCGATCCGGCCCGATCTGGCCGTCCTCACCAGCGTCGAGCCCGACCACCTCGACTACTACGGCACCTTCGAGGTGCTGCGCGCGGCCTTCTCCGACTTCCTCTGCCGGCAGCGTCCATGGGATCGGTCGTCTGCGCGGACGACCCCGAGGCGGCGGCGATCGGGCGTGAGCACGGAGCCACGACGGTCGGGTCCGATCCCGGCGTCGACCTACGTCATGGCCGACCTCGACCCGCAACGGAGCTCGGTGTCCTTCACGTTGCGCGGACCCGGATGGCGCGCTCGGCAGCGTGCACATCGGGGTCCCGGGCCTGCACAACGCGCGGAACGCGGCGACGGCTGTCGTGGCGGCCCTGCGGGCGGGCGCCCCCTTCTCGGCGGCCCAGGCGGCGCTGGCCCGCTTCGCCGGGGTGACGCGCCGTTTCGAGTTCCGCGGCGAGGCCAACGGGGTGACCTTCGTCGACGACTACGCCCACCTGCCGTCCGAGGTGCGAGCCGCGCTGGCCACGGCGCGGACCGGCGGCTGGGCCCGCGTGGTGGCGGTGTTCCAGCCGCACCGGTTCTCCCGCACGGCGGCCCTGGCCACGGCGTTCGGCACTGCGTTCGCGGAGGCGGACGTCGTGGTGGTGACCGACGTCTACAGCGCCGGTGAGCGCCCGGTGCCCGGAGTCTCGGGACGCCTCGTCGCCGACGCGGTGCGCGACCAGGACCCGCGGCTGCCGGTCATCTACGCGGCGGGGTGGGAGGAGCTGCGGCTGAGCCGTCGGATCGAGCTGCGCCCCGGCGACCTCTGCCTCACGCTCGGAGCGGGTGACCTGACCAGGCTGCCCGACGAGCTGCTCGAGTCCCCACGGTGGTGACGCCGGGCGACCTGGACTCCTTGGCCGAGGCGCTGGGGGGTCGTGCCGCGAGGCACAAGCCGCTGGGGCCGCTGACCACCTACGGGGTCGGCGGCCCGGCGGCGCTCTATGTCGAGGTCGACGGACCGGGTGACCTCGACGCGGTGCGGACGGCCTTCCGCCAGCACGCGCCGGACCCGTCGGCCGCGCCCGCGCCACCGGTGTTCGTCCTGGGCCGCGGCTCCAACCTGCTGGTGGCGGACGACGGGTTCGACGGGATCGTGCTGCATCTCGGCGCGGGGTTCGCCACGGTCGACCTCCCGGAACGTGGCGACGGCGGCGGCCACGGCGTCGTGCGGGCGGGAGCGGCGGTGGCACTGCCCGTGCTGGCCCGACGGGTGGCCGACGCCGGATGGAGCGGGCTCTCGTGGGCGGTCGGCGTCCCGGGGTCGGTCGGCGGTGCCGTGCGCATGAACGCCGGGGGGCCACGGGTCGGACATGGCGTCGTGCCTGGTCCGCTACAGCTGGGTCGATCTGTACGCGGACGACGGAGGGACCGACGAGGTCGCGCAGCCTCGCCTACGGCTACCGCTCCTCGTCGGTGTCGCCGACGCAGCTGGTGGTCGCGGCGGAGCTGGCCGTCACGCCGGGATCGGTCGAGGAGGAGCAGGCGGCGGTGACCGACATCGTGCGCTGGCGGCGCGAGCACCAGCCGGGAGGCTCCAACGCCGGCTCGGTGTTCACCAACCCCGAGGGCGACTCGGCCGGGCGGCTCATCGAGGCGGCCGGCTTGAAGGGTTTCCGCCTCGGCACGGCCCACGTCTCGGAGAAGCACGCCGAACTTCATTCAGGCCGACAAGGACGGCCGCGCCGACGACGTCCACGCGCTCATGGCGCACGTGCGCGAGATCGTGGCCGACGCGGTCCGGGGTCACCTTGCAGGGCGAGGTCCGCCTCCTCGGCTTCGGCCGCGGCGAAAATGGTCCCGTGGACGGGAACAGTGGTGGCTCCGGCGCGGGCCACGTGGATGCGGCGCGATGACGCCCGACGGGACGCCGAACGGGAAGGGCCGGGGGCAGCCCGTCCGGAACGCGACGGACCCGGACCGGTGGGCGCATGGACCCGCGCATCTCGGCCCGCCGCACGGCGGTCATCAGGGAGCAGGGCCGACGGCGGTTGATCATCGGGTCGGTCGTCCTCGGTGCCGTCGCCCTCCTCGTCGGGGGGTGGTTCCTCCTCCACACGCCGCTCTTCTCGGCCCGCTCGGTGACGGTCACGGGCAACGTCCACGAGACCTCGGCCCAGGTGATGGCCCAATCGGGGCTGGCCGACCATCCGCCGCTGCTCGACGTCGACACCGGCGCGGTGGCGGCCCGCCTCGAGCAGCTGCCCTGGGTGCGGACGGCCACGGTGCAGCGTGGGGTGGCCCGACGGCGTGCACATCGCCGTGACCGAGGAGACGCCCCGGTTCGCGGCCAGGACGGCGCCGGCGGCGTGGGCGATGCTCAGCTCGGACGGCCGCGTGCTGGCCGCGTCCGCCGCCCAGCCACCCGGGCTCCTGGTCCTGACCGTCCCGGAACCGCCCGGCGCCCCCGGCACCATGCTCTCGGGCAAGGACGCCGGGGCTCCGCGTCGCCTCGACGCTGCCCCCGTCGTTCGCGGGGCAGGTCACGGCGGTCACGGTGGAGCCGGCCGGCTGGGTGCAGCTGGCCCTGACCACGCCGGTCGTGGTCGACATCGGCACGACGACCGAGCTCACCGCCAAGTACGAGGACGTCTCGTCGATCCTGGCGGGCGCCACCCTGCACAACGGGGATGTGATCGACGTCAGCGTTCCCGATGCGCCGACGGTGACCTCGGCCTGACGACCGCGGCCTGACCTAGGATGCTTGACCTGCCTGAACACCCCCCGTATGGTGGAGTCACGTTGCCGCACTGTGAACATCAACCTTCTCCAGAGGTTCAGGGATGGGTGCCTGGTCGCACGTCGCGGTGACGCATGGCGGAAACAACGAGCGAGTGACCGGTCGGCGATCGACCCGAGGACGAGGGAGTTCATGACGACCGTGCCTTCCCAGGGCAACTACCTGGCAGTCATCAAGGTGGTCGGCGTGGGTGGCGGTGGGGTCAACGCCGTCAACCGCATGATCGACTCGGGTCTCCGCAACGTCGAGTTCATCGCGGCCAACACGGACGCCCAGGCGCTGCTCATGAGCGACGCCGACCTCAAGCTCGACATCGGCCGCCAGCTGACCCGGGGGCTCGGTGCGGGCAGCGACCCCGAGGTCGGCCGCCTCGCCGCCGAGGAGCACCGGGCCGAGATCGAAGAGGCCCTCCAGGGCGCCGACATGGTCTTCATCACCGCCGGCAAGGGCGGCGGCACGGGAACGGGCGCCGCGCCGGTCGTCGCCGAGGTCGCCAAGGGCCTCGGCGCCCTGACGATCGGCGTCGTGACCGCGGCCGTTCACCTTCGAGGGCCGCCGCCGAGCCATGCAGGCCGAGAAGGGGATCCAGATCCTCAAGGAGAAGGTCGACACGCTCATCGTCATCCCCAACGACCGGCTGCTCACCGTGTCGAACGACAAGACGAGCATGGTCAACGCCTTCAAGATGGCCGACGAGGTCCTCCTGCAGGGCGTGCGCGGCATCACCGACCTGATCACGGTGCCCGGCCTGATCAACACCGACTTCGCCGACGTGAAGATGGTGATGACCAACGCCGGCACGGCGATCATGGGCATCGGCTCGTCGATCGGCGAGGGCCGCGCCGCCAACGCGGCGCGGGCCGCCATCACGTCACCGCTGCTCGAGGCCTCCATCGAGGGTGCGCGGGGCATGGTGCTCAACATCGCCGGCGGCTCGGACCTCGGGCTCTTCGAGGTGAACGAGGCGGCCGAGATCATCCACGCGGTGGCGCACCCCGACGCCAACATCATCTTCGGCGCCGTCATCGACGACAACATGGGCGACGAGGTGCGGGTCACGGTGATCGCGGCCGGCTTCGAGCGCTGGGAGGAGGGCGCGGCCGTCCACCAAAGCGGGCGACCTGGCCTCGACGATCTTCTCGACGCCCGAGCCGGTGGACATCTTCGCCGACGCCACCGGGCTCCGACGAGGAGCTCGACCTGGGTGACGACGATTTCGACGTCCCCTCCTTCCTCCGCTAGCGACGGGCGTCGCCGCAGAGGCTGCTCGCGGTCCGGCAGCGGATCGAGCACGCCGGCGGTGATCCGGCCCGGGTACGAGTCGATCGCCGTCACCAAGGGCTTCGGGCCCGATGGCCGTGCAGGCGGCCCGGGCGGCCGGCCTCACGACCTCGGCGAGAACTACGCCGCGGAACTGACGGGGCAAGGCGGCTGCCGCCAGCGGCGACGACGGAGTCGTCTGGCACTTCCTCGGCGCCATCCAGCGGAACAAGGTGGCGCAGCTCGCCCCGCTGGTCGGCGTTTGGCAGAGCGTCGCCCGCGTAGCCGAAGGGGAGCGGATCGCCCGCTTCGCCCCGGGCGCCCCCGTGCTGGTCCAGGTCGAGACGACGGGCCTCGCGGGCGCAACGGGTGCCCGCCCGAGGCGGCGGGCAGGCTGGTGGCCGACGCTGCGCGAGGCCGGGCTCGACGTGCGGGGTCTCATGACGGTGGCCGCGCCGGGGGAGGCCGCGGCCCGGGCCGCCTTCGAGGCGGTGCGCCCGCCTGGCCGACGCGCTCGGGCTCGAGGAGCGCTCCATGGGCATGACCGACGACCTCGAGGCGGCGGTGGCCGCCGGGTCCACCATGGTGCGGATCGGCCGGGCCCTCTTCGGTTCGCGACCGGCAGCTCCCGCAGCCTGAGGTGGAGGCTCACGGGCAACCTCCGGGGAGGCAGACATCAGGCTGAGCAGGAGCGTGAAGGCGGACGGAACGTGGCTCGGGGGCCGCCTGGACCCGCCCGGGTTGGCGAGCAGGCACTACGCTGTCCGAGGACAGGAGAAGGAATGTCACCCTCGTTCATGAAGAAGACCATGGTGTACCTCGGCCTGCTCGACGACGAGTACGACGAGTACGACGACCTCGAGGACCGCGCCCCCGCGGGTTCTCGGCCGCCACACCGGGTCGAGCCCCGGTCCCAGGACCAGGACCAGGCCGAGGAGTTCAGCGGCGGCATGAGCCGGGTCCGCACCATTCCCCGGGAGTCGGCCCAGCCGAGCCAGCAGGCGCGGCCGACGCAGAGCAACGTGGCGCCGCGCCCGTCGGCCGTGCGGGCCGTGCCCGTCGACCCGACGATGAACCCGACCGGGCCGGCTCCGTCGCCCTCGGGCCGGGTGCACGTGGTGGCGCCGTCGCGCTTCGGCGACGCCAAGGAGATCGCCGACCGCTTGAAGGACAACCGCCCGGTGATCGTGAACCTGCAGATGGCCGACCGCGACCTGCAGCGCCGCATGATCGACTTCTGCAGCGGCGTGACCTACGCCCTGAGCGGCGAGATGGAAAAGGTCGCCGACCAGGTGTTCCTGCTGGCGCCCACGAACGTGAAGGTCTCCGACGAGGAGCGGCAGCGACTGGTTGAGCGCGGTTTCGGCCGCGACTGAACGAACTACCCTCGCTGGTTGGTGAGCATCTTCCGCATCCTCGCGTGGCTGATCGAGGCCTATATCTGGCTGATCATGTTCCCCTACGCGATCCTGAGCTGGTTCCGGATTCAGCCGGGGACGACGCTGGCCCGGATCCAGTACTTCTTGTACCAGGCGACCGAGCCCGTCCTGCGCCCGGTGCGGCGGATCATCAGGCCGATGGGCGGGCTCGACTTCTCGTTCCTCATCGTCATCCTGGTCGCCCAGATTCGTCCTGATTCCCGTGCTCCTGAACTGATTCGGCCATACCTGGAATGGTGGGAGGGGAGGGTTAGACTTGGCCTCCATGGACAATTCTCAGGCTTCCGCATCAATCCTCGACACGCTTCGCACCGTGGAGTTCCGCCTCGGGCTGAAGGGCTACAACGTCGACGAGGTCGATGAGTACCTGGACAAGGCGGCCCAGGAGGCCGAGGGGCTGCAGGACCACGTCCGGCAGCTGAACGAGCGGCTGCGCCAGGCCAGCGAGCGCATCGCCCAGCTCGAGCGCGAGAAGCGGGCGGCGCCGCCGGCGGTGGTCGAGAGCGAAGAGGTCGTGCCCGTCGCCGCCGCGACGTCCGACGCAGCAGCGCTCTCCGACGAGACGCTCCAGCGGACGCTGCTGCTGGCCCAGAAGTTCGTCGACCAGACGAAGCGGGAGAGCGAGGCCGAGGCCGCCGCGGTCGTCGCGCAGGCCGAGGAGACGGCGCGGACGGCCATTGCCGCCGCCGAAGCGACGGCTGCGCAACTCCAGGCCGAGACGCACCAGAAGCTGCGCGAGGAGGTCACGCGGCTGGAGGCCACGCGGACCGAGCTGGCCACCGACGTCGAGAGCATGGCGCGTCACCTCGAGTCGGAGCGCAACCGGCTCCGTGGCGCGCTCTCCGAGATCCTCAAGTGGGTGGACGAGAACGTGCAGCCCGCCAACTCGCTCATGGGTGTGCAGCCGAAGCCGGCCCCGACCGCACAGCTGAGCACCGGTGCCGACGAGGCGCAGGGCAGGCTGCCGCAGGCGGACGACGGCGCGCCGACGCTGAACCTCCAGAACGCGTCCGCCTCGGGGTCGCCCCGCCCCATCTGAATCAGCTCTGACGGAGGCGGCGGGGCTGTGTTGCCCCTGCCCCTCGCCGTCCGGTATCGTCACCCGCTCCCCGGACGAGGTCGTCTTCCAGGGAAACCGGCCACCTGGCGTGGTCCGAAGGAGGGCACGATGACCCCAGCGAGCAAGGGCGCCCAGGTCAAGAGGGCTCCTGCGTCGCGCTCGGCCGCATCCGCAACGTCACGGTCCGGGAACAAATGAAGTCCTCGGCGAAGGTTGAGGCAACGGCTACAAAGCGTTCCGCTCTTACAAAAAAGAAGGCAGCTCCTGTTGTGAAGAAAGCAGCCCCCGCGGCCAAGAAGGCCGCGTCGTCAGCGAAGAAGTCAACGGCAGCCGCAACCAAGAAGGCGGCGACGTCGAACGCCAAGAAGCCGGCCCCCGCCGACGAAGGCCGCCCCGGCACCGAAGAAGACGGCCCCGGCCGCCAAGAAGGCCGCACCGGCCAAGAAGGCGGCTCCGGCAGCCAGCGGCGGCCAAGAAGCCAGCCGCCAAGAAGTGCGACCGCGGCCGCCAACGGTGCGGCGACGCTGGCGCCGGCCCGCACGACCTTCACCCCCAAGCCCAAGGCGCCGCCCCCGGTCCGGCCCAAGACCGGCCCCTACGCCAAGGACACCAAGTTCCTCGACGAGGTCCGTCAGCTGCTGCGAGGACGACCGGGCCATCTACCAGGAGCAGGCGACCTCGCTGCGCGCCGAGGCGGACTCGCTGGCGCTCGAGCGCGAGCCGGGCGACGTCCAGTTCGACGAGGAGTCGGGCGAGGGGGGCACCGTCACGGTCGACCGTGAGCGGAACCTGGCCCTCTCGGGCCAGGCGCCTGCTCGCCGTCGAGGAGATCGACGACGCGTTGAAGCGGATCGACGACAAGACCTACGGGTACTGCGAGCGATGCTTCCAGCCGATTCCCAAGCCGCGCCTGCGTGCGCTGCCGTATGCCCGACTCTGCGTGGCGTGCAAGAGCGGAGGGCTGTCGCGGCGCTGACCCGCTCCGGGGTCCTGGCGTTCGCCATCGCCGCCGTCGTGTTGGTGGCGGACCGGGTGACCACCTCGCTCGTCGTGGACCACCTGCACGACGTGCGGCACGTCTGGGGCCCGTTCGGTCTGGCGCTGACCTACAACTCGGGCTTCGCCTTCAGCCTCTTCAGCGGGCGGGCCGTCTTCGTCACCGTGCTGCTGTGCGTCGGCGTCGTGGTGCTGGCGCTCGTCGTGGCCCAGGTGCGCACGATGACGCTGGCGATCGGCGCGGGCCTGGTGCTCGGTGGCGCCGTCGGGAACCTGAGCGAGCGCATCGTGGGTGGGCCCGGCGGGCAGGTGCCCGACTTCGTCACGCTCGACCACTGGCCGACCTTCAACCTGGCCGACGCCTGCGTGACGGTGGGCGTGATCATCGTCATCGTCGCTCTGCTCTTCGGCGGTCGACCAGCGTCGCAGCCGCACGCCGAGGAGCCGGCATGACGGAACCGGGGGATCAGGAGGCCGGAGCCGGAGCAACGAGTCCGAGGACGGCGCTGAGGAGACGATCTCCACCGACGTCCCGGCTCTCCTGGCGGGCGTGCGGGTCGATCGTGGCGTGGCCATGGTGGCCGACGTCTCCCGCGGCGCGGCCGCTCAGCTGATCGCGGCGGGCCGGGTGCTGGTCGACGGCTCGCCGGTCACGCTGGGCCGGGCGGTCCTGCTCGAGGGCGCCACGCTGACCATCGTGGTGCCGGCAGCGGGGGACGGCCGCGTGGCGCGCCGATCCCGAGGTGCGGTTCGAGGTCGTCTACGCCGACGACGACGTGGCCGTGGTGGACAAGCCGGCCGGGCTGGTGGTGCATCCGGGCGCCGGACACGCCGAGGGGACCCTGGTCGGCGGGCTGCTGGCCCGGTTCCCCGACCTGGCCGAGCTCGTGACCGCCGGGCGTGTGCCCACCGGACCGGCCCGGGCATCGTGCACCGCCTCGACAAGGGGACCTCGGGCCTCCTCGCCGTGGCCCGGACCGAGGAGGCCTACCGGTCGCTGGTCGACCAGCTGGCCACGAGGACGCATGGAGCGGCGCTACCTGGCGCTGGTGACGGGTGCCGTGGCCGAGGACCGGGGTGAGGTGGAGGCACCGATCGGCCGATCCGCTCGCACGCCGACGAAGATGGCGGTCACCGCGTCGGGAAAGCCGGCCCGCACCGGCTACACGGTGCGGGAGCGCTACGAGGCGGCGACGCGGCCGCACGACGCTGCTGGAGCTCGCGCTCCAGAGCGGGCGGACCCACCAGATACGGGTCCACATGGCGGCCATCGGCCACCCGGTCGTCGGGGACGCCCGCTACGGCGTCCCCGACAAGCGTCTGGGATCGGGCCGGTTCTTCCTGCACGCCTTCAGGCTCGCCTTCGCACACCCGTCGACGGGCGCGCCCACGGCGTTCACGTCACCGTTGCCCGAGGACCTCCAGGCCTATCTGGCTGCATTGCGCGGGTAGGCGCACGGCAAGAACCCGCTCGCGGGCCCTCGCACTGCACTCCTCGCACCAGCTCGTCCAACGGCGCCCCGCCGGGCGCCGGCCTCAGGCGGCCTGGTGGACCCCGACCACGTCGGTATCGAACGAGAGCGCAGCCAGCGCCTCCTCCTCGGCCCGGCGCACCCGGCGGACGCCGACACCGAGCCGCTCGGCCGTCGACTGCAGCGAGGCGGGGGAGTCGCCGTCGAAGCCGAAGCGCAGACGCAGCACGTCGCGCTGGAGGCCGGGCAGACGCTCGACCGCGTCGCGGACACGCTCGTAGACCATCGTCTCCTCCACGTCCGCGACGAAGTCCGAGTCGTCGGGTGCGACGAGCTCGCCCAAGCGTGGTGGACGACTCGAGGGCGGCAGGCTGGTCGAGCGACGCGGTCACACGGGCCACGTCCTCGAGCGCCTCCCGCTCGTCGGCGGTCATGCCGGTCGCCTCGTCCAGCTCGGCCATCGTGGGCGCCCGGCCCAGGGTGCTGGCCAGCTCGGACTTGGTCAGTTCCAGACGCTGGATCTGCTCACCGACCTCGAGGGGGATGCGGATGGTGCGGCCGTGCTGCTGCACGGCACGCTGCAGGGCCTGGCGGATCCACCACGTGGCGTAGGTCGAGAACCGGAAGCCGCGCTCCCAGTCGAACTTGTCGACGGCGCGCATCAGGCCGAACGTGCCCTCCTGGACCAGGTCGGCCATGTCGACGCCCCGGTCCTGGTAGCGCCGGGCCCAGTGCACCACGAGCCGAAGGTTGGCGGCCACCATCTGCTTTCGTGCAGCGTCGTCCCCGGCCACGACCCTCTTGGCCAGTTCCACCTGCTGCTCATGGTCGGGCATTGGGAATTGGTCGAGGTCTCGCAACATCAGCCCCAATGTGTCCGACGTGCTCACCGCGCTTTTCATCATCGCTCCAGACGCTCTTCGCTCACTCTCAGTCGTACGTACCCGGACGATTCCGGGATCAACCTGCCGGGTATAACCGAGCCGAGCTCCGGATCATTCCATCGGGGTGTTCGCACCGAGTTGCGCCGTTTTCGGGCCCGTGGTGGTCTACGGCCCATGCCCGGCAGGATGGTGCTCCTTCGTCACGGAGCCACGGAGTGGTCCGAGAATGGAAAACACACCGGCCGCACGGATATTCCCCTCCTCGCCGAGGGTGGCGAGCAGGCGAGGGCCGCCGGCGTCCTGGTGCGACAGTTCGGGCCGACGACGTTCGGCCAGGTGCTCACCAGCCCCCTGATCCGGGCCGCGGAGACGTGCGCGCTGGCCGGCTTCGTCGGAGAACCCGACCCGGATCTCATGGAATGGGACTACGGCGCGTACGAAGGCCTGACGACGGCCGAAATCCGCGAGAGCCATCCCGGCTGGACACTGTGGGACGACGGCGTACCCGAGGGTGAGCGGGCGGCCGACGTCGGGCGGCGGGCCGACCGGGTGATTGCCCGGGCCCGCGCGCCTCGAGACGGACACCCTGTGCGTCGCCCACGGGCACATCCTGCGGGTCCTCACCGCGCGCTGGCTCGGACTGCCGCCTGTCGCCGGACGGCTGTTCCTCCTGCGGACCGGTGCCGTGTGCGTGCTGGGCTGGGAGCTGGACTGGCCGGCCATCGAGGCGTGGAACCTGAGGGGCTGAAACCGCGAAGGCTGAACCTCAGGATGCTGAGGCCCGCCGGGAGAGGCGGGAGTCAGACGGTGGCGGCGACGTTCCCCTGGGCCCGGGCGACCATGTCGGCCAGGCTGTAGCTCTGCAGGTGGGTGCGGATGGTCTCCCCGACGTCGGCCCAGACCGCCAGCAGGACGCATTGGCCCTCGTGGTCGCAGGCGCCGTTCTCGTGGGGCTCTCCGAAGTCGCCGGCGGCGATCGGTCCGTCGACGGCCGAGACGATCTGGGCGAGCGAGATCTCCTCGGGCGGACGGGCCAGGACGTAGCCTCCACCGACACCCCGCTTCGATCGGACCAGGCCCGCCCCCTTCAGGGCCAGGAGGATCTGCTCCAGGTAGGGCTGGGGCAGGGCGGTGCGCTCGGCGATGTCCCTGACCGAGGTGGGCATCTCGGCGCCGTGCAGCGCGAGCGAGAGCAGCGCCCGGCTGGCGTAATCACCCCTCGTCGAGACCCTCACACCATGCGATGCTACCGGCCCATTCGTGGGTAGAGGGGGTGCGTGGGTCGTAGGGTGTCCCTTCGTGACTGACGGCGCACCGGGCGAGGCGACGCCGTCGACCCCGTCCCGGGGGGAGATGGGGTCGGCGCCGCAGCCAGATCCGCTCCTGCCCGACTGGGATGGCGCCTCCCTCCACCGCGTGGTGCCCACCCTGCTCAGCGAGGTGCACGCTCCCGGAGCCAACCCTGTACCGGGATGGTTTCCCGCACCGGTCGCCGACGCCCGGCAGATCGTCCTCCTGGTGCTCGACGGCCTGGGGGAGGAGCAGCTCCGCGAGCGGTCCTCCCTCGCCCCGGTGCTCGCCGGCGGCGTCGGTGACGCCATCACGTCGGTGGCCCCGAGCACCACGGCATGCGCCCTCACCACCCTGGTGACGGGGCGGGTTCCCGCCGAGCACGGCGTCGTCGGCTACCGGGTCGCCGTCGATGGCGACGTGATGAACGTGCTGCAGTGGTCGCTGCGGGGAGCCGACGCCCGGATGTCCGTGCCGGCCTCGAAGTTCCAGCCGTGCGAGTCCTTCCCGGGCGCCCCCGGCCCCATCCCGGTGGTGACGCGCCAGGACTTCGGGCCCACGGGCTTCACCGCGGCGCACCTGGGCCGGGTGGACCTGCACCGCTGGCACACGCCCGCGGGCCTCGTCACCGCCGTCCGCGCGCTGGCAGCCGGCGGCGCTCCGTTCATTTACGCGTACTACGAGGGCATCGACAAGATCGCGCACGCCCAGGGGCTCGGTGCGTACTACGACGACGAGCTGCGGGCCGTCGACCGCCTCGTCGGCGACGTCCTCGACGCGCTCCCGCCCGAGGCGGTGCTCGTCGTGACCGCCGACCACGGCCAGGTCGACGTCGGCGGCTCGGTCGAGGTGATCGGCCCCGAGCTCATGGAGGCCACCACCCTGATCAGCGGGGAGGGTCGCTTCCGCTGGCTGCACGTCCGCCCCGGTGCCACCGAGGACGTGGCGGCGACCGCGGCGGCGTTGCACGGTGACGTCGCCTGGGTGCGGACCCGGGACCAGATGATCGCGGACGGATGGCTCGGCGGGGTCCCGTCGGCGGAGGTGGCGTCACGCCTCGGCGACGTCGCCCTCGTGCCGTTCACGCCGACGGCCTTCCTCGACCCCGCCGACACCGGCGAGCTGCGCCTGAAGGCCCGGCACGGGTCCTTGACCTCGGCGGAGATGCGCATCCCCCTCCTGGGCTGGCGGGCCTCGGGACGAGGAGGCGGCCGGTGGCAACATTGGGCCGATCCGGGCGCCCTGAGAACGATGGTCCGGAAAGAGACGGAAGGCACCATGGCTGACGCGACGAACGACGAAGTGACCGAGACGCGACCGACGTGCCCGACGACGGCTCGGGTTTGGCGATCGCACCCGACGAGGTCCTGGCCGGCGGGAGCAGGGACGAGGCGGGGGAGCAGGGACAGACCGAATCGGTGAACGAACCGGCCAAGGTGCTGCGCATCGGCTCCATGGTCAAGACGCTGCTCGACGAGGTGCGGTCCGCCCCGCTCGACGAGAAGAGCCGGGTGCGCCTGCGCGAGATCTACGAGCAGTCGATCCACGACCTGTCCGAGGTGCTGTCGCCCGACCTGGTGTCGGAGCTGGAGCGGATGGCTCCACCGTTCGAGAACGACGCGCCGAGCGACGCGGAGTTGCGCATCGCCCAGGCACAGCTCGTCGGTTGGCTCGAAGGGTTGTTCCACGGCATTCAGGCGACGCTGATGTCGCAGCAGATGGCGGCCCGGGCCCAGCTCGAGGAGATGCGTCAGCGGGGGTTGCCCTCGGCCGGCGAGTCGGGTCGTCCGGGCGCCTACCTCTGATCGGGGGTCACGGCGGCGTCGAGGAGGCCCGCCCGGTCCGTCCGGCGCTCGACGGCGCAGGTCCCACCAGGAAACACGACGGGCCAGATCCGCCGTGCCAAAGTGGGCGCACCAGTCATCGTCTTGTGTCGGCGGGCGGGATAGATTGCAAAGTCCGGGACGAAACAACACACGTGTAAGTTTCACGAGACGTGGCGAAAGGAGGGCCGGTGTCGGAGCGGTCGTTTACGCATCTGCACACCCACACCGAGTTCTCCATGCTGGACGGAGCAGCCCGGGTGGGCGACCTGGTGGCTGCTGCGGTGGCCGACGGGCAGCCCGCGTTGGGCATCACGGACCACGGGAACATGTACGGGGTCCTCGACTTCTACAAGGCCTGCCGCGACCAGGGCGTCGTGCCCATCATCGGGACCGAGTCGTACATGGCGGGCGAATCGCGCCTGGAGCGGCCGGTGCGCCGCGGCCGGGTCGACGACACCGGCGGTGACGTCGAGGGTGGCCAGAAGCTCTACTACCACCTGACCCTCCTGGCCGAGACGGTCCAGGGATACCGCAACCTCATGCAACTGTCGTCGGCGGCATATCTCGAGGGCTACTACTACAAGCCCCGAGTCGACTGGGAGCTGCTCGAACGCCATCACGACGGGTTGATCGCCACCACGGGTTGTCTGGGCGGCGTGGTGCTCCAGGCGCTGCTCGCCGGCGACGTGGAGGGTGCCGAGAAGAAGGCAGCCCGCCTGCAGGACATCTTCGGGAGGGACAACCTCTTCGTCGAGATCCAGGACCACGGGATCGCCGACCAGCACCGGACGAACCCCCAGCTCATTGAGATCGCCCGTCGGCTCGACGCACCGCTGCTGGCAACGAACGACAGCCACTACACCCACCGCGAGGATGCGGTCGCCCACGATGCCCTGCTGTGCGTGCAGACCGGAGCGCTCCTCTCCGACACGAACCGGTTCAAGTTCGAGGGGACGGAGCACTACCTCAAGACGGCCGCCGAAATGCGCCATCTCTTCCGTGACGTGCCCGAGGCCTGTGACAACACCTTGCTCATCGCCGAGCGGGCGGACGTGCAGATCGAGCTGGGCAAGCCGAGCTTGCCGGAGTTCCCGGTGCCGGACCAGTTCAGCGGCGAGACCTACGAAGAGCGCGCGTCGGCCTATCTGCGCGACCTGACCTTCGAGGGGGCGCGGGAGCGCTACGGCGCCTCGCTGCCGCCCGAGGTCGTCGAGCGGCTCGACTACGAGCTCGGGGTCATCGGCAACATGGGCTTCGCGGCGTACTTCCTCGTGGTGTGGGACCTGATCCGTTTCGCGCGGGACTCGAACATCCGCGTCGGGCCGGGTCGTGGGTCGGCGGCCGGCTGCTGCGTCGCCTACTGCCTCAAGATCGTGGACCTCGACCCGATCCGCTACGACCTGCTCTTCGAACGCTTCCTGAATCCCGGACGCAAGCAGATGCCCGACATCGACATGGACTTCGACGAGCGCTACCGCGCCGACGTCATGCGGTACGCGGCGGAGAAGTACGGCAGCGACCGCGTGGCCCAGGTCATCACCTTCTCGACGATCAAGGCGCGGGCAGCCGTGCGCGACGCGGCGCGCGTGCTGGGCAAGCCGTACATCGTCGGCGACCGCATCGCCAAGGCCATGCCCCCGCTCGTCATGGGGCGCGACACGCCCCTGCACGCCTGCATCAACAAGACCGACGGTCACGAAGAGGGGTATGCCGCTGCGGCCGAGTTGCGCGCCATGCGCGACACCGACCCCGACGCCAAGGACGTCATTGAGGTCGCACTCGGGCTCGAGGGTCTGCGCCGCCAGGACGGCATCCACGCCGCCGCCGTCGTGATCTCCCGTGATCCGCTGACCGACTACCTCCCGATCCAGCGCAAGCCGGGCGCCGGAGAGGATCCCGCAGACGCACCCATCGTCACCCAGTACGAAATGCACGGGGTCGAGGACCTCGGGCTGCTGAAGATGGACTTCCTCGGGCTGCGCAACCTGTCGGTGATGGAGCGCGCCCTCGACCTGATCGAGGCCGAGACCGGCGCGCGGCCCGACATCGATGCCGTCGCTCTCGACGACGAGCCGACCCTCGAGATGCTGCGGCGCGCCAAGTCGGTCGGCGTCTTCCAGCTCGAGGGTGCCGCGATGCGCCAGACCCTGAGCGCACTGGCCCCGACGAGTTTCGACGACGTCGCCGCCCTGGTGGCCCTCTACCGGCCGGGTCCCATGGCCGCCAACATGCACCGGGACTACCCCGAACTGAAGAACGGGCGCAAAGAGCTCACCTACCTGCACCCCGACATCGAGCCCATCCTGAAAGACACCTACGGCCTGATGCTCTACCAGGAGTCCGTCATGCGGGTCGCGCAGAAGTTCGCCGGGTACAGCCTCGAAGAAGCCGACAACCTGCGCAAGGCCTGCGGCAAGAAGATCCGCAAACTCATCGCCGCCGAGCGGGAGAAGTTCATCGCCGGCTGCATCACCGAGGGCTACGGCGAGGAACTCGGCACGCAGCTCTTCGACATCATCGAGCCCTTCGCCGACTACGCGTTCAACAAGTCGCACTCCTACGGCTACGGCCTCGTGGCCTACCAGACGGCCTGGCTCAAGGCGCACTACCCCGTCGAGTACATGTCGGCGCTCCTCACCTCGGTGAAGGACAACAAAGACAAGACGGCGGTGTACCTGGCCGAGTGCCGCTCCATGGGCATTGATGTGCTCGTACCCGACGTCAACCGCTCGCTGGCCGAGTTCGCACCGGACCGCAGCGTCGACGAGGAGGGGAACCGCGCCGACGGCCAGTCCGTCGTCTTCGGCCTGGCCGCGGTGCGCAACGTCGGCGAGAGCCTGGTGGAGAGGATCGTCGCCGAGCGCACGGCCAACGGCTCCTTCGTCGACATCTTCGACTTCTGCGCCCGGGTGGACCCGGTCGTCCTGAACAAGCGGACCATGGAGTCACTGGTCAAGGGCGGGGCCTTCGACTCGCTCGGCCACCCGCGTCAGGGCCTCTGTCTGGTTCTGGAATCCGTGGTCGACCGGTCGATCGAACGGCGCAAAGAGCAAGACCTCGGCATCACCACGCTCTTCGCCGCGTTCGAGGAAGAGGAGACCGCCGACCCTGGCTGGGGCGGTGCCAAGGTGGCGATCCCCGACAGCGAGTTCGACAAGGCGCAGCGCCTGGCCTTCGAGAAGGAGATGCTCGGGCTCTACGTCAGTGACCACCCCCTGATGGGCTACGAGGCGGCGCTGGCCCGCTACACCGACAGCACCCTCTCGGACATGCGAGAGGACGACACGCCCGTAGGTGACCGCTCGCCGGTGCGGGCCGTCGGCGGCGTCGTGACCGATCTCCGTCGCTCCTATACGAAGAAGGGCGACCTCATGGCCCGGTTCGTGCTCGAGGACCTGCAGGCCGCCATGGAGGTCTTCGTGTTCCCCAAGACCATGGCCGAGTACGGCGCCTTCATCGAGAACGACGCCATCCTGGTGATCCGCGGCCGCCTCGACACCCGGGAGGAAGAGCCCAAGATCGTCTGCATGGAGGTGTCCCGTCCCGTGCTCGAACGGGGCCAGGAGGACCTCCACATCACCCTGCCGCTGGGGGTCCTGACCGATGCCAAGGTCGACGGGCTGAAGGACGTCTTGAGCGGCCACCCGGGGCCCTCGCCGGTCCTGCTCCACGTCGGCGCCAAGGTGCTTCGGCTGCCGCCCGAGTTCAATGTGGACTGCCGCAACGGCCTTGTGGGCGAGCTCAAGCGGTTGCTCGGCCAGAGCGCCGTCCTCTCCTGAAAGCCCGACGATCTCGCCAGAAAGACCGTCTGAACTGGTAGAATGGAGGGTTGGTGCGGTGGATCCGGCAACCCCACGGGCCGGGCCGGTTGGGAACCTGCGGAGCGCAACCAGTAGACTGGACGCATGCCGATCGTAGTGAGCACCAAGGATTGCACTGCGCTCAGCGATGCTGAGCTGGTCGAAATGGCGGATCTTTGTGCGGACCGGCCACCCGGTTTCGACATCGGTTACCTCTCCAAAGAGCGCGAGGCCTGGGTGCTCATCACCCAGGCTCGGGAGGGGAACAAGCTGCGGGGGTACTCGTTCTGCACCCTCGAGCGCATCGGGGGGACTCCCTCCCTCCTGGTGGGGCTGGCGTTGGTCGACCGCACCGCACGGGCCGAGTCGGCCCTCAAGGGCATCATGGCCGACCAGTACCGCCGGGCCCTCCTGGCCTTCCCCGACGAGGACGTCCTGCTGGGCACGCGCCTCTTGACGCCCGAGGGGTTCCGGGCCTTCAACGGGCTGCAGGACGTCGTGCCCTTCCCGGGTCACAAGAGCTCCGGCGAAGAGCGCGCCTGGGCCCGTCGCCTCTCGAAGCGCTTCGGTTGCGAGAGCCGCCTGGACGACCGCACCTTCGTGCTGAAGGGCGACGGCTCCGTCGCAGGGGGCCTCGACTTCTTCGCCCCCAAGGTCAAGATCCCCGAGGGGGTCGAGACACACTTCGACAGCTTCAAGGCCGACCGGGGGGACCGACTGGTCGCCTTCGGTTGGGCCATGGCCGAGGACCTGGCCGGGGGCAAGCTCGGCCGCTGAGCCGGTCGTGGGCGCTCCGCTCAGGCGGGCGCCCGGGTCACCCTCGGGGGAGCACCGCCGCGCACACCTTGTAACAGTGGCCGTCCCGCGGGGGGCTCACGGTCACCAGGAGGTACTGGGGATCGAAGCCCAGTGCCGTGGCCAGGCTCTTTCCGCTGAGACGTTCGCGTCGCGCCGCGTCGAGGGCACGCGCCGCGTGGCGGTCCTCCACGGGGAGCCAGACGTCGTCGCGATCCCAGCCGAACCGGACCCAGGTCGTGCCGTCAGCTTGGCGTCGGATCAGCTGGGGGCGGCGGGTCGGCTCGATCAGCGCGACGGACGGGCGGAAACCCCGGAACTCCCAATAGGGCGCCGAAGGACCCGGGAAGCCCAGCAACGGACCGTCGGGGGAGGCCACCAGTCGTCGGAGGAGCTTGCGGAGATGCCGGCCGCGCAGCGTGCCGACGTGGCGGGGGAGGTCGGCGACCGTGGTCGCCTCCGGACGGGCCAGGTCGTCGCGCTCGGGATCGTCGGCCAACGTCACCTCCACGACGTCGAAGGTGCTGATGTCGGGCTCATACCCCTCGGGCCACGGCACCCTGACCCGCATGACGGTCCGGGTGGCCAGGTCCACGACCGTGGTGTCCTCGAGCGTGGAGGAAAGGACGAGCAGGTGGAGCGTCGACCCGCCCGCCGTCGGGACACGCTCGGTGCGGCGGGCCGAGCGCCGAAGCAGACGCGTGGGATCAGCGGTCGTCTCGGGCTCCCGGCGGGTCGCGGCTGCAGGCCCGTCGCCACCGCCGCCGTGTTCGCCCGCGTCGTCCGCGCCGGGCTCCATGCCGGCCACTGCCCCCGCCTCGGCGGCCGCAGGGTCCAGGTGGTCGTCGCTCCCGGCGCCGCCCTCGGTCTCGTGGTCCATGTACGGGCCGCTCATCCGGCCAGCTCTTCCAGTTGGCCGGCCAGAGTGGCCGTGTCCGACGCGGGAACGCGGCACGAGCGGCCCTGGCAGACATAGGCCTGTCCCGGCTCGGGCGGCCGCCCTTCGAAGAGTGGGCCGTCGTCGGGCTCGCCCCAGACGACGACCGCCGCCGGAAGCCAGGTCCGGCGCACCTGCGCCAGCAGGTCCGGACGCTCGCCGGTGACGACGATCTCGTGGCGGGCGCTCCACATGGGCAGCGCCGCCACCATGTCGGCGAGCGCTCCCGGATGGCGTTCGAGCAAGGGTCCGGCGAGGCCGACGGTCCGCTCGATCGCCTCGTCCAGTCTCGGATCGTCGACGAAGGCATTGGCGCGCAGCAAGGCGGAGAGGGCGACCGAGTTGGTGGCCGGCACAGCGCCGTCGAGGAACTCCTTCGGCCGGACGACGAGCGTCTCGGCATCACTTCCGGTCGTGAAGAACCCGCCGGACGCGTCGTCCCAGAACAGGTCGAGCAGGTGGTGCACGGCCCGGACGGCCCGCTCGCGCCAGACGGCTCTTCCGGTCCACTCCGACAGGGCGACCGACGCCTCGGCCAGCCAGGCGTAGTCGGCGGCCACGGCAAGATGGCGCGCGCGCCCACCCTGCCAGCTGCGCATCAGCCGCCCGTCCACGAACATGGAGGCCCAGAGGAATTCGCCGATCTCCTCGGCCCGACGTCCGTATGCCACCGAGCCGGTCGCGGACGCCACCTCCGCCAGTGTCGCCACCGTCATCGCGTTCCACTCGGTGAGCACCTTCTCGTCGCGGGCGGGCTGCACCCGCTGTGCCCGGGCGGCGGCCAGCAGGAGACGTGCCTCCTCGACGTCGGGCGGGCGGTCCAGCGCGGCGCCCACGGGACGGACCGGGATGGAACGGCCCTCCCAATTGCCTCCGGGCGTGATCCCGTACCACTCGAGCGCCGGGTCGACGAGGGAAGGTGGAAGGATCTGGCGCACCTCGTCGACCGTGAAGGTGGCGTGCGCGCCCTCGACGCCGCCGGCGTCGGCATCGAATGACGAGTACAGGGCGCCTTCGGGCGTCGAGAGGTCCCGCAGCACGAAGTCCAGGGTCTCGGTGACCACGCCGAGATACTCGGCCCGCCCGCCGTCCTGCCACGCATGCAGGTAGGCCCGGGCCAACTGCGCCTGGTCCGTGAGCATCTTCTCGAAATGGGGGACGAGCCAGTGCGCGTCCGTCGAGTAGCGACAGAACCCACCGACCAGGTGGTCGTAGATGCCGCCGGCGGCCATCGCATCGAGGGTGCGCAGAGCCATGTGCCGCGCCTGGGACGGCGTCGGCTCCGCCGCGACGGGCGCGACGCAGGCAGAGCTCGACGAGGGTGGGCCGCGGGAACTTCGGGGCGGGCCCGAAGCCTCCCCACTCGGGGTCGAAGCCCACCGCGACGCCGGCGACCACCTGTTGCACGAGCGCCTCCGTGTCGAGGCGGACCTCGGGCGAGCCCGCCAGCCGCAGCAACGGAGTTTCACCACCGCCCGCGGCTTCCTCGCGCAGCGCTTCGGCCAAACGGAGCTCACGTCGCACTGCGCCGACCAGCGCGTCGGCCTGCTCGACCACCTGCGCCCGCTCCTTGAGCCAGGCGTCGCCGAGGGCCTGCACGACACGGCGGAACGAGGGCATGCCGTGGCGCTCGACGGGAGGGAAGTAGGTCCCGGCGTAGAACGGGCGCCCATCGGGCGTGCAGAAGACCGACATCGGCCAGCCGCCTGAGCCGGTCAGCGCCTGGGTGGCCGCCATGTAGATGGCATCGAGATCGGGACGCTCCTCGCGGTCGACCTTCACCGATATGAACGACCGGGAAAGGTCTGCCGCCGTGTCGGGATCCTCGAAACTCTCGTGGGCCATGACGTGGCACCAGTGGCACGAGGCGTAGCCGATGGAGACGAAGAGCGGCTTGTCCTCGTCACGGGCCCGGCGTAGGGCCTCATCTCCCCAGGGGAACCACTCCACCGGATTTTCGGCGTGCTGGCGGAGATACGGGCTGGTCTCGTCGGCCAGGTGGTTCACGGGAGCGATGCTAGGGCTCCCTGCCCGAGTCCCGGCACACCCAGGCTGCCGTGCAAGGCTCACGCCATGGAGCTCGAACTCAAGGGAAAGACCGCGCTGATCACCGGGGGGAGCCGGGGCATCGGCCTCGGCATGGCCGCCCGTTTCGCCGAGGCCGGCGCCAACGTCATGATCTCGTCCCGGACGGCGGCTGACCTCGAGGCGGCAGCTGCAGGGCTCGTTGCAGGCGGCGCGGACGAGGCACAGGTGGCGTGGACCGCCGCGCACGTCGGGAAAGCCGACGATGCCACCTCCTGTGTGGCGGCGACCATCGCCCGATTCGGCCAGCTCGACATCCTGGTCAACAACGCCGGGACCAACCCGTACTTCGGGCCCATGATCGACATCGACGTGGCACGGGCGCAAAAGACGTTCGAGGTCAACCAGCTGTCGGTGCTGACCTGGACCTCCGCCGCCGTCAAGGCGGGCCTGCGCGGCTCGGTCATCAATGTGGCCTCCATCGGCGGCCTCGGCGTCGAGCCGGGCATCGGGTGGTACAACGTGACCAAGGCCGCCGTGCTCCACATCACCCGGCAGCTGTCCTACGAGCTGGCGCCGGACATCCGGGTCAACGCGCTGGCCCCCGGCCTCGTCAAGACGAAGTTGGCGGCCGCCCTCTGGGAGACGGGGGAGGAACGGATTGCCGCACACATCCCGTTGCGCCGGCTCGGCCTGCCCGACGACATCGCTACGGCTGCTCTCTTCCTGGCCTCCGACGCGGCTTCGTGGATCACGGGTCAGACATTGGTCGTCGACGGTGGAACGACGATTCTCCCGTCGGGTGGGGTGGGCTGAGGACAGCGCGATCCGTCGCGGAGCAACAGGATGTGCTGCTGGCCAACTCGCCCAAACGACACGTAGGGGCAAGGGCATCGGATCCGAGCAGGCCGGCGGACGACCCCTACCTCGCGCCAGGAAGAGCGGCTATCCCTTCTATCTCCACGAGTTGACCGGGATAACCCAGCGCCGAGACACCCAACAGCGTGCTCGGCGGCCGGTAGGGCGCCAAATCCTCGGCGACCACCTCCCACGCCTCGACAAGGTCCAGTCGATCGCCGACGACGTAGACGGTTGTCTTGACCAAATGCTCGGGACCGGCACCGTAGCGATCCAGAGCAAACAGGAGATTCTTCAGCGCGACCCGAGCCTGCGTGCTGCGACTCCCAGCCCCAACCACGTTTCCGTCCGCATCCAAAGGACATGCACCGGCGGTGAAAACAACCGCCCCGCTGAGTGCAACCGCTCCATATTCATAGGGCACGCCTTCATAGAGCGGACCGGCTAATCGTCGCTGATCGGTCATGCGCCAATCTTCTCCCAACTCTAACTCAACCCGGACGATCGAACCTACGATCACACCGGGAAGCGTTCCGAGGATCAGCAGCCGCGTGAGCCTTCCGCCGGTCTGCCGCTGTCGCCAATAGCGACAGAGCGCCCCTGGGGTCGCCACCACGTTGTAGAGCAGGTTCGTCGGTGTGACGGACGGGCTGGGCGTTCCCAACACTCCGACTTGGAACGGCAGGAGAAGGACCGCTCCAGACACGCCCGCTGGAGTGGCGACGGTCGCGACGATGAAGGACGCCACCAGCGCGACGACGTAGACCCAGGCTCCCGTCAGCACCCGCTCAAAGTAGTAGTTCTCCCGAACTCGTCAGTTGGGCCCTCTCGCGCCGACACGCTTGGTCTCCGCGCCAAATTTCGCTCCGGCGCCCTTCATTAGGGCTGGTTGGCCGCTTCTTTCAATCTCCCAAGCACTGCCGACAGCGGTCTGAAAGCATTGCCAGCGGAGCAACCAAGGCGGTCTCCCCCCGAGGTGGCAAGGGACGAGGGGGTACATCTCGGGGTAACGATCAGGGGGTAACCCATGAGGACAACCTCGCTTTTGAAGATGGCAATGGGGACCGGAGCCGCCGCTCTCGGCTTTGCGGTCGTCCCAGTCACGGCGGCCAGTGCCGCACCACCGACGTTCGTGCCATGTTCGAGCGGCGCGACGGGACTCGTTGCCGCGATCAACGCGGCCAACGGGAGCGGTGGGGGCACGATCAGCCTCGCCCCGGGATGCACCTACGCGCTCACGACGCCGATCAACGGCGAGAACGGCCTGCCGGTGGTCGTCACTCCGATCTCGGTGTTCGGCAACGGCGCCACCATCACTGGGTCGGGCGCGGTCCGCATCTTTGAGGTCGACGGCCCGGGCGGCAATCTGTCGCTTCGCAACGTGACTCTCACCGGTGGATCGGCCTCTGACTTCGGCGGGGCGATCTTCAACTCCAGCGGCACGGTCACGCTGAATCAGAGCGTGGTGACGGGCAACTCCGCCGTCACCGCCGGTGGCGGCATCGCCAGCGGCACCTTCGGTCCGAGCACAGCCACGCTCACCCTCAACGGCAGCGTGGTGACGAACAACAGCAGTCCAGGGACCGGCAACTTCGACGGTAGCGGTGGCGGCATCGTGAACGCCCAGGGCAACGCCACGCTCAACTTCACCCGGGTGTCGAACAACTTCGCTGGCGGCGCCATCCGGTGGCGGCATCGCCACCGGGAACTTCATGGGTTCGCCCGGCCCGACCAGCCAGCTGACGCTCAACTTCAGCCAGGTGAACAACAACACCGCACCGAACGCCGGGGGCGGCGGCATCCAGAACCTCGCCGGCAATGTCTCAATCAACGTCAGCCAGGTGAACGGCAACACCTCCCTCAATGGTGGAGGCATTGCGAGCGGCAATGGCGCCGGTGGCGGCCCCGGTGGCCCGCCTCCTGGCACTGCGTTCGCTCACGGTCTTCTTCAGCCAGGTGAACGGCAACACGGCGACGGCGCCGGTTCCGGCTCCGGGACCGATGTCGGGTCCCCCGATCGCGGCAGGTGGTATCGCCAACGGCGGCAATGCCGTCATCAACGGCAGCGAGGTTGAAGGCAACACGGCGACCACCACCAGCGGGGCGGGCATCGTGAACCACGGGACGATGACCCTCAACTTCGCCGAGGTGAGCCACAACACGGCCGCCGGCAAGGGTGGCACGGCATCGGGTGGTGGAATCGTGAACGCAGACGTCGGCCCGCTCACCGGAGCGCCGGTCAGTGGCGTCCTCACGATCAACTTCAGCACGGTGAACGGGAACAGCGCCGGTGGCCTCGGAGGCGGAATCCTCAACGGGTTGCCAAATCCCAAGATGCCGATCACAGGCACGCTCACCATGAGTCACAGTGCGGTGATCGGCAACAGTGCGGGTCTCGGTGGCGGTGGGATCTACAGCGTGACGGGCGGTGCCGTGTCGCTGAAGTTCACCTTGGTCAACGGGAACCACCCGGACAACTGCGAGCCGACGGCGACCATTCGCTGGATGCACCGGCTGAATATTTCGAGCATGACCGATTTTGCTTGACAGACGGCGCGGCGTCCTCCTTCAAGGAAGGGCGCCGCGCCGCGACCAACGCGTCTTCTGCATCCGAGACTTCACGAAGAGTGTCCCTGTCCCCGTACGCCGGCAAGGTGGGACGGTTCGACGTTGCGGTACAACGCACCTGACCGGTGCGTATATCGTCTGATCGTTCATCCAGAGTGACCTGAGGGACCTGGCCCTTTGACGGTCCGGCAGCCGGCTGATGCACGGTGCCAATGCCAGGATCGATGAGGAGACCAACGTGCCGAAACAAGTCTTCGCTGGGCAGTATCTCGACGCGACCGACCGCGATGCCGACTCCATCGCCGCCCTCCATGCTGATAGCTGGCGACGTCACTACCGGGGTGCCTACCGGGACACCTACCTGGACGGAGACGTCGTCGCCGATCGCCAGGAGGTGTGGCGAAGTCGACTAACCGAGCCGAAAGAGAGTCAATTCACGGTGATCGCCCGTCACGAAGACGAGGTCGTCGGGTTCGCCCACATGATATTGGATGAAGACCCGCTCTGGGGATCCCTTCTCGAGAACCTCCATGTCAGGAGTGACCTGAAGAGAACCGGCATGGGTTCACGCCTGCTGTCAGAGACGGCCCGGAGACTCCTTCGGCTTCGGCCCGAAGGGTCGCTTCACCTCTGGGTACTAGATCAAAACACGGCCGCCCAGGCCTTCTACGACGCACGAGGTGGCAGTCGGGTCGAGACTCAGTTACGCGGGCCGTTTCCAGGTGGTGGTCGTGCGTTGGGTCACCGCTACCACTGGACCGATCCAACTCGACTTCTCGTCGGTCCCGGGGATCACAGGGGATAACGAGCTCGGTTGAGACTGTCCCCTATCGCCAGTAGCGGGGCAGCCCCTACGACTGGTTGTGGCGCTTCCAGAACGCTGCCTCGTCCTCGGCGGTAAATCGAGGATCGTTCCATAGTCCAGATCCGTCCCACAGGTCAGAACCACTTACCTGCAGTGACGTACCAAGAGCATTGAGCACGTCCACCAACATCATTGGCCGAGCGCTGAGGCCGATCGTCTCCGCGTTTCTGTCTCGGATATCAACCGCTCGCCTTAGCGCCTCTAAAAGGAGCTTCGCAGGGTCGTCACCCGTCCACTCCCGCCAACGAGGATCCTCCCACCTCCAGCCGTTCATGTCACTAGGGTCCGTGGCTCCTTCATCGCCGTTCACACCACCAGATTCCCACAAGCCATACGACCCGTCAGCTCCGACGCGCCTGCTCGTGTCACTCTCGCGCCGTTACTCTCGCGGTGTAGGCGACCACGGTTAGGGTTCGACCTATGACTGACGATCTGGTCGTTCGAAGCGACGACGGGCGGACTTTCAAGGACGCGCCCGACAGTGGGCGAATCATCATCTCGGGTGTAGAGACAGCCGGCGCCTATTCGATCATGGAAATCACCGTCGCCCCTCGGTTGAAGTCGTCAGAAGCGGGAGACATGAGGTTTGGCCCGCACCAACACGCCGCGATCGAAGAGGTCTTCATCGTTCGTCACGGCTCGATCGACTTCCTCCTCGGAGATGCCGTCTTCACGCTTCACCCAGACGACATCGTGCGGGTGACTGCCGGGACTAGACATGGGTACTGCAATAGTTCTGACTCCGACGTCACCATGTTGGTCGTTTTCAGCCCCGGTGGCTTTGAAGAGCTGTTCGCAAGGTATGGGTCCGATCAGTCCGACCCGCTGGGCGATGGTTTTGTGGCCGACGCTGGGCGCCACTTCGCTACGAAGTTTGAAGTGCACACCCCGTAGGAGGCAATCTTCGGCCGTCAATGCCGAGTACCAAGTCTCCTGACGGGCCACCAGCACTTCGTCTGGCCAACCTGAGGCAAGCGCACGGACACTGCCCCCGAACGCCGGGTGGGGGCGCTAGTTCTCAAACTCCCACCAACCGAGCAAGCGCAGCTTCTGTGCGATGTCGTCCCAGGAGTCGCCCTCTTGCCGTGACACCCAACCTTCTATGTAGGCCCGGAGGCGCCGCTCATCGAAGTCCTCCATTCGGATCACAAGGTGATGCAGGCCACGGACTATGCCTTCGCTGGCGCACTTCTGTGCCAGCCATTCAGGGCTACATACGGGTGAGGTCGAAAGACTCTTCGCCGTAGTTCACGGTCTGCGCCACCAGGACGCGGACCAGGAAGCAGAACTCCTCAGGACCTGCTGGCAAGGTTCCGGGCTCCGGTATGAGTCCGATCCCTGTGACGACGGCTTTCATCAGACAATGATGCCGCTTCCTGGGTATCCCAGTACGCCGGGAAGGAGCGCGGTTTTCCGCGTCCTTGGAAGTGCATTCTCGACCGAGCGGTTGTCAGTGGCCCCAGCCAGTTGGATGTGGGATTCTCCATGGCGGCAAACCAGCCGGCTCTGTTGGCTCGCTTGCCCGAGGAGAGGAGGCACCATGATCGGTGTCAGCGTTGTATTCGACTACGACGGCAACTTCGATCGCTCCCAGGTGGTAGAGGTGGCCAACAATGCCCGGAATATGTTCGAGGGACTGCCGGGCCTTCGCTTCAAGGTCTTTACCGTGGACGATAAGCAGCAGCGGGCGATGAACTTCTACGTTTGAGACTCGCAGGAAACGGCGGAAGCTTTCTTCACCGACGAACTCCGAGAGAGAGTCACCGGGTTGTATGGGGTATCACCCACTGTGAGCTACCTGGAGATTGCCGAACTCGTTGACAACTCATAGTCCACGGAAAGCCGTACATCGAGCGTTCTCCGAGGGTGCCCCCGTACGCCGGATATGGGGACTGTCCGAGAGCGATGGACCATTCTGACGCCACGAAGGGAGTTTCGTGGCAACAGGTGTCGTCAACCGAGGCCGACTCCTGAGGGTTGTGCGGTGACGGCGATGATCTGGTCGAGAATGGACTGATCGGGCATCGGTGGTGGATCGAGCGTGGGCAGTTGGCGGATGTTGTCAAAGGCGCGGGCGATGAACGCACCCTCGATGACGGGCGAATGGCACGAGGCGATCGTCGCAATGTCGAGGCTCTGGACCCCGTCGACGTACTTCCCGAACTTGTCGTGATCGAGGAGCGAGAGCCATGGGGCGACCGCGCCGAAGGCGAACATCGCCATGCCCTGGTTCCAGAAGTCCGGATCGAGATCGGAAATACCCATCTCCGCATCCGGGAGCGGCGTGGCGAACGTGTCGACGGCCCAGTAGACCCCGGACTTCGGATCGAAGAGCCCCCGCGTTGTTGGTGAGTCGTAGACCGGAGGTCGTACCGCGTGCAGGGTACGGTCGCCCGCGCTGAACGACTCCTCGTGCATGATCCAGCGGCAACGCTCCAGAGGGAAGTCGAAGCAGTTGGTGTGCCGCTCCACCATCGCCCAGTTGCAGACGAGATGTGCGTTCGGGCACCTCGTCATGACCTCGTCGAGGTTGCCGCTGTGGTCGACATCGTCATGCGACAAGAAGATCCATCGGACGTCTTTGGGCTCGACGAGCGAGAACACGTCATCCAGCCATTGATCGCGGTTCGCCGGCGTCCCCGTATCGACGATGACCGGCTCACTTCCGAGAATCACCATCGAATTGAGGTACACGAATAGCGGTTGGCCCAGTGCCGGTTGCACCTGGTGGACGACGAACGTGTCTGCCGCGACCTTCGAAGGGGGCATGTGGACCGTCGGTGCGAGTGGGGTGAACGTCATCTGGGCCTCCTACTGATCAAACCCCGATTGCGACAACGTAGGGCAGCCGGATGAGCGGAGGCTGAGAACTACCAAAGCCGAGACAAATTCGCAGGCACGCTCGCCGGTTCGGGTGCCCCTTTCGCCGGTACTGAGAGTTCTCGCAACCACAGGGGAACAAACCAGGTCGAGCGATGCTTAGCTCTGTTTCGTGGATCCAATCGAGGCGCTACTGACGGCCCTGGAGGACCAGCGACAGCTCATCGGCTCTTCCGACACCTCTGATTTCTTGAGCCCATCGAAGTGCCCTGGCTGGTCCGGCCGAGACGTGCTCAACCATTCACTCGCGGTCACCCTGAGATTCGCCCATTTCGCATCTGGGGAGACCGACAGGCCGGTGCTCCCAAAGGGTGATCTGGTGGGAGACGATCCGCCGGCTTCATTTCATGCAGTGCAGGCGTTGGCGCAACGGTCCTGGACCGGAACAGATCGAAGTAGGACGTGCCACCTCTCCTTCGGGAGCTTCGGCGCTGAAGCAGCGGCCGGCATCAACCTGATCGACGTTCTCGCACACGGATGGGACATGAGCCCACTGCAACGGCGATCCTTTTCCAGCCGAGATGACCTCTGGCTCATTGGATTGGAATCCGCCCGGACACTGATCGGCCCCGCTCGAGACGATCACCACTATGGACCTGAAATCGCCCCAACCTCGGCTTCGGCGCAGGAACGGTTTCTGGCATTCCTCGGCCGACAATAGCTACTGCCCCAGTACGCCGGGTCGGAGGCATCCTTTACCTGAGTACCGCTGACTCATGGCTGAGGTCCAATTTTGGCTCCAGAGCTGGGAACACGAATGCTGCGGGGATCGCCGCAGAGTCGGCGACACCATCACAGTTGATCTCTCGTTCGACGGCCACTCGTGCCGAGCACGGAACCAGACCATGTCGAAGCACTTCCCGATGGCGAGATGCTCCTTGTCGGGACGGGTGAGGATGCGCGTCAGTCGCAACCTGCACTCAGCGTGCGGGCTGGAGCCGTTCAGTTCGGAGTGACAGATCAGCGTCAGCCTGGACGCGTATCTGGCAGGGGCAAGCTCTGGGAGGAACGACACGGAGATCCGGGTGGCGGACCGGCAGTCGGCGAGGTGACGGGTTGCACTACGTCGATCCGCTGGAGGCCGAGTATTTACGAAAGGGCGAAACCGCCCGACATGTTCCGCCCGATCGGATACGGCGAATGAGAGGTCATTTACGATACGGACAAATATCCAGGAAGGCCTAAGCCGATCAATTCTCAGCTCCGGGATGTGATTGCTCATCCTGAAGACTATGAGAGGGTCAAGTTCGTAGCGGTTCAGGAGCAACCGCTACCTTCAGCCTGGGCTTTCGTTTTCAGTCTCGAAGTCCGACTCCAAGTGCCCCAGTAGGCCGGGTTGGGGTGCCACCCAGCGGCGCTTCGGGTGACCTTGGTGTCACCGGGACGTGAGAGAAGTGGTGCTAACACGAGCGCATCCCTGAGGCCACCCACCTTCTGGTCTTGAGTCAAGGAGATCAGGATGAAGCCAACTCCAAAGGCACGAGATGGGGTCGTTGCGCACGCAGATGTTTCTGAATCCGAAGCAGTTCCAATGTCGTACATCTGGAAGGGGAGTCATGGCTCGATTCATAAAGGCGGTTGCAGGGCTGATTGTTCTTGCAGGAGGGCTCTCGCTGGGCGCGGTCACCGCATCTGGAGCGACACCGGTGAGCGGCTCGGCTCAGCTGTGGGGAAACCTCAGCGGCGGCGGGTCTGGCTTCAAGGCGGTCTTCACCGGAGCGATTGGTGACTCCGGACTGTCGATCCCAGCCACAGCGCAAGGCAAGCCGTCGAAAAAGGACAATTCCGGCTATCGGCTCTTCGTGCTGAAGAAGGGATCGATCTTTTTCAACACGAAGCAGATCGACGCAGCGCAGAACAACAACAATACGCCACCGACCACCGAGAACAGCACGACCTGCTCGTTTACATTTGTCACCACTGACCCAGTGACGATCATCAGCGGCACAAAGGCTTACGTTGGGATCACCGGCTCCTTCAATGTGACAATCTCTTTCGCAGCAGTCCTCCCGATGAAGAATGGGAAGTGCAACATGAACGCAAACCCCACAGCGACCATTGGGTCTGTGGCGGCCAACGGCACGGTGACCTATGGCTAGTCAGCTCGAACACTTCTAGGCATCACCCAGTCGCAGCGCCTTCCTGGACTGGGTGCGCCCGTACGACGAGTAGGGGGCAGCCCCCTCTCGTCCAACGCCGCAGAAAACGCACCCGATTCAGAACGATCGCTGTATCACCGGGGACCCAGCTGCTCCAGGTCTCGGGGATGGTGAACGACCACGTAGTGAATGCTGGCTGGATCGCCGAACCAATGGGATTGGCAACTTGGCTCCTGGCCTTTAGCTGGCCCGATCCTGCATAAGATCCACCCTTTGTGTCCTTTCGAACGTTTCACATCTGAGCCATCGACACTTCAATCCAATGGTGCACGCCTTAGTCGACGGCATGACGCTCGGGCGGGCGAGCAGATTGGCTTACCCGATGCAGAACTCGTTGCCCTCGGGATCCAGCATGACGGTCCAGCTACTGCCGTTGCCTTCTCTGTATTCGAGCCTGGTCGCTCCGAGGGCAACCAGGCGTTGAATCTCGTCCTCGGGGTTCTTGGTGGCCAGATCGACGTGCATCCGGCTCTTTGCAGTTTTCGGTTCTGGAACCTGCCAAAACAAGATCCCTCGGATGCCTCGGTGGTCCGGAGCGGCTAAAGCGACAAAGTCATCCTCTTCGGCCACAGGTAGGTAGCCAGTGAGTTCTGACCAGAAAGCTGACAGCACTCGTGGATCTGCACAATCGAAAGTCACGTATTTGATGAAGGCTGGCACGGCAGAACTCTAGGTCCGACGCTCTGCAAGCGCTATCAGCGGCCAAAGTTGGGGCATCCCACACAGCCCACAAGGCGATCGTCCCGGAACCTCATGCATCCGGCGGCGTTCGGTCCACTACTCGAATGACCCATCACCGCAAAGCGATCGAGCCAAGGTGGTCGGCTAACTATCCACCATCGCACGCCCAGCTGTGATAACTGCGAGCAGGACCGCAAGTGCTAGGCCCGCAACCGCGTCGATCGGACACGATGAGCCCCGTCCTCTTGGTGGCCGCTACATTGCTCACGCTCGCGAACTGATGACGAGATCCCGTTGAATCACGGAATGCGACGACAGGCGCGCCATCGCGAACACCGAACTCAGCCCACGCCGGTTCACGGCCATCCGCAAGCTCAGAGAGTCGTGTGTCGGCCACGCCACACAATGCCCAGTAGCACTCAGTTGTGCAGTCAGGTCAGTCCGCACACACGCCGGCTTAGACCCATCTTGTCGCAACGGAAATTCAGAACGGATTTCCGGCCGTTCCGGTTGCCGCCTTTCACGTTCAAAAACCTTGGTTGGCCCTGAGAGTCCCTGCACCTACGCCCATCCGGGAAGCGACTCCACGGCCCGTTGATTGGTCTTGATCCCTACGCGGTGGGCACCGTGCAAAGGGCCTTGGGTCGCCGTATTCTTGCGATTTGCTGGGACGTGGTTCTGGAAAGGGGGCCCCAATGGCCGATATCGGAGCCGGAGCTATCGACTCGCTCCGCAAAGGTGTCACAGGTGTCGTCAGTCAGGCCGGGGAGTCGTCCTACGACGACGCAGTGAATATCTGGAATGGGGCCATTACCCGCCGGCCAGCGGTGGTGGCGAGTTGTACCAGTGGCAGCGATGTGGCTGGCGCAGTGGCCTTCGCGCAACAGCATGGACTCGAGGTGTCGGTTCGCGGTGGCGGACACAACTATGCCGGTTTTGCACTTTGCGACGACGGCCTCATGATCGATCTCACCCCGATGAAATCGGTCAGAGTCGACGCCACCGCGCAGAGAGCGAAGTGCGGCGGCGGCGTCACCTGGGGCGCGCTCGACGCGGCGACCCAGGCTCACGGACTGGCAGTGCCGGGCGGCTTCATAAGCCGCACCGGGGTCGCCGGACTGACTCTGGGTGGTGGCTTCGGTTGGCTCACCCGCCTGGCCGGCCTCTCCTCGGACAACCTGGTGGGAGCTGAGGTAGTGACTGCCGACGGACGAATGCTTCATGCCTCAGAGTCGGACAACCCCGATTTGTTTTGGGCCCTTCGTGGGGGTGGGGGCAACTTCGGGGTCGTTACCGAGTTCGAGTTCGGTCTTCATCGCGTCGGACCAATGTTGCAATTGGGCCTGTTCATGTTCAAACCTGACCAAGGGGGTGACCTCTTCCGGTTCGCTCGTGACTTCGTCGAGACTCTGCCAGACGACTGTGGAGTATTCATGGCCGGGCTCAGTGCACCCCCAGAGCCATTCGTGCCAACTGAGCTGCACTTCACTCCCGCTTTCGCACTGGCCGTGGTCGGCCTCGGCGACGAGCTGGAGCACGCCCGTCTCGTCGAACCGATCAAGCAGGCTCTCAACCCGATCGTTGAGCTGATCACTCCGATTCCCTACGTCGGATTGCAGCAGATGTTCGACGCGTCAGCTCCGTGGGGCATGCACAACTACGAGAAGGCGGTCTATCTTGCCGAGCTCTCGGACGGCGCCATTGACGCCATTCTGGAGCACCAGGCGAAGAAGGCATCTCCGTTGTCGTTCGTGCCGATCTTCCCATTGGGAGGTGCCTACCGCCACGCTGACAACAACGCCACTGCCTTTGGGGGCAGCCGGGATACCCGCTATGTCGTCAATATCTCCGCGACTGCAATGACCCCCGATGACTACGAGTCCGAGCGGGCTTGGTCGCGCGCCTACTGGTCGGCACTAGTCGAGCACGCGTCCGGTGTCGGGAGCTACGTGAACTTCATGACCGAGTACGACGAGGACCGCGTCAGGAGTGCTTACGGCCCAAAATATGTTCGGCTCCAGCAGATCAAGTCAGCCTACGACCCTGACAATGTCTTCCACCTGAACGCCAACATCCCACCTGTTTAAAGCAATCAGAAGCAACAAGCAGGGTGCCCCCTACCGCCAGGAGCGAGAGATTACTTCAGCGACCATTGTCGGACACTATCCACTTCCTTTGCCCGGCGTTGGCGACATGATCCACTGGGCATCGAAGAGGACGCGAAACCCATGAGGTGCCAGATCGAGAGAGGCGAAGCTGTCTTTGATCGTGCAGCCGGGCGAGGGGTCGATACGTGAGAGCAGGTCGGGAACACTCGGCAATGGGATCAACGTGACTGCATCGGGGAACAGTGGAGGAGTCCGCGCTGGACTCGTCCATGCATCCGGAGCGAAGGCACCCTGGCCCAAGTGAGACCCCACGAAGAGATCGCACCATCGAGCGTTGTTCTCAGCTCCGAGCCTCTTCCACCCTTCCGAGTGTTGCATGCAAGGGGAGAGACCAGCCTGCCCCAGTACACCGGCTCGGGGTGCCACCGTCCGGCACAACTGGGATAGGCCCACGGCGGCAGACGTACGCGGCGGCTTTGGGTTTACGAAGCGGCCACAGACACGGAGAAGGGAATGTCCGTCGGAGGCGCGCTGGCTGGCGAAGTGAGTACGACCTGCAGGGCCCCTGTCGTTCCTGCGAAGAGTCCGGTTCCCGTAGTAACCGTCAGTGTCAACGTGAACTGGGCTTCTAATTCAGGGTCACAGAATTTGGGATTTGGGCACGGAGGGGTGAAGGTAGTGACCGGGCCGGAAGCAGTGCCGCTGAGCGTTCCCGCGTTGGTGGTGATGATCGTGAAGCTTCCGGTTAGGTCGGTGTTGTAGCAACCTTCAATCTGGAGATCGACACCACCAATGGTCTGCGTTCCGGCTCCGTAATTGACGTCGGCTACGAGGTAGGCGAGGTCGCAGCCGTCTCCGCCTAGGGTGGCGGTCCCGCTTCCGGTCTGGTTCGTTGTCGCAAGGCCGGCCAGTGTCGCTGGGTTGTCCACGATGAGGGTAATGGGTGGAGAGGTCCCCCTAACCCCGTCGGCGTACGAAGCGGCACTGTTCAGGGTGTAGTTGCCGTCCGCCACACCCGTGGTGTTCCAGAGGGCAATCCACCCGTAGATGGTCGGCGTGGCGGTGGCGATCACAGAATCATTCAGGGTCCCCCCAGTGATCTCGTACTGCACCTGGGTCACTCCCGAAGAAGCAACCGCATCGAGCACTTGGGAGGTCCCAGAGACGGTGGCATTGTTCGACGGGATCAGGACCTCGGTCGATGGGGTTGGATTGTTCACGGTGATGGTGACCGGGGCGCTCGTCCCGCTCACCCCGTTCGAGGTGGCCACGCTTTGGAGGGTGTAGGTGCCGTTGACCACACCCGTCGTGTTCCAGAGGGCAATCCACCCGTAGATGGTCGGCGTGGCCGTGGCGATCACAGAATCATTCAGGGTCCCCCCAGTGATCTCGTACTGCACCTGGGTCACCCCCGAAGAAGCAACCGCATCGAGCACTTGGGAGGTCCCAGAGACGGTGGCATTGTTCGACGGGATCAGGACCTCGGTCGAGGGGGTTGGATTGTTCACGGTGATGGTGACCGGGGCGCTCGTCCCGCTCACCCCGTTCGAGGTGGCCACGCTTTGGAGGGTGTAGGTGCCGTTGGCCACAGTGGTCGTGTTCCAGAGTGCAATCCACCCGTAGATGGTGGCGGTTGCCGTGGCGATCACAGAATCATTCAGGGTCCCCCCAGTGATCTCGTACTGCACCTGGGTCACTCCCGACGACGCCCCGGCATCGAGGATCTGGGAGGTGCCAGAGACGGTGGCATTGTCCGACGGGATGGCGACGAAGGTGCTCGGGGTTTGAGCGCCTGCAACCCCCACGGGCAGGAGGGTTACGGCTGCGGCCAAAATCAACGCACCTGAGACCACGGCAACTTTCGAGATCGGCATGTCACACCCCCGTCCGAAAGGTCGACTCCTCAAAGAGGGATACCACGACGGGGAGTACGGCGCAACAGCCATGGAATCACTCCCGCCATCATCGAATAGAGTCCGAATAGGGCCGGGGTGCCCCAGTTCGCCGGATCAGTGGGGCACTCACTTACTCCGACTCGGAATCCGGAACGACCCCTTGGATCTCCACCTCGGTGCTGATCTCCTGCGTTTCCTCCCAGGTGAGGTAGTGACCCCAGCCCTTCCGGTCGTACATGAGTTGCATAGCTGCGTCATGGCTGTCGGCTTCGAATGTCGCCGTCATGTGCATCCAAGGCTCCAGCATCTGGCGTGAGCGTTCGTACTCTGGCCCGAGGCCGAGCAATGTTGATTCCAGGCCGCCCATCTCCGGGTCTGACCCCTCCCACAGCTCAAATCGGATCCCACATCGTGGCGCATGTGGGGCACCCTGTGCCCCCTAACAGTGACAATGCTCGGCAGGGTCCACCGCTGAGTCACTGGACCTCAATAGCTTCGTGAGTGCCGGCGGGTCGCGGCCCGTCTCGCACATTGACAGCGGCACGTCCCGTCTCCGAGTTGGGGTGATTGGTCCGGTTGCTACGAACAACCTGGACCGCCCGTCGCTCCGATCCGGAACGGCCGTGCCATCCCTCAACACCAAAGAGAGAAGGGATGACCATGACCATCGTAGAAGCTGCGCGCACGGTGACGGGTGGTGTCGATACCCACCTCGACGTTCATGTGGCCGCCGCCCTCGATCCGCTCGGTGCGCTCCTCGGCACTGAGCGCTTCGACACTGACCCCGTTGGCTACAAGGCGCTGCTCAGCTGGCTCGAGAGCTTCGGCCCTTTGTGCAAGGTCGGCGTCGAGGGCACCGGTTCCTATGGGGCCGGCCTTGCCCGCTATCTGCGCCGAGCCGACGTCGAAGTGATCGAAGTCGATCGCCCCAATCGAGCCGAGCGCCGACGCAGCGGCAAGTCCGATCCGCTCGACGCCGTCGAGGCTGCTCGAGCCGCCCTCGGGGGTCGAGCCAAGAGCATTTCCAAATCCAAAGACGGCGCCATCGAGGCCATCCGGGTCCTGGTCGTGGCCAAGCGCTCAGCCCGAGGGGCCCGGATCAAGGCGCTCACTCAGATGCGCCATCTGGTGATCACCGCCCCGGACCAGCTGCGTGCTCGCCTGAGGGGGTTAAGCGTGATCGCGCTGGTCAACGAGGCGGCCAGACTCCGCCCATCTCGATCGGGAGATGCAGTGATGGTTGCCCACAAGGCCGCACTGTGCTCGTTGGCCCGGCGGATCCAAGGGCTCGACGACGAGCTGGCCGAGCTCGACCGACGCATCGAGGCCCTCGTCGAAGCCGCTGCACCCGAACTCCTGGCGCGCTTCGGGGTCGGTCCTGACACTGCCGCCGCCCTCTTGGTCAGTGCAGGCGACAACCCCGAGCGCCTGCATTCAGAAGCCGCCTGGGCCCATCTGTGTGGAGTTGCCCCGATCCCGGCCTCGTCGGGCAAGAGCAACCGACACCGCCTCGATCGTGGTGGCGACCGTCACGCCAACAGCGCGCTCTGGCGCATTGTGATGGTCCGCATCGCCCATGACCCAGACACCACGGCCTACTTCGAGCGCAAGGTGAAGGAGGGACGCTCCAAGCGAGACGTCATCCGCCTCCTCAAGCGCTACGTCGCCCGTGAGATCTACCGCTACCTGCCTCGCGGCTGATTCCTCGGACCGTGGGTCTGGCTCACCCCCTAACTGTCGTCCTCTAGGGCTGACTTTCCGGCGACCCGCCGGCCCACGGTCCGGGTCAACGCTCCGTGAACGCGTGGCCTGATAAGAGCATGTCCTCGTCCGAGTGACTCATCACTGTTCTGTCCGCTGTTCGCACTAGGGCTTGACAACTGATAGGAGCGTCGCCGGCTCGGGGTGCCACCGTCCGGCACAACTGGGGCAGGGTTTTGAATCCTGCTACTGCTGCCTCCGTCAGAGATGCTGCTGTTCTGATCTTGGGGTGCGAATGACCGATGTCATCAGCCTGAGTTTCTAATTCCTCGCACCGTCCACATCGTCTTGGGTCACCCGAATCGAACGCGGCCAGCCCTGGGCAGCCGAGAGCCGGACCCAATAGGCGTCCCCGTCGAAGGAGATCGATGACACCGTAGGGGGTGATCCGTCGGGTCCGGATAGCGCGAGAAGATTGGACCGGTATTTGGGGTCCATTCGATAGCCGCCAATCGGGTGGTCAACTTCGGCGGTGCAAGTGCTACCAGCACGCCCCCGAGCCCGCCACGACAACTTCGCCAATCTCTTCACGGAACCTTCTTCCGGTTCGGCACCTCTGGTTGCGAGTGTACGCATTCATCCCTCGATGTCGGGTCAGGGAAGGTCTGAAGTGGGTGTCCCCGTTCGCCGGGTAGGCGGCACACTTACCGGTGTCTGATAGAGAATCGGTGCTATGGATGAGAGTGAGCGGAGCGACTTTGAGCTGCTGGTGAAGATCCTCGACGAGGAACTGGAAGCCCAGTTCGCCATTGACCGAGCACACGACACCGAAGAAACCCGTCGGCTGTTCGCTTCGCTCCTGGCCGATGTAGTCATCGACCGGTTCAGACTGGTTGACCGTCTGCCCTAGCTGGGGTGCCCCCGTACGCCGGGAGCGTGACGCCGTCGGGCTCATTCGGAGAAGTGCGATCGGGCGAGTTCTGCGACACGCTCAACGTCAGCGGGATCAAGCAGGGTCCCAACGGCGAACTGCGCAACCTGCAGGTTCGGTCCGTGAGCAGCGAAGACGGACATCTGCTCCTTCGTCACGGGCTGCACGACGTAGTGAATGTGGACCCGCTCGCCACCGGCATGAGACCAAAGACAGTTGTAGACCTGATCCGCTTCGACGAGTTGGCAAGCGACGTGCGACGCACGCCGGAGAAGCGGTCCAAGCTCGGCGGCTTCCTCCTCCGAAAGGTCGGCTACCGAGGTCACATGCCGTTCTGGTTTGACGATGAGGGTCCCCAGCCCCAACGGTCCGATGCAGTGTTCGACCAGCCAAAAGCGAGTCCGCGAGATGCGTCCTCCTGGTAGCTCCAGCTCGCCACTCGACAGTCGACAAGCCAAACAATCAGCCATGCGGTCAGTCTTTCATCATCGTTCCCCGGCATTTTGTGGAGTGCCCCAGTACGCCGGGACGGCGACGCAATCAGACGTAGCCTTGAGAGGTGGCTGAGTCGGATGACAGGTGGCGAAAGGTCGACGCCAACCGGCTGATTGCTCAAAGGTTTCTCCAAAAGTCCGAGCGCAAGTACCCGGCGATCTTCAGCCTCCCGATCGCTGACTGGCACTATTCAAGGCACGAGATACAGCTTGTTCGTGGCTCCGAGCCTCGGTGCGCATCTACTGCCCGCGAGCAGCGCGGCATGGGAGGCCCGTTGCCACTTGGCTCTGAATGGCTGAAAGTCCAGTGTGCTCGACCTGCGGGTCATGCGGGTGAACATGTTTCTTCGTCACGAAAGGTCCCATTCGCCCGGAGGTGGAGGATCGTTTCCTGGCGTGCTGATCTGGAGCACGCCTGATCCGGTTTAGGTATCCCCGTACGCCGGGACGGGGCGCCACTGTGCGGCACATTCCGAGGTACCCAGTTCGTGGCAGGTTTCAGTGGCTTAGAGATTCCCGAGCCTCTCGCACTGCGTAGTAGAGCAGGACGTAACCGGCGAGCGGGTCAGCCCACCACCACCCGGCAACGGCGTTCAGGATGAGGCCAAAGAGGACCGCCGTCGCCAAGATGCCGTCGATCATCGTGATCCGACCTTCGGCCCGCAGCACCGGATTGTCGAGCGCAGCGCCCGTCCTCGCTTTGCCGAAAGCGAGACCGAACATCACAGCAGCGGTAACCCCGGTCCAGACGATGCCAAGCGGGCTGTGGTGCGGGTGGAACCCAACAATCAAGACAACGGTGCTCTGGATGCCCAGGTACACGGCCAAACCAACGAAGGCGAACCCGATAAGACGCATCGCCCGGCCCTGCCGTTCTTGGCTTACATCCGCCAGTTCCCACAGCACAACGATGGAAGCGCCAATCTCAATGAGGCTGTCCAGACCGAAACCCGCAAGGGCAACAGAGCGGGCCTGCACGGCGGCGAACGCCAGCACGAACACGCCGACGATGTTCCAGCCGAGCGTGGCCGCCTCAAGTTTGCGGCCCCGCTTCAGTAGCCGAGCATGACGAGTCCGATCGCCCATCTCGGTCACCCGGCCAGCTTCTCAGACTGCGCCGCTGATCACAGACCTGGGCGCCCAGTTCGCCGGGACTGTGACCCTACGGACTTCCGGGTCCAGCGAAGATCTGTGTCGTACGATCGATGAGTGGATCTACGACTGCGTCCGGGTGGTCCAGCTGATCAAGGGGTGCTTCTCTTCCTGTTCGACGAGGCGGTGTCATGGCTGACCGCTCGGGGTCTCGAAGGTCAATGGGGCAGCCAACCATGGTCAGAACGGCCCGAGAGGCAGAGATTGGTTCTCGAGATGACCACGAATCCTGGATTCACTATCGCCGAGATAGGCCACGATGCCGTCGGGGCCCTCATCATCAGCGACGATTCGCCGCCTTATGTTCCGGGCGCAATTGAACCGGAGATTTACATTGACCTTCTGCTCGTGTCCCGGCGCCACGCGGGTCGGAAGATCGGTTCGGCCCTGCTGGACTACGCCAGGACCGAGTGTCGAAATCGACACCGAAACACGCTGCGCGTCGATTGCTGGGCTGGGGGCAACCGGGAGCTCGTGAGTTACTACGAAAGAGCCGGCTTCACCACTACGGATGCTTTCCTCCAGGGTGATTGGCCGGGTCAGCTTCTTGTGCAGAAGCTCATCTGACAATCAAACAGCGAGCGCCCGTACGCCGGAATTGGGCGACAACACAAAGTGCTGTCTGCTCGAGACGTGGCGTGTTGAAGAACCGCTTCCAGTAGGTGGTCGCAGTCATGGGCTCGGCCTAGTATTTTGGGGAATCGGGCCTTCAGCACGACTCTCGGCTATCCACCGACGGGTCTTCGGGTGGGTGGCCTACGCGTCATTGACTTGTGCAAATTCTCAGTCCTGACCTCACCCAGGCGGAGCAACTACTCGTGTGGCTCGGGGTGATCGCGATTTTGTAGGTCTGTCCGTCCTGATCTTGAAGGATCGAACCGTAGCTAACGCCTGAATAGGAACTTCGTGGGGTGGCCCCTATTGCCGGGTTAGCGGAGTAGTCAGCTGTGCGCTACCACCTTAGGGTTATCACCCGAGGGTTAAGAGCCAGAAACGGAGGCAGTGATTACCGAAGCACGTAGAGACAAGGTTCTCGCCTTCGGAGCAGACATGCCGCCGACCTCCGGAGCTTCTCGCGGTAGCTACTGTGCTCTTCGCCTTTAGCCTCTCGGTGTTCGTCCTCGTTGCAGATGACCTGCTTGACGGTGGTGGGCTCATCTCCCACGATCAAGCGGTCTTAGCCTGGTTCGTCCAGGTGAGGACCGGCGCCTGGGTGTTCGTTGCCAAAGTTGTCAGCGCCTTGGGGAGCTTTGTTGGCTTGGCGATTCTCTCGCTTCTCTTGGCGCTCTTCGTTCGAGCGCGGGGTCGGCAGTGGGGGCTCGCACTCGCTCCGCTTGTATCGCTGCTGGCGGCCAGTATCGCTTCGACTGGTGCAAAGGCTCTCTTCGGCCGGGATCGTCCACCTGTGATAGTCCACGCCGTGATGGTGACATCGACGGCCTTTCCATCTGGGCACGCCACCGACGCGGCAGCATGCCTCCTCGCTGGGTCTTTCGTTCTGGCCCTGACCGTCGCTGTTCGCCGAAGCGGTCAGCTGCTATGGCTACTTGCCGGCCTTGTCGGAGCGGGTCTTGTCGGTCTCAGTCGTCTAATACTGGCGGTGCACTGGCTCTCGGACGTGGTCGCAGGTTGGGCGCTCGGGACAGCGATCGCCATCGTGGTCGTCATGGCTTCGTGGTATTGGGTAACGAGAGCGCGCAGGTCGAACGATGCCGATGCCTAGTTGTCTCAGTACGCCTGTTCGGTGCGCTCCTGTCCTCCCGGGGAAACGCCCCGCAAGATCGGACCAGAGATCGAGTGGCGAGTCCTCGCCACCAAAGCGCCAGGACGGGGAAACAGACGGTTCCTGTGGGCGCCCGGTTGCTCCGCGCCGCAACGCTCTCTGTCTATGTAGGCCGGAAACCCTCGAACTGGTCTGCGCCCTCGATGGGCGACACCCACTGATGACGAAAAGGCGTATGAAGTTCGGCCACGGGTATGGGGAAGTCTTGATCCGCAAAGTTCCCGACTGCGATAACTGTGATTGCGCGTCCTTCAAACGTCCAGAACACTGTGGATCCGCACGTTGGACAAAAGTGATAGCTGACGTCGGCTCCGTTCGCCGTACCTGAACCGTCGATTTCCAAGCCGTTGTAGACCTGTGTCGTGCCGGTGATTGAGACGTTCGCATCTTCTGGGAAGACTGCGCTGACCTGGAAGACGCTCCCCGTACGCTTCTGGCAGAAGTCACAGTGACAGGTCAGTACGGCGACGGGTTCCTTCTCGGTGGTCACTTGGACCCGTCGGCAGGCACATTCGGCTGTCCGTATCATCGCATTACATTCGCGGCAGACCTCGGTTGACGACAATGGCAACTCCAAGCAAACAGGATCGGGATGGGTTTGCCAGAGGAGGTTCGCTGTCGTACTCCGTGTGAGCGGGTGAGGTTGCTGCTGCGCTCCGGAACAACAGCAGTCAACATCCCGATGACCGAGGTGCGTTGAATCACTCCGAACGCAACCAGATCAGTGGCCGTGTTGTTCAGGAGTTGTGTGGGTTGATTCGAACGGACGTAGATAGCGATGGCCGTCTACGCCAAACTTCCTGAGGTGGCGCAGTGGCGGGTGCGTACAGGGTCCGGGCGACTCCTCCGACGAGAATGAGACGGTGGCGTGGCTTCGTGCCGTGGCTTCTCCTGTGCACCGTTCTCGTCTTGACAGCAATAGCCGCATACGTAGGCTCGAGCTCGGATCGAGCGGAGCCGTCATCGAATGACGCGGGTCCACGTGTCGAGGGACTGATTACCGGCTTTGGCGGCTACCACTGGCAAGGAAACGTCAGCGAAATATCAGCACAATGGGTGGTGCCAACGGTGATTGGCACTGCCGGCAATGCTGCTGAAGCAACGTGGATCGGAGCGCAAGGAACGAGCCCGGATGAGCCATTCATCCAATTGGGCACCATGGCGTACCGATCCTCGTGGCCGTCTCCCGGATCCGAGGCCACGCCCGGCCAGGCGTCGAAGGCTGCGTACGTGGTGTTCTGGAGTGACACCGCTGAGAGGTTTCGGGCGGTTCCGATTGTCCGACTCAGTCGTCCCGGTGACCTGATTTCATTCCAGATGGCGAATGGACCTGAGGGATGGAACCTTCGTGTCAAGAATCTCACCGTTGGATGGAGTCGATCGGTTTCGGTGCCCTACGGGCAGAACGACTCCTTTTCCCAGGGCGAGTGGCTACAAGAAGATCCTGCCGCACAGTTGTCTATTCCGGGAGACGTTCCTTATGCCATCACGTCAAGTGTCGACATGGGCCGGCTTCAAGTCAATGGGCGCAACCCGAGACTCCGATACAGAGACGAGCAGGCCCTCTCCACCGCCGACGGTTTGAATCTCATTCCGACGCCGGTCAAACACGATGCCTTCTCGCTCGTCGAAGCCTCTGGTCCGGCACGACAGTATTTGTCCGATGCCGAATCGTTCGACGTTGCTGCGACTCGCCTCCAGGAGAAGTTGACCACGTCGGACGGCCGAGCGACCCAGGCGCAAATTCAGGTCGTTGTTCAATTGGCCGCGCTCCTTGGCGCGGCAGAGCGTACGCTCGAGTCCCAGATCTGGCCTCTCGCAGTTCGGCCCCACGTCGAGGACCTGGCACGAACACAACTTCGCACGGAACACATGCTGTCCGATTGGGTGAACGTGCCCCAGCACTCCATCGTGAGGCTCAGGCAGATCATAAAATCCAATAGCCCCAACGCCGGCGCAGATCGGGTGAGAAGGTTTTTGGGAATTCCTCCAATCTGAGGGCATCCAGCTTGATCGTCGACTACAGATACACATCGCTATCCCCAACGCCGAGAGGTGCCACACGTCGGCTGTTCCGGTCGTGTGTCCACGAGAATCTTGATGGTCGGCGGCCCGCCTTGGGCCGCCCGACTGGAGGGATACTCGCCGGGCAGTCACCCGGCTGATCGAACGTAGAGGCTCGAGATGGGGTGAAGAAAACGCTGTCGCGTCGGGCGACCACGTGTGGCGGACCGCTTCTGGCAGCAATTGAGCCCCGTGGCCTCCGGAACCCAGGGTGCTTTGAAGCGATCCAAAGCCCGTCTCTATGCGCCGTTCGATCGGCGCCTGTAGGCGGCCGGACACGCAACGGACGAGCGAGCCACTCCGCCGATCTGGGCGGCGACCGGCTGAGGGGGTAGCTGCCAGCGAGGTTCCCATTCATAGGTGGCAAGAAGCTTGGTGGCTGTCGCCGTCATCGCTGAGACGGCGAATGGCTGGGCTGGACAGGTGTGCTTGCCATGCCCGAAAACCGTGACCAATTCGGGTGAGGCGAGGGGGGGTCGGACCAGGCGTTGGTGACGCCAACGGTCCGGATCCCAGTCTCCGAGCCCTGGGCCGGCCGAGGTATTTGTCATCGGCAACAACGTGGCAACGGTCACACCCGTCGCCACCTGGTAGGTGCAATCGGTGTCGGCGAAGGCAATCGGCCTCATCACGTACCGGGACATGATCGAGCGTTGGGCGAGTCGAGTCGATTCGAGGGCGCACCGTTTCGCCCAATCCCCATCACCCCGGGCAACCCGGACCCCGGCGCCTGGGTGTGAGAGTAGATCGACCAGCATCCAGCCGATGGCAGCAAAGAGATTGGACATCGACGCGATATGGATCAGGATCACGTCTTGTGCAATTCCGCGGTACCGGGCGTCGCCTTCCGCACTCTGCCAGGCCTGGACGATTCGGGTGAACAGTGGGTGGTCGGCCGAGCTATCCGGGTGCGACTCGACTGCTTTGGCGGCCTCGGTGAATTGGGCGACGGCTCGTTCCAGGGCCTCCCTTTCGGAGCGCTTCTCGTTCGCTGCGACGGCCGCCATGGCGTCGGGGTGCACGAAGGACTCGGCTCCGTCGAGGATGTCGAAAGCCGCCGTGAGCGTGGACAGAGCGGGTTCGTCGGCCGATCCCGGACCTCCCCACGAGGCCAGTCCCACTCGATGGCCCAGCCGTCGGCTCAAATCGAACAGGTCGATCGTGCCCGAGTCCCCCAGTTCGACCAACGTTGCATCGAGAGCTCGACCCATGTGAGCCAGGTAGGTGACCGCGTCGTTTCGACCGAAGAGATCGTGGGGCAGTGTTCGCCGTCCCTCGAAGACCTCTTCGGGCAACTTACGGCGCAACATCCGCCAGTCGGCTACCCCTTTTGACGCATGATCCTCGGGCAACCCATAGAAGGCTGAGACACCCTGGGCCGAGAAGGTGAACAGATAGCGATCAGGGCCGCTGTCAACGACGAAGGTGTCGCCACAGGCCTCTCGAGCAGCCATGAGCGCTCCCACCGCGTCGGTGACGGGGTGGTCCCACGGCAGGGCGGCACGAGACGCGATCGGGGGCATGGGCAGGATTTCGGGCCGTGCCACCACAAGAGAATGCCAGATGACTCGTCTCGGTAGGGGAGTTATGGCTCGTGCCCAAGATCGCCGGGACGGTAGAACACCTCGGAGCTCGGGCATACCGCTTGACGCCAGAGACGTCGTCGTCGGCAAAGATGTGATTCGTCTTCAGGCGAAAGCAATCAAACGCAAACACACCCGACCCGGCTGGAGCCTACGAGGGACTGAGGAGTATGGCGCTTTCGGCGGTCGGCTGTGATCGAGGAGCCGGACGGGGTCCTCACGGGCCAGCCACTTTCCGACACTTGGCGAGATCCGCCTTTCGAGGACGTCTGGCTAGATACGTACAGCAGGCTTGGCAGGTTGTACCCAACGGAGGTGCCGTCCCGATGAATTGCATCGGCCCAACCGTTGCCCCCTAAACGTCGAGTCTGCGAGACGCGCTCATGACTCTGACAGAGTCGCGGAGATAGGAGTATCCATCGACGCTGGAATAAGGTGCGGCTGTACTCTCTGCCAATGCGGAGTCGGTCGATCTGTCTCGTACTGACTGCCCTGTTGCTGGCGGGATGCTCGGCGTTATCAACAGCGTCCAGTTCGTTCACGGACGGTCGGAACTATGCGTTGCAGCACGAGTCAGGGACTTTGGCATCGGTCTGCTTTGCCATCTATATGCATCCCACTAGTCCGGTCCCAAAGAACGACGATCTGAAGAATTGGCTGGAGGGCTGCGGCTCTGTCTTCGCCGGGCAGGCGAAGTAGAGACCCTGCTTCCAATCGCCGGTACCGGGACCTCCTGCAACAGCAGGTTCAGAAACTTCTGAAGGAGTTGAGACATGCGCCGGCTGCTTCCCTCATATCGTCAGATTCGACGTTACTGTCGACGTCATGAATGTCGACGTAATCGTGTTGAACGGTGGATCGAGTGCGGGTAAGTCCTCGATCGCGACCTGTCTTCAGCAGCAACTCGAGGGAATGTGGTTGGCCCTCGGTGTCGACGATCTGATCCGAGCTCTGTCGCACGGTCCCGCGGATACCGCCGGTGGCGGATCACTCCATTTCGGTTCTGACGGTTCCATAAGGGTAGGTGAGGTGTTTCACCAAGCTGAGGTCGCTTGGTACCAAGGAGTCGCCGCTATGGCGCTCGCCGGGGCCGCTGTCATCGCTGACGAGGTCTTCCTCGAGGGCGCTACATCACAGGATCGCCTCGCGGCTGCGCTCCACGGATTGTCCGTGGTCTGGGTCGGGGTGCACTGCGACCCAGATGTGGCTGAAACCCGTGAGAGTCAACGCGCTGACCGTATCCGCGGACAAGCCCGTGATCAGGCGAACCGAGTCCACAAGGGCGTCCACTACGACGTCGTCGTAGATACGTCGAGAACTTCGCCATCGCAATGCGCCGGAACGATCGTCCAGTGGCTGACTCGGACTGACTCCCGGCTGTCGAACCAATAGGCCGATCCCCGTGCCCGCTACGCCGAGCTGTGGAAGAAGGGACAAGGGGGGATCGCCGAGCAGATCCCTCTGCGTCGGCTGGGTCTGCCGATGACATCGCCCCCGCCCTGTTCTTCGCCTCCGACGCAGTCTCGTGGGTGGACGGGGCAGACCTTCGTGGTCAACGCAGGCGCGACGGCCCAACCTTCCGGGGGGGTGTGGGCCGTCGCCTCAGCTCGTCGACGCGGTCACCGCTGTCACACTCCCGCCCCCAGTCCCGTCTAATGAATGTGACACACACTGCAGAGAGGGAAGGAAGGTGGAGCCATGGCCCATGTCCCGTTGCACGATCACCCCAAGGGCCTCGTCCCCCGCGTGGCGACCGTCTACACGAAGCGCCGTTTCGGCCAGATGGTCGAGCCCACGGCGGCAGCTTCCCATCACAGCGGCGTCCTTCTGGCGATGGGGAGCCTTGAGACAGCAGTCCAATTGGGCTGGAAGAAACTTGACCCGACTCTGCGCTGGCTCGCCGTGCAGGCCACGGGGATGCAGATCGGCTGCTCCTGGTGCGTCGACTACGGGTACTACGAGGGCATGCACGACGGTGTTGACCCAGCCAAGGTGCGGGCTGTCGCTGCGTGGCGCTCAAGTGAGTTGTTCGATGAGTGCGAGCGGGTGATCCTCGAATACGCCGAGACGGCCACGGCGTGCCCCGGCGAGGTCTCCGACGAGCTGGCCACGCGTGTCCGAACCCACCTGAGCGAAGCAGAGTTCGTGGAGCTCGCCGCCTGGGTCGCCTTGGAGAACTTCCGGTCGCGCTTCAACGCCGGCCTTGGACTGCACAGCCAGGGGTTCTCGGAGAACTGCGACATTCCACCGTCCGCTGGAGCGGATGTCACCGCCTGACTCGGAGGCGAATGTCGCCGCCTTCGAGGAGTGGCGCTCACTCCTGTTCGGCATCGCCTATCGGATGCTGGGCAGCGCCGCCGATGCCGAGGACATCGTCCAGGAGGCATCCATCCGATGGCTGCGTCGGGGAGACATGGAGATCCAGTCGGTCCGCGCCTACCTGGTCACCATCGTCACCCGCCTGTGCCTCGACGAGCTGGACTCAGCCCACGTGCAGCGCGTCACCTACGCCGGTCCCTGGTTGCCCGAACCGGTGGTCGTCCCGGAAGAGGTGGCCGCGGAGAAGGCGGACTCGCTGTCGCTCGCGTTCCTCGTCCTCCTGGAGGAGCTGACACCGCTCGAGCGCGCCGCCTACCTGCTGCACGACATCTTCCGCTACTCCTTCGAGGAGGTGGGACTCGCCCTTGGTCGTTCGCCGGCGGCCTGCCGGCAGCTCGGCGTGCGGGCCCGCAAACGAATCGACGAGCGGCGCCAGCGCTTCGACGCCGACCTGCACCAGGGCCGGGAGCTGACCGATCGTTTCCTCCGCGCGTGCGCGACCGGGGACCTTTCGGGGCTCTTGTCCATGTTGTCCGACGACGTCGTCGTCTGGACGGACGGCGGCGGCAAGGTCCGGGCGGCCATGCGACCCGTGGTCGGCCCGTACCGGAGCTCGCGCTTCCTGCTCAACGTGGCCCAGAAGGTCAGCGGCTTGCCGTTGGCGACCGTTCTCAACGGGCAGCCGGCCACCGTCTTCGTCCAGGGTGACACCGTCATGGCGGCGATGGTGCTGGACATCCAGGAGGGCTCGATCGTGGGCGTCCGCACCGTGAGCAATCCGGACAAGCTCGAACGGCTGAGTGTCCGGCTCCGGGAGGCTGCCGTCGAGGATCTGGCCTGACGGGCCGACTTGCCCCGCTCGCGCGTCAGTGCTCCGGGGACTCGAGGTCCCGTCGCCGCACCTTGCCGGCCGCCGTCCGCGGGCAGGTCGTCGACGAGGACGAGCTCCTTCGGGACCGCCCAGGGCGCCAGGCCTTCGGCGACCATCTCGCGCAGGTCTTCGAGCGACGGTGCGTCGCCGGCGGGCACGACCCACGCCACGACGCAGCTCACCCCACTCGGGATCGGGCCGCTTCCAGACCGCCACCTCGGCGACGCCGGGATGCGTGAGCAGGATGCGCTCCACCGCGTCGGGCCACACCTTCTCCGCGCCGGTGACGATGACATCGGCCACGCGGCCCGACACTTCCAGCCTGCCGTCGGCGCCGAGCCGGCCGGCATCACCCGTGGCGAACCAGTCCCGCAAGCCGTCTGGCCCTGTGACTCGCCCGTCGGCTCCGTCGCGGTAACACCGCAGCAACATCGACGCGCGAAGCAGGATCTCTCCTTCGCCTCCGCCGCCTCCGCCCTCGCCCCTGCTTCCGCCCTCACCTTCGCTCGAACGTGGCGACAAGGGTCGGAAGGCGATCTCCACCCCCTCGAGTGGCCGGCCGTCGTACACGACGCCCGAGCCCGTCTCGGTCATGCCGTAGGTCGCCACCACGTTCTTGGGAAGATCGTCCGGCACCCGGCTGCCTCCGAGGAGGACGCAGGCGAAGACGGCGGGGTCGAGTCGTTGCAGGGCAGTCGCCACCAACGACACATGCGTCGCCTTCCCGGCGCGACCCAAGGCTTCGACCGTCTCGGCGTCGAATGCGGGCAGGACGACGACGGGTGTGTCGGTGACGATCGAACGCGTCACGACGGCGAGCCCACCAATGTGCGCGAGCGGCAGGCAGGCGAGCCATGTGTGCCGGCGTGGGGTCGATGTCGAGGCGCGACGATGTCGCCCGGGCCGAGGCCGCCACCGCATCATGGGTGAGGACGACACCCTTGGGTTCACCGGACGTGCCTGACGTCGCGACGACGAGCGCGTCGCCGTCCTCGACCGGGAGACCGTCGGGCAGCGCTCGCTGCGCGCCGTCCGACCCGACGATCCGTGTCGGGCGCAGAGCTTCGAGCAGTGCCCGCCGCGCCGGCCGGCGGCAGGCGTGGGTCGAGTGGCGCCGCCGCATCGCCCGTGTCCCACACGGCTCGGAGGGCATCGACGAAGCCGCTGCCACCAGGAAGGTCGAGTGCGACGAGCTCAGGCACCGGCCAGTAGCGTAGGTCGCCGTGCAGACTGTGGTGACAGGAAAACCTCATGATCCCCTCGACGATCTCCGCCCCCTGCCGCCTCCCTCGTGGGAGCAGCGAGGTTCGTTCCAGGACATCCGCTACGACGTGGCCGAGGGGATCGCGAAGCTGACCATCTGCCGGCCGGAGCGGCGTAACGCCTTTCGGCCCCAGACGCTCTTCGAGTTGACCGACGCCTTCACCATGGCCCGGGACGATGCCGACGTGGGCGCCATCATCCTCTGCGGAGAGGGACCGGATGCCTTTTGCTCGGGAGGGGACCAGAAGATCCGTGGAGACGATGGCTATATCGGTGACGACGAGGTCGCGCAGCGCGGCATCGGCCGCCTCAATGTCCTCGACCTCCAGATCCTGATGCGCCGCATCCCCAAGCCCATCATCGCCATGGTGGCGGGTTATGCCATCGGTGGCGGGCACATCCTGCACCTGGTATGCGACATCTCCATCGCCGCCGACAACGCCCGGTTCGGCCAGACCGGACCGAAGGTTGGGAGCTTTGACGGAGGGTATGGGTCATCGATCCTGGCCCGCACCATCGGGCTCAAGCGCGCCAAGGAAGTGTGGTTCCTCTGCCGCCAGTACGACGCGGCGCAGGCCCTGGACTGGGGCTTGGTGAACACGGTCGTCCCGTTGGACGATCTGGAGCACGAGACGGTGGCCTGGTGCCGGCAGATGTTGACGCTCTCACCCATCGCGTTGCGCATGATCAAGGCAGGTATGAACGCGGCCGACGACGGTCTGGCCGGCGTGCAACAGCTGGCGGGTGACGCCACCATGCTCTTCTACATGACGGAGGAGGGGCAGGAGGGCCGCAACGCCTTCGTGGAGCACCGAGCTCCGGACTTCTCGCGCTTTCCGCGCCGCCCATGAACCCTCCGCTCAATTTGTGGGTGGCCGGCGCGCGCCCACGCACCCTTCCGGCGGCGATCGTCCCGGTCGTGGTCGGGACGGCGGCCGGCTATCTCTCGAGCGGGCGCGTCGTCATCTCCAGACCGCAGACCTCCGGAGCGTGTCACGCCGCGGCTTGCGCAACGTTCGACCGCGAGCTTTCCTGGATCAACGCCATCCTTGCGTTGATCGTGGCTCTGGGCATTCAGATCGGCACGAACTACGTCAACGACTATGCGGATGGTGTGCGCGGAACGGATGAGCACCGGGTCGGTCCCGTCCGCCTGGTTGCCGGGAAGCTGGCCACCGTACGGCAAGTCAAAATCGCCGCACTCATCGCCTTCGGCATTGCGGGGCTCGCAGGCCTGGGACTGGCCGGCTCGCGTCACGTGGTGGTTCATTCCGCTCGGTCTGGTGTGCGGCATCGCGGGCTGGGCCTACACGGGTGGCCCCCGGCCCTACGGCTATCTCGGATTCGGCGAGCTCTTCGTCTTCGTCTTCTTCGGGCTGGTCGCGACCGCTGGTTCCGCCTACGTGCAGCACGCCCCGTTCCTGGTCGCACTGGGCGGGCACTTCTTCTCCTACCGTTTCGACTGGTGGTTCGCGTTCTGGGCGGGCGTGCCCGTGGGGCTGCTCGCGGCGGCGCTGTTGCAGGCCAACAACCTGCGCGACATCGCAACGGACACGGACTCGGGCAAGAAGACCCTTGCCGTCCGCCTTGGTCGGAAACGGGCCGGGTTGCTGTACTGCTTCACCTTGCTCGGGGTCGCCCTGTCCATCGGTGTGCTCTGCAGCTACCGGGCGTGGTCGCTGTTGGCGCTCGCGGCGACGCCGGTGGCCATCGCTCCGCTCAGGCTTGCGCTCAGTGATCAAGAAGGGCGGGCCTTGCTCCCGATGCTTGGCACCACCGCACGTCTCCAGATCCTCACCGGGGCTCTGCTCACGGTCGGATTGCTGCTGTGAGGCGGCCGACGAACGAGGCGGATCAGGCGCGATCCGGCTCGACCATCGCGAGCCAGTGACGGACCAGTCTGGCGGTCTGCGCCGGCTGCGCAAGGTGGACTGCATGCCCCCCGCCCGGGACAAGGGACGCGACGCCGTGTGGGACGAGGCGAGCGATGCGCAGCGCGTGCGAGGCGAACCGTATGTCGTCGGCTCCGGCGAGGGCCAGGACGGGGGAGCGGAGCAGGGGCAGGCGGTCCCACGAGGGTTCCTGCGTGCCGGTCCCGGACAGCCGGAGGCTGGCGGCCAAACCGGATGCACTGTTGCGCAGGCGCTCCGCGCGATCGGCCGCCGTCGGGTCGAGGTGTTCGAACATCGGCCCGCGCAGCCACGCATCGATGAAGCGCTCGACGTCGCCGGACGCCTCGAGCTCAGCGGCCAGCGCGGCGTCGGACAGCCGCCTGCTCTCGCGTACTTCCGGATCCTCTATGCCGGCCGTGACGCCGATGAAGGCGACGCCGCGCAACGGCAGATCCTCACCGATCGCCACGTGCAGTGCCACGCGCGCGCCCAGCGAGTACCCGAGCAGCACGCAGGGCTCATCGCCCACGACCTCGCGTGCGGCTTTCGCCACGAGCGTGGCCGTCCCCGACAGGTCGGCCCGCACCTCGCCCGAATCCGCGTGACCGGGCAGGTCCACGGCGATGACCGTGTGGTCCTGAGTCAGCAGCTCACCGAAGTGACCCCACAGACGTCCGGTCTGGGTGAATCCGTGCAAGACGACGAGGGGCGGCCCGGCGCCACGCACGTCGACATGGAGTGGCACGCCTCGTGAGCGTACAGGCCACCTTCTGCGCCACCCTCGTCGACGAATGGGTCGGGCTCGGGGTTACCGATGCGGTGGTCTGCCCGGGATCGCGATCCACGCCGCTCGTCCTTCCGGTAGCCGAGCGACTCCGGACCCACGTGCGCCTGGACGAGCGCAGCGCGGGCTTCTTCGCCCTCGGGTTGGCGGTGGCGACCGGGCGGCCGACCGTCGTCTGCGTGACGAGCGGCACGGCGGCGCCGGAGCTGCACGCAGCGATCGTCGAGGCGCATCACGCCCGGGTGCCGCTGATCGTCTGCACCGCGGACCGCCCCCCCGAGCTCCACGAGACGGGAGCGTCGCAGACGATCGAGCAGAACGGGCTCTTCGGCTCGGCGGTTCGCTGGGCGCACGCACCGGGAGTGCCCGACGAAGCCCAGAGCGATGTCTGGAGGCCGCTGGCCGTCAGAGCATTCGAGGAGGCGACCAGCGGACCGTCTGGCCCGGGCCCGGTGCACCTCAATCTCGCGTTCCGGGAGCCGCTCACGGGTTCGCCCGGCGGCGCCTGCCCGCTCGTCCTGCACCGCGGTCGTCGCCGCACACCCGGCGACGACCGGAACGGCCCCGCTCAACTTCGAGCCGCTCCGGGGCCGTGGGTTGATCATCGCGGGGGGTCCCTGGGCCCAGCGCGCCGACCCGACCGCGGGTGGTGGGATTCGCCGACCGTCTCCGCTGGCCGATCTTGGCGGACCCCCTGTCGGGCAGCCGGCTCGACGGGACGATCGCCGGCGCGGACGCCATCGTCCGCGCCGAACCGCCGCTGCCCGAGTGCGTCGTCCTGCTCGGTGCACCGTGGCTGTCGCGGGCGCTCGGGAACTATGTCGCCGCGGCCGGCGCAGCAGGGGCGCGGATCATCGTCGTGGACCCCTGGCGGCAGTGGGCCGACCCATTGCGCGTGGCGACCGAGTTCCACCAGTGCCCGGTCGACGACTGGCTGGTGGCGGCCGGCGCCACCGCGACACCGTGCGAGCAGGAGTGGATGGAGTCGTGGCAGATCGCGCGAGAAGGTGGCACAGGAGGCCATCGCGGACGTCCTCGGCGCTGATCTGAGCGAGCCGTTGGTGACCCGGTCGGTGCATCGCTACGCGGCCGAGACGGGTGCCACGCTCCTGGTGGCTGCATCCATGCCCATCCGGGACCTCGAGTGGTACGCCGCCACCCACCCCGTCGCCGCCGCGGGTCCTCGCCAACAGGGGCGCCAATGGCATCGACGGCGTCGTGTCCACCGCACTCGGTATCGGTGCATCGGGCGCGGGTCAGGGCACGCGCACGGTCGCACTGCTCGGCGACCTGACGTTCCTCCACGATGTCTCGGCGTTGGTCAACCTCCCGGAGGTCCCGTGCACGTTCGTCGTCCTCGACAACGGCGGGGGAGGCATCTTCTCGTTCCTGCCGCAGGCGACCACGGTCGAACCGGCGATGTTCGAACGGGTCTTCGGTACACCGCCTACCAGTGACATCGGCGCCGTGGCGCGCGGGTTCGGCCTGCCGGTCCATGAGGTCGCGGCGCTGTTCGCAACTGGAATCGGCACTGGCGGCGCCGCCCCCCGCTCTCGTGCGGGTGCTGGTCCCGGGGCGGGCGCAGAACGTCGCGCTCCACGACGCGATCAACCAGGCGGTGCGTCTCGCACTGCGCTGAGGCCGGGTGCACAGACCCGCGCCGTGGTGCCGAGGTGAGGCGCCGTCACCGCCCGCGTCAGCGATAGCGATCCGCCGGGACCCACTCACCGTGGCTGCGCACCGGTAGCCGCGCCGGCAGGTGGATGACGGCTTCGGGTCGTCCGCGACCCAATGACGACGCATCGAGGACGTAGAGGTCGCTCGCGTCACGATTCGGTGTCATCGACGATCGTGAGCAGCCAGCCTTCGTCGTCGGTGTGTCCGTCGAGGGCGCGGACGAAGAGCGGCTCAGCCGGCGTGCGGCCGGACCCTGGGTTCCACGACGCCACCTCGTCGCGGGCCAGGTCGAACTTCAGCAGGCCGACCGGGGTGGCCTCGGCGGCATGGCTGCTCGAGCTCGTCGGCCGCCCATGCCGTCTCCACGGAGTAGCCGAACCGGAACGGGGCACCCTCGCAGAGGGCGATCGAGCCGTGGATACTCCACGAAGCGGTCGTCGATCTGCATCCGCTCGAATCGTTCGCCGGCGATCAGCCAGCGCTCCATCACACCGAGGGTCCCGCCGATCCCCGTCAGCCCGAGGCCGGCGGGACCGACGACGGAGGCCGAGCGATCGACGGGCTGACCCAGCTCCGGAACGCCGTAGCGGCACACGTAGAGGACGATGCCCCCATCCGGTTCGTCGTAGGCGCCGAGCACGTGCGTGACCAGGCAGGGTCGAGCCGGATCCAGCGCACAGCGGACCCGTCGCCACGCGGCGCGGCACGACGCCGATCCAGCCCTCGCTCCCGGGCACCCATCCGAAGGGCACGGCGCTGGCTGTCCCCGCCGGCCCGGACAACCGTGCGGTGGGCGACTCAATGAACACCACGTGGTCTGCGGTGACGCCGATGTCGTGCTGCCAGGTCGCCCGTTCCAGGCTCGACGGACTGGGCGGATCGCAGGGCACCGGCGGCGTCCCATTCGCCGATGCGCAGACAAGATCCCGTCTTCCTCCTCGGCGCCGCCGTCGCTCGCGCCACCACCGTCGACGCCGAACAGCACGCGCCCACCGTCGGAGGCCAGCCGGTGCACGTGCGACGCGATCGGGACGGTGAGCCCGCCGCGCGAACTCCTCCGGCTCCAAGAAGCGGGAGTACTGCGAGGGAATCCCGGACTCGGGGAGCGCCAGCACCGAGTTGGCGTGCCAGAAGACACCCGCGTCAGGCCTCGGACTCCTGACGCTGGTACCAGACCGCCTTGCCGTCCCGGAGCTCCACGGCGTGGAGGGCGCCCACCGGCTCGCCGCCGCGCGGCTCGACCGCCTGCGCGCGCTCTCAGATCCATCCGACGACCACCGGACCCGTCCGGACCTGCGGGTCCGACCGCCGCGCCGGTGCCGCTCCCCATGGCCATGCGGGGCCCACCCGGAACAAGGTGCCCTGCAGGTCGGGCGGCAACGAACCCGACATGGGCAGGGGGAGCGAGCCGTTGTCCACGATCATCTGATCACCACGTCACCCTTCACGGACACCCCTGCGGCCGATCAACCTACCTGCGTATGGCAAAGTCGAGGCATGCCCACGCTCTCGGAGGACCTCACCTTCCGCGGCCTGATCCACCAAATGACCGACACGGATCTCCCGAAGCGCTTCGATCAGCCCGGGCTCACGGTCTACGCCGGGTTCGACCCGTCGGCGGACAGCCTCCACGTCGGCAACCTGATGCAGCTCTGCACGCTGCGGAGGTTCCAGGAGGCGGGCCACCGGCCGATCTCCCTCGCCGGCGGCGGCACGGGCATGATCGGCGACCCCGGCGGCAAGCAGGACGAGCGCCAACTGCTCGACCTCCAGACCATCGAGGGCTACCTGCAGGGCATCCGGCCCCAGCTGGGCCAGTTCCTCGACCTGGACCGCGCCCTGCTCCTCAACAACGCCGACTGGCTCAGCACGCTGTCCACGCTCGAGTACCTCAGGGACGTCGGCAAGCACTTCACCGTCAACCAGATGGTGGCCAAGGAGTCGGTCAAGAGCCGCTTCGAGCGCCCGGATCAGGGGATCTCCTACACCGAGTTCAGCTACATGCTGCTCCAGGCCTACGACTTCCTGCGGCTGCACCTCGACCACGGCTGCGACGTCCAGTTCGGCGGCAGCGACCAGTGGGGCAACATCACCATGGGCGTCGACTTCATCCGCAAGGTCTGCGGCGACGAGGTGTGGGGCTTCACCACGCCGCTGATCGTGAAGGCGGACGGGACGAAGTACGGCAAGACCGAGTCGGGCACGGTCTGGCTCGATCCGAAGCGCACCAGCCCCTTCGCCATGTACCAGTTCTTCCTCAACACGGCCGACGAGCAGGTGGGGGAGCTGCTCCGGTTCCTCACCTTCCTCGACCACGAGGCAGATCACCGACCTCGACCGCCAGACCGCCGAGCAGCCGCAGCGCCGCGAGGCGCAGCGGGCGCTGGCCCGGGCCGTCACCGGGCTGGTCCACGGCGACGCCGAGGTGGCCAAGTGCGAGGAGGCCTCGGCCGCTCTCTTCGGCGAGGAGATCGCCGGGCTCAGCGAGGACATGCTGCTCGCGGTGACCGAGGACGCGCCGACGACGAACGTCTCGAGGGCGGAGCTCCTGGGCGGCCTCACCCTCACCGAGATCCTCGAGCGCACCGGCCTGGTGAAGTCCAAGAAGGAGGCGCGCCGGACGGTCGAGCAGGGAGGCGCCTATGTCAACAACGTGCGGCAGACGGACGACGGGCGCACCTTCGCGCCGGCCGATCTCCTGCACGACCGGTACCTCGTGCTCCGCAAGGGCCGAAAAGAGGTCCACATCGTCCGGGCCACATGAGGCCACGGGTCCTGGCTGCGTCACTCGTGCTCATCGTCGGCTGCGCCCTCACGCTCACCTCGTGCGCCGGTGAAGACCAGCAGGGTTCGCCGGCGCACCGCATGTCGGTCTGGGTCAGCGGGACCAGCCTGGGCGAGGACATCGGCACGCTGATCGCCGACAACGCACGGGTCCCCAAGGACGTGCCCAACGGGACGGGCGCCGTGCACGCCGCCTGCGCGACCCTGCTCAACGACGCCGAAATGGCCAACACGAATCTGCCGTCGCCCGACCCCGAGGTCACCGATCTGCTGACCAAGGCGTACGGGCTCGAGGGCACGGCCGGCAACCAGTGCTTCGACGCCGGCGCCACGAACCCGAAGCTGCTGGCCGAGTCGGCCCGCAACGGCATCAAGGCCGAGGCGCTCTACAACCAGGTGCTCCAGCGCATCCGCCAGATCGACGGCCACGCGGTGTCCACGACGACGACCACCGACAACTCGAGCGGGAGCATCTTCGGATGAGCGCCTCCGACGAGACGTCCGGCACCCCAGCACCCGGATCGCATCCCCGCATCGACGGCGCCGACGAGCTCGACCGCCACCGCCGCCGGGTCCTGTGGGCGCTCCCGACCGGGCTCGTACCTGATCGGCAGCCGCGCACGGCGACGACGTCAACCTCATGACGGCCAATCTCGTGGTCCAGGTCTGCATGGAGCCCAAGCTGGTCGGGGTGGCGCTCGAACACGACTCGCGCACGGCCAGGTCTGGTCGAGGCCGGTGGAGGTTTCACCGTGTCACTCCTCGCGCGCACCGAACGCGACGTGGTGCGCCGCTTCGTGAAGCCGGTCACGGACGAACAGGTCGAGCGTGCGCCCGACGGAGCCGTCCTCGCCCTGTCGGGACAGGCCCGTCAGCGAGGTCGGACCGAAGCGGCGACCGGTGCTCGCGTCCGCCGCGGGCTACCTCGACTGCCGGCTGACCAGCGTGGCGCCCCTCGGGAGCCACACGCTTCTGCATCGGTGAGGTCATCGAGGTGGGCGGCGAGCCGGCAGAGGTCTTGCGCATGGAGGACACCCGCATGCACTACGGCGGCTGAGACTCAGCCGCCTCCGTCCTGCTCCGGCGGCCGCAGGTCGATGCGCAGCGTCAGGATCCCGTCGACCAGCTCGATGTCGGCATCGCCGATCATGGCGAAGTCCGCGAAGTCGCGCTGGGCCTGCTCACGGAAGCGCTGGCGTTCGGGGCCCTCGATCGGTGGCATCGCCGCGCGTGCGGACCGCCTCGGCCCGGGCCCGGAAGCGGGCCACCATCTCTTGCGGGTCGAACCCGGGCATGGGGGTCAGCGTAGAGGGTGTGCAGGTGATGAACGACGAGCGTCCGACCACCCGCAGGGCCTTGGCGCCCTGCTCAGCCCCGATGCGGACCCGGGGGCATCACCGTCATCCGGGGCTGCGAGGACGGCACGCAGCGCGCGCCAAGAATTGAGGTGCTGACCTGCGCCCGGGCAGGCACGTCGCCCACAACCACTACAATGGGTCAACGGTCGACCTGCCCGTACGGTCCGGCCGCAAGGGGGCGGGACGCCAAGATGCGGACCGGGTGTGACAAGGAGTTCTCGTGAAAAAGGGACGCCATCGGCGCTTCGAGGAAGCGCGCAGCCTGAAGCGATCGTCGACGGAGTCGACGGGACGATGCGCCGAGTGCGGCGCTGAGCCGGACGACGTCCATGCGTCGTGGTGCCTGGCCGAGGAAGACCAGTACGACCGCATCCTCGGCTCCATGCCGACGAGTGCCGTCGCGGACGACGACCCGCTGAACGACTGACTGCCTGTCCCACCGTCACCCGTCCCACTGACGCCTGACCCTCCCGACTGACGCTTGGCGGCGCTGACGGTTTCGTTGCGGCACGCACGACGAGCGCAACCGCAACGGTGTCGGCGCTCAGTCCGTCTCGGCGGCTCCGCTGCTGCCCTGCTCCGTACGGCGGGGTGGGGGAGCGAGACGCCCTTCGTCCGCAGGCGCTCGCGTTCCTGGACCAGCTCCACGAACTGGTCGTAGATCTTTCGCGCCGACCATCTTGGTCAGCTCGGGCCGCATCTCCTCGTACACCGGCTTGCTCCCGACGAACGCCTCGGGGCACTCGGTGCACCACCAGTGGAACTCGCGGCCGCCCTTGCCCCAGTGGCGCCGGTCCCACTGCCGGATGACCGAGGTGACGTGGCCCTCGTCGTCGTCGACGGCGTCCTCGCGGCGCAGCGGGAGCTGCCAGCACACCTCGGGCTTCAGCGTCATGTGGTCGACGCCCCGGTTCATGGCTGCGACGTGGAAGGCGCAGCCGACACCGCCGGCGAACCCGGGCTTGTTGAGGAAGATGCAGGCGTCGTCGACGAGCCGCGTGACGGTCTCGCCGCCCTTGTTGACGTGGATCACGCTCTTCTTGGTCCCGTGGTTCTGCCACTCCTCGGGCGAGAGCGTCGCGGCGGCCTTCTCGACCCGTCGGGCGTCCTTCTTGTTGACGAGGTGGGCGCCGTAGCTGCAGCAGCCCTGCACGAGCTCCGGCGCGGGTCCGGTGAGCACCCCCTGGCAGCCGTTGCCGAAGATGCAGGTCCAGTTGCTCGTCAGGAACGTGGCGTCGAAGATCCACGTCCGCTCTTCCTCGTCGTCCTCGAAGCTGATCCACTCGTGCGTGTCGGTCGGTGTGATGGCCACGGCCAGGCACGATACAGCGTGCACACCGAGCGGTCGACGCACCGCCATCGACCGGCGTCGCGACCGAGAGCTTCGGAGCGGGGCCGGCCCCGCTCCGGCGGGAGGACCTGGACCGGGGGCCGCGGCTGGCCACGGCACGCCGTAGACTGCTCTCCATGGCTACGACCACTGAAGATCTCCAGACGACCACCCCCGTCGTCACGCTGACGCCCGAGGCCCACAAGATCGTGCGCGACGCCATCGCGCAGGAGCCCGACCCGGCGACCCTGGCCCTCTGGCTCGAGGTGCGCGGGGTGCAGGCAGGCTCCTTCATCTACGACCTCTACTTCCAGGCCATCTCGGACGCCGACGACGGCGACGCCAGCCACACCCAGGACGAGCTCGTGGTCGTCATCCCCGCGGCCAGCGTCGACCGGCTGCGCGGCGCCCGCCTCGAGTGGTCCGAGGACGACGGCGGTGGCCTCGTGCTGGTCAACCCGAACACGCCGACGCCCGAAGAGGCCTCGCCCGGCGTGTCCCGCCCGAGATCCTGGCCAAGGGCATCACCGGGCCGCTGGCGCTGCGGGTGGTCGCCGTGCTGGAGCAGGCGGTCAACCCGTCGATCGCCAGCCACGGTGGCCGGGCCGACCTGGTCGCGCTCAACGACGAGGACGGCAGCGCCTACCTGCGGCTCTCCGGCGGATGCCAGGGTTGCGCCATGTCGCAGATGACGCTGCGTCAGGGGATCGAGACCACGCTGCTCGAAGAGGTGCCCGAACTCACCCGGGTCCTCGACGTCACCGATCACGGCGGCGGCGAGAACCCCTTCTACCAGTAGAACGTGGACGGCCTCTCCCGAGGGCCACGAGGCTCGGGGCTCCGGGACGGCGTTGGCCGTCCGGTAGCGTTGCTGTGTGCTGCGCTTTCTGACCGCCGGAGAGTCTCACGGTCGCGCCCTCGTCGTGATCGTCGAGGGCCTGCCCGCCGGGCTGCCCGTCGAGGCCTCCGACATCGCCGACGAGCTGGCCCGGCGCCGGCTCGGCTACGGGCGTGGTCCGCGCATGCGCTTCGAGGCCGACGAGATCTCCCTCGTCGGCGGCATCCGCCACGGGCGCACGCTCGGGTCGCCCGTCGCCATCGAGATCGCCAACACCGAGTGGCCCAAGTGGACCGAGGAGATGTCGCCCGAGCCCGGCGCGCCGTCCAAGGTGCTGACCCAGCCCCGCCCGGGCCACGCCGACCTGCCGGGCATGCTCAAGTACGGCTTCGAGGACGCCCGCGACGTCCTCGAGCGGGCCTCGGCCCGCGAGACCGCCGCCCGGGTCGCCGCCGGCACGCTGGCCAAGCTCCTGCTCCACCACCTCGGGGTCACCATCGTCAGCCACATCGTCGCCCTCGGCGAGGCCGCCACCCCTCCCGGGAGCGCCCGACCGGGCGCCGGCGACCTCGGCAAGGTCGACGCCAGCGCGGTGCGCTGCTTCGACCCGGCGGCGGAGGAGGCCATGATCGCCGCGGTGAAGGCGGCCGCCAAGGTCGGCGACTCGCTCGGCGGCGTGGCCGAGGTCCTGGCCTACGGCGTGCCGGTCGGCCTCGGCAGCCACGTGCACTGGGACCGCAAGCTCGACGCCAACCTGGCCCAGGCCCTCATGTCGATCCAGGCCGTCAAGGCCGTCGAGATCGGCGACGGCTGGGACAACGCGGCGCGGCGCGGCTCGGAGGCGCACGACGCCATTCACTACGACGAGGCCGAGGGGTACGTGCGCCCGACCGACCGGGCGGGCGGGATCGAGGGCGGCATCTCCAACGGCGCGCTGCTCGTCGCCCGCGTGGCGATGAAGCCGCTGGCCACGCTCAACCGCCCCGTGCTCCAGACGGTGGACGTCGTCACCAAGGAGTCGACCGTGAGCTTCCGCGAGCGCACCGACGTCACCGCGGTGCCGGCCATGGGCGTCGTCGCCGAGTCGATGACGGCGCTCGTCCTGGCGACGGAGGCGCTGCGCAAGTTCGGGGGCGACTCGCTGGCCGAGGTCGTGCGCAACCGCGACGGCTTCGTCGCCGCACTCGGCACGACGCCGTCGTCCGCGGTCGGCAGTCCCGCTGCGGGCCCGGACACCGCCGCGGGATGACCCCCCGCATCCTGCTCGTCGGGATGATGGGCGCCGGGAAGACCACGACGGGAAGCCTCCTGGCCGAGCGTCTCGGCTGGGGCTATCGCGACTCCGACGCCGATGTGGAGGCGGCCACCGGGCTGACGGTGCCCGAGCTCTTCACGCGTGACGGGGAGGCGGCCTTCCGCCGGGCCGAGGCCGGTGTGCTGGCCGACGCCTGTGCCGACCCGGCGCCGTCCGTCGTGTCGGTGGCGGGCGGCGCCGTGCTCAGCGAGGACAACCGGAAGCTGATCGCGGCGAGCGGCATCGTGGTCTGGCTCCGGGCGCGCCCCGAGACGTCGCCGCCCGTGTCGGCGACGGGGCCGGCCGCCCGCTGCTGGGCACAGATCCCGCCGAGGCGCTGGTCCGGCTCAACGACGTCGCGCGCGCCGCTCTACGACGAGGTGGCGGACGTCGTGATCGACGTCGACGACCTGGACCCGACCACGTCGTCCAGCGCGTCATGGACGCCGTCGACGCCAGCACCGTCATCGACGCGAGCGCCACCGGCGCGGGGAGCACCGACGGCACGCCGGGCCCCGGCCGGTAGCGACGGAGCGCAGACCCATGCACGCCCTCTCGGTCGACCTGGCCGACCGTTCCTACCCGGTGCTCGTCGGGGCGGGGGCCCGCCACGAGGTCGCGCGGTTCCTCCCGCCCGGCGCGAAGTCGGCGGTGATCGTGACCCAGGAGGCGATCGAGGAGGCGGGTTGGGTCGAGGGCGTCGATCCCGGCGTGCCCTCCGGATCTTCCGCATCCCCGACGGCGAGGACGCCAAGACGCTCGCCACCGTCGAGGCGGTCGACGCGGTTCTTCGCCCAGGCCGGGCTCTCGCGGGCCGACGTCGTCATCGCCGTCGGCGGCGGCATCGTCACCGACGTCGCCGGGCTTCGCCGCCGCCAGCTACCACCGGGGCACCGCCTACGTGAACGTGGCCACCTCGCTGCTGGCGCCAGGTCGACGCGGCCATCGGCGGCAAGACGGGCGTCAACCTGCCCGAGGGCAAGAACCTCGTGGGCGCGTTCTGGCAACCCAACGCGGTGCTGTGCGACACCGAGACGCTCTCGTCGCTGCCGCCCCGCGAGTGGGCCTGCGGTCGGGGCGAGATCGCCAAGTACGCCTTCCTCGGCGACGCCCCGACGGCGGATCAGCCGATCGAGGAGCAGGTGGCGCGCTGCGCCGGCATCAAGGCGGCGGTGGTGGCGCGAGGACGAGCGCGAGGGCGGCCGCCGCATGATCCTCAACTACGGCCACACCCTGGCGCACGCGCTCGAGGGAGCGGCCCTGGTCGACCACCCCGACTGGGACCTGCGCCACGGCGAGGCCGTGGCCATCGGGATCCTCTTCGCCGCGCTGCTGGCCGAGCGGCTCGGGCGCATCGACGAGGCACGGGTCGCCGAGCATCGCCGGGTCATCGGGAGCTTCGACCTGCCGACCGACCTCCCGGCCGGCGCCGGAGCGGCGGAGCTCGTGGCCTTCATGGGCCGGGACAAGAAGGCCCAGCAGGACCTGACGTTCGTGCTGGACGGGCCGAACGGGGTGGAGACCGTCCGCGGCGTGGCCGCCGCCGACGTGGTCGCTACCCTGGCTGCCATGGGTGCCCGCGCGTGAGCCTCGTCCTCCTCCTGTCGGGGCCCAACCTGAACCTGCTCGGTGAGCGGGAGCCCGACGTCTACGGGACGGCCACCCTCGCCGACCACGTGACGCGGGCCGAGGCGGCCGCCACCCGCCACGGCCTCGAGTTCGAACACCTCCAGTCGAACCACGAGGGCGACCTGGTCGAGGCGGTGCACGCCGCCCGCGGCAGGGCGGACGCGCTTGTCATCAACGCCGGCGCGCTGAGCCACACCTCGTGGTCGCTCCACGACGCCGTCGCCGCCTTCGAGGGGCCCGTCGTCGAGCTGCACCTCTCCAACCCGGCCGCCCGCGAGCCCTTCCGCCACACCTCGGTGCTGGCCCCGGTGGCGTCGGGGGTCATCGCCGGTTTCGGCGGGCTCGGCTACGAGCTCGCCGTCGACGCCACCGCCGCACTCTTGAAGGGATCTGAGCCACATGACGACCACCGAACGCGCCAACCCGTACTCGCCGGCCACGGCGGCGCTGCCGCCGATCACGGTGACCGGCCGGCTCGACCGTCTGCGCGCCGCGTTCGACGAGCACGAGATCGACGCCCTCGTGGTCACGACGCTGCCCAACGTGCGCTACCTGACCGGGTTCACCGGCTCGGCCGCCGTCTTGACGGTCACCCGCGCCGGTGCGCTCCTCACGACCGACGGCCGCTACCGCACCCAGTCGGCCGAGCAGGTGGAGCAGGCGGGCGCCGCGGCCCAGGTCGAGATCGCCATCGGGCCGGCGCCGAACAGCGCCAGGCCGCGACGTCGGCGCTCGACGGCGACGGCATCGCCCGCATCGGCCTCGAGGCCGACCAACGTCTCGTGGAGCGGCCAGCGCAGTTGGGCCGACCGTCTCGGCGGCGACCGGCTGGTCGCGACCACCAACGCGGTCGAGGCGCTGCGCGAGCGCAAGGATGCGGCGGAGATCGCCCGCATGGAGCGTGCCGCCGCCATCGCCGACGCCGCGCTCTTCGAGGTGCTCCCGCTCATGAGCCAGGGCGTGACCGAGGAGCACTTCGCCCTCGAGCTCGATACGGCCATGCGCCGGGGCGGCGCCGAGAGCACCGCCTTCGAGACGATCGTCGCCGCCGGCGAGAACTCGGCCAAGCCGCACCACCATCCTGGCTCGAGGACGATCAACGGCGGCGATCCCGTGGTGGTCGACTTCGGCGCCACGTTCGAGGGCTACCGCTCCGACATGACGCGCACGTTCTGCGTCGACGCCGAGCCCGAGGGCGAGCTGGCCCGCATCTTCGACGTCGTGCAGACCTCGCAGGCCGCGGGCGCCGCCGCCGTGCGGCCGGGCATCGCGGCCAAGGAGGTCGACGACGTCTGCCGCCGGATCATCGCCGATGCCGGCTGGGCCGAGCGCTTCGAGCACGGCACGGGTCACGGCGTCGGCCTCGATATCCACGAGGCCCCGACGGTCAGCCAATTGGGCACTGCTATCCTCGCCCCCGGCTTCGTCGTCACCGTCGAGCCCGGTGTCTATGTTCCCGGGCACGGCGGCGTCCGCGTCGAGGACACCCTGGTGGTGACCGAGGACGGCGCCCGCCCCCTGACCCGATTCACGAAGGACATCCATGGCAGTCTCGACCAATGACCTGAAGAACGGCATGAGCCTGGACCTCCCCGAGGGCCTGTTCAGCGTCGTCGAGTTCCAACACGTCAAGCCCGGCAAGGGCGGCGCCTTCGTGCGCACCAAGCTCAAGAACGTCCGCAGCGGCGCGGTGATCGAGCGCACCTACCGGGCCGACGAGAAGCTCGAGCAGGCGATCATCGACAAGCGCGACATGCAGTTCCTCTACCGCGACGGCACCGACTTCGTCTTCATGGACACGACGAGCTACGAGCAGATGCAGGTGCCGCCCGACTCGCTCGGCGACGCCCCCAACTACCTGAAGGAAGGCGACGCCGCGAACCTGCAGATGTACAACGGCGAGATCGTCGGCGTCGACCTCCCCGCCGCCGTCGAGCTGACGGTGACCGAGACCGAGCCCGGCATCCAGGGCGACCGGGTGTCGGGTGCCCGCAAGCCGGCCACGCTGCAGACCGGCCTCGTCGTGCAGGTGCCGCTCTTCGTGAACATCGGCGACGTGATCAAGGTCGACACCCGCTCCGGCGAGTACCTGACCCGGGCCTGACGGCCCGGCCGCCTCGCCGACCGACTGCCGCCGCCGGCCGAGGCCGGGACGAGGATCGCCGATGACCGACGCCCCCCGCCACCAGCAACGGGAGCGGGCGCTCTCGCTGCTCTACGAGGCGGAGCTGAAGGGCGAAGGACCGCTCGCCGTCGTCGACGCCCTGCCCGTCGCGCCCGACCCCTACGTCCGCACGCTGATCGAACACGGCCGGGACCCGGGCCGAGGCCGACCGCCGCATCGCCGCCGCCTCGGTCGGCTGGCCGCTCGACCGCATGGCCGTCATCGACCGCATCGTGCTGCGGCTGGCCGTGGCCGAGCTGCTCGACCCCGACGGACCGCCGCCGGCCGTCGTCATCGACGAGGCGGTCGAGCTGGCCAAGGAGTACTCGACCGACGAGTCGGGTCGCTTCGTCAACGGCATCCTCGCCACCATCGCGGCCGACCTCGGGCCGCCCTCACCACCCTCGGCGTAAGGAGCGCCCGGCCCTCGCCGGCCCGAGCTGGCCCGCGCCGCGCACCGGCGCGCTAGAGTCATGTCCTGACCGTGAAGTGGGTCCCGTGAGGCTCACACGGCAGGAGGAGCAGTGGCCGAACGCGAACGCAGTCACACGCGACCCCTCGGGGGCGTGTTCGTGGCCCACTCCCAGGTCCTCACCGCCGCCGACGTCCTGCGCGCCCTGACCCGGATGTCGCACGAGGTCGTCGAGCGCAACGGGGGCGTCGACGACGTCGTCCTGGTCGGGCTCCAGACCGGTGGCGTGCCCGCTCGCCACGAAGATGGCCGAGATCCTCCGCCAGATCGAGGCGGTCGACACGCTCGACGTCGGCAGCCTCGACGTCGCCTTCTACCGCGACGACATCGGCCTGCGCCCCGTCCTGCCCGAGGCCGTGACCGACATCCCGGTCGACCTGGCCGGGAAGGTCGTCGTCCTGGTCGACGACGTGCTCTTCACCGGCCGCACCATCCGGGCCGCCCTCAACGCCCTCAACGACTTCGGCCGGGCCCGGCCGTCCAGCTCGCCGTCATGGTCGACCGCGGCCACCGCGAGCTGCCCATCCGGCCCGACTACGTGGGCAAGAACCTGCCGACGCGGCGCGAGGAGATGGTCGACGTCGGCGAGGACGGCGTCTGGATCGGCACCCTGGAGGACAAGTGAGCGGGCCCCAGCACCTGCTCTCGGTCGCCGACCTCGGCCGGACGGCATCGCCGAGGTCCTCGCGCGTCGCCGAGGCCTTCGCCGAGGTGGAGCGCCGCTCGGTGCCGAAGGTCCCGACGCTGCGCGGCAAGGTCGTGGCGACGCTCTTCTTCGAGGAGTCGACCCGGACCCGGCTCTCCTTCGAGACGGCGGCCAAGCGGCTGTCGGCCGACGTGCTCTCGCTCGCCGTGGCCAACTCGTCGGTCAAGAAGGGCGAGAGCCTGCGCGACACCGTCGAGACGGTCGAGGCGATGGGCATCGACGCCGTGATCATCCGGCACTCCTCGGCCGGCGCGCCGCACCAGGTGGCCCGCTGGGTCGAGCGCGGCCCACGTGGTCAACGCCGGCGACGGCTGGCACGAGCACCCGACCCAGGCGCTGCTCGACTGCTTCACCGTGCGCCAGGTGCTGGCCGAGCGCAAGGGCGCCGCGCCCGAGGAGCTCGGCATCGGCTGCTTCGAGGGCCTGCGCGTCCTGATCGTCGGCGACATCCGCCACAGCCGGGTGGCCCGCTCCGAGGTGCTCGCCTACACCGCCCTCGGAGCCCACGTCACCCTGGCCGCACCGGGCAGCCTGCTCCCGCCGTCGCTCGAGGGTTGGCCGGTCGAGGTGGCCGACCGACTTCGACGCGGCGCTCGGCGACGCCGACGTCGTCTCGCTGCTGCGCCTCCAGGCCGAGCGGGGGAGCGGGTCCTTCGTGCCGAGCCTGCGCGAGTACACGGCCGGCTGGGGTCTGACGGCGCGCCGGGCCGCGCGCCTGTCGCGACGCACGCCATCGTCACCCACCCCGGGCCGATGGTGCGCGGCGTCGAGATCGCCTCCGACGTGGCCGACCTGCCGCGCACCGTGGTCACCCAGCAGGTGGCGAACGGCGTCGCCGTGCGCATGGCGATCCTCTTCCTGCTCCTCGGCGGCGAGCTGCCCGGCCATCGGCGGAGGTGCCGGCCGTTGCCTGAGCCCAGGCCCTCGTCATCCGCGGCGGCACGGTCGTCGGGCCCGACGGGCTGGCCCGCGGCGACGTCGCCGTCGGCGGCAGCGAGATCGTCGCCGTCGGCGACTCGCTCGACGCGCCCAAGGGCGCCACGGTCCTCGACGCCGGCGGCTGCCTGGTCGGCCCGGGCCTGGTCGACCTGCACACGCACCTGCGCCAGCCCGGGCGCGAGGAGGCCGAGACGATCGAGACCGGTGCCCGGGCCGCCGCGCTCGGTGGCTACACGGCGATCGTGGCCATGCCCAACACGGAGCCGGCCGATCGACTCGGCCGGCGTGGCCGCGCGAGGTCCTCGCCCTCGGCGCGGGCTGCATCGGCCGAGGTGGCCGTGGCCGGCGCCATCACCGTCGGGACGGGCCGGCGAGGCACTGGCGCCGCTGGGCGAGCTGGCCGACCTCGGGCGTCACGCTCTTCACCGACGACGGCGCCGGCGTGCAGGACGGCGCGCTCATGCGCCGCGCCCTCGACTACGCCAAGGGGCTCGGCGTGACGCTGGCCCAGCACTGCGAGGACAACTGCCTGGCCGCCGGCGGCGCCATGCACGAGGGTGTCGTGGTCGAGCCGGCTCGGCATCCCCGGCATGCCGGCCGCGGCCGAGGAGGCGATGGTGGCGCGCGACATCGCGCTGGTCCGCCTGACCGGGGCGCCCGTGCACTTCCTGCACCTCTCGACGGCGGGCTCGGTCGACCTGGTCCGCCGGGCCAAGGCGGAGGGGCTGCCGGTCACGGCCGAGGCGGCGCCGCACCACATGCTGCTCACCCACGCCGCTGGTCGCCGGGTACGACCCGGTCTTCAAGGTCAACCCGCCGCTGCGCACCGACGAGGACGTCGCCGCGGTCATGGCCGGCTTGTGCGACGGCACCATCGACGCGGTCGCCACCGATCACGCGCCCGCACGCGCCCGAGGCCAAGGACGTCCCGTTCGACCAGGCCCCACCGGGCATGCTCGGGCTGCAGACGGCGCTGCCGATCGCCTGGGAGGTGCTCTCGCCGCACCTCGGGCCCGGCCCAGGTCTTCGCGCTGCTGAGCGCGCAGCCGGCCGCCATCGCCAGGCTGACGGCGACCGACCGGCGCGGCGGCGGCCACAGCCCCCAGGGCGGCCCGGTCGAGGCCGGGCGCGACGGCCAATCTCTGCGTCTTCGACCCCGCCGCCGACGACCGTGGTGGATCCGGGCGCGCTGGCCAGCCGGAGCCGCAACACGCCCGTACGCCGGCCGGACCTTCACCGGCGCGGTCCGCCACACCGTGCTGCGCGGCGAAGCGGTCGTGATCGACGCGACGGCGCAACGGTGAGCGCGGCTCGGACCGGCACGGCGGACCGGCCCGCGCGCTGCTTGGTGACCGCCGACGGGAGCGTCTTCCCGGGCGAGGCCGCCGGCGCCGCGGTGCCGGTGGCGACGGGCGAGCTCGTCTTCAACACCGCCATGAGCGGCTACCAGGAGGTGATCACCGACCCGTCCTACGCCGGACAGGTGATCGCGTTCACCAGCACGCACATCGGCAACTACGGCACGAACGCCGCGGACGACGAGGCGGTCGCGCCGCACTGCCGCGGGATCGTGGTGTGCGACCTGGCCGACGAGCCGTCCAACTGGCGGGCCACCGAGGGCCTCGAGCCGTTCCTGCGGCGCCACGGCGTCCCGGCCCTGACCGGCGTCGACACGCGGCGCCTGGCCCGCCACGTCCGCCAGGCGGGCGCCGTGCCCTGCGCGTTCGGGACGGCACCCGAGGCCGAGCTGCGCGCCGCCGCCGCGGCCGCCGTCGGCACCGACGGGATCGACCTGGTGTCCGGCGTCACCACAGTCGGAGCCGAGCGTGCACCCGGGCACCGGCACCGGCAGCGGCGAGCGGGCTGCGCATCGTGGCCTACGACTTCGGCGTCAAGACGACCATGGTGCAGCTGCTGACCACGCTCGGCACCGTGACGGTCGTGCCGGCGGGCACGCACGGCCGACGACGTGCTGGCGCTCGAGCCCGACGGCGTGTTCCTCTCCAACGGCCCGGGCGACCCCGCCGCCCTGCCCGGCCCGACGGCGGCCGTCGCCGACCTGGTCGGGCGCGTGCCGATCTTCGGCATCTGCCTCGGCCACCAGATCCTCGCCACCGCGCTCGGCGGCACCACCTACAAGCTGCCCTTCGGCCACCACGGCGCCAACCATCCGGTGCAGCGCCTCGAGACCGGCGTCGTCGAGATCACGAGCCAGAACCACAACTACGCCGTGGCCGCCGGTTCCATCCCCGACGCCGAGACGACGCACGTGAACCTGAACGACGGGGTGATCGAGGGGTTCCGCTCGCTCAAGGCGCCGGCGTTCTCGGTGCAGTACCACCCCGAGGCCGCGCCCGGCCCGCACGACGCGCGCTACCTCTTCGGCGCCTTCCGCGACCTCATGCTGGCCCACCCCACCCGTTCGGCCGGCGCCGGCGCCGGGGCGCGCTGAGCGGGCCGGGGAGAGCGCCGCCGTGCCACGCCGCGACGACCTGCACTCGATCCTCGTCATCGGCTCCGGCCCGATCGTGATCGGCCAGGCCTGCGAGTTCGACTACTCGGGCACCCAGGCCTGCCGGGTCCTGGCCGAGGAGGGCTACCGGGTGGTCCTGGCCAACTCCAACCCGGCCACGATCATGACGGACCCCGCCACGGCCGACCGCACCTACGTCGAGCCGCTCGACCCCGAGGTGCTGACCGCGATCATCGAGAAGGAGCGGCCGGACGCGCTGCTGCCGACGCTCGGCGGGCAGACCGCGCTGAACCTCACCATGCAGCTGGTCGAGCTCGGCGTCCTCGAGCGCTACGGCGTCGAGGTCATCGGCGCCCGGCCCGAGGCGATCGCCACCGCCGAGGACCGGGACCGGTTCAAGGCCGCCATGGAGGAGATCGGCCTCGAGGTGCCCCGTTCGGGCTTCGCCCACTCGCTCGAGGAGGCGGAGGAGATCGCCGAGGAGATCGGCTTCCCGATCATGGTGCGGCCGAGCTTCATCCTCGGCGGCAAGGGGACCGGCATCGCCGAGGACGCGACGCACTTCGGCCGCCTGGCGTCCGAGGGGCTGGCCGCCAGCCCGGTCGGCCAGATCCTGGTGGAGCAGTCGATCGCCGGGCTGGAAGGAGTACGAGCTCGAGGTGATGCGCGACGGCGCCGACAACTGCGTCGTCGTGTGCTCCATCGAGAACTTCGACCCCATGGGCGTGCACACGGGCGACTCCATCACGGTGGCCCCGGCCCAGACGCTGACCGACGTCGAGTACCAGGCGATGCGCGACGACGCCTTCGCCTGCCTGCGCCGGGTCGGCGTCGAGACGGGCGGCTCCAACGTGCAGTTCGCCGTCGACCCCGCGACGGGTCGCCGGGTCATCATCGAGATGAACCCCCGGGTGTCGCGCTCCTCCGCGCTGGCCTCGAAGGCGACCGGCTTCCCCATCGCCAAGATCGCCGCCCGCCTCGCCGTCGGCTACCTGCTCAACGAGATCCCGAACGACATCACCAAGGCGACGCCGGCCTCGTTCGAGCCGACGATCGACTACGTCGTGACCAAGGTGCCGCGCTGGGCCTTCGAGAAGCTGCCCGGCGCCGACGGCGCGCCTCGGGCACCCGCATGCAGTCGGTCGGCGAGGTGATGGCGATCGGCCGCACGTTCTGCGAGTCGCTGCAGAAGGCGCTGCGCTCGCTGGAGCAGGGCCGGGCCGGCCTCAACGCCGACCCGGCCGAGGTCGGCGCTCGACGCGCTCAGCGACGACGGACCTGCTCGAGCGCGATCGCCGTGCCGACCCCCGACCGGGTCTTCGAGCTCGAGGCGGCCCTGCGCCGGGGCGTCGGGGTCGACGAGGTGGTGGCCGCGCACCGGCATCGACCCGTGGTTCGTCCGCCAGCTGGCGCGCATCACGGCCGAGCGGCACGCGCCTCGCCGGCGGCGCGCCTCGCTCGAGGCCGGCGGACTTCCGCCGGGCCAAGCGACTGGGCTTCTCCGACGCGCAGCTCGCCTACCTGCGCGGCGCGACGCGCGGCGGACATGCGCGCCGCCCGACTGGCCCACGGCGTCCGGGCGACGTTCAAGACGGTCGACACCTGCGCCGCCGAGTTCGAGGCGTTCACGCCGTACCACTACTCGACCTACGAGGAGGAGGACGAGGTCCGCCCGTCCGAACGCGCCCGGGTCATCATCCTCGGCTCGGGGCCCAACCGGATCGGGCAGGGGATCGAGTTCGACTACTGCTGCGTGCACGCGTCCATGACGCTGCGCGACGCCGGCTACGAGACGGTCATGGTCAACTGCAACCCCGAGACGGTCTCGACCGACTACGACACCTCGGACCGCCTGTACTTCGAGCCGCTGACCGACGAGGACGTGGCCAACGTGCTCGACGCCGAGCTGGCCGCCGGGCGGGAAGGTGGTCGGCGTCATCGTGTCGCTCGGCGGGCAGACGCCGCTCAAGCTGGCCGGCTCGCTCCCGCCCGAGCTGGTGCTCGGCACGAGCCCGGCCTCCATCGACCTGGCCGAGGACCGCGAGCGCTGGAACGCCCTGTGCCACGAGCTGGCGATCCCGCAACCGCCCGGGCGGCACCGCGCACCAGCGCGCCCGAGGCGCTCGCCGTCGCGGCGCAGCGTCGGCTACCCGGTCCTGCTGCGGCCGAGCTACGTGCTCGGGCGGCCGGGCCATGGAGATCGTCTACGACGACGACGGGGTGCGCCGCGTCATCCAGTCGATGACCACGGGCGCGCTGGCGCGCGAGGGCGGCGTCACCGCCGAGCGGCCCGTGCTGGTGGACCGCTTCTTGGAGGACGCCATCGAGGTCGACGTCGACGCCGTGCGCGACGGCGCCGGCGAGATCCTGATCGCCGGCGTCATGGAGCACGTCGAGGAGGCCGGGGTGCACTCGGGCGACTCGGCCTGCGCGCTGCCGCCGCAGACGCTGCGCGACGAGGTGGTCGAGCGAGCTCGAGCGCCACACCCGGGCGCTGGCCGAGTCGCTCGACGTGTGCGGCCTGCATCAACGTGCAGTTCGCGGTGAAGGACGGGCAGGTCTACGTGCTCGAGGCCAACCCGCGGGCGAGCCGGACGGTCCCCTTCGTGGCCAAGGCGACCGGCGTGCCGCTGGCCATGGTGGCCTCCCGGGTCATGGTGGGCCAGACGCTGGCCGACCTGCGCAAGGAGGGCCTCCTCGCGCCGGACGTCGTCGGCCGGGTGCCGGTGCTCGACCACGTCAGCGTCAAGGAGGCGGTGCTGCCCTTCGACCGCTTCCCCGGCGTCGACACGCTGCTCGGCCCCGAGATGCGCTCGACCGGCGAGGTCATGGGCGTCGACATCACCTTCGGCCTCGCCTTCGCCAAGAGCCAGATGGCGGCGGGGACGCGGCTGCCCGACGCGGGCACGGTCTTCCTCTCGCTGGCCGACCGCGACAAGCCGGCCGGGCTCGAGGTGGCGCGCGCCTTCGGCGACCTCGGCTTCTCCCTCGCGGCGACGCTCGGGACGGCGGGCTACCTGCGCTCCGAGGGCGTGGCGGTCGACACCCTGGTGGCCAAGGTGGGGGAGGAGGGCGTGGCCTCCGACGCGGTCGAGCTGATCGCGCAGGGCAAGGTGCAGCTGGTGGTGAACACGCCGCGCGGCCTCGGGCCGCGGGCCGACGGGCAGCACATCCGCACCGCCTCGGTGGTCCACAAGGTGCCGTGCCTGACGACGCTGGCGGCGGCGCGGGCCGCGGCGGCCGGCATCGCCGACGCGCGCTCGCACCCGCTCGAGGTGCGGGCCCTCCAGGACCTGCACCCGTCGCGGGTGGCACAACGACGGGTGGCGCACGACGGGTGGCACAACGCAGTGAGCCCCGTTCCCGCGACGCGCCGGGCGGCCACGCTCGCCACGTCCGTCGGGAACCTCCGTCTCGCCAACCCGGTCATGACCGCGTCGGGCACGTCGGGGCACGGCACCGAGCTGGCGGCGTACGGCGCGCTCGGCGATCTCGGCGCGGTCGTCGTCAAGTCGCTCTCGGTCGAGCCGTGGCCGGGCAACCCGGCGCCGCGGGTGCACGAGGTCGGCGCCGGCATGCTCAACAGCGTCGGGCTGCAGGGACCCGGGCTGGCGGCGTGGGCGGCCGACGATCTGCCGGCGCTGGCCGCCGCCGGGGCGGTGGTCGTCGTGAGCATCTGGGGCCGCTCGGTGTCGGACTACGCGCGCGCCGCCGAGTTGGTCGCCGCGGCTGCGTCATCGGATGCGGGTGGGTGCATCGTGGCGCTCGAGGTCAACGTCAGCTGCCCGAACGTCGAGGACCGGTCGCGGATGTTCGCCCACTCGGCGGAGGCGACGGCCGCGTCCTGGCGGCCACCGCGTGCGGCGCTGCCGCGCTGGGCCAAGCTCAGCCCGAACGTGCCCGACCTGGTCGAGATCGCCACGGGCGCGGTCGAGGGCGGCGCCGACGGGCTGACGCTCGTGAACACGCTGCTCGGCCTGGCGCTCGACACCGAGACGGGCCGTCCCGGTCCTGGGCGCCGGCGGCGGCGGGCTCTCGGGGGCGCCGTGCACCCGGTGGCGGTGCGGGCCGTCTGGGAGTGCCGGTCGGCCTTCCCCGAGCCTGCCGATCGTCGGGGTCGGCGGCGTGTTCTCGGGCCGCGACGCCGTGGAGCTGCTGCTGGCCGGAGCCGACGCCGTCCAGGTGGGCACCGCCACCTTCCGCGACCCCCGGGCGCCGTGGAAGGTGCTGCGCCAGCTGGCGCGTTGGTGCGGCGCACACGGCACGACGGTGGCGGACATCCGCGACAGGTGCGCGACCGTGTCGGCGGAACGAAGCGGAACGTCGACGCACCCGTATCGGCGCAGGGCAGCGACGCGCCGGCAACGGTGCAGGAAGGCGCGCCGGTGCCGGCGCAGGGAAAAGGAGGACGTGATGGCTGACAGCTTCGGGGACCGGGTGGCGGCCGCCGCCGCCGCGACGGGACCGCTGTGCGCGGGGATCGACCCGTCGTCGGCGCTGCTCGGCGGCGTGGGGACTGACCGACGATGCCAGCGGGCTGCGCGCCTTCGGCGCGACGTGCGTCGAGGCGTTCGCCGGCATCGTCGGCGTGGTCAAGCCCCAGGTCGCCTTCTTCGAGCGGCACGGCGCGGCGGGCCTGGCCGAGCTCGAGCGACTCGTCGCCGACGGCGCGCGCCGCCGGCCTGATCGTCATCGCCGACGCCAAGCGCGGCGACATCGACTCGACCGCCGCGGCCTACGCCGACGCGTGGCTGGGCGAGGCCAGCCCGCTGGCCGCCGACGCCGTGACCGCGCACGCGTATCTCGGTCTCGGGGCGCTGGCGCCCCTGGTCCGCCTCGCCGCCGCCAACGGTCGCGGCGTCATCGTGGTGGCCCGCAGCTCCAACCCCGAGGGCCGCGGCCTGCAGCAGGCGGTGACCGCCGGGGGACCCGCCGTCGAGGACATGCTGCCTCGCCGAGATCGCCGCGCTCAACGGGTCGCCCGAGGTCCCGCCGGCACGGTGGGCGCGGTCATCGGGGCCACGCTGGCGCCGTCGGGGTTCGCATTGTCCCAGCTCGGAGGGGTAATTCTGGCTCCCGGCCTCGGCGCCCAGGGGGCGGGCCCGGCCGACGTGGCCGAGCGATTCGCCGGATGTCGCGCCCGGGACGCGTCCTGCCGAGCAGCTCCCGGGGGCTCCTGCAACGCGGGTCCCGACGCCGCCGCGTTGCGTGCGCAGCGCACGCTCGCTGATCCGTGAACTCGCGGCGGCGATGGGCTGAAGAGGGAAAATGGGTGTGAACGGCCCTGGCTGAGGCGCTATGGTCTCGCCATGCCGCAACCTCCCGCACTCACTCCAGAGCAGCGCGCCGCTGCACTCGAAAAGGCTGCCAAGGTTCGCCGTGAGCGGGCCGAGGTCAAGGACAAGCTCAAGATGGGCTCCTCTCGTTGGCGGACCTCCTCCAAGAGGCGGACTCCAACGAGACCATCGGCAAGATGAAGGTGGTCTCGGTCCTCGAGTCCCTGCCCGGTCTGGGCAAGGTCAAGGCCCGGCGCCTCATGGAGACCGTCGGCATCAGCGACAGCCGGCGTCTCCAGGGGCTCGGTGCCAAGCAGCGCGAGGCGCTGCTCAAAGAGACTGCGCGCTGAACCCACCAGCGGAGCAGCCGCACATCTTCGTCCTCATCGGCCCCGGTGGGGCCGGCAAGGGCACGGTTGCCGCGGCGCTGGTCGCGCGGGACCCGACCACTCTGGCTGAGCCGGAGCTGGACGACGCGCGCAGCCGCGGCCGGGCGAGCGTGAGCGCAACGCCTACGTCTTCGTCGACCGGCCGACGTTCGAGGCGGCCGTCGCCCAGGGCGGGTTCTTCGAGTGGGCCGACTTCCTCGACTACCTGATGGGCACGCCCATCCCGGACCCGCCGCCGGGACCGACGTCCTGCTCGAGATCGACGTCCAGGGCGCCGAGCAGGTCCTGGCCCAGCGCCCCGACGCCACGGTGATCCTCCTGCTCCCGCCGTCGCCCGAGGTGCAGGCCGAGCGGCTGGCGGCCCGGGGCGACGACGAGGCGCACATCCGTCGCCGGGTGGAGCTGGGGCGCGCCGAGGTCGTGCGCGGGGCCGAAATCGCAGCTCACACGGTGGTCAACGACGACCTTGACCAGGCCCTGGCCGAGCTGACGGCTATAGTTGACCGGACTCGATCGGCTGCCCCCTGCGCCGCGAACCCGGAGGAATCCTGATGGCCCAAGGCCGCCACACGCTCATGGACCCACCCATTGAAGAGCTCCTCGACAAGGTGGACTCGAAGTTCACCCTGGTCGCGCTGGGCTCCGCCCGCGCCCGCCAGGTGAACTCGTACTACAACAGCCTCGGCGAGGGCCTGGGCAAGGTCGTGCCGCCCCAGGTGGCGTCGGTGTCGGGCAAGCCCGTCTCGATCGCCTTCGAGGAGATCGCGGCCGGCAAGGCCACCTTCACCCGGCCCGACCCCGAGGAAGAGGCGGCGCTGGCCGCCGCCATCGCCGACGCGGCCGAGGCGGGCCTGCTGGGCGAGGCGGAGGCCGGTGCAGAGTCGACGGCCGAGCGCCGAGGTGATCGAGGTGCTCGACGTCGGGGACGACGACCCGACCGCGAGCTAGGCGCCGACGGCAGGCGCGGCGAGCACCGCCGATGGCCGGAAGCCCCGGAACCGAGGACCCGTCCGTGAGCGCTGACCGCACCCGCGCCGCGCCCGCGGTCGTCCTCGGCGTCTCCGGCGGCATCGCCGCCTACAAGGCGGTCGAGGTCTGCCGGCGCCTCGTCGACGCCGGGCGTGCACGTGACGCCGGTGCTCACCGACGAGGCGACGCGCTTCGTCGGCGCCGTGACCTTCTCCGCGCTGGCCTCCGAGCCGGTGCAGACGCTCCCTCTGGGACGAGGCCTCGCCGATTCCGCACACGAGGCTGGGCCAGCAGGCCGACCTCGTCGTGGTCGCGCCGGCCACGGCGCACACGCTGGCCCGCTACGCCGCCGGGCTGTCCGACGACCTGCTCTGCGCCACGCTCCTCGCCACCCGGGCGCCGGTGATCGTCTGCCCGGCCATGCACACCGAGATGTGGGAGCACGCCTCGGTGCGCGAGAACCTGGCCACGCTCGAGCGCCGGGGCGTCGAGATCGTCCCGCCCGAGAGCGGGCGCCTGGCCGGTGGCGACTCGGGCGAGGGACGCCTGGCCGACCCGGCGTGATCGTGGCGCGCGTCCTGGAGCGGCTCGGCCGCGCGACCCGCGCGACCTGCACGGGCTGCGGGTCGTCGTGAGCGCCGGCGGCACCCGCGAGCCGCTCGATCCGGTGCGCTTCATCACGAACCGCTCCTCGGGCAAGCAAGGGCACGCCCTCGCCGTCGCGGCGGCCCGCCGCGGCGCGTCGGTGACGCTGGTGACGTCGTCGCCGCTCGCGCTCCCGCCCGACGTCGCGTCGGTGGTCACGCGGATCGACGTCGAGACGGCGGCCGACATGGAGCAGGCGGTCGGTGCCGCGGCCGAAGGCGCCGACGTCGTGGTGATGGCGGCCGCCGTGGCCGATTTCCGTCCGAAGCGACGGCCGGGGACGAAGCTCTCCAAGGAGGACGGGCATGCCCGAGCTCGTGCTCGAGCCGACGCCCGACATCCTGGCCGGCCTGGCCGCTCGCCGGCCCCCGGGCCAGGTCCTGGTCGGCTTCGCCGCCGAGACCCACGACGCGCTCGAGCGGGGCCGCCGCAAGCTGGCCCGCAAGGGCGTCGACCTGCTCGTCGTTAACGACGTGAGCGCTCCGGGAACAGGCTTCGACCACGACACGAACGCGGTCGTGATCCTGGACTGCGACGGGAGCACCACAGAAATCCCACTGACCTCCAAGGATGCAGTGGCACATGCCGTATTGGATAGTGTCCTCGCTCACTACAACGAGAAGCGGAGCACCACGTGAGGACCACTTTCACCTCGGAATCGGTCACCGAGGGCCACCCCGACAAGATGGCGGACCAGATCTCCGACGCCGTCCTCGACGCCATGCTCGAGGGCGACCCGGCCAGCCGGGTCGCCTGCGAGACGCTGCTGACCACCGGCCTCGTGGTGGTGGCCGGTGAGGTCACGACGTCCACCTACGTCGACATCCCCGCGCTCGTGCGCGACACGGTCTGCGACATCGGCTACGACAACGACGCCTACGGCTTCAACGGCAAGACGTGCGGTGTGCTGGTGTCGCTCGACGCGCAGTCGCCCGACATCGCCCAGGGCGTCGACGACTCCTTCGAGCTGCGCAGCGGCAAGGCCGGCGAGGACGTGCTCAACGCGCAGGGCGCGGGCGACCAGGGCATGATGTTCGGCTACGCCTGCGACGAGACGCCCGACCTCATGCCGCTGCCGATCTGGCTGTCGCACCGCCTCTCGGAGCGCCTGGCCCAGGTGCGCCGGGCCGCGACCGTGCCCTACCTGCGTCCCGACGGCAAGACCCAGGTCTCGGTCGTCTACGAGGACGGGCGCCCGGTGCGCATCGACACCGTGCTGATCTCGACCCAGCACGCCGGCGGTATCGACCTCGAGGAGCAGCTGCGCCCCGACCTGACCGAGCACGTCATCAAGCCGCTGCTGCCGACCGACCTCGACACGGACGGATCTGCGCATCTACGTCAACCCGACCGGCATCTTCGAACTGGGTGGACCGCACGCCGACACCGGCCTCACCGGGCGCAAGATCATCGTGGACACCTACGGCGGCATGGCCCGCCACGGCGGCGGCGCCTTCTCGGGCAAGGACCCTTCGAAGGTGGACCGCTCGGCGGCCTACGCCGCGCGCTGGGTCGCCAAGCACGTCGTGGCCGCCGGCGCCGCCAAGCGCTGCGAGGTGCAGGTCGCCTACGCCATCGGTGTCGCGCACCCGGTGTCGCTGCTCGTCGAGACGTTCGGCACCGAGACGGTCGACCCCGAGAAGATCGCCGACGCGGTGCGCGAGCTGTTCGACCTCCGCCCCGCTGCCATCGGCCGCGACCTCGACCTGCGGCGCCCGATCTACAAGAAGACGGCGGCCTACGGTCACTTCGGCCGCTCGGAGAAGGAGTTCACGTGGGAGGCCACCCCGCGGGTGGACGACCTGCGGGCCGCCTTGGGACTCTGAGCACGCGACCGCTCCCCTGAGGGGAGCGTCCACCACGTGGCAGTGACCGATTCCGCGACACAGGGCGGCACGGTGGCACGCGCCGCACGGGTGGTGCGTGTACGCACCGAGGTGGCCGCCGTAGCCAAGACGTTCGACTACGCGGTCCCCGCGGCTTGGAGCGACGACGTCCAGGTCGGCACCCGGGTGCGCGCGCCGTTCCACGGGCGCACGGTGCGCGGCTGGGTGGTCGCCGAGGACGTCGGGACGCCGGCCGGCGTCGCCGTGCTCCCGCTGAAGTCGTGGCTGGGATGGGGACCGCCGCCCGCACTGGTGGAGCGTGGCCGACTGGGCGGCCTGGCGCTGGGCCGGTCCCGCCTCGTTCTTCTTCCGCAGCGGCGTCGCCGACGACCATCGTTCGCTCGTTGCCCACGCCCCCGCCCTGGCCCGACCTCGCTGCGCCGACTTCGCCCGGCGACCTCGCCCTGGCCGACGGCGGCGAGACGGTGGTGCGCCAGCCACCGGTGACCGATCCGATCGACCTGGTCCTGTCGGTCGTCGCGGACCCCACCGTGCGCGCCCGCGGCGGCAGCGTCCTCGTCCTCGTCCCGTCCTCCGGCTGGGCGGAGCGGCTGACGGCACGGCTCCTCCGCCGCAACTGCCCCACGGCGACCACCTGGGAGCAGGCCCGGGCGGGCTGGCCCGTCGTCGTGGGGAGCCGGGCCGCCGCGTGGTCGCCAGTGCCCCGCCTGGCCGCCGTCGTGCTGCTCGACGCGCACGACGCGGCGTACCGGGAGGAGAGTGCCCCGACGTACAGCGCGCGCTGGACGTGCTGGTGGAGCGGGCCCGCCGGGACGACGCGCCCTGCGTGGTCGCCTCACCGGTGCCGCCGGTCGCCCTGGCTACCCGCGACGATCTCCGCACCGTCGCACCGTCGCGCCCGCAGGAGCGTGCTGGTTGGCCCGTCCTGGAACGGGTCGACCGCCGGGGCGCCGACCCGCGCAGCGGCATGTTCTCGGAGGAGTTCGTCCGCCTCGCCCGTTCGGTTCTCGACGACGTGGCCGGGGTCGGAGCGCGGGCCGCTCGTGTGCGTGTACAACCGGACGGGTGGGGCCCGCCTGCTGGCGTGCCGCCACTGCGGCGAACTGGCGCGGTGCGCGCGCTGCGGCGCGGCCGCGGCGCGACCGCGCGGCGAGGAGGTGCTGCGCTGTCCGCGTTGCGACGACACGCGCCCGGTCGTGTGCGCGGCCTGCGGCCGGCTCCGGATGAAGACGTTGCGAGCGGGCGTGAGCCGGCTGCGCGAGGAGCTGGCGGCGTTGCTCGGCGCAGAGGTGGGGGAGGTGACCGGTCCGCGGGCGGCGGCCGGGGAGACGCCTGTCCCCGAGTGCCCGTGCTGATCGGCACCGAGGCGGTGCTGCACCGGGTGCGCCGCGCCGCGGCTGTGGCGTTCCTCGACATCGACCTGCACTTGTTCGCCCCCCGCCTGTCGGCCGCCGAGGAGACCATGGCGCTCTTCGTCCGGGCCGCCCGGTTGGTCGGCGCCCGCGGCACGGGTCCCGTCTGGGCCCGCATGCAGGCCCAGACTCGGGTGCCGGAGCACCCGCTGCTCCGGGCCGTGGTGCTCGGCGAACCCACCGAGGTCCTGGCCGACGAGGTGGCCATCCGCCGCGCGCTCCGCGCTGCCGCCGTTCTCCGCCCTCGCCATCGTGTCGGGTGCGCTCGCGCCGGCCTACGCCGAGGCGTTGGGCCACGAGGTCGTCCAGTCGGATGCGACCGGCCCCGATTCCGTCTCGCTCTCCCCGTTGGACGAAGACCGGTTCCTCCTGCGCGCCGACACCCACGGTCCACTGTGCGACCTGCTGGCCCGCACGCCTCGGCCGCCCGGCCGTGGGCTGCGCGTCGAGGTCGATCCGGTCTCGCTCTGAGCGGCCGACACCAGGGTCGGAGGCCGTCGGCTCGTCCCGGCCGGATCTGGAGTCGTCCGGCACGCCGGTAAGCTGCCCGCCATGTCGAGCCTCGCCATCCGCCAATACGGGGACCCCGTGCTGAAGGAGCGCACCCGCGAGGTGGAGGACATCGACGGGTCCGTGGCCAGCCTGGTCGATTCCATGATCGAGACGATGTACGCCGCTCCCGGCACGGGTCTCGCCGCCAATCAGGTCGGTGTGCAGCGCCGCATCTTCGTCTACGACGTGGGCGATGGTGCCCGGACGGTCATCAACCCGCGCATCGTCGAGAGCGACGGGGAGTGGGTGTACGACGAGGGTTGCCTCTCCGTGCCCGGGCTCAGCTGGGACATCGTGCGGCCCAATGCCGTGCATCTGGTGGGCCTGGATCTCGAAGGGAACGAGATCTCCATCGAGGCGTCCGAGCTCGAGGGCCGTGTGTTCCAGCACGAGCTCGACCATCTCGACGGGATCCTGCTGGTCGAGCGCCTCAACGAGGATCAGCGCCGGGACGCTCTCAAGATCCTGCGCAGCCGCACGCTCGACCTGCCGGCGTCGGACCCCGACGGGCTGGCCAACCTCTTCGCGCGCTGACGCTCGAGCCGACACCGGCCGAGCCGACACCGGCCGAGCCGACACCGTCCGAGCCGACACCGGCCGAGCCGACACCGGCCCGGCCGCCGCGGTCGCACCGGCTGCCGCCATCGTCTGCTCTACGGTGAACACGTGGCTCGCCTGGCGTACCTCGGCACCCCTGACATGGCGGTCCCACCGCTGCGCGCCCTGGTCGAGGCGGGACATGACATCGCGCTCTGCGTCGACGCGCCCCGATCGGCGCCGCGGCCGCGGCGGGGAAACGACGCCCAGCCCGGTGAAGGCGGCCGCCGCCGAACTCGGGATCGCGGTGACCCACGACATGGACGATCTCAGCGCTGCGGGCGTGGAGCTCGCGGTCGTCGTGGCCTACGGCCGCATCATCCCGGCCCGCCTGCTCGAACAGATCCCGATGGTCAACCTGCACTTCTCGCTGTTGCCCCGCTGGCGCGGTGCGGCGCCGGTCGAGCGCGCCATCCTCGCCGGCGATCGCGAGACCGGCGTGTGCCTCATGAAGGTGGAGGAGGGACTCGACACGGGTCCGGTCTATGCCGTGGCGCACGGTGCCCCTGGACGACGAGATCACCCTGACCGCATTGCGCCACGAGTTGGTGGGCGTCGCCAGTGCTCTCGTCGTCGACTCGTTGGCGCACGGCGTCGCCGGTTTGCCCGCACCCGTGCCCCAGCAGGGCGAGGCCACCACCGCGGAGAAGATCAGCAAGGAGGATCTGCGCCTCGAGTGGACCAGGACGGCTCTCGAGTTGACGCGGGTCGTGCGTCTCGGAAGGGCGTGGACGACGTTCCGCGGCAAACGGCTGACGGTGCTCGACGCCGCCCTGGCTCCGAGGCCCGACAACAGAGACGACGGAGTCGACACCGCCACGGGCGCTACACCCGGCACGCTCGAGGGACCGGTCGTTGCGACCGGCGACGGCCAGCTGCTCCTGCGGGAGGTGCAGCCCGAGAGCCGTTCCCCCATGTCAGCCGAGGAGTGGCTGCGCGGCGTCCGACCGGCGGTGGGCGAGCGCCTCGGGACGGACTAGACATGAGAGCGGTGACCGTGACTCCGATCGACGGGTGGAGCCCCGACCAGTACGAGCGGTTCCGTTCGGAACGGCAGCAGCCGTTCGACGATCTTGCTGACGCTGTGCCACCCGGTCCCGGGCGGACGAATCGTCGACCTCGGGTGCGGCACGGGCGACCTGACCAAGATCCTGCACGAGGAGATGGCGGCCAAGGAGACGGTCGGCGTCGACTCGTCGCCGGCCATGTTGGCCCGGGCCCAGTCGAGCCACGCCGACGTGGAAGGGCTCGTCGTTCGCGCAGGGCGACATCGCTTCGTGGCTCGACGAAGGTCTCGACCTCGTCTTCGCCAACGCCTCGCTCCAGTGGATCGACGATCACCTGAACCTGCTGGCGCGCATGCGCACCGCGCTCGGGCCCGACGGGCAGCTCGCCTTCCAGGTGCCGGCCAACTTCCGCCATCCGTCGCACCTGCTCGCGCAGGCGGTGGCCAACGAGCCCCCGTTCATCGACGCGCTCTACGGGGACGTGCCCGAAGACCGCGGACGGTTCGTGCTGTCGCCGGAGCTCTACGCCGACCTCCTCTACGAGCTCGGTGCCAAGGACCAGGTCGTGCGCATGGAGGTCTACGGTCACGAGCTCGAGTCGACCAGTGAGGTCGTCGAATGGGTCATGGGCACCCTGCTCACCCCGTATCGCAAACGGCTCAGCCCCGAGTTGTTCGACGCGTTCGTCGAGCGCTACCGGGAGCGGCTCATTGAGGAGCTCGGCGAGCGCGAGCCGTACTTCTACGGGTTCCGGCGGATCCTCTGCTGGGCGCGCTTCAGCTGAGCGGCGGCGGACGGGTGGGGGATCGGACAGCGGGAACGGAGCGCGACGCCGGTCAGGTCGGCGACCTGCGCATCGCGCCGTCGGTGCTCTCCGCCGACTTCGGCATGCTGGCCGAGCAGGTGGGAGAGGTGGCCCCCGTAGCCGACTGGCTGCACGTCGACGTCATGGACGGGCACTTCGTCCCGAACGTGACGATCGGGCCACCGGTGGTCGCGTCGCTCCGACGGCACACGCCGCTGTTCTTCGACTGCCACCTCATGATGACCGAGCCCGGTCGCTATCTGAAGGATTTCGCCGACGCCGGCGCGGACGGGTGCACGGTCCACGTCGAGATCGGGAACACGGACGAGCTCATCACCCAGATGCGCGGCCTGGGCTTGCGGGCGGGGTTGGCCCTCAACCCGGACACGCCGTTCGAGGCTGTGCAGCCCTACTTGCGCGACGTCGACCTCGTGCTGTGCATGACGGTGTTCCCCGGGTTCGGGGGTCAGAGCTTCATCGCGGACGTCATGGCGAAGGTCGCGCAGGTGCGGGCCGAGGTCGCGGCCCACTCGCTCGCGCTCGATGTCGAGGTGGACGGCGGCATCGACACGACGACGGCGCCCGTCGCCGTGGCGGCCGGCGCCAACGTCCTGGTGGCCGGGAGCGCCATCTTCGGGCAACCGCGACCGTGGGAGGCCGCCGACGCCATCCGGACGGTGGCGCGCGCCGCCTCCGCACACCGATGACCCGCGCCGGCGCCGCGCCACCAGTCAACCGGTGAACGGCGACGGCGCACAGGGACGTGCCGTGGTCGCCGGCGGCGGCATCATCGGGACCTGGCACGCGCTCGAACTGGCCGAGGCCGGCTTCTCGGTCGACCACCTCGAGGCGGAAGCGGGACCGACGGGCGCTTCGGTCCGGAATTTCGGACTGGTCTGGGTCAGCGGCCGGCGTTCGGGGGCCGAGCTCGACGTGGCCCGGCGCGCCCGCAGACGCTGGGAGGAGGTCGGCACCGTGGTGCCCGGCATCGGGTTCCGCCCGATGGCGTCGTTGACCATCGCCGGCGACGCCGCCGCGCGGACCGTCATGGAGGAGTTCGCCCGCGGCCCCGACGCCGCCGCCCGCGCCATCACGTTCCTGGGTCCCGACGAGGTGCGCGCCTGCAATCCCGCCGTGCGGGGTGACGTCGAGGGGGCGCTGCATTGCGCCGAGGACGCGGTGGTCGAGCCCCGCCTGGCGTTGGGCGCCCTGCGCTCTCACCTGTCCGAGGCGCACCCGACCAGGTATCGCTTCCACCCGCGTTGTCGCGTCGCCGCGCGCCGAGCCGCACGCGCTCATCGACACGGCGGGGAGTCGATGGGAGGGCGACCTCGTGGTCCTGGCCACCGGCGCGGCCTACGATCACCTGCCCGGCACCGAGGCGGTGGCGGCGCGCCTGCGCCGCGTCCGGCTGCAGATGGTGCAGACGGCGCCGTTCGCTCCCACGCTGACGACGTCGCTCGCCGACGCCGACTCCCTGCGCTACTACCCGGCCTACGAGGCGGCGGGCCTGGAGCGCCTCGGCCCGCAGTCCCGCGTGGCCGCCGAGCACCACCTGCAGCTGCTGCTGGTGCAACGGCCCGACGGCGGCCTGACCATCGGGGACACGCACGCGTACGGCGAGCCGTTCGACTTCGCGCTCAGTGAGGACCCGACCACCGAGTTGCTCGGGCGGGCCGGGCGGATCCTCGGTGCAGACGTGCCCCCTGTGCAGCGCCGCTGGGAAGGCGTCTACGCGCAGTGCGTCGACGGCGACGTGTGCCTGCGCGAGGAGGTCGCTTCCGGCGTGTGGATGGTGACCGGGCCGGGCGGGCGCGGCATGACCTGCTCACCGGCCATCGCGGCGGACACGCTGCGGGCTGCCGGCGTTGTGAGCGTGGCCGCGTGATCGGGCCCTACGCGCTCGGCCTGTCTCGATATGGCCGGCACGACCGTGCGCGACGACGGCGCCGTCGAGGAGGCGTTCGCCAGCGCGCTGGGCATGGTGGGGATCGAGCCGGGCAGCCGGCGCGACGACGAGGCGCACGCCTTCGTGCTCGAGACGATGGGTTGGTCCAAGGCGGACGTGTTCGCCCGTCTGCTCGGACCCGAAGAGGCGGCGCGGGCCACCGCCGCCTTCGCCACCGCCTACGAGGCGATCGTGGCGGCGGGCGATGTGAGCGAGATGCCGGGCGCCCGCCAGGTCCTGCGCGACCTGCGCGCCCACGGGGTCCAGGTCTGCCTCACCACCGGCTTCGCCCCGTCGACCCGCGACGCCCTGCTGGGCGCACTGGGCTGGGTCTCGGAGGTCGATCTGGCGCTGTCGCCGGCGGACGTCGGTCGGGGCCGGCCCGCCCCCGACATGATCCTGGGCGCCATGGCCCGCCTCGGCGTCGAGGACCCGGGGGCCGTGGCGGTGGTGGGGGACACCGTGAGCGACCTCGAGGCGGGGCACGCCGCCAAGGCCGGGTCGGTCATCGGGGTACTGAGCGGCGCCCACGACGAGGCCGCGCTGGCCGGCGGCCTCGCCGACGGCGATCATCGCCGACGTCACCGGCCTCCTCGCCCAGCTCGCCGGATCCTGAGCCGGGCCCGCAGGCGGCCCTCAGAACACACGCGTCCTGAGCTGGGCTTCTCGACAAAAACTGAAACGTGTTCTACAATTCAGCCGACAAGGCCGGGGATCCACCCCGGGCAAGGACCAGACCCATGGACGACGTGGAGCACATGCGCCGAGCGATGGCGCAGGCCGCAACGGTCCGTACGACCACGGCGCCCAATCCCTGGGTGGGCTGCGTCGTCGTCCCGCCGGGCCCCGGCCCGGACGCGGGACCTGGGTTCACCGGCGCCACCGCCCCTCCGGGCGGCCCGCACGCCGAGGTCGCGGCCCTGGCCCAGGCCGGTGACGCCGCCCGCGGCGCCACGCTCTACGTGACGCTCGAGCCCTGCGCCCACCAGGGGCGGACGCCCCCGTGCACCGACGCCATCGTCGCGGCGGGTGTGGCCCGCGTCGTCATCGGCATCGAGGACCCGGACGAGCGGGTGGCGGGTCGGGGCATCGCCGCCCTGCGCGCCGCCGGGATCGACGTCACGGTCGGCGTGGCCGGCGACGAGGTGGCCGAGCAGCTGGCCCCCTATTGCAAGCACCGCACGACCGGGCAGCCCTGGGTCGTGCTCAAGCTGGCGGCCAGCCTGGACGGCCGCACGGCCGCGCCCGACGGCACCAGCCGCTGGATCACGGGCGAGGCCGCCCGCCGGGACGTGCACCGCCTGCGCGCCCGCTCCGACGCCGTGCTGGTCGGGGCCGGCACGGTGCGAGCCGACGACCCCGAGCTGACGGTCCGCCTGGACGACGGCGCGGGCGCGGACGACAGCCGCTGCGGGTCGTCCTCGGGGCAGGCACCGGACGACGCCAAGGTCCACCCGGCCCTCGAGCTGACGGGCGACCTCGCGCGACGTGCTCACGGAGCTGGGCGACCGGGGCGTGCTCCAGCTGCTGGTCGAGGGCGGGGCCTCGGTGGCCCACGACTTTCATGTCGCCGGCCTGGTGGACCGATACGTCCTGTACCTGGCGCCGGTGTTCTTCGGGGGCGACGACGGCCGCCCGATTTTCGCGGGGCCCGGGGCTGGCACAATTGGAGACGTGTGGAAGGGCAGGCTGGTGTCGATCGAGCAGCTGGGAGAGGATCTTCGAGTGGAGGTGGCGGCCTGATGGCGTTCTCGAAGGTGCAGGAAGCCATCGACGCCATCGCACGGCTGGGCATGGCCGTCGTCGTCGACGACGAGGACCGGGAGAACGAGGGCGACCTGGTCATGGCGGCCGAGGCGGCCACGCCGGAGAACATCGCCTTCTTCCTCGCCCACACCTCGGGCGTCATCTGCGTCCCGCTGCTGCCCGAGCGGGCCGACCTGCTCGAGCTGCCGCTGATGGTCACGGCGAACACCGAGGCCCAGCGCACGGCGTTCACCGTGAGCGTCGACTACCGGCACGGGACCACGACGGGGATCTCCGCCACGGACCGGGCCTCGACCATCGCCGCCCTGATCGACCCCGCCACCCGGCCCAACGACCTCAACCGGCCGGGCCACATCTTCCCGTTGCGCTACCGGACCGGTGGCGTGCTCAAGCGGGCCGGCCACACGGAGGCGACGGTCGACCTGGCCCGCGCCGCCGGGCTGACGCCGGCCGGCGTGCTGTGCGAGATCGTCACCGAGGACAAGTCCGAGATGGCCCGCCTGGCCGATCTCGAGGCGCTTCGCCAAGAAGCACGACCTCCCGTTCATCTCCATCGCCGACCTCATCCGCTACCGCCGGCAGAACGAGAAGCTGGTGCGCCTCGTCTCCGAGGCGCGCATCCCGGCCGAGGGCCGCGAGTTCCGCGCCTTCGTCTACGAGTCCGTGCTCGACAACGAGCAGCACCTGGCCCTCGTCATGGGCGACGTGGCCGGGACCGAGGACGTGCTGGTGCGGGTGCACTCCGAGTGCCTGACCGGCGACGTGTTCGGCTCGCTCCGCTGCGACTGCGGCCCGCAGCTGCAGGCGTCCCTCGACCTGATCGAGAAGGAGGGCCGGGGCGTCCTCATCTACCTGCGCGGCCACGAGGGCCGCGGCATCGGCCTCGGCCACAAGATCCGGGCGTACCAGCTGCAGGAGGAGGGCCACGACACGGTGGACGCCAACCTGCAGCAGGGCCTGCCGGTCGACAGCCGCGAGTACGGCATCGGCGCCCAGATGCTGGTCGACCTCGGCGTGACGACCATGCGCCTCATGACGAACAACCCGGTCAAGTACGGCGGCCTGGAGGGCTTCGGCCTCGACATCACCGAGCGGGTCCCGTTGCAGCTCGCGGCCAACCCGGAGAACATCGCCTACCTGCGCACCAAGCGCGAGCGCATGGGCCATCTCCTGCACGGCCTCGACGACGTCCTGTGACGTCGTCGACCAGTGCTGCGCCGCGGGCAACGCCTGATGGCCGAGTCCGACCTCGTCGCCCTGCCCGACGGCGCGCTCGACGACGTCGCGTCCCGCGTCGGCGCCAGCCTGCACGGGTCGGCCGACGGCACCGGGCCTGCGCGTCGGCCTCGCCTGCGCCGAATTCAACGGCGGCATCACGCTGCGCCTGCTCGACGGTGCGCTGGCTGCGCTGGCCGAAGCGGGGACCGATCGGCGCGACGTCACGGTGGCGTGGGCGCCGGGTGCGTTCGAGCTGCCGCTCGTCGCCCGGGCCTTCGCCCACGCCGGCAAGGTCGACGCCGTGCTGTGCCTCGGCGCCGTCATCCGGGGCGACACCGGTCACTACGACTTCGTCGCCGGGGAGTGCGCCTCGGGGATCCAGCAGGTGCAGCTGGCCACCGGGGTGCCGGTCGTCTTCGGCGTGCTGACCACCGACACGCTCGAGCAGGCCCTCGTGCGATCGCTGCCCGACGAGACGAACAAGGGCCGCGAGGCGGCGCTGACCGCCATCGAGATGGTGCGCCTGTTGCGGAGCGGACCGCTCTCCTAGCGGCACCCCGGGCTTTCATCGGGCGTTCACAGCCTCGACACTGCCCTGACACGTGCGGCCCCATACGGTTGCCCATACGGTGGGCACCGAGCAGATCACGACGGGACGGGAGGTCGGCATGGCTGAGACGGCGTCCACGGCGGAGGCGAACCCGACGAGCGACGTCACCAGCGGCGGCCCGATCGACCCGACCGAGATCCGCTTACCGACCCGGCATCCGACGTGAGGGTGCGTTCTGCGTGCGCTACGTCACCATTCACGGCTACCGGCGGGCCTACGTCAAGGCCGGGTCGGGTCCGGCACTCCTCCTGATCCACGGCATCGGCGACAGCTCCGACACGTGGCGGCCCGTCGTCGAGCAACTGGCCGAGCACTACACCGTCATCGCCCCGGACCTGCTGGGGCACGGGCGCTCCGAGAAGCCGCGGGCCGACTACTCGGTGGCCGGGCTTCGCCAACGGCATGCGCGACCTGTTGAGCGTGCTCGAGGTCGAGCGGGTCACCGTGGTCGGGCACTCGCTGGGCGGTGGGGTGGCGGCCCAGTTCGCCTACCAGTTCCCGCACGCAGTGCGAGCGGCTGGTGCTGGTGGGCAGCGGGGGAGTGGGCCGGACCGTCAGCCCGCTGCTGCGCATGGCGGCCGTGCCGGGCATCGAAGCGCTGATGCCGCTGCTCGGGCCTGCCGCCGATCCGCTTCGCCAGCCGCATCGGCGCCGAGCCTGTTGCGGCTCTTCGACACCGCGCTCGGGCGCGACGCCGAGGAGATCCTGGCGGTCTTCGACGCGTTGCCCGACACCGAGGCCCGCATGGTGATCCTGCGCACCCTCCGCTCGAGCGTCGACTGGCGCGGCCAGGTCATCACCATGGTGGACCGGGCCTATCTCGCCGAGGGCGTCCCGACGCTGATCATCTGGGGCCGGCGCGACGCCATCATCCCGCTCGGGCACGGCCGCCTCATCCACACCGTGATGCCGGGCAGCGAGTTCGAGATCTTCGACGAGGCCGGCCACTTCCCCCACCACACGGACCCGGCGCGCTTCGTGCGGGTCCTCGACGAGTTCATGCGAGCGCACCACGCCGGCGACCTACGACGACCAGGGGTGGCGGGTCCGTCTGATGCGGGGCGCGCGCGCACCGAGTTCCCGGCTCGGATCGATCCCGAGGCGAGGTCGGACGGGCGGCGACTCTCGGTAGGGTGCCCGACGTGGAGGGCTCGGAGGACGAGGCGGACGAGGAGATGCTGCACGGCGGGGTGGCCAACCAGGGCCTGGTGGTGCGGGTGGGCCACCACGTCCTGCGTCCGTCGAACCCGCACTCCCTCTCGATCTTCGCCTTCCTGCGTGAGCGTGCGCAACGACCGGCTTCGGCGGCGTCCCGCTGCCGGCGGGAATCGACGACGACGGGCGCGAGCGCCTCGAGTTCATCGAGGGCGATGCGCCGGCCGCCCCCTACCCGCAGTGGGCCCTGGCGGACGAAGCCCTGGCGTCGGTGGCGGAACTGATGGCCCGCTTCCACCGGGCGGCGGCAGCCTTCGACCCCGATCAGCCGGGGCTTGTCGTGGAACGACGAGATCGCCGACTCCCGCCGCGGCCCCATCGTGTGTCACAACGACGTCTGCCTCGAGAACGTCGTGTTCAGGGACGGCCTGGCCGTCGGATTGCTCGACTTCGATTTCGCGGCGCCCGGACGACCCGTCTACGACCTGGCGCAGTTCGCCCGCATGTGCGTGCCGATCGACGACGACGAGAGCGCGGCGCTGCTCGGCTGGGACCACCCGGACAAGCCGTCCCGCCTCCGGTTGGTGTGCGACCGCTACGGCCTCGACCGGCCGGGGCGGCTCGAGCTGCTCGAGATCCTCGATGACGCCATGGTGCACAGCGGGGAGTTCGTGAAGCGCCACGCGGACCTCGGTGAGCCGGGCTTCGTCTTGATGTGGGAGTGGATGGGCGGTCAGGAACGCTGGGACCGGCGCAAGCGCTGGTGGGCAACGGACCGGCCCGCGTTCGTCGTCGCGCTGGACTAGCGCGCCGGCCGGCCGTCCGTTTGCGGCGTCCGTCTGCGGCGCCCGGCACCCTGTCGATAATCAGCTGGGTCGATACGGGATCAGCTGGGTCAGTACAGGATGAGCTGGGTGCAGCGATACGAGGCCATCAACCGTTCTGTCGTCTCGTTCGTCACCGTGGCGTCCCACACCTGTGTCGTCCGCCCGAGATGCAGCGGGGCCGCCGTCGCCATGACCTGGTCGCCCTCCTGCGCGCTCGAGATGAAGTTGGACGAGCAGTCCACGGTGGTGAAGCTGCGGGCACCCTCGGGCCAGTGGTGGCTGACCCCGAAGGCGCACAGGGCGTCGGCCATGGTGATGACGACGGGCGCCCACAGGAAGCCGGTGCCGGCGATGAGCGGGTGCGTGACGGTGAGGCGCGCCACCGGGTCACGGTCCTCGTCGGGGAGGGGCACGTCGATCCCGAGCAGCTGCAAGAAGTTGCGGGCGTCGTAGGGGGGCGGCATGGCCCCAGCTTGCCCGAATGGCCACGGTGACGGCTCGGCCGCCCGCAGGCCGGGCCACGGCGGCGCGTCTGCGAAGATCTATCCCCATGCTCCGCCTCGTCCTGCCCAAGGGCTCGCTCGAACGCGCCACCATGCAGCTGTTCGAGGACGCCGACCTCGCCGTGAACCGCGCGTCGGACGTGGCCTACCGCGCCTCCATCGACGACCCCCGCATCGACGAGGTGCGGATCCTGCGCCCGCAGGAGATCCCGGTCTACGTGGCCGACGGCCTCTTCGACCTCGGCATCACCGGGCGCGACTGCATCGAGGAGCGGGGGAGCGAGGTCGTCTCGCTCGGCGAGCTCGCCTACTCGAAGGCCACCGCCAACCCGGCCCGCGTCGTGCTCGCCGTCGGGCGCGGACTCGCCGGCGCACTCTCTGGCCGAGCTGGCCGCCACCGTGGCCGATCGCCCGGGTCGCCTGCGCGTCAGCACCGAGTACCCCGAGCTGACCCGCCGGGCCCTGGAGGCCCACGGGATCGAGGCGGACATCGCGCTCTCCTACGGCGCCACCGAGGCCAAGGTGCCCGACATCGCCGACGCCGTCGTCGACATGACCGAGACCGGCAGCGCGCTGCGCGCCGCCGGGCTGCGGGTGATCGAGACGCTGCTCGTGTCGCACACCGAGCTGATCGCCAACCCGGCGGCGGCGGCGGATCCCGACAAGCGCCACGCCATGGAGCAGATCCTCACGCTGCTGCAGGGCACGCTCGAGGCCCGGGGCAAGGTGCTGGTGAAGCTCAACGTCGAGGCGGCGAACCTCGATGCGTGCTCGCCGTCCTGCCCGCCATGCGCGCCCCGACGATCTCGGAGCTCTCCGGCGGCGGCGCCTTCGCGCTCGAGGCGGTGGTGGCCAAGTCCGACATCAACATCCTCATCCCGGCGCTGCGCGACCAGGGCGCCAGCGACATCCTGGAGATCCCGCTGTCCAAGATCGTCCACTGACGTGGCCGACCCCGTTCCCTCCGTCCGGGCCGCATCACGGGCGCGTCGCGTCGTTCGACCCCACCCGGGGTCTCGGCGCCGTCGACGACGACGCCGGGACGAGCTTCGACTTCCACGCCACGGCCATCGCGGACGGGAGCCGGCGCATCGCGACGGGGACGACCGTGGTGTTCACCGTGTCGCCGGGCCACCGCGGCCTCTACGAGGCGCGATCGCTCGGCCCGTCTCGGCCTGACGCTCCCACCACCGCCCGCGGTAACGCTGCGCGAAGACGTCGAGCGCGGCCGCCGCGCCGGCCCGGTCGCCGGTGGCGAGGAGGTCGAGCAGGAGACCGCGGACGACGGCGAGCCCGAGCCGGGCGTGGGTCCGGGCCACGTCGGCCGGGACGCCGAGCGGGGTGGAGAGCGCCACGTTGGCGTCGAGCCAGCGCTCGATGTCGTCCGTCAGGAGCGGCCGGATCGACTCGTCGCCCTGCAGGGCCCGCCCGTAGAGCGCGAAGAAGAGCCGCTCGAAGTCGCCCAGCTCCGGATCGGCGACGTAGGCCCACATGCGCCGGATCAGCACGTCGGTCTCGCCCATGGCGTCGTGCGGCCTCGGCCGCCAGGCGCAGCTGGGTCCGGGCCTCCACCTCGCGGACCACCTCGAGCAGCAGCCCGTCCTTGGAGCCGAAGTGGTACAGCAGCATGCGATGGCTGGTCCCGACGGCCTCGGCGATGCGGCGCAGGCTCTGGTCGGCCAGCCCGTCGGCCGTGAAGTGCTCGATCACGGCGTCGAGGAGCCGCTCCCGGGACCCTCCTCGGACTCCGTCGTTCGTTGCGTCTCCACCGGCATGTTGCGCTTGTCCGCTCATGTACCAAATGGTACACTCGATCGAGACCAGCGGAGAGGACAGCGACCATGGCCCCAGCAGGTGATCGACGAGACGGCAACGACAAGGTCCGACCCGGACGTCGTCTACGCCCTCCTGGCCGACGGGTCGACCTGGCCCGAGTGGTCGCCCATCGACTCCTTCGAGCTGATCGCCCCCGGCGACGGGACGCCCGAGGGCCTGGGTGCGGTGCGGCTGTTCACCACCGGGCGGCACAAGAGCCGCGAGCGGGTGGTCGAGTGCCGGCCGGGCGAGCCTTCGCCTACGTCCTGGAGACGGGGCTGCCGCTGCGGGACTACATGGCCGTCGTCACCCTGACGCCAACCGGGGGCGGGACCGTCATCACCTGGCGCTCGACCTTCCGGCCAAGGTGCCCGGCACCGGCTGGCTCTACCGGCGTGCAGCTGGGCCTGTTCATCAAGCAGATGGTCGACGGCCTGGCCACGGCGACGGACCGGGTCCGGACGCCCTAGTCGCGAGTGGGTCTAGCTGGTGCTCTGCCCGGCGTTGGCGGCGCTCTCGGCTCCCGTGCTCTCGGCGCCTTCGAGGCTCACGTAGGCCAGGCGCAGCTGGGACAGGGACTCGAGCAGGGCGGGCTCGGCCTCCCCGAGCCGACCCTGGAGCCCCTGGAGCATCGCCCCCAGGCCGTCGATGGCCAGGCGGGCCTGGAAGAGCATCGGCGGGGTCTGGGAGAGGTAGATGGCGGCCAGCTCGAAGAGGCCGTAGCAGTGGTTGGCCACCACCACCTCGGCCGGCGTGTTGGCCAGCTGGGCCCGCATGGCGTCGACCTCGGCCTGGGCCGCCGCCTGTTCCTCGGTCAGGGGCTCGGCCGGTGACGTCCGGTGACGTCGGTGTCGCCCTTCGGGTCGTCCGGCGGCGGGGCGGCGTCGTTCCCCTCCTTCTTGGGGAAATGCTCACCCGACGGTGTCCACAGGCTGCTCATGCTGGTACCCTATGCTCCTTGACTACATGGAAGCGGGGCCCCCACTGAGCGGCCTCCACCTGGCCACCACCCTGCACTGCGGGGAGCACCGTGCGCCAGGTCGAACGTCCTTCGGGCGCGGGCATCTGCCCGCTCGTCGGCCCCGCTCCACCGATTGGCTTGCGGAAGGACCGCGGGCCCGAGTGAGAGGTGTGATGACGCATCGTCGCTGAAACCACAACTGAGCATCGGATCAATGACCGAATCCGTGCCCGTGAAGTCCGGCTCGTGGACCCCGACGGTGTGCAACTAGGCATCAAGCCGCTCCCCGAGGCCCTGGCGATCGCCAAGGAGCTCGATCTCGACCTCGTCGAGGTCGCCCCCATGGCCAACCCGCCGGTGTGCCGGATCATGGACTTCGGCAAGTTCAAGTTCGACGAGGCCCAACGGGCCAAGGAGAGCCGCCGCAAGACGGTCCACGTCGGGATCAAGGAGATGAAGTACCGGCCGAAGATCGGGCCGGGGGACTTCGACACCAAGACCCGTCAGGTCGCCAAGTTCCTGGGCGAAGGGCACAAGGTCAAGATCACGATCATGTTCCGAGGCCGCGAGGTGTACCACCCCGAGCACGGGAAGCGGATCCTGGACCGCATCGCCGAGCAGATGGAGGGTGTGGCCAAGGTGGAGGCCGAGCCCAAGCTCGACAACCGCAACATGATCATGGTGCTCGCCCCCGACAAGCGGGCCCGTCAGGCCGCCCAGTCGAGGGCCACGAACCAGCAGCGCACCGACAAGCCGGGCGCCAGGCCACTCCCGAAACGGGTGCCGATGCGGCAGCCGCCAACGGAGAGGGCGAGGCGGCGGCCACCCCCGCAGGGCAACGGAAGTGCGGCAGCCGGTTCCGGTGAGGCCAGTGGAGTCAGCGATGTCGCAGCATCAGCCGAAGAGGGATGACGCAATGCCGAAGATGAAGACCGACCGGGGCGCCGCCAAGCGCATCAAGGTCACCGGTTCCGGGCGGCTGCGCCGGCGCAAGGCCTTCCGTTCGCACCTTCTCGAGAAGAAGAGCAGCGTGCGTACGCGGCGGCTCGGACGCGAGACGGACATCGCCAAGGCAGACGAGCGGGCGGCGCGCCGGATGCTCGGCATCTGAGCGCGGGCACGCACCAGCGCCCCGGCGCACATCCACTGACACACCGAGAGATCTGATGAGAGGAGCACCCCCATGGCCAGAGTGAAGCGGTCCGTCCACGGCCGCAAGCACCATCGCGCTGTCCTCGAGCAGGCGAAGGGGTACTACGGGAACAAGAGCCGTTCCTACCGGGCGGCCAACGAGCAGCTCATGCACTCGATGCAGTACGCCTTCCGGGACCGCCGTGCCCGGAAGGGCGACTTCCGCAAGCTGTGGATCCAGCGCATCAACGCCGGCGCCCGGCAGCACGGCATGAGCTACAGCCGGCTCATCAACGGCCTGCACCTGGCCGGCGTCGAGGTCGACCGCAAGGTCCTGGCCGATCTCGCCGTGAGCGACCCCGAGGCGTTCGGCGCGCTGGTGGCCACTGCGCAGGACGCGCTGGCCAACGCCCCCGTGGCCGAGGTCGCTTCCTGACCCAACGGCTGGCCTTCTCGCACCGGCGGGTCCGCCGGTTGCGCGGGCTGCTGCAGAAGCGTTCGGCGCGCTGGAGCGAGCGCGCCTTCGTCGCCGAGGGTGCGGAGCTCATCCGCTGCGCGTTCGACGCCGGCGTGCCGGTCGAGTCGCTCTACGTGTCGCCCGCCGGTGCGGACGACCGCGCCGTCCAAGAGGTGTGCCGGCGCGCCGATGCGGCGGGCGTGCGCGTGTTCCCCCTGGGCGCCGGCGTGCTCGAGCGGGTGGCCGACACGGTCACGCCGCAGCCGGTGCTCGCCGTGCTCCCCATGCTCGAGGAGCCGGAGGCGGGAAGCGCACCCTGGTCGGCCGGCGCGGGCGCGCTCGTCGTGGTCCTGGTCGACGTGCGTGATCCGGGCAATGCCGGCACGGTGCTGCGCGCGGCCGACGCCTCGGGCTCCGCGCTGGTCGTCTACGCCGGCGACTCGGTCGACCCCTACAACCCCAAGACGGTGCGGTCGTCGGCCGGCTCGCTCTTCCACGTGCCCCTCGCGGTGCGGTCCGACCCGCCGCGCTGGCCTCGGAGCTGGCGGCTGCCGGCTTCCGCACCCTGGCCACGGTGGTGCGGGACGGCGAGGACTACGCGGCTAGGACTACGCGGCCGTCGACTGGTCCGTGCCCACGGCGGTGTTCCTGGGCAACGAGTCCGCCGGGCTCGACCCTGGGCTCTCCGGCGCCCTCTCCGGCGCCCTGGGCATCCCGATGGCCGGGCGGGCCGAGTCGCTCAACGTCGGCGTCGCCTGCGCGGTCGTCTGCTTCGAGGCCTTCCGCCAACGCCGGGGCGGTGGTGCCGCGCCACGTAGCATCGAGGGTGGCGGCGCGGCGCAATCCGGCGACTGAGGACAGGGATCTCGGCACCACCATGGCTCTCGACAACGTGGACCTCGACATCGACGGCATCGCTCGGCGACGGCGCGGCTGCGATCGAGCGCGCGCACCTCGACCGAGGCCCTGAGCCAGGTCGAGACGGAGTTCCTCGGCAAGCGGTCCGCGCTGACCCGGGCCCACCGCACGCTCGGCGGGCTCGAGTCCCGAGACCCGCAAGGAGGCCGGTCGCCGGCTCGGCGAGGCGCAGGGCCAGCTGAAGGCGCTGCTGGCGGCGCGGCAGGCCGAGCTGGCCGCGTCCGAGCGCGCGGAAGCCCTGCGCGCCGACCGCCTCGACCTGACCGAGGTCATACCGGACCAGGTGCGCACGGCACCGGCCCGCGGCCACCTGCACCTGGTGACCCAGGCCCGCGCCGAGCTCGAGGACGTCTTCGTCGGCATGGGCTTCACGGTGGCCGAGGGTCCCGAGGCCGAGACGGACTGGTACAACTTCGAGGCGCTGAACATCCCGCCCGCCGCATCCGGCGCGGGGCATGTACGACACCATGTACCTCGACGTCGGCGAGCCCGAGACGGTGCTGCTGCGCACGCACACGTCACCGGTGCAGATCCACCTCATGGAGGCGGCGGTGCGCGACGGACCGCTGCCGATCCACGCGGTCATGCCCGGCAAGTGCTTCCGGCTCGACACGCCCGACGCCCGCCACCTCCCGGTCTTCAACCAGATCGAGGGGCTCGTGGTCGACCGGGACATCACCTTCGGCGACCTCGCCGGCACGATCCAGGCCTTCACCGAGGCCTACTTCGGCCCGGGCATGCAGTCACGGCTGCGGCCGGCCTACTTCCCCTTCACCGAGCCGTCGGCCGAGTACGAGATCACCTGCACGGTCTGCCTCGGCGAGGGCTGCCGCACCTGCTCGCACACGGGCTGGATCGAGCTCGGCGGCTGCGGCATGGTCGACCCGGCCGTCTTCGCCGCCGTCGGCATCGACGCCGGCGTGTGGTCGGGCTTCGCCTTCGGGTTCGGTATCGACCGGCTGGCCCAGATGCGTCACGCCATCCCCGACATGCGCTCCTTCCTCGAGAACGACATCCGCTTCCTCTCGCAGTTCTGACCTCGCCCCCCAACGAGAAAGTCCTCCGTGCGCGCTCCGCTCAGCTGGCTCCGTGATTTCGCCCCGTTCCCCGACGACGTCGGGACGCTGCGCGACGCCCTGGACGATCTCGGCCTGGTCGTCGAGGCGATCGAGCACGTCGGTGAGGGCCTGGGCGACGTGGTGGTCGGCCGCGTGCTCGAGATCCGTCCGATCAAGGGCGCCGACAAGATCCGACTGACCGTCGTCGACGCCGGCGGCCCCGAGCCGCTCGAGATCGTCTGCGGCGCGACGAACTTCGAGGTCGGGGACCGGGTGCCGCTGGCTCCGGTCGGGGCCATCCTGCCGCAGGGCTTCGAGATCGCCCAACGCACGCTGCGCGGCGTGACGTCGAACGGGATGTTGTGCTCGGGCAAGGAGCTCGGCCTCACCGACGACGGCGCCGGGCTGCTTGATCCTGGGCGACGAGTCGCCGGGCGAACCGGGAACGCCGCTCATGGACGCCCTCGGACTGCGGGTCGACACCGTCTTCGACATCACGGTCGAGGGCAACCGGCCCGACGCCTGGTGCATCTCGGGCATCGCCCGCGACCTGGCGGGCCGTCTCGGGCTGCCGTTCACGCTGCCCGAGCCGCCCGCGCCGGCCGCGAGCGGTGGCCGTCGAGGAGGCGGCGAGCGCGTGCCGTGGAATCGGCCGACCTCTGCCCGCGCCTGACGGTGTCCGTCCTACGCGACGTCACCGTCGGCCCCTCGCCGCGCTGGATCGCCCAGCGGCTGCTGCTGGCCGGCATGCGCCCGATCAACAACGTCGTCGACGCGTCGAACTACGTCATGCTCGAGCTCGGGCCAGCCCACGCACCCCTACGACCTCGTCGCTGCTGCCGGGACGCGGGCTGGCGCGTCCGGCGGGCCACGACCGGGCGAGACGGTCGAGACGCTCGACGGCGTCGCAGCGCACCGTCGGGGAACGTGGACGGAGCCTGGGCGACACCGGCGAGGACTGTCTCATCTGCGACGCGGAGGGCACGCCGGTCGGCATCGGCGGGATCATGGGCGGCGCCTCGTCGGAGATCGCCGGGACGACGACCGAGGTGCTGCTCGAGGCGGCCTACTTCGCCCCGATGGCGATCGCCCGCACGTCCAAGCGCCTCGGCCTGCGCACCGAGGCCTCGGCCCGCTTCGAACGGGGCGTCGACCCGTGGGTGATCGAGCCGTCGGTGCGCCGCTTCTGCCAGCTGCTGGCCGAGAGCATCCCGGGGCTGCAGGTGGCCGACGGCATGCTCGACGTGCGGGGCGAGGTGCCCGAGCCGTTCGTCGTCACGGTGCCGATCGCCCGGGTGCACAGCCAGATCGGGGTGGCACTCGGACCGGCGGAGATCGCCCGTCTCATCGAGCCGATCGGCTTCACGGTGCTGGAGCAGGAAGCCGGCAGCGACGGCGGTCTGTTGACGGTCGAGGTACCGACGAACCGCCCCGACGTCCGGCCCGAGCCCTATGGGATCGACGACGTCATTGAGGAGATCGCCCGGACGTTCGGCTACTCGCAACGTACCGCGTCGGGTGCCGACGTGGCCCCAACCCGGCCGTCTGACGCCGCTGCAGCGCGCACGACGCGAGGTGAAGGACGTGCTGCGCGGCCTCGGTGCATCGGAGGGCTGGACCGACACCTTCGTCTCTGCCACCGCGCACGACGACGTGGATCTCGTCGGCCCCGCCGTGCTGGTCACCAACCCGCTCGACGCCGAAAAGCCCTTCCTGCGCCGTTCTCTGCTGCCCGGGCCTCCTGGGTGCGCTCGCCTACAACGCCAGCCGGCGCCAGGCTGACGTACGCCTGTTCGAAGTGGGCGTCGTGTTCTCGCATCCGGGTGCAGGCAAGGCACGGATCGTCGAGCGGAGCGGCGCCGGTGGCACCGAGCGCGCCGAGCTGCCGGGCGAGCGCGAGCTCCTGTCGGCCGTCTTCGCCGGTGAGGAGGACGACGCCCGTTTGGCGGTGGCCGCCTGGCATGTCCTCGCTGACGCGCTGCGCCTCAGCGAGGTGCGCCTGGTCCCGCCTGGCGACGGCACCCCGCCGTTGCCGGGGCTGCACCCGACGCGCTCGGCGCACCTCATGGCGCGTGCCGGCAGCCTCGACGAGGTCACGATCGGCTCCGTCGGAGAGGTCGACCCCGCCGTCGCGGCGCGGTTCGACCTGACTCGCACAGCGGGTGGTGTGACCGCGCCGCGGCGCATCGGATGGCTCGAGGTCGACCTTGGCGTGCTCCTGGACGAGGAGCTGGTGCCGCGCCGCATCACGGCCGGCGGCGCGGTGAGCCGCTTCCCCTCGTCGGACATCGACCTTGCCTTCGTCGTGGACGACGGGCATCCGGCCGATGCCGTCGGCCTCGTCCTGCGCGGGGCGGGTGGCGACCTGCTCGAGTCGGTGCGCCTGTTCGACGTCTACCGCGGGACGGGTATCGACGAGGGTGCACGCAGCCTGGCCTACCGGCTCCGCTTCTGCGCGGACGACCGCACCCTGACGGATGAAGAGGTCGGCGGGTTACGCAGCGGCTGCATCGAAGCGGTGACCACGCAGTTCGGTGCGACGTTGCGCTGAACCGGCCACCGTGGCGCCGGCGTGGCACCGGCCGCCGGCCGCCGTGGCAAGGTGGTCCGGTGGAGGTAGGGCTCATCGATCCGTGGGACGACCGGGAACTGGAAGAGTGGACAGCGGTCCTGCGCGCCAGTGACGAGGAGCTCTGGCCGGAGCTGACCCTGTTTACGTTGTCGGACATCCGCGGTTTCGCCCGCTTCCGCAGTGCGTCGAAGCGCTTCGACCTCCTGGCCGCCCGGGAACCCGGCGGGCCGATGCTCGGCGTGGCCATGATGGAGCTGCCGATCCGCGACAACCTGGGCAGCGCGGAGGTCACGGTCGCGGTCCATCCGTCCCACCGGCGCCGCGGCGTGGGAACGGCCGTGGTCGAGGGGATGGCCGCCCATGGACGAGCCGACGGGCGTCGCGTGCTCAACGCCATCGTCGACGTGCCGCGTCGACCGGGCGGCGGACCATCCCTCGCGTCCGTTCGCGCCGAAGGTCGGTTTCGTGGCCACCCTGTCGGGGAACACCCGCCTGCTTCGGTTACCGGTGGACGAGACACGCCTGGAGGCGTTGCGGACCGACGTCGCGCGGCGCGCGCGAGGCATCCGCCTACCGAGTGCTGACCTTCGAGGCGCCGTGGCCGGCGCGGTACATCGACGACCAGTGCCGCTTGTTCACGTCGATGTCCACCGACGAACCGCACGGCGACGAAGACCGGGAGGGAGAGGTGTGGGACGCGGAGCGGGTCCGGGAGAACGACACCCTGGGCGCCGCCCGCGGCGCCCGGCTTCCTGGTTGCGGTGGCGGAGCACCTTCCGACCGGTCGGCTCGTCGCCTGCACCGAGCTGCTCCTCGCCGCCGACTCGCCCGAGCAGGCCTGGCAGATGTTGACCGTGGTGGATCCCGCGCACCGGGGCCACCGCCTCGGGTTGGCGGTCAAGCTGGCCAACCTCGACGCGCTGGCCGGGAGGCGCCCCGGGGTGCGGCTCATCGTGACCGACAACGCGGCGGTCAACGCGCCGATGATCGCCGTGAACGACATGATGGGCTTCGAGGTCGCCGGAGAGGGGCTCTTCTGGCAGAAGGATCTGACGGTCGCCGAGGGGCGGTGAGGCGTGCGCATGAATATGCAGAAGTGTGTATACTCATGCGATGAAAGTAGGGATCGTCGGGGCATCGGGCTACACGGGGGCTGAGCTCCTGCGCCTGCTCGCCGGCCACCCCGACATCGAGGTCGCGGTGGCCACGGCCCACTCCCACGCCGGCGAGGCCGTCGGCGCCCACACGCCGTCGCTGGCCGGCGCCTACCCGGGACTGGTCTACGAGGCGAACGACCCGGCCCGCTTCGACGGCCTGGACCTGGTGTTCTGCGGCCTGCCCCACGGCGAGTCCCAGCGGATCGTCCCCGAGCTCCGGTCGCGGGTCGGGGTCGTGGTGGACCTGGCCGCCGACTTCCGCCTGAAGGACCCGTCGCTCTACCCGCGCTGGTACGGCGAGGAGCACGCACGCGCCCGAGCTGCTCGACGAGGCCGTCTACGGGCTGCCCGAGCTGTTCCGGGACGGCCTGGCGGGGGCCACCCTCGTCGCCGCCGCCGGGTGCTACCCCACGGCAGCCGGCCTGGCCCTGGCCCCGCTGGTGCGGGGCGGCCTGGTGGAGCCGGCGGGGATCATCGTCGACGCCGCCTCGGGCGTGTCGGGCGCCGGCCGCGGCCTCAAGGATTCGCTGCACTTCGGAACGGTCGACGAGGACTTCACGGCGTACGGGCTGCTGACCCACCGCCACACGCCCGAGATGGAGCAGATCCTCGGGGCCGAGCTGCTCTTCACGCCGCACCTCGCGCCGATGGTGCGCGGCATCCTCGCCACCTGTTACGCCCGGCCCGACGGCCAGGCGCACGACGTTGACGACCGCGACGGCGTCATGGCTGCGTTGCACGACGCCTATGACGCCGAGCCGTTCGTCGTCGTGACCGACGCGCCGCCGTCGACCAAGGCCACGGCGGGCTCCAACGCGGCCCACGTGACGGCGCGGGTGGACCCCCGCACGGGCTGGGTCATCACGTTCTGCGCCCTCGACAACCTCGTGAAGGGCGCGTCCGGGCCAGGCGATCCAGTGCGCCAACGCCGCGCTGCGGGCTGCCCGAGACCACGGGGCTGCCGATCGCCGGGATGTACCCGTGAGCGTCAACGCGCCGCAGGGCTTCGTGGCCGTCGGGAGGCTACGCCGGCATCAAGGGCGGCAAGGTCCACGACGTCGCCGTGGTGGCCACCGCCGACGGCCGGGCCGTGCCCGCGGCCGGCGTCTTCACCGTCGAACCTGGCGGCGGCCGCGCCCGGTCCAGGTGAGCCGGGCCCACCTCGCGGCCACCGGCGGGCAGGCCGGCGGGCGTGATCCTCACGTCGGGCAACGCCAACGCCGCCACCGGGATCCCGGGCCGGGAGGCCGCCGAGCGGCTGTGCACGGCGGTCGCGGGCGACATCGGGGCGACGGCCGAGGAGATCCTGATCTGCCAGACCGGCCTCATCGGGATCCCGTTCCCGATCGACCACGTCATGCCCGGAGATCGAGCCGATCGTGATGGCGCGCACCGGCCGGCCGGAGTCGGCGGCCGAAGCGGCCAAGGCCATCATGACGACCGACACCGTGCCCAAGGAGGTCGTCGTCGTCGGCCGACGGCTTCACCGTCGGTGGCATGGCCAAGGGCGCCGCCATGCTGGCGCCCAACATGGCCACCATGCTCGCCCTGTGCACGACCGATGCCGCCGTCGACGCGGCCACGCTCCAGGCCGCGCTCCGTGCAGGCCGTGGCCGACGTCGTTCAACACGATCACGGTGGACGGCTGCACGTCGACCAACGACACCGTGCTGGTGCTGGCCAGCGGGCTCGGCGCCACGCCGTCGCCGGCCGCCCTCACCGACGCCCTCACCGAGGCCTGCCGGTCGCTGGCCGAGCAGATGGTGGACGACGCCGAGGGTGCGACCAAGGTGGCGCACGTGCAGGTGCGCGGCGCCGTGAGCGACGAAGCGGCGCACATGGCGGCCCGCAAGGTGGCGGACTCCATGCTCGTGCAGTGCTCGCTCTTCGGCGAGGACCCCTACTGGGGGCGGATCATCTCCGAGCTCGGCTCGGCCGGGACGCCCTTCGACATCGACCGGGTGCTCCTCGCCTACGGCAGCACCGTGGTGTGCGCCGGTGGCGTGGGCTGTGCCGCACGACGCGGCGGCGGTGGCCGCCCACATGGCGGGCCGCCACGTCGTGCTCGAGTGCGACCTCGGCCTCGGAGCCGGCGAGGCGGTGGTCCTCGGGACCGACCTCGGCTACGGCTACATCGACGAGAACAGGACGACGTCGTGAGGCCGCGCCGAGACCGCTCGGCCGCCGTGCCGCCGAAGATCACCCGGGCCCAGAAGGCGGCGGCGGCCAAGACGGCGTCCGTGCTGGTGGAGGCGCTGCCCTACATCCGGCGCTTCTGGGAGAAGATCGTCGTCGTCAAGTACGGCGGCAACGCGCTGCATGCGGCAGACGGTGCGGACGGTGAAGGACGAAGACGGGGGAGACCCGGAGCGGGTGACGCGCTCGCCTCGTTCGCCGAGGACGTCGTGCTCATGCGCGCCGTCGGCATGCTCCCGGTCGTGGTGCACGGGGGCGGCCCGCAGATCGGCGAGCTGATGGCAGCGGCTCGGCAAGGAGACCGAGTTCCGCAACGGCCTCCGGGTCACCGATGCCGACACGCTCGACATCGCCCGCATGGTGCTGGTGGGCAAGGTCAACCGCGACATCGTTTCGGCCATCAACGTGCACGGCCCGATCGCCGTCGGGATGTCCGGCGAGGACGCCAACTCGATCACGGCCGCCCCGCGTCACGCCGACCTCGGCTTCGTCGGCAACGTGTCGGTGGTCGACCCCACCATGCTCGAGCGCCTGCTGACCGAGGGGCTGATCCCCGTCGTGGCGACGATCGGCGCCGACGAGTCCGGCCAGGCCTACAACATCAACGCCGACACGGTGGCCGGCGCGCTGGCCGAGGCGCTGCACGCCGAGAAGCTGATCTTCCTGACCGACATCGAGGGACTCCGCGTGGTGGCCGACGACCCGACGACCGTGATCCACCAGGCCTCCGCGGCGGTGATCGACGAGATCGTCCGCGACGGGGGAGTGCAGGGCGGCATGATCCCCAAGGTCGAGGCCTGCGTCAACGCGGTGCGGAGCCGGAGTCGGCAGGGCGCACATCCTCGACGGCCGGGTGCCCGCACACGTTGTTGCTCGAGCTCTTCACGAACTCGGGCGTCGGGACCATGGTGCTGCCGTGACCGGTCCCGAGACCGGTGGACCGTGGACGGCGTGCCGTCCGAGCGCAGCTCCCTCATGCGCACCTACGCCGACCCGCCGGCCACCTTCGTCCGCGGGCGAGGGCACCGTGCTCTTCGACGCCGACGGCACGGGTACCTCGACTTCATCACCGGCCTGGCGGTCGTCTCGCTCGGCCATGCCCACCCCGCGGTCGCCGACGCGGTCGCCGAGCAGGCGCGCACGCTCAGCCACGTATCGAATCTGTACGGCAACACGCTGGCCCCCGAGGTCGCCGCGCACCATCGACCGGCTCATCAACGGAGGTTCCGGGCAGGCCGGCGGGCAGGTGTTCTTCGCCAACTCGGGCGCCGAGGCAAACGAGTGCGCGCTGAAGCTGGCACGCCGCTGGGCCGGTCTCGGTCGTCACGTCGTGATCAGTGCCGACAACGCGTTCCACGGGCGCACCCTGGCCACGCTGACCGCGACGGGCCAGCCGGAGAAGCAGGCGCCGTTCCTCCCGCTCCCGGAGGGCTTCGTTCACGTGCCCTACGACGACGTCGCCGCGCTCGACAAGGCGCTCGATCCGGACACGGTGGCCGGCGTGCTGCTCGAGCCGCTGCAGGGCGAGGGCGGCGTCATGGTCCCGAGCTCGGACTACCTCGGTGCGGTGCGTGCGTTGTGCACCGAGCGCAACGCGCTGCTGATGCTGGACGAGGTGCAGACCGGGCTCGGCCGAACCGGGCACTGGTTCGCGTTCCAGGCCCAGGGACTCCAGCCCGATGTGGTGACCATGGCCAAGGCGCTGGGGAACGGCATGCCGGTCGGGGCCTGCTGGGCCCGGGCCGAGGTGGCGGCGGCGTTCGGACCGGGCGACCACGGCTCGACCTTCGGGGGACAGCCGCTGGCACTGGCCGCGGTCAAGGCGACGCTGGCCGTCATGGAGTCCGAGGACGTCTGCCGCCGGGCCCGCGACGGCGGCGAGCGGCTCGGCGAGGGGACTGGCCGGCCTGCCCGGCGTCGTCTCCGTGCGCGGCGCCGGCCTGCTGTTGGCGGCACAGCTCGAGGCGCCGGTGGCCAAGGAGGCCGCCGCGTGGGCGCTCGAGCACGGCCTTCTCGTCAACCCCGTGCGGCCCGACGCCATTCGCGTGGCGCCGCCGCTGCTGGTCCGCGACGACGAGATCGATGCCGCGCTGCGCATCCTCGGCGAGGCGTTGGCCGCTTCGCTGGACGCGTCCGAGGTCGCGGTAGGGGCGGCCGCGCGTGCGGAACTTCTTCGATGTCGACGAACTCGATCCGGACTCGTGGGAACACCTCTTGTCCCTCGCGGTCCAGCCACCCGACCACACACGACTTGGCGGGCCAGGGCGTGGCCCTCTTCTTCCAGAAGCCGTCGGCGCGGACCCGCAACTCCACCGAGATGGCCGTGGTGGACCTGGGCGGCCACCCCGTCTACATCCAGGGGACAGAAGTCGGCCTCGACGAACGGGAGACGGCCGAGGACGTGGCGCGCACCCTCGCCTGTTACCACAGCGTCATTTGCGCACGGGTGTTCGAGCACGCCCTGCTGGTACGCATGGCGGCCGCACTGTCGCGCAGCGGCTTCGACGTCCCCGTGGTGAACCTGCTCTGCGACACGGCGCACCCCTGCCAGGCGGTGGCGGACGTGCTCACGATGCGAGAGGCGCTCGGGCGGCTGGCCGGTCGGGTCCTGACCTACGTTGGCGACGCCAACAACATGGCACGCTCGCTGGCCAAGGCCGGGCTGCTCGAGGGCATGGAGGTCCGCTTCGCCACGCCGGCCGGTTACTCGTTCTCGGGTGCCGAGCTGGCCGAACTGCAGGCCTTCGGCGACCGCATGGGCCGAGGCGGGACAGTGCAGGGAAGCGACGACCCGGGCCAGGCCGCCAAGGATGCCGCCGTGCTCTACACCGACGTCTGGACGAGCATGGGACAGGAGGACGAGCGCGTGCAGCGCCTGGCCGCCTTCGAAGGCTTCACCGTCGACGCGGCGCTGGTCGACCGGACCGCCTCCGACGGCGTTGTCCTGCACTGCCTCCCGGCGCACCGCGGCGAGGAGATCACCGACGACGTGCTCGAGGGCCCGCACTCACTTGTCTGGCGCCAGGCGACGCATCGGCGCACCGCCATGCGGGGTGTCCTGGCCTGGGTGGTCGAGGACGGATCCCGGTGAGTGGGCAGGCCCCGAGCCGGCTGACCAAGAACCAGCGCCAGCACCGGATCACCAAGCTGCTCGAGTCCCAGCCGGTGACCAGCCAGGCGCAGCTCGTGGCGCTCCTCGGCGACCAGGGCGTCGAGGCGACACAGACCACGGTCTCGCGCGACCTCGAGGACCTGGGCGCGGTCAAGGTGCGCCTGCCCGGTGGTGAGACGGCCTACGCACTGCCGGAACTGCCGGCACAGCAGATCGCCCCCGAGGACCACTTGCGACGCGTGCTCGGCGAGTGGGTCGTCGAAGTGGCGCATTCGGGGAACCTGGTGGTGCTCCGCACGCCGCCGGGCTCGGCCCACGTGGTCGGGTCGGCCCTCGACCGCAGCGGACTGGAGGACGTGGTGGGAACGGTGGCCGGGGACGACACCGTGCTCGTCGTCGTGGACGAGGCGCTCGGCGGCGCGCCGATGGCAGACCGACTGCGCGACGTGGCGGGGATTGTCGTCAACACCAAGATCGCATTGAATGGGAAGGAAGAGGACTGAACATGTCTGATCGTGTGGTACTGGCCTATAGCGGTGGTCTCGACACGTCTGTCGCCGTGCGATGGCTCATTGAGCACGAGGACGTCGAAGTGGTGGCCGTCGCGGTCAATGTCGGGCAGTCGGCCGACCGCGGTGGCGAGGACTGGGACGCCGTCCGGACCCGGGCGCTGGCGGCCGGTGCGGTCGATGCCGTCGTCGTCGACGCCCGCCACGAGATGGCCGAGCAGTTCTGCGTCCCGGCCCTGCAGGCCAACGCGCGCTACGAGGGCAAGTACCCGCTCGTCTCCGCCCTGTCGCGGCCGGTGATCGTGCGCCATCTGGTCTCACAGGCACGTCTGCACGGAGCGACCGCCGTGGCGCACGGCTGCACGGGTAAGGGGAACGACCAGGTGCGGTTCGAGGTCGGTGTCCGCGCCTTGGCGCCGGACCTCGGGATCTACGCCCCTGCCCGGGTCTGGGGTCTGACCCGCGAGGAGTGCGTCGAGCTCGCCACCAAGTGGGAGATCCCGATCACCGTGACCAAGGAGAAGCTGTACTCCATCGACGACAACCTCTGGGGCAAGGCGATTGAGTGTGGTGCCATCGAGGACCCGTGGGCACCCGCCCCCGACGACGTGTACACGCTGACCCGGGTGACCGAGACTGAGCCGGTCGAGGTCATCGTGGGCTTCGAGGCCGGCGTGCCCGTGAGCCTAGACGGGACGGTGCTCGGGCCCTACGACCTGATCGCGCGGCTGGGCGCGCTGGCGGGCAGCCGCGGCTTCGGACGGCTGGACATGATCGAGAACCGCCGCGTCGGCATCAAGAGCCGGGAGGTCTACGAGTGTCCGGGCGCCCTGGCGCTGATCACGGCCCACGCCGACCTGGAGGATCTGACCCTCGAGCGGGACGTGCACCACGAGAAGGCCCGCCTGGAGCCCCGGTGGTCGGAGCTGGTCTACGACGGGCTCTGGTACTCGCCGCTGCGCTCGGCACTGCAGGCGTTCATCACCGAGAGCCAGCGTCATGTGACGGGTGAGGTGCGGCTGCGTTTCGCCGCCCCCGGCACCTGCCAGGTCGTGGGACGGCGTAGCCCGGTCGCGCTCTACGACCACGACCTGGCGACCTACGATGCGTCGGACAGCTTCCGGCATGCTGACGCCGAGGGGTTCGTCCGGCTGTGGGGCCTCGGGGTCGCCACGTGGTCGGCCCGCCAGGGGCCGGGCGCGCGGACGGGCGTGGATGCGCCGCCGCCGGCTGAGGCAGGAGAGGTGAGGGGAGAGCATTGACGCTCTGGGAGGGTCGGATCTCGACCGGCATGGCCGACGCCGTGGCGGCATTCACTGTGAGCCTGCCGTTCGACCGGGCGCTGGCCGGCGACGACCTGGCCGGCTCGCGCGCGCACGTCAAGGGCCTCGGCAAGGCGGGCATCCTCAGCGACAGCGAGGTGTCCTCGCTGGTGGAGACCCTCGACATCGTGGAGGAGGAGTTCGAGACGGGCGCCTTTGTGTTCGCAGCGGGCGACGAGGACATCCACACCGCGATCGAGCGCCGGGTCACCGAGCTGATCGGCGACGTCGGGGCCAAGCTGCACACCGGGCGCAGCCGCAACGACCAGGTCGCCACGGCGCTGCGCCTGTGGTGCCGTCGCTCGCTCATCGGCGTGGCCGAGGAGATCATGGCGCTCCAGGACGTGCTGGCCCAGCGAGCCCGGGAGGCGGCCGACGTCTACCTGCCCGGCTACACCCACATGCAGCGGGCGCAGCCGGTGCTGCTCGCCCATCACCTGCTGGCCCACGGCTGGGCGCTGGCCCGCGACGTGGACCGCCTGCTTGACCACGGTCGACCGCCTCAACATCGTCGCCGCTCGGTGCGGGCGCGCTGGCCGGGTCGTCGTTGCCGCTCGACCCCGACTACGTCGCGGCGGAGCTCGGCTTCCACGGCCGCTTCGAGAACTCCCTCGACGCGGTGTCCGACCGCGACTTCGTGGCGGAGGCCCTCTTCGACATCGCCCTGCTCGGCGTGCACCTGTCCCGGATGGGGGAGGAGATCGTGCTCTGGTCGACCGAGGAGTTCGGCTTCTGCTCTCTCGACGACGCGTACGCCACCGGCAGCTCGATGCTGCCGCAGAAGAAGAACCCCGACGTGGCCGAGCTGGCCCGCGGCAAGTCGGGTCGTCTCATCGGCCACCTCAACGCGGTGCTGGTCACGCTGAAGGGACTCCCGCTCGCGTACAACCGCGACCTCCAGGAGGACAAGGAGCCGCTCTTCGACGCCGTGACCCAGGTGCACGCGCGCTCTCATCGCGTTGCGCGGCGTCTACGAGACGGCGACGTGGAACGAGGAGCGCATGCAGACGGCGGCGGACGGGCCGGCGGCGTCGGCCATCGACCTGGCCGAACTGCTCGTCGAGCAGGGCATGCCGTTCCGCCAGGCCCACGCGCTGATCGGCGGCCTCGTGCGCGAGTCGCTCGAGCGCCACGTTCCGTTGGTCGAGCTGGTGGCGGCACATCCGGACCTGGGGGAGGCCGCGGTGGAACTGCTGGAGCCCGGAGTGGCGGTGACGCGCCGGCGGACGCCGGGCGGGGCCGGTCCGGGGCCCGTCGGCGAACAGGCGGAGCGCTTCGTGCGACGGCGGGAAGTCGACCGGACCCGGCTGGCGCAGTGCGGCGGCCGTCGGGAGCGACCTGACGCATCGTCAGCCCCCATGTCAGGTAACACTGCAGGTGAACGGAACATAAAGATCCGATCAAAAGGGTTGTGTCGGAGAGGCCACGGGTGAATCCTGGAGGGGAGCCACACAACACGACGAGATTCATTCGCGCAGTGAGCGGCGTACCGCCTCCGAGGGCATGAGGGGGGAGGCGGAACCCGCAGCGAGTCGAAACGTCGGAGCCTCAGTCCACCCGATACCCTCACAACGTGGAGATTGCAGCCATGCAACGGATGACCGGCATCGACCCGATGTTCATCTACTCCGACACCCCGGACACGCCGATGGAGATCGCCTACGCCTGCGTGTTCGATCCGTCGTCCCTTCCCGAGGACTACACCTTCGAGCACGTCACCGCTGTCCTGGAGACGCGGATGCCGACGTTGCAGCCTTTCCGGCGCCGATTCATGACCGTGCCGCTCGGTTTGGACCATCCGCGTTGGGTGGACGACCCCGAGTTCGACCTGCACAACCATCTGCACCGGGTCGCGCTGCCGGCGCCCGGCGGCGACGCCGAGTTCCGCGCCAAGGTGGCCGACGTGATGAGTCGCCCGCTGCTGCCACAACAGCCGCCGTGGGAGATGCACGTCGTCGAGGGCATGGCCGGCGGCATGGTCGGGCTGATCGCCAAGGTGCACCATTCCGTCATCGACGGCGTGGCCGGCGCCGAGCTGCTGGCCAAGTTGCTCGATCTGACCGCCGAGGGCAGCGCGGTCACCGAGCCGTGCCGCGCCCTGGGTCCCGCCCGAGCTTCCCTCGCAGACCCAGTTGATGACCGACGCGCTGCCGAGCTTCGTGCGCAGCCCCGTCCGCGGCGTGCGCGCCGCTCGTGAGGTCGGCCGCACCGCCGTGCGCCTGGCCCGCGCCGCGGTCGATGATCGCCTCGGACCGATCTCCATCCCGCTCGGAGCGCCCGACACGTTCGAGTCGCCGGTGGGCGCCGAGCGCGCCGTCTCCTTCGCCGAGCTGGACATGGCGGAGGTGCGGACGCTCAAGGACCGCTTCGGGTCGACGATCAACGACGTCGTGCTGGCCGTGTGCTCGGGAGCGCTGCGTGCGCATCTCGATGCGCACGACCAGGACGTCGACAGCCCGCTGGTGGCCGTGGTCCCGGTGTCGGTGCGCGGCGACAAGGGCGCGTCCGTCCTGGGCAACCACCTCTCGGCCATGTTCGTGCCGCTGTCGAACGACAAGCAGACGCCGCTCGAGCGGCTGCGCACGGTGAGCGCGGCCAGCGCTTCGTGCAAGGGTCAGGAACGCGCCGTGGGCTTCGGACCGATGGCGACCCTGCTCACAGAGGCCGTGCCGCCGGCGGTGGCGAAGCCGGTCATCCAGCTCGGCGTCCGCTCGGGGGTGCTGCGCAAGGTGCGCGCCGGCAACCTCATGGTCTCGAACGTGCCGGGTCCTGACTTCCCGCTGTACTTCGCCGGCATGGAGCTGCAGCGCGGTCTACCCGCTCGGGCCGGTGATCGACGGCGTCGCGCTGAACATCACGGTGCAGAGCTACCGCGACTCGCTCTTCGTCGGCATCAACGCCTGCGCCACGGCGGTGCCCGACCTGCCGGGCCTGACGCTGGCCATGGTGGACGAGCTCTCGCTGCTGCGCCGCATGGCCGCCGGCGCGGGCGAGCCGCACCGGGCGGCCGCGGACTCGACCTGGCCGGGGCCACCCACGGGCCGGCGGCCAAGCCCGGTGCCAGGCGCCGGGTCGGCACTCGCACGCCGATCTAGCGCGCACCGACGGCACGCATTCCGCACGCTGCCGCGCTGGTCCGCACGCAACCTGCCGAGAGGGTGGCGCCGTGCCCTCGGGCTGCGCCAGGGTTGGCCCGGTGCAGCGGTCCGAGCTGGAGGGCAATCCCGTCACGCTCGCGCCGTGGCTGCTGAACAAGGTCGTGGTACGGGGCGAGCGGGCGGGGCGCATCGTCGAGGTCGAGGCGTACCACGGTGCCAACGACGCGGCCTCGCACGCCTACCGGGGCCTGACGGCGCGCACGGCCATCATGTTCGGGCCGCCGGGATTCCTCTACGTGTACTTCACCTACGGCATGCACTGGTGCGCCAACGTCGTCTGCGGGCCCGAGGGTGAAGCCGCCGCCGTCCTGATCCGGGCCCTGGAGCCGACGGCCGGGCTCGAGGAGATGTGGGAGGCCCGCCCGGCGGCCCGCGTCGAGCGGGATCTGTGCAGCGGCCCGGCCAAGCTGTGCCAGGCGCTGGGCATCACGGGCGCCGACAACGGGGCCGACCTGCTGGCTGGCCGGGCCCCGGGCCGCGGCCAGGCGGCGATCTCCGGGCCGGTCCGCCTGCTGGACGACGGGACGCCGCCCCCCCGACGTCCCGGCCGCGGGACCCGGATCGGCATCAGGAGGCGACGGAGAAGCGCTGGCGGTTCTGGGTGCCGGGGAGCCCGTCCGTCTCACGGCCCTGAACAGGGACAACGATGCGAGACCCACGCTGTCACCGCTCTGTCACGGCCGTGCAACAACGCCGGTTCATGATGCTGGTGCTGCACCGTGGTGACGTGCGGTAGATAATCGAGCAGCAGCGAGCGGCGAACGTCTCAGGCGCCTGTGGCGGCAGGGGAGGCGGGAAGCTCGTTGCGCTTCGAGCACCGGGTGGCATGCGGAGGGCGGTTACCGCATGCCACCACCAGGTGTCATGCGACGCTTGTGCGAAGGGAACCGGACCGTTCGAGCGGGCATCCGCCGGGGACGGCGGATGTCCCGCTACGATCGGCGGTGGAGGCCGTGACCGGGTCTGTCCCGG
>CAVXJW010000005.1:0-669349 GCA_963762175.1 uncultured Acidimicrobiaceae bacterium
GACTCCCCAGGGGCAGATTCTTGCCATGCCTCTGCAAACAAGGTTGCGTGACGGGTATCGGGAGTGCCCGCTCAGGCACGGCCCCTTGCGTTGAGCCGATGACGTCGTCGCCGGCGGCGAGGATGGCCCGGAGGCGGTCCTCGACCTCGCCCGTGCTGTGGTCGTCGGTGAAGACGTAGGGGCGCCCGCGCCGGATGGCGTCGACCACGTTGGCCGCCACCGTGGCGGACGGACCGTGCCGATCGGGTTCATGCCGGTCTTGATCATGCCGGGCATGACGACGCTGACGCCGACCGGCGCGTCCAGGGAGGCGAGCTCGGCCCGCAGGACGTCGGACAGCCCGAGCACGCCGTGCTTGGCCACGGTGTACGGGCGCGAGGCGGCCCAACGCGAGGACGGCCGCCATGGACGCGGTGTTGACGACGTGGCCCTCCTCGCCGGAGGCCAGGATGCGCGGCACGAAGGAGCGGATGCCGTGGATCACGCCCCACAGGTTCGATGTCGATGACCCGGTGCCAATCGTCGAGGGGGATCTCCCACGAGTAGCCGCCGTTGACGACGCCGGCGTTGTTCACGGCGACGTGGAGCTTTCCGAAGCGCTCGATCGCGGCGCGGCCGACCCGTCGACCGCCTCGGGGTCACGCACGTCGACCGCGACGGGATGGACCTCGGCGCCGTCGTCGGCGAGCCGCTCCGCCTGGACCGCGAGGTTCTCCTCGTCGACGTCGGCCATGACGACCCGCATGCCCTCGGCGGCGAAGGCCTCGACGATGGCAGAGCCCGATGCCACTGGCGGCGCCGGTGACGACCGCCGTCCGCCCCACAATTGGTCCATTGGTAGTGATGGTACTGGACCATCCACCGTGCTCGCCCCACTGTCCATCCCGGCACCGCCCGCTCGGCGAAGATGGTGGGCGTCATGGAGCGGTGTGGCTGATTCGACCGACGAGATCCGGAGCGCGACCGGGCCCCGCCGCGTCGCGATGAGCGCCGGCGAGGTCGGTGCACGCTGGCTGCGCAAGGGAAGGATCGTCGACGAGAAGGGGAGCTCCTGGCGGTGCCTTTCCCCCTCCGCTATCTGTGGCTTGTCCTCGGCGTGCTCACGGTTCTGGAGGCCCTCAACGACCTGTTCGGACTCGGGCCGGACTGGATCTACGACACCTGGATCCACAACATCGTCCTCGGAATCTGTGCCGTGCTCGTCCTGGCCCGTGCCGCCTACGAGCCGATCGCCCGGAAGGCCTGGCTGGCCTTCGGCATGGCCCTGCTGCTGTGGTTCCTCGGCAGCGCGGCCTGGCAGGTGGCGTACGCGCGGGCAAGCCAAGGTGCCGTACCCGTCGTTCGCCGACATCCTCTGGCTGGCGTGGTACCCGCTGATCGGGCTCGGGATCTACTACCTGATCCGGGTGCGAGTGCCGCAGTTCGAGCTGCACCGCTGGATGGACGGGATCGCGGTGACGCTCTTGGTCCTGGCCGCGGGATTCGCCCTCGTGATTCAGCCTGCGACGGAGCACAAGACGGTCGGGACCATCGCGCGCCGTCGTCGCCTTCGCCTACCCGGTCCTCGACGTGCTGCTCATCGGGGCGGTTCTCGGCGTCTACGGGTTGCTCGGCTGGAAGCCCGACACGATGTGGCTGCTCATCGGCTTCGCCATCGTCAGCACGTCCGTCGCCGATGCGGTCTTCGCGGTGCAGGAGGCCCACGCGCGCGCCGTCGTCTCGGGCAACAGCTACAACTTCATCTGGACGGCCGGTGCGCTGCATGATCGCCCTCGCCGCCTGGGCCGGTTCGCCCGAGGCCGACGCCAACGCCGAGATCGTCACCGGGATGCGCGCCGTGGCGCTGGCGCTCTTCGCCCAGGCTCTTGCCGTTGGCATTCAGCTCTACGCCATCTTCCACGAGGTGGGCCGCAGCGAGCGGATCGTGACCATCGTGGTGCTGGTGGTGGCGTCGGTGCAGATCATCCTGACCCGGCCCCGAAGGAAGGAGGGGGAGGAACGCCTGGACCCGGCCCCGTCCCGGCCGCACCCGTCGAGGAACGCACGGATTCGTGAGGTGCGGCGGCCGTGTGGCCGGCAGGCGGCCGGCGGCCGACTACCGTCTCCTGACGTGCCGGCACCGCCCGGTGGCGATGTCTCCAGGATCGTCCGATCAGCTGCGCCTCCGTCCACGCTCCCTCGACGCCAGGTCTGCTGGAGCCAGATACGCCACGACCTCTGCCACGCGCAGGCCGTGGCTTCGCGCAGGCCGTTCCCGATCACCCGGAGATAGGCGGCGGAGGAGCGCGGAAGATCCGTCTCGCTCTGGCGAGGCGGTGAAGGTGAGCATCGGGTCTCCGTCGTCGCTCACCACAGAAGACGAGTTCGGTGTACGTGCCGGTGGACAGGAGGCGCGCGTGCCCGTCCCGCCGGGCTGCCTGCACCGTGGACTCGAAGTCGTCGATCGCGACGCCGTTGGCGTTCTCCTGCCGCACGACGTCGAGGAACTGCTCCTCGGTGATCAGGTAGGCCCGGGCCAGGGCCGGCGGCGTCCTGGGCGTACAGCGTGACGAAGGCCGCAGCGTCCCGCCCCAGACGCGAGCGGACCACCCGGCGAAGTACAGCGAGTGGGGGAGGGTGAGCGGAACGTCGTCGAGCGGGGGAGCGGTGTCCCGGCACCCTTGGTACTCGAACGGCGTTGCCGGCGACTCGGCCGCCCTGGAGATAGGTCAGGAATCGGGCGCGGAGAAGGTTCGAGCCGTAGCTGACGTACCAGACATGGTGCACGGTGCACACGATTGCACGCTCGCTCCTCTCGGCACGATCGGGAAAACCCACTTAATGTGGCGCCATGCCGACCGAGTCGATGCCAGCAGCCGTCTACGTGGGCGACGGCAGGATCGAGGTCGACGAGGTCCCCCGACCGGAGCCCGGTCCCGGCGAGGTGCTCGTGGAGATCGCGGAGTGCGGGATCTGCGGCTCCGATCTGCACATGGTCCTGGAGAAGTACGCCCGGCCGGTGCGATCCTCGGTCACGAATGGTCGGGCATCGTGGCCGCGGCACCGAGCGACTCGGGCTGGTCGCCCGGCGACCGCGTCGTGGGGAACCCGGCTCCGGGATGCGGCGTCTGCCGTCCCTGCCGGAGGGGCCGCCCGTCGGTGTGCCTGAACCGTGCCACGGCCGACTTCGTCGGCTACCGCGGCACGTTCTGCCAGTACAAGACCGTCGGCGCTGACGGCCTGATCCGGATTCCTGATTCGCTTCCGACCAGAGTGGCCGCTCTGGCCGAGCCGATGGCCATCACCTTGCACGCGTTGCGGCTGGCCGATGTCGAGCCCGATGATCGGGTGCTGGTCACCGGCGCCGGTCCGGTCGGGCTGCTGCTCGTGGCCGTGCTGCGGGCACAGGGGGTCGCCGACATCACGGTGAGCGAGCCGTCTGCCGTCCGGCGCCAGCAGGCACTCGACGCCGGTGCCACCCGCGTGGTGTCCCCGGACATGCTCGAGCCGCCACCGATGACGCAACCCGTCGCGGAGCCGTATGCGGTGGTGTTCGAATGTTCGGGTCATGCCAGCGCGGCCGAGGCGGGCTTCGGTCAGCTGGACTACGCCGGCACCCTGGTCATTGTGGGGACCGGCTTCGAACCGCCCCGGATCAACCAGAACCGGATGATCATCTTCGAGCTGCAGATCATCGGGGCGTACAACTACAACGACGAGGGGTTCCAGCCCGCGGTCGACCTCCTCGCCGCCGGCACGCTGCCGTTCGAGGCCTTGATCGAGCCCACGAACGTCCCTCTCAGCGACGTCATGATCTCCATGGAGCGGCTTGGCGCGGGGCGAGATCCCGAGCAAGGTCATGGTCCAGCCGAGTCTCCCGCTATGAGCCCGAACACCTTTGCCCCACGGCTCAACCACGTGGCCACTCAGCGTTGATGCCGCCCTCATGGACGAGGAGGGCCGAGCGGCGCTGCTGGACTTCTTCTCCGAGGTCTTCGGGTGGACAGAGGGCGACAACAGCACGGAGAAGGGCAATCCGCTCATCTTGTACACCGGGCGAACTCGGCCAGTTCATCTACCTGCTGCCCGCGAAGGACGAGTTCATGATCACGCCGAACATGGACCATTTCGGGTTGGAGGTCTCCTCCCTGGACGAGATGGAGCGGATCCTCGAGCGGGTCAGGGTCGTACCAGGGCAAGGACGACCGGGTCCGGGTGACGGAGATCGGCGCCATGGTGACGCAGCACGAGGACAAGGAGTACACGCTCTCCAACGCGTACATCTGGTTCCTGCTCCCGCTGTGGATCGAGTTGCAGCATGTGGAGCGTCGCACGAAGACCAGCCACCGGCGGCTGATCCGGCCCGGACTAGTGGCCCGAGCCGGAAGAGTCCGTGGCCGGAGCCCGAGTCCGATCCGCCCGGACCACCGGGTCCACCGGGTCCGCCGGAACCGCTCCCCGATCCCGGTCCACCTGCGTTGGTGCCCGGTCGCCCGAGTCTCCGGTGCCGGAGGGTCCGTCCCCACCGGGCCGTCGCTGGAGGACCCGCCTCGCGGGGTGGTTGCGACCGTCGCCGGCGCCGCCGTAGTCGGCTGCCGGCCGTCGTCGCCGTGGGTGTCCGTGCCGCCATTGTCCTGTCGCGGTCGTCCATCCCGTCGTGATCGCCAACCGCGGGTCGTGCCGGCAACGGTCGTCGTGGTCGTCTCGTCCTGGTCGTTGTCCAACCCATTGTCGTCCCCGCGGTCATCACCTCGGTCGAGATCGCCATCGTTGTCTCGGTCCTGACCCGTCGCGGGTCCCGCCGGCGTGGTGGCCGCGCAGAGACGACGGCGGCCTTGACCTCTGTCACGCCCCCGTCTGGTCGACTTTCACCCTGAGCAGTTGGGTCCCCGACCCTCCGGTGAACGGCACCGAAAAGCCCTCCTCGACGGGGTCGCCGCACCGGCGGTGAAGTCTGTGCCTGCGGCCGGAGTGACGGTGAGTCCCGCGACCGCTCCCGATGTCGGATCGACGGTGAAGGTCAGGCTACCGACGCCGGGCGCCGTGACGGTGAACATGCTCCCCGATTGGGTCACGGTCGGCCGTTGCGCAGTTGCGTGGTTCAGTGTCGCGGTCGGGTGGACCGGACTGACGGTGGACGCTGGATCATCTCCCGGGCGGGCGTCGTCGGCGAGCGCAAGCGCCGGCACCCCGATCAATCCCAAGCCGAGCGCTGTAGCTGAGCTGACGAAGATGACATTTCGGACGTTCATGGCGCAGGATCTCCCTCGGAGCGATTGGCGAATGCGTTGACAACCTCTCAATCGTCCCCTGATCGCTGGCGTCACACCGAGGAGGAATGTCTTGCAATACGGCTCTTGCAGCGGTCACCCGCGTCGCTGGCACCCCGGGGCGGTGCTCAGCTCCTGGCGCCTCCACCACTGCCGCTCCCACCACCACTGCCGCTACTGCCGCTCCCGCCGCCGCTCCCGCCGCCCGAACCCGAGGACGGCGCAGCGCCGCCCGGAGTCGATCCGGGTTCAGGGTGAAGTCCTCCGCCTCCACCGGATGTCGCCGGCGAACCGCCTGACGATGACATGCTCCCCGATCCCCCGGATGATCCTCCGCCGGATGCCGCTCCGCCGCCTGTTCCTCCGGCGCCCGCGCCCGGGCCGCCTGATCCAGCGCCCGCGTCACCTCCACTGACGGACCTTCCTCCGTTCGTGGGTGTCCCGAACCCCCCACTACTCCCTCCGCTGTCGCTTCCCTCCTCGTTGGTGGCGCCACTCCCGGGTCCGGTGTCTCCCGGCCCACCCGAGGAGTCGCCCTCACCCTGTCTCGCGTGTGGGTGGTGTCCTGGCTCGCGCCAGACGTGTCGGCCCCCCGATGGTCGCCCGTTCGACCCCCCTCGACGTGGCCCGTCGCTGTGTTGTCTCCGGTCCCGCGGTGATCGTTCCCAGGACCTGACGAGTGCGCGGCCAGCCAACCCCCGGCCTGGGCGAGGAGCACGTTGACCTCTCCGTCGACGGTGATTCGATCGTCGGCATTCAGCGTGTCGACGTCCCGGCTGAGCGTCGCCGCGTCAGTCTTGATGCCGTTCGCGTCTCCGAGCTGGAGTGCGGCGCGGAGGGCGTTGAGGTCGTTGTCCACGTGCTCCAATGCGGGGGAGGTCATCGGAATGCCGACATCTGACGCGATGGAGCGAAGCGGACCCGGCAGTGAGTTCGTCTTGACCGCTGCGGCGGCCCCGCCGGTCGTCAGTGCAGCCACCACGATGGCCGCGGCAACCGGATGCGGAAGCCGCCCGAAACGGACCACCCTGTGGAGCGGCTCCCGGCGTTCTGCCTCCTCGGACTGTGTTGCCAGGGCTCGACGAAGTTGCTCGTGCTCGGCTGCCGTTGGGCGAACCGATGCTGGGACGATCACAACGGCCAGAAGGTCGAGGAGCTCGTCGTCGGCGATAGGGGTCGTCATTGCTTGCTGCTCTTTTTCGTGATTCCAGCCCGCAGTCGATCGAGTGCGCGCACTTGGGCCATTCGGACTGCGCCTGGACGCATGGAGAGGATCTGTGCGACTTCTTCTGCCTGCAGTCCGGCCACGACTCTGAGTTCGAGGACATCGCGGTCCTTCGGCGAGAGCTCTGCGAACGCGTCCCGCACGGCCGCGTGTTCGTCGGCCAGTACCAGGCTGTCTCCGACTTCCCCCTCCACGCGTACGTCCACAGGAGATCCACTCGGGCGGCGGTACATGCGTCTCTGGGCATCGGCGACGACATGGTGCAGGATCCCGAAACACCACCCGTCCGGGGTCGCGCCAGGTTTCGCCAAGCCGTCCACGCTCTTCACCAGGCGCGCGAAGCTCTCCGACACAGCGTCACGGGCATCCTCTCGGGATCCGACCCTTCTTTCTGCGTAGGCCAACATGCGCGGATACATCCGATCGAAGAGTGCTTCCCACGTTGCAGCGTCCCGCGCCTGAAGGCGCGCGAAATCACTGGTCCGGTCGGCAATGGTCTCCAGCTTCATCCCCTCAATCGTCCGAGGATCGCTCATGTCACAAGGGAATTCGCGATGGATCCCGGGGCGGCTCGTGCCATTACCCCAGGGTTACGGGTCGATCAGATCGGGGGATTGCCCGCGGCCCCGCCCGTCGGCTGGGGGGTGCACCACCAGCTCGATCCGCCCACCCCATTGCATGTCGGGGGAGATCCGTCAGCTGTGCGGTTCGGCGCCGCGCGGCGGACTCAGTTGGTGATCGTGATCTGGACGCCGGGGCTGTAGCCGGTGTTGCCGGCCGTGTCCGACGCGGCGCTCTGCAGCGTGTAGGTCCCGTTCGTCACGGTCGTGGTGTCGAAGCTGAAGAGATAGCCGTAGATGGTCGGCACTGCGCTCCCCAGCACCGCCTGGTTGAGAGACCCGCCGGTGAGGGCGAACTGGACCTTGGCCACCCCGCCGGGATCGCTGGCGCCGGCGTCCAGGAGAACGGTGCCGCTGACGCTGGTGCCACTCGACGAAGGGATGATCACCGCCGTGGTCGGGGGCGGGTTGGAGATCGTCAATTGGACGCCGGGGCTGACACCGGAATTGCCCCCGGCGTCGGAAGCGACGCTCTGCAGCGTGTAGGAGCCGTTCGGCACGGTCGTGGTGTTCAGCTGGTACAGGTAGCCGTAGAACGTGGGCACTGCCGTTCCCACCACCTGCTTGTTCAGGGAGCCGCCGGTCAAGGTGAACTGGACCTTGGCCACCCCACCCGCATCGGAGGCGAGGGCGTCGAGGAGTGTCGTACCGCTCACGGTGGTGCCACTCGACGAAGGGAAGATCACCGACGTGGTCGGGGGAGCATTGGCGATCGTCACTTGGACGGCCGGGCTGACGCCGGAATTGCCTTCAGAATTGGCCACGACGCTTTGCAGCATGTACGACCCGTTGGGCACCGTCGTCGTGTTGAAACTCAAGACATACCCGTAGATGGACGGCACTGCCGTGCCCAGCACAGCCTGGTTCAGGGATCCGCCGGTCAGGGCGAACTGGACCTTGGCGACTCCTCCACCACCGGAGGCGAAGGCATCCATGACCGCATTCCCGGTCAGCGTGCTCCCGCTCGACGAAGGAACAACCAGAGAGGTCGTCGGTGGCCTCGAGATGGTGGTCTCGAACGCCTGCGCCAGTTCGGCATGTCCCTGATCGTTCGCGTGAATGTTGTTCTCGCTGCACATGAGCGTCCACGCGCAGATGAGGGCCACATTCTCCGGGACCGTCATGCCGTTATAGGACCCGGTCAACGCAAAGTTGGTGGTCTGGAAGAGCGTTGCGGGATCGGCCATCGCCGCGCCGCTCGCCGCGTAGATCTGGCCGAGCTCATTGTTGAGGGACACGGCGCCCTGTTCAGACTGCTCAGCTGCAGTCTGACCGTTTGCGCCCGTCAGCCATTGGTCAAGGAACGGGTCGTAGTAGTCCATGCCGAAGATGGCCACCGCCGGGGCGGCCGCTCGCAAGCCTCGCAGGATCTGGGGCAAGTTCGATGAGATGGCGTTCAGACCGTTCACGACACAGGACGCGTTGACGCCCGAGGAGCCGAAGCACCCATCGACGTCGTTACCCCCGATGTCAATGGTCAGCAGGGCCACCTGGCCCGGGTGGGCTCGGAGGAAGGCCTCGGCGTCACCGAGCTGGGTGCCGGTCGCAAACGAGCAACCCGGCCCATTGATGACCGAGCCCGTGGTCGCGCCGCCGCAAGAGAGGTTCATCAATTGCAGCCCCGGGTGGCTCGCCAGCTCGTGCTGATAGACGAGGTTCACGTAGTCGTTGGCGGGAGTGCTGGCGCCCGTTCCTGCGCCAAGGGAGTCTCCCAAGGCCACGTAGTACTGGACCGGGGTCGTGGGCGCCTGCACGGCGGTGGCCGGAGGAGCTTGCGCGACGGCCGTGAGACCGAAAGATCCGGCCGTCACGAGCGCGGCCACGATGGTCAGGACGGGGAGAGCTCGACGGCCGAGGTTCCATCCTCGAAGGTCCACCCGTCCCCGTCGCTGCCGGTCCACTCGTGTCATGTCACTCCTCGAACGTCGGGAACGGAACCAGGTTGTACTCTCCCTGAGGCCCAGATGTCGAAAGACGGCAGAGTTCGAAACGTGGCGGTCACTTGTTCTCGGGGAGGTCGACTGGCATGCCTAGTCGGTGCGATTCGAGCCCGGCCACAAGGACAGCCAGAATTTCCCGGCCCACAGTGCCGTCCATGAGGGGAGTGTCTGCTGCGCCGGTCAGGTAGGCAACATTGCGTGCAGCCATGGCGGCGAAGGCATCCGGCGGGGTGTCGGGCAAGGCGTGGTACCCGCGGATCTCACCGTCGCGGTAGACCTCCACGGATGGTTCCTGCACACCTTGTGAGCTGATCCGATTGCAGCGTGCGTAGCCTTTTGATCCGGTCACCTCCACTCTCTCATCGCCGCCGTAGTGCGTCGAGTGGAAGAACGTGTCCACGGCAAACGTGATGTCGACCACGGTGCGCACGCCGCTGTGGTGCTCCCAGACGAGTGTGGTCGGGGCGTCCATCACGATCTCGGGGATGATCTCCGTGTGGCCGATCCAGGCGAAAATGCGTCGGACCGGTCCGAAGAGCCAGAGGGCGATCGCGAGCTGGTGCCATCCGTGGTCGAAGACCAACATGCCCCGGCCATCGAGAGCCTGCTGGAACTGCCACTCGTAGCTCTCCGGCAAGACCTCCCACCCCCCGAGACCAGTGGCCACGATCTTCATGTGACACCCGACGGGTTCACCGATCTCCCCGCTCCGCACGATCTCGCCCAATCGCGCAATGGGCGGAAAGCACAGGTAATCCTCGAGGATGTTCAACGACACCCCGCTTCGCGCCGCGGCGGCGAGCATGCGGTCGGCGCCCTCGAGGTCGCGGGCGATGGGTTTCTGGACCTGCACGTGGAAGCCCTGCTCGAGGATTGGCGTCACGACCTCGGCATGGAGCGGGGTGGGGACGAGCACGTCGACGACATCGGGTGTCGTCGCCAGGACTTCGTCGATCTCCGTCACGGCGAGAGCGTCGGGAAAGGTTGCGGACCAGCGTCGGAGGCGCTCGGGATTGCGGTCGCAGAGGCCGACGATCTCAATGGCCTCATTGGCGGCGTAGGCGGGGAGCATGAGCTCGGAGATCTGACCGAGGCCGACCACGGCCAGTCGGATCGGCGGGGTGAGCGGAAGCCGGCTTGTCACGCCGAGAAGTATCGCATTCGACCTTCTCAGTTGATTGCAATCAGCGCCAGTCCGGTGAGCGCAACGAGCAGGCCGACGAGCTGAAGGCGCGACACGCGCTCATGGAGGTACCACCAGGCGTGGCCGGCAGTGAATGCGGGTGCCAGCGAGGCCACCGGTGCGATCACTGCAGTCAGGTTGGACTTCAGGGTGACCAGCAAGATCATGGACGCTCCGACGTCGAACGCACCGGCCGCGGAGGCCTGGGCTTTCGGGACAACCGCCAACGACGGCACACCTTTGCGCAGAAGGAGGACGATCCAGACGGCGAGACATGCTGCGCCGCGGGCACCGAGCACCGGCCACATCCCGCCGTGATGGCTCGCCGCCGCGAAGAGCAGGAGCGAGACTCCGAAGCCCGTTCCTGCCGCAACCGCCAGCAGCATCGCAGGCCCGAATCCAGATCCGGTTCTCTCGTCCGGTTCGCTCGAGAGCAGGCCACCGGCGACGACGGCCAGGACGATGCCGACGATCTCGTACCCGCTGAGCGACTCACCGCGGAGAACGCTCCAGACCACGGGCAGCACCGCTCCGATCACCGCTGCGACGGGCGCAACCCGACCCATCTGTCCGAGCGCGAGGCCGCGGTAGAGACAGCCGATCGCCATCACGTTGAGAAGTCCGGCCGCCACTCCGTACTCCACGTCGTGCGCGTGCACGGGTCCGCCGATTCCCACCGCGACGACCACAGCCAGCACCAGAGCTGCGATCTGCGCGACAGCCAGTACGGAAAGGGTGGGTGCCCGACGCGATGCCAGCCCGCCAAGGAAATCACCGCTGCCAAAGCTCGCGGCAACCAACAGTCCGAGGACGACCCCCATGCAGACGGGGTCAGCCAGCCGCCGGCTTGGCGGCGGCTGTTCGGCGGAAGTCGGCGATCGCGTTCCCTATGAGCTCCTTGTTCCGATGGGACCTGTTGCGCATGGTCTCAGACATGAGCTCCCTGTCTCGGCATCCACCTCGGATGGGCGTTGTGGAATATAACGTCGCCGCCCCGAGAGCGAGGAGTAGTTCGTGGTGTCCGTGCAGGCTCGTGGCCTGCACTTCGAGCCTGCGGACCGCCGTACGAGGTTCCCGCGTCGGGGGACACCGACCCGATGCGGCGCGGCATCGGGGCACCCAGGACCCGGTCCGGTCCCGGCCGCCCTGGCATGATGGGCGGCCGAGGGTCCCCTCGTACGGAGTCGGCACGTTCGAACATGGCCCGGCGGTTCAACAATGGGCGAAAAACACCAGGTCAAATAGATTCTTTCGACCCTGGTCGTCGGAACCGCCCATTGTCAAAGTTCAAGCGGCCGTACCGAAGACCCGAGACAGGGAGTGGCGGAGGTGGACTCATGAGCAACCGATCACAGGTTCGGGCCCGTTGGCGGCATCAGTCGATGACGTTCTGCCCCACCGGCCCATGACAGACATTGCAGCAACCTCAAGAAAGTCGTCCCGCTGGCGGGGGCTCGACGGCCTTCGGGCTTTTGCCGTGCTGCTGGTGTTGGCCTGCCACTTCGGTTTTCATGCGCAGGGCGGCATTGTGGGCGTCGACGTCTTCTTCGTCCTCTCGGGGTTCCTGATCACCTCACTGCTCCTCAAGGAACGCGACAAGACCGGCCAGATCTCCTACCGAGATTTCTGGGCTCGCCGGGCCTACCGCCTCTTCCCCGCGCTCGTCTGCGCCATCGTCTTTGCCGTAGTGATGTCGAGATGGGCTCTGCCCGCCGAACGTCACCAGACTCTCATCGGCGTGCCGCCGGTCCTTCTCTATGTGGGCAACTGGTGGGCGGTGTTCGGGCCTGGGCATTCCCTTGGGCTCCTCAGCCCGGATTGGTCCCTCGCCGTCGAAGAACAGTTCTACGTCATCTGGCCTCTGGTGGCGCTGGTGTGGCTGGCTCGCACCAGCAATCGCGGGCGGGCCGCTCTGATCGTCGGCGTGCTTGCCGTCCTGGACATCGTCTGGCTCTTCACGGCGTCGCTGGTGCTCCACCACAGCAACACGTACATGCGGACAGACACCCACGCCATGGGCTTGCTGGCGGGCAGCGCTATGGCGCTTCTTCTGACCCGGCCCAAGCCCCTGACGCTCCCTCCGAGGGTCGGCAGGGCGCTCCAAGGGTTCGGCCTCGTGGCCGTGCTGGCGATCGTGGGCGTCACTCTGCTGACGCATCAGACCCCGTCTTCCGAGGCGATGGCGATCACCGTGGGGACGTTCGCGGCCGTTGTGATCTTGCTCGGGCTGGTTCTGGTCCCCGCCGGCTGGCTGACCCACCTCTTCGAGATTCCGATAGCGAAGTGGCTCGGGGTGCGCTCCTACGGGATCTATCTGTACAACTACCCGATCAGCGTGATCCTCTTGGCCCACCTGCACACACACAACACCACCCGACTCGCCCTTTCCATGCTGGGCATCCTGGCCTCGATCGCCATCGCGGCGGCGTCGTTCAAGTGGGTGGAGCAGCCGTTCTTGGCCCGCAAGGCCCGCTACACCGCGACACGGACACCGATTCTGGCGCCTGTCTAACGCTCGCAAAGAGCAACCGGCCCTGACATCGTCGGCTGTTCGACGGCCTCCTGGCGATCGAGTCGATGACAGTCGTGGATCACAGCAACGACGTGTTCCGTCGTGTTTGACGGCTGCCCCATTCTCATCATGCAAAACAGCCCAAGAGGATCAGGAGCCGGGAGAGGACGAGAGAACTCCCGAGATGCAACTTGGGTAGCATGGCCAGGACGCCCACGAAAGGGGACGCATCATGCTCTTCATCTCGGAATACCAGATCAAGCCGCACATGCCCAAGGCAGAAGTCAAGCGGCTGATGGACGAGTTCGGCAAGCGCGGTGCCCCCGAAGGCGAGATCGCGCACTACGTCAAGGTCGACGGCTCGGGTGGCTACACCATTGCGGATCAAGAGAGCCTGGAGACTGCGTATGCCGACGTCCTGGCCTACAACGAATTCCTGACCTTCACGGTGACGCCGGTACTCAAGATCGATGACGCCGTTGGTCCGATCATGAATCACATCGCTTAGTCGGCTCTCGTCCGGCTTCGTCAGTCAACCGAACACGACAGGAGCCCCTGGCTATGGCTGGGGGCGCTCCTGCGTCAAGCAAGAATCGCGTCGACCTCCTCGATCAGGTCCAGAAGGCCAGGTTGACAAACACCTCACCTTCCCCGGCCTGCGTCCTGATGTCATCGTGTTCCAGGTGCCTCTTACGGTTTGTGGCGGCTGTCCTAGAGGCGTTGCGATGAGGTTTAGTCAACGGCCGTTCGGGCAATGCGAATTACATGGTGTTCGCCGTGCCGGATCAAATGGCGCTTTTCGATTACGAGACCAACGAGGAAGCGCAGGAAGCTCCTGCATCGTCACAGCACTCACCTATCGGGCGATTGCTCGGGCTCGCTCTGATCCTCATCGCGTGGTTGCCGATCGCTTTGCTGATCTGGTGCTTCGCGTAATCCTGTGTCGCCACGCTCTGCCAGCTGAGCTTCGCGACGCTCACGGAACGGTGGACCACGTTCGGCCAGTCGTTCAATGGCTTCGGCGACAAGTTCGCCAGTGGCGGTCCCAGCCTTCAGGCGCGCCTTGCCCAACCGACTTTGTTGACATGAATAGTGCCGAGGATCGCGACTCGCATTGGTTTGGCGAATGGGGTGAGCGGTCCGGCGCCACCCGTACATCCGCGTCCTTGTGAGAATCGAGATTCGAGATCAAACGAAACAACAGCGGATCGAGCAAGATCGTGGCTGGCTTCGTTCCTTGACTGCGATCTCAGGGAGTCAATATCGACCGGTCGTGCTCATCTGTGGAGCGGCGCGTGAACGACGCCAGTCCATATTGTGCACAGTAGGACGCCTTGGTGACCGCCTTACGATGCCCGCACGAGATCGGCAGGCTTGAACCGAGTTGCAACCAACGCCGGCGCGACTGCGATGAGATTGGCTGCGATCAGTACTCCGAGCGCGAGGACGGCAATCTGCAACGGCGGCACGACTGCGACAGGAACAGCACCCAAGTTGTTCGCAAACGCCAGCCACGTTGCCCGGCCGATGACGATCCCGAGTGGGACACCGATCACAATGCCCACGACGGCCAACGCTGTGGCCTGACAGGCCACGGTCGAGGCGACTTGGCCGTTGACGAACCCCACCACCTTTAATAGTCCAACCTCTCGTCGGCGTCGGGTCACGCTCACAAGCAATAGGTGAAGGAGCGTCGCCGCCCCGAAGACGGCCAACAAGGCGCCGAAAACGAGCGGAAAGTTGACGGCCTCGCCAAAGTTGATGAGTGACATTGGGGTGATGGCTAGGGCCGTGATCGACCCATACTTCGCAAGATAGTGTTTGATCGCGAGCTGCCTTCGCGGCCCCTCCACGAGGTTTACCAAAATGCCGCCGTCGGTCGATTGCGCAACCTCTTGACGACACGTGTCACGCTGCGGTCCTAGCGGGCACGCTGCGCCTTCGTAGCCACCCAGTGTAAACAGCGCGCCGTTGCCCAGACTCACGGCGTTGCCGACGACGGGAAGGGACACCTGGGCGACAACTCGGAAGGGCAGGGTTCGTTTGCGGCCTGCGGCCGATGACACCGTGACTTGAACGACGGATCCTAGGTGCGCGCCCGTTTGGCGCATCGTGGCGGCACCGAGTCCGACCTCCCCAGCGCGGCTTGGGAGATGTCCGCTTACTAGCGACATGAGGAGCCGCCCTCGAACAGGGGTGCCCGCGAGGGCTCCGACGACCACCTTGTTGATTGAAATGGCCGGTAGAGCGATGCCTTGGGTGATCCCGGTCACGGCCGGGTCATTTTCGACGCTCTTCAGCATTGCGGGATCCGGCTTCCCCGTTCCGCCGTTGGAGTTCGAAATGTTCAGTTGAAAGGGATCTCCATACAGTGCCGGTGTTGCGGTGAGGTGCGAGAGGCTGGCGCCGAACACGGCCGTGCCGCAGAGAGCAATCACCGCCAGCACGGTGCCGAGCAGTGCGCTTGCCACGGGCACGCTGGCGCCGACGGTCCTTCGTTCGAGAGCGTTGCGCACGCCGATCACCAGACTCAGCGGTGCGCCGATCGACCAGAGGCCGGTGGTCAGCGCAGAGGAGGTATCCCTTCCCACCCGGTCATTGTCTCGGGCCCTGTGCGCGACCCGCATGGCGGGCCACAGGCCGAGCGCGATGACAACAAACACGACTGCGAGGCTCCCGAGTAGCAGCACGACTATGTCGAAGGTGATCCCGGTAGAACTCTCCGCCGCCCGCGCCTCGCCCAGGGGCGCGATTGGGGACAGGAGGGCCGCGATCGCCACCGCGCCGATGGCACCAGTCAGCCCCAACACCAGATTGCGAAGCGTGCCAAGCACGACCAGGTGCCGTCGCTTCATCCCGAGTGCAATCAACGTTGGGAACTCTTCGCTCTCGGCGAGGCTCTGCCGGCCGATGGCCTGGCCGACGACGGTCAGGCCAACCAGCGCTGCGAGCGCGGCGAGAAGCCACCACCCGATGGCCTGGGGATGGATCGAGGCTTCGACCGATGCCACCTGTGAGTCCACATTCTGGACGAAGACTGCAGGCCCAAGGTCGCGAACGGCTGCTTGGAAACGGGGAACGTCGGCCAAACCGTGGCGGAGACGGATGAAGTACAAGTAGCCGGACCCCGTTTGGGGAAGCACACGGTGGGCGAATGCGGCGGTTGCGTACAAGAAGTAGGTGTTCGTCCCTCCGGCGGGGAACTCGACTTCCGTGGCCTCGAACCCGACAACTCTGAAGTCAAACTTCGGACCTGCGGGTACTGGAGGAGGCCCATTGGCGCCGCTGTCAGCGGCGACCTGTGATCGAGAAAAGAAGGGGATATGGATGACTGTCCCGAGGTGCACTCCTGCGTCCTGTTGAAGGGTGTAGGAGGCAAGGACCTCATGAGGATTCGACGGATCGGGCATGCGACCCGAAACCAGGTTGAAAACGGAAGGGCCCGTGGTCGGAATGAGCGCAACGCCCAAGTTCGAGGGATCGATGGTGCGCCGGCAGGCACAGGTCGGCTGACCGTTGTCGGCACCGCGAAGTTCCGTGGCCGCACTCACGCCAGGGAGTCCGGCGATATTGGGTAGCGGCTGGGAGGAAAATACCTCGGCGTCGAAGCCGTGGGTCATCACGAATCCCGGAAAGGCATATTGCGTGCGCCGCCCGGCGGCTGCGGCTGCCATGACGGCGCCGCCCACCAGGCTGATGAGAATCGCCACCGCCAGCCAAGATCGCCACCGGTTGCGCAACTGTGCAAAGAAGACCACCCCGACGGCGTGCAATCAGACCCTCCTCATCGTTCCTGTGGCCTCATTGTGGCGTGTCAAGGTCAAGTCGCCCAGAGGGCTGGCCCGCGCGGGAGTTGGTGCTACCACCACGGTCGCGGGTACAAGCAGTGCATCCATACGTGTTGGGCAGTCTTCGCAGCCGACCCTGTCGGAATGAGGGTCAACGTCGAGAGGGATCCCGTCGCCGGGATGGTGGGCAGTCAGGCGCGCGGAAGTTGTGTGCTGAGAAGTCCTACGACAGGGCGAAACGAGCACGGAATCAGCGCGAGATAGCCGTTCCTTCATGCACAAATGGTGGAGGCGATGGGACTTGAACCCACGAACCTCCTGACTGCCAGTCAGGCGCTCTACCAGCTGAGCTACGCCCCCAGTGGTGGGGGATCACGATAGCAGTCGAGGGGACCCACTCCGTCCCGGTCCCGGGGTCGGCGGGCCGCCGAAATTCGCCGCGCCGCTGAAGGGATATCCGGCCCGGCACGGCTCTGACGCCACCAGGGTGTCGCCTACCCTGGTGCGATGGCACGCGCGTATGACGTCGTTGCGGTGGAGCGGAAGTGGCAACGCCACTGGGACGACGAGGGCACCTACGAGATCGACAACGACGACCCCCGTGAGAAGTTCTTTGCGCTGTGCATGTACCCCTACCCTTCAGGGGCGGCGCACCAGGGCCACGTGCGGAATTACACCTTCGGGGACCTGACGGTCCGCTACCAGACCATGCTGGGCAAGGGCGTCCTGAGCCCTATCGGGTTCGACTCCTTCGGCCTCCCGGCTGAGAACGCCGCAATCAAGACCGGGACCCATCCGCGGATCTTCACCGACGCCCGGATCGCCGAGCTCACGGCGTCGCTGCGCCGGCTCGGTGCCGTCTACGACTGGCGCCGCGAGATCCACAGCCACGACCCCTCGTACATCAAGTGGAGCCAGGCCATCTTCTTGAAGTTCTGGGAGGCCGGGCTGGCCTACCGGGCCCTGGCACCGGTCAACTGGTGCCCGGGGTGCCAGACCGTGCTGGCCAACGAGCAGGTGCTGGCCGACGGCACCTGTGAGCGCTCGGGCGACCTCGTCATCAAGCGGGACCTGGAGCAGTGGTTCTTCCGCATCACCCAGTACGCCGACGAGCTCCTCGAAGCCCTCGACGGCCTCGAGTGGCCGGAGCGGGCCAAGACGATGCAGCGCAACTGGATCGGGCGATCCGAGGGCGCCGAGTTCGATCTCCCCGTCGAGGGGCGCCCCGACCTGACCGTGCGGGTGTTCACGACCCGCCCGGACACCAGCTTCGGCATGACCTATGCCGTGATGGCGCCCGAGCACCCGCTCGTCGATGCGCTGACCACCGCCGCCCAACGCGAGGCCGTCGACGCGCTGCGCACGCGGGCCGCTGCTGCCACCGACATCGAGCGCATGGCGGAGGGTGATGCGGTCGCGCTGGGCAAGCGCGGTGCCTTCACCGGCAGCAGCGTCATCAATCCGTTCACCGGCAACCCGGTGCCCGTCTACGTGGCCGACTACGTGCTCATGGGGTACGGGACCGGAGCCATCATGGCCGTGCCCGCCGAGGACTCTCGGGACTGGGCTTTCGCCGCGCAGCACCAGCTTCCGATCGTGCGCACGGTGCAGCCGCCCGCCGACTGGGACAGCAGCGGGGGAGAGGCGTACACGGGCGACGGTGTCAAGATCAACAGCGGCTTCCTCGACGGCCTCGACATCGCGACGGCCAAGGCTCGTGCCATCGACTGGCTCGAAGAGAAGGGCCTCGGCGAACGCAAGGTCAACTACCGGCTGCGCGACTGGCTCGTGTCCCGCCAGCGGTTCTGGGGTTGCCCCATCCCCGCCGTCTACTGCCCGGACCACGGCGTTGTCCCGGTGCCCGGAGGACCAGCTGCCGATCGTCGCGCCCGACGACGTCGAATTCCTGCCGACGGGTCAGTCGCCGCTCGCGTCGCACGAGGGCTTCCTGCACACGACCTGCCCGATCTGCGGCGGTCCGGCCCGCCGCGAGACCGACACCATGGACACGTTCGTCGACTCGTCGTGGTACTTCCTGCGCTTCACCGACCCGTGGAACACGGAACAGCCGTTCGCTCCGGTCGCCGCGCAGAAGTTCATGCCCGTCGACCAGTACATCGGCGGGATCGAGCACGCCATCCTCCACCTGCTCTACGCCCGCTTCTACACGCGTGCGCTCATCGACGTCGGCCTGGCGCCGGGCATCGACCGGGAGCCGTTCAGGCACTACCTGGCGCAGGGCATGATCCGCATGGACGGGACCAAGATGTCCAAGTCCAAGGGCAACCTCATCGCGCCCGAGCACTACTTCGACACGGTGGGCGCGGACGCGCTCCGCCTCTTCCACCTCTTCGTCGGTCCACCGTTCGACGACATGGACTGGTCCGAGCAGACCGAGCAGGTCATCGACGGTTGCGGTCGCTTCTTCGACCGGTTGTGGCGCACCTGCACCGCCGATCCGTCGCTGCGCAGCGGTGACCCGACAGCGGCCGACACAGGCGATGCGCCAGACCGTGCACCGCACCATCGCCGACGTGACCCGCGACCTCGAGCGCTGGTCCTACAACACGGCGGTGGCCCACTGCATGGAGTTGCTGAACCAGGTGCAGCGCTACGGGCGGGCGACACCGAGGACGGCGGGACGGGCGCAGCCGCCGGCGCAGCTGCCGGCGCCGGCGCAACGGCAACGCCGCCGACGCCGCGCCCCACGCCGACGTGTGGAACGAGGCGCTCGACACGCTCCTGCTCCTCCTCGCGGTGATGTCCCCGCACGTGACGGCCGAGCTGTGGGAACAACGCCACCCGGGCGAACCGTCGGTCCACCTCCAGCGCTGGCCGACCTTCGACCCCGATCTCATCCGCCAGGACACCGTGACGATGGTCGTTCAGGTCAACGGGAAGGTACGCGACCGCATCGACGTGGATGCCGGCATCTCGGAGGGCGATGCCGAGGCAGCCGCGCTGGCATCGACGAAGGTGATCGACGCACTCGGCGGGGCGGCGCCCAAGCGGGTCGTGGTCCGGCCACCGCGCCTCGTCAACGTCGTCGCCTAGGGGAGATCCGACACCGCGGGCGTGCCGCCCTGCACTCCCGGACCTCGCGGCTCACGGTCCTCATCTTCCAGGGTTAGTGGAAACCGGCCACCACACTGGACCACATCTCGGGATCGACCTTGTACGGCGCGTAGAAGCTGAAGCGGTCGACGACGTCGCCGACGCGGCGCTTCACCTCGGCGGCCACTCCGTCGAGCGGGCTGACGACGGCGAAGGCGTTGAGCATGTCGTCGTCGATCAGTTCGCCCATCTTCACCCACTCACCCGCGCTTCGAGAGCGTGTTGAGCTCGGGCTGCAGGTCGCCCCAGCCGTGCAGCTCGAGCACGGGCCGGTAGGCCGGCGTCGAGCCGTAGAAGGCGATCTGCTCGCGCACGCCCTTGGCGGCCGCGCACCATGCTCTCGTCGTCTGGTCCCGTGACGACGAAGCCGGGATACGACACCGTGAGGTCGGCCCGCGTCTTGCCGGCCTTGGCCGCACCGCGCTCGAGCGCCGGAAGGCTGACCTCGCGCAGGTAGCGCTCGGTCGTGAAGCCGTGCACCAGGAAACCGTCCGCCACCTCGCCGGCGACCTCGGTCATGTGCTCGCCGACGCCGGCCAGCAGGATCTTGGGGTTGCCGTGCGGGTTCGGGCCCGGGTCGAAGAAGGGCGTCATCAAGGTGTGGGTGTAGAACTCGCCCCGGAAGGCGAGCGGCTCGCCGGTCTCCCACGTCTTCCAGATGGCGCGGATGGCCAGCACGCATCTCGCGCATGCGCGGCGCCGGGTGCGACCACGGCATGGAGAAGCGCTTCGTGATGTGGGGCTTGATCTGGCTGCCCATGCCCAGCATGAAGCGACCCTTGGTCAGCAGCTGCAGGTCGTTGGCCAGCACGGCCAGCGTCATCGGGTTGCGGGCGAAGGCCACGGCGATCCCGGTGCCGAACTCGAGCTGCTCCGTGGCGGCGGCGCCGACGGCGATGGGGAGGAAGGGGTCGTGGTTCGTCTCGGCCGACCACACGCCGTCGTAGCCGCTCTGTCTCCGCCTTGACTGCCTGCGCGGCAATGCCCTTGGGGTCGAACCCGATTCCGCCGTCGATCTTCATGGACGATCTCTCCTCCTGTCCTTGTTTGTGCTCGCTGCCGACAATCCCGATGACGCCGACACGCCGGACACGCAGGACGCCGCCGGACACGCCCGACACCCGTTACTGCTCCTCGCCCCGCAGGAAGCGCTCGAGTTCCGCCGCGATCTCGTCGCCGGACGGCACTTCGTCCACCCCCATCGCGTTGCCCTCCGAGGCGTCGATGTTCTCCTCGAGCTTGCGCACCATCGCCTGGTGCTCGACGTTGTCCGCAGATGAGCTGGTCCACCTGGCGCCGCGAGCTGTCGCCGGCCCGGCGCAGCGCGGACGAGTCCAGCGACAGCGAGCCGACGGCGGCCAGGCCCTCGATCAGTGCGGCGCTCGCCTCGGGGAACGGCATGCCCGCCACGTAGTGGGGGACCCGGGCCCACAGGCTGACGGCGGGCGTCCCGTTGGCGCCGAAGGCCATCTCCAGCGCGGCCAGCACGCCCGCTGGCACCTCGAGCTCGCCCTGCACGATGCCCACCTGCTCAATGAGGTCGGCCGATTCGGCCGGCGCGGTGGCGGCCAGCTTCACCGGCCGCGTGTGCGGTGCCGGCGCCGGGAAGGCACCGAGGCCGACCACCATGCGCACGCGCCACGAACGGGCCAGCCCCACCACGGCGTCGGTGAAGGCACGCCAGTGGAAGTCGGGCTCGGGCCCGACCAGGAAGAGCATGTCCCGCCCCGATTCGTCGGTGCCCTGGCGGACGACGGTGCGCGGCCAGCTCAGCTCGGTCGTGATCCCGTTGACGATGCGGGCCACCGGCCGCCGGGCCCGCTGGTCGAGGAAGTGCTCGCCGTTGAAGGTGACGATCGGCTCGGTGTGCCCTTGTCCGAGCAGCGTGGCGATGGCCGTCGTGGCGCCGAGGCCGGCGTCGACCCAGCCCTCCAGCGCCACGACCAGGATCGGCTCCTGCAGGACGGGTTCCTGGTGGACCTCGAAGATCTCGGTCAGCCCGTTGCCCTCGGGGCTCACGGGGCGGTCTCCAGCGACTCGGCCGCCATCTCGAAGAGCCGCCCGATCTGGGTCGGGAAGCCGTCGACGCTGCCCTTGTCGCCCGCACCGGCGCCGGCGACGTAGCGGGCGTAGACGCCCTGCAGGATGCAGCGCGAGCTTCCAGTAGCCGAAGGCCATGTAGTAGCCGACCCCCGACACGTCGAGATCGGAGACCGCGCCGTAGCGCTCCAGGACCTGGGCCTTGGTCGAGAACCCGGGCGCCGTCGTCGGCGACAGCCCGAGCACGGCCATGGCGTCGTCCGGGTCGGACCAGTAGACCATCAGCAGTCCGAGGTCGGCGAGCGGGTCGCCGAGGGTGCAGATCTCCCAGTCGAGGATGGCCCGGACGGTCCCGTCGTCGGCCAGCACCACGTTGTCCATGCGGTAGTCCCCGTGCACGACGGAGGTCCGCTGCTGCTTGGGGATGCGCCGGGCCAGCTCGTCGCTCACGCGCTCGACGAGGCCGCCGTGGTCGACGCCTTCGACCTGCATCTGGTCGTACTGCCCGCGCCAGCGCTTGAGCTGCCGCTCGATGTACCCCTCGTGCCGCCCCAGGTCACCGAGTCCGACCGCGTCGGGGTCGACGTCGTGCAGCGCGGCCAGCGTGTCGGCCATGTGGTCCCCGACGACGCGTCCGGTCGCCTCGTCGAACGCGGCCTCGGCCTCCGGCGCGCTGCGCAGGATGTGGCCCTCGACGAACTCCATGACGTAGAAGGGCCGCTCGTTGACCGCCTCGTCGGTGCAGAGCCCGACGGTGACCGGGACGGGGATCCCGGCCGGCCCGAGCGAGTGCATGAGCCGGTACTCGCGGGACATGTCGTGCGCCGTCGGCAGCACGTGGTGCAGCGGTGGGCGGCGCAGGGCCCACGCCGTGCCCTTCGGCGTCCTCCACGCGGAAGGTGAGGTTGGAGCGGCCGCCGGCGATCAGGGTGAAGGTCAGCGGCGTGGTGATCTCGGGCAGATGGGCCACCATCCACTCGGTGACGTTGGCTTCGTGAATGCCCTCCGGCGTCTGCGACACGCGAACGACGCTAATCGGTGCCGTGTGACCCGGCCGGACGCCCCCGGGTGCCGGGGCCGCTGAAATCGGCACCCACGAGCGGTGTGTCGTCCCTGGCCAGGCGGGGCGTCGTTCCCGGACGGCACAGCCATTAGCGTCTTGGCCGATGGACGTCACCGACCAGACATTCCAGACCGACGTGCTGGACCGCAGTGCGACGGTGCCGGTGATCGTCGACCTGTGGGCCCCGTGGTGCGGGCCCTGCAAGACGCTCGGCCCGATGCTCGAGAAGGCCGTGGCCGACACCGGCGGCGCCGTCGAGTTGGCCAAGGTCAACGTCGACGACAACCCGGCGGTGGCGCAGGCCTTCAACGTGCAGTCCATCCCGGCCGTCTTCGCCCTCCGCGACGGCCAGGTCGTCGACCAGTTCATCGGTGCCGTGCCCGAGGCGCAGGTCACTGCCTTCGTGCAGCGCCTGGCGCCGGCGCCGAGCGAGGCGGACACGCTGGTCGCCGCCGGCGACGAGGCCTCCCTGCGCCGGGCGCTCGAGCTCGAGCCGGATCACGCCGGCGCCACCGAAGGCCTGGCCCGCCTGCTCATCGACCGCGGCGAGGCCGCGGAGGCGCTCGCCCTGCTGGCCCGCCTGCCCGAGACCGAGAACGGCCGCGTCCTGGCGGCCGAGGCCCGCCTCCTCGAAGCGGGGGTCGACGTGTCGGACACCGGCCGGCGAGGAGATGGAGGCCAAGCTCGACGAGCTGCTCAATCGGGTGCGCGACGACGACGCCGCCCGCCAGGAGTTCGTGGACCTGCTCGAGGCGATGGGTGCCGACGACCCGCGCACCAAGGAGTACCGCCGGGCGCTCACCGCACGCCTGTACTGATGGCCGTTCCGGCCACCCAGCTCGCGCCACTGCTCGACCTCGGCGGCCGCCGCTACGACCTCACCCACCGGGCGCTCGTGATGGGGATCCTCAACCGCACGCCCGACTCCTTCTACGACAAGGGCGCCACGTTCGAGCTCGACAAGCTCTACGAACGCGCCGAGCAGCTGGTGACCGACGGGGCGGACATCCTCGATGTCGGCGGCGTCAAGGCGGGCCCGGGGCCCGAGGTGACCGAAGCCGAGGAGCTCGATCGCGTCGTGCCCGTCGTCGCCGGACTGGTGGCGCGCTTCGACACGCCCGTCTCGGTCGACACGTGGCGGGCCTCGGTGGCGCGCGCCTGTTACGCCGAGGGCGCGGTCATGGGCAACGACATCAGCGGTCTGGCCGACCCCGACTACGCCCCGGCGGCGGCCGAGCACGGCGCGGCCGTCGTCGTTACGCACATCCGCCTCGCCCCGCGGGTGGCCGACCCGGACCCGCACTACGACGACGTGGTGGCCGACGTCGCCCGCTTCCTCACCGAGCGCGCCGAGGGCGCCCGCGCCGCCGGCGTCCCCGCCGAGCGGATCGTGCTCGACGCCGGCCTCGACCTCGGCAAGACGGCCGAGCAGTCCCTGTCCCTCCTGCGCGCGTCGTCGACCCTGGCCGGGCTCGGCTATCCCCTGCTGCTCTCGGCGTCGAACAAGACCTTCCTCGGCAAGATCCTGGATCTGGAGCTCACCGAGCGGCGTGAGGCTTCCATCGGCGCGGCGGCCCTCGGCATCGCCTGGGGTTGCCGCATCGTGCGGGTGCACGACGTCAAGGGCACCTGCCGCGCCCGTGACGCGCTCGCCGCCGTCAGCGAGGCGGAATGAGCGCGGCCACGCCGTCTCCCGTCTATCTCGTCAAGGGCGACGACGCCGCGCTCGTGGCCCAGGCCGTGCGCGGATTGATCGACGACGTGGTGGGCGACGGCGACCACGCGCTCGTGGTGGAGGAGATCGGCGGCGGCGCGGGCGACGAGCTGAGCGTCGGCGCCGTCGTCGACGCCTGCCTCACCCCACCCTTCCTGGTGGACCGCCGCGTCGTCGTCGTGCGCGAAGCCGGCCGGATCCTCACCGCCGACGTGCCCCGGCTCGTCGAGGTCGTGCAGGACCCCCTCCCGACCACGGTGCTGGTGCTGGTCGGCGGGGGAGGGACCGTGCCCGCGCCGACTGGTAAAGGCGGTCACGGCGGCCGGCCAGGTCGTCGACGTCACGACGAGCAAGGCAGGCGACCGCAAGGCCTGGTTGCACGACCACCTGCGTACCGGTCCGGTGAAGCTCGAGCCGCGGGCCGCCGATCTGCTCGCGGGCCACGTCGGCGAGGATCTCGGCCGTGTCGAGGGCCTCCTCGGCGCGCTGAGCGCCGCCTACGGCGAAGGAGCCCGGGTGACGGCCGACGATCTGGAGCCCTATCTCGGCGAGGCCGGCAACGTCCCGCGCTACGAGCTCACCGATGCCATCGACAAGGGCGAGCCGGGGCGGGCGTTGACCGTGCTCCGGCGCATGTTCGAGGCGGGCGGGCTGGCTCCGGTCCAGGTGCTGGCGACCCTGCACGGGCATTTCTCCAACATGCTGGCGCTCGACGGTGACGACGTCAGCACGGACCGCGATGCCGCCGCGGTGCTCGGCACGGCGCCCTTCATCGCCAAGAAGGCGCTGGAGCAGTCGCGCCGTCTCGGCAGCACGCGGATCGCCGAGGCCATCAACCTCATTGCGGCGGCCGACCTGGACGTGCGCGGCGCGAGTGGCATGGATGCGGAGGTCGTGGTCGAGATCCTGGTGGCCCGGTTGGCCCGGCAGACCCGCCCCGTGCGGGCGTCCCGCCCGAAGGCCTCCGCCCGGCGCTGAGGAGCAGGTCCACTCCAGAACACGCGGTGCACTCCGAACACCTCGGTGCACCCCGAACGCTCTCGGTGCACCCCGAACACCCCGGTGCTGGACTGAGGCGATGCTCGAGACCTCCGAAGAGTTGGCGAACCTGCAGGCAGTCCTCGACCGTTCGATGGCTTCCGCCGGCCCGCACCTGCGCGACATCATCACCGACGAGCGCCGGCTGACCGCCGCGCAGCTGACCGAGCGCCTGCAGGGGATGCGCTTGCTCGTCCTGGCCACCGTGACCGCGGACGGGCGGCCGCTGGCCGGCCCCGTGGACGGCTACTTCCTGCACGGCTCTTTCTGGTTCAGCACGGGCCGCGGTGCGGTCCGGATGCAGCACCTGGCGGCGAGGCCGGCGTGCAGCGCCACCCATCTGCCGGGGGAGGAGCTCGCCGTGACGGTGCACGGCACGGCAGAAATCTTCGAACTCGGGCGATCCGGACTTCGGGGATCTGCGCCAGGCCATGCTCGACGAGTACCTACCCAAGCAGGGGCCGGCGTTCGAGGAGTGGCTCGACCGACGCCGATGCGGTCGGGGCGCGCATCGTGGCGGAGAAGATCTTCACTTTCCACATGAACGCCTAGCGGAAGGCGGCCAGTCGGCAAAGACCCAGCGAGCGCAGGGATGCAGCCGGCAATGACCCGGCGAGCAGGAAGATGTCCGCCGACGCGGACGAGAGAGGCCGGTGTGACGCCGCTACTCGGCGGCGGAGGCCTCGATGGCAGCGACCCGTCGCACCAGGCGCGACTTGTGGTTCGCCGCGGTGTTCTTGTGGATCACGCCCTGCGCGGCCGCCTTGTCGATCCGCTTGACGGCCAGGCGCAACGCCTCGGCGCTGTCCTCGGCCCCGTTCTCGGCGGCCGAGACGGCGTTCTTGGTGCGGGTGCGCAGTTCGGCCCGCACCGACTTGTTGCGCAGCCGGCGCTTCTCGTTCTGGCGGTTCCGCTTGATCTGGCTCTTGATGTTGGCCACGTGAAAATCCTCGGTCTTCTCCGAAAGGGGGCGGCGGTGGGCCAGGGCCTCACCGGTGCGGAGGACAACTGTAGCAGGTGGTGGGCCTATTTCGCCCTCGTCGAGCTGGCCGGCTCGGGGACAACTGCCCTGGCCAGGCGACCGAGGTTGCCAACCGGGGCCGGTACGATCGACAGACCGTGCCGCCCCCCGTCACTGCGTCTGGTCCCGTCGCGATCGAGCGCATCCGCAACTTCTCCATCATCAGCCACGTCGACCACGGCAAGTCGACCCTGTCCGACCGCATCCTCGAGATCACCGGGGCCGTCGATCCCCGCCTGATGCGGGAGCAGTACCTCGACTCCATGGACATCGAGCGGGAGCGGGGCATCACCATCAAGGCCCAGAACGTCCGGGTGGTGCACGCCGACCACATCCTCCATCTGATCGACACTCCCGGTCACGTGGACTTCGGCTACGAGGTCTCCCGCTCGCTGGCGGCCTGCGAGGGCGCCGTGCTCCTGGTCGACGCGTCGCAGGGCATTCAGGCCCAGACGCTGGCCAATTGCTACCAGGCCATTGAGAACGACCTTGAGATCGTGCCGGTGCTCAACAAGATCGATCTGCCGGCCGCTGATCCGGTCCGCTGCGCTCTCGAGATCGAGCACGTCCTCGGGCTGCCGGCGGAGTCGATCCTGCACATCTCGGCCAAGACGGGTGAGGGGGTGCCCGAGCTGCTCGACGCCATCATCGAGCGCATCCCGCCGCCCAAGGGCGACCCAGCGGCGCCGTTGCGCGCGCTGATCTTCGACTCCTCGTACGACCAGTACCGCGGCGTCGTCAGCTCCATCCGCATCGTCGACGGCTCGTTGCACGCCGGGGCCCGCCTCCGCTTCATGCAGGCCAACGCCGTGCACGACATCGAGGAGGTGGGCGTCCGCACGCCCGTGGCCGTCCCGGTCGAGGCGCTCGGACCGGGCGAGGTCGGCTACCTCATCGCGGGGATCAAGGACGTCGGCGAGGCGCGGTCGGGTGAGACGGTCACGACGGCCCAGCACGGCGCGGGCGATGCGCTCGCCGGATACCGGGATCCCAAGCCCATGGTGTTCTGCGGCCTGTACCCGGTCGACGGCGACGAGCTGCCCGACCTGCGCGACGCCCTGGACAAGCTCAAGCTCAACGACGCCAGCTTCACGTTCGAGCCCGAGTCGTCCCACGCACTCGGCATCGGTTTCCGCTGCGGGTTCTTCGGGCTGCTGCACATGGAGATCGTGCGTGAGCGGCTCGAGCGCGAGTTCAACCTGTCGCTCATCGCGACGGCGCCCAGCGTGGAATACCGGGCCTTCTTGACTGACGGGACCGAGTTCGACATCGACAACCCGACCGAGCTGCCGGACGCCAGCCGCATCGACCACATCGACGAGCCCATGTTGTCGGCCACCATCATCACGCCGACGGAGTACACGGGCACGGTCATGGAGCTGTGCCAGGGCAAGCGGGGTGAGATGACCCGCATGGAGTACCTCTCGCCCGAGCGCGTCGAGCTCGTCTACACGCTGCCCCTGGCCGAGGTGGTCATCGATTTCTTCGATCAGTTGAAGAGCCGGACCAAGGGCTACGCCAGCCTCGACTACGAGCCCGGCGACTACGCAACGGGCAACCTGGTCCGGGTCGACATCCTCATCAACCACGCACCGGTCGACGCCTTTTCGACCATCGTGGACAAGGCGACGGCCGACATCTACGGGCGCAAGATGGCCGAGAAGCTGCGCGAGCTCATTCCACGCCAGATGTTCGACGTCCCGATTCAGGCGGCGATCGGCGGGCGCATCGTCGCACGAGAGACGGTGAAGGCCAAGCGCAAGGACGTCCTGGCCAAGTGCTACGGCGGCGACATCACCCGCAAGCGAAAGTTGCTGGAGAAGCAGAAGGAAGGCAAGAAGAAGATGAAGAACATCGGGCGGGTCGAGGTGCCCCAGGAGGCGTTCATCTCCGCCTTGCGCCTGGGCGACGACTGAGCCACGAGCCGCGTGCCGAGCCGCTGCCAGCAGGTTCCCGATCCGCCCACGGCTCCGTCCCTGGCACTCGGTAGACTTGAGTGCCAGGCACTCCATGACTCCGCCCATTGACTCAGCCCCGATGACCGACGCCGCGGACGAGCGCGCCCTCAACGACCGCCGCGCCGCCATTCTGGAGGCCGTGGTCACCGAGTACATCGGGACCGCCGAACCGGTTGGCTCGTCCCATGTGGCGAACGCACCGGGGGTGCAGGTGTCGTCGGCCACGGTCCGCTCCGAAATGGTGGCGCTCGAGCGCGAGGGCTATCTGGTGCAGCCCCACACCAGTGCGGGCCGGATCCCGACCGACAAGGGGTACCGCTTCTTCGTCGACCACCTGACCGGGCCCGGTGTCCTCGGCCCCTCCCAGCGCAGGCAGGTGTCGCAGTTCTTCGAGCAGGTGCACGGTGAGATGGAGACCGTGCTCGAGCGTGCCTCGGGCCTCCTCTCGGAGCTGACCTCGTACGCGGCTGTCGTGGTGGGGCCGTCGCACGACACCGCAACCATCCGCTCCGTCCAGCTCGTCGGGCTCTCCCCGCTCCACGTGCTGCTCGTCGTAGTGCTCTCCGACGGTGCCGTCGAGAAGCGGACCATCGACCTCGACGCCGAGACCGCCGAGGACACGCTGGCGCACGCCGGCACCCAGCTCTCCGCCCATCTGGTGGGCCATACGCTCACGCAGCCCTGGTCGGTCCCGGCCAGCGGTTCGATCCAGGTCGACCAGCTCGTGCTCTCGGCGCGCCTGGCCTTCGACTCGCTGGAGGGGGCCATGGAGACCGACCAGGTGTTCGTGGGTGGTCCGGCCCGACTGGCCGAGTCCTTCGACGCCGTCGAGACGGTGCGTTCGGTGCTCGCCATCCTGGAGCAGCAGCTGGTCGTCGTCACCCTGCTGCGCGACGTTCTGGACCGGGGCCTCTCGGTGGCCATCGGGACCGAGCACGGCTTCGAGCCGCTGTCGTCGTGCGCGGTCGTCGTGGCGCCGGTCTCCATCGACGGGCAGGACCTCGGCGCGGTGGGACTGCTCGGCCCGACGCGCATGGACTACGCACGGGCCATGGCCGCCGCGCACGTGGTGGGCGAGCGCCTGGGTCAACGCATCAGCGGGGGGCACGATGGCCGTCACTGACGGATTGGGCGACCTGTACGCGCTGCTCGGCGTCGGTCCCGACGCCAGCGACGACGACATCAAGCGGGCCTACCGCGCCCGCGCCAGGGAGCTGCACCCCGACACCAACCACGGCGACCCCGCCGCCGAGGCTCGGTTCAAGGAAGTCACGGTGGCCTACGAGGTTCTCCGCGACCCCGAGAAGCGAGCGCGCTACGACCGCTACGGCCCCGAGGGCGTCTTCGGCGCCCAGGCCGGCGGCGGCGCGGGCGGCTTCGGCTTCGAAGGCGGCCTGGGCGACATCTTCGAGGCGTTCTTCGGTCAGATGGGCGGCACGGGCAACCGCCGCCGCGGGCCGCAGGTCGGGGCGGACGCCGAGGTGCGGCTCGGCCTCGAGTTCGCCGAGGCGGTGTTCGGCGCGCGCAAGGAGATCACGGTCCGGCTTCCCGTCACGTGCAGCACGTGCGAGGGCGGCGGGACGGCACCGGGGACCGAGCCGGTCACCTGCACCGACTGCCAGGGCACCGGCGAGCTGCGCCGGGTGCGCCAGTCCCTGCTGGGTCAGGTCGTCACGAGCGTCGCCTGCTCACGCTGCAGTGGCACCGGCGAAATGATCCCGAACCCGTGCGCCGACTGCCGCGGCGAGGGACGTCGCATGCAGGAGAGCACGCTTCACGGTCGAGGTGCCCGCCGGCGTGGAGGACGGATCGACGCTCCGACTGGCCGATCGCGGCGCCGCCGGCCAGCGCGGTGGACCGAGCGGGTCGCTCTTCGTGCATCTGGTCGTCAGTCCCGATCCGCGCTTCGAGCGCCAAGCCGACAACCTGCACACGACGCTCACGATCAGCATCGCGCAGGCGGCGCTCGGGACCGAGACCGACGTGGAGACGCTGGACGGTCCGCAGCACCTGACGATCGGGCCCGGGACCCAGCACGGCCACATCGAGCGGATCCGCGGGCCTCGGCGTGCCGCACCTGCGCGGCCGCGGCCGCGGCGACTTCTACGTGCACGTGCTGGTGGCGACGCCGACCGACCTGACCGCCGAGCAGGACGAGCTCCTGCGCCAGTTCGCGGCGTCGCGGGGCGAGGCGGTCGCCGCCCCGGGCTCGGGGGGTGGCGAGGGCGTGTTCTCGCGCCTGCGCTCTGCCTTTGGCTAGCGCCGGCCCCGGCTACGCCGCCATCACCGTGCGGGCGGCGGCGGCGGGCCAGGTCTTCGTCGACGATCCCGGCCCACCCGGTCCTCTCCGACGAGGATGCGCACCATCTCGGTCGGGTGCTGCGCCTGCGTGACGGCGAGGAGGTCATCGCCTCCGACGGTCGAGGGCGCTGGGCGCGCACCGCGTGGCAGGGCGAGGCGACGCTCGAGCCCCTGGCGGGCGGCGCGGGCATCGGCGGCGACGGCACGGTGCAGTCCGAGCAGGGGAACGAGCCCGCCCTCACCGTCGCCTTCGCGCCGGTCAAGGGGGAACGCCCCGAGTGGGTGGTCCAGAAGCTGACCGAGCTGGGCATCGACCGCATCGTGCCGTTGCGCACCGAGCGGAGCGTGGTCCGCTGGACCGGTGAGCGGGGGAAGGCCACCGTCGAGAAGCTGCGCCGAGTGGCCCGCGAGGCCGCGGCCCAGTGCCGCCGCGTCTGGCTGCCCGAGGTCTGCGACACCGTCTCGTTCGCCGAGCTGTCGACGCTGGGTCGGCCGGGCGAGGTCGTGCTGGCCCAGCTGAGCGGCGACCGGCCCACGCTGCGACCAGCACGTCGTCGCGGTCGGCCCCGAGGGAGGGTGGAGCACCGACGAGCTGGCGTCCGGTCTGCCCACGGTCGGATTCGGGCTGAGCGTCCTGCGGGCCGAGACGGCCGCCGTGACCGCCGGCGCACTCCTGGCCTCGCTGCGTACGGGCACCGTGGCCGCGGCCGGGGGGTCGATCGGAGGACGATCCGATGACGGGCGCCCATGGTCACGGCCGGGACCCCCAGACCGGTAAGTTCGGACCAGTGATCAGGCTGGCGCAGACGCTTCGGCGACCCCACGGCATGACCGACCCCGCCGACTGCCTCTTCTGCAAGATCGTGGCCGGCGAGGTGCCGTCCGAGACGGTCCACGAGACCCAGACGACGGTCGCCTTCAAGGACATCAACCCGGCCGCCCCGCTCCACGTCCTCGTCGTGCCCCGGCGCCACATCGAGGACGCCTCGACGGTGACCGCCGAGGACGGCCCGGTGCTGGCCGACATGCTGCTGGCCGCCCGGGCCGTGGCCGACGCGGCCGGCCTGGCCGTGCCGGAACGGGGCTACCGGCTCGTGTTCAACGTCGGCCCCGACGCCATGAACTCGGTCCCGCACCTCCACCTCCACGTCTTGGGGGGCGAACCGTTGAAAGGACACTTTGGCATCACGTGAACGCACCATGACCACCGCACTGCCGCGCCGAGTGCTTCGTCCCCGGCAACCACCTCATGGCCGGGCTTCTCGGCACCCGCGACGAGCACCTGCGTCAGATCGAGCAGGCCTTCCCGGACGACCAGATCGTGGTGCAGGGCGATCGCATCTCGGTCGAGGGCCCCGACGCCGAGCTGGTGGTCCAACTCTTCGAGGAGCTGATCCTCATGGTCCAGGCCGGCCGCAATCTCGACGTCTCGACCGTGGCGCGCACCATCGACATGGTGCGCGAGGACATCCGCCCGAGCGACGTCCTGCGCTCCGAGGTGGTGCGCGCCGCCGGCGGCAAGACGGTGCGGCCCAACACGGCCGGACAGAAGCGCTACGTCGACGCCATCTCGCAGAGCATCATCACGTTCGGCATCGGGCCTGCCGGCACCGGCAAGTCGTATCTGGCGGTGGCGCAGGCGGTGCACGCCCTGCAGTCACGTCAGGTGACGCGCATCATCCTGACCCGGCCCGCCGTCGAGGCCGGCGAGCGCCTCGGCTTCCTGCCCGGCGACCTGATGGCCAAGGTCGACCCGTACCTGCGCCCGCTCTACGACGCGCTCTACGACCTGCTCGAGCCCGAGGGCGCACAACGTCTGCTCGACCGCGGCACCATCGAGGTGGCGCCGCTCGCCTTCATGCGGGGTCGCACGCTCAACAGCTCGTTCATCATCCTCGACGAGGCGCAGAACACGACGCCCGAGCAGATGAAGATGTTCCTGACCCGCATCGGATTCGGCTCCAAGTGCGTGGTCACCGGCGACGTCACCCAGATCGACGTGCCGGGCGGCCGGTCGGGGCTCGTCGGCCTCGAGCCCGTGCTCGGAGGGATCGACGACATCTCGTTCGTCCACCTGAGCCGTCGGGACGTCGTCCGCCACAAGATCGTGGCCGACATCGTCGACGCCTACGAGGTGGCGGAAGGGCGGGCGGGTCCCACCCAGTGACGATCGACGTCTTCGCCGCCGACGAGCAGCAGGATCATCCGATGGACGTCGCCCGGTGGGCGGCGCTGGCGCGCCAGGTCCTGATCGCCCGCGGCATCAAGGGGGAGACCGAGGTCTCGCTCCTCTTCGTCGACGAGGAGGCCATCGCCGCGCTCAACGCGCAGTTCCTCGGCAAGACCGGTCCGACCGACGTGCTGTCCTTCCCGATCGAGGACGAGCCCGGCCCGACGGGACGCTCGCCCGACTTCGGCGGCAGTGGGCCGGGGGCGGTGCCCGAGCAGGGAGCCCTCATGCTGCTCGGCGACGTCGTGATCTGCCCCGCCGTGGCGGCGCGCAACGCCGTGGAGCACGAGCTGTCCCTCGACGACGAGGTGGCGCTGCTGGTCGTCCACGGACTGCTGCACCTGCTCGGCATGGACCACGAGGACGAGGCCGAGGCCGAGCGGATGGAGGCGATTGAGCAGCAGCTGCTGCCGCGCTTCTACCGGGTCCGCCACGAGGCGTGAGCGTGCCCACGCTCCTGGCGACGTCCGGCTTCCACCTCGAGGACGGCCTCCTCATCGTGGTCATCGCCGTGCTGCTGGCCGCGTCGGGCGTGCTGGCCATGGCCGAGACGAGCCTCGTGCGGATGAACCGCATCAAGGCCAAGTCGCTGGTCGACGAGAAGAAGCGCGGCGCCCGCCAACTGGCCCGGCTGGTCGAGAACCCGGCCAACTTCCTCAACCCGATCCTGCTGCTGGTGCTGATCTGCCAGCTGATCTCGGCCACCCTCGTCGGCATCGTGGCCGAGCACCTCTTCGGCGGGCTCGGCGTGTTGCTCGGCATCGTCTTCGAAATCGTCGTGATCTTCGTGTTCTTCGAGGCGGTGCCGAAGAACTGGGCGGTGCAACACGCCGACCGGGCCGCGTCTGCTCAGCGCACCGATCGTCAGCACGCTCATCCGCTTCCCGCCCATCCGCTGGCTCTCGGCCGTCCTGATCGGCCTGGCCAACCGGATCATCGGCGCCAGCGACGACGAGGAGGGCCTGCGGCACTCCTACATCACCGACTCCGAGCTCAAGGCCATGGCCGACGTGGCCCACGAGGAGAATGTGATCGAGGAGGACGAGCGGACCTTCATCCACTCGGTCATCGACTTCGGCGACACGGTGGCCCGCGAGGTGATGACGCCACGCCCGGACATGGTGACGGTCGAGGCCGACGTCACCGTGCACGACGCGCTCGAGGCGGCGCTCGGGGCGGGTTACAGCCGCATCCCGGTCGAGGCGGACGGGATCGACGACATCATCGGCATCGCCTACGCCAAGGACCTCGTGCGCGCCGAGCGGGTGGGCAAGGCCGACCAGCCCGTGCGCGACAGCATGCGGCCGGCCAAGTTCATCCCCGAGTCCAAGGAGGTCTCGGACCTCCTGCGCGAGATGCAGGAGGAGAAGTTCCACATGGCGGTCGTGGTCGACGAGTACGGCGGCACGGCGGGGCTGATCACGCTGGAGGACCTGCTCGAGGAGCTAGTCGGCGACATCGTCGACGAGTTCGACGTGGAGGAGCCGACGGTCGAGCGCTGTCGAGGACGGGTCGGTGCTGGTCAGCGCCCTCTACTCGGTGGACGACGCCGACGAGCTGCTGGGCGCCGAGCTGCCGCACGGCCCGTGGGACACGGTCGGCGGCCTGATGTTGGACCTGGTCGGGCGGGTGCCCGACCCCGGTGACTCCGTCGAGGTGGAGGGCTTCCGCCTCACCGCCGTCGACGTGCGCGGTCGGCGTATCGGCCGTGTCCGGATCGAGGCGACCGGCGCGCCCGCCGGGGACGCCTCCGGCGCGGACGCCCATGGCGAGGCCGCCGGCAGCGCGTCGCACAACGGGAACTGAGGGCTGTGCGCTCGGGTTTCGTCGCGGTCGTCGGCCGGCCCAACGTCGGCAAGTCCACCCTCGTGAACGACATGGTCGGCACCAAGGTGGCCATCACCTCGTCACGGCCCAACACGACCCGGCACCGGATCCTCGGCGTCCTGCACGATCCTGCCGACGACGCGCAGGTGGTCTTCGTCGACACGCCCGGCATCCACCGCCCGCGCAGCACCCTGGGCACTCGCCTCAACGAGACGGCCACCGACGCGCTGAACGATGTCGACGTGATCATGGTCATTGTCGACGGGACCGCGGCCATCGGGCCGGGTGACCGGACAGTCCTGGAGCGGTCCGTCCGTCAGGTCCAGCGCGTCGCCGCGGCAGCAGCGCGGGCCCAGCGTGCACTCGACACTGGTGCCGCGACACCTCGCAAGACAGAGGAGAACAGCCCGGACGGGAACACGGACGAGCTCGACAACGAACCCGACGAGGACATCGACGACGACCTCGACGAGGAGATCGACGACGAAGAGGTCGAGGGCCCGCCCGGCCTCATCGTGGTCGTGAACAAGGTCGACAAGGCCAACAACGCCCAGGTGATGGAGCGCCTCACCCAGGCCAAGGCGGCCGTCGACGAGCTGGCCGGGCCGAACGAGCTGGACGATGTCGAGTACTTCCCGGTCTCGGCCCGCACCGGCAAGGGCGTGCCGGCGCTCACGGCGCATCTCATCGCCCGGCTGCCGGAGGGCCCGCCCTTCTTCCCGCCCGACGTCATCACGGATACGCCCGAGGCGCTCTGGGTCGCTGAGCTGGTGCGTGAGCAGTTGCTGGCCAAGACGAGGGACGAGCTGCCCCATGCCATTACCTGCCGCGTGACGGAGTGGGAATGGCCGCACATCCGCGTCGAGATCATCGTCGAGCGCGACTCCCAGAAGGCCATTGTCATCGGCAAGGGCGGCGAGGTGCTCAAGGCCGTCGGCATCGCCGTCCGCGAGGAGCTCCCCGAGGGCACGTATCTCGACCTCCACGTGAAGGTGGAGCGCCACTGGCAGAACCGGGACGAGATGCTCAACCGCCTCGGGTACTGACGCAGCCTCGGTTCAGAACCACTCCAGCGCGGTGGCGGTGAACGCCTTGATCTCCTCGCGCGTCGCGTCCCTCGACTGTCCCGACCGCCACGAAGCCGCGTCTCGCAGGCAGACGGTCAGCTCGCTCGGCGCGTGCCACGAGCAGCCGATGACGGTCACGGTCCCGGGCCGTTGCCAGCTCGCGTGCAGCTCCTCGGCCCGTTGGCTGTAGCTAGCGCCGGCACCGAGGACCTCTGTCGTGGCGCTCAACCGCACGACGTCCGCCCGCCGTTGCTCCTGATCCGCCGGGGCGTAGCGGAAACGGACGTACTCCTCGCCCGCGGGGTCTTCGGCGTAGCGACCGTTGGTCAGCTCGCCGGCGATGACGGTCGAAGTGAAGTCGTAAGGATGGTCGTGGATCGGGGGGTCTCCATCGGTGCCGCTCGGGTCCCAGATGTGCAGACGGTACGTCCGGGCGTCGTCGAGGCGCAGTGCCATGAGCCCGATGTCCTGCATCTTCCAGGGGAAGTCCTCGGCGTGGCGCAGGATCGTGCAGACCAAGGCCTTCGTGGGCGCTCCCTGCCTCACGTCCACGTCCACGTGCACGTCACGCCTCGCCCGGCGATGTGTCCATGGTCTCGTCCTCCAGCGCCCGGCGCAGGAATGCCTCCACCTCGTGGATGTCGACCGAGCGCCGCATCGGCGGGAGTGTCGACAGCAGCACACCGCGATACGACGCTGTCGCCAGCCGCGGGTCCAGCACCGCGACGACGCCGCGGTCCTCGGCGGTGCGGATCAGCCGCCCCGAGCCTTGCGCGAGCAACGTCGCCGCGCGCGGGAGATCCACCAGTGAGAAGGCACGCCCGCCGACCCGGTCCCGACGCGCCTGCAGGAGCGGGTCGTCGGGACGTGGGAACGGGAGCTTGTCGATCGTGACCAGCGAGAGGGCGCGCCCCGGGATGTCGACACCCTGCCAGAAGCCCATGGTGGCGAACAGGCAGGAGGTCTCGTCCGAAGCGAACGCCTCGAGCAAGCGGCTCTTGGGCAGATCACCCTGCAAGAGCAGGGTGTAGGGGAGCTCGGGCTCCAGAGCCGCCGCTGCCGCCTCCGTGGCGCGCCGGCTGGTGAACAAGGCCAGCGTCCGGCCCCCGGCCGCCTCCAGGAGCTGGGCGAGCTCCTCGTGGAGCGCCTCCTCGGCCCCCGCCGCCCGCCGGTCCGGCAGGTGACGCGCGACATAGAGCAGCGCGTGGGCTCGGTAGTCGAACGGGCTGCCGACGTTGAGCTCCTCCGTGGGAAAGGCCTCCAGCCCGACACGCTCGACGACCCGGGGCGGAATCGTCGCGCTGGTCAGTACCGACGTGACCTCGCCCCAGAGCATCGCGGCCAGAACGGGGCCGACGTCGATGGGGGACAGGCGTAGCCGCACGTTGCGCCGCGTTCCGTCGACCCAGGCGACCTCGCCGTCGCTGCGCGTCTCGAAGCGGTGGAGGTCTTCGGCCAGGTGCACGGCGGCCTGCAACGTGCGGGTCTTGCGGCTGGCACGGTCAGGATCGGGCTGTTCCGTCCCGCCGTCTTCGGCGAGGAACGAGCGCTGCGCCCCACCACGGCGCAGGGCGTCGGTGACGCGCCTGCTGACCTCGGCGGCGCGGGCGAGCAGTTCGGCGAGCTCCCGGTCGTCGACCGGTGGTCGGGCCTCATCGTGCAGAACGCGCGTCCCGACGCGATCAACCAGCAGCGCGCCGAGCAGATCACCGACCGAGGCCAGTCGATCGAGGAGTTCAGCATCGCGCTGTTCGACCAGCGAGCGGGCCGACGTCACGAGGGAACGGAAACGACCGGGCGTCACCTCGACGCCGAGGCTCGACGTCATCACCTCTTCGAGCTCGTGGGCCTCGTCGAAGATCACCACGTCGTGCTCGGGCAGCACGACGCCGCCACTGGCCAGATGCGCCCCGTACAGATGAGTGTTGACGACCACGATGTCCGCCAGCGAGGCCCTTTCACGTGCGGCCTCGGCGAAGCAGCTCCCGCCGGAGGGGCAGTTGTAGGCGCCGGGACACTCGCGCGGCCCGACACTCACCATGTTCCAGGCCCGGTCCGACGGCTCGAAGCTCAGGTCGGCCCGGTCACCGGTCTGCGACGTCTGTGACCAGGCCACCAACTGCCGCACTTCCTCGACGATGCCTTCGGGTGGCGCGCCACCGGCCGCTGGAATCGCGGACCCCTTCTCCGCCTCGTCGACCTGTGGTGACGGTTCTGGCTCGTCCGCTCGCCCGCCCTGGTCACCGAGTTCCGCTTGGATCCCCCCCGACCCCACCTCGGCCACACGCTGGCGGCAGACGTAGTTGCTCCGACCCTTCAGGACGGCGAAGTCCAGCGGGGCGGGCAAACCGAGACCGGCATCGACCAGCGGCAGGTCCTTGTCGGCGAGTTGGTCCTGCAGGGCCTTCGTGGCCGTGGCGATGACGACCTTCTTGCCGCTGAGCGCGGCGGGGACGAGATAGGCGAGCGACTTGCCGGTCCCCGTCCCGGCCTGGACGACGAGGTGGGTCCTGGTGGCCACCGCCTCTGCCACGGCCCGGCACATCTCCTGTTGCTCCGGGCGGTGCTCGCCGCCGGACATCTGCGCCGTGATCTTGTCCAGGCCGCCGACACCGTCGTCGCCGGCCTCGCGGGCGTCGGCCTCGGAACCTCCCGAGGAACCGAAGACGTCGAGCTCGTCGAGACCATCGGGCTCGGCGAAGTCACCGTCCTCATCCGTCATCGGAGATGACGCTACAGCGACGGTGAGCCTGGTCCCGCGCTCCCTGAGCCCGCCTCGGCGAACTCAGGCGTGGTTGACCACCTCGACCACCACCACAGACGAATAGTCCTTGAACGCCTGCTCGCCGAAGCCGGTCCACATCTCCACGGCGGGAGGCGGCATGTGCGCCAGCATGGCGGCGCGCTGCTCCTCGGTCATGCGTTCCCGGATGAGGCCGAGGATCAACCAGATCTTGTCGCCATCGAAGTTGGCCATGCCGTGTTCGGGCATGGCGCCCCACTCCTGCATCGAGAGGTGGTCGGCCGCCAGAGGGAGCACGTACTGCTCTTCTTGTTCGAGGTGCTCGAGCAGATGGCTGTGCAATGCCTCCAACTGCTCCTGGGCCGTCGTTTGTGCCGCGGCGTCCCCACCGGGCCACGCCGCCAGGGCGGACCGTGCTTCCTCCAGCAGGGCCAGAGCCTCGTGGTGCTGGTCGGCCATGCGGTCGATCAGGGCAGCGTCGCTGGCACAGCGCTCACGGATGAGCGGGAAGATGAGCAACTCCTCGCCGTCGTGGTGGGTGTGGAGGAAGGACAGGACGTTCTCGTAGTAGTTGGCGATCAGGGCCACCCGCTCAGCGTCGCCCGGTGCGATGGTCCCGACCAGTCTCGGGGCGGCGCCCAAGCTGTCGCGGAAGACGCCGTGCACGGCGTACATGTCGCTGGTGTCGGGGCGTGGTTCGGCTGCTGGCTCGGGCACGGTTCCTCCTGCTCCTCCAACCCCCACCGCCTGGCCGGGGTGTGGACACTTGAACACAACGGCCGTGTAGGCGCCAGAACACTGGGTGCGGCGGGCCGCGGTAGGTTCATCCGGTGACCTCTGCCGTCCGCGACCCGGGCGGTGTCCGGGGACGGGACCAGGAGAAGGACCCGGGCCAGAACACCGAATCCGAGACGCCCGATCATGTTCCGCCGGAGCTGGACCTCTCGAAGGTCCCTGTGCACGTTGCCTGCGTCATGGACGGCAATGGGCGCTGGGCCAAGGCCCGGGGCCTGCCGCGTACAGAGGGCCACGGCGCAGGAGAGACCGCCCTGCTCGATGTGGTGAACGGCGCTCTCGAGATCGGCATCAAATGGATCACCCTCTACGCCTTCTCCACCGAGAACTGGCGGCGGCCCCCCGACGAGGTCCGCTATCTCATGAACTTCAACCAGTCGCTGCTCATGCGCCGCCGCGACGAGCTCAACGAGAAGGGCGTGCAGATCCGCTTCGCCGGCCGGCGCGATTGGCGCGTCCCCCGTCGCGTGCTCAAGCGCATGGACGAGTCGATCGAGCTGACGAAGCACAACCGGCGCATGGTGATGACCATGGCCTTCAACTACGGCGGCCGGGCGGAGATCGTCGACGCCGTGCGCGCCCTGGTCGCTGAAGGCACGCCGGCCTCCAAGGTGGACGAGAAGGCGATCGCCCGCCATCTGTACTTTCCCGACATGCCCGACCCGGACCTCGTGATCAGAACCTCGGGCGAGACACGGATCTCGAACTTCTTGCTGTGGGAGATCGCCTACAGCGAGCTTGTCTTCCCCGAGACGCTGTGGCCGGACATGCGCCGGCGCCATCTCTACGAGGCGGTCATCGAGTACCAGCGCCGGGTACGCCGGTTCGGGGCCGTCAACCCGTAACCGCTGGCTGGAGCGGGGAGTAGCCGGTCGAGCGGATCATCGGCCTGGATTCGTGGCTCCATGGCGTCATTCTCGGTGTGGGTCGCCAGGTGCCTCGGTTCACGGCCCAGGTGCCTCGGTTCGCGGCCCAGCTGCGAGAATGGGAGGCGTCATGACCTTCTCCCGGATCGCCATCGCCGTCGCGATCGCCCTGCTCACGATCTTCGTCGTGGTGGTGGTGTTGGCGGGGCACGCGGGCGCCGGTGCGGCCGTGATCGCCTTCATCGCCATCGCGGCGCTGGTGGGGGCCGGGAACGCCCTCTACGGACGCAACTCGCACGGGGCGAAGGCCCTCGCTCGCACCCGCCCGGCGCAGGAGGCCCACGACCGGGCCGCCGACGTGGCCGCCGAAGCCCGGCGTGCCGTGGCCGAGGCCGAGCGCCGGGGGGAGCGCTTCTGCCCCCTGGACCCCGCCTACCGCGCCGGCGGCACCGACACCGCCAGCACCGACACCGCCAGCACCGACACCGCCACGTGAGCCTCTTCCGGGACAAGGGCGTCGTGTTGCGCACCTACCGCCTGGGCGAGGCCGACAAGATCGTCGTCTTCCTGACCGAGCACCACGGCAAGGTGCGGGCCGTCGCCAAGGGCATTCGCAAGACCACCTCGAAGTTCGGCGGCCGCCTGGAGCCGCTGTCCCACGTCGACCTCCTGCTGTGGCAGGGGAGGGGCGACCTCGACATCGTGAACCAGGTGGAGGTCGTCCACGCCTTCCGCGCCATACGGGAGGACCTCGATCGCATGCCGCGCGGTATCGCGCTGCTCGAGGTGAGCGACCAGATGGCCCAGGAGCGCCATCCGGATCCTCGGCTGTACTCCATGCTGGTGGGCGCCCTCGGCGCGCTCGCCGACCCGACGGCTGACCCGACACTGACCGCGCCGGCGTTCTTCTTGAAGGCGCTCGTCCTCGAGGGCGCCGGTCCGGTGCTCGACGAGTGTGCCGCCTGCGGCGAGCCCGACGGTGTCGTGGAGCTGGTGGCCTTCGACCTGGTCGCCGGGGGCACCCTGTGCCGGGCCCATCGCAGCGGCCGCCACATGAGCCCCGCCGCACTGGTGCTGCTGCGGCGCATCCTCGGTGGCGACCTGGCCGCGGTGCTGTCGGGCCCGCCGCCCCCGGCCGCCGACGAGGTGGCCGAGCTGGCGACGGAGGCCATGGAGTCCCACCTCGACCGCCGCATCCGCTCGGTGCGCTCGACCGCCGGCCTTTGACCCCCTTCGGCGTCTACGTCCACGTCCCGTTCTGCCGGGAGCGCTGTGACTACTGCGCCTTCGCCACCTACACCGACCGTGACCACCTCATGGAACGCTACGCGGAAGCCTGCGTGCGCGAGGTGGAGCAGGCCGTGGAGGGAGGCCACCTCGCGCTCCCCACATCCATCTTCTTCGGAGGGGGCACCCCGTCCCGCCTCCACCCCGACACGCTCTGCCGCATCCTCGACGCCATCCCGCGCGCGCCCAGCGCCGAAGTCACCGTCGAGTGCAACCCCGAGGACGCCGACGCCGCGCACCTCGACACGTACCGCCGCGCCGGTGTCACCCGCGTCTCCTTCGGCCTGCAGTCCACCCAGGCCCACGTGCTCGCCGGCCTCGGCCGGCGCAACGTGCCGCAGGCCGCCGAGCGCATCGCCGCCGCCGTGCACGACGCCGGGTTCGCCACCTGGAACCTCGATCTCATCTTCGGTGCCGCCACCGAGTCCGACGCCGACTGGGCGGCCACCCTCGAGCACGTCCTCGCCCTGGACCACCCGCCGCCGCACCTGAGCGCCTACGGCCTCACCGTCGAGCCCGGCACGCCGCTGGCCGCCGACCCGGCCCGCCATCCCGACGACGACGTCGAGGCCCGGCGCTACGAGCATGCCGACGCCGTCCTCACCGCCGCCGGCTACCACTGGGAGGAGATTTCCAACTGGGCCCGGCCAGGTCACGAGGCCCGGCACAATCACCTCTATTGGGAGCAGGGCGACTATCTCGGCATCGGTTCGGCGGCACACTCGCACCGTGCCGGGACGCGCTGGTGGAACGTGCGCACGCCCGACCGCTACGTCGCGGCCATGGAGGACGGGCGCTCCCCCGAAGGCGGCCGCGAGGAGCTGACGTACGAGCAGCGGGAGTTCGAAGCGCTGTCGCTCGCACTGCGCACACCCCGTGGCGTCCCGTGGGCATGCCTCGAACGTCCCGAGGAACTGGCGGGCCTCGTCGAGGACGCCGACGGCCGCGCCGTGCTGACGTTGCGGGGCCGCCTGCTGGCCAACGAGGTCAGCGCCAGAATCCGCTCCGGTATCCTGCACCGATGACAGAGACCGCCGGGCCGCCCGAGGCTGCCAACGACGACCTGATGGAGAAGGTGGTGCGCCTGTGCCGCACCCGTGGGTTCATCTTCCAGTCGGCCGAGATCTACGGCGGCTTCCGCTCCACCTACGACTACGGCCCGCTCGGGGTCAACGTGCTGCGCAACGTCAAGAACGCCTGGTGGCGCGCCATGGTCCAGCTGCGCGACGACGTGGTCGGCCTCGATGCCTCCATCCTGGGCCCGCCGGCCGTCTGGGCCGCCTCGGGCCACCTGGCCACGTTCACCGACCCGCTGGTCGACTGCAAGAACTGCCACGAGCGCTGGCGGGCCGACAAGATCGAGGGCGTCTGCCCTAATTGCGGCTCCAAGGACCTCACCGAGGCCCGCGCCTTCAATCTGATGTTCAAGACGCACGCCGGCCCGGTGGAGGATGAGGGGCACGTCGCCTACCTGCGCCCCGAGACGGCCCAGGGCATGTTCACCAACTTCGCCAACGTGCTCGGCACGACGCGCAAGAAGCCGCCCTTCGGCATCGCGCAGGTCGGCAAGTCTTTCCGCAACGAGATCACGCCGCAGAACTTCGTCTTCCGCACCCGCGAGTTCGAGCAGATGGAGATGGAGTACTTCGTCCCGCCCGACGAGAGCCAGAAGTGGTTCGACTACTGGCTCGCCGAGCGCATGCAGTGGTATCTGGATCTGGGCATCCCACCCGAGAAGCTCCGCCTGCGCCACCACGAGCAGAGCGAGCTGTCGCACTATGCACGCGGCACGGCCGACGTCGAGTTCCTCTTCCCCTGGGGCTGGGACGAGCTCGAGGGCATCGCCAATCGCGGTGACTACGACCTCAAGGCGCATGCCGAGGCGTCGGGCGTCGCGCTCGACTACTTCGACCAGCAGACCAACGAGCGCTACACGCCGTACGTGATCGAGCCGGCCGCCGGCGCCACCCGCACCATGATGGCCTTCCTCCTGTCGGCCTACAGCGAGGACGAGGTCGGGGGAGAGGCGCGCACCGTCCTGCGCCTGCACTGGCGGCTGGCGCCGTACCAGGTGGCCGTGCTCCCGCTGTCCAAGAAGGACACGCTCGAGCCTCTGGCCCGCCAGGTGCTCTCCACGCTGCAACCGCATTTCATGTGCGACTACGACGTGACCCAGAGCATCGGGCGCCGGTACCGGCGTCAGGACGAGGTGGGGACGCCCTGGTGCGTGACGGTCGACTTCGACTCGCTCGAGGACAACGCGGTCACCATCCGCGACCGCGACACCACCGAGCAGGTGCGCATCCCCATCCCCGAGCTTCTCGGCGAGCTGCGCCGGCGCACCGGCCAGGAGTAGAGGCCAGGGTCAGGACAAGATCGCTCAGGCGACCCTGCGGTACTTGCGCACCGCGATCGGCGCCAGGAGGACCAGAAGGCCCGCCGACCACACCAGGGCCGACCACACCGCGCCCGAATCCTGCAGGGGGCCGCCGACCATCAGCGAGCGCGCCGCGTTGACGACCTGCGTCACCGGCTGGTGTTCCGCGAACACCTGCAGCCAACCGGGCATGGAGGCCACCGGCACGAAGGCCGAGGAGGCGAAGAGCAACGGGAAGATGAGCGGGAAGACCATGACCTGCGCTGTCTCCGCGTTGGGGGCCGACAGGCCGATGTAGGCGAAGCCCCAACTCAACGCGTAGGCGAAGAACAGGATCACCAGGACGCCGCAGAGGAAGAGGCCGAAATTGGTCCCGATGCGGAATCCCACGGCGAAGCCCACGATGGTGATCAGGATCATCACGAAGACGTTGCGCACCAGGTCCGACGTGGTGCGGCCCGCCAGCACGGCCGAGCGGCTCATGGGGAGGGCGCGGAAGCGCTCGATGATGCCTTTCTGCAGGTCCTCGGCCAGCCCGGCCGACGAGGCCATGGCCCCGAAGATGACCGTCTGCACGAACACGCCCGGCATCAGGAAATTGATGTAGTGCCCGCCGGGGACGTGGATGGCGCCACCGAAGACATAGGTGAAGAGCAGCACGAACATGATGGGCTGGAGCGTCGTGAAGAACAGCGCCTCGGGCGTCCGCATGACGGCGAGGATGTTGCGCTTCGCCATCGTGACGATGTCCGCCACTGCCCACGAAAGGCGATTGCCCCGAGAGTGGTCGTCCAGCAACAGCGGCGTGGTGAGGGTGGTGGTCGTCATGCGGCATCCTTCCCGTCCGACACGTCGCTCTTGCGTCCTCGACCGAAGCCCCGCTTCTGCTGCGGTGCCGCTTCTTCCTCGTCCTCCTCCTCGGTGGTCTTGTGACCGGTGAGGGACAGAAAGACGTCGTCGAGACTGGGTTCGCGCAGGGCCAGGCCGGCGATCGGGACGCCGGCTCCGTCGAGCGAGCGCAGCACGTCGGCACCGGCCTTGGGGCCGTCGTTCACGGTCAGCTCCACAATGAGGTTCTCGACCAGCGGTGGCTTCTCGGACAACGGCGTGAGCAGCTCGAGCGCCCGCCCCACGTCGTCGTGCTCGCCCAGGGTCACCGAGACCACCGAGGTCCCGAGCTCGGCCTTGAGTTGGGCCGGCGTCCCGTTCGCGATGACCTGCCCGTGGTCGATCACGACGATGTCGCGGGCCAACCGGTCCGCTTCCTCGAGGTACTGCGTGGTGAGCAAGACGGTCGTGCCCTCCCGCACCAGGTCCTCGATAGCAGTCCAGAGGTTCTGGCGGCTCTGCGGGTCCAGGCCCGTCGTCGGCTCGTCGAGGAAGAGGATCGGCGGGCTGGCCACCAGTGCCGCGGCGAGGTCCAGCCGCCGCCGCATGCCGCCCGAGTAGGTCTTGAGCACTCGATCGCCGGCGTGGGCCAGCCCGAACTCGTCCAACAGTTCGTTGGCGCGGTGGGCCGACACCTTGCGGCTCAGGTGGGACAGGCGGGCCACCATGTGGAGGTTCTCGCGGCCGGTCAGGTTCTCGTCCACCGCGGCGTACTGGCCGGCCAGGCCAATGATGCGGCGCACGGTCTCGGGCTCCGCCACCACATCGTGGCCGAGGACCGAGGCACGACCCGAGTCGGGGCCGAGGATGGTGGAGAGGATCCGGACGACCGTGGTCTTGCCGGCGCCGTTGGGGCCGAGCAGTCCGAGCACCGTGCCGGCCTCGACCTCGAGCGAGACACCGTCGAGCGCACGGACATTGCCGCGGGGGAAGACCTTCACGAGGTCGTGGGCCTCCACGGCCAGAGTGGGTTGCGAAGAATAAGCCATTGCCAAAGAAACTTAGTGATAAAGTTATTTACGTGTCAAGACAATGGTCGCGCTCGGAGCTGGCCCAGCAGCTGCGCTCGGAGATCATGGGCTACCTCGGCGCGGCCAGTGAGTTCGACGAGGGCCTGGCCAAGAAGTTGAAGCTGAGCCGGACCGATATGCGGTGCCTGGACCTCGTCGGCCGCAACGGCCCCCTGACCGCCGGCCAGTTGGCGGTAGAGAGCGGGCTGACCACCGGGGCGGTGACCTTCATCCTCGACCGCCTGGAGGAGGCCGGCATGGTGACCCGCCGCCGCGACACCGAGGACCGTCGCCGGGTCTGGGTCGAGATCGTGCCCGCGGCGCAGCAGCGCTTGGCGGGTCTGCAGCAGCCCGTCGCCGAGGAGATGCGCGAGGTGGCCCAGCGCTTCAAAGCCGACGAGCTTGCCGTGGTGCGTGACTTCATGCGCCAGGCGAAAGAGGTCTTCCAACGTCAGATCACGACCGCCGTGAAGGCGGACAGCGCGCCGCCCGGCGGCGATCCGGACGGCCGCACGCGGCACTGAGACGATCCGGAGTGTCGCCCGGAGGAAAGTAGGCTGGACTGGCCCGTCCCACCTCGGGAAGGGCGATCATGTCGAGTGGCTGCGTTCCGACGCGGTCCACCCGTCCAGGGCAAGGAGGCCCGATGCCGTTCGTCTTCGATTTCGACCACACGCACCCACGCCCACCGATGGAGCTCAAGGACCTCCTGGGTGGGAAGGGCGCCAACCTGGCCGAGATGACGTCGGTACTGCAGCTCCCGGTGCCCCCCGGCTTCACCATCTCGACCGATGCCTGCCGCGCCTACATGGGCGGCGGCTGGCCCAAGGGCCTCGATGCCGAGGTGGCCGGCGCCCGTTCCCGGCTCGAGAAGGCCATGGGCAAGACGATCGGTGATGCCGGCGACCCGCTCTTGGTGTCCGTGCGCTCCGGTGCCAAGTTCTCCATGCCCGGGATGATGGACACCGTGCTCAACCTGGGACTCAACGACGAGTCGGTCGAGGGCCTGGCCAAGCAGACGGGTGACGAGCGCTTCGCGTTCGACTCCTACCGGCGCTTCATCGCCATGTACGCCCGCATCGTCCTGGAGCTGCCGGGCGAGGAGTTCGATTCGCTCTTCGACGCCGCCAAGGAGCTGGCCGGGACGACCTCGGACGCCAAGGTCCCGGTCGAGCTGTTGCGCTATTTGGTCGACTCGTACCAGCAGATCGTCGAGCGCCATACCGGCAAGCCCTTCCCTCAGAAGCCGGCCGACCAGTTGCGCGGTGCCATCGAGGCGGTCTTCCGCAGCTGGAACGGCCCCCGTGCCATCGCCTACCGCGACCGTGAGCACATCGCGCACGACCTCGGCACCGCCGTCAACGTGCAGGCCATGGTCTTCGGCAATCGCGACGACAATTCGGGCACCGGCGTCGGCTTCACCCGCGACCCCGCCACCGGGACCAAGGGCGCCTACGGTGACTTCTTGGTCAACGCGCAGGGCGAGGACGTCGTGGCCGGCATCCGCAACACCGAGCCCATCTCGGAGCTCAAGAAGAAGTTCCCCAAGGTGCACACCGAGCTGACCAAGATCTTCGGTCGGCTCGAGGCGCACTACGCCGACATGTGCGACACCGAGTTCACCATCGACCAGGGCAAGCTCTGGATGCTGCAGACCCGGGTCGGGAAGCGCACCGGCGCGGCCGCCCTCAAGATGGCGGTCGACATGGTCCGTCCGAGCGACCTCGGGATCTCCAAGGCCGAGGCCGTGTCGCGCATCACCGAGGACCATCTCGACTCTGTGCTGCACCCCCAATTCGCGAGTTCGGGCTACACCACCTGGGCCAAGGGCCTCGGCGCCAGTCCGGGCGCCGCCGTGGGACGCATCTACTTCACGGCCAATGACGCCGCCGCCGCCGCCGAGCGCGGCGAGTCCGTCGTACTGGTCCGCAGCGAGACCTCGCCCGAGGACGTGCACGGCATGTTGGCCTCCGAGGGCATCCTCACCGCGCGCGGCGGACTGGTCAGCCACGCCGCGGTCGTCGCCCGCGGCTGGGGCAAGCCCGCCGTCGTGGGTGCTGAGGTTCTCCGCATCGGCGACCGCCAGGTGACGGCCAACGGCATCACGCTGCACGAGGGGGACTGGGTCTCCCTCGACGGGGGCGCCGGCATCGTCGTGGCGGGGGAGGTCCCGCTGACGGCCGCCAAGCCGCCTGCCGCCTTCGACACCGTCCTGTCCTGGGCCGACGCCATCCGGAAGGGTCACCTGGCCGTGCGGGCCAATGCCGACACCGGCGACGACGCCGCCAACGCGCGCAACCTCGGCGCCGAGGGCATCGGGCTCTGCCGTACGGAGCACATGTTCCTGGGCGAGGACCGCCTGCCCGTCGTGCGCCGCATGATCCTGGCCCAGTCGCCCGCCGAGGAGGCCGAGGCGCTCGAAGAGCTGCGGCTCGTCCAGCGCGAGGACTTCATCAGCATCCTGGCCGCCATGGACGGCTTGCCGGTGACCGTGCGTCTGCTCGATCCGCCCTTGCACGAGTTCCTACCCTCCACCGAGGAGCTGGCCAAGAAGGAGGTCACGGTCGGGCTGAACCCCGAGGAGCGCCGGCTCTACGAGGCCGCGCTGTCGTGGCAGGAGGCCAATCCGATGCTGGGTACGCGCGGCGTGCGGCTCGGCGTGATCAAGCCCGGCCTCTACGCCATGCAGGTCCGCGCCCTGATGGAGGCGGCCCGCCAGCGGGTGGCCGACGGCGGGCACCCGATCGTCGAGATCATGATCCCGCTGACCGTGACCCGCGAGGAGCTGGCCCTGGCCCGCGGCTGGGTCGAGGACGCCGTGGCCGAGGTGAACAAGGAGCCGGCGCCCAAGCCGTCGAGAGGAGCCAAGGCCGCCACGGCCAGGCGGGGGCAGCTCGAGGTCACCATCGGGACGATGATCGAGACGCCACGCGCCGCGCTGCGCGCCGGCGAGATCGCCGAGGAGGCCGATTTCTTCTCCTTCGGCACCAATGACCTGACCCAGATGACCTTCGGCTTCTCCCGCGACGACGTCGAGGGCCGCATGATGACCGCCTACCTCGAGCTCGGCCTCCTGCCGCGCAACCCGTTCGAGGTCGTTGACGTCGACGGCGTCGGTGAGCTGGTCCGCCTCGGGACCGAGCGCGGCCGGGCCACCCGGGCCGGCCTGAAGGTCGGGGTCTGCGGCGAGCACGGGGGAGACCCCCAGTCGATCGGGCTCTTCTACGACGCCGGGCTCGACTACGTCAGCTGCTCGCCCTTCCGGGTCCCCGTGGCCCGCCTGGCCGCGGCGCAGGCCGTCCTGGCCGAGAAGGAGTAGCCCGACATGGGAGTCGGCCGCGAGAGAGCCGACCGCTACGGAGCCGCACGCTACGTCGTGGTGGCATCCCCCGTCCGGCCGGCGACGACGTAACGCCGCAGGGCGATCAGGGTCCAGATGGCCTCGACAACGCCGAAAGGCCAGGCCCCGGACAAGAAGCCGTAGGAGCTGGACAGCGCGCAGCCGAGGGCGAAGGCCAAGATGAAGACCCGGCCGCGCCCTTCCAGGGCGTACATCCCCATCATGAAGGTCAGGGCGCAGACTCCGTAGATCGTGACGGCCATCAGCCGAAGCTAGGCCAGGCACGAACGGCCACAGCGACCGCGGTACCGTCAGTGCTGTGGGGATACCGGACGAGGAGGTGGCCCAGGTCCGGGCGGCCACCGACATCGTGGCGCTCATCAGCGAGCATGCTGCGCTCAAGAAGGTCGGCCGGCGCTGGAGCGGCCTCTGCCCCTTCCACACCGAGAAGACGCCCTCCTTCAGCGTCAACGCCGAGGAAGGCTTCTACTACTGCTTCGGCTGCCAGGAGTCGGGCGACGCCATCAGCTTCGTGCGTGCCATGGACCACCTGGACTTCGTCGACGCCGTGCGCTTCCTGGCCGACCGGGCCGGCATCACGCTGCACGAGGACCAGGAGATGGGGCGCGACCACAAGCGCCGCTCCGAGCTGCTCGACGCCATGGAGAAGGCCGTCGAGTGGTACCACCAGCGCCTGCTGAAATCGCCCGACGCCGGGCCTGCCCGTGACTACCTGCGTTCGCGCGGCTACGACGGCGAGGTGGTCCGACAGTTCCGCCTCGGGTGGGCGCCCGACGACTGGGACGCGTTGGCCAAAGCGCTGCGACTGCCCGAAAACGTGCTGTCGGACTCGGGGCTCGGCTTCATCAATCGGCGTGGTCGCGCCCAGGACTTCTTCCGCGGTCGCGTGCTCTTCCCGATCTGCGACCCTTCGGGACGACCCGTCGCGTTGGGCGGTCGCATCCTGCCGCCGCGTCCCGGCCAAGCACCGCCCGATCGACCCGAGCCGAAGTACAAGAACTCGCAGGAGTCACCCATCTATTCGAAACGCCGCACCCTCTACGCGCTCAACTGGGCCAAGAAGGGCGTCATCTCCCAGGGCGAGGTCGTCGTGTGCGAGGGGTACACCGACGTCATCGGCTGTTTCCAGGCCGGCGCGCCGTGGGCCGTCGCCACCTGTGGCACGGCGCTGGCCGAGGAGCACTTCACCCTGCTGCGCAACTTCGCCAAGCGCATCGTGCTGGCTTACGACGCCGACGCGGCCGGGCAGAGCGCCACCTCCCGCGTCTACGAGTGGGAGCGCAAGCACGAGGTCGACGTGGTGGTGGCCGACCTTCCCGGCGGCAGCGACCCGGGGGAGCTGGCCCGCAACGATCCGACGGCCCTGGCCAAGGCCATCAAGGAGGCCCGGCCCTTCCTGCAGTTCCGGGTGGACCGCATGTTGGCCGCGGGCAACCTGAAGACGGCGGAGGGTCGGGCGCGGGCAGCCGAAGCGGCGCTGACAGCCGTCGCGGAGCATCCGGACGACCTCGTGCGCGACCAGTACGTCATGCAGCTGTCCGACTTCTGTCAGCTCGATCGGGCGAAGCTGCGGGAGCGGCTGGACTATCTCCGGGCGCACCCGCCGGCGGAGCGCCCAGCCAAACGTACGCGTGGCTCGCAGGACGAGCCGCCACTACGCGATTACCCAGAAGATGATGGAGATTTGTTGAACCACGACATTGGTGGCAGCGCTGCCGCCTTGACCGCAGCGCTGCGACCTGGGCCGGGATTGGAGGCGCTCAAGTTGGCCGTGCACCGACCCGAAGATGTAGTGGACCGTGTGCACGCTGTGTTGTTCACCGACCACGTGCAACGCAATGCGTTTGTCGCGCTCTTGGAACACGACAGTGTGCACGAGGCAGTGGAGACCGCGTCACCGGAGGTGGGAAGCCTGTTGCGACGCGTCATAGTCGAAGAGCCCATGTCAGGGGATCCTGAACTGGGCGATCCGGTCGACTCGGTCGTTGCCGGAATGTTGCGCGGCGCGGCGCGGCGCGCCCTGAGCGACATCGAGATCGAGTCGCGGGTGAGCGACGACTCCTGGCAGACCCGCGCCGCCGAGACCGTGCAGGTGCGTCTCTGGCTGGACCAACTCGAAGAATCCGGATCCGGGCGCGATGCCGCCGACCAGTTGGTAGCGTGGTTGATTCAGAGGGAACCCGAGGAATGACAACGTTGATAGGGCCAAGGTGAGCGAAGACTCAGCAGTTGCGATCGATGAAGGTGGCGTCGAACTGACCGACGCGTCACCGGAATCGTTCGCGTCCATCGCGCATGTCGCGCTTCCATCCGGGGTTTCGCAGATCGACTTCGAGCGTGTGCTGGCCGCGGGTCGGGTCAAGGGGCAGCTCACACAAGCGGAATTGATCGAGGCGTTGCACACCGTTGAACTGACGCCCGAGGTGCTGACGACATTGATCGATCGCGTCACCGCCGAAGGTGTCGCGCTCGTACCCGACGAAGAAGAGGACCTTGTCCTCGAGGTGGCGCCACCGAAGCCGACGAGGGCTGTGCCCAAGTCCAATGGCGCGCTGCGGGCCGACGCTCGCCGCGAGGCCAACGGGAAGCGGACCGCATCCAATGGCGACTCGGGTGGCAGCTCCGAGGACCCGGTTCACACGTATCTGAAGGAGATCGGCCGCGTCCCACTTCTCAACGCTGAGCTCGAAGTCGAGATTGCCAAGACCATCGAAGAGGGGAACGCCGCCGCCGCGCGGCTGGCCGCCCATGAGCTCGCCGTGGATGGCGAAGGCCCCGATTCGGACTTGCTCGACGCCGGCGCCCTGTCTCGGTACAAGCGGCTCATGCGCAACGGGCTCAAGGCGAAGGACGAGCTCATTGAGGCCAACCTTCGTCTCGTGGTGTCGATCGCCAAGCGTTACCGCAACCGCGGTCTGGCCTTCCTCGATCTGATCCAGGAGGGCAACCTCGGGCTCATGCGGGCGGTCGACAAGTTCGATCACACCAAGGGGTTCAAGTTCTCGACGTATGCCACGTGGTGGATCCGTCAGGCGATCACCCGGGCCATCGCCGATCAGGCACGCACCATCCGCATCCCCGTGCACATGGTCGAGACGATCAACAAAGTGGTCTGGGCACAGCGGCAACTGCTGCAAGAGCTCGGTCGTGAACCCACCATCGAAGAGGTTGCCTTGCGGGTGGAGCTTCCGATGGAACGCGTGCGCGAGATCCTGCGCATCAACCAGGACACGGTCTCCCTCGAGCAACCGGTCGGTGACGAGGACGACTTCAACCTGTCCGATCTCATCGAGGACAGGGGAGCGGTGGTGCCTGACGACGCCGCGACGCGGTCCCTGCTCGACGCAGCGGTGCGCGAGGCGCTCGGCCACCTGTCAGAGCGCGAGCAGGACGTGGTCCGGCTGCGCTTCGGCCTCGACGACGGCAAGATCCGCACGCTCGAGGAGGTCGGTCGGGAGTTCGGCGTAACCAGGGAACGCGTGCGCCAGATCGAGTCCAAGACGCTGGCGAAGCTGCGTCGCCCCGATGCGGCCCACCTCCTCAGGGACTACCTCGAAGAGTCCTGATCACGCCTGAATTTCGGGCTGCAACCTGGACAATGGCGGTACGGGTCGCTGATATCGTTCGGGGTCGGTTTCTCGACCCTTTCCGGGGTAGCTCAATGGCAGAGCAAGCGGCTGTTAACCGCTAGGTTGTGAGTTCGAGTCTCACCCCCGGAGCACTCCTCTTCGTTCACCCTGGTCGGAGCGTCCAAATCGAAGACCTCTGCCTCACTTTCATCCGCTCCACGTTCTTCGCGCGCGCTACCTGGATTCGTCGCGGTGTCATCGAAGCCGTTCTGTGGCACTGACATTCCTGGGACGTCCACGGCGAACGCCTCATAGGCACTCAGCGCTTCGTTTACAGTTCCTATAGCGATGTCCACTTTCTCCGGCAGGAGTCGCGACAGTTCACGAAGGAAGGTCTATATGACGCATCTCGCCGAAGACTTCAAGATCATCGACGCAGACACGCACTACACGGAACCCTACGACCTCTGGACGAGCAGAGCCCCGAAGGGGTATGAGAACCGTGTCTTCCACATGGAGGAGCGCGAGGGGCTGCCGACTTGGGTGGTCGACGGCAACGAGATTGGATTCGCCCGCGGCGGGGGAGTCGTGGCGCGCGACAGCTCGAAGCTTCCATTTCTCGACTCCATGGAGATGGGGCTCGACTGGGTACATGAAGGAGCATTCGATCCGCAGGCCCGGTTGCGACTGATGGACGAAATCGGAGTGCATGCCCAGGTCCTGTTCCCGAACGTCGTCGGACTCGGCGGCTCCACGCTGAACAACATGATCCCCGACCTTTCTCTTCGAATCATGTGCCTCCAGATCTACAACGACGCCATGGCCGAGATGATGGAGTCATCGGGAAACCGCTTCATCCCGATGACCCTGATGCCGGCGTGGGATGTTGATCTCTGCATCGAGGAGACGAAGAGGGCGGCTGACCTCGGGCTGCGCGGGATCAATATGACCTCGGATCCGCAGGATGCTGGTTCCCCCGATTTGGCCAACCCCGCCTGGGACCCACTATGGAAGGTGTGTTCCGAGCTCAATATGCCTGTCCACTTCCATATCGGCTCGAGCAACACGGCGATGGATTTCTTCGGCAACTACTTCTGGGCGTCGCAGGACGAATATGTCAAACCCGCCATCGGGGGCGCCATGCTGTTCCTGAACAGCGCGCGTGTCGTCATGAATACCATCTTCTCGGGCCTCTTCGACCGTTTTCCCGACCTCACAATGGTCGCCGTCGAGAGCGGTATCGGATGGATCCCGTTCATCCTCGAGACCATGGACTACGAGTTGTCGGAGAACGCTCCCGACCACTTCAAGGCGATGAAGATGAAGCCGTCGGAGTACTTCGCCAAGCACTGGTATGCGACCTTCTGGTTCGAAGAGGGCCATGGCCAGCTCCAGAACGTGATGGACATAGTCGGTGACGATCGGATCTTGTTCGAGACGGACTTCCCGCACCCGACTTGCCTCTATCCCGCACCCGTCGAGAACGTGGCAGCGAAGATGGGCGCTCTGAGACCCGAGACTCAGGCAAGAGTCATGGGGGACAACGCACGCAGGCTGTACCGCCTGTAGGAAGTCCTGTTGGAAGTCCTGTTGGAAGTTCAGCCATTAGGTGGCGCTAAAACCGCTGAAACGACGGGCTTGAGTAAAGCAATGGATGACACCAGTCGATGCGTTCGGAGTGGGTTCACAGACCAGGCGGGTATGTCTGGGTTTTAGCGGGAGAGCGTGCGTAGACCTATCTTCCCAAGAACGTGAGGTGAGATACATTCGGGTGATGACTTCGTCTGAGTGGCAGGGGTTGCACTACGAGGCGTCGCATCCAACGCTCGAGACCCTGCACGCACACTCTCAGCTTCTGGGCAAGGTGGCAGTCGCGTTGGCCTATCCAGAGCCGCAACTCCAGCACGCCGCCCTGCGACTGACTTCCCGTGGCTGGGAAACCATGCCGCTGCCCGCCCCGGACGATTCGGGTGCCCTCGTCGTTGCTTTAGACCTCCGGCACCACGAGAGCGTCATTGAACACAGCGACGGTCGGACAGAGCGCGTTTCCCTGGTGCCCAACCGATCGGTAGGGGAGGTGAGCCGAGAGGTACTGCGCGCCATTGAACGCATGGTTGGCGAGGTGCAGATCAATCCAGCACCTCAAGAGGTCGCTTGGAGTGTTCCGCTCAATGAGGACGACGAACACCGGATCTATGAACCTGGTCACGTGTCGTCTTATTTTGCAGCGGCCACACATGCAGCGCTCGCCTTAGGAGAAATCCGAGCTCCCTACCGCGGGCGGTCCTCACCGGTGAACGCATGGTGGGGAACATTCGACCTTGCCGTGAGCCTGTATTCGGGCCGCCAAGTTGATCCACCTGCCAAGGGTTTCATTATGCGCAACGCTGGCAGCGCCCAGCAGATTGAGATCGGCTGGTGGCCCGGCGATGCCCGCTATCCAAAACCGGCGTTTTTTGGTTTTGCGTCCCCGGCGCCGGAAGGATTCGCCGACGGAAAACTGTCGCCTGCCCAGGGCCGATGGAACGAGTCTCTTGGCGAGTTCGTCCTGGACTGGGACGACGTGATCGCAAGCACCGATCCACATTCCGTAGCGGTCGAATTTGGTCGGGCCGTCGTTGCTCACGCCTGCATGGTGTGTGCCTGGGATCCGGCTCTCGCAGCCAGCGCGCAAGGTGAGCCTCCTGCTGTGAGCTAGAGGGGCGAGACGAAGGCATCCACCAACGTGCCGTAGTGCTGTGCGACAGCGCCAACCGGATTCTCGCTGACGCCTCTTTCGGAGATTAGGGTTAGTCAAGCCACGACGGACCCGGATGCGTCATGTTGAAGCCAACGAGCCGTTTCGGGGCTGCTCTGCAAAGAGCTTGTTCTCAACCGCCCGTCCCTTGAACGGCGGCTACGCCCTCCTTTGGACGGACGGGCGGGCGGGCGGGGTACAAAGCACGCAATCCTCACGAGTCCCTCAGGCGCTCGGAACGCCTTCAGGTTGTCAGGACTCGATCGGGCGCGAGACGGCGCGAGCTTCAATCTCGAGATGGGCCTCCACATGGTCCACCGAGACGGTGGAAGGGTCCGGAAGCCAGTCGTAGGCGACGACAGTTCCGAAGGCAATGTCTTCGAGGCCTCGGTTGCGACGATCAAGCAACGCCAGGACAAGCACCGGAAAGAATGAAGCACAGAGGAGTGCTCGCAAGAACGAGCGGGGAAGCCGCAGACTGCTTCCATCCGAGCGGAGAACCCGCAAACCCATCATCTGCTTCCCGAAGGTGCGCCCCGCAGTTCCCCACCCGATCGTGAGGTAGCCGACCAGAATGAGCCACACAATGCTCTCGTTGAGCCAGTGTGGCGGAACCGAGACCGAGACCGACTCCGAGAAGAAGAGATCCCACGCAATGCTGCCTATGACATACCCACCGACGTAGAGGCACAGGACAAGGAGAACATCGAAGCCGCTGGCCACTGCTCGCGAGGCGAACCCTGCCCTTCGGCCCTGAAGTTCTTGTGCTCGTTGATTCCGGATCTCGCGATGCCGATTCATGGCTGGACCTCGAGCGGCCCGATGTCACTAGCCACGAATCTTGTTCCGTCAACGTCAAGATCACGCGGCTTCTTGCGGCGGAGGACCTTGTCGACAGCGCGGGCGCTCCACACGTCGATCGCCATGAGCCCGGACCGAACACCATCAAGGGTCTCCCCGCCAAGTCCCGTCGTGGCTTCGCGGACGACCCCAGACAGGTCGATTGCATCGATCACTGCCGGCAGGTCCACTCTGGCCACGACACGGTCAATGGGTACGTGGTCGATCAATTGCTCCATGTCCAGCATATCGACGACCTCTACAACAACTCGATTGAGCACCGACTCAGCAGCGCTGGCAACATCGACCAGACCCTGTTGCTCGTTCCGACGCGCTTCGTGCTCGCGGTCCTTTACTTGCCGTTCGATCGTTTCGAGCAACCCTGCTGCCACACCGGCTGGCAAAACGGACCGGGCAATCTTTACCGAGCGACTTGTGATTTCGCCGGCTGCCACTACGGAAGCGCTCACACCGACCCTGGCTGTGCCGGCGATGAGATCAAGCAGTCGAGCACTCGTCCGGACAGCGAGACGCGGCGATTCAGGATGGTTGTCCGGCGGTTCTGCCGGCGGACCGGTTTGGCTGGAATCGAGCGGGTCAATCTCCATGGGTTCTCCGTGTTCAGCCATGGCGCGAATCGGCTCGTCGAGTGACATTGTGCTCCGAGTTTCGAGTGCACCTCTCTAATCCATTCGACCGAGATCTGCAACCCCCCTTCCGAAGAGGCGTGACAACTCGGGGTCCGCGAGATCGTTGCTGCGCTACAGGCCGTACGACGCGTTCAGCCGTGGCCGCAAAGAGCTGGTCCCGATCCGTCGAATCCAGATCGTTGGTGATGGTGGCGAAGGCGTCGTACAGCTCGTCGAAGGTCCCGGCCATAGCGTCGACCGGGAAATTGCTGGCGAACATGCAGCGGCCGGGTCCAAAGACCTCAATGGCGTGCTCGATCCACGGAGCAAGTGCCTTCGGGTCCATCGAGCCAAGCGGCATGGCCAGACCGGAGAGTTTGCAGACGATGTTGTCGCCGGTCGCAGCGAGTGCGTCGATGCCCTCCTTCCAGAGGGCGAACTCGTCATCGGCGGCCGAGCGGGGCCAGCCCGTGTGCTCGACGACGACGACGAGATCGGAATAGGGAGCGAGGTCGCGCGCGGCTGACGTCAGCAGGTCAGGATGGGTCATCAACTCGAAAACAAGGTTGCGTTCCTGCAGTGCGCTCAGTACGTCGAGGCCTGGGTACGGGTTGGGTGAGCGGTCCCATGGGGCGGACACCGCGGAAGCGCGGCGCACGCATCTGCCGGTCGAGCAAGGCGACGGCCTCCGCGACGGTGTCGGTCGGCGGCAGCCCGCCCACAATGGCGTCGGGACCTCCGTTGGCGTCGGCGGTCCGGTCGAGCTCGATCGTCTCCTCGACCGAGTTGGGTCCCGGTGGCCGCGGCGACGTTGACGATCTTCTCGACGTTCCAGCCGGAGGACTCGGCCTTGTAGGTCGGAATGTCGAAGCGCCGGTTCATGCGCGACGCGTCGCCGGTGCCACCGTGCGACGGCGTCATGGAGAGGTAGGGGTACCAGGTGGTGTTGGCCGGGTCCCAAAGATGGACGTGGGCATCGACGATGCGGGCTGGTTTGTCAGTCATCGGCCTCCTGTCAGGGCGTGCCCGTCGCGGCGACGATCTCACGCAGGGCATTGTCGAGCCAGGTGGGAATCGCAGGTCCGCCATAGGTCACGGAGCCGACCGGCTGGGGATGACGGCGCAGACCGATCCAGCCCTCGCGTACGACGAGGCCTGCCCCGGCCAGCGGGGTCACGTCAGGGTGGCTCAGGAGGTGTGCCGCCAGTTCGGCGGCGGCGTCGGTGGCGTCCGGTGCGGCGGACTCGAGGCCCGCGGTGAAGACGGTGAGTCGTCCCTTGGTGCCGGCGGCGGCGACCCGGGCGATCTGCGAGGCGGCTTGGGCCCGGCTCTGACCTGCGGGGGTCGTCGCCTCGGTCAAGGAGCACGAGGCGCACGGGCTGATCGCTGCCCGCCGAGTAGTCGGCGGCAGCCCGCAGCCACGAGGCATCGTCGTGCAGGGGTTGGATGATGCCCCGGTGGTCGGCCAGCGACGTGCTCCCATCCTTCGAGGGCGGACGAGGTACGCGGGTGGCCTTCGAGGGCGACGACCACGGCGTCGATCGGTGCGCCGCCGCTGACTGTCTGCGTGCAGGGACTTGGCAGTGGCTTCGAAGCCGTGGGCCACTTCGACGGGAAGGCAGGCGATGGCGCGTCGCGCGAGCGCCGCCTGCAGAGCGGTGGCAAGGTCAGGGCGATCGCAGACGAGCGCGCAGGCCTGGACGGCAGCCAGGCGTCGACTCGGTCGGGGCGGGGGCGTCGAAGATGCCGCCGAAGCGCGGGTTGGCGCCGCCGTCACTGGTCTGCTTCGCCTCGGCGGCCACGAAGGCGCGGGGGACGACGGTGTCGAGGACGGCGGCCAGGGACGTGGTGTCGTGGGTTCGAATGGCCTCGACAAGTCGAGGCTGGTCGACGACAGCCACCTCAGGTCCGCCGGCGAACAGGACCTGGCCGCTGCACCAGCCGAAACCGTCGCCGACGACGTGGGCACCGAGCGGCCCGACGTCTTCGGGACCAGGCATGGAGTCGAGGGTCAGTCCGCCGCCGCCGCCCGTGTGGCCGGCTTTCTGCGCCCGCTCGAAGGCGGCCTTCACCATGCGGGTGTTGGCGATGGGGGAGAGGGCATTGATGGTGACGCCCGGGGGAGCGATGCGGCCGAGTTGCCACGTGAGGGAGGCCACGACTCGCTTGGCGGCGCTGTAGCCACCGGCGTCGGCAGCCCGCCAGCCCGAACCGGAGGTAATCCCGAGGATGCGGCCGTGCCCCGCCGCCGCCATGAGCGGGAGGGCGGCCTCCAGCACGTTGAGATAGCCGTTCAGGTGCACGTCGAGGAGAGCGAGCCAGTCCTCCTCGGTACCCCGGGCGACGTAGCTCTGACGGGTGATTCCGGCCACGTTGACCACCGCGTCGAGCCCGCCGTGCTCCTCGGCCAGTTCCCCGAACAGGGCGTGGAGCGCGGGACCGTCGGTGACGGAGGCGGACGACGCCTTGGCCGAGCCGCCGGCGGCGACAATGCGGTCGGCCGTCGTCTCACCGACGTCGGCCAGCTGCGCGGTGCCCTCGAGCGTGACCAGCGGATCCACGGTGACGACGAACCAGCCAGCGCGTCCGAGCTCTTCGGCGATGGCCCCGCCGATGCCACCGCCACCGCCGGTGACCGCGACCACTCGTTGGCGCGTGCTCATGATGCGCTCGAGGAGACTTCGATCTCCAATCCGTCGAAGCGCCCGTCGGCCACCCAGGCCTCGAGCAGGTCGCGATAGCCGAACCAGTCGCCGAACAAGCTGCCGTAGTTGCCGTCGCGCGGGTTGATGGACTCGGGGTGGCCTTCGTTGTTGATGCGCGAGGGCGTGCAGGCGGTCATCACCGACGGTGCCGGCGACGTAGGAGTCGACCACCTTCTTCGTCCAGTCCGCCTCGGCCTCCGCGCTGACGTCGAAGACGTCGACGCCGGCCTTGTCGAGCAGCTTGATGGCTCCCGCGACGAACTCGGCGCCCGCCACGGCGAGCTGGGTGTAGTTCACCGTCACCACGGCCTGCTGGGTGGGCGCCGGCATGATGAACAGGTTGGGAAAGCCCCGGCTCATCATGCCGAAGAGGCTCGACTGCCCCGTCGGCCCACTTCTCGGCCAGGGTGATGCCGTCCCGGCCCACGACCTCGTGACCGGCCCGGCGGTAGAGCGGGGTTCGCTCGGGCTCGAAGCCGGTGCCGTAGATGATGGTGTCGACCTCGTACTCCACCCCGTCGACCACCGGTCCGCGCTCGGTGATGCGTTCGAACCCGGCGGGACAGTCGATCAGGCTGACGTTGGGGTTGTTGTAGGCCGAGAGGTATTCGTCGTGGAAGCACGGACGCTTGCAGATGTAGCGGTAGTAGGGCTTCAGGATCTCGGCCGTCTCGGGATCCTCGACCAGCTGCTCGACTCGCCGCCGGTGCTCGTCCATGATCCGGAAGTCGATCGCCTCCGCGTTCTCGATGTACGCGGCCAGGCTCATGCCCTTCTCGCGGGGCGGGTTGTTGACGACCGCGTAGTGGTGCGTCCAGCCGTCGTCGATCAGGTCCTCCTCGACCTGACGCCCGAGCATGATCGCCTGGAAGTTGTCCATGCGCTCGCGCTGCCAGCCCGGCCCGAGGGTGTCGGAGAATCCGTGCATCGGTGGGGCGGTTGCCCCGCTCGCCGATGGCGGAGGGCGTGCGCTGGAAGACGTAGACCTGCTTGGCCGCCGCGGCCAGTGGAGGCAGGACCTGAATGCCCGAGGCGCCCGTGCCGACGAGAGCCACCACCTTGTCCTTCAGGTTGGTCATGGGCTGTGACGGTCCACCGCCGGTGTAGTCGTAGTCCCAGCGCGCCGGTGTGGAAGGAGTGACCGGCGAAGTTCTCCATGCCTTCGATGGCCGGGAGCTTCATCAGGTTGAGGATGCCCACGGCCATGACGTACCAGCGGCAGCTGATCTGGTCTCCCCGGTCGGTCTGGATGTGCCAGCGATCCTCGTCGTCGTGCCATTCGGCCCGGGTGATCCCGGTGTGGAACGAGCGCGTCGTCGACGAGGTCGAAGTGGTTGGCCACGGCGAATCGAGGTGGAGGCGGATCTCCTCGCCGAACGCGTAACGCTGAGAAGGCACGTAGCCGAGCTCTTCGAGCAGAGGGAGGTAGATGTAGGACTCGACGTCGCACATGACGCCCGGATAGCGGTTCCAATACCAGGTGCCACCGATGCCGCCGGCCTGGTCGACGATGCGTATCTTCTCGATCCCGGCCTTTCGCAACTGGGCCCCGGCGGTGACGCCGGCGATGCCGCCGCCGACAATGACGACATCGACGCTCATCGTTCACCGGTGGGCGGTCGACGACGGTAGTGAAGGGGTCGTCGCGATAGCGGGCGAAGTACTCGTCGTGGCTCGAGGTCCCGTATGTCGGCTCGACCGGCCACAAGCCGGCGGTCTCGCTCGGCCAGGTACTTGGCCCGCACGGCCTCGGGGTCGTAGCTCTGTGTGTTGGGCGGTGTTGGGCTCATGGACGTGATTGACGGACCCCCGGGATCTCGCCCGGTCATTGTGCCACAGGACATCGGATCCCTGACGCTCGTGTCAGTGAAAGTGGTCCCTTCGGGAGATCGGGAAAGGGACCCGCGTTCTAGGGCCTGAGCTGGTCAGATGCCGCAGAAACGGCCGATTGAGTTGTCAGCGTCCTCGGCTGCGCTGACCCCGCCGAACGCCAGCGCGGACGCCTCAATCTTTGGTTGGAGAGGACCGGGCTCGTCCGCCTTGCTCGTGCTGGGACTTGTGACTCTCGGTGAAGATCGCCAGTCCTTATGGCACTCGCCAGGACCTGGCGAGTGCTTCTTGTCCGTCGACAGCCGCAAGCCTTGCGTCCACGGTGCGCAACCGATCAGCCATTCTTTTCAGCAAGGCATTCCTAAATCCGGGAATCTCTGCCATTGTGGTCAACTCACGCGGTCCGATGACCAGCAGTTTCAGATCCGACAGGGCGGTGACAGTGGCGCCGCGAGGGCTGCGGTTCAACGCTCCCACTTCCCCAAAAAAGTCGCAGGGACCAAGAGCGTTGACCCGTCGGCCTGCCTGAGTGACTTCGACGGTGCCCGCGAGGATAAGGAAGAGTTCCCTGTCGTTCCGCCCCTCCCTGACAACGATCTCGCCCTGGCCAACCTCGACGTGCTCGGCCAGGCGCGCCACCTCTCGGAGCTGGGCCTTGCTGCATGCCCTGAATTGTTCTAGTGACTTCAGGTGGTCGACGGGAGGTTGCCGACTGAAGGTCCGCATCATGTCGTGCTCCTTTTGTAGAGCCCGCGACCCCCAACCAGGTTCACATCGGCGCCGGGACACCTGACGCCTGACTACACCTGCGATGCAACCATTCTCACGAATCGCGCGACGATGCGCAAGGGATAGTGCGGGCCGTTAATCACGAGTTCACACATTGGTGAGGCTGGTCCGGTACAGACGTGCTGAGCAGCCCCACGACGTAAATTCGGTATCGACCAACCGGAACTTGGAATCACCTGAATCCGCTCTGAGATTTCACTACAACAGCGAAGTCGAGGTCGGCTTGAGTCGGCGCCGAGGCCGCAGCTTCTGCGGACCGATGGGAGTGGGAGACGTCGGCGAACGAAGTGAGAGACACGGGCCAGCATTCTGAGTGATACGTCCGTCACGGAAAGAACGCCTACGGGCTCCTTCAGGGGCACCAGGCAAGCCCCAGGACTACGACGACAATGCCGTGCTGGCTCGCCGGGCGACGCTGGAGTAGCCGCGGCTGACGGCTGCCTCGTGAGCTAAGCCCAGGAGACCACGGGCACGTTCGAGATCTCCTGGTCCTCCGCGGGTCGAGAGCATGCGACCCCACTGCAGGTGGGTCACAGCGGCAGCGAACTCCAACTGACCTCTGGCGCTGATCTCAGCTGCTTTGGCGAAGTGATTTTCGGCCTCGTCGTAGCGGCCGAGTACCGACTCCAGGCTGCCGCAGTAATACGCCACCGGACTTCCGGCCGTCGCCCCGATGAACAGAACCTGGTCGTCGAAAGGCGCGAGCAGATCCAAAAGTAACCGAGCGGGACCCTCGGCTTGCAGTTCAGTCGCGACGTCGGCGTACGAAGCCACCGCGAAGATCCAGACGACGTCGTAAGGCAACGACGTCAGTTCCGTAGCCGCAGCCTCGAGCATCTGGTGCGCTGTCTCGACGTTGCCGGCTTCCACGTGTGCTTCGGCCAGCGTCGCACGGAAGACCGGGAGACCTGGGTTCTCGGCCGCCACCTGTTCGATCATCGGGAGGAGCTCGCCATAGCGTCCCTGTTGACGGCGAACGCCGATCATCTCGGCCCCGTAGAAGCGGAAGGCATCTGGTTGTCCGCTCTCCATGCCGATCTCCAACGCAGCCGCAGCGAGCTGTTCAGCTCGGTCGGCATCCCCAGACAAGAGCGCATCGGCGGCGTCGTTGAAGAGGGTGACCCACATCATCGTGGGCTGGCGGAGTCCCGTAAGCACGCCGTGCATGGTGGCAAGGCACCGCCGTGCCATCTTGAAGTCACCGGCTTGCACTGCGGACAACCGGCTGTAGGCGCCGGTCCAGAACAGGAGGTCGGGGTCCCCAAGGAGTTCCGACCACTCCAAGGCTTCCTTTGCGTCGACCATCCGCTCAGTGAGGGTGGAGGGCACCTGGAGCGGGTCGCAGACCAAGTTCAGGGTGCGGATGATGGTGTCTGGATCCCCCAATCGTCGCGCCATCGCCCTGGCGTCATCGGCCAATTCCTGGCGACGCTCGAGTGTTGTGCCCAAGGCGAGCTCGCTGCACAGCGTGGCTAGGAGAAGCGCCCGCTCGCGTCCGTCGTCATTGCTCAGCGCGTCGAGGGCAGATTCCAGCACCGCAACTTTGTCGGCGTCGATGACTCCGATCGAACTAAAGAAGCCGCGACTGTTTCCCAGTGCAGCGGCCACCAGGCGGTCAGTTGCGTCGAGCTCCTGGGCCCGGTGTGCGGCGTCCAGGAACGTCTCCCGGGAGCCCGGGAGCCCCGCCTGGCGTTGTGCCTCGCCCAAAGCCAGCCGCAGGTCACAGCCGACCAGCGGGTCGGCCTCCTGCACCTGTTCCGAAAGGTGGAGTGCCCGAGAGAAATACCGGACCGCATCATCGGGGGCCAGGGAGGCTAGGGCGGCCTCTCCTGCTTGCCGGGCGTAGCCGATGGCCTTGGTCGCGTTGGCTGGTTGGCTGGCGCCGAGCCAGTGGTGGGCCAGTTCGCTCACCCGCGTTTCCGACGCACGTCCGACGGTCTCCTCAATGGCCTCGGCGACCCGGCGATGGGCTCGGGTTCGCCGGATCTTCGACAGTTCTTGGTACAACGTGTGCTGCGTTAAAGCGTGCGAGAAGCTGTAGCGACCCACGACGTCAGGAACTTCGCGGATCAGGGCAGCGCCGGTCGCACTGTCGAGTACGTCGAGCACCTCCTCCTGGGGGAGGTCGGTCACCGCGTCGAGCAGGTCGAAGTCGAAGTCCCGTCCGATGACGGCGGCCATCGAAAGGACCTGACCGGCCTGTTGACCGAGGCGACCGACGCGGGCGGAGATCACTTCTCGTACGCTGTTGGGCAGCACCATCTCGGACATTTCACCTGCCGCAGTCCAGCGGCCACGATTGTCCTGGTAGATGGCGCCGGTCTCCATGAGACTCCGCAACACCTCTCCGACGAAAAACGGGTTGCCTTCGGTCTCGAGGCAGAGCACGTGGGCGAGATCCGTGGCGGCTTCCTCGAGGCGCTGCCCTGCTGCCGCCTCCATGAATGCGAGCACGCCCGTGTCATCGAAGCCCTTCAGCTCGATCCGGTTGATATTTGGCTCGCGTTGCAGGCCACCGAGGAGATCACTGAGCGGATGGGAAGGCGACAACTCGATGTCGCGAAACGTCCCCAGCACGAGTAGTCGTGCCGTCTCAACAGTCGTGACGAGATGACGTAGGAGTCGGAGGCTTTGACTATCCGACCATTGCACGTCGTCGAGCACGAGCACGGTTGGTTGGTGCTGCGGAGGCAGTTGTCAGAAGCCCCGCTACCGCTCCGTAGAGGAGGTAGCGCTCGGTATCGGGATCCGTCCTCGTCGGTGCTGGAATGTCCCCTAGGCGTTGAACGAGCGACGGGACCATCGATGCGACGTCGCCGCCGTGGGTCTCGACGTGGGTTCGAAGCACATGCTCGGGCGCATGCGCCACGTAATGGTGTAGCGCCTCGGCGAAGGGTGCAGTATGGCGCGCTGACGTCTTCCTGGCAACGTCCCAGGAGCACGCAGGCGCCCTCTCTGGCGGCATGCCGGGCGGCCTCGGCGACCACTGTCGTCTTCCCCACACCTGCGTCACCCGACACGAGGAATACGGCTCGTCCTTCTCCGGCTGCCGTTCGCTTGTAGCCGTCGGTCAGCAAGTGCCGCCTCGGTCTCGCGAGCGACGACTCCGGTACGCGGCACGTGCCTCAGACGTGCCGGGAGGGGCACTCCGTCCTCACCCGTCACTGCATCGAGCGGTTCCCAACGGACGTCGAGGACCTCCACGGGCTCCGGGAGCCCTTTCAACTCGATCGCACCGAGCCGCTCGAAGAGGTAGGGACTGCGCCGCCCGCCCATCACTCGGACGGCGTCCGCTGCCAGGATCTGACCGGCATCAGCGAAGGCGCAGAGCCGGGCTGCCTCAATGACCGGGTCGCCGTAGTAGTCGTCGGATTCCATTGTCGCCTCTCCGCCGCTCAGTCCTATGCGTAGGCCCAGCTGGTGGCGGGCACCGACGTTGTCACGGTGAACGGCTTGCTGCATCGACACGGCACACGACAGGGCCGCAGAAGTGCTGCGGAATACGACCATGACGCCGTCACCGAGACCCTTCACCTCGGACACCTCCAGAGCCGGCAATGGCTTGACGCAGCACCGAGAAGTGAGCCCGGAGCATCTCGTCCGAGGCGTCCGGACTGATCTCATAGCTGATCTCGGTCGAACCGACCAGGTCGGTGAATAGGACCGTGATGGTCTCGGTGACCGCCAAGGCTCGCCTCCTCCGGACTCCGCTCTCCTGGCGCCAGGGTAGACGGTCCGCAACCGGAGATGCACTAGGACGGGCCGTCGCCGGAGATTCGAGTCTTACCCGGGACCCCCGGCCTTGCCTGGAGGACATGCTGACGCTGTCATCGGTCGGTCGATTGCGAAGACCTTGACCACTTCATAACCGTCAAGGGTGACGGCCTTATCCGAAGCCACGACCCTGGCCGCCGGATCTGACTGCGTCCACAGTATGGCGGACGGGGGATGAACGCGAGGTATTGCGAGGTCACGACATACTGAAGTCGGTTCGCATTAATTGCGTGGCGCCAGGCGACACAAGTGGCGAAATCCGAATAGACGTAGTGGTCACCCCTGGCCCCAATGAACTGGACGTCATTGCTGAGATGAGATCCATAGAGCGAATAGTGAAGGGTCAGACCCGAGACACCAATTCGTGCGTTGTGGACGGAGTCTGCCCATCGAGTGAGGTGAGGGTACGTCTGTTGCTGCTCCCAGTTGGCGAGATAGGAGCGATGCAACGGCACACCGACAACGACTGCCGTCACAATCAGGGCAATCGAAATCGCCACGAGGGATCGAACGGACCACGCGAACCGGCTGCGCCGCACTGCGAAGAGGCCCAGGCCGATGATCACCAAGGCAACACCGACGATCACTCCGATCGTCAGTGAGTGATAGAAGGTGCTCGGTCCCAGCCACAGCCCTCTGGTGAATTGGGTGCCGATCAAAATGGCCCCGTAGGCCGGCAGCAAGAGGCGGACTCGATCCGACTCGCTGAGCGCAATTGGAAGCGCCAGGACGCCGGAGAGAAATGCCACGAGCAAGAAGCGAAAGTCGTAGGCGAAGGATCCGGGCAGGTTCGGTTGCGGTGTGAACAGGTAGCCGATCAGCGTGGCCACTCCGACGAGAGCCAAGATGCCGGCCATCGCCTGGTGAGGCCTAAACGTACGTGAGCGTCTGGGGGCATCTCTTCGATTACCGGATCTGACGTGGGGACCAATCCATCGTGCGACCCCGACGATTCCAGCGATGAGCCCACCGGCCGCCACCGCCACCAACGCCCACCAAGCGGGACCAAGGTCCTGCCTCAGACCGGGAATGAAGTAGAGCCTCCATGCACGTCCATCAAAGAGAGACTGCGCAATGGTCGGTCCGATTCGGCCGGGTGCACTTGGCAGCCGAAGGGGTCCGAGTCCAAGATGAATGTTGGGAACGGGGTTGCCGGCATACACGACATTGCGGACATACCAAAACCCGCCGGTTCCGATTGCTGCAAGACACCAAATTGCGCCCTGGCGTGCCCGTTGACCACGGGGCAGCACCGCGATCACGCAGAGGGTCAATGCCGCCACGCTGACGACGAACGTATCCTTGATCCCAAGGGTGAGCCCTGCGGCCAGTGCGGCGACCCACAGACCCTGCAGGCTTTCTCTGCGGAGCCAAAGGCCGTCCACATGGGCCAGCAGAGCTAACGCGGCCAGTATCAGGGCCGCCCCCGTGACATCGTCGTACGCGGTGCCGGGTTGACTCGCGATCACCTCTATCGTCCCGAGGACCATTGAGGTAGCAACGACAGAAATCGCTGCAACGCCGAATCGTTTTCCGAGACACCAGGCCGCAAACAAGGCGAGCGCCAACCAGAACAGGTTGACGAGTGGCGACAGGAAATCACTACCCAGCAGCACGATGCCTACGGCATGAAGGAGCTCCGAGGTCGCCGGATAGAACTCGATCACATTGTCGTTGTTGATGTTGTGAGGAGCGATCACCATTCCGGAATGTGCGAAGGTGGCGGCCAACGGCATGTGGTACCAGTAACTATCGACTCCGCTGACACCAACGCGTAACGTGTGGAACGACCCCACGCTCCACTCGGCAAACACCAACGCCGCGGCAACGATGGCGGAAACGGGTTCCCACCACGCCTCCTGGCGATGCAGCTTCACGAGCGATGAGTGCGCCGTCTGCTCCTGAGAGCTCACGCCGAGGTTGCTCACCTTGCCCATCCAGAGTGTCGCGAGTGCCAAAGCAATCAGGACGCCCACCAAGGGAACGACGCGAAAGAGGCCAACAATCCCCAGCAGTTCGGATACGGCGACGAGGATGGAAATCCCAAGGACAACCTCGGCAAGGCGTGCCGGACCCCCTGTCCATCTCGGCATCAACCGTCTGCGAATGTTGAGGCTCGAAACACCGAGGCTGGCGATACATACAAGGCACAAGAACACGCCCTCTATGTAGCGACCAGACGTCATGTCGTGCCTTTCGATCGACCAGCGCGTGCGTCGTGGTTCGCATTGGGCGCGTCCGCTCCGCGAGCCTTGTCTCTCAACTCAGCTATAGACAGGATGCGCACCGACTCGTTCGTGTTGTTCCGCTCATGCCCAAAAGGCCGAGGTTCGAATAATGATGAGGTATGTCGCGCAACTCGACCTTCAAGAAGTGTCAATTCCAGAAAAGGGACAACACCCTAGTGGGTCCCTAGGCGTCTATTGCCGCACCCGATCACTCTCCGCCCCTGTCTGCCGACGCTGGATCCTGCTCAGACTATTTGGCCCATCCTTGATCGGGCAACCACCCGACAGCTCGGGATCGGATGCACAGGGTCGCAGGGGAGATCTTCAGGATGCAGCCCCGTAGCCATGTGTCCGCGAAGGATCGTCGATATGGGAACGCGTACACGCGACCGGCCGATCACGTTCTTGGACGTGTGTCCTTGGCGCGCCACACGGCGACCGACTCCCAGGCACAGCGGGATCGGGTTCCCCGCCAGCTATTGGTTTATCGACGAAAGCCAGTGAATCGTCGTCTGCCCCGTGATCGGCTCGATGTCGCTCAGGAGACTTTCGTACCCGCTTTGGGGGCTGTCGCCGCTCTGGGCGTTGGTCAGGACTCCGAACATTGAGACAGTTCTTCCGTGTGCTGCGGCGAACGAGAGCAGCGAGGTCCATGAGGCTGCTTGGGACTCGTTGTAGATCTCCGGCACCGCAATGTCGGGCCTGAAGCCATCGACGACTTGTAAAAGTTGATTCATCGACCAGTAACCAGTCTCGGCGGAACCGAAATCGACCATGGAGGGTTGATAGCCCCCGACTGCATTGGCATACCCCGCCAACAGGTCGTACGTGTTCTGATAGCCCGGATCGAAAGCGGGCTCTGCATCATCTCCGCCAACCACGGTCACGACGTCGGTGTCCCCGGCCTGACTTCTCAGAGCATTCACTTGCCCTTGCGCCTGCTCGACGGCTGCTGCGAGCTGCGCACCCCAGGCCGCATAACTCGAGGGTTCCCACACGCAACCGCAAACGATGCCGCCACATGGTTGACCGTATCCGCAGCTGTCATTTGTTCCGATGGCAACGTGGAGCTGCAGGTTCTGCGGCGCAGTCGCGAGGTAGCCCTGGATGTAACTCACGGTTGCCGTCACGATTGACGACAATGAGTCAAAGGTGCCGTCGAAGTCCATCGTGCCCGACGTGGTCCCGTTCACCGCCGGTCGCCCGAAGTCCAAGATCACCAGTCCTTGGGATCCAGCTGTGCCCGCAGACTGGCCTTGGCTCATCAGTGTGGCGGGATCGACGCTCGTCTCATAGTTGGACACTGTTGCGGCGGGTATCGGCGTGGCGCTACTCGCCGGATAGGCGGGAAGGCTCACGATGCCGACGGCCCCGAGGAAGACAGCGATCAGCGAGATTCGGGCAGCGGTCGATTTGGATAGCACGGCTCGTCCTCCATCGGATTGGTCAAGCATGAGGTCGAAAGCCTGCTGTGGTCCGTGACCCCTGAGGGCCAACTCACAACGAGTCGGGCTGCTCACGTTCCGCCCTCATCGACGAGTCGGGAACGAACTGCGATGACCTCTCTCACTGTTCATCGTCCTCGAACAATCGGACTTGAGTCGCGTACACCCCGGTGTACGCACGTGCCTTCGGGAATTGTTTTTCGAAGCCCGTAGCCCAACAGCCGGCAACACGTGTGTGGGGCGTGGCGAGAGGAACGTGCCGCCACGAACGTGGGAGGCAGGCATGTGTCGTCGGTGTGCGTGCGGCGACGGACAGAAGTAACCCGAAAGGGTGAGATTGAGGCCGCCCGTGAGATCGGGCGGGTCCGAGCGTTCTCTTCTCGAGGCGGATCGCAGCGCGGCGGCCCTCGGCTCTGGCCGGGGGCCGCGTCGCGTGCAGATGGTTCGTCGTCGCCCCTCTGGGACGCGTCTACGACTGACCGCCCGCTTGCTCGGGACGAACCAAGCCATCCCAACTCCACTGCGGAATACGCATCCCGTCCGGGACAGCTTCCGCGGAGTCGTGGTAGCGGGCCATCGTGGTCGTCGTCGCCCAACTGAAATAGTCGTGCAGCGCGTCTCGAAGGGCTGCGTCCTCCGCCAGGCCCGTGTCAATGAGTGCTTGATCGAAGCAGGCAATTGCCCTGCGGTCCATCTCGTCGTGCGGACCATTGCCGCTGTGCATCTTGACGACGGTGGTCTCGTTGCCGAAGAGCTCCGAATACCTGGGCGGTCCACCCAAAGCCTCACCCCAGTAAGCGGCAAGGCGCTCAGTGTGCTGAGGGTGATACCCGTGTCGGAAGGCGTGACTGACCTCTTCGTCGGCGAGCACTCTCGTGTGCCACGCGTGCGCAAGGTTCAAGACGCCCTCCGCTCCGCCCATGGCCTCATAGATCGTCGCCATCAAAGCAAGAATGCCACCAATGCGCTCGTCGATGCTCAGGGCCTCAGGTGCCACGATTGAGCCTTCGGCGGACTCGATGAGGTGCCGACGGCTCAGGTCCGGCGCAGTTTCTTAAGCTTCTCGTTGGCGGCTGCTGCGATGGCATGCGTTTCCTTGGATCGTCGTACCGCCTGCATCTCGGCTGACTTGAGCCTGGTGAGTTCCTGACGGGCTTTCGCGACGGCCTTTTTTGCCTTCTCGACATCCGCATTGGCCTGGTCTGCTTCGTGGAGGGCCTTGTCCTGGCTGCGGCGCGCTGCGATTATTTCCGCCTCTGGCGTAGAGGCTCGTCGGGATGGATGGCCCTTGGTGCGAGGTAACGGCCCTGACTGAGGTTGCGGGCCGAAGCCAAGTCCCGAATACTGGAGTCCACTCACCAACCGCCCTTCAAGGAGTGTCTGGGCCGCCTGAGGATCCGCAAATGCGGCGTCAAGTGTCGCTTCGAGGTCTTGTGATGCGGCGGCGGACACCTTCTGGCCCTCCCGAGCAGCTTTCGACCCCGCGTCCCTCAAGAGCTTCGCAATCGTATCGCCCTTCTCCTTTGTGACGCTTCGAATCTTGTCTCCCTCGAGCTTGCCTTTCGGGGATCGGAGCTCAGCACCCAAGTTCACCAATAGCTCGACATCGTGTGGCTGCTCAAGAACGAGCAGGTTCGCCAGCCATGCGCCGACCGATGGCTTGCGTAGTTTCTTCAGTGAGGATGCGAGTTCCCGCTCTCCTTCCTCACGTGCTTCGCTCGCCATCGCTTCGCGAGCTGCGGTGAATTCGGTCGGAGCAATCCGGTAGAGCTCCTCGACAGCGTTTTCGAGATCCATGGATCCATTGTGTCGAAAAAGCCATTGTGCCGAAAAGAGAGCAAGTGAGCGACGGAGCAGCGATCGGCCCGGCCTTCGAGGCCTCGCAAGCATTGGCCGCTCGGCGTGCGCGCCGCAGCCCCTGGGCCTTGCCCAGCGATTCGAAGCCGACGGGACCCTGGCTGGGGGCCGGAGCGTGAGGTGGCCAGCTCGACCACCGCTCCCTCGCTGCAGTCCCCGCCAGCTGTGATCGTTTGGCGTATTCTCCCCGAGTGCGCCACGAACCCGCATGGTGATGGTCAGTGGCTGAGGGTCTGGCGCCATCTGAGGTCGGCAAGGAGATCGCTGAACACAAGGCCCGGGCCGCCGAGCACGAGGACGAAGACGAGGGAAAAAGTCGCCTTCTGACGATTCTCGAGGCGGCGCTGCTTGCCATTGTGGCGGTGCTCGCCGCGTACTCCGGGTTTGCTTCAGCGCGCTGGGGCACGGAGTCGTCACTCCATCTGGCCAAGGCGGCGACCGTACGGAATTTGGCCAGTCGGGCGGATCTCGACGGCCTTGAGACGAAGAACTTCGACGCCTCGACCTTCAATTCCTGGTTCACGGCCTACGTTGCCGGCAACGAGGGAGCCATGGCCGTGGCCGAGGACCGCTTCCGCCCACAGTTCGAGGTCGCATTCAAGGCCTGGTTGGCCACCGACCCGTTGACAAATCCTGCAGCGCCCAAGGGCCCCACGTACATGCCCGAATACATTCAGCCTGGTCGGGCCAAGACTGCCGCGCTGGACAAAGAGGCCGATGCGCTCTACGCCGAGGGGGAGAGTGCCGGCTCCGACTCGGACGACTACGTCCGCACCACCGTGTTTTTGGCCACCGTGCTGTTCCTGGTCGGGATCGCTGGACACTTCCGCGTCCGCAAAGCCCGCATCGGTCTGATCTGTGTGGGGTCTGCCATCCTGTTGGTTTCGGTGGTCCTGCTGCTCACGACGCCGCGACCGTCCTTCTGACTGCCGGTCGACCTCTCTCCCGGTCGACGTCTCTCCCGGCCGACCTGATTCCCTGTCGACCTCTCTCTCGGTCGAGATGATTCGCGGTTGGCGTCCCTCGCGCTCGATCGCGTCTTCCTCGACGGCTCGAAGAGGTCGCGGTGCAAGGGCGGTGATGCTCAGCCGAACCCGGCGGCTTCTGGGGGGGCCGATGCCTTCAGATCGGGGAGCCTCATCATCCGGAAGGAGTTGAGCAGCCCAAGGAGGGCCGCGAAAAGAGGAACCAGCATGGCGATCTGAAGAGAACGATTGCGCGCAACTGTGTTGATGTGCAGGATCTCAGCCTCGACCGCAGGGGGCTGGTTGGTGATCTTCCGGTCGAGTTCCGTGTTACTCATCACCTCGGCGTCGTGCTCCAACGCAGATGCGATCTGCTGTTGTTCGGCTTGCGGGATCACCGCGCTCGGCATTCACCTGGTTCGTGAAGCTCAGGGACAGCGTGGCGAGCATGATGCCGCCTGCGACGGCCAAGCCGAAGGAGAGACCGAAGGAACCAGCGGCCGAGTTCACCCCCGCTGCTTCGCTCACGCGGACCTCCTCCACCGGCGCCAGCGTGTAGTTGTTCAGTTGCGACACCAGCAGGCCGAGACCGGCACCGGCGATCATGAGGGGGATGACCAGATACCACCCCGTGTCCACTCGTGGGACGAGCGGAATGATGATGGCCATCCCCACCGTCGCCAGAAGGAAACCAGCGCGGATGATGGCAGCCGGTCGCCGGTCGCCGGCCTTCCTGCCCGCCAGCAGGGCGATGCCGAACATGGTCAAGGAGAGCGGGGCCAGCGAGAGGCCTGCCTGGATCGCGTTGTACTCCAGGGTCATCTGCAAAAAGAGCGGGAGGACGATCATCGCTCCGCCCAGGGTCACCTGTTGGAGCATCTGTCCGGAGATGCCGGCCGTGAAGTTGGGGTGCCGGAACAGGTCCGGGTCGATCAGAGCGTCTCGTCCCGCTCGCTTGCGCCGGACGAGCCACCACGCCAGGGACCCCAGGCCGACGGCTCCGACGGCGATCAGGAGGATCACGAATTCGCCACCCTCCTGCCACACCAGGATGCCCAGCACGACGCCCCCCATGCCGATGACCGAGAGGATGGCTCCGACGACGTCGATCTTGCGGGCGCCGGTGTACGGCACATCACGGACGAGCCGAATCTGGCTGAGCACGACGAGGATGATCACCACCTCGAGCCCGAAGCCAACCCGCCAGGACAGATAGGTCGTGACAAAGCCGCCGAGGAGCGGGCCGACGGCGGCAGCAATGGCCGCGGCGGCACCGACCATGGCGTACGCCTGCTTCTGGGACTTGCCCGAGAAGTTCCCATGGATCAAGGACTGCATGGCGGGGAGCAGGAGCGCAGCGCCGAGGCCGCCGACGATGGCCCAGAAGAACACGACGTACGTAATGCTCGGTGTGAGCGTCATGGCGAGCGCACCGATGGCATACGCCACCAGCCCGATCACGTAGGCACGCTTCCGGCCAATCAGGTCGCCGACCTTGCTATTGATCAGAATGAACGCGGCCGAGACGAGGGCTTCGAGGGCAATGGTCGACTGCACCGCGCTTGCGGTGGTGTGCAGGTCTCTGGTGACGGCGGAGATCGACACGTTCATCAGCGACGTGTCGACCACCAGCACGAACATGGCCATGGCGAGCAGCAGCATCAACCGGCGATTGCCGGCTTCTGCCACCTCTGGATTCGACTGGCCTTCCGTGCCCGAGACTCCCATCGGCACCAGTATCACACCAGCTGCGCCATGGACTCGCTGACCACACGGCGTTGGGGTTCTTCCGCGGGCCTCGTTGCGTGCCCGCGCGAGCAGCGCGACGCGGCGTCGGATCTGGAAGGCGCGGGAGTCAGCTCAGCAAGCAGTCAGATTCCACGCGAGGAACTGGAGGGACGGAGGCTCCTGCGCCGTGAAGAAGGATCCGGTGTGGCAGCCGGCCGACCAGACCACCGTGGACGATGGCGGCAGCACGTGCACGAGCGCGAGCACGCCGGGATGGAACGGGTCGTCGTTGCCCGAGGCCAGGCGCACGGGCGTGTTGGCGAGAGCGGCAGTATGCGTGACCGCATCGTCGTCTGCGAAGTCAGCCGCCGACGAGTAGGCGCCGGGGTTTGCCGCCTGCGCCTCTTCGTAGGTGGTCCAGATGGCGGGACTGATGGCGGCGACGGCGCGGATCACCTCGGGGTACTTCTCCGCCAACAAGAGCGCCCCGTAGCCACCCATGGAGATGCCCATGGCGCCGATCTTCTGGGGGCTCCGGCCGAGGTTCATCCTTTGGCACATGGGAATGAGCTCGGAGATCACCATGGCCATGGGATCGTCGCCCGGATGTGCATTCCAGTAGCCCCCGCCGCCGTCGACGGTGACCATGGCCATCGGCGGGAGGGGTTGTCCGTCGACCTGGAGCGCCACGGCCTCCCACGGCCGCATGCCGGAGAGGGCATTCGTGTGGTTGCCGCCGTAGCCGTGCAGCATCACGATCAGCGGAAGGGCCGTGCCCGGTGTTGCGCCCGGGGGCCAGCGCGACCGTGTACCCCACCGTGCGCCGGCGGGCCTGCGAGTAGAAGGAGCCGCTTTCGGAATGGCCGACACCCGAGGTCCGAAGCGGGGGACTGGCGATGGAGCAGGCTCCGTCCAGTTGGTCGAGCTCCTGCTTCCCCGGCAGGACGCCGTGCGAGACGAGCTCGACGCCGGCTGCGCCCGCTCCGACCAACACGGCGGCGCTCCCGAGACCAAGGGCCAGGATCCTTCGGCGGGTCCATCGGGGCGGGGGAGCACCGTCACCGTCGCTCGGGTCGTCCCGGGTCATGGGAGGTCCGGAAAGTCCGGCCCCGGGGAGTGGCGCCGTCATTCAGCGAGACGAGAGTCGGCCGGCCCCGGGCCTCACCCGACGGACGGCCAGCCCCGTCATCGCCATGGCGAGCGCCAGGGCCAGCAGGTCGACGACGTCGATGGCGCCGATGTGGAAGAGGTTCCGTGGGCCCGGTCCGCCATCGAAGACCCAGAGTCCGGCACCGGTGAAGAAGGCCGCCATGGCCACGGTGGCGGCGCAGGCCAGACGCCGCTCGTAGCGCAGCACGCGGTCCGAGAGCTCGAAGCCGGCGCATGAGCTTGGCGACGCCCACGAGTGTGGCGACGAGTGCGACCGGGCTGACCACCATCCAGGCGACCTCGGGGGTGGGGAAGGTGCGCAGGGCAGCGGGGTGGACCCAGTAAGAGGTGACGGACAGGGTCGATGCCCAGGCATAGGCGGCCACCCCGCCGGGGACGACACCCTGATGGGCCCAGGGGTGTCCACCCGTGCCCGGCCAGCCGTTGGCGAAATGATGGGTGCCGACGACCAGGACGACGAGGCCGGCGACGATCAGGAGAAGGGGCCGCCCAATCCGGCCGTGGTGATCCCGGATGAGGTCACGACACGCGGCCGTGGCGATCGGGACGGCCGCCGCGACGACGAGGACGGCGAAGGTCACGATCGCGACGGACATAACGAACATGGCCAAGGACGTTGCAGCAGTGTCGGGGGGCGACCACTGCCAGCCGATAGTCAGCTGGGACCAGATGGCGAGAGCGAACACGACGAAGATCGACAACGCCGCACCGACGACGACGAGGCTGCGCCTCGGCGCGTCCTCCTCGTCGAGCGGGTGGCTACCCAGGCCGGCAGAGGCGGAGCGGGCGACGAGACCGTTGCGCGCCACATCGAGCGCGCGGGAGAACGAGCGCGGGGTGTCATCCATATCACTGACCAGCAGCTCGACGAACTCGTCGCCGTACCGCGCCCGCCACTCCTTCGGATACCAACGAAGCAGGCGGCGTCGCACGGTCCCGGTCGTCCGGTTCAGTCCTCCTCATGCCGGTCCCCAGGTCCCGGCGAGGCGGCGGAGCCCCAGATCGGCAATGCGACGCTGGGTGGCCAGGTGGGAGCGCAACGCCTCGGCGCCGACGGCAGTGAGTTTGTAGGGGCGCCGGCGGTCGTCGCTCTCGACCGACTCGATCAGGCCCTGCCCCTCCAGCCGGCTGAGCGCCTCGTACAGCGTCCCCGGGGCCAGTCGGACCCCGGCGAATTGCTCGATGTCCTTGGTCAGCGCGTAGCCGTGCTTGGGGCCCTCGGCCAGGCTCGAGAGGATCAGGGTGGCCGGACCGGCGTAGCGCCCGAACCCCGAGAAGCGCTCGTCTGGCTGCCTGGGTGCGGTGTCCTCGGACTGGCGGCGGGGCATCGTCGTCCACTCTATATCGGTAGCCGATACATCGGCAACCGGTTTATTCGACGGCCGTGTGACTCGACGGCCACCTGACTCGACGGCCACCTGACTCGACGGCCACCTGACTCGACGGCCACGTGACTCGACGGCCACGTGACTCGACGGCCACGTGACTCGACGGCCGTGTGACTCGACGGCCGTGTGACTGACGGACAGGTGAATTGACCGAATGGCGGGTCAATTCGTTCCTGGGTGATGCCGAGACAGAAGCAACTGGATGGCACCGAGATAGCGAGATTCGATCGATAGCCTGCCGCCGGTTCAGTTGCGTCCCGGGCGGGTCGTGGCGTGCGAGGGGGAGTGGTGGAGTTGTCGGCAGCGCGGGTTCTGTCCGTATCGAGGTCCGTTCCGGTGAAGGACGGTGCATGGCGTGCAGGGCGCGCCGGCCGTCCCGCACAGCGCCCTTCGGTGCTGTCGGCAGCGCGCAGCCTGGCACTCGGTGCACTCGGTGCACTCGGTGCACTCGTAGCGCTGGGGATCGGGGGCGCCGGTCTGTCGGCCGCCGCGGCGTCGCCGCAGAACACGCCCCAGACGACCCAGCAACCGGCCGCGAGCTTTTGGTTGGCCAGCAGTACCGGGGGAGTGTGGAACTTCGGCAACGCGCCGGCCCTGGGTTCCCTGGCGGGCGTGGCCCTGGCCAAGCCGATCGTCGGCATCACCCCGACCCACAACGACGGGGGCTATTGGCTGGTGGCCTCCGACGGCGGCATCTTCTCCTACGGCAACGCCACCTTCTTCGGTTCGACCGGTGGCATCCATCTCAACCAGCCGATCGTCGGTATGGCCTCGACGCCGGACGACCGCGGCTACTGGCTGGTGGCCTCCGATGGCGGCATCTTCTCGTACGGCGACGCCACGTTCTACGGGTCGACCGGCTCCATCCGCCTGAACCAACCGATCGTGGGCATGGCTTCGACGCCATCGGGCCACGGCTACTGGCTCATCGCCTCCGACGGCGGCATCTTCTCCTACGGCGATGCCCGGTTCGAGGGCTCGACGGGCTCCATCCATCTCAACCAGCCGATCACGGGCATGACGCCGACGACCGACGGCCTCGGCTACTGGCTCCTGGCAGCCGACGGGGGCGTCTTCAACTTCGGGGACGCTGCCTTCGCCGGTTCAGCCGGGGCCGCGCCCAGCCCCGACCCGGCCGAGAAGCTGGTCGCCCCCGCGAGCGGGCCCGGCTACTGGATCGTCGACCAGAACGGCACCGTCAACCCGTTCGGGGCCGTCACGGGGAACCCGCCGACGCAGGGCCTCATGTTCCGGCCGGTGACCGCCGGGGACAAGGCGGTGCTCTTCGCCTTCGCCCAGCTCGGCAAGCCCTACATCTGGGGCGGGAACGGCCCGGTGGGCTACGACTGCTCGGGGCTCGCCCTCGCATCGTGGGAGAACGCTGCCGGCATCGGCTTCGCGCGAGTGTCCGACGACCAGTACCACACCGCCGGCGCGCCGGTCCCGATGAGCGCGCTCATCGCCGGTGATCTCGTGTTCTGGGGGACCAGCCAGACCGACTGGACGACGGTGTACCACACCGCGATCTACGTCGGCGGGGGCCAGATCGTGGAGGCCACCGGCGACCACGTGCAGCTGAACACCCTCGGCCAGTGGGGGCAGAACGACCTCATGCCGAACGGGCGGCGCCCGTAGCCTCGTTCAGCCATTGATCAGCGCCGTGCGCAGGTCAGTGAGCGCCCGCGGGTATTCCTTCGGGCAGAGGTACTGCGAGGCGAACGCGCCGACGACCCACGACTGGAACTCGGAGAGGCGACGGTGTTCGAGTGTGCCGAGGGTGGCACTCGAGCTGTCCCGCTTGGTCAGGTCGGTGCAGGCCAGCCGGCCGTCGATCAGCTCCGTTTGGTCGCTCACACCGTTGAAGGTGCCCGGGACGATGGACAGCAGGTCGAGGTAGGCGGACTCGGGTCGGGCCGGCAGACCGGGGTCCTGGTAATAGAGCCCCACTTCGGCCAACGCGGCCGCGGGCGCCCGGGCGGCGACCTTCGGGATCCCCTTGGCCGGGAACACCATGAGATCGACGTAGAGGCGCCGTTCAGCGTCGTCGCCTGATTGGCCCGGGACAAGGCCGTGGTGCACCATCCACACGAGTCCCCCATCGGTCTCGAAGAACTCCGAGCCGCCGTAGCCCTGACCGTTGGCGTTGTTCGTGCTCGTGTGCCACGCCTTGTCGAGCGGCTTCGTGCAGGGCCCCGTGACCGATGCGCACTTGGCGATGCCGATGCTGTAGTTCGGCGTGCCCCACAGGTTTGCCGAATAGAACATCCAGAACGTCGAGCCCGACTGCACCATGGACGGTGCCTCGACCAGGCCGCCTTCCCAGGGTTGCGTGGCGCCGATCAGCTCGTAGGGCGGCCCGGCAATCGACAGGCCGTCCGACGACAGCTGTTGGGAGTAGATGTGTGTCGGGAGATTGCAGCAGTCGCCGTCCGCCTTCCAGAGAAGCCAGGGGGTGCCGGCCGCGGTGACGAAGATGCTGGGGTCGATGGCGCCGCCTTGGGCCGTCGGGCAGATGAAGGCCGACGTCGAGTCGTCGACGAACGGCCCGGCCGGGCTGGCGCTGGTGGCGCGCGAGATGCACATGGCGGTGTTCGCCCCGTACGTCGTGTGCACGCAGCCAGGCGAGGTCGCCTTGTACACGCAATCGAGCGGCTGGGTCGCCGGGGTCGCGTAGTAGAGCACGAACTTCCCGTCGGGACGTTCCCAGACCGACGGGGCCCACTGGTAGCCCGACACGGTCCACGCCGGGAGGGTCGGCAGGGCGTCGCCCAGGTAGTGGCCGGCGAACCCGGTGGCCCGCGTGACGGCGAGGACCGGGATGTGCGCCGGCGGCGTCGTGGCGGGGCCGGTCGTGCTGGTGGCATAGGCGTAGACCGTGTGATCGAAATTCAGGGCGTAGGGATCGGCGAAGTCGCCGTTGAAGATCGGCTCGCCGTTGCGCAGGCCGTTCAGCACCGTGAGGGGGATGCCATCCGACTCGGCTGGGTTAGCGCCGATCGGGCCCTTTGTCGCCGCGTGGCCCGGCGTGACGAAGGGCTGTCCGGGCCGCACCACCGGGTGCCAGCGGGCCTGCAGCCACAGTGGTCGACGTGCCGGCTGACGCCGCGGTGGCCGGGGTGCTGATGGCCAGGGCGGCCGCCATAAGGCACAGCGCGACGGCGGTCGCGGCAACGACACGCGCGGGCGTACGCGTGCACGTCGTGGGCCGCTGCGCCCGGTGCGGGCCGGTCACCGTGGGGCGCACGGTCTCATTCTGGCGTACGCACCTAGGCCCGCTCCTGCACGGCCTCTCCCCCGCCCGACACTGCCGGCCGGCGTCGGATCAGGCGTCGGATCAGGCGAACTTGGAGAGGAGCATCATCGCCGCACCCTCGGAGCCCGGGATCTCCACGATCGGCGCGAACTCGAGCGTGGCGCCGGCGAGGATCCACTCCTGGAGGTCGTCGGCCTTCTGGGGCTTGGACAGGTAGTAGCCCTGAATGAAGTCGCACTTGGCCTCGGCCAGCATGGCGCAGGTGAGCTCGTCCTCCGCCCCTTCGGCGATGACGTAGAGCCCGAGCGAGTGCGCCATGTCGATGGAGGAGCGCACGATGATGCGGTTGCTCTCCTCGCTCGGCAGATTGGTGATGAAGGACCGGTCGATCTTCAGCTCGTTGACCGGAAGCTTCTGCAGGTACTCCAACGACGAGTAGCCGGTGCCGTAGTCGTCGATGCCGAGCTTGATGCCCCGGGCCGACAACTCGTAGAGCACCTTGGTCGCCGCGCCGAGGTCGGCCATGATCTCGGTCTCGGTCACTTCCAGGGTGAGGAGGTGGGCCGGGATGTCGTAGCGGCGGAGGCACGTTTCCACGCGGTCGACCAGGTTGAGGTCGGCGAATTCCCGGCCGGACACATTCACGGCCAGACCGATGGTGATGCCCGCCTCGCGCCAGCGGGCCAGCTGGGCACAGCCCTCGTTGAGGACGAAGTCGGTGATCTGGGGGATCAGGCCCATCTGCTCCGCGATGCCGATGAACTCCTCCGGCGGGATGAACCCCTGCTCGGGGTGGTTCCAGCGGCAGAGCGCCTCGACATACGCGATGTCCCGGGTCTGGACGTCTCCGATGGGCTGGTACATCAGGCTGAGCTCGGTCTCGGTCTCGAGCGCGTGCGTCAATAGGCCGGCGAGCATGAGCCAACGCTGCATGCTCTGGTCGTGTTCGACGGAGTAGAACTCGACGGCGTTGCGCCGCTCCTTGGCCACGTACATAGCGATGTCGGCCCGCTGCAACAGCAGGGCGGCGTCGTCTCCGTGCTCGGGCGCCATGGCAATGCCGGCGCTGGCCGTCACCGTCAGGGTCAGGCCGTCCATCTTGATCGGCCGCCGGATCTCGACGTTGAGCTCGTCCACGATTGCGCGTGCCTGCTCCGGATCGGTTACGTCGGCGATGACCAAGGCGAACTCGTCGCCGCCGAGCCGAGCCACCGTGGCGCGGCCGGACACGGTGTGCTGCAGGCGTTCGGCGATCTCGCACAGGAGGCGGTCGCCGATGGCGTGCCCGAGGGTGTCGTTGACGTCCTTGAAGCGGTCGATGTCGAACAGCACGATGGCGACGCCGCTGCTCTCGCTCAGCGCAGCCGCTCCGCGGGTCAAGAAGAGCATCCGGTTGGGAAGGCCGGTGAGCATGTCGTGGGTCGCCTGGTGCGACTTGGAGTCGACCTCGTAGCGCAGCTCCTCGACCAGGCGGGCCCGCTCGAGGCTGGTGCTGGCGTGGGCGACGAGCGTCTCGAACAGGCGGAGGTCGTCCTCGTCGAAGCTGTCCTGCTCCTCGTCCCGATCGAGGGCGACGATGGCGCCGATCGGGGTGTGGCTGTTCATGAGAGGCGCCACCATGCAGTCGCGGTAGGCCCCGACGATGGAGTCCTCGGGGCCGCTGTCGTCTTCGCCCGAGGTGTGCAGTGACGCCTCTCCTCTGACGATCGCCTGGGTGACGATGGACGCCGGATCGAGCAGGATCGGCTGGACCCCCGACGCTCCGTGACTGTCGAACGAGATCCGGCGTGGGACCCCTGACGGTTCGGCAAGGATGAGTTCGGCCCGGCTGGCGCGGACGACCGTGCAGACCTCGTTCAGGACGTCGACGCTCATGGCCCCGGGCTCGAGGGTCGCCGTGCTCATGGTCTGGCTGAAGTCGTAGAGGTGTTGGAGGGACAAGAACCTGACGCGGAGTCGCGCATAGCCCCGGAAGGCCACAACGATGAGGGCGGCCACAACCACGAGGGGAAGGGTTGTCCAGGGGTTGCGCCAGGTGGCGTCGAGGAAGGCGAACGCGAGGCAGAGGCTCGTCGTCATGAGCATCGCGTTGATGGCGATCAGGATGATCCCGGTGCGTTGTTTCGCCCGGTGGCCGTTGAGCATCGTGACGAACCGCAGCAGGATGGTCGACGACATCTGACCGGCCACGATCGCGGCGGCCGCCGCGGCCCAGCCCATGAGGCTGACCGGGCTGTGCGACCCGAGGATCGCGCGGTAGACGAGGACGGTGAGCGCCGTCACGAAGCCGGCCGACGCGACGTTGAAGACCATCTTCATCAACGCCACGCGACGGAGCACGGCGAACGTCAGGGCGACCGCAGCGACCCCGCTCAGGACCAGGAGATTCGGGGCGAGGAAGACCAGCCCCAGGAGCACCGGCACTTCCTCGAGCACGATGTCGAAGGTCTCCCCGCGGAACGGCACCTGCACGGGCGCCAGGTCGGCGACGACCCACAGAAGGCAGATGATGGCGAACATCGCGCCCTGTGGGATGAGAGATCGAACCGCGGTCAGGTCGTGGAGAGGCCCAAAGATGCAGATGGCGGCTGTGGCCAGGACCAGGACCGCGGCGACGACGTAGACCTTGGTCTCGAATGGCCAGCGTCCCTCATCGTCGGGACGCAGGGCCGCGTCGCTCGGCTCGGCGGCGGCGGTCAGGGATCCACGCGGGATCGACTCATTCGCAACAGCGCTGGTCGCATCCTGTGGGTCCGCGGCGATCGTGGCCGTTCGACCAGCGCCTTTGGCATCCCCAAACACCCTGGAGATATCGGTGGAATGTGTTCAACACTTGAGATTGCGCCGTGCCTGGAGCTTTCGGATCCGTCCGTGCCGGGGAGATGGGCCCTCGAATCGGGGCACGGAGACCCTGACCTGCCCTTTTGGGCTCAACGGCCGTTGTCGTCGAGTGGGGCAGCCAAGTGGGCGCCTGGCCTGTCCTAGAGCAGGGGAGAGGGCTCCTGCCGGAGGCTGTGGATGAGCGGTCGCGCCGCAAGGGCTGCCACCAGGCACTGCAGTATCCCTGCGAGCACCAGGGGAACTCGCAGGCTGGCGAGGGCGGCCAGGCTCCCGGCAATCAGCGCACCGACCGGCGCGGCGCCCCACACGAGGCCCCGCCACGCTCCACCGACCCGCCCCATCAGATCGGGAGGCGTGAGCCGCTGGCGGAGCGAGATGGCAACGACGGATCCCACGCCGATGGCGAAACACACCAGGGCGAAGGCCGGCGCCGCCAGCTGCCACCCGTGGGCTAGCGCCATGATCAGGTAGCCGACGCCCGAGACGAGCGCGGCACCGATCAGGGTGCGGGCGCTGCTGAAGCGCTGGACCAACCGGTTCGCACTCACGCTCCCGATGAGGCTCCCCGCCGCGCCCACCGCGAGGAAGAGCCCGTACGCGCCTTCTCGGACTCCCCAATCCGTGGTCGCCAGAAGGACCAAGATCCCCCCCTCCATCCCCTGCAGCCCGGCCAGGGTGCCCACCATGATGAGCAGGACCCGCAGTCGGCGGTCGGCGAAGAGAAGCCGCACACCCTCCCAGGCCGACGTGGAGGCCCCCTCTGGTTGGGGCGCTTTCGAGCGGAAGCCGAAAAGTGGAATGGAGGACAGCACCGTCACGACGGCGTCCACGAAGAAGGGGATCGACTTCGCGATGGAGAACAGCCAGGTTCCCACGACGGGCCCGGCGAGATGCTCGGTTCCCGCCTCGGTGCCGGTGAGCAGACCGTTGGCGTGTTCGAGCGCATCGGTTCGGACGAGTTCGGGCACGATCGCCTGCATCGCGGAGTAGTACATCGCACGCCCACTGGCATTGATCAGCACGACAAGGATCAGGATGGCCAGCGTCATCCGGTCGTCGAGGATGAGGAATGCGCCGATTGCGATGGCGATGGCGCGCAGCACATTCGAGATGGCCATGAGCGGGCCGCGTTCGACCCGGTCGGCGAAGGCGCCGGCCGGCAGGGCGAGGAGGAGCCACGGCAGGCTGTCCGCGGCGACGACGCTCGAGACGGCCAGCGGGTGGGGGTTCACCACCACGGCCATCAAGGGGACGGCTCCTGCGGCCAAACCGTCGCCGGAGCTGGCGAGGGTGAAGCCGCTCCAGAGGCGGAGAAATGGGCGACCGAGCGGCTTCCTGCGGCTGCGGTGCTTTGCCCGGCTACGGACGCTCACAAAGGCCTCTGCCGCGGGCCCGACTTCGTGCAACTTCTCAGGTCCTCGCATCGGTGCTCGATCGTTCCCTCTGGCTCCTGGCGCGACGACGGCGGGCGCCGCCTCAGCGTAAACAAATCGCTAAAGGCGGCGGCCCGCCGTGTCGAGAATCTCACTGAAACGCCCTGAACCAGCGTCTGGAAACGCGAAGATCAGTTGCGTTTGAGTTGTTAATTGCTCAAGACCATCTGACGTCGCTCATGTGTCCCACCTCCTTTTCCGTGCACGTCGGTACCGGCTAAGGAAAGGGGGGCCTTGAAACCGTGCTAGCGGTGCCCTCCTTCCCTATGCACAAGTTTTGCCCAACTTGCAACCAGCTTGCAACCAGTCGCAACCCTTTCACCAGGTGAATTGCGTCCCACGGGTGGAGAGGGCGGCGTAATTTAGGAACGGAAACGACCTCCGTGGGCCGGCCTCGAATCACAACGTGTCCACAAAATATTTTCCGAATTGGGCACTTTTGGGGGCGGTCGAGCGAGTGTTGGACGACAGCGCGTGAAGTTACGTCGATGTAAGTTGGGCGACCCGCCGGGGCCCTGACGGGTCGACCGATTCATTGCCCGTTCGAAATCGGACCGGGCAGAAGTTGCTTGCGCAGGGTTGGCTCGCGAGCCACTCGGCCGCCCGCGAGGGGCAACGTGGCAGCGTCGTACCCGGTTCCACACCACCAGCGCCTTCCCGGCCATGCGAGTAACGGCCAAACGGGTAGCGGCCAGTCGCAGCAACGAACAACGAACGCGCAACGAACACGTCCTACCGATCTCGGGCGGACGAGGGCACGGCGATTCGAGGCAACGCGTCGTGCGACGCGCACGGTTCACGTTCGTTTCAGCTGGCTTCACCAGGCGTCCGACTTAGAGCCGCGGACCTTGGGTACCAACTTCGTCGCATTCGGAATCCGACGACAAAGGTGTGCCGCCGCCGTCGATCGCGGCCGCCACCGTGGCGATGCCGGTGTCAGACGTGTCGGTGTGTGGATCGCCGCCGTCATTGTGCGTGAACGACCGTGCGTGAACGATTGACCGGCGGAGGGCCGACTCGCCGGTGCGGGACGCGTCGGTTGATGCCGCGACCTCTCCCGGCAAAACTACGATTCCGGGGTAGTGGAACCAGACCCAGAGTTGGTGCGTGCGATCGAGGCGGCCAGCGCGGCTGATCCGGAGAACGCCGCGCTCCGTGTCCATCTCGCGGAGCTCCTCTTGGCGTCGGAGCGTCCGGCCGATGCCCTGGCCCACCTCGAGGTCGTGCTGCAATCGCAGCCCGACCACGGGACAGCGCTCCATCTGGCCGCCGAGGCGGGAGCGGCAGTGGGCGACCCTCGCACTGCCGGGTGGCAGCGCCTCTCTGGTTTGGTCGGCGCCCACGATGAGCGTCGCCCCGATGGTCAATCCGGAGCAGTCACTCCTGAAACGCCTCCGGCGGTCACGGCGGAGAGCGAGGGGGTCGCACGGTCGGGTGAGCACGCCGAGGAGCACGACTGGGACGGGTTCCTCGAGGAGGTCCTGCTCGACGCGGGCCACCTCCCGGTCGTGACGTTGGCCGATGTCGGGGGTTTGACCGACGTGAAGAATCGGTTGGAGCAGTCGTTCCTCACCCCGCTGCGCAATCCCGAGCTGCGCCGCACCTACGGAGCACACCTGCGCGGCGGCCTCCTACTGTGGGGGCCTCCGGGATGCGGGAAGACTTTCCTGGCCCGTGCCGTCGCCGGCGAGCTCGGCGCGCAGTTCATCAGCATCGGATTGCACCAGGTGCTGGACATGTGGCTCGGCAATTCGGAGAAGCAGCTCCACGAGATCTTCGAACTCGCCCGGCGGAACCCACCCTGCGTCCTTTTCTTCGACGAGGTCGACGCCATCGGCCACACGCGCATGAACCTCGGCCGGAGCGCGGCGCGCAACGTGGTGGCGCAGCTGCTCGCCGAGCTCGACGGCGTCGAGCGGTCCAACGAGGGCCTTTTTGTCATCGGCGCCACGAACCAGCCCTGGGACGTCGACCCGGGGCTCCGCCGTCCCGGTCGCTTCGACCGCACCATGCTCGTGCTGCCGCCCGATGCCGAAGCTCGTGCCGCGATCTTGCGTTCCAACCTGGCCAACCGGCCGGTGGGGGACATCGACCTGGGCGACCTGGCCAAGCGGAGCGAGGGCATGTCGGGCGCTGACCTGCGCCTCGTCTGTGACGACGCGGCGGAGCTCGCTCTTGTCGCGGCCATTCGCACGAACACGACCCAGCCCATTACGTCGGCGGATCTGCGCCAGGCCATGGCCAGCGTGAAGCCGAGCACGTCGGCCTGGCTCGAGTCGGCCCGGAATCACGTCAGATACGCCAACCAGGACGGCCAGTACGACGAACTGGCGTCGTTCCTCAAGCGTTCCCGCTCGCGTTAAGGGGGGCGTGGATGAGCTCAGCGGAGGACCCCACCGGCTCCCTCGTGTCCATGGCCGAAGCGCTTCTGGACGTGGGCCGGTACGACGAGGCAGCGACGCGGGCCCGCGACGCGATCGCGGGCGCGCCAGAGGACCCACGGCCGTATCGGACCCTGTCCCGCGCCCTCTACGGCGCGGACGAGAACCAGGAGGCCGCCGACGTCGCGCGAGAGGCGATCCGGCTGGCTCCCGAAGATGGGGCCGGCTACCGGCTGTGTAGCCGGGCCCTCACCGCGTTGGCGCAGGAGTCCGGCGGCAACGCGCGTGCTGTGATGGCCGGGGAGGCGGTGGATTGCGGGAAGGCCGCCGTCCGGCTGGCGCCGTCCGATCCGAATAGTCACCTCGTCCTGGCCGAGGCCCTCTGCCTGATTCAGGCCTTCGATGCGGCCAACAAGGAGGTGCAGCAGGTCATTCGCCTGGCGCCCAACAGCGAAGTGACGTGGGTCAGCGCCAGCCTCGTGGCGATCAGGCAGCGGAACTGGTCGGCCGCCATCGATGCCTGCGAGCGCGCGCTTGCCATCGAGCCCAACAGCTATGCCGCGTTGAACAACCTCGGTGTCGCCCTGCGAGCATCGGGCCGTCAGGGCGAGGGCACCCGCGTCTTGGCCCAGGCCGCCCAGGTCGACCCCAATTCGCTCACCGCCCGCCGGAACCTCTCGCGCGCCGGGATCCGGATTGCGCGCATCGCGGTGCTGGTGGTGCTCATCCCCATCGGCTTCGTGACGAACCTTGGCCTGCTCCTGTACTTCGTCTTCGCCATCGGGAGCAACGTGCTCATCTCCGCGCGCCCGATCTGGTGCTGCGCCTGGAACGCTGGACGGCACCGATCGCCTTGGCCTGGGCCCGGCGGCCCGGGCCGAAGTACGCCCGTCTCGGCGTGGACGCACGCGACCCGGTCGGGAAGGCGTCCGGCGGAGGGGCCTGGTCATCGGCGGGCCCGGCCCACCGCGTCCGCTCGTCCCTGCTCGCCCTCTTGGCCGGTGCCTTGTGGCTGGTCACCCTCATCGCACTGGTGGTAATGGCCGCGGTCCCGGGCTGGGGTCGACTGGTTGCGGCCGCGGGTGCGCTGGTGGTGGCGGGCGCCGCGCTCTGGCCCACCATGATCCTGGTGCGCCGACGCTCGTGAGTTTCCGCCGCGGCGTGGGCAGAGCCCTTCGGAGAGTGCGAGCCGGCACCAGTGTCGGAGCGCAGGAGGGGCGCGCTCGGCTCAGACGCTGAAAAGTGGGACCCGGTCCGGCGCGCTGGAGGCGTCGGCTCGGGCCACCCACACGCGCTGGCCTGCCTGCAGGCCGAGCTCGGCGGCACTGCCGCGGCTCAGCTGGACCCAGCACGACTCGTCACCGGCGAGGTCCACCTCGACCTTGACCTCGAAGCCGAGGTGCGTGACGCGTGTCACGGTGCCCTCCACCGCGGTGGCGCTCGGCTTGCCGTCGGCGACCGGGTGCACCACGAGGTCGTGTGGGCGTACCCATTGGCCGTCGAGCCGCGTGGCGGACCCGAGGAAGGTCAACACGAACTCGTTGGCCGGGTTGTCGTACATGTCCGCCGGCGTGCCCACCTGCTCGAGTCGTCCGTGGTTGATGACGGCCAGGCGGTCTGCCACCTCCATGGCCTCCTCCTGGTCGTGCGTGACCAGCACCGTTGTCACGGGCAGCGTGTCGTGCAAGTCCCGCAGCCAGAGCCGTAGCTGTGTGCGCACCTGCGCGTCGAGGGCACCGAAGGGCTCGTCCAGGAGCAGGACCTTGGGCTCAATCGCCAGGGCGCGGGCCAGGGCCATGCGCTGGCGCTGGCCGCCCGAGAGCTGGGAGGGATAGCGCTCGCCGAGGTGGGCCAGGCCCACCAGCTCGAGCAACTCGTTCACCCGGGCGGTGATCTCGGCCTTGGGGCGCCGGCGGATCTCGAGGCCGAAGGCCACGTTGCGCCGCACCGTGAGGTGGCGGAACGGCGCGTAGTGCTGGAAGCAGAACCCGACGCCGCGGCTGCGCGCCGGGGTGGTGGTCAGGTCCTCGCCGTCGATGCGCACGATGCCGCTGTCAGCCGTGTCGAGGCCGGCGATGATGCGCAGCAGCGTCGACTTGCCGCCGCCACTCGGCCCGAGGAGGGCCGTGAGCGAGCCGCTCGGCACCTCCAGCGACACGTCCTCGAGCGCCGCGGCCTCGCCGAAGCGCTTCGTGATGGACTCGACGGCGATGCTCATGCGGCCGCCCGGCCGTGCCATTCGTCGCGGTTGCGGTCGGTGGCCGTGAGCAGCGTCAGGACGATCAGCGCCGCCACGCAGAGGACGACGGCACCGATGTAGGCCGCCTGGGGGTCGAGGTTGTCGATGCTGTCCGAGATGAAGAGAGTGTAGGTCTCGGTCTTGCCGGCGATAGCGCCCGACACGATCGCCACGGCGCCGAATTCGCCCAGGACGCGGGCCGTGGTCAGCGTCACGCCGTAGGCGAGGCCCCGGCGGATGTTCGGCAGCGTGATGCGGCGGAACACCGTGAAGGGGCCGGCACCGAGGGTGCGCGCCGCCTGCTCCTGCTCGGTACCGATCTCCTGGAGCACCGGGAGGACCTCACGCACCACGTAGGGCAGCGAGACGGCCGCTGACGCCATGATGATGCCGGGCACGGAGAAGATCACCGTGATGCCCCGGGCGGCCAGCCAGTTGCCGAACCAGCCCGAGTGGCCGTAGACGAGGACCAGGGCCAACCCGATGACGACGGGGGACAGGGCGAGCGGGATGTCGACGAGCGCATCGAGCAGCCAGGCCCCCGGGAAGCGGTGGCGGGCCAGAATGAGGGACACGCCGACGCCGAAGATGGTGTTGAGCGGCACGGCGATGGCGACCACCAGCAGCGTGAGGAGCAGCGCGTGGATGGCGCCCGGTGCGGTGAAGGAGTCCCAAGCTTTGCCGAGGCCCGGCGCGAAGGCGTGGTAGAAGACGGCGCCGACGGGCACCAGGATCAGCAGGGCCAGATAGACCAGCACCATGACGCGGAGCGGCAGCCGCCAACGCGAGTCGTTCACACCGTGTCCGGGACGTCGAAGCGGCGGCGGGCCCAGCCGATGCCGATGAGCACCAGGAGCGCGATCGCCACCAGCACGATGGAGACGGCGCTGGCGCCCTGGAAGTCGTCGCTCTGGGACAGCCCGAAGATGTAGGACGAGGCGACCTGGGTCTTGCCCGGGAGGTTGTCCGAAATCAGGATGATCGACCCGAACTCGCCCACGGCGCGTGCGAAGGCGAGGCCGGCGCCCGCCAGCACGGAGGGCAGCACGCTCGGGAGGATGACGCGACCGAGCACCTGCCGCCGGGTGGCGCCCAACGAGGCGGCGGCGTCCTCGACCTCGTTGTCGAGCTCGGCCAGCACGGGCTGGACGCTGCGGACACAGAAGGGGAGCGTCACGAAGAGGAGCGCCACCGCGACGCCGGCGCGCGTGCCTGCCAGGTCCACGTGCAGCGGGCTGTCGACGCCGTAGAGGGTGAGAAGCGTGAGGCCGGCCACGACGGTCGGCAGCGCGAAGGGCAGGTCGATCACCGCGCTCGACGAGCGCCTTGCCGCGGAAGTCGTCGCGCACCAGCACGAACGAGATGGCCAGACCCGCAACGGAGTTGACCACCGCGACGATCGCGCTGAGCACCAAGGTCAGCTCGATCGCCGACACAGCCAGCGGGTTGGTGATCGACGTCCAGAATGCGCTCCACCCGCCGCTGAAGGCCTTCGTGACGAGCGCGGCGACGGGCAGCAGCACGAGGAGGGACAGGTACGTCACCACGAGGGCGGGACCGCCCACGTGCCCCGCCACCCGTCCCGCCGTGACCAGGGCTGGGGGAGGCGCCGTGGGGGGGTTGCGGCGCCAGCGTCCCCGCCCTGGCCGGCGGTTGGCGGGCGCAACCGGGCCGCCTGGGAGACCCAGGTCAGCCGCGGTGGCGCCCGTCGTGCTCATCGGTGCGGGCTCCTAGCTGCTGGCCGTGGAGACGCCGAGCGACTGCTCGATCTTGGCCACGATGCCCGTCGTCGGGTCGAAGAACTTCGTGTTGACCGACGTCCAGCCGCCGAGCTTGTCGATGGTGAACAGGCTCTTCGGCTTGGGGAATTTGAACGTGGCCGCCACGGCGGGCAGCACGGGCCGGTAACCCTGCTGACCCCAGACTTTCTGCCCGGCAGGGGAGAGCAGGTAGGCGAGGAACGCCTTGGCGGCCGGGCTCGCGGTCTTGGTCACCGCAATCGGGTTCTGGATCAGGATCGTCTGGGGCGGGGTGACCACGGTCACCGGCTCACCCTGGCTCTTGGCGTAGAGGCCGTCGTCCTCGTAGTCGAGGAGCACGTCGCCCTGGCCCGCCAGGAAGGTCTGCAGCGCGGCGCTTGCGCTGGCCGGCTGGGCCACCGCGTTCTTCAGTAGCTTGCCGACGTACGCCTGCGCCTGTGCCGGCGACTTGCCGAGAGAGATCTGCGCGCCGTAGGCCGCCATGAGGTTCCACTTGGCGCTGCCCGAGCTGAAGACGTTGGGTGTGATCACTCCCACGCCGGATTTGATCAGGTCGGCCCACGTCGTGAGGTGCTTGGGATTGCCGGGCCGCACAATGAACGACACGATTGAGTTGGTCACCATGCCCTTGGTCGGGGTTCGGTTCCACGAGCTCGAGACCAGACCGGCTTTCACGACCTTGGTCATGTCCGGCTCCAGCGAGAAGTTGACGAGGTCGGCGGGCAGGCCGTTGACCACCGATGTGGCCTGCGTGCCCGAGGGACCGAAGGATGGCGAGATGGTCACGCCCGCGCCGGCCTTCGTCGCAGCGAAGTCCTTGGCGAGGACGGCGTAGGCCGGCTTGGGGGTGGAGTAGCCCACCAGGCTGACGGATCCGCCCGAGGCGCCGGCCGGGATCGCGGTGAAGGCCAGGCCGCACAGGGCGAGGGCGCCGATGGCGGCGCTCCGGCCGGCCAGGTGACGGCGAAAGGGGGCGCGCACGGGCGCAGGTGGGTGGAAGGGGTCTCTATGCATGCGGGCAACGTAATACACGTTGATTGCTAAATCCAAGCAAGTTGGTCAAGAATAGTGCAACAAGGGGAGCCTCGATTCAAAAGCCCTGGTCAGGGCGACGGGACGGACGGGGCATGGCGGGCGGGACGGGAAGCGCCGGACGGGAAACGCCGGACGGGTGACCGCCGGGTGACCGCCGCGTGACAGCCAGGTGACTGCCGGGCGAGGGTCAGAAAGGTGCTGGCGGCAGGCAGCCGAGCGCCAGCCGCCGGACGATCCGGAGGGACCCGAATGCGACCTGGCGGCCTTCACGCGATTCCAACATGGCCCAGTCCGAGCGGGCCATCAGCTCCTCGAGCGAGGTGCGCTCACCAGTGAGGCGGGTCGTCCAGCCGCAGCGGACGTGCACCGCGGCGCCGACGAACTCGCGCGTCTCGGGAGCGTCGAGATGCGCGCGGATGCGACCGGTCACGGCGGCGTAGGCGGCGTCGTCGACGTGGAGGCTGAGCGCCAGGAACTGGGTGCCGCCGATGCGTGCCAGCACGTCGCTCTTGCGGAACGTCACCGACAAGGCACGCGGCGACAGCCTGGAGCGCGGCGTCGCCGGCCTGATGGCCCAGGCGTTCGTTCAGGTCCTGGACGTTGCCGACCTCGACGAAGAGCGCGTGGACCGGTGCGCCCTGGCGATCGGCGATCTGCAGAAGCTGGGTCCCCGACGTGATCAGCCCGCGCCGGTTCTGGAACCCGGTGAGCTCGTCGCCCCGCGACAGCAGCAGCAGGCGAGCGCTCAGTTCTTCGAGCTCGCGTTCGACGGCGAGGCGCCCAGTCAGGTCGCGCAGGATGCAACACGTCTGCGGCGTGCCGTCCTCGCCCCGGTAGTCGAGCGCGGTCAATTCGATCTCGACGAAGCGCCCGTCGCCCCGGCGCAGCCGGGCCACGCCGACGGACGTCCCGGTGCGCTGCCGCTCGGCCACGGCAATGCCCCAGCGCGGGTCCTCCTGGTCGATCAGCCCGTCGCGACCGAGGCTGAAGATCTGCTCTGCCGGCAGGCCGAGCATGTCGCACGCCGCCGGGTTGGCCGACGTGATGCGACCGTCCTGCGTGCAGAAGAGCACGCCGTCGGAGCTGTGCGCGAACATGACGCGGTAGGCGGCGAGACCGACCGTGTCTGTTCTCTGAACCACCATCCCAATCCTCCAGCAGTGCCCGACACCCACCGCCGCGCCAATCCGATGACGTGGGAGAATACCGAAGGTCCCGCCTGAACTGCGGTTATTGGACGTGCGTTGTGACTTTTGGCTCTATTGAGGAACCGGCCCAACGCGCCGATGTGGCGGGAAGGAAAAGGGCCGTCCGGGCACGTCTCCGTGCCTGAGGACGAACACGGCCTACGAACCCAGGCGGCTGTTGTAGTTCGAGATCGTGCTGTTCACGTTGGAGGCCGCTGAGCTGACCGCCTTGGCCGGCTTGACCCCCTGCGTGTACATGGAGATCTCTGCGTTGAGGATGTCGGTGCGGACGTCGGCGTAGGGCCCGATCACCGAGCCGGACGTGGCCGGCGTGTTGGCGCCGTTGTTGATCTCGTCGTAGGCCACCTTGTAGCCCGGGCTGGTCGCCCAGAGGTGCTGCACGGTCGCTGTCTGCGCGGAGGACTTGCGCACGGGGATGTAGCCCGTGCCGGCCGCCCAGGTCGCCTGGCTCTGCGTGTTCAAGAGATAGGAGAGGAAGACCCACGATGCCGCCTGGTCGATGGCGGGCGACCTTGTTCGAGATGTACACGCCGGACCCTCCGGGCTCGACACCGCCCGTGCACCGAGGCGCTGTACACCGGGAAGGCGCCGATGCCGAGCTTCACGTTGGCGTACTTCCCGCTCCCGAGGAGCTGGGTTACCGTGCCGAGCGCGGCCGACGTCTCGAGCGTCATGCCGTACTTGCCGCTGCCGATCCCGAGCAGATTGTCGTACTGGTCGGGCCCGGTGGCCGGGTTGGTCGTGGCGTAGCCCGAGCGCACCAGGGTGTTCAGCTGGCTGAAGATCGACACGGCGGTCTTGTTGTTGAAGGTGGCGGAGGTGGCCCGGCTGCTGCGGCCGTTCTTGTTGTTGACGAAGAGCGTGTTGGCCGTGGCCAGCCACGTCTCGAGGTGCCAGGGGTCGAGGACCAGACCCATGCCGCTGCCCGAGGCCTTGAGCGCCTTGGCGTCGGCCACCATCTGGGTCAGCGTCGTCGGGGGGCTGTTCGGGTTGAGCCCCGCCTTCGTGAAGGCGTTCTGGTCGTAGTAGAGGATCGGCGCCGAGACGGCGAAGGGGAGCGCCCACTGCACGCCGTTCACCTTCCAGTAGGCCAGCGGCCGGGGCAGGTAGTCGCTCGTGGAGTACTTGGCCGCGTTCATGCAGGACTGCACGGGGAGGAACGAGCCGGTGTCGATGGCGGCCTGGGTCCGCTGGTCCTCGAGCTGCACCGCGTCGGGCAGCTGCCCGCTGGAGAGCCCGGCGAGATACTTCTGCCAGGTGTCGTCGTAGCCCGCCTGGGTGACCAGGGTGACATGGACCTTGGACTGTGACGAGTTGAACGAGTTGGTGATCCCCTGCAGCACGGTGAGGTTGGCCTGCGAGGCCGACTCCCAGAAGGTGATGTTGACCAGGCCCTTGTGGCTGTTCAACGCGTTGAGGTTGCAGGTGGGCAGCGCTGGCCGCACCGGCCGGGGCGCTGCCGCCGATGGCCGCCGAGGCGGCGGTACCGCTCAGCGTCGTGACGAAGAGCGCGGCGGCGGCAAGTCGGGGGAGGCGTGGGGTGCGCATGTGCCCTTCCTAGCACCAGCGGCGGCCCCGTCCGGGTGCGGCTCCGCTACTTGACGGCGCCCGCGGTGAGGCTCCGGACGAGCTGCTTCTGGAACACGAGGAGCAGGATCACCAGCGGCACGAAGGCGATGACCGAGCCGGCCAGGGCCACCGGTATCTGCGACACCTGGGTACCGAGCAGTTGCTTCAGGCCGATCTGCACCGTGTCCAGCGGCGTGGTCCCGCCGGTCGCCACCAGCGGCCACAGGTACTGGTTCCAGGCACCGAGGAAGGAGAAGACCCCCAGCGCGGCGAGCGAGGGGCGGGCCAGCGGGACGGCCACCCGCGTCATGAAGCGCCAGTGGCCATAGCCGTCGAGCTGTGCCGCCTCCTGCAGGTCGCGCGGGATCTGCAGGAAGGCCTGGCGCATGAGGAAGATGCCGAAGCCGGTGGCCAGGAACGGGATCGACAGGCCGGCGTAGGTGTTGAACCAACCCAGCGAGGTGATGGTGTCGAGGTTGGTGATGAAGGTCACCTCGAGCGGGATCATCAGCGTGGCCAGGCACAGCACGAACAGCGTGCGCTTGAACGGGAAGGTCAGGAAGGCGAAGGCGTAGGCGGCCAGCACCGAGGTGACGAGCTGGCCGGCCACGATGATCGCCGTCATGATCACCGACGTCGTCACGTACTTGGACATCTGCCCGGCGTTCCAGGCGGTGCTGTAGTCGTGCCACTGCGGATCGGTGGGGAAGAGCGGCGGCGGCTGGTGGCCGAGCTGGTCGATCGGGAGCAGTGAGTTGACGATCGTGATGTAGACCGGGAACAGGATGATGACGGCGCAGGCCGTCAACAGGATGTAGCTGCCCACGGTGCGCCACCGTCCCCGGGCGCGGCGAGGTCCAACCGCGGCCCCTGTGGAATCGGGGGACGGAGGGCGGCGGACTCGGACGCTCCCGGGACCTCGAGCACGTCAGCGGGCATAGGTCACCCGCCGTTCCAGGAAGCGCATCTGCAACAAGGTCAGCACCAGCAGGATCAAGAAGAGGACGATGGCCATGATGGCGGCCACGCCGGCGTTGTTCTCGACCTGCAGCGTGTTGATGATGTTGTAGATGAGCACGTTGGTGTGGAGGCGCACCACGTAGGGCGCCCCGATGAGGATGTCGATCGCACCGAAGGCCTGGAAGGCGTAGATCGTGCTGACGACCCCGGCGAAGAAGATGGTGGGGGAGAGCAGCGGCACCGTCATGCGCCAGAAACGCGTCCACGGTCCGGCACCGTCGATGGTCGCCGCCTCGAGCAACTCGTCGGGTACCGACTGCAGCCCGGCCAGCATGATGATGAAGGTCAGACCGAGGAACTGCCAGATGGTGATCAGCGCCACGGAGGGCAGCGCCCACGTCGTGCTCTCGAGGGCCGGCGGCGTCGGGTTGATGCCGAGCCACGGCAGGAGCCCCACCACCGGATTGAGCAGCGTCCCGAAGACGACCGAGGCCACCGCGACCGAGCTCACCACGGTCGAGGAGAAGATCACGCGGTAGACGGCCATGCCCCTTGAGCTTGCGGTGCGCCGCCACTGCCAGAGCCAGGCCGGCGATGAGGCTGATCGGCACGACGAGGACGATGAAGATCGCCGTGGTGACGAGGCTCTGGGTGAACTGGGTCGAGGTGATGGTGGGGACGATCTGGTGCAGCCCGACGTAGTGCGACGGCAGACCCGGGCACGGGCGGCGTCGCGTACAGCATCAGCTTGAAGTTACGCAGGAACGGATAGAAGGAGAAGACGCCGAACAGCGCCAGCGCCGGCAGCAACATGAGGTAGCCCAGGAGGGCCTGCCTGCGCCGGCGGGAGCGCACGGCCGTCGATGGGGTGGAAGCAGCCGGCGGCCGCGCCGGCAGTCACCGCCGTCATGTTGTGCCCCCGAGCCGCACCGCCGTCGGCGCCGAAGAGGTGGAACGAGCCCGGGTCGGGGTCGACGGCGATGCGCACGGCCTCGCCGATCTTGGGCTTGGCGGCGGCGGCTCCCTGGCGCACGATCACCCGGGTTCCCGTCTCCGTCTGGCAGATGACGTGGGTCTCCGCGCCGAGCAGCTCCACGATGACCACCGTGGCGCCGATGGTCCCGTCGTCGCTGAGGTGCAGTGCCTCGGGACGGAGCCCGAGCACGATGTCGGGTCCCGACCCGCGCACGGTGTCGGAGACGACGTCGGGGAGGGCGACCGATGCGCCGGGGAACGCCACGCTCAGCGTGCCGTGCCCCTCGCCCGCCACCGACCGGCCGCTCTCGACGAGCATCCCATCGATGAGGTTCATCCCCGGGCTGCCGAGGAAGTGCGCCACGAACGTGTTGGCCGGATGGGCGTAGAGGTCCTCGGGCGCGGCGACCTGTTGCAGCCGGCCGTCGCTCATGACGGCGATGCGGTCGCCCATCGTCATGGCCTCGACCTGGTCGTGGGTGACGTAGAGGGTCGTCGTCGACAACCGCGACTGGAGCTCGACGATGTCGGCCCGGGTCTGCACGCGTAGGGCGGCGTCGAGGTTGGACAAAGGCTCGTCCATCAGGAACACGGTGGGCTCGCGGACGATGGCCCGGGCCAGCGCCACCCGCTGCCGCTGGCCGCCCGAGAGCTGGCCCGGCTTGCGGTCGAGCAGCGTGGTCAGGCCGAGGGTCTCGGCGGCCCGCTTCACCTTCACGCCGCGTTCCTCCTTGTCCACCCCGCGCTGGCGGAGCGGGAACTCGATGTTCTTGGCCACCGTCAAGTGGGGGTAGAGCGCATAGCTCTGGAAGACCATGGCCACGTCGCGGTCCTTGGGGTCGATGTCGTTGACCACGCGGTCACCGATGGTGACGGTGCCGGCGGTCAGCTCCTCCAGTCCGGCCACCATGCGCAGCGCGGTGGTCTTGCCGCAGCCCGACGAACCCAGGAGCACCAGCAGCTCGCCGTCGGCGACGTGCAACGTCAGGTCGTCGACGGCAGTGGTGTCGGCGAACTTCTTGGTGACGCCGTCGAAGTTGACCTGTGCCAACGTGCTCCCTTCGGGCGGCCCGATTGCGGCCACGCATCATCGGACTGCCGCACGGTAGCGAATCGATGGCGGCCAGCGGCACGGACGCGCCGTGCGCCTCCTCGGTGTCTCGGCTCAGCCGGCTGGGATCTTCCATCCCATGGACTCGGCGATCTCCTTGCAGGTGGGGCACAGGCCGTAGCTTCTTGGGGTCGCGCCCGGGCACCCATTCCTTGCCGCACAGGGCCCGCACGGCCGTCCCGTTGACGATGCCCTCGACCACGCTGGGCCCCGTCGAGACGAACTTGCCTTTCTTCCTGCCCTTGGTGGGTCGTAGCCCTCCAGGACGATGTGGGCCATCCGGTCGTGGTCGCCGTCGTCGAGGTCGGGATCCGGGCGGGCCGGGGCGAGCGTCGTTCCCTCAGCCAGTCCCGGGCTGGGGCCTGTTTCCGTGCCGCTCACAGACTTCAGCGTAGGCCTTGGGGTGGCCGCCCCGCCCCGCCTCCGGGCCTCCCAACAGGGGCTGGACCCGGCCTGCCCACGGTACCCCTCCCCGTACAATGGATGGGAACCATTACAAAATTACACGTGCTCACCAGGGGCCGGGCCCGATGGGAATGGCCGCCCTCCCCTGTTGGTTGACCAGTCAGACGAATTGCCATTACGGCATTACCAAAGGACAGCCTGATGACGAACGAGAACGTGACACTCCCATTGTTGCCGCTGACCTCAGGGGTCGTGCTGCCCGGGATGGTCTTCACCATGGCGCTGGAGTCCGATGAGGCCCGCGCTGCGGTCGACTCCGCCCGTTCGGCCGGGGGCCGCCTGCTGCTCGTGCCCCACATCGAGGGCCGCTTCGCCGCCGTTGGCGTGATCGCCGAGGTCATGGAGGAGGGCGACCTCCCCGGTGGCCTCCCCGCCGTGGCCATCCGCGGTGACCGCCGCGCCGTCATCGGCACCGGCGTCCCCGGGACCGGCGACGCCCTGTGGGTGGAGGCCGAGCCCATCGACGAGCCCGAGCCCACACCGGCGGCCAACGAGTTGGCCCGTGAGTACCGCGCCGTGCTCGAGAACATCCTGCACAGCCGCGGCGCCGGCCGGATCGCCGCGCAGCTCCGCGAGATCACCGAGCCGAGCCGCCTGGCCGACATGTCTGGCTACTCGCCCGACCTGACGCTCACGCAGAAGGTCGAAGTGCTCGAGACCCGCGATGTCGAAGCGCGGCTCCGCCTCGTCCTCAGCTGGGCCCGCGACACGCTCGCCGACCTGACGCTGCGCGAGAAGATCAAGACCGACGTCGAAGAGGGCATGGAGAAGACGCAGCGAGAGTTCCTGTTGCGTCGCCAGCTCGATGCGATCCGCAAGGAGCTCGGGCAGCTGAGCGACAACGGCGACGACGCCGACCCCGACGACTACCGGGCCAAGCTCGAGGCGCGTGACTTGCCCGAGCACGTCCGCAAGGCCGTCGAGCGCGAGGTCGACAAGCTCGAGCGCACCAGCGACCAGAGCCCGGAGACGGGCTGGATTCGCACATGGCTCGACACCGTGCTCGAGCTCCCGTGGGGCGTCGAGTCCGAGGATCGCCTCGACATCGAAGAGGCGTCGCGCATTTTGGAGGCCGACCACGACGGTCTGGCCGACGTCAAGGAGCGCATCCTCGAGCACCTCGCCGTGCGCAAGCTCCAGGCCGAGCGCGGCCTGGCTCCGGTGGACGGACGCGGCTCGGGCGCCATCCTGGCCCTGGTCGGGCCTCCGGGTGTCGGCAAGACGTCGCTCGGCGAGTCCGTCGCCAACGCTCTGGGGCGCAAGTTCGTGCGCGTCTCCCTGGGCGGCGTGCGCGACGAGGCCGAGATCCGCGGTCACCGCCGCACCTACGTGGGGGCCCAGCCGGGCCGCCTGGTGCGCGCCCTGCGGGAGGCCGGGACCATGAACCCGGTCATCGTCCTCGACGAGGTGGACAAGATCGGTGCCGACTACCGGGGTGACCCGTCGTCGGCGTTGCTCGAGGTCCTCGACCCGGCGCAGAACCACACGTTCCGCGACCATTACCTCGAGGTCGACCTCGACCTGTCGCGGGTCTTGTTCATCGCGACGGCGAACGTCATCGACACCATCCCAGGGCCGCTGCTCGACCGCATGGAGGTCATCCGGATCGACGGGTACACCGAGTCCGAGAAGGTCTCCATCGCCAAGCACCACCTGGTGGGCCGCCAGCTCACCCGGGCGGCGCTGCGCGAGGACGAGGTCGAGATCAGCGACGACGCGTTGCGTGGCATCGTGGCCGACTACACCCGGGAAGCGGGTGTGCGGAACCTGGAGCGTGAGCTCGGCAAACTGCTGCGCAAGGTGGCGACCAAGCTCGCCTCAGGCGAGCGTCAGGCTCCCGTGGCCGTCGAGGCTGACGACGTGCGGGGCTGGCTCGGCCGGCCGCACTTCTTCTTCGAGGCGGCCGATCGGACCAGCGTGCCTGGTGTGGTCACCGGCCTGGCCGTGACGGGAGCGGGCGGCGACGTCCTCTTCGTCGAGGCCAGCGTGGCCGACGGCCCCGAGGGTCTCACCCTCACGGGCCAGCTGGGTGACGTCATGAAGGAGTCGGCGGAGATCGCCCTCTCCTACGTGCGCTCGCACGCCGAGGAGCTCGGGATCGACCCCGGGGTCTTCAGCGGCAAGCGGTTCCATGTGCACGTTCCCGCCGGTGCCGTCCCCAAGGACGGCCCGTCGGCCGGCGTGACCATGACGACCGCGTTGGTCAGCCTGCTGCGCGACGTGCCGGTGCGCTCGGTGGTCGGGATGACCGGTGAGGTCACCCTGCAAGGCCGGGTGCTGCCGATCGGTGGCGTCAAGCAGAAGGTGTTGGCCGCCCACCGTGCGGGGCTCACCGAGGTCGTGTTGCCGGAACGCAACGGGAACGATCTCGAGGATGTCCCCGAAGAGGTGCGGGACGTCATGACGTTCCACTTGGCGGCCACCATCGCCGACGTGCTCACGCCGGCGTTGTCGGAGCCGGGCGCGACGGCGTCGGGCGCCGGCGGAAGCGAACTGGGCGCCGCGGCCTAAGGCCGGGCAGACTGGGCCCCGGGCCATACGGCCCGGGGCCTCGTCGTATCGAGGTTCGGTGCAGTCGATCGAGGCAGAGCGGAGCGGACAGTGGACGACCAGGACATCGTGAACCAGATCGGCGAGCTCGCGGCCGAAGAGCAGCGCCTCGAGGAGGCGCATGTCGGTGAAGGCCTGAGCGACGAGGAGCTGCAGCGCAAGCGCGACCTCGAGATCACCCTGGATCAGCTCTGGGACGTCCTGCGCCAGCGCCGGGCCAAGCGTGCGGCGGGGCAGGACCCCGATGCCGCGACGCCGCGGTCCGAGGGAACCGTCGAGGGCTATCTGCAGTAGCGCCGGGAGCGCAGCCAGAGGTCGTTACGCGATCCGCTCCAGCGACCGCGCGTCCATGTCGAGCTCCCAGGCGTCGGGGAGGCGCAGACCCGACCAGAAGGCGCACGGGTCCTCGAGCCCGACGACGTGGTCGACCCACAGCGTGAGCAGCACTCCGTGACTGACGACAGCGGTCCGGTCCATGCCCTCGAGTTCCGCCTGCAGGACCCCGAGACGACGGGTGACGTCATCCCGACATTCCCATCCGAGGACGGTCTCGCCGCCGAGATAGCCGGCCACGGCCGCGGCGTGCTGCTCGGACGTGCCGTACCAGGGCTTGGTGACCTCGCCCAGCTCGGGGCGGATGCGGGTGTGCACCGAGGGGAAAACCCGTGCGGCGGTCTCACGAGCCTTGCGTTCAGGACTCGTCCACACGACGGTTGGCCGCGATCCCTCCGCCAGCCGGGCGCCCACGGCGGCGGCATCGTCGAGGCCGCGCGCGGAGAGCGGCCACTGCGCCGCGGGTATCTCGCCGGAGACCAGCGGCTCGGCGTGCCGCAGGAGAAGCAGGCGTGTCACGGCACGGCGTCTCGTTGTCCGCGGGTGCGTCGCCACACCAGGGGCGCAACGGCGAGAACGAGGAGCACCACCAGGGCGAGAACGAACAGTGCGTTGTAGGAGCCGTACCCGGCGTAGCTGAACGTGACCGTATGGGTGCCCGGCCCCACCACGACGCCGACCAGCGCCGGCGCCACCATGACCGTGGGGGCTGGCCGGCCGTTCACCGTGGCGTGCCAGCCCGGGTCATAGGACGCGCTCAGGACCACGGTCGAGCGGCGGTTCGTCTTGACCACGGCACCTGCGTTCCCGTTCTGCAGGTCGGCGTGTTCCACGACGACGTGTCCGGGCAAGCCCGTGAGCGCCGACGGGTCGGACGCGGTCGGCGTCGCCGCTGGTTGGCCGTTGAATCCCACCGTGAGATCACGCTGCTGCCCCAGCAGGGGCGAGTTGAGGAGCGTCGTGCTCTGCGTGCCGACGTCGGCCCGGGTCGCGGTGAGTTCGCCGGTGGTGTCGTAGACGTGGATGTAGCCCGAGGTCGGCAGAGCCCACAGGCAGTACGTACCGGAGCAGCCCACCTTGTCGGCCGCCACCGGGGAGGCCATCGTCGACGGCGTGATGATGTAGCCGATGCCGAAGAGCGGGTAGTCGCCGGGGTTCCTCTCGTCGAAGTAGTACTCGGGATCCGTCATGAGCGACGCCGTGCGCAGCGTGTAGCCCACCTCGTCGACGTCCTTGCTCTCCAGGTACTTGAACACGGGGACGTAGCCGACGGTGAAGTACTGACCCCAGTTGGTGGGCGCGCCGGCGTAGACGCGTCCCCTCGGGTGGGCCCGGACGTAGTCCAGCAGTTTGTCGATCTGGGGCGCCTGGGCGGCGTCAGCTTGCGATTGGTAGTCGATGTTGGTTGCGTTGTGGCCGTCGTAGGTGTCCATGCCGCTCCACGCCGGCGCCAAGACGACAACGAGCCCCACGATGCACAACCCCGCGACGATGCCTCGACCGACGGGTTGCGCGGTCCAGCCGCGGTGTTCCGGAGGGAAGAGAAGCGGCACGGCGCGCAGGACGAGGTGGCCGAGGAAGACGATGCCCACGGCCGCCAGGAGGATGCCCGAGAGCTGCACGCCCATTTCGAAGCGTCGAATGAAGATGTCGCTGCTCCCCGGGAGGATGTCGTAGAGCGATCCGAAGGTCGTCCGGCCGAACGTCATGAGCAGTGTGACGACCCAGATCACGACAAGGGCGCGACCCGCGGCGAATGCCCGCCACCGTGCGATGCAGACGCCGAGGCCGACGGCCAGCAGGATCGTCACGACCGGCCAGCGACCGTTGTCGTAGAGATTGCCGGTGAAGAGCCAGGTCAGCATCTGGCTGGCGCCGTACCCGTTCTCGAGCCCGGTGCCACCCAGGACCTGGTTGCGCGCCGCCCAGTGGGACTGCTGCAGCAGCGGGACGATCACCCAGGCGGAGGCCAGCAGCGCGGCGACGCCGAGGGTCACGGCGCGCGCCAGGCGGCGCCACAGGTCCGACGGGACGATGAACGGCCAGACGGCCAGGGGGACGAAGGCGAGGTAGCCCGTCTCGTAGTGCAGCGCGACGGTCACCATGATGAAGACGACGGCGAGGAAGGCGGACCGCATCGACGTCAGCGCCCGGTAGGTGAAGCCCCAGGCGAGCGGGAGGGTCCACGAGGCCCAGAGCTGGGTCCACACGCCGTAGCCCACCCAGACGTAGGCCTTTGTCTCGTAGCCGATGCCGGCCGCCGACGCGAGGAAGGGCGCAACGGCCGCAGCGACAGCCGCGGTCCAGCGGCTCAAGCCGAAGAGCCGCGCGCTCCAGTAGACGGTCAGAGGCCAAAGGGCCAGGAGCAGGTACAGCGACCATCGGAAGACGGCGTCGGGGTTGGCGAACGTGCCGATGACGCCCGAGATCATCGACGGCAAGCTCTGGTAGTGCAGGAACTGCGGTGAGCCGAGTCCGAGGTAGGGCCACCAGCTCGTCAGCGGGAGGTGGCCCACGCCGATGCGGGCCGCTGCGGCGCGCACCATCTGTTGGTGCAGCGAGCTGTCGTCGAGGTACGGGACAGCGCGCAGCTCGGGGCGGAGCTCCCACAGCCCCCAGGCGAGCGACAGGGCGAGCAGGACGTACGGGCCGAAGCGGCCGGCCGCGCGTGCCTCGGGTGGACCGATCTCAGGTGGGGCCCCCGACGCCGCGGGGCGCGTCGGAGGTCGGGCCGCGAGGAACCATGGCGTCTCCTCCTCGACCGTGGTCATTGGGCACCATGATGCCGACTTCGTCGACGCGTGTCTGATCGCGTTGGAGCACCCCGAGCAGTTCCTCGTAGGGGCCGAGGAGAAAGGCCGTGTCGCCGCCGGCGAAGACGGTGCCTCGGCGGGGTGGATGCTCCAACACGCCGTCGGCGGCGCGGCTGAGTGCGATGACCCGTGTGCGTGACGAAAGGTCCTGCATGGCAAGCCCCTGGAGACCTCCGTCGGGGGCCACCGTGAGGCCGGCGACGAGAAACGGCTGTTGGTCGACGTAGAACGTGCTGAGAACATCGAGTCCGAGGGCGGCGCCGACGAACCATGGCGCGGCCAGGGCCGAGGTGGAGCGCACGTGTTGGAAGCCGAAGCTCCGCTCCATCATCTGCGCCAGTTCGCGGTCGAATACGCGCAGGACGACCGGGACGTCGTCCCATCGTGCGCCGAGTGACTCACGCACGGAGAGGCCCGTCTCGATGTTGGTCAGGTCTGCACTCGTCAGGACGGCGACGGCTTTTGCGTCGGCGATGTTGACCATGCGATGCGTCTGCAACTGCGTCGCGTCTGCGATGATCACCGGAACGCCCAGCGCTCGGGCCTGGGCCAGGTAGCGGTTGTCCGTGTCGCGCTCGATGACGACGACGGACTCTCCTTCGACGACCAGGCGCCGCACCACACTGATCCCCACGGCCCCGAGCCCGATGACGATCACATGGTCGACCATTCCCGGCACCTGGCGTCGCCCGAGTGACCGCTCGATGCGCCGGCTCACCAAGATGTTGGTGAAGAGGGCGAAGGCGGTCGACACCAACGCCACGCCGGCGACGATCAGGATGATCCCGCACGCCAGCAGCCAGGGGCTCTGCCGGGCGAAGCTGTAGTCCCCGTAGCCCACCGTCGCCACCGTCTCGATGGTGAAGTAGAGCGAGGAGAGGAAGCCCAAGGGTGCCTGGTCCGGTCCCGGGCGGAATGAGAAGTGCACGACGATGGTCGCCGCCACGATCAAGAGGAACAGCAGCGTTGCTACCACCGCAAGGGCCCGGTTGCCTTCTTCGAGCGCGATCCCGACCTGGAGCCGGAGCCGGCGCAGCCAGCTGACCGAGCGGGCGGGACCATCGGACGCCCTTGTCGTGCTGATTCCGGTCGCCCGAATGTCGTCCAGGGTGCCCAGCACCGCGACGCGGTCGCCGGCGTGCAGTGGGTGATCGCGACCGGGACAGGTGGCCATCGGCGCGTCGCCGAACGGCATGATGGCCACGGGGGCGAGATGCCCGAAGTGGCCCCGGAATGTGTCGTGCGCGTGGTCGGTCGGCTCGACAGCGAGCTGGACCACCGCGAAGTCGATGCCCGCGAGCTCAATGACATGCGACGGCCGTCCCAAGCAGGCCTCGACGAACGAAGGAGCCGCCAGCGAAGCGACGTCGAGCACGCTCCCCGGTCCAGAGACCCGTTCGAGCGCGTTGGCCACGGACGGATTGGCCAGTTGGACGACGAGGGGGAGCTCGGGCCGTAGTTCCTTGATGCGAAGCGCTGTCTCGAGTGTGTGGATCTCGTCGATCTCGACGCAGACAACCGAAGCGGCTCGGGCGAGCCCGGCTTCTTCGAATCCCTCGCCGCGGTGGGCGTGACGTCGGATATGGGGAACGCCCCAGTCGTCGAGGGTTCGCGAGAAACGTGGATCGGCATCGTCGTCAATGACGACAACCTGTGTACCGCTGAGCGCGAACTGCTCCACCGCGCGCAGCCCGACGCCTTGGAGGCCGCAGACGATCACGTGGCCCTGCATGTCGCCGGGCTCCACCCGATCCATCCACCCATGTTGCCGTCCACGTTCGCCGTGGAGGTTGCTCCAGCGTTAAATGTCCGCGGCCGGGAATTCCGTGGGCTAGAACCCCCCTGGGGCTGTAGCTCAGTGGTCAGAGCAGGGGACTCATAATCCCTGGGTCGTGGGTTCGATCCCCACCAGCCCTACGAGCAGTGGTGGGTGTCGTTGCGGGCTCGCCGCGCCGCTGCGGAGCAACGGCCCGTGAGCGGGGTCGGCGTGGTGGAGCGTGACCCGGTCTGATAGTCATATCTATGGTATTTAACCCGCTCTGAGGAGTTAAAAGTAATATATATGTAGGCTAGGTACCTCAAGGTTCGGGCAGATCCGCTCCGATAGTCACTATTATGGGTGCAGGAGGTGCGAGCATGCGGAATGACAGGTTGGAGGCGCTGCTCGGTCGCCACGTGCGCCAGGCGAGGATCCGGGAACAGCTGACTCAGGCCGAGGTGGCGACCCGGGCGAACGTCTCGCTGGGCGCCCTCAGACACCTCGAGAGCGGCGCGGGGGCGACGGTCACCACGCTGGTCAAGGTGCTGCGTGCCCTCGGCCAGGAGGATTGGCTGAGCACGTTGGCCAACGAGCCCGACTCTGCGGAGTTCAATCCGCTCGACCTCCTTTCGACCGCCGAGGCCGAACAAGGGACCCGGAGACGCCGCGTGCGGCGTCCGAGAACGGCCACGCGGTGAGGGACGAACGGGGCACGCGTTGAGCGCCGAACCGGGCACGCGGTGAGCTACGAACCGGCGGACGTCATAGAGGTCAGAGCCTGGGGCCGCCGTGTCGGAGCCGTCGCGCGCAACCCGGCGACCGGTTGGTACTCATTCGCCTACGCCCCGGAATGGGTCGGCGGTGGCATCGAACTCGCTCCGTTGCACATGGCGCTGCGTGAGCAGCCCTACGAATTCCCCCAACTGCGACGTGAGACCTTCTACGGTCTCGCGCCGCTTCTCGCCGACGCACTGCCCGACAAGTTCGGCAACGCACTCGTCGACGCGTGGATGGCCGAGCAGGGCGTGGCGGGCATCGACATCACGCCACTCGACCGCCTCGCCTACGCCGCGGACCGCGCCATGGGAGCTCTCGAGTTTCGGCCGCCCGCTCGGGACAAGACCAGCCAACCACCCAGCGCGGTGCAGTTGGCCGACCTGGTGCTGGCGGCGCGCCTGACCGTGCGCGGGGAGTTCGCCAGCGACGAGACAGCCCATGCCGCCCTGCAGCAGCTGATCCAGGTCGGTACGAGTGCGGGAGGGGCTCGGGCCAAGGCGGTCGTCGCTTTCAATCCGGAGACGTTCCAGGTGCACTCGGCCTACGACCAGCCCGCGCCAGGCTTCGAGCAGTGGCTGATCAAGCTCGATGGCGTCAGCGGCACTGGCATGGACGGTCACGGAGGCGAGCTCGGCGACAGCGCGCCCTACGGGCGCATCGAGTACGCCTACAGCGAGATGGCCAAGGCCGCCGGCGTCGATATGACGCCGTGCCAGCTCCTGGCCGAGGGGCCGAGGCGACACTTCATGACCAAGCGGTTCGACCGCGGTCCCGATGGTGAGCGCTTCCATGTGCTCTCCCTGTGTGGGATGGCCAATCTCGATTACAACCTGATCGCGGCACACAGCTACGACCAGTATTTCCAGAGCGTCAGCGCCCTCGGCCTCGAGCTCGACGAGATGGCGGAGGCGTACCGGCGAATGGTCTTCAACGTCATGGCGGTGAACCACGACGACCACACCAAGAACTTCGCCTTCCTCCGGAGTGTCGACGAAGGCTGGCACCTCGCGCCGGCCTTCGACGTCACGCATGCCTTCAACCCGGCGAGCCCGTGGATCAGCCGTCACCTGATGTCGGTCAACGGCAAATTCGATGCCATCGGTCTCGAGGACCTCCGCCTCGTCGGAGAGCGCAACAACGTGCCCGGCTACCGCCAGATCGTGCGCTCGGTCCGGGACGTCGTGTCGGAATGGCCGACCTTCGCCGCCGGTGCCGACGTCGACGACGAGACCACCAAGGCGATCGCGACGGACATCGAGCGCTTCGCACCTCGTTGAATCGAGCCGCTCCGCGTGCCGGTCCGACTACGAGGCCCGATGCTCCCGATGCTCCCGATGCTGCTCTTCCCGGTCCTCGAGGTCCTTCCGCAGGTACCAGACCTGGCCGACTCGCTGCACCTCTCCACCGTGGAGCTCCTTGAAGGCCCGCAGGACGTCGGGGTCGAGCGAGCGCGAGCCCTTGGCGACGCACCTGGGCCCGTACATGTCCCGGATGATCCGGTAGGCGGTGATCTGTGGGAGCGGCCCTTTGTGCTCGAGGTACCAGAGCATGGTCTCGGCCGCCGACTCGACGGGGTCCCTCAGCTCGCCGTGAATGCCCGTGTGGCCACCTCGGTCGCCGTCTCCGGGCTGGCTGGAGCTTGGGTCGTCAGCCGTCATCGAACATGTCCTGCACCGTCAGAGCGCGGGTCGTCCGCAGAGATACGCGAACGCTCCGGATTATCAGAGCGCGGGCCGTCCTCAGAGATACGCGAACACGCCGGCTCATCGGGAGCCCGTGTCCAACGGACGGTGCACATCCATCGGCGACGGGTTCATCATGCACTCCCATACCCAGCCGGCCCCGGGACTGCACCGAAACACGTTCGGGAATGCTCGGGAGCCGACCGGCGAGGTGGGGGAGTGCCCTCCCTCTCGCGTCTAGCGGCCGTACCGATCTTCGAGGCGAACGACATCGTCCAGCTCGGTCGTACTTGCCTCGAGTACCACTGTGTCGACCAGCGCGGTCATCCGGTGTCTGGTCCCGGGCCGGATGTGCACGGATTCGCCGGGGAGCAATTCGAACGACTCGAGGCCCTCGTTCCCGGCCCCAACCTCGAAGAGCAGGCGTCCGGACTGCACGGAGATCGTCTCTTCCTTGCGCTCGTGGAACTGCAACGACAGCGCATGTCCCTCCCGCACATGGAGCGCCTTTCCGCAGTACTTCCCGTCGACCAGTGCGAAGTGGATCTCGTGGCCCCAGGGTTTCTCGACTCGACGAACGCGCTGGACCCAATCGGACTTCGCCATGTGGCAGAACCTACCGGCCGTGTTCTCCGGCGACCGGCATGCCGGTCGCGAGTCGGGGAGCAGAGGACGGAGCTCGGTCTTAGGAGTCAGGCTGCCCGGCGGCCCATGCGACGGCGCCGCCGGTCAGGTTCTCCGTCGTCCATCCGGCGTCGCTGAGGGCCTGCGCCGCCGCGGCGGAGCGCCCCCCGACGTGGCAGGCAACCACGATGGTGGTGTCCTTGGGCACCTCGTCGAGCCGGTCGCCGAGTTGCCCGAGCGGGATGTTGACGCCGATCGGATAGGCCCAGGCCTCCACCTCGTCGGGCTCGCGCACGTCCAGGAGGAAGACGTCTTCGCCACGGGCGATGCGAGCTTTGACCTCGTCGGGCTCCACCTCGGCATAGGGCATGTCCCCACCCTACGGCGCGCCGCCGACAGTGCCCCAGAGCGGGCGAGTGGCCGCCGGTACGCTTGCCCAATGGCCCTGCCTCGCAAGTTCCTCAACGAGGACGAGGAGCTGCTGGCCGAGTTGCGCCCGCACTGGATCTTCCTCTTCGGCCCGTCTGTTCACGTCCATCGCCGTGTGGGCCGGCATCATCGTGCTGATCGTCCTGTGGACGAAGGCACCCAGCTGGACGAACTACCCGATCCTGATCATCGCCCTCATCCCCGGGCTGTGGTTGCTCGGCCGCTTCGTCCGCTGGCGCTCGTACGTGGTGGCGCTGACCTCCACCCGCATCCTCGTGCGCGAGGGCATCCTCGGCCGCGACACCGTACAGTTGCGCCTGCAGCGCATCACCGAGGTCAACATCCGCCAGGAGCTGATCGAGCGGGTGCTCGGGACGGGCTCGCTGATCATCGACGTCCAGGGCGAGGACGACTCGCTCACGCTGGAGTACATGCGCAAGCCGGCGGTCGTCCAGCGCGTCATCAACTCGCAGATCAACGAGATCGTCGGCGGTGGCCGTCGTGAGGCGATCCCGGCCGACATGCAGCCGCACGATCGCTACGGCGCCCCGTACGCGCGCAACGAGCGCGACGAGCCGATGACCACGACGACAGTACGACGACGCGCACGACACGCCGCCCTTCGGCGTGGGCGGCGTGAGCCACGGATCCTGGATACGCGCCGAGCCGGCCCCCTCCGAGCCAGTCCCCACGTCCGGCACGCCGGGAGTCCCGCCGCAGGCGCCCGGCGCATCGCCCGGCACGCCCCACTTCGAGATACGGGACCGGCTCATTGAGCTCGACGACCTCCGCCGCCGCGGCATCCTCTCCGAGGAGGAGTTCGCCGCCAAGAAGAGCGAGTTGCTGAACCGGATTTAGGGCGGATCGGCGGGAGTGGACCTACGGGCGCGGCCGGTGCCCGCCGTGCGGCCCGGGCGTGACGTGCACGAGGTACGACGGCTCCATCGTCTCGAGCTGGTGCCAGACGCCCCGGGGCACGACGTAGGCGTCCCCGGCCCGCAGGACCACCTTCGTCTCGGCACCGACGCGCGTGCTCGTCCCCGTCGTCGAGGATCAACTCGATGGTGCCGTGCACGACGTAGAGGAACTCGTCGCCGTCGGGATGGACCTCGCCCGCGTGCGGCGATGCACCATCGAGATGCGGGATCACGCCGATGGTGTACCCGTCGATCCGTTGCGGCGGTCCCGGCGGCGCGGGCACGACGGTGATCGTTCCGTCGCGCGTCGATGTTCGCTCGCTGGCCTTCGAACGGGATCGGCGACGGCTCTCCAACGGGTGCACGAAATCGAACGTACCCGACCCGTCGGCTGCGTGCCGAGCGGCGAAAGGGGCTCCGACCGGGTCTTCGCAACCCCGGTGAATCAAAGGCCACCGTGGGAGGATGAGTAGCCCCAACCGAAGGAGCGGGCTTATGCACGCACACGTCGTCACCGTCGATATCAGTGATGTGGACATCGCCAGGAAGGGTCTCGAGGACCTCGTGCCGATCGTGAAGGCGGCGCCGGGATTCGTGGCCGGCCTACTGGATCGTGCTCGACGACACGCACGGGACCTCGTTCGCCGTCTTCGACACCGAGGAGCACGCCCGCGCCGCGGCACCTCCGGTCGGGGGCAATGCCATGGGGGGCGTCACGATCTCCAGCGTGCAGGTCGGCGAGGTCGTCGGGCACGCCTGAGGTCCCGAAGAGGTGCCCCCGAGCCGCGGACTACCGTGGAACGGGTGAGCGCCCCTCGATACCGGTGCGACGGGTGCGGCAACCTCACCCGCTTCGACGTCACCATCTCGCAGAAGACCAAGGCCTTCCACCACTACAGCGTGGGTGGCGACCTCGTGATCGAGGACGAGCAGGTGCTCGACCGCACCGTGGACGACGTGGTGTGCCGCTGGTGCGGCCACGGGCGCAGCGTGGTCGAGACTCACCGCGGACGAGCTCGAGGAGCCGGGCACGCCGTCGAAGGTCCCGTGACCGAGCCGCCGGCTGACATTCTGCGCCGGCTCCGGCCCATTCCGACCTACACGGACCACCCCACCACCACGCCGCACGACGTCGTCGGCGTGCGGCCCGACGGCACTCCTTGCCGGCATCGATGTGCGTGGAGGCCGCCGCACCGATGCTGCTCCTGTTCCTCTCGGCGGACTGCCTCGGTTGCCGGGACCTCTGGGAGGGCCTGTCCGAGCTGCACGCCGGCCTGGCCGGCGCCGCCCGACTCGCCGTGGTCACCCGAAGTCCGGGGGACGAGAGCCCCGAGGCCGTCACGGCGCTGGCCGGCGACGTCCCCGACGCGCTGGGCATCGACCTCGTCATGAGCTCGCAGGCCTACCGGGACTACCGGGTGGGCGGGCCGCCGTTCCTGACGCTGGCTGCCGCCGACCGCGTGCGCACCGAGAGCGTGGCCTGGGGCGTGGAGCAGACGCTGCGGACCGCCCTCGACGCCCTGCGCGACACCTCGCGGGAGGGATAGCGCCGATCACAGTGGGTGTCACACCCCTTCGGCATGCTCTCTCCCAACAGAGAGGGTCATCGTCATGCCGACTTCCAGGGAAACCGCGACAGCTACCGATACAACCGCTCCGACGCGACACAGCCACTCCGAACGACACTGCCACTGCGACGCGACACAGACCGACGCGAGCATCATCGGGCTCTTCAGGGACACCGAGCTTTCCTGGGCCCCCGCCATCGAGCCTCGCGGGCTGACCTCACCATCGACTGCGACTGCTGTGCACTGCGGAACACCGATGCCTGCGACGACTGTGTCGTCAGCTTCCTGCTCGAGCGCGAGCCCGATGACGCCGTCGTCATCGACGCCGACGAGGCGCGGGCGATGCGCATGCTCGAGCGCGCCGGGCTCGTCCCAACGCTGCGCTTCAGCACGCAGGCCGGCTGAGCCGAGCGGCGGTGGCGCGCGGTGAAGCGCCATCTCCTCGTCACCAACGACTTCCCGCCCAAGGTCGGCGGCATCCAGAACTACCTCTGGGACCTGTGGAGCCGGCTCGACCCGTCCTCGTTCGTCGTGCTCACGGCGTCGTCCGACGCGGACGCCGCCGCCTTCGACGCCGCACAGGCCGAGCGGGGCATCCACATCGAGCGTGTGCCCGGCAGCATCTTGTTCTTCCCGACGCCCGACGCACTCGCCGTCGTGCCGTGCCGCCGTCAAGGAGCACGCGGTCGACTTGGTCCTGCTCGATCCTGCGCTCCCGCTCGGACTGCTCGGACCGCATCTCGACGTGCCCTACGGCGTCGTCCTCCACGGGGCGGAGGTCACGGTGCCCGGCCGGCTGCCCGGCTCCCGCGTCGCGTTGGCGCGGGTGCTGCGCGGCGCGGACTCGTCGTCTCGGCCGGGAGCTACCCGGCGGCCGAGGCCCGCCGCGTCGTGCCCGACCTGTCGGCGTCGATGGTCGAGGTCCCGCCCGGCGTCGACGTCGGCTCCATCGTCCCGCTCAAGGCGGCCGAGCGCCGGGCGGCGCGGGCCTGCGCTCGGGCTGCCGGTCGCCGGCCCACTGGTCTCCAGCGTCAGCCGGCTCGTCCCGCGCAAGGGGATGGACGTGCTGATTGAGGCGGCCAACCGGCTGGCGCCGTCGTACCCGGACCTCGTGGTGGCCATCGCCGGCGACGGCCGGGAGCTGGGCCATCTGCGGCGCCTGGCCGAGCAGAGCCCGGTCCGGGTCGAGGTGCTCGGGCGGGTGAGCCAGGAGGACCGGGCCGCCCTGCTGGGTGCGGCCGACGTCTTCGTCATGGCCTGCCGCAACCGCTGGCTGGGCCTGGAGCAGGAGGGATTCGGCATCGTCTTCCTCGAGGCGGCGGCCGCCGGCGTGCCCCAGGTGGCCGGCGACAGCGGCGGGGCGTCCGAGGCCGTGCTCCACGGGAAGACGGGCCTCGTGGTGGCGGACCCGGGCAACCCCGGTGCGGTGGCCGAGGCCCTGCGGAGCCTGCTGGCCGACCCCGCGGGCCGGCGCAGGATGGGAAAGGCCGCCCGATCTAGGGTGCAGGAAACCTTCGACAACGACGTTCTCGCTTCTAGGCTGGCCGACGCGCTGGCCCGAGTGGCAATCTGACGCACCGCCGCTGCCAGCAGTACCGACAGGAAGGACCTACCGACGTGGCCGACCAAGCCACAGAAAAGATCTCGGTCGCAGCGCCGCCCGAGCGGTGCTTCGTCGTCGCGGCCGATCTCGAGCGCTACCCGGAGTGGGCCGCCGACATCAAGGAGGTCGAGATCAAGGAGCGCGACGACCAGGGCCGCCCGCAGCTGGTCACCTTCCGTGCCGCCGCCTTCGGCCGCAGCACCAGCTACACGCTGGCCTACGACTACGCCGATGCGCCCCACGTGCTGGCCTGGAAGCTGACCCAGGGCGACATCACCACCAAGCTCGACGGGAGCTACGTCTTCGACCCCGGTGACGGTGGCGGCACCGACGTCACGTACCACCTGGAGGCCGAGCTGCGCGTGCCCATCCCGGGGTTCATCAAGATGCGGGCCACGAGCCGCATCATGGCCACCGCCATGCGAGAGCTGAAGGCGCGGGTCGAGTCGACCTCGTGACCGCCTGACGGCGGCCCGGCGGCGCCGGCGTCACCTACGGCATCGACATCGGCGGGACCAAGGTCCTCGGCGTCGCCTTCGACGCCTCCGACGCCCTGGTCGCCGAGGCCCGGGTCGCCACCCCGCGGGGCACCCGGGACGTCGTCGGCGGCCACGTCGCCGAGGCGGTGGCCCAGGTGGTGGCCGACCTCGACCGGGCGGTCACGGCGGTGCGACCGGCGCGGATCCGCTTCGGGCGCTGTCCCGGCCGAGCCCGTCGCCGCGCCGGTCGGCGTCGGCGCCCCCGGCATGGTCGACCGTGACGGGCGGCTCTGCTTCGCCCCCAACCTCCCGCAGGCCCAGGGAGTCGACTGGAACGAGCTGATCGGGGGCGAACTGCCCGGCCGGACCATCCTCATCGAGAACGACGCCAACTTCGCCGTGCTGGCGGAGCACCGGCTCGGCGCCGCCCGGGCTTCGGCCACGTCGTGATGGTGACGCTCGGGACGGGGATCGGCGGCGGCATCGTGATCGACGGGCGGGTGCAGGTGGGCGGGGCCGGGCTTCGCCGGCGAGATCGGCCACATGGTGGTGGACCCGGCCGGCCCCGAGTGCCCCTGCGGGCGGCGCGGCTGTTGGGAGCGCTTCGCCTCGGGCGCCGGCCTGGGGATCCTGGCCCGCGAGGCCGCCCTGGCGGGCGGCTGCGCGACGTGGTCCGCGCTCGCAGGCGGCGATCCCGAGAGCCGTGCGAGGCGAGGACATCTCGGCCGCGGCGGCCGACGGCGACCCGGCGGCCCAGCAGGTCATCGACGCCAGGTCGGCGGCTGGATCGGCTTCGGACTGGCCAACCTGGCCGCGGTCCTCGACCCGGAGTGCTTCGTCCTGGGCGGCGGTGTCGTGCTGGCCGGCGACCTCCTTATTGCGTCGGCCCGGACCGCCTTCGCCGAGCTCGTCGAGGGAGGGGACCGTCGGCCCGCGGCCGTGATCGTGCCCGCCGCCTTCGGGGAGCGTTCCGGTGCCGTCGGCGGCGCGCTGGCCGTGCGCCGGGGCGGGTTGGGCTGATGCGGACCGGGGTGGTGCTGCCGACGTTCCGGGACCGGCCCGACGAGGCGTTCGCGGCCGCCACCGCCGCGGTCGCCGCCGGGGTCGACGGCCTGTTCTGCTACGACCACATCTGGCCGATCGGACAGCCCGAGCGGCCGGCGCTGGCGCCCTTTCCGATTCTCGGTGCGCTGGCCACCATGCTCGACCCGTCCTCGGGACCGGGGGAGGGGCCGTTCCTCGGCACGCTGGTGGCGCGGATCGGCCTGGTCCCCAACCCGGTGCTCGCCGCGCAGTTCCTCGCGCTCGAGCGACTGGCGCCCGGACGGGTGATCGCCGGGCTCGGGACCGGCGACCGGCTGAGCGAGGAGGAGAACCTCGCCTACGGGATCCCCTTCGCCCCCGCGGCCGAGCGCCGGGCCGAGATGGTCGAGCTCGGGCGTCAGCTGGTCGACGCCGGGATTGCCCGTCTGGGTGGCCGGGGGCCCGGCCGGCCGGCACCGAGGAGGCCCGGGCCGCCGGGGCCGGCGCTCAACGTGTGGGACGCCGAGCCGGCGCTGGTGGCCGAGCGGAGGACGGGTGCACGACGGGGTGGAGGTCACCTGGGCCGGTCCGCCGCCCGCGGCCTCGCCGCCGCTGGCCGTCCGGCTGCGGGCGCTGCACGACGCCGGCGCCAGCTGGGCGGTGTTCGGCTGGCCGGTCGACGTCGACGAGCTGGCCGCCGCGGCACGTGGGCTGACCGGAGCGCCCTGGGTCCATGCGGCGCACGACCCGGCGTCCTAGACTTCCCCGATGGAGTTCCGCCGCATCAACGGGCTGCCGCCCTACGTGTTCGCCACCATCAACGACCTCAAGGCGGCAGCGCGGCGAGCCGGGCGCGACGTCATCGACCTCGGCTTCGGGAACCCGGACCTGCCCTCGCCCGACGTGGCCGTGGACAAGCTCGCCGAGGCCGCCCAGGAACCCGCGCAACCACCGCTACTCCGCCTCGCGCGGCATCCCCAAGCTGCGGAGCGCCATCACCGACCTCTACCAGCGCAAGTTCGACGTCGACGCTCGACCCCGAGACCCAGGTGGTCACCACCATCGGGGCCAAGGAGGGGTTCTCGCACCTGATGTGGGTCCTGGTGCAGCCGGGCGACACCGCGCTGGTCCCGTCGCCGTCGTACCCGATCCACATCTGGGGCCCGCTCTTCGCCGGGGCCGACGTGCGCCAGGTGCCGCTGCACGGGTCCCGACGTCGAGTCGGTCGACGCGCCGGACCCGGGCGAGGCGTTCTTCGACGGGCTCATGCACGCCTGGGAGGAGTCGTGGCCCAAGCCCCGCGTGATCGTGCTGTCGTTCCCGCACAACCCGACGACGGCCTGCGTCGACCTGTCCTTCATGGAGCGGCTCGTCGCCTTCGCCGCGTGAGCACGAGGTCGTGCTGGTGCACGACTTCGCCTACGCCGACCTCGGTTTCGACGGGTACGACCCGCCGTCCATCCTGCAGGTGCCCGGTGCCAGCGACGTGGCGGTCGAGATCTACACCATGACCAAGTCGTTCTCCATGGCCGGGTGGCGCGTCGGCTTCGTCGTCGGCAACCAGGAGATCGTGCAGGCGCTCACCAAGCTCAAGACGTATCTCGACTACGGGACGTTCCAACCCATTCAGATCGCCGCCATCGTGGCCATGAACGAGGCGCCCGACTATCCCAAGGAGATCAACGAGATCTACCGGTCGCGACGCGACGCGCTGCTGCGACGGGCTCAACCGGATCGGCTGGCGCCTGGCGCCGCCCAAGGGGACCATGTTCGTGTGGGCGCCGATCCCGGAGCCCTACCGCGAGATGGGCTCGCTCGAGTTCTCCAAGTACTTGGTGAGCGAGGCCGGTGTGGCCACGTCGCCGGGCGTGGGGTTCGGCCCGGGCGGGGACGGTCACGTCCGCTTCGCGCTCATCGAGAACGAGCAGCGCATCGGCCAGGCCGTGCGCCACCTGCGCACCGCGCTCGACCAAGTTGGGGTGACCGTCGGAGGCCGGATCGGGAGTCCCTTGGGATGTCCGTCTCGGCTCGCCTACACCGGGGAGGGGTCGGGTCTCGGCGCGCTCACAGCTTGGATTGAGGCAACGTGGGGCAGGATCGCTTCCATGCCTGCCGACCAACCGGTCCTGACGCGCGAGTTGCCGGTCCGCCGGCGCCATTCCCGGACACCAACGGCGGCTATCTCGGTCAGTTCGACACGTTCCGGGTGATCGCGTGTTGCGCGGTGGTGTTGCAGCACTCGCTCCTGTGGACGATTGCAGCCGGGAACACGTCCGCTTGGGCGTTCGTCATGCTGTTGCACTTCAGCCGAACGGCGTTCTTCTTCTTGGCCGCCTTCATGTTGACGTACTCGCAGATCACGCGGCCCCGCTCCACGGGGGGTTCTGGCGCCGGCGCTACGTGCAGATCGGCGTGCCGTTCCTGGTCTGGACCGGCATCTACTGGCTCTTCACCATGGCCTGGGGCGACTCGTGGGGTCAGGCCTGGCCGCTGCTGTGGAACTACGTGCTCTACGGCTACTACCAGCTCTACTTCGTGGTCGTCCTGTTCGGGCTGTATCTCGTCTTCCCGTCGGCCTGCGCGCCATCAGGTCCACGACGCACCACGTGGCGCTGATGACAGCGAGCCTCCTCTTCGCACTGCTGCTGGCAGCGGATCTCCACTACACGACCTCCTTCGGCGTGGTGGGGAACTGGACACCGTCACATCGCCTCGGCGTGGCCGTGGGCTCGCAATCCGATCACCTATCAGGAGCAGTTCGTGGCCGGCATCCTGGTCGCCCTGCACTTCGACGAGGTCCGTGCCTTCGTCGAGCGCTGGTACCGCCAGGTGATCGCCGGCGCCGTCGTCATGGGGATTGCCGCCACGCTGTGGTACCTGGCGGCGGTGTGGACCGGCTCGACACCGGGCCACGCCTCCGACCTCTACCAGCCGATCGCCTTCCTCTGGTTCACCATGGCGGTGGCGGCCCTCGAGTGCGGCTCCTGGATGTGGTTCCGGCACCAGGCGCGCTATCCCGGGCCGCATGCCCAAGGTGCTGACCGCCGAATACCTGGCCGGCCTGACCGGCGGCATCTTCTTGTGCCATGTCCTCTTCATCAACCTCGTGCGCTCGGGTCTTGGCGGGGTGGGGCTCACGCCGCACCTCGGCTGGGTGGGCATGGTCGCCGTGACATTCACGCTCACCATGGGCTGCGCGGCGCTCTTCACCGCGCTCGTGCTGCGCACGCCCCTGCGGTGGGTGCTCGGCGGGCCTGTGCGCGCCGAGCAACGCGCCGCGCCTCGGACCGGCCGAACTGACCTCGAGCCCACGCGTCGAGACGCGCGACCTCGTTGTGGCGCCCGTGCGCGAGCCGGCGCGCGTCTGAGCGACGCGACGCGGACGCGCCATCGCTCTCGGCACCGAGACCGGCGCCAGTACCGACTCGGCGAAATACTCAGCGTTGTCTCAGGAAGTCCTCATCGTTTCCTTACATATCCTCATGAGGTTCTTCTCCCGTTCCCAGTAGAGGCTCAGAACACCTGGGCATTGTGGGTAGTAGTGAAACGCGAAGAGGCAGAGTCCAGGTTGTGGTTCGTACGCCATGGTGAGAGCACCTGGAACGCCTCCGGGCCTCGTGCAGGGGCAAGCGGACGGTCCGGTGCTCACGCCCAAGGGCCGCGGCGAGGCGACCCGCGTGGCCGCAGCATCTCGGTGACCTCGACGTCGCCGCCATCTACAGCAGCGATCTGGAGCGCGCCCGCGAGACGGCGGCCGATCATCGCCGACGCGTTGCGCGTGCCGCTGCAGTACGACCCCGCGGTGCGGGAACGCAACTTTGGCGACGCCCAGGGCCATCCGCTCGAGCGCGCTGCAGCCGGCATCGCGTCGGGGATCGACAGGCGAGCGCGTGGTCGACGTCGACGCACGGCCTCCGGCGGGGGAGTCGCTGCGCGAGCTCTACGAGCGGGTGCGGCGATTCGTCGACGCGGTGGGACGCAGTGCGTCCGGAGGCCGACGTCCTCGTCGTCGCACACGGCGGGGTCATCCGGGTCGCCGAGGCGTACTGCAACGGCGTCGCCGTCGAGGACATGACCTGGGGCCCGGTCGCCAACGCCAGCGTGTGGGGCCTCTGTCGGCCGCAACCCATCGAATCCGTCGTGCCGTAAGGCAGTCGAGAGCAGAGCGAGGAGAGATCCATGCGACCAACGATGTTGCAGCTACCACCGAGGACCAGCAAGCCGAGGACCAAGGGCTTGACGATGATGGTCGATGGCGGCCTGCCGACGCGCCAGTTTCGAGGACATCGTGGAGAGCGGCGCCGAGTTCCTCGACTTCGTGAAGTTCGGCTGGGGCACGGCCATCGTCACCACCGACCTGCAGCGCAAGATCGACATCCTGGACGACGCCGGCGTCGACTTCTACTTCGGCGGCACCCTGTTCGAGAAGTTCGTCCTGCAGGATCGCTTCGACGACTTCCGCGACCTCTGCGAGAGCTTCGGGTGCCGGTACGTGGAGGTCTCGAACGGCACCATCGACCTGTCGCACATTGAGAAGGCGGGCTACGTCCGGAAGCTGGCCGCCGAGTTCAACGTCGTGTCCGAGGTCGGCTTCAAGGACACGGAGCGCTCCGAGCGGCTGGCTCCGAACCGCTGGATCGAGTGCATCCACGAGGACCTCGAGGCCGGTGCCTTCCTGGTGACGCTCGAATCCACGGGAGAGCGGCCAGTCGGGCATCTGCCGGCCCAACGGCGAGCTCCGCTTCGGGCTCATCGAGGAGATCCTGGCCAGCGACGTCGCGGCCGAGCAGCTGCTCTTCGAGGCCCCCTCGACGCAGCTCCAGTGCTACTTCGTGCGGCGGATCGGACCGGACGTCAACCTCGGCAACGTCTCGTCCTCGGCGGTGCTCGGGCTCGAGACGATCCGTCTCGGCCTGCGCGCCGACACGCTCGAGTGCTTCGAAAGCGCGGTGTCGTGAGGGAGAGCCGCGACGTCTTCCATCTCGCCATCCCCGTCGACGACCTGGACGAGGCGCAGGCCTTCTACGTCGGTGCTCTCGGGCTGCAAGCTGGCCCGCCGCTACGCCGATCGGATCACCCTCGACTTCTTCGGGGACCAGGTGGTCTGCCACCTCGACGAGCAGCCGAGAGCCGCGTGACGCCGATCTGCGCCTCTACCCGAGGCACTTCGGCGTCACCTTCCGGGAGACCGCCGACTTCGACGCGCTCTACGCGCTCTGCGTCCAGCGCAAGATCGAGTTCTTCGCCGACGTGAGCACGCGGTTCGAGGGCCTCGTCGAGGTGCACCGGACCTTCGTGTTCCGCGACCCGTCCGACAACCTGGTGGAGTTCAAGCACTATGCCGATCCACGGATGATGTACTGATGACGGTCGCGTCGCCGATGCCGATCACCTTCGCCCCGCTGCGGACGGGTGCTGCCCCGGCGCAGGGCGGAGCTCGGACCTCCCGCTGAGCGATCTCATCCGGGCCCGCTCCGTGACCCTGGGCGAACAGGCCTATGTCGAGCACGCCAGGGACGACCGTGTGCTGACCTTCCGCCAGCTGGAGGGGAGCATGGAACGTTGGCGGGCCCAACTCGGTGGTGCGCACGCCCGCGGACTCACCACCATCGGGCTGGCCATCGCCGATCCGCTGGCCTTCGCTGACGCCTTCATCGGGGCCATGGCCGCCGGCTTCTGGGTCGCGCCGCTCGACCCGTCCACGCCGTGGAGCGGCAGTGGTGGCCTGGCAGCCGCCATGGCGCGCACCGGTGCCGACGTGATTGTGGGCGACCGTCCCGCCACGGGCGACGTCGGCGAGAGCTGGGTCGAATTGCAGCGCCTCGACCGTCTCGACGAAGGGCCGGTCACGCGTCCGGGTGCGACGGCGCCGCAGCGCGCGAGCGCCGGGGGCGTCATCCTGTCGTCTTCGGGCACGACGGGCACGCCCAAGGTCGTCCGGTTGGGCCTGGACCAGCTGCTCGCGACGGCGCGCTGCGTGGCGTCGCACCACGAGCTCGGGCCCGACGACCGTGGCTTCAACCCGCTGCCCCTCTTCCACATCAACGCCGAGGTGGTCGGACTCCTCTCGACCCTGGTGGCCGGCGCCGGACTCGTCCTCGACGACAAGTTCCACCGGACCGCGTTCTGGGAACTCATGGACCTCCGGTCCATCACGTGGATCAACGCGGTGCCCGCGATCATCTCGCGCCTCGGCGCGCTCGGGCCGGACGAGAAGGTGCCGGGTGGCGTCCGCTTCATCCGCTCGGCCTCGGCGCCGTTGCCGGTGGCGGCAGCGGATCGCTTCGAGGCCAGCACCGGGATCCCCGTGATCGAGACCTACGGCATGACCGAGGCGGCGAGCCAGATCACGGCCCATCCTCTCGGTGTTCCCCGCCGCGCCGGCTCGGTCGGGGTGCCGGTCGGAGTGCAGCTGCGCATCGTCGACCAGGCGGAGCCTGTCGGCGGCCGTCGCGTGCCCGAACCGGGGCAGACCGGGCATGTGGAGATCCGTGGGCCGTCGGTCATTGCGGGCTACGTCGGCGACGCGCACCGGGACCGTTTCGACCAGGACGGCTGGTTGCGCACGGGGGATCTTGGGCATCAGGACGACGACGGGTTCGTCTATCTCGGACGCGCGGACCGACGACGTGATCAACCGCGGGGGCGAGAAGGTCTTCCCCCGCGAGGTCGAGGAGATCATCGGCGCGGATCCCATGGTGGCGGCGACGGCGGTCGTGGGGCGCGATGACCCCGAGCTCGGCCAGGTCCCCGTCGGCTTCGTCGTCCTGCGGGGCCCCGACGACCCCACGGGCGGCGACTCCGCCAGCTTCGGCCTGGTCGCCCGCGAGACGGCGATCCGGATCGGGGCGGCCCTCGAGGCCAATCTCGTGCGCACCAAGCGACCGGTTGCCCTGTGCATCGTGCACTCGCTGCCGGCCGGCCCGACGGGAAAGGTCCGGCGCCGCGCCGTGGACACCGCTGAGGTCCCTGTGCTGTACACCTACGGGCTTCGGTGACGACGGTCGACGAGTCTCCGCTCGCCCCGGCCCAGCCCGTCCGGGGAACGAGGAAGCGGCTCGACCACATCGACGCCATGCGACCGGTGAAGCAGGCCGGCGTGGTGTCGACCCATACGCTCCTCATCTTCGCCCCGGTGGCTGCCGGACTCGCCGTCGGTGCGTCGCTGCAGTTGTTGCACGTGACGCGCGAGGCGTTTCTCTTCGTCTCGGCGTGCATGCTCGCCTACAGCGTGCGCGACCTCCCGGGCATCGACCACCGGACGTTCTGGCGGCGGCGGTTCGCTCTCGTGGCCGTGCCATACCTCTGCTGGACACTCATCTACTTCTGCGTCGGCCTACCCGGCGACCACGGGACGCCCCGGGCCGACACGCTCCATCTGCTGTATCTGTTCGGCACGGGCTACTACCAGCTCTACTACCTGTTGGTGCTGCTGGAGTTCTACGCGCTGTTCCCACTGCTGCTGATCCTGTTGCGGCGGACGGCCGGCCACCACGGCCAGCTGTTGCTGGCCAGCGGCGCGGCGCAGGTCGCCCTGGTGTCGACGATGCACTGGGGTCTGGTGCCGTCGTGGATGCAGGGCTACTGGGCCACGCGTGAGGTGACCTCGTACCAGTTCTATTTGATCGCCGGCATGGTGGTCGCCATGCATCTCGACGAGGTCCATGACTGGCTCTGCTCGCACGTGCGGCTCATCGTCGCGGGCACATTCGTCGCCGCTCTGGCCGCCGAGGCGTGGTACTACCTGGCGGCCGACCATGTCGCCTCGTGGCTCGGCTCGAGCTCCGATCCGTTCCAGCCGATCGTCATCCCCTTCAACATCGGAGCGATCGCCTGCATCTACCTCGTCGGCGTGGCGCTGGTGCACCGGCGCCGCTCCACGCGGACGCGCACCGTGGTGCAGTCGGGATCGGACAACTCCTACGGCATCTACCTCGCCCAGGTGCTGTTCCTGACGATCCTGACCTGGTTCGGCTGGCGCCATCTCAACGGGGTACTGCCGTGGCCGGTCGTGAGCGTGATCACGGTGGCGGTGGTCTTCCTCGCCTGTATCGGGCTGACCGAGCTCCTGGCTCGGACGCCCTTGGCCAAGCCCCTGACGGGCCGGACTCAGGTCCCCTGGCGTCGTGCGCCGACGTCCGCACCGGAGCCGGCAGCGGCCGAGCCGGCTCGCAGGGTCGTGGTTGTCGGCGACGAGACATGCGACGACGACGTGGCGTCGGCCCCGTCCGAGGGCACGGCAGCCGCGTCGGCCCGGTCGGAGGGCACGGCAGCGGCCTCGGCGATGGCGGCGGCAATCGTCCGGTAGCCGGCGTCGTCGGGGTGCGGGTTGTGGCCCATCGGCGGCGGATCGCACATGTAGGTCAGCGCGCAGGCCCGGGCCACGTTCTCGGGCACCAGGCCCGTGCCGCTCCACGACACCGGGTCGTGTTCTTCGATGTCGAAGGCCGAGGCGACGCCGGCCATGGGCACGCCGGCGGATTGATAGACCGCCTGCAGGGTCTGATCGAGGCGCTCCATGACGGGCAGGCTGGCGGCGGCGAAGGCCTGGCCGCTCGCTCCCTCGACGTAGTACCCGAGGTACGGGTCGTAGTGCCCGACTCCGACGACGACGGCACGCGCCGGCGCCGCCGCCTTGATCCCCGCCAGAATGGTGGTGAGCTGATCGTGGACCGTGGCCAGCGCACCGTCGACACAGGCGGGGTCGATCGTCTGGTGGCGCAGGCACGGCAGCAGATCGTTGAAGCCGAGGTCGACGGTCACGAGCACGGTCGTCGGGTGCTCTCGCAGGAACGCCTCCGCCGAGCCGAGTTGGGTTCCCTCCTCGTAGTGGCAGTGGCCACCCCCGTCGAGCATGGTGACGGTGGTGGCACCCGGACAGCCCAGATGGGCCACGCTGAGCGCGGGCCAGCGCCGCTGTTCGAGCGGGACGAGGTCTTCGGCGTAGCCCGAGTCGGTCGGCTGTCCCCGGGGGTGGGTGACGGTGGGTTGGAAGCCCACCGAGGCCGAACCGCCGAGCGCGAGCAGATAGGGCGGCGGCACCACCGCACCGGCCGGCGGGCCGGACGCAACGCCGGCGAGAGCGAGCGCAACCGTGGCAACGACGGTGGCCCCGGCCACCGCCCGGGAGAAGACCGTGGCCGACCGTGCCGTCGGCCGACCGTGCCGACCATGCCGATGGTGCCGCCCGGACCGCGGTCCCGCGCCACCACCGCCGCCACTGCCACCGCCGCCGCCACTACAACCGCCACCGGGGCGGTGTCCTGCCAAGGTCACGGCAGACCGGCTCCGGGCACAGTCGTCCGCACCTTCTCGAGCGCACCGTCGCGGGACGCCCGTGCCACGGCAGCGTTGCTGTCGATGGCGGTCACCAGGTAGAGCGTGCGCCGGTCGTCGTCGCCGAGCATGCAGGCGTAGCAGTTCCTCGACGTCGTCACCCGCTCCTGGATCGCACCGCCCTCGGCGACGCGCACGCATTCCGCCGCCACCGCGTTGGCGACCCAGACGGTCCCGTCGGCGCACAGGCAGATGCCGTCGGGGGCGACGCGCTCGAGAGCGGCCCAGACGCGCCGGTTGGTCAGGGTGCCGTCCTCCTCGCGGTCGAAGGCCGTCAGCTTGCCGCCCATGCTCTCGGCGATGATGAGCGTGCGGCCGTCCTCGGTGATCACCGCGCCGTTGGGGAACTGGAGGTCGGCGGCGGCCTCGTGGGTGGTGCCGTCGGGATCAACCCGAATGAGCGAGGCGGAGCGGATGGCGCTCGCATCGACGGACCCGTCGTACAGACCGTCGAGATCGAAACCGAAGTTGCCCGAGTAGGCCTGGCCGTTCGACGCCACCACCATGTCGTTCACGTGCCACGTGGCGAACGGCTTCAAGTCGCCGTGTTCGACGAGCGTCCCGTCGTCCTCGCGGCGCATGATGACGCGATCGAGGCGTGAGTTGAAGAGGAGCCGGCCGTCGGGGAGCCAGCCCAGACCGGCCGGCTCGCCGTCGAAGTCGACCTCGACCCGGCGCTCACCCGCGGGTGACACCGAGCAGATGGCGTGGTCGAAGAAGTCCGAGTACCAGAGCCGGCCGTCGTGCCAGCGAGGGCACTCGCCGAAGAAGAGCCCGGACACGAACGGTTCGGCGGTCAGGGTTTCACTGGTCACGATGCGCACCTCCACGCCGGGGCGGAATCCGGCACCGCAGTTCAGCACAGGCGGCACCCGGAGCGGGGACCGCCCCACGGGGGTACCTTCGGGCCTGTGACGTACTGGGTGCTCAAGGCGATCCTCACCCCGATCTTCTTCGTACTGTTCCGCGTCAAGGTTGAGGGCCGGGAGAACATCCCCACCCACGGGCCGGTCGTGCTGGCGGCCAACCATCAGTCCTTTTGCGACTCTTTCTTCATCCCCCTGGTGGTCCGGCGCAAGGTGACCTTCCTGGCCAAGGCGGAGTACTTCGACTCATGGAAGACGGCGTGGTTCTTCCGGGCCGCCGGGCAGATCCCGATCCGCCGCACGGGCGGGAGCACCTCGGAGCGTGCCCTCGAGACGGCGCGTACCGATGTACTCGGGAACGGCAACATCCTCGGCCTCTATCCGGAGGGCACCCGCTCCACCGACCCCTACGTGCACAAGGGGCGGACCGGCGTCACGCGGCTGTCGCGCGAGTGCGGTGTGCCCGTCATCCCGGTGGGCGTCATCGGGACGGTCGACGTGCAGCCGGTGAACTCCAATTTCATGCGTCCCTTCAAGACAGTGGTGGTCCGCTTCGGGAAGCCGATGCGCATGGACCCGCCGGAGAATCCCGCCGATCCGCTGGCGAACCACGACCACACCGAGTGCCGGGCCTTCACCGACCGCCTCATGCATGAGATCGCCAGCCTCTCGGAGCGGCCCTACGTCGACGAGTACGTCCCGAGCAAGGCGAGCGTGGCTTCGGCCTGATCTCACAACTGCATACCCGCAGCCAGCGGCGTTTCGTAAGCAATCTGAAACAGCCAGTTCACATTGACCGCCTAACGTTGGGCCCATGGCTGGCTACGTCGTGCGGATCGCGCTGCCGGACCGACCCGGAGCCCTTGGCCTCGTGGCGAGCAGGATCGGCGCCGTCGGGGGCGACATCGTGGCGATCAACATCCTCGAGCGTGATGACGGTCATGCCGTCGACGAGTTCGTCGTCGAGATCGGCGGGGACCACCTGGTCGACCTCCTCCAAAGCGAGATCCACGAGGTGGACGGCGTGTCCGTGCTGGAGATCAGGTCGGCTGACTCGACGACGTCGGCGGGCTGACGACGTAGGCACACACGTGGGCACCGTCCATGATGTGTGCCACCCGGCGCACCGAGGCTCCGGGTAGCGCCTCGCGGATGAAGGCGAGCTCGCTCGTGCAGGCCTGTCCGAACCCGTGGGCCACGGTCAGGATGGCGCAGTTGTGCTCCGTGATCCTCCAACTCCCGTCGGGCAGCTTCTCCGCTTCGGCGAGGTAGCCGTCCTCGTCGAGGATGGCGGTCAACGCGGCGACCTGCTCGTCGAACGGGAGATGCGCGGTCTTCGGCAGCGCGCCGGCTACGCGCCGCCGCCGGCGTTGCTCGAAGAGCTCGTCGACCTGGGTGGCGCCCGGGCCGCCGAGATACCCGAGTAGCTCGGTCGTGAGGTCGCCGTACCGCTTCGGGTAGAGCGCCTCGGCCGCCGACGTCAACTCGTACACGTGCCGGGGCCGCCACGTCGCGACCCTTCGGCCACCTCGTCGCGGTGGGCGAGGAGCCCGTCCTCTTCCAGGTGGCTCAGCTGCAGCCGAATGGCGGCAGGGGTAAGAGCCGAGCGCGGCGGCCACGGCGGAGGCGTCGAGGGGGCCCTGGCGCTTCAGCAGGTTGAGGATGGCCCGTCGTGTCGTGGGCAGCTGCTGCAGCGGCGATTCGGTCTCGGGCGTCACCATCGGGCCCGAGGACTCGACGGGCAGGGCGGTGTCGGCGTTCACCGCGGCCGTCGGCGTTCACGGCAGGATCAGGTGGACGTCGCCGAACTCGTGCCACAGGTACCCCTCCTCCAGGGCCGCAGCGTAGGAGGACTCGAGGAGCGGCCGTCCGGCGATGGCTTCGAGCATGGCGAGGTGGGAAGCCTCGGGCTCGTGCCAGCCGGTCAGGAAACCGTCGATGGAGCGAACGGGGTGCTCGGGCGAGACGACCGTCTCGGTCCAGCCTTCGCTCGGGTGCACGTGGCCATGATCGTCGACCACGGACTCGAGCGCGCGCACCACTGTCGTACCGATGGCGATCACGCGCCCTCCCGAGCGCCGCGTGTCGTTGATGCGATGGGCGGTGGGTAGCGAAGACGCGGAAGTACTCGGCGTAGGGCGGTTCGCTCGCCTCCAGCGAGGCCACCCCGGTGTGGAGCAGGAGCGGGGCCACACCGACGCCCTTGGCCACGAGTCGGGTGAGCACCTCGGGCGTGAAGGGCCGCCCGGCGCTGGGCATCTCGGCCGAGCCGGGCTCGGTGGCGTACACGTTCTGGTAGGCGGTGATGGGATAGCTGCCGCGGACGTAGCCGTAGCGGATGGGACGTCCGTGTCGAGCCAGGAAGCTGTGCAGGCGCTCGGGTGTGTCGAGACTGGAGACCCACAGGCGTACGCCGAGACCGCCGGGCCCGGGGGAGTAGGGGGCGAGCAGGGCGACGGTCCCTCCGTCGGGCAGCGCGATGATGTCGCCCGGGGCGGCACCGAGATGGGCCTCGCCGTCGCGCCTGACCTCCACTGTCCACAGGCCGGCCGGCAGCTGCGTCGAGAGATGCACCTGTACCACTGAACCGTCGGGCGCGGTGCCGTCGACCTCGGCCGCCAGCGTCCCCGAGGTGTTGATCACGACCAGATCGCCTTCGTCGAGGAAGCGAGGGATCTCCGAGAAGGTGGAATGGACCAGGCTGCCGGTCGCCTTGGTGGCAACCAGCATGCGCACGGCGTCGCGGGTCATGCCGCGGTACTCGGGCGGCGCCGGCGCCTCGAGCGCAGGCGGGAGCGAGAACGACAGGGGATGGAGCTCCGGCAGGCGGGCTCTGGTCGGGACCTCCAGGCTCGGCGCCGTCAGGGCACTCATGCCACCGCTCCCGTCGACTCGAGCTCCGCCGCACGGATGCGACCGCTCGGCCGATCGCTGTCGATCAGCGCGAGAAAGGCGGGCACAACCGTGCTGGGCTCGGGCCGGTCCGAGATGTCCTCGCCGGGAAACGCGGCCTGGTGCATCACCGTGCGCAGATCTCCGGGATCGACAGACCACACGGTCAGATCCGGGAACTCCACCGCGAGGACCGCGCCGAGATGCTCGAGCGCCGCTTTGCCTGCGCCGTACCCACCCCAGCCCTCGTAGGCCTCCACCGCGGCGTCGGACGTGACGTTGATCACGCGTGGGTGGGCCGCGTCGAGCAGCAGGGGAAGCGTGTCCTGCACCAGTCCCAGCGGTGCGACGACATTGATCTCGAAGGCGATGCGGAGGTCGTCGAGGGGATAGTCCCCGAGCGAAGGGAGTGGTGACGTCCCGAGAGTCCCGGCGTTGTTCACGACCAGATCGAGTCCGCCCAACTCGAAGGCGGCCGCGGTCAGCGCATGGCGATGCTCGTCGTCGGTGATGTCGCCGACGACTGGCAACGACACGTGCGCCCTCGGTCGCCTCGACGCGCAGGCGGTCCGCCGCGGCCTCGAGGGACCTCGGGTCACGCCCGTCGACCACGAGCGACCAGCCGGAGCGGGCCAGCCCCGTCGCCAGCGCCTCACCGAGTCCCCGGGATGCTCCTGTCACGATTGCCACGCTCATGGCTGCCCACCCTTCCGAGCGGCGGGTCCGCTCTTTCAGGTGAATATAACAAGGATTCCCTTGCTTTATTGCTCAGATCGAGGCCGAGACTCCGGATTTCCGTTCGCACGGAGACGAAAGTCCTGGTCGGCTCGGTACGCGCCTCGGCTCAGTCCGGCAGGTTCCGGCCCGACCGACTGAGTCAGAGGAGCCGGGGAGGCGCTCCCGATGAAGTCGCCGTCCCCGGCGTAGGTGGCGGTGATCGCGTGGTCGCCGGCGGAAAGCGTCGAGACGACGAGCGTGGCCTGCCCGTTGATCGACCTGACCCGTGCCGATCCGGGTCCGTCGGCGAAGAACGAGACGACGCCGGTCTCTCCCGAGCCCGTGGTCGGGAAGACGGTCGCGGTGAACGTCGCCGACTGACCGGTGGGGGTGGGGTTGACCGACGACAAGAGCCCGAGCGTCGTGGGTGCCCTGCTCACCGTGACGCTCGCCGCGCCGGTGGACACGCTCGGCACGAAGTCGGCGCTGCCTCCGAAGGAGGCACGCACGGAATCGGATGCCGACCGGCAGCGTGGTGGTGAGCATGCTGGCCGAGGTGACACCGTCGGTCGTCGTCACCGTCGAGGCGCCGAGCGTCGTCCCGTCGACGCTGAAGGTCACGGTTCCGTCGGGGACGGCCACGCCTGTCGTCGGCGCCACGGTGGCCGTGAGCGTGACACTCTGACCAGAAGTCGACGTGGAGGGTGACGGGACGACGGTTGTCGTTGTCGGCACCGGTGCGATGGTCTCCGCCAAGGTGCCGGTCGAAGCCGGTGAAGCCGGCGTCACCGCCGTAGGTCGCGGTCACGTCGTGCACGCGCACTCGTGTCGTAGGCCTGGGAACACGTCGCCTCCAGCGGCTGGGACGGTCGAGAGCGCTACACCTTGGCAGCCCGCGATCGGGTTTCCACCGTCGCTGAAGGACACGCTGCCCGTCGGCGACCCTGATCCGGGGGCATTGACGGTCACGGTCGCGGTGTAGGTGAGCGACTGTCCGACCGCGCCGGGGACCTGTGGTGCTGGTCACGCCCGTCGACGTCGAACGCCTGGGTGACGGTCTGCGTCACGGTGTTCGTCGACGAGCTTCCCGACGAAGTCGTCGTCGCCCTCGTAGACGGCGGTGATCGGATGCGCTCCGAGCGCGAGTGACGCAGTTTGGAAGGTGGCCTGTCCATCGGAGACGGTGCCGCTGCCGATCATGATGCCGTTGTCGACGAACTGGACGGTCCCCGTCTCGCCCGAGGTCGAGGAGGTGATGGTGACCGTGTACGCGACGGTCTGGCCGAGAACGATGGGATCGCCCGAACCGGCGATCGTGACCGTGGTTTGTGCCTCAACCACGTTGACGTCCACCGGTGGGTCCGACGAACTCGACGCCGAACGTCGGATCGCCGCCGTAGGTGGCGGTGACGGAGTGGAGACCGCCCATGAGGCTCGAGATCTGGAGGTTGGCAGTGGTCGTGCCGCCGGTCGTCGAGATGGCCGCCGTTCCAATGGGATTCGAGACGTAGTCGTAGAAGGTGACCGTGCCGGCCGGGCGTCGACTGCCGCCGCGGCGCTCGGAGCCACGGTGGCCGTGAGCATGATGCTCTGGCCGTAGGTCGACGTGGGTGAGGACGACGTGACCGCCGTCTGGGTCGGGATCTGACCGATCGACTGGAGCAGCGAGGCGGTGCTGGCGGCGTCGTCCGTATCGCCGCTGTAGCTGGCGACGATGGAGTGGGTCGCACCCGACGGGAAGGTCTCGGTGCACGCAGCCTGCAGAGGAGCCGTCGACGGAAGAGCAACGGCCTGACAGTCGGCGATCGGAGCACCGTCGTCCGTGAACGAGACCGACCCCGCGGGAGTCCCGGTCGCGGGCGAGACGAGCGCCACGGTGGCCGTGTCGGTGACCGGCTGACCCGGCTCGGGGCTGGCCGTCGAGGGCGTGAGAGTGACGTTCGTGGGATCAGGAGTCACGGCCTGGGTCACGGCGGGCGACGAGCTGGCACCGAAGATCGACATCGCCGCCGTAGGTTGCGGTGATCGAGTGGGAGCCGACCGGCAAGGTCGTGACGTCCAGGGTGGCGCTCGTGGTGCCGCTGGCGTCGGTGGAGACGGGGGCACTGCCCAGCAGCTCGTCGTTCGCCGAGAAGGTCACTGACCCGGTCGGGTCGGAGCCGGAGGCCGGCGCGACAGTCGCCGTCAGCCGAACGCTCTGTTCGAACGGCAACCCGGTCGGGGCCGACGTCGTCAGGCTGGTGGTCGTGGCGGTCGGGGGACCGCCGCCGATCAGGCCGACCTCACCCGCGTGCGAGTAGTCGGCGGTCGCGCCCTGCAGGACCGTGGCGAATGATCCTGATGACGCCCCGGTATCGACGACGTACTCCGATCCGGCGGGCGGCGCGAAACCGTGTTCGAAGACGGGATCGACGGTCCCGCCCAGCGAGAGCGCGCCAGCGGTGATGCGCCCGTAGGCGGCCGAGGCATTCGGTGCTCCACTGATGCCGAAAGCGAGAAGCCCGTCATGTTCGTTGGCGACGGTCGACGAACCGGTCATGGCGACCAGACCGCCCGGCGGCGATCCCGATGGTCCCGTCGTTCGTCAGGACGGCGGCAGCGGTGCCACCGAGGTCAACCGTGCCGTGCACGGTGAAGGTTCCCGTGTTCAGTATCGGTCCCGCGAGAGTGAGTTCGGGGTCGCCGGGAACGCCGGACGCGTACGCCGTGAGCGATCCGGCGTTCTGCAGGCCCGATGACACCGTGAGGGCCGGCGTCGTGTTCGCGGGGCTCGTGGTGCTCGTGCTGTTCGCAGGCTCGCGGTGCTCGTCGGTGCTCGTGGTGCTCGCAGCGCTCGCAGCGCTCGTCGTGCTCGTCGTGTCCGTACCGACGGTGAGGCTGCTGCCGGCCGAGACCGTGAGCTCTCCGATGGAGACGGAGGCATCGGCCAGGACGACGTCGGCGTTGCCCGAGATGCAGGCGTCGACACCGTCACCGCTCGGTACCCCTGCCGTCCAGTTGGCGGCCGAACTCCAGTCGTCCGTGCTGCCGCTGCCCGTCCACGTGTCGTTGCAGCTCAAGCTCTCGGTCGGCGCGGCACTGCCGGAGACGAACGAGGAGGCGTCGAACACGATCGTTGTCCCCGTCAGCACGAGCAGGCTTGCCACCCCGACGCCGAGGCGGCGAGCACGACGGCGGAGGGGCCTGGGTTCATGGCCAGGCAGACCGACATTGCGAAGTCCCACGCTGCACTCCCCGCTCGTGTTGCATCGAGCGCCTGACTCTCCAGACATCGGGCGCCCTTCCTCATTCTGTCCGTTGCACCGGCGGGGCGGTAGGGGCAATACGGACGGCGCCCCGCGGAATTCGTGCGCAAAACGTGGAAAACCAGCGCGGAGAGGGCCGGCCTACGAGGAGGGATCGAGGTCGGCCCAGCCCTTCGACTTCTCAACCGTTCGGCGCCAGACCGCATACGTGGCGTCGGTGAGCTCGACCGGAAGGACCGGCTCGAACGTTTGCTCGGCTTGCCACAGCGCGGACAGCTCGGCCAGGGAGGACCACACGCCCTCGACCAGGCCGGCGAGGGTGGCGGCACCCGAGCGCGGTCGATTCGAGCGAGCGCGGCCGTGCGACGGGCATGCGGCTCTGCTCGGCCTGCAGTTCGAGGAGGAGGTCCATGGCAGCAGCACCACCGTCCGCCCGCAGCGCGGCGAGTGGGTGGGACGACGCGGCGGCCATGGCATCGGTCATGTCACGCACCTGGAACGCCATGCCCTCGACGCAGGCCCGCGCCAGGTGGGCTCGGCCCACGCCCCGGGTGAGGCCGGTCACGATGCCGCGCGCCTGGGGATCCCACCACGGGCTGCCCAGGCCGGTCAGCGCGGGGACGAACGTGACCCCGCCGCTGTCGGGGACCGAGGCCGCCAAGGGGCCGACCTCGGCGGCTGCAGCGATGATGCCGAGGCCGTCGCGCAGCCATTGGATGGCCGCGCCCGAGACGAACGCGGAGCCCTCGAGGGCGTAGGCCACGCGGCCCAGGGCATCGTCGGCATGGTGGCCCAGGTCCCAGGCGCAGCTGACCGTGAGCCCGTCGGGTGCCGCCGGGCGGTCGGGACCGGCGTTGGCCAGGGCGAAGCTTCCCGTGCCGTAGGTGACCTTCACCATGCCGGGCTCGAAGCAGGCCTGTCCGAACAGTGCGGCCTGCTGGTCACCGAGCACGCCCGAGACGGGGACGCCGTCGAGGATCGCCGAGGCGGGGCCCAGGTCGCCCAGCGCGACCGTGCCGAAGCGGCCGGCCGACGGGCGCACCTCGGGCAGGGTGTGTGCCGGCACGCCGAAGAGGTCGCACAACTCGGGGGACCAGGCGAGCGTGGCCGTATCGAGCAGGAGGGTGCGGCTCGCGTTGGAAGGGTCCGTGGCGTACACGCCGCCACGGACGCCGCCGGTGAGGTTCCAGAGCACCCAGGCGTCGACCGTGCAGAAGGAGAGGTTCGGGTCGGCGGGTTCGAGCGGGAGGTCGCCGTGGGTGAGCAGCCAGGCTGCCTTGGTGGCGCTGAAATACGGATCGAGCACCAGTCCCGTGGTGGCTCGCACGAGCGGCAGGTGCCCGGCCTCGGTGAGCTCGGCGCACCGTGCCGCCGTACGCCGGTCCTGCCAGACGATGGCGTTGTGCAGTGGCCGCCCCGTCGAGCGGTCGAACGCCACCAGCGTCTCGCGCTGGTTCGTGATGCCGACGGCCGCCACGGTGTCGCCCCCGTCGGCCAGGCGGCCACCGACCTCGGCCAGCGTGGCCCGTACCGACTCCCAGATCTCACCGGCGTCGTGCTCGACCCAGCCCGGGCGCGGGAAGTGCTGCGTCAGCTCCCGGTAGGCGACGTCGGCCACCCGGGCCTGCCCGTCGACGGCGAGGGCGCGCACGCCCGTCGTTCCCGCATCGATGGCGACGACGACCCTGGCCATGGCGCGTTGACGCTAACCCCTCGCGGGTAATCGACGCCCCGGCGGGCCTTTGCGGCGGGGTTCGCGCGCAAACAATCGCGAACGGCCTGTGACCTGCAGGAATGCTGCGCGGCATGTGGTTGACAAGGGCGTAACTACAGTGCTGTAATAACACATCATCTCGTGTCTCGGGGAGGGGCCAACCACAACATATTGTGGTGAGGCGACATTTGACCCCTCCAGGGCGCTGGATCGGAAGGCGCCATGAGACACCGCTCCGCTGGAATGAGGGTGGGGTTTCGGTGACGACCAGCAGGCAGTAACCAGCAAGCAGCAGCGAATACCGCAGGCAAGCAGCGACACCCCCGGAACGAACCAAACAGGAGGACCCCAGCGCCATGGCCATCGCCCCCCAGCGATCCGAGATCGGCATCCGCCGGCACTTCACCACCGAGGGTGTGCACCCCTACGACGAGGTCGTGTGGGAGCGGCGCGACGCCCGCATCACGAACTTCCGCGACGGCAGCGTGGCCTTCGAGCAGCTGGGGGTCGAGGTGCCCGAGTCCTGGAGTGTGAACGCCACCAACATCTTGGCGCAGAAGTACTTCAGGGGGACCCTCGGCACCGAGGAGCGCGAATGGTCCTTGCGCCAGGTGGCCGACCGGGTGGCCGACACGCTCACCGCGTGGGGGATCAAGGACGGCTACTTCGTCGACGACGAGGAGGCGCTGGTCTTCAACCACGAGCTCAAGTACCTCGTCATCCACCAGAAGGCGGCGTTCAACTCGCCGGTGTGGTTCAACATCGGCGTCCAGGGTGTGCCGCAGCAGGGGAGCGCCTGCTTCATCCTCTCCGTCGAGGACAAGATGGATTCGATCCTCAACTGGTACACCGAGGAGGGCATCATCTTCAAGGGCGGCTCCGGCGCCGGCGTCAACCTCTCGCGCATCCGCTCGTCGCAGGAACTGCTGAAGGGTGGCGGCACCGCATCGGGTCCCGTGAGCTTCATGCGTGGTGCCGACGCATCGGCGGGCACCATCAAGTCAGGCGGCAAGACCCGCCGGGCCGCCAAAATGGTCATCCTCGACGTGGATCACCCCGACGTCGAGGACTTCATCTGGTGCAAGGCGATCGAGGAGCGCAAGGCACGCGTGCTGCGTGACGCCGGCTTCGACATGGACCTCGACGGGGCCGACAGCCACTCGACGCAGTACCAGAACGCCAACAACTCGGTCCGCGTGACCGACGAGTTCATGGAGGCCGTGATCGACGGCCGTGACTGGAACCTGACGGCGCGGACGGACGGCTCGGTCCTGCGGACGCTGCCGGCCCGTGACCTCTTCCGCCAGATCGCACACTCGGCCTGGCAGTGCGCCGACCCCGGGCTCCAGTACGACACGACCATCAACCGCTGGCACACCGCGCCGGTGACGGGTCGGATCAACGGCTCTAACCCCTGCAGCGAGTACGTGCACCTCGACGACTCCGCCTGCAACCTGGCGTCCATGAACCTGCTGACCTTCCTCGACGAGAACGACGAGTTCGACGTGGACGGGTTCAAGGCGGCGGTCGCGGTTGTATTCACCGGCCAGGAGATCATCGTCGGCAACGCGGACTACCCGACCGAGCGCATCGCCGACACGACGCGGGCCTTCCGCCAGCTCGGCATCGGCTACGCCAACCTCGGCGCGCTGCTCATGGCCCAGGGCCTCCCCTACGACTCGGACGCCGGGCGCGCCTGGGCCGCTGCCATCACTGCGTTGCTCACCGGGCACGCCTACGCCACGTCGGCCCGGACGGCCGCTCGCATGGGTCCGTTCGCCGGCTACCACGAGAACGGCGAGCCGATGCTCAACGTGCTGCGCATGCACCAGGCCGAGGCAGCCAGGATCGACGAGGACGTCGTCCCGCCCGAGCTGCTCTCCGCGGCGCAGGAGGCGTGGGACCAGGCCGTGGATCTGGCCGAGGCCTACGGCGTGCGCAACTCGCAGGCGTCGGTGCTCGCACCGACGGGCACCATCGGGCTCCTGATGGACTGCGACACGACGGGTGTCGAGCCCGACCTCGGACTGGTCAAGACCAAGAAGCTGGTGGGCGGCGGCACGATGTCGATCGTCAACCAGACCGTGCCCCGGGCGCTGGCCAAGTTGGGCTACGGGGTCGAGCAGGCCGAGGACATCGTCGCCTACATCAACGAGCACATGTCGATCCTCGGAGCTCCGCACATCGCTCCGGAGCACCTGCCGGTCTTCGCCTGCTCCATGGGCGACAACACCATCCACTACTCGGGCCACATCCGCATGATGGGAGCGGTGCAACCCTTCATCAGCGGCGCCATCTCCAAGACGGTGAACATGCCCGAGGACGTGACGGTCGAGGACGTGGAGCAGCTGCACATCGACGCCTGGCGCCTCGGGATCAAGGCCGTCGCCATCTACCGCGACAACTGCAAGGTGGCGCAGCCGCTGTCGACGACCAAGAAGGAGCCCGCGGCAGAGGGCGGGGACACCGCTCCGGCCGGTTCGGACGCCGAGGCGCGCGAGCGCGAGGTCACGGCACGCATCGCCGAGCTCGAGGCCGCGCTGCTGAGTGAGCAGAAGCGGACGTCGTCGTCCCCGGTGGTGGTCGGCGCGGTGCGCGAGCGCCTGCCGCGCCGCCGCAACTCGAAGACGTTCTCCTTCCGGGTGGCCGACTGCGAGGGCTACGTGACGGTCGGGGAGTACGAGGACGGTCGTCCGGGTGAGGTGTTCATCAAGGTCTCCAAGCAGGGGTCGACCCTGGCCGGGATCATGGACGCCTTCTCGATCTCGCTCAGCCTGGGGCTGCAGCACGGCGTGCCGCTGGCCACCTTCGTGCGCAAGTTCGCCAACATGAAGTTCGAGCCGGCCGGGATCACCGACGACCCCGAGCTGCGGATCGCCACGAGCCTCATCGACTACATCTCGCGCCGCCTGGCCTTGGACTTCCTCTCGCACGAGGAGCGCAACGAGCTCGGCATCCTCTCCACGCAGGAGCGGACGCAGCCGACGCTGCCCGGTGTCGAGGAGATGGCGACGCCGTCGGCCGGGCTCGTCGAGGACGGGCTCAGCACCGGCACGACGGCCGACACGGCGTCGTCGTTGCCGGCTGAACGTCCGATGGCCCGAGCGGAGCAGCTCGATGCGCCGCTCTGCTACAGCTGCGGCAACACCATGCAGCGGGCCGGCTCGTGCTACGTCTGCGGGAGCTGCGGGTCGACCAGCGGGTGCTCATAGGGAGCATTCGCAGGTTGGGACCTCGATGAGCAAGGTCGTTCTGCGCCCTCTCGAGGCCGAGCAGCTGCCTCTCGTCGAACCCTGGTTCGGTGAGGTGGAGACGAACAGATGGTTGGGCGGCCCGCAATGGCCCGCCCAGATGCTCGAGCTGGCGAGCCGGCCCTTGGGCGAGTTCCGTGGTGCTCAAGAGACCGGGAACTACCGCTGGCTGGCCTGGGATCTGGGCCGAGCGATCGGGTACATCGATTGCGGGACCTTCGATCGCTGGACGACCTGGAATGGCGATGGCAACGCGCCTGGAGTCACCGACACGATTCACGTCCCGTCCGGGTCGATCGCCTTTGTCGTGGACCCCGTGATGCGGGGCAGCGGGTACGCAACCGCGATGCTTTTTGGGTTGGTGGGGCTTCCAGAACTCGCCGAGATCGACCTGTTCGGCGCCGGCGTGGAGCCCGCCAACCGCGCCTCCATCAGATCCCTGAAGAAGGCAGGCTTCTCTCCGTTGGACGAAACGCCTGATTTCGAAGGCTTCGTCTACTTCGTCTGGAGGAGACCGGGCCGGGGCTAACCGACCCGCGGACTCACTGCTCCGGAGAAGATGAGCCACTTAGCTGGCGAGAATCTTGGCCTTCTGCGCCTCGAACTCGGCATCGGTGAGGACGCCTTGGGTCTTGAGGTCGGCCAGCTTGGACAGTTGCGATGCCGAGTCCTCGCCGGAGGACCCGGCGGCCTGGCGCACGTATTCGTCGAACGCCTTCTGCTGCGCCGCGGCTTCGTGGGCCGCCCGCTCGTGCATCTTGCCGCCGCGTGCGATCAGGTACACGAAGACGCCCAGGAACGGCAGGACGATGATGAAGATGACCCACAGTGCCTTGGCCCAGCCGCCCATGTCGTGGCTTCGGAAGATGTCGATGAACACCGTGATCAACAGCCAGATCCAGATGACGAACAGGAAGAAGTAGAGCATCGTCAAGAAGAAGTCGAGGATCGGGTACTGGTACGTGGCGGCGAGCATTGTGTCTCCTTCATTTCGTCGTTGTGGCGTGACGCTCGAAAGCGCTGGTGCTACAGGCGGCGCATCGTTCTCATCCAGTTGAAGTTCAAGATGGTGGAGATGACCTCGAGCACCGCGCCAGCAGCTCCGAGCATCAGACCCTTTCCGCTGTGCCGCGATCCGCTGGCGCGGCGGACCGCCGTGAAGCCGAGGACCGTGCCGCCGATGGTTTCGAGCGATGTCGCAAAAAACAACCCGAAGGCTCTGGCGGGGGAGCGATCTCTTCGGTCGGCCAACTTGAGCAAGGTGAGGAAACCCAACCAGGACAGCGCAACCGGCGCGATGCCCAGCACGGCCACCGAGTCGCCCTGCTCATCAGGGCTGTTGTGTTCTGGGCCGCTGGACGTCGGGGTGACGTCTGCGTCGACGTTGGTCATCACACCTTCATCTCCTGCTCAGCGAGTCGTTCGATGCAGGTCGTGTCAGGACGCGAGGATCTTTGCCTTTTGCGCATCGAATTCGGCCTGGGTGAGGATGCCCTGATTCTTGAGCTCGGCCAGGTCCTTGAGCTGGGCGATCGGGTCTGGCGCTGGGGCAGGTGCGGGCGGCGCAGCGTATTGCTGCTGAGGTGCGGCGTATTGCTGAGGTGCAGCCTGCTGCTGCTCCTGTTGTGCCCATCGATTCCCTTGCCGGCGCGATACGCGGTTCGAGACCGCCGTGGCGGTGCCGGCGATCGCAGCGGTACGTGCAATTCCACGGAGTAGCGGCATGGTCGTGCTCCTTCCTCGATCAGCCCTCGGCGGCGTCGAGAGCCGCCATCAGGTCACTCTGCGGGATGTAGCCGGCCGCGACGAATTCTGCATTGCCGCGTCGCAAGGCCTGGACGAACGGTGTGGCCCAGCGGTTCTCGAAGATCAAGATCCCGGCCGACGACCCGGGCTCGATCACGGATGCCGCGTCGTCGAGGTCGCCTTGGCTCAGCAGACCCGACGAGGCGCCCACGAAGACGCCGAGATCGAACTGACCGTCGCGATCGAGGTCTTGGAGCTCGAGCGCCCGCATGGAACCGTCGGAGTCCTTCATGACGAACATCAGGTCGAGGATCCGGATGACGCCCCGGTCGACGAGGTCGAGGAGCGCCGAAAAGCCCTCGCCGGTCATCTTGTTGCCGGGGAACTCGACGACCAGGTAGCTGATCGGACCGAGGGCACCTGCGTCGTCTGCCATCGTTGCGGCCTTCCTTCAGGATCAAATGTCTCTGTACCGGAAGATACCGCAAAGTGCCTGGTCGCGCGACGGGGGTTCTCCCTCGGACGTCCCAGCGCTCTCCCAGTTTGGACGGTCCCTCCGCTTGACGCGGGCCGTGCGCTGTTACCGCTCTTGGCGCCGGGGGACGTCATCATGATGATCCGGCCGAACCTCCGGATTCTTCTTGAATGATGGCCAGGCCAGAGTCGAGGGTTGGGTAGAACCGATCGCGGTCCAGGGTCTCGAAGAGCCCGTACCGCTGGACCAGATGCTCCAGATGCGTGCGCAGTTCGACGAATGCCATGTGCACACCGCGGGCGTTGAGTTCCTTGTCGAGCTGTTCGAGCATTTGGGCAGCAGAGACGTCGATGTCCGTCACCGCCTCACACTGGACGATCACCCATGAGACCTCGCGTGATCGGACGATCTTCCGTACCTCAGTGCGAAACGAGGAACAGTTTGCGAAGAAGAGCGGCGCCCCCCATCGGTAGACGGCGATGCCTGGTATCTCGGCGGCGTCGGGGTAGCGCTCCAGGTTGTGCCACCCCGGAAGACCGTCAACCTGTCCGAGGAGCGCCCCACGGGGCTGCCAGCCTCGAATGAAGTAGAGAGCGACAGCCAGGGCAATAGCGATCACAATGCCCTGGAGCACTCCGAGGACCATGACGCCGAGGCTGGCGATGACGGAGAGGAGCAGGGCACTCTTGCGGACCCGCCAGTACTTGGCCAGCGCTCGCAGATCCAACAACGAGAGAGCAGCCCCAATGAGCACGGCGGCGAGCGCGGACTGGGGAAGGTCCGCGAGCAGGGAGTTGAAGAACAACAGCAAGGCCGCCACGATCACGGCTCCGACAACGGATGCCAGCTGCGACTTGGCGCCGGCCTGCTCGACCACCGCCGTACGCGATCCGCTGGTCGACACGGCGAATCCCTGCAAGAAGCCAGAGAAAAGATTGGCCGCGCCGATGCCGATCATCTCTTGATTGGGATCCACCTCCTCCCCGCGCCGTGCGCCGAAACTCGACGATGTCGCGATGGTGTCGGCGAGTGAGACCAGGGTGATGCCGACCGCGGCGATCATGAGTGGACCGATGTCCGAGAACTTCGTCCAGGGCAGCGACGGCTTCGGGAGCCCTTGGGGAAGCGAGCCCACGGTTGGCACCCCGTGGGCGTGGAGATCGAACGCGGCAGAGACGATCGTCGCCGCGACGATGCCGACCAGGACGGCGGGAAGCTTCCGGGAGAAGCGGGAGAGGACGAGGAGGATGGCAAGAACCCCGAGTCCGACCGCAAGTGCCGCGCCGACCGTCGAGTCGAGGTGGACGAAGAAGGCCTTGATTTCTGGGCCGAATCCTTCGGCGTCGGTGGAGAAGCCGAAGAGCTTGGGCAATTGTCCCACGATGATGACCAAGGCCAGGCCGTTCATGTAGCCGACCTGCACCTCGTTGGACAAGAGGTCAGCGACAAACCCGAGACGAGCCAGCCCCATGCCGATCTCGATGAGCGCCACGATCACCGCCAGCATGCCGGCCAGGGCAATGGCTCGATGCGTGTCGCCGCCGACGAGCAGCGGCACCAAGGCAGCGAAGATCATCGGTGACACGGATGAATCGGGGCCGAGGACCAAGATCCGAGATGGACCGAAGATCGCGTATCCGACCAGGCAGCCGATGGTTGTGTAGAGGCCTGTTACGGGAGGGAGGCCGGCCAGCTCGGCGTACGCCATGCCCTGCGGCACCAGGATGGCGGCGAGCACCACCCCCGCGACCACGTCGGATCTGGTCCACGTGCGCTGATAGGTCCGAACGGCGCGGAAACCCGGGATCCATTGCGCAAGCCCGGCTTGGCGAACTGCAGCGTCCTCTGTTGCCTTCGCCATTGCCGGGGACCCTCCGTGTCTCATCGCCGAACCTACAGTGCCTCGACGGCCCGAGGAAGGATCCACTGGAAACGGTGCCGACACGTGGCGCGCCGACGGCGCTGCCTTCGCCGAGCAGCCTGCCTCATACTTGGTACATTCGTCTCGTCTCACGGAGGGGTCACCGGGAGACAAGAGTCATAGGCGACCAAACTGACGATATTGAGAGGTGGAGAGCTGATGCCAGTCGACACACTTTTGGTGTACTGCGGGGTTTACGGCGACGTTGCGGACGCCGAGACCGACTACGCGCTGGTCCATGACCTGCACACCGAGGCCGGCTTGATCGACGCCTATGACGCCGCCGTCATTGAGCGCAATGACAAGGGGAAGGTCAAGGTCGTCAAGAAGCACGAGACCCCGACTCGGGTGGGCGGCGTGCTCGGCGGCGGGGTCGGACTGGCCACCGGCCTGGTCATCGCCTTGTTCCCGGCCGCGGCAATCGGGGGAGGCATCCTTCTCGCGACGACAGGCGGTGGCGCCATTCTGGGAGCGGTCGCCGGGCACGCGGTGGCTGGAATGAGCCGCGGCGATCTGAAGGACCTCGGCGAGACGCTCGACGCCGGCCAGGCGGGCCTGGTGGTCGTCGCTGTCTCCGACATGGAGGCGAAGGTCCGTGCCGCGATGAAGCACGCCCAAAAGGTGGAGGAGAAGCGCCTCAAGGCCGACCACGCCGCCCTGGAGGCCGAGGCCAAGGAAGCTCAGAAGTCCTAGTCGGTCTCGTGCAACCGCGTCCTTGCTCCGCGACGGCATCGAGTTCACCGCGGTCGCAGCCATCATGACGACGCCGGAATCGACGCGCTCGTGGTTCGCCCTCGATGCCGACGCCGTGTTGGCGGCGATGGGCAGCGACGCTGAGCAGGGATTGAACGCTCGGAAGCGGCATCGCGGCTGACCCAAATCGGTCCCAACGAGATCGCCCGCGAGAAACCACCGTCGACTTGGGGGATCGCGGTCGGTCAGTTGCGGGATCCGATGAACATCATGCTCATCGCGGTCACGGTCGTGAGCCTGGTGATCAGCCAGTTCTCCACGGCGGCCATCGTTGCCTTCCTGATCCTGCTCAATCTGATCCTCGGGACGCGTCAGGAGCTCAAGGCCCGGGCGAGCGTCGACGCGCTCGCGAAGATGCAGGTGCCCCAGTCCAAGGTGGTGCGCGACGGTGAGGTCGACTCGTGCCGGCCGTCGAGCTCGTGCCCGGCGACATCGTCCAGCTCGAGGCCGGCGACATCGTGCCGGCCGACGGGCGCCTCGTGCGCGCCGCCACCCTCGAGACGCAGGAGTCGGCGCTGACAGGCGAGAGCGCTCCGGTGTCGAAAGGCGCACGCACGCTTCCCGGCGACGAGGTGGGGCTGGCCGACCGTTCGAACATGGTGTACCAGAACACCTCGGTGACCCGCGGAACGGCGACGGTCGTGATCACCGCGACGGGCATGGAGACCCAGATGGGCCAGATCGCCACCATGCTGACGTCGGTCACACGCACCCGCTCACCCCTGCAGAAGGAACTCGGTACCCTCACCGGGGTGCTCGCCGTCATGGCGTGGTCGGCGGTCGCGTTCATCTTCGTCGTCGGACTGATTCGTGGTATCCCCGGCAAAGCAGCTCCTCCTCCTCGGGACGGCCATGGCCATCTCCGCCATCCCGACCGGACTGCCGGCTTTCGTGTCGGGTCTGCTGTCGATGGGGGCGAAGGAGCTGGCAGAGTCCAAGGCGGTCGTGAAGAACCTGACCGACGTCGAGACCCTCGGTGCGACCAGCGCCATCAACACCGACAAGACCGGAACCCTGACCCTCAATCAGATGATGGTGTCCGTGCTGTTCGTCGCCGGTTCCTGGTTCCCGGTCGAAGGCGAGGGCTACAAGAAGACGGGGGAGATCCGCACCGTGGCCGGCGTTGCCTTACCGGATCTGACCCGGTTGGCACTGGGGCTGTGCCTCGACAGCGATGCCACGGTGAGCGACGACGGAGACGTGGTCGGCGATCCCACGGAAGCGGCCTCGTCGTCCTCGCCGCCAAGCTGGGGGTGGACGCCGAGGAGACCCGTCGGGCCTACCCACGTCTCGCGGAGGTGCCGTTCGATTCGGAGTACAAGTTCATGGCCACCTTCCACCGGGTCGAGCTCGATGGGACCGAGCATACGATCGAGCTCGTCAAGGGCGCCCCGGACGTCGTTCTCGGCTCGCTGCAGCCGTTCCGGAGGCCCGTTGAGCGGCGCAGATGTGCCGATCGATGCGATGCGCGGCGAGATCGAGGCCGCAAACCAGAGATGGGCGAGGAAGGTCTCCGTGTGCTCGCCTTCGCCGCGCGTCTTGTCACCGACGACGAGCTCGACATGACCGGGACGACCCCATGGCCCTGACGACGGACCTGGGCTTTGTCGCCATGGTCGGGATCATCGATCCGCTGCGGGCGGAAGCGAAGGAGGCCGTCCAGACCGCGCTCGGCGCCGGCATCGACGTGCGCATGATCACGGGCGACCACGCGGTGACGGCGGCGGCGATCGGCCGGTCGCTCGAGCTCGGACCCGGCGCCATCAGCGGCAGCGAGTTCCGGCGCTGAGCGACGACGAGCTTCTCGCACCGCCTCCCGCAGCTGCACGTCTTCGGGAGGGTGACACCGGAGGACAAGCTCCGGTTGGCGCGGACCATGCAGAGCCAGGGACTGATCGTCGCTATGACCGGGGACGCCGTCAACGACGCGGCGGCGCTCAAGCAGGCGGACATCGGTGTCGCCATGGGTAGCGGGAAGCGAGGTGACCAAGCAGGCGGCACGGATGATCCTCACGGACGACAACTTCGGCACGCTGGTCCACGCCGTCGAGATCGGTCGGCGCGGTCTACGAGAAGGTCGTCTCCTACGTCCGCTACCAGATGACCCAATTGCTTGGCCTGGTCTTCCTCTTCGTCGTCGCCACGGCCTTCGACATCAACAGCGGTGTCGCGCTGACGCCCTCCATGGTCCTCTATCTGCTGTTCTTCGCCACCGCCGCGGGTGTCGTCGTGATCGCCGTCGACCCGGGCGATCCCGACGTCATGCAGCGGTCCCCGAGGGACCCGAAGATCCCCATCACGAACCGCGAGGGCCGTCCTGACCTGGGTCCTCTATGGGGCAGTGCTCTTCGGTGCCGCCTTGATCCCGCTCGTCGCCGGACCGGACACCCCGCACCCGAACCAGCCGAGCGCCTCAATGACCATGACCTTCGTCGTCATGGGCCTCGGCACGGTCTTCAACGCGTTGACCAACCGGCGCGACCCGGCCAGCGGTCTGGACGCCCCGATCCTCAAGGCCGCCGCCATCTCCGTCGTCCCCGTCGTCATGATCGTCCTGGCGACGCAGCTGCCCACTCCTGCCAGCGGCCTGCTCACCCAACCCCTCGACGGGAGAGAGTGGCTGGCCTGTATCGGCCTCGCCCTTCTGTTGCCGGTCGTGGTCGAGGGACGCAAATGGATCGTGCGGAGACGTGCAACGCCACCTGACCCGATCAGCGTGCCGCGGGCCGTACGAGGTGAACCCGAGGGGGTGCTGGCATGACGAACCACGATCCGGCGGTTCCAGTCGAGGCTGGGCAGCGTCTGAAGCGAAAGGTCTATGAGAAGGAACTCCGACGCCTTGACGGTGAGCTTGGTCGCGCTCCAGGAATGGGTGAAAGACACCGGGGCCAAGGTATGCGTGGTCTTCGAGGGCCGCGACACCGCAGGAAAGGGCGGCACCATCAAAGCCCTCACCGACCGCGTGAGCCCGAGGGTCTTTCGGGTGGTCGCACTCCCGGCGCCCGAGCGAACGGGAACGCTCTCAGATGTTCATTCAGCGCTACGTCCCCCACTTTCCTGCCGCCGGCGAGGTCGTGATCTTCGACCGCAGCTGGTACAACCGGGCCGGCATCGAGCGGGTCATGGGATTCTGCAGCGAGGAAGAGGTCACGCGGTTCCTCGACGGCGTGCCGCTTGTCGAACGGACCATGGTCGAATCGGGCATCATCTTGCTCAAGTACTGGCTCGAGGTCAGCCCCGAGGAGCAGACCAGACGCCTCGAGAGCCGGATCAACGACCCGCGCAAGGTCTGGAAGCTCTCGGACATGGACCTCAAGTCCTATGGCCGCTGGTGGGACTACGAACGGGCGCGTGACGACATGTTCAGCGCCAGTGACACCTCTTGGGCGCCGTGGTACGTCGCCCACACCGATGACAAGCGGCGCGGTCGGCTCAACATCATCAGCCACCTGCTCAGCCAGGTTCCCTATGTGCCCCTCGAGCATCGTGATGTCACGCTGCCCAAGCGACAGAAGCGGACGAGTGAGGACAACAATCTCCATGCGCCGCCGATCCGGGAGATCCCAACGCCGTTCGGATGATCCTGGCTGCTGGCGTGCGGGGACGGGGGTCCGCCAGCGCTCCCATGAGCGTGACGTCCACGCGGCCTACGGTGCAGGCTTCGACCACCTGGACAGGAGACGCCGCCAGTCGAGAAGCGGGAGCACGCAGACCGCTGCCAGCAGGAGGACCTGGAGCGCGATGGACCATGGCGAGCCGAAGATCTGGCCGAGGACCGATCCGAGTTGGTGGTCCGCAAGCACGGCCACGCCGACATAGATCGAATAGCTCACCAACCGGCCAACGAAGAAGGCGGCGGTGAACAACACCAGGTTGAGGTCCAGGAGCCCTGCCGCCAGAAAGAGTTGAGCCGAGGGCAGGGGAGACACGACGAAGACGCCGAAGACGGCGAGCGTGCTCTTCCTGTTTCGTTTCAACACATCGCTGGCCATCTGAAGGTTGTCACGCATCCGGGCGGGCAGGACCCCCGAGAAGCGGCGGGCCGCGAGGGCGAGAAGAAATCGTCCGCACGACGCGGCGACCGCTCCGATGAGTACGAGAGCGACGGGGTTCAGATGCCAGTGCAGCCTTGTGAAGACGAGCACGGCCCATGTCGGGGGGCCGAAGGCCGGCAGCAGGTTGATGCCGAAAACAATTCCGAAGACGGCGAGGTACGGCACGGATTCACCCTAAGCCCGGGTGCTGATTGTCCGGAAGCGTGCTCCCCACCGACACCTTTTACGAACGGACCCATGCGATCTGAGACGTTCAACGTCGCATGGGAACCTGCTGTCCTGTCGGACAGATCGAGACCTAGAAGGTGCCACTCATCGTCGATGCGACCCCACCTGAGGTGCTGACCACGGTCCAGGTGTCGCCCGAAGTGGACCGCGGGGACCCGGTTCCGCCGAACTGCGCGCCGAGGTGACCGCTGGAGTAATTCGCAGGGATGGTCTGCCCCGATTCGACGACGTAGGTGTAGGTGATCGTGCCACCGCCCGTGCTGTGCCCGTCGGTCCCCCGGTGCACAAAGCACATCCTGAGGCAACGCCCGTTGGTCGCGCCGTCCTCAGCGGTCCTCAGGTCCCGAGGATGGCGCGGAGTTGCCTCATGCGTTCCCGGTCGATCTCGCCACCACGTCCAGCGTCCGCGTTTCTCGCCGCACGATGAGGCCGGCATCGCTCAGCACTCTCGGTGTGGTGCGAGATAGTCGGCTGGCTCTTGGCGAGGGGTGTTTCGAGATTGCAGCTGCACACCTCGCCCTCGTTCGCCACGATGGACAGCAGGCGCAGACGGACCGGATCGCTGAGGGCGGCGAAGACGGAGGCCAGTTCGTTCGCTTCGCTCTCGCTCAATTGGGATGTTGATGATCGGTCCACAGCACAAGGCAGCGTCGGCATCTTCCGTCGGTGTTGGTGCTTGCTTGGCCATGCGTCCTCCAGAGTACGGGTCCGCGCTCTCGACATTGACAGGCATCGATCTATGGTGCAGAGTCATCATATCGACATTGGTCAATGTGTTGGAGGAATGATGACCCGTTTGCAACTTGCCCTCAATGTCGCCGACCTGCAGGAGGCCATCGGCTTCTACACCGAGCTCTTCGGAGCTCCCGGCCAAGGTCCGGCCCGGCTACGCCAACTTCTCGGTGGCCGAGCCCCCGCTCAAACTGGTGCTGATTGAGGATTCCGCAGCGCGGGGAGCGGGGGTCGGGGGCGCCCTCAATCACCTCGGCGTCGAGGTCGAATCAGCCGAATGCCGTTGTTGCTGCCAGTCGGCGCTTTCGCGATGCAGGGTTGGCCGTCGAGGATCAGAGCTCGACCACGTGTTGTTACGCCGTCCAGGACAAGGTCTGGGTCCGAAGCCCGGGCGAGGGCCTCCCATGGGAGTTCTATACCGTCCTCTCTGACGCTCCTGCGGACAGCGGCCTGACCGGAGACGGGACGTGTTGTCCCGAGACGGACACGGTGGCCGCCAGCCCTGCGGCTTCCTGCTGCTGAGCAGACACGAACAAGGTTCCCAGGATGCGGGACGTGGCGCGGTGGCGCCGGATCACGGCCGAGTTCTGCGGCAGCTCATTTCTCGCTGCGGTGGTCGTGGGCTCGGGCATTGCCGCACAACAGCTCTCGCCGGGCAACGTCGGGCTCCAACTCCTCGAGAACGCCGCCGCCACGGGGGCAGGGCTCTACGCCATCATCTTGATGTTCGGCGCTGTCTCGGGCGCCCATTTCAATCCGGTTGTCTCGTGTGTGGACGCGGTCTTCGGCGGTGTCAGTTGGATCGACGCAGCGGCCTATCTTCCGGCGCAGGTCGGAGGCTGCATCCTCGGCGCCATGCTGGCGAACGTCATGTTCTCACGGGCCGCGTTCGAGGTCTCGAACAGACACCGCGCGTCACCGGCTCACTTCCTGTCGGAGATCGTGGCCACCCTCGGCCTCCTCCTGGTGATCTTCGCACTGGCCCGTTCCAGGCGCTCGGACACCACTCCAGCCGCGGTCGGCGCGTACATCGCCGCTGCCTACTTCTTCACGAGCTCGACCAGCTTCGCCAACCCGGCCATCACGATTGGCCGCATGTTCTCCAATACCTTTGCGGGCATCGCGCCCTCGTCGGTACCGAGCTTCATCGGAGCACAGATGCTCGGCGGCGTCCTCGCCGTAGGCCTGATCTGGGTGCTTTATCCATCGATCTCGCCAGAACAGGCGCGGCGGGTCCTCCTGCAACATGACGCGCCCGACGAAGATCCCAGCGCTGCTGTGACTGGCGCGGGAACGTACCGCGCCGTGAGTGGCGGACGTCTTCCGGCAGTGCTCTTCCTGTGCGTCCACAACGCCGGGCGCTCGCAGATGGCGGCCGCACTGCTGGCGCACCGTGCTGCCGGTCGCATCGTGATCCACTCCGCCGGCTCGGATCCCGGCGACGTGCTGCACCCTGCTGTCGTGGCGGCGATGACGGAAGTCGGTATCGACATCTCGGATCAGAAGCCCGAAGCAGTTGACCGACGACATGGCGTAACGGCGCGGACGTCATTGTCACCATGGGATGCGGGGATGCCTGCCCGGTCTACCCGGGAAAGCGCTACGAGGATTGGGAGTTCTGGCCGACCCGGCAGGTCTGTCGTTGCGGGGAGGTTCGGTCGATCAGGGACGAGATCGCCCGTCGTGTGGACACACTCGCCTCCCGACTGCTCGACCCGGGGTCAGCTCTTGATGGATGAACTGGTAGCTGAAGGGCGCCGAGGGCGGGGTCAGTGTCTCGCTCCGCTTTCCCGACGTGACGATCAGCTTGGTCCCACCGGCCCCGACGTCGACCGTCGAGGGGCCGAGGAGGATCTCTTTCTGCGAGCTGTTGGGGTTCAGGATGCCGGCGAAGGCCGGGCTGCTGGCCCACCGCGCCGATGCTCACCCAGGAGCGGCCGGTCGAGGTGGTCACCGTGACGGCATAGGCGGCGATGTCGACGTCGATAGGTGGCCGTGCCGGTCCCGGTCGAGACCTGGGTCACCAGCGGCGCCGTCGACGGTGCGCTTCCGTGGTGCTGCGGCGACTGGGCCGCCGGTGGGTTGCCGGTTCCGCTCTTGTCGATGACGCCGGCCTTCACGAGCCCGAGCGCGGCACCGGCCGCGAGGACGGCGACGGCCACGATGACCACGAGGACGCGGAGGAACCGCGACGAGGGCCGGGCGGCGCCCGCCACCTTGGACGGCGGGGATCTTGTCGGTGTCCGCGTAGGTCGGGTAGGCGTCGTTGAAGAGCTGTCCCTGGCTGTCCGTCACCGGCCGTTCGACGATGGCCGTGGCGGACGGGTCAGGCCTGAGCCCTGCTTCGTCGGCTTGCACGTCCATGGCCGTTTTTCGACCTCCCACGCCCCGAACTTGAACGACGCCAATTATGCGGCCCCACCACGCCGGGCCGGGCCCAGGGGGCCTCTCTTGAGGGTACCCGTTGTTTCCAGGCACCAGGATCGCACGTCCGGCGGCGTCAATTGGGGCGCACCATGGGATGATCGGGGCCAGATGATCCAGTTGGACGGCGCTCAGCGCCCGACGCTCCCGTCGAGCAGCTCGCGGGTGATGTCCATGTGCCCGACGTGGCGTGCCGTCTCCTCTATGAGGTGGAAGACGGCCCAGCGGAACGTCGTCGGGCGGAAGATCGCCCCGGGAGGGGAGGTCGAGCGAGGCGGCCTGGTCGAGGACGGCGTCGGCCAGCGCGCTCTCCTGGCGGTAGAACGCGACGGCCTCCTCGACGCCCCAGCCCTCGGGCAGCTCGAACATGTGGGCGCGCCAGCGCCATGTCCATCGGCTCGCCGGCGCAGATGGCGCGGAGCCAGAGCCGCTCGGTGTAGCCGAGGTGCACCACGATGACCCCGAGCGAGTTGGCCGTCGGCGTGGGCTGCCAGCGCAGCTGTCTGCCGGTCGAGGCCCTCGACCTTGAAGATGGCGCTCTCGCGCAGGTGCTGCAGCCAGGCCCGCGCCATGGCCATCTCGTCGAGGGGCTCACGCTCCTCGGGCCGCGGCACCGCAGCTGCGGTGGTGTCTCGGGCACCGTCGACGGTGAGGCCGATGCGCTACGGACTGGCCACCGTGGACGGTGGTCGGCGTGACGAGGGTCCCGCCGCAGACGCCGTGTACCAGTTGGCGATGGTCGTGCCGTCGGTCTCCAGCTGCTTGTTCTTGCCCAGGGTGGCGAAGGACGCAGCAAGGCCCTGCAGGCTCGAAGCGTTCTGGATGTCGGTCCGGATCTGCTTGACGAACGACAGCAGGTTCTTGAAGGCCTTCTGCACGTTCGGCGGGGCCGTCTTGATCACGCCGAGCGCCTTCTGCACGTTGCCGCAGTCGGTGTTGTACGCCTTGAGCAGTGGCCTGCTTGGCCTGGGCGAAGTTGCCCGACGTCATCGCCTTCTCGATGGACCTGTGGCCGCCGAGCTCGAGCCGGACTGCTCGCTCTTGACGGCCTTGCACATGGCGCTGTTGGGATTCGATCCCTTGGTCTTGTGCGTCTGTGGCCGACGCCGCGTCACGGTCAGCGGGGCCAGGGCCAGCGTCACGCCGAGCACGCCGCGCACAGATCCCGATCCATCTCGATCGCTGTTTCACAGCTCGCCACCTCCGTAGCTCCGAATGTGACGAATGACGTTACAGCACCCCTTGCGTCACACGACCGGACATCGGGAGAAGTGGACGCGACGTGCACGCCGAGGCTCCGGGCCTGAATCGGCGACCGGGCGAGCGTTATGGTGGGAGCTGACGGGGCGTCAGAAAAACGGGGGGCACACGTTGGATGATCTGAACGGCAAGGTTGCCGTCGTCACCGGGGGAGCGGCCGGCATCGGCCGCGGCATCACCGGAGTCGCTGCTGGAGGAAGGGCGCTCGAGTCGTCATCGCCGACGTCGAGGAGCCGGTGCTCGAGGCGGCGGTGAAGGAGCTGGCCGACGCCGGCTCCGTCCGCGGGGTCGTGACGGACGTCTCGTCGGCGGCCTCGGTCGAGGCGCTGGCGGAGGACGTGTTCGCCCAGGAGGGCGCCTGCCACCTGCTCTTCAACAACGCCGGCGTGACCTCGGGCGGGGGAGGGCGACCCTGGGAGCAGGAGCCCAACGACTGGGCCTGGTGCTTCTCGGTCAACGTCTTCGGCGTCGCCAACGGCATGCTGTCGTTCGTGCCGCGCATGATCGCGTCGGGAGAGCCCGGCGTGGTGATCAACACGTCGAGCATGGACGGGGGCATCGCGCCGGTGCCTTACGCGTCGGTCTACGCCTCGAGCAAGGCGGCCATCTCCTGCCTCACCGAGGCGCTGGCCCACCAGCTGATCGCCGCCGGCACCGAGCTGCGCGCCTCGGTGTTCTACCCCTCGGGGGGACTGCTCGACACGGGTCTGTGGACCGCCCAGCGCAACCGCCCCGACGCCCTGCAGCGGACCCGGCCACGACCACCGGCGCCGGGCACCACCTTCGAGGAGTTCAAGGCGCAGCTCGAGGCGGCGGGCCGCCCCGTCGAGATCATGGACCTGCGCGAGCTCGGCCGCTTCTGCGTGCAGGGCGTCAAGCGGGGCGACTTCATCATCGGGTACGGGCTCGACGAGGCGGCGTCCATGCTGCACCGGCGGGCGGACGCCATCGGGGCCGGGCAGCTTCCCCCGGCGGCGCTGAGCTGATGACGGCCACCGCGCCGGAGCGGGCCCGCTACACGGTCGTCTCGGCCGACGGCCACGCCGGCGGCGACATTCAGGACTACCGGCCCTACCTGGCCAGCCGCTGGCACGACGAGTTCGACGCCTGGGCCGGCCCAGTACGTCAACCCCTATCGCCGACCTGATCGCGCCGATCGCCTACCGCAGCTGGGACAGCGACCGCCGCCTCGCCGAGACCGAGTCCGACGGCATCGCGGCCGAGGTGCTCTTCCCCAACACCGTCCCCCCCTTCTTCGCCGAGGGGAACCTGGTCGCCCTGCCGCCGTCCCCCGAGGACTACGAGCGGCGCTGGGCCGGCGTCCAGGCGCACAACCGCTGGCTGGCCGACTTCTGCGCGGCCACCCCGGGCCGGCGGGCCGGCATCGTCCAGGTCTTCGCCAACGACATGGCCGACGCCGTCGCGGAGGTGCGCTGGGCCGCCTCCACCTTCGACCCCTTCGGCGGCATCCTGCTGCCGTCCATCCCGCCCAACTCCCACCTGCCGCCGCTGTGGGAGGACCACTACGAGCCGCTGTGGCAGGTGTGCGCCGACCTCGACGTGCCCATCAACATCCACGGCGGCAGTGCGCTGCCCGACTACGGGGAGCACGAGGCGGCGCGGGCCATGATGCTCATTGAGATCCCCTGGTTCAGCCACCGCTCCGTCTGGCACCTCATCTTCTCCGGCGTGCTCGAGCGCCACCCGACGCTGCGCTTCGCCGTCACCGAGCAGGGGGTGGCCTGGCTGCCCCGGGGCCTCGAGACGCTGGACTGGTTCTACGGCCGCATGACGACGGCCAACGCGGCCGAGGCGAACTTCTTCGGCGCCGCGGCGGCGAAGATGACGATGACCCCGACGGAGTACTTCGCCCGCAACTTCTGGATCGGGGCCAGCTTCCTGCGCCCGAGCGAGGCGCCGCTGTGCCGCGACCTCGGGATCGAGCACGTCATGTGGGGAGCGGACTACCCGCACTCCGAGGGCAGCTACCCGTACACGACCGAGGCGCTCCGGGTGGCCTTCGCCGACTACGCCGAGCCCGAGGTGCGGGCCATGGTGGAGTCGACGGCGGCGTCCTTCTACGGGTTCGACCTCGACCGGCTGCGGCCCATCGGCGACCGGATCGGCCCGCAGGTGGCCGACGTGGCCCGGCCGCTGCCGCCGGAGAACTGGCCGACCGCGACGACCTGCAACGCCTTCGACCCCACGCAGATCCTGCGTGCCTGGTGAGCAGATAGAGGAGGACACATGACGACGGTCCGCTACGGCGCCCGCGCCACGCAGGTGAACCGGGAGATCGAGGCCAAGAAGGCCGACATCTGGTCCGAGGCGGTCACGGCCGTCTACGAGACGGATCCCGAGATCGTGGCGGCCATTCTGCCGCCACCCCTCGAACCGGGTCCCGATCCGCTGGTGCGCATCACGATCACCCGGGTCGAGATGCCCGGGCTGCCGGTCTTCGGCGCCGGGTGGATCGGCGTGCAGGCGCGCCACGAGGACCGGCTGGGGGAGTACCCGATCCTCATGCCGATGACGACGGAGCAGTCGCTCATCGGCGGCCGGGAGGTCAACGGCGAGCCCAAGAAGCTGGCCGAGGTCGAGGTCAGCCGCGACGGCGCCCACGTGTCGGCCCGCATCGCCCGCATGGGCTCGCTGATCTGCGAGATCACGGGCACGGTGACCGGGACCCGCGAGAACTACGAGCTCGAGAAGACGGACTTCTGGTTCAAGCTGTCGCCCTCCTGCGAGGAGGCCGGCGTGCTCGACCAGGACCCGCTCCTCGTCTACGGCGAGAAGACCGAGCGGACGAGGCTGCACGAGTCGATTGAGGGCGAGCTCATCCTGAAGGAGGCGCCCCTCGACCCGGTGGCCGACCTGGTGGTGCGCCGCATGGTGGACATCAACTGGACGGAGCGGGCCTCCACCCAGGTGGGCCGCGTCATCGGGCCGGTGCCCCGGGCGGGCCTCGAGCCGTTCATCCACCAGCGCTACGACGACCTCTCGGTGCTCGGGGCGAAGCGATGAGCGACCGCTACCTGATCATCTCGGCCGACGCCCACGCCGGCCTGCAGTGCGAGGGCTACCGGCCCTACCTCGACGCCGCCTACCACCCGCAGTTCGACGAGTACCTGGCCGAGCGCCAGGCCAACCGCGACCAGCTGCTGCAGATGAATTACGACTACATCATGGGCTGGGAGACCGACAACGAGGAGGGTCTGCGCGGCGCCTGGGACATCGACGCAGCGCGACAAGGAGCTCGACGCCGACGGCGTCACGGCGGAGGTCATGTTCGCCGACGCCGACGCCATCACGGGCATGGCGTCGCCGCCGTTCGGCGCCGGGCTCTCGGCCGGCGCGATCGCCGACCCCGAGCTGGCCTTCGCCGGCGCCCGGGCGCACAACCGCTTCCTGGCCGAGATGTGCAGCCGCAGCCCGGAACGCCACGGCGGCATCGCGCTGGTGCCCATCACCCACGGCGTCGAGCGCTCGGTGGCCGAGATCGAGTGGCTGGTCGAGCAGCCGGGCATCCGCGGGATCATGGTCCCGACGATGTGGCACGACCTCACGCCGTACAACCACCCGGACTACGACCCGGTGTGGGCGGCCTGCCAGGAGGCCGGCTTCCCGGTGCACACCCACTCGGGTGAGGCGCCCCAGGACGAGTACAACGACAACATCGGGATCTACCTGGCCGAGGTGGTGTGGTGGGCCGCCCGGCCGATGTGGCACCTGCTGTTCTCCGGCGCCTTCGAGCGCTTCCCGCGCCTGAAGTACGTCGTGACCGAGGCGGCCGCCTACTGGGCCGCCGACATGATGTGGAAGTGGGACCAGTACATGGGCGGCGGCCACACCACCAAGAAGATGGCCGCGCTTGCTCAAGGGCAAGATCTCCAAGCTGCCGTCGGACTACTTCGGCGAGAACATCTTCATCGGCGCGTCCACCATGTCGCGGGAGGAGATCCGCCGCCGCCACATCCTCGGCTGCGACGTCGTCATGTGGGGGACCGACTACCCGCACCCCGAGGGCACCTGGCCCCACACGCAGGAGCGCCTGCGCGGCGACTTCGGCGGCATCCCGGTGGAGGACGCCCGCAAGCTGCTGGGCGAGACGGCGGCCCGCTGCTACGACTTCGACCTCGACGCGTTGCGGCCGGTGGCCGAGCGCATCGGCCCGACGCCGGCAGACCTGGGCCAGGACCCGGCGCTGCGCACGGATCCCGAGGAGGTGCGCACGGCGCGCTGGTGGAAGGACGAGTACCAGGTCCAGGCGCCGGGCTGAGCTCTCTCGGCATGAACTCGGCCCACATGGAGTACTGCGCCAGCGAGGACTGGCGCCGGCTCGTGCACGAGACCATCCTCCCGGTCGCGCTGGCGCGACGTCGAGCTGGGCGACGCGGCGATCGAGATCGGCCCGGGCCCCGGGTTCACGACCGACATCCTGCGCACCAAGACGGCGCATCTCACCGCGGTCGAGCTCGACGAGGGCCTGGCGGCGGAGCCTGGCGGAGCGCATGGCCGGCGGCAACGTCGAGGTCGTCGTGGGCGACGCCACGGCGCTCGACTTCGACCCAGATCGCTTCACCGGTGCCGCCTCGTTCCACATGCTCCACCACATCGCGCCCGCCGAGGCGCAGGACCGGGTCTTCGCCGAGCTGGCGCGGGTCCTGGCGCCCGGCAGCGCACTCGTGGCGGCCGACGGGATCTACAGCGAGGGCAGCGCCGCTCTTCCACGAGGACGACACCTACAACCCGATCGATCCCGACGAGCTGGAGCCCCGGCTGACCGCCGCCGGCTTCGGGTCGGTGCAGGTGCGCACGTACGACCTCGGGTGGGTGTGCACGGCTCGACTGCCCTGACGGCGCCGGCGGGCGGCCCATGATCACGATCCTCTTCGCGCTGGCGGCGGCGTTCTCCAACGCGCTGAACATGGTCACGCAGCACAAGGCCAGCATCAGCGACCCGGGTCACTCCAAGGGGTGGCGCTTCGTGCGCTACCTGGTGTCGAACCCGCTGTGGCTGTTCGGATGGGTGGCCCTGGCGGGGTCCTTCATCTTCCAGGCCCTCGCCCTGCACAACGGCCAGATGTCCGTGGTGCAGCCGCTGCTGGTGACCGAGCTGGTCTTCGCCCTGGTGTTGCGCCGGCTCTGGATCCGCCAACAGATCCGCGACATCACGTGGTGGGCGGCCGGCGTCACCTGTGGCGCCCTGGCGATCTTCGTCGCCGTGTCCGAGCCGACCGGAGGCAACGCTCAGCCGACCAGCTCCGCCTGGATCGGCGCCACCGTGGCCACCGGAGGGGCAGCGGCGATCCTGACCCTCGTCGGCATGCGGGGCTCGCCGGTGCGCCGGGCGGCCGCGCTGGGCTCGGCCACCGCCATCCTCTGGGCGCTGGTCGCCACGTACATCAAGGCGATGACCGACACCCTCACGCAGTTCGGACCGGTCGGCATGTTCACGCACTGGCCGGTGTACGCGCTGATCGTGGTCAGCATCCTGGCCGAGCTGCTGGACCAGACGGCCTTGCACGTCGGTCCGCTCAGCATCTCGCAGCCGTGCATCGTGCTCGTGGACCCGATGGTGAGCATTGTGCTCAGCGTCTGGGTCTTCGCCGAGGTCTTCACCGAGAACGCGCTGCGTCTGACCGTCGGCATCATCGCCTTCGCTGTCATGTGCGTGGCGGCGACCATCTTGGCGCGGACGACCCCGGCCACGATGGAGGGTGCCGCAGCGCGTCGTGCGCCGGAGGCCCCGCCGGTCTGAATCAGTGTCGCTGTGGGTCAGTGTTGTCCGGGTCACGATTGACCTGGGTGCCGACCGGCTGTTACGTACAATGCCCGTGTAAGCGGCGACGAAAGGCTGATGCATGGGAAAAGAGATGACCGCAGAAGCAACCGAGCAAGGCACCGGGAGTGCTCGGCTCTTGGCGATCGTCTCGCTGGCGGCCGGCGCAGCACTCGCGGTCGTCCTCGTGCTCTTTCTGGCGCGCAACGGTGCGTACCTCTTCAGTGGCCTCGTCGGATTGGGTCTCAGCGTGGTGGGCGGGTGGTGGGTGATCACCACGCGCATGCCGCGGCGTGCCCTCGGCTTCCTGGCGCTCGTCCTGGGCGCCGCCGTGCTGGTGGTCGCGCTGCTCAGAGCAGGCAACGAGGACCTGGCATCGATCGTGCGGCTGGTGGTGGCGCTCGCCTTGCTCGCGATCGCCGTGCTCTCGGCGCGAGCGGCGCTCGCCGCCCACCTCCGCCGGACCGCCTGGGCGTCGGTGCACCACGCACCCCGTCCCCGGCACCCGGTCCTGCTCTGCAATCCATGGTCGGGTGGCGGGAAGGTCGAGCAGTTCGGACTGGTCGACGAAGCCACCAAGCTGGGCGTGGGCACCGTCCTGCTCGACCGCGGGCTCGACCTCGAGGCCCTCGCCCGCGGGGCCGTCGACGATGGCGCAGATTGTCTCGGCATGGCAGGTGGGGATGGCTCGCAGGCGCTCGTGGCCTCGCTGGCGGTCGAGGCAGGGTTTGCCGTTCGTCTGCGTGTCGGCCGGCACCCGCAATCACTTCGCGCTCGACCTCGGACTCGACCGTCGTGATCCGCGCAAGAGCATGGAGGCGTTCACCGATGCCGTCGAGCGCCGCGTCGACTACGCGACCGTCAACGACCGGTTCTTCGTGAACAACGTGTCGCTCGGCGTCTACGCGACCATCGTGCAGCAGGAGGGCTATCGCGAGGCCAAGGGGGAGACGACCCGGCGCCTGCTGCCCGATCTTCTGGGCCAGACGGAGAAGCCGTTCGACCTGCAGTTCACGACGCCCGATGGCGTCGAGGTCGACGGGTGCTTCCTGATCATGGTGTCGAACAATCCGTACGTGCTCGGGCCGTCCCTCGACCTCACGCAGCGTCGCCGCCTCGACACCGGGCGGCTGGGGGTGTTCGCCGTCAGCGCCAGCTCGGGCGCCCAGGCCGCGGAGGTCGTCACCCTGGCGCTGGCCGGCAAGGGGTCGGCCAGCGGGTCGGTCCATCAGTTCGAATGTGACTCCTTCGAGGTGCGGTCCCGCTCGGGCCAGGCCTATGCCGGGATCGACGGAGAGGCCCTCGAGCTCCCGACACCGCTGGAGTTCCGCATCCACCCGGCCGGTCTGCGCCTGCTCGTGCCCGAGGGGAACGTGGAGGCGGCGGTGAGGCGGCAGGCCCGCGACGTGCATGTGCGGGATCTGTTCGCGCTGGCGGCCTCGGGCAGCCCTACATCGCCCCCTCGGGGAACAAGCTGACCCAGTTGGTCTGCATGGACGCCCCGTCGGCGACGATGGTGGCGCCGCAGACGTAGCGAGCGGCGGGGGAGCACAGGTAGAGGATCATGGCGGCCATCTCGTCGACCGTGCCCAGGCGGACCGTCGTGCCCTCGGCCACCAGCTCGTCGGTGAAACCCTCCTCGGTGCGCCCGACGGAGGCCAGTTCGGACTCGATCATTCCAGGAGTCGAGAAGACGCCCGGTGCAAAGGCATTGATGGTCACCCCCCGTCGCATGAGGTAAGGCGCCAACGTCTTGACCATGTTGACCACGCCGGCCCGAGCAGCGCCCGAGTGCACGAACATGGGCGCCCCGCGCTCGAAGGAGAAGGTGTGCACCACGGTGACGATGGCGCCCGACCCCGCCGCGGCCATCGGTCCCATGAAGCGGCTGGTGACGTTCCAGGTGCCGTTGAGGTTGAGGTCGACCACGGCGCGCCACCCGTTGTCCGAAATCGTGCTCGGCAGCCCCGGGAACTGGCCGCCGGCGTTGTTCACCAGGCAGTCGACCCGCCCGAAGCGGGCGTAGACGCGGTCGCGCAACGCGTCGACCTGGTCAGGTTCGCGGATGTTGGTGGGCACCGCCAGGCAGCTGCCACCGGCGCGGGCGATGGCCTCGGCCACCTCGTCCAGGCGCTCGGCGGTCCGCCCGGCGATCACCACGTGCCCACCCAGGCGGGCGAGGCCGTGCGCGACCTCTCGCCCCAGACCGGTGCCCCCACCCGTGACGACGGTGACCGTGTCCTCGAACAGGTTCTCGGCGAAGACCGAGACCGCAGGGCCTGCCGTCCAGGTCACGGCGCCGTCACCCGGCGAAGTCCCAGCTCTCGCCCTTCTCGTAGTGGTGCAGGACGTTCTTGGCGATGAGGATGCGATGGACCTCGTCGGGGCCGTCGGCCAATCGCAGCGTGCGGGCGCCCAGGTACATCTGACCCAGCGGGAGGTCGCTCGTCACGCCGGCCGCCCCCCAGACCTGTATGGCCCGGTCGACCACACGGATGTAGGCCGCCGGCACGAACACCTTGATGGAGCTGATCTCGGTGCGGGCCTGCGGGTCGCCCTTGTCCACCTTCTCGGCGGCGTGGATCGTCATGAGGCGGGCGGCCTGCAGGTCCATGTAGCTGTCCGCCACGAAGCCCTGCATGAACTGCTTGTCCTTGAGCAGCCCGCCGTGCACCTCGCGGGTCAGCAGTCGCTCGACCATCAGGTCGAAGGCGCGCCACATCTGCCCCACCGAGTTCATGCAGTGAAAGATGCGGCCCGCGCCGAGCCGGTCCTGCGCCGCCCGGTGTCCGTCGCCCACCTGTCCGAGCAGGTTCTCCTGCGGCACCCGGACGTTGTCGTAGCGCACCTCGCAGTGGTCCGATTTGGCGCTGCCCCAGATCCCGATGCCGCGCTCGATGATCACGCCGGGGTTCGACGTCGGCACGATGATCTGGACCATGCGTCCCGGCCCGTCGTCGTCCTTGGACTCCTTGGCCCGGCACATCACGATGAAGAAATCCGCGGCCAGCCCGTTGGAGGTGAACCACTTGTGGCCGTTGATGACCCACTCGTCGCCCTCGCGGATGGCGGTGGTCTGAATGGAGCGGGGGTCCGACCCGGCGTTCTCGGGCTCGGTCATGGAGAACCCCGACTGCATCGTCCCCTCGATGAGCGGGAGGAGCCACTTCTGCTTCTGCTCCTCCGTTCCGTACTTGACCAGGATGGTCTGGTTGCCCGAGTTCGGGGCCACCACCCCGAAGAGCGACGCGGCGCCGACGGCGTAGGCCAGGATCTCGTTCATGTAGGCGTGGGCCATGAAGTCGATGCCCATGCCGCCATACTCGGGAGGGAGGTGCGGTGCCCACAGTCCCTCGCTTTTGACCTCGTCCTGGATCTCCTGGCGCAGGGCCTTGGCCTGGGCGCGCTCCGCATCGGTCGCGTTTCCCCGACGGGCGTGCCAGAGGTTGGACTCGTTGGGAAGGATCCGCTCATTGACGATCCGGGCGGTGCGGAGGCGGATGTCGTTGATGTGCTCGTCGAGCCCTTCAATGGGTGTGACGTTGATGGGCATGAGCCGATCCCCCTGCTTCGTCGTCTGGTCTGGCCCGAACTCTACGCAGATTGGCTGGGCCGCTTCGTCCGGGCGACCCAGCGCCCGGTGAGGGCACGCTCGTAGCGCCCGCGGCCGACGAAGCTGACCAGCCAGCGGGTCAGCGCTCCGAAACGGTTCTTGAATCCCGTGAGGAATGTGATGTGCACTACGAGCCAGAGCAGCCAGCCGAGGAATCCGCCGACCTTGATCGGGCCGATCTTGGCCACGGCCGTAAAGCGTGAGATCACGGCGAGCGTGCCGAGGTCGCGGTATCTGAAGGGCTTCGCCGTCTTCCCCTCCAGGCGGCGCACGATCGTGTGGGCGGCGTGGGCGCCCGACTGCATGGCGACCTCGGCCACGCCCGGAAGCTTGTCGCGGTGCTGCATGAGATCGCCCACGACGAACACCTCGGGATGGGACGGGAGCGAACAATCGGGAGCGACAAGGACGCGACCGGCCTTGTCGGTTTCTGCCCCCGCTGCCTTGGCCAGGGTGGCGCCCAGTCCGGCTGCCCGCGTGCCGGCCGCCCAGATCTTGGTGGCGGCGGGAATCAGTTCCGTGCTGCCGTCGCGTTTGGTGATCTCGACGCCCCGGTCGTTCATGTTGGTCACCATGGCCTGCAGGTGGATCTCGACACCCATGCGAGTGAGGTCGCGCTCGGTCATCCGCGAGAGGTATGAGCCCATGGACTGCACGAGCCCGTCGACACCCTCGACGAGCACGACGCGGGTGTCCACCGGGTCGATCATGCGATAGTTGCGGCGGAGAGCCCGCCGGGAGAGCTCCCGGAGCTGGCCCGCCATCTCCACGCCCGTCGGTCCGCCTCCGACGACGACGAAGGTCATGAGGCGCCGGCGTTCCTCTGGGTCCGCCTCGGCCTCGGCCAGCTCGAAGGCGCCGAAGATGTTGCCGCGCAGCGCCAACGCGTCGTCGAGGCTCTTCATGGCGCACGAGGCAGTGCGGAACTCGTCGTGGCCGAAGTAGGAGCTCGATGCGCCTCCGGCGACGATGAGGCTGTCGTAACCGATGGTGAGCCGCTTGCCGAATTCGTCGACGTGGACCTGGCGGCCCTCGACGTCGATGTCCTTCACCTCACCGAGGATCACGCGCAGGGCGGGATAGTTCCGCAGGACGTCGCGGATGGCCGGCGCGATCTGGCCCTCCGAGAGGATGCCGGTGGCAACCTGGTAGAGAAGCGGCTGGAAGAGATGGTGGTTCGTCCGGTCGATCAGCGTGATGCGGACGGGCGCTCGTTTCAGGGCCCGGGCGGCGAACAGGCCGCCGAAGCCGCAGCCGATGATGACGACATGGTGCCGGTGGTCGGAATCGGAGCCGGACACGGTCCCGTGCACGGCAGGCACGCCGCTCATGACGGTCGATTCACGAGAGTCGATCCATGACGGTCTCGACGTAATGGGCCAATGGCAAGTCCCGCACCTCCTCGAGCGTGAACCAACCGACTGCATCTGTCGTGCCGCCGACCTCTGGTCGCAGTGCGCCCGCCCAGGACGCCACCCGGTAGATGAGGCGGACGGTGTGGAGGCTGGTGCCGTCGGGGATCGTCCGCACGTCGGAGAGGATGTCGAGCAACGGCCCGAGGGTCACGCTCAGCCCGGCCTCCTCCTCGATCTCCCGGGTGCAGGAGTCGACCGGATCCTCGCCGTGCTTCACCCCGCCCCCCGGGAGGAACCAGCGGCCCTGCAGGGTGATGGACGGAGAGGCTCGGGCCAGCAGAATGCGCCTGTCGGCGTCGCGGCAGACGCCATAGGCGGCGATGCGCTGGCGCTTCCTCTCCCCGGGCACGCCGGAGATGCTGGTCCCGATGGAGGCCACCCGCCAACTCGGTTGGAAAGTACCCTGGCCGCGGCCCAGCCGGGGCCATATCGAAAGGGGTGCATCCGTGGACACCGCGGCCGAGCTCGAGTCCATCCGCCGCCTGAAGTACGCCTACTTCCGGACGCTGGACCTCAAGCAGTTCGACGACCTGGGGGCGCTCATGACCGAGGACGTGACCGCGGCCTACGAGGACGGGAGGACGGTGCTCGAGGGACGCAGCGCCATCGTCGACTGGCTGGGCTCGGTCCTGGGGGATCCGGGCATGGTGACCATGCACCACGGCCATCATCCCGAGATCACCTTCACGTCCCCGACGACGGCGGAAGGCACCTGGTACCTGCAGGACCGGGTCATCATCGCGGCGGCCGACCTCGAAATCGCCGGGACCGCGTTCTATGCCGACCGCTACCGGTTGACCGACGAGGGATGGCGGATCGCACACACCGGCTATACCCGCGTCTTCGAGGAACACCGCACGCACACCACCCTCGAGGTGCGCCGGTTCACCTCGCGCTTCGACGAGCCGAGCTGAACCCCGGGTCGGCCATAACAGGGCAGTCTCGGGGGCGTCAGGGACGAGTCTCCGGGCTGAGCGTGAAGCCGGGGTCGAAGAGCGTCGTGGGCTCGAGCACCTTCTCAATCGCCGCGACGAAGTCGGGTTCGAGCACGACGTCCAGTGCCTTGACGTTCTCGGCGATCTGCTCGGGCCGGCTGGCGCCCACGATGGCACTGCTCACGTTCTCGTTGCGCAGCACCCAGGCCAGTGCCACGGAGGCCGGCGTGTATCCCGCCTCGCGGCACAGCGCGGCGTACTGCTGGACGGGCTCGAGCACCTCGTCGCGGAGCAGCCAGCTCATTTCGCCGCCCTCGGGACCGCTGGCCCGTGATCCTGCCGGCGGGCCCGAGTCGCCGGGTTGGTACTTGCCCGTGAGGATGCCCTGAGCGAGGGGCGACCACACGATCTGGCCCACGCCCTCCTTCTGCGACAGCGGCACGACCTCGGCCTCGATCACCCGCCAAATCAGGGAGTACTGCGGCTGGTTGGAGATAATGCGGTCGAAGCCCATTTCGTCTGCGAGGCGCAGGGCGTCGGCGATCTGGTCGGCCGTCCACTCGGAGACGCCGATGTAGTGGACCTTGCCCTGACGCACCAGGTCGTCGAAGGCCTTGAGCGTCTCCTCCAGCGGGGTCGCGTAGTCGTAGCGATGGGCCTGCAGGAGGTCCACGTGATCGGTCTGCAAGCGGATCAGCGACGAGTGCAACGACTCCATGATGTGCTTGCGCGAGAGGCCGCGGTCGTTGGGGTTTGGCCCAGTCGGCCAGTAGACCTTGGTGAAGATCTCGACCGACTCGCGCCGCACGTGCTTGAGGGCCCGTCCGAGCACCGACTCGGCCGCCCCGATGGCGTAGACGTCAGCCGTGTCGAAAGTTGTGATGCCGACTTCGAGCGCCGCCTTCACGCAGGCCGCCGCGGCGTCCTCCTCAATCTGGCTCCCGTGGGTGATCCAGTTCCCGTAGGAGAGGGATGAGACGAGCATGCCTGAGCGTCCGAGGTGGCGGTAGTCCATGGCCACGGAGCGTACCCCGGTGCTCGTACGCTCGTTCCGTGGCCGGCGAGGAGACACTGCACGTGCACCGAGGGCTCGACCTCCCGCTCTCGGAGATCTCGTGGCGGGCTACGACGTCGGGCGGTCCCGGGGGGCAGCACGCCAACCGCACGCTCAGCCGGGTGGAAGTGCAGTTCGACGTCAATGCCTCACAGACGCTGGGGCCGCGCCAGCGCGCCCGCCTGCTCCATCAGGTGGGGCCGGTCGTGCGAGCCAGCGCCTCGGACTCACGGTCGCAGGCGCGCAACCGCGAGCTCGCGCTGCAGCGACTGGCCACGAAGCTCGATGCCGGCCTGCGCGTCCAGGCCGTCCGGGCTCCGACCAAGCCCACGAAGGGCTCCCAGGTGCGGCGGGTCGACGCCAAGCGGCGTCGTTCCGAGATCAAGAAGCGTCGGCGCCCACCCGGGGACGACGACTGAGGCAGAACGATGAGCAGAAGCCGATGAGCCAGGGTTGACCGGCGGCGCTCCGATGGAAAGCTGTGCAGGGGGGAGCCTGCGCTCAGGTGGGGAAGTCGAAGCCCGAGAGCGCGTCGCCGAGCCCGCGGTCGAGATGGGCCAGCAGCTCCCGGTCCTCCTCGGCGCGTGGGCCGCGCAGTGCCGTGAGGGCGGCGTAGCCCTGTGCCACCAGGGTGGCGTCCTCCGAGCCCGAGTCGGTCAGCCCGAGATCGCCGGAGTGGGGAAAGGGCGATCCGACGGTCAGCACGATCTCGCCTTTCTCGTCCGGCTCGCCCTCCATAACCGAGCGCGCCGCTTCCGCGGCGGCGGGACCCTCGATCTCCTCGACGTTCGGCGCTTCCCAGCTGCCCGACCCCTGCGCCGACTTGATCAGCCCGGCCCCGCTCACCCGGGCCCAGCGCAGGCCCCGGATCTCGGAGAGCGGAAGGTGGGGCACGTTCAGGTTGAGCACTGTGCGGACCGGCGCGTCCGTCAGCATCGGCAGAAGCGCGACGGCGAGGTCGGCGGCCGACTCCCAGGGATCGGGGCCTTCGCCTACCCGCAATGAGACCGCCAGCGCGCTGATACCCAGCTGGCTCGCGGTCAGGGCGGCGCCGACCGTGCCCGAGTGGAGCACGGAGCGGCCGACGTTGACCCCGTGGTTGATGCCCGAGACGACCAGGTCGGGTTTGGGCCCGACTGCTCCGAGGGCGCCGGCGATGACCGACAGCGCAGGAGAGGCATCGAGGCCATAGGCCTCCACGTTCTCGGCCCCCTCGACGAAGGCCCGCTGGTAGGGGATGGTGGTGTGATCGTCCACCGAGCCCACCGCGGCGCCGGCGCCGCTGTAGTTGGAGCTCGGGGCCATCACGATGATCTCGTGGGCCGGCTCGCCGCCCGACCGCTCCGCCCACGACGCCAGCGCACGGGTCAGGGCGCCCAGCCCCGGGGCGGTCACGCCGTCGTCGTTGGTGACCAGGATCCTCACGGTGTGGTCACCCTACCGCCCAGTGTCCCGGGCCCCCGGGCCGGTCCACTCCCCGTTCGGGTTGCTGTCACATCGACGTCACGGGCACTTGGCCGTCATGGCGCGGGCGCCGATTTGCCCCTCACCCACGCCCCGGCCCTGGTCTGCTTCAATTCACTCGCTATGCCGGCCCCTACGCCCAGGATCTCCATCGCCTCGCCGACCGGACAGCAGTGGCGTATCGGGCACGGCCGCCAGGAAGTCGTGGTGTGTGAGGTCGGGGCGACCCTCCGCTGCCTACTGCGGTCGGATCGACGACCATCCTCGACGGGTTCGGGACCGACGAGTGGTCCCATTCGGGTCGGGGCCAGGTCCTCGCCCCCTGGCCCAACCGCCTGGCCGACGGCCGCTACGAGTTCAACGGGGTGCGGGCGCAGGCCGCGCTGGACGAGCCCGAGCGCCGCAACGCCATTCACGGCCTGGTGCGCTGGATGCCCTGGACATTGCAGACCCGCCACCAGAACCAGTTGTCGCTGCGGCTGCAGCTCCATCCGTCGCCCGGCTATCCGTTCTCGCTTGCTGCTCGAGCTCGAGTACCACGTGGGCCGTGAGGGGCTGAGCGTCACCGCCCGGGCGCAGTCGCTGGAGGAGGGGCCGATCCCCTTCGGCATCGGCTTCCATCCCTACCTGACTGCCGGGACCGAGACCGTGGACGGCGCAATCCTGCACGTGCCGGCCCGGCACACCCTCGAGATGGACGACCGGGGCCTGCCGACGGGCGTGCTGGCGCCAGTGGAGGGCACCGAACGCGACTTCACGACGGCACGCTTCGTGGGACCGGCCGTGCTCGACACCGCGTACACCACGCTGCAGCGCGAAGCCGACGGTCTGGCGCGCGCCACGCTCGACGCCCCCGGCGGGGTGGGCGGGGCCGCCCTTTGGGTGGACGAAGGCTTCCCCTATCTCATGGTGTACACGGGCGACACGTTGGGCGACGTGCAGCGCCGGCGGCGTGCCGTCGCTCTCGAGCCCATGACCTGCCCGCCCAATGCGCTGCGCACCGGCACCGATGTCGTCGCGCTGCAGCCGGGACAGGAATGGACGGCGCGCTGGGGGATCGAGCCCCGGTGAGGAGGCCAGGGTGAGCGACGCGCCGCTGGCGGGGCATGTCGTCGCGGTGACCGGCTCGTCGAGCGGCATCGGTGCCGCGACGGCGCGGGCGTTCGCCGCCGAGGGCGCGTCCGTGCTCGTCAATTCGTCGCGCTCGGTCGAGGACGGAACGGCCGTGGCCGCGTCGCTGCCCGACGCGCTCTACGTGCAGGGCGACATCAGCGAGCCGGGCACGCCCGACCGCCTGGTGGCAGCCGCACTCGAGCGGTGGGGCCGGCTCGACACGCTGGTGAACAATGCGGGGACGACCGCGGTGATCCCGCACCACGACCTCGCGGCGGCTTCCGTCGACGTGTGGCGCCGCATCTTCGAGGTCAACGTGTTCGCCACGTGGGCCATGACGGTGGCGGCGCTGCCGGCGCTCCGAGAGGCCCACGGGTCGGTGGTGAACGTCGCGTCGGTGGCCGGGGTCCGGCCGACGGGCTCCTCCATCCCCTACGCCGCGAGCAAGGCGGCCCTCAATCACATGACCGTGCTCCTGGCCAAGGTGACCGGGCCCGAGGTGCGGGTCAACGCGGTGGCACCCGGCCTGGTCGACACACCGTGGACGGCGGACTGGGACGTCATCCGCCAGGTGGTCACCGAGATCACGCCGCTCAAGCGCTCGGGGCAACCCGACGACGTGGCCGAGGTCATCCTGTCGCTCGCCCGAGCCGGCTACGTCACCGGTCAGGTCGTCGTGATCGACGGCGGACTCTCCCTGGCCACCTGACCTCCCTCACAGGCGTGGCTGATTGGGTCGGCTCGGTGGGGCGTCACCGGGGCGGTGTCTGGGGCGGCGTCTGGGGCGGCGTGACCACCCAGCGCAGAGCGGCCGACAGCCCGCGGGCCAGCGGGGTGACCGCGGCGGTGTCGATCAGGAGGTCCACGGGGCCGGCCACCGAGAGCCCGAGCTCCTTGCGGGCCCAGCCCGGCAGGACGCCGACGGCGGCCGCGACGAACGAGCGAGTAGACAGCCCGGTCGCTCAGCCGTCGGGCGACGCCGCGCAGCAGCCAGTCCCGGGCCGCGCGGGCCTGGGGACCCGCATAGAGGTCGGGCCGCAGGCGGAGGAAGTAGCTCTCGACCTCGGCCGCCGAACGCGGCGCCCAGGTCGCCCCGAGGGCCAGCGCCACGGGCGCGACCTCCTCGTAGTAGCGGTCGCATTCCTCGGGCGTGAGCGGCCGGCTGCCGTAGCGTTGCGACGACGCCAGGAAGCTCGCCATCTCGGCCACGTGGATGAAGGTGACGAGCTCGGGATCGGCGGCCGAGTACGGCCGGCCGTCGGGCGCGATGCCCTTGACGCGACGGTGCACGCGGTGCACCTGGGCGATGGCCGCCTCGGCCTCCGTCACGGTGCCGAAGGTCGTGACCCCGACGAAGGACGCCGTACGGCGGAGCCGTCCGAGCGGGTCCTCCTGGTAGCTCGAGTGCTCGGCCACCCCCGCCATGGCGAGCGGGTGCAGGGTCTGGAGCAAGAGGGCGGTGACGCCGCCGATCAGCATGGCGGGCAGGTCGGCGTGGACCATGCGGGCGACCCCGTCGGGGGGCAGGAAGGCCTCGTCGGGGTCGCTGGCAGACGGGCGGCCGCTCCTCCCTGATGCCGATGGCTCGTCGCACGCTGCGCGCCATGTCCCCGCGGGCCGGTGCCGCCAGCCCACCGACGAGCCGCAACGGGGCGGCCGCCACGGAGCCACCGAAGGCGGTTGCACGCTCCACGGGGTTCAGCGACGCCACCGCAAAAGCTTGCCACGTGGCAAAGTCGGGGTATGCGCTTCGTCGTGGTGGGAGCCGGTGCAATTGGCGGTGCTGTGGGCGGCCGGCTCTTCGAGCAAGGCTATGACGTCACACTCGTGGCGCGGGGGGAGCACGGCCGTGCGCTGCAGGCCGGGCTCGTACTGGAATCGCCGGGCGAGACAGCGACGTTGGCGATCCCGACCGTGACCGAGCCAGCGGCAGTGTCGTGGGAGCCCGACGAGGACGGCGACCCCGTCGTCCTGCTCGCCGTGAAGGGACAGCACACCGACCATGCGCTCACGCAGCTGGCGGTGGCGCCCGCGTCCACGCCGGTGGTCTGCATGCAGAACGGCGTGGAGAACGAACGACCGCGTCCTGCGCCACTTCCCGCACACGTACGCCTTGTGCGTCATGTGCCCCTCCACACAGCTGCGGCCGGGCGTCATTCAGGTGCATTCGGCCCCGGTCTCTGGATTGCTCGACCTCGGGTGCTTCCCCTCCGGCGTCGACGAACGGGGTCAGGCCATCGCCGACGCCATAGCCACGACCACGTTCCAGTCGGTGGCGCGGCCCGACATCATGCGCTGGAAGTACCGAAAGCTCCTCATGAACCTGGCCAACGCAGTCGAGGCCCTCGCCGGGCCCGAGGGGAGGTTCGGCCCGCTGGCGCAGGAGGCCCAGCGCGAAGGGAAGGAGGTGCTGGCGGCGGCCGGCATCGCGGTCGCCTCTTCCGAGGAGGACCGCGACGCGGCGCGGCGACTACCTGCAGATGGCGCCGACCCCGTCGGGCGAGTGGCAGGGGGGCTCCAGCTGGCAGAGCCTCGCCCGGCGATCCGGGTCGATCGAGGCCGAGTTCCTCAACGGCGAGATCGTGCTGCTCGGCGGCCTCCACGGCGTCGCCACGCCGGTCAACGCCCTCCTGGAGCGCTTGGCGATCCGGGCTGCGGCCGAGGGTACCGGAGCCGGCACGTGGCAGATCGAGGACCTGAGCGAGCTGGCGGGTGTGTCCCACGGCGAGTGAGCGGGCCGCCGCGCTGGCCGACGACTTCGCCGCGGCCAACGCCGAGGCGGTGGCCTTCGCCCGCGCCTGCTCCGTCGGAGGCATGGCGTCGCACGGTGCCCGGGGAGGGATGGACCGTGGGCGTGACCCTGCACCACATCGCTGAGGCCCTACGAGCAGAGCCGGCGGTGGGTGGCCGCCATGTCGAGGGCGACGGCGTCGACGACACCGCGGAGGTGATCGATAGGGCCAATGCCGCGCACGCCGCGCGCGCCGCGGCGGCGACGCCGACCGAGACGGCGTCCCTCCTGTTGGAGAGCGGTGCACTGCTCGAAGCAGCGCTGCGCGGCGTGCAGCGACGACGAGCTCGACACCCGGGCGTCCTTCGGGCCGGCGGGCGGCGCCCTCTTCCCGACGGTTGAGCTGGCGGCGGTGCCGGCCCGCCACACCGCGAGAGCACCTGTCTCACGCGCGTACCGCCGCAGGTGGAGGCTGACCGGCCCGTCGGCCCCCGGTCAGTCGGCGTGGAGCGCGGCCCGGACCTCGTCGGCGGGATCGGGGCGGAGCGAGCCGGGCGTGTCCACCCGCACCTCGTGCACCGTCCCCTCGAAGCGCGCCGGCGGCTCGTAGCGCGCCGACACGGGAAAACCGCTGTCCCAGCCCAAACGGAGCCCGGCGCCACCATGCTGGAGGGCCAGTGGAAGCGTCCCCTTGACGGGCGTCTCGTCGAGGGATTCTCCGTCCACCGACAGCACCATACGGCCGGGCACGGCAGCGTCACCGACCACGTACGAGACGGTGATCTCGTGATGACCCGTGGCGAGGGTTCCGGGCGTGGCCAACTCGAGCACGTCGGCGGCCCGGGCAAAGGTGAAGTGGGCGCGCCCGGCGACCAGATAGAGCGCAAAGCCACCGAACCAGTCACCGAGGGCGAACACCGCACCGTTGGCCTCGCCCCCGTCGGTGTCCAGGTCGGCCGTGATGTCGAAGCCCCCCCAGAGAAGCGGCACCGACTCGTCGGCCACCGCACCGCCGCCCGGGCGGAAGGTCCGCGCGTGTCCCGCCGGCCAGGCCGGAGGGATGAAGCCGCCGAAGCGGTCGACGAGCCCGTCAGAGATGGGGAGGACCTGGTTGCGGTCGGCCTCCGTGTCCCAGAGGTCGCGCAGTTGCTGCAGCCGGTCCGGCTCAGCTTCGGCGCGGTCGGTCGACTCGGAGAAGTCGACGGTGAGGTCGAAGAGCTCCCAGCGGTCGTCGGCGAAGTCCCGGCTTCCGACGGCGAGCTCCTCCTCGTCGAGGATGCCGGAGCTGAAGTGGTTTGTGGTCGCCTTCCACCCGTCGTGGTAGATCGAGCGTGAGCCCATCATTTCGAAATACTGCGTCTGGTGGACCTCGGGCGACGCCGGATCCTCCAGCGCGCGCAGCAGGCTCACGCCGTCCACCGGCTGCTGGGCCACGCCGTCGACGCTGTCGGGGATCTCCAGGCCGGCCGCGCCGAGGATCGTCGGCATGAGGTCGATGGCGTGGGCGAACTGGCCGCGTACCGCCCCCGGCTGGGCGATCCGGCCGGGCCAGTGCACAATCAGCGGCGTGCGGGTGCCGCCGAGCCAGGTGTAGCGCTTCCAGAGTTTGTGGGGCGTGTTGCCCGCCCAGGCCCAGGCCCACGAGTAGTGGTTGTAGGTGCTGAAGCCGCCCCAGTCGTCGTAGTGAGCCAGGTTGTCGGACATCGATTCCCGGATGTGCGCGGTGAAACGGTGCTCGTTCACGCTGCCGGCCACGCCGCCCTCGGCGCTGGCGCCGTTGTCGGAGAACACCATGACCAACGTGTTGTCCAGCGCGCCGAGCGCCTCGAGCGAGGACAGGACCCGGCCGATCTGGGCGTCAGTGTGGGTGAGGAAGCCGGCGAAGACCTCCTGCTGGCGCGCCAGCATCCGTCGTTCGTCGGACCCGAGGGCGTCCCAGGCCTGGACCCACTCCGGTCGCTCCGTCAGGACGGTGCCCTCGGGCACCATGCCTGTCGCGCGCTGGCGGGCGAACACCTCTGCACGCCACGCGTCCCACCCCTTGTCGAAGAGGCCGCGGTAGGGGTCGACCCATTCGGGTGCCACGTGGTGCGGGGCGTGCATGGCCCCCAGAGCGAAGTACAAGAAGTAGGGCTTCCCCGGAGCCCCCTGCTGCTGGTCCTGCACCATGCGAATGGCCTGATCGGCCAGGTCCTCGCTGAGGTGGTAGCCCTCCTCGGGCCGGCGCGGCGGCTCGATGTAGTGGTTGTCGCAGATCAGGTTGGGCGTCCAGTGGTTGGTGTCGCCCTGCAGGAAGCCGTAGTAGCGCTCGAATCCCAGGCCGAGCGGCCAGGTGTCGAAGGGCCCGGCCGCCGAGCGCTGCCAGCGGGGGGTCAGGTGCCACTTGCCGACGGCCATGGTCGAGTAGCCGGCGTCGCGCAGCAGCCGGGGGAGTGTGGCCGCCGTCTTCGGCAGGCGGGCGTGGTAGCCGGGGAAGCCCAGGGGGATGTCGGCCAGGAAGCCCATCCCGACGGCGTGATGGTTGCGGCCGGTGAAGAAGGACGCCCTGGTGGGCGAGCACAGAGAGGTGACGTGGAAGCGGTTGAACGGTGCGCCGCCCTCCGCCAGGCCGTCGAGGTGGGGGGTGCCGATGTCGGACCCGAAGGCCCCGAGGTGCCCGAAGCCGGTGTCGTCGAGCACGATGGCAATGACATTGGGTGCCCCCCGGGGGGGCTTGGGGTCGTGGGGGAAGCGTGGGGTCGACGCGGCCGGGGTGAAACCGATCTGCTGGGGCTCTTCCATAGTCCGAGAGGGTAGACGGTGGACTGTTTGCAACGGCACACGCAGGGGTAACGTGTTGCCGATGCAGGGCCACGTTCCTGTTCCGCCTCAGCCCCACTTCCCTGAGGGCCTGGGCCCGTTCATCGGGTACCTCGCCGTCCGCGAGCCGCGGCCCCTCGACGACAGGGCGCCCGAGGAGCCGGCGTGGGCGGACGCCGACGGCACAATCCTCGACCAGTTCGCCGACGTCGGCGAGTGGGAGCCGATGCACCGTCCGCTCGTGCAGGTCCTTGCCGTCATCGTGTCCGTGTCGTTGGTGGTGGCCGGCGTGGGCACGGTGCTCGAAGTCCTCCTCGCCGCGCGCTGACGCCCACGCGGCGCGTCGTCGCGACCCCGTTCGCGAGGGTGTCCTATCCCGAGCCGTTCGGGCCCCGAGGCGGGGTCTTCATCGCGGGCCGGGTGGGCGTCGGCGTCGTCGCAGCAACCAGGTGGTGGCGCCGCCGAGGACGACGAGGCCGCCGACGACAGCGGCGGCGATGACCCAGGGACTCGAATGATCCCGACGCCACTGCGGTGGTGCTGGTCGTCGTGGCGCGACCGGTCGTCGGGGCGACCGCAGTCGTCGTGGTGGAGGACGGAGCGCCTGCCGCGGTGGCTGTGAAGGCGACCACCCGGTTTGCCGCGGCGGCGAGCAAGAGGTTGCCACCGACGGAGGGGGTGGGGAAATGGTTGGCGGGCGTCCCAACTGTCGCGTGCTCCTCGACCGAGCCGGTGGCCGGATTGAGGCCGTAGAGGACGCCGTCCGAGTCCATGGTCCATACGAGCCCGGCCGCGACAATGGGCGGCCCGCCCCCGGCCGACGAACTCCAGAGCAGGTGCAGGCCGGCGGGAGAGGAGGAGACCTGCACGGCAATCGGACCGCTGCGGCACGGCAGGTAGGCCGTCGTCCCCACGACCGCGGCCCCGCCGTCGAACGTGCTGCCGCAGGCGTCGGTGAGGTCGCCCTGCTGCCCGCCGATGCCGCCGAGGCTGGACCCGTCGAGAAGGAACACGCTGCGCGATTTGCTGGCCGCCACCACCTGTCCGTCGCCGAGCAGCGCCACGCCCGTCGACATGTCAAGGTCGCTCGCATTGTCGGCTGCCCACGACGTTGGGGCGAAGTACTGCTGCAATGACATGGTTGGCGAGAGCTCCAGAACCGAATCGCTGTCGTCATAGGCGTGACTGGCAGAGGTCACCGAGCCGTTGCCCGCCGTGACCCAGACGTTGCCCTGTGCGTCCACTGTTGGCGCCGCACCGCCCATCCAGACCGCGCCCTGGCTCTCTCCCGGGCCAGCGTCGACCATGAAGGCAGCGGCCGTGCCGCCCGCCTCGGGCACCGAGATCACCCATCCGTGATACGTCGAGCAGTCACCGAAGTTTCCGCCGAACCCGAAGACGACACGGCCTGCGTCGAGTGTCAAGCCGGTTCGTTGGAGGAGCGCGGCCGGAGTCGAGCCGGCCGGATCGACAGCCTGGCGCAACTCGACCGCCCCGGTGTTCATGTCGAGGCCGACGAGCTGGTGCGCCGGGGCACCGTTGACGACCTCGTCGGCGACGACGAAGAGTTCCGCTCGGGCCTCGTCGATGACGGGCGTGCCGGTGATCCCGACGGTGGGAGAGATGTCACCACACGGGAGCGATGCCGCCGGCACCGGGGTCCCCACATGCGCGGACCACACCACAGCGCCCGTGCCGGCCGAGAGCGCCTCGACGGTGTCGTTCTCGGTGGCCACGTAGACCCGGCCGCCCGAGAAGAGTGGTTCGCCGTACAGCTCGCCGTCGAGGGCGGGAGAGGTCCAGGCGGGGGCGGACAGTCGCACGGCCGCGATGGACGTGGTGGCACCGTTTCCGTCGAGTGCACCGTGGTAGACGGTCCACGACGGTGCACTCGACGGCGTGGTGGAGCCGAGCACCGGCCCGCTCCACGCCACCGTCAGGAGCGCTGCGCTGGAGGCGAGAGCGATGCCTCGCGTACGCCTCAGCCGGGCACGGAGCCCGCGGCGAGTGGGCTCAGGCCTCGCTCGAACGACCTCTCCGCCGCAGCGTGGAGTCCACGGCCACGGCGACGAGCAGGACGGCGGCCGTCGCGATGTCGGTTCCGGCGGTGCTGATGTTGAGGAGCGCCAGGCCGTTGGTGAGGGTGGCGATGACGAGGCCACCGAGCACTGGGTGAATCGGCTTGCCGTGGCCACCGAAGAGACTCGCTCCTCCGATGACCGCGGCGGCCACGGCGTACAGCACGTAGGTGCCTCCGTCGAAACCAACGGAAAGGGATCCCAGGCGAGAGGCGTACACGACGACGGCCAGGCCCGCGATGAAGCTGCAGAGCGCGAATGCAATGGTCCGGACCCGCGCCACATGGATGCCGGCCCGGCGCGCCGCCTCGGGACTGGCGCCGATGGCGTAGATGTAGCGGCCGAGGCGAGTCCTCGCCAGCATGAATGACTGGAGGACGACGACGACGACCAGGAACGGGATGACCCAGGGGACACCCTGAACCGGCGTCAGCACGCCGCGGTTGAGGTTACAGATGAACACGAGCACGATGCCCGCGACCGCCACGGCGCCGACCGTCGCCAACGTGATGCCCAGCGGTGGTGCGCTCAACCCCTGCGAGCGGCGCCGGCTCGTCGAGAGGATGGAGGTCAGGGCGAAGAGGCCAACTGCGATCACCAGCACGATCCAACCTGCGGCCGGAGTCATGTTGCCGCTGACGAGATCGTCGATCACGCTGTTCGTGACGTTGATGACGCCTCCGGTCGCTCCCTTGTCGGTGTCGAAGACGTAGATCAGGACGCCCTGCCAGCCCAACAGGCCGGCCAAGGTCACGACGAACGAAGGGATCTTGAGCCGGGTGATGACCGCACCCTGGAACGCACCGATCACGAAGCAGGCAGCGAGGCCGACGATGAGACCCGCCCACCACGGCCAGTTCGTCGGCGACCCGATCAAAGCCAAGGCGATGGCGGCGCCGACAGCGCCGACGAAGCCGACGGAGAGGTCGATCTCGCTGAGGATGAGGGCGTAGAGCTCGGCCATGCCCAGGAGGATGATGAAGGCGGCCTGGACGAAGAGGTTGACGATGTTGGCCGAGGTGAAGAACGCACTCGACTGCACGTCGAAGAAGATGCAGATGACGATCAGGCCGATGATGATCGGGAGCGCGCCGCTCTCGCCGCCGCGGATGCGCTTCCACCATGCGCGCAGGTAGTCGCCGAGCGACGTCGCCACGTCGGGTGCCAGCGCGACGAGGGTCTCGGGAGCCATTGCGCTGCCCGGAGCGGCCGAGCTCGGGGATGCGTCTCCGGCTTTCTCGCCCCCGGCCACCGGCTCGTCGACGACGTCGGTCATCGTGCCTCCACTCCCGGCGCGTCTGCCCGCGTCGACTGTCCGGTCGTCATGTACTCGACCACCACCTGGGTGTCGAAGTCTGAAGCCGGACCCTGCGCCACCAGGCGGCCGAGATAGAGCACGGAGATCTGGTCCGCCACGGCAAAGACGTCAACCAGGTTGTGGGAGACCACCATGACGGCCGTCCCCTGGCTCGACAATCGCTTGATGAGCTCGAGCACCTGACCGGTCTGGGCCACGCCGAGTGCGGCGGTGGGCTCGTCCATGATCACGAGCTTGGCTGCAGACAGGACGGCCTTGGCCACGGCCACTGATTGACGCTGACCGCCCGACAGCGAGGCCACGGGCTGGCGGATGGAGCGCACGGTCGTGACGTGGAGATCGGCCAGCACCTCGCGCGCCTCAATCTCCATGGCGGTCTCGTCGAGGAGCCGGTGCCGCAGCTTCTCGTGCCCGAGGAACAGATTCTGGACGATGTCGAGGTTGTCGCACAGAGCGAGGTCCTGGTAGATGGTCGTGATCCCCAGCGCCTCGGCGTCGTTCGGACTGTGGATGTTGGCGGGCTTGCCCTCCCAGAGGATCTGGCCCTCAGTGGGTTGCCAGAGCCCGGAGATCGTCTTGATCGTCACGGACTTGCCGGCCCCGTTGTCGCCGACGAGCGCGGTGATCTTGCCGGCCGGAACGGAGAGGTCGACCTTGCTGAGCGCCTGGACTGCCCCGAACACCTTGCTCACCCCACGGAGCTCCAGGAGCGGTGCACCCTCGGTCATATTTGGGCCCCCATCGCGTCGACGATTCGAGTCTCAGCATGCCTCCAGCGACCGACCCCCGCCCCGTCGCCGGGATCGGGGGTCGGTCTGGAAGTTACTTCGTTTGGATCGACACTACCGAGATGCGGATGTCGATCAGCTGCTTGTTGGTCTGTACCCCGTTCGTTACCCGGAGATGCCTGCCGCTTGGCAGTCGGCCGCGTACGAGCCGGCGCAGAGCTGCGATGCCGGCACGAAGTTGTCCTTGACGACCGTGGCGTTCATGTTCTTCGTGGTGACCCAGGTGGGGATCAGGAGCACGGAGGGCACGCTGACGTTGGACGTGGTGTCCTCGGTCTTGCCGTTGGCCAGAGAGGCGGGCACCTTCGCGCCGGCCCGCAGGTAGAGGGCGAGCGCCACCGCAGACTGCGCTTCCAGGTAGATCGGCTTGTAGACGGTGCCGCACTGGTAGCCGGCCAACACGTTGTCGAGGCCGGTCAGCGTGGCGTCCTGACCCGTGGTCGGGAATGTCTTGGGCTTCACGTGGAGCGACTGCAGGTACGTGATGATCGGCGCGCCCGTCTCGTCGTTCGGGATCAGCGCAGAGTTGACGTTGTGGTGCGCCGTGAAGACGGCCTGGAATTCGGTCTCAGCCGTCGGCGGGTCCCACGTCCCTGCGGTGTGGGAGACAGCGGTCCACTTGCCCGACTTGAAGTAGGGGTTGATGACACCGTCGTAGCCCTGCGCGAACAGGGTGGCGTTGTTGTCCGTCACTGCGCCGTGCATCACGACGACCTGGGGCTTGCTGACGTGCCAGGCGGAGACACAGCTCACCAGACCCTGGCCCATGACCTGACCGACCTTCACGTTGTTGAAGCTGACGTAGTAGGCGCGGCTGCCGCCGAGGGTGAGCCGGTCGTAGTCGATCACCTTGACGCCTCGTGACTTGGCGTAGGTCTCGATCTGCGTGCCAACCCCCGAGTCGAGCGGGTCGACCAGGAGCACGGTGGCACCGTTCGAGATGTCGGTCTGCGCATCGGTCAGCTGGGTGGTGTCGCTGCCGAGCGCGTTCTGCACCACGTACTGCGACGAGCTCAGACCAGCCGCCTGGAGCGCCTTCGTGATGTCCGGCTGGTCGAACTCGACGTAGCGCGTCGAGCTGACCGTGTCGGGCAGGATCGCTGCCACCTTCCCCTTTCCGGCCGCGGCCAGAGACTTGAATTGCTTCATGTAATTGAAGTTGTTGGTGAACGACGTGGTCGACACGTTGGAAGGTCCGCTGGCGCGAACTGAGGCCGAAGCCCCTCCACCCCCAACACCGACCAGCGTCGCCGACAACGCGAGGGAAAGTCCCCCGAGCATGCCTGCCCTGCTGAAACGCACATTGTCTCCTTTGGTCCTGGATCGCCCTCATGAGCGAGCCCCCTGCTGACTGCGTTCTGCCCGGGTGTCCCCGGGTTGTGTTGCAGTTTTGTTTCAAGTACTTGCACCATATATCCGAGTTCGTGAAGATTGCTGGGCAATACGCTGTGGAACGTCGCGCGTGGCCGGACTCAGGCCGGCGCCGGCCGCATCCGCCCAGGCTGCAGCCCCGCACAGCGCGGCGTCGTCGCCCAGCGTGGACCGGACGATCGCGAAGGTCGTCGGGATGATGACCGGGTCGTTGCAGAACCATGTCGCGCAGCGACTCGAAGAAGCGTTCCTGTCGGCCCATCCCACCGCCGATGATCACGGTGCTCGGGTAGAAGGACATGACCAGGTTCGACACGCCTGCAGCACAGGCGGCGATGGCCTGCTGCCAGATCGCGACGGCTGCGGGCTCCCCCGACTCGGCACGTTCTTTCACTTCTCGTGCACTCTATCGTCCCGAGCCCGGCCGCGCTCGCCATGCGCGCCACACCGGTGCCCGAGCCGAGGTCTTCGACCGTGCAGGGCAGGCCCTCCCGCCACGCACGCCAATCGACGACGACATGGCCGACCTCGGCGAGCGAGCGGGTGCCTCGGAGCAGGCGGCCGCCGTGGACGACCCCCGCACCGATACCGGTCGAGATCGTCAGATAAGCGACGGCGGAGCTCGCGGCGCCGGCACCGAACGCCGCTTCGCCGACAGCGGCCAGATCGGCGTCGTTGGCGATGCTGACGGGCAGGCCGAGGTGTCCGGTCAAGCCTTCCGTGGACAGCTGGGCCGGCCATTGCTTCGGAAGATTGGGTGCCCAGAGGAGTCGGCCGGCCGCGTAGTCGACAGCGCCGGGGAGTCCGACGACGGCGTGTGAGGGTGTGCCGTGGTCCGGCGTTGCCGCCACGGCGGCGAGGAGTTCGGTCAGTGAGGCCGGGACGTCTGCCTGCGCGGGTGTGGGCACGATTTGTCGCAGCAGGATCCGCCCCTCGGGGTCCACCAGGGCGGCGCGCATCTGGGTGCCGCCGATATCTGCCGCCAGGACGGGTCGTGGCGTCACTCCCGGTCCCTCATGCCGGACAGTCTCTCGCGTCGTCTGCCCCGTCGATCGACCTGTTGCCTGTTCTCGAGGTCGGTGCCAGCGCCCACCTCGAGGTGTGAGGTCGGGCGCAAAGGGGAAGACTGCATCCGTCAAGGAGGTGGCGCCGATGTTCCGCGATCGAGTGGATGCGGGCCGTCACCTGGCCACCATGGTGGAGGGCGCCGGCTTCGGCGGCGACGGGCTCGTGGTCCTCGGGCTGCCTCGAGGTGGTGTCCCCGTTGCCGCTGAGGTGGCGCACCGAATTGACGCCCCCTTGGACGTGATCATGGTGCGCAAGCTCGGTCACCCGTCCCAACCCGAGCTTGCGATGGGAGCGATCGGCGAGAATCGGGGTGCGCGTAGCCAACGCCTCGCGTCGGGAATGGGCGGCCGTCGACAGCGCCGACATCGCCGCGGTGGAGGACCGCGCACGCGCAGAGCTCGACGCGGCAGGCCCAGCACTACCGGAAGGCCCGTGCACCGATCGACCTCCAGGGTCGCCCCGCGCGTGATCGTGGACGACGGGATTGCTACGGGCTCGACAGCTCATGCCGCCTGCCGGGTTGCCCGCGCCCTCGGTGCGGCCCGGATCGTGCTCGCCGTTCCCGTGGCGCCGCAGGCGACTGTGGCGGCGTTGCGGGTCGAGTGCGACGGGTTCCTCTGCGTCGCGATGCCGGAGTCGTTCTCGGCCGTGGGGGAGTGGTACCTCGATTTCCACCCCACGTCCGACGAGGACGTCATCGCCCTCCTGCAGGGGAACCTGTAGCTAGCCGTAGGTGAACGTCATGGCGTTGGACGCGCCGCCCGACGTCGTGATCACCACTTGTGCCGTGGGTGACGTCGACGACGGCACCGTGATGGAGCAGGTGTTCTGCGCCGGACAGCTCGTCGGCGCCACCTGGCCGTTGAACGTGGCCACGATCTGACCACTGGAGCTCAAGAAGTTGGTGCCCGTGACCGTGACGCTCTGTCCCGCCCTGCCGGTGGCGGGACTCAACGACCTCGATGGTCGGTGGCCCGCCCGGGGAGACCGCGCCAGCAGTCGATGAAGTCGAGGTGGAGGGCGAAGCCGTCGTCGGCGTCGTGGTCGCTGTCGTGGTCGCTGTCGTGGTTGGCGTCCCATTGCGCGGGGAGGCCGTCGTCGGCGTGCGGGCGGGTGGTGTGCCGGTGTGCGGCGCGTCGGCGGCAGACCGTGACGGCGGCGAGGAGCCGCTCAGTGAGACGACCAATGCGATCGCCGCTGCCACGACCAGTGCTGCCACGAGGACGACGGAGCCGATGAGCCAACGGTTTGCCGGGCTGGGGTTTGCCGGGCTGGGGTTTGCCGGGCTGGCCCGCCCAGCGTCGGTCGCCGGGAGCTGCAGGGTGTCCTCCCGGCGGGCGCGCCGTCCAGAGGCTGGGCGCCGTCCAGGATCCGCACATCCCCCACACGTCGGACGCCAGCCGACGTGAGGTCGCCCCCTCTCGGCTGGACGCCCTGTTCTGGCTGGACGATTTCAGCGGGAGCCGTCCGCGTCGCCGACGTCGCCACCGGTTCTGGCGGCGGAGTCACCGGGGTGCCGGCCGATTCGCGGGCGCGCCGGACGGCGCTCTCCATCGCCCCGAGGGCGCGTTGGCCGGGAGTCCCCGGCGGCGGTTCGACCGCGTGTTCGTCTGCCATCGGATCCTCTAGCTCGTAGTTCTTCCCTGAACGGCCTCTTTCATTCGCACGTAACATCTTCCCTGGAATTGGACCTGTTGAGCAGGAGACAGTGATGCGATCGGACCTCATCCCCAGGCCGAGCCCGTTGCGGCCCCGACAGCAGCCCTCGGCACACGACCCCAGCGCTGGCGGCGGTGTTGCCACGGCGGTTGATCCGCTGCTGGTGCACTTCTTCGGCGGCCCGCCGCCGGTGCGCTTCGAGTTCTGGGACGGGACGTTCCTCGGGCCGGCGAAGGGGGACACGATCGTGGTCCGCTCGCCCGACGCTGTCCAACGCCTGCTCTGGGCGCCGAGCGAGCTCGGCCTGGCGCGGGCGTTCGTCATGGGCGACCTCGCTTTCGAGGGCGACATCTTCGACATCCTGGCTGCGCTGCACGCGGCGTCGCCGGCACGCATCCACGTGGGGTCCAAGCTGCCCATGGCAGGCGCTGCAGGCGGCGCGTCGCCTCGGCGCCGTCGCCCGCCCGCTCCCGCCACCTCCCGAGGAGGCGGCGCCCCGGGGGCGACTGCACTCGCGCCGTCGCGACGCCCAGGCGGTGCAGCACCACTACGACGTCAGCAACGACTTCTACGCCATGGTGCTCGGGCCTGCCATGACCTACTCGTGCGCCCGCTTTGCCCCCGGCATCGAGACGCTCGAGGCCGCTCAGCAGTCCAAGCACGATCTGATCTGCCACAAGCTCGGGCTGCCCGACCGCCCCGGACGACGCATCCTCGATGTCGGTTGTGGCTGGGGTGCATTCGCCATTCACGCTGCGCAGCATTACGGCGCACAAGTGGTCGGGGTGACGCTCAGTCCGGCGCAGGCTCGGTGGGCGCGCGACCGGATAGCAGCGGCCGGCTTGGACAACGACATCGAGATCCGCCTGCAGGACTACCGCGACATACGGGACGGGCCGTTCGACGGCATTGCGTCGGTCGGGATGTTCGAGCATGTGGGATCCGCCAAGAGCGCCGAATACTTCGACACCATGCGCCGCCTCCTCCGGCCGGAGGGTCGCCTGCTCAATCATGCGATCTCGAGCGTCGGCGGGTCACGGATCGGGCCGCGCTCGTTCATCGGGCGCTACGTGTTCCCCGACGGCGAGCTCATCGACGTCGGCCAGGTCGTGCTGTCGATGGAGGAGGCGGGCTTCGAGGTGCGCGACGTCGAGTCCCTCCGCGAGCACTACGCCAAGACGCTCCGTGCCTGGGTCGCGAACCTGCACGAGCACTGGGATGCGGCGGTGGCCGATGTCGGAATCCGACGAGCCCGCGTCTGGCAGCTCTACATGGCGGCCTCGGCCAACGGATTCGAGGACGGGGGGATCTCCATCCATCAGGTGTTGGGTGTCGTCCCGGGACCCGAAGGCCACAGCGGCATGCCGCCCACGCGCGGCGCCTGGGCGTGACGGCGAGCAGCAGGGCTCCTGGCATCTGGCCGGATTTCGTGCGACCCTGAACTCGTGTCACCGGACCGCCAGATCGTCGTCTGCGACGGTGACGAGACCGGACAGGAGCTGCTCGACGAAGCACTGCGGGTGCTCGATCCCGCGGTCCTCGGTTTCGAGCTCGAGCTGGTGCGATTCGACTCTGTCGCTCGAAAACCGCCGGGCCACGGCAAACGATGTCGTCCGGGATGCCGCCGCCGCGATGCGCGAGACCGGTCTCGGGCTGAAGGCGGCCACCGTCACCCCGGAGACGACGGGCGACGTCGGCAGTCCAAACCGCATCCTGCGTGAGGGCGTGGGCGGCTCGGTCATCGTCCGGACCGGCCGGCGGATCCCCGGCGTCGCGCCACCCGCCTCGGTCGTGCATCCGATCGTTGTGGTCCGCATGGCGGTCGGCGACGCCTACGGGGCGGAGGAGCATCGGACGGGCGACCCGGGCAGCTCGGGCGAGCAGGCCTGGCGGACCGAGCGCATCGATCGCTCCGTCTGCCGTTCGGTGGCCGAGTTCTCGTTCCGGACCGCGTCGCAGCAGGACGCCTGTGTGTACGGCGGTCCGAAGTGGACCGTGTCGACGGTCTACGAAGGGATGTTGAAGGAGGAGATGGATGCGGCGGCGGCGCGCTATCCCGAGGTGCCGTACCGACCCACACTGATCGATGCCGCGTATGCCGGTCTGCTGACCGAGTCGAGCGGCAGCCCGCTCGTGATCCCGGCGCTCAATCGGGACGGGGACTGTCTCTCGGATCTCGTCCTGGCGCTGTTCGGTTCCATCGCCGGGGCGGAGTCGGTGTTGCTCGCGCTCGATGACGACCTCCACCCCGTCGTCGCCATGGCGGAAGCACCGCACGGGACGGCGCCGTCGCTCATGGGCAAGAACGTCGCCAACCCGATGGCGATGCTCCTGGCCTGTGCCGCCGTGCTCGACCACGCGGCCCACGGCGACGACACGGTGGCCGGGGCGGCCGCCGCCATCCGCCGGGCCACGCTCGATGCGGCGGCGGACGGCGTTCGGACCTTCGACCTCGGCGGCGAGGCCTCCACCTCGGAGGTGGTCGACGAGGTCCTCGTGCGCCTCCGCACTGATCAGGCGCCTGATCGCGTCGCTGTCAGCCGAAACACAGGGTTTGGCGGAAGCGGTCAGAGGGAATCATCGAGAGCGAACGCCCAACCTGGCCAGGGGGCTGGCGTTCCGGAGGGTGTGCCGAGGGGGCCCTTCTGGTCCGCGACACGTTGCCCGATGTTCATACGAGATCTCCCGCGTTCGACCGCGCGTCCGGTGCGGCGGCTCCATGTCGGTGACACGCTTGCGAACAAGCGTGACAGCACTGTGTTGCGTGCTGCCGCAAGCGGATCCTTCCCTAGAACGACGCGACGAGGCGAGACTGCGGGAGCCCAACGCAGGGGAAGCCGTCCTCCACAGGCTTTCCACCGCCTGTGTGGATTGCCCGTTCAGGGAAGGCCGAGAGGCGCGAAGAGATCGCCGTCCTTGTCGATTCGTCGCAGTACGTCTGCGGTCTCGAAACGGAGGATTCGTGGATCTTTCTTGGCGGCACACCGCGTGACCTCGGCCGAGGTCACCGGTGTCGAGACCGTCGGGGTAGACATCGCCCGAACCGAATACACGGCGACGGTCGTCTTGGCCGAGTGGTTCTGACTCCAGTCGATGAGGACCCGGCCCCGTCGCAACGACTTGCGCATGTTGGAGACGACGAGCTCACGGTGGTCGGATTCCAATTTCCGGGCGATCTCGTGGGCTCGGTCCCGCAGGCTGTCCCAGGTCGTCTTCGGTCCGACGGCTGCATACAACTGGAGACCCTTGGAGCCGCTCGTCTTGGCGAACGATTCGGTTCCCTGATCTGCGAGCTCGTCCATCACATATCCGGCGACCTCGCAGCATTCGACGATCGTCGTGCCCTCGCCAGGGTCGAGATCGAACACCATGTGATCGGGACGGGCCGGGAAGCTTGCGGTGTCGGCCGACGTGCCACAAGGGCACGTGGAGCTCGATCGTTCCGAGGTTCGCCGCCCAGGCCAGGGTCGGGAGGTCGTTGACCATTGCGTAGGGAATGACGTCCTCACCGTCGCTGGAGCCGACGTCCACGGACGCACCCACTCCGGAGCATGGGAAGGAATGTGTTTCTCGAAGAAGGACTTGCCGTCGACCCCGTCGGGGAATCGTTTCATGGTCAGCGGCCGCTCACGTAGGTGCGGCAGCATCACCGGCGCGACGCGGACGTAGTAGTCGATCAACTGGCCCTTGGTGAAGCCGGTCTCCGGAAAGAGGACCTTGTCGAGGTTGGAGACCGACAGTTCCCGGCCGTCGATCGTCGTGCGCGTCGGTGAAGCCATCAACCCATTGCCCTGGGAGCGATCATTCGACGACGACCTCACCGGGGGACTTGTCGCGGCCGGAGACCCCTCCAGGTCGGATGCCGCAGCCGTCCCGCCGTCGTCCATTCGCCGAACTCCACCTCGCCGACCAGCACGGGACGAACGAAGTGCGCTCTGCCCGCATCGGCAGAGGGGAGGGCGCCCAGGAAGGGGGAATGTCTCGGTGGCCAGGGGTCCGAGGTCACCGAGGAGGTCCGCGCGCGCCCGGGCGCTGAAGCCGGTGCCGACTTTGCCGACATAGCGCAGCCCGTCGTCGTCTGGGATCCCCAGGAGGAGGGCGCCAAGACTGTCGTTGTCGTTCGCCCTGCCCATCGGTCCAGGCGCCGATGACGACCTCTTGGGTCCGGAATGACTTGACCTTGGTCCAGTCGGGGCTGCGCCGTCCTTGTCGATACGGCGCCGCACGGCGTTTGGCGACCACGCCCTCGAGGCCGTTCTCCACGGTCGCGGTCAGGATGTCCTGCCCGGACACGTCACGGAATGCCTCCGTGGTGGTGAAGGTCTCGCCGGAGAGGTGGAGTGCCTCGAGCCGTTTCCGTCGCTCGTCGTAGGGCGCGTCCACCAGCGAGTGCCCGTCGATGTAGAGCAGGTCGAATGCGACGAAGCTGACCGGGTCCGAGGTCGACCGGCGCTTCGCCTCCCGCTGGTTCGACACGTGCATGCGACGCTGCAGCTTCGAGAAGCTCGGTCGGCCGTCCTCGCCCAGGGCAACGATCTCGCCGTCGATCACGCAGGTGGTCATGCCCAGGAATTTGCCGATGTCGGCCAGCTCGGGGAACGACACAGTGACGTCGAGGTCGTTCCGGCTCTGCGCCCGGACGCGTCCGCCTTCGACGAACAGAATCGCCCGCACCCCGTCCCACTTGATTTCGAAGGCCCAGCCCTCGCTCTCTGCCGGGAGCTTCCCGGCGACGGCCAGCATGGGTTTGATGGAATCGGGGAGAGGGTCGGCCCGGGTGGACGTGCCGTGCCGGTGGATCATCCAGTCGCGATCCTTGGTCTGGAAGAGGACGAAGCTGCCGTCGCCTCTTCTTCCCGTGGAGCACGAACTTGACCTCAGCATCGGACCACTTCTCCACGTCGTAGTGGCCCGAGTCCCAGATCGTCATCCGGCCGCCCCCGTACTCGCCCTGGGGGATGTCCCCCTCGAAGGTGGCGTACTCCAGGGGATGATCCTCGGTGTGGACGGCGAGGTGGTTCTTCTCAGGGGTCTCCGGGAGGCCCTTGGGGAGGGCCCAGGAGGCGAGCACGCCGTCGCGTTCGAGCCGGAGATCCCAGTGGAGGCTGCGGGCATGGTGCTCCTGGATCACGAATCTCTGCCCGTCGACCCCTTCGTCGGTCGCCGACCCATCGGCTCAGGTGTCTTCTGGGGATCGCGTCTTGGTGCGGTAGGTGTCGAGCTTCTTCGCCTTGCTCGCTGCACCCTTCCCCGTGGACTTGGCAGTCACCAGGTACAACGGTACCCATAGTCTCAGGTTCGCAAGTGCAACAAGGGGTATGAGAAACAGACAAGGCCGGCGGAGGGAGAGGAAGTGATGGCGACACAGATGGCCGCGCGCCATGGCCGCGGGTGGGCGGGGCCCTTCTCCGGCCGCACCATATGAACGTCTTCGAGCGGATCATCCGGCAAGGCCGATACGACACAGCAGCGGCGTCCGTCCCCTCGCCTTCGGCGTCGGGGTGTTCAAGAAGTTCGGCGACGACCGGGGGAGCTCGCTGGCAGCGCTCCTGACCTTCTACGGGTTCTTGTCGCTCTTCCCGCTGCTCCTGCTGCTGGTGACGATTCTCGGATTCTTCGGCGGCGGCGAGCACTCCTTCGTTCGCCGCGTGGAGAACTCGGCCTTCTCCCAGTTTCCCGTGGTCGGGACGAAGTTGAGCACCAACATCCACGGCATTCACGGCCGCAGCATCTTCGGGTTGGTGGTCGGGATTGTCGTCGTGCTGTGGGGATCGCAAGGCGCGATCCAGACGGCGCAGTACGCCCAGTCCGAAGTGTGGAACATCCCCGGTGTGAACCGACCGAGCTTCTGGGCCCGCCTCGGACGGACGTACTCCATGATCGTGGTCCTCGGCCTGTTCCTCCTCGTCAGCACGGTGGTCGCCGGGCTGGTGACGATCGGGCACCACGGCGGAATGGCGGTGGCCGGGGCGATCGTGACGTCCCTCGTCGTGAACGTCGGGCTCTTCGTGGTCGCGTTCCGGTTGCTCACGCCGAAGCAGATTCCCTGGCGCGACATGATGCCCGGAGCGATCCTCGGAGCGGCCGGCTGGACGCTCCTGCAGTACCTCGGCGGTCTCCTCGTCGAGCATTCGTTGCGCAACACGAGCCAGGAGTACGGCGCGTTCGCCCTCGTCCTCGGCCTGATCGCGTTCCTCTACCTCGCCGCCCAGATCACGCTGTACGCCTCGGAAGTCAACGTGGTCCTGGCTCGGCACCTCTGGCCCCGAGGCCTGGTGCAGCCGCCGCTGACGGCGGCCGACAAGGAAGTGTTGTCCTCCATCGCGTTAGAAGGGAAACGAAGGCCCGAGCAGTTCGTGACGACTGGGTTCAAGGCCGACGCCAGCGCGGCAGAGGAGCGACAGGAAACGCCCTAACCAAGAAGTGCAGCCGTTGCACAGTTTTCTGTCCGCACGTCGCTGGGTATCTCTCGTGTGAACGATTGCTACTCGAGGAGGACTCGTATGGCGAATGCAGACCGTGATCACGGTGCACGGTTCGGAGTCAGCGCCCTGGCGACAGCAGTTGTTCTCGTCGTATTCGGCGGTTTCATTGCCGGGCTTGCGACGTCGCCAGCAGCGGATGGCAGGTGCGGCCGGCACGTCATCATCAGCCGGCACGTCATCATCGGGCGGATCCGTGGCGGGGCAGATTGAAGGAGGAATCTGACGATGTCGTTGACCGATCGCTCTGAGAAGGCTGGAAGTGCGCTCGACCTCTTGGGCGCGGAGGATGTCGAGTTGCGCCGGCTCTTTGCGGAACTCCAGGCGAGCCGGGGCTCGTCGGTGGAGGACCGGGCCATGTACGGCGACGTCGCCAAGAAGATCATCCGGCACCTCGCAACGCGCGAGGCGGCACTGGTGGACGTGGCGTCCGTCGCGTCCGGCGACCAGAGGCTGGAGGTGATCTCCAGCAGGTTCGAGAGCGGGATGTACGAGCACAGGCCTCTCATCGACAGCGTGGAAAAGATGTCACGCGGCGTCCAAGGCATCAATCTCCGGGTCGGTCAGGACTTCGACGGGGAGATGGACGACCTCATGGAGATCATCGGCGCGGAGATCGAGTGGGAGCTGGCCACCGCACTGCCCGATCTCAAGGATGCGCTCAAGGCGACGGATCGGGAAGACGAGCTCAAGTCGGCTGCACACCTCGCCGTGCACGCACCGACGAACCTGCACCCCGACGGTCCGCGTTGGTGGGAGCGGGCGCCCGTCATCTCCCGCCTCATCACGGTGTACGACCACCTCCGCGACTTTCCGCGGGAGGCGAACCGCTCCCACTGAGGTCAGGACCGTTCCGGACCATCCGGAACGTCCGGATCACCGGCACACGCGCACCGCGCCTGTCCCGTAAGGTCTGGCCGACACCCCAGCACTGCCTGAGGTGGGGGATCGGGGGCTATGAAGATTCGGGTCGAGGAGCTGATCGAGACCGCGATTGCGCGTGCGGGTTCGGATGACTTCGGGCAGGACACCTGGCAGGAAGGACTCGACGTCCTGGTCGAGTCGTTGACCGGTGAATCGGCGCTCAACGAGCTGGGTGAGAGCGTCATGATCGACCAGATCGTGGGGCTCTTGACCAGTCGGCTCGAGATCGAGCAGTGGTACGCCCGGCATCCCGAGATCGACGACCAGGAGATCGTGGCTCCCTTGTTCGGGCTCGGCCTCCCTCGCACGGGCTCCACGGCGCTGAGCTTCCTTCTCGCTTGCGATACGGCCCGGCGCTCTCTTGCGCACCTGGGAAGCCGGGAAACCGTGCCCGCCGCCCGAGACGGCCACCGAGCACACGGACCCTCGCATCGCCGAGACCCAGGTGGGGATCGACATCACCAACGAGATGTTCCCCGGATTCGTCGGCATGTTGCCGACCTCCGCCACGGGGCCACAGGAATGCATTCTGTTGATGGCCCTCGACTTCAGGTCGCAGCTCTTCGAGGGAATGGCCCGGATCCCGTCGTACAGCTCGTGGCTCCTGACGTGCGACATGGAGCCGGCCTACCGCTACCACCGGCGCGTCCTGCAACTCCTGCAGTGGCGGTGCCCACCCGAACGGTGGTGGCTCAAGACGCCGGCTCACATGCATTCGATCGACGCGCTCGACAGGATCTATCCCGATGCTCGCTTCGTCATGACCCACCGGGATGTCGGCAAGGTGCTGCCATCGGTCTGCGCGGTGTTCGAAGCACTCTCGAACGTGCTGACCGAGCATCCCGATCCGGTGGCGATCGGAACCCACAACTCGGAGCTGTGGCGCTACTCGCTCGAGCGTCTGATCGAGTTTCGGGACAACGGGAACGAGAGTCGGTTCTTCGACGTGTCGTTCGCCGCCGTGCAGAGCGATCCGATGGCCGCGGTGGCCCAGCTCTACGCCGACCTCGGTGACGATCTGAGTGACGACGCCCGGCAACGGATGCAGGATTGGTGGGCGGAGAGCTCCAAGGAGCGTTCCGGCCCTCACACCTACAAGGCCGAGACCTTCGGCTTGGATCCCGCCGAGATCCGCAAGCAGTTCGCTTTCTACTCCGACCGGTTCGACATCCCCCTGGAGGGCTGAGGTTCTCCCCTGAGTCCAGGGCCGGGCAGGGGTACCACGGGCAGGGGTACCACTGCAGGGGTACCCCGGGCACCGCCGGAGGTCACCTTAGAATCAGCTGGGATGACGGATCCTTCAACCACCACGCAGGCCAATGTGGCGGCGCCCAGTCCCGGCGTCAGCGGAGCGCCCAGTCCCTCTGTCGGGGGACCGCCGGGCACGGCTGTCCAGGACGAAGGCAGGAGCCCCATGCGGAAGGTCGCGCTCGACCTGCTCCTCGTGCTGGTGGTGGTCGGACTCGCCATGCTCATTGCCTTCTTCGGCGCGGCACGCCATTGGTTCGCCCTCCACACAGGGATCCTGCACGGCGGCCCGGACCAGTACTACAACTTCTGGTCCGGTTTCGGCTCCGACCTCGGCGAAGCGACACTCATCAGCGCAGTCGGCATCGGCGTCTACACCGGCGTCCGCAAGGTCAACTGCCACACCAAGGGATGTTGGCGTATCGGGCATCACGTGCTGGAAGGGACGCCGTACATTCTGTGTCGGCACCATCATCCCGGCGTGCCGACAGGTGGCGCGACGCACGAGCACATCCTCGAGCAGCACCGGAAATACAAGGAAGCGAAGGAATCTCAAGAGGCGCGGGGTCTTGCGTAGTCCGCCGGAACTCAGCCTTCGCTCTTCCGGATGTCCGCGTCGAGGTCCTTCGTGTGCAGATCCGCGCCGAGGAAAGGCCCGGAGGTCGGGAGGCTGAGGCGCATCTCCGAGACGGTGCAGATCTCCACCGTGCCCCGTCCGAGGACGAAGTCGAAGGCATGACCGCCACCGGTGCCCTCGGCATTGAGGAAGTGCAGGTGATAGCCCGCGACGGAAATGCCTTGCTCGTAGTCCGGTGTCCGGAAGCCGACCAGAACACCGGCGGTGGTCGTGAAGGTGCGAACGGCCTGCTCGTCGGTCGCCTGCGTGAGTGGTTGGTAGGGGGCTTCCTGGCGTGCCGCGTGTTCGCGTTGACACGGTCCTGAAGTCTCCGGTCGCCCGGATGGCATAGAACAGGTTCTCGCTCGAGACTCGTCCATCGATCAGCGAGATGAGCTCGGCCCGCGTCGTGGGCGTATCCACCTCGAATGTCATGTCCGGTGCGAAGGACGTCACGGCGGCAAAGGGCGTCAGCTCGTCGAGACGGGCGACGGAGGCTTCGCCGTTCGAAGAGAGGTGGTAGCAGACGCCGTCGTTGACGACCATCTCGCCGTCGAGGTGGTTGAACGTCCCGACGCCGAAATCGCCGTGCTGGAGGAGCTCGGCGATCGTGACGCTCCCGTCGTAGATGCCGTCCAGCAATGCACCCATGGTGGACGTCTGGTACAGCACATGCGCTCGCGCCGCATCGTGATGGATGCCGTGGTCGCCTTCTCGGTGGGCCAGCATGGTGGCTGCCCACCGGCGAAATCGCTGATGAGCCGACGTGCCGGGTGCCGAGTCGTCCGCCTGCGCCCCCTTGTGCACGGGCGTCATCACGACCGGAGAGGAGGCTGGGGCCGAGGAGGGCTCAAGGAGATTCAGAGTATCTCGGCGGCGAATCACGGCTGCGCCCTACAGGAGGGCGGCGTACTCGGCCGGCACCACCGGCGGGCACCACGGCAGCTGAGCGAGTGCAGGCCCAGCCGCGAGCCCTTCAGCGCGGAGCGAGAGCAGAAGAGATCATGTGCGCGACAGGTGCGGCGGACGGCGCGCATGTCCGCCGGGCCGCCGTCGGACAGGCAGAGGGCGGCGACCCCGCACGACCGCATCTCCGGGCCCGGGGCGGACCGCGGCGTTCGGCTCGGCGTCGCAACCGTCAGAGGCGAGATCGCTCCAGCCGGATGCGTTCGATCGTCGCGCCGCGGGCCGAGAGTCGCATCGCCCGGAAGACGTCGGGCGTGACGGCCGCCAGCTTCTCCGCCAGTGCTCGGGCCTCCGCCTGAAGGCCGGTCTCGCTGTCGACGACCAGGTCGAGCAGTCCAGCATCCCGGGCGGAGCCAGGGGAGAAGGTCTCCCCGCTGATCACAGACTCGAACCAGGGCATGGGCATCCGGTAACGCGCCAGCTCGACGGTTGCCGGCGAGATGGACGCCCCGATTGCCGCCTCGTTGAACCCGAGCTTGAACGGCCCGTCGAGTCCCACGCGCCGGTCGGCCGCGAGCAGGAGGGCCGCTCCCGCCGCCAGCGCATGTCCGGTGCAGGCGACAACCACAGGGCAGGGGAACTCGAAAAGCCTCACCGCCGTGTCGACGAGCGTGCGGCGCAGGTGCTCGCGGGCGGACGGGCTCGAGCGCACCTCGCCCAGGTCGAAGCCGGCGGAGAACATGCCCGGCCGTCCGGTCACGATCACCGCCGAAGCCTGGTCGTGAAGGACGCGGTCGAGGTCTTCGTTCAGCTGGGCCAACGTGGCGCTGCCCAAGGCATTGACCTTGCCGTCGTCGAGCGTGATGAACGCAATGCCATCTCGATGGTCGTACGTGCTCGTCATCATCTTCCTCCTGAAGCCGTCGTAGGTGCCGCTCGCCGTGGTTCGACCAGCAGCGTCGCCGCCGCCCGCCCGATCCGGCCATCGACGTCGTAGAGCTCGGCGTCGCCAAGGCCGATGCCCGTCGGGGCAGCCAGCGAATCGCACGTCACGGCGATCCACTCTCCTTGCGGTGGGCGGGTGAGTTGGAGGGTGAGGTCCAAGCTCATGAAGGACCATGTCTCGAAGGGCAGCGACGGAAACCCTCCGTTTGCGTAGTCGGCCGCAGCGGCGACACGTTGGATCGGTGAGATCGCCTCCCCGGCAATGACCGGGAGGAGCAGCTTCAGCCAGAAGACGTGACCCGTGTCGGCGCCGCCTCGGCGCGCCGTCCGGGTCGTCACGGCGTGGCTGACGAAGCTCACGTAGCCGATCCGCTCGGCAATGGCAGCAGCGCGGAGCTCGCCCGCCGGCTCGCCTTCTCGTGACCCCGGCAAGTCCAGCCGGCGCTCGGGCTGGGGCGGGAGGTCCACCTGGGTCTCGGGAAGGAGCAGGGCGGCGGCCTTGGCGACCAGCTGGTCGCCGGCCCAGAGCTCGGCCTCCCTCCGCAAGACCCTTCGGCTGCCCGTGCCCGTTGTCACGCTGAGCCGGAGTGGCTGCGACGGCACGCGCCGCACCAGGTCCATCGTCACCCGTGCCAGCTGCCAGCCGTCCTCCTGGAGGCTGTGGCCCAGGAGAGCGCTGACCGCGCCGCCGTGCAGGCCGTCGGCTCGCCACGGGCCCAGGGCAGCCGCGGAGGGAAGGAGCAAGGGACCGTCCGGCATGAAGAGCGCTTCCAGATCCGCTGACCCGAAGGAAACCGGCGGGGCAGTCACTGAAGTGCGGCTGTTGTCGGACATGGCCTCGTCATAGGGAACGCCGAGGTTACCGTCGGCGCCTGACCGCCCCGTGCACGCCGGCGGCGGCGCCCGCAGGCCCTCGCCGACAGGTGACGACGGGTTGAGGAGGCATTAGCTTGTGGTGCGAAGGCCACGCGTTCTCGGGTCAGCCGGCTCGATCCAACCCGCACCGGTCGCATGCGTGAGCGACGAAAGAGGCGGTAGTTCATGCGATCCGACATCACACCCGGGAGCACCTTCCCCGACTACTCCTTGCCTGATCACACCAACACGGTGCGCACACTCAGTGAACTGCAGGGCGATGATCCTCTGGTCCTCACTCTCGCACGTGGCAACTACTGCCCGAAGGAGCACCAGCAGCACCTGGAGCTCGCGGCCAATTACCCGAAGGTCGCGGTCGGCTACACCCAGATCGTCACGATCGCGACCGACGACCATCACACGATTCAGGAGTTCCGCGCCTCGGTCGGGGCGCAGTGGACCTTTCTCTCGGATCCCGAGCGGACGGTGCAGCAGGATCTGGAAATTCAGGAGTACACCGACCCCGACCACAACCCGATGATCCCGCACACCCTGGTGCTCAAGCCGGGCCTGGTCGTCCACAGCATCTACAACGGGTACTGGTTTTGGGGACGGCCCTCCTTCGACGACCTATGGCGCGACCTGCGCGCGGCGTTCAGCGAGGTTCGGCCCGACTGGGATCTCAGCAAGCCCGGGTTGCGCGAGGCATGGGACGCGGGCGATTACACGGCATTCCACGGCTGGAACCGGCGGGCCGCGCAGGCGATGCCGACCTCCTACGACTCCTAGCGGGACGATGCGCACCCCGGTCTGCGATCTCCTCGGGATCGAGCATCCCATCGTCCAGGCGCCGATGTCAGCGTTGTCCGAGTTGGCGGCGGCGGTCTCGAACGCTGGCGCGCTCGGCACACTGGCGTTGACGTGGTCGACGCCGGCCGGAGACCCGGTTCGCGCCACGGCGGCGCTCACCGACCAGCCGTTCGGCGGCAACCTCATTATCACCTCGGATCAACACGCCCGCCTCGACCAGGCCCTCGAGGCCGGCCTGCGGATCGTGTCGACGATGTGGGGAGATCCGAGCGGGTACGTCGAGCAGGCCCATGATGCCGGCGCGCTCCTTCTGCACACGGTGGGCAGCGCGGAAGAAGCACGGCGTGCGGTGGCCGCCGGCGTCGATGTCGTGGTGGCGCAGGGCTGGGAGGCCGGTGGGCATGTCTGGAGCGGCGTGGCGACGCTTCCCCTGGTGCCGGCTGTCGTGGATGCGGTGGCACCAGTGCCTGTGATCGCGGCGGGCGGGATCGGGGACGCACGCGGCGTGGCCGCCGTATTCGCGTTGGGCGCCCAGGCGGCGTGGCTCGGCACCCGGTTTCTGCTCGCCCGGGAGATGCCCGTCCACGAGGACTATCGCCGCCGGCTCATGGATGCCGTCGAGACCGACGCGGAGTGGTATCCCGACTTGTACGAGGTCGGGTGGCCCGACGCCCCCCATCGTGCTCTCCGCAATTCGACGGCTGCTGCGTGGGAGGCGGCGGGCCGGCCGCCCTTGGAGCGTCGACCGGGTGTGGGCGAAGTTATCGCGCACTTCCCCTCCGGCGAGGAGATCCTGCGCTACGAGCCAGGGGCGCCCCTCGTCGGCACCACAGGGGCTATAGAGGCGCTGTCGTTGTGGGCCGGGCAGAGCGTTGCCCTGGCCACGGAAACACAACCAGCGGCGGCGATCGTGGCCGAGCTCGTCTCGCGCCTGTGACCTTGCTCGACATTCACGCAGTGCTCGACATTGACGACTCGACATTGACGCATGGCCTTGAGCCAGGGTTGACTCGGAAAGCGTCAGGGTCGGGCGATCCACGAAGGACTTGGAGACGAAGATGAACTTTCAGGGCGTTGTCATCAACGTGGGCGAGCTCGACCGCTCGATCGATTTCTATCGTGAGGTGTTCGGATTCACGGTGCTGTCGCGGAAAGAGCAACTCGTCGTCTTGAGCTGCCCCGAGAGTGACCGGGCGCAGGTCCTCGTGCTCCGGACGCTCGGGAACAGCCCCATGCCCGGTGCTCGCCACATTGGCATCCGGGCGTTCATTCTCGAGGTCAACTCGACCGATCTGCTGGACACGATCGCCGGCAAGCTGGAGTCTCGGAAGCAGCTGGTCAGCCGGCGCGACCACAAGGAGTGGACAGCGGTCGTGGGGCGCGATCCCGACGAGGTTGCCGTCGTGGTGTCCTGCGTTCCCGGGGGGGTCACCGAAGACAACTGGAAAGAGCTCGACGACTTCCTCTACGGCATCGGCGAATAGCGCCCGGAGCGTGTCGGAGCAACCTGACGCAGCAGCAAGGCGGCGTCCAACGTATCTGTGTGAGGAGCGCGAGCTGCTGGACGGTTGGCTGGAGTTCCACCGGGCCACGCTCCTGGCGAAGTGTGAGGACCTGACGGACGATCAGCGGAAAGATCGCGCCATACCCGGTTCACTGCTCTCGCTGCACGGCTTGGTTCGCCACCTCGCCGAAGTGGAACGCAACTGGTTTCAGCGCATCTTTCTGTCGAGGTCGGACGTCGATTCACTCTGGTACGACCCTGGCATCGAAGGCAGCCCGATCGTGCCCCTCGAAGGTGCCGTCTGGGAAAAGGATCTTCGTACGTGGCAGGCCGAGTGCGAGGCCAGTCGTGCTGCGGTGGCCGGACGAAGTCTCGACGAGGTCGGCGTCTGGAGGGGCCGAGACGTGTGTCTCCGGTCGATCATGCTGCACATGATCCAGGAGTACGCGCGTCACAACGGCCATGCCGACGTCCTCCGGGAGTCCGAGGACGGTTCCGTCGGGATCTGACGGAGGAGATCGAACCCTTCACGGCGGATGCAGCGAGGATCACTCCAGTTCAGAGGGTCTTTCTCGATGCGTCGTCGATTGGTGCAACCGAGACTGCAGACGTCGTGCCAGACCGCATGCGAATCACGCTATTGGCACAAATTGGCTCAGGACTGTTGTGTTTGGACCGACCTATTGATCATCGTTTGACAATCGAAAAAGGCAAACCACTCGTGAGGGTGGGACGCAAAGCTACGGGACTCGCGTGAGTTCGCCGGGCCGCCGAACTCGCAACGAGCCAGCTGCTCGTCGTCTTCGCGACCCGTCGTCTGCGGGCCGAAAGGGGAACGACGATGCAGCAATCCCGACAGAGTCGGGCGCTACCACTCGTGTTGATGCGAGCGATCGCGTGCTTAGTGTTGGTTCCACTGATTGCCCTTGGCGTGGCAACGGCGCTCTCCTCGACGCCGGGCCCGGCGAGCGCATCGAGCGCGGTGCATTCGACCAACTACAGCGGTGGCATCTTGATGGCCGCCGATCCGAACGGTGGCTATTGGACCGTGAACCCCACGGGCGTGGTCACGCCCCGCGGCGGTGCTCCGGCTTTCGGGTCTCCCGCACAGTCGAACCTGCATCTCGCCCAGCCGGTCGTCGGTATGACGGCGACCGTCGACGGCAACGGGTACTGGTTGGTTGCCTCGGACGGCGGCATCTTCAGTTACGGTGACGCGCAGTTCTATGGATCGACCGGTGCCATCCATCTGAACAAGCCCATCGTCGGCATGGCGCCGACGCCGACGCGGTAAGGGCTACTGGCTCGTTGCGTCGGACGGCGGCATCTTCAGCTACGGCGACGCCCAGTTCTACGGGTCGACGGGGTCGATCAAGCTCAACAAGCCGGTCGTCGGGATGGCGGCCACTACGGACGGCAACGGCTACTGGCTGGTTGCGTCGGACGGCGGCATCTTCAGCTACGGCAACGCCCAATTCTACGGGTCGACGGGATCCATCCGCCTGAACCTGCCGGTCGTCGGCATGGCGGCCTCGCCGGACGGGCGGGGCTACTGGCTGGTCGGCTACGACGGCGGTGTCTTCACCTTCGGCGACGCCCAGTTCTACGGGTCGACGGCGGGCTGGGGCACCTACGTCTACGGCATGATCATCAACCCGGCCAACGCGGGGTACACGGTCGTGACCGCCAACGGCCAGGCCAACGTGTTCGGACCGGGCCTGAATCCCTATGCACTGTTCACGGGCAGCCTGCAGCAGGGGGCGTACGCGTCCACACCGACGCCGGCTGGCATGGCGGCCTTCGCCCAGCAGACGGGAACGTCGCCCACCGTGGCCACCGCCTACCTGAACGGCAGCAGCGGGTGGGCCACCATGGACGGCGCCGGTGGAAGCCTCAACTACCTGACCAGCGCGTACCGCGGGACCGGGTACACCCTCGCCCTCGGGGTCCCGATCATCCCGACGTCGGGCGGGGCGCCTGTAGGCACGCTGGCCCAGGGAGCGAGCGGAGCCTTCAATTCCTATTACGTCACTCTGGCGCAGTCGCTCGTCGCCGGCGGCGCGGGCAATGTCTACTTGCGACTCGGTTGGGAGTTCGACGGCTCGTGGATGCCCTGGAATGCGACGAACGCCAGCGCCGAGGCCAGCTATGCGGGCTACTTCCAACAGATCGTGAGCGCGATGCGGTCGGTGCCCGGCCAGCAGTTCCGCTTCGTCTGGAACCCCGACGCCGGGGCCTTCACCCAGTCGGGCTACTCGGTCACGGCGGCGTACCCGGGTAACGCGTACGTGGATGTGATCGGCCTCGATGCCTACGACCAGTCGTGGGCGACGCCGCAGACCTCGGCCAACGCCTGGTCCTCCACCACCCTTCCCTCCCTGACAGCGGCTCGGCAATTCGCCGGTGCCAACGGAAAGCCGCTGGCCTTCAGCGAATGGGGTGTCACCATCCGCACTGACGGCCATGGCCTGGGCGACGACCCGTACTACGTCAACCAGATGGTGGCCTGGATGCGAAATAGCGCCAACAGTGTCACCTACGAGTCCTACTTCGACGCCGATACCGGAGGCGTCAACTCGGTCATCACCGGCGGCTCGTTCCCGAGCTCCCTGGCTGCCTTCAAAGCGGATCTTGGCTGAGGTGACCACACTCGCCTAACGCCCGTCCCCCTGGCGGGATTCGGGGCCAATGCGTACGTCCCCCGGTACCACCCGACGAGCGGGTGGTACCGGGCGGATGGAGAGAGGCCCGACCATCGGTCGCGACGACCTCCTCCGGTCGAGCCTCCGACGACGTGCGGGGGGGAGGTCTGCTTCGCCGCTCTGGCCGCGGGCGCCATGGTGAACTCGTCCAGCACTCTCGACGAGGCTTCGTGAGAGCTAGACGTCCGCGCCGTCGAGGGCGGAGAGCAATTCATCACCCCAACGTTCAAGCCGGGTCGGCCCGATTCCCTTGCACTGAGCCAGTTCGACCATCGTCGTCGGTCGGCGCGCCGCAATGCCGGCGAGTTCGCCGTCGTTCAGAACGACGTACGCCGGCACCGATGCTTGTTTCGCTGCCTCTGACCGCCATTTCTTCAGCGCCGTCTCGTACTTCCGGACTGCATCGGAAGCACCGGCGTACTCATTGGGGGCGACCAGCGCCATCGTGACACCCTGCACGCGCACCTCCGTCCCGAAGGGCACCTGCAGTCGAGCCGTTCCGACAAGGATCACGGCCGCCGCATCGGTGAGCTCGACCACGGTTCCCACATGTCCGCCGTGCTCGAGCGCGAGCCCGATCTGCCGCAGCGGCGGCGGGAGCAGTTCTGGTTGTCCCTGCGGAAGGGGAGCGGGTTCCACGCTTGTTCGGCTTCAGCCGATCACTGACCTTGCCGATCACGCTCGGTGATCGAGTCGAGCCGAACGCGATCGGTTGTCCCTCGCCCCGCCCGGGCGACGTTCGGCAGCTGCTCGCGGGCTCTGCTGCCATCCAGCTCGGCCACGAACGGCGACGGCTCACGTGCGTCGGCGAGGATCAGCACCTGGCGTACGGCCCGGGTCAGCGCCACGTGGAAGACCCGGCGTTCGCTCTCCTCGTCATCGCTCAGCCGATGTGGGAAGAGACCCTTGGAAGCCCCGTAGACAATGACGTGCTCCCACTCTCGGCCCTTGATCTTGTGAATGGTCGACAGGTGAACCGCCGCACCCCCGGATGGCCGGCACGTCAACGCGGTCTGCAACCAACTCTCGAATGTGGCCACATCGGGATGCAGCACCGCCAACGACTCGAGGGCCAACAGGTCGTCAGCATGGGTCGATCGGTCCGCTTCCCGCCGAGCGCCGTCCAACACGTCCATCGAGTCTCCGAGGCCGACCTCGACCCGGACCGCGCGGACTGCCGCCGCCGTCGTGGTCTCGCATGCCCTACGGACCATCTCGAGCGAATCTGCATACTCCAAGAGCTTGGGTACGTCCCGTCCAGACAGGCGGCCGGCCAAGCGCCTGATGTCGGCGACCGACGTCATCGGCCGTTCGGTGAGCATCTTGGTCACGTTGGGAGCGATCCCTCGGGAGGGCCTGCGGATGGTCTGGTTGACGTCCTCCCTCCGAACGGCGTCCGGCGCAAGGCCGATGCGCAAGTAGGCCATGGTGGTGGCGATGCCCGTTCGGCGCAGGACGTCGGGGCCCAGCGGAGTGCTGCAGGGAATGCCCGCCTCGGGGAGGGCGACTTGCATCGGCAGGAGGGTGGAATTGACTCGGGACAGAACTGCGATCTCGTCGAGGTCGACGCCACCGTCCCTCCACGCCGAGATCGCCGCCACGGCCGTCTGCGGCAGTCGTTCGGCATCGGCGTGCATCGCTGAAACGGGCCTGCGGTTTCGAAGCGGATCGCCAAAGTCGGGAAGGGCGTCCGTGCGGTCGGCCGGTGTGGTGATCGCCTTGTCGATGCGCCTCGAGTTGTACGAGAGAACATGCTTCGCGGCATCCACCACCGCCGGAGGGCAGCGGTAATTGACTTCCAGGGCGTACTTCGCCGCTCCAGGGAAGTACTCCGCGAAATTGATGAGGTACTCGGGGGTGGCTCCCGAGTAGCCGTAGATCACCTGGTCGTCGTCGCCGACCCCGAAGCAGTCAGAGGCTGGGCCGCAGAGCAACCGAATCAGCAACATGTGGGCAGGATTGAGATCCTGGAACTCGTCAACCAGCAGGTGCCGACAGCGCCGCTGGGCCGTGCTCCGTGCCTCGGAATCACATACCAGGATCTCGATTGCTCGGTAGATCTGCTCGTCGAAGTCCACGGCTCCCGCCGCGGCCATCGCTTCCCGGTAGGTGTCGAATCCTTCGGCCAGGCCCTGAGCGTCTGGGAAGGCCTCCTCGACCATTTCCGGCGACGTAAGGCCCAGCCGAATGGACGACATCGCATCGATGTAGGGGAGGACGGTGTCTGTGTTGGCCTGGCGGCGAACCTCGAACACCTGTTGGACGAGCTCCCGTACCTGTGGCTCTTCCAGAACCTGCAGGCGCCCCGATCCTTCGAAAGCGTTGCAGATGAACAGGCCGACGCTGTTGAGCGTCCGGATGTGGGGACCCCGAGACGTCACGAGATCGCCGCATCGCTCCGTGAGCTCGTCGGCGGCCTTCTTGTTGTAGGCGAGCACCGTCACGGTGGATGGGTCGACCCCGCGCTCCTGCAGGAGGTAGCGGAGCCGCTCGGTCAGGACCCGAGTCTTGCCCGAGCCCGCTGGAGCGATGACCCTTGCGCCACCGGTGGCATGGCCGACGGCGGCCAGTTGGTCCGACGCCAGGTCGGCCTGCGGCTGGGCGTCACCAACCGCCCGGAGTGAACCGGCCTCTGCGTTCCAGCGGTGCACGATCCCGATCCCGCCTGGGACACGCGGGCGGACCGAACGGGCCCCCGTCCACGTAGAGAGGCGTTCCGTCGCTCAGTTCGATGTCGGCTGGGCCCGCCTCGGTGATGCCTTGGGTGGCGAAGCGTCTCGCCGCCTTTCGTCCATGCCACCACACGAGCTCGCCGCTGCGGGCGTCGTAGTTGTTCGCCCACACGAGGAAATGGAGCTGCTCTCGCAGGAAGTCGAAGCGAGGGCTGATTCCGTGGACCGGGCCACGCCACATCTCAGGCTCTTGCAAGGTCTTTGAGTCGACCGCCAGCTTCACCACGACGGGCCGTCGTTCGAGCCAGGCAGCCCGCAAGGCGTCTCTGGCCGGTCCCGGCTCCTCGAGGGCTGGCCGGTCGATGCGGACGACGGGGCACCCCTCCCAGTCGGCCGGAGCTGACATGTCGTCAAGGACCACGGCGCCACGACCAAGCTCGGGTGGGCCTGGTACCGCCATTCGGGCAAACCTACCGGAGGGCTGTTTCTCGCCTTCTCACCCAGGAGAGCCCGAAGCCCTCCTCGTCACGGCGCGCCCGCTCGGGCGAACCCCCAAAACCGGCAGTTCAGTCGGCATCCGACCGTCCCTGGACTGATTTGATCTCACGCTGCCGATGCAACCCCTGTACGCTCTACCTGGTCTCGGCAGAGGTGCTGAGCGGGGGCAGGAGGGGCAATGACCGACCGGATTACACGCGTCGACGCTCGGGGTGACGGAGGTACCAACCGCCCGTTGCCGATACTGCTGGCCGTGGCACTGGGCGGCTCGGCCGTCTTGCTCTTCGCCATGGCCTCGGGACACTTGAAGGGGGCAGAGGCAACCATAGGGATCGCCGCCGCCCTGCTCCAGGTAGCGCTGGCCATTGGCGTCCTCACGCGACCCTCTCGACTGCTCTTCGGGTCAGCCGTCGCCGTCAACGCTGCCGTCGCTGTGTTCTGGCTCGCGGTCGAAGGTCCGCGTTCGGTTTCCGCCATCTCGGCAGCGTTTGGCGTGGCCCTGTCCGGCATTGTCCTGCTGGTAGGTGCGGCGCTCACAATCCGACCGACATTGGGGAGCACATGGTCGTCGGCGACCTCCGTCTTCGGTTCGCTCGTGCCCGTCGGGGTGGTTGCCATGACCGTCGGCGGACTGTTCGGCAGCGTGGCTGCCTTGAACACCCCGAGCGCAGCGGCGCCGGCGGCCGACCCAGGTGGGTCAGCCGCCAAGCTGGCCCTGTCGACGACCGTGAAGGTTCCCGGCGAGAGCTCGAAGACGTTTCAGAGCGTCGTCGCCGGCAACGACACCGAGCAGTCGGAGCTGGCCAAATGGGTGCCGCTCGACGCGACGGACCAGACCTTGTTGACCAATCAGCTCGCCGAGGCCTTCCAGGCGGCAGAGCGCTACCCGACGGTGGCGTCCGCCAAGGCGGCCGGGATGATCCTGGCCGGCGGCATGGCCCCCGGTGTCGGCGCGCACTACCAGGAGATCAACGGCCAGGCGTTCAAGGGCATCAACCCCGACGGCTCGGTGAACGCCGCCTACCCGGCATCGTGGATCTACTCGAGCACGGCTGACAACGCGCCCGTTGTGGGCGTGATGTACGAGTCGCTGGCCGACACGGCACCCTCGGGCTTCGAAGGGCCGAACGACCACTGGCATCAGCACTCGAATGTCTGCGTGCAGTTCAACAACGGGAAGATCGGCGTCCCGTTTGCCGCCGACCAGAACATCACGCCGCAGGAATGCGCCGACGCGCACGGCGACTTCATGAAGAAGACGGTGTGGATGGTGCACGCCTGGGTGGTGCCGGGTTGGGAGAGCCCACAAGGAGTGTTCTCCCACGACAACCTGCACGTCTACTGCCCGGGGAACACGGACCTGACCAACGCCATCGGGTTCTGCGACCGGCAGTCCTGAGCACATCGTTGCGTATCGATCGGCACACACGCGAGCACCGATGACGAGAATGCGGCGCCCCTTGGTGGCGAGCATTCTGGGATGCCTGGTCGTGGTGGCCTGGGCCACGCCCGCGGCGGCGCACGCCGCCGTGACGGCCTCCTCCCCGGCTCAAGGGGCACACCTGGCCAAGATTCCCCATACCGTCACCATCAACTTCGACCAGCCGGTCCGGCCCGACGACGGGGGACTGGTCGTTTTGAACTCGAGCGGGCAACAGGTACAGGTCGCTTCGGGTCATCCGTCCCCCGGCACATTGTCGGCCACCCTGCCGACCTCGCTCGGCTCCGGCGCCTACGTGTCGGACTACACGGTCACATCGGTCGACGGTCACGTGGTCAGTGGCGGCATCGTCTTCCTGGTCGGACATGTCAAGGCGGGCGCCATCAGCGTGCTGTCCACCCGGCCCAAGACGTCACTGACGAATTGGATCGATGACTTCGGCCAGTTCCTGGTCTACGCCGGCGTCCTCGTCGCGGCCGGCCTCGCCTTCTTCCTGGCTTTCATCCTGCGGGAGGGGGAGGAGCGGCGCCGACTGAGGCGATGGACCTACGCCGCCGCCGCGCTCGGCCTCGTGGGCATGCTCGTCACAGGTGGCGCGCAGTCGGCGCTCACAGGCAACGGCCTGTCCGCCATCACGCAGTGGAGCATCGATACGCAGTCCTTCGGCGGCAAATTCGGCGAGCAGTGTGCAGCGCAGCTGGTCGGTCTGGCCGCCTGCCTTGCCTCACTCCACCTTCGCAGGACGGTCAACCGTCAGTTCGCGGCCTTCTACGGGCTCATCGTGGCCGCTGGAGCCTTCGTCCTCTTCGGCCATGCCCTCGTCTCCCAGGAACGCTGGCTGAGCATTCCGGCCGACATCGTGCACGTGGTCTTCGCCGCCATGTGGGCCGGAGGCCTGGTCGGGCTCGTCACCGTCCTGCGGAGCCGGACGCGAGCAGCACGTCTGGCCGGGCAGCTGCCCTCATCGGCGGTCCCGTTCGTCATGACGGCGGAGTCTCCGCGACCGACCAGGGCGGCTCTGGCGACCAGGGCGGTCGCGGGGGGGACGTCGACCGCACTCTTGGAGCGGCCGGCATTCGTTGCAGATCCGGCATCGGATCGCTCTGGCGGGCCCGCCGCACCTGGCGGCCCTGGCGGCGACAGAGGCAACGGTGTCGGAGGAGGCGGGGACGATGACGGCAGTCTCCTGACGGACACGGCCGGTGTCGTCGGGCGGTTCTCGACGATGGCTGGGATCTCGTTCGCCGGCATCCTCGTCGCCGGCACCTTGCTCGCCATCGTCGAGGTGGGCTCGGTGGCCAACCTCTTCGAGACGGGGTACGGCCAGATGCTGCTGCTCAAGATCGCCCTGGTCGGCCTGCTCCTGATCCTGGCCTGGTACAACCGCTACCTGCTCCTGCCCGGCCTGTTCTCGGCCGCCGCAGCGGCCCGGCCCGCGGCGCTGACCCGCGGTTGGCAGCGGCTCGTCTCGACGGTGCGGCTGGAAGCATGCGGCATGGTGGCGGTCCTCGGGGTGACGGCCGTGCTGGCCAACGGGACGCCGAGCAATGGGGCCACTGCTCCACCACCAATTCCGTTCACCCAGACACAGTCGTTCGAGGGCGGCCACGTGATGTTGCACATCACGCCCAATGCGGCATTGGTGAACGACTGGACCGTCCAGTTCACCGGGCCCGACGGCGCACCGGCCAACCTGGCCGAGAGTGTCTCGGTCTACCTGGTGCTGCCGTCGCAGAACGTCGGTCCTATCGAGACGGACATGAAGCATGCGGGTGTGGGCCGCTTCGTGCTGACGAGTAGCCCCAACCCGCCGATCGTCGGGAAGTGGCAGATCGTCTTGCAAGTACAGGTCTCGGAGTTCAGCCAACCCGATGTCAGTTTCGTCGACACCGTGCAGTAGGCCCGGGCGCGACGAGAGGGAGGATTCACTTGATGCGGAAGTTCGGACTGGTCGCCGTGTGCGCCCTGGTCTTCGTGCTCCTCGATACGGGCATGGCGTCCGCCCATGTGACGGTCAGCCCGTCGAGCCTGCCCCAGGGAACCGACGACGCCATTCTCACGTTCCGCGTCCCGAACGAGTCGGCCACCGCGGCGGTGACGAGTCTGAAGATCCAGTTCCCGCTGGTCCATCCAATCGTGCTTTTGAACCCTCAGGCCGGATCGGGCTGGCATGTAAACGTCGTCAAGGCCGCGCTGCCCAAGCCCATCACCACCGACGACGGCACCTTCACTTCGACGGTCAGTGAGATCGACTGGACCGGCTCGACCATCCCCGTCAGCCAATTCGGCGAGTTCAACGTGTTGGCGCAGGGCATCCCGACGGGCACCTCGCAGCTCGTCTTCAAGGCGATCCAGACGTACAGCGATGGCACCACGGTGTCGTGGATCGAAGTACCGGACAAGACGGTGCCCGACCCTGAGCACCCAGCGCCGACGATCACGCTGACGGCGGCAGCGGGGAAGGGCAATGGGGGCTCGTCGACGGCGACGAATGTGGCAGCAGCTGCGAACACGACCGCGCCGGCGACCGTCTCTTCGGGCGCGAACGCCTGGGAGATCGCTGCGCTGATTCTCGGAGGTTTCGCCGTCGTGCTCAGCCTCCTCGCAGTGTGGCTGGGTCGTCCCCGCTTCGGCGTCGGCGTGGGCGAAGATCCGAACGGCACTGAAGCGGACGGCTGAGCCCGAGTCTTTCGTTCTGACAGCCCAAGTACCCTGTGTACGCAATCCGATTTGCCCTGTCTCGATCGAACCGTGCGGCTCGGTGCCGTCTCTTGCGGGACGCGGCCTCGCGAGTCGCAAACACGTCAACCGGCCGGAAGTCCTACTCTGACGCTGAGCCCACCCGCCTGCCGGGGAGCGAGGGACATGACTCCACCGTGTGCCTTGGTGATGCTGTTGACAATGGCCAGTCCGAGACCAACGCCTGCGTCGTCGCTGTGGACGCGTTCTTTGCCTCGCTGGAACGGTTCGACGAGGGTGCTGACGACCTCAGGAGTGAGTGCCTCGCCGGTGTTCTCCACGGCGAGCACCACAAACTCGCCATGACGGCTCGTCGTAACCGACACCGTGCCACGTTCAGGCAGGTTATGGACGATCGCGTTGTGGACGAGGTTGGTCGTGAGCTGGAGCAGGAGGGATGGTGAGCCTCTGGTGAGCGTCGAGTCTGCTGACGTGTCGATGGTGATGGTGACGTGATGCCTTTCGGCGAGCGGCAGGAGCGTTTCAACAGCTTCTTCAACGACAAGGGAGAGGTCGACGTCTTCTGGGGTGAAAGAGCGTTGGTCGGAACGGCTGAGCAGGAGTAGTGCTTCAGTCAGGTCGATCGCTCTGGCGTTGACGACCTGGAGGCGGTCGAGGATTTCTCGGTTCGGATCCTCTCGTGCCACTTCGAGCAGTGTGTGCGTGATCGCCAGCGGAGTGCGGAGCTCGTGAGAGGCGTTGGCAGCGAACCGCCGTTGTTCGGCCATGTGGTTCTCGAGCTGCGCCAACATTGTGTCGAAGGAGTCGGCGAGCTCGCGGAACTCGTCGTTCCGGCCCTGCAGTCGGACCCGGTGGGAGAGGGACCCGCTCGCAGCCAATCGGGTGGCCTCAGTGATGCGAGTGAGGGGGGCGAGCATCCGGCCGGCGAGAAACCACCCTCCGACGAGCCCGAACACCACCAGGGATGCCCCGGAGATCGCGGCGGCCGGAGCGAAATCGCGCAGGAGGGCACCCCGGCCCGGGGATACGAAGACGTGCCGACGAGCCACGATGACCGTTTCCCCTCTCGGCACGTAGCGCAGGAGGAACACCCACACGACGCCGAGAAGAAGGGCGCCTGCGAGGATGACAAAACCGGCGTAACTAAGGGTGAGTTTGAGCCGAACCGTTGGACCGGGAGCTCTATCCACTTTGTCGATCCCTGTGGTCGCTGTCTCGGTGAGTCCTGATGCGGTATCCCGCACCGGCCACAGTGACAATGATCTCGGGTTCACCGAGGCGTTTCCGCAGTGCCGACACGGTGATACGCACGGCGTTGGTGAATGGGTTTGCGTACTCGTCCCACGCTTTTTCCAAGAGCTCTTCAGCGCTGACGACGCCGCCTTCCGCGGCGACGAGGACTTCGAGTACGGCGAACTGCTTGCGAGTGAGCGGAACATAGCGCCCGTCGCGAGACACCTCGCGACGGAACGGATCCAGACGTAGTCCGCCGAGCTCTCGCACGGGTGGCCGGTTGAACGCCCGCCGGCGATCGAGCGCTCGGAGACGAAGGACGAGCTCTCGGAGCTCGAATGGCTTCGTGAGGTAGTCATCGGCGCCGATTCCGAACCCGGTCGTCTTGTCGTCGAGCCGATCGGCGGCAGTAAGCATGAGGATCGGCGTGCCCCTGCCAGTGGCCACGATGTGCTTGGCGACCTCATCACCGGAAGGCCCGGGAATATCGCGGTCGAGGACGGCGACGTCATAGGCGTTGATCTCGAGCATGTCCAGGGCAGTGTGACCGTCACCAGCGATGTCGGCTGCGATCGCTTCGAGGCGCAAGCCATCTCTAATGGCTTCGGCCATGAAAGGCTCATCCTCGACGATCAACACACGCACATTGACATCATGCTACGCGCCCGAACATATCGTCGGCATATCGAAAACCGCATACGTCCCAACAACAACGTGCTTGGTTGACTTGCGGCGTGAACGACCGAGTCCGTCCGCCAGTCGGAATCACGATGTATGGGTGCGGGAAGGACGAGACTGCGCTGTTCCGTGAGATGGCGTCTTGCCTCGGGGTAGTGCCAACCCTCACCGAAGCGGCTGTGTCGGAAGCAAATGTCGAGCTGGCTGCTGGCAATCGATGCATCAGCGTGGATCACAAGACCCAGATCACTAATTCAACCCTCCTTGCCCTTCGCCAAGCAGGCGTGCGCTATATCTCCACGAGAAGCATCGGGTACAACCACATCCACGTCAGATGGGCGGAAAGCGTCGGCATCTCGGTCGAGAATGTCGACTACTCGCCCCACAGCGTCGCTGACTACACGCTGATGTTGATACTGATGCTCCTTCGTGATGCAAAATCAACCCTCAGCCGTACGCGTGAACATGACTACCGTCTCCAGGACCTGCGCGGGAGAGAGCTGCGCGACCTGACCGTCGGCGTCATCGGCACAGGGCGGATCGGGACGGCGGTGATCGAAAGGCTCCGGGGTTTCGGCTGCCGAGTCGTGGCCAATGACCGGTGTCCCCGAGGTTCTGTCGAGTACTCGGACCTCGGTTCTCTCTTGCGGCAGAGCGACGTGGTGACGCTCCATACGCCTCTGGATGCAGCATCGTGCCGGCTCGTGAACCGTCGACGCATTGACCAGATGAAACACGGCGCCTACTTGATCAATACCGGGCGCGGTCTGCTCGTTGATACGGAGGCCCTTGTCACGGCGCTGGAGGAGGGTCGGCTCGGTGGCGCGGCATTGGATGTTCTCGAGGGCGAGGAAGGGATCTTCTACTCCGACCATCGCCACGGGCCTATCGAGCACCTAGCGCTCCTGCGGTTACAGCAGCTGCCGAATGTGGTGATCACTCCTCACACCGCGTACTACACGGATCACGCCCTCAGGGACACCGTTGAGCATTCCCTCATCAATTGCTTGCGATTCTTGCGAGAAGACCGTCGTGAGTAAGTTGAGAGTCGCCGTTATCTTCGGAGGCTGTTCAGAGGAACACGCCGTGTCCGTGAAGTCTGCGCAAGAGGTGGCAAACGCCCTCGATCTCGCACAGTATGAGCCGTTCTATGTCGGGATCACAAGGTCGGGTGCGTGGAGGCTCTGTGACAGGCCTGCGCCACACTGGGAAGACGGCCCTTCACGACCAGCGAGCCTGTCGCCAGACCGGCACGTACATGGATTGGTTGTTCTGGAGCGCGGCCAATACCAGACCATCCGACTCGACGTTGTCTTTCCGGTTCTGCACGGCACGCTCGGCGAAGACGGGGCCGTCCAAGGTCTCCTCGAGCTCTCCGGGGTCCCTTACGTGGGTTGCGATGTTCCGAGCTCTGTGCTGTGCATGGACAAGTCCCTCGCCTTCATGGTGGCGAGAGGCGCCGGCGTTCTCACGCCGGAGTTCCGGGTCGTCGCGGCAGGTGCCGAGGTTGATCCTGCGCACGTGAGGTACCCCGTCTTTGTGAAGCCGGCGCGCTCAGGCTCATCTTTTGGCGTCAGCAAGGTGATCCGAAAGGAGGACATGCTGCGTGCAGTCGAAGCCGCACGTCAGTTCGACGCAAAGGTATTGATCGAAGAGGCGATCGTTGGCATCGAAGTGGGATGCGCGGTACTCGGTAACGAGGAGGAGTTGATCGCGGGCGAGCCAGACCGCGTTGCTCTTTCCCACGGGTTCTTGAGAATCCATCAAGAGGAGAGGCCTGAACGGGGTTCTGAGAATGCGACGTTTGTCGTTCCAGCCGACATTTCGCCGGAGGCGTGCAGCCTCGTTAAGAAGACGGCAATGACGCTCTACCGCTCCTTGGGGTGCCAGGGCCTCGCGAGGGTCGACATGTTCCTCAAGGACGATGAAACAGTGGTCCTGAACGAAATCAATACGTTGCCTGGAATGACTTCCTACAGCCGTTATCCGAGAATGATGGCAGCCGCGGGAGTTCCACTCGCCGAGGTGATCGATCGGGTTATCTCGTTGGCTTTACGTCCGACGTGACCATTCATACGGAGTTCGCCTTTGTCGACGACCTCGTCTGTGGAATCCGGTGGGATGCGAAATACGCGACGTGGGACAATTTCACCGGCAAGCCGGTTGAGGGATACCTCGCAAATCGGATCGTGGGCTCGCGGGTGTTGTGCGCAGCCCTCGACAGGGCGCGAGAGCTGGCAGCATCGCTTGGCTTTGGCCTCGTTCTGTGGGATGGATATCGCCCCCAACGAGCCGTGGATTGTTTTGTGCGCTGGTCGGAACAGCCGGAAGACGGACGAAAGAAGCTGCGTCACTATCCGAACATCAATCGACCCGAGATGTTTGAGAAGGGATATGTGGCCGCCAGGTCGGGTCACAGCCGCGGCAGCACCGTTGACCTGACGCTCTTTCTCCTGGTTTCGGGCGACTTGGTCCCAATGGGAGGCCATCACGACTTGATGGATCCGATCTCACATCATGGATCGCAAAGAATCACGCAGGTCGAAGCCAGGAATCGTGGACACCTTCGCACGATCATGGAGGCCGCTGGGTTTGACTCGTATGAATGCGAGTGGTGGCACTACACGCTGAAAGACGAGCCGTACCCGGATACCTATTTTGATTTCCCCATCGGGTAGCGCGTGATCGCTCGAGTCTTCATGGGGGAGCCACGTGAGCCATTAAGGCACGCTCCAGCTCAATCGCCTCACAGCTCCCATGCCGCGAGCCGCCCATGGGAGACGAAGGACTCACGGAGCGACGCCTCCTCCTCCACGCCGAATGAGCGAAATGCGTTCTCGTCACGCGGGCGAAGGTAGATCGCGTCACCGTGCACCCTGTCCGAGCGAAATTTCTCGTGGGCCAGGGTGCGGGTCAGGATCTTGTTGGTGGGCGTGCTGGGAAGCGACCGACACACACGGACGAACCGTGGCTGCCACTTGGGACCGAGGTCAGCTTGGGCGTCGAGCCAAGCGGCGAAGGTCCGCGAGTCGAAGCTCGTACCGTCCCGGAGCACCAACGCAATCATCACCTGGTCCCCCGAATCCGGAGCAGGCACACCGAAGACTGACACCAACATGACGTCCGGATGGCGTCCGATGATCGCCTCGATCGGCGCCGCCGTGAAATTCTCACCGTCCACGCGCAGCCAGTCGGAGTCCCGGCCGGCGAAGTACACCCAGCCGTCGTCGTCCACGTAACCAAGGTCCCCGCTCCAGTACCAGCCCTGGCGGGTCGTCTGGCGCATGGCCTCCTCGTTTTCGTAGTAGCCCTCGAACGGCCCCACGCCGAGCGTGTTCACCATCTCGCCGACGCAGCGATCCGCATTGACGAGCCGGCCATCGCTGTCGAACTCGGCGCGTGGTGCCTCGATCCCATTCTCGTCCACGACCAAGATCCCTTGCCGAAGACGTCCGATCGACCCGCGGGGACGGCTCCCTGTCCGGTCGAGGGCGATTGCTCCCTCCGTCGAGCCGAAGACATCAATGATCCGGAATCCGAACCGCGCCGCGGCGTCCTCGACGACCTGCGGCGAACCCTCGTTACCGAAGGCGACGCGTAGCGGGTTGTCCGCATCGTCCGCATGCTGATGGGTGGCGAGCAAATATGTCAGCAGCTTGCCGGTGTAGTTGAACCAGGTCGCACCGTGGTGTCGCACGTCCGGGAGGAACCGCGACGCGCTCGAAGCGACGGGCCAGGGAGAGCGAGGCGCCGGACACCAGGGCAGGTGCAAGTCCCGCCATCAGCGAGTTGGTGTGGAAGAGAGGCATCGACGCATAGCCGACATCCTCAGGTCCGAGTTCGAGCATTGTCGCCATGCGGTTGCCCGTTGTCAGCAGCCGCCGCTGCGTGCAACGCACGGCTTTGGGTGCGGACGACGTTCCCGAAGTGAAGAGCAACACCCAGAGAGCGTCCACATCGGGGTCGGCCGGCGCGACCGGGCCCTTTTGGCCCGGGTCATGATCGGCCCAGGCCTTCTGCAGCGCCTGCTCGAGGGGCTCACCCGAGGCGGGCGGATCGTCTTCGTCGGCAAATCGGTCCGAGACGAGGATCCCACCTGGAAGCTCCACCCCCTCAGTGGCCGCCTGCAGCTGCTCCTCGTGGCGAGGTTCGGTGATGACGAACTGGACGTCGGTGTGTGAGATGTCGACGCCGAGATGCTCCCCTCGACGCGTGTAGTTCAAGCCGGCGACGACGGCACCGATCAGGCCCGCACCACAGAGGGCAAAGACGTAGTCAGGGGTGTTGTCCAGCAGGAGGCCGACGTGGGGGGGACGGCCTGGGTCAAGCCGGGCACGGTAGAGGGCGGCGAAACGCTCCGATTCGGCGAGGAGCTCTCGATGCGACCACTGGTGATCGCCGAAGCGCAGGGCAGGACGGTCGGCAGACTCGGAACCCGTACCGTTCCGTCGCAGGAGCGCTGCGGCGTTCGGACTGGGGAGCGGCACCTCGGCCAGCGGAGGGGCGAGCCCAGCGAGCGATGTGTTGGGTGCCACCGGGGTCCGCGCCCCGCCCTCTGCGTTCGCTCTCACGTGCTCTCCCGCCTCACCCAGCCAGCGAAGACCATGACGGACCACTCACTCCTCACGCTCGCCCCCAAAGATCGGCCCGGAACTTGATTCTGGCGCCTCGCCGCGGGTCCCCGGTCGGTCTCGAACTATAGGGCCAGGTGTCGTTCATCCACCGATGACCCGGCCATGCCGCGCAGAGCAACTCGTCCTAGCATGGCGATGCCATGCCGATTTGCCCGCGGCGTTGGCTCTTGGTCCAGTGAAGGAGACCGACGACATGGATCTGAAGAGGGTGCTGGTCGGCGAGGACAACACCGTCCCGAGAGAGCGGTACACCAGCCGCGAGTTCGCCGATCTGGAGCTCGAGCGCCTCTGGTCACGGGTCTGGCAGGTGGCCTGCCGAGAGGAGGAGGTGTCCGAGGTCGGCGACTTCTGCGAGTACCTCATCGGCGACCAATCGATCCTCGTTGTTCGCTCCGATGCGGACACCGTGCGCGCGTTCCACAACACCTGTCTGCACCGCGGCACCCGCCTCGCCGACGGCAACGGCCGATTCCCCGAGGCGTGCATCCGGTGTCGCTACCACGCCTGGCGTTACGACCTCGACGGAACACTGGTTGAGGTGGTCGACGAACACGAGTTCGATCCGATACCGCCCGATACGGGTTTGAAGGCGGTGCGGGTCGAGCGGTGGGGTGGCTTCGTCTGGGTCTGCCTGAACCGCGCCGCACCACCCCTGGCGGAGTACCTTGAGCCCTTGACGACCCTGTTGGCGCCCTACCACCTGGACCGTCTGCGACTGCGCGTCTACCTGTCGACGGTGCTCCCGGCGAACTGGAAGGTCGCTGTCGACGCGTTCAACGAGGGATACCACGTGCAGGGAACGCATCCACAGCTCCTGCCCTGGACCGATGACGTGGGCCTCGAGTACGAATCGCTTGGTCTCCATGCCCACTACGGCCGATTGCCGAACGCGCGGCGCCAACTGCAGCCCAGCCCGCGCCTGGGCCTCTCCGAGGAAGAGTACGACGAAGGTGAGATCCTCGAGAACTTCATCCAAGGTCTCGGCGGCCTCTTCTATCGGGACGAGCGCGACCTGGTGCAAAAGGTCCGGGCTGACCCACTCCAGGGCGAGACAGTGTTGAGCCGCTATCAGGCGGGTCGGCGTGAACTGCTCGAGGCGCGTGGGGTCGACGTGGCCGAGTTCAGCGACGATCAGTTGACCAGCGCGGACGACGTGTTCTTCTTTCCCAACATGGTCGGCCCCATCTATCCGGGGATCGCCATCCTCTTCCGGGTTCGGCCCAACGGCTCGGATCCCGACAGCTGCATCAAGGACACCTGGTTCTTGCAGTGGCCACTCGACGGCGAGGTTCCGAAGAAAGCCGAGCGCCGGTTCTTCCCCGTCTGGTCGGAGCGCGACTGGGGCGAGATCACCAATCAGGACTACGCCAACATGGAGCACGTACAGATCGGGATGAAGTCACGCGGAGGACCCCCCATGAGACTCAACCGCCGCCAGGAGTCGAACGTCCTGCACATGCACCGCGTGATCGACCGCTACCTGACCAAGGCCTGATTTCGCAAGAGAGCGTCAGAGCGTGCGGTAGAGCCCTCCATCGACCGGCAACTGCGTGCCGTTCACGTAGCTGGCCGCGTCGCTGGCCAGGAACACGCAGGCCCCCACCACGTCCTCGGGTGTCCCCATACGCCGCATCGGGTTCATTGCGGCGATGCGTGCTTTGGTCTCCGAGGGCCAGTTCTTGGTGAGGTCGGTGTCGCTGGCGCTCGGCAGAACCAGGTTTGCGCGGACCTTGGGCGCCCATGCACCGGCGAGCCCCAGCGTCAGCGCGTTCAGGCCTGCCTTGGCCATCGCATAGGGCAGGTCGGTGGCGGTTGGTCGCCAGGAGCTGACGGAAGACACGTTGATGATCGAACCGCCATCATCTCCTGCCATGCGTTCTCCGATCAGAACGCTCAATCGGAAGGGCCCCTTGGCGTTCGTGGCATGCACCTTGTCGTACAGGTCCTCGGTGACCGAGGTCAGTCCGTCATACGCCGGAGACATCCCTGCGTTGTTCACCAGCACGTCGCAGCGCCCCACCTCTCGGTACACGCTCTCGACGAGCCGGTCGCAATCCTGCCAGCGGCCGGCATGGAACTCGAAGGGAAGGGCTCGCTGGCCGGTAGTTGCCGTGATCTCCCGGGCTGCTGCATCGCAGTTCTCCAACTTTCGGCTGGCAATCACGACGGTGGCCCCCGCCGCGGCAAGACCCTCGGACACGGACCGGCCGATGCCGCGGCTGCCACCTGTGACAAGGGCGACCTTGCCGCTGAGGTCGAACATCTCCTCGGGTGTCTTCATCTCACCTTCCTGTCCCTGCTGCCCCCGACGTCTTCACGCGGGAACTTTGAATCGTCTGCGAGGAGCGTTCCGAATATTCCGAAGATCGACGCCTGACAACGTGGTCCCCGCAACGCCGGTCAGGTTCGGCCCTACGACTGGTTGCCCTCGGCCTGGTAGGCCCGGCAGGGCTCCCCGCGCAGCGAGCCGCAAGGCGGCGCCGCCGCGGTGGCGGTGACGCCCGGCACCACGTTGACGGTCAGGGCTGAGGGCGCCAACAGTCCGTATCCGACCGTAGCCATCTGGCCGTTGTCCAGGCTCGCGAACGTCCACACCGGGCGATCGCCACCCGGTGCTGAGATGACGATCCGGAGCTCGGTGCCGGGCCGGAAGGTATGCACGATGGGGTCGATGGGGATCTTCACCAGCGAGAACCGGTACGGCGAGAGATTGCGTGCGTCCGTTGCAAGATACGTCGGGTCCGTGAAGAGCGCGGTGGAATCGGGCTTGTCGACCTGGTTCGTGCTGCGCAAGAACCCCGACGTCACGTATTCCTCCTGGCCCGTCTGAGGTTGCACCTCCGTGATCGTGGCCTGCAGGTCCTCGACGGGCGCCGACGCCTTGAGCCAGAGGCCCAACGTGGCCGGGCCTGCCACGGTCGTCGCTGTGGTGAACGGGGTGGTCTGGAACGCAACGCCGTCGGATGCGGGAACCGGCGCCCAGTCCCAGCCAGGATTGGCCGCCCAGACGTTCCCGCCCGCCGGGAGGCTGGTCGAGGGTCGGACCGACGGGTCCAGCGTGAAGCTGGTGCTGCCTGCGACGGGTGGTCGCGGCTGCCGCTGGAGGGAGCCATGGACACCGAGGAAAAGGGTCGTGACCGCGCCTGCAGGGGGCCAGCTGGAAAACCCTGCGCTGTAGGAGGATCCGATGTTGCCCGGACCAGCGGAGCTGGCACCGTTGTCGAAGAAGGCCTGCACCAGAGGGGTCTGCGCGGCGAACTCACTGCGCGCCGTTGCGACGTCAGGGGCGGTGGTGAAACGGAGGGCGGGCAGCGGGGACTGCGCCGACACCGAGGCGGCGGTGGAGGCGAAGAGGTCGAGCACGAGCGCTTCCAATGCGTTGGGCTGGCTCGGGACCTTGTCGGCGACATAGATGTCGAGGAACTCCAACCAGCGACTGATCGTCTGGGGGTCGGCCGAATCGATGTGTCCTCCGTTCACCATGTTGGCGAACAGCGGTGTCGTCTTCGGAACGGCGTCGATCAACGCTGGCCACTGAGGTCCAGTCTGCTCGTCCTGGAGTGCACCGGAGAGGAAGACCGGGACATTCACGTGCGCGGCCCAGTCGACCATTGAGCGTCGGTCGAAGAGCGCGGGGTCACGGCCCGATCCAGAACCGGGCGCGACGAGCTGTGGACCGATCAGTCCGGCCAAGTCCTGGGACTGGTTATGGAGCGCCTGATTGGACAGGCAGTTCGACGATGCTCCGTTGCTCGAGGCGAGTTCACTATCGATCTCGTAGTAGGTCCAGGGTTGTCCGACACCGGAGATCGGTGTCGTCGAGCTCTGGACCAACTGACTGCCCGTGTCGGTCGCGGCCGCCTTGGCATCGCTGATCCTCGAGTTGATCCACTCAGCGGCAAATCCGTTGTTGTAGATACCCCCCGGATACCCGGTCGAGAACAGATCGTCCGTAGGACTCATGGGTGCGATGGCGGCCAGACCGGGGGGATCCGTGCCGGCCGCGGGGAACTGCGACAACCCCGAGAAGCTGATGCCGACCATTCCGACCTTGCCGTTGGCCACCCAGCTCTGATTCGCCAGGATCTCAATGGCGTCATAGGCGTCGTAGTCCGATGGGTACCCAAAAAGGTCGAAGGCACCACCCGAGCACCCTGTCCCCCGCATCTGCAGGCTGACTGTGGCGAACCCCGACACTCTGGCGAGGACGGCGCCGACGTCAGTGGAACTGTCGGGAAGAAGGTTGGGATTGCCGCAGGTGGTGGTGGTGCAATGCCCGCCGAGGACACTGGTAATCAGCCCGGGGATCGGATCGGTGGGACCGGCCACGTTGTACCCCGAGTACTCCATGACGGTAGGGCAGGGACTCGCCGACGAACATGACGCGCCGGGGGGGTAGCGCACAGTGGCGGCCAGGGTGACACCGTCACGCATGGTGAGATAGTTGAGCCCTTGATGCATGGGTTGACCCGTGTACAGCGGCGAATTAACCGCTGGGTTTGCACCGGGCGCCAGCACGGCAAATGGGGCCGTCTGCTGACCGGTGGAGAGGTCGCTCCACGTATAGCCGGATCCCGGCGCGAGGTCACGCACGATGAGCGAGCCGAGCGAGTCGGCGGTCCCGGGGTTGGCCGGGTTCGAGACGACCGCCCCATTCTGCAGGAGCTCGATGCTGTCGCCCGCACGCGCACCCGTGAGCCATGCCTCCTCCACTGATCCGTTGCCCTGCAGTGTCACGGGGGGCGCCGGGTTGTTGATTGTGAGCGTGATCGGCGCGCTCGTCGTGCTCACGCCACTGCTGTCGGTCGCCACGCTCTGCAACGCATACGTCCCGTTGGGGAAGGACTTCGTGTTCCAGGTCCCCACCCACCCGTAGATCGTGGGCGTGGCGGCCGAGATGACTTGATTGCTCACGGCCCCACCAGTGATCTGGAAGTTGACCGATGCCACGCCCACTGGGCTGGACGCCAACGCGTCGAGATAGAAGGAGCCCGTCTCGGTGGCGCCGGCGGATGGCAAAATTACCGCGGTGGCGGGTGGTGGCCCAGCTGCGGATACGGCTTGCAACGCCAATACCTGTGTCGTGGCCACCACCGACGTTACGGCCAACAAGCTGGCCACGGCTGCATGCAGGTGGCTCGTCTTTGTTGCCGTGCGCCGGCCGCGAGCCATCTTCCTTCGAACCCCCACCGCCACGTTCCCTCCCCAGTCGCCGATAGCGACAGCATGCCATCTGATCTGAGGAAAAGCTCTTACCTCGCCAATCGGGCGAAGTCACCCCTAGGTCTGCCTCGTCGTACGACTCGGATCTTCAACGACGAGAACCGGGCGTTTGCGATCGCGTCCGTCAGGAGGGGTGCCGAAGTATTTCTCCCGATGGCACTTGAGAGTACCGGCACAGACGCGTGATCCTGAGGCCACTCATCCTGCGGTGCAACGGTGAATACCAGAGAGGGACCGGAGGAACGAATAGACGAGGCCCGTTGTGAGCAGGTCCAGATGTCGACCGTGGCGGACTATCTCCGCGTTCAGCCGTAGCGCATCAGCGAAGCGAAGCGGGAACCCGGATCGGCTTCTCTCGAGAAAGAAAGGGACGTGGCGACTGAGGTCTGGTGTCGCGTGTCGTCGTGGCGGAGCCGAGGACGCGCCCCTCGGAGACCGGGGTTCGTGACATTAAGGTAGTCATGTGAACTCGTCGGCAGCTGAAACGGTATTCGAAAGCGACCCGGTCGGGTTGAGCGCGGCGCAAGTCCGAGTCGTCACGGCAGCCCTCGATCTGTTTGCGAGGCACGGCGTCGGAGGGACGTCCTTGCAGATGATTGCCGACGAGATCGGCGTCACCAAAGCTGCCGTCTATCACCAGTACAACACGAAGGACGAGATCGTTCTGGCCGTGGCAGAGTCAGAGCTGAGCCGACTGGCAGCCGTTGTCGACATCGCCGAACACGCCACCACCCCGAGGCGGGCGCGTGATTCGCTCATCGCGGGCATTGTCGACCTTGCCATCGACCGGGGTCGTCGCGCCAGCACGATCCTCAGCGACCCGGTGATCGTGGGTTTCTTTGCAGACCACGACGAGTTTCGTAACGTCATGCACCGCCTGCGCCATATTTTGGTCGGCGATGACAAGGCACCAGAGGCGCGGGTCCGCATCGCGATGCTCATTGCCGCCATCAGCGGCGCTGTCATGCATCCGTTCCTTGCCGATTTGGACGACGACATCGTGCGAGCCGAGCTCCTGCGGCTCGCACGGCGATTTCTGTCTCTGCCGGCCTGAGGTCGTCAGGAATTGATCGATCGCGATGAGGCCATCCGCTGTCAGCGATCCTGCTGCAGGTAGACGTGGAGACGGTTGATTTTTTCGTCCTCATCGAACGCGAAAACCGTCATGGAATTGATGACGTTGACATCACGGCCGTGCCTGTGGCGCTCTTCGATCTCGTAATAGACCAGAGAGTCGACCTCAGAAATCCGACGGACGGTCGTGTCGAATGACTCGACAGCTGACGCCCAGGCCGACAGCATCGTGGTGTATTCATTCCAATCCTGTTCCTCAAGGAACGTCCCCACCCGTTTGAAGTCGTCGACGGCGACAAATGCGGCCAGTGAGGTCCAGTCGACCGTGCCGCCGGCACCCACCAGACGCCTGATGGTCTGGTCATACCTCAGCACGTTGCGTGTCAGCGGCCCGGTGCCGTCAGGGGCCCCTCCGTCTGGGTCAGGCAATGTCGTCACGCCTTGACGCTCATGGTGCGTCGAGGAGCCGAGGACCCCGGGGCAAGATGTGCGGAAGATCCTCTGTCGTCCGAAACCCGGGCGCCGCCTGGCACACGTAGGGAACGGCATTCACCAGCCCATTGGCGTTGTAGGCGGGCACGAAAGATGCCAAGTCGTCGAGGGGAACGGGAAACGGCATGCTCATGTCGATCGGCGCGTCCCCGTGGATCCGGATTCGCCAACCAGTCGGCTGTAGACCCCAATCAGGATCGACGTCCACGCCCACAAAGCCGTATTGCGTGAAACGAATCCGATCGACGCCGTTGCTTGTTCCCGTGACGACAACACGCTGCGCAGCGGCTGTCCCGGCCTTGATCTGACCGGCGACGATCGTCATGTCCTCCTTGGCAGCAGCGACCCCGCCCTCGCCCGTCCATGTGTCGATGTCGAATCCGGCCAAGTCGGCTAGGACGCTGAGCGGTGGCTGATACTCGCCAAAGAGGTGGTTCTTGCGGCGTTCCGGGTCGAATTCTGCCAGCGGCTTCCCGAATCGCATTTGTTCCATCACCATGTGCGCCGACGGGCGATGCGACAGGTCGCCGAACTCCTCGATCTCGATGAGTTCCACGTGTCGCTGGATCGACAAGAGCGCCAAAGGGAGCGTTTCGGTCACGAAGCCCGGATCGCTGCCACTCGCCCAAACTGACGCGTCGCCCTTCTCACACGCGTCTTGGACTCGCGCAAGGTTGGCGCTGGTCATGCGGACGCCGCGTGCGAACAGATCGCTGCAGGTGGAGACGACGTTTGTCCCCGCACCGAGCAGGGCCACCACGTCGTCGACAAGCTCGTCTTCGCTGAGCCCAGCTCGAGTCTGACCTTTCCCGGTCGCTCGCGGCATGTAGATGCAGCAATCCGCCTCGAGGCTGAGAACTGCATCGCGATCAGTTGTGGCGATGACGCCAGTTTTCCCTTCTCCGCACAGCTGTCCCGCGTCGCTGCCGTTCTTCGCCTCGTCGTAGACCCGCACCCCCACGAGGTCGAGGGCGGGAGCACGGATCACTTCACGCAGCGCCCGCTGTCCGGTATTGCCGGTCGCCCACTGGATGACGCGGAATCGTGAAGCGCCCAAGGATCTCTCCCCCTGCTGAATCGGTGTATCCGCAGAATAGCCGATCGGCTAGTTGGCGAACAAGTGCCGCACTGCAGGTTGGGGCTCTCGATGTAAGTCGACGTCGGATCGTGGCGCCGAGCGCTGTCCGATCGACCGTCAGGGTATGAAGGCCGGGAGCGCCTCCCAACCCCGAACGGTCGACGTGGGAGCACGTTTGATGTTGTCCCAATCGATCTCCCATTCCGGGAAGCGGGTGAGGACCTCGTCGAGGGTGACGCGGCCCTCCATTCGGGCGAGCGCAGCACCGAGGCAGAAGTGAATGCCATAGCCGAATGTGAGGTGCTGGCCGACCTTGCGGCGAATATCGAACCGATCTGGCGACTCGTACTTGTCGCCATCGCGATTGGCGGAACCGGTGAGGCAGATCATGGCGCTGCCGGCCGGCACTCTCTCGTTGTGCAGCTCAACGTCCTGTGCGACGTAGCGGGCGACATGCGGAGTCGGCGGCTCAAACCGCAGGAGCTCCTCGATCGCATTGGCGACGAGGGAGTGGTCCTCGACCAGCATGCGGCGTTGATCAGGGTGCTCTGCCAGCACTTTTCCCATCCAGCCGATGAGGCGATTCGTCGTCTCATTGCCGGCGCCGGAGACCACGCTCACGTACATGAGGACTTCGTCGCGAGTCAGCGTTCGTCTCGTCCCGTTCTCGTCCTCGAACTCGACGAACAACAACTCCGTCATCAGATCGTCTGATGGGTGCGTCGCTCGCCAATCGATGTAGTCGGAGAAGAAGTCCGACTGCCCGATGTTGTCCGCCGTCACATCCATCGGTTGGCCCGGATCAGTACGGAGCGATGCATTGGCAAGATTGCGAGCTTCTTCTTGATCGGACTCCGGGACCCCGAGCAGCATCCCGATCGTTCGCATCGGGATCTGCTCGCCGAGGTCAGCGACGAAGTCAAGGCGACCTGTGCCGACCAGGGGATCAAGCACCCGGCCACAGAATTCACGGACCTTGCCTTCGAGCGCGAGCATCTTCTTCGGTGTGAACAGACGGGAGAGCAGGCCGCGGTGGACATCGTGTAGCGGGGGATCTTCGAAGATCACAATCCCCGGAGGTATCTCAATGTTTGCCTTGATGAATTCGAGAACCGAGCCGCGAGCGGAACTGAATGTGTGTCGATCGAGGAGTCCCCGCTGTACATCTTCAAAGCGACTCACCGCGTAGAAGTCGTGTTCCTCGTTGTAGTACAGCGGCATTTCCTCGCGGAGCCGCGCATAGACGGGATAGGGATCCGCGTCGATCTCACGGTCGTAGGGGTCGTAGTACACGTCCGTTGTCGTCATCTCGCTCGCTTCCTCGAGTCGACCCATTCGCATCGCGCTACGTCGATCCGCTCTCGCACCGTGGCAGATGGTAGCCGATCGGCTATCTTTGGGCCTGGCCAGCGGGACAGGAGCGGCATGAGGGAACTCGAAGGAAAGTGTGCGGTGATCACTGGCGCAGGTTCTGGCATGGCGCGGGCGTCCACTCGAGTCTTTGTGCGTGAGGGCGCCCGTGTTCTCGCCGCCGATATCAGCGGACGCCAGAACGAAACCGCGGACGAGCTTGGCGAGGCCGTTCGACCGTTCCACTGCGATGTCACGCAGGAGGATCAGGTCGAAGCGATGTTTGCAGCCGCCCTTGAGATGTTCGGCCACATTGATGCGGTCCTCAATGTGGCAGGAATCGGAAGTGCAGGGGAACTGGCGGAGGTCTCGATGGACGAGTACGACCGGATCATGGATGCTGACCTTCGAAGCGTGATGCTCGGAACCAAACACGGCATCAGGGCCATGCTCCCGACCGGAGGAGGCGTGATCCTCAACTGGTCATCGACGGGTGGGATGAACGCCACGCCATTTCCTGTGAGCGTCTACTCGGCCGCCAAGGCCGGCGCGATCGCCTTGACCAAGGCTGCGGCGGTCGAATACGGCACCAAGGGAATCCGCGCCATTGCGATCTGCCCGGGCTTCATCGAGACGGAGATGTCCGGTGGGCCGGGCGCAGCGGCACGTCATCCCCAGCTCGTGCAGGGCACTGCCCTCAAGCGGGGAGGTCAACCCGAGGAGGTGGCTGAGTTGGCCGCGTTCTTGTGTTCTGATCGCGCCAGCTACATCACCGGGGCCGTCATACCTGTTGACGGTGGGATGACAGCAACTCTGGCCTGAGGCGGTTCCGACTTCGGGAGAACGCCTGTCGCCCAAACGGGGTCAAGATCACAAAAAGTGCGCCCCTCGGGATTCGAACCCGAAACCTGCGGATTAAGAGTCCGTTGCTCTGCCGTTGAGCTAGAGGCGCACCGGAGAGTGTAGGCGAGCGGGATCGACTGACTCGAAGCACGACCATCAGAATGACGGATCCCCCTGCGCCGCCGGTCCGGGGCAAGCGCCTCGGACCGGCGACCCCCCCAAGGGCACACCAACCGCATCCTTCCCAGAAGACGGGGCGGCGTGAAGGTAGCACAGGCACCCGGGGGAAGCCCCGGAGGCTGACATGAGCGTCAGATACACTCGCTCCGATCTGCCGGCACCACGTGCAGCGGCCGGGGAAGCGGAAAGGGCAACCGGCAGTGCCGGGAAAGGAGTGCGGTGGAGCTCGAGTTCACGGCTGAGCAGGAAGAGCTGCGCGCCTCGGTCCGCTCGTTCCTCGAAAAGGAGTGCCCGATCGAACTGGTGCGCTCCGTCGTCGAGACAGGCGCGGCACCGGAGAAGCTCTGGGGTGCCATGGTCACCCTCGACTGGCCTGCCCTGGCCATTCCCGAGGAGTTCGGCGGCATCGGCCTCTCGATCCTTGAGACGGCGGTCGTCGTCGAGGAGCTCGGCCGGGCCGTCGCCCCGGGGCCGCTGCTCGCCACGGTCACCCAGTTCGCCCCCATGGTTCGCAACGTAGGCGCGCCCGAACAGCAGCAACGCTTTCTCGCGCCGGTTGCCTCCGGCGCGACTGTCGGCACCGTCGCGGTCGCCGACCACCCGCGCGCCTGGGCCGTGGCCGACGTCACCATGACGGCAGAGAGGGTGGACGGCGGTTGGGTCCTCGACGGGAAGAAGGTGGCCGTGCTCGCCGACGAGCGCGACGACCGACGTCGTCGTCGTCGCTCGTTCGGGTGAGGGTCTCGGTGCGTTCGTCGTCCCTGCTGCGGAGGCCGGCCTGCAACCCGTGCACTCGCTCGATGCGAGCCGCCCGCTCTTCACCGTCACGCTCGACCACGTGCGCGTCGACGACGACCGCGCGCTGGGCGAGCCCGGGAGCACCGCTTCCACGCTCGGGATTTCCCAAGCCGTCCAGGAGGCGACCGTGGGCCTCGCGCTCGAGACGGTCGGTGCCGTTGATGCACTCTTCCAGCTGGTGCTGGCCTACATCAAGGACCGCAAGCAGTTCGACGTCCCCGTCGGGTCGTTCCAGGCGATGAAGCACAAAATGAGCAACATGTTTCTTTCTCTGGAGCGGGCTCGTGCGCTGTGCTATTTCGCAGTGGCCGCCATCAACGAGGACACGCCGACCCGGGCGACGGCGGTGGCCATGGCCAAGGCCGCCAGCGACGACTGCCAGAACCTTGTGTGCCGCGAGTCGATCCAGTCCTTCGGTGGTATCGGCTTCACGTGGGAGCACGATTGCCACTTCTACGTGAAACGAGCCACCAGCGACGGGGCTCTCTTCGGTAGCGCGTCCGCGCATTCGCTGGCCGTCTTCGACGCGCTGGTCGCAGCTTCGGCCTGACGCCCGGCGGGCAGGGCGACGGCTGCCACGGCAGACTGTGCTCCGTGCGCCCGGGGGAACCGCTCATTGCTGCGCTCGGCCTCGAACCGCATCCCGAAGGAGGCTGGTTCCGCCGAACGTGGGTGGCCGGCGCAGCCGCCGGCTCCAGGCCCGCCGGCAGCGCGATCTACTACCTGCTGCTCGAGGGCGAGGTCTCGTTGCCGCACCGAATCGACGCCACCGAGCTCTGGCATTTCTATGACGGCGATCCGCTTGAGCTCTCCTGTGAGTGGCCCGACGGACGCCGCAACGTGCGGGTCCTCGGGCCCGACGTGGAGTCCGGCCAGGCACCGCAGATCGTCGTCGACACCGGAGTGTGGCAGTCGGCCCGACCGCTCGGGCGCTACGCCCTCGTGGGTGCCACCGTGACGCCGGCCTTCACCTTCGAAGGGTTCGAGCTCCGCCAGGGCCCGGCCGCACCGGGCTGAGCGACGCGGCACACCAGGGGCTGCTGAGCGTCAACCCGTTGAACCTGCACGGTGTCGGGTGGGTAATGATCAGAGGGAAGGCGTCCGGGCCGCAGGGGCCCGAGGGGAGGCTGCAGTGAGCGAGACACGAGAAGAAGGGCTGTCCGCCCTGCTCCACGAGACCAGGACCTTCGCTCCTCCAGAGGACCTGGCCAAGGCGGCCAACGCCCAGCCCGGGATCTACGCCGAAGCCGACGCGGACCCCCTGGCCTTCTGGGAGTCCCAAGCACGACAGCTCACCTGGGACACACCGTGGACCGACGTGCTGGAGTGGAACCTGCCGTTCGCCAAGTGGTTCGTCGGCGGCAAGCTCAACGTGGCGGTCAACTGTGTCGATCGCCACGTCGACGCCGGCCACGGTGATCGCGTGGCCTTCCACTGGGAGGGCGAGCCGGGCGACACCAGGACCATCACGTACGCCGAGCTGATGACCATGGTGAGCCAGGCCGCCAATGGCCTGACCGAGTTGGGCGTGCGGACGGGGGACAAGGTCGCCATCTACATGCCGATGATCCCCGAGACCGTCGTGGCCATGCTGGCCTGTGCCCGCTTGGGCGCGCCGCACACCGTGGTCTTCGGCGGGTTCTCGTCCGACGCCCTGCGCGGGCGGATCCTCGACTGCGACGCCCACTTCGTCGTCACCGCGGACGGCGGCTACCGCCGGGGCGCCCCGAGCGCCCTGAAGCCGGCAGTCGACGAGGCAGTTCAGGAATGCCCCGAGGTCCAGCGCGTACTGGTCGTGCGCCGGACGGGCCAGGACGTGGCGTGGGATGCGTCGCGCGACGTCTGGTGGGACGAGCTGGTGCCGCGGCAGCCCCAGACCCACGCGGCCGAGGCGTTCGACGCGGAGCATCCGCTCTACATCATGTACACCAGCGGTACGACGGCGAAGCCCAAGGGCATCCTCCACACCAGCGGGGGTTACCTGACCCACGTCTCGGCCACCCATCGCCTCATCTTCGACATCAAGCCCGAACGGGACGTGTTCTGGACGGCCGCCGACATCGGCTGGGTGACCGGGCACAGCTACATCGTCTACGGCCCCCTGGCCAACGGCACGACGTCGATCATGTACGAGGGCACGCCGGACACGCCGACGCGTGACCGCTGGTGGCAGATCGTCGAGAAGTACAAGGTCAACATCCTCTACACGGCGCCAACCACCATCCGGACGTTCATGAAGTGGGGCGAGGATCTCCCCGCCGCCCACGACATGAGCAGCCTGCGGTTGCTCGGTTCCGTGGGCGAGCCGATCAACCCCGAGGCCTGGATCTGGTACCGCACCCACATCGGCGGAGGCCGTTGCCCGATCGTCGACACCTGGTGGCAGACCGAGACCGGCGGCATCCTCATCACCCCGCTCCCGGGCATCACGGCCACGAAGCCCGGCGCCGCCATGACGCCGTTCCCCGGCATCTCCGCCGATGTCATCGACAACGAGGGCAACTCGGTGGGCAACGACGAGGGGGGCTACCTCGTCATCACCGAGCCTTGGCCCGGCATGACCAGGGGGATCTACGGCGACGACGAACGCTTCGTCGAGACCTATTGGAAGCGGTTCCCGGGCCGCTACTTCGCCGGTGACGGGGCCAAGCGTGATGAGGACGGCGACCTGTGGCTGCTCGGCCGCGTCGACGACGTCATGAACATCTCGGGCCACCGCATCTCGACGACCGAGGTCGAGCACGCGCTCGTCAGCCACCCGGCCGTCGCCGAGGCAGCCGTGGTGGGTGCCGACGACGCCACCACGGGCCAGGCCATCGTCGCGTTCGTCACGCTCAAGAGCGCGAACGATGTCCACGGCGAAGCCGGGGAGAAGCTGGTGGCCGAGCTGCGTGACCATGTAGCGAAGCAGATCGGGCCCATCGCCAAGCCGCGCCAGATCATGCTGACGCCGGAGCTGCCGAAGACCCGCAGTGGCAAGATCATGCGCCGGCTCCTCCGTGACGTTGCCGACGACCGGCCCCTGGGCGACGTCACCACCCTGCTCGATCCGACGGTGGTCAACGCCATAAAGGACCACATGGCGGACGGGGGCGGCGAGAAGGAATAGCGTTCGTCACTGTGGTGACGCTCGACCATCTCATCCTCACGGTCAACGACCGGGACGCCAGTGTGCGCTTTTACACGGAGATCATGGGCTTCGGCCACGAGGGCGAGGACGGACCCTTCTCGGTGATCCGTGTCAGCCCCGAGACCACGTTGCAGCTGGCTCCCTGGGGCACCGAGGGCGGTGACCACCTGGCCTTCGCTCTCACACCCGACGAGTTCACGGCGGCCTTCGCCCGCGTCAAGGAGGCAGCGCTGCCGTACGGCGACTCGTATCACGACGTGGGCAACATGCAGGGTCCCGGCGCGGAGGCCGGTGCGATTGGCCTCGGGCCGACGGTCTACCTCTTCGACCCCAACGGGCACTTGATAGAGCTGCGCCACTACTGACGCGCGCCCATGGCCGGTCAGGCCGGTGCGTGCACCTCGAGGACAGTGGCAGAACCCATGCCGCCGCCGGCGCAGAGCGTCCCCACCCCGATGCCGCCCCCGCGCCGGCGCAGTTCGTGGATCAGCGTGACCAGGATGCGGGCACCCGACGTCCCCACCGGGTGCCCGAGCCCGACGGCACCGCCGTTGACGTTGACGATGTCGTGCGGGAAGCCCAGCTTGCGCGAGCTGGCCACGGCCATGGTGGCGAAGGCTTCGTTGATCTCGACCAGGTCGACGTCGGACTCGCTGAGCCCAGCCCGGTTCAGGGCTCGGGGCACGCAGATGGTGGGGGCCAAACCGGTGCGGGCCGGCTCGATCCCGCACGAGTTCCACGAGCGCACCGTCGCCAGCGGCGCCATGCCGTGGTCCTCGGCGTAGGTGCGTGACACCAGGACGAGGGCGGCACCCCCGTCGGCGATACCCGACGAGTTCCCGGCCGTGACCTGGCCGTCGGGCCCGGTGAGCGAGCGCAGGGCCGCCAGCTTCTCCGGGGTGGTGTCGCGGCGGGGGTGTTCGTCCACGCTGACCGTGACCGTCTCACCCCGCCCGGCCGGGACGGTCACCGGCACGATCTCGTCGTCGAAGCGTCCCTCGTCGGCCGCCTGCACGGCGCGAATGTTGGAGTGGTACGACCAGTGGTCGGACTCCTCCCTGGTGATGCCGCATTCGCGGGCCGTGTTCTCACCGACGGTGATGAGCATGTTGGTGTTGGGTGCCTCCGGGGAGTCGGGGTGGCTCGGGGGCATGAATTGCTGGACACCGCCGAAGGGGAAGGGCGACTTCTCGAACAGCATCGGCGTGCGCGTCATGGAATCGATCCCGCCGGCGATGATGGCGTCGGCCATGCCCGAGCGGATGTGGGCCGCCGCTTCCTGGACCGCCATCATCCCTGTCGCGCACTGACGCTGCACGGCGCCGCCGGGCGTGTCGGGCGGCAGTCCCAACGTGTTGGCCACGTAGCGGGCGGTGCAACCCCCGCCGCGCAGCACCTCGCCGAGGATGAGGTCGTCGATGTCACCGGTCTCCAGCCCGGCGGCGTTGATGACGCCGGTCACTGTCTGCATGCCGATGTCGGCGACACTCAGTCCGGCCAGGGAGCGACCGGATCGCCCGATCGGGGTACGGGTGGCGGCGACGATGACAGCGTCGTTGGCGTCGGTCATGAAATGCTCCTCCTCAGGCCCGTACGAAGACGGGGATCGTGAACTCGTCGGAAATGGGTTGGAAGCGGACCTGCAGCGCCATCCCGACCTGCAGCTCGTCGAACGGGCAGTCCACCACGTTGGTCATCATGCGGGGCCCCTCGGCCAGGTCGACGATGGCGGCGACGTAGGGCACCCGGTCGCGAAAAGGTGGCATGTCGTTGCTGTAGATCACGGACCAGGTGTAGAGGGTGCTCTTACCGCCGGCCTCGTACCACTCGACCTGCTCGCTCCAGCACTTCGGGCAGAAGGGCCGGGGGTAGTAGGAGTACGCATTGCAGTCGAGGCAGTGCTTGATCAAGAGGCGGCCCTCCTTGGCGGCGTCCCAGAATTCGATGGTGTCGCCCTCCGGGGTGGGGAGGTCGAAACGGACCGTGCTCATGTCGCCTCCTCCCTCGATCGGTGCCCGCGGCCGCGGCGCCCGGCGAGCAAACTGTCGGCTGTGGGTCGTGGTCGCTCCCGGATTGACCCCCGGGAGCGCATCGGCCATGCTGCAACGAACCTGACACTTGCGTCAACTTTCCGCACCACCTGAGCTCCCGGGGGACCTGCACCTGTGTTGATGGACGATCACCTGGCCCGTATGGCCGAGGCGTTCGGCGACCGTACGGCCTTTGCCGTCGTCGACGTGGGGTCCATGACCTTCGCCGAGTGGGACGGTGCGGCCAATGCCATGGCGCGCCGTCTCCTGGAGGCGGGCCTGGAGCCCGACGCCCGGGTGGGCCTCCACCTGCACTCCGAACTGGCGCTGCGCTGGCTCGTTTCGTACTCGGCGGTGCACCGGGCCGGCGGCGTCGCCGTCCCGATGAATCCACGCCTTGCCCCGGCCGAGGTGGCGCACATGCTCGAGCACTCTGGTGCCACGGCCGTGGTGGCCGACGGCGACCTTCTCCGCAACGACCTGGAGGCCGGGGGAGGCCGCCTCATCGTCCTGATCGACGCCGGCACGGAGGATGGCGCGGCATCGCCGGACGGCGGGGGAGTGCCGGTCCTCGGCTGGAACGAGGCCACCGCAGGCGACCGCTCTGCCTTCCAGGCGCCGCGCCAGTCCGAGGACCTGGCGGACATCCTCTACACGTCGGGAACGACCGGGCGGCCCAAGGGCGTCGCCGTCCGGCACGCCAACGGATCGATGATCGGCGCCGTCGAGCCCAACTGGAACGGCAACGGCTGGCTGCACGCCAGCCCGCTCTTCACCTTCGCCGGCATCGCGTTGGTGTACACGCCGATGAAGCTCGGCCAGCGGGTCATCTACCAGCCGCGCTTCGATGCGGACCGCTGGTTGCGGGTCGTGGAGGAGGAGCGGCCGACGGTCATCTTCCTGGTCCCGACCATGGCCCATCTGCTCATCGACCACCCTCGCTTCGACGAGGCCGACCTGTCCTGCGTGCAGATGTGCTCGGTCGGCAGTGCGCCCCTGGCCCCGTACGTCGTCGAGCGGCTCCAGGAGAAGATGCCCGACGCCCTCGTGTCGAACAATTACGGCATGACCGAGGCTGGCTCCGCCTACTGCGTCATGCCCAAGGGCGAGGCCGTCAAGCGTCCTGGGTCCGTGGGGCAGATCGCCCCGCCCGCCGTCGTGCGCATCGTCGACGACCATGGCCAGCAGCTGCCACCGGACGTGGTGGGTGAAGTGCGGCTCCAGATGCCCGGTCGTCAACGCGAGTACTTCCAGGACCCGGAGGCGACGGCCGAGATGTGGCGTGATGGTTGGCTCGTCACGGGTGACCTCGGCAAGCTCGATCCGGACGGGTACCTCTACATCGTCGGCCGCTCCAAGGACGTCATCATCCGCGGCGGCAACAACGTCCACGCCACCGACGTCGAGCACGCGCTCGTGCAGCACGAGGCGGTGAAGGAAGTCGCCGTCGTCGGCGCCCCCCATCCCGTACTCGGCGAGGACGTGGTCGCGTTCGTGGTCCTGCACCCGGGCGTGGAGGCCGACGGCGAGGAGCTCAGGACGTTCGGTCTTGAGCACCTTGCCGATTACAAGGTGCCGCGTCAGTTCATCTTCATTGACGAGCTGCCGCGCAACCCGACTGGCAAGGTCGTCAAGCCGGAACTGCGCGCTCGGATCGCCGGCACGCCTGCCTGACCACGCTGCCTGAGACCATCGGCCCGAGACGATCGCCTCGAGACCATCGCCTCGAGACCATCGCCTCGAGACCATCGCCCTATGAGCGGGGTCGCCACTCCGAGGACATGTGACGCGCTGATGAACTCTGGTGGTTTTTTGCCGTGGTGGTTAAGGGACCGCCGCGCCGTCTCGTATAATCAGTGGATCATGACCGGGCAGCGTGCGATCCACACCGATCAGAATGTGTGTCAGCAGGGATGTCGTTCCCTGCTGCCGTCGCGCCTTGCCCTGACAGAGGTACAGATCTGCGGGATTCCCAAGCTGAGCCTGGGGGAGGTAGCCCCGACGCCATAGCGGACTTGCAACCAGTCCCGACGTCGAGGAAGCCGCTTCCCACCAGGGAAGCGGCTTTTTGCGTTCAGAACCCGTGACGCAAACAGCAGAAGCCCATGAAGAGGACCATGCAAACGATCGAGCATCCGAAAGAGAGAACGACCATGACGACGCAGCTCTGCCCGCGCTGCCGGTTCCACCCAGCGTCTCCGCGCATCGCGGGGTACTGCTCGTGGGACTGCTACGAGGCTGACGATGATGATGAGACGGAGGACGAGGCGGACAGAGCAGCGTGATGGGTCGTGCTCAGCCGGCTTCGTCAGGGAAGCGGAGCCGGGCCAACTGCGTGGATTGCGCCACCATGTGCCCGCGGCTGTCCCACAGGACGCATGTCTCGTCGACCATCCCGTCGGCGACCAGCCCGGCCGTCATGCGGATGGCGAGCCAGCCGGGCGCAGGCTGCGCCCGGACGAACGAGGACATCTGCAGGGTGGGCACCCAGCCGGTGGACCCGATCATGAGGGTGGCGGGAGGAATGGCATCGGAAAAAAAGAGCAGCGAGAGCGCGTCGGGCTCCCGCCCGTCGGCGAAGCGCGTCCACCCCCGGAGTTCGGCCGGTGTGCCGGCGGTCGGGGTCGGTGTACTGAAGGGCAGCGTGGCCGGGTCGAGTCGGAGGTCCAGCACGTCCATGATCCCGACGTAGACACCGCCGGGGATCTTCGGGGCGAGCCGCACGCACTTCTCCGGGTCTTCGGCATGGAAGGGCTCGGTGCCGTCGTACCGCGTGGCCGGGTTGGCCGACAGGTCGGCCAGGACGAACACGGCGTCGACCAGATCATCCGCTCCCTGGGCCAGGACGGTCCGGACGTGGGCCGCTGTCCGCCCGCTCCGGAGCAGCGTGGTCCTCACGGTGGCCGGTCCGGCTGAGGGTGCGCGGAGGTAAGTGACGGAGGAGGAGACGACGTCCCACGCCGGGCCACCGGCGCGCTGCGCACTGGAGCGGGCCGCCCGCCCGAGCGTGGCCAGGAGATACCCACCATTGGGCTTGTCGCCTACCGCCCAGCGGGGATTGACGGTGGCGGCGAACAGGCTGGGATCGCCCGTTTCCTGCAGCGCCGTGGCCACATCGAAGGACAGGTCCCCGGTCTCGGGCATGCGGGGCACCCTACCGGCGGCGATGATGTCGCATGACGTTCGACATGGAGGCCACGTTCGGGGACGACTATCTCTACTTCTACGAGGAGTCGATCGACGACGCGCACTCCGACTCCGACACCGCGGAGATCCTCGGTTTGCTCGACTGCCGCGGCCGGGGCGCGCATCCTCGACGCGCCGTGCGGCCACGGGCGCATTGCGCGTCGGCTGGCCGCCGCCGGCATGGACGTCACCGGCGTCGATCTCACGCCGGCCTACCTCGAACAGGCGCGGGCCGACCCGCAGCTTCCGCCGGGACGCGTCACGTACCTCGAAGGGGACGTCCGGTCCCTTCCGGTCGATGGCCCATTCGATGCCGTCGTGTGCTGGCTCAACTCGTTCGGCTACTACGACGACGCTGACTGCCACCGTGTCCTGGGCGAGTTCCACCGCGTCCTTCGACCGGGCGGCAAGGTGGCGATCGACACGATGCACCACGACGGCGGTGTCCGTCACTTCGTCCCGGCACCCGATGCGGTGGTCGTCCAGAAGGGCGACGACACCATGGTCGAGGTCTCGACCTTCGATCCGATCCGGGGCCGCATGGTGATTCAGCGCACCGTGCACCGTGATGGCGCCGTCCGCCGTGCCTCGTACTTCGTCCGGCTGCCGACGCCCCCGGAGTGGGTGGTCTGGCTGGAGGCGGCGGGGTTCCGCGACGTCGAGTTCCACGCGGTGGCGGTGGACCGCTCGAGCTCGACAGCTGGGAGTTGGTGGTGGTCGCCACGGCCTGAAGGGAGGGCCGGCGGAACAGTTCCGGCCGCTGGGAGGACCTGTGCGGTGCGCGGCGGCGGCGCCGGGAGGGAGGGTTTCCGAGGTCGACGGTGTGAAAGCTGACACGGCTGTCAGCAACGGTGCGAGTCCAGGCAGACCGCTGCGAGCCGTCCAGGGCTGTGTGGTCGCCGCGATCGGTGCGGCCGGGCCGGCGGCTGGCCAGACCAGATGTGTGAGGCGTTGCCCGTTTCTGGGATGATCAGTCCATGACCAGCGGCATTGCAGCCTGGGGGACCTACGTGCCCTACTGGCGCCTTCAGCGGGGCGCCATCGCGGGCGTCCTCGGCAGTGGGGGTGGCCGGGGGACCCGGGCCGTGGCCTCGCACGACGAGGACACCACCACGCTCGGCGTCGAAGCGGGCCGGCGTGCCCTGGCCGTCGGCCCCGGCGCCGGAGCGGTACAGGACCTCTTCTCGTCCACGCCCGACCCGGCGTATCTCGACAAGACGAGCGCGCACGACCGGTGCACGCGGCATTGGGCCTCGGACGGGCCTGCGGCGCCTATGACTTCGCCGGCTCGTCGCGCTCCGCCGTGGGCGCGCTGGCACAGGCCTTCGACGATCGCCTCCGCAGGTCGCACGACGCTGGCGGTCGTGTCGGATCTCCGGACCGGCCTGGCCGGCTCGGCCGAGGAGCGCGACAGCGGCGACGGGGCGGCGGCGTCTGCTGTGTGCGCCGGACGGCGCCGTGGCGGAGCTGGTCGGCCGCGGCGCGGCGAGCGACGAGTTCCTGGACCGCTGGCGGGTGCCCGGCGAATCGGATGCGCACGTCTGGGAGGAGCGCTTCGGCGAGGAGATGTACGTGCCGCTCGCCCGCGAGGCCTTCGCGGCCGCTCTCAAGGATGCCGGCCTGGCCGAGGGCGATATCGACCATGCCATCGTGACCGGCCTGCACGTCCGAGCCGTGAAGGCAGTGACCAAGGGGCTCGGCGTGCGCGAGGGGGTGCTCGCACCCGACCTGGGTGCATCGCTGGGCAATCTCGGAGCGGCCCAGGCCGCGCTGGCGTTGTGCGATGTGCTCGAACGCGCCCAGCCCGGTCAGGTCGTCGCGTGCTGTCGCTGGCGGACGGCGCGGACGCGCTCGATCCTGCGCACCACGGACGCCCTGGCCGAGGCGCAGCAGGCCCGCGCCGCGGCGGGCGTGCCCACGGTCGCCGAACAGGTGGCCGCCGGCCGGGACGACCTCCCGTACGCGACGTTCCTGACCTGGCGCGGCCAGATGCACCGGGAACCGCCTCGCCGGCCCGACCCCGAGCGGCCGGGCGCACCGACGGTGCACCGCTCCGAGGAGATGGAAATACGCCTTCGCCGCGAGCCGCTGCCAGGTCTGCGGGTTCCGCCACATGCCGCCTACCCGGGCGTGCCTCTCCTGCCACACCATCGACCAGATGCAGCCCGAGCGCCTGGCCGACGTGTCGGGCACGGTGGCCACGTTCACCATCGACCACCTGGCCTTCAGCCTGTCACCACCGGTGGTCGGGGTCATCGTGGATTTCGACGGCGGCGGCCGCTATCGCTGCGAGATGACGGACGTGGTGGCGTCGGAGCTCGCCATCGGTGATCGGGTGGCGATGACATTCCGGCGCGTGTGGACCGCGCAGGGAGTGCACAATTACTTCTGGAAGGCGCGTCCGGCCGTCGGGCGTGCCGCCAGCGAGCAAGGAGCGTAGGGAGATGGGGAGTAGCGGCATCCGCGACCAGGTGGCCGTCATCGGCATGGGCTGCACGCGCTTCGGCGAGCTCTGGGACAAAGGCGTCGACGACCTGCTCACCGACGCCGACCACCGAGGCGGTGGCGTCTATGCCTGGCCTGGAGCTGGGCGACATCGACGCCTTCTGGCTGGGGACGATGACCTCGGGCGTCTGCGGCACGACGCTGTCTCGCCCGCTGAAGATCGACTACAAGCCGGTCACCCGGGTCGAGAACTACTGCGCCACGGGCTCAGAGGCGTTCCGCAACGCCTGCTATGCCGTTGCGTCCGGCGCCTACGACACCGCCATGGCAATCGGCGTCGAGAAGCTCAAGGACACTGGCTTCTCCGGGCTGACCGGCATCCGCCCCGTCGGCGACGGCACCGACCCCGGTCTGTCGTCGCCGGCCGCGTTCTCCTTCCTGGCTCCCTCCTATGCGCACAAGTACGGCGTCGACCGGGACCAGCTGAAGGAGGTCATGAGCCGGATCGCCTTCAAGAACCACCAGAACGGGGCGCACAACCCGCGGGCCCAGTTCCAGAAAGAAGTGTCCATGGAGACGATCGCCAACGCGCCGCTGGTCGCGGGAGACCTCGGCGTCTTCGACTGCAGCGGCGTCAGCGACGGCTCGGCCGCGGCCATCATCTGCCGGGTCGAGGACGCCCACAAGTACTGCGACAATCCGCTCTACGTGAAGGCGCTCGCCTTCGTGGCTGGCCCGGCGGCCGGACCGATCGATCCGGCCTACGACTACACGACGTTCGAGGAAGTGGTGCGCTCGGCTGCCGACGCCTATGCGCAGGCGGGGGTCACCGACCCCCGGTCCCAGCTCGCCATGGCCGAAGTGCACGACTGCTTCACACCGACCGAGCTCGTCCTGATGGAGGACCTGGGCTTTGCCGAACGTGGAACGGCGTGGAAGGAGGTGCTCGAGGGTGCCTTCGACCGCGACGGCGACCTGCCGGTCAACCCCGACGGCGGCCTGAAGTCCTTCGGGCACCCGATCGGCGCCTCGGGGCTGCGCATGCTGTTCGAGTGCTGGCTCCAGCTCCGCGGGCGAGGCACCCCCAGAACGCCAGATCACGACCGTCGGCCCCGGCCGCACGCTCGGCCTCACCCACAACCTGGGTGGCGCCCCCGGTGAGGGCGTCAGTTTCGTCGGCATCGTCGGCACCGAGCTCGGCTGATGGGCGAAGCAGCGGGCGCAGGCCCGGGTGTCGACCTGCTGGCCGAGAGCGAGGACCAGGCCGCCTTGCGCCAGCTGGCCCGCGATGTGGCCGAACGCGAAGTGATGCCGAGGGCCCACCAGGCCGACGAGGAGGGCGCGGTACCGGCCGAGGTGCGCAAGGCGCTGGCGGCGGCGGACCTGCTGCGCATCACGGTGGGGGAGCGCTGGGGCGGGATGGGCCTGGGCGACGTCGAGGCGTCCATCGTGCTGGAGGAGATCGCACGGGCCGACGTGTCGTCGGCCATCTGCTGCCAGCTCACGTTCAACGGGCCGCCGCGGGGGATCGAGCACCTGGGGCCCGAGGCCATGCAGGAGCGCTGGCTGCCGGCCGTGGCCGACGGGGACGCCCTCATCAGCATCGGGATCACCGAGCCCGATGCGGGGTCGGCCGTGCAGAACATGCGTGCGGCGCTGACCGAGGACGGTCCGGGGCGCTGGCGGCTCAATGCGTACAAGAACTACTCGACGCTGGGCGACGTGGCCCAGGGAGTGCTCGTGTGGTGCCGCTGGCCCGGGGGTGAGGGCGCGAAGGGCATCGGGGCTGTGATCGTGCCGACCGACCGCGAAGGTGTGTCGGTCACGGGGCGCCACAAGGGCATGGGCATCCATGCCGCCACCGAGGCCGAGCTGGCCTTCGACGGGGTCGAGATCACCGCCGACGACATCCTGCTGGCCGGTGACCCCTCGAACACGGAGGCATTCAAGGTCCTGCTCTCGCACCTGAACCATGAACGCTGCGGGAATGCCTCCATGTGCGTCGGCGCCGCGCAGGGTGCCCTGGAACACGCGGTGCGCTACATGAACGAGCGCATCATCGGCGGACGGCCGCTGTCCGACCTGCAGGGTCTGCAGTGGAAGTTGGCCGACATGGCCGTGCAGCTGGAGGGGGCGCGCCTGCTGCTGGCTCGCGCCGTCCGTCTGGCGGGCCCGCACGGGACCCCGCCGCCGCTGGAGACCGCCATGGCAAAGACGGCCGCCAACCTCGCGGCCAAGTTCGTCTGCGACGAGGCCATGCAGATCCACGGGGGCTACGGCTACTCACGCGAGTACCCGCTTGAGCGGGCCTACCGTGACATCCGGGGCCTGTGCTTCGGGGCGGGAACGGTCGAAGCGCAGCGCAACTTCATCGGCCTGCGGGTCGGCGCCGGGGCGCGCACCGGCTCGCCCGGCTGGCGGGATCCGCTGGCCGGCTCCTAGGCCAGGTCTTGGTGGCGGCGAATCCTTCGTAGTCTGGCGCCATGCCGACCCGACCAGTGGTGGACCACGGCCGCTGCGAGGCCAAGCGGGACTGCGTGCGCATATGCCCCTACGACGTGTTCGAGGTGCGGCGCATGGACCCCGACGACTTCACGACGCTGGGGCTGCTGGGCAAGCTCCGTACGACGGCCCACCGGAGGATGACGGCGTATCCCGTCAACGCGGAGCAGTGCCACGAGTGCGGGCTCTGCGTCAGCGTCTGCCCCGAGGATGCCATCACCCTGGTGCCGCAGCCGGAGCACTGAGCGCGGCCCCGTCCGCAGCGGACGCCTCGGGGCCTTGGGAACCGGGGCTTGGGAACGAGCGAGGGCCCGCGGTCACTGGCTCCGGGGTCACTGGCTCCGGGGTCACTGGCTCCGGAGCATCTGCGCGTGGTCGATGTCACGTTGGCGCGACTGGGCGACCAGCCATTCGCTCGACCGACGGACCCGGCTCGGTTGGAGGACATGATGTCCGCCTGCTGGTCCCTCGGTACGCGCACCGCAGGTATGGCAGACCGGGATGCGCCCGTTGGTGTCCGGCTCGTGGTCCTCGTCGAGCTGCGCCGCAACATGGAAGCACTCGGATGAAGTCATTGCTCCTCCTTCGTGCGCGCCCTCTGCAGTCCAGGGACCGGCGTGGCCGGACCTCGAGACGGGCGTGACGACCAACCCTATGCCCGTGATCGCCGTTGCGCTGAGGTCCGACCGGCTGACTGACGCGAACGCTCGGCACCAAGGTGACCAGGATCTCAGCAGGCGCCCGTCGCGGCCCCCTGGGCTGAGTGTCCGGGACCCGTCCGGGCGGCGTCGACCTGTCGATGGAGGAGGGTGACGTCGTTCCGGAGCGTCTGCACGCCGCTCCATCCCTCGCCCCCGTACGTGTAGCCCTGGGTGTAGGCGTTGCCCGTCGGGCTGTCGTCGGTTCGGGTCGGCGTGCCGCCGATCGGCTCGATTCCGGTGTCCTCGTTCCAGTCGTCCCACGACGTCACCATGACGACCGGCAGGGAGGGGTCGAGCTCGGGCAGCGCGACGCAGCGGAAGAGGTGATCGAGGGTGGACGACGGGCCGTCACCGGCCATCCATTGGCGAGGTTGGGCCGGATGGTTCGTCGGGAGCCGGAACCCGCGGTCGTTGAAGCCCGACGCGATGTCGGGGATGACCGGCACCTTGCCGCTGGTGGCGGCTCGGTACGTGTGAGGAGGTTTCGCTCGTCGGCCACGATGTCCGTGGTGCCCGGGTATCCGACGAAGTCGTTGGTCGGACCGAGGAGCGGAAGAGGATCTCCGTAGTACAAGGCGTAGGAGGTGATGGCGTCGAACTGTTCAATGCGGTTGGCCTGCGGGGTGGTCGTGAGGAGCGGGCCCGCCGGGTTGGGGTCTTCGGGTGTCACTCGCCAGTAGATCTCGTCCCCGATGAAGAAGGGATTGAACCCGTGCGCCTCGAGCACCGTCCGCGCGCCGTTGATCATCCCCGCCACGTCGCCGGTGAGGGTTCGGGTCAGGTACAAGAAGACGACCGGGCGCCCGTCGATCCGCAGATAGGACCGGTTGTGGAAGTAGTGCTTCGCGAACAAGACCATGTCCGAGTCGAAATGCAGTTCCATCTGGAACGTGACGGGAGTGGACTCGCGCCCGGGGTCGAAGCCGAGGTTCCACGTCTCGTAGAACATGGCGAAGCGCATCTGGGAGATGTTGGGCGCCGCCAGAAAGTCCTTCATGGCGGCGTCGGCGTGCTGGTAGTCCTCGCGCCGAGTAGCCCGGGTCGTAGGGCCACCAGTCGATGGCGAAGAAATTGATACCCGCCTTGCGAGCGTTGGCGATGTCCCGTGCGGCCGTCTTCGGGCTCTGGGAGTCGACGAGCGAATCGGCCGGGAGCTGTGGCGGCACGAGGTGCGCTCGCAGCGTTCCTCCGGAGAAGTTCTCCGGATTCCACAGGTAGTAGTAGGCCCCGACCAATGGCGGCACGCGGGGTGACGCGGCGGCCCCGGCGGTTGCAGGTGCGGTCATGGTCACCAGTAGGGCAAGCGGCAGGGCGGCGACCAGGGCGCATCTCGCACGTCGCCCCACGGTCATCCGCACCGCCGGATACTAAATGTTCCGCCCATCCGGGTTGGTGCATGGCGCTCGTCGCCACACCAACGACAGCATCGGTAAGTTGGAGCCGTGGCTGAAGACACCTGGGCCGCGCTGGCCGGCCTCTTTGCCGACGAGGCGTACGCCTCGGTAAAGGGATATGTGCGCACGTACGTGCTGCATCACCAGCTCCTCGAACATCTGCCCGCGGCCCCGGCCACTGTGCTCGACGTCGGAGGAGGCGCAGGCCATCAATCGTTCCCGCTGGCTCAGGCCGGCTACGAGGTGACCGTGCTCGACCCTTCGCCGGCGATGCTCGACAAGGCGCACGAACGACTCCAGCGCCTGCCCATGGGGGTCCAGCAACAGGTGACACTCTTGCAGGCCGACGGTGAGAGTGCAGACGAGGCGGTGCAAGGCCGGCGCTTCGACGCCGTGCTGTGTCATGGCGTGCTGGGGTATCTCGAGAAGCCGGACTCGTTGGTCGAACAGGTGTGCCGGTGTGCCGCGCCGGGCGGACTGGTCTCGATCATGACGGGGAACGCCAAGGCGTCGGCCGTGCGCCCAGCCCTGGAAAGGCGGTGGGATGATGCACTGGCTGCCTTCGACTCCAGGGTCGAAGTCGGGGTGTTGGGCATCCAGGGCCGCGCCGACACGGTCGAGGAGATCGGCGAACTCATGGAGCGCGGGGAAGTGGCGCCCGTGCAGTGGTACGGGGTGTGGCTCTTCGTGGACTGGCTCGAATTCAGTGGCGTCGAACTGGACCCGAACGACACCGAACAAGTGTCGGCGACGGCCGCCGTCGAGCTCGAGGCCAGCCGTCGGGACCCCTACCGTCAACTCAGTCGGGTCTTCCACCTGGTGGGGCGCAAGGCGTAATTCTCCCGGCGGTCGCGTCGGGGTGGAGAATGCGACATGGCAGTCGCCGACGATCCGGGGGAGAAGCGGTCGGATCTCCCCGGATCACCGCAATCCGGACGAGCCCGCCGCCCACGTGCCGGCGATGGAATCGGCCAAGCACCGAATCGAGCATCTGCGGGAGCGGGCGGAGCGCACCAGGGCGGGGATCGAGGCCCGGCGAGCCGACTCCGCGTCCATCGCCACCGCCTTCGAGGCGGTCGAACGCGACGCCCAGACCGGCGGCGGCGTGCTGGCGGCCGCATTGGCCTTCCGGCTTTTCCTGTTCCTGGTGCCCTACGCCTTTGTCATGGTCACCGGTTTCGGACTGGCCTCGAGCGCGGCAGGCCAGGACCCTGGCGATGCCGCCCGTTCGGCCGGCATCGGGGGCTTGTTGGCCCACGCGGTTGCCAGCACGAGCACCCTGTCGCTCTGGAACCGCGTGGTTGCCCTGACGGTCGGCGGGTTCGCGCTGGCCCTGACCGCGCGATCCCTGGTCCGCGTCCTCTGGATCGTCCACCGGCTGATCTGGAAGGTGGAGTCGGCGCGCAAGCCCACCGAATGGGGCGCCCTGGTCCTCGTGGGGATCATCACCGTGCTCTTCGGGATCGCTGACCTGGCAGCCTGGCTGGGCAACGCAGGTCTTCGGCTTCCGGGTCCTGGCCCTCGTGCTGACCGCCGTCTTCGCTGGTGCCGCGTGGTACGTCGCCTCGTGGTGGATGCCACGTGAGGAGTGCGACTGGTGGGCGCTGCTGCCCGGCGCGCTCATCGTTGCGGTAGGGGTGGCTGTGCTGCACCTGCTGACACTGACCTACGTCGTCCACGTGGTCGTCACGGAAGTCCGCCCTCTACGGCGCCATTGGCATCGCCCTGGCCCTTCTGCTGTGGACCTACTTCGCGGGGAGGCTGCTCACGGCTTCCATCGCGGCGAATGCCTCATTGTGGAAGCACCGCAACTCGGAGGACGGATCAGGAGCGCCCGAAGCCGCCCCGAACTGAGTCGCTCGACCTTCAGGCGCTGACGGCGGCGTGGGCGAAATCGGACCAGACGGACACCCACTCCTTCCAGACCGGAGGCGGGTAGTCGTGGCCCATTCCCTCGATCTCGACGTAGCGGGCACCGGGGATCACCTCGGCGGTGCGGCGTCCTCCGCTCGGGTCGATGAGGGTGTCCCGGCTGCCGTGGATCACGAGCACCGGCAGGTCGACATCGGCCAGCGCCTCGGAACGGGACCCGTCGTGCATGATCGCCGTCATCTGCCGCCCCACCCCTTCGGGGTAGAAGCAACGGTCGTAGGCAGCGGCCGCCCGGTCACGCAGGGCGTCATCGTCGAGCCACTCGGGCTTCGATCCGTAGACATGATGGGCGCCGACCTGGCGTTCGATGTAGGCGTCCCGAGTGGCTGCCGGAGGCGCGAGGAGGAACTCCAACGCTTCCGCCGAACTCTCGCCGTACCCCGCCTCGCCGGTTCGTGACATCACCGAGGTCATGGAGAGCAGGCGCTCAGGGTGGTCGAGCGCGAGCCGCTGCACGATCATGCCGCCCATGGAGCAGCCCATGACGTGCGCCTTCGTCCACGCCGACGGCGTCGAGGACGGCGACGGCGTCGTCGGCCATGTCGGCCAATGCGTACTCGGTGCCCTCGAGCTTGGTCGAGAGGCCGACGTCGCGGTTGTCGAACCGCACCACATGGAAACCCTCGTCGCAGAACAGCTGGCACCATTCGACGGCGTAGTTCAGGCTCTGGGAACCGAGGCCGTTGACCAGGAGGAGCGTCGGCGCGTGGGGGTCGCCGAACGCTTCGTAGTAGATCTCGACTGCACCGTTGCGCGCCGTACTCATGTGCCCTCCCGCCGTGGTCGTCGCAAGAAGTCGCCCGGGAGGGGCGCCGGAGTGGCTGCCTCTTAGCGCTGCATCGACTTCGTCTCGACGAACTCCTCGAGACCGTACTTGCCACGCTCACGGCCGAAGCCAGACTGCTTGTAGCCGCCGAACGGCGCGCTCGGGTTGAAGTTCCCACCGTTGATGTCGACCTGGCCCGTCCGCAGCTGCCGGGCCACCCGCTCGGCCCGGTCCGCGTCGCCGCTCCACACCGCGCCGGCCAGCCCGTACGGCGTGCCGTTGGCGATCTCGATCGCCTCCTCCTCGGTGTCGTAGGGCATGAGGACGAGGACCGGGTCCGAAGATCTCTTCCTTGGCGATGGTCATGTCCGGGCGTGACGTCGGAGAAGACGGTCGGCTGCACGAAGAAGCCCTTGTCGAGTCCCTCGGGGCGTCGGCGCCACCGACGATCAGCTTGGCTCCTTCCTCGACTCCCTTGTTGATGTACCCGACGTACGCGGTCACGCTGGACGGCGGAGACGAGCGGCCCGATGAGCTTGCCGGCTTCGAAGGGGTCGCCGGGAGCGAAGCCGGCGGTGCCGGCGACAGCCATCTCCTCCACCTCGGCCAGCCTGTCCCGGGGGACGAGCATGCGGGTCAGGGCCGAGCAGGTCTGGCCGGAGTTCATGTAGCAGCCAAAGAGCCCGGCGGGCACGGCTGTGGCGAAGTCGGCGTCGTCGAGCAGGATGTTGGCCGACTTGCCGCCGAGCTCGAGGGAGACCCGCTTGATGCCCTCGGCCGCCAGCTCCATGACCCGCCGCCCGGCCCGGGTGGAGCCGGTGAAGGAGATCATGTCGACCTTCGGGTGGGCGGCGATCGCCTCACCGACGACAGGGCCGACACCGCTGACCAGGTTGAAGACACCCGGCGGCAGGCCTACCTCGTCGATGACGTCGGCCAGGATGAACGCGTTGATCGGTGCCACCTCACTGGGCTTGAGCACCACCGTGCAGCCGGCGGCCAAGCGCCGGGGCGACCTTGAGGACGACCTGGTACAGCGGGTAGTTCCACGGCGTGATGGCGCCAACGACGCCGACCGGCTCACGGACGACGAGGGAGTTGCCCGAGCTCTTCTTCCCACTCGAAGTTCTCGGCGGCAGTGGCGGCGTCGCCGAAGGCCCCGGCCGGCAGGCCCACCTGAATGGAGCCGGACAGGGTCATCGGCATGCCCACCTCGTGGGAGATGACCTGTGCGAGCTCGTCGGTGCGGGCACCGAGTGCCTCGCCGATGCGGGTCAGGAGCTTGGCGCGCTCCTCGCGGGAGGTGGCGGCCCAGCTCGGGAAGGCCGCGGCAGCGGCCTGGACCGCCTTGTCCACGTCCTCCGCGGTGCCCTTCGGGAATGGTGGCGAAGACGTCTTCGGTGGCCGAATCGATGACCTCCAGCGTGCCCTTGCCGGTCGACGGGACCCAGGCCCCGTTGATGTAGATCTTGTCGCGCACGAGCATGGGTGCCCTCCCTCGATGGTGTGTTCTCAGCCCTCCCACCCTACCCAGGCTGGGAGGGAGCCGTCCCGGAGCAGTCAGTCCTTCTTGCCCAGGAGCGGGTGGTCGCCCATGCCGACGGGCTGGAGGTGCTGGCCCAGCACCTCGTGGAAGTGGTCGGCCACCTCCTGGGGCGTCCAGCCACCGTCGTGCCACATGGTGGCGATCTGCCTCGGCGTCTGGAAGAGGGTGTAGGCGAACCCCGTGCGCCCGAGTACCTGCCCATTGACGTAGGACGCGTCCTCTGAGGCCAGGAAGGCGATCAGCGGCGCGTTGAGGGCGGGGTCCTGGTCGGCCGGGCGGCTCCGCTGCCCGTCGTAGAGGTTCTCGGTCATGCGGGTGACGCCGGCCGGCGCCACGGCGTTGACCGTGATGCCGTACTTGCCGAGCTCGAGGGCCCACACGAAGGTCATGCCCATGATGGCGGCCTTGGCGGCGCCGTAGTTGGTCTGGCCGAAGTTGCCCCGTAGCCCGGCCGACGAGGTGATGTTGACGATGCGGCCGTAGCCCGCGTCCTTCATCAGCGGGGCGGCGTGACGCACCGTGTTGAAGGTGCCCTTCTGGTGCACGGCGATGACGGCGTCGTAGTCCGCCTCGTCCATCTTCACGATCGTCCGGTCACGCACGATCCCGGCGTTGTTCACGACGATGTCGATCGATCCGAAGTTGTCGACCGCGGCGCCGATGATGCGGCCGGCGCCCTCGAAGTCGCTCACCGAGTCGTGGTTGGGGACGGCGCTGCCTCCGGCCGCCTCGATCTCCTTGCAGACCTGCGCGGCGGGGTCCTCCTCGGTGCCCGCGCCCCCGAGTGTCACGCCGATGTCGTTGACCACGACCTTGGCGCCTTCCGACGCCAGGCAGAGGGCGATATCGCGCCCGATGCCCCGCCCAGCTCCCGTCACCACCGCCGCTCGACCATCTAGAAGTCCCATGAGGCAGAGAGTACCCCGGGCGCCTGTTCCCTGACAGTCGTGTCAGGCATTCGCCCGGGCGTTGTACGATCAGGGCGACCGCCAGGGCGAGGACGTTCGCCCACTCAGCGTGAGGAGAACGGGGCCATGGCCTTCATAGAGAACGCACCGGAAGTTATCGTCGCCGCGGCGAAGGAGCTCCTCGAGAAGGGACTTGTCGAGGGTACGTCGGGGAACATCTCGGCCCGGATGGAGGACGGCAACATCGCCGTCACCCCGTCCTCGCTCGACTACCGCATCATGACGGTAGACGACATCGTGGTCGTCAACCCGGCCGGCGACGTCGTGTCAGGCGAGCGTGGCCCGACGTCGGAGAAGTACCTGCACCTGGCGGCCATGAACGCCTACGAGGACATTGCGGTGTGCATCCACTCGCACGCCGTGTACGCCACCATGTTCGCCGTCGCCCATCAGGACATCCCGAGCTGCATCGACGAGTTCACCGTGTACCTGGGTGGCGACATCCGCTGCACCGAGTACTGCCCGAGCGGCTCGCCCGAGTTGGCCGAGCAGGTGGTGAAGGCCCTCGAGAACAGGGGCGCCGCGCTGATCGCCAACCACGGCATGGTGGCCGTCGGGACGACCATGGAGAAGACGATGCACAACACCGCGCTGGTGGAGCGCTCGGCCAAGATCATCTGGGGCTCCAAGCAGCTCGGCGGCATCTTCCCGCTGCCCGAGAAGGTCAACGAGAACTTCATGAACGTCTACCCCTACATGCGATAGCCGGCATGAGCGAGGGAAAGATCAGCGCCCGGCTGGCTGAACTGGGCTTGACACTGCACGGGCCACATCCGCCCCACGACCCGCTCGACGCCGTCGTGGTGCACGGCGGCGTGGCACGCACATCGGGTCAGCTTCCGCGGATCGCCGGCGAGCTGACGTGCCTCGGGCGCCTTGGTGACACCGTGAGTGTCGAGGAAGGCACCGAGGCCGCGGCGGTCTGCGCGCTGAATGCACTGGCCGTACTGGAGGAGGCGCTCGGCGTCGCTCGACCGCGTCGAACGGGTCCTGACCGTGACCGGGTTCGTCTCCTCGGCGCCCGACTTCCATCAGCAGCCTGCGGTGGTGGACGGCGCCAGCAAGGTCCTCGCCGACGTCTTCGGCGAGGCCGGACGTCACACCCGCTCCGCCATCGGGGTGGCCGCGCTGCCCCGCAACGGGGCGGTCGAGATCGAAGTGACGGTCGCGATCAGCGACTGAAGGCGTCGCCGATCACGGGGCGGGCCACCGCGGCCAGGTCCCAGTAGCTGGACGTGCCCTTGTCACGGAGCTCGGTCACTGCGTTGATGGCGGCGCCGTAGGCGGCGACGGCGATGGCACCGCCGACCGAGATCCGGCTCACACCGAGCTCGGCCAGCTCGCCGACGGTCGGCGCTCCGGGGAGCACGAGCACGCTGACCGGCCGGTCGACCGAGGCGAGCAGCTGACGGAGATCGCCCGGATCCACCACCCGCGGCGCGAAGAGCACGTCGGCCCCGGCCTCTTGGTACGCCTGCAGGCGAGCGATGGTGTCGGCCAGGTCCTCCCGGCCGTGCAGGTAGTTCTCGGCCCGGGCCGTCAGGACGAACGGAACAGGCCCTGCGTGGGCCGCCTCCGCGGCCGCCCGTACCCGCTCGGCGGCGTGGGCCAGTTCGTAGATGGGGTCGTCCCGGTCACCGGTGAAGTCCTCCACCGAGCCCCCGGCCAACCCGAGCATCGGCTGCCGCCGCGATGGTGGCGGCCACACCGGCGGGGTCGTCGGCGAAGCAGTTCTCGAGATCGGCCGAGACCGGGATGTCGACGACGCCGGCCAGCTCACGGCCGTGCGTCGAGCACCTCGTCCTTGGTCATGGCCCCGTCCAGGCGGCCCCGGGTCGCGGCAAAGCCGCCGCTCGTGGTGGCGATCGCCTCGAAGCCCAGCGAGGCGAAGAGGGCGGCGGACCCGATGTCCCAGGCGTTGGGCATCAGCAGGGGAGTGCCGGGAGTGTGCAGCGCCAGGAATCGTTCGGCGCGCTCGACGGCGGGCGTTGGATTGGTCATGTGACAAACGGTATCGGGAGGTTGTGCGTCCCCGCCCGGACGTCAGTTGGACTGCGCAGGCTCCGGGAACTCCCAGTACTGGAACTCGACCGTCATCGGGAGGAGATAGCGCACGTAGAGCGAGTGGATCTTGACCATGCCCTGGTCGTCCACGTGCAGGTCGATGAGCTCCATGCGGTCGTCCGCCTTGCGGAAGGTCTCGGCCCGCTCCTGAATGCCCCGCAACTCGTCGAGCGAGCCGACGGCGAAGCCGTAGTGGTCCATGCGCGGGCAGCGCATCGGGTCGTCCTCGGCGATGAGGAAGATGAACTGGTCCCAGTGGACGCAACTGAGGATGAGGCGGCGACGGTCCTCGGTCATGACCTCCATCTCCTCGAAACCGAGCACCTCGTCGAAGAAGCGGCAGACGTCGGCCCGGTTCTCGGCGTTCAAGCAGGTCGGCCGGCAGCGACATGGCCACGTGGTTGAAGCGTGGATTGCCAGTTGGGTAGAAGGGATGAGCCATCAGGAACGCACCTCCGGGACGACCATGACCTTGCCGGCGATGCGGCCGCCGGCGAGTGCTTCGAGTGCATCGACGATGCCGTTGAGCGGGATGTCGCCCGGATCGATCAGCCGATCGGCCGGGAACCCGTCGGAGGCGAGGAGCTCGAGAGCCCGTTCGAAGCCGCCGAGGTCGTAGACGAACGAGCCGGTGACGGTGAGCTCGTTGAGGATCATGCGGTTGATGTCGAACGTGGGGTGGTCGATGCCGGCACCGACCATGACCAGGATGCCGCCGCGGGTCAGCTGGCAGAACCCCGCCTCGATGGCGGCCCGGTGGCCCGAGCACTCGAGGACGACGTGGACGGCCCGCGACGACATGCGCTCGGGCTCCCACGGCGGGAAGACCTCGAGGTCGGCAGGATCGACGAGCGAGGTGACGCCGAGGTCGGCGGCCAGCTGACGCCGGCCTTCGTGCGGCTCGACCACGGTGATGTCCGTGATCCCCATCGCGTGCAGCGCGGCAACGCTCAGCGCGCCGATCGGGCCCGCGCCGAAGATCATCACGCTGTCGCCGGGCGCAACGCCCGACCGGGTGATGCCGTGCAGCGCGACCGACAGCGGCTCGGCCAGGGCGGCATGCCGCGGGGACAGCCCTTCAGGGAGGCGGAGAACGCCGCCGGCGCGGCACAGGATGTATTCGGCGAAGGCGCCGTCTGCCTGCTCCGAGGTCATGCTGTTGCCGGTTCTCGCACTGCGACGGCTTGCCCTCCAGGCAGCGCCGGCAGGTGCCGCAACGCGGCGATGCGCCGCCCACCACGAGCTCACCGACCGACCATCCGGTGACGTCGTCGCCGACGGCGGCGATGGTGCCGCTCCATTCGTGGCCGGCGACGGCGCCCGGCGTGAAGCCCCACCCGTCGCGCAGCTGATGGATGTCGGACCCGCAGATGCCGCACGCGTGGACCCGCACGACGAGCTGGTCCGGACCCGGGCGGGGGACCGCCGCGCTCTTCGACGGTCACGACGCCGGGCGACTGGTAGACGGCTGCTGCCATCACCTCGGGAAGCGAATCCACGGACGATGACCCTGACATGGACGTCAGGTTAGGCGCTCTCGACCAGCCAGGCGAGGCCCCCGGCCAGGTGCTGCAGGTAAGCCGGGGGTCTCCCAGGCTCCGGGGAAGTGGCCCAGGGCGCTGTAGAAGGTCCGCGCGGCGCCGTCCTCCACGCTCCAGGCGAGGGGGAAGCCGCAGTCGGGCACCCGGCCTCCGGGCACGGAGAGGTCGACCTGATCGTCGGCCAGCCGGAGCAGGACGCGGGCGTCGGGCCGCAGGTCAGCGAAGAGGTAGATCTCGTCGCGCCACGACCACTGCGCGCCCGAGATGGGCGGTGGCGGGATGGTCGGAGTCGACGACGTCGATGACGAAGTCCTGCGTCCAGGGATGGCCGTCGAACCGTGCACCGAGCATGGCGCCGTACTCGGGCCAGGTGTGATTGGCGTCCGTGGCGGAGTGGACGCCGAGGATCCGCAGCCCGCCGCTGCGCCATGCGTCGAACGCCGCCGTCCTTCTGCTGCTCGGACCACGGGGTCTCGCCGATGGTGAAGAGGGCCAGGACGCGGGCCGCGGCGAGCGCGTCGGGGGAGATGTCACCGACGTCGCCGACCACGACGGGGTTGAGCCCGGCAGAGTCCGGCCAGCTGGCTCAGGCCGGTGGTCGCCTGGCCCAGGACGCCGTGCACACCCGCCGGGCCGTCCACGTAGGGGGCGACCTGCGTCACGATCAGCATGTTGTCGGACACGTCGAGGGAGTGTAGGGCTGGTGCCGCGACCCTGCGTGGTGGTCCAATGCACGCGGCACGGCTTGACTGACCCAGGAGGATCACATGAGTTCGGGAGATGTTGCGGCGGCGCTGGCGCGCCTCGGTTCTGCCACCATCGGCGAGTCCGGTGGCTTCGCCGCCCATCGGCGACTTCGGCCGGCCTGGTCCGGCGCCGCCCTGGCCGCGCCGGCCTACCCGGTCGGCTGCACGCCCGGCGACAACCTCGCCGTCCACGTGGCCGTGACGAAGGCGCCGAGGGGAAGCGTCCTGGTGGTGGACGTCGGCCAGGTGGCGGACCGGGGCTACTGGGGCGAGGTCCTGACGACGGCGGCCGAGGCCGCCGGCCTGGCCGGCCTGATCCTCGACGGCGGGGTCCGCGACGTCGCGGCGCTCGAAGCGCACGGGTTCCCGGTGTTCTCGTCGACCATCGCCCTCACCGGGGCCTCCAAGGACAAGCCCGGGACGGTCGGGCCTCCCGGTGCGGGTCGGCGGGGTCGAGGTGTCGGCGGGGGACTGGGTCGTGGCCGACGTCGACGGGGTCTGCGTTCGTGCCGCAGTGCGTCGGTGGACGATGTGCTGGCCGCGGGGCATGACCGTGAGACGAAGGAAGCCGGGTTCTTCGAGGCGCTCAAGGCGGGCTCGACGACGGTGGCGTTGCTCGGCCTCGATGCCTCGCTGGTGCGTGAGGGTGAGGCGGGGTAGCGCTCGGCCCGAACGTCGGGTGGCACAATGCAGCCATGAGCGAAGAGGCAGCGGCAGCGATGGACGACAAGGTGGAGCGCATGGAGGTGGCGCGCACGATCCCGGCTGAGCCGGGTCGGATTTTCGCGCTGCTGAGTGATCCCAAGGGTCATGTCACTATCGACAGCTCGGGCATGTTGATCGATTCCACCGGGGTGCCGGCGACGAAGGTCGGCGACGAGTTCGTCATCCACATGGATCGCGAGGCGCTCAACGACTTCCCCATGGGCCGCTACGACGTCACGGTCCACATCACGACGTTCGAGCCTGACCGCGAGATCGCCTGGACGATTCAGGGCCAGATCAAGCCGCAGATCGGCCACATCTACGGCTACCGCGCTCGAGCCGGCACGAAGGCGGGACGCTCGTCACCTCTTACTACGACTGGTCGACCATCGATCCCCAGTGGAAGGAGGCCGACATCTTCCCCATCATCCCCGAGTCGGCCCTCCGCGCGACGCTGGGCATTCTGGAGCGCACTCTGAAGCATTCGAGCGAATGGTGAGCGCGCTCTCGCTGACCTTGCGCCGCGTCTCGTCCGCTACGTCGGGGCGGACTGGATCGGCGGCCATACCCACGATCGGGCGGTTCAGCTTCAACCCGCCGGCCGAACCGAAGAAGCCGGCATCGCCGAAGTTGAAGATGCCGCCGTCGCGTCCGACCAACCAGTAGCCCTGGCCGTCGGCCGTGCGGTCCATGCCGACGACCGGGTGCATTGATCGGCGTTCCATCCAGTCGATCCGAAATAGTCGACGTCGCCGAAGTTGAAGATGCCGCCGTCCGCGGCGACCAGCCAGTAGCCACCGCCGTCGGGAGCGGAGGTCATGCCGACGATCGGCTTCTGGAGAGGCAAGCCGCCGGTGGAGCCGTAGAACGCGGCATCGCCGAAGGCGAAGATCCCGCCATCCGATGCGACGAGCCAGTAGCCGTGCCCGTCCAACGTCGATGCCATGCCGACGATCGGCTTGTTGAGTGAGAGCTCCGCCGGTCGATCCGTAGAACGCGGCGTCGCCGAAGGCGAAAAGATGCCGCCATCTGAGGCAACGAGCCAGTAGCCGGCACCATCCGGCGTGGGCGACATGGCGACGATCGGGGCATTGAGGTGGATGCCTCCGGTGGACCCATAGAAGACGGCGTCGCCGAACGAGAAGATGCCGCCATCGGACGCCAGCAACCAGTAGCCGGCATCGTCGGGTGTCGCGGCCATGCCGACGATGGGTGCGTTGAGGTGGAGGCCTCCGGTGGAGCCGTAGAAATGGGCGCCGCCATAGCTGAAGATGCCGCCGTCACTTGCGACCTCCCAATAACCGGGAGCAGCGGTCGGACCGATCGAGATGCCTGAGGTTCGCCTGGCTCGACAAGCAAATTCGAGTCCGTCACCGTGAAGGTGACCTGAAAACTCCCCGGGATGGTGGGCGTTCCGCTGAGAGCGCCGTTCGCCGCAAGATGGACGCCCGGGCGGCAAGCTGCCTCCGGTCACGGCCCACGAATAGGGAGCCAACCCACCGCTGGCGGCAAGCGAGGCCGAGTAGGGCACGCCGATGGATCCGCTGTTGAGCGCTGTGGTCGTGACGGTCGGCGGAGCAGACAGCGTGGCGATGATGCCGCCCGCAGTTCGTCCCGGTGCCCGTGGCTTCGCAGTTGACCGGGCTGGCGCACGCCACACCGAAGAGCGCGCCCACACCGGACGGGCCGGACTCACTGGCCCAGTTGGCACCTCCATCCGTTGGTGATGACGATGCTGGCGCCGCCGACGGCGGTACAGGTGAAGTGACTGATGCAACTGATGGCGCTCAGCGCGGTCGAACCGGTCGGAGCTCCGAGGTCATTCCACTGAGAACCACCGTCGGTCGTCCCGATCACGTGTGTTCCGGCGGCGAAACACGTGGTGTCGCTCACGCACGTGATCCCGTTGAGAGCGGTCGCCGCGGCCGGCGGAGTCTGGGGGGACCAGGTCGTTCCTCCGTCTGTTGTGTTCAGGATGACGGAGCCCGGGCCGCCCGACCCCACGGCGGTGCAGTGCACGAATCCGAACAGGAGATTCCGGTGAAGTCACTGATGGTTCCTGGAAGCTCTTCCTGCGTCCAGGTGCCGCCACCATTGGCGGTCGCGAGGATGCTCGGCGATGAGGTCCCGAAGTCGCTGACGGCATGACAGACAGTGGTACTGCTGCACGAGACCGCCGTTAGAATGCCGATACCTGACGGAACTGGTTCGCGTCGTCCACGTTGCGCCGGCATCCAATGGTTCCGATGATGACCGGATTGCGAAATATGCCGAATCCGACCGCAGTGCAGTTCGAAGCGGTTGGACACGAAATCGCGTTGAGGCCATCGACCGCTGAGGAGGTATCGACTGAGCTGTCCACGCGTATCCCTCGTTGACTGAAGCGAGAACCGCGTTCACACCGACGGCGAAACAGTCGGAGGTGGTGGGGCATGAGACTGAATTCAGTTGGCTCGTACCTGCCGGAGGGACCTGCGGATGTCCAGGAGAGATCCGCCATCTTGTCGTGGACATGATCGTCGAACCCGCTCCAGTATCGCCGTTGTCGCCGACTGCAATGCAATCCTCGGCGGCTGAACAAGAGATACCAGTGAGGTGAACTGCATTCGCCGGAGGGTTCTGCGACGTCCAAGTAGATCCGCTATTCGAGGTGCCGATCACGAATGGTGATGAACTGAGGTTGGATCCGACTGCTACGCACGTCGTTTCGATGGGACAGGCGATCGATTCGAGCTCAGTTCCAGATGGGATTGAGCTCGTCGATTGCCAAGTTGAGAAATTGGTTGTGGCTGATCGAGGTTGCCCCACCTGCCTGGGCCATACCGACTGCCACACAAGTTGTGGCGGTCGAGCAAGACAGCGAAGCGATTGAATCGACTGCGGGATGGGCGAACGTTCGTCCAGGTGTTCCCATTTGTAGTCCCAACGACTGCAGGGATTGCCGTTCACACAATCCTGTTGCCACGCAGGTGGTGGCGTTCGAACACGACACCGCTCGAGAGGATGTTGGTCAAAGCTGGTGGAGTCTGAGGCGTCCATGTAGACCCGTCGACGGTCTCGACGATATTGCTCCCGCCTACGGCAGTGCACTGGATCGATCGTGACGCATGACATCGATTGAGCCGTGAACGACGAGTCCAAAACCGTCCACGTCGTGCCTCCGTTGCTCGACTTCAGCAGTCCGGATCCGCCGCCGGCGTAGCAGACGGCGGCCGATGGGCAGGAGACAGTGCTCAGGCCGGTGACGCCGGAAGGCGGAGCTGCATCGGTCCAGGCTGCACCGCCGTCGTCGGTGACGATGATGGAGGCCACTTGTCCGCCGTCGTCCCCGACGGCGACGCAGGTCGCAGAGCTTGCGGTTGCGCTGGGTGCGCATGAGACGGCATTGACGTTGGCCAGCGGGTTGAAGGTGGCTGTCGTTTGCCACTGCGGGCTCACCGCATTCGCGGGAGCCGATGCCAGCTGGCATTCCGAGGATGCCGATGAGTGCGACGGCCAAGACTGCCGACAAGGTCGTGACGGATGCTTTCCGGACCGTGTGCAACGTAACCCCCGTGTCGTTGGAGACTCGTCCAAAATTGACGGTCGGAACGTACCCACCGACAGTCGCCGCTAACGGCGATTTGTGACCCCGTTGCGGGGAACGGTCTCGAGCTACGCGGGTTGTGGCGCGGGAAGGACGATGTTTGGTGGAGTCAGGCCCGCGAGCACGTCCACAACGCCTTGGCATGCAAGCCGCGCCATGCGCGTGCGCGTGCCGATAGTTGCACTCCCGATGTGAGGAAGCAGTGTCGTCCGGGGTGCAGTGAGGATTCGGGGATTCACCTCGGGTTCACCGTCGTAGACGTCAAGCCCTGCGCTGTAGATGGAGCCGGACTCGAGGGCATCGACCAACGCGTCTTCGTCCACGACCGGGCCCCTGGCGGTGTTGATCAAGACGGCGGTCGGCTTCATGCGGGCCAGTTCCGCCGCTCCGATCAGATGGCGAGTCGACTCGCTCAGCGGCACGTGCAGACTCACAATGTCCGACTGCTCCAGGAGCTCGTCGAGCGTCGGCACGAATCCGGACATCTTGGTGTCGTTCCGGGCCGTGTGGATGACCTCCATGTCGAAGCCGGCCGCTCTCTGGGCGACGGCTCGGGCGATACGGCCGAATCCGACGAGCCCCAGGGTCATTCCGTGTACGTCACGAGCCAGATGTGTGCCGAATCCCCATCCCGTCCAGCGTCCCTCTCGGAGGTCTCGCTCGGCGTCAGAGGCCAGGCGGGTCGCGGTCGAGGATCAGGAGGAAGGTGAGATCGGCCGTGGTGTCGTCGAGCACGCCCGGCGTGTTGCAGACGCTGATGCCCGAGGGCGGTCGCCGCGGCGACGTCGATGTTGTCGTAGCCGACGGCCGCGTTTGCCACGACGCGAAGTTTCCCGTGTCGCCCTGATTCGAGCACGGCCGCGTCGATCCGATCGGTCAGGTGACACACGATCCCGTCGAACTCGGAGGCACGACGGGCCAGCTCCTCCGGAGGGAGGTGACGAGCCGTCGTCGTGCAGCACCACATCGTGGCCCGCCTCGAGCAGCGGATCCATCCCGCCGTCGGTCAGGGGGCGGGTGACGAGGACACGAGCCACCTAGTGCGTCGTGTAGTTGATCGCGCCAGCTCCCTTGACACCGATTGCGAAGCAGAAGCAGTGGATTGGGGCGTGGTCACTGATGGGCCGCAACGAGTGCACCTTGTCCGGTGGGATGTAGACGAGGTCACCCTGGGAGATGGAACGGTCCTCGCCGTCGATCGTCATGATCCCCTTGCCGTTCATGACGTAATAAAACTCGTGGGTCGGGTGCGAGTGGGGGTCCACCAGGCCACCGCCCGGCACCTCGAACTCGTTGACGAGCTCCAGGTAGCCCCCGTCGGTGATGTCCTTGAACTCGCGGGACTCGATCATCCACCAGACCGGAACGGTGCCGTTGTGCTCGACGACCGGCGCCTGGGCTTCAATGCTGCGCACATCCATCCTGTTGGCCTCCCAAGATTTCCTAGACTGACTCTGGTGTCAGGTTAGGCCGCATTGCGGCAGAGGCGCACCGTCCGTGACACGGACCGAGGCAGACGAGAGTGAGCGATGTCCCCAGACCCATCTACCGGAGCACGAGCTTTGGTCCCCGAGCCGTTGACCGATGCCGCATGGTCGCCCTTCGGCTGGTTGCCGGTGGCCGATGTCGACCCCAGGGACGGCGCGCAGACGATGACCTTCGAGTGGGCGGACGCCCACGTGAACCTGATCGGTCACGCGCGGAGCGAGGTCCCGGAGACGACTCGTGGCCTGCGCTGCGAGATGCTCTTTCGCCACGACACCCACACCCAGGCCCTCATGCCGCTGAACGTTCCGGCGGTGATCGTGGTTGCGCCCGCTGCGCTGGAGTTGAAGGACGAGGCGGAGGTGGATGCCATCCGTGCCTTCCGGATCGAGCCCCTCGAGTCGCTGGTTCTGCACCAGGGCACCTGGCACTGGGGACCGTTCCCGATCGAGGGCCCCGAGGTGCGGTTGTTCAACGTGCAGGGCCTCCGCTACGCCGGAGGACAACCGTTGCGCGGATCTCGCCTCCCGGGGACTCTCGGTCGAGGTGGATCTGTCGTGACGGCGTCGGAGCGCGGAGCAGCGCGTGGAGCTTGACGAGGCGGAGGAGGCCGAACTCGTCCCAGCCACCCTGTCTGAGCTCGTCGACGCCTTCACCGCGCGCCCGACGGGGTCGGATTCCCTCGGGCGGCCCACATTCACCACGACCAGCCCGAGATGGTGGATGCACGGCCGCGTCTTCGGGGGCATGGTGGTGGCGCAGGCCCTGAACGCGGCAATGAAGACGGTTCCGGACGACTTCGAGGTCCACTCCCTTCATGGCTACTTTCTCCGGCCGACGAGTCCGGGATCAGTGAGCGATCACGTCGTGGACGGCATCCGCGACGGGCGATCGTTCAGTACTCGTCAGGTAGATCAGCCAAGTCGATGGCCGCGAGACCTTCCGCATGATGTGCTCGTTTCACGTTCCCGAAGAGGGCGACAGTTACCAGCTCCCGGTCGCTCCGGATATTCCGCCGCCGCGAGATATCGAAGGTTTCGAGGCGCCCTTCCCTTTCGACGTCCGCGAACTGGGGGCGACCGAACGCAGGGAGGATGGAACGTACGAGGCGACGCGTCGATGCTGGTTCCGCACCACGGAAGCCTTGTCCGACGACCCCGCCGTGCATGCCTGCGCCCTCTCCTACTTCTCCGACATGACCGGCGCGTCCTTTCGCCCCCTGAGCCTGGGCGTCTGGGGCACGCACACTGACGCCAGTCTCGACCACGCCCTGTGGTTCCACCGCCCTTGGCGTGCCGACGTCGTGGAGCATCTTCGATCTGCACGCGCTCGTGAACGCAGGTGGCCGAGCCACCGTCCGGGCGACGATGCACGGCGAGGATGGCACGTTGCATCTCAGCATGGCGCAGGAGTTGTTGATCCGGGAGCTCGACGAACCTCTGCAGATCACGAACCCAACGTGGACGGGGCCCGAGAGGGAGACTGGAGATACCGATGGGACTGCTTGAGGGTCAGAGGGCCGTGGTGACGGGTGGTGGATCAGGTATCGGGCGGGCGACGTGCCGGCGCATGGCCGAGGAGGGCGCTCGTGTGGCCGTACTCGACCTCGACGCGGACGTCGGCGAAGGATGTCGCCGACGAAGTCGGAGGCATCGCTTTCGGCACAGACGTCGGGGATCCCGACGCCTTGCGTGACGCCGTCGATGCTGCGGCGCGTGAGCTCGGCGGCCTCTCCATCATGTACAACAACGCAGGAACATCGGCGTTCGGCAAGCTGCACGAGCTCGATGTCGCCGATTGGGATCGAGTGCTCCGTGTCAACCTGACCGGCGTGTGGGCGGGCATCCGGGCTGCGGTGCCGCACCTGCTGGCGGGCGGAGGAGGCTCCATCGTCAGCACGGCGTCCATCAGCGGGACGCGGCCGGCAGCGGGGGAGAGCCCGTACGCGGCCAGCAAGGCGGGGGTGGCGGCCCTGACCGCGTCGGCCGCGTTGGAGTACGCGCCGTCCATTCGAATCAATGCGGTCTCGCCCGGGATGATCAAGACCGCCATGACGGCGCAGATGTTCGAGTTCATGCCGAACCAGGTGGAGCGCTTCGAGAAGGGGACGCCAGTCGCCCGGATCGGCGAGCCCGAGGACATCGCGGATGTCGTCGTCTTCCTCTGTTCTGACCTGGCCCGCTTCGTCTACGGGCAGAACATCGTGGTCGACGGCGGCCTGACCCTCCACGGGTCCGGCGTCGACGGCATCTTCGACATCGTGTTCCCGTCGAAGGAAGCGGACCTCCGAGATCTGACGGGACAGCGCCATCGGCAGCCGGGCGCGCCCGGGACGGGCTGCAGCCCGGTTCAGGCGTCGAGCGTAGAGGGCCCGATACACCATGGTCGTGATGGTCTCGAGCGCCACGTCGTCGATGGGTTGACCGACGAATTCACGCAGGTAGTGGAAGCGGTCGAGCATGGCCAAGGTGGCCAGCCCGGCAGCATCGGGATCGAGCCGGTCGCCTGACGAGTGCGTGCCGATCTGCTTGGCCAGCGTGCTCGACATGACCATGAAGGTGTTGCGGATCACGTCGAGGAGTTCCGGGTCGATGGCGGCGAGGTCGGTCCAGGCCCGGAAGAGAGGCGCATAGCGAATCCAGAGCTCGGAGTAGGCGCGGGTCCATCGGTGCACGTCCTCCCACGATGGTGCGCCGCCCTCGGCCGGCAGCGAGCTGATGGCCTCGTAGAGTTTCTGGCCTTCACCGGCGGCGTCTGCGACGAGCGCGCGCAGCAGGTCTTCCTTGTTGGAGAAGTAGAGGTAGAAGGTGCCGTGAGAGGTCTTGGCGATCTCGACCACGTCGTTCACGCGGGTGGCGTGGTAGCCCCGCTTGTCGAAGGCGACCATCGCGGCATCGAGCAGCTTGCGCATGGTGCGCCGACCCTGGCTGCGGAGAACCCGCTTGCTGGCGGGGGCACCCACCGCGTCACCCTCGGCGGCGCCGTCGGCGCGACCGATCGAGCTCCTCGGTGGCACCGGTGACCGCCCTGCCGGCACCCTTTCCGGTCGTCGATTTCTTGGTGGCCGGGGGACCGAACGGGCTTCTTCGAGGCGGGTGCCGGGTCAGAGTGGACTCTCGGCTGTCCCATGCCCGGTGCATGGTAGTGCCGGGCATGGTTGAAATGGCTAACCTGACACGGTGGTCAGGTTTAGTGGGGGTAAAAAATGAGGTCGGACCAGGGATTATGTGATTCCTGGTCCGCCACCGGGCGGTTTTGTGACGACAACGACCACTGCCGTCGGGCGGGTCCGTCGTCACGACACTGGAGGACGCCGTCGCACGAAGTGTGCGGCCCGGCGACTCCGTCCTCGTGATGATGGGGCACAGCCGGTGGACCGCCTCGGCCCGGGAGCTGTCCCGGCAGTTCTGGCGCACTGACCCTGGATTCACGCTCGTCATGACCAGTCTCGGCGCACTGGGCGCGGCCTTCTTCCGGGGTGGGCTCGTCCGCAGGGTGGTCACGGCGTACTCGGGGAACAGTTTCCCGACGTACACGCCCAATCCCATCTTTCGACAGGCCTACGAGTCGGGTGAGGTCGAGGTGGAGCACTGGTCGATCCTCACCCTGTCGCAACGGCTGGAGGCCGCCGCACGTGGGTTGCCGGCCGCAGTGACCGGGTCGCTCGTCGGTTCTTCCATGGCGGACAACGACGCCTTCTCGGTCGTCGATTCCCCGTTCGGCCCGCTCGGCCTCCTCGAGCCCGTTGGTCCCCGACGTCGCGCTGGTGCATGCCGCCGCCGCCGACCCGGAGGCAACCTCGCCCTCTCCGAGCCGCTCCTCGATGGCGTGTGGGGCGCCTGGGCGGCCCGCCGCGGTGTCGTGGCGACCGTCGAGCGCGTCGTCGACGACCTCGAGGGGCTGGGCCACCGGGTTCGGATCCCCGCGCACCGCGTCCTCGCCGTCGTGGAGGCTCCCTATGGAGCGCATCCGGGCGGCTGCTACGCGCCGGGACTGCCCGTCCGCAGCTACGGGGAGGACGTGGCGCACTGGAGCGCAGCCGCCGAGGCTGCGGCCAAGGACGAGTTCGACGGCTACGTCGACGAGTGGGTATTCGGTCCGGCCGACACACGAGGAGTACCTCGCTCGTGTCGGACCGGAGCAGCTCACGATGGCTCGAAGGACGGTCCGATCCGATGTCGTGGAAGGCCGATGCCGATGCCCATCCCGTCGTGGACGACCCGGCGGTCACCCGGTGGGAGCAGGCGGCCTCTCTCGGGGCTCGAGAAGTCGAGAAGGTGGTCATCGACATCGACGCCGACGCGGTGCTGGCGGGCGCGGGCGTGGCCAATCTGGCGGCATGGGTCGCGGTGGGTCGGGCGCAGTCCGCGGGCCGACCGCGTGATGCTGACGGCCGAGCTCGGGCTCTGGGGGTACGAGCCGACTCCCGCCGACCCGTACATCTTCAACCAGCGGGTCTTCCCGGCCACGCCGTACCTCTCCGATGCGTCGACGGTCCTGGGCATGGTCATCGGAGGCCCTGCCACGACCACCGTCGGGCTGTCTCGGTGCGGCCGAGGTCGACCGCGACGGGGCCTTGAACTCCACGCAGCTGGCCGGCGGACGCTTCCTGGTCGGTTCCGGGGGAGCGAACGACGTGGCGAGCAGGGCCACCGCCTGCGTGGTCGTGACGTTGGCCCGGCCCGAACGACTCCCCGAGACCGTCGCCTACGTCACCTCGCCCGGGGAGCGGGTGGTCAGCGTGGTCACCGACAAGGGTGTCCTGCGGCGCGCATGACGGTGTCCTGCGTCTGGCAGCGGTCCCCGATGGGGAGGGCAGCGTGGACGATCGGGTGCGCGCCTTCGCATCGTCGTGCGGGTACCAGCCCGAGGTGGTCCGCGAGGTCGAGGTGCTTCCGGCCGTCCGTATCGACGAGGTCCGGGCCTTGCGGGAGTACGACCGGCGGAGGTTATTTCTGAACTGACGCGGCACGAGTCGACGTTTGCGAAAGACGCGCAGTGAAGGCGAATGTAGAAGCAGTTCGGTGACGTGATAGAGCACAAGGGGTGAGCAATGGGCGTGAAGCGCCTACAGCTACAGTGACCGGCATCCTGGGGGGGATGCACGAGCGACGATTGGGGACGGCATGCGAGTGAGACATGGATTGCAGGGCGCTGACTGCGGTGGCGCTCATGGGGACTCTGATCGGGACCGCCATTGTCACGACATCGGCCTCGGCCGGTGCCGCTGCGACGGCGAGCACCGCTCCGGGGGTGACGTCGAACTCCATCACGGTGGGGACGATCTCGACCCAGACGGGGACGCTGGCGTCCAACTTCTCGTCGCTCGTCTACGGCGAGCGGGCGTACTACAACTACATCAACGCGCCAGGGTGGCGTGAACGGTCGCAAGATCGATTACAAGTACGCACTGGACGACGCCGGGAACCCGACGACGTTCAACCAGCTGGCGAACACGCTTATCAACCAGGACCACGTCTTCGCGGTGACCGGGGTCGCAACGGCGTTCTTCTCGCCCAACCTCTTCGTCGAGTCGGGCATCCCGACCTACGGCTACAACGTGACGGGCAACTGGGCCGGGCCGAAGAACCTGTTCGCCGCCACTGGTTCGGTGCAGTACTACCCCGCCGCCGGCCCGCAGGTCGCGTTTGTGGCGCGCCAGACGCAGAAGAAGCCGTCCATCGCCTTCATTGCGTACAGCGTGGCGGCGTCGGCGGCCTCGTGCCAGTCGGAGCAGAACTCGCTGAAGGCGGCCGGGTACAACGTGAGCTACTCCGACCTCAAGGTCAGCTATCCGGGCTCGACCGTGGCCACGGACGTGCAACGCATGAAGCAGGCCGGCACCAACATGGTCGTGAGCTGCATGGACGTGCAGGGCAACGTCACCATGGCACGAGCAATCAAGCAGTACGGGCTGACCAACATGACCCAGCTGTGGTTCAGCGGGAACGACCAGTCCACGCTGAACACGAACCAGAGCTTGATGCAGGGCGTCTACTTCGACATCGCGCACATTCCGTTCACGGCGTCGACGAAGCTCTACCCGGCCCTGAAGCTCTACTTCACGCAGATGAAGAAGTACGAGCCGAAGTACGTCACCGACGAGCTCGCTCTCCAGGGGTGGGAGTCGGCGTATCTGTTCGTCCAGGGCGTCAAGATGGCCGGCAAGAATCTCACGCAGGCCAACGTGATCGCCGCGGACAACTCCCTGACGGCGTACACGTCGGGGGGCCTCGAATCGCCGGTCAACTGGAAGTCCGCCGGCCACAGCGGGAATGCACCGCCGTACTGCCTCGCCTACATCAAGGTGTCCGGGGACCAAGTACCTGCCCGCCCTCAACAAGGGAAAGAACGTCTTCAACTGCTTCCAGTCGATCAACCCGAAGACGAACCCGGTCTTCCCGTTGCCGCCGAATACTCCGGCCCCCGCCTGAGCGTGGGGGAACGAGCGAGGTCGGCGCGGGTAGCCGGGTGACGAGATAGAGAGATGGAGCAACTCCTCGGGTTCGCGCTGCCGGGCGTGCCGTACGGATGCACGTACGCGCTCGTTGCGGTCTGTCTTGTTCTGACCTACCAGGCAACGGGGGTCTTCAACTTCGCCTTCGGCGCGCAGGCGTTTGCGTCTGCGTTCATCTTCACGTACCTGACCCAGTACCACGGTTGGTCCGGATGGGAAGCGTTCCTCCTGACGGTCGTGGTGCTGGGTCCGGTCATGGGCTACGCCTTCGATCGGCTCATTTTCCGTCACATTCCGAATTCGAACAGCACGGCAAAGCTGGTGTGCAGCCTGGCCCTCCTCGTCGGGATTCCTTCGCTGCTCCCGGTGATCTTCGGTCCCCAGAACCTCGATGCCACCACGACCATCTTCCCGTTCTTCAACCCGAACACCGTCTACTTCACCATCGGAGGTGGCACCTACGGGACGCCGATCAACGGGATCTACTTGGCCACCATCTCCGTCACGGTGGTCGTGCTCATCCTGCTGACGATCCTGTTGCGCTTTACGGCGCTCGGCCTGCAGATGCGCGGTGCGGTCGAGAGCCGACGACTCGTCCAGCTCGACGGCATCAACGCCAACGGCGTGGTCGCCGTGGCGTGGATCATCTCCAGCTTCATGGCCGCCCTGGCCGGCGTGCTGCTGGCTCCCGTCTACGGCGCCTTCAACTCCGACCAGTTCGTGACCCTGACGGTGACGGCCATTGCGGCGGCCGCATGGGCGATGTTGCGCTCGCTGCCCATCGCGGCCGGGGTCGCGGTCCTCATCGGCGTCATCACGACCGTGTTGCAGGGGTACATCCCGCCGGACAGCTTCTGGAACGCGGCGGTCGTGCCCTCGCTCCCGTTCTTCGCCATTGCGGCCGCATTGTTGATCCTTCCCGGATTGCGCGACCTCGACTCCAGCCGCGATCCCCTGGCGACCATCGATCCGCCACCCGTGCCGATCGCCGCCACCAGCAGGGCACCAACCATGGACCGGATCATCCGCACGGCATGGTGGGTGCTCCTGGCGGCGTTCTGCGTCTCCATGCTGACCTGGATCCCGGTCACTTGGGAGAACGTCTTCAACAACGGCCTGACTCTCTCGATCATCCTCCTCTCGGTGACGCTGATCACGGGCATGGCCGGACAGCTGTCGCTCTGTCAGGCGACCTTCGCGGGGATCGGTGCCTTCACCGCGGCCGTGTTCGCCGTCCACCTCGGCCTCAACTTCTTCGTCGGGGCGATCATCGGGGCCGTCGTGGCGTCCATCGTCGCCATCCTGCTGGCCCTCTTGTCCCTGCGCCTACGTGGGCTGGGCCTGGCCCTCATGACCCTGGCGGCCGCTCTGCTCTTCGACAACACCGCCTTCAACGACATCTGGGTCACGGGCGGCGCCCAGGGCACCAGCCTGCAGGCGAAATGGCTGGGGACCAGCGCCTTCTTCGACTTCAACGGCCACGCCATGTTCATCCTCGCCATGGTCGTGCTGGCCGTCGCCGTGGGTAGTCGTTCTCCTGGTCCGGAAGGGAACCGTCGGCCGCAACCTGTCGGCGATGCGCGGGAGCGAGGTCGCCACGGCCGGGCTCGGCGTCAACCCGACCTGGCAGCGCATCGTCGTCTTCGCCCTGTCCGGTGCGATCGCCGGCGTCGGGCGGCGTGCTCTACAGCATCCAGCAGCAGCACGTGTCTCCGGTCGACTGGAATACGACCTTCTCGCTGGTGTTGGTCGTGCTGGTCGTGACGACGAGCGTGAGCACCGTCGAAGGCGCCATTCAGGCCGGCATCGGCCTCTTCGTCATTGAGCAGCTCCTGACGTACCTTCCCTCGCGGTTCGGTGGGCCGAGCCTCACCATCGTGCTGTTCGCCTTCGGCGCGCTCACCTATGCGCAGCATCCCGAGGGTGTGCTCGAGTACCAGAAGCGCCGCTCGACCGCTGCGCTTCGAGCGACTGTTCTTCCCGCAGGAGGCGGCCGCCGAAGAGGGCAAGGCGCACGCCATGTCGACGTCGGGCGCCAATGGCTGACGCGCGAACCCCTCCTCAGCATCCACGGTGTCTGCAAGTCCTTCGGCGGGATCAAGGCGGTCCACAGCCATCACCTTCGACGTCGGACCCGGTGAGAGCGTCGGCCTGGTCGGACCGAACGGCGCCGGTAAGACGACCTTGTTCAACTGCGTCTGCGGCCAGCTGCGACCCGAAGAGGGCGACATCCTGTTCGACGGATCAGCCGCTGTTGGGCCTGCCGACCTACAAGCGTGCCCGGATGGGGATCGGACGGACGTATCAGAGGGTCGAGGTGTTCACCGACATGTCGGTGCGCGACCACCTGATGGTGGCTGAGCGGTCCCGGCAGGGCGAGGGGCGACTCTGGCGCGACCTCCTCAACATGAGCAAGCCGAAGCCGGACGAGATGGAGCGGGTCGAGGCGACGATGGAGCTCGTGGGCATCGCCCACATGGCCGACACGTCGGTCAACGCGCTCGGCTTGGGTCACTGCCGGCTCGTCGAGCTGGCCCGAGCGCTGGCCACCGAGCCGAAGATCCTGCTGGCCGACGAGCCGTCCTCGGGGCTGGACCTGCACGAGACCGCCGAGGTCGCCGCCGTCCTGCGCACGGTCCAGCGTGAGCGCGGCACGGCCGTGCTCCTGGTGGAGCACGACCTGGCCATGGTCGCCGAGGTGGTCGACCGTGCCGTCGTCATGGATCTGGGCGCCATGCTGTTCGCGGGGACCTTCGACGATTGCATGGCCGACCCGGCCGTGCGCGACGCCTACCTGGGCCAGATGGGCCGGGCGTGACGACGGCCACGGCCGCGCCCGCCGACGACGGACGTCCTCTCCGTCCAGAACGTCAGCGCCGCCTACGGCCCGTATCGCGCGCTCTTCGACGTGTCGTTCCGTGTGCCCGACGAGGGGCGTCGTCGCCCTGGTCGGGTCCAACGGCGCCGGCAAGTCGACCGTGGCGCGGACGGTCACGGGACTGGTCGACGGCGTCGTCGGGCCAGGTCATGTTCTCCGGGCAGGACGTCACCGCGCTGCCCGCCTACAAGATCGCCCGCCTCGGCATGGCGCACGTCGTCGAGGGACGCGGCGTGTTCTCCACCCTGACGGTCGAGGAGAACCTGACGCTGGCCTTCCGTCAGCGGGCCGGCACGGGGCAAGCTCAAGGAGAACCTCGAGCGCGCCTACACGGCGTTCCCGATTCTCGGCGAGCGCCGCCGCCAGTCCGGAGGCACGCTGTCGGGAGGCCAGCAGCGGCTCCTCTCGTTGGCCAAGGTGCTTGTGGTGCCGTCCAAGGTCCTGGTGGCCGACGAGCTGTCCCTGGGCCTGGCCCCGGTCGTCGTCGACACGGTGTACGAGGGGCTCCAGGAGATCAACCGCAACGGCACGGCGCTGGTCGTGGTCGAACAGCAGGTCAACCGGGTGCTGGAGCTGGCCAACTGGGCCGTCGTGCTCAATCACGGCAGCGTCGCCTACCAGGGTGACCCCGGCGGAGCCGGTGCCGCGGTCGAGACGCTGATGGCCCGACGCGAGGAAGCGGCCGCATCGGGCGCCGCAGTGGCCGAGGTCGAAGAATCCGATACCTAGGCTGACAGGCCTAGGGAGAATCGCAGGAGGCAACACCATGAGAGAGCCCGTCATCGTCGACGTCGTGCGCACGACGTTCGGCAAGCGCGGCGGCGCGCTCGCCAACTGGCACCCGGCGGACCTCCTCGGCTTCGCCCTGACCACCCTGATCGAGCGGACGGGCGTCGATCCCGAGCGCATCGACGACGTGATCGGCGGGTGCGTGAGCCAGGTCGGCGAGCAGAGCACGAACCTGGCCCGCAACGGATGGGTCTCGGCGGGGCTGCCCCAGTCCGTGCCGGCCACGACGGTCGATCGCCAGTGCGGCTCGTCGCAGCAGGCGGTGCACTTCGCCGCCGCCGGCGTGGCCGCCGACCACTACGACATGGTCATCGCCTGCGGCGCCGAGGTGATGAGCCGGGTCCCGCTCGCCTCCAACGCCCGCGGCGGGACCGGGCCGTTCCCGCCTTCGTTCATGGAGGCGGTGGACGACCGGCTCTGGACCCAGTTCCGGGTCAGCCAGGTCCTGGCCGACCGGTACGGGATCACGCGCCAGGAGATGGATGCCTACGCGCTCGAGTCCCATCGCCGGGCCGCCGAGAGCTGGGACACCGGGCACTTCGAGCGGGAGGCGGTGCCGGTGCCGATCAAGGCCGAGGACGGCAGCCTGACCGGCGAGTTCCTCCGCTCCGACGAGGGCATCCGGCGCTCCTCGACGATCGAGGAGCTGGCCGCGCTGCCCGCCGCACAGAACTGGGAGCCCGACACGGCGCCTGACATCACGGCCGGCAACTCCTCGCAGACGACCGACGGCGCGGCCGCCATGCTGATCGCCGAGCGTTCGGTGGCCGAGGCGCTGGGTCTCCCGATCCGGGCCCGCTTCGCGCACTTCGCCGTGGCGGCTGAGGATGCGGCCATCGTCCTGTCGGCGCCGGTGCCGGTCACGCACAAGCTCCTCAAGCGTTCCGGCATGAAGGTCGACGAGTTCGACGCCGTGGAGTGCAACGAGGCGTTCGCCGCCATCGCGCTGATGTGGCAGAAGGAGTTCTCCTACGACATGGCGCGCTTCAACCCTCGCGGTGGCGCCATCGCCATCGGCCACCCGCTGGGCGCCAGCGGCGTGCGCCTGATGGGCACGCTGCTGAACCACCTCGAGGCGACCGGTGGCCGCTACGGCTACCAGACCATGTGTGAAGGCGGTGGCCAGGCCAACGGCACCGTCATCGAGCGGCTGGACTGACCCCGCGTCGCTGCCGCCTCGGCCGCGTCCTGCGCGGCCATCAGCGGCTGGATCTTGCGGGTCACGACGATCCACTCGACGACGAAGGTCAAGCCGGGAATGAGTCCGGCCGCGAACATCAAGATGATCCACGGGATGTGGAGCCGCGCCTTGAGGGCCAGGAACCCGGCCGTGATCAGGTAGACGATGTAGAGGTAGCCGTGGCCCACGCCGAAGATGGCGAGCTCGATCTTGAAGCCGCCGACGCGCGTAGTGCAGCCCGGTGAAGACGAACAGCGGGATGATCAGCACGCCGACGATGTTGGCCATCAACTGGTAGCGGAAGAGCGCCCCTTTCAGGCCGCGTTCGGTGAGCCGTCACTGCGTCCCACCGGACGACGGCTGACTCGCGGTGACGCCATGTCTTCGGTCCCTTGGCGGCCAGCTCCGCCAGGCGCGCGTTGTAGGCCGCGAGCTCGGGATCGTCGGTGGCCGAAGCGATGACCGGTGGACGGCTCGGGTAGCCGCGCCGGGCGGCTGTCCGGCTCGCACGGTGGCCGCCTCGGCCTGCTGGCGCTGCATGCCCTTCAGGCCGACCGTCTCGAAGTCGGTGTGGATGAGCATCCACCAGAAGTACATGCGCCAGGAGCCCGAAGACCGGCCACATGACCGAGTAGAGGTAGCTGAGCTGGTTGCCGTCCGCGGCCCGGTTGATCTGCCACCACGCCGCCAGCGCGCAGCCGGGGACGACCACGAGGACGGCCAGGTGCAGCGACACGGCTCTGCCGGAAAGCCACCGTTCACGCACGAATGCCATGCTACCGGCCCCTTCTCGCCCGATGATTTCGCCGGATCGACCCGTTAGCCTGGGTCGGTGCTGCCCACGGTGACCCGGCCGGATCCGCCGACGACCGGCGACGAGCGCCCGATGCTGGTCGCCTGGCTCGACTACCAGCGCTCGACCTTGCTCTGGAAGTGCGAGTCGCATCGACGGCGACCGCGTTGGTGCGGCGCACCGTGCCACCGTCCTCGCTCAGCCTGCTCGGCCTCGTGCGGCACATGACGCTACGTCGAGTGGCACTGGTTCGAGCACGTCTTCGCCGGACGCCGTCGGACCGGCGCCGATCTCACTGCACGACGACGTCGACGCCGACTTCAACGACCTCCGCCCGGAGGCGCGTCGGCGGACGTCGAGCGCTTCATGCAGCAGTGCGACCGCGTCGCGCGCCGTCGTGGCGACCGCCGAGACCTGGACGTGCTGGCGGTCGCCGCGACGGTCCCATCTCGCTGCGCTGGATCATGATCCACATGATCGAGGAGTACGCACGGCACAACGGGCATGCCGATCTGCTGCGCGAGCAGATCGACGGGTCAGTCGGGGAGTGAGCGTCGAGGCGACGCCGGGCCTGGACCCGGCGAAGCGAGCAGCCCGGGCAGCATCACGACGGTGCACAGCTACGAGCTGCCCCTGGCGCGGGACGGAGTGTGGACGCTCATCAGCGACGTGTCGCGCTACCGATCGTGGTGGCCCTGGCTGCGGGTGTTCCAGGCGGCCGCACTCGCGGAGGGCGAGGAGTGGCGCTGCGAGGCGCAACCGCCGGTGCCCTACCTGGTGCGCTTCCGCGTCGGTATCGACCACGTGGAGGCGCCGCTGCTCGTCCGGGCCTCGGTGACGCGGGGACGTCGTGGGCGACGGCGACGCTCTCGCTGGAGGAGGCGGAAATCGGGTCCACGGCCACGTTGGAGAGCTCGCTCGCACCCGGCAACACCGCGCTGCGGCTGGTCTCCCGTTTTGCCGCCCCCATCGCCCGTTTCGGGCACGACTGGGTCCTCGATTCGGGCGCACGCCAGTTCATCGCCCGCGCCGTCGAGCCTCTCGTGAGCGACTAGACAGCCCTGGCGTGAAGTTCTCTGTCCGCCAGATCCTGGCCTCGGCCGCGGGTGCGGTGATCGCTGCCGTCATCGCGTCGTCCTTCGGGGTCAAGGGGACCATCGTCGGTGTGGCCATCGGCTCGGCCGCCGCCACCATGGCCACCGCCTTCGTGGCGCAGTCGATCGAGCGTGGTCACGAGGCCGTCAAGCAGGTGGTGGTCCGCGGCCCCGGAGTACGTCGACGTTGCTGCGCAAGCTGGGCGGAACCGGAGCCAGCGGTGAGGCTGCGTCGATCGTCAGGATGCGTCGTCGGCACCGACCGAGGTCGTCGGGCGAGTCCGGCGACGGACGCGACGGATGCGGCGGAAACGATCGCGATGGCGTCGTCCCGGTGGGCGAGACCGAGCGCCTGGAGATCTCCGCGAGTGGCCGACGCCCCGGCCACCGAGCGTCTCCGTGCCACGACGCTGCCACCGGCGCGTCCCCGGCCCCGGCCGCGCCGGGTGCGCCGCGCCGGTTCACCTGGGGCGCCATTGCGGCAACCGTCGGGATCGTCTTCGTCCTGGCGCTGCTCTTCATCACGGCCGTCGAACTGATCTCGGGCAAACCGCTGGCGGACATCTTCGGCAACGCGGGGAGCGGGACCTCGCTCGGAGGGGTCTTCACGCCGTCGCCGGCGCCACCGGACACCACGACCACGACGTCGACGACCGGCGACGTCGTCGACGTCGACGACCACGAGTACCACGACCACCACCGTCCCGACCAGGCGATCGCGACGACCACCACGACGGCGCCGTCGGCCTCGACCACCTCGACGACAACCTCAACGACCGGTGGAGTGCAGGGGACGACGACGACCACAGTGCCTTCGCCGTGAAGGCGCCGGCTACCAGCCCTTGAATTCGGCGGGCCGGCGCTCCACGAAGCTGGCGATGCCCTCCTGGAGTCGAGCGTGTTCGTGACGAGCTCCTGGCCGACCGCCTCGTCGTAGAGCGAGGTGGCGCGGTCGACGTCGAGGGCCCGGTTGGTCAGCCACTTGGCGACCCCGATCGCCTTGGTCGGCCCTTGGCGAGACGCCCGGCCATCTCTTCCAGCGTGGCCTGGAGCTCGGCTCGGGGCACGAGCCGGTTGACCAGGCCGATCCGGTAGGCCTCGGCGGCCGGGACGTCGTCGCCGAAGAAGAACAGCTCCTTGGCCTTCTGGATGCCCACCAGACGGGTGAGGATCCAGGCGCCGCCGGCGTCGGGCGCGATGCCGCGGCGGACGAACACCTCGACGAACTTGGCTTCTTCGGCCATCACGACGAGGTCGCAGGCGAGGGCGAGGTGCATGCCGCCGCCGGCTGCGGTCCCGTTGACGCCGGCGATGACGGGCTTCTCGCAGTCGAGGATGGAGGTCACGAGGCGCTGCCAGCCGTCGCGGATCATCCGAGCGGCGTCGCCCACGACGTTGTCGGGCGCGTCATCGGGCTTCGGGCGCGGCGCCAGGCGCCCGCCGCGCAGGTCGGCACCGGAGCAGAAGGCCTTCTCGCCCGCTGCCGTGATGACGACGACGCGCACGAAGAGGTCGGACGACGCATCGAGGACCCAGTCGGCGATCTGGTCCCGCATGAACTGGGTCATGGCGTTCCCGGCATCGGGCCGATTGAGGGTGATCCAGCAGATGCCGTCCTCAATGCGGCGGATCAGGTCGTCCCCGATCGGGCTCTCGGTGGTGTCGCTCATCAGTCTCCTCGGGTGGGTCGTCGGTCCCTGCGGCCCGATCAGGACAGCACGACGAGGGCATCGGCCGCAATCGCGGCGTTCTGGCCTGGCGGCAACGAGCACCGTCCGGGCCAATTCTCGGGCCCCCGAACGCCGCCGTTACGGTGGATGAGGGACGCGCCGTCCCGGCCTGAAGGCGCTCGTACCAGCACGGAACCGGCCACACCAAGAAAGAGGGAACAGGAGATCCATGCCGAACCGCCGCGTGGCGATCGTGGGCGCATCGACGTCCGATTGCGGGCGTGTCGACGACAAGACGGCGTTCCAACTCAACTTCCAGGGCACGACGCGCGCGCTGGCCGACGCGGGCGTGGCGAAGTCCGAGGTCGACGGCTTCATGTCGCTGACCGGCGCACTGCCGCCGGTCGAACTGGCCGAGTACCTCGGCCTCCGGCCGAACTGGGTGGATTCCACGGGTCACGGCGGCAGCATCTGGGAGTTCATGGTCGAGCATGCGGCGGCGGCCATCGCCCAGGGTCTGGTCGAGGTCGTGGTGCTGACCTACGGGTCCACGCAGCGGGCCGACCTCAAGAAGAAGCTGCGCATGGCGAACCTGTCCTTCGGGACCCGGGGTCCGATTCAGTTCGCAGCACCGTTCGGCCACCCGGTCGGGTCGCACTACGCCATGGTGGCCCGGCGCCACATGCACGAGTTCGGCACTTCCATTGCCCAGCTGGCCGAGGTGGCCGTGTCGACCCGTCACAACGCCGGCCTCAATCCCGACGCCTACTACCAGGATCCCATCACGATCGACGACGTCGTCGACGCCCCAATGGTCTGGGATCCCTTGACGAAGCTGCACTGCTGCATCCGGACGGATGGCGGCGGCGCCATCGTGCTCACCCACGAGGAACGAGCCCGCGACTGTGCCAAGGCGCCGATCTGGGTGCTCGGGACCGGCGAGGCCGTGTCGCACACGACCATGAGCGAGTGGGAGGACTTCACCGAGTCTCCGTGCGTCCGCTCGGGGCAGCTCGCCTTCGAGCGAGCCGGCGTGAGGCCCGAGGAGATCGACACGCTCCAGATCTATGACGCGTTCACACCGATGGTGCTCCTTACCCTGGAGGGCCTCGGGTTCTGCCAGAAGGGCGAGGGCGGCTCCTTCGTCGAGGACGGCAGGCTCCGCGTCGGTGGCGCGCTCCCGACCAACACCGACGGCGGTGGCCTGTCCGCGTGCCAGCCCGGCATGCGGGGAATGTTCCTCCTCATTGAGGCGGTGCAGCAGCTCCGAGGGGAATGTGGGCGCCGCCAGGTGCCCGACGCCCGGCTGGCCTGTGTCAACGGCACCAGTGGCTGGTTCACCGCCGCCGGCACCGTGATCCTCGGCACCGACTAGCCCTCGACCCGGAGTAGCCCTCGACCCGGCCGGAGTGGCCGCCCCGTAGCCTGGGTCGATGCCGGCGCCCTACGACCTCACGCAGGAGGAGCTCGCCGGCATCCTGGCCGGCGAGCCGGCCTACCGCGTGCGTCAGGTCTGGGACGGCCTCCATCGGCGGGTGCGGCGGCCCGAGGAGCTGACCGAGCTCCCGGCCGGGCTCCGGACGGACCTAGCGGCGGCGCTGCCGCCGGCCCTGCGCGAGGCCTCCCGGCAATCGGCGGACAGCGGGCAGACGACCAAGTGGCTCTGGGCGCTCGCGGACGGCGCCCGGGTGGAGACGGTGCTGATGCTCTATCCGGATCGGGTGACCGTCTGCGTGTCGACACAGGCGGGATGTGCGATGGCCTGCCAGTTCTGCGCCACCGGACAGTCCGGGTTCCAGCGCCAGCTGACCCAGGGCGAGATCGTGGAGCAGATCGCCGTCGCCATGCGCGAGGCCGGGCCGCGGCGGGTCTCCAACATCGTCTTCATGGGGATGGGGGAGCCCCTGGCGAACTACGACCGGGTGTGGGGGGCGATCCTCCGACTCCACGGCGACATGGGCTTCTCGGCGCGCCATCTCACGCTCTCCACCGTGGGCATCGTGCCCGGCATCCGCCGCCTGGCGAGGGAATCGCTGCCGGTGAACTTGGCGGTCTCGCTGCACGCGGCCAACGACGTCCTGCGGGACGAGCTGGTGCCCATCAACCGCCGCTACCCGCTCGACGTCCTGGCCGGGGCGTGCGCCGAGTACGTGGCCGCGAGTGGGCGGCGCCTGTCCATCGAGTGGGCCATGATCGACGGCGTCAATGACCGAAGCAGCGATGCGAACGAGTTGGCGGCGTTCGCCCGGCCGCTGGGAGCCCACGTCAACCTCATCCCGCTCAACCCGACGCCGGGCTACCCGGTCGTGGGATCCCCGCGGGGCCATGTCCGCCGATTCCGTGACCAGCTGGGGGACCTCGGCGTCAATGCCACCATCCGCGTCACCCGGGGAGCCGAGATCGACGCCGCCTGCGGGCAGTTGGCAGCTGCCCGCCGCCCGAGCCTTTCGCCCGAACCAGACCCGGCAACCGAAGCAAACCCGGTCCGGTTGCTGCGCGGCGCCCGGTCTCGCTAGAACGGTGCGCATGGCACGGGCAAAGCGGTCGGGCGTCGTACGCCCTTCGTTGTTCTGGTTCCTCCTCCTCGACGGCGGCATCGTGGCGCTGACCAAGCTGGCGGTGAGCAAGACCGCCTACGACAAGGTCGACGAGATGAGCAGCGACGCGCTGCCGCCGCGTGAGACCCTGCAGGCGCTGCTCATCGGCACGGCCGTCGTGCACGCGACCGAGGCCGTGGTCGCGGGACGGATGGCCAAACGTCGCGGCCTCGCCCCGGGGGGCTGGAGGCTGCAGACCTTCGTCGTCGGTTTCCCGTCGCTCCTGTCGCTGCGCCGCTCCACCCGCCGCCTGAGGCCTGCGCCGAGCGCCGGCGCCTCGAACCATTCGGCGCCCGGCAGCGTCTCTGCTGCCGTCAGGCGAGCCGAGATGTGGGAGGGCCGAGAGATGGGCAAGGACCGACGAGCGGGCAAGGGCGGCGCACCGGCGTCTGGCGCCAGTGGGGACGGCGGGAGCGGTCGCTGCTGGCAGGCACGGGAGCCGGGCTGGCCCTCACGCGCCAGCGCTGGGCGCCAGCCCGAGCGCGGCGCCGGCCCGCTGTGCCGGGTCCGACCCGCACCTCACGGTCCAGGGCAGCGGGCAGGGCTCCGGCACGCCGGACGTCTTGACGGCGGTCTTCGGCTTCAGCACGACGGCGGGGAGCTCGACGGCCGCGCTGAGCCAGAACAACGCCAAGGTGACGCTGGCGCTCCAGGCCTTGGCGGACAACGGCGTGGCCAAGGCCGACACGCAGACGACGGCACTCAACCTCTCGGCGCAGTACGCCTACCCCCACGGGGTGCCGACGCTCACCGGGTATCAGGCGACCGAGACGGTCACGGCAACGCTGCGCCACCTGGCGACGGACGGGACGACCATGGACGCCGTGGTGACGGCGACCGGCAACGCCGCTCAGGTCAACGGGCTGACGTTCTCCTTCGGCGACCCGTCCGTCGTGCAGGACGGGCCAGGACGGCGGCGGTCCACCAGGCCGTCGCGCACGCGCAGGCCATGGCCGCGGCTGCCGGACGCAGGCTGGGAGCGGTGTGCTCGCTGACCGACAACACGCAGCCGTCGAACAGCGCTGCAGCAGCAGGTCTTCAACGACGCCGGCTCCCTCAGCCGCGACCGCTGTGCCACTCGAGCCCGGCACCCAGCTCGAGTCGGACCAGGTGACGATGGTCTACGCCTGGGGCGCTGAGCCCGAGCGGACCAGGGCTGACCCGCTGGCGTACAGCGGACGAGGCGGCCCCTGCCGCGGGAGTCCAGCTCAGACGGTCAGCGGTTCTGCCAGTTGGGCGCCCGCTTCTCGGCGAAGGCGAGCGGCCCCTCCGTGGCGTCCTCGCTGCTGAAGACCTCGCCGGAGATCTCCGACTCGATCCGGTAGGCCTCCTTCATGTCGGTGGCCAGGCCGCGCAGCACCGACTCCTTCGTCTTGCGGATGGCGAAGGGACCGTTGGCCGTGATGCGGCGCGCGTAGTCGCAGCGCCCGCTCCATCAGGTCGGCCGGCCGGCACACCTCGTTGAGCAGGCCCATTTCGTAGGCGCGCTGGGCCGGCATCTGGTCGGCGCACAGCAGGAGCTCCATGGCGGCGGGGTAGGGGATCTGCCGGGGCAGCCGCACCGTCGTGCCCCCGCCGGCGAACAGGCCCCGCTTGGGCTCCATGACCCCGAACGTGGCGGTGTCGCTGGCCACCCGGAGGTCGGTGCCGCCGAGCATCTCCATGCCGCCGGCGACGCAGGTGCCGTTGACGGCGGCGATGATCGGCTTGTAGAGCTTGGTGCCGCGCAGCACCGCCTTGACCCCGTCGTCGAGCCGGTAGCCGCCGAGCTCCTCGGGGCGTGCGCCGCCCTTCATCTTCTTCTGCAGCTCGGTGATCTGCGGGATGTACGTCTTGAGGTCGGCGCCGACGCAGAAGTCCTTCCCCACGCCGGTGACGATCGCCACGTAGGCGTCGTCGTCCTCGCCGAAGCGGTCCCAGGCCTCGCGCAGCTGGAAGAAGTGCTCCATGTCCATGGAGTTGCGCGCCTCGGGGCGGTTGATGGTGATGGTGACGACGTGGTCGTCCCCGGTGACGTAGTCGATCGACATGGGCTCAGCTTTCTGCGACTCGCGGTCGCGGCCGTCCCGACGAGGACGAGCCCGCGCACGTGCAGTTCGGTCAGGTCTGGCGCCGGAGCCCGGCGCGGTGGTCAGTCGCGGTTGAAACGCGTGGTGAAGCCGGTCACGCTCACGATGCCGTCTTCGCCCTTCTCCGTGTGGCCACGGGCCCGCGAGACGAGCGAGGTGTCGACGTCGGCCGCCTCGGCCCGCAGCGCCTCCACGGTGCACTTCTCGCGCGCCCGCACGCTGAACGGGTCGAACTGGAAGTGCTTCATGGCGTTGAGGTGGGTCATCTTGTTGATGTCCTCGTCCGACACGCCGTCGAGGTACTTCATGAGGGCCTCGGGGGCGGTGGGCCAGGTCGAGTCGGAGTGCGGGTAGTCGCACTCCCAGGTGATGTTGTCGATGTTCATGTAGTCCCGGTTCTCCACGCCGAAGGCGTCGTCGATGAAGCAGGTGATGATGCGGTCCTTGAAGACCTGGCTCGGCAGCTGGTCGCCGAAGTCCTGGCCGGTCCACTTGTGGTGGTGCTGGTAGACGTAGTCGATGCGCTCGAGGGCGTAGGGGATCCAGCCGATGCCGCCCTCGGAGAGGGCGAAGCGGAGGTCCTTGTACTTGCGCAGGATCGGCGACCACACCAGGTCGGCGGCCGCCTGGACCATGTTGATGGGCTGCAGGCTGATCATGACGTCGATCGGCGCCTCGATCGAGGTCATGAGGATGCTGGACGACGAGCCCAGGTGCATGCAGACGACCGTGCCCTCGTCGGCGCAGGCCGTCCAGAACGGGTCCCAGTGCGAGTTGTGCAGCGAGGGCCAGCCGAGCTTCTCGGGGTTCTCGGAGAAGGTCACGGCGTGGCAGCCCTTCTTGGCCACCCGGCGCACCTCCTCGGCCGCGAGCTCGGGGTCCCAGATGACCGGGATCGACAGGGGGATGAAGCGGCCGGGCTCGGCGCCGCACCACTTGTCGATGTGCCAGTCGTTGTAGGCCCGCACCATGGCGCGCGCCTCGTCCTTGTCCTCGCGGCGGGCGAAGAGCTGGCCGCAGAACTGGGGGAAGGAGGGGAAGCACATGGAGCCGAGCACGCCGTTGACCGACATGTCGCGCACCCGCTCGTGGACGTCGTAGCAGCCCGACCCGCATGTCGTCGAGCGACAGGGGCTCGATGCCGTACTCCTCGGGCGGGCGCCCGACCACGGCGTTGAGGCCGACGTTGGGGATCTCGTTGCCGTCGTAGAACCAGTAGTCGGTCCCGTCGTCCCGGCGGATCAGCTTGGGCGCCTTGTCCTGGTACTTCGCGGGCAGCAGCCCGTCGAACATGCCCCTCGGCTCAATGACGTGGTCGTCGACGCTGACCAGGATCATGTCTTCGGTGCGCATGCGGCCTCCCCTTCTGCCCTGCCGGTCGGTGTGCCGTTCTCTGACACCTGTGTCACCTACCTTATGCGACACCCCTACCCCGTGCGAGTCCGGCCTCCGGAGCCCGAAGTCTCCGGGCCGCCCTGGCGTCGTCGCTCGGGGACCGGGGGTCCAGGAGCGGGGCTCGGCAGGCAGGAGCGGGTTTCGGGAGCGGGTTCAGGAGAGAGCCCGCTCGGTTCACGGAAGGCCCTCATCGAGGTCGGGCCGGCGCGGGGCGCGGCGTGCGTCGCCTCCTGGGCGGGCATCGACGTTCGGGGTCGGCGGCGGGTAGGGGAAGCCCTCGTCGAAGGTGCCCGACGAGCGCGTTGACGATGACCTCCTCGTCGACGACGGGGCACGGTGAGCGAGGCCGCCGGGAGGACGGGCTGGCACTCGGTTGCGCCGGTGCCGAGCGCCAACGCGCTGGTCAGGTCGCCGACCGTGCTGCGGCGCCAGGCCGACAGGTTCGGCGCGGCGACGCCGAAGCGCGTCTCGAGGAGCGCAGGGTCGAGGTGTGGTCGAAGGCGTCGCGTGGCCAGGTAGCCGCCGCGGGTGAAGGGCGACATCAGGATGCACGGCACGCGGAAGCCGAGGCCGACCGGGCCGACGATGCCGCCCGCCGCCGCGGGCAGCGGGTTCACGGTCAGGTACTCGCCCGGTGTACCGCCGGGGCGGCGCCGGCGGCGGCACGTGGTCGAAGAAGCCGCCGTTCTCGTCGTAGTTGAGGATGAACAGCGTGTGCGCCCAGACCTCGGGGTTCGAGGTGAGGATGTCGAGCACGGTCTGGACGAGGTTCTCGCCCCACTGCGGCGCGGTGGCCGGGTGCTCGCACTGGACGATCGGGCCATGGATCCAGCTCACCTGGCGGCAGCGTGCCGGCCGCGACGTCGGCCGCGAAGTCGGCGGGGTAAGTTCGGGGCGAGTGCCGTTGCCGCTGGAGCTGGCGCCCGCGGGTCGAGCCCGGGTCGGTGTAGGCCTTGAAGTAGGGCAGCGGGCTGAAGAGGGCGAGGCCGGTCGGGTCGTTGTACACCTTCCAGCGACACGCCCGCATCGAGCAGCGGCTCGGGCATGGTCGGTCCAGTCGAACGTCCCGTACTGCTGCGGGCCGGCCGCTGGTCTGCGTGACGAGGACGGGACCGCCGCCGGTGCCGGCCGGGTCGATCGTGCCCGACAGGGCCATGACGCGGTTGGGGTCGGTCGGTCCCGAGCACCGAGCAGAGGTAGGCGTCGCAGATGGTGAACGCGTCGGCCAGCGCGTAATAGAACGGGCAGGTCCGACCGCGTGAAGTAGCCCATGGTGGGGACGAAGTTCTTGACCGCCGTCGCCGGCGAGGTGCGCCTGGACGAACTCGTCCATCGCCCCGCCGTCCCAGCTCTGGTGCTGCGTCGCTCCACTCGTGCGATGATGTCGTTGGTGCAGTCGCCGTTCGTCGGTCGGGAACTGCTGCTGGAGGTGGAACGGCTGCAGGAAGCCCGCCGGGTCGACGCCGACGCCGGGCTGGTAGCCGTACTGGTCCCAGACCGGCACACTCCGGCCGTTGACCCGGTTGGTGGCGACCTTGGGGTCCGAGAAGCCGCGGACGCCCGACATGCGTGCCGAAGTAGTGGTCGAACGACCGGTTCTCCTGCATCAGGAACACGACGTGGCGGATGTCGCTCGAGCGACGGCAGCGTGCGAGGGCGCTCGATCGACAGCGCCTGCTCGATGGAGGCGCCGGCCGAGGACGACAGGCCGGCCAATCCCGCCGCGCCGGCGGCGCCCGAGGGCCAGGCCTCCCTTCAGCAGGGTGCGCCGGCTGACCCTGTTGGTCGTCGGCCCGCGGCGCTTCGTCGTCGTCGCGTGCTCTGCTCGCCATGCACCCTCCTCCTGTGTCGTCGCCCTGCGCTGACGGTTCCCGTCGGTCGCGAAACTTCCCGAACGGTACGTCACGGGAAACGGAGGTGGCGGGTCGGACCCCGCGGGATTTGCACGCGTCCTGTTCACGCGCTCGCCACCTGGAGTTCGGGCTGGGAGGCTCCAACCCCGAGTGCATCGGGCGCGCGACAGGCCCGCGCCGGGGCAGGATGATGTCGTCGATGATCCCGTAGTCCCGGGCCTCCTCCGCGGTCATGTAGTGGTCACGGTCGATGTCCTGGGCCACCTGCTCGAGCGGCCGCCCGCTGTGGTGGGCGATGATCTCGGACATGCGGCGGGTCAGCGACAGCACCTCGCGCAGCTGGATCTCCATGTCGGACGGCGCGCCGCGGGTGCCGGCCGAGCCCTGGTGGATCATGATGCGCGCGTTGGGCAGCGCGAAGCGCTTCCCGGCGGCGCCGCCCGAGAGGATCATGGCGGCGGCGGACATGCCCATGCCCGACGCAGATGGTCGAGACGTCGGGCTCCACGTGCTGCATGACGTCGTAGATGGCCATGCCGGCGTAGGCCACGCCGCCGGGGGAGTTGATGTAGAGGTAGATGTCCCGCTCGCTGTTCTGGGCCTCGAGGAACAGCATCTGCGAGATGATCAGGTTCGCCACCTGGTCGTCCACCTCCTGGCCCAGGAAGACGATCCGCTCGCGCAGCAGCTGGCTGTAGATGTCGAAGGCGCGGTCGCCCCGGTTGCCCTCCTCGATCACGGTGGGGACGAAGACCTGGCGCAGGTGGTCTGCCGGATGGTGCTGGTCGGGCTCGGGTGTCCTCCGTCTCGTTCGTGTCTGCTGCTGGGCCGTGCATGCCTCGTGGCCGGCTCGGGTCCTTCTCGACGTTATATCAAATATGAGATAATGGTGCACCGTGAGCGAGCGCCGTCACCCCACCGTCTTCCCCGGCTTCCGCGAGATGGCCGAGCGCCGGCACTCGGTGTCGGGGCAGCTGCTGACGCTGCGCAAGGAGCTCGGGCTGTCCCAGGCCGAGGTGGCGAGCGCGCATGGGGACGTCGCAGTCGGCCGTGGCCCGCTTCGAGGCGGGCGACCTCGACGTGCGCCTCTCGACGGTGGAGCGCTACACGACGGCGCTCGGCGCCAGACTGGAATGGAGGATCGAGCATGCCTGATCGCGAGGAGCAATGGCCGTGGTTGCCGCCCGGGCCCGGGACGACCGACTCCCGGCGGTGCACCGGACGCGCTGTCCGACGTCCTGGCCCGACGGATGCTGGCCCAGCGCGTCGTGCTGCTGCACGGGACGCTCGACGAGCGTCCGGTCATCCGCGTCTCGGCGGAGCTGATGACGCTCGATGCCGAGGGCGACGACCCGGTGACGCTGCGCGTCGACTGCGGCGAGGCGGCCCTGGCCCCGGCGTTGACGCTCATGGACGTGATCGAGCTGATGGGCGTGCCGGTGCGGGCGCTCTGCCTCGGACAGGTCGGGGTCGGGCGCCGTCGGCGTGGTCGCCGTCTGCGCCCACCGGGCCGCCATGCCGAGCACCCGCTTCTCGCTCTCGGAGCCGACGACGCAACTGCAGGCACACGTGCGCAACGTGGCCCAGTGGGCCGAGCTGCGCGCCGCTGAGCGCCAGCGCTTCTGCGCCCGGGTGGGTGCCGCCGTCGGCCAGGCGCCGACCGCGGTCGAGGCGGACGTGGCGCGCGGGGCGCTTCTTCGGCGCGGAGGAGGCGGTCGAGTACGGGATCCTCGACGAGGTGTGCCAACCCGACGCCCCGATCCGGCGCCTGCCCGGTTCCGGGCCTCCGCCCATGGGTTTTCGGCCGCTGCGCTGACGGGGGCGGGACCGCGCTGACGGGGGGCGAGACCGGGACCGCCGACCGTGCCTACGATGCGGCCATGACCGCGACCGGGACCACGCCTCGCCGCCGCTCCAGGCGGGCGAGTGGGACGACGTCCTGACCCGGGTGCTGCAGCACTCGCCCGGGCGGGACCGACGAGCCGATGCACATCTTCACCACGCTGGGCCGGGCCGAGCCCGAGCTCTTCCGGCGCTGGCTCGGCTTCGGCGGCGCGCTGCTCGGCGGCAGCCTCCCCGGCCGCCTCCGCGAGCTCGTGATCCTGCGCACGGCGGCTACCGCTTCGGCGGACGCTACGAGTGGGCCCAGCACATCGAGCTGGCCGAGGCCCAGGGCGTCACGCCCGGCTGAGCTGGCCGCACTCGGTGACGGGGCCGGCGGCCTGGACGCGGTCGACCTGGTCCCCGCTCGAGCGGGCCGCGCTGGAGGCCGTCGACGAGACGGCCGACGACGGCGCCGTCTCCGACGCCACCTGGGACGCGCTGGCTGACCTGCTCCGCGAGAGCGAGCTCATTGAGCTGCTGATGCTGATCGGGCACTACCTGATGCTGACGACGGTGCTGCGGTCGCTCCGCCTGCAGCTCGAGCCGCGGGCGGAGGCGTTGGCGCGGCGCGTGCCCGGCGGACCGGCGGCGTAGGGGGCCGGCGGTGGCGGGGGTGGTCGCATGACGGGCTTGCTGGCCGGGCGCAGCATCACGGTGATCGGGGCCGGCACGCAGCCGTCCCGCGATCCGGACGCGCCGGTCGGCAACGGCCGCGCCATTGCCGTGCGCGCCGCCCGCGAGGGCGCGTCGGTCGTCTGCGTCGACCGTGACGAGGCGGCCGTCGAGGAGACCTGGCGGCTCATCACCGAGGAGGGCGGCAAGGCCGCCGTCGTGGTGGCCGACGTCACCACCGAGGAGGGCTGCCGCCTGGCGGTGTCCGACGAGCCGGGCCTCGCTCCCGACGGGCTCGTGCTCAACGTCGGGCACCGGCTTCGGCATGGGCGTCGCCGGCACGTCCGTCGGACGACTGGGACAAGACGTTCGCCCTCAACCTGCGCGCCCACTTCCTGCTGGTACGCCGGGCGCTCGTCACCCTGTCGGACAACGCGTCCATCGTGTTCGTCGGGTCGGTGGCCGGGCTCCGCCCCGGGAGCCGCATCCCCGCCTACGACGCGTCCAAGGCCGGCCTGCATCGGCCTCAGCCGCCATGTCGCCGTTGAGGGCGCCCGGCGCGGCATCCGGGCCAACGTGCTCGCCCCCGGCCTCATCGACACGCCGCTCGGCCGGGCCGCCTCCGCCGGGCGCCCGTCGCGCACGCGCTCCCCGGTGCCGCTCGGGCGCCAGGGCACGGCGTGGGAGGTGGCCGCGGTCGCCGTCTTCTTGCTCTCCGACGAGGCCAGCTACGTCACCGGTCAGGTCCTGGCCGTCGACGGGGGACTGACGCTCGTATGACGGCGCACTCGGCGCGGCCGCGTTCGGGAGCGCCGGCGCCGGCACGCCCGCCACGCTTCGGCCGGCGCGTGGCGCGGTTCAACCGTTCCGTGACGAACAAGGTCTCCGTTCACGTGGCCGGCGTGCTCCCGGGCTTCGGCATCGTGATCCACGTCGGCCGGCGCACGCGGACGGTCTATCGCACCCCCGTCAACGTGTTCCGCACGAAGGACGGGTTCCGTTTCGCTCTGACCTACGGCCCCGACGCGGAGTGGGTGCGCAACGCGCTGGCCCACGGCGCCGTCCGGCTCATCACCCGCGGCAAGGAGTACGAGCTCACCGATCCCGAGGTCGTGACGGACCCGCATCGCCAGCACGTGCCGGCCATCGGGCGCGCCATCATGCGCTTCATGCGGGTGTCGCAGTTCTTCGACTTCACGCAGGCGAGGGTCGGAGCGGGCGGCTCCTCGGGGAGACCGGACCGGCCGTAGCGGGCAGCGCTCGGTCGCACACAGTAGATGGTGCGCGTCGCCCGGGCGAACGGGTCGTACTCGGTCTCGGGTGTGCGCGTGCAGTGCGCGACCACCCACCGCAGATCGGGGGCTCGGGTCAGCGGCCTGGTCACGACCGTCACCCGGCGGACGCGGCCTTCGCGCGACGAACTGCTCGAATTGCCGGAGGGACGGCGCCGGCACGCGACCGGAGAACCCGCCGACCGGAAGGAACTCGTGACCGGTCGCCATGATGGAGTAGCCGGTTGCGGCCGAGGTCTCGAATACGTCGGCCGCCTGGTCGGGCGGAATGAGGGCGACGAATCTCTGCAGCGCCGCCTCTTCGAGGGGGAAGTTCGCACCGGCCGCCTGCGTCTCGTGATTGACGGCGGCCGGCGCGTAGGGGGAGTCGAACGGGCTGAGCGACGCCTGCACCACGGCTGCCGAAGCCCAGGCGGAACCGAGGACCATGGCGGCGAACGCGAGCCCGCAGCCGACGGAGAGGGACCAGACGGACGCATGGGCGGGGCGGAGCGACGCGAGCAGGATGCCGGCGGCCAGGACGCCGACGATGACGACCGATGCAATGATCCACGTACGGACGCCGACGTAGGCCGGAACAAGGGCGATGGTGACGGCAACGGTTGCCACCACCAGCGCGGCCAGTGCCCCGCGTACTGCCGGCAGAGCTCTCCGGCGCCACGCCATCGCGGCCCCCAGGCCGCACAGCGCGGCCACCGGTGGCATGAGGGCGGCCGTGTAGTAGGAGTTCAGGAACTGCAGGCCGCTGAAGAAGCCGAAGGTCAGCACGAGCCAGGCGGACCAGAGGATGACGGCGGCCCGCAACGGATCGGTGCGCGGCCTTCGGTGTTGCAGGACCAGGAGCCACACCGCGGCCACCACGGCCGGCAGGAGCAGCCAGGCGTCGTCGTGCCCGAAGGGCCCGTGCAGGAGCCGATCCCAGGAGGCGGCGATGCCGAAGGTGCCGAACCCGTGCGCGACGGAGTACTTCTGCGCCGTCACGAGGTAGGTCGACGCGCGACTGCATCCCGAGGTTCCGCCGAACAGGCCACCGAGCCGAGCGAATCCGTTGTAGGAGAACACCTGGGAGAAGATCGAGTCGTCGCAGCTGCCGTCGACGTAGGGGCGGCTGGCCGGGGGGACGAGCGAGACGACCGACATCCAGCTCAGTGACACCACGACGGCCACCAGTGCGGCCAGCGCGATGTGGCCGATGCCGGCGGAGGAACGACGCGGCGGGCGCCGCGACCAGGTAGGCCAGGAAGAGGGCGGGGAGGATGAGCCAGGCCTGCAGCATCTTGGCCTGGAAGGCGAAGCCGACCAGCACGCCGGCCCAGACCAGTGAACGCAGGCGCCCGGACTGGACGGCGCGCATGGTGGCGTCGGCCGCCAGCACCAGCAGCAGGATGAGGAGCGTGTCGGAGATGTTGCCCCGGTCGAGCAGGATCACGATCGGGCTGACCGCCAGCACCAGCGCGGCGACGATGCCGGCGCCCGCCCCGCCGATGCGCCGGACGGCCCGGTAGACGACGAGGATGGTCACGACGCCCTCGACCACCTGGGGCAGGACGACGGCCCAGACGTGGAAACCGAAGATGCGCAGGGAGAGGGCTTGGACCCACAGTGCGCCGGGAAGCTTGTCGACCGAGACGGTGCCCCACGGGTCGGCCGCGCCGAAGAGGAAGTCGTGCAGGTTCGTCGACATGCTGCGCGCTGCACCGCCGTAGAACGGCTCGAGGTAGGCCCCGTTCATGCCCCAGGCGTACGCCAAGCCGGCCAATGCCGCGATGACGAGCAAGGCCGGGCGTGCCCATGCCGGCTGGCCCTCGGGCGACCGCCAGAAGCGGAGGGCGCGAGAAAGGCGCGAGGGCGGCGTCCGTCCTGGCGGCGCGGCCTCCCCGGACGCGGCCTCGCCGGACGCGGCCTCCTCGGACGCGGGACCTGCGGGCTCTGGGCCTTCGGGTTCCGTCTTCTGGTCAGTCAGCACGGTCCGAACCCCCGGACGTTCGGGGGGAATGTAGCCCGGGCCGGCGTGCGGGGGCGGCGCACGCCGCTCAGGCCACCACCTCCATCCGCAGGCCACGGGCGTCCCGGTCGCCGCCGAGGTGGAGGTGCTCCCGGGCCGCGAAGCGCCGCGCCGTCCAGGCTCCGGCGAAGGCGTCGAGCACGTCGTCAACGCGGGCGCCGCGCGGCGGGCGTCGGATGTGCTGTTCGATCACGTCCTCGCCGAAGACCGCGGCGAGGACCCGCGTTCGCTCGGTTCGCCCGTCACGGTGCGACTTGGGGTACGTCATCGGCGCACCGTGCAACAGCGTCAGGCTCAGCTCGGGAGACATCTCGACGAGTCGGCGCTGCCGGCGCGGGGTGATCGAGCGCGTCGACCTCCCGAATTTTGGGGAGGATGTTGAAGAGCTGCTTGGAGATCGCCTTGCCGCAGGTCGCCCGTGAGATCGCGCACGCTTCCTCGTACGTGGCGGCGGGGAGGACCGCGCGCACGGGGGCCGGGAAGACCGAGCTGCGTCGGGCGCCCAGTCGTTTCCTCGCTTCCACATCGCTCCGCCGGGCGTCCCTCTCCGCCAGCCCGATCGGGATGTCGATGGCGGCGGCCTGCAGCGTGCCCGCGTCAATGGCGGCCACGAGCTGATGGAGATCGGCAACGGCGGAGACGTCGACCACTTCGGACACGTCGCCGGTGATGGTGACGATGACCCAGCCGCCGCGGCAGCCGTCGACGCCGGCAACCCGCTGGCTGCTCGGGCTAGCCGAGTGCGGCGTGGTTGATCCCTTCGGCCGGGGTCAGCGTGACGGTGCGGCCGATGAGCTCGTCGGCCTCGGCGCCGGAGAGGGCCGCGGCGCCGCCGTCGAGAAATGCGTAGCAGCGGCCGCCGTCGGGCAGGTCGCAGATCAGGAGCGCTCGTTCGGGTCCGCCGTCCCGTCCGTGCAGGACCGAATAGGTGGCGACGGTGGCCGTGCCCTCAGGCGCCTCCACGATGTCGAGCGGTTCCTGCGCCTGCGGCAGAGGTGCGACGTCGGCGAGGGGACCGGCACCAGGGTCGGTGGACCACACGCCGTAGGCGTGCTTCTGCATGTGCATGCCGACGCCGCTGGTCACGCCGTAGCTGCCGGGCTCGCGACGGAGGCGTCTCGGTCATGGCGGCCAGCGCGTGGGTCATGTAGTTCGAGCCGGGCCCACCGTGGTACGGCAACCCGCCCGTCTGGGTCACGGCGTGTGCCCGCGCGTCGCCCTCTTCGATGCCGAGCGCGTCGAGGGCGAAGCACACCGAGCTGGCGAAGCACGAGTACAGGTCGAGGTGGGCGACGTCGTCCGCGCCGATGCCGGCACCCGCCAGTGCCGCGCCGGCAGCGGCGGCCATGGCCGGGGAGCGCCACAGCTCGGGATGTCCCGCCACGTGTGCCGGATCTTCGGCATAGGCCGCGCCGCGCAGGTAGACACGGTTCTCCTCCGGGACGCCCAACGCGTCGGCCTTGGCCGCGCTGGCCAGGATGACCGCGGCCGCCATGTCGACGTCCATGATCGATGTCATGAGCTTCGTATAGGGGTAGGCGACCATGCGGTTGTCCGGTGCCGCCGTGACGATCTCGGCGGCCTGCCGCGCCACGGGGAACCAGGCGTGCGGGCTGGCGGCGGCGATCGCCGTCATGGGGGCGAGCACCTCGCCGAGGGCGGCCCGGTGCTCGTCCAGGCCGCGGCCCAGATGGGCCCGTCGCGCGTTGTCGAACAACGCGAACGTGAGGTAGGCCTCGAACACGGCGTGCGTGATCTCGGACGGATCGAATTCCATGTCCATCGGGAAGCGGCGCTTTTCCGCCGGCGGGAACGACCACTGCGGCTTCTCGCCCGCCTTCTTCAGGCGCCGGACCGTCGCCAGCGCCTCGGCGCCGGTCAGCAATGCCAGGTCGAGGTGGCCGGCCCGGATCTCGCGTCCCACCCCGGTCGCCAGGACCTGCGGGACCGAGCCGCCGATGCCCGAGTACTGCCGCCGCTCCGGTGCTGCCCCGATCCGCTCGGCCAATCGGGCCACTGCGTCGTCGTACTGCCACGACTGCGAGTACACGACGTCGATGCTCTCGAGCGCGCCGAGCACTGCGGACACGTCCTTTGCTCCCGTGTCGCCTGCGGCGGCGCGGGTCATCTCCTCCCACATGTCCAGCGGTTCGGGCGCCGCCGTCGGGCGCGTCGAGCCGGGTGCCAGGTGCGGCGGGCGACGCCGATGATGCAGGTTGCGCGGGGGTCGGGAGCCAACGGAACGGTGCGGGTCAGCTGCGCGATTTGCCGGGCATGGCGATGGCCCGGTCGGCGATGATGTTCTTCTGGATCTCGCTCGAGCCACCGCCGATGGTCGAGTACCGCTGGAAGGCGTAGAGGCGGGTCCACTTGCCCCGGTCCACTGCGTCCGGGCCACCCCGGGCTAGAACGCCGGCCGGACCGAGGAGGTCGACCGCCAGCTCGGCCAACGTCTGGGCCATCGACGACCAGGCCAACTTGGCGAAGGGGACCTCGGGCCAATTCTTCTCGCCCTTCATGATCTTCGAGAGGGCCCGCAACGACAGCAGGCGTGCCAGTTCGATCTCGGTCCACACCTTGGCGATGCGGTCGCGCAGCGACGGGTCGTCGAGAGCCTCCGGGTTCACGCTGCGAGCGGCCGCGACCATGGCGCGCAGGTCGGCGGCGAGGATGGCGATCTGCGAGGCGATGCCGACGCGCTCGAAGCCGAGGGTGCCCATGGCCACCATCCAGCCGGCGCCCTCGTCGCCGAGGCGCCACTTGGCCGGGATGCGCACGTCGGTGAAGAAGATCTCGTTGAAGAGCTCTTCGCCGGCCATGTCGCGGATCGGACGCACGTCGATGCCCGGCGTCTTGAGATTGAGAATGAAGGCGGTGATGCCCTCGTGCTTCTTGCCGCGCTCGATGGCGGTCGGATCCGAGCGGAGCAGGAAGAGGCCCCACGTCGCCAGGTGCGCGGACGAGATCCAGATCTTCGAGCCGTTGACCACGTACTCGTCGGTCTCGGCGTCGTAGATCGCAGTGGTGCGCAGGTTGGCCAGGTCGTTGCCCGCCATGGGCTCGCTGAAGCCCTGGCACCAGTGCTCCTCCGCATCGAGGATGGATGGCAGCCACTGAGCCTTCTGCTCCTCGGTGCCCCATTGGATGATCATTGGCCCGATCTGCCAGATGCCGTTCGTGTTGAACGTCCCCGGCGTGCGGTACTCGGCCATGACCTCCGAGTAGAGGAGCCGCTGCATGGCGTTGATGGTCCGGCCCTTGGCGTAGTCGGGCCCCCAGTGGATGGCGGCCCACCCGCCTTCGTTCAGCTTGCGCTGCCACTTCTGGCGGCGTTGCTGGCTGGCCTCGCCGCTCAGCTGTGCATCGTCCCCGATCGCCTCTGCCTCCAAGAAGGGGGGCAGGTGCTCGTCGAGCCAAGCCCGCAACTCGTCGCGGAACTTCTCGTCCTCCGGTGCTAGAGCAAAATCCACGGGGGAAGGGTATCCGACCGCGGTGTACTCTGACGCCGGTGTCAGCCAATGGCACGGCGACGAGCGAGACGTAGGGGAGAGCGTGGACTTCACGTACGACGACGAGCAGGTCGCGCTGCAAGAGGTGGCGCGCACCGCGTTGGAGCGCGAGTGCGGCCCCGACGCCGTGCGCGAGCTGGCAGACGAACCAGCGGGCATCACCCCCGCACTGTGGGACACCTTGGTCGAGTTGGGGTGGACCGGGCTCCTGGTGCCCGAAGAGTACGGCGGCAGCGGGGTCGGCCTGCTCGAAATGTGCGTCGTGCTCGAGGAGATGGGCCGGAGGCCGCTGCCAGGCCCCTTCTTCTCCTCCGCCGTGGCCGCCACCCTGGCGGCACGGGCACTCGGTGCAACGGAGCTCTTGACCGACCTGGCCTCCGGCACCCGGCGGGGCACCGTCGCCCTCGGGGAGCAGGGGCACGGTGACCCCCTGCACACCGTTCGAACCCGGGCGCGACGCCGGGCGGCCCAATGGGTCGTGAGCGGCGAGAAGCCGATCGTCATGGACGCGCACACGGCCGACTGGGTGATCGTGGTGGCCCGCAGCGAGGAGGGTGTGCGCTCGTACCTGCTCGACGCACCCGAGGCCGAGCTGGTCCCGTCGCTCGACCCCACCCGCAAGCTGGCGCGGTTGCACTTCGACGACACGCCGGTCACCCCGTTGGGGCCGTCGGGCAACCAGGCCGCGCTGTGGCAGCGGGTCCAGGACGACATCTCGATCGGCCTGGCGGCGGAGACCGTCGGTGCGGCTGACCGGGCCCTGGCCGAAGCGATCGGCTACACCTCGGAGCGGATCGTCTTCGACAAGCCCGTGGCGACGTACCAGACGGTGCGGCACCGCCTGGTCGAGATGTTCCAACAGGTCGAGATGGCACGAGCCGGTTTCCAGTTCGCCGCCTGGGCGTCGGACACCGAGGCGCCCGAGCGGGAGCAGGCGACCGCCATGGCGTCGAGCTATGCCGCCGACGCGGGCGTCCGTGTCACCGGCGACGACATCCAGCTGCACGGCGGCGTCGGGTTCACCTGGGCCAACGACGCCCACTTCCTCTTCAAGCGGGTCAAGCAGAACGACCTCCTGTCCGGTGGTGCCGGAACACAGCGGCACCGACTGGCTTCGCTCTTCATCGAGTCGGCATGACCACGTTCGACCTGCGCCCGGTGCCGGCCGCGTTGGCCGAGCGGTACCTGGCCGAGGGCGCCTGGGACGACCGGACGCTGGGGGAGTTCCTGCGCGACTGTCTCTTGGAGGACCCGACGCGGCGATTCCGCATCTGGTCGCCCACCAATGCGTATCTCGGCTCCGTCGGCGACGTCTATGAGGAGTCGCTGCGCGTGGCCGGCGGTCTGCCGCGCGCTCGGCCTCGGCCCGGGTGACATGGTGGCCTTCCAGCTCCCCAACTGGGTCGAAGCGGCCATCACCTTCTATGCCTGCAGCATGATCGGCGTCACCTTGGTGCCGATCGTCCACTTCTACGGTCCCAAGGAGCTCGGTTTCATCCTTCGCCAGAGCGGCGCCAAGGCGCTCGTGATCGTGTCGCGCATCGGCCAGCGCGACTACCTGGCCGACCTGGCCACGGTGCGCGACGGGTTGGAGAGCCTGGAGACGGTCGTGGTGGTCGGCGACATCGAAGGCGACGCGTCCGCCTTCGTTCCCTTCGACGAGCTGCGCAGTGCGGACCCCGTCGACGGCCCCGCGCACGTCGACCCCGACGGACCGGCGCTCATCGGGTACACCTCGGGGACGACGGCGGACCCCAAGGGGGTCGTGCACACGCATCGGACCCTGGGCTGCGAAGTGCGGCAGTTGTCGGACCACCAGTCCTCGCGCGATCTGCCGAGCCTGGTCGGGGCGCCGGTCGGTCACGCCATCGGCATGCTGGGCGGGCTGCTCTGCCCGCTCTACAGCAAGCGGCCCATCTACATGATCGACGGTTGGGACCCGCCGCTCGTGCTCAAGGCGATGGTCGAGGAGCACATCGCCGGCGGGAGCGGATCGACGTACTTCTTCACGAGCCTGCTCGATTGTCCGGGCTTCGGGCCAGAACACATCGAGCTCATGCGCTTCATCGGGCTGGGCGGTTCGCCGATCCCCAACGCGGTGGCGGAGCGGGCGGACGCGCTGGGGATCTCGCTCGTGCGCTCGTACGGGTCGACGGAGCACCCGTCCATCACGGGATCCCTGCACGACGCGGCGAAGGACAAGCGCATCCACACCGACGGCAGGCCGATGGCGTGGGTCGAGATCCGCACGGTCGACGAGGACGGTCGCGATGTCGGGGTGGGGGAGCCGGGGGAGATCCTCAGCCGAGGCGCCGACCGCTTCGCCGGCTACACGGACCCCGCGCTCAACGCGGAGTTCATCGACAGCGACGGGTGGTTCAGCACCGGCGACATCGGCGTGATCGACGCCGACGGCTATCTGACCATCACGGACCGTGTGAAAGACATCATCATCCGTGGCGGCGAGAACGTCAGTGCCGCCGAGGTGGAGCAGCTGCTGGCCCACATGAAGGGCGTGGCCGAGGTGGCGGTGGTGGCGGCACCCGACGAGCGGCTCGGCGAGCACGGGTGCGCCTTCTTCCGCATGCAACCCGGCGCCGAGGCCCCCGATCTCGAGGCGCTGAAGGCGCATCTGGCCGAGGCGGGTCTGACCCGCCAGAAGTGGCCCGAGGAGATCAGGATCGTCGACGAGCTGCCGCGGACCCCCTCGGGCAAGGTGCAGAAATTCCTGCTGCGCCAGCGCCTGCGCGACGGGGGCTGAGCGGGCTCGGGCGATCTCCCGAGCCTGCGAGCGCGCCGGACGGTACGCTCCTCCAATACCCATTGCCGGAAGCCACCGGCGGGAAGGGGCAGGCCCAATGCGCAGTCGCATCCCCAAGCAGCAGATCGACTTCCTCCGTGAGGTCCCCCTCTTCTCGAGTTGCTCCCACGGCGAGCTGCGGGCTATCGCCCAGCTCGGGACGGCGGTGGAAGCCGAGGCCGGCGCCGTCCTGACCGAGGACGGGCAACCGGGCCGCGAGTTCTTCCTGGTGCTGGACGGCAAGGCCTCGTGCCGGGTTCACGGCAAAGAGGTCAACCGCTTCGGCCCCGGGGACTACTTCGGAGAGTTGGCCCTGTTGCACGGAGGCCTGCGGACGGCCGACGTGATCGCGGCGACGCCGATGGAGCTCCTGGCGCTCGACGCCCGCGAGTTCCGTTCCATGCTGATGACGACCCCGAACATCGGGGTCAAGATGCTGGCCCACCTCGCCGAGCGGCTGACCGAAGCCGACGCGCAGTACACGAACTGAGCCGGGCCGCGGCGGCGCGACGTGCAGCCGCTCAGCCGGCGTCGAGCACTTCTTTCATGAGGCGGAGCTCCATGCTGATGGAGTGCTGGCTGCCGGTCGCCGCGGTGGCGCGCACCTTGTCGGACAACCCTTCGGGGAGCGTGACCCAGAGCGTCAGCGTCGCTTCGCAGCCGCCACCGTCGAGCGGCTGCACCACGAACTCCTCGTAGGCGTCGCTGCCGCCTGACATACCGGCCGACACGAAGGTGGGGGAGACCGCCTTGATCGTCCACAGCTCGATCGGCACGTGGACGTCCGGTCGGCGCGGGTCGGCCAGGCCGAACGCGTAACGGGCCCCGGGCCCCAGCACGCCGGCCGGGCCGTCGTCGGCCCCGTCGGCGGTACGCGCCACGTTGCTGACGTTGGGGTTGTAGCCCGGCAGGTTGGCGAAGTCGAGTCGGTAGGCCCACACCGTCTCGGCCGGCGCCGAGAAGACGGCGGAGGCGACGGCGGTCGGCGCCGTGGTGGGGGTGGCGTCGGGCACGCGCTATTCGGGGGGCTGCAGGATGGAGGCCGCCTCGCGGGCCCGGTCGAGGGACAGGGCGGTGAGGTCATCCCCCTCTTCACCGAGCACGTCGGCGGCGTGCTGAATGAAGATCCCGACCACCATGGCGCTGAGGAGGCGGGCCACAGCGGCGGCCCCCGGACCCTCCTGGAGGTCGGGGCGGTTCTTCTCGACCCAGTCCTCGATGCTCGCCTCGAACGAGGCGAAGAGGTCGATGCCGACGGCCCGGGCGGTGGCCTCGCCGCGCATGGCTTCGCCCACCATGAGGCGCACGAAATCCTCGACCTCGAACATGGAGGTCATGATCTCGGCCAGCAACTGAGCCAGGGTGAGCGGCTCGGCCGGGGGCTCGTCTCCCTCCGGGTCCACCTGCACCGGCCGGATCGGCAGATAGCCCTGCTCGACCAGCACCGACTCGAGGAGGTCCCGCTTGCTCGGGAAGTAGTGGTAGAGCGACGCCACGTTGAGGCCGGCGGCGGACGCGAGGTCCCGCATGCTGGTGCCGTCAACGCCCCGCTGCGCCATCAGGGTCAGGGCGATCTGGAGAATCCGGCGACGGGTGGCCGAACCCTCACCCTGGGCTGCGCCCCGCTGGTCGGGCGCCCCATCCTGGGGGTCCGTCTCGATTGTCATCTTCGGTCCCATTCTCCGCCTCCAACCTCGAGCTTTCGACGACAGCCCGACGGTCCCCTCAGACTGCGGCTTGCGGTGCACCTTCAATCGTCCGTGGCGGATCCCGTACAAACGGCCCGCCACGGCACGCGTCGTGGAACGGGGGTTCTCGACTCCCGAACGACCGTTTGCTAACGTGTCCAACGATCGTTTGCTACAAGTGACATGGGAGTCAGTTCCCAACCCGGTGTGACACCCGGAATCTAGGGGGTGGAGGAGCGACATGCCAGGACTCCGTTCGACGGCAGATTCGATGGACGTTCCGTTCGATCCCTACGAGCTGAAAGACGTGGTCGGCGGCACCATCCGCAACCCGTACCCAGCGATGCACGCATTGTGCCGCGAGAGCCCGGTGCACGTCGGCCCGATCGACCTCGGCGAGGGCGCCGAGATCTCCGACCCCACCAAGCCGACGCCCGTCACCGTCTTCGGCTTCGACGAGGTCGTGCAGGTTCTGCGCGACAGCGAGACGTACTCCTCGAAGATCTACGAGGAGATCATGGGCATGGTCATGGGCCGCACCATCTTGCAGATGGACGAGCCCGAGCACCGCGCCGTGCGCACCCTCGTGGCCGGGAGTTTCCGCTCCAAGATGCTGGAGCGCTGGGAGGAGGACCTCGTCGCCCGCGTCGTCAACGAACTGGTGGACACCTTCATCGACGAGGGACGCACCGACCTCGTGCGCTCGGTCACCTTCAACTTCCCCGTGCAGGTCATCGCCCGCATCCTCGGCCTGCCGCGCGAGGACTACCCCAAGTTCCAGCGCTGGACGCTGGAGCTCACCAGCGTCGCGGCCAACTGGGACCGCGGCATGGCGGCCTCCGCCGCGCTGCGCGACTACTTCGCCGACGTCATGGAGGAGCGCCGGGCCACGCCGGGCGACGACCTGATCAGCGATCTGGTGCGGGCCGAGGTCGAGGGCGAGCACCTGACCGACGAGGAGATCTTCTCCTTCCTGCGGCTATTGCTCCCGGCCGGCGTGGAGACCACGTACCGCGCCACGGGCTCCATGTTGTTCGCGCTGCTGCAGGACCGCACCCAATTCGACGCGCTCTACGCCGACCGCTCGCTCTTCGCCCCTGCCTTCGAGGAAGTGGTGCGTTGGGAGCCGCCCGTGACGGTGATCCTGCGCCGGGCCACGCGGGACACCGAGCTGGCCGGGGTCGCCATCCAGGAGGGGGCGGACATCGCACTCCTGATCGGCGCGGCCAACCGGGACGAGCGCAAGTACCCCGACCCGGACCGCTACGACATCTTCCGGGAGCAGCGCCAGCACGTCGGCTTCGGCTTCGGCGTCCACGTCTGCCTGGGCATGCATCTCGCCCGCATGGAGTCCCGCATCGCCATCAACACCCTCCTCGACCGCCTCGGGCCCTTCACCTTGGATCCCGATGCCGAACCACCGCACATTGAGGGGATGGCGTTCCGCTCGCCGCTCTCCCTGCCGGTGGTGTTCTCCCCCGGGGGGTAGTTTCAGGCCCATGGGCGGCAGAGCCAACCCGTTGCAGGACGCAGCGGCCATCGTGGGCGTCGGGCAGGGCCACCGCGCGCGGCAGATCGACCGGCCAGAGGGACAGTCGGCCTGATGGGGACCGAACCCTTGGAGCCGAGGATCGACTGGGACCGCTGCATGGGCTCGGGCAACTGCGTGTTCTGGGCGCCCGACACCTTCGACCTGAGCGACGAAGGCCACGCCATCGTGGTCGACGCCGCGGCAACCGACGAGGAGCGCCTGCGCATCGCCGCACAGGGTTGCCCCGTCGGCGCCATCTCCCTCTGGCGCGACGGCGCGGAGGTACCGCTCGAGAAAGGGACGTAATGCCGATCGCTGTCACCGAGGACCACGAGGCGCTGCGCACGACCGCGCTGCGCTGGGCCCAGACCCACTGCCCGGCTGCCGTGCCGCGCGCGGTGGCCGAGGCCCCGGCGGGCGCCACCGAGCTGCCGGCGGCATGGGAGAAGATGGCCGCACAGGGTTGGCTCGGGCTCCATCTCCCGGAGGACCACGGCGGCCAGGGCTTCTCGCTCGCCGAGCTGGCGGTGGTGCTCGAGGAGCTGGGTCACGCCCTCTTCCCCGGGCCCCTCCTGCCGACGCTCTTGGTGTCGGCCGCCCTGGCCCGGTCCCCCAAGGGACCGGCCGGCGTTCCCGAGGCGTGGGTGCGTGGCCTCGCCGACGGATCCATGACGGCGGCGGTGGCGCTGGGCGCCGCGCCGCACCACTGGGAGCAGGGAGAGGATGGCTCCCTCGCTCTTTCCGGCGCCGTGCGCCCGGTGCTCGGGCTGCCGACGGCCCGTCTCGTTCTCGTCCCGCTCGACTACGGCACCGGGACGGGATGGTTGCTGCTCGACCGGGAGGCGCTGGGCGACGCCCTCACCGTCGAGGCACTCCCGGCGTTGGACGGCACGCGGCCGCTGGGCGAGCTGCGGATCGCCGGCGGGCGGGTCGAGGTGCCCCAGGGCGACCAGGTGATGATCGCCGACGACGAGGTGCGGGGCCTGGCCCTGACGCTGGCGGCGGCCGAGAGCGCCGGCCTGGCCCGCTGGTGCCTGGAGACCGCCTCGGACTACGCCAAGGTGCGCGTCCAGTTCGGCCGCCCGATCGGGCAGTTCCAGGCGGTGAAGCACGCGCTGGCAGACATGCTGGTCTCGGTGGAACAGTGCGCCGCGGTGGCCTGGGACGCGGCGGCGGCCTGGAGCGAGGACGACGCAGCCGGGCCCGACGGCGCCGACGACTCACGGGACCGACACCTGGCGGCCCGCATCGCCGGCGCGGTGGCGCTCGGCGAGGCGGCACGCTGCGCCAAGCAGTGCATTCAGATTCTCGGGGGGATCGGCTTCACCTGGGAGCACGACGCGCACTTCTACCTGAAGCGGGCGATGGCCAACCTGCAGCTGGTGGCCGGCGGCGACGTCGGCGCGCTCGAGCACGAGGTGGCCGGGCTCGCCATCACCGGTGCCCGGCGCAACCTGGCCGCCGACCTGCCGGCCGAGGCGGAGTCGGTGCGCGAGGAGATCCGTGCCGTGGTGGCGGAGGTGGCGGCGGCGAGCGGGACCGACCAGCGGGCCGCCGTGGCCGAAGCGGGGTTGATCATGCCGCACTGGCCGGCGCCGTGGGGGCGGGGCGCGTCGCCCCTCGAACAGCTCGTCATCGACGAGGAGCTGGCCCGGGCCGGGGTCATGCGGCCCCACCTCGCCGTGGGGGCCTGGGCGCTGCCGACCCTGATCGCCCACGGGACGACCGAGCAGCAGGAGCGCTGGGTGCGCCCGACGCTGCACGGCCAGCTCAACTGGTGCCAGCTCTTCAGCGAGCCGGGAGCGGGGTCGGACCTGGCCAACCTGAGCACGCGAGCGGACAAGGTCGAGGGCGGCTGGATCCTCAACGGCCAGAAGGTGTGGACCTCGCTGGCCCAGACGGCCGACTTCGGCATCTGCCTCGCCCGCTCGGACCCCGACGCGACCAAGCATGCCGGCATCACCTACTTCATCGTCGACATGCACACCGAGGGCCTCGACATCCGACCGTTGCGCGAGCTGACAGGCGCCGCCATGTTCAATGAGGTCTTCTTCGACGACGTGTTCGTCCCCGACGACGCCGTCGTCGGCGCGCCGGGGGACGGCTGGCGCATCGGGCGCACGACATTGGCCAACGAGCGAGTCTCCATGTCGTCGGGTGCCTCCTTCGGCAACGGGGTCGAGTCGCTCATCCGTACGGTGGCGCGCCGGAGCGAGCGTGGCGAGCCCAGTCCGGCGAGCCTGGAGGACCGGCTCGGGCATCTCATCGCCGAGGCGCAGTCGATCGCCCTCCTCGGCCACCGCTCCACCTTGCGCACGCTCTCCGGCGTCGATCCGGGCAGCGGGAGCAGTGTGCGCAAGCTGCTCGGAGTGGAGCACGAGCAGCGCGTGCAGGAGATGGGGATGGCGCTCTATGGCGCGGACGGCGCCGTGCTCGACGGGAAGGCACAGCGTTGGGAAGAGGGGTTTCTCTCGACCCGCTGCCTGACGATCGCCGGGGGCACCAGCGAGGTGCAGCGCAACGTGATCGCAGAGCGCATGTTGGGGCAGCCCCGCGACCCCGAGCCCGGGTCGTGAGCCGGCACCGCGACGGTACGATGGCCGCGCCATGAGCGAGGCCGCCGACGCCGACGCCGACGAGGCCTTCGACATCAACGTCGAGGATGATGGCTGGCCGTTCCCCGCGGACCAGTTCCTGCAGCAGCTGGCACCGGGTGTCCTGCAGGCGCAGAACGCATGGATGGCCTCCATCGACTCGCTCCGTGCGCCGGACCGCAAGACCCACGAGCTCATCCGCATGGTGTGCACGGTCATCGCCCGCCAGCCCGGCGGCGTGCAGCGGCATGCCCGCCTGGCCGCCGAAGTCGGTGCGAGCTGGGACGAGATCGCCGGCTCGATCCTGCTGACCGAGCCCGCCTTCGGGATCGTGCTCGCCATTCAGGCGTTCCCGGCGGCTCGACGGGGCTATCGGCTGGGCGCGGAGGCCACGCGCGAAGAGGACGACGGCGACTCGCTCGCAGAATGACACGCATGTCATAGTTGGCCATGCGCCTGGCTCCCGACGAGACGTTGGACGAGTTCCGCCGAGAATTCGAGTCCTGGCTCGACGAACACCTGCCCCGGCCCGAGGTGGTGGCGAAGGAGTCCCGCCGGTCCTCGGCGCACTTGCCCGGTTGGGCCCGCACCTTCCAGCGCGAGATGTTCGAAGCGGGGTATCTCGTCCCGGGTTGGCCGCCCGAGCTCGGCGGTCGCAACGCCACGCCCGAAGAACAGATGGTCTACTTCGAGGTGATCACCGAGCGCATGGCGCCGCGCTCGCTCAACCCGCAGGGCCTGTCCATCTGCGCCGCCTCCATCGTCTGAGTACGGGACCGACGACCAGAAGGAGCAGTTCGTCCTCCCGACGCTCAAGGGCGAGATCACGTGGTGCGTCGGGATGAGCGAACCCAACGCGGGCAGCGACCTGGCCTCACTGCGCACCCGGGCCGAGCACCGCGACGGCCACTTCGTGGTCAACGGGCAGAAGGTGTGGACGTCGGGTGCCCACGACGCCGACTACTGCCTGTGCTACGTGCGCACCGACCCCGAGGCGCCCAAGCACCGCGGCATCAGCGTGCTGATCATCGACATGCAGACCCCCGGCATCGTGTGCCGTCCGTTGCCGGAGCTGACCGACCCGCACCACGCCGACTTCAACGAGGTCTTCTTCAGCGACGTCGAGGTGCCCGAGGAGAACCTGCTGGGCGAGCGCAACCACGGCTGGGCCGTCAGCCAGGGCTCGCTGCGCCACGAGCGGGGGATGCTCTGGATCATGAACGTCGCCAAGATGGAACGGGCCCTGCGCGGCCTGGTCCGCGTGGCGCGGCGGCCCGACGGGCGCGGCGGCACGCTGGGCGACGACCCTCGCCTGGCCGAGGCCATCGGCCGCCTGGCCACCGACACCGCCGCCATGCGGTGCCTCGGCTACCGCGGCTTCGCCAAGGCGACGCGGGGCGAGATGACACCCGAGCACATGGTCCTGAAGTTGTTCTCCAGCGAGGCCGAACAGCGGGCCACGCAGTTGGGTCAGCACGCGCTCGCGCTCGAGGGACTCGACCTCGACGGCCCCGGCCCGAATCGCTTCACGGAGTGGGACCTCGACCACTTCGAACCGAACCGGGTCCACGAGAGCGCCAACGGTTCCTTCTACGACGGCGCCTGGGTCCTGCAGTACCTACGCTCGTTCTCCGGCACCATCTCCGGCGGCACGTCGGAGATCCAGCGCAACATCGTGGCCGAGCGGGTGCTCGGCCTGCCTCGGGGATGAGGGCCCGGCTCTCGTCCTGATCGCGTCGGGTCCATCGACGCCGCGTGCCGGTACTGATGCCGCGTCGGGCGCACGTCGGGCGACACAACGGCCTGACAACGAGGCTGCGGCGACCGCGTCCACCAACCCCGGTGCAGGCACGTCCGGCAGGCCCTGGGCCTGCGGAAGTGTTCCTGCGTAGTCAAAAGGCCCATACATTTCGCGCCGTTCCTTCCGATACCCACTCTGGGAAGAGTCGTCTAGAGGGGGAAGGAAGACGTGGCGCAACGTACGCATCGTCGGATCGCGACACTGCTGCTGCCAATCGGAGCCATCGTCATGAGCTCCATCGCGGCGGGGCTCGGCAGCGCGCCCGCGTCGGCGACCGGGATCCTGCCTCCGGCCAATCCGGCGGCGAACATCGCCCCGGACAACAGCGACTGGCTGACCGCGATCAACGACGCCCGCGCCCAAGAAGGCGTGGGCCCGATGAACATCTCCGAGTCGGCGCTCGCCGCCCTGCCGATCGATCAGCAGGTGCTGACCGTCGTGAACGACGAGCGCGTCGACCGCGGCCTGCCGCCGATCAACGACATCACCGCCCAGCTCGACGTCGTACGCGCAGGGCGGTGCGAACGCCGGCGACGACCCGACCTTCCCCTCGTCCCTCTCGGGCGGCGCTCCCATCACCTTCGGTGGATCCATCTGGGCGGGCGGCCTGACGTCGGTGCTCGAGGCCGACTACTACTGGATGTACGACGACGGCTACAGCGGCTCGTCGACGACCAACTCGGCCTGCAGCCTGTCGGACCAGTCCGGGCTGCTGGGGCCACCGCGACATCATCCTGCACCAGTTCGCCAACTGCCCCAGCGGCCCGCCGGTCCTCTCCATGGGCGGCGCGTTCTCGGCGTCGGGCTACGCCGGCGGTTCCATCGCCGGCGATCTTCGTCAGTTCGTGCGCGCCGCCGAGCGACATCACCTCGAACTGGGGCCAGCTGGCCGAGCGCCGTGCAGTCCAGCTCGCGCACGGTCGCCATCACGCCGACTCCGAACGGGACCGGCTACTGGGAGGTCGAGGCCAACGGCACGGTCGCCGCCTTCGGCTCGGCACCGAACTACGGCTCGCTCAGCGGCTCGCTCAACGCACCGATCGTGGGCATGGCCTCGACGCCCGACGGCAGGGGCTACTGGCTGGTCGGCTCCGACGGCGGCATCTTCAGCTTCGGCGACGCCGCCTTCTTCGGTTCGACGGGCTCGCTGCGCCTCAACAGGCCCATCGTCGGCATCGCCTCGACGCCGAACGGCAGGGGCTACTGGACTGGTGGCCTCCGACGGCGGCATCTTCAGCTTCGGCGACGCGTCCGTTCTTCGGCTCCATGGGTGGCAAGCCGCTCAACCAGCCGATCGTCGGCATGGCGGACGACCCGGCCACCGGCGGCTACTGGGAGGTGGCCTCCGACGGCGGCATCTTCAGCTACAACGCACCGTTCTTCGGCAGCACGGGCAGCATCCGGCTGAACCAGCCGATCGTCGGGCATGGAGGCCTCACCGAACGGCCAGGGCTACCGCTTCGTGGCCTCCGACGGCGGCATCTTCACCTACGGCCAGGCGCCCTTCGAGGGCAGCACCGGCAGCCTGAACCTGGCGGCCCCGGTCGTGGGCATGGCGGCCGACAACGCCACCAACGGGTACTGGATGGCGGCGGCCGACGGTGGCATCTTCACCTTCGGCGGCGCCCTCTACATGGGCCGGATCGTCAGCACCCAGGGCTGACCCGAGCGGGCTTCCAGCGCCGGCCCGGTCGCCGCGGCCACCGGGTCCGACGCCGGCTCAGACGACGCCGACGATGCCGCGTCGACGAGGTCGGCCAGCTCGTCCTCGCTCAGGCCGACCAGGTCGCACCAGACCTCGTGGTTGTGCTCGCCCAGGCGCGGCGCACCGCGCGGCGGCGGTCGCGGGGTTCTTGGCCAGCCGGGGAAACGGCGCCTGCTGGCGGACCGGCCCGATGACCGGGTCGTCGACGGCGACGAGGTCGCCCCGGGCCGCCATGTGGGGGTCGGCGAAGATGTCGGCGGCGCTGTAGGCGGTGCCGACCGGGACGTCGTGCTCGACGCAGCGCGCCGTGATCTCGTCGGCGGTGAGGCTCGACGGTCCAGTCGGCGACGATGCCGTTGATCTCGTCGCCGCGGGCCGCCCGCTCGGCCAGCGTGGCGAAGCGCGGGTCCTCGGCCAGGTCCGGCCGGTCCATGGCCGGGCAGAGACGACGGAAGTTGGCGTCGGAGCCGGCGACGATGCAGACGAAGAACCCGTCGGCGGTCGGGTAGTTGTCGAGCGGGGCCGAGTGCGAGAGCCGGTTGCCCTCGCGCTGGCGCACGATGCCCAGGCGGTCGTAGCCGGCGAGCGTCCATTCGAGGATGCGCAGGATCGAGCCGTAGAGGGGCGCGTCGATCACGTCACCGCCCGCGCCCCTGCCTTGTCGCGTCCGTAGAGCGCGGCGACGGCGGCGAAGGCGGCGAAGGTGCCGGTGAGGTAGTCCGAGACGGTGACGCCGGGACGGCACCGGCGGCCGATCGGGATCGCCGGTCAGATGCAGGAGCCCGCCGAAGGCGATGCCGAGGCGGTCGAGCCCGGGCCGCGGGGCGTACGGGCCCGGTCTGGCCGAAGACGCTGATCCGCACGTAGACGAGGTCGTCGGGCAGGTCGTCGGGGCCGAGGCCCCAGCGCTCCATGGTGCCGGGCCGGAAGTTCTCGCACAGCACGTCGGCCGTTGCCACCAGCCGCTTGAAGAGCTCCTTGCCCTCGGGCTTGCGCAGGTCGCAGGTGACGCCGCGCCGGCCCCGCCCCTCGACCGACCAGGACAGCGAGTAGTCGGGACCGTCGTCGACCGGCGACGAACGGCCCGATGGTGCGCATGAAGTCGCCCTCGCCCGGCAGCTCGACCTTGATCACGTCGGCACCGAGCTCGCCGAGCAGCCCGGCGCAGAACGGGCGCCGAGATGCGCGTGCCGACGTCGATCGACCCGGATGCCGGCCAGCGGGCCGGCCCGGATCGGACCGGGTCGCTCATGCCTCGGATCCGGGTGGCCCTGGTCGCGTTCGGCCATGACCTCGCGCATGGAGCCCTTCTCCTTGCGGGCCGCCAGCGCGTTGAGCGCGGTGGCCGAGTTGTGCACCCAGTGGTGGGCCATGAAGTGGTACTTGAGGGCGTCGCGCTTGCCCATGAGGGTCCCGGTCTGGTTGATGGTGTCCTTGACCGTCTGCGCCGTGACCGGCGGGACCAGGGCCACCCGGTCGGCCAGCTCCCGCGTCCGCGCCTCGAGCTCGGCTCGCGGGGCACGACGCGGTTCACCAGGCCCGAGGCGCCAGGCCTCCTGGGCGTCGATGGTGTCGCCGGTGAGGAGGAACTCCTTGGCCTTGCGGATGCCCAGCTCCCACGGCTCGACCAGCAGCTCGACGCCGGCTCCGGTGAGGCGGAGGACCGGGTTGGAGAAGACGGCGTCGTCGGCGGCCACGATGAGGTCGCACATGGCGGCCAGCATGAGCCCGGCCGCCACGCAGCTGCCCTGCACGGCGGCGATGGTCGGCTTGCGGAAGTCGTGGATGCGCAGGCAGCGGTCGTAGTACATCGTCTTCTCGTGCTGGAACTTGCCTTCGGGCGTCTCGCGCAGCGCCACCCAGGGGTCGGACGCGTCGCCGGCCACGAGGGCCTTGAGGTCGTGGCCCGAGGAGAAGTGCTTGCCGGCCCCGGCGAGGATCACGACGCGGACGGCGTCGTCGGCGTCGGCCAGGTCGAAGGCCGCGTCGAGCTCGTCGATGAGCGCGGAGTTCTGCGCGTTGGCCATATCGGGCCGGTTCATGGTGATGGTGGCCACGGCACCATCGGTCTCGTAGCGGATCGTCTCGAAGTTCTCTGCCATCTCTGTCCATCCTCCCTGCGTCGCCGATCCTGTCGCGCCGCGCCGGCCGCCGGCCGGGCTGACCGCTCAGCCCCGGGGGAGCCCGAGGACCCGCTCGCCCACCAGCGTGCGCTGGATCTCGTTGGTCCCGGCGAAGATCGACGACGCCTGGTAGTACAGCCACGAGCGCTGCCACGCACCGTCGGCGGGGTTGCCCTTCGCGCCTTCCCACAGCGGGGAGGCTGTCCCGAGCACGTCGAGCGCCGTCTGGTGCAGCCGCTTGGACATCTCGCTCCAGTACAGCTTGAGGGCGCTGCCCTCGGGCCCGGGTGCCTCGCCCTTGGACAGCCGGGTCAGCGAGCGCCAGTTGTGCAGCTGGAAGAGGCGCACCTCGGTCGCCGCCTGGGCCAGCGACTGGCGCAGGCGCCAGTCGTCGAAGCTCCCGTTGTCCTGGGCCAGGCGGAGCAGCTCCTCGATGAGCTGCGTGTGGATCACCAGCTGGCGCGGGTTGATGCCGCGCTCGTGGGCCAGCGTGGAGCCGGCGACGCCCCAGCCCTCGCCCTCGTTGCCGACGCGCCGCTCGTCGGGCACGAAGACGTCGTCGAGCTCGACCTCGTTGAACTCGGCCTCGCCGGTCGACTGCACGAGCGGGTGCACGCACGACGCCCTCGGCGTGCATGTCGACGATGAGCGCGGTGATGCCCTGCTGGCGCTTCGGCGCGTCCGGATCGCTCCGGGTGAGGCAGAGGCCCCAGTCGGCGAACTGGGCGTACGACGTCCAGACCTTGCGGCCGGTCACGCGGTAGCCGCCCTCGACCGGGACGGCGCGGGTCGTGAGGGAGGCCAGGTCGCTGCCGGCGTCGGGCTCGCTGAAGAGCTGGCACCACAGTTCGTCGGCCGAGAGGATCCGCGGGAGGAAGCGCTCCTTCTGCTCGGGCGTCCCGTGGGCCAGCAGGGTCGGGCCGACCAGGTTGATGCCGATGCGACCGACCAGCTCGGGGGCCCGCGCCCGGGCCAGCTCCTCGATGACGACGTAGTTCTCGAGCGCACCCAGGCCGCGGCCGCCGTACTCCTCGGGCCAGGTCAGGCCGACCCACCCGTCGGCCGCCAGCTCGGCCTGCCAGCGCCGCCCGAACGCGACCGTCTCGGCCAGGTCGTCGAAGCGGGGCGGCAAGCCCGACGCCGTAGGGCCACGGGAGGTGCTCCATGAGCCAGGCCCGGAAGGCGGCGCGCAGCGACTCCTGCTCGGCCGTGGCGTGCAGATCCATCCGCCGCAGCATGGCACAGCCGCCGCCACGAGGTGACACCCGTGTCAGCCATCACCGTAGACTGCGCCGCCGTGGACTTCGACCTCTCGAGCGACCAGCAAGCTTTGCGCGAGGCAGCGGCCACGCTGCTCGACGGGCATGGCCGGGCACGACGCCCTGCGTGCCCGCGTCGGGGACGGGGCGATCGTCGGCACGCTCCCCGGAGCCGGGGCGGCGATCGGCGAGCACCGCGGCGGACGCGCCGCAGGGGCTACGACGACGCCGTCTGGTCGGCCATGGCGGAGCAGGGGTGGCTGGCCATCGAGCTGCCCGAGGACGAGGGCGGCCTGGGCATGGGCATGGTCGAGGTGGCCGTGCTGTGCGAGGAGATCGGGCGCCGCCTGGTGGCGGCGCCGTTCCTCTCGACCATCGTGGCACTCGGCGCGCTGTGCGGGGCCGAGGCCCGGGCGGACGCCGGGACGAAGGACTGGCGCGAGGCGCTCGGCCAAGGCGACGCCGTGGGCTCCGTCGCCGCCGCGCCGGGAGCGAGCGGGATCTCGGTGGAGGAAGGCGCAGACGGGCAGGTGCGCCTCAGCGGGCAGACGCCCCCGGTGGCCTACGCAGCCCTCGGCCGACGTCGCGGTGGTGCTCGCCGGCGGTGGCGTCTACGCGGTCGACCTACGCGCCGGAGGCCGGCCGGAGCCGCTCTCCGCGATGGATCGCACCCGTGAGCTCGGCGTCCTCGCCTTCGACGGGACGCCGGCCCGCTTCCTCGGTGGCGAGGACGCCGCGACGCTTCTGCTGGACCGCGCGGCGACGCTGGCCAGCGCCGAGATGCTCGGCGCCGCCGACCATGTGCTCTCCCTGACCGTGCAGTACGCCAAGGACCGCGTGCAGTTCGGCAAGCCGATCGGCTCGTTCCAGGCCGTCAAGCACATGCTGGCCGACGCCCTCGTCGACGTGGAGGGCATGCGGTCGACGGCGTACTACGCGGCCTGGTGTGCCGCTGCCGCCGACCCCGAGCGCTCGCTCTCGGCCAGCATGGCCAAGGCCTGGTGCTCCGACGCCTCGAGACGGGTCATGGCAGCCGGACTGCAGGTCCACGGTGGCATCGGGTTCACCTGGGAGCACGACATGCACCTCTACGTGAAGCGGGCCCAGCTCGACCAGGTCAGCTACGGCGATGCCGCCGCGCACCGCGACCGGATCGCCACGTTGCTGCGCGCCCGCCTGGAGGCGGGCGAAGCACTCGCCTGAGTCCTGCAGCGGTCGTGCTCTTGGGTCGACGCGGGTGTGGCGCAGTGGCTACGAGCCGAGGGCGCTGACGCTGGTGCCGTGAATCCGTGTGAGGACCAGCGCCTGGTTCTCCACCCCGCTCACCGCCTGTTGCCCGGAGGAGGTCCTCTGCGGCGGCACCACGACGGTCAGCCGCACGCCGACGAGGTAGCCGGCGCGGACCGCGGCCGTCTCTTTCACCGAGCCGAGGATGTCGGTCGGCTGCGGCTCACAGGTCGTCGGCGTGGCGTGCGGCACCCGGGCGTCGTAGTCGGTCAAGCTCTCCGTGCGGACGAAGGCCTTGCCAGTGGCGGTCCATGGCGTGGAGCCGCCCACGACGGCCCGGTAGGTGCTGAGGCTGCAGGCAACGGCCGACGGGGTGAGGACGGCGATGAGCTTCGAGCTCGAGCCGGTCTGCTGGTACACGCTCATGCGGTCGGGCGCCACGTAATGGACCTGCCGCACCTGGCTGACGGTGCCGTTCGACCCGCCCTCGGACAGCGTGTTGACCAGGTCCATGGCAAAGGAGTCCGAGAAGGTCAGGCTCGACCCGTTCTGGACCGTGAGCGAGGCTCCGCTCGGCGCCGACGAGGCGCCCACCACAGCGAAGACCGCGGTGCCCAGACCGAGGAGCGCGAGCAGGACGAAGGGGATGAGATTGCGGCGAGGCACGGGGCAAAGCTAGTGGTTCTCCGCGCGGTGGCCCAACGGCAGAAGTGGCGGCTGGTCGGGGTCGACGGTCGTCAGATTTCGGCAGCGCGGCGCTGCAACGAAGCCCTGTCCGGCTTGCCCGAGCCCAACAGCGGCAGGTGCTCGAGGCGCTCCACCTTCTCGGGCGTCTTGAAGATCGCCATGCCGCGGCTCACGAACCAACGGCGACACGCCTCGAGGTCGAACGGCGCGGCTGACTCCACGAAGGCGGCGACCCGTTCGCCCATGAGCGGGTCGGGATAGCCGACCGCCACGGCGTGCCGGATGTCGGGGTGCGCCTCCAGGGCGGCCTCGACCTCGGACGCCGAGATGTTCTCGCCCCCGCGGATGATGACGTCCTTGAGGCGCCCGACGATGCGCACCCAACCGTCGCCGTCGACCGTGGCCAGATCCCCGGTGCGGAACCACCCGCCCCGGCCGATCACCGTGGCGGTCTGGGCGGCGTCGGCGTAGCCGGCGAACATCTCCGGGCCACGCACCCACAGTTCGCCCGGCGCGCCGGTGGCACAGTGGGCTCCGGTCTCCGGGTCTGACACGCGCAGCTCGACCGCGCCGACCGCGCGCCCGTCGGTGTCGCGGGCCTTCTCGAAGGGATCGTCGTCCGTGCTCGTGGTCACGGTCGGCGCCTCGGTCGAGCCGTACGTCCGCTTGACCCGGCAGTCGAACGTGCGCGCCGTGTCCTCGACGAAGGCGGGCGTCACCGACGCGCCGCCGCTCGACACGAGCCGCACTGACGAGACATCCACGCCGGAGCCTTCGCCGAGCGCGCGGCCCATGGCGATGAAGAACGTCGGCGGACCGGCCAGGAAGGAGATGCGCTCTTTGGGGACCAACGCCAGCGCCTGCTCGGGGTCGAAGCGACGGACGAGGACCGAACGCAGGCCCGCCGCCCCCGGCACCAGGACACCGTTGAGCAGGCCCGAGATGTGCGCCATGGGCGCGGGCATCAGCACGGCGTCGGACGGGCCGAGGCCGTGCACCCGCGCCATCAGCGTCGCCTTCCAGCTGAGCGCGCGTTGTGTGTGCAGGACTGCCTTGGGGGTCCCGGTCGAGCCCGACGTGAAGAGGACGAGCGCAACGTCGGAGGGCCGGCTGAGCGAGGCCCCGACGGCGACCGGAGCACCGCCTACGGCGTCGGCCAGCGCGACCGGATCCGAGAATGCTGCGGGCGCCAGATCGACCACGAGGGCAGGGTCGATCTGGCCGAGCGCACCTTCCACGTCTGCGGCGCCGAACGAGTGCAGGACGGGTGCCGCCACGGCACCGAGGCGCCAGCAGGCCCTCGTCAGGACGGCGGCGGCCAGGCTGTTGGGCACCTGCCAGGCCACGGCCTCGCCGCGCCGCACGCCTCGCTCCCGCAGGCCGCCGGCAACGGTGGCCACCAACGCGTCGGCCGCCCCCGGCGAAAGGCGCGTGTCGCCGTCGACCAACTCCCCGCCGTGAGACGAGAGAAGGTGGTCGAGCGTGGGCACGTCCCACGGGCCGCCTGGACGCCGGTAGCGGCGAGCGAGCTCGGGAACCCAGGTCGGTCGAAGGCGGGCCGTCACGGCAGGGCACCATACCCGGGCCCCGATAACGTGACGCCGATGTCAGGGAGCTGGAGGGAGCCGGCGTGGATCTCGCGCTGAAAGCAGAGGACGAGGAATTCGCGACGTCGTTCCGGGAGTGGCTGGCCGACCACCTGCGCCGGCCGCCTGCCTTTGCCGACCTGGCCGACGAAGTGGCCTGGGGTCGCGACTGGCAGGCCACCCTCGCCGCCGACCACTGGGTGGGCGTGCACTGGCCCAGTGCCTACGGCGGACGGAGCGCGACTCCCGTGCAGGTCGCGCTCTATCAGAGTGAATACGCCCGGGCCCAGGCCCCCCAGCCGGTGAACCGGGTGGGCATCAACCTGGTCGGTCCGACACTGCTCGCCCACGGCACCGAGGACCAACGGCTGCGCTACCTGCCGTCGATCCTGTCGGCCGAGGAGATCTGGTGCCAGCTCTTCAGCGAGCCGGACGCCGGCAGCGACCTGGCGTCACTCTCGACGCGGGCCGTTCCCGTCGACGGTGGCTACGAGGTCACCGGCCGCAAGGTCTGGACGTCCTACGCCCAGTTCGCCGCGTGGGGGTTGTGCCTGGCGCGCACGGACGCCGAGGCACCGCGCCCCCAGCAGGGCATCACCGCGCTGATCGTCGACATGTCCGATCCCGGTGTCGACGTGCGCCCGTTGGTGCAGATGACGGGCGACGCCGAATTCAACGAGGTCTTCCTGACCGATGTCTTCGTGCCGACGGAGCACGTCGTGGGGATCGAGGGACAGGGGTGGACGGTGGCCGGCTCCACGTTGGCGCACGAGCGCGGCACCAATTTCCCCTTCAAGGAGCAGGTGGTCCACGAGGCCTACCTGGCGCGGTTGTACGAAGAGGCGCGTGGCAACGGTGCACTCGACGACCCGGTGGTGGCCGACGCACTGGCGCGCGCGTATATCGACCTCGGTGTGCTGCGACTCCACAACCTGCGCACGCTGACGCGCCTCGGGCGTGGCGAGGAGCCGGGTCCGGAATCGAGTTGGATCAAGCTCACCTGGACGACGATGACCCAGGGTCTGTCCGACGCGGGCCTGCTCGTGACCGGCCGGGATCCGTCGTCCGCCGAGTCCGGGCCGTGGGCGCGCCAATGGTTGTGGAGCAAAGCGGCCAGCATCGCGGGCGGCACCTCACAGGTGCAGCGCGACATCATTGCCGGGCGGATCCTCGGCCTGCCGCGCTGAGCGCGGCTCCCTGGGGCCTCCGGCCCCGTGAAATGCCCGAAAGCGGTCCTGGCCTGGCGTAATCTGTTCCATGCGCGGAAAGGAGTCGCTGTCCCGTCGGGCGGCCAGCAACCTCGCCGCGGCCAAGATGGACCTCGCCGGTGCCACGGAGGATGGTGACGAGGACCGGGTCACACTCTTGGAGACGTTGCTGTCCTCGGGGGGCGAGATCCTGGTCTACCGACCACAGCTGCAGCACTACGCCGTGCTGTTCGGGGACCTCGACAACGCAGAGCACGTCGCCGTCGTCGTGCCCGGGGTGGGCGATGGGACGAACCTGTGCCAGGACTGGATCCCCGAGGCGCAGAATCTCTACCAGGCCGCCGCGTCGACGGCCGTGGCTCTCTGGAAGGGCTATGACAACCCGGCCGACATCCTGGCCGCCGCGGCCGGGTCGATCGAGTGCAACGAGGACCTGGCGACCGCGGCACATGACCTGACCGAGTTCGTGGCCTCCCTGGACCTGAGGCCCGAGCAATCGCTGACCGTCGTGGCGCACAGCTTCGGGTCGATCGTCACCGGTGCCGCGCTGGCCGACGCCGGGCTCACCGTCACGGACGTCGTTGTGGCGGGAAGCCCGGGTATGACCGTCGACGGTCTGCGCGAGCTGCATCTCGAGCAGGCTCATTTCTTCGCCGAGCAGGCGCCCGGTGACACCGTGGCCGAGCTCGGCGTCTTCGGCGCCGCACCCACGTCGCCGCGTTTCGGCGGCACGCGGATGAGCACAAACGCGCCGGAACACACGCCCGTCAGCGCGCACTCGCACTACTTCGATCGGGGCTCGGCCGCGCTGGAGAACATGGCCGATGTCGTCACCGGGCAGTACGAGGAGATCCTGCGCCACCGGGCAGCCTTCCCCGAGATCGCCGGTGGCCTCGTGGCCTGGGCACTCCGCATGCCTGTCGTCCCACTCCACGTGGTTGGACGGCACTACCGCGGACCCGGCTTCCGGGTGCTGACCAACTGGTGCCGCCTGGTCGACCTGGGGGCGAGCGAGACCGGCAATCTGGTCTGCGAGGTCCTCGACGAGAGCGAGCGAGCGCTCCTGTGGTTCGCACACAGGGTGGGGGCGGTGCCGCGCCATGTGGCCGAGGCAGCGGCCGAGCAGGAGTCGGGGGCTGGGACGGCGCCGGGGGCGGACACGCCTCCGGACCCCGACCTCTCCTGAGCCTGACGGCGACGACCGGACCTCGGGCGAGGTCGATCCGAACCTGACAGCGGCGTCAGCAAACGGGTCGCGACCCGGCTACGTTTGCCCGATGCCCGTTTGGCTGAGCGCACACGAGTACGCCACGCTGCGGGCCGCCTGTGCCCAGATGTTGCCCTCCGGTGGGGGTACGCCGGGGGCGGAGGAGGCCGGCGTGGCGGACTACATCGACGGTTTCTTGGGAGCCTTCTCGTTCGACCCGCCCCGCATCTGGGCGGGGGGTCCGAGCTCGGGCCGCCACGGCGGCGTTGAAGGCTTCGCTGCCTTCCATTCGTTGTCCCCGCTGGACGAGCTGGCATGGCGCATGCGGATCGAGGGCTCGAAGGGGATGCCCGAGCGCGAATTCAACGGGCCGGTGGTGGGTCTGCAGGAGCGATATCGAGAAGGTTTGGCTGCTCTCGGTGACGACTTCACCGAGGCAGAAGGCCGGGAGCAGCGCCGCCGTCTCCGGGACAACGAGTCCTTCTGCGAGTTGCTGTGGGAGCACTGCTGCGAGGGGATGTACGGCGCGCCGGAGTACGGCGGCAACAAAGGGGCCGTCGGTTGGTCCTACATCGACTACGAGGGCGACGTGCAGCCGCGCGGCTACAGCGACGCCGAGGTGTCCCAGCCATGACGCACAGTGCCATCATCATCGGCTCCGGTCCCGGAGGTGCCACGGCAGCAGAAGTCCTCACCCGCGCCGGCTGGTCCGTCGTCATCATGGAGAAGGGCCGCAACCATCTGCTCGACCCCGACGACCTGACGAAGCCGGCGGGGGACTACTCCAACGACGAGATCAAGTTCGTGTCGCGCTATTTCCTCGGCCCCGACCCGCTGGTCGAGCCCAGGGCGTTCCGTCTCTCGGCGGACGAGGGGGAGCACACTCACGTCGGAGAGGTGAACTCCATCCCCACCACGGTCGGCGGTGGCGGTACGCATGCCGACGGCAAAGTGCCGCGCTTCCGGGAAGAAGATTTCAAGATCTTCTCGACCTACGGGCCCCAGGAGGGCGCTGTCGTCGACGACTGGCCGCTCGACTACGCCGAGCTCGAGCCGTATTACACCGAAGTCGAGCGCGCCATCGGGGTTTCGGGCCGGGAGGGCGCAAATCCCTTTGCCGCCTGGCGCTCCGGCCCGTACCCGATGCCCCCGGGAGCACCGATGTACGGCGCCGTGCTGTCCTCGGCCGCCGCCGAGAAGGTCGGCCTGCACCCCTACGAGGCGCCGACGGCGGCAAACAGCATCGCCTACGACGGCCGCCCGGCCTGCAACAACTGCGGGTTCTGTGCGTTCTTCGGCTGTCCCATTCACGCCAAGGGCGACCCGGTCGCATTGCTGACCAAGGCCATGGCCACGGGGCGGGCGGAACTGCTGTCCGAGACCTACGTGAGCCGGATCATCACGCAGGGCCGGCGCGCGACCGGCGTCGAGTTCATGGACAGGGACGGCGTCACGCACACGAGGGAGGCGGAACTCGTCATCGTGGCGGGGGGCGCCATTGAGACGCCACGACTGCTGCTGTTGTCCGGATTGGACCACCCGGCGCTCGGCAAGTACCTCATGGTGCATTTCCAGACCATCGTCGTCGGCCACTTCCCGAACATGCGCCTGCACCCGCACAAGGGGCGCGCTGTCACGCACGTACACGACGACGCCATGGTCCAGGACGACCGCACCCGAGAAGCGGCCGTCGGGGCGGGACTCCCGTGGTTCCGCGGCGGCCTCGTGGAGCACAGTGGTGGTGGCCTGCCCATCATGGAGGCCCGTCACTCTCCCTGGGGGCGGCATCACGCCCAGGCCATGCGCGAGTCCAACCTGCGCGAGCGCATGTGGGCCTTCATCATGCAGGGGGAGGACCTGGCCTACGCCACGAACACGGTCGACCTGAGCCCGTCCGTCCGCGACGCCCGCGGCTTTCCCGTCGCTCGAGTGACATACCAGCCGGGCCACCACGAGCTGGCGGCGTCGAAGTACCACGGCAAGATCCTCCAGTCCGTGCTGGAGGAGATGGGCGCCGAGTGGGTCATCCACACCTCGTCGCCGGGCGTCTCGTACCACGGCCTGGGCACGACGCCGATTCCCGAAAGCCGTCATGTCATGGGCACGGTCCGCATGGGCGACAATCCCGGCACCTCGGTCGTGGACCGCTGGGGGAGGGTGCACGCCCTGGACAACGTCGTGGTGGCCGACTCCTCAGTCTTCGTGACGTCCAGCGGCTACGGGCCCACGCTGACGCTGGTGGCCCTGGCGGCGCGGGCGGCGCACCACTTGGCGGGGACGGCGCCCGACGCCCCTGCCGGGAGCTGAAGTCTCAGCCTCATTCTCATGCTGAGAGTTTGGCCTGGAACGAAAGTCTTCATCTCTTCCTCAGGTTGAGGTTAAGAGTTGAGGCATACTCCCAGGTCAAGCTCCTTGAGGCTTTGCATTCATCGGCGCGGTCGAAACCCGGTGGGGTGCCAGGGTGGGCGACCTTCGTCAGGCGGCGCGGGGTCTCTTTAGGTGCGGGGAACGGGTCGACGGGCGACCGGGCAGCCGAATCCGCCTCAGTGCAGGCCGCGCGTGAGCAGCATGGTGCCGGCAATGGGCCCGCCACCGTTGGCCACGGCCGCTACCTCGGGATTGCGCCCACCCGGGCGGACCACCTGGCGCTCGCCGCCTTCGCCCCGAAGCTGGACGCAGGCCTCGTGGATGAGGGAGAACCCGTGGAGGCGTCCACCGGAGAGCTGGCCTCCCGACGTGTTGAGCGGCAGCAACCCGTCCCGGGCGATATTGGCACCGCCTTCAATGAAGGGCCCGCTCTCGCCGCGGCCGCAGAACCCGAGCGCCTCGAGCCAGACGATGGTGAGCACGCTGAAGCCGTCATAGAGCTGCGCGGTGTCGACGTCGGTCGGCTTGAGGTCGGTGCGCTCCCACATGGAAGCCGCAGCATCCCGCGCGGCCATGGTGGTCATGTCATCGAACTGGTCCCAACTCGGCCGACCCCGCAACGCGGTGCCCACGGCGTTGATCTGCACGGCGGGGTGGTCGAGGTCGCCGGCAACGTCGCGGTGCGACACGATGACCGCGGTCGAGCCGTCACAGGGAGCGTCGCAGTCGAAGAGACACAGCGGCGTGGTGATGACGCGCGCCGCCAGGTAGTCGTCCATGGACATCGGTTCCGTGTAGACGGCCTTGGGATTGAGTGCGGCGTTGCGGCGCGCCGTGATGGCGATCTGACCGAGCTGCTCGCGGGTGAGGCCGAACTCGTGCATGCGGCGTTGACCCACCATGGCGATCCAGTTGGCGGCCGAGACGGCGCCGTAGGGGAGTGACCACTGCATGAAGCTGCCGAAGCGCGGGACCGAGCCTCCGCCGCCGGAGCCACCCATGGGCTGGCGCCCGCCTGTGCCCTGGGCAGAACCCTCCGTCACGGTGCGATAGACGAGCACGTGGCGAGCCAGGCCGGCAGCGACGGCCAGCGACGCCGAGATGACGGCCCGCATCTGGCCGGCGCCCTCGCCGCCGCCGTCGTGCCAGTTGAGGGAGAGGCCCAGGGCGTCCTGGACCTCGGGCGTGGTGGGACCGGCGAAACCAGGCGTCCCGGCGCCCATGCCCGGGTAGGTCGAGATCCCGTCGATGTCGTCGCGGGTCAACCCCGCGTCGGCGATGGCGGCCAGGCCAGCCTCCACGGTCAGGTCGAGGTCCGAGCGGCCGAGCCGGCGGCCCACGTCGGACTGCCCGATGCCCGAGATGACGGCTCGCCGCTCCAGCGGCTCCTCGGTCGGACGGGGGCTCACGACGCCTCCTCGACCGGCGTGAAGAGCGGGAGCCACACATCCTCGACGTGCTCGAAGACCACCTGTACCGGCATGCCGATGCGCACGTCCTCGGGCTCGACGTCGACAAGGTTCGTGGTCAGGCGGACGTCGGGCTGTTCGTCGATGGACACCCAGGCGATGATGTACGGATCGCTGCCGGGGATCCACTGCTGATGGTTGACGGTGTACGTCTCCACGTGGCCCCGCCCGCTGACGTCCTGCGGTGCGACGTCGGAGGAGAGGCAGCGTGGGCACACAGGTCCCGGCGGGTGGATGTAGAACCCGCAGGCATTGCAGCGGAGGAGGCGCAGGACGCCGTCCTCACCCGAAGTCCAGAAGAACACGACGTCGTCACTGAGGCGCGGCAGGAGACGCAACATTGGGCCATTGGCAACCATGGCGGCATGTTGGCACAGGCGCGGCTGGGTGAACCAACGGGCGGGACCGGGTCGGGGCAGGGCGGCGGCCCTTCTCATCCGAGCGTCGAGGGAAGAGTTGAGGGCAATTTCTTGCCGGGGCAGGATGGTGGAGAACGAGAGAAGGGAGGACCGCGTGAAGCTGTCCATGACGTTGAACTACGCCGGCGGGTTCGAGGAATCGGCTCGTCAGGCGGCCGAGCTGGAGAAAGTCGGCCTCGACGTCGTCTGGGTCGCGGAGGCGTACAGCTTCGACGCCCCCAGCTTCATGGGGTACCTGGCCGCCAAGACCGAACGCGTCGAGATCGGCTCGGCCATTCTGCCGATCTACAGCCGGACACCGACGCTGATCGCCATGACGGCGGCTGGCATCGACGCGGTATCGGGAGGGCGCTGCCACCTCGGTCTCGGCGCCTCCGGGCCGCAGGTGATCGAGGGGTTCCACGGCGTGCCCTATGACCGTCCCCTCACGCGCACCCGTGAAATCATCGAGATCTGTCGCGACGTCTGGGCCCGTGAAGCTCCTTTGACGCACGACGGCGCGGCGTACCACATCCCGCTGCCGGCCGGCGAAGGCACCGGGCTGGGCAAGGCGCTCAAGATCATCAACCATCCTGTGCGCCCGCGCATCCCGATCTGGGTCGCCGCACTGGGGGAGAAGAACGTCGCTATGACGGCGGAGATCGCGGACGGCTGGTTGCCGATCTTCTTCGTCCCCGAGAAGGCGAAGGAGGTCTTCGGGCCGTCGCTCCAAGCCGGTGCGGCCAAGCGGGATTCTTCGCTCGACACGTTGCAGATCGCTGCGGGCGGCATCCTGGCCATCGGCGAGTTCGACGACGTGGCTCCCATCCGTGACCTGGGGCGGGGGGGTGCCGCGCTCTACATCGGCGGCATGGGTGCCAAGGGCAAGAACTTCTACAACGCACTGGCCTGCCGCTACGGCTACGAGAAGGAGGCAGCTGGGATCCAGGACCTCTACCTGTCGGGCAAGAAGCAGGAGGCGGCGGCACTCGTGCCGACGGAACTGCTGGAGGCGACCTCACTCTGCGGGCCCGAGTCCTACATCAAAGAGCGCGTGGCCGGTCTGGCGGAAGCCGGCGTGACCCACCTCAACGTCACGCCGGTGGGCTCCGATCCCGTCGCCATGATCGAAAAGCTGCGAAGCTGGATCTAGCGGTTCGCCGCCGAGAGGAGCAGCCATGCACGACCTCATCATCCGGGGTGGCACCATCGCCGACGGGTCGGGGCAGCCGACGAGAACGGGCGATGTCGCCATCGACGGCAGCATCGTCACCGCCGTCGGCGACGTCGAGGGGACGGCCCGCCGCGTGATCGATGCCGAAGGCATGCTCGTCACGCCTGGTTGGGTCGACATTCACACGCACTACGACGGGCAGGCCACCTGGGACCCTGAGGTGTCGCCCTCGGGCTGGCACGGGGTCACCACGGTCGTCATGGGCAACTGCGGCGTCGGATTCGCGCCGGCCCGCGCCTCCGACCGCGCCTGGCTGATTCAGCTGATGGAGGGCGTGGAGGACATCCCCGGCTCCGCGCTGGCCGAGGGCATGAACTGGAACTGGGAGAGCTTCGGCGAGTACCTCGACGAGGTCGAGCGCACCGACCGCGTGCTCGATGTGGCGTCGCTCGTCCCGCACGGCGCACTGCGCGCCTACGTCTTGGGTGAGGGCCGGGCCAACGACACCGCCAGCGGCGAGGAGATCGCCGAAATGGCGTCGTTGGTGCGCGAGGCCGTGCAGGCGGGGGCGATCGGCGCCTCGACCACCCGGACGTTGCTGCACCGGGCCAAGGACGGCGAGCTGGCGGCGGGGACGAACGCCGCGGCCGAAGAGCTCATCGCCATCGGCGAGGCGCTCGGCAAGGCCGGGCACCGGGTCTTCTCAGTGGCCAGCGACATGTGGGACCTCGACCACGAGTTCGCCTGGATGTCGGAGATCTCGATCCGCGCCGGCGTACCGGTGACCTACCAGGTCCTCCAGGCCGACTTCTCGCCCGACCTGTGGCGTGAGTGGATCGACCGCGGCGTGGCGGCCAACCGGCGTGGCGCGTGGCTGGTCCCGCAGGTGGCCGGCAAGCCCACGTCGTTGATGGTCGGCTTCCAGTCCGTGACCCATCCGTTCGCCCATCACCGGGCGTACGAGGAGATCGCCCACCTGCCGCTGTCCGAGCGGGTGGCGCGTCTGCGGACGACGGAGGTGCGCACGGCAATCCTGTCCGAGGAGCCCCGCCCCGGTGGCTTCGTCCAGCTCCTGCGCGGGAACCTCCACAAGCTGTTCCCGCTGGGCGACCCGCCCGACTACGAGCCACCGCCCGAGCGCAGCGTGACTGCTCTGGCTGCGGCACAGGGCAGGACGACCGATGAGGTCCTCTACGACCTCATGCTCGAGCGCGACGGCAAGGAGCTGCTCTACCTCCCGCTGCTCGACTACTCGGCCTGCAACCTCGATGCCGTGCGCGAAATGCTGGTGCACCCCGCCACCGTCCTCGGCCTGGGTGACGGCGGCGCGCACTGCGGCGTGCTGTGCGACGCCAGCCTGCCGACGTTCATGCTCGCCCACTGGGCCCGCGACCGCAGCCGCGGCGAGCAGCTCGCCGGTTGAGACGGTGGTGCACCTGCAGACACGGCGCACCGCCGAGCTCTACGGGTTCCGCGACCGCGGTCTGCTGGCGCCCGGCCACCTGGCGGACGTGAATGTCATCGATCACGACGCGCTCGCCCTCGAGCCGCCCGAGATGGTCTATGACCTCCCCGCGTCGGGGAAACGTCTCGTGCAACGGGCCCACGGCTATGTGGCGACGGTCAAGTCAGGCGCAGTCGTGCGGGAGCAGGACGAGGCGACGGGGGAGCGGCCGGGCCGGCTCCTGCGTGGTCCTCAACCCCAGCCCGCCTGACGCACCCCACCTGACGCACTGGCTCTGACGAACCTGCCCGACACGCCGGACAAGGCGCTCTCGCGTTGCGCGAATCCGCCGCACGGAGCACGTCCGCGAACCCGCGCACCTCGAGGTTGGTGATGCGCTGCCCGTCGGTGGCGAAGACATCGCGGACGGATCGGATGTTGCCGCCGAGGTGGACGTCGATGTCCACCGTCACGGTGGTGCCGTCGACGACCAGGGGCCCCGGATCCGGTCGGAAGTCCTCGAACACGAAGGTGTTCTCGGTGTAGTAGCTCAGAATCTCCTCGTGCCCGTGCCGTACGTCACCGTCGACATCGAAGGTGGCGTCGGGGCTGAAGAGCCCTCGCAGCAGTGCGGGGTCCTGTGCGGTCACGGCGGTGAAGTAGTCGCCGATGAGCGCCGCCGGACCGGTGTGGCGCGCCGGGAGGCGGTAGATCCCTCTGGCGTTGACACCGAGCACTTTCGCCTGCGTGGCCGTGGCGCAGGGAGCGACCGTGGCACGGATGGCGTCGACCGCGCCCGGGAACGTGGCGTCGTGGTGCGGGTAGTCGCTGCCCCACACGATGCGTTCCGGCCCGACGAACGGCGCCAGACGCGGGCAACGTGCGCTCGCCCACTTCGAAGCTGATGGCGCATTGCCGGGCGAAGTACTCCGACGGTCGCAGCGCCATGTCCGGGCAGAACCCGCCGAAGGACTCCGCCTGCTCGTCCAGCCGCTCGAGCCAGAACGGGGCCCAGCCGCCGGAGGACTCCAGGAAGAGCAGCCGTAGTCCGGGGTGGCGTTCCAGCGTGCCGAACGCGATCAGCTGGGCGCAGGCGAGCATCGACTCGAACGAGTGCGACACCGCGTGGAGGAGCAAGGGGTTGAACGGACGGTCCGCAGCCGAGGGTGGGGACGATGACCGAGCTCCCCTCATGGATGCCGATGGGCACGTCGAGCTCCTCGGCCGCGTCCCACACGACGTCGTAGGCGCGGTCGGAGAGCGCACGTCCCTGGCAGGGGTTGGGGCGGACGAAGCCGGCGACGAGACCGAGCTCGGCTCACGGCGCGACGCAGCTCGTGGGCCGCGCCGCTGGGTCCTGCAGCGGAACCATGGCCGCACCGAAGAGCCGGCGCGGCTCGACCGCGCAGTACCCGGCCAGCCAGTCGTTGTAGGCGGCGGCGAGGGCCACCGCAGCGGCGGGATCCTCGACGACGGAGAAATACAGGCCGATCGTCGGGATACAGGACCGCCTGATCGATGCCCTCGCCGTCCATGTCGCGCAGGCGGGCGGCCGGGTCCGATCCACCGGGGAGGGCGTCGTCCAGGGGGCGGAAGGAGGCTGGGTCGTCGAAGGTCGAGCCGGGTCGGCCGAGGTTGCCGAGCGGCACGGCCAGGACCTCGGTGTCGCCGATCACCACGTGCTCGTAGCCCGATGCGTCCGCGCCGATGCGGGGCCGGAACGGCGTCGGGCAGCGCCGCCCAGGCCGACTCGGGCTCCACCACGTGGCCGTCCGCGTCGACGATGGGGCCGGCGCGCGGCGGGAGCGGAGGCCGGCCCTCCACCGTCACCCCGGTCGCGATGCGCCAGTCGTTGACGAGCGGCAGCCGGTGTCGGAAGAGCCGGCTGGCGTTGCCCCCGGCGACCGCCCGCAGTTCGTCTTCGGGAAGCGCGCCCCAGGTCGCCGCGAGCACGCGCTGGGTGTCGGGCCAGGACGAGTCGGCATGCGGGTAGTCACTCTCGATCATGATGTGGTCGAGGCCGATCACGTGGCGCTGCGAGACGGCGGAAGGGTCGTCGATCGAACAGAACCAGAAGTTGCGGCGCAGCACCTCGCTCGGGAGCAATTCGGAGGGCCAGGCCCTGCTCTCGGAGCCCGACGCCGAATGCCCGAGGACGTAGTCGGCCCGGTCCATCAGCATCGGTACCCAGCCGATACCGCCCTCGGAGAGGGCGATCTGGAGGCCAGGGAAGCGCAGCGGCACGCCCGACCACAGCCATTCGCCGGCCGCAAGGAGTGCGTTCACGGGGAACACGGTCGGTAGCAGCTCGAACGGCGGGATCAGGCGAGGGGAGCGGGGCCCACGACGGACGAGCCGGTGTGCAGGCACACCACGGTGCCGGTCTCCTCGCAGGCGGCGAAGAAGGGGTCCCAGTGCCCGCTGAAGATGGATGGCAGCTGGAGCTGGGCGGGGAACTCCGGGAAGCTGACGGCCTTGAAGCCACGGGCCGCGTTGGCCCGCACCTCGTCGGCGCCCACCGCCACGTCGACCAGCCACGGCAGCTGCAGGGGGATCATGCGCGCCGGGTGCGTGCCTGCCCACACCTCCAGGTGCCAGTCGTTGTAGGCGCGCAGACAGGCCAGCCCGAGGTCTCTGTCCTGCGCCCGCGAGTAGACGGCGCCGCAGAATCCGGACACGAGCGACGGGAAGCACAGCGAGGCCCAGATGCCGGCGCGGTCCATGTCCTGAATGCGGGACTCGATGTCGAAGCATCCGGGCCGCATTTCGTCGAAGCGCGCCGGCTCCATGCTCCACTCGGCGCGCGGTCGTCCCACGACGGCATTGAGCCCGACGTTCGGATAGGAGTTCCCCTCGAAGATCCAGCTCTGCGTTCCGTTCGCCAGCTCGACGACCCGCGGCGCTCCGGCCGCGAGGGCAGAGGGCAGTCGTCCCTCGAACAGGTCGGGTGGTTCGATGAGGTGGTCGTCCACCGAGATCACCGGCATGCGGATCGGCCTCGGCTCGGGATCGGGCAACAGCGTGGCCCGGCCCGGATCTCCCCCTGTGTCGACGTTTCCCACCAGAAGGTGACACTATCGTCACAAGTCGTCCGGCCCGGGGGTGCGCATGACCACACAAGTCGATGGCGTCGCCACCCGCGTCGGGCTGCTCATCGGGGGCGACGTGGTTGCCGGTGGTCGGGGCACCTATCCCGTGACGAATCCGGCCCGGCCCGCCGAGGTCGTGTTCGACGCCCCCTCGACCTCCCCGGCCCAGCTCGACCTGGCCGTGGCGGCGGCACGCCGGTCGCAGGCGGCATGGGCCGCTCTCGACCCAGAGGACCGCGCGGCCCGGGTCGTGGCAGCGGCGGAGGCGGGCGTGGCCACGGCCGAAGCCGACGACCTGGCCCGTCTGCTCGACCCGCGAGCACGGCAAGACCCACCTGGAGTCGATCTTCGATACCGCGACCATGGGCGGCATGGCGTCGGCGTTCGCCCCTTGGTGGACCAGGCTCTGGCCCCCCTGGACCTGGTCGGCGGGACCACCAGGATCGACTGGGTCCCGCACGGCGTCGTGGCCGCCGGTGTTGCCGTTCAACTGGCCCGTCTCGGTGATGGGAAACAAGGTGCTGCCCGCGCTGCTCGCCGGCGACACCGTGGTCGTCAAGGCCCCGCCGACGTGCCCGGGCACCGTGTTGCTGGTGGCCGCGGCCATGGCCGCAGGTCCTGCCGCCCGGCGTCCTCAACGTCGTGAACGGACCCGACGCCGCACTGGGAGCCGCGCTCGTGGGCCATCCCGACGTCGACATGGTCTCCTTCACCGGCGGCGTCGGCACCGGGCAGGCCGTCATGGCGTCGGCGGCCGCCACGACCCGGCCCGTCGTGCTCGAGCTCGGTGGGAACGACGCGGCCATCCTCGCCCCGGACGTCGCCGGTGACGCGGCGCTGGCCGATCGGCTGGTGGAGGCGGCGTTCGTCACCAGCGGGCAGGTCTGCATGGCCATCAAGCGCCTCTATGTGCACCGTGACCGGCTTGGATGAAACGGTGCACGCGCTGGCAGGCCGCCTGGCGACCGAGGTGGTCGGCGATGGGCTCGCCGACGGCGTGACGATGGGGCCGGTCCACACCGCTGCGTCACGCGACAGGGTCGAGGCGCTGCTGTCGGAGGCCGCGGCAGCGGGCGCGGTGCTCGTCCGGCCGGGGACGGTGCGCGCCGAGGACGAGGAGTCTGCGGGCTACTTCGTGTCGCCCACGCTCGTCGTGGCACCACCAGCCGACACCGGGATCGTGCGTGAGGAGCAGTTCGCTCCCGCGTTGCCGGTGATCCCCTATGACGAGATGGACGAAGCGGTCGCCGCGGCCAACGACAGCCCGTTCGGACTCTGCGCGTCGGTCTGGAGCAACGACGATGCACTGTCAGAGGACGTGCGCGGCCCGGCTGTCCGCGGGCACGGTGTTCGTGAACGCCCACGGGCTCTCTGCGATCGACATGTACGCCCCCATGGGCGGCTGGAAGCAGTCCGGCTTCGGCGTCGAGCTGGGAACCGAGGGCATGCAGGCCTTTGCCCGCCAACGGGTGCGGGTGCGCCGGCCAGGGCCAGCGGAGCAAGGAGAGCAGACATGACAGTGGCAATCTGCGGTGGGACGGTCGTCGACGGGACGGGCGGTCCGCCCCTGCGGGCCGACGTCGTGATCGAAGGCGAGAGGATCGCCGGCATTGCGTCGAACGCCGACACCGCTGCCGCGGACACCGTGATCGACGCCACCGGCATGATCGTCACGCCCGGGTTCGTCGACCTGCACACCCACTACGACGCGCAACTGTTCTGGGACGCCAACGCGAGCCCGTCCCCGCTGCACGGCGTGACGACGGTGCTGGGTGGCAACTGTGGATTCTCGCTGGCACCCATGGCGCCCGAGCACGTCGACTACATCTCCCGGATGATGGCGCGGGTCGAGGGCATGCCGCTCGCCGCATTGCGCGCCGGCCTGCCCTGGGACTGGAGCTCGTTCGGTGAATGGGTGGGCCGGCTGGACGGGCGGATCGCCGTGAATGCCGGTTTCCTCGTCGGCCATTCGACGCTGCGCCGCCTCGTGATGGGCGACCGCGCCGTCGGGGGCACTGCCGACGCCGGCGGACCTGGACGCCATGGAAGCGGCGCTGCACGCGGCGCTGGGGGAGGGCGCCCTCGGATTCTCCACCTCGCAGGTCCACACGCACAACGACGGCGATGGTCAACCCGTCCCCTCCCGGGCGGCGGCGCGGGAGGAGATGGAGCGCCTGGCCGCCGCCGTCCGCCGGCACGAGGGCACAACGGTGGAGTTGATCGTGGCCGGCTGCCTCAACGGCTTCAGCGAGGAGGACATCGACTTCCTCTCGACGATGTCCCTGCTGGCGGATCGCCCGGTGAACTGGAACGTGCTCGGCGTCTCGGCCATGAACCCCGAGGGGGCCTGGGGCCAGCTCGCAGCAGGGACCGCTGCTGCCGAACGCGGTGCGACCGTCGTTGCGCTCACGCTGCCCCACACCATGCAGCTGCGATTGAGCTTCGAGCACGGGGCCATCCTCGACGGGCTCCCGGGGTGGCGCGAGGTCTTTGCCCTCCCTGTGGAAGAGCGTATGCGTGCGCTGTCTGACCCGGCGACGCGTCAGCGCCTGGACGCCGGTGCGCAATCCGACGAGGCGGGCATTCTGCGTCACCTGGCGGTGTGGGAACGGCTGATCATCGACGAGACGTTCGCGCCGGAGAACGCCGATGCCGAAGGCAAGACCGTGGGCGACGTGGCGCGGCAGCGGGGCCTGTCGCCGTTCGATGCGCTCCTCGACGTCGTCGTGGCCGACGGTCTGCGCACGGGGTTGCGGCCCCCGATCCCCGAGTCCGAAGAGGACTGGGTCCTGCGCGCACAGACCTGGCGGGACCCGCGGGCGATCGTCGGCGGGTCCGACGCGGGAGCCCATCTCGACACCATGTGCGGCGCCATCTACTCGACCTCCATGCTGGGCGACGGGGTGCGGGCGCGTGGTCTGTTGAGCTGGGAAGAGGCGGTGCGCCTCCTGACCGACGTCCCGGCCCGTCTCTATGGACTGCGTGACCGCGGGCGGGTGGTCCCGGGCGCATTCGCCGACGTGGTCGTGCTCGACCCCACGACCATCGGACACGGGGCGGTGCGGACCCGTGACGATCTGCCGGGTGGGGCCAGCCGCCTGTACGCCGACGCGGTCGGCATCAGGCACGTGCTCGTCAACGGGACCGAGATCGTCCGCGAGGGTGCCTTCACCGGTGCCACCCCAGGGCGAGTGCTGCGCTCCGGTCGGGACACCGACACCGTGCACGCAGGGTCGGACTGGGTGGGCGCTTCCGCGTAGTCGTGGACGTCGAGCTGGTGACCGATGTCGAGCGGCTCGCCCACTTCGTCGACGGCTGGGAGGCGCTCGTCGACGAAGTTGCCGAGCCGCGCGCCGGAGGTGCCATCGTGGCGACGTGGGCGCGCCACATGATGAGCCCCGGACGTACAACTGCGCGTCTGGGTCGCGACCGATGGTGCTGACGTCATCGGCGTGCTCCCGTTGGTGGCGGAGACGATGGGCCGCGGCCGCGAGCGGCTGCTCCCCGCCACCACGGATCTGATGTTCGGCACCGTGCCGATCGCCCGTCCCGGCCGCGAACTCGACGTGGCCGAGGCGATCGCGGACGACGTCGCCCGCCGAGCGGAATCGGTCAACGTGGTGAGCGTCTTCTGGCTGCCGGAGGGCTCTCCGTGGGGGACCGCGCTCGGGGGCACCCTGGCCGAACCGGCGTGGGTGACGATGGACGTCACGCAGTACGGGTCCTCGTACACCCTCATCGCCAAAGGGCTCGACGCCTGGCTGGACGAGCGCGAACGGGACTTCCGTCGTGAGTACCGGCGTCGGGCACGGCGCAGCGTCGACGAAGGGTTTCGCCTCTTCACCGCGGAGGACCCGGGCGACATCACGGCACGCCTGCCGCAGCTCCAGAAGCTCTACCAGGGCCGCCTGGGGGCCCGGGGAGGTGCGGGCTACCGGTTCGACGACGACATGGTCGCGGCGATCGGCGCTGCACTCGAGCGTTCCGCTCCGGGTCGCTTCGCGCTCTCGGTGCTCGAGCGGGACGACCTGGTGATCGGAGCGACGCTCGCCCGGCGGGCGGGACGCGCGTGACGTGCTGGATCGTGGGCCACGACCACGTGTGGTCCCGGCTCGGGCCCGGCCTCGCCACGCTCCTCGAGACGCTCGACGCCGCGGCGCGCGCCGGCTGCGAGATCGGCGACCTGGGTGTCGGCGATCAACCGTACAAGGAGGCCTTCGTCGACGGCGTCTTCCGGCTCGAATCAGTCTCTTGGTGCCGGCCGCGGTTCGCCCGCCTGCTGCAGTTCGCCGGAACGCCGGCCTAGAGGAGGCGGGTCTGCAGGGCGACCTCGCGGGTCTCGCCCTCCACCCTGGTGAGCGAGTAGGCCAGTTTTCCCTCGACCTCGGTGAAGGCGCTCTCCAGCTCGGTGCCGAAGAAGACGAGGCCCGTGCCGTTCTCCGTGGCGTATCCGTCGGGCAGCGTGCCTTCGGCGATCAAGCGGTGGATGAGCGGGCGCCGTTGTGCCTCGGCATCGTGGTGCGGGCTGTTGGAGAATGGGAGGAAGGCCAGGCCGTTGGTGACCGGGACCAGCGTGGGGCCGAAGGAATCGGTGGTGCCGCCCACGTGCCAGCAGAGTGAGCCGGCCGAGACGCCCTTCAAGACCACGCCGGACTCCCAGCACTCGCGCAGGATCGCGTCGAGCCCGTGCAGTCGCCACAGGGCCAGCAGGTTGGCCGTGCTGCCTCCGCCCACCCAGATGACGTCCTGGGCCAGCAGGTGGGCGCGCACGTCCGGCACGTTGGGCATGGGGAACAGCGTCAGGTGCGAGCTGATGAAGCCCAGCTTGGAGAAGGCGTTGTGCACGGCGGCCAACCGCGACGAGTCGTCGCCCACCGCCGTCGCGATGACGCAGACGCGGGGTGCTCGCCCGCCCGGGCCAGCTCGGCGGCCAGTTGATACGAGGGCCCCGGCCGGAGATTCGCCGGGTCAGGCCCCTCGGCCTGGAAGCCGATGGAGGTCGCGATGATCGTCGGTTGGCGAGCTCCCACGTCAGGAGGGGAGAACCTCGGGATTGACGATGTGCAGGGGACGCGCTCCCGCCATCAGCCGGCACAGGTCCTCGGCGATGGTGCGGGTGTGGTTGGACTCCGTGTCGTACGTGGCTCCACCGATGTGCGGCGTCAACACGACCTGGGGGAACGTCGTCAGCGGATGGTCGGTCGCCAAGTGCTCACCCTCGAAGTGGTCGAGGCCGGCCGCGCCGACCTTGCCCGACGCCAGGGCGGCGACCAGCGCGTCGGTGTCGTGGATCTTGGCGCGCGCCGTGTTGAGGTACACGACGCCATCGCGCATTTTGGCGAAGGCGTCGGCGTTGATGAGGCCGGTCGTCTCAGCGGTCACCGGCGCGTGAATGGAGATGACGTCCGAGCGCTCGAAGAGCTCGTCCAGCGAACTGGTGGCATCGGAAGCGTACGGGTCGTAGGCAAGGACGTCCATGCCCAGCCCGCGTAGGCGCCAGCGCAGCGCGCGGCCCACCGCCCCGAGCCCGACCAGGCCGACGGTGCGTCCGTTCAGCTCCCAGGCGCGGTAGCGCTGGTAGGGGATCTTCCCGTCGCGGTAGATCTCGCCCTCCCGCACGTCGCGGTCGGCGGGGACGATGCCCCTGGTGGCTGCGAAGAGCAGGGCCACGGCCAGCTCGGCCACGGCGTCGGCGTTCCGTCCCGGAGCCCGCAGGACCGGTACTCCGGCTGCGGTGGCGGCCGCCACATCGACGTTGGTGGGATCACCGCGGCAGCTGCACACAGCCAGGATCGGCTGCTCGTAGAGATCCGCCCCGCAGACGTCGCTCTCGACGATCACGATGTTGGCGCCCTCCGCCTTCGTCCGCTCGGCCAGTTGCGCCGCGTTGTAGATGCGGAGGGAAGGCTGGTCCAGCCACGAGTCGAGCACGAGATCGGCCAGTTCGCCGAGCAGGTCGAGGCCGGGGCCGCTCACGGCGGCGGTCACCAGGGCCTTGGGGCGGGAACCAGTCATGTCGGTCGAACTCTCCTTGTCGGGCGTGTGTCGTCCATAATGTCGGATCATGACACGCGTGTCAGATTCATGAGTCCGTCCGGTCGTCCCGTCACCGTCGGTGTCGACATCGGCACCACATCGGTGAAAGCCCTGGCTGTCGACGAGAAGGGCCAGGTGGTCGCCCGCAGCCGGGTGCCCCACAGCATCGTGGCTCCGGAGCCCGACGTGCTGCGGCACGACGCCAAGAAGGCGTGGCGGGCCGGTCCCCGCAAGGCCTTCCAACAGGTGACCGCACAGCTGGAGTCCGAGGGGAACCTCCTCGCCGGCGTGGCGGTGGCCTCCATGGTCCCGTCCATGACGGCCGTGGGCCGGCAGGGCGTGCCGCTGTTGCCCGGCTTGCTCTACGGCGACCGCGAGGGAAGGCCCACCGAGGACGCACCGACCGATGCCGTCGTCCCACTGGGCGCCATGCCCGATGCCGAGGGCTTCCTCCGCTGGGCCTCCGGCCAGGTGCCCGATGCACGCGGGTATTGGCCGTGCCAGGCCGTGGCGACCAACGCCATTGCGGGGCAGCCCGCCATCGACACTGGTGTCACCGCCTCGCTGGGGATGTTGCACACCCACAAGGGCTGGAACACCGAGTTGCTGGGCGCCATGGGTATTTCCGAGCGGCAGATGCCCAGGGTCGTGCCCATGGGCGAGGCCGCCGGCACGCTGCCCGGCAGTGACGCCGTCTTCACGGGCGGGACCATCGACGCCTTCTGCGACCAGATCGTGTCGGGCGCCATCCACAAGGGCGATGTCCTGGTGATTTTCGGCGCGACCCTGATCTGTTGGGTCATCTGCGACGAGTGGCTCACCGTCGAGGGGTTGATCAGCTACCCCAGCACGACGCCGGACCGGTATCTCGTGGGCGGTCCGAGCAACGCCGGCGCCCTCTTCGTCGACTGGGCCCGCCACTTGCTGCGCGACACGCCGCGGCCCGGGCCCCAACGTGAGCAGCTCGGGCCCCGGCTCGGGACACCCGGCCGGGTGCCGGTCTGGCTGCCGTACGTGCGCGGGGAGCGGACACCGTTCGAGGACCACACGCTGCGCTCGAACATCTACGGACTCGACATCGGGTCGGGCGCGGAAGCGATGGAGCGGGCCGCCTACGAGGCGAGCGGCTTCGTGGTGCGGCGGATGATCGAGCGCGCCGGGGTGAAGCCGACGCGGATCGTGGCCAGCGGCGGCGGCTCGCGGGTGACCGCCTGGATGGCCGCCGTGGCCGACGCCACGAATCTCCCGGTCGAGACGGTCGCCGTCCCCGAAGGCGCTGCGCTCGGTGCGGCCTACTTCGCCCGCCTGGCCGCGGGGCTGGAGGCGTCGTTGGACGACTCCACGCGCTGGTCCGCTGTCGGGCGGACGATCGAGCCGGACCCCGCCTGGGTGCGCGCCGCCGACGCCCGCTTCGAGAAGTTCAGCGATTTGGGCACTGGGGCGTAGGGGCCTGCCTCCGGGCCCCGTGGGTGCCGGATCCGAGGCAACCACCTCGGCCCACCTCGTGGCCGGGCATATGCGGTAGGGAACGGTAGGGGGGAGCCGGACGACGTCGATTTCGTGCGGGCCGAAGGGGGATCTCGGTCAGCACCGTTTCCAGCGCGTCCTCGGTGTGGGGCGGACCTCGCTCCTGTCGGGCGGGGCGCCGAACAGCAGGGGCTTCACTGGGCCTCCGGCTGGTCGCTCGCTCAGCGCACGCATGCTGGGACAGAAGCCGTCGATGTCCCACGTCCGCATATCAATGACGGCTTTCATGTTCGGCAAGCCAATGCTTGAACTGCTCGCTGTCGATCCATCGATCATGCCGTCGCCATTCTCCGACGGGGATTCCTCTGGGCCCTCAGAGAGAGGTGCATCGTTATCCGGTTGGTCCCATATCTCACTGTCGATGAGGTCCCATATCTCAGTGTCGATGAGGAGGACGGAAGCCCTCGCGGAACGTTCGCACCCGCCGTCTTCATGTCCCCACCGGATCCCACCGGTCGTGGAGGTTCGTGTCATCGAGTTGCGGTGCCGGCATCCCCTTGGCTCCTTCCCTCTTTTCACGTGGTCCTCTTGCACATTGCTCATCACAAACGTGGCGATGACACCTGTCAGATCTGAAGCCGATCTGATGTCAGACACACGGGTTAATAAAGACTTATCGTCGCCATGATTGGCGGAACAGTTCGACATCGCGGGCACGCATATAGCTCTTATCTTGGGTATTCCTTTTTGCAAGAAAGAGCACCGTATTGGGTGTCATTTCACAGTGCAATACGCGTGCCACCTTGCAATTCGCGGATCACTCAAACGCCATTGGTGTAGTTAAAACCGCAGCCGTGTAACTACAAAGGGTTGGCAGAAAACTTCTTCGTGACCACGATTGGAGCAAACAATTTGTGAATCACGCCCCTTGCATTTCGCGCGGCATTGCACTAAAAGTTCACAAAGTTGTTGAAAACTTGTTGAAGAGTTGTTGGTCCATTGTCGGTTGGTTAGGTGGACGTTGTTCTGCAAGGCGCATGGAGTTCTCGGGGGGGGCACGTGATGGTGGTAACGGCGAGATTCATGACACAAACACAGAAGAGACAACCTCAAACCTAAGTAAGGAGACCAGAAGATGAAACGTTTTATGAATAAGAAAGTGGTGGCGATAGCTGCAGTTGTCGGCCTCGCCCTCGGCGGTGCCGGCATTGCCTCCGCGTTCGTACTCGGGAGTGGCTCCGCCACAGGCAGTACGAGCGTCGGCAACGGCGCCGCAAACGGATTTTCGGTGAGTTCTCCGAGCCTCCAGGGTGGGCCGCTCAGCATCGACCCCAACAATTTCGACACGATTTCATCCTCGATCTCGAACTTCACCGGGCTGCCCTTGACCCTGAAGCAGATCCAGGTCGAGATCACCGGGGTCACGGTGAATCCCGCCACCCAGAACCCAGCGTGGCCCGCCTGCACCGCGAGCCAATTCGTGCTGGCGGCTATCTCGGCCCCCGGCTGGGGAGGGCCACAGATGACCTCGAACAACGGGGTACTCGAAGGCCCGGCGGCCGTGTGGACGTCCAACCTGCCCCTGACCGTTCCCAACGGGCGCTACGTCACGGGTAGCCAAACCCTCTCGACGTCAGCGGTGAACGGAGTTCCGCCGGGCCTGTTCCTGGAATGGCTGGACCAGGGGTCAGGCACGATCCAGAACAACTGCCTCGGCGCGACGGTGAACGTCACGGTGAGCGCGAGCTGACATCAGCGAAAGTCGGTACCGCACTCGCGAGTTGAGTTCGTACCGACGATTCTGCTCGGCAAGGCCGGGCCGCGGAGCTGCCGGCTTCGCGGCTCGGCCGAGAGCAGGACTCCCGGGGGTCCCGGCCCTCTGTCGGCTCACCCACGAGCTGTCGGCTCACCTACGAGCTGGAATAGAGCGAAGAAAACAATCGAAATTCACGTACAGACGGTGTGGCGGAATCCATGAGCGAGATCGATCGAGGGAAATGAGGCCGGCGGCGCTCGACTGCGGCCTCGCGTGGTCCCGCACCTGCCGCTCGTCGCGGGAGATCCACGCGCCGGTCCTGCCCATTCTGACGAACCTCGGGAGCGAGGTGGAAACTCCGTGAGGCGCAGAGACAGGCACCCCGCAGAGCCACGCACCCCAAGGATGCACCGATGTGGAGCATGAGCATGGCCCGGGAGGCCACGACGACACCGGACATCGACCGGGTGGTCAAACCCGGGAACCCGCCACACGGCAGCCACGCTATGAACAGCGGGCCACGGGGTGCCCACGTCATGAGGGGTTTCGCCCTCACGGATGAGCCGCGTGGCGCGCACGTCAATCCTTCGGATCCCTTGCGTTCAGTGGAGCAGAGGGCTCTCCACGCAGTCGAGATCGAATCTCTCGATCTGCGGCAGCTCTCATTTGTCACGGCCGCCGGCGTCAATGCAGGTGAGACGGTGCCACGGCCGGCCCGAGCCTCCCGACGCAAGGTTGGCCCGACCAGGCGACCGGGCATCCCCACGACAAGGAAGCGTCGGTGGGGGCTGGCACCCGTCGTTGGGGCGGCCGGAGGCCTGGCGCTGGGCATTGGAGGAGGTGCGGCCTTCGCCTTCGTGGCCGACAGCTCGGCGAGTAACAACACGTCGACAGTGAACGCGGCGGCGGTCCAAGTCGTGGGGACGACTGGGAGCGCCGACCTGCTTCCAGGTCGCGCGGGTGCCGCATCCTTCAGCCTTCACAATCCCAACCCGTTCGGCCTCACCTTTGACCAGGTTGCCCTTGGCGCCACGGTTGTCTCCGACAACGCCGAGCGCTGCGGCGGTGATTTCGTGAGCATTGCGCCGACGCTGCCGTTCACTCTCCCGACTCCGGTGACCGTAGGTCCCGACGGGACGAGCGGGACCCAGGTCATCCCGGACCTGGTGAAGCTCGCCTCCGACGCACCTAGCACGTGTCAGGGCGTGACCTTCACCGTGACCTTCACTCTCTCGGGGCAGTCCTCATGAAGGGGGAACGGGAACTGCACGGTGCGCACTCCCGACGCCCCAGGCACGTGCGGTCCCAGGAAAGAGGTATCCGTCGTCGGTGGGTGCCAATCGTCCTGTCCGTCGGCGCATTCGTACTCGCCTCGGGCTCTACAGCACTGGCGTATGTGACGACTTCGGGAAGCGGGACCGGGGCGGCCCAGGCCGTCACGTTGCAGTCCGCCGGCACCGGCGGCGCCGCGAACCCGACGCCGACCAGCTTGACCCTTTCGTGGGGGGCGTCGCCAGGACTCCCGTCGGGTGGCGGATACCTCGTCTTGCGAAGCGCCACGTCCGAAGGCCCGTACGCCAAGGTCTCCAGCGGCACCTGTGATCAGACGATCACGTTGGCGTCGGCTACGACCGCGTGCACCGACACCGGCCTCACTGCAGCCACGACGTACTACTACGAGATCGAGGCCGGTTATTCCGACGTCAACACGCTCTGGGTGAGCTCCCCCAATCCTCAATTCTCGGGTGTCACGAGCCAGGCATCCTCCGGACCCGTTTCGACCGGCGCGGGCCAGAGCCACCCGACGAGCCCGACTCTGGGCATCACCAGCGCCAATTCGACGAGCTTCGCCGTCGGAACGCCGGGCACCTTCCAGGTGACAGCCTCCGGGAGTCCGGCGCCCACCTTCTCAAACGCTGCGTTCAGCGGCTGTACTCCGTCCACCTTGCCGACAGGTGTCACGTTCTCCAGTACCGGCCTTTTGTCCGGCACCCCTGCCGCTGACGGGGCTGGGACCTACACGCTCTGCATCACGGCTTTGGCTGCATCTCAGGCACGTTCATCGCAGACCTTCACTCTCACGATCACCACGGACAGCCTGGTCATCACGTCGCCGGCGGTGTCAGGCGCAACGTCGAGCACCCCGAATCTCGGACCGATAACCGTGGCCCGTCAGACGGCTTCGGGTGCGCCGATCACCACCGGTGGTGCGCTGACCGTCAATCTGACGAGCAGCGCGGCCGGCGCGACGTTCGGATCGACTCAGTTCTCGTCGACACCGCTGACGAGCGTGACCATCCCCAGCGGCCAGAGCAGCGGGACGTTTTGGTACGGGGCGGACGCCCTTGGCAGCCCGACAATCACGGCGTCCGCCCAGGGCTACGTGGCCGGCACACAACAGGAGACGATCACGACGGCGCCGACGGGTCTGGGGATCACCCTTGGCACCGGAAGCACCGGAAGTCCGGTGCTGTCCTGTGGCGGGCCCGGGGCGAGCTCGACCTGCACCGTCACGGGGGTGGGTCCCTCTGGTCATGTCGTCGTTGCCGTTGCCTTCCAGAACGCGAGTCGGGAGGGGATTGTCTACTCCGCCACCCAGGCGTCGGCACTCGAGGAGGCCGGTCCGATCGCCGGCGCGGCGACGATCAGCGCAGGGTCATCGGAATCGAGCCCCAACGCGCTGACTGTATCGGTCGGAACATCGTCGCTGACCTTCGGTGCCTACACATTGACGATCGACGTCAATGCTTGACGCGCTGATGACTCTTCCTCCTTGGTCCCACCTGACCTGCCATCAGGGGCCAGCCGGGCCCGGGTTCGCGCCACGCGGCCGGGCGGGCTGATGAGACTCCGGGGGGGCAAAAGAGCCGCCGCGATCGCCGTCGCCGCCGCAGCGCTGGTCGTTGGACTCTCTGGAACGGCCATCGCGTACGTCTTCGAGAACGGATCGAATTCAGGGGCCGGGAGCGTCGGCACCGGCGCCGCAAACGGATTTTCGGTGAGTTCTCCGAGCCTCCAGGGTGGGCCGCTCAGCATCGACCCCAACAATTTCGACACGATTTCATCCTCGATCTCGAACTTCACCGGGCTGCCCTTGACCCTGAAGCAGATCCAGGTCGAGATCACCGGGGTCACGGTGAATCCCGCCACCCAGAACCCAGCGTGGCCCGCCTGCACCGCGAGCCAATTCGTGCTGGCGGCTATCTCGGCCCCCGGCTGGGGAGGGCCACAGATGACCTCGAACAACGGGGTACTCGAAGGCCCGGCGGCCGTGTGGACGTCCAACCTGCCCCTGACCGTTCCCAACGGGCGCTACGTCACGGGTAGCCAAACCCTCTCGACGTCAGCGGTGAACGGAGTTCCGCCGGGCCTGTTCCTGGAATGGCTGGACCAGGGGTCAGGCACGATCCAGAACAACTGCCTCGGCGCGACGGTGAACGTCACGGTGAGCACCAATGGGCCTCCGAGTTCTGGCGGGAGCCCCGGGAACGCGCCGACCTTCACGGTCACGAAGGCGGCGGCGCCAGCCGCCGTGAACGCCGGCTCCTCGACACCCATCTCGTACACGCTGACGGCCCACAACACCGGCAGCGGCCCTGGAACTCTCAACATTGGAGACACGGTGCCCTCTGGAACCACTCTGATCAGTGGTTCCAACGTGTGCCCGGCGGTGACGCTACCCAGCACCTGTTCCACATCGGTGGCCGGAGACATCGTCAGATGGACGATCGCGAACGTGTCTGCCGGGGCTTCGGTGGCCGTCACGTTCGAGGTCACCGCGGACTCCGGGGATGCGTCCGGAACCATCTCGAACACTGGCTACTGGAGCGGACCGGGCTGTTCGTCGGTCACAGGGTGCCCAACCAATACGACATCCACGAACGTAGCCACGCCTCCGATCGTGACCCCGTCCACGCCGCTCCTGATCACGGCGTCGTCCACCACGTCGATGTACGGCAGCGGCTCGCCAACGGTTACGTGGACATCCACGCCGTCCGTTGCGGGCCCGCTGCAGACACCGCCCATATGCACGTCCACAGTCACCGCCGCGGCGGCCGTGGGCACCTACACCGGCGCGAATACGTGTTCTGGCGCCTCGGACCCGAGATACGTCATCACGTACGCTCCGGGCACAGCCGTGGTCGACGCAACCCCGCTGACCGTCACGGCATCGAGCGGCTCGTTCACAAAGGGAGGCACACCGCCCGCCATCTCGGCGACGTACTCGGGCTTCCAGAATGACGAGACCGCATCGTCGCTCCAGACCCCGCCCACGTGCTCGACGACGGCGACCAGCTCGAGCTCGTCCGGTACGTACCCGTCGACGTGTAGTGGCGCCGTTGATGCGAACTACACGATCACGTATGTGCCGGGAACCGTCGCGGTCACCGCGCCCGGCTCATTGGTTGCGACCACGCCTGCGACGACGCCGGTCTCGACCCCCAGCCCCGGGACTTTGCCACCGGTGGCCTCGCCGGCCACCAACGCGCAGATCGCCTTCACGGGGGCGCTGCTATCGGAGGAGTGGCTGGTCGGGATGGCGGCGCTGCTGCTGGGATCTGGTCTGGTGGTCGTCGCCCGCTGGCGTCGGCGCACACCCGGCCACGCAGCCAAGTAGGTCAGGCCGAGGCACAGGCTCTCTGGCTGGTCAAAGAGGTGAGTTCGGCTGCTTCGCAAACTCCACCTCAGAGCCTGGCGCGGTGACACGTTTGGTGTGAAGGCCACCTTCAGGGCGCCGCTCTGATCCTGGCGGGCCAGCGCTTTTAGTGCGGGCCACCACTCTTCGAGCCCGAAGCGGTGGGTGAGCATCGGCGTGATGTCGAGCCGGCCGTCGCGGACCAACTCGAGGTAGAGCGCGATGGCGTGAAGGCGACGACCCTCGAAGTCCTCCATGCCGAACGCGTTCGACCCGGCGATGGTGATCTCCTTGAAGTAGATCGGGGTGGATTCCCAGCGCTCGGGCGTGGCGACACCGGTGTAGACCAGCCGACCCCGCTCGGCGAGGACGCGCACGCCGACCTCGAGCGTCTCGGCCTTGGCGATGGAGTCGTAGACCACGTCGATGTGTCCCGGGATGCGTGACAGGGCAGCCCGTCCAGCGGCTGGTGCAGGACGGCGCCCGACCAGTCGGCGAGCTCTTCGACGAGCTGGAGCCGGGGCTCGTGGGCGAAGACGGCGTCGGCCCCGAAGCTGCAGCGCCATGGCGCGCTGCGCCTCGAAGCGGGCCACCACGCCGACCTCGACGCCGGGGTAGAGCGGCCTTGAGGATGGCCACGCTGGTCAGCCCGAGCGCGCCCGACGCCGTAGACCAGCACCTTGCCGGAGGAGGGCGGGGGGTGCCGCACAATGGCATGGAAGGAGACCGAGAAGGGGTCGGCCAGCACGGCGGCTTCGTTCGAGATGCCGTCGGGGACCGGGATGAGCATGGAGTCGTGCGCCGCCAGCTGCTCGGCCCAGGCCCCGGGGGCGCCGGTGATGACACCGACGTGCACGCCGGGGCCCAGGTCGCCCTTGGTGAAGCTCCAGCACAGGCTCAGGTCGCCCGCCTGACAAGGGCGGGCACATCGGCGTGATGCCACGCGGCGCGCAGGTCAGCCACGGGTTGAGGACGACACGCTGGCCGACGTCGAGCCCGCGGGCTTCGGGACCGAGGTGCCACGACCTCGGCGACCACTTCGTGCCCGGGCACGTGGGGGAGCGAGGAGAAGGCTGCCATCGGGTTGTCGATGTCGCCCGTGTTGAAGTCGCCCAGCACGAGCTTGGCATCGGAGCCGCAGATGCCCGAGAGGATCGGCCGGGTCACCACCCAGTCGGGACGAACGAGCCGGGCGTCGTCGATGTCGTGCAGGCCGAAGGGGATGCCGGCGAGCATCGTCTCGAGCTCGTCCTCGGGCGTGGGCCGGACCTCTGCCTTGTCCGGCGGTGCACCGAAGAGCAGAGCCTTCACTGGTTGTCCCTTCCCTTGCCGCCCAGGCCGCGCATGCCCACGATGAAGCTGTCGATGTCGGACGTCTTGGCCTCGATGATCGCCTTCATGTCGGGCAGGTAGTGCTCGAACTGGTCGCTGTCGATGGCGGCGGCGATGCCGGCGGCGATCGCTTCGGGCGGCTCCTTCGGCCCGTCGTACAGCGGGGCATCGTTGTCAGGCTGGTCCCAGATCTCCGTGTCGATGGCTCCCGGGATGATGAGCTTGACCGACACGCCGGTGCCGTCGAGATCGACCACCATGGACTCGCTCCAGCCGGCCAGGGCGAATTTCGAGCCCGAATAGGCCGCTTCGGCGGTTATGCCCAACCGGCCGCCGAGGCTCGAGACGTTCACGATCGTGCCAGCACTGCGTTCGAGCATCCGAGGCAATACGGCCAGCGACATGGCGACGGGGGAGAAGTAGTTGATCCGCATCGTCCGCTCGACCTCGTCCATGGTGAGGCGGGTGACGTGCCGGCGCATCGGGACGGCGGCATTGTTGACGAGCACGTCGAACCCTCCGTAGAAGTCCCAGATCTGCAGGGCCAGATGGGCGGCTGCCTCCGGTTCCGAGAGGTCAGCGGACCAGATTTCGGAGGCGGGCGAGGTGGCGATGCAATCGTGGCGCACTGCCTCCAGCCGGTCGGCCCGCCGGGCCACGAGGGCCACGGTGTCGCCCTGCGCGGCGAGGGTGCGGGCCAGTGCGGCGCCGATGCCCGACGACGCCCCTGTGACGAGGACCGTCCGTCCACTCTGCGCAGCACTCACCCTGCGAACCTCCCCTGGCCGCGCCGACTTCTGTCTGCCGCGCCCTCCGTAGTGGAGGGAACGCGGCCTCTTGGGGGTGAGCGAGGGGTCTCGAACCCCCGACCTCCAGGACCACAACCTGGCGCTCTAACCGACTGAGCTACGCCCACCGAGGGGCACAAGTGTGGCACACCAGCCGATCGTCCTGGGGCACACCGGCACCGACCGTTCGGGCGCCGCACTCGAGGATGCTCACGGGGATCCGACCAGCTATGTCAGGCTGTTCGTTGCCATCTGCCTCCGTAGCTCAGCGGAATAGAGCGGCTGACTTCTAATCAGCGGGTCGCAGGTTCGAATCCTGCCGGGGGCGCCCTTGTGATGTCGCGGACATCGGAGACCGATGTGTGCCACGAGATGATTGCGGGCCTGGTGTGTCACCGCCCCGGCGAACTGGAGCAGGCCGACACCAGATCCTGCATCGATTTACATTGACCTGGTGACGACGGTTCGACTGGCAACGCTCGACGATCTTCCCCAGATAGCCCAGGTCCAGATGCGGGCATTTCAATACGATCCGTTGATTACCTGGATGCTTCCCCCCGACGACTTTGAGCGGCGCGCCACGCTGTTGTTCTCCTGCTTCATTCGCTCTTCGATGGTCAACGAAAGCATTTACACGACAGATGATGCTGCGTGCACCGCGACATGGGCTCCCCCAGAAGCCTGGGTCCACTCCGAGGAGCAGATCGGAATGATGGCCGGACCTTTCGCTGAGGCCGCCGGCGAGAGAGCCGGCCTTGCCATGGCTGCCCTGACCGAGATGGCTGAAGTGCACCCGTCCGAGCCTCACTGGTACCTCGAAGGTCTTGGGACGCATCCCGACTGGCAAAGACGCGGACTCGCTTCTGAAGTCCTGGCCCCGGTCTTGGGTCAGTGCGACGCCGATGGTCTTCCCGCGTACCTTGAGACACAGCGGGAGAGCAACCTTCCTTTCTACCGTCGCCATGGATTCGAGGTCATCGATACGAAGCAACTATCGAACGGCGCGCCAAAAATGTGGTTGATGTGGCGGGAGTTCAGACCAGGCGCGGAAAGCCCGTGAACGCTCGCGGTCCGCGTTCCAGATATGGACCTGTCTCATACCGGACGGGCCGATCCAAAAATGAACCAGCGAGTTGCCTCCACACTCCCATGCCACCCAGCGTCGTCAATGAGTGACTGCAGTTCGTCGGGCTCGTACATGACTGAGACGACGCGGTACTGGGACCCGTCGCTGAGGCGACGCCGATGGAGGTCGGGACCGTACTCGAGGACGTAGGGGTCCCGAACGCTGCGACCCCGCAGCGGGTCATCGCGGTTGTCGATGAAGAAGACCCGTCCTTCTCGACCCAGACAGGACCGTACCAATGACCAGAAGTCAGCAAACTTCGAACGTGGGACATGTGAGAGCCAGAAGGAGAAGAACACCACGTCGTAGGGTCGTTCCGGTCTCCAATCGAAGAGGTCGGCGACGACGTAGTCCACATCGGCTCGTCTGACCCGTTCCTGGTTGAGGGCGAGCGTCTCTGGCGACGCGTCAACCACGGTCAAGCGCTCGGCCGTGGCCGCGAGCCGTTGCGTCCACCACCCGGTCCCGCCGGCCAGTTCGAGTACGTCGCCACGGACTTCGAAGTCGGACAGCGTTGCGTCTATCTGAGTTACTTGGTTCTGCCATTCTCGAGCGTCATCATCCCCGTGGTCGTAGCGACCTCGCCGTTGCCACCATTCGTCGTACTCTGGCGCTCGAGCCCTGTAATAGGAACATTGTTCCTCCAGAACGTCGTCGTCGTCGTTCATCGTTCCAGTCTGGCTTACAGCCGCCGTTCCATGACGATCGCTACCATGCCCCGATGGGCCCATACCTCGAAGTAGGTGTTCGAGAGGCGACGTCAGGAGACGAGCAAGCACTCTTCACATTGGCGAAGGGGCTGGCGACTTCCTTCGTGCCGACGACATCTCGTTTTGGCGAGACATTCCAACGTCTTCTGTCCGACCAAGATGCCGTGATCCTCGTCGCCCTGGCGCGAGGCGGGGTCGAGCCGATCGGTTACCTCCTGGGGTTTCGCCACGACACCTTCTACGCCGACGGACCCGTGGCCTGGGTGGAGGAGATCTACACGCACCCAGATCTACACGCACCCCGGCAGGCGTCGAACCGGAGTGGCCGCTGCCTTGATGCGGGAATTTGAGTCGTGGGCTTGGCAGAACGGCGCAAGGCTGGTCGCCCTGGCCACGCGACGGGCGTCCTCGTTCTACGAGGCCATCGGATACGAGGACAGCGCCGCGTACTTTCGGAAGTTGGCCCCAGACTGAGCTGAGGCGCTCCGATCCGGCGTTGTGGGGCAGGCTGTCCCCAGTGGATACCAACGATGAGCACGACGGTCGGGCGGCGCGCCCATTGGCCCAGGAACGCTCGAGGTTGTTCGGCCAGGAAGCCGAAGCCTACGACCGCTACCGGCCGAGCTACCCAGATGTCGTGATCGACGAGTTGCTCGGGCAGAGGCCTGAAGGCCTGGACATTCTCGACGTGGGTTGTGGCACCGGAATCGCTTCACGGCAGATGGCCCAGCGTGGCGCCAGGGTGCTGGGGGTCGAACTCGCTCCACGAATGGCCGAGATCGCCCGCGCGCACGGCGTCGCCGTGGAGATTGCTGCCTTCGAGGGCTGGGACGCTGGAGGTCGCAGCTTCGACCGGGTGACATCGGCGCAGGCCTGGCATTGGCTCGACCTCCCTGTCGCCACTGCGAAGGCAGCCTCTGTGCTGCGGCCGGGCGGCCGGCTGTGCCTCATCTGGAACGCCGGCTCTCAGCCCGACGATCTGGCCGACTCGCTCGAGGAGGTCTACGCAAGAGCCATACCCCCCGGCGGCCACCGTTTGTTCCGGGGATACGCCGCCGACCGGTCGTCCGACGTGAAGACCGGGCTCGACTCGGAGATCGACGCGATCGCAACGGCCTCCGACTTCGGCGCGCCAACAGAGTCGTGGTTCCCATGGACGCGGACCTACCAACGGGACGAGTGGCTGAATCAGCTTGTCTCACGGAGCGACCACGCCGCCCTCGAGCCAGTGCTCCGAGAGCGCCTGTTCGAAGGCATCGGCGAGGCCATCGATGATCACGGCGGCTCGTTCGTGATGAGCTTCGAAACCGTCTTGATCGCCGCGACTCGACTTGGCTAGCTGCCGGCGGACAGCCGCTGCATGGCAGTGACCCCGGCGTTCGGCGAGGCTTCGTTCCTTAGGCGGTCAGCACCAAAGGGCCATCTGCAGTGACCACGATCGAGTGCTCGAACTGGGCGATCGGTATGTCACTCGTGGAGCGGAGCGGGCCCTGTGGCGGCGGAACACGTCCCTTCCGATGGCGTCGAGCTCGCCAGTGGTGACCCCGGGCTCCACGCTTCGGGCCATTTCCTCGCGGGCTTCGACGACCACTCGAGCCGCCCTGACAAGGCCCTCGAGGTCTTCCTGCGTGTCAATCGTCATGAGTTGATCGTAGGCCCTTCTCGGCGGGTTCGGCCGCCGGTAGATCCAATGGTCGAGGCAATTCACCTCTTCTATAGAGAGCCGAATCGACTCTCTGGGACGGTCCGCACACTGTGTTGTGCACTCCGGCCCTCAGAACGGCTGGCGTGCAAGGATTCTGGTGACGACGAACTCTCACGACCTCGATCTATCTGCGCGGCGTCGAGTCACCTGGTTCTCCGAGTGTGCGCGATGCTCCTCCAGTGGCTTCTCCGGTACAGGTGGCGATCGAGATCGCTCAGCGCGCCGGGATCCTCACGATAGATCCCCTGGTGTTGCAGGAGACGAACAACACAGTCGTGTGGCTCCGCCCAGAGCCGGTGGTGGCGAAGGTGGCAGTTCGAACCCACTCGCAGAGAGAAGCTCACCTTGAATATGCGGTGGCTTCCGAGCTTGCAGCCCTCGGAGCCGAGATCGGTCGGCCCTTCTCCGGAGCGTCGCCCATAACCCACACGGGGACCGGATTCGTCGTGACGCTCTGGGAGCGACTTGAAGGCTCGGATCGCATCGACGTGCCCGCGGCAGAGCTCGCCACGTCGCTGAGCCGAGTTCACGCAGCCTTGGATCAGACTGAGGTCGAGCTCCCGTCATTCCGGACGATGCTGACAAGAGCCCGCCGGGCGCTCGATGACGATGCGCTCATGGCAGCTCTGGCCGGAGGAGACCGTGATCTTCTGCGGGACGTGTACGACCGCGGATTCAGTGCTCTTGAGGGTGCCACGTTCGTTCAGCGTCGGCTCCATGGAGAACCTCATGGTGGAAACCGAATCAAGACGAAGGGAGGTCTGCGATGGATCGACTTCGAGAGTTCCTGCACCGGTCCACTCGAGTGGGACCTCGCATTTCAGCCAGAAGATGTTGTCAACCTCTTTCCCCAAGTGAATTCGGACCTTCTCGCCCTCTTGCGGAGACTCAATAGCGCGCGGGTGGCCACCTGGTGCTGGGGGAGCGCCCATCACCCGGAGATGCGGCGACACGCCGAGCAGCACATCGCCCTCCTGCGCCGTCCCCCCGGTTCCGGAGAGCTCTTCGACATTCCGTAAGGACCGTCGACCAACTCTGCCTTCCTGGAGCGCGGAGTGCGTCACGCCCTACCTTGCCGTGGGCTCAAGAAGCCAGATCGACCCGGCGTGTTTTGGACCAGATGCAAGGATCACTCTCGGGCTACCTTCTGGAGCGTGTCGAAGGCTTCAGGTCGCTTCGTCGCCATAGGGGTCGCCGGCCTCATGGCGCTCTTTTGCAGTTGCGGAAATGCGTCGCCTCCTGCGGCGGATTCGACGGCATCGGCCACCTGGCCGATCGGGTTCTGCGAAACCGTAAAGCAGGTTCTGGGCACCGATGCGACTGCAGTGGTCGATCGGGCGCACATCAGCACATCGGGAACGGGCGCGGAGGAAGCGATCCAGCGGCTCGGTCGCGACATCGGAGCGTCGATCTTGCTCGCACCTACAGATCAACTTCGTCGTGAACTCTCGGCGTACCGACAACGGGTCGAGGCCGGAGGGGGATCATCGAGCGTTCTTTCCGCACTGAGCCGCTTCGATCTCATGGCTTCGACTCAGTTGAAGGGCTGCGGAATCCGTCCGATCAAAAGGTAGATGACCGTCCTCCATGTCGAGTGTGTCGTGCCAGCAGCATCTCGTTGAGATTCCTGCGCGTGGGGTACTCTCCCGTTCAGCCTGGGTTTCCACTCTGCCGTGACACGAGGGCTGCCAGGTTGTCGACCGACTTCTCCAGCATCGACAGCGGGACGATCGGGAAGTGCGGCCGGGCGTAGTCCGGGATGTCGGGCCAGGCGCAGTAGTTCGTGATCTCGGTCTCGGTCGGGCTGACCGCGGTGATCTGCCACCCGTACACATGCCCGAACGGACCCTGGCCGGGCAACCCGACATTCCACTCGAGGAGCGAGTCCCGCTCGATCCTCGTCACCGTGTTGACCGACGTGTACTTCCCCATGTCGACGTCGCCGAGGGGCTCGCGGTCCATGTCCAACTCGAACGTGTCACCGGGGGCCTCCAGGCGCTTGGCATCCGGTGCCGCCTGCAGCATGCCCGAGCCGTCGATCTCGACGTGCATGGCTGGGTCGGTGACGATCAGGAAGATGTCGGCGGGGGCGGCCGCAACGAGCCGGCTGGCGGCGATCCGATCTGTGGGCGACACGCTGGTTCCTCCGATGGCTGGCTCGATCGCACGTTGTCGATCGCACATTACCGACAAAGGAGTTGGGACAAACTCGAGGGTCTTCCCTCAAACGCCTTCTCGGCGTCGCGATTTGCGGATACCGTTGCCCGAAATGGCCGAGGCGCACGACAGCTGGCAGGACTCCGTCAAGGAGACGCTCAAGCCGATCCGAGAGCGCGTGGTGCACGGGCTGGGCGGCACCATGCCCGAACCGCCGAGCCGCGGCATCAGCTACGACCAGCTCGTTGGTCTGCTCTACCCGCAATTGCCGGAGTATCTCCGCTCGACGGTCGACGAGGCCGCCGTCGGCGATCTTGCCAACGTGTCGACGATCCGCCGGATGCTCGGGACCGTAGAGCACCAGGTCGCGCCAACGGCGTTCACCGTGCAGCTGGCGGAGGCCGACGCGGTGCGCTGCAGCGTCGGTGGCGTGGAGCTGTGGGCCGATGCCGCCGACGCAGCAGTGACGCCAGGATTGCTGTCGGGCCGGTACGAGAGCCACCTGACCGCTGTCTTCGAGCGCTACTGCACGGACGGCATGACGGTGGTCGACGTGGGCGCCAACCTCGGCTACTACTCGCTCCTCGCCTCGAAGTTGGTCGGACCCACGGGCCGTGTCGTCGCGCTGGAGCCGAACTCCGAGAACTGCCGTCTTCTGCTGTCGTCGCTCCGGCTGAACGGCACGGCCAACGTCGAGTTGCTGCCGGTTGCGGCCGACGCCGCGAGAGGATGGGCGTACTACTCGACGCACGTGGGGTCCAACGGTGGCCTCGTCGCTGACAGCGAGCTCTTGTCCCATCCGGGCACGGTGGTACCCACCTTCCCGTTGGACGATCTCGTCGACGGGCCGGTCGGGTTCTTGAAGATGGATGTGGAGGGGGCCGAGGGCAGGGTCGTGCGGGGGGCGACGCGGATCATCGAGCGCGACCGTCCCATCGTGACGACGGAGCTCAAGGACGAGATGCTCCGTCGCGTGTCGGCGACCAGCGTGGTGGACTATCTCGGGTACTTCGAGGATTTGGGTTATGCGCCGTCGGTGTTGGAGAAGGCAACCGGAGCGACGAAGCAGTTCGCGTCGGTCGCGGAGCTCCTGGCCGATTGGGGTGACTCGGACGAGCTACGCGACGTCCTGCTCCTCCCTGATCGGGGCTGAGTTCCTACAGGGCAGTGACCTCGTCCACCGCGAGCGAGTCGAGCAGGGCGTCCACCTGGTCGGAGACCACCAGGCCCTCGAGCTGTCGGACCTTGATGAAACCCTGGTCGACGGCATGGCGCACGAAGGTGAGGAGATCGTCGAAGAAACCCTCGACGTTGAGGATGGCGCAAGGCTTGTCGTGAATGCCGAGCTGGGCCCACGTCACGGACTCCATGAACTCCTCGTAGGTGCCGAAGCCGCCCGGCAGCATGACGAAGGCGTCTGACAGCTCTGACATGAGGGCCTTGCGCTCGTGCATGGTGCTGACCACGTGGAGATCGCTGAGCGCGTCGTGGGCAATCTCATGGCCGGCCAGGGACTCGGTGATCACGCCCGTGACCCGTCCTCCTGCGGCCACCGCCGCATCCGCCACCACGCCCATGAGGCCCACGGAGGCACCGCCGTAGACGAGCTCGATGCCGCGTTCGGCCACGCCGGCTCCGAACCGCTCTGCTGCGGCAGTGAAGGCAGAGTTCGTCCCGGGACTCGACCCGCAGAACACGCACACCGTGTCGATCTGGGTCACGCTGGGCTGCCTTCTGGCACCGGGACGTCAGCCCGCCGGGCGGGAACGGGCCGACGACGGCGGACGCGCCGCACGATCGTCTCGGCGGCGTCGCTGTCGTGGATGGTGAGGGAGAAGGCCACGGCGCCGAGGGCGAAGACGGCCGCCGTGAGGAAGGCCAGGCGGTACGCCGTGATGTCGGGGCTCGACGAGTGGCCGCCGGCCTGGGCCGAGCCCACTCCGATGAGCACCGTGGAGAGGACGGCGACGCCGGTCGCGCTGCCGACCTGTCGCATGGTGTTGAAGAACGTCGAGGCCCGGCCCATGGACTCGGGTGTGATCATGGCGAAGGAGGCGGCCTGGTTGGGCACCATGACCTGCGCCATCATCCATCCCAGCACGAACATGAGGCCGCGGATGAGCCACAGGTTGGTCGTCAGGGAGATCTGCGTCAGCAGGAGCATGCAGACCGCCAGGCCGAGGAGACCACCGGTGATATGCCGTTTGGGGCCGATACGCGGGTAGAGGAAGCGGCTGGCGAACTGCGCGCCGAGCATGACGCCGACGGCCTCCGGGAAGGTGGAGAGCCCCGACTGCAACGCAGTGAGGCCCCGGGCGTCCTGGAAGTACAGGGGTATGAGGTAGAGCATGCCCAAGAAGGCGGCGGCGGCCAGGAACATCACACAGTTCGTCGAGCGGAACAGCCGTCCCCGGAGGAGATGCAGGTCGACCATGGGTCTGCTCGTTCGCAGTTCGACCAGGACGAACACCGTGAGCAGCACGGCACCGGTGACACAGGCGGCGATCACCGCAGTGGAGGACCACGACTCGAGCGGCCCTTCGGAGACCCCGTACATCAGCAGTCCCAGGCCGGCACCGCCGAGCACGAACCCGGGCACGTCGAAGCGACCTGCGTCGATGGGCTCGGTTCGCTCCAGGAAGAGGAAGCCGAAGACCACCGCCACGATGCCGATCGGTAGGTTGACGAAGAACACCCAGCGCCAGGAGAAGTTGGTGACGAGGAAACCGCCGAGTACCGGTCCGACGGCCGGTGCCAACGTGGTGCCGAGGGTGATGAGGCTGGCTGCCCGCACCCGTTCTGCGGGAGGGAACACCCGGTAGAGCATCGCCATGCCGACCGGAGCCATCATGCCGCCGCCGGCGCCCTGCACGCACGCGGAAGAGCACCAGTTCGGTCATGTTCTGGGCCAGGCCGCACAGGGCCGAGCCCACGGTGAAGACGACGATGGCAGTCAACAGCACGCGCTTGCCGCCGAACCGGTCCCCCAACCAGCCCGACGCGGGGATGAAGACGGCAAGGCTCACGAGATAGGCGATCACGACGCCGTCGACGGCGGTCGGGGGAATGTGGAAGTCGCGACCGATGGTGGGCAGTGCCACGTTGACGATCGTGATGTCCATGATGTTCATGAACATCGCCGACACGAACACGATGGCGACGGCGACTTTCTGGTTCATGGGGGCGATGGCCACGTGCTCTCTCGAATCTCGGGTCTGAAGATTGAACGGGTCTCACACGTCGTGGCATGCATCTCGCACGGCCCCGTTGCGCCCCCGACCCTATGCGCTCGACCGCCCGGCGTTGACGGCACCAGAGGATGCCCAAAGGCCGGGCATCCGCCTTCTAAGCTGCGCTTTCCGTGTCACGAACGGCGTGCAGGCCGAGGCGGGGGAGGGCGTCAGCCATGCGGGTGCAACGAACGCGCAGATTCGGGGCGGCCTGTCTGGCCGGCGCTGTCCTTGTCGGCGTGCTGAGCACGGGCCTCTCAGCGGCCGGCGCTGCGCTGCGGGCATTCCGGGCTGGTTCAGGCACCGTGTGGCTGTGCCGTCCCGGTCAGGCTGCCAACCCTTGCGCCTCGAGCCGGGCCGCCACGTCGGTCTCCGGCAAGGGCACCACCGGGGTCGTCCTCTCCCCGTCCTCGCCGCAGGCGCGGCGCTTCGACTGCTTCTACGTGTACCCGACGGTCTCGCCTGAACAGACCGACAACGCCGACCTCACCGTGCAGCCGGCAGAGCGGGCCGCCGCACTCGTGCAGGCATCGCGGTTCTCCCAACGCTGCACCGTGTGGGCACCCATGTACCGACAGGCCACGGTGGCCGCGCTCCGGACCGGCGCCGCCTTGAAGCCGGCCGTCCTCGCCACCGCGTACGACAGCCTGCTGTCCGCCTGGAAGGACTACCTGGCCCACGACAACCACGGACGACCGGTCATCTTCATCGGACACTCACAGGGTTCGTCCATGCTGATCAAGCTGCTCCAGACCCAGATCGATCCTTCGCCGAGGCTCCGCAAACGGATGGTGTCCGCCATCATCCTGGGCGGCAACGTGCAGGTCCCGATTGGAAAGGTGGTCGGTGGGAGCTTCGCGCACATCCCGACCTGTCGGTCGGCGACCCAGACCGGCTGCGTCATCGCCTACTCGAGCTTCGGTTCACCGCCGCCCGCCAACTCGCTGTTCGGGCGCGCCGGGCGAGGGGTGAGCGTCCTGTCGGGCCAGTCCAGTGCAGCGACGCAGCAGGTGGCGTGCGTCAATCCGGTGACCTTCTCAGCGTCGCGTCGGCGGCCTGCAGCCGTATTTCCGCAGCGCCAGCTCGCAGTCGACCGGGGTCCGGGTCCTGACGCCCTGGGTGACCTTCCCGGGGTTGTACACCGCGCAGTGCGACGCAGAGCGGAGGCGCATCGTGGTTGCAGGTGACGGCCACACCCTCCCCTGGTGATCCGCGCCCGACCGTGTCCGCCACGCTCGGGCCGGCCTGGGGCTTTCACCTCGACGACGTCAACCTGTCCCTGGGCAACCTCGTCGCCGATGTCGGTCTCGAGGAAGCGGCCTATCGCTGAGCCCGCAACACCGGATTTGGCCCTGGGAAACCGCCCGGGCCGGCTCTAGACTCCGGCGATGCTCAAGGTCATCGCCGTCGCGAACCAGAAGGGCGGCGTGGCCAAGACGACGACCGTGCAGTCACTGGGAGTGGCCATGGCCGCAGCAGGGACGCCGCGTCCTGGTGGTCGACCTCGACCCGCAGGCGTGCCTGACCTACTCCCTGGGCTTCGACCCCGACGAGCTCGACTCCTCGCTGCACGACGTGCTGGTCCGCCGGGCCCAGCTGGCGGACGTCGTCAAGCCGGTGCCGCACGTTCCCGGGCTGCATCTGGTGCCGGCCACCATCGACCTGGCCGGCGCCGAGGTGCACCTGCTCAGCCGGACCGGGCCGCGAGCACGTCCTGGCCCAGGCCTCTGGTCCCGGTGCTCGACGACTACGACGCCGTGCTGATCGATTGCCCGCCGTCGCTCGGCGTGCTGACGATCAACGGCCTCACCGCGGCGGAGGCGGTGATCGTGCCGCTGCAGTGCGAGGCGCTCAGCCACCGTGGCGTCGGGCAGCTGCTCGAGACGATCGAGGACGTCCGCCAGTTCGCCAACGAGAAGCTGCGGGTGCTCGGTGTCATCCCGACCATGTTCGACGCCCGGACGACGCATTCCCGCCAGGTGCTCTCCGAGGTCGAGGACCGCTACGGTCTGCCGCTCTTCCAGCCGTCCGTCCCCAAGTCGGTGCGCTTCGCGGAGGCACCCGGACTCGGGCAGTCGGTGCTGCAGCATGCGCCGACGTCGCCGGGAGCGGTCGCCTACCGGACGCTCTCGACGCGGTCTACGACGCGATGCAGACCGCCTGAAGAACGTGGCGTCCTCTCGGAGCGACCGGGCGCCCGATCCGCTGGGGAAGCGGGCCCTGTTCTGGGTGCCGTCGCCGGGGGAGCGGGCGGGGCCGATGAGGGCGGAGCCGGGACCGTGGCGCTGCCGATCGGCAAGCGGGCGCTCTACTCCGCGGCGACCGCCGAGCCGGACAGCCTGGCGCTGACGTCGGGCAACCCCCTCGACGAGCGGGGCTCCTTCACCGTCGTGTGCGCGCGCTGCCGGCAGACGTCGCACATCGGCGTGCTGGACCTGCTCATCTTCCAGTTCCCGCTCGGGGTCTGGTTCCCGCGGAGCGCTTCGACCACCGCATGACCTGCCCGTCGTGCCGCAAGCGCGCCTGGTGCAGCGTCACCCTGCGCCGGTCCTGAGCCCCTTCCTCAACGGCTCCTGATTGGGTCGTTCTCCGTTCGTCTCACCTCGGGATCCAGCGAGGCTGGGCCCGGATCGTCGTCGCCGGGTTGGACCGTGGGCAGCCGTCGGGTGAGCACCAGGGCGAGGAGGGCGATGAAGGCGAGCACGGCCAGCGCGGCACGCAGCCCGTTGATCCGGCTCTTCGCGTTCTCGTCGACGATGGCGGCGGCCGCGGCCGGCGGCACGCCGGCCTTCTCCAGGGTGGCGTTGAGGTCGGCGTCGCTCACGAACGGGATGCCGGCCGAGAGCTCCACCTGGGCCTGCGAGGACATCTCCTTCGGGATGGCGGGGTTGGCCGCGACCGCTCCGAGGAACGTCGTGGTGAGCACCGCGATGAGGATGGCCCCCGAGAGGGCGGTGCCGATGGAGGCGCCGAGGTTCGTGACGGTGTTCTGGATGCCGCCCACCTCGCCGCTCTGGGAGTCGGGCACGGCAGAGACAGTGACCGCGCCCAGCTGAGAGGCCAGGCGCCGATGCCGAGCCCGGCCAGAAGCAGCGGCCCCGTCACGACCTCGGGGCCGGCTCCCGCGTCGAGCGCCGCGAGCAGGACGACGATGCCCAGGAACAGCAGGCCGAAGCCGATGCGCACGACTCTGCGCGGCGAGGCGTGCGGAAAGACCCGGGGCACGCCGACGGCACCGGCCAGGAGGGTCACCGACAGCGGGAGCAGGCGCACTCCCGTGGCCACGGCGGAGAGCCCGAGCGCGACCGACAGGAAGAGCGGGATGACGAAGAAGAGGCCGGCCTGCAGCAGGAACTGGAAGAAGAACGAGGTCAGCCCGGCCTGGAGGCGGCGGACCCGGAGCATCCGGGGGTCGACCAGGGCGGGCCGGTGGTGCCGGAGCTGTCGGCTCTCCCACAGCACGAAGAGGACGAGGACGACCCCGCCCCCGAGGAGCAGCCAGACGACGGGCGACGTGCCCAGCCACTGCGGCGCGTCGGGTTTGGGCTGCACGAAGCCCCACGTGCCCGAGCGGATCACGCCGTAGACGATCATGCCGAGGCCGGCGGCGGAGAGCAGGGTGCCGACCGGATCGAGGCGGACCCCGGGACGGCCGGCGAATCGGCCATCCGCCGCGTGAGGGCGAGGATGCCGATCACGATGAGGACCTCGCCGACGAAGACCCAGCGCCAGCTGGCGTAGGTCGTGAAGAGGCCGCCGACCAGCGGTCCGACCGCGACCGCGATGGCACCGGCCGAGGCCACCAGGCCGTAGGCCCGTGGGCGTTCCGCGCCCCGAAGTTCGTCGCCACCAGCGCCACGACCGCCGGCAGGATCAGCGCGCACCGAGGCCCTCCAGGACCGACCAACCGAGAACGAGGACGGGGAGCGACTTCGCCAGGGCGGTGATAGCGAGCCGCAGCCGTAGACGACGCAGCCGATCATGAAGGCGCGCTTGCGCCCGAGGATCTGGCCGATCTTGCCGCCGGTGATCATGAACGCGGCCATGACGAGCGTGTAGAGGGTGATGGCGAACTGGATCCCGGTCACCGTCGTCCCGACGTCCTTGGCCACCGTGGCGATGGAGACGTTCATGACCGAGCTGTCCAGGGTCATGAGGAACTGCGCCGCCGCCAGGGTCAGGAGGACGATCTGGCCGCCGAGGATGGACGTGCGGTCGTCCCCCGGTGCCGGTCACCGGGGCATCATTGCGCACGGGAGCAACCTGGACGATGACCCCGGCGAAAAAAGCTCGCGGCTGGTCGTTCTGGTCGGGATGCGGGGATTTGAACCCCGGACCTCCTGCTCCCAAAGCAGGCGCGCTGCCAAGCTGCGCTACATCCCGGAAAGACTGTTCTCCAACGTGGAAGGTTAGTGCGCCGGTCGTGCGAAGAGTCCGAGCTTCACGAGCTCGGCGTAGACGGTGAGTGATCCGGACCGGAGCACCGTCCTCCTCAGAACCCTGGGCTTGAACTGATCGAAATACTGTCCGAGCCGGACAGGACGGCTGCTGAGCATCAAGATCTCGGCCGGTTTGCGTTTGGGAACGACGTACGCCTGCCACCAAAAGAACTCGTTGATGCCTCCGTGGTACATGCCTGAGAGTTCAAGAAACTTCTTGTTGTAGAGGAACAGCATGAGCTGTTCACCCTTGTAGTCGGCCGGCCCGACGAAGGACGGAAGTTGGACGGCCACTCGATACTGATCCATCGCCGATGCCCCGCTTCCGCCGAGCGCGGTGCTGTAGGCGGGGACCGGATCCTTCCCGCCCGTTCCCGGGAGGAACCCCTGCGCGTCGATGGGTGCGACCATGAGGGCCAGGGCGGCGGCGGTCACTCCGGTCATGCACGCGGCAGCCACGATGAGCGCCACCGAACGCGGTTGGATCCCTCGGAGAAGCCTCGCCACGAGCGCGATCGCGACAAGCACAATGGCCAGGACCATGCCGGTCGGGTACAACCGGAACGAGCTCGGCCGCAGGCCCGCCTCGTAGACGAGCGGGACAGCAAGAGCCAGGGCCGGCAAGATCCATTGGGCCAAGGGGCGCTGCAAGAGCTTGCGGCACATCTCGCTCAGGGTGATGGCCAGGGTGAGGGTGACCCCGGCAAACAGGGTGCTGGACAGGTAGTGCTGTTCGAGGGTCCAGCTCTTGCCCAAGAACTGCATATAGGTGAACGTGGCGACCTGGCCGATGCACACGAGCCCGATGAGCAGTTGCGGGGTGGGAATGCGCGGGGACGCCGCCAGAAGGTGACGATCCACGCAGCGATCACGGCTGGCGGGACGAGCAGATACGGCAGATAGGACAGCCAGAGCGTGCCACCGGTGTGCCAGTAGTCGAGCTCTGCGGGCTGGGAGTAGAACCGGTACGTGTCCCAGGTGATGGCGATGAAGTCGGACCGCCCGAAGACGAGCTGGGAGCCGAGGCCGAGGACGCCGGTGACAACCACAGCAACGCCACCAAGTATGAGGAGGTCCCGTCCGATGCCGCGGCGGTCCGTCAGGGCGCGTATCCCGATGAAGACGAGGAACATGACACCAAGGAGGGGAATGGCGATGGAGTGGGACCACACCGCCATGGTGGCGAGAACGGCGCTGGCTGACAGCCACAGCCGACGGTGGTTTCCACCCAGCGAGAGGCTCAGAGACGCGAGCGAGCCGATGAGGTACGAGACCGCCGCCGAATCGGGGTAGTCGGTTCCCCACGCAGTCACGATGACGGGCGAACTCATCACCAGGATGATTCCGGTCGCACCGGCCGCCGGACCGTAGTGACGACGAAGAAGCAAATAGGTCGGCACGACAGCGATCAATGCGAAGAGATAGCGCATGACGAAGAACTCGGGTACTGCTCCAACGACCAGGTACGCCAGATGTGCCGGAACGAGAAAACCCACCCGGCCCAACTCGCGCAATCCGGATCCCGGGGCCAAGACCGTGGAGTACCGGCCAAGAAGGTCTCGGGGGTGAATGATGTAGGCGGTGTGGATGTTCGAGTCCGTGAGATCCGCCGGAGCCATCGGACGAAGGCGGAGAATCACGAACGCCGCCAGCGGGGAAATCAGGACCGCGGCGGCCTCGGCAAGGCGCGGCCAAAGACCACGGATTCCCCCCGTCCCGCCAGACGCCGACAGCTGAGTCGTGGGACCGGTACCGAGGTTACGGGCCACGGCAAACACTACTCAGGGATTTCCCGGAAAACGCGGCGGCATCGGGGCAGCCGAACCGGATCCTCCTCAGCCGTGCAGCGTCAACCCGAGGATCTCGCCGAGCTCCCTGAGCGCGGCATCCGGGTCGGTCACCTTGATGGTGTGCATCCCGAGGGCGCGCGCCGGTTTCAGATTGACCCCGAGGTCGTCGAGGAAGACGCACTCGCTGGGCGCGACGCCGAGCTCTTCGCACGCCAGCTCGTAGAAGCGGGGGTCGGGCTTGCGCAGACCCAGCACGCGCGATTCGAGGACGGCATCGAACAGTGCGTAGACGCCCGTCACCTCGACGGAGAGCACAGCCTCGGCGCGGGTGAAGTTATTGGTGAGGCAGGCCGTCTTGAACGTGGCACCGCAGGCGCGGATGGCGGCGACCATCTGCGGCCGGATCTCTCCGGCCAGCCGCTGGAGCACCAGCCGTCCGTCCAGCTCGTGACCCAACGACCGCGCTTCTTCCGACCACAGTGATCCAAACGTGTCAACGTCGATCTCACCCCGCTCGAGCTTCGCCCAAGCATTGGTGTCGGGGTTGGTGGCGTTCACCGTGCGGACGAAGTCAGCCGGGAGCCCGCGCTCGGTCTCCAAGTGGGCGAACGCTTCGAACGGGCTCGACGAGATGACACCGCCGAAGTCGAACATGACAGCTCGAATCACTGCAGGCCTCCCAGGGATCGGGTGTCATTCTCGCGTCCAGCCGAGGAGGCTTGAAGAATTCACCATCTCCCAGGCCCCCAAAGGGCATCTGCCGCTGGACTTCGGAGTCCTGGCGTCTCCGGTGGGCGTGACAGCGGCATCCTCCCTGGTCGGCTGTCTTGCCCGCTGACCGCCTCAGGCCCGCTCCACCACGAGCACCTGCCACTCGTCGGGCAGTCCCTTGAGATTGTGCCGCCCCCGGTCGTCGAAGACGATGCCCGAGCCGACGACCAGATCGCGCACCGTCCCGGTGACCAGGACCTCGCCGGGCCCGGCCATGGCGCTCACCCTCGATGCGATGTGGACGGCCAGCCCGTTGATGTCGTCACCGCGCAGCTCAACCTCACCTGCGTGCAGGCCCGCCCGCAGCTGCAGGCCTGCATTGGCGGCCATGGTCATCATGGCGCCGGCGCAGCGGATCGCCTGCGCCGGCGCGGCGAAGCGGGCCAGCACTCCGTCACCGGTCGACTTGACCAAGATCCCGTCGTGTCGATCAAGGAGGCGCCCGACGTTGACGTCGAACTCGTCGAGCACGCCGCGCCACGTGTGGTCGCCCAGTTCGGCGGCGCGCACGGTCGAGTCCACGATGTCGACGAAGAGCACCGCGACGAGGAGCCGTGTGGCGGCATGGTCGCCGCGGGCGCCGGTGACGAATTCCTCCATCTCGTCCACGATGGAGTCGAACTCACCCGTCCAGGGGAGGAGGTCGGGGCCGGCCGTCGTGACGAGGCGGGCGTCAGGGATCTGTTCGGCGAGATACCGGCCGTGCTCGCTGAGGCCGTAGGCGCTGTCGAGCCGAGCGAAGACCAGCGTCGGGCAGGTGATGTTCGGGAGGCACCAGCGGACGTCGCTCGAGAAGGTGACGAGGTTGAAGGCGAGGGCGGTCGAGGGGCTGGCGCCGCGCCGGGCGGCCCGACCCCACCACTCACGGAACCCGACCCGGTGGGCCAGGCTCGGAGCAAAGAGCGCGATGTCGCTGGGAATATCGCCCTCCGTCATCGTCACCTCAATGCCCTGGGCCGCCGTCAGATCCTCGTCGGAGACGCCAAAGCCGTAGTCCTCGGCCCTCCCTACGCGGGCCGTGCCGTTGACGATGATCAAGGAGAGGACGCGCTCCGGATATGTCGCCGCCAGCCACAGCGCGGCCATGGACCCCCCGGCCGACGCCAGGACGACCGCACGTTCGCACCCGGCGGCGTCCATCACCGCGAGGGCGTCGCGACCCCACCGTTCGATGGAGGGCTCGGTGCCCGTCGGCAGAGGATCGGACAGCCCGAGGCCGCCCGCATCGAAGCGGAGCAGCCGGGAGAAGTCCGCGATCCGCTCGGTGTACTGGAGCCAGTTGGGCTCGTCGACGGTCTCGTCGACCGAGATCATCAGCCCGCTGTTGAACTCCAGCACGTCGACGGGCGCACTCTCGGCCTCTTCGTCGGCGTCCCCCCAGATCTGGTAGCCGATGTGCACGCCATCCCTGAGCGCGTACTGGGTCAGGGGCGCTTCCATACGGGGTGCAGTCTGCCGTGCCGGGCGGCTCGACCAAGCGGGGTGGGGCGCCGACTGGACGGAACGGGGTGGGACGTGGGCGGGGGAGCGGGGTGAGCCGGAGTGCGGCCTGCTCAGCGGGCGCCGCGCACCAGGCGGCCCGGCAGTGCGCCGGTCGGCTCGCCGTGCTCGAAGGTCACGGTCCCGCCCTTGATGGTGGCCACGTACCCCGACGCCTTCTGGAGCAGCCGGCGACCGCCCGCCGGAAGGTCGTTGGTCACGAAGGGGGCACCCAGAGTGAGCGCGTCGTAGTCGATCAGGTTGAAGTCGGCCAGCGCGCCGGGTTCCACCGTGCCGCGGTCGGACATGCCGTAGAGGCGCGCCGTGTCGTGGGTCTGCTTTCGCACCACGTACTCGAGGGGGAGCCGGTCGCCCCGGCTGCGGTCGCGGGTCCAGTGCGTGAGCATGAACGTCGGCATGGACGCGTCGCAGATGGTGCCGGTGTGGGCGCCACCATCGGCCAGCCCGAGGAGGCCTTGGGGGTGCAGCATCATCTCGCGCACGTGGTCGAGGTCGCCCGTGGCGTAGTTGAGGATCGGGATGTAGAGGAGCCCCTGCCCGCCGTCGCGCGCCATCTCGTCGTAGGCCACCTCCAAGGGCGTCATCCCCTGTGCCGCAGCGAGACCGGCCAATGACCGCTCGGGCCCCGGCTCGTAGTCGGGCGGGTTTCCGAGGATGAACGTGCGCTCGTACGCCTTGGCCATGGCATCGGCCTGGGCCGGTGACGACGGCGTCCACGACACGATGGAGCGCCGCACCTCGGGGTCGGCCAGCGCCGTCGCCAGGTCGGACGCCGATCTGCAGCGCTCCCGCAGCGCCGCGTAGGCCGGAAAGTCGGAGAAGAGGCACAGCGTGGTGTGGTGGCCGGACAGGATGCCCGTCGGACGGCCGGCGATCTGCGGGAAAAGGCGGGCTCCTTCGGCGCAGGCCTCCAGCGACGCGGCCAACTGCTTGCGCCACAGCTCAGGATCGTCGTCGGCCTGGAGCAGCACGTAGGAGACGGGGCGGTCGATGGCAGCCGAGAGGCGGCGCATCCAGTCGACCTCCTGCCATGCGTCCTCGAGCATTTCCCCGGCCGACCCCAGCGGGGCCAATTCGAAGACACCGGCTCCCGCTTCGCCCAGTGCGGACCCGAGGCCGAACAGCTCGTCCTCGGCGGCGAACGTCCCGGGCACGAGCTCGCCGTCGATCGCCCGGTGGCCCAGCGTGCGCGACGTGGAGAAGCCGAGCGCGCCGGCGCGAATGGCCTCGAGCACGATGCTGCGCATCGCCGCGATGTCCTCGGCGGTGGCCGCCTCGTTGCGCGCCCCCCGTTCACCCATGACGTAGGCCCGCACGGCAGCATGCGGAACCTGAGTACCGACATCGACCGTCCAGCGCCGCTGCTCGAGCGCGTCGAGATATTCGGGAAACGTCTCCCACTCCCACTCGATCCCCTCGGCCAGCGCGGTGCCGGGAATGTCCTCGACCCCTTCCATGAGGCCGATGAGCCAGTCGTGGCGATCGGGCTGCGCGGGGGCGAACCCCACGCCGCAGTTGCCCATGACGAGCGTCGTGACACCGTGCCAGGACGACGGGGCGAGCTCGGAGTCCCAGGTGACCTGGCCGTCGTAGTGCGTATGGACGTCTACCCACCCCGGCGTGACCAGCAGCCCGTCGGCCTCGATGGTCCGGGTGGCGCCGCCCTGGACGGTGCCTACGTCGGTGATGCGGCCGGAATCGACTGCGATATCGGCATCACGTGCCGCTGCGCCGGTTCCGTCGACGAGCGTTCCGCCCGTGATGATCAGGTCGTGCACGCTCTGCATCGTCTCACGCCGGGCAGCACGGTGCGCAATGCCACCCGGCGTGGCTGGATCAGACCTTGGCCTTGCCCAGGATCCGGTTCATCTTGGTGCCGCACGTCGGGCAGGTGCCCTGGGCGGCGCGGCGGCCGTTTGCAAGCTCGACCTCCTGGCCGTCGAACTCACGCTTTTCGCGGCACTTCACGCAGTACCCCTCGTAGTTAGCCATGGCAACTCCTTCGGTCGGTGATGGCCTTGAACGGGAGTCGAACGTAGCGGGGGGGTTCCGGAGAATGGGGGATGGTCGGGCGGCTTCAGGCACGATCCGGGGGTAGGGTCGGCGTCGTGAGTGACAACGGTGCAGGTCAGGAGGGTGACTGGCTCCGGCGGGGAAAATCGGTCCGCAACGCGTTGGCCGAGACCTGGGGAGCGTTGGCCGAGGTGTGCTTCGAGTTGTCGGAGGCCGAGTGGGCGCTGCCCACCGAGTGCCCCGGCTGGGACGTCAAGGACCAGCTCTCGCACCTCATCGGGATCGAGCAGGCCATCATGGGCGAACCCGTGCCCGAGTGGCACGAACCGCTCGGCGAGCACGTCAAGAACGAATTCGCCGCCACCAACGAGCGCTTCGTCGCCGTGCGTCGGGAGCTGCCCGGGACCGTGGTTCGTACCGAGTTCGTGGAGGTCACAGGGACGCGGCTGGACCAGCTGGACGCGTTGACGGGAGCGGATTGGGCCGAACAAGGGTGGAGCCCGGTCGGCGAGGTACCGCGGGTGGAGTTCATGACCGTCCGGGTTTTCGACAGCTGGGTGCACGAACAGGATGTTCGCTTCGCGCTCGGTCGTCCGGGCGGTCAGGGAAATGCTGCCTCGGACATCTCGCTCGACCGCGTGCAGGGAGCCATGCCCTTCGTCGTCGGCAAGCAGGCAGGTTGTCCAGACGGCACTGCGGTGCGTTTCGAGGTGGACGGCCCCGGAGACGACGGTCGTGCGTTCACTGTGGCCGTCGAAGACGGGCGGGCCCGAGCAATCGCTGAGGACGGCTCGCCCACGGTGACGCTGTCGTTCTCGAACATCGATTTCGTGCGGCTCGGCTGCGGCCGCGTCCGCGGCGGCACCGCTGGAGGCGGCCGGCCGCATCGGTGTGGACGGCGACGCCCAGGTGGGCCAGACCGTTCTCGGCGCCATGAACTTCATGTTCTGATCGCACCTGATGCCCCAAGCGTGATGCCCCAGCACCATGCCCCGTGCGGAGAGGGCTGCGCGGAGAGGGCCGTGCGCACGCCCAGAGGGTTGCGTGCGCTCGGGCCGCGGGGAGGCCGGTAGAGTGAGCGGCTCGTGATGCGTGCGACAGCAGAGCCAATGGAGGGAAACCTCGTCCGCCTGAGCGTGGAGGTGGACGAGCCCGAATTTGATCAGGCGCTCGGGGATGTTGTGCGCACACTCGCGCAGCAGGTCCGCGTGCCTGGCTTCCGGCCCGGCAAGGTGCCGCGCAAGGTGCTCGAGGCCCGGATGGGCGGCGCCGGCGCGTTCCGCGCCGAGGCTCTGCGCGAGTCCCTCCCCGACTTCTACGCGCGGCGCCGTCGTCGACACCGAGCTCGACCCGATCGCGCAGCCCGAGATCGATATCACCGGCGGTGAGGACGGCGGTGGCGTGACATTCGACGCCGTCGTGCAGGTGCGGCCGATCGTCGCCATCCCGGGGTACGACGGTCTGCACGTGACGCTGCCGGGACTCGCCGTGACCGAGGAAGAGGTACAGGGCCAACTCGACCGTCTGCGCGAGAACGACGCCGAGCTCGACGTGGTGGACCGGCCGGCGATCGACGGCGATCTCGTCACCATCGACCTGCACGGCAACGACGCCTCGGACGCCGAGGTCGTGGGTGTCGACGACTTCCTCTACGAAGTCGGCTCGGGCACGGTCGTCCCCGAGCTCGACAGCGAGCTGCACGGTGCGAAGGCCGGGGCCATCCTCGCCTTCGATGCCGCCAACCCGAACGAGCCCGAGGAGAACGTCGCCTTCCGGGTGCTCGTGAAGGAAGTGAAGGTCAAGAAGCTCCCCGAGGCAACCGACGAGTGGGCAGCCGAGAGCTCGGAGTTCGACACGGTGGCGGAGCTGCGCGCGGACATTGAGACGCGGATCGGCCGGGTCAAGCTGATGCAGAGCCAGATGGCCTTGCGGCAGAAGACGATCGAAGCCCTGTCCGAGCTGGTGGCCGACGACGTCGTTCCTGAGGTCCTGGTCGACTCGGAGGTCAACGAGCGCCTGCACGACCTCCAGCACCGGTTGGAGGCCCAGAAGCTGGGGTTGGCCGAATACTTCCAGGCCACCGGCACCTCACCCGACGAACTCCTTGGGGCCGTGCGCGTGGACGCGACGGCCGCAGTCAAGGCTGACCTGGCGTTGCGGGCCCTGGTCGAGGCCGAGGAGTTGACGCTCAGTGAAGAGGAGCTCCTTGCCGAGATAGTGACCATGGCGGAGCGGATGGGCACCACGCCGACCGATTTGCGCCGCCAACTCGACACGGCCGGCCGGACCGGCGCGGTACGCTCGGAACTGCGCAAAGGCAAGGCGCTGGAGTGGCTGTTGGAGCACGTGGATCTCTTCGACGAAGAGGGCAACCCGATGTCACGGGACGACCTCAAGGTAGATGCCTCGGGAGAGGGCGACGTCGAGGAGAGCGAGGAGAGCGAGTGAAGATGCAGAGTCCGGGGGAGCCGATGAAGGCCTACAACTATCTGGTTCCGACCGTGATCGAGTCGTCCAACCGTGGGGAGCGGGCCTACGACCTGTACTCGCGGTTGCTCCGTGAGCGGATCATCTTTCTCGGCACGCCGGTCGACGACGCCGTCGCCAACCTCGTCTGCGCCCAGATGCTCTTCTTGGAGTCCGAGGAGCCGGACAAGGACATCCACCTCTACATCAACTCGCCGGGCGGCGAGATCACGGCGCTCTTCGCCATCTACGACACGCTGAAGTTCATCAAGGCGGACGTGTCCACCTTCTGCTTCGGGCAGGCCGCCTCCGCCGCCGCGGTGTTGCTGGCGGCCGGGGCAAAGGGCAAGCGCTTCGCACTGCCGCATGCACGCGTGCTGCTCCACCAACCGTGGGGCGGTGTGGAGGGACAGGCCAGCGACATCGAGCTGCAGGCCAGGGAGATCCTCCGCATGCGCGACCTGCTCTCGGGCATGTTGGCCGAGGACACCGGGCAGACCCAGGAGAAGGTGGCCCAGGACACGGATCGAGACTTCATCATGACGGCAGAAGAGGCCGTGACGTATGGGGTCATCGATGAAGTCATCACAGCGCGATCGGTGGCGCCACTCGAGGCCATCGGCGCCGCGTAGGACGAGCTGGCACGGACGGGAGAGGCGATCTGGTGGCGAAGTTCGGAGAGGGCGGGGATCTCGTCAAGTGCAGTTTCTGCGGCAAGACCCAGAAACAGGTCAAGAAGCTGATCGCGGGTCCGGGTGTCTATATCTGTGACGAATGCATCGACCTCTGCAACGACATCATCGCCGAGGAGCGCGACGAGTCCACTGAACTGAGTTTCGAGGATCTGCCCAAGCCGCGGGAGATCTTCGACTTCCTCAACGACTACGTCGTCGGGCAGGAGTACGCCAAGAAGATCCTCTCGGTCGCCGTCTACAACCACTACAAGCGGGTCCAGGCCGGACCACCGGCCGCCGAGGACGGCGTCGAGCTGGCCAAGTCCAACATCCTCCTCCTCGGACCCACCGGCTGTGGCAAGACGCTGCTGGCCCAGACGCTGGCGCGGATGCTCAACGTCCCCTTCGCCATCGCGGACGCGACCGGCGCTGACGGAGGCCGGATATGTCGGCGAGGACGTGGAGAACATCCTCCTCAAGCTGATCCAGGCCGCCGACTACGACGTCAAGCGGGCCGAGACCGGCATCATCTACATCGACGAGATCGACAAGATCGCCCGCAAGAGCGAGAACCCCTCCATCACCCGGGACGTGTCCGGCGAGGGCGTGCAGCAGGCGTTGTTGAAGATCCTCGAGGGCACCACAGCGTCGGTGCCACCCCAGGGCGGGCGCAAGCACCCGCACCAGGAGTTCATCCAGATCGACACGACCAACATCCTGTTCATCTGCGGCGGGGCCTTCGCCGGGCTGGACAAGCTGATTGAGGGCCGGATCGGCAAGCGCGGCATCGGCTTCCGGGCCGAGGTGCACCGCAAGGACCGCGAGGACGGCGAGATCCTCCGTCACGTGCTGCCCGAGGACCTCATCAAGTTCGGGCTCATCCCCGAGTTCATCGGGCGGCTCCCGGTCGTCAGCGCTGTCTCGCCGCTCTTCAAGGACGCCCTCGTGCAGATCCTCGTGGAGCCGAAGAACGCCCTCACGAGGCAGTACGAGCGGGTGTTCGCGCTCGACAACGTGGAGCTCGAGTTCACGCCCGACGCGCTCGAGGCCGTGGCAGAGCAGGCGCTGTTGCGGGGCACCGGCGCCCGCGGCTCGCGCGCCATCCTCGAAGAGGTCCTTCTCGACGTGATGTACGACCTGCCCAGCCGCACCGACGTGGGCAAGTGCGTGGTGGATCGCTCTGTCGTGCTCGACCGCGTGGCCCCGACGCTGGTGCCGCTCGGAGGTGCGCCGGTCAAGTCGACCCGCTCGCGCCGCGCCGCGTCCTGACCGAACCGGAGCCGGCCCACATGGACGAACCCGACGTCCCGTCGTTCGACGGGGTCGAGGACGCCGTCGCCTGGCTGGACAGCCACATCGATTTCGAGTCCAGCATGCCTCGCCGCCGGGCTCTCCCGACGCTCGAGCGCATGCAGGCGCTCACCGCCCTGCTCGGCGAGCCCCAGGACGCCATTCCGTCGATCCACATCACGGGGACGAACGGCAAGGGCTCGACGTCGGCCATGGCGACGGCGCTGCTGATGGCCAAGGGTCTGACGGTCGGCACCTACACGAGTCCCGAACCTGCACGCGGTGGCGGAGCGGGTGGCGCAGAACGGCGAGCCGATCGACGACCAGTCCCTCACCGACGTCATCACCGAATTGGCGTTGCTCGAGTCGCTGATGCCCGAGAAGCCGACCAGGTTCGAGCTGCTGACCGCGGCCGCCCTCTCGTGGTTCTCCACCGAGGCTGTCGATGCCATGGTGGTCGAGGTGGGACTGGGGGGGACGTGGGACTGCACCAACGTGGTGCACGGCGGACGTCGCGGTGCTCACGAACGTGAGCTTCGACCACACCGACGTCCTGGGCCCCACGCTCGAGGGGATCGCGACCGGACAAGGCCGGCATCATTGAGCAGGGGAGCCGGGTCGTGGTGGGGGAGATGGACCCGGAACTGGCCGGCATCGTCACCAGGCGGGCCGAAGAGGTCGGGGCGGCGTCGGTGTGGGTGGCAGGCCGCGACTTCGGCTGCGAGTCCAACCAGCTCGCAGTGGGCGGCCGGGTCGTGACGCTGTGGACGCCGGGCGGCCGCTACGAGGACGTGCTCGTGCCGCTGCACGGCGCCCACCAAGGCAAGAACGCGTCCGTGGCGCTCGCCTCGGTCGAGGCGTTCTTCGGCGACGCGCTGGCCCCCGAAGTGGTCGACGAGGGATTCGCCGCCGTGCGCGTGCCGGGACGCCTCGAGGTCCTCGGCCGCCGGCCGCTCCTGCTCGTGGACGGTGCGCACAACGCGGCCGGCATGGCGGCGTTGGCCGACGCGCTGACCGAGGAGTTTGCTGTCGACGGCACGACGGTCGCGGTCGTCGGCATGCTGTCCGGTCGCGACCCCTCAGCCATGTTGGAGCCGTTGGCGACCATCGGTGTCGCGGCTGTCATCGCGTGCGAGCCGGATTCGCCGCGCGCCATGCCGGTCGCCGCGGTGTCCGAAGCGGGCCGCGCACTCGGCTTGTCCGTCTACGAGGAACCTGACGTCTCCAGCGCGCTGCGAGTGGCGCGGGGCATGGTCGACGCTGACGGGCTCGTCGTCGTCGCCGGATCGTTCTACGTCGTCGGCACCGCCCGAGCCGAGGCGTTGGCGGCGTCCGTCCCGTGGGAGGAAGCCGATCGCTGAGTTCGGTCGCCGATGACGGTCGGACAGGATGGTCGGACAGGACGGTCGGCGAGGACGGTCGGGACCACTCCCCAGTCGTTGTGTAAGGTCCACCCCTCGTGGACCGCACCCTTGTCATTGTGAAGCCCGACGGCGTCGAGCGAGGCCTGGCCGGCGAAGTGGTGAGCCGCCTGGAGCGCAAGAAGCTGCGCCTGGTGGCGGCCGAGCTCCGGACGATCACCAGGGACGTGGCCGAGACCCACTACGCCGAACACGCAGAGCGGCCGTTCTTCGGTGACCTCGTCACCTTCATCACCCGTTCGCCGGCGCTGATCATGGTGGTCGAAGGCCCGAAGGACACCTTCGCCGCCGTGCGTCTCATGATGGGCACCACGAACCCGGCCGAGGCGGCCCCGGGCACAATCCGGGGCGACTTCGCGATCGAGACGACCGAGAATCTGGTGCACGGCTCTGACTCCCACGAGTCGGCGGCACGGGAGATCGCCCTCTTCTTTCCCGGTCTCGACGCCTCGTAGCGGCACCTACCGGCCCAACGCCGGTGTAAATGCAGGCCAGATCGGCGTTCTGCGCAGTCCGCCTTGTGGACCCCCTCGGGTTCCCATAGCCTGTGGGCGCACCACAACGGGCGCCGGTCATCATCGACGTCCATCAGGAATTCCTCGGGAGAGCTCCAACTATGGCCGAAAATCGCCTTTCCCTCCTTGGTCGTGACATGGCTGTCGACCTCGGAACTGCCAACACGCTGGTGTACGTCCGCGGCCGCGGGATCGTGCTCAACGAGCCGTCCGTGGTCGCCGTCGACATCAAGGATGGCCGACCACTCGCTGTCGGGGCAGAGGCGAAGCGCATGATCGGACGGACGCCGTCGAACATCCAGGCCATCCGGCCGCTCAAGGACGGTGTCATCGCCGACTTCGAGATCTGCGAGAAGATGCTGCGCTACTTCATCCACCGGGTGCACCAGCGTCGCTTCGCCAAGCCGCGCATGGTCATCTGCGTCCCGTCGGGCATCACCGGGGTCGAGCGTCGCGCCGTGATGGAAGCCGCCGAGTACGCCGGCGCACGTCGCGCCTACATCATTGAGGAGCCGATGGCCGCCGCCATCGGCGCCGGACTCCCCGTGCACGAGCCGACGGGCAACATGGTCGTCGACATCGGTGGCGGCACGACCGAGGTCGCCGTCATCTCCCTCGGCGGCATCGTCACGAGCCAGTCGGTGCGCATCGGTGGCGACGAGCTCGACGAAGCGATCGTCTCCTTCGTGAAGAAGGAATTCAGCCTCGCGCTCGGTGAGCGCACGGCGGAGGAGATCAAGATCACGCTCGGCTCGGCCTATCCGTTGGAGCAGGAGCTGCACGCGGAGATCCGCGGCCGCGACCTCGTGAGCGGCCTCCCGAAGACGATCGTCGTTTCGACCGAGGAGATCCGGCGGGCCATCGAAGAGCCCGTGTCCGCCATCATCGACGCGGTCAAGGTCACCTTGGACCGGACGCCGCCGGAACTGGCGGCCGACATCATGGAGCAGGGGATCGTGCTGACCGGTGGCGGCGCCCTGCTGCACGGGCTGGAGTCCCGCCTGCAGCACGAGACGGGCATGCCGATCGTCGTGGCCAGGGACCCGCTGAACTGCGTCGCCATCGGCAGCGGCCAGTGCCTGGAAGAGTTCGAAGCGCTGAAGCGGGTGCTGATCACCACTTCCACTCGCTGATCGATCGACCGGTTTCTCCTGGGTGCCTCGGTCCCGGCGGTCGCGCCGCACCCTGACGGTCATCGTCCTGGTCGTGCTCTCGCTGTCCCTGATCTCGCTCGACCAGAACGGTCGGACCCACAGCCTGACGTCCGGGGTGAAGTCGGTCGCCAATGACGTCTACGCGCCGTTGCGCCAGGGCGTGCTCGACGTCATCAGCCCCATCGGGAACTTCTTCGCCGGCGCGTTCAACTACGGGTCGGTCCAGGCCCAGAACGAGCGGTTGCAGCGCACGATCGGCCAGCTGCGCGCCGCGCAACTCGAACAGGGCTTCGAGAAGAACCAGCTGCGTCAGATCACCGCGTTGCAGAACCTTCCGTTCCTGCAGTCATTGCCGACGGTCACCGCGCAGACCCAGGACGAGTACTCGTCCAACTTCACGGCGACGATCACGCTCGACAAGGGTCGCGCCGACGGGGTCGACGTCGGCTACCCGGTCGTCGGTGCGGGGGGCCTGGTCGGCCAGGTGATCCAGTCGTTCCACCACACCGCCGTCGTCCGCCTGATCACCGACGGGCAGTCGAAGGTCGGCGTGACGTTCGGCCGACCAACCAGTACACCGGCATCGTCGACGGACAGGGTCCGTCGAGCCCCATGACGGCAGACCTGGTGACGCCGGCACACGCCGCTGCACAAGGGCGAGATCATGTACACGAGCAGCCTCGACGCCGCGGCGTTCCCGTCCGGGGATTCCCGTGGCAACGGTCCACAAGTTCCACACGTCGGCCGGGGCGAGCCAGGAGACCATCACCGTCGACCCGGCGGCCGATCTGAGCCAGCTGGCCTACGTCGACGTCGTCCAGTGGGTGCCCTCACCGTGACCGGGCGTTCCATGCTCCGGGTGGCGCTTGGTCATCTTCATCGTGCTGATGGTCCAGCAGACGGTGATGGTGGCCTTGCGCATCGACGGCGCCCATCCGGACCTGCTCTGGCTGCTGCCGATCACGGCGGCGCTGCTCGACGGGCCCGAGACGGGCGCCATCGTCGGGTTCTGGGCCGGGTTGGCCTTCGACCTCGTGCTCCCCACGCCGTTCGGGCTGTCTGCCCTGGTCGGCTGCGTGCTCGGCTACTCCGTGGGTGCCCTGACGACGGCGGCGGACCCCCGTGCCACCTGGCTCAAGCCGGTGGCCGCGGCTCGCGGGGAGCGTCGCAGCGGACATGCTGTTCGCCGTGCTCGGTGCAATTCTCGGACAGGGTGAGATGGTGCAGGTGAACTTCGTCGCTCTGATTCTGGTGGTCGGCATCTCCAGCGTGGTGCTCGTTCTCCCCGTCAACCGGACTGATGCGGTGGGCCCTGGTCGGGGAGAGCAATCGCCGCTCACTCGTTCCAGCCCAGGCCGACAGCAGGGCCTGGTGAAGCGGACACTCCGCCACCCGATCCGCGGCGACCGGCTCCACCCCAAGCCGGCCAAGACGCTCGACGCGTCGCTCGGACAACCTGGCGAGGGAACACCAGCGGGCCGCGCATGCGGCCGCGCAAGAGCGTCAACGTCGCCTCCATCGTCGGTTCGCCCGAGGAAGAGGAGGCACGCCCCAACCTGCGCCTCCGCATCGTCGGGATCGTCGTGCTGCTCCTCTTCGGCGTCCTGGTGCTGCGCCTGTGGACGCTCCAGGTGGTCGAGGGGAAGAGCTACGCCGCCGCGGTGACGCGCAACCAGGTGCGGGTCGTGAGCGTGGCCGCACCGCGCGGCGAGATCGTCGACCGCAACGCCACGGTGCTCGTGTCCAACACCCCCCAGCAGGAGATCCTGCTGTCGCGGGCCGAGGCAACGCAGAACCCGGCCATCGTCGGCATGGTGGCGGCCCTCGTCGGCCAGACGCCCAAGCAGGTGCAGGCATCCGTCAACAACAACCAGTACAGCCCCTACGAGCCGGTGCCGGTGGCCGTCGGTGTCTCGCAGGACACGGTCCAGTACCTGCAGACCCACCAGGCGCAGTATCCGGGCGTGACGGTGCAGACCGTGGCGCAGCGCACCTATCCCCAGGGCGGGACCACGGCCACGCAGATCCTCGGCTACAACGGCTCCATCACCTCGAGCTACCTCGCGGCGCATCCGAACGAGGGCTACACGCAGGGCAGCCAGATCGGCGTCTCGGGGATCGAGGCCCAGTACGAGCCCTACCTCAAGGGCGTCGACGGCCGTCAGGCCTTGTCGGTCGACGCCAGCGGCAACGTGGTGGGCACGCTGAGCTCCACGGCACCCCAGATCGGCGACACGGTGGTGCTCAACATCGACAACGGACTCCAGCAGGAGGTGCAGAACGACCTGCAGGCCCAGATCCTGGCCGACCGCAAGACGCCCGACCAGGTCGACAACGGCGCGCTGCCACCGGCCCCCAATGGCGCGGTCGTCGTGATGAACCCCCAGAACGGCCAGGTGCTCGCGCTGGCGTCCTACCCGAGCTACGACCTCAACGCATGGGTGGGAGGGATCTCGCAGGCCAACTTCAGCTGCGTTGCAGGCAGAGCGGAGCAGAGAACGACTACGCCATCGAAGGGCAGTACACGCCGGGCTCGACGTTCAAGCTGATCACGGCGACCGCCGCGCTCCAGGACGGGCTCATCGCACCGACAACCCCGTACGTCGACACCGGCACGTTCAAGATCAACGGCTGCCCCGGCACCCGGCGTCAACAACGACACCGGATGCCTCCTCCACGACGACCCGGGCGACACCGGCGGCACCTACAACGTCTCGGGCGCGCTGAGCGCGTCGAGCGACGCGTTCTTCTACAACCTGGGCGAGATGTTCTGGGAGCAGCAGGCGAAGTTCGGCACCACACCGATTCAGAACGAGGCCACCCAGTACGGCGAGGGGACCATCACCGGCATCGACCTTCCCGGTGAAGCGCAGGGCCGCGTCGACAGCTACCTCACCCGCGGCGAAGCTGCACGCCGAGGCGCCCAAGGCCTTCCCCTACGCGGCCTCGTGGTTCACCGGCGACAACATCGAGATGGCCTTCGGACAGGGCGAGACGGTGCTGACGCCGATTGAGCAGGCGGTGGCGTACTCCACCTTCGCCAACGGCGGCACCCGCTACGCGCCGCAGGTGGCCTCCGAGGTCGTCGACCCCCTGACCGGCAAGGTCGTCAAGAAGATCGAGCCACAGGTGACGGGCAAGGTGGCGATCTCGCCGGCGAACTACAGCGCCATGCTGGCGGGGTTCGAGGGCGTGATCTCCGGCCAAGAGCGGGACGGCGTACCAGGACTTCCAGGGCTTCCCGGCCTCGTGGAACCTCGCCGGCAAGACCGGCACCGCGTCGAACCAGAAGGGCCAGGAGCCGAACAGCTGGTTCGTCGCCTTCGGACCGAACCCGAATCCGCAGTACCTCGTGCTGGCCGTCATCGACCAGGGTGGCTACGGCGCCCAGGCAGCGGCGCCCGCTCGTGCGCAACATCTTCAACTACATCGTGGCGAACCCGGGAATGAACGGCACCGTCAAGACGCCGACGCCCGCCAGTCCGGCCAGCCGACGGCACCGCACGACGAACCCCGGCACCCCCACGACGACCACGAGCACGACGGCGCCCAAGGCCGGGAGCGACGGGCGGATCGAGCACGACGACCTCGACCACCTCGGGCGGCGGCTGAGCGAACGAGGTGGTGGCTGAGCCTCCAGAACGGTGGCCGAGCGTCCCGATGGCTGCTGAGCGTCCCGTAGGGTTGACGGGGATGGAGACCCTCTGGCCGCAGATCGAGCGCATCCTGCCCACGGTCTCCAAGCCGGCCCGCTACATCGGGGGCGAGCAGGGCTCGGTCTACCCCGACGCACGCGCCCGGGACCGTCGCTTGGCTGCTGCTCTACCCGGACACCTACGAGATCGGTCTGCCCAACCAGGGGCTGCAGATCCTCTACGAGATCCTCAACGAACGCCCCGACGCACTGGCCGAGCGTGCCTACGCTCCGTGGGTCGACATGGAGGCCGCCATGCGGGCGGCCGGGGTGCCGCTCTTCAGCGTCGAGCAGCATCTGCCGGCCGCGGCCTTCGACGTGCTGGCGTTCAACCTCTCGGCCGAGCTCGTCTACACGAACCTCGTCAACATGCTCGACCTGGCCGGTCTCCCGCTGCACGGGTCTGCACGCGGCGGCAACGATGCGCTCGTCGTCGCCGGCGGCCACTGCGTCTACAACCCCGAACCGCTGGCTGACTTCGTCGACGCCTTCGTGCTCGGTGACGGCGAGGAGGTCGTCGGCGAGATCAACGCGGTCATGGCCGACTGGTTGGCGGCGGCACGGGCGGAGGATCGAGACCGCAGCACGTTGCTGCATGCACTTGCCGGCTTGGAGGGCGTGTACGTGCCGGCGCTCTACGCCGCGACGTACGCGGACGGGCGCCTGGTGTCGACGCTGCCCGTTGCGGCCGACGTCCCACCCGAGGTGACCAAGCGGACGATCAGCGACCTGGCCGACTGGCCCTACCCGTCGCGGCCTTTGGTGCCGCTCGACCGAGGTCGTCCACGATCGCCTCAACGTCGAGGTCTTCCGCGGCTGCACGCGGGGGTGCCGATTCTGCCAGGCCGGCATGATCACCCGCCCGGTCCGCGAGCGTCCCGCGGCCCAGGTGCGCGACATGGTGCAGCGCGGCCTCGAGTGGAGCGGCCACGACGAGGTGGCGCTGACCTCGCTGTCCTCGGCGGATTTCTCCGGCATCGAAGGCACGGTGCGCGACATCGTCGACGACCCCGAACACGGGGGGAGAGTCTCAGTGAGCCTTCCGTCGTTGCGCGTGGACGCGTTCACGGTCGGCACGGCGGCGGCGATCCAGAAGGTACGCCGCACCGGTCTCACCTTCGCTCCCGAAGGCGGCACATGGCGGATGCGCACGGTGATCAACAAGCTGATCACCGAGGAGGACCTCTACAGCGCGGTCGACGCCGCCTTCAGCCAGGGGTGGCGCCGGGTGAAGCTTTATTTCCTCATCGGCCTGCCCACCGAGCTCGACGAGGACGTGCTCGGCATCGCCGAATTGGGGGCTCGCTGCGTCGAGATCGGCCGCAAGTACCACAAGGGGGTGACGGTCACCGCCTCCGTCGGAGGTTTCGTGCCGAAGCCCCACACGCCCTTCCAGTGGTTCGGGCAGGACACCGTGGCCGAGCTCGAACGCAAGGTGGCGCTCCTGCGCGAGGAGGCCCGGCGGACGCGCGGCCTGACCATCCGCTGGCACGAGCCGGCGGCCTCCGTGGCGGAGGGCCTGGCCAGCCGGGGCGACAGGCGCATGGGCGCCGTGATCGAGCGGGTCTGGCGGGCCGGCGGCACGTTCCAGGAGTGGTCGGAGCGCTTCGACCTGTCCTTGTGGGAGGCGGCCCTGGCCGCCGAAGGTCTGAGCGTCGAGGAGGTGTGTCACCGGGAGCGTGGCGCCGACGAGCCGCTGCCCTGGGACCACATCTCGGCCGGGCTGCACCGGGACTTCCTCTGGGGCGATTGGCAGGACGCGCTGGCCCGGGTGGCCGTGGAGGACTGCCGCTGGACACCGTGCTACGACTGCGGCGCCTGCACCGAGGCCGGTCTGGAACACGTGGTGGCCTCGCCTGTCCCGCCGGCGGGCGGCAGCCAGGGCACGGGCCAGGACCTCAGCGTCGGGGACCGCATCCCCGTCCGCCTGGTCAGCCGTGCTTCCTGACGGGCAGCGCCGCCTGCGCCTGCGTTTCACCAAGGCGGGGAAGATTCGCTTCACGAGCCATCGGGACGTCGCCCGCATGTGGGAGCGGGCGCTCCGCCGGAGCAAGCTGCCGCTGGCCTACTCGCAGGGATTCTCGCCCCACCCGCTCGTCAGCTTCGGGCTGGCCCTGCCCACCGGGTGTGAATCACGCGGGGAGTACCTCGACCTGCGCCTGGAAGTGGCCGGGCCAGAGGAAACCCCCATTGCTGCGCTGCCGGCGACCCTGAGCGCACTCCTGCCGGTCGGGATCGAGGTCGAGGCGGCGGCGCTCGTCGGTGAAGCGGAGGGTTCGCTCCAGCAGGAGGTAGCATCGTGCGATTGGGAGCTGGAGGTGCTCGGCGTGCCAGGTGAGGAGTTGCAGGAGCGGGTCGAGAAGCTGCTCGCCGCCCCGATCCTCATGGTCCGGCGGGAGCGGAAGGGTCGTCAGGTCGACGACGACATCCGCCCGGCTATCCGCGCACTCTCAGTGATCGGCCCCGATGGTTACCTCAGAGCGGAACTGGCGACGCATCCACGTGGCGTCCGCCCTGGCGACTTGGTAACGGCCCTGGGCACCGGTGCAGTGTCCGGACGGGCCTGTCGAACGCATCAATGGATCGAGCGCGATGGCGCACGGTTCGAGCCGCTCGCTGTGAGCAGGCCCGGGACCGCTGCCATGGCGACCACACAGAACGCGAGGAGGGCTACCCCTCATGTCGGAGATGGAAATCAGCCAGAGCCCGGAGGGTCACCCCCCGGAGCCGCCGGGGGGCAGCAGCACTAGCGCCCCCGAAGGGCCCCGGGTCGCCCCCGCACGGAAACCCAAGATCGGGGACACCCGACCGGCTCCTGCGGTGGCCCCCCCACCCGTGAAGACCGCCGCCGCACCGCCGCCCAAGGCGGCTGCCCCCGTGGTGCCCCTGACACGGCCCGAGGGCGCTGCACCCAAGGAGAGCAAGGAGAGCCCCTCCGGCCCGGCCGAGACGGCGACCCCCGTCGGTGAAGGCGGGACGAAGCGCACCCGTAGCCGCCGTCGCTCGGGTCGGGACAGCCGGGACGGTCGGGACGGTCGGGAACGACGCTCCAAGCAGGTCGGCCGGTACCTGGTCTGCGTCCACGTCCAACCCGAGATGACCCAGATCGCGATGCTGGAGGGCCGCTCCCTCGTGGAGCACTTCGTGTCCGCGCTCAGCCGACGACACCAACCAGATCGACGGCAACGTCTACCGGGGGCGGGTCCAGAACGTTCTGCCGGGCATGGAGGCCGCCTTCATCGATATCGGCATCCCCAAGAACGCCGTCCTGTACCGGGGCGACGTGCGGTACGACCGGGAGGACATCGAGGGCGGGGCGTCCCAGCAGCCCCGGATCGAGGACGTCCTCAAGGCGGGCCAGACCATCCTGTGCCAGGTCACGAAGAACCCGATCGGCGCCAAGGGCGCCCGCCTGACCCAGGAGGTGTCGCTGCCGGGGCGCTTCGCCGTGCTGGTGCCCAACTCCAGCGCCTTCGGCATCTCCAAGCGCCTGGGGGACAACGAGCGGCGCCGGCTGCGCCGCATCATCGACGAGGTCAAGCCCGCCGGTCACGGCATGATCGTGCGGACCGCCGCCGAAGGGGTCTCGGCCGAGGAGCTCCAGCGCGACGTCACGTCGCTGCTGGACCAGTGGAACACCATTGAGGCCGAGGCGAAGAAGTCCGATGCGCCGGGACTGCTCTACCGGGAGCCCGAACTGTCGGTCCGGATCCTCCGGGAGGAGCTCAACGCCGAGTACCGGGGCGTCGTCATCGACGACCTGGCGCTCTTCGAGCAGGTGCGCGACTACGTGCGGGCGGTCAGCCCCGAGCTCTCCGACCGGGTGGAGTACTACGACCCCGAGGTCGAGGGCCTCCCGATCTTCGAGCGCTACCACGTGCACGAGCAGCTCCACAAGGCGCTCGACCGCAAGGTCTGGTTGCCGTCGGGCGGCTCGCTGATCATCGAGCGCACCGAGGCCCTGACCGTGATCGACGTGAACACCGGGAAGAACGTCGGCAAGACCAATCTCGAAGAGACCGTGTTCCGCAACAACCTGGAGGCCGCCGAGGAGGTGGCCCGCCAGCTCCGCCTGCGTGACATCGGGGGCATCATCGTCATCGACTTCATCGACATGGAGATCCGGGAGAACCGCGACAAGGTGGCGGCCGCCCTGCGCAACGCGCTGGCCCGGGACAAGACCAGGACGCAGGTCTTCGACATCTCCGAGCTCGGGCTGGTCGAAATGACCCGCAAGCGGGTCTCGGAGGGCCTGCTCGAGACGCTGTCGACCGAATGCGCCATCTGCGGGGGCCGGGGCGTGACCCTGGACGACTCGGTCCTGCGCTAGGATTTCGCCCTTATGTATGCCGTCATCAGGTCCGGAGGAAAGCAGGAGCGTGTGGCCGAGGGCCAGCGCGTCCGCGTCGAGCTGCTCGGAGAGGCGGTCGGCTCGGAGGTGTCCCTCCAGCCGGTGCTGGTCGTCGACGGCGAGACCGTGCTGGCCACCCCGGCCCAGCTGGCGGGCGCGACGGTGACGGCGAAGGTCGTGGGCGAGGAGAAGGGCCCCAAGATCAACGCCATGACCTACAAGAACAAGTCGAACCAGCGTCGCCGGTGGGGCCACCGCCAGCACTACGCCACGCTGGAGATCACCGCCATCACGGCGGCCGGCTGAGCTCAGGAGCACGAGACCATGTCCAAGACCAAGGGTGGCGGGTCGACCCGCAACGGACGCGATTCCAACGCACAGCGCCTGGGCGTGAAGTGCTTCGACGGCACTGCGGTGACCGCCGGCTCCATCCTGGTGCGCCAGCGTGGGACGAAGGTCTACCCCGGCGTGAACGTCGGTCGTGGTGGCGACGACACGCTCTTCGCGACGGCCGAGGGCGTCGTGAAGTTCGGCGAGCGCCGTGGCCGCAAGAACGTGAGCGTCCTCACCGACTGAACCACCCGCGGCGCGTCGGTCAGGCGCGCTGGTGCAACTCGATCGCGTTGCCCCACGGATCCACCGTGAACGCCTGTTGGCGTCCGGTCGTCCCCACCTTCATCGGATCGCTCACCTGCAGGCCGCGGGCGCGGAGCTCGTCGATGGCCGCGCCCAGGTCCTCGAAGGCGAGCGCGAAGTGTTGACCCACGTTGTTGGGTACCGCCGCCTCAATGAGGTGGACCTGCTGCCCGCTGCCGGTGTCGAGCCAGGCGCCGGGGAAGCCGAAGTCGGGACGGGTGAAGTTCTGCACCAGGCCCAGCTTCTCGGTGTAGAAGGTGATGCCGCCGGGGACGTCGGTGACGTTGATGGCGACGTGGTCGAGGCCGGTCGGGGCCACGGGATCGGTCATGCCAGCGAGCCTACGACGTGGCGCACGACCGCAGCGATGGCGGGCACGGCCGTGGCCCCGACGTCGGCGATGGACGCCACGTCGATGGTGGCGTCGTCGGTGGCGGCCACGTTGGTGACCACGGAGAGCCCGAGGACCTCGGCACCGGCCCGGCGGGCTGCGATGGTCTCGAGGGCCATGGACATGCCGACGACGTCGGCGCCCATGGTGCGCAGCATGCGGATTTCCGCCGGGGTTTCGAACTGGGGTCCCGGGAGCTGGGCGTAGACACCGGGCCGGGCGGCCAGGACAGATGCCGCCGGCGCCGGCGCCGTGCTGGCAAGGGCCCGCAGCCGGGGGGAGTAGGCATTCGCCATGTCGACGAAGTCGGGCCCGTTGAGCGGGCTGCGACCGGTCAGGTTCAGGTGGTCCTCGACCACCATGACCGAACCGGTGACGAGGTCTTCGCGGATGACCGCCGGCGGCCGCCGTGAGGATCACGGTGCGACAGCCGGTGGCGATGCCCGTGCGCAGCGGATGGACCACTTCAGCCGGGCGACAGTCCCTCGTAGAGGTGGCAGCGGCCCCCCAGGACGAGGATCCCCCTCCCTTCCTGCACGAGCGACCAGGCATGGGCCCGGTGCCCGCCGGCCGAGTAGGACGGGAAGAAGGGCAGCGTGTCGAGCGGGACGCCTTCGTCGGCGGCGCCCAGCACTTCGGCCACCCCGGAGAGGCCGCTGCCCAGGAGGACGAGAACGTCGTGCTGGTGCGTCCCGAGCCGGCGGATCAGCTCACGGGCGCTCTGTGCCGCCCGGTCGCCGGCGTCCTCCATGAGGCGATGGTAGAGGGTGCTCCGTGACAGGGCGCATAACATCGGCCGCGCATGCCCTCCTCGCCCGCCGCTCCCGCCCTGCACGCTCCCGTCACCCCCGCCCTGCACCCGCTCGCCCCCCTGAGCGGGGACGAGATCATCGCTGCCCGGGAGATCGTCTACGCCAGCGGGAAGGCCGACGTGCCGAACGACGCCCTGCGCTTCGCGTACATCGGTCTGTTCGACCCCCCCAAGGACATGGTGCGCGCCGTCGACGCGGGTGAGCCCGTGACCATCGACCGCCAGGTGCGGGCCGTGCTCTTGCAAGGCCCCGTGGCCGACGTGGTGGAGGTGACGGTGTCGGTCACCCGTGGCGTGATCGACCGCTGGGAGCACGTGCGCGACGTGCGCCCGCCGCTCCAGATGGAAGAGTCGATCATGGTGCTGGCGGCGCTCCACGAGCATCCGGACTGGAACGCCGCGCTCGAACGTCGCGGCATCGTCGACACGTCGCTCGTGCAGATCGACCCCTGGCCGGCCGGCACCTTCGGCCTGGGCCACGAGGAGGGCCGCCGCATCACGCGTTGCCTGGCCTATCTGCGCGAGTCGAAGGAGGACAACGGCTACGCCCGGCCGCTCGAGGGCCTGCTGGCGTTCGTGGACATGGGGCGGGGCGAGGTGCTCGAGGTGGTCGACGAAGGGATCGTGCCCGTCCCGCCGACCCACGGGAGCTACTACGCCGAGCACAACGAGCCGATGCGCACGGACCTCAAGCCGCTGGAGATCGTGCAGCCCGATGGGCCGAGCTTCGAGGTCGAGGGCAATCTCGTGCGCTGGCAGAAATGGTCGATGCGCGTCGGCATGGACCCGCTGGAGGGACTCGTGCTCTGGACGGTCGGCTACGAGGACGGCGGACGGGTCCGGCCGGTCGTCTACCGCGCCTCGGTCAGCGAGATGGTCGTCCCGTACGGTCACCCCGGGCCGATGCACGCCTGGAAGAGCGCCTTCGACGCCGGCGAGTGGGGCCTGGGCCGCATGGCGAATTCCCTGACGCTCGGGTGCGACTGCCTCGGCGAGATCTTCTATTTCGACGACGTGTTCGCCGACGAGCGGGGCAAGCCGCGCACGCGGCCGAACGCCATCTGCATGCACGAAGAGGACTACGGCATCCTGTGGAAGCACGTCGACATGGTCTCGGGCCGGACCGAGGTACGGCGCTCTCGGCGCCTGGTGGTCAGCTCCATCGCCACGGTCGGCAACTACGAGTACGGCTTCTACTGGTACTTCTACCTCGACGGCACCATGCAGCTCGAAGTGAAGCTCACGGGGATCATGTCCACCATGGCCGTGGCGGACGGCGATCCCGGCGACCACGCCCGCCTGATCGCCCCCGGCCTGGCCGCGCCGTACCACCAGCACATGTTCAACGTCCGGCTCGACATGCAGGTCGACGGCCCGGACAACGAGATCTACGAGGTCGATGCCGTGCCGGCGGGCAATCCGGGGAGCGCCGAGAACCCCTGGGGCAACGTGTTCGGCACGACGGCGACGCTGTTGGAGCGCGAGCTGGAGGCCCGACGGGACGTCGATCCGTCGCGCAGCCGCACCTGGCGCATCGCCAACCGGTCCCGCCAGAACGGACTCGGGCAGCCGACCGCCTACAAGCTGCTGCCCGGTTCCACACCGACGCTGCTGGCCGACCCGACCTCGAGCGTCGGTCGGCGCGCCGCGTTCGCGTCGCACAACCTGTGGGTCACGCCCTTCGATCCCGAGGAGCGCCGCGCCGCCGGGGACTACCCCAACCAGCACGGCGGTGGCGCCGGCCTGCCGAGCTGGACGGCGCAGGATCGCTCCGATCGTCGACACCGACATCGTGCTGTGGCACTCCTTCGGCGTCACGCACATCCCGCGTCCCGAGGACTGGCCCGTCATGCCGGTCGAGTACACCGGGTTCACGCTGGTGCCGTTCGGGTTCTTCGACCGCAATCCGGCGCTCGACGTGCCCCCCTCGGCGGCGCACTGCGATGACTGAGCAGCGTGCGACGGCCCACGAGCCCCAGGAGTACCACCCGCCGGTCGAGGAATACCTCGAGACCATGCTGTCGTTGCGCGAGGAGGGGGTGCCCGTCATTCAGGCCCGCATCGCGGAGCGACTGGGACGGTCCGCCCCGTCGGTCTCCGAGATGCTCGATCGCCTGCGCGAGGACGGCTACGTGGAGCGCGACGGGCGCCGACTCTCGCTCACCCAGAGCGGCGAGGCCCTGGCCGAGAAGGTCGTGCGCAAGCACCGTCTGGCGGAGCGCCTGCTCGTCGACGTCATCGGTCTGGAATGGCACAAGGTGCACCGTGAGGCGGGCCGCTGGGAGCACGTGATCTCCGACGACGTCGAAGCGCGCCTCGTCGACCTGCTGGGCGACCCCGCCACGTGCCCGCACGGCAACCCGATCCCGGGGTCGCATTCGGCCGCGCCCGTCCACGCCGGTGCGGCCGCTGGCCGAGGTGGACGCGGGGAGCGCGTGCGCCTCTTCCGGATCAGCGAGGAGGTCGAGTTGAACCTCGGCTCGCTCACCCTGCTCGACGAGGGAGGCTTCATTCCGGGCGCCGTGGGCCGGGTGGGCGATCGTGATCCCGACGGCAACGTGGAGGTCGTGGTGGAAGGTGGCGACGAGGCGATGCAGGTCTCGAGCGATCTCTCCGACCGGTTGTACGTCGGCGCACCATGACCGTGCGGCTGGAGGCCGACGCCGTCTTCACCGTCGACTCCGCCGACACCGTGCTCGCGCCGGGCGCGATCGAGATCGACGACGGTGTGATTTCGTGGGTCGGCGATCCCTGGCAGGTCCCTCCGTCTGCGGACACGGAGGTCCGCCGCCTCGGCGGCCTGCTGATGCCCGGATTGGTCAACTGCCACGGGCACTCGCCGATGGCGCTCCTGCGCAGCGCGGGAGACGGACTGCCGCTCGATCGGTGGTTGCACGAAGCGGTCTGGCCGCGGGAGGGGCGCCTGGAGGACGAGGACGTGTACTGGGGCATGACTCCTCGGGGCCTCCGAGCTCCTGGCCAACGGTGTCACCACGACGTGCGAGCAGTACCGGCACCCGGCGCCGGTCGTGGAGGCGGTGCTCGACGCCGGCATCCGCGCCATGTACACCCCGGCGATCTTCGACGTGCCCGACGCAGGGCCGGGCAGCAGTTGGGAAGCACTGCTCGCCGCCTGCTGCGCGATCGTGGACGCCACGACGGGCAAGGACGAGCGCCTCGAGATGGGCTTCGGGCCGCATGCCGCCTACACGGTGCCGCCCGAAGGACTGCGGGCGATCGCGACCGAAGCCCGTCACCGCGGCGCGCTGTTGCAGATCCATCTCTCCGAGACCATGGCCGAGTGCACCGACGTACACGAGCGCTACGGCATGAGCGCGCCGGCGCTGCTGGCCGCCGAGGGGGTGCTCGAGGGCCGCGTCCTGGCGGCGCACGCGGTGTGGCTCGACGAGACCGACATGGCGTTGCTGGCCGAACACGATGTCGCGGTCGCGCACTGCCCCGGCTCCAACGGCAAGCTCGGTTCGGGGATCGCTCCCTTGCGGGCGCTGCTCGAGCGTGGCGTGCGGGTCGGCCTCGGCACCGACGGCCCGGCGTCCAACGACGATCTGCACCTGTGGGACGAGCTCCGCCTGGCGCCGCTCTTGGCGCGGGCCGTGGCCGGGGACCCCGAGGTCGTCAGCTCGGCAACGGCACTACGACTGGCCACCCGCGGCGGTGCCGAGGCGCTCGGGCTCCCCGTCGGTGCGCTCGAGGTCGGGCGGCCGGCGGACGTCATCCGGTTGCGGACCGATGACGCGCGGTTCACGCCGGCCGTAAGTGACGCCGAGCTGTTGGGGCACCTCGTGTGGGCCGGCGCGGGCTACCTCGTGACCGATGTCTGGGTGGGCGGGCACCAGGTCGTCGAAGGCGGGGAATGCACCACGGTCGAAGGCGACCGGGCCCGTGCCGAGGTGGGCCAGCGCGCCCGCCGACTGCTCGGCTCGTAGGCTTTCCCCCCTATGTCCAGCTTCGTCGACCAGGCGCAACTCCACGCGCGCGCCGGCGACGGGGGAGCTGGAGCGGTCTCGTGGCGCCGCGAGGCCCACGTGGACCGGGGAGGTCCTGACGGCGGCGACGGGGGGCACGGCGGCGACGTGTGGCTGGTGGCCTCGGTCAACGAGTCGTCCCTGCTCGGCTTCCGGGACCACCCGTTCCGCCGGGCCACCGACGGGGTCCACGGATCGGGCTCCAAGACGGCACGGGGCACGCGGCAAGGACCTGGTCGTGCCCGTCCCGGTCGGCACGGTCGTCCGGGACAAGACCGGCGCGGTCGTTTGCGACCTCGACCTCGAGGGCGCGCGCTGCATGGTGGCCGAGGGCGGCCAGGGTGGTCGCGGCAACGCACGCTTCCTCTCCAACCGGCGTCGTGCCCCCGCCTTCGCCGAGCAGGCCGAGAAGGGGCAGGAGTTCTGGCTGGACATGGAGCTCAAGCTCATGGCCGACGTGGCGCTGGTCGGGTTCCCCAACGCCGGCAAGTCGACGCTCATTGCGACGGTGTCGGCGGCCAAGCCCAAGATCGCCGACTACCCGTTCACCACCCTGGAGCCCCACCTCGGCGTGGTGCGCGTGCGGCGGCGTGCGCGACGGGACCGACTTCGTCATGGCGGACATACCCGGACTGGTGGAGGGTGCGGCCGAGGGGAAGGGCCTCGGGCACCAGTTCCTGCGCCACATTGAGCGGGCCAGGGTGCTGGTCGTGCTCCTCGACCTCGGCGCGCCCGACGCCGGCGGCGTCTCGCCCGCCGATCAGCTGCGCGTCCTGCTGTCCGAGCTCGGCTCTTATCGTCACGAGCTCGTGGAGCGACCCCGGATCGTCGTGGGGAGCAAGGCCGACATCGGTGCCGACGACGAGGGCGTGTGCGACATGGTGCTCTCGGTGGCGGCCGGGTCCGGCGTCAGCGCGCTGGTGGAACGCCTGGCGCCGTTGGTCCAAGCCGTGCGCGGCAGAGGCGGCCGCCGCGACGTCGAGTGAGATCATCGTGCACCGGCCGGTGCCCGAGGGTGTCGCCGTGGAGCGGGCCGGGTCCGGCAACTGGGTGGTCCACGGACGCGCCGCCGAGCGCGCCGTCGCGCTGTCGGACCTGAACGACGAAGGGGCCCAGGCCGAAGTCGTGCGCCGCCTGCGCCGCCTCGGCGTCGACCGCGCCCTTTCGCGGGCCGGTGCCCGCGACGGGGACGAGGTCACCGTCGGCGTCATGACCTTCACGTGGGGGGACGAGCAGTGATCGCCGTCGTCAAGGTCGGCTCTTCGTCGGTGACCAGCGAGACGGTGCACCGGCTCTGCGGCGAGCTGGCGGCGGCCCGAGCCGACGGGCACACGGTCGTCGTCGTGACGTCCGGCGCCATCTCCGCCGGCTGGGACGCGCTCGACCGCGGCGCCAAGCGACCCTCGGACCCCGCGGTACTGCAGGCGGTGTCCGCCGTCGGACAACACCGCCTCATGCGCCTGTGGCAGGACGGCTTCGAGCCTCACGGCGTGCTGGCCGGGCAGGTCCTGCTGGCCCCGCTCGACTTCGTGCACCGCACGCAGTATCTCCACGCCCGCGGGACGCTGCAGCACCTGGCCGACCTGGGCGTGGTGCCGATCGTCAACGAGAACGACGCCGTCGCCGACGAGGAGATCCGCTTCGGTGACAACGATCGCCTGGCCGCGCTGGTGGCCCACCTTGTGGGCGCGCACCTGCTCGTGCTGTTGACCGATGCCCCGGGGTTGCTCACCGCCGACCCCCGGCGCGACACCGAGGCCTCGCTCATCGAAGAAGTCGTCGAGATCGACCAGCAGCTCGAACGGCTCGCCGGCGGGCCGGGCAGCGCCGTGGGCAGCGGGGGCATGGCCTCGAAGCTGGCCGCGGCGAAGATCGCCACCTGGTCCGGTGTGCAGACGGTGATCGCCGACGCCGGCCGCCCCGGCGTCGTGGCGGCGGCCCTGGCCGACGAGCCCGGGGTGGGCACGGTGTTCCGGGCCCGCACCAGCCGGCTCTCGGCCCGCAAACTGTGGATCGCCTTCGCGCTCGGGTCGAGCGGCAGCATCACCGTCGACGACGGCGCCCGGGCCGCCCTGACCGGGCGCGGGCGTTCGCTCCTGGCGGCCGGGGTCGCAGGGGTCTCCGGCGCCTTCCGGCCCGACGATGCGGTCGAGATCGCGGGTCCCGACGGGGTGGTCTTCGCCAAGGGCCTGGTCCGGGTGCCCGCCGAGCGTGCCGACGAGTGGATGGGGCGCCGCAGCCAGGTCGTCGTCCATCGAGATGACCTGGTGCTTGTAACCTGACCCGATGACCTCGCCCACGTTGGAGCAGCTCGCGGGCCGCGTCCAGTCGGCTGCCCGCGTGGTGGCCCGGGCACCGGGCTCGGTACGAGACGACGCCCTGCGGCTGGCCGCCGACCTCCTGGAAGGAGAGTGGCCCTCGCTGGTCGAGGCCAACCGGGTCGACCTGGAGCGGGCCGAGGCGGCCGGCATGGTCGAGGCGGCCCGGGACCGGCTGCGCCTGACCCAGGAGCGGGTGCAGGGTATGGCGGGCGGCCTGCGCACAGGTGGCGGGCCTGCCCGACCCCGTCGGCGAGGTCACCGAGGGCTGGGTGCGCCCCAATGGCCTGCGGGTGACCCGGGTGCGGGTGCCCCTCGGAGTGATCGGCGTCATTTACGAGAACCGGCCCAACGTGACCAGCGACGCCGCCGGGCTCTGCCTCAAGGCGGGCAACGCCGCCTTCCTGCGCGGCTCGTCCTCGGCCATCGAGTCCAACCGCGCCGTGGTGGCGCTGCTGCGGCGGGCCGCGGTGAAAGCCGGGCTGCCCGAGGACGCCGTCGCGCTGGTGGAGGACACCTCGCACGAGACGGCGACGGCGTTCATGCGGCTGCGCGGCTACATCGACTGCCTGATCCCGCGCGGCGGGCCGGCGCTCATCGCGTCGCTCGTCGAGCACGCCACCGTGCCCTACGTCCTCGACGGAGACGGGAACTGCCACATCTACATCGACGGCGCCGCCGACCTGGCCATGGCGCACGAGCTGGCGGTCAACGCCAAGACCCATCGCTTCGGCGTGTGCAACGCGGTCGAGACGATCCTCGTGCACGAACGGGTGGCCGCCGAATTCCTGCCGCGCCTGGCGGCCTCGCTCCCGACGGCCGGCGTGGAGATCCGGGCCGACGAGCGGGTCCGGGCCCACGTGCCCGACGCCGTGCCGGCCATGGAGAGTGACTTCGCCACCGAGTTCCTCGGACCCGTGGTGGCCATCGGCATGGTCGACGACGTGGGCGAGGCGATCGCGCACATCGCGCGGTACAGCTCGGGACACTCGGAGGCGATCGTGACCTCCGACGTGGCCGTGGCCGACCGTTTCGTGGCCGAGGTGGACGGGGCGGCGGTGCTGGTGAACGCGTCGACGCGGTTCGTCGACGGTGAGGAACTGGGGCTCGGAGCCGAGGTGGGGATCTCCACCCAGAAGCTGCATGCCCGTGGACCGATGGGAGTGAAGGAGCTGACGACGTTGAAGTGGATTGTGCGAGGCGACGGGCAGGTGCGCCGGTGAGTGAGGGAAGCGCAGCATTGGGCCTGCCGGACAGTGGTCCCCCCCGGTTCGAGTCCTTGGACGCGGTGCGGGGCGGCCTGGCCGAGGTGGGCTACCTGGCCGACGAGTCGATCAGTGGCGTCGTGTACCTCTCCGACCGGCTGGCCAAGCCGGTGCTGGTCGAGGGACCGGCGGGGACGGGCAAGACGCAGCTGGCCAAGTCGGTGGCCGAGCTCACCGGGGCGCGGCTGATCCGCCTGCAGTGCTACGAGGGGCTCGACGAGTCCAAGGCGCTCTACGAGTGGAACTACCGCAAGCAGCTGCTGCGGATTCAGGCGGGGGAGCACGGCAAGGGCGAGGAGGAGGGCCCGAGCTGGTCCGAGCTCGAGGAGGACATCTTCTCGGAGGACTTCCTCTTGACACGGCCCCTGCTCGAGGCGATCCGCGCCACCGAGCCGGTCGTGCTGCTCGTCGACGAGGTCGACCGCGTCGAGCTCGAGACCGAGGCGCTGCTGCTCGAGATCCTCTCGGAGTACCAGGTGTCGATCCCCGAGCTCGGCACCGTGCGCGCCACCCAGCTGCCGATGGTGTTCCTCACGTCGAACAACACCCGCGAGCTCTCCGAGGCGCTCAAGCGCCGCTGCCTCTTCCTGCACATCGACTACCCGGACCTCGAGCGTGAGCGCGAGATCGTGCGGACCAAGGTGCCCGGGCATCAGCGAGGAGCTGGCCGACCAGGTGGCGCGGATCGTGCGCTCGCTGCGCACGCTCGAGCTGCGCAAGGCGCCGTCGGTCTCCGAGACCATCGACTGGGCCCGCACCCTCGTGCTGCTCGGCGTCGAGACGATCGACGCGGCCGACGCCAAGGACACGCTGCACATCCTCCTGAAGTACCAGGCCGACATCGAGCGGGCCTCCAAGGAGTTGCTGTCGGCCACTCCGGGCTGAGCTGAGCCGATGCTCGACCTCCTCTCCGGTTTCGTCACCGAGCTGCGCCGCGCCGGGCTGCCCGTGTCGCTCACCGAGCACCTCGATGCCGCCGAGGCGATCGAAGCACATCCCGCTGGAGGACCGCGAGGCGCTGAAGTACGCGCTGGCGGCCACGCTGGTGAAGTCGTCCTCGCACTGGCGCGCCTTCGAGACGGCCTTCGAGGTCTTCTTCGCCGTGCGGACCAACCGGGCGGCGGCGAGGAGGGCGAGGACGGCGGCGAGGATCTCGACGAGGAGATGGGCGCCGAGCAGTCGGGACAGGGCGGCGCGCAGGGGCAGCGGCGCTCGTGGCAGAGCGGCGGTGGCGGCGAGGGCATGACGCCCGAGGAGCTGGCCGAGATGCTCTTCAAGTCGCTGCTGTCGGCCGACGCCGGCCTCATGAACATGGTGGCCCGCAACGCGGTCGACCGCTACGCCGGCATGGAGCCCGGTCGGCCGGTCGGCGGCACCTACTACCTCTACCGCACGCTGCGGAACCTGGACCTCGACGCCGTGCTCGAGCGCCTGATGGGGCAGGCCCAGGCGGGCGCGGCCGGTGGCTCGCTGACCGACCTGGAGGAGCGACTGGCGGCGGACGAGTTCAAGGCGCGCATTGAGAAGTTCCGGCGGTCGGTCGAGACGGAGATCCGCCGGCGCCTGGTCGAGGACCGCGGCGCCGAGGCACTGGCCCGCTCCGTGCGCAAGCCGCTGCCCGAGGACATCGACGTCATGCACGCCACGCGCGAGGAGCTGGCCGTGCTGCATCGCGTCCTCCAGCCGCTGTCGCGCAAGCTGGCCGTGCGCCTGGCCCGCAAGCGCCGCCACGGCCGCAAGGGCCCGCTCGACTTCCGGGCCACCATGCGGCGCTCGCTCTCGACGGGCGGGGTGCCCATTGAGCCGCGCTTCCGGCACCCGCGGCCGGCCAAGCCCGAGATCTTCGTGATCGCGGACATCTCGGGGTCGGTGGCGAGCTTCGCCCGCTTCACCCTGCACCTCGTGTACGCCATCTCCTCGCAGTTCTCCAAGGTGCGAAGCTTCGTCTTCGTCGACGGGATCGACGAGGTGACGCGCTTCTTCGAAGGCGTGGTCGACCCGGCCGAGGCGGTGGCGCGCATCAACCTGGAGGCGGACGTCATCTGGGTCGACGGGCACTCCGACTACGGGCACGCGCTCACCGAGTTCCACCGACGCTGGGGCGACCAGGTGACTTCGCGCTCGAGCGTCATGATGCTGGGCGACGCTCGCAACAACTACCACGCATCCGCCTCGTGGGTGCTCGAGGACCTGCAGGCCCGGGCGCGCCACGTCTATTGGCTGAACCCCGAGCCGCGTGACTACTGGGGCTCGGGTGACTCCATCGTGGGCGAGTACGCCGCCCACTGCGACGACGTGGTGGAGTGCCGCACGCTGCGCCAGCTGGAGCACTTCGTCGGGAACCTGGCGTGAGCGAGTCCGAGGAGGAGCGCACCCACGCGGGCGTGCTGCGGATCTTCCCGCCCGAGGAGGGCGCGACCCGCATCGTGCTCGTGCGCCACGGCGAGGCCGAGTGCAACGTGAACCACGTCATCGGCGGCCCCAAGGGCTGCACGGGTCTGACCGACCTGGGTCGCCGGCAGGTGGCGGCCCTGGCCGACCGGCTCTTCGAGAGCGGCGAGCTGCGCGAGGCGACGGCCCTCTACTCGTCGGTGCTGCCCCGGGCCGTCGAGACGGCCGAGCGGCTCCGTCCCGTGGTGGGCCCCGGCCCGACCGCCCTCGGCCCGGTACGGCAGCGCTGCGATCTCTGCGAGCTGCATCCCGGCGAGAGCGACGGCATGGATTGGACCGAGCTGGTCGAGACCTACGGCGTGCCGGACTGGGACACGGACCCGACCGTGCCCATCGCACCCGGCGGCGAGAGTTGGACGTCCTTCGTCGTCCGGGCCTCGGACGCGGTGCGCGCCATCGTGCAGGAGCACCCGGGCGAGCTGGTGGTGGCCGCCGTCCACGCCGGTGTGATCGAGGCGACGATGATCGCCTTCCTCGGAGTGCCGCCCGAGATCTACCGGCGGGGCTGGGTGCGCATCGTGCACGCGTCCATGACCGAGTGGGAATGGGTGCCCTCGGAGGACCGCTTCATCCTGCTTCGCTTCAACGACTGGTGCGGGGTGCCGCGGGCGCCGAAGAACGGGGCGGGTTCGGACTCAGACCTCGCCGACGAAGGCGCGGGCCAGGCGCTCGGGCGCGGCGGCAAGCCAGGCATCCTCGATCGCCTCACGCAGGGGCTTCTTGGTGGCCGCCCGTAACTGCACCAGTACGGCGGCGTAGCCGTCGAAGTGCGGGATGGTGAAGAACCCCTTGGCGCCGGTGGCCAGCAGCGCCTCCTTGTCGGCCAGGTCGGCGGTGCTCAGCGCGAGGATCGGGCCGTCGGGCGGGGCGGTGTCGCCGAGGCGCTTGAGATCGGCCTTGGAGAACGGGCGTTCCCAGGCGAAGGCCTTGCCGGCGACGAACCAGGTTCGGTGGCCGTGGCGGGTGCCCTCGGTCACCTCGGGCAAGCGGTTGATCATCTGCTCGACGTCGGCGAACGTCGCCATGGGGGCACGCTACCGCTCCGCCGTGCAGGAGGCTCGGGCGGGCGCGTCCGGGTCTCTTGCGGTGTGAGGGGACTACGCTGATTCTCTTTCGGCGAATAAAGGACGAACACCATGTACAAGACACTGGTCGTCGGCACAGACGGCTCGCCCACCGCCGACAAGGCTGTGCAAGCTGCGGCAGAGTTGGCGCGATCGCTCGGCGCGTCGCTGCACATCGTCACGGCCTTTCACGCGCCGCGTTCTGGCATGGGCTCCGTCGCCGGCGTCGACATGGTCGACACCGGCGCTGGCCAGGCCGTCGCCGAGGAGAGTGCTCGGGCCATCGGGCAGACCTCGCTCGAGAAGTTCGGGGATGGCCTCGTGGCTGAGGCGCATGCGGCGCAGGGCAACCCGGACGATGTGATCCTGTCCACCGCGGTCGATGTGGCGGCCGATCTGATCGTCGTCGGCAGCAAGGGAATGCAGCGCCGGTATCTCGGCAGCGTGCCGAATTCGGTCGCGCACGGGGCGCACTGCGCCGTGCTGGTCGTCAAGACCAACTGACCGAACCTCTGGCAAGATCGGACCCGTGCGCAAGGACTACTTCGCCGGCTCCGTCGCAGCCACCTATGACGTCGACTCGGCGGGCTACTTCCATCCTGCCGTCATCGACCCCACCGTCGACTTCCTGGTCGACCTCGCCGGTGACGGCGCCGCGCTGGAGCTCGGCATCGGCACCGGTCGTATCGCGCTGCCGCTGGCGGCTCGTGGCGTCCCGGTGCAGGGGATCGACCTCTCGCCCGACATGGTGGCGGAGCTGCGGGCCAAGCCCGGCGGCGACGCCATCGGAGTGACGATCGGCGACTTCGCCTCGACGGTGGTCGACGGGGCCTTCCGTCTCGCCTACCTCGTCTACAACACGATCGAGAACCTGACGAGCCAGGACGATCAGGTGGCGTGCTTCGTCAACGTGGGACGGCACCTCGAACCGGGCGGGTGCTTCGTCGTCGAGGTCGCGGTGCCGCAGTTGCGGCGGCTGCCGCCGGGGAGTCGACCGTGGCCTTCCACGTCTCGCCGGACCGAGTGGGCTTCGACACGATCGACGTGGCCCAGCAGCTGGGCGTCTCGCACCATTACTGGATCGCCGAGGGTCGGGCGGCGACGTTCGCCATGCCGTACCGCTACGCGTGGCCGGCGGAGCTCGACCTGATGGCGCGGCTCGCCGGGATGCGCCTACGCGAGCGCTGGAGTGGGTGGCGGCGTGAGCCGTTCACCAGTGAGAGCGTCTCGCACGTGTCGGTGTGGGAGAAGCTGCCGGACGCGTGAGCGCGCCCGGGTGGACGAGGCGTGCGTCAGCCGGCGGCCGCCAGGGTGACGATCGCCGCCGCCACGGCGGCGCCCACGGCTCCTCGCCGCCAGAGCGCCCGCAGGGCGGCACTGTGCACGTTCATGGGGCTCCCCTTCCGCTCCCGGACGCGTGCCCGGCGCTGTCCGGTCAACGGTAGGGGAGCCCAGACGCGACCTCATGGGCCAAAAGCCTCATTCCCGGCAGAATGAGCCCATGCTCCTCGTGCTGATCACAGGCCTGCCGGGCACCGGGAAGTCGACGTTGGCCGAGCAGGCGGGCAGAGCGCTCGGGGCCCCGGTTCTTGGCCACGACTGGGCCATGAGCGGCCTGCGGCCCTATCCCGAGATCCAGGAGGCGCTGGACGGTATGGGCGTGCGGGGTCACCGTGGCGTCGGGTGGTCGATGCTCTGGTCCTTGGCGCGCTCGCAGCTCCGCTTGGGCAGCTCGGTCGTCCTCGACGGCGTGGCCCGCGCGCCCGAGGTCGAGGGCACTCGCCAGGTGGCGCGCGAGGAGGGTGCGGCGAGCCTCGTGGTCATGACGTCGTGTGACGACCCCTCACTGCATCGAGCGCGGGTGGAGGGCCGCCGGCGTCAGATCCCCGACTGGTACGAGTTGGACTGGTCGCAGGTGGCGCGGTCCCGGGCGTCGTGGGAGCCACCCGGCGACGTCGATCTCGTCCTCGAGGGCGGCGATCCCGAGGAAGAGAACGCCGAACGGGTACGGTCGCTCGTGCTCAGCGCAGCGCGATGAGGCCGGCCGGCGTCGCCCGGAACCCGCACGCCCCGAGGTAGAAGCCTCGCAGGTCCTCCTCGAAGTCGACGTGGAGCCATTCACACCCGGCGGCACGGCTCTCGCGTTCGGCCACGCTCACCAGACCACGGCCGATCCCGGTCCTCCGAGAGCGTTCCTCGACGACGGTGTCGAGGAGGAACGCGTGGACACCGCCGTCCCAGGCAACGTTGACAAAGCCGACCAGTCGTCGCCCGCCGCGGGCGTCGGTGGCGTCGGTCGCGTTATCGGTGGCAGTGGCGCAGACCCAGCCCAAGCTGTGACGCTCCAGCTGCGCCCGCCAGTCGATGTCGAGCAGACGGTGCGCGAAGCCCTGCGCGTGCAGTGCGTTGACGTCGTCGTTGGCGAACGGTTCCCGCCATACGTAGCGGACATCCCCGATCGTGGTGTCGTCGGGATCGCTCAGTGGATCAGCAGGCGTAGTCTTCGTCGTACTGCGCGCTGTTGTACTGCACGATCTGCGGCGGGCTGGGCAGGTGCGCCCCGTGGTTGTTCACCCAGTTCGAGTAGTCCGCGCACGATCCCGGACCGCTGGGCGAGCTGAGGTAGTCGGCCATCCAGTAGGGGACCGAGGGGGCGTAGTTCCCGACGATGGTGTTCCAGACGCCCGGGCTGGCGTAGATCCCGACGTCGGCGACGCCCTCTGTCTCGTGCAGGGCGTTGAGGGCGCCTTGGACGAAGAGGGCGTTCTCCGCCGTGTTCCCCGACCAGGGCAGGCCGATGGCCGCGTTGTTCTCGACGTCGAGCCACCACGGGGTTGCCGGTCGACCCGGCTCCGGCCCCGTCGGCCGCGTTGTAGGCGTGGACGCCGGCCACGAAGCCGGCGTTGCACGAGGTGTCGCCATTGCAGCCCGGCTGGTTGACGGTCGAGGTGGTGTAGGTCAGGAAGGTGTAGAGGTTGAGGCCGCCGGCCGCCCACTGCAGTTCCGTGGACAGGCACGGGTTGGTGTTCGCCGAGGAGCTGCCCGTCGACCTGCACGATGCCGATCTGGTGGTCTCCGCTCGGCAGGCTCGTGCACTGGAACATGCTGATGTCGTAGCCGTAGGCACCCGAGGGATAGGTCCCGCCGATGAAAGCCCCCGTGCTTCCCGGGGGCCTCCGCCATGCCGACGATCGGCCGGAAGAGGTTCGACGGCGCGGAGCCGTAGTAGTCGGCCGAGCCGAAGTTCGACACCAGTCCGGCCGTGTCGGTGAACCAGTAGCCGTTGCCCGAGGGGGTGGCCGCCGCGGCGACGATCGGGTGCTTCAGGCTCAGGCCGCCGAGCGAGCCGAAGAAGGGTGCTGAGCCGAAGCTGAAGATGCCGCCGTCCGAGGCGACGAGGAAGTAGCCGTTGCCGCCGGGCCCGGTGATCATGCCGACGATCGGCTTGTTCAGCCGCAGGCTGCCGGTGCTCCCCTGGAACTGGGCGTCGCCGTAGCTGAAGATCCCGCCGTCGGAGGCGACCAGCCAGTAGCCGTGGCCGCTCGGGTGTGGCGGCCATGCCCACCACCGGCTTGTTGAGACGGATGCTGCCGGTGCTGCCGTAGAACGTGGCGGTGCCGTAGCTGAAGATCCCGCCGTCGGCGGCCACCAGCCAGTACCCGCCGCCGTCGGGGACGACGGCCATGCCCACGATCGGCTGGTTCAGGTGCAGGCTGCCCGTGCTCCCGTAGAAGGTGGCGTCGCCGTAGCTGAAGATGCCGCCGTCGGAGGCCACCAGCCAGTAGCCGCCGCCGTCCGACGTGGCGGCCATGCCCACGACCGGCTTGTTGAGCACCATGCCGCCGGTCGAGCCGTAGTAGGTCGCCCCGCCGAAGCTGAAGATGCCCCCGTCGGACGCCACCAGCCAGTAGGCGGGCGTCTGGTGCGCAGCCGCGGCCGGCGGCGCGGAGGTCGTGGCGGCAACGGCGACGAGCGCCAGCAGCGGCAGTGCTGTCACCAGCACGGCGAGAACGAGGCGGCGGATCAACTTCTGAGGAACTCCGCGACGCGGAAGGCCAGGTCGAGCGACTGGCGGGCGTTGAGCCGCGGGTCGCACGTCGTCGTGTAGCGGGCATCGAGGTCCCCTTCGAAGATCTCCTCGGCTCCACCGAGGCATTCGGTCACGTCGTCGCCGGTCAGCTCGACGTGCAGGCCGCCGGGCCAGGTTCCCTCGTCGCGGTGGACGTCGAAGAAGGAGCGCAGCTCGGAGAGGATGTCGTCGAAGCGCCTGGTCTTGCGGCCGCCCTCGCTGGTGAAGGTGTTGCCGTGCATGGGGTCGCAGGCCCAGACCACCGGGTGGCCCTCCGCCTCGACGGCCCGCACCAGGGGCGGGAGCAGCTCGTCGACCCGCCCGGCCCCGAGCCGGGTGATGAGCGTGAGGCGGCCCGGCAGGCGGTCCGGGTTCAGCCGCTCGCAGAGCGCGACGACCTCGGCCGGGCTGCAGTTCGGGTCCGACCTTGCCGCCGATCGGGTTGCTGATGCCGGACGACGAATTCGAGGTGCGCCCCGTCGAGCTGGCGGGTGCGGTCGCCGACCCAGACCATGTGGGCCGAGCAGTCGTACCAGTCGCCGGTGAGGGAGTCGACGCGGGTGAGGCATTCCTCGTAGGGCAGGATCAGCGCCTCGTGGCTCGTGAAGAAGTCGACCTGGTGCAGCCCGACCTCGGCGCCGAGGTCGATGCCGCAGGCGGCCATGAAGCGCAGGGCGCGGTCGATCTCCGACGCGATGCGCTCGTAGCGCTGGCCCTCGCTCGACGACGACACGAACTGCTGGTTCCACAGGTGCACCTGCGAGAGGTCGGCGAAGCCGCCCTTGGTGAAGGCGCGCAGCAGGTTGAGCGTCGAGGCCGACTGCTGGTAGGCCGCCACCAGGCGCTCGGGGTCGGGGCTGCGGGCCTCGGCCTCGAAGGCCTCGTCGTTGACCATGTGGCCGCGGAACGACGGCAGCTCCACGTCGCCGACCCGCTCGGTGCCGGCCGAGCGCGGCTTGGCGAACTGCCCGGCGATGCGGCCGACCTTGACCACGGGCACGCCGGCCGCGTAGGTCAGGGCCACCGCCATCTGCAGGATGATCTTGAGCTTGTCCCGGATGGAGTCGGCGGTGAACTCGGCGAAGGACTCGGCGCAGTCGCCGGCCTGCAGCAGGAAGGCCTCGCCGTTGGCCACCTGGGCGAGGTGGCCGGTCAGCTGGCGCGCCTCGCCGGCGAAGACGAGCGGCGGCACCGTGGCCAGCCGGGCCTCGGCCTTCTTCGAGCGCGTCGGCGTCAGGCCACTCGGGCTGTTGCGCCGCGGGGAACTGCCGCCAGGACGCGGGGCTCCACGAGGAAGACTCAGCGGGGCTCGTCACCGCAACAGGTTAACGCCGTAGGATCGCCCCCCATGGCCGCCTTCCGTTTCGCCCTCCAGGCGTCGAAGGCCGCATCCCCGGCTGCGTGGCGCGACCTGGCCCGCAAGACCGAGGACCTGGGCTATTCGACGCTCTACGTGCCCGACCACCTCGACGACCAGTGGGCCCCCATGATCGCCGCGCACGGTGGCGGCGGAGGCCACGACGACGCTGCGGGTCGGCACCCTCGTCCTCGACAACGACTTCCGCCACCCGATCGTCCTGGCCAAGGAGGCCGCCACCCTCGACGTCGTCACCGACGGTCGCTTCGAGTTCGGCATCGGCGCCGGCTGGATGACGACCGACTACGAGCAGTCGGGCATCCCGATGGACAAGCCGTCGGTGCGCGTCGCCCGACTGGCCGAGAGCCTGGAGATCATGCGCGCGCTGTGGCGACGACGGCAGCGTCACCTTCAGCGGCGAGCACTACAGCGTGACCGAGTCCGTCGGCCACTCCCGTAGCCGGTCGACGCCGGGCGGACCGCCGATCGTCATCGGCGGCGGAGGCCGGCGCGTCCTCACGCTGGCCGGGCAGTACGCCGACATCGTCAGCATCGTGCCGAGCCTGGCCGCCGGGCTACGTCGGGCCCGAGGTGGCGGCCGAGGCAGTGGTCGAGAAGTACACCGACCGGGTGCGTTGGGCCCGCGAGGCGGCGGGAGAGCGCGCTGATCGACCTCGAGTTCCAGTGCTGGACCGTCGCGGTGCAGGTGGTGCCGAACGCGGCCGAGGTCTTCGAGTCCCTGGCCGCGCTGTTCGAGTTGACGCCGGACCAGCTGCGCGCCGCGCCGTTGGCGTTGATCGGCACGGTCGAGGAGATCATCGACACGTTGCGCCGCCGCCGCGAGGAGCTCGGCTTCAGCTACATCGTCGTGCACGAGGCGGAGATGGACGCCCTGGCACCGGTGATCGCCGAACTTGCCGGCACCTGATCCTCCCGCCCGCGATCGGGATCTTCGGCGGCACCTTCGACCCGCCGCACGCCGGGCACGCCGCCGCGGCGCAGCGCCGTCATCGAGCAGCTCGCCCTCGACCGCCTGCTCCTCGTCGTCGCCAACGACCCGTGGCAGAAGTCCGGGCAGCGCGCCGTCTCGCCCGCCGAGGACCGCTTCGCGCTGACCGAGGCCCTCGCCGGGGACATCCCGGGCGCGGAGGCCAGCCGGCTCGAGATGGAGCGGGGCGGCCCCAGCTACTCGGTGGAGACGGCCGAGGAGATCCTGGCCGAGGCCGGCGCTCAGCCCGTCGAGCTCTTCTTGGTGGTCGGGGCCGACCTGGTGCCCGACCTCGGCACCTGGCACCGGCACGAGGACCTCCAGCGGCTGGTCACCCTGGCCGTCGTGTCCCGGCCCAGCGGCCCTGTGCCGGCCGTTCCCCCTGGCTGGAGGGCTGAGTTGGATCGAACGGCCCGCAGGTGCCGGTCTCGAGCTCGCAGGTCCGTGAGCTGCTGGCGGCGGGCCAGCCGGTCGACGGCATGGTCCCCGAGGCGGTCATCCGTTGCATTCGCCGTCGCGCTCTGTACGCTGTGCCTTGAATGAGCGCCATGCCGGCCGGGTGGACGGAGCTGTCGGAAAGTCCCCGTGTCGCCGCGCTGCCCGCCCAAGTCGCAGCGCGGGCCGATCGGCGGGCCGAGCAGAAGGTGGCCCGCCGTTCCCGCCAGCGTTGGGCGATCGCCGTCGGTCGCTGTCGTTGCCCTGTTCTTCGCTCTGCACCGTCGTGATCCTGGAGTTGCTGCATTGAGTCCAGGCGCAGACCTGCACGTCCAGACTCCCGCCGGCTGTCACCACCGCCGCCGAGTCGGCGGACGCCAAGCTCGGGCGCGACACGGTGGTGCTCGGCATGGCCGAGCTCTTCGGGGTCGTCGACGCCTTCGTCATCACCAGCGCGCAGAACACGCGTCATGTGCGCACCCTGGTCGAGGAGATCGAGCGCGGGGTGAAGGAGTCGCACGGCCTCGCGCCCGTTCGGCGTGGAAGGTCTGCAAGACGCGACGTGGGTCCTCATGGACTACGGCGACTTCATCGCCCACGTCTTCCTGCAGGAGACGCGCGACTACTACGACCTCGAGCACCTCTGGTCGGGCGCGCCACGCTTGCCGTGGCGTGACGACGTCGAGAACGCCGGCTGAACGGCTGGACCGAGCCAGCCGAGCCGAGCCGAGTCTGTCGGGGCTCGGCGAACCGGCTGCGAACCCGCTCAGGGCGCGACGTTGAGGAACTCGATGAGGTAGACGGGGTCGTTCACCTGCGAGCCGTTGGCGATCGGCACGCTGATGCGCTGGCCGTCGATCTCGAAGAGCACGCCGGTGTTGAAGCCGTTCTCGCTCGACGACGGTGGCGACGATCTGCGCCACCGCCAGCTCGATGCTGGTGCCGGTGATCGCGCCGAAGGCCGCGTTCATGTTCACGGTCACGATGTTCGCCCTGCGTCGTCGTCGACAGCACCGTGACATTGCTCGGGATGGCGGTGGCGAGCCCGTTGGCCGTGTCGGCCTGGGTGGGACCGCCGAGCAACGACGTGATGATGGCGGTCAGCGGCGCCGGGGCGGCCACGACACGCGGCGACGAGGTCAGCGCGTTGTTCGCGCTCGGGTTGAGGAAGAAGACCTTGACGGGGACGAGCGACGTCGGCTTCGGCACCGTGGTCGTCGTCGTGGGCAGGTGCGGGTCGAGGAGGTGGAAGGGCACCTTGGACGCCGGCATGGTGCTCGGGTTGCCCTGGGTCGGGATGGCGCACCCGGCGGCGACGAGGGCCACCAGGCCGAGCAGCGCAACGCGGCGCCGCGCCGTGTTCACGCGCTCAGTCCTCGCACTGGTCGTCCTCCGGGTCGCCGTGGTCGCCGTGGTCCAGCACCGGCAGCGTGAGGACGAAACGCGCCCCGCCGCTGTCGGACGACTCGACCCGGACGTTGCCGTGCATGACGCGCATGTGCTCGTCGACCAGCGCCAGGCCGAGACCGGTGCCGGTCCCGGTGCCCCGCCGCCCCGAGGCCGAGCCGCGGTAGAAGCGCTCGAAGATCTTGAGCCGCTCCAGGGGGTCGATGCCCGGCCCGTCGTCGTCGACCGTCACCTCGACCGCCGTCCCGTCCCCCCGGACCGACCGCGATGGCCGTGACGCCGCCCCCGTAGTGGTCGGCGTTCTCCATGAGGTTGACCATGACACGTTCGAAGCGGCGTTTGTCGACGCCCACCCGCCAGGTGCGCACCGCGGGGTCGATGCGCACGGCAGGCGGGCCGCCCGTGCCGTGGGTCACCATGTGCCCGAGCCCCGTCTCGACCGAGCGCTGCACGAGCTCGGAGACGTTGACCTCCTCCAAGAAGACGTCGACCGAGCCGGCGTCGGCCCGGGACATCTCGAGCAGGTCGCCCACCATGCGCTGGAAGCGCCGCAGATCGTCGCGCGAGGAGCTGCAGCGCCCGCTGCGACCGCGGCGGGAGCTTGTCCCGGTCGGCCTCGAGCACCTCCATGGCGGCGGCGAGGGTGGTCAGCGGCGACCGCAGCTCGTGGCTCACGTCGGAGTTGAAGCGCGCCTCGCGCTCGATGCGCTCCTGGAGCTGGTCGACCATGGCGTTGAACGAGAGCGTGAAGCCCTCGAGGTCGGGGTCGGCCGCCTCGAGGTCGAGCCGGGTGTCGAGGTCGCCGCCGGCGATGGCGCCCGCGGCTCGCGACACGTCGGCCAGCGGCCGCAGCGAGCGCACGCTGGCGAAACGGCCCAGAGCCGGTCCCGAGCAGCGTCGTGACCACGCCGGCCACGAAGAGGGTCAGGCCCAGCACGCGCAGCGTGTGGTCGAGGTCCGAGAGGTCGAACACCTCGAAGTAGACGGCGTGGACCGAGGGGACCGGGATGCCGATCCCGATCTCGGCCGTCCCGGCCGCGGTGCGGTAGGTCTGGGTGGCCGGCGTGCCCGCTCAGGACGTCCTTGCGCAGCTGCACCGGGATGGAGGCGCTGACCGACAGCGACGACTCGTACGCCTTGCCGTGGTGGTAGAGCACGGAGTGGGCGTCGGTGCCGGCGTCGAGGCTGGCCAGCAGCCCCACGTACTGCTGCGGTGGTGCCCTGCTCGAGCGACGTGCGCACGAGCAGCGGCGTTGGTGAAGGCCTGGTGCTGGGCCGCCGACTCCCGGCCGGCCAGCAGGAAGTGGCGGACGGTGAAGTACGAGAGCCCACCCATCAGGATCGACAGGATCAGCGCCCCGAGGCCGAAGACGGCCGTGATGCGGGCACCGATGCCCAGCTTCACGTCAGGGCACCAGCTTGTAGCCCATGCCCCTCACGGTGAGTATGTGCTGGGGCACCGCCGGATCGGCCTCGACCTTGGTGCGCAAGCGCCGGATGTGCACGTCGACCAGCCGCCCGTCGCCGAAGTAGTCGTAGCCCCAGACCCGGTCGAGCAGCTGCTCGCGGCTGAGCACCTTGTTGGGGCTGGCCGCCAGCTCGCACAGCAGGCGGAACTCGGTGCGCGTGCAGTGCACCTCGTCGCCGTTGAGCCGGCGCAGCACGCCCTGCTCGGGCAGCAGCTGGAGGTCGCCGAAGGTGAGCGCGCCGGGCTCCTCCTCGGCCGGCCGGGCCCGCCGCAGCAGCGCCCGGATGCGCGCCGCCAGCTCCTTGGCCACGAACGGCTTGGTGACGTAGTCGTCGGCCCCCGCCTCCAGGCCGGCCACGACGTCGTGGGTGTCCGAGCGCGCCGTCACGATGATGATCGGCACGGCGCTGCTGCGCCGCAGGGCGCGGCAGCACTCGAAGCCGTCCATGCCGGGCAGCATGAGGTCGATCAGCGCGACGTCGGGCGGGGCCTCGGCGAACAGGTCGAGGCCCTCTTCGCCGCTGGCGGCGTCCCTTACCTCGTAGCCCTCGCCCTCCAGGGCCAGGCGCATGGAGGATCGGATGCGCTCATCGTCTTCGACGACCAGGATGCGTCCGCTCATCAGCCCCCAGCTCAGCTGATCCAGATCTGGGTCGGCCAGATCGAGCCACCGATCATGCCAAAGGCGTGCTGACCCTGCGGCGTGGTCGGGTTGTTGAAGTTCTGGACGTTGGGGTTGCCGATGACGGCCCACACGGCCCGGTCGGTCCAGAGGTAGGGCGTGTCGAGGCCGAGGCGCTTGTTCACCGTCTTGTAGGCGGTCGGCGCGTACCTCCTTGTCGGTGCTCGACGCGGCCGGTGAGGAGCGCCTTCTCGATCGTCGGGTCGGCGTTGCGCGCCATGTTGATCGACAACGACCCCGAGCTGACGGTGGTGGTGCTCCAGAAGATGTAGTTGAGGTCGGGGTCGACCGCGCCGAACTGGCGCCAGCCCAGCGCCTCGTACTTGCCTGCCAGGGCGTTGTTGATGGTGTCGTTCTGCTGGACGATGTTGGTCTTGACCTTGAACCCGACCTGCTGCCAGGCCTGCTGCAGGTACTGCGCGGCGCGGATGGCGGCGGGCGAGTTGGTCGAGCCGTAGGTGAAGGAGATCGGGCCCCCGTGGGTCTTCTCCGCCGCCTTGACCAGTTTGGACGCCTGCGACGGGTTGTAGGCGGGGTACTTGGTGGTGGAGTAGTAGGGCGACCCCTTGACGAACAGGCCGTTGCTCACCGGGAGGACGCCCTCGTCGATGACCTTGGCGTACTGCTGGCGGTTGATGGCCATGGCGGCGGCGTGGCGCACGTTGGCGTCGTTGAACGGCGTGGCCAGGCAGTTGAGCTGCACGCAGTTCATGTCGGGCTCGCCGGCGACGTGGGTGCTGTCGTCGATGTAGGCGTAGCTGTGGTTGCCGCGGAACTGCGTGATGATCTGCGGCGTGTCGGTGATCATCAGGTCGATGGTGCCCGACTTGAGCGCCTCGGCGCGGGCCGACTCGTCGGGGATCGGCTTGTAGGTGATCTGCGACAGGTACGGCATGCCCTTGCGCCAGTAGTTCGGGTTGGCCGTCGCGGTGAAGTGGTTGTTGGGCACCCACTCCTTGAAGACGAACGGCCCGGTGCCCACGGGGTGCGACGTGCCGTTCGGGTTGGCGAGCATGGACGGCGCGACGATGTAGGCGATCTGCCCGCCGATGCCGCCGGCCAGGTAGTACGGGAACGGCACCCAGGGCGACTTGAACGTGATGGTCACGGCGTGCGGGCCGGTCTGGGTGATCGACACCAGGGTGGGGCTGAGGACGATGCCGGTCAGCAGCGACTTGGCCTGCGCCTGGAAGTTGGTGAGCAGCGCGGCGCCGTTGCACGGCGTGCCGTCGTGGAACAAGACGTCGGAGCGCAGCGTGACGGTCCACGCGGTGTAGTCGGCGTTGGGTGTGACGGACTCGGCGAGATACGGGGCCCAGTCGCCATTGGCCAGCACGATGGTCAGCGGGTCGAAGACGGTGCGGGCGTACATGACGCCGACCTCGTCGAAGCGGGCCTGCGTCGGGTCGAAGCCCGATTCCTCGGCGTCGACGCCGAAGGTCAGCGAGCCGCCCTTCTTGGGCGTCTTGGTGGAGATCCCGTTGCGTCCCGGACCGTTGGTCGCGGCACCGGCGATGTCGTCAAATCCAAGTCCCAGCGCGCCCGCTCCTGCCACGCCGGCCGCAGCCGCCGCACCACCCAAGAGCACTGAGCGACGATCGAATCTCGAGACCATCGGTCCTCCATTTCCACGAACCCAGCGGACCCCCCGAAGGTTCTGCGGCGACGTTAGTGCCCAGAATCCCCTGCGTGGGGGCGTTACGGTTGCACCGTGTCGGCCGATTGGGATCTGCCGGGGTTTTCGGCCTGGCTGGGCGGCCGGGCGGCGGCGACCCGCAAGGCCTACCTGAGCGACGTCACCTCGTTCGCCGAGTGGATGTCCCGCAGCGACATCGACAGCCCGTCCGGCGTCGACCGGCTGCACCTGCGGCGCTACCTCGCCTCGCTCGGGACGCGGAAGCTGGCCCGGGCCACCATCGCCCGCAAGGCGGCGGCGCTGCGCTGCTACTTCTCCTGGCTGGTCCGGCAGGGTCGCCTCCCGGAGCGACCCGGCGCGCTCGCTCCGGGCGCCGTCGGGCGGCGGGCGCCTGCCCCGCGTGCTCTCGAGCGGCGAGATGACGTCGCTGCTCGACCTGCCGACGGGAACCCCCGTCGACCGGCGCGATCAGGCCGTGCTCGAGCTGCTCTACGCAGCCGGGCTACGGGTCTCGGAGCTCTGCGGTCTCGACCGCGGCGACGTCGACCTGCGTGGCCGGACGGTCACCGTGCTCGGGAAGGGCGGCAAGCAGCGCCGGGTGCCGATCCACGATGCCGCCGTCGCCGCCCTGCCGCGCCTGGCTCGAGGACGGGCGCGACGACATGGACGGGCCCGCCCGAGGCGGTCTTCGTCAACCAGCGCGGCGCCCGCCTCGGGCCACGGGACGTCCGCCGCATCCTCGACCGCCGCTCCGCCTCGCCGACCCATCCGCACGCCCTGCGCCACACCTACGCCACCCACCTGCTCGACGGGGGTGCCGACCTGCGGGTCGTCCAGGAGCTGCTCGGCCACGCCAGCCTGGCGACGACGCAGGTGTACACCCACGTCAGCAAGGAACGGCTGCGCGTCGGTCTACGAGGAGACCCACCCCCGGGCCTGAGCGTTCCGGGCCCTGGCGGACGGCCGAGCGGCTACCATGGTCCGGCCCACCAAACGGGTGGGCGGCAGCACCGACCAACATCACCTGCGCGCGTTCCACGGTCGTCGCCATCGGGCGGCGCTGCGCCAGGGGAGCAACCGACTGGAGGAACATCTCTATGGCCGTCGTTTCCATGCGACAGCTTCTGGAGGCCGGGGTCCACTTCGGCCACCAGACGCGCCGATGGAACCCGAAGATGAAGCGCTACATTCTTGGTGAGCGCAACGGGATCTATCTCATCGACCTGCGCAAGACGCTGACCGGCGTCGAGTCGTCCTACTCGTTCGTGCGGGACCTCGTCGCCGACGGCGGCACCATTCTCTTCGTCGGCACGAAGAAGCAGACCCAGGGCCCCGTCGCCGAGTACGCCGAGGCGTGCGGCATGCCCTACGTCAACCAGCGTTGGCTCGGCGGCATGCTGACCAACTTCACCACGGTGTCGGGCCGGGTGAAGCGCATGCAGGAGCTGCGCGCCATGCAGGCGGCCGGCGACTTCGACGGCATGCCCAAGCGTGAGGCGCTGCAGCACACCCGCGAGCTCGAGAAGCTGAGCCGCAACCTCGGCGGCATCGCCGACCTGGACCGGCTGCCCAACGCGGTCTTCGTCATCGACACCAAGAAGGAGCACATCGCGGTGACCGAGGCGCGCAAGCTCGGCCTCCCGGTCGTGGCCGTGGTCGACACCAACTGCGACCCCGACGTCATCGACTACGTGATCCCCGGCAACGACGACGCCATCCGTTCGGGCTCGCTCATGTGCCGGGTGATCGCCGACGCCGTGGTCGAGGGCCGCTTCATCGCGGAGCACCGCCGCCAGATGGCCCCGCCCGCCCCCGAGGACAGCGGGCCTCGTCGGCGCCGCGCCCCCGCCGGGCTCAGGCCGCGGCCGCTGCCGCCGCACCTGCCGCCGCTGCGGGCACACCTGCGGCCGCCCCGGCCCCAGAGGCGACCCCTCCGGCCGCCCCTGCCCCCGAGCCGGTCGAGGTGGCGTGACCGTGGCCAGCTACACCGCCAAGGACGTGTCGACGCTGCGTCAGATGACCGGCGCCGGCATGCTCGACTGCAAGAACGCGCTCGAGGAGACGGACGGCGACCTGGAGGAGGCCGCCAAGCTCCTGCGTGAGAAGGGCCTGGCCGGCGCGGCCAAGCGGAGCGACCGCGAGGCGTCCGAGGGCGCCGTGGCCGTGGCTCGCGACGGCGACGCCGCCGCCGTGGTCGAGCTGCGCTGCGAGACCGACTTCGTGGCCAAGTCCGCCGAGTTCGTGGCGCTGGCCGACGAGCTGGCCGCGCTGGTGGCGGCCAAGGGCGAGGACGCCGCGGCGAGCTCGACGACGAGATCGACCGGCTGCGCCCGACGCTCAAGGAGAACATCTCCGTCGGCCGGGTGCGCCGCCTGGTGGCCGAGTCGGGCCAGGTGCGTCGACACCTACCTGCACCAGCAGGCCGGCCGCGGCGTCAACGCCGTCGCCGTGGTGATCGAGGGCGGCAACGAGGAGCTGGCCCACGACATCGCCGTGCACATCGCCTTCACCAAGCCGACCTACCTGAGCCGCGACGAGGTGCCGGCGGCCGAGGTCGCGGCCGAGCGGGCGACGCTGGCGACGATCTCGCGCAACGAGGGCAAGCCCGAGGCCGCGCTGGAGAAGATCGTCGACGGGCCGCATGAACGGCTGGTTCAAGGAGCGCGTGCTGCTCGACCAGTCCTACGTGCGGGACGAGAAGCAGACGATCGCGGGCATGCTCGGCTCGGCGCGCATCGTGGCGTTCGCGCAGGTCGTCGTCGGCGCCTGAGCGCTGCGGATCGTGGGAGAATCGCGCCGCATCGTGCTCAAGATGTCGGGGGAGGCGCTGGCCTCCGCCGCGTCCGACGAGACCATCGATGCCGCCACCGTCGAGCGGATGGCCAAGGAGATGGCGCCGCGCCATGGAGGGCGGCGGCTCGAGCTGGCCGTCGTGGTCGGCGGCGGCAACATCTGGCGCGGCACGACGGGCGAGAGCGGCGGCATGGACCGCGCCACCTCCGACACCATGGGCATGCTCGGCACGGTGATCAACGCGCTGGCCCTCCAGGACGCGCTCGAGCAGCAGGACCAGCCGACCCGGGTGCTGACCGCCCTGTCGATGGCCGAGGTCGCCGAGCCCTACATCCGGCGCCGGGCCATCCGGCACCTCGAGAAGGGCCGCATCGTCATCTTCGCCGCCGGCATGGGGAACCCGTTCTTCACGACCGACACCCCGGCCGCGCTCCGGGCCGCCGAGATCGGCGCCGAGCTGCTCTGCAAGGGCACCCACTCGGGCGTCGACGGCGTCTACAGCGCCGACCCCAAGCTCGATCCGACGGCCACCCGCTACGACGAGATCTCCTTCATGGACGTGATCAACCGGGACCTGCGGGTCATGGATCTCACCGCCATCACGTTCTGCAAGGACAACAACCTGCCGATCCGGGTCTTCGACCTCATGGTCCCCGGCAATATTCCTCGTGCGCTCAGCGGCGAGCAGATCGGTACGCTGGTCCGCTGATGGACGAGGATCTCGCCGGCCTGGTCAAGGACGACACCAGGGACAAGATGGGCAAGGCCATCGACCACGTCCGCCACGAGATGAGCAACGTACGCACGGGCAGGGCCTCCTCGGCGCTCCTCGAGCCCCTGATGGTGGACTACTACGGGACGCCCACCGCCGCTGCGCCAGCTGGCCGGATTCAGCGTCCCCGACGCCATGCTCCTGGTCATCTCGCCCTACGACAAGGGCTCGCTGGGGGCGATCGAGAAGGCCATCATGGCCTCGGACCTGGGCATCAACCCCACCAACGACGGGACCGTGATCCGGCTGGCCTTCCCGCCGTTGACAGAGGAGCGGCGCAAGGAGCTGGTGAAGGTCGTCCGGCACAAGGCCGAGGAGGGGAAGGTGGCAGTGCGCAACCTGCGGAGGGCGGGGCGCCACGATCTCGAGGCGCTGCAAAAGGACGGAGATCTCTCGACCGACGAGCTCGAGCGCGTCGAGAAGGATCTCGAGAAGATCACCCAGGACCAAGTCGCAGTGATCGATCAGCTGCTTGCCCACAAAGAGCAAGAGCTGCTCCAGGTCTGAGGAGCCAACCATGCCCGACGACACAGACGACGATTCGCGCAGTTCGAGGAATTTGGCAAGGACCTCGACGACACCGCCGGACCCGTCCGGAGGACGACCGACGAGGAGCCGACGAGCTACCACTCCGGCCGCGTGCGCATCATCGGCGCCGAGCCGGCGGGCGACACCGTCCGCGAGGTGACCGGTCCCGTCGTCGAGGACCACCCGGAGCTGCCGCACTGGAACGACGCGCCGACCGGGCAGGTGCCGGCCATCCTCGATACGACCAACGGCGAGGAGCAGCCGGTCGCCCCGCCGATGTGGCGCGAGGAGGAGACCGACTGGGAGGCCCAGGAGGAGGTCTTCGAGCCGTCCATGCTCTCGGACGACCTCCCGGCCGTCGGCGCGCTGCTCGGCGAGCGCAACGAGGACGCGGTGGACGTGGAGCGCCAGCCCTGGCACTTCGAGTCCGACGACACGCTGGTGATCCCGCCGGAGCCGGGCTACGAGCCGCTGCCCGATCCCGAACCGGCTCGCACGCGCGCGACCCCGAGCCGCTGCACGCCCGCGCGCCGGAGCCGGTCGTGGTGCTCGAGCCGGACGAGCGACGAGGAGTACGACAACGAGTACGAGCCGGCCGACGGTGGCGGCCGCTGCCGCGCCGGTGACGGCGGCCGCCTCGGCGGCCGCGCGTCCCGCCTGACGCCGCCGCGCCCGCCGGAGCCCCGGACGCGCACGCCGCGCACGTCGCGCAGCAACGGGAGCGCCGCACCCGCACCGGCAACGTCAGCACGGCGGGCACGGGCGGCCGCGACATGCGGGTCGCCATCGGCACCGGCGTCCTGCTCGGCGCCGTTGGCCTGATCTGCTTCGCCGCCGGGACGGTGGCCAGCATGGTCATCGTCTGCCTCGTCGTCCTCCTGGCGACCGCCGAGGCCTACGCCGCCTTCCGGCGCGCGCAGTACCACCCGGCCACGCTGCTCGGCCTCGTGGCCGTGCTGTCGCTGATGATCGAGACGTACAACAAGGGCGTGGCGGCGCTGCCGCTCGTGCTCGTGTTGCTCGTCGCCGGGTCGTTCATCTGGTACCTCGCCCGGGTCGAACCCGCGGCGGAACCGGTGTCGGGCATCTCGTCGACCGTCTTCGTCTTCGTCTGGGTGGGCGCGTTCGGCTCGTTCGCCGCGCTACTGCTCAATCCGAACCTCTTCCCCGATCGGCACGGGATCGCGTTCCTGCTCGCCGCCGTCATCGTGACAGTGGCCGACGACGTGGCCTCCCTGCTGGTGGGCGCGGCCATGGGTCGCCACCAGCTGGCGCCCTCCATCAGTCCCAACAAGAGCTGGGAGGGGCTGATCGGCGGCGCCATCGCCGCCATCCTCGTGTCCGTGGTCGTGGTCCACTTCATCCACCCGTGGACGATCGGCAAGGCGGCGCTCTACGGGGTCGTCGTGGCCATCGTCGCCCCGCTCGGGGACCTGAGCCAGTCGATGATCAAGCGGCACCTCGGGCTCAAGGACATGGGACGCCTGCTGCCCGGCCACGGCGGCATCCTCGACCGCGTCGACGGCTTGCTCTTCGTGATCCCGGCCACGTATTTCGTGGTCAAGGCGTTGCACCTCGGGTGAGCTGACCTTCGTGCGCACGGTCAGCCTGATGGGCTCCACCGGGTCCGTCGGTACCCAGGCGCTCGACGTCATCCGCCGGGAGCCCGAGCGCTTCCGCGTGCACGCGCTGGCCGCCCAGCGCTCCGTCGAGGAGCTCCTGGCCCAGGCGGCCGCCTTCGGCCCGGCGATCGTCGTCATCGGCGATCCGTCCCGCTATGCCGAGGTGCGCGACGGCGTCCCGGCCGGCACCGAGGTGTTGGTGGGCGAGGAGGGCATGATCGCGGCGGCCCGCAGCGCGGACGTCGTGCTCAATGCCGTCGTGGGCTTCGCCGGGCTGCCGGTGACGATGGCCGCGCTCGAGGCCGGGAAGCGTCTGGCGCTGGCCAACAAGGAGTCGTTCATCGCCGGGGCCCCGGTCGTGCAGAAGGCGCGCCGGACCCCCGGAGCCGAGATCGTCCCCGTCGACTCCGAGCATTGCGCCGTCCACCAGTGCCTGGCCGCGGTGCAGGTGACGACTGATGTCGCCCGGCTGTTGCTGACAGCGTCGGGCGGACCCTTCCGTGGCTGGACGGCCGAGCGGCTGCGCAGCGTCACGGTGGACGACGCGCTGGCCCACCCGACATGGTCCATGGGCCCCAAGATCACCATCGACTCGTCCACGCTCATGAACAAGGGCCTCGAGGTCATTGAGGCGCACGAGCTCTTCGGCATCGGCTACGACCGCATCGACATCGTCGTGCATCCGCAGTCGATCGTGCACTCCATGGTCGAGCTGCGCGACGGGTCGACCCTGGCCCAGCTGTCGAATCCCGACATGCGCCTCCCCATCGGTTACGCGCTCGGCTGGCCCGACCGCGTGGCGACGCCGTTCGGGGCGCTCGATTGGTCGGGCGCCCAGACACTCACGTTCGAACCACCCGACCGGGGCGTCTTCGCCTGCATCGACCTGGCCTACGAGGCCGGCCGGTGCGGGGGCTCTGCCCCGGCCTGGCTCAGCGCGGCCAACGAGGTGGCCGTGGAGGCCTTCCTGGGCAATGCGCTGCCCTGGGGCGGCATCGCCGAGGTGGTGGCCGAGACCATGGCGGGGTGGGTCGACGACCCGGTGGACCAGGTGGAAGCGGTGCTGGCGGCCGATGCAGCAGCCAGGGCCCGGGCGCGCCTGGCACTGGACCGACGCCAAGCGCTTGGTGGCGCCCGGTAGCGTTGTCCCTGATGACGACGCTCACCGAGAAGGAAGCGCCGGCGGCCGAGCCGCCATTCGAGCCGATCCCGCCCGACGAGGGCAACCGGTCACGGGTGATCCAGCTCGTGGTGTCGCTGGTGCTGATCACCGGGATCTTCCTGCTCCTCGGCTGGGGCTACCTGCTGCTCTTCATCGCCATCCTCTTCGCCATCGTGATGCTGCACGAGTTCGGACACTTCATCACCGCGAAGTGGGCCGGCATGCAGGTGACGGAATACTTCGTCGGCTTCGGGCCCCGGCTCTGGTCGGTGCGCCGCGGCGAGACGGAGTACGGGGTGAAGGGCATCCCGGCCGGCGGGTACGTGCGCATCACGGGTTTCACGTCCACCGAGGAGGTGGCCGAGGAGGACGAGCCTCGCGCCTACCGTCAGCAGCCCTTCCACCAGCGGATCATCGTGGCGTCCGCCGGCTCGGCCATGCACATCCTCATCGCGTTCGTCCTCGCCATCATCCTCGTCCTGAGCTTCGGCCACTCGACCAACAACATCAACGTTGCCGGCCTCGACCACTGGGCCGGCCGGACGACGCCCGCCGCCGTCGCCGGGCTGAAGGCCGGGGACACCATCGTCTCCATCGACGGCAAGCCGTTCGCCGGGCCCGAGACCATGATCAATACCATCGGGCGCTCCATTGGCACGCCCCTCACCCTCGGGGTGGAGCGCGACGGCAAGTTCATCACGCTGCATGCGACCCCGCAGAGCGGCCAGGGGATCAAGGTCGACGGGCAGAAGCTGTCCAAGAAGGGCTATCTCGGCTTCACCATCGGCGGCTATGCCAACGCGCCGGTGTCGGTGCTCGGCAGCCCCGCGGCTGCCGCCTCCACCATGTGGAACCTGACGCACGAGGAGATCACCGGCCTCGGGCAAACGTTCTCCTTGAGCGGCCTCCGTTCCATCGCCCATCAGGTGACGAACGCGCATGCGGCTCAGTCGGCGGTGAACAACCCCGGCTCGGCGCCGCGGCCCGTGTCGATCGTCGGCATCGCCCACCTCGGCGCGCAGTCCGAGCAGGCGGGCGTGGAGTCCGTGTTGCTGCTGTTGATCACCATCAACATCGTGTTCGCCATCTTGAACATGCTGCCGATGATCCCGCTCGACGGCGGCCACGTGGCGGTGGCGGCGTACGAGTGGATCCGCACCAAGAAGGGTGGGCCGTACTACCGGGCCGACATCACCAAGCTGTTCCCCGTTGCCGCGGTGTTCATCGCCTTCTTGCTCGTGTTCGTCGTCGCCGGCATCTATCTCGATATCACCCACCCGCTCCAGATTCCGCACTGACCGGCTGATCGCCGTGGATCTCGCCTCTTCCCTGCTGTCGCCTCGCCGGCCGACGCGCCGCATCACCTTGGGCGGCGTGCCCATCGGCGACGGAGCACCGGTGACGGTGCAGTCCATGACGACGACCAAGACGGCGGACGTCGACGGCACGCTGGCCCAGATCTACGCCTTGGCGGCGGCCGGGGCCGACATCGTGCGCTGCACCTGCAACGAGGAGGCGGCAGCCGAGGGCCTGGCCCACATCGTCCCGCGCTCGCCAGTGCCGATCGTGGCGGACATCCACTTCCACCACGAGATGGCGCTCGCCGCGCTGCGAGGCCGGGGTGCAGGGCCTGCGCCTGAACCCCGGCAACCTGCGCAAGGAGGCCGAGATCAAACAGGTCGCCGCAGAGGCGCGCGACCGCGGCGTGCCGATCCGCATCGGCGTGAACGCCGGTTCTCTCCATCCCGACCTCTACAAGAAGTACGGCGGGGCCACCCCCGAGGCGCTGGTGGAGTCGGCCCGCAACGAGCTGGCCTTCTTCGAGGAGGTCGATTTCACCGACGTGAAAATCTCTGTGAAGGCGTCGTCGGTGGCGCTGATGATCGCCGCCTACCGGCTCGCCTCGGAGACCTTCGACCACCCGCTCCACCTCGGCGTCACCGAGGCCGGTCCGCCGCCGGCGGGCCTGGTGAAGGGGACCGCCGGTATCGGTGCGCTGCTGGCCGAGGGCATCGGCGACACCATCCGCTTCTCGCTGACCGCCGACCCGGTGGAGGAGGCCCGCGCCGGCCGCCAGCTCCTCGAGTCGCTCGGGCTGCGCGAGCGCAAGGGCCTCGACCTGATTGCCTGCCCGTCGTGCGGCCGGGCCCAGGTCGACGTCATCGCCGTGGCCAAGGAGGCCCAGGAGGCGCTCGAGAAGCTGAACCTGCCCATTCAGGTGGCAGTGATGGGCTGCGTCGTCAACGGCCCGGGGGAAGCACGAGAGGCCGACATCGGGATCGCCGCGGGCAAGCAGAAGGGCCACCTGTTCATCCGGGGCAAGATCATCCGCGTCGTCCCCGAGGCGGACATGGTGCAGGCGCTCGTGGACGAGGCGGAGCGCCTCGTGGCCGAAGGTGTCGAGGCGCGCATGGCGGCGGCGGACTCGAATGCCGAGGCAGAAGCGGAGGCCGACCGGCGCGCCCTCCTCGACTCGACGGGCGCCGATCCGAACCACACCTCGGAGAAGATCGAGATCATCCGACGCCGGACCGAGGACGACGCCGGGAGCTGAGGAAGGGTCCGGAGCCGGGCCCGCGCGCCCGGTACCCTTCTCCGATGCCAAAGGGTGCGATCGTCACGCGGGAGGAGGACTTCCCGCGTTGGTACCAAGAGGTGATCGCCGGCGCCGAAATGGCCGACAACGGCCCCGCCGCGGCACCATGGTCATCCGGCCCTGGGGCTACGGGATCTGGGAGCTCATGCAGGCCGAGCTCGACCGCCGCATCAAGGAGGCGGGCGCGGAGAACGCGTACTTCCCGCTCTTCATCCCCGAGTCCTTCCTGAAGCTCGAGGCCGAGCACGTCGAGGGCTTCGCGCCCGAGCTCGCCGTGGTGACCCACGGGGGCGGCAAGGAGCTCGAAGAGCCGCTCGTCGTCCGTCCGACCAGCGAGACGGTGATCAACAGTTTCTTCTCCAAGTGGGTGCAGAGCCACCGCGACCTCCCGCTGCTCATCAACCAGTGGGCCAACGTCGTCCGCTGGGAGCTGCGGCCGCGGCTGTTCCTGCGCACCAGCGAGTTCCTCTGGCAGGAGGGCCACACCGCGCACGCCACCGAGGAGGACGCGCTGGCCTACGCGCTGCGCATCCTGCGCGACGTCTACCAGTCCACCATGGTCGACGTGCTGAGCATCCCGGTGCTCACGGGCCACAAGACCGCACGCGAGCGCTTCGCCGGCGCCAACCGCACCTGGACGTGCGAAGGGATGATGGGCGACGGCAAGGCCCTGCAGATGGGCACGAGCCACGAGCTGGGCCAGAACTTCGCCAAGCCCTTCGACATCACCTACGCCAACGCGACGGGCACGCAGGAGTACGTGTGGCAGACGTCGTGGGGGGTCTCCACCCGCCTGGTGGGCGCACTCGTCATGGGTCACGGCGACGACTTCGGCCTGCGCCTGCCCCCCGCCCTGGCGCCGACCCAGGTCGTCGTGCTGGTGGTCAAGGACGACCCCGAGGTGGGGGCGGCGGCGGAGGCGCTTGCGGTGGAGCTCACGGCGGCGGGCCACCGGGTCCGCCTCGATGCCCGCACCGACACCAGCTTCGGCCGGCGCAGCGTGGCCTGGGAACTCAAGGGCGTCCCCGTCCGGGTCGAGGTCGGTCCGCGCGACCTCGCCGAGGGCAACGTCACCGTCGTCACCCGGCACCGCCGCGAGAAGCAACCCGTCGCTGTCGGCGCCGTGGCCGGCACGGTTGGCAAGATCATGGCCGCAGCGGGGCCCGAGCTCCTGGCGGAGGCCACGGCGGCCCGCGACGCCAGGACGGTGGATGCCGCGTCACTCGATGCCGCCATCGAAGGGGCCTCGGTTGGCTTCGCCCGGGTCCCCGTGGCGGTGCTCGGGGCCGACGGCGAGGACCGTCTGGCCCGCCATGCGCTCTCCATCCGCTGCCTGCAGCGGGCCGACGGCTCGCTCGCCGAGCCCGGCGACCCCGAGGGCGACCTCGTGGCCGTGGTCGCCCGGTCCTATTAGCGCCGGAATTGCTATAATCCCTACTGCTGTCCATTTTTGAAGATCAGTACCTCGTTGAAGCGTGGGCTGCGGCCCACGCTTTCGCTTTGCGGGGGCAGGACATGACAGACGGCAGGACGAAGCACAAGACGGTCAGGACGAGCTGGACGAACCGAACGGGACGAGAAGGAGGTGACGGCGATGACGGGCAGCACGGACACGCTGACGACTGCGCTGTCGCCGCTCCTCCAGGCCCGCGGGCTGGACCTGATCGACGTGGAGCTGCAGGGGGCGCAGCTCACCGTCTTCGTCGACCGCGACGGCGGCATCGGGCTCGACGAGCTGGGTGACGCCACCCGGGACGTCTCGGCCGCGCTGGACGAGATCGACCCGATCCCCGGTCGCTACACGCTTTCGGTCTCGAGCCCGGGCCTGGAACGGCGGCTGCGCACCCCGGCGCACTTCGCGCGGGCGGTAGGGGAGAAGGTCACGGTCCGGGTCGATGCGGGGACCGCGGAGGTGCGGCGGGTCACGGGGACGCTCACCGGCGCCGACGAGACGGGATTCGTCGTGTCCGGTCCGGAGGTACCCGACGGCGAGGTGCGGATCGCCTACGACCAGATCGAGCGGGCGCGGACGGTGTTCGAGTGGGGACCGGAGCCCCGGAAGACGAAGAGTGAGAGGGTGAAGCGGCAATGAGCAAGACGAATTTCGAATTCCTGGACGCGCTGGGTCAGATCGCGCGCGACAAGGGAATCTCGGTCGAGACGCTGCTCGACGCCCTGGCCAACGCGCTGGTGGCGGCCTACAAGCGCCGCCCCGATGCGGCCGAGGAGGCCGTCGTCACCATCGACCCCGACTCCGGCGAGATCCGCGTCTACGGGCAGGAGCTCAACGAGGAGGGCGAGGTCGTCAACGAATGGGACGACACGCCGGACGACTTCGGGCGCATTGCCGCGCAGACCGCCAAGCAGGTGATCCTGCAACGGATCCGCGAGGTCGAGCGCGACATGAAGTACGAGGAGTACGCGGGCCGTGAGGGTGACATCGTCACCGGGATCGTGCAGCAGACCGACAACCGCTACACGTTGCTCGACCTCGGCAAGGTCGAGGCGCTGCTACCCCAGGCCGAGCAGGTCTCCTACGAGCGTTACGAGCACGGGGCGCGCCTGAAGGCCTACATCGTCGAGGTCCGCAAGACGACCAAGGGTCCGCAGATCGTCGTGAGCCGGACGCACCCTGGCCTGATCAAGCGGCTCTTCGAGCTCGAGGTGCCCGAGATCGGTTCCGGCGTCGTCGAGATCAAGGCGGCGGCCCGGGAACCGGGCCACCGCACCAAGATCGCCGTGTGGTCGAACGACCCCAACGTCGACCCCGTCGGGGCCTGCGTCGGCGCGCGCGGGTCGCGGGTGCGCATGGTGACGAACGAGCTGCGCGGCGAGCGCGTCGACGTGGTGCCGTTCTCGGACGACCCCGTCGAGCTCATTCAGAACGCCCTGGCACCGGCGCGCGTGCGCGAGGTGCGTCTCGACGAGGAGACGGGGACGGCCACCGTCATCGTGAGCGACTTCCAGCTCTCCCTCGCCATCGGCAAGGAGGGCCAGAACGCCCGCCTGGCGGCGCGTCTGACCGGATGGCGTATCGACATCAAGAGCGAGACGCAGCTGGCCGAGGAAGAGGCGGGCGGCTACGGCGAACAGGATTGGGCCGAAGGCGAGTGGATCGAGGACGAGAGCGGCGAGCTGGTGTGGAAGCCCGCCGAGGGTGGCGAGGCCATGTCGGCCGAGGAATGGACGCACCAGGCGGAGGACCCGGCTGAGGCGCCCGCGGCGCCCGCCACCGAGTCCGGCGCGGCCGGCGGGGCGACCGAGGCGTCAGCCGAGGCAGCCGCTCCGTCAGACGCAGCGCCCGCAGACCCCAGCCGTCAGACGCCGCGAACTCAGAGACCGCAACCGGGGCGAGCACCGGGGGGTCCGCCGTGGCCACCGAGGTGACGGAAGAGGCCGAGGCATAGCGCCGACACGGACCTGTGTCGGTTGCCGGAATGCCCTGCCGGCCGACCAGCTGATCCGAATCGTCCGGCTTCCGGGCGGGGCCCTGTCGGTGGACAGGCATGGAGCTGGACGCGGGGCCTGGTTGTGCCGGGACTCGCCCGGTTGCCTGGACGAGGCGGTGCGCAGGCACGGCTTCGAGCGGGCCTTTTCGGCCCCTCTCGCCGCCGGAGACCTGCAGCAGTTGCGCATGCACCTCGGTGAGGCGTGGGAGCGCCCCGCACCCGATGTGCGAGGATAGGGGGCTGGGTTGACGCCGCGCCCCAAGACAAATCAAGGACAAAGAGAACCACTTGCCGAAGAAGATCCGCGTCTATGAGCTGGCCAAAGAGCTAGGCCTCACCAACAAGGAAGGGCTCGAGCTGGCCCTTTCCCTGGGGATCGGGGTCAAGAGCCACTCGTCCTCTATCGAGGACGCGCAGGCCGACCGCGTCCGCCGGAAGGCCGACGCCGAGGGTTTGCGCCGCCCGGTCCAGCCCGACGAGCCCGCCCCGGCGAAGAAGGCGACCAAGGCCGCCAAGAGCGCTCCCGCTGCCGGCGGTGGCGGTGCGGACTCCGATGGTGGGGGTGCGCCCCGGCGACCGCTCACCTCTGTCTCGAGCAGCCCGGCCGCGAGCAGCGCTCCGGTGAAGAAGGCTCCGGCCCGTACGGAGTCGGCTCCGGCGGCGGGTGCCGGAGCTGGTGCCGCCACCCCTGCCCCTGCGGCCCGATCACCCCGTTTGATCAGCAGTTCTCGCCAGGCACCGGCTGCGCCTGGCTCCGGCACCGGTGCGCCTTCGGCCCCGGCGCCCCGCCCGGCTTCGGCTGCGTCCGCTCCGGCGGCGGCATCGGCGCCAGCTCCCGCCACGGCGCCTCCGGCCACCGCACCGTCGGCACCGTCCGCCCCGTCCGCACCATCTGCGCCTTCGGCACCGGCGGCTCAGGCGCCGTCCGCTCCGGCGCAGGCCCCCGCCGGAGCCGCGGCTGCGGCGCCGTCGTCCGCCCCGTCCGCACCGGCGGCCCAATCCCCGGCCCCTGCCGCGGCCCAGGCCCCGCCGGACACCGCGGCGCCACCCGTCCAGCAGCGTCCCGCCCGGCCGCCGCTCAGCCCGTCGGGCAAGCCCGTGCCCCCGCCGCCCGGCTCACGGCCCCCGCTCGGCCCCAGTGGCCGGCCGATCCCGCCCCCGCCGGGTATGGGTGGGCGTCGCCCCACCCCGTCAGCAGTCGCGTCCCGGCGGTTCCTACCCCCAGCGCACCGGCGGTCGTCCCGCCGGCGGCGCCGGTCGTCCGAGTGGCACCGGCGGCCCGTCCGGCGGTGGCTACGGCGGCCGTCCCTCCGGCGGTGGCGGCTTTGCCGGCCGTCCCGGTGGTGGCGCGCCCACGGGTGCCCCGCCTCCCGGCGGTCGTGGCGGGATGCCCGGGCGGCGGCCTCCCCAACGGCGCGCCCGGCGTCGCCGGCGGAACCTCGAAGAGCTCGAGCCGACGCAGCTCACGACCTACCAGCCGTCGACGGCACCCGTCCCTGACGGCGAGATCATCATCGAGCGCGGGTCGACCGCGCGCGACCTCGGTCCCAAGCTGAACCGCAGCGCCGGTGACATCGTCCGGTTCCTGCTGCTGCAGGGCGAGATGGTGATGGCGACCCAGTCGCTGACCGACGACATGATCGAGCTGTTCGCCGCCGAGATCGGCGCCGATGTGCGCCTGGTCGACCCAGGCGAGGAGCAGGAGGCGGAGCTTCTGGCCCGCTACTTCGACGAGGAGGACGAGGAGGACGAGGAGGACCAGCGGCCCCGCCCGCCGGTCGTCACCGTCATGGGCCATGTCGACCACGGCAAGACGCTGCTGCTCGACCGCATCCGTTCCAGTGACGTCGTGGCCGGAGAGGCCGGCGGCATCACCCAGCACATCGGTGCGTACCAGGTGGTCTGGCAGGACCACCGCATCACGTTCATCGACACCCCGGGCCACGCCGCCTTCACCGCCATGCGTGCCCGCGGGGCGCAGGCGACCGACATCGTCATCCTCGTGGTGGCGGCCGACGACGGGGTGATGCCCCAGACCATCGAGGCCATCGACCACGCGACGGCGGCCGAGGTGCCGATCATCGTGGCGGTCAACAAGATGGACCGGCCCGACGCCGACTCGTCGCGGGTGCTCCAGCAGCTGTCCGAGCGCGGACTCGTGCCCGAGGCCTGGGGCGGCGACACCATCGTCGTGGAGGTCTCCGCGCTGCAGGGCACCAATATCGAGGCGCTGCTCGAGCAGATCGTGCTGGTGGCGGAGGTCGAGGAACTGACCGCACGCGTCGAGGGAGAGGCCAGGGGCGTCGTGCTCGAGGCCAACCTGGAGGCGGGCCGGGGGCCGGTGGCCACCGTGATCGTGCAGCAGGGCACCCTGCGTGTCGGCGACCCTGTCGTGGCCGGAGCGGCCTGGGGCAAGGTCAAGGCGTTGGTGGACGACCGGGGCGACCACATCAAGGAGGCGCTGCCGTCGACGCCGGTGCAGGTGCTCGGCTTCTCGGAGCCGCCGCACGCCGGTGACGAGATGCGCGGTGCCAAGGACCTGGCCCGTGCCCGCACGCTCGGCGAGGCCAGGGCGCAGCGCTTCCGCCTGTCGGGCCACCGTCCCGTGGCTGCCGCGGCCGGGGCCAAACTCGAGGACCTGTTCGAGCAGATCTCGCGCGGTGAGACGGCGACGTTGAACATCGTGCTGAAGGCCGACGTCCAGGGATCGCTCGAAGCGGTGACCGAGTCGCTGAAGCGCCTGGAGCGCGACGACGTGAAGCTGAGCTTCGTCCTGCGGGGCATCGGCGGTATCACGGAGAACGACGTCCAGCTCGCCGCGGCGTCCAACGCCACGATCATCGGCTTCAACGTGCGCCCGGACAAGCGCTCACGTGAAATGGCCGAGTCGTCCGACGTCGAGATCCGGACCTACGAGATCATCTACAAGCTGCTGGAGGATCTCGAAGCCGCCATGCTCGGTCTGCTCTCCCCGTTGTTCGAGGAGGTCGTCACCGGCGAGGCCGAGGTGCGCGAGGTGTTCCGGGTACCCCGGATCGGCGCCGTGGCCGGTTGCTACGTCCGCGACGGCAAGATCACCCGCGGTTCGAAGGTGCGCTTCCTCCGCGAGGGCACCGTCATCTGGAAGGGCGCCATCAACTCCTTGCGCCGCTTCAAGGACGACGTCCGCGAGGTGGCCTCGGGCTTCGAATGCGGTATCGGGCTGTCGGACTTCCAGGACCTGAAGGATGGCGACATCATCGAGACATACGACGAACGCGAGATCGCCCGGACCTGAGTCGGGGTGCGACAGGCAGGGCCCGAGCCTGGGGTTTGGGGTTGGGTTCGGGTTTCTCGTTCGAAATCGGGTTCGGGTTGGGGTTCAGCTATGCAGTCCTACGTTGCAGTCGGTCCGGTTCAAACCATGCGAGTTGAGGAGCTGAAGCGGTGAGACGGCGCACGGCGACATACCCGCGTGCATTGCGGGTCAACCAGGTGTTGCGACAGGTGCTGGCCGAGGAGCTCGAGCGACTCGCCGACGCCGACGAGCTCCCCATGGTTACCGTGACGTCGGTGGACGTGGCGCCCGACATGCGGACGGCGGTCGTGTATCTCGCCACGCTCGACGAGGCGACCGCGGTCGTCCTCGAGGAGCGCAGGGTGCATCTGCAGCGCACCGTCAGCGCACAGATGACGATCAAGCGCACGCCCCGACTGACCTTCAAGGCCGACCCCGCCATCGCCGCGGGCTCCCGGGTGGAGGAGCTGCTGCGGGGGCTGCACGAGGGGGAGTCCCCGGCCGAAGAGTCGTGACCCGGACGGCCATGGCGGCCCGGGCGGCAAAGGCGACGCCGGCGGCCTGGACGGCCACGCGATGAGCGTCACCGGCCTGGTGGTCGTCGACAAGGAGGCCGGCTGGACCTCCCACGACGTGGTCGCTCGATGCCGCCGCATCTTCGGACAACGCCGGGTCGGCCACGCCGGCACCCTCGACCCCGACGCCACCGGCGTCCTCCTGGTCGGCCTTGGCCGGGCCACGCGCCTCATGCGCTTCCTGACCGCGCTGCCCAAGACCTACACGACGGACATCGTGCTCGGCAGTGCGACGTCCACCCTCGACTCGTCGGGCGAGGTCCTCGCCACCTACGACATGTCGCACGTGACGCCCGACGCGGTGGCCCGGGCCGCCGCCGCCCTGACCGGCGAGATCGAACAGGTCCCGCCCATGGTCTCGGCCGTGAAGGTCGGGGGGCGCCGGCTGCACGAGCTGGCCCGCCAGGGGATCGAAGTCGAGCGCACCCCCCGGCCGGTCACGGTGTACCGCTTCGACACGGAGCCGGACCCCGACCCCGAGCGGGCCCGCCAGGGGATCTACCGGGCCGAGATCGAGTGTTCGTCGGGCACCTACGTCCGGGTCCTGGCGCAGGACCTGGGCCTGGCCCTCGGCGGCGGGGCCCACGTGACCAACCTGCGCCGCACCCGCATCGGCTCGTTCGGCGCCGACGACATGCACCCCGTCGACGCCCTCGAGACCCTCGGGCCCGAAGCCGTCCTGACCCCGGCCCAGGCCCTGCGCGACCTCGACTCGGTGACGGTGCCCCCGGACACGGCGTCGTCCATCCGTACCGGGTTGCCGCTCGACCGGGTCCCGCTCAGTGCAGCCGGCGACGGGCCCTGGGCGATGCTCGACGAGCACGGCGCCCTCCTCGCCGTCTACGAGGCCACGGACAGCGACCGCATCCGCCCCGTGGTGGTCATGGCCGCCGAGTGACGGACGCCCGATTGCCCCGATCACCCCGACTACCCTCGCATTCGATGTCGCCCGGTGAGGGAACCGCAGTCACGATCGGGGCCTACGACGGTGTCCACCTGGGTCACCGTGCGCTGCTGCGCGACCTCTCGGCCCGTGCCGACGCCGCCGGCCTCGCCACGGTCGTCGTCACGTTCGACCGCCACCCCGCCGCAGTCGTTCGCCCCGAGTCGGCACCCAAGCAGCTGACCGGCCTCGAGCAGAAGCTCGAGCTCCTGGCCGAGTGCGCCATCGACCGCACCGTCGTCATCCCCTTCGACCTCGCCCGGGCCGAGGAGTCGGCCGAGGACTTCGTCAAGGAGGTCCTCGTCGACCAGCTGTCGGCCCGCCTCGTCGTGGTGGGGGAGGACTTCCACTTCGGCCACGGCCGCCGGGGCAACGTCGAGCTGCTCCGCCGCCTGGGCGCCGGGTACGGCTTCGAGGTGGTCGGCGTCGGCCTGACCGGCGACGGCGCCGGCAACCAGGCCGTGTCCTCCACCCGCATCCGGGCGCTGCTGGCCGAGGGCGACGTGGCCGAGGCGGCGCAGCTGCTGGGCCGGCCCCACGAGGTCCGCGGGCCGGTGGTCCGGGGCGACGGGCGCGGCGGCCCCGAGCTGGGCTTCCCGACCGCCAACCTTTCCGTGGCCGATGACATTGCGCTGCCCGCCGATGCGGTCTACGCCGGGCATTTCCGGCGGGCTGACGGTTCTCTCCACCAGGCAGCGATCTCCGTCGGGCGGCGACCGACCTTCTACGAGCCGGGCACGGCGGACGTCCTGGTCGAGGCCTACCTACTGCACTTCGACGGCGATCTCTACGGCGAGCAGGCCCGGGTGTCCTTCTCGCACCGGTTGCGGGCCGAGCAGCGCTTCGACTCCGTCGAGGCCCTGGTGGCGCAGATGCGGGCGGACGTCGAGGCCACCGAGCGGGTGCTCACCTCGGCCGATCACCCCTGATCAGCGGGCGGCTGATACAATATTTCCCGGCTGGGGCAGGTTCCCGCCAACTCCTACAAGCTCTTCGAGGTTCTTCCTACATGCCCGACACGCAGGCCACCATCTCCGAGTACCGGCTGCACGAGAGTGACACCGGCTCGCCCGAGGTGCAGATTGCCCTGTTGTCGGGACGGATCAACCACCTGACGGAGCACCTGAAGGAGCACAAAGGGGACCACCACACCAGGCGTGGACTGATGAAGCTCATCGGCCAGCGCCGCCGGCTGCTCGACTACGTCCGCAAGAACGACGTCGAGCGCTACCGCTCCATCATCAGCCGACTCGGCATCCGAAGGTAGCGGCAGCACCACAGAACCGGGCGTCTTCAGCCACTGGCTGCCAGTGGCCGGTCACTTCGGGTGCGAGGTGGTCGACTACTGGGAACCAGACACGAAGATGCCCCTGAGACACGAGGAGCATCATGGCTGACGCCATTTCCGTGTCGGGCCCCATCAGTGGGACCGACCGAACCATGTCATTCGAGGCGGGGAAACTCGCCCAGCTCGCCGACGGGGCCGTCCTGGCCCGCATCGGCGACACCGTCCTGCTGGCCACGGCCACCGCAGCTCGATCCGTACGGGAGGGCGCGGACTTCTTCCCGCTCACCGTCGACATCGAGGAGCGGACGTACGCCGCCGGCAAGATCCCGGGCTCGTTCTTCCGTCGTGAAGGCAAGAGCTCGGACCAGGCCATCCTGACCTGCCGGCTCATCGACCGCCCGCTGCGCCCGTCGTTCCCCGACGGGTTCCGCAACGAGGTCCACGTCGTCGGCACGATCATCGGCGCCGACCAGGTGAACCCGCACGACGTGCTCGCCATCAACGCCGCCTCGGCCGCCTTGATGCTGTCGGGCATCCCCTTCGACGGCCCCATCGGTGCCGTGCGCGTGGCCTACACGACCGAGGGCGAGTGGATCGGGCACCCTTCCTTCGAGGAAGGCGAGGAGTCGACCTTCGAGCTCGTCGTGGCCGGCCGCGCCCTCACCGAGGACGCCGACAGCGAGATCGCCATCATGATGGTCGAGGCGGGCGGGACCGAGAAGTCCTGGACCTACTACGACGAGGGCGCGCCCAAAGTCACCGAAGAGGTACTGGCCTCCGGTCTCGAGGCGGCCAAGCAGTGGATCCGTGAGGCCATCAACCTGCAACGCCGCCTCGTCGAGGCCTACACGGCGGAGCGCGGCGCCATCCAGACGATCCCGTTCTCGACCTTCACCGACTACCAGGACGACGTGTGGACCCGCGTGCAGGCGGTGGGCACCGACGCCATCGCCAAGGCCAACCAGGTCCGCAGCAAGGCTGAGCGCAATGCCGCGCTCGACGCTGCCGGCGAGGAGATCCGCAGCGCGCTCGGTGACGAGTTCGCCGACCGCCCGGGCGAGGTCAAGGCGGCCATCCGCTCGCTGACCAAGAAGCTGGTGCGCAAGAGCATCGTCGAGGAGGGTGTGCGCGTCGACGGCCGCGGCATCGCCGACATCCGCCCGCTCTCGGCGGAGATCGACCTGCTGCCGACGGCGCACGGCTCGGCGCTCTTCCAGCGTGGCGAGACCCAGGTGCTGAACGTGACGACGCTGGGCATGCCCCGCATGAACCAGCTGCTCGACACCATCACGCCCGTCGAGTCCAAGCGCTACATGCACCACTACAACTTCCCGCCCTTCTCCACCGGTGAGACCGGCTTCATGCGCGGTCCGAAGCGCCGGGAGATCGGGCACGGGCTGCTGGCCGAGCGGGCGCTCCTGCCGGTCGTGCCGGGCCCCGAGGAGTTCCCCTACACGCTGCGCGTCGTCTCCGACGTGCTTGCGTCCAACGGGTCGACCTCCATGGCGTCGGTCTGCGGTTCGACGCTGTCGCTCATGGCCGCCGGCGTGCCCCTGCGGGCCCCTGTGGCGGGCATCGCCATGGGCCTCGTCTACGACGAGGGCACCTACGTGACGCTCACCGACATCCTGGGTTCGGAGGACGCCTTCGGCGACATGGACTTCAAGGTGGCGGGTACGGCCGACGCCGTGACGGCGCTCCAGCTCGACACGAAGATCGCCGGCCTCCCGGCCGACGTGCTGGCCAAGGCGCTCTTGCAGGCCAAGGAGGCGCGCCTCATCATCCTGGGCGTCATGGCCGGAGCCATCTCCGAGCCGCGTGACCACGTCGCCAACAGTGCGCCGAAGATCGTCTCCATGGAGATCCCGATCGACAAGATCGGAGAGGTCATCGGCCCGAAGGGCAAGGTCATCAACACCCTGCAGCAGGAGACCGGGGCCGACATCGCCGTCGACGACGACGGTGTGGTCGGGACGGTCACCATCGGCGCCAAGGACGGCAACGCCGTCGAGGAGGCCCGTCGGCGTATCTCGCTGATCCTGGACCCGCCGACGGCCGAGGTGGGAGCCGTGTACCCGGGCAAGGTGGTCAACATCACCAAGTTCGGCGCCTTCGTGAACGTGCTGCCGGGCCGCGACGGCCTGCTGCACATCTCGAAGCTGTCGTCGTTGGCCGGCGGCAAGCGCATCAACAACGTCGAGGACGTGTTGTCGCTGGGCCAGCCCGTCGAGGTCCGGGTCGACGACATCGACCCGCAGGGCAAGGTGTCGCTTTCGCTGGCGTCCGCCCCCGAGGGCGCGGTCGTCGTCCTCCGGGAACGGCTCGTCGAACGGTGACGCCGGGTCCGGGTCCCGTTCTTCCGGGTCGTCGTCTTCGTCTTCGTCCTCGTCTTCGTCCTCGTCGTCGTCCGCACCGGCCAAGGCCGACGGGGCGTCCTTCGAGGACGCCTTCGAAGCAGAACTCGTGGCGGACCTGGGCGACCTCGGCCCGGGTGCGGCCGACTCGGGCGACCGCGGTGACCGCGGCGACCGGGGTGGTGACCGCCGACCCTCGCGTGGGCGCTCGCGCCGTCGTTGATCGAGACGTCCGTTCTGCCGTGTGGCATCCGCCTGGTCACCGAGACCATGGCGGATGTCCACTCGGTAGCGGTCGCCTACTGGGTCGGCACCGGCTCGCGTGACGAACCCGGCGAGCTCGCCGGGGCCTCACACTTCTTGGAGCACCTCCTCTTCAAGGGCACCGAACGACGCACCGCCGCGGCGATCGCCGAGGAGCTCGACGAGGTCGGCGGCGACTGCAACGCCTTCACCACCAAGGAATACACGACCTTCTACGTGCGGCTGCTCTCCGAGCACCTGTCGCTCGGGCTCGACATCCTGAGCGACATCATGTGGGAGCCGGCGCTGCGCCCCGACGACATCGAGGCCGAGCGCACCGTGATCCTCGACGAGATCCTGATGCACGCCGACGAGCCGGCCGACCTGGCGGGGGAGCGGTGGCAGTCGGCGCTCTTCCCCTCGCACGCCCTCGGGCGCGACACGCTCGGCACGGCCGCCTCGGTGCAACGCATCACCCGGGAGGACATCCGGGCCTTCTTCGACGAGCACTACCGGCCCGCCAACATGGTCGTCTCCGTGGCCGGCGACTGCACGCACGACGCGGTGGCGGCCGATCTGGAGCGCCGTTTCGCCGGGAGCTCCGGCGGCGTGGTGCCGACGCGCGCGGCGCCCGGGCCCGGCACGGTCTCGCTCGACGTGGTCCGCCGCTCGACCGAGCAGGCGCACCTCGTCTATGGCATGCGCTCGGTCTCACGCTTCGACGAGCGCCGTTGGGCGTTGGCCATCCTGAACCACGTCCTCGGTGGAGGACTGTCCAGTCGGCTCTTCCAGAAGGTCCGCGAGCAGCGAGGCCTGGCGTACTCGGTGTGGTCGGAGCGGGCGGCGTACGAGGACAGCGGCTCCCTGGCCGTCGTGGTGGGCACGGCACCCGAGCATCTCGACGAGGTCCTCCAGATCGTCAACGCGGAACTCGACCTGTTGGCCGACGACGGGATCACCGACCGCGAACTAGCGGTGGCCAAGGGCAACCTGCGCGCCGAGATGCTGCTCTCGGGAGAGGACTCCGGCGCCCGCATGAGTCGCATCGGTGCCTCGCTCCTGCTGCACGGCGAGGTGCTCTCGGTGGACGAGGTGCTGGACCACATTGAGCGGATCGAGCGAGCGGACGTCCTGGAGGTGGCGGGCGACCTCGTGCGGGCCCCACGGACCATGAGTGCCGTCGGCCCGTTCGACCGGAGCGACTTCGAGTCCCACCTTCCGGCTCTGGCCGCCCGGTAGCCTGCTGCACATGCAGAAGGTCGGTGTGGTCGGCGCCGGCGGCCGCATGGGCCAAGAGGTGTGCCGGGCCGTCACCGAGGCAGCCGATATGGAGCTGGTGGCCGCCATCGATCCGGCGCACGTGGGCGGCGACGCCTGCGGCCGCTCGATCATCGGTGAGGTCAACGCCCTCAGCGACCTCGGTGCAGAGGTCGTGGTCGACTTCACCATCGCCGAGGCGGTGCGGCACAACGTGACCCACTACGCGGCGGAGGGTGTCCATGCCGTCATCGGGACGAGCGGCCTGTCCGACGCCGACGTCGCCAACGTGGAGGCGCGCTTCTCCGGGGCGTCCGCCAACGTCGTCCTGGTGCCGAACTTCGCCATCGGGGCGGTGCTGCTGCTCCATCTCTCCCGGATCGCCGCCCCGCACATGGACGGCGTCGAGATCATTGAGCTGCACCACGACGCCAAGCGTGACGCGCCGTCGGGTACGGCCATGCACACGGCCGCCGTGATCGCCGAGGCCCGCCGCGCTGCGGGCAGCGGCCCGTTGCCGGCGGACCCGACGACCGATGTCGTGCTGGCCGGGGCGCGCGGCGGGGAGTCCGCCGACGGCGTGCACGTGCACTCCGTGCGCCTGCCCGGGCTGGTGGCCCACGAGGAGGTCATCTTTGGCGCCGCGGGCCAGAGCCTGAGCATCCGCCACGACTCCTACGACCGCCGCTCCTTCATGCCCGGCGTTCTCCTGGCGGTGCGTGCGGTGCCCGACCGGCCCGGATTGACGGTGGGCCTCGAGGCGTTGCTGGGGCTGTGAACCCCGACGTCCGGGAGCGCCTCCTCCAGGCGACCTATGTCTGTGTCGCCCGCTGGGGTCTGGCCAAGACGACGGTCGAGGACGCGGCTCGCGAGGCGGGTGTCTCCCGCGCCACCGTCTACCGCTACTTCCCGGGTGGCCGCGACGAGCTGCTCTCCGCGGTGGTGGGGTGGGAGTTCTCCCGCTTCTTCCTGCGGCTCTACGAGGAGGTGTCCGACGCCGACACCCTCGAAGAGGTCATGGAGCGCGGGTTGATGTTCGCCCACACCGCCCTTCTCGAGCACGAGGTGCTCCAGCGCGTCCTCGTCACCGAGCCCGACATCCTGCTGCCCCGGCTCTCGACCGAGGCCGATCAGACCCACACCCTCGTGGCAGCTTTCCTGGCGCCGTACCTCGTGCGTCACGGCATGGCGGAGGGTACCGATCTCGACGCGGCGGCCGACTTCCTGGCCCGCATGGTGCTCTCGTACATCAGCTCGCCCGGCCGATGGGACCTGAACGACCCCGAGCAGGTGGCCCTCCTCGTCCGGTCCGAGCTGCTCGCCGGCATCCGGTGAGCGATCCGCAGCTGCAACCGCAGCCCGCGCCGCCGCCGCCCTGCTACCGCCATCCCGGGAAGGCGGCGTCGGTGCTCTGCGCGCACTGCGACCGACCGATCTGCACGGACTGCATGATCCAGGCGCCGGTCGGCTGGCAGTGCCCGGAGTGCACCTCCGAAGGGGCCAAGCGCTCCCGCCACGTCCCGGCGTTCACCCACACCAGCCGGAACCGCACCGGCGTCGTCGGCGCCACCAACCCGACGCCGATCGTCCTGACGATCATCGCCATCAACGTGGTGGTGTTCTTCCTCGAGGGATTCGGTACCAACAACCGTGTGGTCTCCCGCTACGCCATGTGGCCGGACGGCGTGCATTCGCTGCACCAGTACTACCGGGCCTTCACGGCGATGTGGCTGCACGCCAATCTCCCGCACATCTTCTTCAACATGATCACGCTGCTGATCGTCGGCCCGGCGCTCGAGGTGCTCCTGGGCAAGGCCCGTTTCGTCGTCCTCTATCTGCTGGCGGGCCTCGGCGGCAGCGTCGGCACGTACCTCCTCGGACCCCACACCGAGCTCGGCATCGGTGCCTCCGGGGCCATCATGGGCGTCCTCGGGGCCTACGTCGTCGTGGGTTTGCGCCGCCGGCTCCCGGTGGCGCCCGTCGTCGGGTTGCTCGTCTTGAACCTGGCGCTCGGGTTCACGGGCAACACGGACTGGCGCGCCCATCTGGGCGGTCTGGTGACGGGCGGCGTGCTGGGCCTCCTGTACGACTACGCCGGTGACCTGCGGGACCGGAACATGGGCCTGGTCCTCACGGTCGGGGGGAGCGTGGCCGTCCTGGCCGTGCTGGCGCTCCTCATCACGTCCGTCGCCCCGGGGCACTTCAACTTCAGCTGAGGTCCGGTTCGCTCGCTGCTCACCCTCCGGTTCGCCCGGCCAGGCTCGTCCCAGTTCTCCAATTGGTTGACAGTGAGACAAAAATCGCCATACTGTTTCATCAGTGGGCGCAACCGCGGCACGACCTGAAGCCGTAGAGACCACCGGCGCAGCGACCGGGGGGCGGGACAACGTCGTCCGCCACCTGGGCGCCGACGACCGGACGTCCACTCGGGTCCGGCTGGTCGACGGCGCGCTGCGCTGCCTGGCTCGCCAGGGGATCGCCAAGACCACCGTGGACGACATCGCCCGCGCCGCCGGACTGTCTCGCGCCACCGCCTACCGGACCTTCCCGCGCGGCAAGGAAGGCATCCTCGCCGCCGTCGTCGAGACCGAGGTGGCCCGGCTCTTCTCCTCCCTGGCCGTCGCGATGGGCGAGGCGGGCGACCTCGAAGACGTCCTTGTCGCCGGCATGGTCGAGTCGGCCCGCTGGCTGCGCTGGCACGAGCCGCTGGGCTATCTCCTCGAACACGAGCCCGAGGCTGTCCTGCCCTACGTCACCTTCGGCGGCTTCGACCAGGTGATGCGGGTGGCCAGCGACCTCTCCGCCCCGTTCTTTGCCCGCTGGCTCGAGCCGGAGCAGGCCTCCCGTGCCGCCGAGTGGGCCGTGCGCATCGTGATGGCCTACTGCTCGGACCCGTCGCCCTACGCCGACCTGACCGACCCGGCCGACACCCGGGCGCTGGTACGCACATTCGTTCTGCCCGGCATCCTCGCCCTGCGGGTCGACGCGGCCGGTACCCCATCGATGCCCAGTTCCAGTTCCAGTTCACACGAAGCACCCAGTCCCAACCGAGCACCCACATCCAACCAAGCACCGAGATCACCAAGACCATCCATCAAGGGGGCGGCACAATGACCACACTCGACGAGAACACCGAGCAGCTTCGGTCCAACTTGGACCTCATCGGCCGAGAGGACATCAACGACCTGGAAGCCGTCCTGACCTTCGTCGGTGAATACGACGTCGAGGGGTACCACCGTGTCCCCGACAACTGTCCCGCCGAGTTCACCTGGGACTATCAGAAGGGCGCCAAGCCCCAACTCGACAGGCTCTACGAGAAGGCCAAGAAGGCGCAGTGGAACGGCCAGACCGACCTGGACTGGTCGATCGAGGTCGACCAGGAGCGCGTGGTCATCGCCAACGCAGAGGCCAACCCCAGCCAGATGAACTTCGACGAGGCCGCCATCGCCGGCACGGTGCTCGAGAAGTGGGACGAGAAGAAGTTCCTGCAGTTCGGCGTCGAGAACCAGAACTGGCTCCTGTCGCAGTTCATGCACGGCGAGCAGGGTGCGCTGCTCTGCACGGCCAAGATCGTCGAGACCGTCCCGTGGATCGACGCCAAGTACTACGCCGCCACGCAGGTCATGGACGAGGCCCGCCACGTCGAGGTCTTCTCCAAGTACCTCGACGAGAAGCTCTCGGGCCACTACCCGATGAACGCCCACCTCGGCCTGCTGCTCGACGACATCGTCTCGGACTCACGGTGGGACATGACCTACCTCGGCATGCAGATCATGGTGGAGGGCCTGGCCCTCGCCGCCTTCGGCTTCATCCACATGATGACGACCGAGCCGCTGCTCAAGAAGCTGCTGCGCTACGTCATGGCCGACGAGGCTCGCCACGTGGCCTTCGGCGTGCTCAGCCTGCAGGAGTACTACCAGGAGCTGAACGCGGCAGAGCTCCGGGAGCGCCAGGAGTTCGCCTTCGAGGCGGCCATCCGGATGAAGGACCGCCTGGTCATGCAGGAGGTGTGGGAGCGCATGGAGGTTCCCACCAAGGACGTGATCAAGGTCATGCAGGCCGCGCCCGAGCGTGACGACTTCCAGATCTTGCTCTTCTCGAAGATCGTGCCGAACCTCAAGAAGCTGGGCCTGCTCGATGCGGCCGACGGCTGGCTCCGCACCAAGTTCACCGAAATGGGTGCAATCGCGTTCGAGAACCTGACTGACACCACGCAGGACGAAGACGCCTTCGCCGACGGATCGCCGGCCGAACGAAACGTCGCCTGAGCGTCAGCAGCGGCGCCGGCCGCAGACCCGGCGCGCCGACCGCCGGCTGGTAGCGTGAGAGGGCGATGAGCCCCGGTCCCCAGGACTCGCCCCGCTTCGGGCGGGTGGTCACCGCGATGGTGACGCCGTTCGACGACGAGGGCTCGCTGGACCTGACCGCCGCGGCCGAATTGGCGCGCTGGCTGGCGTCACACGGCAGTGACGGCCTTGTGCTCAGCGGGTCCACCGGCGAGAGCTCGGTCCTGACCGACGAGGAGAAGGTGGACCTCTGGCGGACCGTGGCCGAGGCCGTCACCATCCCCGTCGTCGCGGGCACCGGCTCCAACGACACGGCCCACTCCATCGACATGACGCGTCGCGCCACCGAGTGCGGGATCGACGGCGTCCTGTTGGTGACGCCCTATTACAACCGGCCCTCCCAGGCCGGCATCTTCGAGCACTTCCGGGCGACGGCCGAGGCGGCGGGAAACCTCCCCGTCATGCTCTACGACATTCCGGGGCGCTCCGGGCGACGCATCGCGACGTCGACCATGCTCCGCCTGGCCCGAGAGGTGCCGGCCATCGTGGCGCTGAAGGACGCGGCCGGCGACGCGCCCACCACGGCCCACCTCGCCGCACAGGTCCCGGCCGGGTTCGAGATCTACAGCGGTGACGACGCCATGACTCTGCCGCTGATGTCTGTCGGTGCGGTCGGCGTCGTGAGCGTGGCCTCCCACTGGATCGGGCCCCAGTTCCGCCAGGTCGTCGACGCCTTCGCGGCAGGCGATCTGGCCACGGCGATCGCCGGCAACGCCGAGCTGCTCGATTCGTTCGACTTCGAGTCATCCGACGAATTCCCCGAACCCGTTGCCGGCCAAGGCGATGCTGCGGGCGCTGGGCCTGCGCGTCGGGCAGTGCCGCTTGCCGATGGGCGCCTCCACCCCCGAGCTCGACGCCCAGGCGCAGAAGATCCTGGCTGCCGTCGGGACACCCGTGGTCACGGTCGCCCCGCTTGCCTGACCGGAACCGCGGTAACAAGCCGAAGGCGAAACCGGTCCGGGTCGTCTTCCTCGGCGGCCTGGGCGAGATCGGTCGGAACTGCGCCTGCATCGAGGTCGACGGCCGCATCATCATCCTCGACTGCGGGATCATGTTCCCCGACCCGGACATGCCCGGCATCGACCTCGTCCTGCCCGAGTTCACCTACCTGCACGACCGCAAGGACCGGGTCGACGGCATCGTGCTCACGCACGGCCACGAGGACCACACGGGCGGCCTGGCCTTCCTGCTCCGCGAGGTCCATGCGCCGATCTACGGCTCCGAGTTGACCGTCGGCCTCGCCCGCCACCGCGTCGAGGAGGCCGGCCTGGCGGGCAATACGAAGTTCATCCCGGTGGCCGACGGCGAACGCGTGACGATCGGTGGCTGCGACGTCGAGTTCATCCCGGTGACGCACTCGGTCCCCGAGGCGATGGCCATCGCCTTCCATACGCCGCAGGGCGTGATCCTCCACTCGGGCGACTTCAAGCTCGATCTCCAACCGGTGGACGGCCGGCGCACGGACATGGCACGTATGGGAGAGCTGGCCCGCACCGAGGGCATCCGCCTCCTCTTGTCGGATTCCACCAACGCGGAGGAACCGGGCTTCACCGACTCCGAATCATCGGTCGGCGTGACGCTGCGCCGGGTGTTCGCCGCCCACGCGGGCAAGCGCATCGTCGTTGCGTGCTTCGCCAGCCACATGCACCGCGTGCAGCAGATCATCGACGCGGCCGTGGCCAATGGTCGCAAGGTCGCCACGCTCGGCCGCTCCATGGGCAAGAACGTCGAGCTCGGATCGCGCCTCGGCATCATCAGCATCCCCGACGGCGTGCAGATCGACATCGAGCAGGTCGACAGCGTTCCGGCGGGCGAGATGTGCGTGATCTCCACCGGATCCCAAGGCGAGCCCATGTCGGCGCTCTCGCTCATGGCGACGGGCGAGAACAAGTGGCTCCGTATCGGCGAGGACGACGTGGTCGTGATCAGCGCCCACCCGATCCCCGGCAACGAGTGGTCGGTGGACCGCGTGATCGACGACCTGCACCGTCGCGGCGCCGAAGTCGTGCATTCGGGTTCTGAGAAGGTCCATGTCAGCGGTCACGCCCGCCAGGGGGAGCTGCGCACGCTGATCTCGGTGACCGAACCGGAATGCTTCGTGCCGGTGCACGGCGAATTCCGGCACATGGTGCACCACGCCCGCCTGGCGCTCTCCATGGGCCTCGATCCGGCCAAGGTCCTCCTGTGCGAGGACGGCGACGTGATCCAGCTCGACGCCAAGGGCATCTCACGGGACGGCCACGTGCCGGGCGGGTACGTCTACGTCGACGGGACGGTGGGCGATATCGAGCACGGCGTGCTGCGGGATCGCAAGAAGCTGTCCGAGGAGGGCGTGGTCATGGCCGTGGTCACGGTCGACCGCCAGCAGAGCAAGCTCAGCTGCCCGCCGGTGATCGAGACCCGGGGCTGGGTCTACGCACCCGAGGCCGAGGAGCTGTTGGAAGAGGCCAGCGACGTGGTCGGGGCCGCGGTGACGCAGGCGCTGCGCGATGGTGCCCATGACATCGAGGTGCTCAGCCGCCACACGCGCAAGGCCCTGGGCAAGTTCGTCGGTGACCGCACCAAGCGGCGCCCGATGATCGTGCCTGTCGTCCTGATGGTCTGAGCCCGGGGCCCGGGGCGGGGCTCGTCAGCTTCCGGTGGCGCCACCCGACCCTCCCGCTCCGCTCGGCCCGACCGCGATTCGCTCGGCGCCGGCGCGTCCGCACGCCCAGCCCCCGGCGCACCCTCGCCCGCTCCGCTTCGCAGTTCATGGGCCCACCGGAAGGTCGGCGTGTACATCCCGACCAGACGGGCGACGAGGACGACCAGGAAGATCTGCCCGAGCAACGCCTCGAGCACCGCGAAGGTGCGCGGCAGGCCGGTCGCCGGCGTGAGGTCGCCGTAGCCGACGGTGGCCATGGTGATGTAGCTGAAGTACGCGAAGTCACCTGGTCCGTGTTCGCCGGGCTGCGCGAAGAACGAGTTCCCCGAGGCGAGTTGGACTCCATAGTCGGCGTTGGCGAAGATCAACCCGATGAGCACGTAGATGCACAGTGCACCAAGAACGGTCTGTGTCGTGACCCGGGTGTGGTGCAGGATGCGCCAGCCGATGGCGATCGGGCTGGCCAGCACGAGCGCCGAGCCCAGGAGCACGATGACGCCGAATTCGCGGCCACCGTCACCGCCGCCGATGGCGACCCCGATCGCTGCTGCTACCAGCACGACCACGGCCACCCGCACCACCAGCATCAAGCGATGCGGGACCTGGGAGGTGCGGAAGGCGAGCAGCACCGTGAGCCCGAGCCAGATCGAGCTGACGACCAGGGCAACGCTCCCGTGCCAACCCACCGTGAGGAAGACATAGTCCACGATGAGGAAGATGAACACGATCCCGTAGGAGTCCGGCCCGAGCGCGATGTCCCACAGCGCTCGCAGCCGGCTGCGCCGCCCCTGCTCACCCGGAGAAATGGTGTCCGGGGACGTGGGCATCGACGGGCTCGCCATGGGTCCATCATGGCCAACTGGCGCCGCCGTCAAGGGGATCTTCCCCCGGCGCGAAGCCCAACCACTCAGCGCCTTCTAGGATGACCGGCAACGGATTGGGGGGAGCGACATGATCGAGCAACTCACGACGGACGACGCCACTGTGTGGGCCGCCGCCGGGGGAGCAGCTCTTGCCTTGGGCGCAGTGGTCGCGGTGCAGGCCAAGCGGATTGCCGCGCAGGCCAACCGAGCCCGGATCCGGGTCAAGGCGGCCACCCCGCGGGCGCACCGCCGCCGCGAGGAATAGGCCGACACCTCACCCCGACCGAGCAGCTCGCCGACTCGGCCACCCACCACCCACCCACGAGGAGTGCCAGCCGCCGACCCAGCACCGCCGGCCGCCCTGACCTGGACGTGGTCGGATGCGCTGCGCTGCGGTCTCTGCACCCTCCCCGCCGCGCTGATCGTCCTCACCGGCGACCCCAGCCGCGGGCTGGCCTGGGCCGTGGGCATCCTGCCGGCCGCCATCATCGGCCTCGCCCCGCAACGCAAAGCACGACGCCGCCTCGTCTCCGTCGGTGTGCTGTTCGCCCTCTCCATCCTCCTCGGCTCCCTGCTGATCCAAACGAACGTCACCGCGGTCATCGGCATCTTCGCGGTGGCCGTCGGCGCAGCGATACTGGCCAGCCGCCGCGCCTTCGGCCTCGTCGCCATGTCGCTCTGCGCGCCGGTCGCCGCCATCGGACTGAGTTACCCCGACACCACGAAGGCGCTCGGCCTCGGCGCGATCGTGCTCGGCGGGTCCGTGTTCGCTTATGCGGTCTCGCTGCTCTATCCCGAGTGGACCGTCGAGGAAGGGGCCATGGGGCCGCAGCTGCTGCCTTCGGCAGTCGCCGCCCGCTACGGGATCCGGCTCGGATTGGCGGCATCCGTCGCCACCGCCGTCGGGATCGCCATCCACACCGATCATGTGGGCTGGGCGCCGGCGGCCGCCCTCTTCGTCATGCGCCCGGCCAAGGACATGCAGGAGCTCCGCAGCGTCGGCCGGGTGATCTCCGTCGTGCTCGGCGCTCTGGCCGCGATCGCCTTCCTGCGCTTTTCACCGGCGACCGAGCTCGTCGCCGTGTTGGCGGTGCTGGCCATCGCCGGCGCGGCCGGTATGCGCACCAGTCGTTGGTATGTGACGCCGTTTTTCACGACCACGCTCGTGTTGGTGATGCTCCTCTACGACAACCCGACGGTGGCGAACGAGCAGTGGCGGTTCGCAGAGCGGGTGGGCGAGACAGCGCTCGGCGTAGGACTGGCCTATTTCTTCGGGCTCGTCCTGCCGCGGCTGAGCCGCGAACGTCCGACTGACGCTTCCTGCCGAGTATCTCTGCTTTCAGGAGACGAAGCGTTTGACGAACGTGAGCGCGGTGTCGGCGACCTCGCGCCAGCCGCTGTCGATCGTCAGCGCGTGCCCCCGGCCCGGGATCTCGACGAACTCGGTGACGCCCTTGTTCTTCTTCTGCAGCTTGAACTCGGCTTTCGAGATCGCGTGCGGGACCGTGTGGTCTTTCTCGCCCGACATGACGAGCATGGGGCCGCGGTCGGGATTCTCGTGGTCGACCTTGGCCTCGGTCCACGGGTTCAGGTTGGCGAAGGCGGCCTGGAACAGCGGTTCACCCGGTGCGGGCACCGCGTAGGTGTCGAAGAGCTCCTGGGCCTCCTCCTCACTGACGGCGTTGGCGAAGGCGTAGCGGAACTGGTCGTAGGTGAGCGGGATGGCTCGATGCTTGTTGCGAGGATTCTCCAAGACCGCCTTCGACGACCGCAGCGCGGAGATCGGCAGCGGAAGGACGCCTCGGAACGGTGCGGCGTCGACGGCGACGGTGGCGGCGGACAGCCCTCGACCGGCCACCATCTGGGCCAGCAGGCCGCCGAAGGAGTGCCCGATGACGGCCGGCTTCTTATCAAGCGCCCCGATCACTTCCGCATAGTGATCGGCCACGTCACCGATGGACTTGTTGGCGAAGACCTCGGGATGTGCCTTGGCCTCCTCGACGGTCTGCGGATCGTCAGGCCACCCGGGGGAGAGCGGGGCGTAGCCCGCGTCGGCGAAGACGGTCGCCCAGCGGTCCCAGCTGCTCGGCAGCAGCCAGAGGCCGTGGATGAACACAACGGGTGTCTTGCCTGAAGCGTTTGCCTCTTCGATCTCCGTCTGTTCCTCTGCGGCGATGGTCGTCATGGTGTTCCCCTTTTCGGTCGTGATCATCTTGTTTGTCGGTCGTGATCGTCTCGGTTGCGGTGTCGGGATACGCCCCCCGCACAGCACAGCAGACCGCCGGTCGCGTGTCGAGAGGAAACGCGCACGCCGACGCGCCGATCACGCGTCTGTCACGCGACAGTATCGACCAGCTCTCAGGACAATCCCAGAGCGAGCGCCGTTCCCAGCCGCGCCTCAGCTCTCGACCTGGGTCCAGGGTGGGTTCGTCCGACCGCTCCAGAGCGCGACGGCGGCCACGACGACGACGATCGTCAAGGCGATGGTCAGTGGCAGCGCGACATGCACATGGAGGACGAGTACCGCGCCGACCAGCGCGCCGACGAACATGGCGGCGACGGAGAGCAACCGCCGCCCGGATTTCGATCCCGTCCCGCCGCCGAGCACGCTGTCGGCGCCGATCCCCGTGACGGTGAGCGTGAGCACAGTCGTCGTCAGGTCAGGGACGGCCAGTCGGCGCACGCTCGAGTTCTGCACACCCATGGCCACGCTTAGAAAGATGATCAGGGCGTAGCGGACGCCGGAGCCGAACGGATGCGATCCTACGAAGGCGAGGATGACTGAGACGGCCAGGACCAGCGCCTGCGCAGTGGCCGCCACGGCAAGATGCCGGCCCCGGTGGTGCCCGAACCGCGCCACGATCCGTCCTCCGAACACGGATCCGATGCCGAAGGCCGCGAGAGCCACGAGGGACGCCATGACGGAGAATCCCTGCGCTCCTGCCACGGCGAACCCGAGGAAGACCACGTTGCCGGTCATGTTGGCGACGAAGACGTGGCCCAGCAGCAGGTAGCTGAACGAGTCGACGAGTCCGGTCACCACGGTCATGGCGATCAAGAGTGGTGGCAGTGGGCCGAACCGATCCGTCCGGGCGGGGGCCAGCGTCTGGCGGACCTCGGTGAGGAACGTGTACATGTCCTGGTCTCCCTTCAGAGGTCGGAGGTCAGAGCGTCTTGATGAGGCCTCCGTCGATGGTGAAGTCAGCGCCGGTGATGTTGGCGGCACGGGCACTGGCGAGGAACACGATGAGGTCCGCCACCTCTTCGGGAGTCGTGAACCGGCCGGTGGCTGAATCGGAGGCGGCGCTCTGTGCCACGGCATCGGGATCCCCTCCGGTGGCGCGCGCGCGACCGTCTGGGCCACGCCGTCCTTGCCGAGCCACAGCGCCGTGGCCACCGGTCCCGGGCTCACCGTGTTGACCCGGATCCCGTGCGCGGCGACTTCCTTCGACAGTGACTTCGAGAAGTTGGCCACGGCCGCCTTGGCCGCGCTGTAGTCCAGGACCGCAGGGTCGGGCAGGAAGGCATTGACCGAGCTGGTGGTGACGATGGATCCAGCGCCGGCGTCCAGCATGGAGGGCAGGACGGCGCGGGTCGTTCGGACCGCCGCCATCAGGTTGAGGTTCACGGATGCGGCCCAGTCCTCGTCGGTGATGCTGAGGAAGCCGTCGAGGCGCGGGTGCGCCGCGCCGACGTTGTTGACGAGGATGTCGATCCGGCCCTCGCCCGCGCCGCTCCGTCCTCGGCCGTACGCGAGCGCCGTGGCGGCGAGGTCACCCGGAGCGGAAGGTGAGCCGAGGTCCGCCGAGACGAACTCGACCGACCCGGCCGTGACGAGCGCGTCGAGCTCGGCCGATGTCGTGCGCGCCCCGCGACGACGTGGACGCCCTCGGCAGTCAACGCCTGCACCACGGCCAGGCCGATGCCGCGGCTGGCGCCGGTGACCACGGCCACCTTGCCTTCGAGTTCGAGCTGCATGGGCACTCCTTCGAGATCGAGCAGGGGCCGGGATGCGACGCAGCCTAGAGCGGGCCCGAAATCGGGCTCCAGATGGAGGGCGGCCAAACACTAGGGTCACCGCCATGAACTACTGGGTGACGTATCCGCTCACGACGCATCCGTACAATCCCGAGTTGACGACGAAGGCCGCGCTCACCGAGTTCTGCCAGGTGGCGGAGGCGGCTGGATTCTCCGGCGTCGGCTTCACCGACCACCCCGCCCCCAGCGAGAAGTGGTTGAAGGCGGGCGGCCACGACGCGCTCGACCCCTTCACTGCGCTTGCCTTCTGCGCCGCCGTCACTGACCGGATGCGTTTGATCCCCAACATCCTCGTGTTGCCCTATCGCAACCCGTTCGTCGTGGCCAAGGCGGCGGCGACTCTGGACGTGCTCTCGGGTGGGCGTTTTACGCTCGCCGTCGCCACCGGTTACATGCGCGGCGAATACGCGGCGCTCGGTGTCGATTTCGACGAGCGCAATGCGTTGTTCGACGAGGCCATCGAGGTTCTGCGCGGCGTCTGGAGCGAGGACGCGTTTGCGTTCCAGGGAACGACCTTCACCGCCAAGGGCCAGTCGGCGAACCCGAAGCCCTCGCCCCACCCACCCATCTGGATCGGTGGAAACAGCCGCCTCTCGCGTCGCCGGGTAGCTCGTTACGCCGACGGCTGGAGCCCCTTCCCGGCGCCGAGGGTGCTGGCGACCACCGCCAAGACGCGCCCCCTCGAGACGTTGGACGATCTCCGCCCCATGCTCGACGAGCTCTGGCAGTTCATGGAGGAAGCGGGCCGCGACCCGGCCAGTATCGACGTCTCGTTCGGCACCAGCGCCGGCGGCGACCCGGGTGGAGACAGCTTCAACCCTGAGGCCCAGCTGGCGGCGGTCGAGGAGCTGGCGGCGATGGGCATTACCTGGTCGGGTGTCGGCGTTCCCGGCGATTCCCTGCCCCACGCCCTCGAGACCCTGGAGCGCTTCGGCAAGACGGTGATCGCCCCGCAGGGCTGACCGCCCGCCGCCGGACCCCGACCCGCCAGCCAGTCACCGAGCCGCGCCCGAGCCCCGAGCCGCCCCCGGTCGTATATTGACCCACGTCCTTCGTGACGAAAGGGGAACGAATGCGTGACCGAGACCGTACGTTCGAGCGCATCGGTGCGCTGAGCGGCCTGGCGTTCGTGGTGCTGGCCGCACTGTCCGGCTTCATCTACCCCCAGCAGCCCCGCGTCGATTCGGGTCCCGCCAAGACGCTCGCTTGGGTCCACGACCACCACGCCGCACTCCAGGCGGGGATGATCTTCGACTTCTTCGCCGCGGCCGCCCTACTGTGGTTCGCCGGTTATCTGCACCGCGTCATCCGTCGCGCCGAAGGCGACGTCGAGTCGCTGTCACCGATCGTGCTCGCCGCCGGCATCGGCGTGGCCATCACCACCGCGATGGCAGCGCTCCCCACGGTCCTCCTGGCGTTCATGGACGAGCAACCGGGCGGCGTCGGCGACCCGTCCCTCGTGCGCGCGCTGGGGGATCTCAACACGATCTTCTTCTCCGCCACCTCCGTCATGACGGGCCTGTTCCTCGCCGCCCTCGGCTGGGCGATGCTGCGCAGCCAACTCGGCATGCGGTGGCTCGGCTGGGTCATGCTCGTCGTCGCCGCCTTCAACGCCATCGCCGTCTGGATCGGCGTCACGTTCAGCAGCTACCACGGCCATGCGTGGCTGATCATCGGCTGGGGCGCCTACGTGGGCTTCCTCGTCGTGATGCTGATCCTGAGCGTGGCCATGCTGCGCCAACCCCGTGCCGCCACGACCTCGCCCGCCACCGCAACGGCCGCCACGCCCGCCTCCACGCCGGCGGCACGCGCCACCGAGCCGGCGGTCGCAGGGCCCTAGTCGCGGCACTTCGGCGTTGGCCGCGGACCGTTCGTCCGTATGGCAACCGCCGCCCGAGGTTCGCAGCCGACTCGATCCGGCGGCCCCACGTCCGCCCGCCCGACCCGAAAGGCGCGACCACTCAGCCGCGACTACGGCAACGATGCCCGCTCGGGCGAGCTGGCCGAGAGCATCGGGCAGCATCAACGGGCTATCTCCGAGCACGAAGGCGCGATGCTGCGCGACATCGCCGAGTTCGATGTGAAGGAGGCCTGGCGCGGCGATGGCTCGCTGTCCATGCGGGACTGGCTCGTCGCGCGCTGCCGCGTCAGCCGCGGACGGGCACGCACCCTCGTCGAAGCCGCCGCCAAGGTGAAGGATCTCCCGGCGCTCTCGGAGGCCCTCTCCGACGGACGCCTGACCCTCGACGTCTTCGCGCCGCTCGCCTCTGTGGCCACCACCGCCTCGGAGGCCGACCTGGCACAGGTCTCGGAACACTGGACGCCCACACAGGCCCGACAGCTGGTGGCGGAGGTCAAAGGGTCGACCGATGCCGAGGCGGCCGCACACTTCAGGCGTCGCTTCGTCCGTTTCGACGACGAGCGCTGCTTCGTCTGGGCCCAGCTGACCGGGGACTCGTATGCCCTGGTCAAGTCGGCCATCGTCGGCCGGGCCCGCCGGCACGACCACCCGAGCGCGAACGACCCCGACTACGTCCGCTTCGAGAGCCGCTGCGCCGACGCCCTCCTCGATGTCTGCGTCGAACAGGGACGCCGCAGGCAGCCCTCCCGTGCCGAAAGTGAGCCGGTGCCTGGTCGGGTCCATGGCGCCGGCCAGACGACGATGATCGTGCACACCGACCTCGACCGACTCCTCTACGGCGACGGCTACGGCCACGCATCCATTCAGGGTGTGGGGCCCATCTCTGCCGAGGTGGCGCGGCGGCTGGCGTGCAACGCAGACATCACGCTGTCATTCGACGCGGCCGACGGCACGAGCCTCGACCAGAAGAAGCTGCGGCGTGACCCGAGCGATGCGCAGCGGATCGCGATCCGACGCCGCGACAACGGATGCCGGTTCCCCGGCTGCGGCTGCCGGAACGTGACCGACGTCCATCACATCGTGTGGGCTTCCAACCAGGGGCCGACCGTCATGTCGAACCTCCTCACGCTGTGCGTGGCTCACCACAGCCGGGTGCACGAGCTGGGCTGGAGGATGGACGGTGACGCGCAGGCCGAGGTTCGCTTCACCAGCCCACAGGGGAGGGTGTTCGTGTCGGCCCCCGCTGCGACCTGGCGACCGCCGCGGAAATGAGCTGCCGCCGGGTTTGCCCTACCCCGTGACGGCCCGCATGATCTCGTCGGCCACCGCGTCAGGCACCTCGAGCGGAAGCATGTGCCCCCTGTTCTGCAGGGTGACCAGTCGCGCCCCAGGGACGGTCGCCACGATCTGATCCGCTTTCGCGGGCAACGTCAGCGCGTCCCGGGTCCCCACCATGACCGTCGTCGGCACTTCGATCGTGGCCACGCCCTCCAACAGGTCCATTGTCCCTATCGATCGCAGGAAGTCGCCCCGCACGCTGCCGTGGCAACCGCCGAAAAGGTCCCGGGTCAGATCCATGTGAGCCCGCACCGGCTTGTCGCCGAACGCAAAGCGCACGAAGACGTGCCCGCCCTTGGCTTGCATCGCCCGAGAGACCACCGGCGAGGCCACCATGGCGCTCGCCATCCGCGCGCCCTGGGCTGAGCGGTCTCCCATGCTCGTTGCCGCCGTCGCGACGAGCACCGTGGCCTTGGAGCGCTCCTTGAGCACGTCGGGCCGGTGCGTGGCTAGCGACATGATCGTCATGCCGCCCATGGAGTGCCCGGCCAACACGACGTCGTACACGTCGGTGGCCGTGAGTACGTCGGCCAGGTCGTGCGCCAGCGTCTCGATCTCCAGTGGTGCCGTGCCCCTCGAACTCGCCCCGTGCCCCCGCTGGTCGTAGAGCACGACGCGGAGTCCTTGCTCACGAAGACGGCGCGCCACGGGAAGCCAGATCTCGTGACTGCAGCCCCAGCAGTGGGGCAGCACGACCACCGGCGCATCGTGGCCGTCGCCCGGGACGTCCCACACGGCCAGCTCCGCGCCGTCCGAGGTGCGCACGATCTTGTGCTCCGGTCGGCTCACGCCCTCGCCCCACCCTAGGGAGAGGCTCCCGTCGTCGAGCCCGTCGTCGAGCCCGACGTCACCGGACCCTTGAGCGGCGAGACGCTTGTACGCCGCCCCGGCGACACCGGCCGCGGCCACGGCCGCACCGATGACCAGGAGTCGGCGGAACCGGGTACGCCGGCCACCGCCGCCGGAGGGAGCGTCTGAGGGGGGTCCGGGGGGTGACGTCATGCCCTCCGAGCGTATTGGCCGCGGTTTGCAGGTCAACGACCTCCGTTCAGTCGCCCGTCCAGGCGCCCATTCAGTCGTCGCCGACCAACGCCGGCCCCTGCCGACTCCTCCCGGACCCACATCCCATGCTCTCGCCCAAGCCACCCCCCGAACCCAGGAAATAAGGGTTTGAACGAATTGCTTAGATTCAGAAGAATGTGGGCATTGCTTCCACCATGGACATGACGACCACGACGCCAGGCACCACAACCGCCACGGCAACGACACCGACCTCGCCGCATTCCTCGAACTCGGCCCCTTCGGCGACCAAGACAGTGGAGCAGCGCATCGAGAGGCTTTCGACAGCCTCGCTGAAGCGCATCTTGGAACCCGACAGGGACGTCCCCGGCGCCATCGGCGAGGGTCAGGTCCTCCCCGACGAGCTCGTCACCCTGGCCAACGTGCCCGACATGTGGGCCACGCTCACCGACGAGCAGAAGCGCACCCTGGCCCGGGAGGAGTTCGCCTCCATCGTGGACACCGGCGTCCGCTTCGAGTCGGTCCTGATGGCTGGATTCAGCATGGACATCCTCTCCCGCCCCGACCTCACCGACCCCCGCGTGACGTACCTACTGCACGAGATGGGGGAGGAGACCCGCCACTCCCGACTCTTCGTCCGTCTGCTCGCCCAGGTGAAGCCACAGGCCAAGAACCCTCTCGACAGCACGATCGGCCGCATCGCGCAGCACGTGCTCATGCCCTTCCTCACCGGCATGCCGTCGCTGTTCTGCCTGCTGGTCCTCAGCGGCGAAGAGGTCCCCGACCTCCTTCAGAAGCTGGCCAGCGAACACCCCGACACCGACCCGATGATCAAGGCGGTCTCGAAGTACCACCGCCAGGAGGAAGCCCGACACCTCGCGTTCGGCCGCATACTCTTCCCCGAACAGTGGGCCGCCGCCGGCCCGATCGAGCGCACGCTGGTGCGCTACCTCGGCTCCCGCATCGCGATCGCCATGTTCGACACGATCGTGCACCCCGGTGTGTATGGCACGGTCGGCCTCCCGACCTGGGCCACGTGGCGCGCCGTCAACCGCTCCGCCGGCCGCACGGCCATGCGCCACCGGGCGCTGCGCCCGCTGCTGACCCCGTTACTCGAGGCGGGCGTCTTCCGTGGCGGCCGTCTCCCCAAGGGTTGGCGGATCGCCTGCGGCGTCGACCGCGCCGGGCGCAACATCGAGCCGGCTACGGCGGCCTAACCCGGTGCCGCCCACGCCGCCCACGCCGCCCACGCCGCCCACCGAGGCAACGGCGCCAGCCGCATCAAAGGGCGACCGCACCCGCCAGGCCCTCCTCGACACGGCCATCGTCCGCTTCGCCCGCGAGGGTTACCGAGGCACGTCGGTCGCCGACGTCTGCCGCGACGCCGGGCTCTCCACGACGGCGTCGTATCCGTATTTCGCCAATAAGGAGGCGCTGTTCATCGCCGCTGTCGACGAGGACGTTGCCGCGCTCATCGACGACGCCGTCTCGCTCGTGGTGATCGACGAGGACCCCGATCAGTGGGGGCGGGTCATCATGCGCGCCCTCGTGGCGCACGTCGACGCGCACCCGCTGGCCTGCCGCATTCTGCGCGGGCTCGAGCCAGACTTCACCATGCGGCTCCTGCAGATCCCCGCACTGCAGGAACTGCGCAAGACGGTGACCGAACTCATCCGGGCGCAGCAGCTGGCCGGCGATGTCCGTCGAGACATCGAACCGGACCAGACGGCCAACGGCATGGTTGTCATCGTGATCTCGCTCCTGATGGCCACCATGCAGACGGGCGTCGACAACACCGGGGCCTACGAGTTGGTGGCGGCGGACGTGGAATCCGTGCTGCACGCGGCCACGAGACCACCCACCTGACAGAACCCGAACCCCGCCGGCCTTTCTTGCGTCTCTTGATCATGAGACGCAAGAGCGCTGCGTTCGCAGCCCCCGCCAAGGTCACGGTCACATCCAGAGCCGCAGCCGCAGCAACAGGCATCGCCGCGCTATCGGCCCTCTTCATGCTCTGCATATGCACCCCGTGGGCCGCCGGGCCATCCGCCGGCGCCGCGACCCTGGCCGCGCCCACCACCGCCACCGCGCCGACCTCCGCCCCCGACACCAGCCAGACCCCGGCGGGCCCGACCATCACCCGGTCAGCCCACATCCGCTTCCAGAACTGCAACGCGCAGCACATCACCTTGAGCGTCACCGTCCCGCGCCACGCCTTCACCCCCACCCAGCCGGTCCCTTACACGGTGCGCCTCCGCAACACGGGGAGCACGGCGTGCGGGGGTGGCTCGCTCCCGCAACAGTCGGCCCCCACCCGCCGGCAACTCATGGTCGGGCCCTGTGGACCGCTCACGATGGAGATTCGCAACGCCACCGGCGTCGACGTCTACCCGGGACCCGTCGTCTACTTCTGCCCGAACGAGACCGGAGTCCGCCTCGGACCCCACAGCAGCGCCTCGAGCACCGAGACGTGGAACCAGAGCGAGGCCCTCGGGTCCTCGGGCCAGCCCGCCAAGGTCCAGCACGCACCTCCGGGCGCCTACCGCCTCACCGTGGACCGGGCCGTCACCGTGCCGGTCACCCTCACCCCAGGCTGAACCCGGACCAGCCTCGATACAATCGTTCTTCCCACCTGCGAGCCAGCAAACCCGGGCAGCGTGGGGCACGAGGGCGAAGAGAGGAACGAGGGGAACATGTCGGGTCACTCGAAGTGGGCGACCACCAAGTACCGCAAGGGCGCCCAGGACAAGGCCCGCGCCAAGATCTTCGCCAAGTGCATCCGTCTCGTCGAGGTCGCGGCGCGTGACGGGGGAGGCGACCTCGAGGCCAACGCCACCCTTCGCACGGCGTACCAGAAGGCGAGGGCGGCCAGCGTCCCGCTCGACACGATCGAGAAAGCCATCAAGCGCGGCACGGGCGACCTGGAAGGAGTGCGCTACGAGTCCATCAACTACGAGGGCTACGGCCCGGCCGGCGTGGCGATCATGGTCGAGACGCTTAGCGACAACCGCAACCGCACCGGCGCCGAGATGCGCAACCTCTTCAGCCGCAACGGCGGCAACATGGCCGAGCCGGGCGCCGTCGGGTGGCAGTTCGAGCGCAAGGGCATCGTGACCGTGGGCCTCGACAACGACGAGGACAAGGTGATGGAGATCGCCATGGAGGGCGGGGCCGAGGACATGACGAGCAACGGGGCCGCCTGGGTCGTGACCAGCGCCCCGGCCGACGTCGAGTCGGTGCGCCTGGCCCTCGACGACGCCGGCATGACCCCGGAGTCGGTCGACCTCAGCCTGGAGCCCACACAACTCGTCCCGGTGCCCGACGAGGCTGAGGCCAAGAAGGTCCTGCGCCTTCTCGAGGCCATCGACGACCACGATGACGTGCAGGCCGTCCACTCCAACGCCGACATCCCCGACGAGGTCCTAGCCGCCTTCGAGGGTTGAGCAGGTCCGGGCAGGCCGCCGCCCCGGTTCCCGCAGCATCGACGCGGCGGCCTCACCCAGGTCCGCCCCCTGCGCAGCACCCCCGACTATCCTGCGAACGCATGTTCGTATTGGGCGTCGACCCCGGGCTCTCACGTTGTGGCTACGGGCTGGTGGCGCGGGCCGAGGGCAGTTCGGCGCTGCGGGCGCACGCGGCCGGGGTCATCGAGACGGACCCCGAGGCACCGCTGGCCGAGCGGCTGTTGATCCTGCACACGGAGCTGCGGGCGCTGGTGCAGGAGTTGCGGCCGCAGGCGGTCGTCGTCGAGCGGGTCTTCTTCCAGGTGAACGCCAAGACGGCCATGTCGGTCGGCCAGGCCAGCGGGCTGGCGCTGCTCGTCGCCGCCGAAGCGGGCTGCGAGGTCGTCCAGTACACCGCCAACGAGGTGAAGCTCAGCCTGGTCGGGTACGGCGCCGCCACCAAGGACCAGGTCGGCCGGATGGTGGCCCAGGTGCTCGGGCTGCCGGGTGTGGACGGCCCCGCGGACGTGGCCGACGCGCTGGCGCTGGCCATCTGTCACCTGACCACCGTGCCGCTGCGGCGCGCCATGGATGCCGCACTGGCGGGGAGCGACGGGCGCACGGGTTCGGGTGCGGGAGCAAAGGCGGGTTCGGGGTCGGGGGCGCGGGTGCCGGGATTCGTCAAGGAGGGAACGTCGTGATCGGACTGCTTCGTGGAGCGGTAGTGGTGCGGACCGGTGAGGGCGAGGTGATCATCGATGTCGGGGGCGTGGGCTACCGGGTGGCCGTCACGCCCGCCACGGCGGCGGCGTTGGTGACGGCGGGGACCGGTGCGGGCGCGGCGGAGTCGACGCTCTACGTGCACACGCATGTGCGCGAGGACGCCATCGTCCTGTACGGATTCGTGCACGACGACGAGCGCCGCTGCTTTGAGGTGCTCCTGGGCTCGCACGGGGTCGGGCCGGCGTTGGCGCTGGGCATCATGGCGGCGCTGTCGCCGGCGGCGCTGTCCACGGCTGTGCTGGAGGAGGATCTCGACACCTTGTGCACGGTGCCGGGTGTCGGGCGCAAGACGGCGGCCCGGCTGCTGATCGAGTTGAAGAGCCGGCTCGATCTGCCAGATCTCTCCCTGGGCGCGGCGGGTGCTGGTGTCGGTGTGGGTGCGGGGTCCGACGACGCTGGCGGCAACGGGGTGCGCGGCACGCGGACGTCCCGGGCCGAGGCGCGGGCTGCCCTCAGCGAGCTCGGCTACGCCCCCGACGAGATCCGCGGTGCGCTCGACGGCCTACGCGACGATGTCGGGGTGGAAGAGATGCTCCGGCTGGCGCTGCGCGAGCTGGCCTCGAGGTGATGCGGACGCCGGGTGCGGTGCCTGAAGCGACGATGGTGTCGCCCGAGTCGACGGTGTCGCCCGTGTCGGCGAGGGTCGGCGCATGAGCCCGCGCGCCCGGCGGGAGGTCCTGGCGGTCGATCCGGAGGCCGACGACGACGAGGGTGCAAACGCGCCCGGCGACGGATTCGGAGGGCCACGGGTCGTCGATCCCACGGCATCCGGTGGTTCCGAGGAGCTCGAGGAGGTCGGGCTCCGACCCCGTTCTCTTTCGGAGTTCCTGGGCCAGCCGCAGCTGGTCGAGCACCTCGGCATCGTGCTCCAGGCGGCCCGCCAGCGGCGGCAGCCCGTCGACCACATCCTCTTCGCCGGCCCGCCCGGGTTGGGCAAGACGTCGTTGGCCGGGATCGTCGCCACCGAGATGGGCGCAGGGTTCCGCATCACCGCCGGCCCCGTCCTGACCCGAGCCGGCGACCTGGCCGCGCTGCTGACCGATCTGCAGGACGGCGACGTGCTCTTCATCGACGAGATCCACCGCCTGCACCGCTCCGTGGAGGAGATGCTCTACTCCGCCATGGAGGACGGTCGCCTCGACATCCTGATCGGCAAGGGCCCCACCGCCCGTTCCATCCGCCTGGAGCTCCCGAGCTTCACGCTGGTCGGCGCCACCACCCGGACCGGCCTCGTCGCCGGGCCGCTGCGCGACCGTTTCGGCTTCGTCGGCCGGCTGGACCTCTACGAGCCGGCCGATCTGCGCGCCATCGTCGAACGGTCGGCCCGGATCCTGAAGGTGCAGATCGACGCCGAGGGCGCCATCCGGATCTCGGAGCGGTCCCGGGGAACGCCGCGGGTGGCCAACCGGCTCCTGCGCCGGGTGCGCGACTTCGCCGAGGTGCGGGGCGAGGGTTTCATCGACGGTGCCATCGCCAGCGACGGGCTCGAGCTCTTCGGGGTGGACGAGCTGGGGCTGGACAAGGTCGACCGGGCCATCCTGACCACGCTCTGCGGCCGCTTCGGGGGCCAGCCGGTGGGCCTGACCACGCTGGCGCAGTGCGTCGGTGAGGAGACGGACACGATCGAGGACGCGTACGAGCCGTTCCTCTTGCAGTCCGGTCTGATCCAGCGCACGTCGCGGGGGCGGGTGGCGACGCAGCGCGCCTGGACGCACCTCGGCTTGGAGCGGCCCGCATCGGCCGCCGACGCAATGAACACGCCTCCACTCTTCTGACGGGGCCCTCGTCATGCGGCGCCGACGCGTCAATTCACATTTCTTGCGCTCATGCGGGCACCTCGTGAGCTACCGTTGCGGGGTTGCACCACAAGACGGAAGCGAGGTGACCACATGGCAGGAATGACGACACGACCGACCGCGACGCAGTCGGCACGGTTCGCCTTTACCTCGGCCATCGCGGTCCAGCCGCCCGCTCTTGCGCTTGGTGCCGTCGGAGGGAGGTCCCGAATGATCGGGCCCGACCTCTGCCCTACTGGCCACTGACGCCGGCCACGACACCGCCGGGCTGACCGCCCGGACGCAATCCGAGCTTCGCTGCGCACCAGGGGTGCGCCCGCGCACTCGACCCGCCTGTTTCACCTCCCACCAGGAGATTCCCATGGGTGAACGCACCCTCTTTCCAAATGCATCGACCAAAGACACGCTGACGTACTGCTGGCGCCAGATGCGGCCCGATCGCGCCGCGTTCGCCGGGGCCTGCACGGCCATCGTGCTCGGCACGCTGGCGAACGCCGTCGCGGCACCACTGCTCTTCGCCGCGCTGTTGAGCCGCATATCGCATCTCGACCCGCACGAGGATCTCTGGCAGTCCTTCGGGCCGCTGCTCGTCGCCTATGCAGTCGTACTGGTGGCCGCCACGGTCTTCGGCCGCATCGGCGGCTGGTTGAACTGGGGCGCCGTGCTGCGCTCGTTCGGCCGCGCCATCACCAACGGCTACGACCATCTCCTCGGGCTGAGCCATTCGTGGCACACCGACCGGCCCTCGGGCGAGGTCATCGCCACGCTGGAGACGTCGACCTGGGCCTTCGTCGACATGATCGAGGCGATGATCTGGGGCATCCTGCGCATCGGCGTCACGACGCTCGGGGCCATCGTCGTCCTCGGGATCGTGGCGTGGCCCGTGGCCCTCGTGATGGCCGGGCTCGTCGGCGTGTTCGCGCTCGTGCTGCACCGCCGCATGGGCCGGGTCGTCGCGGCGGAGAAGGAGTTCTCGGACTCCCATTCGCGGGCGACCGGGGTGATCGCCGACACCATCGCCAACCTCACCACCGTGCGGTCGCAGGCCGCAGAGGAGCGCGAGAAGGAGCACGTCGACGCGCTGGTGGGGGCCTCCATGGCCGCGGACCTGCGGGCCCGGAAGGTCTTCACCGCGACGCGGATCCAGATGGAGTCGGCCATGGCCTTCTTCAACTGGGCCTCCATCGTGGTCGGCGTCGTCCTGGCGCTGCACCACGTGGCGGCCGCGGGCGCGGTGTACCTGATCCTGTTCTACGCGACCTTCGTCGGCACGAGCCTGGAGGAGTCCTTCGAGTTCATCCGGTTGATTTCGCGGGCCATCGGCCGTTGTGCGAAGTTCGCCGGCATCGCGGCGACGCTGCCCGACATCGTCGACGTCCCCGGCGCCCCCGACATGGTGGTGCCGCACGGACGGGTCGAGTTCCGGGACCTCCGGTTCTCCTACCGCGCCGGAGCGCCCCTGTTCGAGGGTCTGGACCTGCGCATCGAGCCCGGTGAGCACGTCGGCCTGGTCGGGCCCTCGGGCTCGGGCAAGACGACGCTGACCAAGCTGATGCTGCGCTACGCCGACCGTGACGCCGGCCTCATCGAGATCGACGGCCAGGACATCGCCTGTGTCACGCAGCACTCGCTGCGGGGCCACATCGCGTACGTTCCGCAGGATCCGCAGATGCTGCACCGCACCATCGCCGAGAACATCTGTTACGGCATGGACGACGGGAGTGGCATCGACATGGACCTGGTGCGCCGGGTCGGTCGGGCCGCCTACGTGGACGAGTTCGTGGAGCGCCTCCCCGACGGGTACGAGACCGTCGTGGGGGAGCGCGGCATGAAGCTCTCCGGCGGTCAGCGCCAGCGGGTGGCCATTGCGCAGGCCATGGCCAAGCGCGCCCGGGTGCTCGTCTTGGACGAGGCCACCTCGGCGTTGGACTCCGAGTCGGAGTCGCTGGTGCAAGAGGCGCTGTGGCATCTGATGGAAGGCACGACCGCGCTGGTGGTGGCGCACCGCTTGGCCACCATCGCCCGGCTCGACCGGATCGTGGTCCTCGACCGCGGCCGGGTGGTCGAGCAGGGCACGCACGCCGAGTTGCTCTCGGCCGGTCGCGCCGGCGTCTACGGACGCCTCTGGGAGCACCAGTCGGGAGGTTTCCTGGCGGCCTGAGGTCGGGTCCCGTCGTACGGGTGCGCGCGCGAGTGTGTCGCCGCGTGCGTCGCGAGTGCGCACGAGCGAGTGCGGCGGGGCCCGGTCAGCCGGTCCGGACGACCGAGGCGACCGACGTCCGCAGAGGGAGGTGCACTCTGAAGGTCGTCGACCAGCCAGGGGTGTCGACGATGTCGACGAAGCCCTCGTGCGCCTCGGCGACGGACTTGGCGATGGCGAGCCCGAGACCTGTCCCGGGCACGCCCATCTCCGTCGACGAGGCCAGGCGGTAGAAGCGCTCGAAGAGCTGGTCCCGCTCGCCCTCGGGGATCCCGGGCCCTTCGTCGAGCACCTGGACCCTGGCGTAGGAGTCCACGCTGTCGACGATGACGTGCACGCGGCCGCCGCGGAACGAGAACTTGATGGCGTTCGAGAGGAGGTTGCCCAGGAGCTGATGCAGGCGGGTCGGGTCGCCGAAGATCGGCTCCTCGTGGCCGGCGTCGATCGTCAGCGTGATGCCGGCCACCGTGGCCGACGTCTGGATCGCGTGCACGGCGTCCTCGGCGAGGCGGCTGAGGTCCAGCTCGGTGAAGGCCACCCGCAGACCCCGTCCGGCGCCCGGGTCGGCCAGGAGGTCCTCGGCCACACGCTGGAGATGCTCTGCGTTGCGCTCGATCGTCTCGAGCATCCGGACCTGGCTCTCGGTGAGATCCGACGTGGCGTCGAGGAGGAGCTCGACGAAACCCCGGATCGATGTGATCGGCGTCCGCAGCTCGTGCGACACCGTCGCCACGACGTCGTCCTTCATCTGCGTCAGCTCACGCAGCCGGTTGTTCTGCTCGATCAGCGACTGCGTCACCTCTTTCTGAATGGCGTAGAGGCGCTCCCGGTCGGCCGCCAGCTCCTCTCGCTCGGTCACGTCGATCGCCACGACGACGTAGCCGCCGTTGGCCGCCGCGAGGCCGTCGTCCTGGGGCATCCAGACGTTCGATGCGGCGTCGCCCTCCTGCTCGACCGGGTCTCGCGTCCTCGCCCCAGTCCTTGTCGAGCGCCGGGTCAGGCCTCGGGACGGGCAACGCCCGCACCCGCACCACGCAGCGCCGCAGCTGCCCGTCCTTGCGGGTGGCGGTCCAGGGGACCTCGGCGGCCGTTTCGGCGTCGACGGGTTCGAGCGCGGTCCGCATGGCGTCGATGGTCTGGCGCCGTTCGTCGATCTGCGCGGGGTCGATGAAGTCGGCGATGGAGTGGATCCCCACCACCTCTGCCGCCCGGTAGCCGAGCATCTGCTCCGCACCGGCGGAGAAGAAGGTGACGGTCCCGGCCGGGTCGACGCCCATGATGGCGCTGCCGGTGGCGGCGCGCAGCAGCGTCTCGAGACGGTCGCGGGCGTAGTCGGCCTCGCGGGCGTTCCGGCGGGCCATGCGGGACTGCCGGGCCAGGTCGGCCAGGAAGGCCCGGTCGCGCGAGACCATGGCGAACACGGTCGACACCACGACGGTCGTCACGGTCGCCATGACGACGACCTGGCGCCACTCGAGCGTCGGGTACTTCGGCGGCCCGACGATCGAGGAACGGCATGAGGAGCGCCAGGTCCATACAGAACAGACCGATCAGCAGGTGCAGCCGGCGCCCGTAGAGCGACAGCCAGACGATCGGCAGGAGATAGACGACGACCAGCCCGGAATTGGAGCCGCCCTGGGCGTCGCGGATGATGGCGATGACCGCGATGTAGCCGATGGGGATGATGAGCCAGGCCCACTCGGGGAGGCGTTCCCAGGGCAGCAGGAAGGCGGCCGCGACGAGCGCGAAGAAGATGACGCCGGCGATGGAGATCTCGCGGCGGGCGTCGTGGGGGAACGGGATGACGGCGATGAGGATCGTGCCGACGACGACCAGGGCGAAGACGGGGAGACGGACCCGCATGGAACCCGAGAAGCCGAAGGGCAGGGCGCCGAGCCCCGGGACGATGTGGATCGCGGCGCCCGTCCGCGCCGGGTGCGGTCTTGGCCGACTCGGTCACCGGTTCCGCGAGCGGTAGCGGTAGCCGAAGCCTCGGACGGTCTCGATCGGCCCTTCGTCGCCCTCGTCCCAGCCGAGCTTGCGACGGAGCCGCAGCACTGCGTACTTGACCCGGGACGGGGCCAGCCCGCTCGGGTCGTCCCAGGCCAGCTCGATGAGCTGGTCGGACGACAGGACCTGGCCCTGGTGGCGGGCCAGCGTGGCCAGGAGGCGGTACTCGGTCGGGGTCAAGATGATCGTTGCCCGTCGACCGTGACTTCCTGGTGGGCGAAGTCGACGTGCAGGGTGCCGTCGTCGAAGGTGGTGACGGGCTCGCCCTTGGAGACCTGGCGCCGGCTGACCGCCTGCAGCCGGGCGAGCAGCTCGACCCGGCTGAACGGCTTGGTCAGGTAGTCGTCAGCGCCGGAATTGAGTCCCCGCACCTTGTCTCTTTCGGTCCCGAGCGCCGTGAGCATGAGGACGGGCACGTCGCTCATGTCCCGGATCCGCTCGAGGACCTGCCATCCGTCCAGGTCGGGGAGGCCGACGTCGAGGATGACGATGTCGGGGTGGCTCTGGTGGAACTGGCGGACGCCGTCACGGCCCTCGACGGCCTCTGAGACCGTGAAGCCTTCTCGTTCGAGCAGGGTCCGCAGGAGTTGACGAATGTCCGCCTCATCCTCAATGACCAGCACTGAGATATGACCATCTCGCATCAGGGAGCAACTGTACTGGGCAAATGGACAATCTGAGTGGTTAAGGGTGACTCGGGCCCCCTTGGAAACTGCCTGTTCAGCGAGGGTATTACGCGTTCCGTTGCCAATCCGTTGACAAAGGGGACCGGAACGGCAGGCCGCGGCTGCAGGCGTGGTTCTGAGACCGAACGAGCACGTCAGATTCCGTGCGGATTGCTTCGAAGGCTCCAGCCCGGATGCTCGGCGATCAGAGGTTCAGGTCAGCGACGGTCAGACGCACTCAAGGGAGCGAAAGGTGCGCCGGCCCAGGTCGTCGGCTCCCCCGGAGAATCTCCGACCGACGGCCTCACGAGGCCGGCGCACCTCTTCGCTGCTCCTTGTCCCCCCACGGTGTTCCCCCTTGTGAGAGCCCGTTCCCCTCCAACGGACTCCCACTCGGTCGCCCCCCTCAGAACGACCTTCACCGTGAGGATGCTGTACTGATGTTGCGTACTTTGCACAGGGGCTGTCGCAACCGAGGGCAGTTTGGGTTGCAGTCCGGTTGCCCACCCCGAGCGACCCGCCATTCGAAGCGAATTGGGGCCGTTACACCCGCCGGGAGGCGACTCTCGGACGTGGGTGGCGTCATGCCCCGGACGCGAGTGCCGTCGCGCCGACCCGGACCGGGGCGCCGCCGACACGTGCCCGAGCTCCGGGCTGCCCCGCCAGCTCCGTCCGTTCCCGCCAGCTCCGTCGGGGCTCCAGGCTGCACCCCGCCGGCACCGTTCGGTACCGTTCGGCACCTGCCAGCTCTGGCCCGGCGCCGGCCGATGTGAACAGGTCGCGAACGGGATGCCAGGCCAGGGCACAGGCGTGCCTGACCCCTGGGACGGGGCCCTCCACTGCCCAGGAGACCGGGAAGCAAGGCACTAGGGTGGCGCGTCGCAACCGATTCCGGTCCAAGGATCCCTCATGACACCAACCCCGGCGGTGGCCCACCTCGTGCTGGCCGCAGCTTCCAAGTCGAGTTCCAGCGGTTTGCTGACCCTGTTGCCCCTGGTGGCGATCGGGCTTCTCGGCTACTTCTTCTTCATCCGGCCCCAGCAGCGCAAGGCCCAGGCCGCTCGGCAGTCCCAAGGCTCGGGCTACGAGGTCGGCGACGAGGTGCAGACGGTCGGCGGCGTCATCGGCACCGTCCTCGAGGTGCACGGCGACCGCTACACACTGCTCGACCGGCGCGCTCGGCGACGACGGCAACCTCGACGGCCCCCAGCCGACCCGCATCGTCTTCGTCCGTCAGGCCATCGCAAAGAAGATCGACCCCATCGACGACGTGCGGGTCGAGGACGAGCCGGTGCAGGACATCAAGCCGCGCACGAACGGCGCCGGCGGCGCCAGCAGCGCCAGCAGCGCCAGCGGGACGAACGGCACGGGCCGCGCCGCGGACACCCACGACGGGGACATCGACGATGTAGGTGGGGACGGTGCCGCCAGCGGCGGTGACCTCGGTGGGGAGGCCGAAGAGGCGTGAGCCCGAAGTCGGGGGGTCGGGCCCAGCGGCGACTGCGACGCAACCTCTGGATCAGCGTGCTCGTCGTCGTCGGCGATCTGCGTCGGTTCGTTTGCGGCCGTCGTTCGGGGCGAACTGGTCGCCGCGCCTGGGCTTGGACCTGGCCGGCGGGGTGTCGGTCGTCTACACCGCCGAGGGGAACAACGTGTCCCAGGCCGACCTCGACGAGACCGTCAACATCTTGAACCTGCGCGTCAACGGACTCGGCGTCTCCGGCGCAGAGGTCCAGACGTCGGGCAAGAACCAGATCTCGGTGTCCATCCCCGGGGTGACCGACGCGCAGCAGGTGCTCAACCAGATCGGGCAGACGGCGCGCATGTACTTCCGCCCCGTGCTCTGCTTCGGGTACCCCCAGGCCGTGCCCAAGAACGAGAAGGGGAAGGTCCTTCCGCCCGGCGTCGAGACGATCCCCGCCTGTGCATCGTCCTCGGAGATGACCGCGGCCAACCTCAACATCAACACCGCGCACCGGGACGGCCACCAACAACCCGCCCCCGGATCCGCAGTACGCGGCGCTCGCCTCGACCAGCGTCGAGAAGCCGGGCTACGCAACGAGCACCGTGCTGCTGCCCGGGCTTGCCGGCGCCTGCGGACAGCAGGGGCTGCGCTGCGTGCTCGGCCCGGCGCAGATGACCGGCCGCTCCATCGCGAGCGCGCAGGCCACGCAGAACCAGACCGGCGCATGGGTCGTCGACTACTCGCTGACGGGGCCTGGCTCGACGGTGTGGGACACGGTCGCCAACGAACAACTTCCACCAGCTGCTCGGCATCGAGCTGGACGGGCAGGTGTACTCGGCGCCCATCATCCAGCCGACCCAGGCGACGTTCTCGTCGTTCGACGGGAAGGGCGAGATCTCGGGGGAACCTGACCCAGGCGGACGCGCAGAACCTCGCGCAGGCCATGAACTTCGGCGCGCTGCCGGTGGTGTTGAAGGCGGCGACGTCGGAGACGGTGTCGGCCACGCTGGGGCACTCCGCGCTCGTGGCGGGTCTCGGCGCCGGCATCGCCGGTCTCGTCCTCGTGCTCCTCTACGTCCTGCTGTACTACCGCGGCCTCGGCCTGGTCGTGATCTCGGGTCTCGTGCTCACGGCCATGGCGCTGTGGGCGATCATCTCGGCGCTCGGGCACACGTCGGTCGCGCCGAGCTTCGACCTCGCCGGCATCACCGGTCTGATCGTGTCCATCGGCATCACCGTGGACTCGTACATCGTCTATTTCGAACGACTGAAAGACGAGACCAGATCGGGCCGCTCCGTCCGCACGTCGGTCGACCGCGGCTTCAAGAGCGCCTGGCGCACGGTGTGGGCCGCTGACTTCGTGTCGCTGCTGGCGGCGATCGTGCTGTATCTCGTCGCGGTGGGCAACGTGAAGGGCTTCGCCTTCTTCCTCGGGCTCTCGACCATCATGGACATGGCGATCACGTGGTTCTACACGCGGCCGCTCGTGATCCTGCTCGGCCAGAGCGAGCGGCTGCAGGGCAGCGGTGCGCTTCAGCATCGCCACCGGACTCGGGGCCGGGCCGCAGTCGTCGGGCGGCGCCGCTGCCGGCGCCGGCGTCGGTGCGGGCGCCACGTGCCGGTGGGTGCAGGGGCCGGCGGCGGGGGTGGCTCGTGAGCGACCGGCGCGACGGGAGCGGGAACGGGAAGGGCCCCAGGGACGAGGACGGCTCCTCTCTGGACGACGTCCCCGAGGAGGACGTCGAGCGACTCGAGGAGGACGTCGACACGGACAGCCTCGACGAGGAGGAGCTCGTCAGCCTCGATGACGCCGCCCGCGCCCTCCTGGCCCAGCCGCGGCGGGGTCACGGCCCGATCGCCCGGCTGTACCGAGGCGAGACCCGCTTCGACTTCGTCGGCAAGCGCAAGATCTGGTTCACCATCTCGACGTTGATCATCGTGCTCGGGATCGTCTCGATCATCGTGCGGGGCGGGCTCAACCTCGGGATCGAGTTCAAGGGCGGGACCGAGTGGACGATCGCCGCGCCGGGCGTCACCCAGACCCAGGCGACCGATGCGCTGAGCAACACCGGGCTGATCAACCCGACGGTGGAGCTGCTCGGGAGCGGGAACAAGCAGACCCTCAACGTCCAGTCGGACCTGAACCACCTGTCGGCCAGCCAGCAGCAGACGGTCGACAACAACGTCAAGAAGGCGATGCTGGAGGTGACCGCGGCGCACGCGCCGGCCTCCTCATCAACGTCGAGCACGTCGAGTACGTCGAGCACCACCACGTCGACGACGGCGGCGCCGACGACCACGACGTCGGCCCAGGCGGGGGCGGCCGCGGCGACCTCCACCACCACGTCGACCACGACGGCGCTGAACGCCACCACGCCGGAGGACAAGATCAGCGTCACGACGGTCGGACCGACCTGGGGCTCCTCCATCACGAACAAGGCGATCGAGGCGTTGATCATCTTCTTCATCGTCGTGGCGATCTACATCAGCATCCGCTTCGAGCCCAAGATGGCGCTGGCCGCCTTCATCGCCATGATCCACGACGTGCTGGTGGCGATCGGCATCTACTCGATCTTCAACTTCCAGGTGACACCGGACACCGTGGTGGCCATCCTGACCATCCTCGGCTACTCGCTCTACGACACGGTCGTGGTCTTCGACCGCGTGCGCGACAACACGAAGGGCATCGGCAGCAGCGGGCGCCTGACCTACCCGCAGCTGATCAACCTGTCGATGAACCAGACCCTGGCCCGCTCGATCAACACGTCGATGGTGGCGATCCTGCCGGTGCTCGCGGTGCTGCTCATCGGCGCCCAGTTCCTCGGCGCCACGACGTTGCAGTCCTACGGACTCGCCCTCTTCGTCGGCCTGCTCTCGGGGGCCTACTCGTCGATCTTCATCGCCTCGCCGGTCCTCTGCATGATGAAGGAGCGCGAGGACCGCTGGGTGCAGATCGCCAACCGGCTGGCCAAGCGGGGTGACGCCGGCGAGCTTCTACTCGGCCGCCGACGCCGCCTCCATGAGCACGGCGATGAGCGTGGCCGCCTCCGGCCAGGTCAATCGGGGCGGGACATCGGGTGCTGCCGCCAAGAAGTCCGGCAGCACCAAGCGCAGCGGCCCCATCCGCCCGGGCTCGGGCAGCAGCGCCAGTGGCGGCACTGCGGTGCTGGACCGCGAGCCGGGCGGCTCGACGGGGTCGGGTTCGGCTGCCACCGATGCGGCGAGCGGATCGGGCAACGGGGCTCCGGCCGGCGGCGGGCCCAAGCCTCGCAAGGCCAAGGGCAAACGCAAGCGCTGAGCCCGACCGGACGGCGTGCCTGTACGACGCCGCTACGGGTATCCGCGTTTCTGCATTTCCCCTGGCGGGTAGCCTGTATGGATGGTGGCCCTGACCCGGGTGACTCCATCCGACACAGACACCGAGACGAACGCTCGAGACCTCGAGCGGGGGCAGGCAGACGAACTGCTGCTCCGCGACCTGTTGGCCCCGCTGCTGGCCGAGTTCGCCCGCCACCGTCCTGACGACGACACGCTCCATGATCGTGGCGGCCGGCCAGACCGCCGCCGCTGCCCACGAGGGCCAGTTCCGGCGCTCGGGCGAGCCCTACATCACGCACCCGGTGGCCGTGGCGACGATCGTGGCCGAGCTGGGCCTCGACGAGCAGACCGTGGCCGCCGCCCTGCTCCACGACGCCGTGGAGGACACCGGGCTGACGCTCGAGACCATTGCGGAGACCTTCGGCGAGGGGGTGGCCCGGGTCGTCGACGGGGTGACCAAGCTGGACCGGCTGCAGTTCAACTCCAAGGAGGCGCAGCAGGCGGCGACCATCCGCAAGATGCTCGTCGCCATGGCGGACGACTGGCGCGTCCTGCTGATCAAGCTCGCCGACCGGCTGCACAACATGCGCACGCTGGCCGTGATGCCCGAGTGGAAGCAGCGGCGCACGGCCCAGGAGACCTTCGACGTCTACGCGCCGCTGGCGCACCGCCTCGGCGTCCAGCAGGTCCGCTGGCAGCTCGAGGACCTCGCCTTCGCCACGCTGCACCCGAAGCGCTACGCCGAGATCGAGCAGATGGTGGCGGCCCGGGCGCCGCAGCGCGAGGAGTATCTCGAGCGGGTGCTCGTCCACGTGCGCCAGCGGCTGAACGAGATGGGCGTGGCGGCGGACGTCACGGGACGGCCGAAGCACCTGTGGTCCATCTACGAGAAGATGGTCGTCCGGGGCAAGGAGTTCGACGACATCAACGACCTGGTCGCCATCCGGGTCGTGGTCGAGTCCGAGAAGGACTGCTGGGCCGCCCTGGGCGCCATCCACGCCATCTGGGCCCCGGTGCACGGGCGCTTCAAGGACTACATCAACACGCCCAAGTTCAACATGTACCAGTCGCTGCACACGACGGTGATCGGGCTGGACGGCAAGCCGGTCGAGGTGCAGATCCGGACCTCGGAGATGCACCACCGCGCCGAGTACGGCATCGCGGCGCACTGGGGCTACAAGTCCAAGGAGGACCACTCCTCGGAGATGGCGTGGCTCCAGCGCATCGCCGACGTCGACCGGCAGACCGACGACCCGATCGAGTTCCTCGAGGCGCTGAAGCTCGACCTGGAGCAGGACGAGGTCTACGTCTTCACGCCCAAGGGCAAGGTCATCGCGCTGCCGGCCCGCTCGACCCCGGTCGACTTCGCCTACGCCATCCACACCGAGGTCGGCCACCGCTGCATCGGGGCGCGGGTCAACGGCCGGCTGGTGCCGCTCGAGACGCAGCTGAGCAGCGCCGACACCGTCGAGATCTTCACGTCGAAGTCGCCGACCGCCGGGCCGTCGCGGGACTGGCTCCAGATCGTCGCCTCGACGCGGGCCCGCAACAAGATCCGCCAGTGGTTCTCCCGCGAGCGTCGCGAGGACGCCATCGAGAACGGGCGCGAGGACCTGGCCCGGGCGCTGCGGCGCGACGGCCTGCCGCTGCACAAGCTGCTGGGCTCGAGCGCCCTGCAGCAGGTGGCCGACTCCATGAACCTGGCCGACCTCGACGCGCTCTACGCCTCCATCGGCGAGAACCAGGTGTCGGCCCAGTCCATCGTCCAGCGCCTGACCAAGGCGCTGCGGGGCGGCGGCGAGGCCGGACGAGCAGCTGCCGACGATCGCCCTGCCGGGCACCACCGCGGCCGCGGCAGGGAGCGCCGCACCGGCACCGGCGTCTACGTCGAGGGGCTCGACGACGTCATGATCCACCTGGCCCGCTGCTGCACGCCGGTGCCGGGCGACCAGATCGTGGGCTTCGTGACCCAGGGCCGGGGCGTCTCGGTGCACCGGGCCGACTGCGCCAACGCGGCGGCGCTGGCCGACCGCTCCCGCGAGCGCCTCATGGAGGTCGAGTGGGACCGGGGCAACGACGGGGTCTTCGTGGCCACGATCGAGGTGCAGGCCTTCGACCGGTCCCGGCTGCTGGCCGACGTGTCCCGGGTGGTGTCCGAGCACCACCTCAACATCGTCGCCGCCCGGACCGCCACCACGCCGGACCGGGTCAGCCGGATGGCCTTCGACGTCGAGCTGGCCGACCCGACACACCTGCACTCACTGATCAGCGCGTTGAAGCATCTCGACGGGGTCTTCGACGCGTATCGTCAGCTGCCTGGCAAGAAAGCCTGACCCCCGACCCGTGAGGAGCCTTCTGTGAGCCCGGGATCGTCCGCGCCCGCACCCGGTCCTGCGCCCCGGACGCCCAAGGGCATGCACGACGTGCTGTGGCCCGAGTCCGCCCGTTGGGAGGGAACGGTCGCCCGCTTCGCCGCATTGGTCGAGGGGGCCGGCTACGGGCTGACGATCACTCCCATCCTCGAGCACGCCGGCGTCTTCCTGCGCGGCATCGGAGAGGGGAGCGAGGTCGTCGGCAAGGAGATGTACGTCTTCGAGGACCGCGACGGCCAGATGATGGCGCTGCGCCCCGAGGGCACCGCCCCCATCGCCCGCGCCTTCGTCCAGCACCACCCGGTGCCGCCGTGGAAGGCCTGGTACGTCGCGCCCTCGTTCCGCCACGAGAACCCCCAGCACGGGCGCTACCGCCAGCACCACCAGCTGGGCGTCGAGGCGCTCGGCGTGGCGGACGCCGACCTCGACGTCGAGGTCGTCTCGCTGGCGCACGACTTCTTCGCAGGCCTCGGCCTGCGCCAGGTGACGCTCAAGTTGCACTCCATGGGCGACGGCGTCTGCAAGCCGGGCTACGTGGCGTTGCTCGGCGCGTTTCTGGCCGAGCGGGTCGACCAGCTCTGTCCCGCCCACCGGACCCGGCACCTGGAGAACCCGCTGCGCGTCCTGGACTGCAAGACCGAGGAGTGCCGGGCCGCCACCGCCGACGCACCCCACTTCCTGGACCACCTGTGCGACCCGTGCCGGGAACACTTCGCCCGGGTCCGGGCCGGCCTCGATGCACTGGGCGTGGACTACGCCATCGACCACCGCCTCGTGCGGGGGTTCGACTACTACACGCGGACCACCTTCGAGTTCGCCGCCGACGCGCTCGACGCGGCTCAGAACGGCATCGGGGGCGGCGGCCGCTACGACGGCCTCGTCGACCTCCTCGGCGGGGAGCCGACCCCGGGGATCGGGTTCGGCATCGGGATCGAGCGGGTGCTGCTGGCGTGCGACGCCGAGGGCGTGTTCTCGACGGAGTCGGTCGTGGCGGCCAACCCTCTGCACGCCTACGTGATCGACACCGCAGGCGGGGAGTCCGCCGTCGCCCTCACCGCCGAGCTGCGCCGGGCCGGCCTGCGGGCCGACCGCGCCTTCGGTGGGCGATCCATGAAGTCCCAGTTCAAGTCGGCCGACAAATCCAGGGCCCTGGTGGCGCTGGTCGTCGGTCCCAAGGAACTCGAGGCTGGCACGGTGACGCTGCGGCCTCTCCGGAGCGACGCTGCGCAGCGGACCGTGCCCCGGACTGCCATTGTGGAGGAGCTGCGGGCGTTCCTCCGGGCGCTGGCGGAGGCGGACTGAGTCTCCGCCTCGCCGATCCCCGCCCCGAACTCCGCCCGACCCGCCCCGACCCGCCCGACGCCACACCGACCAGACTGAACCCCGAGACCTCCCCACCATGACGACCGAGACAGACCCGACCCCCGAGCCGAACCGTCCCACCGCCCTGCGCACCCACCTCTGCGGCGTCCTGCGGCCCGCCGACATCGGGAGCACCGTCACCGTCTGCGGGTGGGTGGCCCGCCGGCGCGAACACGGCGAGCATCTCGCCTTCGTGGACCTGCGGGACCACACGGGGATCATCCAGTGCGTGATCGACCACGCCACCGACGTGCGTTCCGAGTGGGTCATCGCCGTCACCGGCACCGTGCGCCGGCGTCCCGACGGCACGGTGAACCCCGGCATCGGGACCGGCGAGGTCGAGATCGGCGATTGCAGGGTCGAGGTGCTCAACGAAGCCGAACCACCGCCCTTCTCGGTCGACGACCGCGACGAGTCCGACGAGCCGGTGCGCCTGCGCCACCGCTACGTCGACCTCCGCCGGCCGCGCATGCAGCGCAACCTCCGGCTGCGCGCCCGGGTCAACGCGGCGCTCCGGGCGGCCATGGACCGGCAGGGCTTCGTGGAGATCGAGACGCCGTTGCTGTGGGCGCCGACGCCGGAAGGATCCCGGGAGTTCTCCGTGCCCGCCCGCCAGCACCACGGTTCCTTCTACGCGCTGCCGCAGAGCCCGCAGCTGGCCAAGCAGCTGCTCATGGTCGGCGGCTTCGACCGTTACTTCCAGATTGCCCGTTGCCTGCGCGACGAGGACCTGCGCGCCGACCGCCAGTTCGAGTTCATGCAACTCGACATGGAGTGCTCCTTCGCCTCCCAGGACGACGTCATGGCCTTCGTCTCCGAGGCGGTGCTCGACGCCGCCGAAGCGGCCACGGGGGAGCGGCCGCCGCCGATGGAGCGGATGACATGGGCCGAGGCGCGGGACCGCTTCGGCACCGACAAGCCCGATCTGCGCTTCGGCATGGAGCTCGTCGACCTGACGTCGTGCTTCGAGCACACCGAGGTCAAGGCCTTCTCGTCGCCGACGGTCAAGGCGATCGTCGTCGCCGACGGGGCCACGGCGCCCCGCAAGCGGCTCGACGAGCTGACCGAGCAGGCCAAGCGGGCCGGCGCCGCCGGCCTGGCCTGGTTCCGCGTGGTGGAGAACGGCCCCTCGCTGGACGGGCCGCTGGCGCGCCATCTGTCGGAGCAGGAAGTCGCAGGCGTCCTGGCGGCGACGAAGGCGGAACCGGGCGACCTCGTCCTGGCCGTCTCGGACACGTACGCCACGGCCTGCGAGGTGCTGGGCACGCTGCGCGTGGCGATCGGGGCGCCGCCGGTGGCCGAGGGCCCGCATCGATACGTCTGGGTCGTCGACTTCCCGATGTTCGAGCTCGGCGCCGACGGCACGCCCCAGCCGGCGCACCACCCGTTCACTATGCCGTACCCCGAGGACGTGCCGCTGCTGGCGACGGACCCTCTCGCCGTGCGTTCTCAGGCATATGACCTCGTGCTCAACGGATGGGAGCTCGGTTCGGGCAGCGTCCGAATCCACAACCGGTCGACCCAGGAGCAGGTGTTCGCCGCGCTCGGCATCAGCGCGGAGGAGGCCGAGGCGCGCTTCGGGTTCCTGCTCGGCGCATTCCGCTACGGCGCGCCGCCGCACGCCGGCTTCGCGGTCGGCATCGACCGGTTGGTCGCGATCCTCTCGGGAGAAGAGAACATCCGAGAGGTGATCGCGTACCCGAAGACACAGTCCGGGGCGGACCTGTTGACCGGCGCACCCACACCGCTGCCCGCGGCCACGCTGGCCGAGTTGGGCATCCGAGTCGTGGTGCCGCCGGGCGCACCGACGCCGAACGCCGACGCCGAACCCGACCCACCCTCGTCGAGCTAGGCGGCAACCCGGTGAGCCTCTTTGCCGACGCCGCCGACCGCCGCCTCCAGCGCCAGGCGCCCCTCGCCGCCCGCCTCCGCCCCCGCACCCTCGATGAGATCGTGGGCCAGGAGCACCTCGTCGGCCCCGGTGCCCCCTTGCGCCGGCTGGCCGAGTCCGACCGGGTCACGTCGTCGATCCTGTGGGGCCCCGCCGGCACCGGCAAGACCACGCTCGCCCGCTTGCTGGCCGACACCACGGCCAAGCACCTGACGACGCTGTCGGCCACGGCCGCCGGTGTGAAGGACGTGCGCGAGGCCCTCGCCGAGGCGGAGCGCCGCCTGGGCGAGCAGGGCCAGGGCACCATGCTCTTCATCGACGAGGTGCACCGCTTCAGCAAGTCCCAGCAGGACGTGCTGCTCCCCGCCGTCGAGGACGGGCTCGTCGTGCTGATCGGCGCCACCACGGAGAATCCCTTCTTCGAGGTGAATCCGCCCCTGTTGAGCCGGACCTCACTGTGGCGGCTGCACCCCTTGTCGCCGGACAACCTGCGCACGCTGATCCGGCGCGGACTCGACCTGGAAGGAGCGGACGCGGAGGACGACGCCGTCGACGCGGTGGTGGCGGCCTGCGAGGGCGACGCCCGTGCCGCGCTCGACGACGGTGGAGGTGGCGGTGGCGCTCGGCCGCGCGACCGAAGACGCGGACGAGGGCGTCCGCGACGCGGGGCGACGGCCGGGTGACACTCACCATGGACGACATGGCCCGGGCCCGCGACGGGCGGCTGTTCCACCAGGGCGCCGACGAGCACTACGACCAGATCAGTGCATTGATCAAGAGCGTGCGGGGCTCGGACCCCGACGCCGGTCTCTACTGGATGGCCCGCATGATCGAGGCAGGGGAGGATCCCCGCTTCCTGGCTCGCCGCATGGTCATCTTGGCCAGCGAGGACATCGGGCTGGCCGATCCCCAGGCGCTCCTGGTGGCCGAGGCGGCGGCCCGGGCCGTCGAGTACGTGGGGTTGCCCGAGGCGGCGTTGAACCTGGCCGAGGCCGTGATCTACCTGGCCCGGGCGCCGAAATCCAACGCCGTGGTGGTGGCGCTGGGCCGGGCCCAGGCCGACGTGCGCTCGAGCGTCGGCCAGGAGGTGCCGACCCATCTGCGGGACGCCCACTACAAGGGCGCGGCCACGCTCGGGCACGGCGAGGGCTACGTCTATCCCCATGACGACCCCTCCGGGGTGGTCCCCCAGCAGTATCGTCCTGACGCGCTCGAGGGACGGGTGTACTACGAGCCCACGCCCCGCGATGGAGAAGGGTGTCGACGGGACGAGCCGGGGGAGCCCGGGACAGGGAGGCCGAGTCGTGATTCGGGGTCAGCGCAAGGTGCGCGACGGTCTGTCGCCGCCGCGTGCGGCGCGCTGCTCACGGTCGGCGCGTTGGCCCCCGCCGCCCTCAGTGCGGGCACCGGTGCCGGCAGTGCCGGTGCCGCGCAGCCCGGCCGCTTCGTCCTGCCGCAGGAGGCACCGCGACTTGCCCGTTGGGCACTCATCAGCTCGGCGCCGCCCCCGCCGGCCAAGTCCTCGACCTCGACGTCGTGCTCGCCGGCCAGAACACCGGCCGGTCTCGGCCCAGGCCGTCGACGCCGTGTCCACGCCGGGATCGCCCGAGTACCGCCACTACCTGACGCCGGCGCAGTATGCGGCGGAGTACGGGCCGAGCCCGGCCGAGGTGGCCCAGGTGTCGGACACCCTGCGCAGCGAGGGATTGACGGTGGGGACGCCTGATCCGGGAAGCACGCTGTTGCCGGTGCGCGGCACGGCGTCGGTGGTCGCGGCCGCTCTGGGTACCCCGCTGGTGTCGGTCCAGGCGCCGGGCGACTCGGCCCGGTCCATCGTGAACACGGCGTCGCCCCAGGTTCCCGCCTCGCTCAGCGGCGTCGTGACCGGGGTGATCGGCCTCGACGGCCTGTTCCAGGAGCACTCCATGGTCCGCCGGGCGCACGCCGGCACGACCGAGTCGCCGGAGGCGACATCCGACGACGCCCAGCACAGCGACGCCGCAGCCCGAGTCGGCTCCGGCTCGCCGTCAACGGCGGCCGAGACCCCGAACGCCACCGGCCACGCCGCTACACCGCAGGCGTGTCCGGTGGCCCAGCAGCATCGGCGTTCGACGGCACCTTCACGTCGACCCAGATGTCGTCCATCTTCGGACTGGACCAGCTCTTCGCGCAGGGCCGCACCGGGATCGGCCAGTCCATCGCCATCGTGGAGTTCGAGCAGTACGCGCAGAGCGACTTCGCCACGTTCACGGCCTGTTACGGGCTGACCAATCCGATCCGCAACGTCGCCATCGACGGCGGCTCGGGCGGACCGCACCGAGCGGCCAGGCGGGCGAGGCCGCCCTCGACGTCGAGCTGGCCGCGGTCAACGCCCCCTCCGCCTCGCTCGTCGTCTACGAGGCGCCGAACGGCAACGATGCGCAGGCCTTCGACCTGTTCAACCGCATCGCCAGCGACGACAGCTCGCAGGTCGTCAGCACGAGCTGGGGCGTGTGCGAACAGGACATGCCGGCGAGCGACCGCCAGACCGAGAACGGGATCTTCCAGCGCATGGCGATGCAGGGCCAGACGGTCATCGCCGCCTCGGGTGACTCGGGCTCCGAGGACTGCTTCCCGACCGACGGCAGCAGCGGACTGGCGGTCGACGACCCCGGGTCGCAACCCGATGTCGTGAGCGCCGGCGGCACCTCCATGAGCAGCGCCTCGGCGGCACGCAGTCGGTGTGGAACTGCCAGTTCCTCTGCCGCTCGCCCGGGCGCCGGCGGCGGGGGCTACTCCATCGAGTGGCCGGCCAATCCGGGCCAACCCGCGGCGATCGGGTAGCGGCACCGCTCCGTGCGGGCTGAGCGACTGTCGAGCGGTCCCCGACTTCTCCTATCCGTCTGACCCGACCGCCGGGCGCCGTGGTCGACTACTGGGACGGCGCCTGGGGCGGTGCCGGCGGCACCAGCGTGGCGGCGCCCGTCAACGCGGGGTTCTTCGCCGACACCAATCAGGGCTGCTACGGCCCGCTCGGGCGCGTCGGCCCCTCGCTCTACACGGCCCAGCAGGCCAGCGGGTCGAACTTCACCGACATCACGTCGGGCAACAACGACTTCACCGGCACCAATCTCGGCGCGCTTCGCCGCCGGCCGCCGGCTTCGATGCGGCCAGCGGCCTCGGCACACCGGTCGACCAGAACCTGGCCATCGCGCTCCAGGGCGCCGACGGTTGCCCGTCGGTGGCCTCGGTGAGCCCGAACACCGGGCCGCTGAGCAACGCCGGCGCCATCACGATCTTCGGGGGCGGTTTCGCCAACGCCAGCTCGGTGACCTTCGGCTCGGCCGGGCAACGGGCGCATCGTCTCGCAGTACCGCCATCGTCCGTCACGGTCGTCCCGCCGAACGTGTCGACCGCCGCGTGCGTGGATGTCACGGTGACGAACTCGCAGGGGATCTCGGCGCAGTCCGTCGTCGACCACTACGGCTTCGGTGGGGACCTCAACTGCGGCGAGGGCTACCGGTTCGTGGCCTCCGACGGCGGCGTCTTCAACTATCGGGGATGCGGGCTTCTACGGCAGCGCGGGCGGCACGCCGCTCAACGCACCGGTGGTGGGCATGGCCGACACGCCCAGCACCAACGGCTACTGGCTGGTGGCCTCCGACGGCGGCATCTTCAACTACGGCGACGCCGGGTTCTTCGGCTCCATGGGCGGGCAGCACCTCAACAAACCGATCGTCGGCATGGCTGCCACGGCCGACGGGCGGCGGCTACTGGCTGGTGGCCTCCGACGGCGGGCATCTTCAGCTTCGGCGACGCGCCGTTCTTCGGCTCCACCGGCGCCATCCACCTCAACAAGCCGATCGTGGCCATGACTACCACGCCCGATGGGGGCGGCTACTGGCTGGTGGCCTCCGACGGCGGGCATCTTCTCCTACGGCGACGCGCAGTTCTACGGGTCGACGGGCTCCCTGCACCTGAACTCACCGGTGGTGGGCATGGCGGCCGGGCCGGGCGGCGCCGGCTACTGGCTGGTCGCCGCCGACGGCGGGCATCTTCACCTACGGCACCGCCAACTTCTTCGGCTCCGCCGGATCCCTGCACCTGAACAAGCCGGTGGTGGGCATGGCCGCCGCCCCGAACGCAGGCGGCTACTGGCTGGTGGCCTCCGACGGCGGCATCTTCACCTACGGCAACACGCTCTTCTACGGGTCGACGGGCGGCATCCAGCTGAACAAGCCCATTGTGGGGATGTCCTCGGCCTGATCCGGCGCTGCCGCGGCCGCCCGGTGCCGCCCGACCCAGCCCACCCAGCCCACCCGGCCCCGCCTGGACCCTCCGGGACGCCGAGAGCGGCCCCGGATCCGTTTTTGGCCCCGGTAAGCTGCAGTGATGGACGCCAACGGACTGCGGGCGGCCTTTACGCGCTTCTTTGCGGATCGCGGCCACAGCGTCGTCCCTTCCGCCAGCCTGATTCCCTCACGACCCCTCGGTCCTCTTCACCATCGCGGGCATGGTGCCGTTCAAGCCGTACTTCGTCGGCGACGAGCCGGCGCCATGGCCCCGGGCCACCTCCATCCAGAAGTGCTTCCGGACCCCGACATCGAGATCATCGGGACGGACACGTATCACTGCACCTTCTTCGAGATGCTGGGCAACTTCAGCTTCGGGGACTATTTCAAGGCCGAGGCCATCCCCATGGCCTGGGAGCTGCTGACCGAGGTCCTCGGCCACGACGGTGACCGCCTCTGGATCACCGTCCACGACGACGACGACGAGGCCGAGCAGATCTGGATCGACAAGGTCGGCGTGCCGCCCGAGCGCGTGCAGCGGATGGGCGACGAGGACAACTTCTGGGCCATGGGCGAGACCGGGCCCTGCGGACCCGACTCCGAGATCTTCATGGACCTCGGGAGAGGCGTACGGCCACGAGGGCGGTCCGAAGCACGGTGGCGAGCGACCGCTTCGTCGAGATCTGGAACCTCGTCTTCATGCAGTACGACCGCGACGCCGTCGGGCGTCCTCACCGACCTGCCGCGCAAGAACATCGACACCGGCATGGGCCTCGAGCGGAACCTCCCCGTCGTGCAAGGCGCACGATTCCGTGTTCGACACCGACCTGTTCGTGCCGATCATCGACACGGCGGCCTCCATTCTCGGGACCGCCTACGGGACCGACCCGGCCACCGACGTGGCGCTGCGCGTGCTGGCCGACCACGGCCGCGCCTTCTCCATGTTGGTCTGCCGACGGCGTCCTGCCGGCCAACGAGGGCCGCGGCTACGTGTTGCGCCGGGTCGTGCGCCGGGCCGTGCTGGCGGCCCGCCGCGCCGGCGTGGACAAGCCCATCACGACGCAGTCTGGTGCAGGCGGCGATCGACGTCCTGGGCGACGCCTATCCGGCGTTGCGCGCCCAGCAGGACCTCATCGTCAACGTGGTGGCGCGTGAGGAGGCCGGGTTCGACCGCACGCTGCGCGCCGGGTTGAGCCGGCTGGAGGAAGCGTTCGCCACCGGGACGAAGGTGCTCGAGGGCGACGTGGCCTTCACCCTGCACGACACGCACGGCTTCCCGGTGGAGCTGACCGAGGAGCTGGCCCGCGACGCCGGCGTGGAGGTCGACCGGCCCGGCTTCGATGCCGCCATGGCCGAGCAGCGGGAGCGGGCCCGCGCCGCGGCCAAGTCCACGCGTGCCGGTGACGAGGCGGCCTACCGGGCGCTGCTCGATGCGGAGGGGCCAACGTCGTTCGTCGGCCGGGACGCGGAGCACTACGAGGTGCCGGCGCGGGTGCTGGCGGTGCTCGAGGGCGATGCCGGCGAGGTCGGCGCGGAAGGCGAACGGGCGCAAGAGCGCCAAGAGCGAAAGGGCGAAGGGCGACAAGGACGAGCAAGGGAGAGACCGCGGACGGCCGGCGAGGATCGGGTCGTCGAGATCTTCTTGGACCGCACGCCGTTCTACGCCGAGAGCGGTGGCCAGGTGGGGGACACCGGGACCATCGTGACCGAGTCGGGCATCGCCGAGGTCTACGACACCGTGTTGGCGGTGCCGGGGCTGGTGGCGCACCGGGCGCGGCTGACCGGTGAGGTGCGGGCCGGGCAGGACGCGCTGGCCACCATCGACGGCGAGCGCCGCGAGGCCATCCGGCGCAATCACACCGCGACGCACCTGTTGCACTGCCGCGCTGCGGACGGTGCTCGGCGACCACGTGCGCCAGCAGGGCTCGCTGGTGTCGCCCGACTACCTGCGCTTCGACTTCTCGCACCACGCACAGCCGACCCCCGAGGAGCTCGACGAGGTCTTCGCCCGGGCGAACGAGGCCGTGCTGACCAACGTCGCGGTCGAGACGACCGAGACGTCGCGCGAGGAGGCCGAGGAGATGGGCGCCATCGCTTTCTTCGGCGACAAGTACGGCTCGTTCGGTGCGCGTCGTGCGGTCCGGACCCACCTCGCTCGAGTTCTGCGGTGGCACGCACGTGGACTCGCTCGGACAGATCGGGTCCGATCACCCTGCTTTCGGAAGGGCTCCATCGGCTCGAACACGCGACGGCTCTTCGCACTGACCGGTCTCGCGTCGCTCGACCGGGCGCTCGAGCGCGAGCGGCTGGTCCAATCGGCCGCAGAGCTGTTGCGCACGGAGCCCGACGAGTTGCTGGCAGCCATCGGCCGCCTGTCCGAGCGCCAGCGCGACGCCGAGAAGGAACTGGGCACGCCTGCGCCAGCAGTCGAGCGAGGCGGAGGCGAAGGCGTTGGCCGAGGCGGCGGCAGCCGACGGGGGAGTCGTCGTCGCCCGCCGCGACAAGATCGAAGGTGACGACCTGCGAACGTTGGCCCAGGCCATCCTGCGCCATGACGGCGTGCGGGCCGTGGTGCTCGGCGGCTCCCCCGACGGGGCCAAGGCGGCGATCGCGGTCGCGACGGGCGGGACGCCCGACGCCACACAGCTCGTGCGCACCCTCGGGAAGATGGTTGGCGGGGGCGGCGGCGGATCCTCCGAGGTGGCCACGGCGGGAGGAAAGGATCCCTCTCGGATTGACGCGGCGCTGGCCGAGGCGCAGCGACTTCTCTCCGCGTGAGCGACGGAGGGGCCGGGCGTGGTCCCGGCCGGGTGGCCGCGCTCGATCTCGGGGCGCGCCGGATCGGCGTGGCCTACAGCGACAGCAACCGGAGCCTGGCGAGCCCGTGGGGGACGATCGAACGCAGCGGTGACGCCGCCCGCGACCGCAGCGCCGTCCTGGAGGCCGTACGCGAGGTCGAGGCGCTGACCGTCGTGGTCGGTCTCCCTCTGAGCCTCTCCGGACAGCTCGGGCCGGCGGCGCGTGCCGCGCTCGACGAGGCGGCCGCCTTGCGGGAGCTGTTGGAGCCCCTCGGGGTCAGCGTCGAGACAGCCGACGAGCGCTTTACGACGGTGGAGGCGGAACGCTCCATCGCGCGCCGCAGGCCGCACCGGCAAAAAGGCCCGCAAGGTCGTCGACAGCGCGGCGGCCATGGTGCTGCTCCAGGCCTGGCTGGACAACGCATGAGCGGGCCCAGCGGGCCCTTCGACGGTGACGCGGAGGACGCCGGCGTCACGGGCGACAGGGGCGAAGAGGACCTGCCCTGGCCGCAACCGGAGCCGGAGTCGGGGTCGCAGGCGTCAACAGCCGAGAGTGTCGTCGACGAAGACGTGGAGACGGCGCCCGCCACTGACGAGGTGGAGACCCGGAGCGGGCGCCGCGCCGCTCGTTCAGCCCGGGTGCGCCGCCGCCGCCGGGTCCTGGCGGTCATCGGCGGCGGCCTCCTCATCGTCGTCCTTGGCTTCGTGCTCTGGTACGAGCTCGAGGCGCACGCCCTGGGCCCTCCGGGTCCGCAGGTCGTCGTCACTGTGCACGAGGGCGAGTCGACGGACTCCATCATCAACTCGCTCAGTGCAAAGGGTGTGATCGGGAGCTCGCTCGCCTTCCAGGTCTCCGAGGTCTTCCACGGCACGCCGTCGGTCGTGCCGGGGAGCTACGCCATGCACCAGAACCTGAGCTTCTCCGAGGTGCGCAGCCTGCTGACCGCGGGCCCGAACATCTATCCGGTCGACGTGCGGCCCGGCTACACGCTCTCCGAGGTGGCGCAAGAAGTCGACAGCCTGCCCGGCCACTCCGGCGGCGAGTTCGCCAAGACCGCGGCGAGCGGCGCCGTGCATTCGATGTTCTCGCCCCCGGGCTCGGACAACCTCGAAGGGATGCTCGGCACGGGGAACTATCTCGTGCTGCCGGGGGAGACCGACACCACGATCCTGACCGACATGGTGCAACGCTTCGACCACGTCGCACAGGCGGCGGGCCTCAGCACGGCGTCGGCGGCCGCGCTGGGCATGACGCCGTACCAGGTGATCATCACCGCCTCCATCGTGGAGAAGGAGGGGTACTACACGTTCAACATGCCCAAGACCGCTCGCGTGATCTACAACCGGCTGGCCCGCGGCACCCCGCTGCAGATGGACTCCACCGTGCTGTACGCCCTCGGTCAGGACGGCGGTCCGGTCACGTCGCAGGACCTCAAGATCCAGTCGCCGTACAACAGCTACCTCAACACCGGGCTGACGCCGACGCCGATTTGCATGCCGTCGCCGACGGCGTTGCAGGCGGCCGTGCATCCACCGGCGGGCGGCTGGCTGTATTTCACCCTCGTCCAGAAGAACGGCGTGATGGCCTTCTCCGACACCTACGCCGAGCAGCTCGCCAACGAGCAGCTGGCCAAGTCCCGTGGTCTCCCCTGAGTCGGGCGCCGGTGTGCCCGTGACGATCGAAGGCGCGCGGGCTGACGTCGGGACTGCAGTGCGGATGGTCGGGGTGATTGGCAGTCCGATCGCCCACTCGCTGTCGCCCTTGCTGCACAGCGCGGCGTTTGCCGCGCTCGGGCTGTCCGACTCGTGGCGGTCGCTCGCCTTCGAGGTGCCGGCCGGACAGGCGGCGGACGCACTGTCCGCCATGCGCCGCGCCGACATCAGCGGTCTTTCCGTCACCATGCCCCACAAGGCGGCTGTGGCCGCCCTCGTTGACGAGCGCACGGAGGTGGCCCGCCGCCTCGACGCCGTGAACTGCATCGTGCAGCGGGACGGGAGGCTCCTGGGAGCCAACACCGACGGAGCCGGCTTCGTGGCCTCTCTGGAACGGGGCGCCTCGTTCTCACCCGCCGGGAGGCGCTGCCTGGTCATCGGCGCCGGTGGGGCCGCCCGGGCCGTCGTGCTGGCTCTGGCCGACGCGGGGGCCGATGCCGTGGTCGTCCTGAACCGGACCCCCGAACGGGCCGCCACGGCCGCTGCACTGGCCGGTGCGGCGGGGTCGGTGGTGGGACGGACCGAGGGCGCCCGGGTCGCGGCTATTCAGGCCGCTGACCTGGTTGTCAACGCCACCCCGGTCGGGATGGTCGGCGCGGGTGCCGCTGGTGCCGGGGGCGGCGGAGGTGGCGCGGACTGGCCCGTGGATCCCGGGCTGCTCCATGCCGGACAGGTGGCGGCCGACCTGATTTATGCCCCCCGGCCCACGCCCTGGCTGGTGGCGGCCGAGGCGACCGGGGCCACCGGGGTCGACGGCCTGGGGATGCTCGTGCACCAGGCGGCTGCGCAGATCACCCTGTGGACCGGGATGGAGGCGCCGGTCGAGGCCATGTGGCTGGCCGCGGAGGCGGTTGATCCTCCGACGGGCTGAGCGCGGGCCGCGTCGGAAGGGCTGACGCCGCTCAGGCGGCGGGCGTGGCGGGCGGCGCGGCCGGCGGCGGCGCGATGTCGGCCGGCCACAGCTCGGCCTTGGCCAAGGCCTCCAGCGCCGCCTCGCGCAGAGCGCGTGTGAGGGCATCGCGCTGCGACGGCACGGTGAGCAGCATGACGCGCACGGTGAGCGTCGAGGCGTCGGCGGTCTGCAGACCCACCACGGTCGGCGGTTCGGTGACGTGGTCGTCGAACGGCGGGCTCGTCGCGACCTCGTGGGCCGCAGTCCCGATGACCCGGCGCACCCCCTCCAGGTCGGCCGCGCTGGCGCCTGGCAGCGTGATGTCGACGATGGCGCGGGCCCAACCGCGCGAGAGGTTCCCGATGAGGCGGATGTCGCCGTTCGGGATCACGAACATGGTGCCGTCGACGCCGCGGAAGCGGGTGAGCCGCATGGTCACCTCCTCGACCACGCCGGTCACACCACCCACCGTGACCGAGTCACCGACGTTGTACTGATCTTCCATCGTCATGAGAATGCCTGAGAAGTAGTCGCGCACGATCTGCTGTGCGCCGAAGCCCAGAGTGGCGCCGATGATGGTGGCGCTGGCGAGCAACGGGGTGAGGTTGATGCCGAGCATCCCCAGCACGATGGCGCCGGCCACCACGAACACGAAGAAGCGCCAGATGTTGGCGACCACCCCGGACATGGTGGCGACCCGGGCCCCGGCCCGTGACGAGCCCGAGCGCGTCGCCGCCTGATTTGCCACACGTTCGAGCACGCGCCGGATCACCCGCGAGCCCAGGCGGGCCACGATGAGCGCGATCACGACCACGATCAGGATGCTGAGCGGTCGGACGACGAGGTCGGTCACGGTCGAGGCCGTGTCCGGGCTGACCCCGAATTTGATCAGCAGGTGATAGAGCCAGCCCCCGCCTTGGTCGACCTGGTTGCCGGTGGTGGTGGCGCGCAGGGTGCCCACCAGGGCAGGAAGCGGCGCCAGGGAGGGTGAGGTCACGGCCGGTATTCTGTCCCCGAATCCGCCTTATGACCACACTTGCCCGAACACACGTTGCCGCCCGCCGCAGCGTGCCGCCGTTCGACCTCATTCTGGTTGCCGCCACGCTGCTGGTGTCGATCATCGGGGTGGTCATGGTCTTCACGGCCACCCGCGGGTCGCTCTTGGCCGAGGGGGACGATCCCAAGACGTTCCTGAAGAAGCAAGGGCTCTTCGTCGTTCTGGGCCTCATCGTCATGGTGGTGGTCGCCTTGATCGACTACCGGCGACTCGAACCGGTGGCCAACGTCCTCTACTGGCTGATCGTGCTCGCGCTGCTGGGAGTCTTCGCGATCGGGAGCAGCGCCCAGGGGGCCGCCCGGTGGTTCAGCCTGGGCCCGCTGCAGTTACAACCGTCCGAATTCGCCGTGCTGGCGCTGATCCTGGCGGTGGCGGCGTATTGCGCCGCGCCGCGAAGAAGAGGGCTTGGCCTGGCGTGACGTCTTCCGTCTGCTCATCATGGCCGCCATCCCGATCGTCCTGGTGCTGCTCCAGCCCGACCTCGGGACGGCGATGATCATGGTGATCGTGCTGCTGGTGCTGCTCGCGGTGGCCGGACTGCCCATCCGGATTCTGGTCATGCTGCTCATAGGGACAGCGCTCTTCGCCTTCATCGCGATCGCCGGAGGCCTGCTGCACCACTACCAGATCGCGCGGCTGACGACCTTCCTCAACCCGAACTCGCACAGCACGAACCCCTATGTGCAATCGGCCATCTACAACACGCAGCAGGCCAAGAACGCCATCGGCTCCGGCGGCATATTCGGGTCGGGCATCGGGCACGGGGTGGAGACGAATCTTGGCTACGTGCCCGAGCAGCAGACCGACTTCATCTTCACCGCGGTGGCCGAGCAACTCGGTTTCGTGGGCGCCGTGGGCGTGCTGTTCCTCGAAGGCGTGATCGCCTGGCGGGTGCTGCACGCCGCTGTCGTGGCCCGCGACATCTTCGGCCGCCTTATCTGTGCCGGCCTGTTCGCCTTCATCGCCTTCAGCGTCTTCCAGAACGCGGGGATGACCATGGGCATCATGCCGATCACGGGGATCCCGCTCCCGTTCGTGAGCTACGGCGGCACGGCGGTCCTCGTGTTCTTCACGGCGGTCGGGCTGGCCCTCAGCGTGAGTGCCAGGCGGCGCTTCCGATGAGCGACCTGGAAGGTCTGGCCATAGTGGCCGCGGCCGATGCTGCGGCGGCCGAAGCGGCCGCCACCGCGCCGGCGGACGGTGGTCCGTCCTCCGCATCCGAGCCGGACGACGACGTCGAGGTGGCCACCCCCGCCTTCCGGGTCATGGACGTCGAGGACGTCTCACTCGACCTGCCGTCGCCGTACCCGGCCGTCACGCTGGTGGAATCGGAGCCCCCGATGCGGGCGCTCGTCTTCCCGGTGGGCCTGCCGGAGGGGACGGCCATGGCCCAGGCCCTGCGGCGCATGGACTCGCGGCGGCCCATGACCCACGAGCTCTTCATGCAGGTGTTGCAGCGGGCGCGCATCGACGTCATCGCCCTGCGCCTGGTCGGGCGCGACGAGGGCAATCTGCTCGCCGAGCTCGATCTCATGACGCCGAGCGGTCGTGAGCGCATCGACTGCCGGCCGTCCGACGGGATCGTCCTCGCCCTACGCATGCCGGTGCCGGCGCCGATCCTGGTCGACGAGCGCTTGCTCGACGACGCCGGCGACGTCGTCCCGATCGCCGGCACCTGAGCAGGCCGCGGGCGTCGATGCCGTCAGCCGCGGGCCACATGCTGGAGGTGCCCGGCGCGCGCCTGTACTACGAGGTGCAAGGTGCGGGCCCGCCGCTCATGTTGATCGGTCATCCCATGGGCGCGTCGGGGTTCGCCTCGATCGCGCCGGTGTTGGCCGAGGCTTTCACCGTGGTGACCTACGACCCTCGGGGCTTCGATCGCAGCACGATCGAGGATCCCGGCCAAGACGGTGAGCCGGACCTGTTGGCCGACGACGTCCGCCGCGTGCTCGAGGCCGCAGTCGGCGGGGTGCCGGCGCATGTCTTCGGGAGCAGCGGCGGTGCCGTGTCGGGGCTCGCCCTCGTGGCGCATTTCCCCGACCACGTCGAGACCCTCGTCGCCCACGAGGCCCCCCTGGGCCTGCTCCTGCCCGAGGCCGAAGAGGTGCGGGTGGGCATGCAGGAGATCGACGACACCTACCGCGAGAAGGGCATCAGCGCCGCGTGGCAGCAGTTCGGCTCGTTCACCGGCCTGAACATCCCGAGCCCGGACCCATCTCCCGATGCGCCGCCGCCCTCGGCGGCCGAGATGGCTTCCGCCACGCGTTTCTTCGAACACGGGCTGTTCCCCATTGCGCTGTACGAGCCCGACTTCGCCGCCCTCGAGGCGGCGGCGACGCGGATCATCGTGGCCGGGGGAACGACCTCTCGGGGCCAGTTCCCGCAGCGCACCGCCGCCGCACTGGCGGAGCGCCTGGGCACGCCCCTGATCGATTTTCCCGGTGGCCACGACGGCTTCGCTCGCCAGCCGACGGAGTTCGCCGCGGTGCTGCTGCGCGCCCTGGATTAGGTCTGCCGCGGGGCGGTCGGCCAGCAGGCAGCGCCCCCGCTGAGCTCAGCGAATCGGACTCCCGAAACGGAGGCGGTTGCCGTCGGGGTCGGTCACGGATCCCTCCCGCTTGCCGTCGTCCTCGTCGCGCGGGCCGTCCACCTCGATGCCCGCCTGCCTCCATTCCGCAGCCACCCGATCGGCATCCTGGCAATGGAGGTAGAGCACGCCCTGACCGGGGAGCTCATCGTCCACGATCCGAGCCAGATGGACGGTGAGGTCGCGGTCGCGGTGCGCAAAGGCGTACGTCGCATCGTGGAGCGACACCTCGAAGCCCGCACGCTCGAACCAGGCGGTCGATCGGGCGATGTCGGCGACCCTGAAGATGGGCTCGAAGCCCGTGACGGTCCAGGCGCCCGAGATCAACTGCAACTGGCCGTCTCGCTGCCCGTTCAGCCCGCCGAGGCAGTCATGGCAGATCGGGAGCTCCGGGTGCGAGCGCAACCGGACGTACCACTCGACTGAGTTCCCGCAACACGTGCATGTCGCAGCCATGTTCACAATCTAGGGGGCCATCTGGTTCAAGGCGGCGGGCATTGGTGCGCGGCGGCGCGACTGGTTTCGAGGCGGCACGGCGTTCAGCGCAGCGCTACCGGGTCGCCTCCCGAGCAGCAGTCTCGACCCGCAGTCGGTAGGCATCCCACTCCGCTCCGGTGCGTTCGGGCATGTTGTTTCCGGGCGCGGTGAGGCCGGCCACGCCGTCAAGGAGCTCCCGCACGATGTCGGCATGACCCGCGTGGCGGTTCACCTCGGCGATCACGTGCACCAGGACGCGATGCAGCGTGACCTCGCTTCGTGCGGCGGGCCACCACGGAACGTGCCCGAGCGCATCGAGGCGCAGCGCCTCGATGGTCGCGTTCGCGTGGGCGCTGCTCCGATGGAACAAGGCGACGACGTCTACGACCGATTCGTCCGGTCGAGCCCACATGTCGTCGTCACGCTCGGCCTCGTCCTCCTCCCAGGCCAGGTGCTCGGGAAACGGCCGGCCGAAGGTGACGCCGAAATAACCCGCCTGGACCCCGGCGACGTGCTTGACCAGGCCGAGGAGGTTGGTCGCCGTGGGCGTCATCGGCCGACGCATGTCGTAGGGCGAGAGTCCGTCGAGCTTCCTCAGGAATCCCTCGCGACCCTGCTCCAAGTAGCGCAGGAGGTCCGACTTCGGATCGGAGATGGCCATGCCCTCCATGATTGCAGGCACGCTTCCGGCCGCTCGGGACGAGGGCACTTGGTCTGTTCAGATCTGCAGCTCGTAGAAAATCTCGCGTCCGAAGTCACCGGGCGCCGAATGGGTGAAGGTGAAGCCGAATCCTTCATAGAGCCGCCGGGCCTCCGTCCACGCCGCATTCGTCTCCACCTCGATGCGGGAGACGTGGTGGAGTGTCCCGAGACGAATGAGTTCCGTCAGGATCCGGGTCGCGACGCCCCGTCTCCGGTGGCTTTGGCAGACGGACATCCGCACGATCTTGCCCTCTGTTCCTTCGAGAAGAAGGATGCCCGTCCCGACAATCACGGAATCGTCGATGGCAACGAGCACGCAGTCGGCGCCATAGTGCGCGGCAATGTCGTCGAGGTCGGGATTGAGCGATGCGTCGACCGCTCCCCACCGCTCCGCCATGCCTTCGAGCACGAGCAGCCGGAACGCACGCTGCATGGAGGAATCAAACGGAACGACACGAATCGTTCCCGCGGTCATCGCTCCAGTTTTGCAGCCGACCGCGTGCCGAACTGCTCTCCGAGGGGTCCGTGAGGGCCAGGGCTACGATCGTTCTCTGGGCGCACGAGGTGCAGATCGCATTCCTCCACGCCGCGGCAGGAAGACGATCAGAGCATGAAGAAGACCTTCCGGGCGCAACTGCAGAAGAGCCCCAACAAGGGTGGATGGACCTACGTCGTGATGGACGGTTCCGCCGCGTTCTTCGGAACGAAGGGCCTCGTCAAGGTGAGGGGCACGGTCGACGGCGAACCCTTCGAGAGTTCGTTCATGGCGCTCGGTGACGGCACGCACAAGCTGCCGATCAAGGCCGCGATCCGCAAGAAGATCGGGAAGGATGCCGGCGACACAGTCACCGTGCGGCTCACGGAACGCATCTAGGGGGATTTTCCGGTCGCTCCGGCCGGTCCGGGGGGTCCCGCCAGGCTTTCGCCCGTGGCGCCATCGCCTGACAAGATCAGACCAACCCGAACCCTTTACCGAGGTGCCATGAGTACGGATGCACATCCCGTCGTCATCAAGATCAACGCCATCACCGTCCCCGCCGACTCGGGCGACGAGTTGGCCCGTCGCTTCGCGCGCGGGCGCGGCGCCGTCGACAACCAGGAGGGCTTCGAAGGCTTCGAGCTCTTGCGTCCCACCGACGAGCGTCTGCAGTGGCTCGTCGTGACCCGCTGGCGCGACGAGGAGTCGTTCCAGAACTGGGTCTCGTCGCCAGCCTTCGCGCACGGCCATGCCGGCGCCGACCGTCCTTCGCCGCACGGTGGTCCGGTCTCCGTCTCGTCCGAGCTGTGGTCATACGAGGTGGCCGGCGGCTCGGAGGGTTAGCGAGGGCCGCAGCCGGCCCGGCGCTCACGTCTTCAGGGTTCGGACCGCACCGCCCTCGGGTTCGAGCTCGGGCGGTGCGTCAGCCCGCGGGAACCATCGGGCGCTCGCCCGGCCCGCCGGCCGACCCGGCGGCCAGCATGGCGGCCTGGGCCTCCGCACCCTCGTCCGAGATGCGCAGCATGAGCGCGATCAGGACGTAGTTCGCCAGCAGGGAGGACCCGCCGTAGGCGACGAACGGGAGCGTGATCCCCGTGAAGGGCAGCAGCCGCACCACCCCCGCCATGATGAAGAAGGCCTGGAAACCCAGGATCAGCGTGAGCCCCGTCGCCATGAGGCGCGAGAAGTCCGACCGGGCGGTCTGGGCCACCCGGAAGCCGGAGCCCACCAGGAGGATGAAGGCCATCACCACGGCGACGCAGCCGACCAGGCCCATCTCGGTGCCGATGGCGGCGAAGATCATGTCGCTGGTCAGTTCGGGGATCACGTAGGCGTAGTGGTCGAAACCGAGTCCGGTCCCGCCGATGCCACCGGTGCCCATGCTGTACCAGCCCTGACTGAGCTGGTAGCCGCCCGCGTTCTGATTGGTCGCCGTCGGCCACGGGTTCTGCCATTCGGTCACCCGCAGGTGCACCTGACCGAAATATCGTGCCGCGATGTAGGCGCCGACGCCGAACAGCACGAGGCCGAGGACCAGGTAGCCGACCCGGCCCGGTGGCGACCCAGAGCAGGCCGATGAAGAGGACGAAGAGCAGCGCGGCGAAGCCGATGTCGTCCTCGAGCCCGATGACGGCCATGGCGGCGCCCCAGGCCACGATGATCGGGATGAGCGGCCGGGGGTCGAGGACGAGGCGGTTGCCGATCTGCGCCGTGGGATGGTGAGCATCTCCTTGTTCTCCGCGAAGTAGGAGGCGAAGTAGATGCACAGGAGGATCTTGGAGAACTCGATCGGCTGGAACGACAGGTTGCCGTAGTGCACCCACAGCCGGGCGCCGCCGATCGGCGAGAAGAAGAGCGGGACGACCAGGAAGATGCCGGCCACCAGCAGCAACAGATAGCGGTAGCGCTCCAGGTCACGCGAGTAGCGGACCACCAGCAGCGTGAGCACGTAGAGGCCGATGCCGAGCGCGGCCCAGGCCGCCTGGCCCTGCGCCTGCCCCGGGTCCCAGCGGGCGATGACGACGTAGCCGATCCCGTTCAGCAGGACGGCCAGCGGGAGGATCACCGCATTGGCCATCGGGGCGAGCCAGCGGTTCGCCATGTGGGCGCACAGCGCCAGGCCGAGCACGACGCCGAGGAAGACGCCGATGTTGTCCGGGATCTTGGACTTCTGGCCGAGGACGGCGATGATGTAGAGCGCGACGACGAGCAGCGCGGCGAAGAGGAGCAGGCCCAACTCCGTCCGCCGCTTGGGCTTGGGGCCGAAGACATAGCGCGGGAGCGAGACTGCGGCGGGCACGGACAGCAGACGGCACCGGGCGAATCGTAGTGGTGGGGGGTAGGATTCGGGGTGACATCCCGCTTCGGACGCTCGCCGCTGGACCTCCTCCCCATGACCCAGACACAGCCCCAGCACCAACCCCCGGCGCAGCCCGAGCCCCAGGTCACAGGCGGAACCGGGGACTGGGCGAGCGCAGCTGGAGCGGGGGAGCAGCGCATCGGCGAAGCAGCCGACGTCGAGCACCCGACCCCGCCGACCTACCAGCAGATCGAGGCGTTCGGATACCAGCGCTTCACCAACCGGGAGCAGTCACGGCTCGACTTCGGCGCCCGCCTGCTCGATCTGGCCGAGGACGACGGCGTCCCCCTGCTGGAGCGGGCCAAGTTCCTCGCCATCTTCTCCGAGCTGCTCGACGAGTTCTACCAAATCCGGGTCGCCGCGCTCGAGGACCAGGTCGCTGCCGGCGTGCGCACCCGCTCGGTCGACGGCCTGCGCCCCGGCGAGCAGCTCACCATGATCCGGACCCGCGTCGAGGAGCTCGTCCGCCGCCAGGACCACATCTTCTTGGACCTGATCGTGCCGGGCCTGGCCGACGCCGGCATCCGCTTCGCCAGTTGGGCCTCGCTCAACGACGAGGACCGCCAGCACCTCGTCGAGGTCTTCCAGCGCCAGATCTACCCGGTCCTCACGCCGCTGGCCGTCGATCCCGGCCACCCTTTCCCCTACATCTCGAACCTGTCGCTCAACCTCGTGGTCGAGGTGCAGGACCCGTCCTCGGGCGAGGGCCGCATCGCCCGGGTCAAGGTGCCGCCGGCCCTGCCTCGCTTCGTCGTCATGCCCGACGGCGAGCGCTTCGTGCCCCTGGAGCAGGTCATCTCGGCCCACCTGGACTCGCTCTTCCCGGGCATGACGATCGGCCACCACCACGCCTTCCGGGTCACCCGCAACGCCGACCTCGCCCTCGAGGAGGACGAGGCGGACGACCTGCTGGTCGCGATCGAGATGGAGCTGCGCCGCCGCCGCTTCGGCAAGGCTCTCCGGCTCGAGATCGAGGCCGACATGGGCCAGGACCTGGCCGACCTGCTGGCCACCGAGCTCGAGGTCGGCGCCGACGGCGTCTTCCGTGTCGGGGCGCCGCTCGACCTGAGCGGGCTGTGGGGCGTCTACGCCCTCGACCGCCCCGACCTCCACGGCGAGAGCTGGACGCCCATGACGCCGCCCCGCCTGGCCCAGGCGGCGCACGATCCGGCCGAGTTCTTCGCCATGCTGCGCGAGCGCGACGTGCTGGTGCACCATCCCTACGACTCCTTCGCCACCTCGGTCGAGGCGTTCGTCGCCCAGGCCGCCGAGGACCCGGCTGGTGCTGGGGATCAAGCAGACGCTCTACCGCACGGGCGGCGACAGCCCGATCGTGGCCGCGCTCATCCGGGCGGCCGAGAACGGCAAGCAGGTCGCCGCCATCGTCGAGCTCAAGGCGCGCTTCGACGAGGAGGCCAACATCGGCTGGGCCCGCGCGCTCGAAGAAGTGGGCGTGCACGTCGTCTACGGCATCGTCGGACTCAAGACGCACTCCAAGACCGCGCTCGTGCTGCGGCGCGAGGAGGACGGGGTGCGCCACTACTGCCACGTGGGCACCGGCAACTACAACTCCAAGACGGCGCGCATCTACGAGGACATCGGATTGCTGACGTCGGACCCCGCCATCGGCGCCGACGTCGGCGAGCTCTTCAACTACCTCACCGGCTTCTCGCGTCACGCCGACTACGAGCAGATCCTCGTGTCGCCGGTGACGGTGCGCAAGCGCATCCTCGCCATGATCGAGGAGCAGGCGGAGGCGGGTCCGGCCGGCCGCATCGTCCTGAAGCTCAACGGTCTGACCGACGCCGCCATGATCGACGCGCTCTACCGGGCCTCGGGCGCCGGCGTCGAGATCGACCTGGCCGTGCGCGGCCTGTGCCGGTTGCGCCCCGGCATCCCCGAGCTGTCCGAGCGCATCCGCGTCCGTTCCATCGTGGGCAGCTTCCTCGAGCATTCGAGGATCTACCGCTTCGGCGGCGCCCCCGCCGACCCGGCGGCCGGGCCCGGACTGCCTCTCAAGATCTTCATCGGCTCGGCCGACCTCATGGGCCGCAACCTCGACCGACGCATCGAGGTGGTCGTCCCGGTGCGCGACCCAGAGCTGCAGTCGCGGCTCTTCGAGGTGCTCGACCTCGTCTTCGCCGACGAGACCAACGCCTGGGAACTGGGCTCGGACCGGCGCTGGCGCCGTGTGCCCAACCGGCACGGCGTGAGCTCGCAGGAGCGGCTCAAGGAGCTGGCGCGGGAGCGGGCCCGCCGCCGCCTCGACACGGACCTCCGCGTTGGCGAGGGCGACGAGACCAAGCCGTCGGCGTAGGGCGGGGTTCGTGGCATGATCGGGGCGCGGACCTGCAGGGGCAGGCGCGGTCGCCGATGCCCAACCGCCGCCCGTCGCCACGACGTTCGGGCACTACGGGATGCCCAGCATTGGCCGAGCGTCTGGCGACGGTGGCCGCCGAGCGCAGCTGGGCCTGGCCGGCTGTCGTCGGCCGCGGTGGCCTTCGTCGGGGCGACGATGCTGGCGCTCTTCCACCAGCAGCTGGACTTGAGCACGTATCTGCTCGGTGGGGCGCACGCCTCGTCGAACGACCTCTTCACCGTCACCTACCCGACGGACCATCTCGGATTCACCTATCCGCCGTTCTCGGCGTTGCTGTTCGCGCCCGTTCGCCCACTTCCCGACTGCGGGCCTGCGAGGTCGCCTTCTCCTGGATCAACCTCGGCGCCCTGTTCGGGTTGATCGTCGTGAGCCTGCGTGCGGTCTGCGCTGCACTGGACAAGCGCACGATCCTCTGGTGGGCGCTCGCCCTCGTGCTGCCGGTGGTGCTCTTCGACCCGGTGCGCCAGACCTTCCTGCTCGGGCAGGTCAACATCATCTTGGCCCTGATGATCGTGGCCGACCTCACGCTGGACCTGCCGATCCCGCGCGGGATCCTCGTCGGGCTGGCGGCGGCCATCAAGGTGACACCGATCATCCTGATCCCCTATCTCTTCCTCACCCGGCAGGGCCGTTCCGGCGTGCGAGCCATTGCCGCCTTCGTGGGCGCCGGCCTGTTGGCGACCGCGGTCAACGCCTCGACCTCGTGGTCGTACTGGACCCACTACATCCGGGATCCGCAGCGGGCCGGGATGTTGTCGTGGATCGGGAACCAGGGCGTCCTCGGGGCGGTCGAGCGCACGCTCGGCCACACGGTGACCACGCCGACCACCTTCGTGATCGTCCTCAGCGTCGGCGTGGTGGGTCTGCTGATCGCGGCGGGCGCCTACCGCTGCTCGTCGCCCGTCCTCGGGCTGCTCGTCGTGGAGGCCACCGAGTCGCTGGCCAGTCCCGTCTCGTGGTCGCACCACTTCATCTGGATGGTGCTCCTGGTCGCGTGGCTGGCCCTGGCGGAGGACCGGCCCCGCTACGGCGAGTGGTACGCGCTCGGCACCGCCGTCCTGCTCTGGGCGGCGCCCTACTGGTGGGTGCCGCACGGTCCGGCCGTCCAGTTCGCCGGGCGGGGGTGGCTGCTGCCCGTCGGAAACGTCGATGTGCTCGTGTTCATCGTGCTGGTGGCCGGGACGGCGGTCCGGGTCGGACACTCTGCCGCGGCGCATCCGCTGCGCCTCGGTCGGAGGTCGATGGCGCCGAGCGGCGCCGGGTCCTGATCCTCGGGCTCAGCCGCGGTCGGGGTCCGATTCGCACACGAGCACGAGGGTGTGGGCGCCCGGGTCGAGGCGGCGCTCGGCGGATGACTCCGTGTGCGTCACGTGCCAGCCGGTGACCACCATGAGCTTCTGCGGATCACCGGGACGGAACTCGTTGCGCCGCGGCTCGTCGGCGACCTGGCGCACCAATGCGGTGGCGGAGCGCAGCGCGCGCACCGGTGTCCCGCCCGCCGGCGCCACTGAGACATCGGCCACCAGCACGCTGCGGGCGGCGGCCTCGCGCGCGCAGCGCGTCGCACAGCGACGCCGCCACTTCCAGCGTCAGCGTATCGAGCACGCCTTCACACACGAAGAGCGACGGCGCATCGGCGTCGTGCCCGGCCGCGTCCAGCGCGGCTCCGATCTCGTCCGCGGTCTGGTCGAGCAGCTCGAGCCGCACCGGAACAACCCCCGCCGCGACTATGCCGAGCTCGCTCATCCGGCGGCGCTTGTCCTCCAGCGTGGCCGGACGGTCCACCTCGAACCAACGCACCGCGCCACCCCCGAAGCGCAGCGCCCGGCCGTCGTAGCCCGCACCGAGCAGCACGATCTGCGTCGTGCCGCGCCCGATGGCCGCGCGCCACCTCGGCGTCGATCACCTGCGTGCGCAGGGCCAGCACCGACGCCCGGCCGGCCGGTGCGCGCGACCGCACCGGCGACGGCACGGTAGAGGCGGTGCTCCGCCGCCACGTCGCCCCCGGGCGTGGACGGACGCGTGCGCTCCACCTGCAGACGCTGCGCCGCTACCCAGCGGGCCAGCGACGGAGGGGTGTCCGGCGCGCATCAGCCGGAGCGCAGTCCGGGCGGCGGTCAGGACGGGAGGGCCTTGGCCTGCGCCTTGGTGTGCGCTTTGGCCTGCGCCGTCCTCGGGTGCCCGAAGCGCAGCGACAGGTAGGACGCACCGCCGAACGGGATGGGCAGCCAGAAGTTCACCAGGCGCCAGCTGAGCACGCCCGCAGCGGCGATGTCGCCCGGGCACGCCGAAGCCCTTCAGCACGGCGATGATGGTGATCTCGACCACGCCCAGGCCACTCGGCGTGATGGGGATGACGGCCAAGATGTTGGCGAGTCCGTACGCCACCAGGACGTCGATCGGCGAGACGTGCGCGCCGAAGGCGAGCAGGAAGACATAGAGCGACGAGCAGTCGAGCAGCCAGTTGGCCGCCGCCCAGGCGCCGGCCTTTCATGAGGAGCTGCGAGCTGGTGAACAGGATCTTCATCCGGTCCGCCACCTTCTGGACCAGCGACGTCACGGTCTCGGCCCGCACGAAGGGCAGACGATCGGCCACCTTCTTCACGAAGAGGCTGGCGTGCCGCTCGCCGCGGGTCAGGAAGAAGACCACCGTGGCGAAGATGGCCAGCAGGAGGACGCCCAGAATGGCGGCGAAGCCGTAGAGCGGGTTGTAGCCCTGCAGGGGAATGGAGATCAGCAGCGACAGCCAGAAGATGACGTTGAGGACCACGGCCGAGCCGATGCCCTGGGTGGCCAGACCGAAGGCGGCGGTGCTGCCCGAGACGTTGGCTTCGGTGAGCAGTTTGTAGCTGGCGGCGGTACCCGGGACTTGGCCGCCCGGCAGGGTGTGGCTGATGGCCAGGGCCCACATGTTGATGCGGAAGATGCGCCAACGGTCGGGCGCGCCGGGGGAGAGCACCGTGTGCGTCAGTTGCGTGTAGGCGACCAGTGCCGCCACTTCCAAGAGCGCGCCGAGGATCAGCCAGATGAGATTCAGCTGAGTGAGTTGGTGCGCTTCGCGCCGGGCGCTCGCGAATTCGGGGAGGAGGATGTACTCGCCGATGAAGAACAGCAGCAGCACCATCAAGCGCGATCTTCACGTTGCGCGGCAGGAACCTCCTGCGGACCCGGGGTTGCGCCGCGCCGTCGACCAGTGCCGACTACAGCGTCGTCACCTGCGTCGCAGCGCAGCAGCGCCGGGAGCTCGCGTCGGCCGCGGACAGCGCCGTAGCTGGCTCGGACCACGCCACGGGTGCGCTGTCCACCTGGGGCGCCTGCAGCCGCGACGCGTCGTCCCCCTGCTCGTCCAGAACCATCGGACCTTCATGCTTGCACGTGGGCAGTGCGAAGAACCGCCTTTTGGGCATGCGCAGCTGCCAAGCTGGGCGCCATGTCCCCGGAGCCCCACGAGACGTGGCGGTCGAAATTCTCGGGGAGTGCGGATCGGCGCGGGATCCCGCTGGGGACGATCGTGGTCTCGGTCGTCACGATCATTCTGCTGCTCGACCTCAACGCCGCGCTGATCCTCGGGCTATGGGTCCTGCGCAACATCATCGTCTACGCGATCATCGCGTTCTTCATCACGTTGTTGTTGACGCCGGCCACGCGCTTCTTGCGTCGGCGCGGGTTGAGTCATGGCGGGGCCACGCTGACCGTCTTCCTGATCGGTGCGCTCGTCCTCATCGGGCTCATCTATCTGTTCACCGAGCCACTGGTCACGGCCGCGGTGCACTTCGGGCATCAGGTGCCGGATCTCGTCAGCCAGGCCAAGAAGGGCCGTGGGCCGATCGGACGTCTCGTCTACCGCCTGCACCTGCAGAAGTACCTCTCGGAGGGCTCGAGCAAGCTGACGACGCAGATCACCAAGGTGCTCAAGCCGGCCACCGCTTTGTCGGTGGGCGCCGCCGCCGTGTCGACCGTCGTCACCATCGTGACCATCGGGATCCTGACCCTGTTCACCATGCTCGAAGCGCCGCGCATGTGGCGCGGTTTCCTCGGCCTCTTCCAGCCCAGCACGGCCGACCGTCTGCACCGGGTCGTCGACGAATCCATGCGCTCGGTCACGGGCTACATGCTGGGCAACGGGGCGACCTCGTTCATCGCCGGCGTGATCGTCTTCATCACCCTCGAGATACTGGGCGTGCCCTTCGCGTTGCTCCTCGGCGTGTTCGTGGCCCTGGTCGACCTCCTCCCCCTCGTGGGCGGACTGCTGGCGGGTTTCCCCGTCGTGATCATCGCCGCCATCCACTCGGTCCCTGCCGGCATCACCATGCTCGTCGTGTTCCTCGTGTACCAGCAGGTGGAGAACCATCTCCTGAACCCGATCATCATGAGCAAGACGGTGCAGCTCAACCCCTTCTGGGTCCTGATCGCCGTCCTGGTCGGGGCCACGATCGGAGGGCGGGTGGCCGGGGGGCTGGGCACGTTCGTCGGCGCGCTGGTGGGCATCCCGCTCGGCGGGGCGATCCAGGTCATCGTCCGGGAGCTCCGCCGGGGTCCCGAGGGAGACGTGGACCCCACCGACCTCGGGACGGGACCGGCGCCGGATCCGGTCGACATCTGAACAACTTCTGCTGCGCCCCGGGGTGCAGGCTCGTGCCTGTCATGCGTCGGGGCAGGTCACGAGCAGGTCGGGGGGCGGGCCCCGGCCGAGCCGCCACGCGGGCCGGTGAAGGGGTTGGGGCGGCCACCTCACCTAGAATGCCTGCATGCGACCGTTGGTTGTCATCCCGACCTACAACGAGTCGGAGAACGTCGAGCGGATCCTCCACCGGATCCACGAGTGCCTCCCCGACGCCGGCGTGTTGGTGGTCGACGACGGGAGCCCCGACGGCACGGCGGACATCGTGCGAGCTGTCGCCGCCGAGCTGCCCGACGTGCACCTCCTGTCGCGTACCTCGAAGTCCGGGCTCGGCAGCGCCTACCGGGCCGGTTTCGGTTGGGGCCTCGAGCGCGGCTACGACGTCTTCGTCGAGATCGACGCCGACTTCTCCCACGACCCCGCGGCACTGCCGGGTCTGGTGGCGCCGCTCGACAACGGCTACGACGTGTCGATCGGCTCGCGCTACGTCGAGGGCGGCACCATCCCGAACTGGGCGTGGCACCGCCACCTGCTCTCGCGGGGCGGGAACAGCTACGCGTCGGCTGTGTTGGGCCTGGGAGTCGCCGATTCGACGGCAGGGTTCCGTGCGTACTCGGCTGACATCTTGCGCCGGATCGACCTGCAGCGGATCCGCGCCGAGGGGTACGGCTTCCAGATCGAGATGACCTACCGGGCGCGCCAATCGGGTGCGCGCATCACCGAGGTACCGATCAGCTTCGTCGATCGCGAGGCCGGCGAGTCGAAGATGTCGTCGATCATCGTGGTCGAGGCGCTCGGCCTGGTGACGTGGTGGGGTCTGGGCCGGTTGGTGCACGGCGTGCGGCGCCCAGCAGCAGGAACACGACGACCACGACCGCAGTGACCGGCGCGGGGAAGAGCGCGGGTACTGGCGGTGGCCACACGTCGACGAGCGCCGTCGCCGTCGTCAATGGCGAACACAACGCCACCGGCAGCGCCGCCACCGGCAGCGGCGCTGCAGCCGCCGACACCGCCAATGCCACAGCCAACGGCTCCGGGCCGGGTGGCCTCGGCCGTGCGGAGGACCCGGTGACCTCGGCATGACGATCGACGCCCCGCCGGCCCGCATCCTCGTGGTGGACGACGAGCCGAACATCGCCGACCTGCTGTCCGCCGCCCTGACCTTCGAGGGCTACCAGGTCGGGGTGGCTGCGACCGGCGCCGAGGCGCTCGAGCAGGTGCGTTCCTTCCGGCCGCATCTCGTCATGCTCGACGTCATGCTGCCCGACTTCGACGGCAACGAGGTCTGCCGCCGACTGCGCAACCAGGGTGACCAGATGCCCATCGTCTTCCTCACGGCGCGCGACACGACCGAGGACAAGGTCGAGGGCCTGAGCATGGGCGACGACTACGTCACCAAGCCGTTCAGCGTGGAGGAGCTGATGGCGCGGGTCGGAGCGATCCTGCGCCGCGCCGGCGAGATGGCCGCCGCCAACACCTCCAGCCTGCAGTTCGCCGACCTGACGATGAACGTCGACACCCACGAGGTCTGGCGTGACGAGTTGGCCATCGAGCTGACGGCCACGGAGTTCAACCTCCTGCGCTACCTCCTCGAGAACCCCCGCCGCGTCATCTCCAAGTCCGAGCTCCTCGACAACGTGTGGGGCTTCGACTTCCACGGCGACCCCAACATCGTCGAGACGTACATCAGCTACTTGCGCAAGAAGATCGACGATCGCGAGCCCGCGCTCATCCACACGATCCGACGCGTCGGCTACACCCTCCGCCTGCCCCGGAGCGGATGAGCCTCCAGAAGCGGCTCGTCGCCATTGTGGCGCTGCTGCTCGTCATCGGCCTGGCCGTCGCCGACGTGGTGACCTACGCCTCGGTCCGTTCCTTCCTCTACGGGCAGGCCGACAACACGCTGGCGCAGAACGAGTCCCTCGGTTTCAACTACCTCAGCTACGCCGCCGAGCGCGGCATGCCGATCACGCGGGTCGATCTGTCTCGCCGCATCTCGTCCGACGTCTACGTGATCCTTCTCAGCCCCAGCGGGAAGGTGATGTTCACCCGGCCCTCGGGAGCGGCGGAGTCAGACCCGTCGCCCATTCTCACGAAGAACATTCCCGTGCAGCAGGTGCCCGACATCGAGCGCCGTGTGCGGGTCGGGCGTTTCGCCGGGGCCTTCCACCCCGACCCCGACGCCGTGATCCTGCAGAGCAGGGCCGACCCCGACGGCCGGTACCGCACCGTTGCCGTCACCGTTCCCCAGGGGACGCTGATCACGTCCCTCTCGTTGAACCCGACCAACGACACGCTGGCCTCCTTGCGCAAGGTCGAGGTGACGGCCAGCCTGGCCGTGCTGCTGGCCCTGGGCGTGCTCGTCCTCATCGTGGTGCGCCGCGGCCTGCGTCCGTTGCGCCAGATGGCGGTCACGGCCGACGCCATCGCCTCGGGCGACCTGACCCGTCGCGTGCCCGAGGGGCGTCCTGGCACCGAGATCGGCCGCCTGGGCTCTGCCTTGAACCAGATGCTCAGCCAGATCGAGGTCGCCTTCGACGAGAAGTCCGCCTCCGAGGAACGGCTTCGCCAGTTCGTGGCGGACGCCTCCCACGAGCTGCGCACGCCCCTCACCTCCATCCGCGGCTACGCCGAGCTGCTGGGCCGCGGCGGTTTCTCCGACGAGGCGGGGCGGCACAAGGCGCTGAAGCGCATTGAGGAGGAGGCCACCCGCATGGGCGGCCTGGTCGAGGACCTCCTGCTGCTCGCCGAGCTCGACCGGGGCCGGCCGCTCCGGGCGGAACCCGTCGATCTGCACCGCATCTGCGCCGACGCGGTGGGCGACTCCAACGCGGTGCCGCACGAGCACACGCTCCTCTTGGAGCCCGGCCGGCCGGTGGTCGTCGTGGGCGACCCCGAACGCCTGGCCCAGGTGGCGCACAATCTGGTGCGCAACGCCCTGGCCCACACGCCGCCGGGGACCGAGGTCACCGCCTCGACCGGCGTGGCGCAGCAGATGGGGTACATCCGGGTCTCGGACAACGGGCCCGGGATCCCACCCGGCGTCGCCAGCCGGGTCTTCGACCGTTTCTACCAGGGCGACCCCTCGCGTTCGGCCTCGGGGACCGGACTGGGTCTCGCCATCGTCCGGGCCATCGCCGAGGCATCGCACGGCACGGCCGAAGTGGGCTCGACGCCGAACGGCGGGGCCACCCTGGTGGTGAAGATCCCGCTGGCCACGGTCCAGAAGGCGGCGGAGGCCGCACCGTCGCCGGTGCCTGGCCCGGGACCGGCGCCCGTTTCGCCCCCGGTGTCGACATCGACATCGGCATCGACGTAGGGACCGACGCGCTCGCGCCGCCGGCGTCCCGCTCACCGCAACTGCGCTGAGACTCCGGGCACAACGGCATCGAGGACGGTCGCCAGCTTCACGTTGGTCTCGTGCGCTTCCGCCTCCGGCTCGGAGTCGGCCACGATGCCCGACCCCGCCCGCAGGGTGACCGACGACCCGTCGTCGTCGAGGCGGGCACTGCGGATGCCGATCATCCACTCCCCGTCGCCGTCGGCCCCCGCCCAGCCCACCGGGCCGGCCCAGTAGCCCCGGCCGCCGGCCTCGTGCGTCTCGATGAAGGCGAGCGCCTCAGGCCGCGGCGTGCCGCCGACGGCCGGCGTGGGATGGAGGCGAGCCAGGAGCTCGAGCACACCGGTCCCGCCCGCCAGCGCGCCCTCGATGCGGGTGCCGAGGTGGGCCACGGAGCGGAAGGCGACCAGCGCGGGCTCGTCGGGCACGGACAGCTCGGTGCAGAAGGGAGCCAAGGCGGCGGCGATCTCGTCGACCACGTAGCGGTGCTCCTCGCGGTTCTTGGCTGAGCGGGCGAGGTCGCGTTGCGCGTCGGCGTCGGCGCGTGCGGTGTCGCCCCGAGGCACGGTCCCGGCCAACGGGAAGCACGACACGCGGGTGCCGTGGCGGGCCACGAGCAGTTCAGGGCTGGCCCCGAAGAAGGAGCCGTCGGGCACGGGCATGGAGAAGATGGTGCAGTTGGGCTCGCCGGCGCGCAGGCGGCGCAGGACCGGCGACAGCGGGAGCGGCCCGTCGAGGCGAACGCCGACCGGACGGGACAGGACCACCTTGTGCAGGGTGGCCCCGGGTGCGCTCATGGCCGCGACGGCGTCCGCCACCATGGCGGCGTAACCCTTCGAGTCCATGGCGGTCGTCAGCGCGCTGCCCGTCGTATCCCCCGCGCTGCCGCTGCCTCTGCCCGCGCCCTCGGGCACAGCCGCCTGCCCGTACTGCCAGATGACCGCGTCGAAGAGCTCGTCGGTGTCGGGCAACGGCGCATCAGCCGGTCCGACCGCGGTGGCCCAGCGGCGGGTGACGCCGTCGGCGTCGCGCGACGTCCCCAAGGTGAAGCGCGGGATGACGAGATACCCCCCGAACGCCTCCGCGAACGGCAGCGCCCCCAACGCCACCGGCCCTGAACCGAGGGTGCCGACCGTGTCTTCGCACGGGATGGCTGCCAACGCTGCCGCGGCCTCGGAGGCCTCCACGAGTTGCGCGGTGCCCCAACCGACCAGCGTGAGCCCGGGGCGGTCGAACAGCACGGTCGGGCTGCCGTCGAACTCCAGGGCGTCGGGCCCGTACTCGAGCGGGACGGTGCGGGCGTGCAGGGCCCCGCCGGCGTGCCCGGCCACGCCCCCGGGCACGGTCACGGCGCGCCGGCGCGGGTGGCCACCACCATCTGGCTCAGACCGCCCGCCAGCGGCCGGATCCCCACGGCGGAGAACCCCGCCTCGACCAGCATGGCGCGCAGGACCGGCGTCGGCGGCAGGTAGGCGACCGACTGGGGCAGGTAGCGGTAGGCCTCCTTGTCGGAGAGGGCGGCGCCCAGGGCGGGTACCGCCTTGGTGAACCAGAGGTCGTAGCCGGCCCGCCACAGGGGAGCAGTGGGCGTGTCGACCTCCAGCACGGCCAGGCGCCCGCCGGGCCGCAGCACCCGGGCCGACTCGGCCAGCGTGGCGGCCAGGTCGGTGAAGTTGCGCAACGCGTAGCCGCAGACGAGGCCGTCGAAGGCGCCGTCGGCGAAGGGGAGGCGGCTGCCGTCCGCCTCGACCAGGGGCGTCGACGCCCCGTTGGCGTCGAGCATGCCGGCGCTGAGGTCGGCGCCCACCACCGGTAGCCGTGCCGCAGCGCCAGGCGCGAGAGGTCACCGGTGCCGCAGGCCAGGTCGAGGACGCGGGAGCCCTCGGGCAACGACGAGCGCGGCCACGGTGTTGCGGCGCCACGCCTGGTCCAGCCCGAAGGTCATCAACCGGTTGATCAGGTCGTAACGCGGCGCGATGGTGTCGAACATGGCGCGCACCCGCGCCGTCTTCTCGGCCCCGGTGGGCAGCGGCGGCGGTGAGCCGGACCGGCGTCGCGCCATGGCGTCAGTGGCCGGCGGTGACGACGTCGTTGGCGTCGACCCTGGGGGCGTTGGCGTCAGGTTCAGTGGTCAGTGGTCAGCGGTAGTAGCGGTAGACGACTTGGGCTACGCACGCCGGCTTCGGCGCGTCCTTGACCTCCATCACGAGGTCGTAGGTCACCTGCACCCCGCCGTCCGTCTCGTCGACGGCGGCGATGGTGACGCCCATGCGCAGCTCGGCGCCGACCGGCACGGGGGAGGGGAAGCGGACCTTGTTGCAGCCGTAGTTCACGCCGAACTTCGTGTTGTCGACGCGGATGACCTTGTTCAACAGCACCGGGGCGAGCGACAGCGTCAGGTAGCCGTGCGCGATGGCCACGCCGAAGGGGCCGCCCTTGGCCCGCTCGGGGTCGACGTGGATCCACTGGTGGTCGTCGGTGGCGTCGGCGAAGAGGTTCACCCGCTCCTGGGTGATCGGCTGCCATTCGGAATGGCCGAGCTCCGTGCCGACGAGCTCGTGGAAGCCGTCGACGCCGTCGATCGACGGTGGTCATGAAGCGCTCCTCGCTGGTCAGGGTCTGATTCCGCTGCAGGACGCTACCCGCGTGGGGGCACCTCACTACGCTGACCCTGGTGAGCTCAGTGCACGAGCACGACGCGACGCCGCCCCACCACCACCGGGACTTCCGCGGCGGCGGGGCCCGGGCGGCCGTCTTCGGGGTGAGCGACGGCCTCGTGACCAACGTCTCGCTGGTCCTGGGCATGGCCGGGGCCAACCCGGGTGGCTCGATCGTGCGCCTGGCCGGGGTCGCCGGCCTGATCGCCGGATCCTTCTCCATGGCGGCCGGCGAGTACCTCTCCATGACCGCCCAGCGCGAGCTGATGGAGCGCGAGCTGGAGGTCGAGCGCCGCTCGCTCGAGTCACAGCCCCGAGGGCGAGGCGGCCGAGCTGCGCGGCATGTACGTCCGCCGGGGCATCGACCCGGTGGTGGCCACCGACATGGTCAACGAGGTCATGCAGGACCCCGAGCTCGCGCTCGAGACCCACGCCCGCGAGGAGCTCGGGATCACGCCACAGCAACCTCGGCTCGCCCGTGGCAGGCGGCGGCGGCCTCGTTCGTCACGTTCGCCCTGGGCGCCTTCATCCCGTTGGCGCCCTGGCTCTTCACCTCGGGGACGACGGCCATCGTGCTGTCGGTCGTGCTGGGCGCGGTGGCGTCGCTGGCGGTGGGTGTGGTGCTGGCCCGCTACACCGAGCGACCGGTCGTGGTCTCCGCGCTGCGCCAATTGGCGGTGACGGTCGTGGCCGCCGGCGTCACCTTCGGCGTGGGGAAGGCGATCGGGACCGGCGTCAGCTGAGCGCGGCGCGCGCGGCGATAGGAGCGGTCGACGTGGTCGACCGTGAAGCCGAGCGAGCGGTAGAGCGCGACCGCCGCCTCGTTGGTGGCGTCGGTGTAGAGCATCCCGACGGTGATGCCCGCGCCCGGCCAGGTGCACCAGCCCGGCCACGGTGAGCGAGCGACCCCAGCCGTGGCCGTGGTGCCGGGGGTCGACGTCGATCACGTAGATCTCGCCCAGAACCGGGCGTGCGGTCGCGGTGGATCTTGGTCCAGCAGGCCCCGATCGAGGCCCGGACCGTCGGGGTCGTCGGCCACGAGGAAACCGTCGAGCTCGACCCAGTCGGCGGCCATGCGCTCGCGCGAGCTGCGCCACCGTCCAGCCACCCTGCTCGGGATGCCCGGCGAAGGCCCGGTTGTTCGTGTCCACCCAGCGCCTCGTCGTCCCGGCCCGGCACGAAGGGCCGGGTGCCGAGCGGGCGGCGTCGCCGCGAGCACGTCGTCGGATAGGGGGAGCGGCACGCGCATCTGGAGCAGGTCGCGCTCGGGGACGAAGCCCTCGGCGGCGGCCCGGTCGTCGTCGGCCGGGCCGTGGCCTGCATGACCCACAGGTGGACGGGGCGCCGACGCCGGCGCCTCCTCCGCTGCCCGACGCAGCAGCGGCGGTCTCGAGCGCGGGCCCCGCCTCGCCGGGGTCGACCACGACGTGCAGCACCGAGCGAGCCGTCGCGGGCGGGGGAGAGGATCGCGACGCCGGCCGGGTCGGTCCCACCGCCACGTGTGGCGCCGGCCCCGGGCCACGACGATGCGCTCACCCTCGGGTGCCCCGGCCGGCTGGGTGGCGGCTAGCAGTTGCGGCTCGGGCAGCGCGGGGTGCTCGTCGCGCCGCGTCGGCCGCGCTCCAGCAGCGCCGTCGAAGCGGGAGCGTGCTCGTTCGGGGCAGGTCCCGGAGTTCGAACGTCGTCATGTCCGCAGCGTCCACTGCCGGCCAACGTAACCCGGTACCGTGAACCGGTGGCGAAGCCCAGGACAGCGAAAGGCCGGGCCCGGCTGACCGTGGAGCGCCTGGCCGAGGTCTACCCGGGCACGGCCACGGAACTGTGCGCACTGGACTTCAAGGACCCGTTCCAATTGCTGGCGGCCACGATCCTGTCGGCCCAGAGCACCGACGCCCGGGTCAACATGGTGACGCCGGTGCTCTTCGCCGCCTACCCCGACGCCGCCGCACTCGCGGCCGCGAACCCGGAGGACGTCGAGGAGACTCGTCCAGTCCACCGGTTTCTTCCGGGCCAAGACCCGCAGCCTCATCGGCATGGCCACGGCGGTGGCCGACCGCTTCGGGGGTGAGGTCCCCACCAAGCTCGAGGATCTGGTCACGATTCCGGGCGTGGGACGCAAGACGGGCAACGTGGTCCGCAGCGTGGCCTTCGGGCTCCCGGGCCTTCCCGTCGACACCCACGTGCTGCGGGTGAGCGAGCGGCTGCAGCCTCACGGAGGCCTTGGTGGGGCCGGCGAGACGGGACGCCGTCAAGGTCGAGCACGAGCTGAATTCGTTCATCCCGGCAGCGGAACGAGGAGCCTTCAGCCTCCGCGTGATTCTCCACGGGCGGAGCACATGTGTTGCCCGAAAACCCCGTTGCGGCGCATGCCCTTTGGCCGATTACTGCCCTTCAGTACAGTAATCCGCGCGGCCGAGACCATTCGGCGCCCTTTTCGGCAATTCGTTGTACTCAAGGTGAAATCGCCATTCTCAGGGGCTACCATGGTTTTTGGAACCGGTTCCCGCCACCTGGTTCCAAAAGAGTCGTTGCTGGGATCCGCCTCCTGGCCGACTCGCCCAATGCCGGCCTTCGGGCCGGCATTGGTGTTTCCGGGCAGGTGAGAGGGGTTGTGGCGGTTGGTACTACTTCAGGTGTTACCCTCGATTCATGGTGACGAAGCGGTCCGTCTCGCTCGACGACGAGGTGGCGTCCTCCGTCGAGGAGGCCGCCAAGCAGGATGGCGTCTCCTTCAGTGCCTGGCTCTCGTCGGCAGCTGAGAAACAGCTGCGAGTCCGCCAAGGACTGCGTGGCGTGGCGGCCTGGGAAGGGCGAGACGGGGTCGCTGAGCCCCGAGGAGCTGGCCGCCGGTGAGGCGTTGCTGGCCCGACTGCGCTCGGGCGTGTCCGGTGTGGCGTCGCGCGGTCCGGCGACGGTGACCGCGGCGCGCCGGGAGGGCCTCGTCTACGGATTGGGCGCGCTCCATGCGGCGGCCCGGGGCGATCGCATGATGTGGGCGCTGCACCGCGCCGCCCTGTCGAACGGGATCGTGCCGCTGATCCCGGCGGTGACGGTGGCCGAGGGCTACCGGACCGAGGCCCGCAGCGACCGCATCGGCGAGTTGTTGGCGGGGACGGAGGTCGAGCCCTTCAGCGGCGAGGCCGCCCGCCGCTCGGGTGAGATCGCGGCACGCTGCGACACGTCGGACCTCAGCGTCGTGGCCGTGGTCGAGGTGGCCGAGCGGCGCAACTGCGCCGTGGTGGCCCAGCGCCAGACCGTGCTGCGCACCGCGGCATCGCTGCTCGGGCACGAGCTCGTCCTCTACGCGGTCTAGCACTGGTCCCTCGCCGACGCCGGGCCGGCGCCACGACGGCGTGCGGGTCCGTGCCGCTCTCGGCGGCGTGCGTGCGCCCTGCTACCGGCGTCGTGCGTTCTGCCCTTGCTCGAAGCGCCGGAGGCGACGGAGCGCTCCACCCAGGGCGCGCTCGACGGCGATCAGCTCGTGGGCCATGTCCTCGTCGCCGCTCGCCAGCGAGCTCTCCGCCAGGGCCGTGACCCGGTCGTGCAGTTCCGAGAGGGTGGAGGAGAGGGAGGAGATCTCGGCGGCGGAAGTCATCCCCCGATGATGGCCGATGACGGGCGGGGCCGGGGCGCCCCGGACGGCGGGCGGAAAGGGGCCGAGGGAGCCCGCCGGTAGCCTTGTGGCCTCATGTCCCTCCGTACCCTGGACCTCCGCGGCACCCTGCCGCCGTTCGAGGCCGCCCTGCCGCGCCCCGTCGACCCCGGGTCCGACGTGCACGACGTGGTGGCGGAGATCCTGCGCCAAGTCCGTGCCGAGGGCGACCCTGCGCTGGTCCGCTACACCGCCGAGTTGGACAAGGTCGACGTGTCGGACGGCCTGCGGGTGCCTCCTGAGGAGATCGAGAAAGCCTGTGCCGACGCCGACCCCGCCCTTTGGCGGGCGCTCGAGGTGGCCTTCGAGCGCATTCTGGCCTACCACGCGCACGAGGGGTCGCCGCCGGGTGACTTCGTCGAGGGCGGCATCACCGTCGCGCACCTGACCCGCGCCGTGGAGCGGGCGGGCATCTACGCGCCCGGTGGACGCGCCCGTTATCCCTCCACCGTGCTCATGTGCGCGGCCCCGGCCCGGGTGGCCGGCGTCGGGAGCATCGCACTGTGCGTGCCGCCGGCCGCCGACGGCAGGATCGACACGGCGACGCTGTGTGCCGCTTCCATCGCCGGGCGTGGACGAGGTGTACCGGATCGGGGGAGCCCAGGCCATCGCCGCGCTGGCCTACGGCACGCGACAGCGTGCCCGCCGTCGACGTCATCGCAGGGCCGGGCAACGCCTACGTGGCCGAGGCCAAGCGCCAGCTGTCGGGGGTGGTCGGTGTGGCGTCGGCCTTCGCCGGTCCCTCCGAGATCGTGGTCGTGGCCGGGCCCGACGCCCCGCCCGCCTTCGCCGCCGTGGACCTCGTGGTGCAGGCCGAGCACGGGCCCGACGGGCTGGCCTGGTTGGTGACGTGGGACGCTGCCCTGGCGGCGGCGGTCTCGGACGAGGTCGATCGCATCGTCGCCGCATCGAGCCGGCGGGCCGACCTGGAGGCCACGCTGGCGACGGCGGGCATCATCTGCCTGGTCGACGGCCCGAGCTCAGGCGCTCGCCGTCTCCAACGCCATCGCGCCCGAGCACCTGCAGCTGATGGTGCCGGACGACGACGGGCCGGCACTGCTCGACCTGGTGCAGAACGCCGGCGCCGTCTTCATCGGGCCGTGGTCGCCCGCCAGCATGGGCGACTACATCGCCGGCCCGAACCACGTGCTGCCCACCAACCGGACGGCGCGCTTCGCCTCGGCGTTGCGGGCCGACGACTTCCGCAAGCACGTGCACGCGGTGCGGGTGTCGCCCGGCGCGCTGCGCGCGCTCGGCCCCCACGTCGTCACGCTGGCCGAGACGGAGGGCCTGCCGGCCCACGCCGACTCGGTGCGCCTCCGCCTCGACGCTCTCGACCAGGCCGACGGAACGGCCACACCGTGAGCGCCGTCCCGCCGGTGCGCCCCGACCTCCAGCTGACCGAGGGCTACCACTCGCCGCAGGTCGACGCGGAGGTGCGTCTCAACACGAACGAGTCGCCGTTCGCGCCGCCCGACGCGTGGCGCGAGGAGCTGCTCGCTGCGTTGGCGGACGTGTCGTTCCACCGCTACCCCGACCGGCCGGCCACCGAGCTCCGCCAGGCCGTGGCCGACCTGCACGGGGTCACGCCCGGCGAGGTCTTCTGCGCCAATGGCTCGAACGAGGTCCTGCAGTCGCTGCTCCTCGCCTTCGGCGGCCCGGGGCGGCGCGCGCTCGTGTTCGAACCGACCTACGCGCTGCACTCGCACATCGCGCGCATCGCCGGGACCGGGGTCGTCGAGGGCGCCCGTGACGACGATTTCCTGATCGACCCGACCGATGCGCTCGAGCTCCTGGCGGCCCAGCGGCCCGACATCACCTTCCTCTGTTCGCCCAACAACCCGACGGGCCGGGCCGAGCCGCCCGAGACCGTCGCCTCGGTCGTCACGGCGGCGCCGGGCCTGGTCATCGTCGACGAGGCCTACGGGCAGTTCTCGCCCTGGTCCGCCCTGGCGCTGCGCGGTCCGGACAGCCCCGGGCTCGTCGTGACCCGCACCTTCTCGAAGACGTGGGCCATGGCCGGCGCGCGGCTGGGCTACCTGGTGGCGGATCCGGCCGTCGTCGCCGCCTGCGAGGCGGTCGTGCTGCCCGTACCACCTCTCGGCCCAGACGCAGATCGCCGGGCTGGTCGCGCTCCGCCACGTGCCCGAGATGGAGGCGCGGGTGGCCCGGATCTCCGAGGAGCGGGGAGAGTCGCCGCTGCGCTGGGCGACCTGCCGGTGGACAGCTGGCCGTCCGACGCCAACTTCATTTTGTTCCGGCCTCGCGACCGCGACGCGTCCGACGTGTGGCAATCGCTGCTCGACGACTCCATCCTCATCCGCAACTGCGCCAGCTGGGACGGTCTGCGTGGCTGCCTGCGTGTCACCATCGGGACGGCCGACGAGAACGACCGCTTCCTCCGCGCCTTGAAGGAGAGCCTGTGACCACCGAACCCCGCCGCGCCAGTACGGCCCGCACCACCAAGGAGACGACGATCGACGCCGAGCTGGTGCTCGACGGCTCGGGCCGCACCGACGTCTCGACCGGGCTGCCGTTCTTCGACCACATGGTCGAGCAGCTGGGCCGCCACGGCGGCTTCGACTTGACGGTGCACGCCACGGGCGACCTGCACGTCGACGCCCATCACACCGTGGAGGACGTCGGCATCGTCCTGGGCGCCTGCCTGGCCGAGGCGCTCGGCGACAAGGCGGGCGTGCGGCGGTTCGCCTCCATGCTGCTGCCGCTCGACGAGGCCCTCATCGAGGTGGCCCTCGACCTGTCGGGCCGGCCCTTCCTGGCCTATTCGCTCGACTTCGCCCCCGACACGCCCGGGCTGGGCAGCCCGCCCTTCAACCCGCAGCTGGCCGAAGAGTTCTGGCGCGCCTTCGCCACGGCCGCCAACATCACGCTGCACATCAGGCGGCTGGAGGGGAAGAACACGCACCACATGCTGGAGGCCAGCTTCAAGGGGGTGGCCCGCTGCCTGCGCGACGCCGTACGCGTGGAGGGGGGTGGCATTCCCTCCACCAAGGGAAGTCTGTGACGGCGGCGCCGCGCATCGCCGTCCTCGACTACGGCATCGGCAACCTCCGCTCGGCCGAGAAGGCGCTGCAGCACGTCGGTGGATCAGCACGCCTGGTCGACGACGCGGCCAGCGTGGCGGCCGCCGATGCCGTCGTGCTCCCGGGCGTAGGGGCCTTCGGCGCCTGTGCGCGGGCGTTGCGCGACAGCGGCTTGGAGGAGGCGGCCCGCGCCGCCGTGGCGGACGGCAAGCCGTTCTTCGGCGTCTGCGTCGGGTTCCAGCTGCTCTACGAGGGCTCGGTCGAGAGTCCGGGTGCCAGCGGCCTCGGGGTGTTTCCGGGCACCGTGGCGCCGTTGCCGGCCGGCGTGAAGCACCCGCAGATGCAGTGGAACACGCTCGAGGTGCGCGGCGGCGGCGAGCCGGCGCCGTTGCGCGGGCTGGGTGAGCGGCCCTGGGTCTACTTCGTGCACTCGTTCGCGCCGCCGGTCGGCGCCGAGACCGTGGCGGTGTGCGACTACGGCGGCGACGTCGCGGCGCTGGCCGCCCGCGGCGCGCTGTGGGGCGCGCAGTTCCACCCGGAGAAGTCGGGCAGCACCGGGTTGGCGCTGCTTGGCCAACTTCGTCGAGGCAGCAAAGGCGGCGGCGTGATGGAGCTCCTCCCGGCCATCGACCTGCGCGCCGGGACGGCGGTGCGCCTCACGCAGGGCGACTTCGGGCGCGAGGAGCGCTACGGCGACCCCGCCGCTCTCGCCGCCGGCTACATCGCCGGCGGGCGCGCGCTGGATCCACGTGGTCGATCTCGACGCCGCCCGCACCGGCGTGCCGCACGAGCGCGCCGTCCTGGGCCAGATTGTGCAGCTGGCTGCGGCGGCCGGTGTCAGCGTGGAGTTCGGCGGGGGCGTCCGCTCCGAGGACGACGCCGAGGAGGTGCTCGACTCCGGTGTGGCCCGCGTGGTCCTCGGCACCGCCGCGCTCGAGGAGCCGGCGATGGCGGGCCGGTGCGCCCGCCGCTGGCCCAACCGTGTGGCCGTCGGCCTCGACTACCGCGTCGGCGCCGACGGGGTCGCCGAGGCGCAGGCGCAGGGCTGGCTGGCCGGTTCAGGGCTCGCCGTCACGGAGCTCCTCGAACTCTGGGAGAAGGAGCCCATCGGCGCCGTCGTGGCCACCTCGGTCGCGCGTGACGGCATGCTCGAAGGACCCGACCTGGCCGGCCTGCGGGCCCTGATGGAGGCGACCTCGCTGCCCGTCGTGGCCTCGGGGGGCGTGTCGGGCGCGGCGGACCTGGTGGCCCTGGCCGGCCTGACCGCCCGGGGGCGCAGCCTGACCGGGGCCATTGTCGGCAAGGCGATCGTCGAGGGCCGGCTCAGCGTGGAGGAAGGGGTTGCCGCGTGCGCAGCGTCCGCCTGATCCCCTGCCTGGACGTCACCGGAGGCCGCGTCGTCAAGGGTGTGCGGTTCGTCGACCTGACCGACGAGGGCGACCCCGTGGAGCTGGCGGCGCGCTATGACGCCGAGGGCGCCGACGAGGTCACCTTCCTCGACATCACGGCGTCTTCCGACGGCCGCGACACGATGGTGTCGGTGGTGTCGCGCACAGCCGAGCAGGTCTTCATCCCCTTGACGGTGGGGGGTGGCGTCCGGGTGGCGGAGGATGCACGCCGCCTCCTCCGGGCCGGGGCGGACAAGGTCGCGGTGAACACGGCCGCGGTTGAACGTCCCGAACTCGTGCGCGACATCGCCGACGAGTTCGGCGGCCAGTGCGCCGTCGTGGCCATCGACGCACGGGCGCGGGCTGGGGTCGACGGCGCCGGCGGTTGGGAGGTGCACACGCACGGCGGACGGACGCCGGTCGGCCGCGATGTCGTGGCGTGGGCCGTCGAGTGCGCGGCCAACGGGGCCGGCGAGATCCTCCTCACGTCCATGGACCGCGACGGCACGCGCGACGGCTTCGACCTGGCACTGATCCGGGCCGTGGTCGGCGCCGTCGACATCCCCGTCGTGGCGTCCGGGGGCGTGGGCGGGTTGCAGGACCTCGTCGACGGTGCCGTGGAAGGTGGCGCCGACGCCGTCCTGGCGGCATCGATCTTCCACCGCCGCGAGTTCACCATCGGTGAGGCCAAGGCCTTCATGGCGGCGCACGGGGTCACGGTCCGACCGGCGTAGGCGTGCCCGCTGACCTGGGAGGGCGCAATCGTGCGGTACCGTGCCTGTGTGCCCACGTCGACGACGAAGGACGGGTTGAGCCGCGCCAAGACCGAAAAGCCCGAGGTGAGTGAGGACAAGCAGCCGATCTCGGTCCTGTTCGACCGGGTGATGGTGCAGATCTCGCAGACGGACGGCGAGCGCCGCTCTCGTGCCGGCATCCTCATCCCGGCCACGGCGCAGATCAGCCGCCGGCTGACGTGGGCCGAGGCGGTGGCGGTCGGGCCGCACGTGCGGACGGTGAAGGTGGGTGACACCGTGCTCTTCAACCCCGAGGACCGCTTCGAGGTCGAGGTGCACGGCGAGGAGTACGTGATCCTGCGCGAGCGCGACATCCACGCCATCGCGTCGCCCCGCAACGACAGCGGCACGGGGCTCTACCTGTGAGCGCGTCGGGAGCCGGCAACGGCACCGGGACCGTGCCCGAGGGGATCCCGTTGACGTTCGACGAGGAGCTGGCGCGCTTCGTCGACTTCGGCAAGGACGGCGGGCTCGTGCCGGCCGTCGTCCAGGACGCCGCCGACGGCACCGTCCTCACGGTCGCCTACATGGACAGCGAGGCGCTTCGCCGGACGCTCGAGACCGGACGGACCTGGTTCTACAGCCGGAGCCGCCAGGAGTACTGGCAGAAGGGCGAGACGTCGGGCGACCGCCAGTACGTGCGCGAGGTGCGCGTCGACTGCGACGGCGACGCACTGGTGATCCTGGTGGACCAGCACGGCCGAGGGGCCTGCCACACCGGGGAGCGCACCTGCTTCTACCGGAGCATCGGCAGCGGCCCGGGAGTGCCGGCGCCGTGACCCCCGGTGGCGGGCCGGGCTCCGAGCCGTCGGCGGGCGCGCTCGACCTTCCGTCCCGATCCGGCTGAGTTCGCCACGCTGGCCAAGGAGCACGCCATCGTGCCGGTCTGGTGCGAGGTGGTGGCCGACACCCTGACGCCGGTCACCTGCTTCGCCAACGTCGTGGGCGAGGGCGACGGTTTCCTCTTCGAGTCGGTCGAGGGCGGCGAGCGCTGGGGGCGCTACTCCTTCGTCGGACGGCGTCCGCTGGCCACGTTGACGGCGCGCGGTCGACAGGTCGAGGTTGCCGGGCGGCTCGGGTTGCACAGCTCCGACGACGGGATCCTGGCAGCGGTCGAGTCCATGGTGGCGCGCTTCCGGTCGCCGTCCCTCGCCGGGCTACCTCCACTGCACGGAGGGCTGGTGGGCTATCTCGGCTACGACGTCGTGCGCGAGGTCGAGCGGCTCCCGAACGTGCCCGACGACGACCTCGGCCATCCCGACGCCGCGCTCGTCGTCATCGGCCAGTTCTGCGCCTTCGACCACTGGCGTCAGCGCATCGTCCTGGTCGACAACGTCGTGGTGCCCGAGCGGCCCGATGGCGAGGTCGACACCGCGGCGGTGCAGGCGGCCTACGACGAGGCCTGCGCAAGGCTGGTGGAGCTGGCGGCGGACTGCGCCCGGCCCGGAGACGGGTCCGAGCCGCGCCCCATGGTGGCCGCGCCCCCGTCCGGCCTGGCCAAGGCCGAAGCGGTACGGACGGTCAGCTCCGAGGCCTATAAGGCATCCATCGGCGCAGCCAAGGAGTACATCCGGGCCGGCGACATCTTCCAGGTCGTCCTGTCGCAGCGCTTCGACCTGACCCTCGATGCCGATCCCTACGACGTCTACCGGGCCCTGCGCCTGCTCAACCCCAGCCCGTACATGTACTTCCTGCGGTTCCCCGAGGTCACCGTCGTCGGTGCGTCGCCAGAGCCGATGGTACGCCTGCGCGACGGCACGGTCATCTCCCGCCCGATCGCCGGCTCGCGGCCGCGGGGCGAGAACGAGCAGCACGACCGGCTGCTCGAGGGCGAGCTGGCCGAAGACCCCAAGGAGCTGGCAGAGCACATCATGCTGGTCGACCTGGCCCGCAACGATGTGGGGCGCGTGGTCAGCTTTGGCACCGAGAAGGTCGACGAACTCCTGACGATCGAGCGCTACAGCCACATCATGCACATCACGTCGCAGGTGTCGGGCGAGCTGGCCGACGGGAAGGGCCCGATCGACGTGCTGCGGGCGACCCTTCCGGCCGGGACGCTGTCGGGCGCGCCCAAAGTGCGCGCCATGGAGATCATCGACGAGCTCGAGCCGACTAAGCGCGGCATCTACGGCGGCGTCGTGGGCTACATCGACTTCTCCGGCAACGTCGACACGGCCATCGCCATCCGCACCATGGTGGTGACGCCGGGCGGCCGGGCCAGCGTGCAGGCCGGGGCGGGGATCGTGGCGGACAGCGATCCGCAGAGCGAGGACGAGGAGTGCGCGCACAAGGCGGGCGCGCTGCTGGTCGCGGTGACGGCGGCGCGCGGCATGACCGCGGCGGCGCAGGCGCAGGCGCAGCGTCACGCCCGCCCGGTTCCGTGACGGCGACGGCGCTCGTCGCCGAGACCGAGGCCCTGCGCTCCGGAGCGGGCGCGTTCCGGGCCGGCCGCGACGTCCTCGCCGTGCGCGGCCCCGACGCCGAGGCGTACCTGCAGGGCCAGTTGAGCCAGGACGTGGCCGCGTTGGCCGTCGGCGCGTCGGCGCACTCACTCCTGTTGGAGCCCGACGGCAAGCTGTCCGCCCTGCTGCGCGTGACCCGTACGGACGGACAGGGCTTCGTGCTCGACGTCGACAAGGGCTACGGCGACGCCGTCGCCGCACGGCTGCGCCGCTTCCTGTTGCGCTCGAAGGTCGAGCTGGAAGCACTGGCCTGGCGTGACCTGTCGCTGCGGGGCGCCGGTGTCGGCGCGGCCGCCGCCGGCCTGTTGACCGTGCTGGCCGAGCGCGGCGTGCTCGCCCTGCCGTTCGCGTGGAACGGCTGGACCGGCGTGGACCTGCTCGGTCCGGCCGACGTGGTCCTCGGGCCCGACGACGCCGCGCTGCCGGACGGGGTCACGGCCTGCGGCGCCGAGGCGGTGGAAGCCTGCCGGATCGTGTCGGGCCTCCCCGCCATGGGCACCGAGCTCACGGAGAAGACGATCGCGGCGGAAGCCGGGCTGGTGGGACGCACCGTCAGCTTTACCAAGGGTTGCTACACCGGACAGGAGTTGGTGGCTCGCCTCGATGCCCGCGGCTCGAACGTGCCGCGCCGCCTCGTGGGCCTCGTCGCTCCGACCGGTGAGGAGATCGCGCTCGCCCGCGGCATGACGCTGCACGGCGGGGACGCTCCGGCGGGCGACGGCGCCGCCGAGGACAAGGTTGCGGGCACGATCACCTCCGCCGCCTGGAGCGTAGAGCTCGACGCGTGGGTCGCCCTGGCCTACTTGCACCGCAAGGTGGAGGCGCCGGGACCGGTGCGTGTCCGCTCGGGTGACGGCGTCGGCGGCTCGCGTGCGGTGCACGCCGCGCTGCTCCCTCTGAAGGGGACGGCCGAGCCCTCGACCGACTGACCGACTGGCCGGCACCGGCAGCACCGGGATCGCAACCGGACGCCCACCGCAGCTGAGACACCGGGGGTGCACGCTTTCGGCATGGGGAACAGCGAGGACGACACGGACGTGACCACGCCGGGCACCGAGGCACTGCCCGACCTCAACCCGTGGCGCCAGGTGGGCTGGATCTTCCATGACGGCGACTGTGTCGCCATTGCGCGGGACGGCGGCGACGGGCCGCCTGTCGGCGTCCGGGCAAAGTGATGGTCAAGGTGACCCACGTGGCGGACGACGGCACCGAAATGGCGACCGTCGAGCTCGACGACTTCACGGTCGAGGTCGTCTACGCGGGCCTGGCTGAGATGCTGCGCGAGGCCGCCGCGACCCGTGCCCCCGTGGTTCGAACCGCCTGCGAACCGTCGCGCGAGGCCCGCCAACGCCGGCAGCGGGTGCTCACCCGCCTCCGCGACTGACCCGACGCAGGTTGGGCCCACGCCCGTACCCAGGGAGTGGGCCAGGAGCGAAAGGGCGCGCCGCTACGCTGAAGCGTCATGCCCACCTATCTGGCGGACATCCTCACGGCTCACCGGGCCCGCGCCGAGGCGGACCACCGCGCCCTTCCGGACCTGGTCGAACAGGCGGCCGGGACACCGCCGCCCAGGGACTTCCTCGGCGCGCTCCGAGGTGACGGCCTCTCCTGCATTGCCGAGATCAAGCGGCGATCCCCGTCGAAGGGCGACCTCGACCCCGGCCTGCAGCCCGATCTGGTTGCCAAGGACTATGTCAGCGGGGGCGCCGCCTGCCTCTCGATCTTGACCGACGTCGACTTCTTCGGTGGCTCGGTGGCCGACCTGGCCGCGGGTCGCCAGGCATCGGGTCTGCCCGTGCTGCGCAAGGACTTCACCGTCCAAGAAGCCGATGTGGCCGATGCCCGCCTCATGGGCGCCGATGCGGTGCTGCTGATCGCGGCAGCGCTGTCCGACGCCGAACTCGAGGTGTGTGCGTCGCTCGCCGCGCAGCTCGGACTGGCCGCCTTGGTGGAGGTGCACGACGAGGAGGAGCTGACACGCGCCCTGGCCGCGGGTGCCGGCCTGGTCGGGGTCAACCAGCGGGACCTGCGCACGTTCGAGGTCGATCATGAGCGCGCCTGTGCGATGGCGCGCAGTATTCCTCCCGGTGTGGTCGCCGTGGCCGAGTCGGGTATCCGTGATGCCGACGACGCCCGCCGCCTGGCCGAGGCCGGCTACGACGCCATCCTCGTCGGCGAGACGCTCGTGCGGGCGGCGGACCGCCCGGCCCAGCTCCGAGAATTGGTCGGGCATCCCGTCGGGTCGCGATGAGCGAAGACCTGTTCGTCAAGATCTGCGGCATCACGTCGGAGGCGGACGCCCTCCTCGCGGTGAGCCTCGGCGCCTCTGCCGTCGGCTTCATTTTCGCCCCGTCACCGCGGCAGGTCTCGGTGCAACTGGCCGGCGACATCGCCAAGCGGCTGCCGGAGCACGTCCTCACCGTCGGGGTCTTCCGTGACGAGGCTCCTCAGCGCATCGTCGACACCATTGGCGTGGCCGGCCTGGGTGCCGCGCAGATGCACGGGCACGAGTCGGCCGAGGAGACCAAGTGGGTGCGCTCCCGGGTGCACACGGTGATCAAGGCGTTTCCTGCCGGCGATCGCACCATCACCCGCTTCGAGGACTTCGGTGCGGATTTCCTCCTCGTGGACGGGGAGAACCCGGGCTCGGGTCAGGTGTTCGACTGGCGCCTGGCCGAGGGTGTCGCCGACCCGAAGCGGATGATCGTCTCGGGGGGCCTCACTCCGGACAACGTGGCCCAGGCCGTGGTGCACCTGCGCCCCGCCGGCGTGGACGTGGCCAGTGGCGTGGAGGCCGCACCGGGCCGCAAGGATCCATTGCTGCTGCGGACATTCATCCTCAACGCGCGCCAGGCACACGCCGAAACCGCGTCACGGGACCCGCTCGACACCGCGGTGGCCGACGAGCCCTACGACTGGAGGGACGCGTGAGCGAAGAGAACCTCAGCGAAGAGAGTCTGATGGGCCACCCGGCCGCCGACGGCCGCTTCGGTGATTTCGGCGGCCGGTTCGTTCCCGAGTCGCTGATGCCGGCCTGCCTGGAGCTCGAGAAGTGGTTCGACGACGCCTGGGCCGACCCGGCCTACCGTGCCGAACTGGACGGGCTCTTGCGGCACTACGGCGGCCGGCCCACCCCGGTCACGGAGTGCGTGCGCCTGTCCGAGCGGCTCGGCGTGCGCGTGCTGCTCAAGCGCGAGGACCTGGCCCACACGGGCTCGCACAAGCTCAACAACGTGGTGGGCCAGGCGCTGCTCACCAAGCGCATGGGCAAGGCGCGCATGATCGCCGAGACGGGAGCGGGCCAACACGGCGTGGCGTCGGCCACGGCCGCCGCCCTCTTCGGCCTGGAGTGCACGGTCTTCATGGGCGAAGTCGACACGCAACGCCAGGAGCTCAACGTGTTCCGCATGGAGCTGCTCGGCGCTGAGGTCCGCACGGTCACCTCGGGCAGTCGGACGCTCAAGGACGCCGTCAACGAGGCCATGCGCGAATGGGTGGCCACCGTGGACACGACCCACTACTGCCTCGGTTCGGTGATGGGGCCGCACCCGTTCCCTTACATGGTGCGCCAGCTGCAGCGCGTCGTGGGTGAAGAGGCGCGCCAGCAGTGCGCCGACCTGCTCGGTGGCGCCGTGCCCGACGCGGTGGTGGCCTGCATCGGCGGCGGCTCCAATGCGGCGGGGACCTTCGCCGGCTTCGTCGACACGCCGGCCCGCCTGGTGGGCGTGGAGGCGGCCGGCGGCGCTGCGGTCACCAACGGCATTCCCGGCGTGCTGCACGGCATGCATTCGCGGCTGTTGCAGGACGAGGCGGGGCAGATCCAAGAGGCCGAGTCGATCTCGGCCGGGCTGGACTATCCCGGCCTGGGGCCCGAGCACGCCCACCTGGCCGCCATCGGACGGGCCGAGTACTCCATGGCCACGGACGCCGAAGTCCTCGACGCGTTCCGGCTCCTGAGTCACACCGAGGGGATCATCCCGGCCCTCGAATCGGCGCACGCCGTGGCCTGGGTGGCACGGAGCGCGGGCACCGAGGCGCTCCCCAAGGGTTCCACCGTCATGGTGACGCTGTCGGGCCGGGGGGACAAGGACGTCGCCCAGGTGCGCGAGATCTTCAAGGGTGGGACCGATGCCTGAGCTCGAGAAGGAGCTCCGGTCCCGGCGCGAGCAGGGGCGCAAGCTCCTGATCCCGTACCTCATGGGGGGCATGACCGACGACTGGACCCAGTCGCTCGCGGCGGTGATCGCCGCCGGGGCCGATGCGGTGGAGGTCGGGATCCCGTTCTCCGACCCGATGATGGACGGGCCCGTCATCCAAGAGGCCGCGCTGCGTGCGCTGGACCGGGGCACCGTCCCCGATCAGGTCCTCGACGGCATCGCGCGGGCAGAAGCTCCGGTGCCCGTGGCGGTCATGACCTACTACAACCTCGTCTACCGGGCCGGGCACAAGCGGATGGCCCGATCGCTCGCCGCCGCCGGCGTGAGCGGATCGATCATCGCTGATCTGCCGATTGAGGAGATCTCCTCTTGGGCCACCGAGGCCGACGCCGCTGGGATCGACACCGTCCTGTTGGTGGCGCCGTCCTCTCCGCCTGATCGAGTGGCCCGCATCTGCGAGCGGGCCCGTGGGTTCGTCTACGCCGTAGCTCGCATGGGAGTGACGGGTGAGCGCGTCGACCTCGGGTCGGACGTGACCAAGGTGGTCGAACGGATCCGGAGCTGCACCGACATGCCCGTCTGCGTCGGTGTGGGCGTGTCGACCCCGGATCAGGCGGCGAAGGTCTGCGAGGTGGCGGACGGCGTGGTGGTGGGCTCGGCCCTCGTGCGTCGCCTGCTCGAAGACGGCGGTCCCGATGCCGCGGCAAGCTTTGTCGGGTCCTTCCGCGACGCGATCGACTAGCCGCGCCCGCGGAGTTGGCGTTCCACCAGCGCGGCGATGGCGCGTTGGCCTGCCGCCGTCGGATGCGCAGCGCGCCACACATAGTCCTGCAGATCGCGCTCCGCGGCGATGGCGGAGCCGGTGAGGGCTGCGCAGGACATCGCACCGTGCAGGGCGGTCGTCTCCGAGCAGGCCCTCCCCGCCAGAATGTGCTCGGCGTCGGCGACCACGGTCGAGTCCGACACGGGTTCGCCCGAGAACGCCCAAGGATCCGCGGTGCAGATGCCGTGTCCGTCGAAAGCCTTCGACACGTCCACGAGAGTGACGTTCCTGACGTGGTGCAGTCGGGCGTCGGCCACCGCCCCGGCCACTGCCCTGTTCAGCGCGGCGAGCACGACCCGTGCCGCGGCGTAGGTGCTGTCGGCGTTCGGTTTGAGACCGCTGCAGACCAGATTCGTGTGCACGCCCGACGTCGCCGTGCCCTTGGCGATCTGCGACGGCTCGGGAATCGGCTGGTAGTAGTCGAGCACGGCGATGGTCGAGGTGTGGGGAGCGAGCAGCTCGATCGCCCGCGCCAGGCTCTGGCGGACGTTGGCCAACGTCGTGGGTGATCTGCGGCGTGACCGCCCCGTTGGCGACGCAACTGTGCCCCAGCCCGATGCCGACGTGGAAGACCTGGGCCAACTGATATTCGAGGCACGCGCTGAAGTCGATGTCATCGGCACCGTCCTGGAGGAGGACCAGGCGAGCCGGGTCCAGGGCCAGGTTCGTGGCGGCGATCTCGTCGGTCAGGTTGCGGGCCGGCTGGGGTGGAACGGGGCACTGCCCGTCACGGGTCGTGTTGTCGGAGCCGTCGGCCACGGCACCGCTGATGGCCAGCTGGTCACCCGTCAGGTGACAGTTGGTCGCCCGCACCGACATGGTGAGCCCGAGCTTCCCGGCCACCAGGCTCGGGTAGGCCTGTGTCGAAGGACCCTGGGAGACGTCGCGTGCCGGCAGGCCGATCTGAGGGGTGAGATACGGATTGGCCAGCCCGTGCCCGTACGGGACCGAGTCGCCGAGGGCGACGGCCCTCGTCGACGCCGGTGGCGGCGGCGTCGGCACGTTGGGCGGGGGAGCGCTGCGGGTCACCAGCACGACACTGCCCGCCACGAGGGCCAACACCAGGACGACCGCGGCGACTTGTGCCGTGCGGGAGTGGCGCGCCGCGGCACCCCAGGTCTGCAGCCTTCCCATCGACGAACCTCTCGAGACGCTGCGCGGACGGACGCCGACCGCAGCGGAGGGTGCGACCTTACCGGCTGGTCTCAGCCAGGGGGCAGCAGGACCAGGCAGCCGTTGTGCCCGCCGAAGCCGAAGGAGTTCGACAGGACGGCCGCGGGCTGCCACGGCCGCGGCTCCCCGTGCACGATCGGGATCGTGATCTCGGGATCGGGCTCGGCGTAGCCGGCAGTCGGCGGGATGGTGGCCCGGTCGATGGTCAGCACCGCGGCCACGGCCTCGATGGCGCCGGCCGCGGCCAACCCGTGTCCGGTCACCCCCTTCGTGGAGGTGACGAGTGGACCGGGTTCGCCGAACACCTTCGTGATGGCACGGGACTCGGCGAGGTCGTTCAAGGGGGTGGAGGTCCCGTGGGCGTTGATGTGGCCGACGTCGGAGGGTGCGATGCCGGCATCGGCCAGCGCCAGCTCCATGCAGGCGACGGCACCCGCGCCGTCCGGTGCCGGTGCCGTGATGTGATGGGCGTCGGCGGTGCTCGCGGCCCCACCGACTTCGGCGTAAATGGTCGCACCGCGGGCCATGGCGCGGTCCCAGTCCTCGAGCACCAGCGCGGCAGCCCCTTCGGTCATCACGAAGCCGTCGCGGCGGATGTCGAAGGGACGTGAGTTGCCCGACGTCGACAGTGCGGTCATGTTGGCGAACGCGGCAAGAGCGACCGGGTGCATGCTCGCCTCGGAACCACCGCCGATCGCCACGTCGCAGCGGCCCGTCGCCACCAGATGAGCGGCGGCGGCGATGGCGTGTGTCCCTGCGGCGCAGGCGGTGCAGATCACCTCGGACGGTCCTCGCCAACCGAGCCGCATGGAGATGCCGGCGGCGCCGGCGTTGGCCATCATCATCGGCACGAGCCGCGGCGAGACACGGTCGGGGCCCTTCTCGTTGTACACCCCGACCTGGGTGGCCAAGGTCTCGAACCCACCCACGCCAGTGGCGAACACCACACCCGCCTTGGCGGGGTCGACGGAGAGCTCACCGGCGTCCGTGACGGCCTGGTCGGCCGCCACCATCGACAGCTGGGCGAACCGGTCGAGCTGGCGAACCTCTTTGGGCCCGAACCAGTCGGTTGGCTCGTAGTCCCGGACCGCGCCCCCGACCACCGAGGGGTGGAGCAATCCGTCCCAGAGCGCGTCGACACCAACTCCGCAGCACGTGACAGCGCCCAGACCGGTGACAGCAACCCGCCGCCCCCGGATCGGGCCTTCGGCGCCGATCCCGATGTGCATCAGAGCTTGGCGGAGATCAGGTCGAACGCCTGCCCGATGGTGGTGATGTCCTCGAGCTCGGTTTCCTCGACCGTGATGTCGAACGCCTCTTCAAGTGCCATGACGAGCTCGACCAGGTCCAAGCTGTCGGCGTCGAGGTCATCGGCGAACTTGGCTTCCTTGGTGATCTTGTCTGCCGGCACCTGCAGCACTTCCACGGCGCACTCGCGAAACTTCTCGAACGCTGCGTCGCTGTCCACAATCTGCTCCTTTGTCGTCGGTTCTCTGAACGCTACAGGCCCATACCCAGGCCGCCGTCGACCGGCACAACGGCCCCGGTCACGTACGCGGCGGCGTCCGAGGCCAGGAAGCCCACGACGGCGGCGACGTCGGCCGGGTTGCCGGCGTGGCCGAGCGGGACCTGGCCGGCCATGAGAGCGATCCGGTCCGCGCCGAGGGCGGCGGTCATATCGGTGTCGATGAGGCCCGGCGCCACCACGTTGACGGTGATCTGCCGGCTGCCCACCTCCCGGGCGATGGCACGGGCCATGCCGACGAGACCGGCCTTGGATGCCGCGTAGTTCGCCTGTCCGGGGAGGCCGACGAAGGCGCCCACCGACGAGACGAAGACGATGCGCCCGGTGTGCAGGCGGAGCATCTTCGCCACGGCCCGCTTGGCGACGCGGAACGAGCCGGTCAGGTTGGCATCGATCACGTCATGGAAGGACTGGTCGCTCATGCGGAGCATCAGCGAGTCCAAGGTGATGCCGGCGTTCGCCACCAGGACCTGCACCGGTCCCCAGTGCTCCTCGATGGTGCCGAACGCCGCCTCCACCTCTTCGGTATTGCGCACGTCGCAGGGCACGGCCAAGAAGCGTTCGGGGTCGGCCCCGTCGGGTGGCGGCGGAGCGTCGACCGACCGGTAGGTCGTGGCGACCTGGTCCCCGTTGGCGAGGAACCAGGCGACACACGCCGCGCCGATGCCGCGGGTGCCGCCGGTGACGAGGACGACGGCCATCAGCGGGCGTCAGGCACCCGGAGCCAGACGAGCGGCTGGCCTTCTTGGACGCGCTCGCCGTCGGCCGCCATCCAGCCGATCACCTGGCCGGCGAAGGGCGTCCGGACCTCCGACACCCCCACGCGGCCAACGAGCTCGCCGACGGCGACGGCAGACGTCGGCTCTGACCCGCCGTCGGTCCCGGGGAGAAGCCCCGTGCCCGGCGCCTGCAGTGACGACTCGGGGCTGAAGATGCCGCTCGACGGGCTGACCACGACCCGCTCGGACATGTAGAGGTGCTCGCCCTGGTGCAGGGCCGGTTCGGCCCGCCAGGTCCCCGCGGCGCCGACCTGGTCCATCAAGGTATCGAGGTCTTCTGGCTTGGAGACGGCGAGTGACTGGATCTCGGGCAGGCTGCGCTTGGCCAGGCCGCTCAGCACGCCACCGGGGCCCAATTCCACCAGGGACGTGAGACCGAGCCCGGCGAAGGTCTCGAGAGTCTGGCGCCAGCGCACGGGGCTGCAGAGCTGTGCGGAGAGCAGTCCCGGCCATTCGGCCGGGTCGTCGTGGACGTGGGCGTCCACGTTGGCCACGACGCGCACCTCGGGCGTCAGAAAAGTGACCTCCGCCAGCGCCTTGCGGAGGTCGGCCCGGGCGCCCTGCATCAAGGGCGTGTGGAACGCGCCCGAGACTTGAATCGGCATGACCCGTTTCGCGCCGAGACCCTTGGCCAATTCGCCAGCCAGCGCCACGGCGTCGGTCGTGCCGGCGATCACGACTTGACCCGGCGCGTTGTAGTTGGCGACCCAGACATCACCCTCGGCCCGCATGCATGCTGCTTCGGCGTCGTCGTCGGCAATGCCGAGGAGCGCCGCCATGGTGCCGGGTGCCTCCTCGCCGGCGCGCGCCATGGCCTCGCCACGCGCCACGACGAGCCGGATCCCGTGGTCGAATCCCAGGGACCCGCTCGCCACCAGAGCGGTGTACTCGCCCAGGCTGTGACCCGCGCAGGCGGCGGGAGTCAGACCGATCCGCTCGACCGCGTCGAGCACGACAAGGCTCATCACCGTCGTGGCCAATTGCGCGTTCTCGGTCTGGGTCAGCTCCTCAATCGGCGCGTGCAGGAGCAGGTGCGCGAGGTCGCGGTCGGCCGCGTCGGAGGCTTCTTCCACCACTTCCCACGAGGGATGGTCAACCCAAGGCTCGCCCATGCCGGCGCGCTGAGATCCCTGTCCGGGGAAGGTGAAAACCAACACGTGTCCGACGGCTCCAATCGACGGTGGGCTGAAGAACCCACAGTGTGGCATGCCGGCGCGTCAATCGGACGCGCTCCGGCCCCGGATCGCACCGTCGGTGCGATCCCCGCCGTGGGTCGCCAGCCCAGTGCTGGTTACCCGATGGAAACCCGGTACGACGGAGGGTGCGACCAGAGTCGCCTCCCGCCCGCAGACGGGGCCAAAAGGCGGCGCCGGAGCGCCGGTCGACGCCACGCCACGCTGGCGCGACCGGCCGATCCACCGCCCGTCCTCCGATGCTGCGACTTCTGGTGGGCGCCTGTGCTCGTGTGCCGGACGACAAGCTTCCTCGCTGTCTCCTTCACACGTCCCGCGTCGACCGCGCTGGGTCGAGATCAGGGAAAGGAAGTTCCCGCTTCGGCTGGCCGGCGCGGCTGCCGATAGGAGAAGGGTGGGCGTGTGGAGCGCGCCCGTCCGGAAATTGGGAACACGTTGATGCCGACGGCCATTTTCCCTGGTGAGGAGCAGTAATCTGCTCGCTGGGGGGCTGTGGAGGACGCACAGATGCTGGTGGACAGAGGGGGGCGCGGTCGGCTGGGCCGTCTTGCCCCGGGCGTGCTTGGCACTGCCCTCATCGTGGCGAGCACGCTGGTCCTTGGCGTCCCCACTGCGTCGAGTGCGGCAGCGGCCGGCTCCGGCCGGGAGCGGCTGCCAGGCCACCAGGGTCTCGTGCCGCCGGGAGCAACACTCGTGGGTCCCGCACCGACCACCACCTCGCTGCCCCTCGTGGTCACCCTGAAGCCCCGCGACGCCGTGGGACTGGCGGCCGAAGTGAAGGCCATTTCCGACCCGGGATCGCCCGAATACCGCCATTTCCTCACTCCATCCCAGTTCGCCCAGCGCTTCGGGGCGACGCCCGCCACCATCGCCCAGGTGACGTCGTCGCTCGAGCAGGAGGGTTTGACGGTCGGGACGCCGTCGTCGACCGGACTGTCGTTACCCGTCCAGAGCACCGTGGGTCAGGTCCAATCGGCGTTCGCCACGCCGATCTCGAAATACCGCCTTTCTTCGGGCAAGACGGGATACGACAATGCGGCCGCACCAGAGGTGCCGTCGGCCGTCGCGCCCCAGATCCAGGGCGTCCTCGGGCTCGACACCCTCAACCCCCCGCAGCCATCGACGAGCGTGCCCCAGGCGAACCCCGCTGTGGCACCGACTGACGCCGGCGCCGCGCCCGAGACCCTGGCGCCGGGCCAGCCCTCGCCGCAGAGCGCCAACGGGTGCGCCGCCAGCATCACCGGGGTCGAAGGGTCGTTCGACGCCCTGGACGCCCCCGAGCTGGCCCAGGCCTACTCGTTCGGCTCGCTCTACTCGTCGGCCCACTACGGGGCAGGGTCGACCATCGCGCTCGTGGAGATGGCGGGTGCGGGGTACTCCCCGAGTGACATCGCTACGTTCGCCCAGTGCTACGGCATCGCGGTCGGGCCCACTCAGATAACGGGGATTCCCGGGCCGGGCGTACTTGGTCCTGCCACGGAGGAGTCCGAGCTCGATATCGAGACGGCGCTCTCGCTGGCGCCCCAGGCGAACATCGAGGTCTACGAGGGTGGGACGTCGAGCAGTCTCTACGACGTCTTCAGCCAGATCGTGAGCGACGACACCGCCAAGGTGGTGAGCGCGAGCTGGACCAACGGGTGTGAGGCCTATGTCGGCCAATCCCTGCAGAACTCGGAGAACACGCTCTTCCAGGCGGCCGCCACAGAGGGGCAGTCGATCTTCGTCGCCACGGGCGACCAGGGAGCCGAGGGCTGCAACATCAACGGCGAGATCGCAGCGACCACCGGCTCCAATCCAGTTGCACAGGCCGTGGACCCGTCGACCTCGACCCTCTACGTCGCCAACAAGGGGAGCAACACCCTCAGCGTCATCAGCGAGGGGAGTGCGAGCAATCCTGCCAACTTCGTGAACGCGGGGTCGGTGCACACCGGGACCGGTCCCGACGCCGTCGCCCTCGATGCGTCGGACGGCAAGGTCTTCGTGGCCAACGCCGGCGGCTCGCTCACGGTGTTCGCGACGGCGACCTGCAATCAGGCAACGGTCAGCGGGTGCGGCTCGCCGAGCCAGATCTCCTCGGGCCACCTCGCCGCGCCGACCGCGCTCGCGGTAAGCGGGAACACGCTCTACGTCGGCAACAGCGACGGTACCGTCGCCCTGTACAACGCCGCCACGAATACCTTCATCACCACGGTGTCCCTGCCCGTTGGGTCGATGGCCACGGCGCTCACCGTCGACGGCACCAATGACTTCGTGTATGTCGCCGACAGTGCCAACAACAGAGTCGCGTACTTCGATGCGTCGATGTGCAACGCCACCACGACCAGTGGGTGTACGTCGACACCGCTCACGGTCACTGTGGGCAACGACCCCGTTGCCCTCACCGTCTCCAGCGTCGGGGGCGACCTCTATGTGGCGAACGCCGGGGGCGGAGGCGGGATCTCCGTGATCAGCTTGAGCAGCCACGCGTTGGTCAACACCATCTTGACCACCCAGCCACCGGTCAACCCCACCGGCGTGGCGCAGTCCATCGGCCTGTCGCCGGATGGCACCAAGGTCCTCGCCGTCCTGAACGGCTTCGCTTTCCCCGGGGACGTGTTGGCCACCATCGACCCGTCGTCGCAGGCCATCACCTCGACGGTCTCCCTCGAGACCGGCGCGGACACGATGGGCCAACTCGTGAGTGACGGGTCCCTGAACGACGTGTGGGTCACGGACGCCACCAGCGGAAAGGACGTCGTGCAGAACCTGAACCTGGCCGTCTCGGACCCGGCCAGCCAGCCCTACGTCACAGCCGTCGGCGGGACGTCGTTCGGCCATGGCACGGCGACGCTCGGTCCGCCACCCACCGAGCAGGTGTGGAACGACGCCCTGCACTATTCCGACGGTGCCGGCGGCGGTGGCATCTCGAAGACCTTCACCATGCCGGCGTACCAGCAGAGTCTCGGGACTGTCAGCGGCAGCAGCGGCACGCCCTGCGCGGCCACCGGCACCGACTGCCGGGAGATTCCCGACGTGTCCGCCGATGCCGACCCCAGCAGTGGCTACGTCATTTACGACAGCGTCAACGGGTTGAACTGGAACGCACTCGGTGGTACCAGCGCGGCGGCACCGCTCTGGGCCGCCGTCGTCGCCGTCGTCGCGTCGGCGGACAACAACACGGCCGGCTACGGCACTCTGAACCCCGCCCTCTACCTCCTGGCGGAGCAGTCCCCCGGCACCTACCTCAATGACGTGACCGTCGGGAACAACGACTACAACGCGACCGACGGCGGGCAGTACCCGGCCCTCCCGGGCTACGACATGGCGACCGGCCTCGGCACTCCGGTCGTGTCGGCACTGGCCACCGGCCTCACCGTCATCCCGCTGCCCGTCGCGGTGTCGGGAACCCAGACGTACGGGGGTTCACCGACCTTCTCGGGCTTTGCCAACTTCTCCGGCCCCGGGACGACGCCAACGGGCGTCACCCTGGACGCCAGTGCCCTGACGTGCACCACGGTCGGGAATTTCACCACCATCAGCAGCACGCTCACGCCCGGCGGCTACACCCTGCAGGCCACGTCGTGCACGGGTGCCGTGCTGGGCGGTCCGAACGCAGCGAACTACAACCTTGTCTACACCTCAGCCCCCAATGACTTCACAGTTACGCCGATCCCGGTCGAGGTGGCGGTCACGGGAACGCAGACGTACGGCGGTACACCCAGCTTCTCCGGCACCGACACCCCGCCGTCCGGCGTCAACGTGGACACGTCGGGGCTCACCTGTACCCAGGCCGGCCATTCGACGATCGCTCCCACCATGCCTGCGGGCAGCTACACCGTGGTGGCCACCTCGTGCGGCGGCGCCATCCTGTCGGGCAACGCGACCGACTACGGCGTGGTCTACACCAGTGCCGCGAACGACTTCACGGTGACGACGGCCTCGTTGACGGTCACGGCGTCGAGTCCCTCCATGCCGTACGGCAGTGCACCCGCGACAGTGACCCCGATCTATTCCGGCTTCGTGAACGCTGATTCTGCGTCGTCGTTGACGACCAAGCCCGTGTGTTCCACTGCGGCGACGCCGACGAGCACCGTCCTCGGGAGCCCGTACACGTCTTCGTGCACCGGTGCGGTCGACCCCAACTACACGATGACCTACGTGGATGGCTCGACGACGGTCATACCGGCGGCACTGGCGATCGCGGTCAGCGGTAGCCAGGCCAACAGCGGCGCGCCGCAGTTCGCCGGGACCGGGAACGTACCTGGCGTCACGATCGACGCGAGCGGCCTGACCTGCGCGCTGGTCAACTCCTCGACCGCGATCAGCGGCGCGTTGCCTTCCGGCAGCTACACGCTGGTGGCGGGCTCCTGCTCGGGGGCCCAGTTGACCGGGTCCGCCGCCAGCAACTATTTCCCGAGCTACACGAGTAGTGCTGGCGATTTCACAGTGACCGGCGGCCCGGTGCCTCCCGCACAACCGGCGCCAGCGACGCCCGCGCGCAGCGACGGCTATTGGCTGGTGGGCTCCGACGGTGGCATCTTCACCTTCGGCTCCGCGCAGTTCTACGGTTCGACGGGAAGCTTGGTGTTGCAGCGGCCCGTGGTGGGCATCAGTCCGACGGCGGACAGATCCGGCTACTGGCTGGTGGCCTCAGACGGGGGCGTCTTCGCTTTCGGCGATGCCGGCTACTACGGGTCGATCCCCGGGTCCGGGTTGCATCCCGCCGGTTCCGGTCTGCCGCACAGCCTCAATGCGCCCATCGTCGGCATGGTCCCGTCCTCGGACGGAGGCGGCTACTTCATGGTGGCAACGGATGGGGGAGTCTTCGCCTTCGGCGATGCCCGCTTCGAGGGCTCGTGCCCAGGCATGGGCGGCTGCTCGGGCTCCGCCGTCTCGGTGGTGCCGGACGCCTCCGGCAACGGGTACTGGTTGATCACCCAGACGGGCAGCGTCTACGCCTTCGGCGACGCACCCTTCTACGGCGCGCCGGGGAACCAAGGTTCACCCGTCACCTCGGCCGTGCGCACGGCCGACGGCCACGGGTACTGGGTCCTCTTGTCCAACGGCGCCGTCTACCCCTACGGCGATGCAGTGGGCCGCGGGGGCCCCGTCGGTTCGGTCGGAGGGTTCAACCCGGCCTCGGCCATCTTCGCCGATGCCTCCGGTGGTGGTTACTGGGTCGCCACGGGCCAGGGGGCCGTCTACTCCTACGGTGACGCGCCCAATGACGGATCGATGGCGGGGAGCCACCTCAATGGATCCATCATCGCTGCCTCGGGCTTCTGAGACCCTCTGAGACCCGCCGCCTCCTGAGACTCGGCGACTCTTTAGTTCTGGCTAGTTCTGGCTAGTTCTGGCTAGTTCTGGCGACTCCTGAGATCGTGCGACTCCCGAGGTCGGCCAGCTTCTGAGATCTGCCGGCTTCTGAGATCGGCCGCTTCTGCGTGCCGCTGGCGCAGAGGGCCGGTTGGTCATGGCGGGCGGCAGCGGCAGAGTGTTGTGACGAACGGCTCAGGAAGACGGCGCCCGGCAGTTGTCAGCTGGTCGCGGGCGGAGCAAACGTCGCGATGCAACCCTGGAGTGCCGAGACGCCCGGGGCCTCCCCCGGCGGTGCCGGCGACGGTGCGGCCGCAGCCGGCGGAACCGTCGTAGTCGTTGTCGTCGGCGCCACCGTCGTGGTCGTTGTCGTCGGCGCCACCGTGGTCGTGGTGGTCGTCGGTGTCAGGGAGCCCAGCGGAGCACCCGGGGGCACAGTCGTGGTGGTCGTCGTCGGTGCCACTGTGGTCGTCGTCGGCGCCACCGTCGTCGTCGTCGTCGTCGTTGGCGGCGACGTGGTGGTGGTCGTCGAGCTGGTGGTGCCAGGCCCGGCGGGTGTCGGTACCGAGATGGTCACGGTGGCACAGGCACCAGCGTGCTCCAGAGTCGCGACATCGGTGACGAGCTGGCTCAGTTCGCGGTTCTCAGCCGCCTCGTCGGACGTGAGCGTGACGGATGCCTCGGTCACCGCCTTGGCCGCGTCATCGCGGCGCTGCTGCGAGCCCTTGAAGGCATCGGCGGCCGATTCGTTGCGATCGATGAGGTTGGACGCGGCGACGCCGAGATACTGCTGCGCCACCACGCCGTCCGAGTCCTGCGGCGTGTTCAGGCTGAGCGGCTGAGTGCTTCCGTTGGCGACGAGCGGTGCGCCCGAATACAAGCCACTGTTTACGTACTCGCTGACCGCGAAGCCCTGGAGGGCGTGGGATGCCGCGCCGAACTGGTCCTTTGCGCTCGAGACCTGCGACTCGGACGCCACCAGGTCCTGTTCCCGCTGCGCAAGGGCAGCCTGGTCCGCGGTCACCGTGTTGATGGACTGCTGGTAGGACTGCAGATCGGTCGTGACGTTCCCGTAGACGTCGAGGGCGGAGGACGGCCCTGCCGGTGGAAGACCTCCCGCCGCACTGAGCACCTGGTTGAGGTAGCAGGGCACTCCGTTGGATGGCGCACACCACGCGCTCTGGTCGACGACGGCAAGGAAGGCGCCGGGAGGGGATACGTTCCCCGCCCGTAGACCAGCGGTGATGACCCACATGTTCGGCTGGACCAACGTGGCAACGGTGGCGGCGCACCCAGCCGCCCAGCTGGTGTAAGCCGGGAATCCGTTCGCCGAGATGACATTGGGGATTGGCGCACCCGTCGCATCCGTGGTCCGGAGCGTATTGAACGGGTTGAACGCGGCGGTGTTGTTCGTGGAGCCACCTTCGGCGGCCTGCCATTCGTCGAGATCGGCGACGTTGGCCTGGGTCGCCGGCGCCGCGAGCCCTCCGAGCACGCAGAGCTCCCATCCTGGGGGCAGGGGAGTGGCGCCGCCTGACTGAGCGCCCGCCAGAGTGCCGCCCGACCCAGGGAACACGCTGCCGCCGAGACCCAATGCGGCTAGAGCAAGGACGAATCCGACGCTTCGAACGTTGCGAGTCATGATGTGGTTGAAGTGGATCGGGTGCTCCGCCGAGGGAGGTTCAGGTCCGTTTTCCGCCCGCTCGGACTCCAGCGGAACGACCAAGATTGGCACGTTCCGCACCGTCACTTCGACGCGGGTATCGGCCGATCAGGCCACCTGGGTAATAGGCATTGTTCGAAACATGAGCGCTCCGCCCTCACGAGGAGGTTTCTCAGTCCGCCCACAGCCCTCGACCGAGGGCGAATTTGCAGGTCGTCGCCGCAGAAAGCCGTCGCAGGTCACAGTGCAGGACGAAAGGCAGGTCGCAGGGCAGGACGAGGCACCCGTCGACCAGGATCCGCAACGTCGGACGAAGCAGCTGAACCTGCCGGGCTCAGCTCGAGAACGCAACGGCGAGCACTGCGCTCAGCGAGCCCACGACGACCCGGGTACGGGGCGATGTGTGCGTGTGGGCCACCGTCTCGTCGAAGGAGAACGACTCGTCTGACGGGCTGACGGTGAAGCTTGGAACGTTGATGGTGTGCCACCCGTCGGCCAGCTGCACCTCCGACACGTTGTCCTGATCGATGCTCGCAAGCCAGTCGATGCTCATGTGGCGGGCCTCCCAGCCAAGTGCAGACGATCTGAGCACTGTAGGTCCCGCTCGGGCGAGTGAAGCCGGGCGCGACGGGGCCGGGAGGTGCCCATTCGCCGCCTGCCTTCACGGCCTGCCGCCGCGTACGGCGAAACACCGACCGCACTTGAGCTCAGTTGGTTGAAATCACCCGACCGGGTGATTGTGGGAGCGGCGCCCGACGGTCATAGTTCTGGGGCACCTAAGTCACGCCGGCTGGGTGTGCGGAGCGGCTCTCTCCTGGAGGGGGCCCTTCTCCGCGTCGAGCGAGCTCGACCTCGCCTGCGCGCAACGCCCCGTCGGTCTCCATGCAGACGCCGCTCGACCATGCGCCGCGTGTTTCAGGCAGCATCGGAGGCGGCCGTGTTGGGGCGACGCGGACGCAGTCAAGCGGCTCGCGAAGGTGCGAGCGGCCTGAGCAGTCTGAGCAGCGGCGCCAGGTTCGTCAGTTCGCCACCGTGATGCTGATTGGCGCGCTGGTACCGGTCACCTCGCCCCCGTAGGAGGCGAGGCTTTGGAGCGTGTAGACACCGTTTGGGGTGGTCGTCGTGTTCCAGTTCGCCATCCATCCAAAGATCTTTGCCGTGCCAGTGGCGATTACCGAGTGGTTCAAACTTCCGCCGGTGATCTCGTACTGGACCTGGGTGACGCCGGGCGACGCGAGGGCGTCGAGGCTCCAGGTGCCGGAAACCGTCGTGCCGTTGGAGGGTGCGACGACCGTGGTGGTCGGCGGGGGGATCACCCAGGCGTCGAGGAAGCCTTCGATCGTCGTGGAGACCTTGGTGTTCTCGTTGAAATTGACCCAGGAGCCTTCACCGACGTAGATCTTGCCGTTGGCGATGGCGGGCGGCCCGGCGACTGGCGAGGTTGTCAGTCCAGTCCAGAGCGGTGAACACAGTTTGGGTGTGCCCGAGCAATGTGAGACGCCTTTGGCATCGAACGCCTCCGTGTTGAAGCCTGGGTTCGACGAGCTGCTGCACGTCGTCGCGCACGAGCTGGAGCCGTAGAACACCAATCCGTTGGCAACAGAGACGCCGACCGGGGTCGAAAGGCTGTAGCTCCAGAGCGGTGTGCACACTTTGGGAATGCCCGCGCAGTTCGTGACACCGTTGGCATCAAAGGCGGCCAGCCGATTGTTGTTCGCGCCGTACAAAATGCCGTTGGCCACAGCGTCGAGTCCGGTCCCAGTCGCCGTCCACAGCGGAGAACAACTGGTCGGTGTGCCCGCGCAGTTCGTGGTGCCGGTGGCGGAGAAGGCCTCCAGGTTGCCTTCACCCGACTCGCCGTAGACCACCGCTCCCGACACGATGGGCGAGACGGTGCTCACCGAGGTGGTCCCCAGGGTGGCCCTCCACAGCGGCGTACAGGTGGTCGGCGTGCCTGAGCAGTTCGTGGTGCCGTCGGCGGAATAGGCATCGAGTGTGTCTTCACCAACGGCGTAGAGGATCCCATTGGCGACTGCAGGTGCGGAGTATCCGATGTTGTCCGCCGTCGTCCAGAGTGGCTGACACACCTTGGGCGCGCCCGAACAGTTCGTGACGCCGTTGGCGTCGAACGCCTGCACCGTACCGGTTGGTCCATTCGGCGGCGGACCAGGTGACTGGTATCCAGAGACGTACACCACGCCGTTACTCACGTTCGGCGATTCGACGTGGATGTCCCCCGCGCTCAAAGGGGCGGTCCACAGCGGCTGGCACACCTTGTGGGTGCCCGAACAATTCGTGATGCCATTCGCATCGAAGGCGTACAACGTGGGCGGGATCGTCGAGTTCACGGACTCCGTCGAGGCAATGTAGGCGACCCCGTTGACGACGGCGGGTGAGCTTCCGTCTCCCAGGCCCGCTGCGATGGGGCCCGTGGGCCCAGTCCACAACGGGGCGCACTGGTTAGGCGACCCCGAACAGCCGGTGGCGCCGTTGGCGTCGAAGACCTCGAGGTCTCCGCTTGCGTCCCCCGCGATGGATGCCCCGGCGTAGACCAGGCCGTTGCTCACCACCGGAGGCCCGAACTGGCCGGGTACGAACGTGTCGGACTGGCCGGGAGCGGTGAAGAGCGGCTGGACCGTCGAGACATTGGCGCTGTTCATGGCGCTGTCGGGAGATGAGCCCGCGTGTGACGCGTCGAAGCCGTACATCGTCCAGTCGCAGCCGCCGAAGATCAGGGCGACGGCACCGAATCCGGCTGCAAAGAGCAACCTCCGCGTACTGATGCGACGCCTCATCTCGACCCCCTTGTTCCCGAGTGACTGCTCCAACCTCGGGCCAGCTCCCGCGGCAGAGTGTAACGAGGCAGTGCATCGCAGGCGAGGGCGTGTCGGTCTCTCCCGCGCCCGGTGTCCGAGCCCTGGCTCCCTGCCTGCCAACGGCTCCCCCGAATCCCAGTCGTGCCCGGAGCGGGACTCGAACCCGCACGCCCTTTCGGACAGCGGCTTTTGAGGCCGCCGCGTCTGCCATTCCGCCATCCGGGCGAGAACGCTTGATCGTACAAGCTGCGATCTACGGTGTCGGAGTGCGAGCGCCCCGTGCCCTGTTGCCGCCACGCAGCCGCCATGCCGCCGCCATGGTGCCGCCGTCGTGAAGCTCGCCGGCATCGAGCTCGTCGAGGTCGACCTCCCGTTCCGCCAGGCCATCGGCACCGCCGTGGGAGTGCACCGGGTCCGCCCCCTGCTGTTCGTCCGGGTCGTCGCCGAGGAGGCCGAGGGGTGGGGCGAGTGCGCCGCCCTGGCCGAAGGAACGGCAGTGGACCCGTCCCTCCGGGACGTCACGCGGGCCGCCGAGGAGCTGGGCGTGCGGCGTCTGCGCGAAGCGTGCGTGGCCCGGGGCGGCGATCTGCCTACCAACGCCGAAGTGTCGCAGCTGTTCGGAGGATCACCGGTTGATCGCATGCTGGCCGCCACCTTCGAGATGGCCGTTGCGGACGCCGAACTGCGTGCGACCGGTCGTTCCCTGGCCGACGAGCTCGGAGTCACTGAAGGGTTCGAGGCCTTGGCCGTCGGCGCGGTGGTCGGGATCCCCGACGACCACGACGTGACCGCGTTGCGCAAAGAAGTGGACACGGTCGTCCAGACCGGAGCGGCGCGGGTCCGACTCAAGGTCGAGCCCGGCTGGGTGCTCGATCCCGTACGGGCAGTCCGGGCCGATCACCCGGACCTCGTGCTGCAAGTCGACGCCAACGGTTCCTTCACCGCCGCAGCCGACGACGTGGCGGCGCTGAGCGGTCTGGCCGATTTCGGCGTGCTGTGCATCGAGCAGCCGCTCCCTCCGGCCGATCTGGTGGCGCACGCCCAGCTGGCCGCTCGGCTGCCCGTGCCGATCTGCCTGGACGAGTCACTCTCCACGCCGCGCCGGGTGCGTGACGCCCTACGCAACGGCGCCTGCGCCATGGCCTGCCTGAAGCCGGCCCGCCTGGGGGGCGTGCGGGCCACCCGGGCCGCCCACGCCGAGTGCGTTGCTGCGGGGATCCCGACCTTCGTCGGCGGCTTCTTCGAGGCCGGCCTCGGGCGGGCCTGCAATCTCGCCCTGGCCGCCCGGCTGAGCCAGGACGCGACGGGCCTGGTGAACGACGTCGGGGATCCGGCCGACTACCTGGCGGTCGACCCGTGCGGCTACCCCGCAGTGGCCGGCGGATGGGTCCGGGTGCCCGGTGCCCCCGGCGTCGGCCACCCTCCCGAAGGCGCCGTCCTCGAGCGGCTCGGAGCGCCGCGTCACTGGTTCCCCGCCACCTACACTTGACGCTCCATGCATCGCGTCCTCTTAGAGCGGCGGATCAGAGATGTCCACACCCGGTTGGTCCGGGCGCGGGAGGAGTTGGCCGTGCTGAATGAGCAGTTGGCGGTTGTCCAGGAGTCAGCGGACGAGGCGCGTGTGCGTGCCCTCGTCTCGGAGACCCCGCTCGCCAGCCAGGAGCACAACGAGGCAGCGCGCCACGCCGATGCCATGGTGCGGGCGCGCGATGCGCTCGACAAAGTCGTGGGCGACCTCGAGTGCCGCCAGGACGAGCTCCTTGCCGCCGTCGCCACGGGCAAGCAGTGACGGCGCAGCGCGGGCCGTTCGCGGCACAGGTACAAGCGCAGGTTCAGCAGTGACGGCGAGTGAAGGCTCGGCGACGCTGGCCCGCGTCGTCATTGCCGAGGACGAGGCCATCGTGCGCCTCGATCTGAAGGAGATCCTCGTCACCGCCGGCTACGAGGTGGTGGGCGAGACCGGCCGCGGCGACGAGGCCGTGACCCTGGTGGAAGAGCACCAGCCCGACCTGGCCATCCTCGACGTCAAGATGCCGGGCATGGACGGTCTACGGGCCGCCCGCGAAATCACCTCGCGCCATCAGGTCGCGGTGCTCCTCCTCACGGCGTTCAGTCAGCGCGACCTCATTGAGGAGGCGCGGGACTCGGGCGTCTCTGCCTACCTGATCAAGCCGTTCCAACCCCGCGAGCTCTTGCCGGCCATCGCCGACGTGCTGTCCAAGGCGCGCCAGGACTGGGCCATTGAGGCCGACGAAGCGGCGCACAACTCCGGCGGGGCTGAGGACAAGATCGCCACCCGGCGGGCCGTCGACGAGGCGAAGCAGATCCTGATGGACCGGGACGACCTGCCCGAAGAGGAGGCGTTCCGGTTCATTCAGCGCACGGCCATGCAGACGCGCGCCCCGATGCGTGACGTGGCCCGGCAGGTCGTCGATGGCACACTGACCCCCTAGTGTCGGGGTAATGGCGACCGGGCAGGAGCGAACGGGGCCGCTGCTGTTGCTCGATGGCATGTCGCTTGCCTTCCGGGCCTACTTCGCACTGCCCGACACGCTGGCCACGTCGACGGGCGTGGTGACCAACGCCGTGCACGGGTTCACCTCCATGCTGGTGTACCTGATCCGGGAGCAACGCCCTTCGGCGCTGGCGGTGGCCTTCGATGCGCCGGGCGCCACCTTCCGCGACGAGATCCTCGAGGACTACAAGGCCGGACGGGCCGAGACCCCGTGGCTGCTCCCACCCCAGTTCGACATGATCCGCGAGGTCATGGCGGCACTCGCCATCCCCGTGATCGAGGCGCCCGGCTTCGAGGCAGACGACGTCATCGCCACGCTGGCCACAGAGGCAGTGGAACGCCAGACCGAGGTGGTCATCGTGACCGGCGACCGCGACAGCTTCCAGCTCGTGCAGGACCCCTATGTGCGCGTGCTGTACAACAAGCGAGGCGTCAGCGACTACACCCTCTACGACGAGGCGGGGATCTTCGACCGTTGTGGTGTCCCACCAGCGCAGTACGTCTTGCTGGCGTCGCTGCGCGGCGACCCCTCCGACAACCTGCCCGGCGTGCCGGGCGTGGGGGAGAAGACGGCGGCCAAGCTCCTCACCAAGTACGGCGATCTCGACGGGATCTTCACCCACCTCGACGAGCAGACGCCGAAGCTGCGCGAGAACCTGAGCGAGAACGAGGAGCTGGCCCGCTCCAACGCTCGCATCATCCCCCTCGTGCGCGACGTCCCGCTCGACGTCGACGTAACGCATCTGACGCTCGGGGCGTGGGACCGTGAGACGGCCGCCGCGACGTTCGACCGCTTCGAGATGAAGACGGTGTGGAGCCGGCTGGAGGAGCTGCTCGACGCCGGCGCGCTCGGGGAGCCGGTGCCCGGAAGTGCTGGTCCTTCGGCCAAGGGCGCCGAGGCGGCGATCGCTGCGGCGACGCGGGGGCACCCCGCCGCTGCGGAACCAGCCGTGCCGCCCTTCGAACTGGGCGAGGTGGCGCTGCCGACGACCGCGGCCGAGGTGACCAAGCACCTGACCGAGCTCGGTACGGGACGGCTGGCCCTGGCGGCCCGCTGGAACGGCATGCCGGGGCGCAGTGACCTGGTGGCCCTCATCTTGGTGGCGACGGTGGGCGACGAGGCCGGCCGCGGCGTCCTGATCCCGGCGGCGCAGCTCGGCGCCGCGTCGGTCGTCAAGAAGCTCAACGCCATGTTGGCCCGGCCCTTCATCGGTCACGAGGTCAAGGAGGCGATGCGCTCGCTCCTGCCCCTGGGCATCGACCTCACCGGTCTCGAGATGGACACCGGTGTGGCGGCCTATCTCCTCGATGCGTCGACGGGCGAGTACCAGCTCTCCCAGCTGCGCGAGCAGACGGGTCAGCTCAGCCTCGACATCCTCGATCCCGGCGAGACTGCGCGCGACGTCGGGCTGGAAGCCGCCGGCGAGGCGGCCGACGTCGCCGGCATGGCGCTGAACTTCCGGCAGCGCATCGGGTCCGAGGACATGACGCTGCTGCACGACGACATCGAGACGCCGTTGGTGCGCGTACTGGCCAAGATGGAGGTTGCCGGCATCGGCGTCGACCGGGACGAGCTGCAGGCGATCGCAGACTCGCTCAAGGAGTCCGCCGCCACCCTGCAGGGTGAGGTCCAGGAGCACGCCGGACGCGAGTTCAACGTCAACTCAACGCCGCAGCTACGGACCGTCCTCTACGAGGAGCTCGGCCTCACACCGGGGAAGAAGACCAAGACGGGCTTCTCGACCGATGCGCAGACGCTGGAGAGCCTCCGGGGCGCCCACCCGATCATCGACGCGCTGTTGTCGTACCGCGAGGTGGAGAAACTGCGCTCGACCTACGGGGAGAGCCTGCTCGCCGAGGTCGGTGCCGACGGGCGGATCCACGCCTCGTTCGGGCAGACGGTGGCGCGCACGGGTCGCATCTCCTCGGATCGACCGAACCTGCACAACATCCCCGTCCGGACCGACCTCGGCAAGCAGTTCCGCCGGGCCTTCGTGCCGGCCGCCGGATCCTCCTTCCTGGTGGCCGACTACGACCAGGTCGAGCTGCGCTGCATCGCGCACCTGTCGCAGGACCCCGGCCTGATCGATGCACTGACGAGCGGCTCCGACGTGCATCGGATGGTGGCCGCCGCCGTGTACGGGATCCCGCCCGAGGATGTGACGCACACCCAGCGCGAGTACTCCAAGATGGTCTCCTACGGCCTGGCCTACGGCATGGAGGCGTACGGCCTGAGCCAGCGCCTCGGCGTCGCGGTCGAAGAGGCCACCGCCATCATGGAGAGCTACTTCGGGGCTTTTCCCCACGTGAAGCAATACATGGACAACACGGTGGCCGACGCCAAGATCCGCGGCGCCACGCGGACCATGTTCGGGCGCATCCGCCCGCTGCCCGACCTCGAGTCGTCGAACTACCGCGTGCGTCAGGCGGCCGAGCGCCAGGCCATGAACGCCGGGATCCAGGGGTTGGCGGCCGACATCTTCAAGCTCGCCCTGGTGCGCCTCGACCGCGACCTCGAGGCGGAGAAGCTGGCCAGCCGGCTGGTCCTCCAGGTCCACGACGAGGTCATCGTCGAGGTGGCGGCGGGGGAGGAAGCCGACGTACACCGCCTCACCGAGTCCGCGCTCACCGGCGCGGCCGACCTTCAGGTCCCTCTTACGATCTCCGCAGCGACGGGACCGAGCTGGGCGGCGGCCAAGGGGTAATCACCCGGGCGGCGGAAGAACGCTCCTGAGCAGCTGCTACGCTGACAGGCCTTGCCCGCCGGCACCGGTGGCGGCGCATCCAATATTTCTCGATCTGACCCCGGCGCGGTCCTGCGGGTGCAAGTCGCACCCGCCGCAAGGAGCTTCACCATGGCTGACGCACGCACCTCCCTCCTGTCCCCCGAAGCGATGGGCAGTTTCGACGCCGAGGGGAACTACACCCCCCGCACCATCGTCGATGACGACCTGGGTGATGACGATCTCGAAAAGGCGATGGGTGACTCCATCATCGAATTCGACGATGGCGACGTCATCGAGGGAACCGTCGTCAAGATCGACCGTGACGAGGTCCTGCTCGACATCGGCTTCAAGTCCGAAGGTGTCATCCCCGCCCGCGAGCTCTCCATCCGCAACGACGTCGACCCGGCCGAGATCGTGTCGCTGGGTGACCACGTCGAGGCGCTTGTCCTCCAGAAGGAAGACAAGGAAGGACGCCTCGTCCTGTCCAAGAAGCGCGCGCAGTACGAGCGGGCCTGGACGACGATCGAAGAGAAGAAGAACAACGGTGAGATGGTGTCCGGTCCGGTCATCGAGGTCGTCAAGGGCGGCCTGATCGTCGACATCGGCCTGCGCGGCTTCCTCCCCGCCTCCCTCGTCGAGCTGCGTCGCGTGCGCGAGCTGCAGCCCTACGTGGGCAAGGTGATCGAGGCCAAGATCATTGAGCTCGACCGCAACCGCAACAACGTGGTGCTGTCGCGCCGGGCCTGGCTGGAAGAGGCCCAGAAGGAGCAGCGGGGCGATTTCCTGCAGAACCTCAAGCCGGGCGAGCGCCGCAAGGGCGTCGTCTCGTCCGTCGTCAACTTCGGCGCCTTCGTGGACCTCGGCGGCATGGACGGCCTCGTCCACGTCTCCGAGCTCAGCTGGAAGCATGTCGACCACCCGTCGTCGGTGGTCTCGGTGGGCGACGAGATCGAGGTCGAGGTGCTCGACGTGGATCTCGACAAGGAGCGCATCTCGCTGTCCTTGAAGGCCACGCAGTCCGACCCCTGGCAGGAGTTCGCCGACAGCCATGCCGTCGGCCAGCTCGTCTACGGCCGCATCACGAAGCTCGTGCCCTTCGGCGCCTTCGTGCAGGTCGGTGACGGCATTGAGGGTCTCGTGCACATTTCGGAGATGGCCGTGCACCACGTGGACCTTCCCGAGCAGGTCGTCACGCCGGGCGAGGAGTTGTGGGTCAAGATCATCGACATCGACCTGCAGCGCCGCCGCATCTCGCTGTCGATCAAGCAGGCCGCCGAGGGTGGCGAGGTCTCCGAGGAGTACCGCGAGGCCTTCGGCGAGCACGCTTACGACGAAGAGGGGAACTACATCGGCTTCGACTACGCCGAGGGCGAGTTCACCCCCGAGACCGAGGCCCAGGCGGCCTGGGCCGACTTCGCCGAGGAGGCGGGCACCCACGTGGTGGCCAAGGACGAGCACGGCAACGACATCCCGCCGGCCGAGGGTGAGACGGCTGCGGCACCGGAAACGGCTGCGGCACCGGAAACGGCTGCGGCACCGGAAACGGCTGCGGCACCGGAAACGGCTGCGGCACCGGAAACGGCGGCCGCACCTGCAGCCGAGGCGGCGGCCGAGGCCCAGCCCGAAGGCGTCTAAGAGCCAGGGCTCCACACCGCCGGACCAACAGCCCGATTACGGCCTCCGCGGCAGAGCGGCAACCAGCACCTGCGCGAGCGAGGCCGCGCCCTGGGGGTGGTGCGTGAGAAAGAGCACCGGGTCCAGCAGCTCGAGCTCGAGGAGCGCCGGTCCGTTGGCCACCGTCTCGACCAGATCGACGCGGGCATAGGTCGTCGGGCCCAGCAGTTCCACCGCAGCAGCCAGCGCCTGCTCGGCGACGTCGCGCTGTGCCGGCGACGCCGTGGCGTCCGACATCACCTGGTTCTCGATCAGGTTGTCCAGCGGCCCGACGCCCCTCCGGATCATGGGGTCCTTGTGCACCGCATGGCTGAAGCTGCCGCCGATGTAGATGAGCGCCGTCTCGCCCTCGTGATCGACCCGCGGCTCGTAGGGCTGCACCATGGCCGTCCGCCCCGCCGCCACGAGCTCGTGCACGTGGGCCCGCGCCGCATCGCGCTCGTGGGCCTCGTAGCGCGCCGTACGGTAGCCGCCTCCGGAGACCGACGGCTTGACGACGATCTCGCCGTCGGGGAGGTCGAGAGACGCGACATCGACGCCGTCCCCCGCTGAGCCCGAGCCCGGCGGCTCGACCCACACGGTCGGCACCGTCGGGACACCGGACTTTTCCAGGTCGCGGAGGTAGTGCTTGTCGATGTTCCAGCGCAACGTGGCGGGGGAGTTGTGCACCGGTACGCCGGCGCGGGCCACCGCGTCCACCCAGGAGAGGAACGCGTCGACGTGGTGGATGTTGTCCCAGGCGCCGTTGGCCAGCACCAGGTCGAAGCTGGACCAATCGACGCCCGGATCGTCCCACACGGCGGTGATGCCGTCGACGCCCACGTCGTCGAGCGCGGCACGAAGGAGCGGCCAGTCATCGTGCAGGTCGGGGAAGGCGGCGCAGGCTGCTGTCGCCAGTCGGGGACGACCACGTGAGGCGCCCATGGCGGCGGAGTTCAACTGCCGATAGGAAAGTGGCAGGCCACCTGGTGCCCGGGGCCGATCTCCCGCATTTCGGGGACCTCCTCGGAACAACGTGCTTCGGCCCGCGGGCAGCGGGTCCGGAAGCGGCAGCCCGAGGGCGGGCTGATCGGGCTCGGGGGCTCGCCGGTGAGCGCGGCCTGCGCACGGGGCGCCTCCGGGTCGGGCTCCACGGCGGAGGCCAATAGGGCGGCCGTGTAATGGTGCGCCGGCGACTCGTAGAGGAGGTCGGAGGGGGCGATCTCGCACAGGCGGCCGAGATACATCACGGCCACCCGGTCGCTGACGTTCTTCACGACGGCCAGGTCGTGCGCAATGAAGAGGATCGTGAGGTTGTACTCCGCCTTCAGGTCCTGCAGGAGGTTCAGGATCTGCGCCTGGACCGACACGTCGAGCGCGGAGACGATCTCGTCGCAGACCAGCAGCTTGGGCTTGAGGACGAGGGCGCGCGCGATGCTGATGCGCTGGCACTGCCCTCCGGAGAACTCGCGCGGACGTCGGGAGCCGTTGACGTAGGGATCGATGCCGACCTGGTCGAGCATGGCGTTGGCCGTCTTGATCCGCTCGTCCTTGCTGCCGATCTTCCAGATCGTCAGTGGCTCCCCCACGATGTCGATGACGCGGCGCCGCGGGTTCAGCGATGAGATGGGATCCTGGAAGATCATCTGCACCTGGGTGCGCAGCGTGCGCAGGTTGCCGCGGCTCAGCGCGGTGAGCTCCGTCTCGCCGAAACGGATCTTGCCCGACGTCGCCTTCTCGACCTGCACGATGGCGCGGCCGGTCGTGGACTTGCCGCAGCCCGACTCGCCGACGAGGCCGAGCGTCTCACCCTGCCGCAGTTCGAAGGTGATGCCCGCCACGGCCTGGACGGTGGCGTTGCCGCGTCCGAAGGAGACGTGGAGGTCCTCGACGGACAGGAGCGGGTCGGTGCCGACGGCCGAGGACTCCACCCGGGTGTCGGTCATGCCGGCACCGGTGCCGGTTGCGGCGGGGCGCTGGACGTGGCCGCCGTCGTCAGGGGGTACCAGCAGGCGTAGCTGTGGCCGGGGGAGGCCTCGACCAGCGGCGGCTTCTCCCGGTGGCACTTGTCCTGCGCGTACGGGCAGCGGGGGGAGAAGGGGCACCCGGCCGGCGGGTTGAGGAGGTCCGGGGGCCGGCCTTCGATGGCGGTCAGCCTCGTGTGACTCGGCTCGGCGATGCGGGGCGTCGACTTCAGCAGCGCCTCGGTGTAGGGCATGGCCATGCTCTTGAACAGCACGTTGGTCGGCGCCCGCTCGACCACGTTGCCGGCGTACATCACGATGATCTCGTCGGTACGGGTGGCCACGACCCCGAGGTCGTGGGTCACGAGGATCATCGCCATGTCGCGGTCGTGCTGGAGCTGGCCCAGCAGGTCGAGGATCTGCGCCTGCACGGTGACGTCCAGTCCGGTGGTGGGCTCGTCGGCCATCAGGAGGCGGGGTGCGCAGGCGAGGGCGATGGCGATCATGACGCGCTGGCGCATGCCGCCGGAGAGCTGGGCCGGATAGGCCTCGTAGCGCTCGACGGGGGAAGGGATCCCCACCTGCATGAGCAGTGAGAGCGCCGTCTCCTTCGCCTCGGACTTCGAGAGCTTCAGGTGGATCTTGAGGGGTTCGGTGATCTGGTTGCCGATGCGCTGCACCGGGTTGAGCGACGTCATGGGGTCCTGGAACACCATCGCGATGTGCGTGCTCCAGAGCTTGCGCAAATCGTCATTCGGCGCGTTGAGGATCTCGGTGCCCTCGTAGCGGACCGACCCGCTCTGCGTGGTGGTCGAGGGCGGCAGCAATCCCATGATCGCCCGCGAGAGCACGGTCTTGCCCGAGCCGGACTCGCCGACGATGCCGAGCGTCTTGCCCTGGTCGAGCGTGAGCGACACCCCCTGGACAGCCTGCAGCTGGCCGCGGCTGGTGGCGAAGGACACGAAGAGGTCCTCGACCTCCAGGAGGCGGCGCCCGCTCACAGCTTGATGTCCGAGACGTCGAAGTAGGCCCGCAGCTTGTCTGCGATGACGTTGAGGCTGATGAGCAACAAGAACATCGCCGTCGCCGGGAAGATGACCAACCACGGGTTGGTCTGCCCCTTCGCTCCCGTCAGCAGAGTCGAACCCTCGTTGAGCATGTTGCCCCAGCTGGGCGTGGGCGGTGGCACGGACAGCCCAAGGAAGGCCAACGAGCCCTCCAGGACCACGATGGTGGCGACGGCGATGAGCCCGAAGGAGACGATGGTCGGCATGATGTTGGGCAGGATCTCGCGGGAAAGGATGCGCGTGTCGCTGGCGCCGAGCGCCTTGGCCGCCAACACGAAGTCCCGTGTCGCATAGGACAGGGTCGAGGCCCGGACCACCCGGAAGATCAGCGGCGCCGCGAACAAGCCGATGACGAGCGTGATCTTGAACAACGACTTACCCCAGAAGGACACGATGGCGATCACGGCGACGATGGCCGGGAAGGCCAGCACGATGTAGGAACCCGTGTTGAGGGCCGTGTCGATGCGACCACGCCGGTACGCCGAGATCATGGCAGGGATGCCGCCGACCACCAGGCCGATCAGTGCGCCGCCGAAGCCCACGACGAGAGAGACGCGCGCCCCGTAGACCAAGCGGCTGAAGATGTCCCGGTAGAGGTCGTCGGTGCCCAGAATGTGGCCCCAACCCGGTCCCGCGTTCTGCACGCTGCTGTAGTTGCCGAGCGTCGGGTTGGGCAGTGGGAGGAGGCTGGCGAAGGTCGCGCCGAAGGCGACCAGGACGATCCACGCGACACAGAGCCAGAACAAGAAACCGAGTTTCTTCTTGACCGGGTCGGCCGCCGCTTCGGCGACGATCTCCCCCTTGATGTCGGCGAATGCTTCGTTGGTCGGGTGCACCAGGCTCGCACTACTCACGGGCAATCCTCGGATCGACGATGGTGAACAGGAAGTCGAAGATGAAGTTGATGAGAACGATGGCGACCGCCACGAACAGGGTAATGCCCTGCACCACCGTGTAGTCGTCCTGGTTGACGGCCGAGATCAGCTGATACCCCAATCCCGGCATCTGCAACAGCAGCTCGACGATGAACGTGCCGGCGATCAGGCTGCCGATGGTCACGCCGGCCGAGGCCAGGAGTGAGATGGACGACGGCCGCAGGGCGTGCCGCCACATGATGCGGCGATCGGAGAGCCCCTTCGAACGGGCCATGGTGATGAAGTCCTCCTGCAGCGTCGAGATGAGGTCGTTCCGCAGCAGTCGGAAGTAGACGACGATGCCGCCCAACGCAAGGACGATGGAGGGCAGCAACATCGTGTGGATGTTCGACCAGAAGTTCTGAGCAAGTGGCACATAGGAGGCCGGCCCAGGGAACACGTGCCAGTGCACGGCGAAGATGAGGACCAGGACCGGCGCAATGACGAACGGCGGCAACGCCAGCATGGCGAACGTCGTGCTGTTGGACGCCTGGTCGAACAGCTTGTTGGGCTTGCGGGCCGATTTCATCGCCATGGGGAACGCAATGGCGAAGGCGATGATCTGCGAGATGATGATCAGTTCGAGGTCGATGGGGAACGACTGCTTGATGATGGTCGACGTCGACTGGTGCGTCGTGAACGACTGGCCAAGGTTGCCCTCGAAGACGTGGCCGATCCAGATGAAGTACTGCTGCCACAGTGGCTTGTCCAAGCCGAGCTGGTGGTTGAGCGTGGCCACGTTCTGCGCCGTGGCGTTCGGGCCGAGGATCGTGTCGGTGGGGTTGCCCGGGAGGAGGTGAACGAGGAAAAAGGTCGCGATGGAGACGAAGATGATGATGATGACGAGCAGTACCAAACGTTTGATGATGTAACGGGTCACGGCCCCCCTTTCCCCACTTGCCTTCGTCGGTTGCCCTCGCTCGCCACCGGCCTCCTCCGGCGGCCGATGATCCTAGACCTCAGGCCCATTGTCCTACCATGCGCCCCATGTCTGAGGAGGTTCCCGCTCTCGCCGGCCGCACGCGCCTTGTCGCCGGTGTGGCCGTGGGGCTCGTCCTCGCGGCCGGTTTGCTGCTCCGCTTCTGGACCCGGTCGGGCTTGTGGCTGGACGAGGCGCTGACCGTCAACATCGCCCGACTCCCGTTGCACGAGATCCCAAACGTGCTGAAGCACGACGGCGCGCCGCCGCTGTACTACTACCTCCTGCACTACTGGATCGCCCTCTTCGGGCAGTCCAACGACGCCGTCCGGGCGCTGTCCGGCGCCTTCGCGGTGGCCACCCTTCCTGTCGGCTGGCTGTGCGGGCGGCGGCTCGGAGGCCGGGCCGTGGCCTGGACGATGCTCGTGCTGCTCGCCAGCGCGCCGTTTGCCGTCTATTACTCGACGGAGTCCCGGATGTACGCGCTGGTCATCCTGCTGACTGGCTGCGGGTACCTCGCCCTGGCCCGTGCCGTCTCTGCGCCCCGGCCGGGCAATCTCATCGCGGTGGCCGTCGTGACGGCGGCACTGCTGTATTCGCAGTACTGGTCCATCTACCTGGTGGCCATGGTCGGCATCTGGCTGATCGCCTCGGTGGTGCACACCCGCCGGCGCGGGCATCCTCGCGAGGCGCCGTGGGCGGCTCTGATCGCGGTTGCGGTCGGCTGCCTCCTGTTCGTGCCGTGGGTGCCGACCTTCCTGTACCAGGCCAAGCACACCGGGACGCCCTGGGCGGCGCCACCCAACTTCTCCGCCGTCATCAACGCGCTCACCGGCTTCACCGACAACCAGGGTTCCACGCTGCAGACAGGCACCAACCAAGGTCGGCTCCTGGCGGTCATCTACTTCGCCATGTTGGCGCTGGCCGTCTTCGGCGTCGGCAAGTCCGGGCGCATCATCGAGCTCGACCTGCGCACGCGGCCCCGGGCCCGCAGCCTCGTCTTCGTCGTGCTCGGGACGCTCTTTGCCGCCATCGCCGGCGGGATCGTCACGGCGAGCGTGTTCTCGTCGCGCTACGCGGCTGTCGTGTTCCTGCCCTTCGTCCTCCTCGTCGCCCTCGGCACCGTCACCCTCCTCAATCCGAAGACGCGGGTCGTCGTGGTCGGCTTGGCGGTCGTGGCGGGTCTCGTCTCGTCGGCCCAGAACGTCACCACGCAGCGGACGCAGGGTGGCATCGTGGCGGCAGCCATCAACGCGCAGGCCAAGCCGGGCGACATCATCGCGTTTTGCCCGGACCAGCTCGGCCCCTCGGTCTACCGCCAACTGCAGAACCCCTCGCAGTACGACATGCTCACCTTCCCTCGCCGCACGGGGCCGCAGATCGTCGACTGGGTCGACTACGCCGACGCCGTCCACCGGGCCAGCCCGCAGGGTTTCGCCAACGTGGTGTTCGCCAAGGCGGGACCCACCCACCACGTCTGGTTTGTCTGGCAGCCGATGTACCAGACCTTCGGGGTGAGGTGCGAGACGATCGCCACGGACATGTTGAACGCCGCCGCCAAGGCCGGCGGGGGTGGCCGGAACGTCGTGACCAGCCACCCGAGGCTCTACTACGAGCCGATGAACCTGACCGAGTTCTCCACTTCCGGGTCCTGACTGCCACGGGGGTGTGGGGCGATTCGACCCCTGAAAAACCGACCGACCCTCCCTGAGAGGTGGTGGGGGGTCCACTAACCTGCCTACCTCGTGGCCGCCACCGCAGACACCCCCGTCGTCATCGTCGGCGCCGGCCCCGGTGGCCTCACGGCTGCGTATCTCCTGACCCAGCGCGGCGAGCGCCCGGTGGTGCTCGAATCCGACGACGTCGTCGGCGGAATCAGCCGCACCGTCGAACGGGACGGGTGGCGTTTCGACCTGGGCGGACACCGCTTCTTCACCAAGGTCCCCGAGGTGGAGGCCCTCTGGCACGAGATCCTCCCCGAGGGCGACTTCATGCTCCGCCCCCGCATGAGCCGCATCTACTACCAGGGCAAGTTCTATGACTACCCGCTCAAGGCGGGCAACGCCCTCCGGAACCTGGGCCTGTGGGAGGCCATCCTGTGCGGCTTCTCCTACATCTGGGCCCGCATCCGCCCGCCCAAGGGCGACCCGAATTACGAGAACTGGCTGGTGGCCCGCTTCGGCTGGCGCCTCTATCGCACCTTCTTCAAGACCTACACCGAGAAGGTGTGGGGAGTGCCCGTGTCCGAGATGCCGGCCGACTGGGCCGCCCAGCGGATCAAGAACCTCGACCTGCGCAAGGCGGTGCTCAACGCGATCCTGCCCAAGCGCAATCAGACCGACATCACCACGCTCATCGAGGAGTTCCAATACCCCAAATACGGCCCCGGCATGATGTGGGAGGTCTGCACAGAAAAGGTGCAGGCCGCCGGGGGGACCATCGAGATGCAGGCGCGGCTGACCGGCATCACGGTGGAGGGCGGCCGCGCGGTGGCCGCGACGTATACGCAGGGCGGCGTCGCGCACACCGTCCCTGCCTCGCATGTCATCTCCACCATGCCCATGCGCGAGCTCGTGCACACCATCTCGCCGCCCCCGCCGCCGGAGGTGCTTGCCGCGGCCGACGACTTGCACTACCGCGACTACCTCACGGTGGCCCTCGTCGTGCCCGAGTCGCGCAGCTTCCCGGACAACTGGATCTACATCCATGCCACTGACGTCGAGGTGGGACGTATCCAGAACTACGGCTCGTGGTCACCGTTCCTCGTCAAGGACGGCCGCACGTGCCTCGGCCTCGAGTACTTCGTGTTCGAAGGCGATGACATGTGGAACATGGCGGACGACGATCTCATCGCGCTCGGCACCAAGGAGTTGATGTCGCTGGGGTTGGCGGCGCCGGGTGACGTCGAGCACGGTTATGTGGTGCGCGTGCCCAAGGCCTACCCGTACTACGACTTCAGCTACAAGGCCAACGTCGAGACGATCCGCAAATGGATCGAGACCGAGGCGCCCAACATCCACCCGGTCGGTCGCAACGGCATGCACAAGTACAACAATCAGGACCACTCCATGTACACGGCAATGCTGACGGTCGAGAACATCTTCGGCGCGACCAACGACATCTGGTCGGTCAACGTCGAAGAGGAGTACCACGAATCGGGCTCGACCGGACGAGACGCCCCCGTGCTGCCGCGTCGCACCAGCGCTCCGGCCGGCACGCCCTCCGCTGGCTAAGCACGCGCCAGCGAAGGCGCAGCGACTCTTCCCGCGCTGGTTCACCCTCACCTCGGCCGGACTTCTCTACCTCGCCCTGGGGTTCGTCCTGTGGATCCACGCGTGGACCCAGGGCGCCTCCACCCACACCCTGTGTGGCTGCGGCGATCCGGCGCTGTTCCTCTGGTTCTTCCAATGGCCCGCCACCGCGCTGTCGCACGGGCAGAACCCGTTCTTCTCGTCGGCGCTCTTCCACCCGACCGGGATCAACCTGCTGGCGCAGACCTCGGTGACCGGGCTCAGCATCCCGCTGGTGCCCGTCACGTGGATCTGGGGACCCATCGCATCGCTGAACGTCGCCTCGACCATTGCGCCGGCGCTGACGGCCTTCACCGCGTTCGTCGTTCTCCGGCGGTGGGTGTCCTGGACTCCGGCCGCCTTCATCGGCGGGTTGCTCTTCGGCTTCTCGCCCTTCGTCCTCGGGAGCTTGGAGTTCGCCCACCTCATGACGGCCGCCCTGATGCTGCTGCCGCTCATCCTGGCCGTCCTCGACGAGATCCTGATCCGCCAGCGCCACGGCGCGCTGGGCGCCGGGCTGTTGCTCGGCCTCCTCTTGTTCGGGCAGTTCTTCTTGTCCTCCGAGATGCTGGCGATCGTTGCGGTGGTCGTCCTCTTCTGCGTCGTGGGACTGCTGCTCGCCGCGCTGGTCGGCAACCGGGAGGCGCTGCGGGCCCGGGCTCCGCACGCCGCGAAGGCGTTGGCGGTCGGTCTCGTCGTGGGGGTCGTCCTCCTGGCCTGGCCCGTCTGGTTCGCCCTCGAGGGACCGGCCCATCTCTCGGGCTTGGTCTGGCCCAACGTGGGGGTGATCGGCGGGTTCATCCCGTCGAGCTTCGTCACCACCACGTACCCGCCGCGCCACAACGTCTTCCTCGCGCTCGGGGGGTACGAAGGTGCCCCCCTCGCCTCGGCGGCCTTCCTCGGTTGGAGCTTCATCCTCGTGATGGTGGCGGGTCTGGCGGCGTTCTGGCGGGACCGCCGCCTCTGGTTCTTCGGCTTCGCTTTCGCCGTCTGTGTGGTGTTCTCGCTGGGCGAGCGGCACGGCCAGATTGAGCCGGCCTGGATCTTCACCAAGATCCCCGTCGTCGAGAATCTCATTGAGCAACGGTTCATGGCGATCGGCTTCCTCGCCGCGGCGGTGATCCTCGCCGTCATCCTCGAACGCGTCTACCTGGCGGTGCCGGACTGGCGCGGTGCGCTCGGCGCGGCGGCCGTCACCGGTGTGGCCCTGGCGCCGATGGCGATCATCTTCGGGGAGCGGCTGCCCTTCGCGATGCAGGCCGTGACCCTGCCGCGCTCGGTACACCCAGGTCGCCCCGACGCTGCCGCCCGGGCGGGTCCTGCTGTCGTATCCGGCGCCGTTCTCCGGACTGCAGTCCGCCATGACGTGGCAGGCGGTGAACCGGATGCACTACAGCCAGGCGGGCGGGGGAGGGCCCCAGGGGGTGGCGCATCGTGCCGGTTCCGCCGAGCCCGGATTCCGGTTGCTGAGCCAGCTCGACTTCGGTGTCGGCCAGCCGGAGCCGGAGGGCACGCCGGCGCAGCTCGAAGCCGTGCGCCACGCCCTCTCGGTGTGGCAGGTCAACACCGTGGTCATCGCGACGGAACCCGGTGCGCCCCGGGTCGAGCAGGGGCACGACCCCACCTATGCGGCAGGTTTCATGACGGCCGCCCTCGGCCAGCTCCCGACAATTGAGGCGGGGGCCTGGGTCTGGAACAACGTGCAGCTGGATCTCCATCAGTCCCTGGCCGTGCGGCCGGGGACCCTGGCCCAGTGCGCCGGGCTGGCCGAGGGCACCGCACACGTCTACGTGGCGAGCCCCCTGGTCACCCAGTGCGTCGCCGCCGGCGCGCCACAGACCCCCTGAGCGCCGTGTGGAATGCTCAAGCGCCGGGTCGCTCCAGCCGACCAGGAAGGGTCGGGCACGCGGCTGATTCGCCGGTCCCGTCTCGACCGATCCGTCGCCGCCCCCCGCCCGGGCGAGGGTTTACAGGCACGAGACGGCGGGCACGAGGAGGACGGTGCTGGCGTGACGGGTTGGGGAGTGCGACGCCTGGTGGTCACCGCCTGCCTCCTGTTCTCTGCCGCGGCCCTGCCGGCCCTGGCCGGGCCAGCGTCGGGCGCAGCGTCGCCCGCCGCCTCGCCCGCCGCGTTGGGCCCGGTGGCCCGGGCCGACTCGCCCGGAGGGGCCCGGGTGTCCTTTCCTCTGGCCCCCGGATTGAGCACGTCCGAGCACGCCGCCCTGGAGCGCCACGGCGCCTACGGCTCCCGCCCGGTGCGGCTGCTGGTCCTCGGCGACTCCATCACGATGACGCTCGCCATGGGGCTGTCGATCGGTGCCCAGGAGCAGTACGGGGTGTCGGTGACCGACGACGCCACGCTCGGGTGTGACCTCGACCCCCAACTCGAAGTGCTCACCTCCGGTGCGCCCGGTCCCGCCACGCCGGGCTGCAACAACTGGCGGGCGCTGTGGCCCTTCCTGGTCGCCGGCCAGCAGCCCACGGTCGTGGCCCTCGGTCTCGGGCGTTGGGAGGTCACCGACCACCTCCTCGACGGACGCTGGGTGCACATCGGCGAGCCGGCCTGGGACGGGCACCTCACGGCCGACCTGCAGTCCGCCATCACCATTCTCCATTCGTTTGGTGCCAAAGTGGTGCTGTTCACCATGCCCTACGTCGACCCCAGTGACCGGCAACCGAACGGCCTGCCCTGGTCGGAGAACACACCTGCCCGCGTGCAGGCGTACAACGCACTGGTGCGGCAGGTGGCGCGCACGCATCCGGGAGTCGTCAGCGTGATCGACGTCAACCGGATGCTCAGCCCGAACGGCGTCTACACCGCGTCCCTCTCCGGGGTCGACGTCCGGTCCTCCGACGGCATCCACGTCAGTGTGGACGGCGGCCAGCTGCTGCAGCGCCAGATCCTGCCCGCGGTCGATCGAATCGGCATGGAAGACGAGGCGGCAAAGGCCCGCGCGTGAAAAACCCCGAGGCCGCGGAGACCCCCGCGGCCGAGGTCGTCGTCGAGGCCGTCCCGGCCGCCATGTCGCTGGCCCCCAACGCGGTCGGTCCCAACCTCGGCGCCGAGCTCCTCCTCGACGCCGAGGCCCGGCCGGGCGTCGAGTCGATGCGGGCCGGGCTGCTGCAGGCCGGGCCGCTGGCCGCCGCCGGCGTGCTGGCCAACGGCGCCAGCGTCGTCCTCACCGTCGCGCTGGCCCGCCTGCTCACGCCGCACAGCTACGGCGTCCTCAACCAGCTGACCGGCCTCTACCTGATCCTCTCCATGCCCGGCTCGGCGGTCGTGGTCGCGGTCGTGCGCCGGGTCACCGTCTGGCACGAGGACGGCAGCGGGCACCTCGTGCGGCGCTGGGCCGGCCGCGTGCACCGGCAGTGCACCCTGGTCGTCCTCGTGTGGGCGGTCATCGTCTTCACCAGCCGCCACGGCGTGGCCGTGCTGCTCAACCAGCAGAGCGGCATCGGCATTGCGGCGATCCTCACGGCGGCCGCCTTCTTCGTCCTGCTGTCGCTCGACCGGGGCCTGCTGCAGGCGCACCGGGCCTACCGGCCGCTGGCGGTCAACCTCGCTGGTGGAGATCGGGCATCCGCGTCGTGGCGGTCGTCGTCCTGGTGCGCGGCCGGGCTACGGGCCGTCCGGCGCGGCCGTCGGCATCCTCATCGGCGAGGTGGTCGCCGCGGCCCACGCCCGCTAGGCGGCGGTCCGGGCCTGGTCGGGTGGCCGTGCACCCCGCCTGCTCGAGCCGCGCAGCTGGATGGCGGCCGTCCGCCCCGATCGCCGTGCTCGGGGGCCAACAGTCGGTGCGGCGGACCGGTGGCGCTCGACCTCGTCGTGGCCTCGGTCTCGCTCTCCATGGTGGCCGTGCTGCAGAACGTCGACGTGCTGGTCGTCGGCCGGGACAACCCGAGCCACAGCGGCGCCTACGCCGCCGTCTCGGTCACGAGCAAGGCCATCGTCTTCGGCGCCATCGTGCTCGGCGGGTACCTGCTGCCCGAGGCGGCGATCCGCTGGCGCCAGGGCGGCCACGCGCTGCGGCAGCTCGCCGTGGTCCTCGTGCTGCTCGCCGTGCCCTCGGTCCTGCTGCTCGGCCGTCGCGCTGGTCGCGCCCGAGACAGCTCCTGCAATCGTGTTCCACCACGCCTACACGTCGGCTGCCGACGCGCTGGCACCGCTCGTGTTGGCCATGATCATGCTCAGCGTCTCGGTGGTCCTGACCATGTACCTGCTCGCGGTGGGCCGGCGCTGGGTGGTCGGCGTGCTCGTCGGTGGGCGCCCTCGCCCTCACCCTGGCCGTGCTCTCGGTGCACGGGAGCCCGCGGGCGACCGCGCTGGTGGACGTCGCGGTCCAGGCAGCAGTCCTGGCCGTGATCCTGCGCGGGTTCGTCGTGGTCCACCGGGTCCGCCGAAACAGGGAGATCGTCGGGATAACCTGACCGAATGGGCGACGACCTGGGGCGCGGTACCGGCCGCGCCCGAGGAGGACGCGGCGAGGCGGGCAGGCGGGCCGAATCAGACGTGCTGGGCGCCATCGCCGCCGAGGCTGGCCTCCGGCGCATCCACTTCGTCGCCTGGCGCGACCTCGACGACCCCGAGGCCGGCGGCTCCGAGCTGCACGCCCACAAGGTCGCCTCGCGGTGGGCCGGCGGCCGGGCTCGACGTCACGTTCCGCACGTCGGCCGTGCCCGAGTGCCCCGGCCGCGCTGACCCGGGACGGCTACCGGGTGCTGCGCAAGTCCGGGCGCTACGCGGGTCTTCCCGGGCGCGGCGTGGGAGGGCATCCGCATGGGGCACCGTCCCGGCGACGCCCTCGTCGAGATCTGGAACGGCATGCCGTTCCTCTCGCCGGTCTGGTACCGCGGGCCGCGCATCGTCTTCCTGCACCACGTCCACGCCGAAATGTGGGGCATGGTCCTGCCGCCGGCCCTGGCGCCGCCTGGGCGACTTCGTCGAGCGCCGCTTCGCGCCGCGCTTCTACCGCTCGAGCCGCATCGTGACGCTGTCGGAGTCGTCGCGCCGACGAGATCGTCGACCTGCTCGACCTGCAGCCGGAGCAGGTCACCGTCGACCCTCCCGGAGTCGACCCGCGTTACACGCCCGGTGGCCACCGCTCGCCCACGCCGCTGGTGGTCGCCGTCGGGCGGCTGGTGCCGGTCAAGCGCTTCGACGTGCTGCTGCGCTCGCTGGCCCTGGCTGAAGCCGGACCACCCCGAGCTCCAGGCGGTCATCATCGGCGAGGGCTACGAGCGGCGCCGCGCTCGAGGCCCTGCGCGCGGAGCTCGGCGCCACCGACTGGATCAGCCTGCCCGGGCGGGTCGACGACGCACGAGCTGGTGTCGTGGTACCGCCGGGCCTGGGTCGTGGCGAGCAGCTCCCAGCGCGAGGGCTGGGGCATGACCCTGACCGAGGCGGCGGCGTGCGGCACGCCGGCGGTGGCCACCGCCATCGCCGGCCACACCGATGCCGTGCTCGACGGCGAGTCCGGCCTGCTCGTCGAGAACCTCTGGGACCTGTCGGTCGCGCTCGGGCGCGTGCTCGGCGACGAGGTGCTGCGGAGCCGGCTGTCCAAGGGCGCCCTGGCCCGGGCGCGGTGGTTCACGTGGGACGCCACCGCCCGCCGCGCCCTGGAGGCGCTGGCGGACGAGGCGTCGCCCACGCGTTGAGTCAGGCGGTCATCCCGACGATCGGCTGGTTGAGGACGATCGACCCCGTGGAGCCGAGGAACGGCGGGCCGTTCGTGGTCGGGAACGAGAAGATCCCGCCGTCCGAGCCGGACAGGTAGTAGCCATTCGCCACCGCCGTCATGCCCGACGATGGGCTTGTTCAGCTTGATCGACCCCGTGGAGCCGAAGAAGGGCAGGCCGCCAGGGGTCGGATAGCTGAAGATGCCGCCGTCGGTGGCGACGAGGTAGTACCCCTGGCCTGAGACCGGCGCGGTCATGCCGACGACGGGCTTGTTCAGCGGGAGCGAGCCGGCCGAGCCCATGAAGGTGGCGTCGCCGAAGTTGAAGATGCCGCCGTCGGAGGCCACGAGCCAGTAGCCCTTGCCGTCGGTCGTCGCCGCCATGCCGACGATGGGCTTGTTGAGGTGGATGGCCCCGGTCGAGCCGTAGAACTGGGCGTCGCCGTAGCTGAAGATGCCGCCGTCGGAGGCCACGAGCCAGTAGCCCGCGCCGTCCGCCGTCATGGCCATCCCGACGATGGGGGCATTCAGGTGAATGTTCCCCGTCGACCCGTAGAACTGCGCGCTGCCGAAGTTGAAGATGCCGCCGTCGGTGGCGACGAGGTCGTACCCGTCACCGCCGGGCATGACGGCCATCCCGACGATCGGCTTGTTGAGGTGCGTGCCGCCCATGGAGCCGAGGAACGGCGCCCCGTAGTCGAAGATCCCACCGTCGGAGGCCACGAAGCGGTAGCCGGGACGGTTGATGGGCGCCGACATCGCGAAGGGGACCGACGTGATCGGCGATGTCGAGGACTGGAAGCTTCCCGCCGCGACGCAGGCCCAGTTGGTGACGCACGACACGCCGTTGGCGACCGTCTGCACGGTGCCGCTGTTGGGCGTGTTCGGCACGATCGACCAGGTGGTCCCGTTCCACGACAGCACCAGCGTGGCCGGTGAGACGCCCGAGGCGGCCGCAGCCTGTCCGACGGCGGTGCACGTGGTGGCACTGAAGCAGGAGACCCCGTTCAGCTGCTGGCTCTCGGTGGTCGAGGTGTTGGGGCTGGTCGTGATGACCCACGACGAGCCGTTCCAGGTCTCGATGAAGGTCTGGTTCAGCGGGCCCGTGCCGTTGATCTGGCCCACCGCCTCGCAGAAGTTCGTGCCGGCGCACGAGACGGAGCGAAGGACGCTGCCCAGTCCGGTGGTGGCAGGCGGCGTCGTCAGCAGCGACCAGGTGCTCCCGTTCCAGAGCTCGCTGAAGGGCGCGCTGGAGGCCGACTGCGTGTCGTTGACGCCAACGGCGAGGCACCAGCTGGCCGAGACACAGCTCATGCCCGATGCGCTCGGGACGGGCGTGGCGCCGCCGGCGGTCGGGGTGGCGGCGGTCGTGAGTGCGAGCGCCGTGCCGTTCCACTGGTTGCCGAAGATCGTGTTGCCGCCACCGCTGAAGGCCGTACCGAGGGTCTGGCAGAGGTTGGCGGCGACACACGACACCGAAGAGAGGGTGGCGTCGGTAACACCGGCCGGCAGGGTGACGGCCAGGTTCGACCATGCGGTGCCGTTCCAGGTCTCGGCGACGGGCACCGTGCTGGTACTACCGACCGCCAGGCAGAAGGAGGAGCCGACGCACGAGACCGAGGCGAGCGTGTCGTCGGTCGTCGACGGGGCGTTCGTGCTGGGGATCACGCTCCAGGACGTCCCGTTGTACAACTCGGTCAGCGTGCCACCGCCGGCCCCGAGGTTCTGGCCCCCGACTGCCATGCACGACGTGCCACTCGTACAGGACACGTTGGCCAGCAGATTGGTGACCGTGGTGGACGCCGCCGCCGCGTGCGTGTCGGTCCATTGCAGCGCGCCGACGGTGGGCGGGCTCGACAGGCCGGCCCGCGCCTGCAGCCGGTGCGAGCAGGGATCCGGCGGAGAAGGCGACGAGTGCGCCCGCCATGGCGATCAGTAGTCCGAAACGACGCATGTCCGCTCCTTTGTTTCGGTTCTGGCCCCCCGCGAGGAGAGGTCATCGGGTGATGAGCGGCTCCGGCGTCCGTGCGCGGCTCCGCCTCAGCCGTCGATACCCACGATCGGCGGCGTCTCAAACGCAGGCTCGAAGGCAGGATGGACACCCGGCGGCCGTGCCCGCAGCGCCCGTCGGCCGAGCGGCTTGGCCACCCGCAGCCCAACGCAGACATAACCGCGTCGGCCAGCAGGAGGACGACGCCGAGCCAGATCAGGTTGCCGGCGTTGACGAACGAGGCGGCCCAGTTGGAGCCGGACAGGAAGTGGTGGACGTTCTGGCCCTGCACCACGTTGATGGCTCCGGCCACGATGCAGGCGATCGCCGGCCACGCCGGCGATGGCGCGGGCCCAGGGCACCAGGAGGCCGAGGGTGACCAGCGACCGCCACCACGAGGCCCATCACGGGCGGGGTGACGAGGAGGGCGGCGGCGCCGGCGATGACACCGATGATCAGCGCCCGTGGGAAGCGCAGCCACCCCCGTTGGCGCTGCTCCTTGGGCGGAGGGGATCCCGGGAGGGTCAGCCGGGCGGCGTCGAACGGCACGGCGGGCCGCTCCGGTGGCTCCGGGCCCGGCCGGGCCGCGCAGGCGACGGGGGAGGTGGGCCCGCACCCAGCGCCGGGCGGCGGCGCGGCAGGAAGCCGAGGACGAGGCAGAGGAGCATGGTGGCTCCGGAGACGGCCAGGGCCGCCCAGACCACCTTCTGCGGGGTCCAGGTGAGCTGCACCGTGAAGGTGGAGCCTCCGAGCGCGTGCAGGTCGGCCGCGGTGACCTGCCAGCCGTTGGCGAACCCGTCCACGAGCTGCGATCCGCCCGAGGTCGACCGCATGTGCCCCGGGCGCCGCACCCGGGCCGGGGGTGGCCACCGCCTTCCAGCCCTTGTTCACGCTCTGGCCCAGCACGAGCTCGAACGGCTCCGTCGCGCCGGTCACCCGCGCGCCGTGGCTGTCGATGTGGACCGATGTCGCCTGCACCGTGGCCGCCGGGCCGGGTTGGGTGGCCTCCAACTGGGGCGTGCCCGACGCGGTCGGGAAGGCGGCCGAGCCGGCACCGCCGCCGGAGGCCGAGTCCAGGGCGAGCTGGTCGATGTTCCAACCCGTGCACGTGGTCGGGGCGTTCGCACAGGGCGCGTTGTGGCCGGCCGCGGTCTGCACGATGTGGGGACCGGCGCTCAGCGTGATGCCATTGGCGTCGGGCCCGCACGGGACGACCTGGCTCTCGCCGCCGTTCAGGGCCCGCGGTGTCGGGCCCACCACGGACACGTCGATGGGCTGCCCGTCGATAGTCAGGAGGTTGGAGACGCAGTTGCCCGGGAGGGCGGCCGGTATCGGGTTGGCACGCGCACCGGGGATGCCGATCTCTGCGATGCCCAGCGGCAGCGCCAGCGGGCCCGCCGAGTAGTAGTTCGCCGCGTACTCCGGCCGGATGCCGGTGAAGGTCACGACGAAGTGTGAGCCGGTCAGCGCCGGGAAGGTCACCGGCACCGTCGTCACCGCGTCCGGCACGGTGCCGTCGGCGATCGGGGGCACGGTGATGGTGCGCACCTGGTTGCCAGAGGCGATCGTCATCGTCGTCGGGACCGAGTGGCGGCCGTCCGCGATGACCTGCATGTTCAGCCCGGTCAGGGTCTGCGGCGTGGCCAGGTCGTAGGTCAGCGTGGAGCCGATCTGCGCCTTGTTGCCCAGACCGGGCTGCCAGGCCGTGGTCGGGTCACCGTCGACCGTGGCCGACGCCGTCGCCTTGACGTCGCCCGGCAGCCGACCGGAGGAGTAGGCGTCCTTGACCGAGCTCGGGCGGTCGGCCGCCCGTCCGACCAGGCGGTCGACCTCGTCGTCGGGGATCAGCGCAGAGAGGCTGGCACTGCCGGCCAGGGTGAAGGTGCGGGCGGTCGGCAGGGAGAACTGGCGGGTGATGGTCGTCTCGGGGTCGTCGCGGGGCGGGAACTGCGAGGTGCGCTGGCGGGTCATCACCACCGTGACGCGGTCGGCGGCGGACGCGGTGCCGAGGCTCGTGAGCATCTGGCTGGGCATCTGGACGACCTGGTGCACCTGCTGCCCGGGGATCTCGATCTCGGAGAAACCCACGGCCGAGGCCGAGGCGGGTGGCGCCGTGTCATTGGTCGTGGCATCGATGGTGACCCGCAACGTGTGGAAGGTCTGGGACGGGAAGGTCAGCGTCTGCCCGGCCGTCACGTGGGAGGAGGCGTTGAGGTCGTAGGTGACGGGGTTCTTGCCGTCGAACGTGAGCGTGACCCGCGAGACCCAGCGCGCAGCGGTCACCGCGCTGCGGCTGCACCAGGGTGATGTGGTCGGCGCTCACCGGCTTGGCGAATTGCGACTGCCACCACTCACCCTTGGGGTCCGGCTCGAAGGTGCCCGGTGATCCACGCCGTGTCGAAGTTGTTGTCGATGGCGCTGTATGCCTGGTCCTCGGGCGTGTAGGAGACCGAGTTGCCGTAGCTGCTGGCGGTCACGTTCACCGCGCCGACGTAGGAGGCGTACGACTTGCTCGTGATGTCCGTGCCGGGGAAGAGCTCGATCGGGCTGTCGCTGAGGTCGGACTTGGCCGGGTTGTCGCTGGGCGCCTCGGTGTAGCCGGAGTTCGCCGTCAACGTGTCCCAGCGGAACGCCTGCTTGCGGTTCGTATCGGTCACCACGAGCTGCGCGCCCTGGGAGGACAGTTCCTGCAGCCGGGCCGGTTGGTTGGCCAGCGTCCCCGCGTAGTACACCGCACTGTCGGTGTTGAGCAGGCCGAGTCCGGCGAGGTTGTTGAGCCCCGTGGCGTCGCCCTCCATCACCAGCGCACCGGTGTCGGACTCGCCCCGCACCAGGGCGCGCGGGTCGGGCACGGTGTAGGTGACGAGGGGAGAGGGCCAGCCGACGTTGCCCTGCACCGAGAGATCCTGCTCGTTCAGCGTCGACACCACCGACGTGTTCGGCCGTGGCGTGCCGAAGGCGACCGGGTGCGCCAGTCCCAGCGGCGTCTGCAGCATGGCGAGCGCCAGGAGCTGCGGTTGGGGCACGCCGTAGCGCTCGTACTGCTGGTCGTACTCGACCATGACGTCGCCGGCGCCCATCAGGCGCGCCATCGGCGCCAGGGCGTTGAGGTTGGCCGTGCCGTCCTGGATCGGGCCGTCGGTGGCGTAGAGCGTGTCGGCCGTGGCGATGGACCCCATGATCTGCTGTTCCCGCGTGATGAAGTCGCGGTCGAGGAAGGCGGGCTGGGGCGTGTCGACCGTGTCGCCCCAGCGGTAGGCGGCGAAGTCGTTGCCGGGGATGGCGAAGACGCGGGTGCCCGGGTGGGTGGCGTTGAGATGCTTGATCGCGGCCAGCTGATAGCCGGGGAGCGAGGCGGGCTGCGTGAAGTTGTTGGCGATGGTGTCGCCGTGGAAGAGCGACGGGTTGTTGGCGACCACCAGCCCGGCGACGAGGATGGTGGCGAGGAGGCCCATGACGTGGAAGCGGGACCACAACGCCGTCAGGCCACTCCCGAGCAGCATGAAGAGCGCGAGCAGGACGACCGGCGTGGCCCGGTCCGTCGAGCGCAACGCCAGGCCCGCCGTGGTGTTGGTCATGAACGACTTGAGGGCGCCGCCGACCACAGTCGGGTGGGAGAACGGGAAGGGCCCGACCGAGAGGATCAACCCGACGAAGAGCAGCACCAAGAAGAACGCGCGCTCGCGCCAGCGCACGAACGCCGCCGCCACCAGCGACAGCACCGGCACGGCGTACGAGGTGGCCAACAGCCAGATGTCCTGCGTGTAGCGGATGGAGGCCGTCGTCCACGGGCCGAGGTGGTCGGAGCCGTAGAAGTACCAGTACCCGAGGCCGCGGATGATGTCGGCCGGATTGGAGGTGGCGGACGTCGAGGGGACCGTCTCGGTGTACTTGAGGACGTTGACGCCGTAGGCCGCCTCCACCTCGAGTCCGGCCATCCACCACAGGCAGGTGCCCAACGTCAGGATCCCGATGCGCAGCGCGGTGCCGACGGCGTGGCGCCAGGTCGACTCGCGCAGGACGACGACGGCATAGAGGATCCAGAGGATCGGGGCCACGCCGACATAAATGATGGAGCTGGCGTTGATGCCGCTGATGAGCGCCACCACAACTGCGAACAGTGCGGGCTCGCGCCATCCTCCCCGGCGCAGCGCCACGATGGTCAGGCCGAGCATGAACGGCAGGCCCGCCCACGGGAGCAGGATCACCGAGATCCTCCCGGCGTACTGCAGGAAGTACGGCGACAGCATGTAGGCGAGGGCAGCGGCTGTCGGCCCCGGGCCACGCAGGCCGAGGATGCGCGACAGGTACAGCACGCCCAACCCGGCGCAGAGGAGGATCGATCCCAGCCAGAGCCGCTGGGCCACCCAGACCGGTACGCCGAGGAGGTGGAAGACGGCGAAGAACGGCCCCATCGGCAGCAGATAGCCGATGTACTCGTGCGACACCGTGCCCAGGCCGACCGTGGGGTCCCACATGAAGGCGACCTGTTTCAGGAAGCGCAGCGGGTCGAGATAGAGGTAGGTCTTGGTGTCCGGCGTGACCACGCCCGGTCGCACGGCCAGCAGTGGCGCGTAGGCCATGACGGCCACCACCACCCCTCCGCCGATCCACCACCAGCGGCTGCCCGTCGCCCGGGCCGTCGCCCTGGCCGTCGTCCGGCGGGTCGCCCTGGCCGTCTTCTCGGCCGGCTGGGTCCGCCGTGCCCGCCGGGGGGCCGCATGCCGCCCCCGGGGGGCGGTGACTGTGGGGGAGGTGGTCATGAAGGGGGGCCGAAAGGTCGCCGGGTAATGTATGCCGCCAACGGCACCCCGGAGTGTCACACGAAAGGGAGAGTGTCCGTGGTGACCAGCACGAAGACCCGCCTGACGGGGGAACGGCCGCAGCAGGGCGTGACCCCCGATTCGCTCCTGGCCCTCCACGAAGCGGGCTACCGGGCCGTGCTCGACCGGATCGGGCAGGGCCGCATCCTCGACGTGGGTTGCGGCCAGGGCTTCGAGTCCGCCCGCTTCCTGGCGGCAGGCCGCGAGGTCGTCGGGGTGGACTACTCCGCCGAGGCCGCCGCCACGGCGACCGCCCGCTACGGGCCCGAAGGGCTCCGGGTGGCGCAGATGAACGCCCTCGACCTCGGCTTCCAGACGGCCAGCTTCGACGGCGCCTGCTCCTCGCATCTCATCGAGCACTTCACCGACCCCGAGCCGCACGTGGCCGAGATGGCCCGGGTGCTCAAGCACGACGGCGTCGGGTGCGTGCTCACCCCGAACAAGCCGGCCGATTTCGAGAACCCGTTCCACCTTCACCTGTTCGAGCGCGACGAGTTCCGCGCCATGTTGGAGCGGCACTTCGAGGACGTGTGGCTGGGCGGCGTCGACGCCGCGCCCCACGTGAAGGCCGACCTGGCGGCCCGCCGGGTCAAGGCCAACAAGCTGCTCCGGTTGGACGTGTTCGACATCCGGCACCGGATTCCGCACTCGTGGTACGTCTCGGCCTACACGCGGCTGCTCCCCGTCGCCTACAAGCTGGTCGCCCGCGAGGACTCGGGCGGCGCCACGGGGATCACCGCGGACGACTGGTTCGTCACCGAGGACCTGGACGACACGACGCTCGTCCTCTTCGCCGTCGTCCGCTCACCGCGTCGGGCCGGGCCGAACGCGAACGGGGCAGGCCGAGTCGCGGCGAACGGAGCCGGGCCGGGCTGATGCTGGCGGTCGGCCTCACCGGTGGCATCGGGTCCGGCAAGTCGGCCGTGGCGGACCTGCTGGTCGCCCGCGGCGCCGTGCTGATCGACGCCGACCAGGTGGCCCGCGACGTCGTGGCCCCGGGCGGGCCCGCGTACCAACCGCTGATCGACCGCTTCGGGACCGAGATCCTTGAGGCGGACGGGACCATCGACCGCAAGGCGCTGGCTGCGGTGGCTTTTGCCAACGAGGAGACGCGGCTGGAGCTGAACGCCATCACGCATCCCGCCATCGGCATCACCATGATCAAGGCGCGCGACGCGCTGGCCGAGACCGACGACATCGTCGTCCTCGCCATCCCGCTGCTGACCGCACTCCACCGCGAGACCGTCAAGCTGCACAAGGTGGTGGTCGTGGACACGCCCGACCGACGTCGCCCTGGAGCGGCTGCTGTCCCAACGAGGCTTCGACCGCGCCGACGCCGAGGCGCGCATCCGGTCCCAGATCTCGCGGCGAGGAACGGGTCAAAGACGCGGACTACGTGCTGGACAACGCGGGGGACCGGGCGGCCCTGGAGGCCGCGGTGGCCGAACTCTGGGACTGGCTCCAGGCGGCCCAGGCCCAGCAGCAGGCGCACGCCTAACCCGTCACACCCCCCGGGTAGCCTCCAGAGGTCATGCCCGAATTCGAGGTCGTCTCCCCCTTCCAGCCCTCGGGTGACCAGCCCACGGCCATCAAGCAGCTGGCCGCGGGCGTCCAACGGGGGGATCCGTACCAGACCCTGCAGGGCATCACCGGCTCGGGCAAGACGGCGACCATCGCCTGGATGATCGAGCAGGTCCAGCGGCCGACCCTCATCATCGAGCCCAACAAGTCGCTCGCCGCCCAGCTCTCCTCCGAGCTGCGGGAGCTCTTCCCGAAGAACCGGGTCGAGTTCTTCGTCTCGTACTACGACTACTACCAGCCCGAGGCCTACCTTCCCACGACCGACACCTACATAGAGAAGGACTCGTCCATCAACGACGAGATCGACCGGTTGCGCCACGCCACCACGTCGTCGCTCCTCATGCGGCGTGACGTGATCGTCGTGGCCTCGGTTTCCTGCATCTACGGCTTGGGCTCACCGGACGAGTACCGCGACCGCATCCTCGGCGTCTCGGTGGGGGAGCAGGTGGACCAGCGCGACATGCTGCGACGGCTCGTCGACCTGCAGTACGCCCGCAACGACGTCAATCTCGTGCGCGGTACCTTCCGCGCCCGCGGCGACACGGTCGAGATCCACCCCGCCTACGAGGAGCAGGCACTGCGCATCGAGCTCTTCGGCGACACGGTCGACCGCATCGTCCCCTTCGACGTCATGACGGGGGAGATGGGCGACGAGATGGAGGACGTGGCCGTGTACGCCGCCACGCACTACGTCACGGGCGACGACATCATTCAGCGCGCCGTCGGCAGCATCGAGGTGGAGCTGCGCGAGCGCCTGCAGGAGTTCGAGAAGGAGGGCAAGCTGCTCGAGGCCCAGCGGCTCCGGGTGCGGACCGAGCACGACCTCGAGATGCTGGCCGAGACCGGCGTCTGTTCCGGCGTGGAGAACTACAGCCGGCACCTCGACGGCCGCGCGCCGGGCGAGACGCCCTACACGCTGTTGGACTTCTTCCCCAAGGACTACCTCTGCGTCATCGACGAGAGCCACGTGGCCGTGCCGCAGCTGCACGGGCAGTACGCCGGCGACCGCTCCCGCAAGGACGTGCTGGTCGACCACGGTTTCCGCCTGCCCTCGGCCAAGGACAACCGGCCATTGCGCTTCGAGGAGTTCGTCGAGCGCGTCCCCCAATCCGTGTTCGTGTCCGCCACGCCCGGCCCGTTCGAGCTCGAACACTCGCAGCAGGTGGTCGAGCAGGTCATCCGTCCGACCGGCCTCATCGACCCCGAGGTCACCGTCGTGCCGACCAAGGGCCAGGTCGACGACCTCCTGGGGCGGATCCACGCCACCGTGGCGGCCGGCGGGCGTGTCCTCGTCACGACCCTGACCAAGAAGATGGCGGAGGACCTGACCGACTACCTGGCCGACGCCGGTGTGCGGGTGCAGTACCTGCACTCCGACATCGACACCATCACCCGCATCGAGATCCTGCGCGAGCTGCGGCTGGGCTCCATCGACGTGCTGGTGGGCATCAACCTCCTGCGCGAGGGCCTCGACCTGCCCGAGGTGGCCCTGGTGGCCATCCTCGATGCCGACAAGGAGGGCTTCCTGCGCTCGGCCTCCTCCCTGATCCAGACCATGGGACGGGCCGCCCGCAACGTCGACGGCATGGTCGTGCTCTACGCCGACACCGTCACCGACTCCATGCGCGAGGCGGTCTCGGTGACGCAGCGCCGACGCGAGGTCCAGATCGCCTACAACAAGGAACACGGCATCAACCCGCAGACCATCCGCAAGTCGGTGACCGACATCCTCGAGCGCCTGCGCGGGAGCGGCGGGGGTGGCGTGGCCAAAGCGGGGCGCAGCCGGGCCGAGGTGCGCAAGAACGCCGCCGTCCGGGGCAACAAGCGCCCGGCGCTCCTGGCGGACGGCGATGCCTCGACGCCGGCCGAGGCGGTCGAGCTCATGACGCAGCTCGAGGCCGAGATGAAAGCCGCCGCCGCCGAGCTGCGCTACGAGGAGGCGGCCCTCCTGCGGGACGAGATCGCCGACCTCCGGGCTTCCATCCCCGGCTGACCCCGCTCCCGGCTTCTCACTCGGCGCCCGGTAGCGTCTCGACCGTGCCCACCACCGCCCAACTCCGCCAGGCCATGGAGCGCTACGCCGCCGTCGTCAGCTCCAAGGACGCCAAGGCCTACGCCGCCCTCTTCACCGCCGACGCCGTGCAGGTCGACCCCTATCCGAGCGGTCTCCATACCGGTCGTGACGAGATCAGGGACTTCATCCAGTCCGGGTTCGACGGGTGCGAGACCATGACCTTCGAGGTGGAGGAGGTCCACCCGGTGGCCGACAAGGCCGCCATCCGGTTCCAGATCACGCTCACCCTGGCCGGCGACGCCACCATGTACATCAGGGGCGTCGAGATCTTCACCGTCACCGACGACGGGCTCATCAGCGCGGTCGAGGCCTACTGGGGCGAAGAGGACGTGACCTTCGCCTGACCCCGAGGCCGTCACCAGGACCGGGATGACACGACACACCCCACCGGTATCCTCCACAGATGGCCGACCGTCTCGTCGTTCGCGGAGCTCGTGAGCACAATCTGCGAGACGTGTCGCTTGATCTGCCTCGGGACCGCCTGATCGTCTTCACGGGGCTCTCCGGCTCGGGCAAGTCCTCCCTGGCCTTCGACACCATCTACGCCGAGGGCCAGCGCCGCTACGTCGAGTCCCTCTCGGCCTACGCCCGCCAATTCCTGGGCCAGATGGACAAGCCCGACGTGGATTTCATCGAGGGCCTGTCGCCCGCCATCTCCATCGACCAGAAGTCCGCCTCCCGCAACCCCCGCTCGACCGTGGGGACGATCACCGAGGTCTACGACTACCTGCGGCTTCTGTATGCCCGCATCGGCCATCCCCACTGCCCTGTCTGCGGGCGGCCCGTGGCGCGCCAGACCCCACAGCAGATCGTCGACCGGGTCCTCGAGCTCCCCGAGGGAACCCGGTTCCAGGTCATGGCTCCGGTGGTCCGGGGCCGCAAGGGCGAATACAGCACCCTGCTCGACGACTTCGCCAAGCAGGGCTTCGCCCGGGTGCGCATCGACGGCGTCCCCGTCGAGCTGGCCGACCGGGCCGACGTCAACCTGGCCCGCTACGAGACGCACACCATCGAGGTGGTGGTGGACCGCCTGGTCAGCCGGGCCAACGCCCGCCAGCGCCTGACCGAGTCGATCGAGACGGCCCTGGAGCTGACCGGCGGCACCGCCGAGGTCCTCGTGATGAACGGCAAGGGGGAGCGCAAGGGCCGCGACAAGGGGGGCGACGAGGCCGAGGGCGAAGGGGACGGCGACGACGAGGCCATCACCTTCTCCCAGCACCTCTCGTGCACCCATTGCGGCATCAGCTTCGAGGAGCCCGCTCCCCGCAGTTTCTCCTTCAACTCGCCGTATGGCGCCTGTCCGGTCTGCCTCGGCCTCGGCACCAAGTTCGAGGTCGACCCGGAACTCGTCGTGCCCGACGACTCGCTGTCGCTGGCCGAGGGCGCATTGGCGCCGTGGGCCGGGGCACGCAGCGAGTACTTCACGGGCCTGCAGGTGGGCGTGGCCGAGTTCGGCGGGTTCTCCTTCGACGCCCCGTGGAAGTCGCTCAAGGCCAAGGACAAGAAGCTCGTCCTCTACGGGACGGGCAACCGCGCCGTGCACGTGACCTACAAGAACCGCTTCAACCGGAAGCGCTCCTACGAGGCGATGTTCGAGGGGATCATCCCGTGGTTGCAGCGTCGTCACGGCGAGGCCGAGTCGGACTGGTCGCGCGAGCAGATCGAGCAGTACATGCGCGAAGTGGACTGCCCCGAATGCAAGGGCGCCCGCCTGAAGCCCGAATCACTGGCCGTCACGGTGGGCGGGCGGAACATCTACGAGCTGTGCAGCCTCTCCATCGCCAACGCGGTCGACGCCATGGCGGACCTGGAGCTGAGCGACCGCGAGCACCTGATCGCGGACCGCGTCTTCAAGGAGGTCCGCGAGCGGATGCAGTTCCTGCTCGACGTCGGGCTCGACTACCTCTCGCTGGCCCGCTCGGCCGGCACGTTGTCGGGAGGCGAGGCCCAGCGCATCCGCCTCGCCAGCCAGATCGGCAGCGGCCTGGTCGGCGTGCTCTACGTCCTCGACGAGCCTTCCATCGGCCTGCACCAGCGCGACAACCAGCGCCTCATCGCCACCTTGGAGCGCCTGCGCAATCTGGGCAACACCGTGATCGTGGTCGAGCACGACGAGGAGACCATCCGCACCGCCGACTACGTCGTCGACATCGGTCCGGGCGCGGGGGAGCACGGCGGCAACGTCGTCCATGCCGGCCCGGTCTCGGGCCGCGGCGGCCTGCTGACCAACAAGGCCTCCATCACCGGGCAGTACCTGTCGGGCAAGAAGTCGATCCCGGTGCCGGCGCGGCGCCGTCCCGGCACCGGCGACGTGGTCACCGTGCGCGGGGCCAAGGAGCACAACCTCAAGGACGTCGACGTGTCCTTCCCGCTCGGCTGCTTCATCGCCGTGACCGGGGTGTCGGGGTCGGGCAAGTCGACGCTGGTGAACGACATCCTCCTGCGCTCACTGGCCCAGCAGCTCCATCGGGCCAAGACGCCCGCGGGGCGGCACCGCAAGGTGGAGGGCATCACGCACCTCGACAAGGTGGTCGACGTCGACCAGGCGCCCATCGGGCGCACCCCGCGGTCGAACCCGGCCACCTATACGGGTGTCTTCGATCACATCCGCAAGCTCTTCGCGCAGACGGCCGAGGCGAAGGTGCGCGGCTACCAGCCCGGCCGCTTCTCCTTCAACGTGCGGGGCGGGCGCTGCGAGGCCTGCGCCGGCGACGGGACCATCAAGATCGAGATGCACTTCCTGCCCGACGTCTACGTCCCGTGCGAGATCTGCCACGGCGCCCGCTACAACCGCGACACGCTCGAGATCACCTTCCGGGGCAAGACGATCGCCGACGTCCTCGACCTGTCGTGCGAGGAGGCGCTCGGCTTCTTCGCCAAGCAGCCGCCCATTGCCCGCCACATGCAGACCCTCGTCGACGTCGGCCTGGGCTACGTCCGGCTGGGCCAACCCGCCCCCACCCTCTCGGGCGGTGAGGCGCAGCGGGTCAAGCTGGCCAGCGAGCTGAGCCGGCGGCCGACCGGCCACACCTTCTACATCCTCGACGAGCCCACGACGGGGCTGCATTTCGACGACACCCGCCGCCTCCTCGAGGTGTTGGGCCGCCTCGTCGAGCAGGGGAACACGGTCGTCGTGATCGAGCACAACCTCGACGTGATCAAGACGGCGGACTGGATCATCGACCTCGGCCCCGAGGGCGGCGACAAGGGCGGGACGATCATCGCCGAGGGCACGCCCGAGCAGGTGGCCAAGACGGCCGGCAGCTACACAGGCGAGGTGCTCAAGCCGGTCCTGGCCGCGGGCAAGTCGTAGCGCCGGCTCCGCCCGCGCCGCCGGCGTGGTGTCGGAAGCCCGTCACCGCTTCGGCGCCCCTCCGTTCTCGAGAGAGACGAGGACGGTGCCACTGGTTGCTCGGTGCGACGCGTTGTCGACGGCGATGCTGTGGACCGCGTAGGTCCCGTTCGGAAGGTCGGTCGCGTTCCATGTGGCAAACCATCCGTACTGGGTTTCCGTGCCGCTCAGCTCGATTTCGTATCCGTTGGCGCCCGAGACGTGGAACGCAACCTTGGCGATCCCGAAATCGCTGATCGCGGTTGCGAGGAGGACCACGGTGCCCTTGACCCCCGCTCCGGCCTTTGGGGGTGCCATCGAGGTCACGAGGGAGTTGGCGTCGTACGGCAATCCCGCCCGTCGGTAGACCTCTACGGTGCCAGGGCTGTTGAACAGATTGAGGTTGTTCTTCCGGGCGAATGCAGCGAGTTCGCGTTCTTGGTGGACGTAGTACGGATTCACGTCGAGTGCGCGCTCGACCATCACATTGGGCGCTCGTCCGATATTGACGATGACCTGGGATGCGTGCACCTGTTCTTTTTGCCAGGAGCTGGCCTCGTCGAGTCCATTGCTGGTTCCGAAGACCAGGGTCAGGCCGATGGCCACTCCGATGAGCCCTACGCTCGTCCGCCAGAGGATCGTGACGGTCCGGCCATCCCGGAAGGACGCGCCGCGCCGGCTGATGAGCACGAGGTAGCACCCGACCAGGGTCAACAGATCGAACGTCGTGTACCGGCTGGCGCCTCCGGCATCCAGACCAGCCGCCGCACGTCCATCTGTCACGAAGAGCGTGAAGAGGAGTCCGTAACAGATCAGGGCAATGCCGAGCGGTGCCGCGTCGCCTCTCGGCCGCAGGAGTGCGGCAAGAATCAGCCCGAGCGCCACGAGAATGATGAGGACCCCGAGTGCCACCCACCAGTTCCCGCCGTGGGCACCCGTGACGTTGCCCACGGAGAAGAAGAAGAACCGTATTCCTTGGATCGGATGGTGGAAGACGTAGCCGTCGCTCCCGGCACCTTTGTGCGGATCGAAGTTGACGAAGTAGAGAGCTGCCGTTGCGAGTCCGGCGCCAATCCACCCGAGGACGAAGGATTTCGGGCGGCCCCTGAGGAGGAGGAGCACGAGACCGGCCGGCCAGATGAGAAGGCCCTGCACCGAGGAGTAACTCCCGACGACAGCAGCGATCATGGCGCCGGTCGCCACGAACCAGCTCCATCTCGGATCGTCACACAAGACCAGGGCTGCGACCACGGCGAACAGCACGAGATACCAGGCGAACTGAAAGCCCCACAACGTGTCTCCGTTCTGCACGAAAGACAGCATCACGACTGCCACGGGCAGGTAGAAAAGCCACGGCGTTGCGACGTTTCGTCGTCGGTGGCCGACGATCAGCAAGATCGTTGCGGCAACGAGCAGACAGGCGCTCAAGAAGGCTTCATCGATCACATTGAAGTGCGTGGCCTTGGCCAGGAGGAGAACGACGAGGTTCGGAAAGAGGATGCGATTGTCCGTGTGCTGCGCCCACAACGCCGAGAGGGTGAGGTGGCCGGCATCACTTTGCTTGATCAGGGCGAGGTCACTCCACTGATCGACCCAGATGGTGTTGACGGCAAAGGCATCGATCAGCCAGAAGTACACGATGACGAGTGCCGCGAAGGCGGCAAAGGCGAAGGCATCGAGGCCTCCACTGACGGACGGCCGGCGGGCCGGAGTGTCCGGCAAAGGCCGCCTCCCGCTCCACTCAGGTGACACTCAGCAATCCTGGCATCTTTGCGCTCGGAGGGCGCCCGCAACCTCGTGGGTGACGCACGAGGGCCGACCCGCTGGTCGGCGGCCAGGATCAGGACAAATGCGTGTGCGGGCGCTCGAGCGCGATGCCGTCGAGGATCAGGTCGATCTTCTCGTTGTAGAAGGCGATCATCCCGGCGATCGGCTCGAGCTCGCGCGTCGGGAAGTCATAGGCCCAGGCAATGTCCGGATGGATGCGCAGTTCGACGTTGGCGGACCAGTAGCCGCTCGTCGTCCCCTTGTACGGGCACGCCGTCTCGGTGTCGGACGGCACCAGATGCGCGAAGTCGACGTCGGTCCGATCGATGTAGTACCGGGTCGGCAGACCCGTCTCGAAGCACAGAACGGGCGACGAGGTCTCGGCCAGGACGACGCCCTTGGACTCGACACGAAGGTGCCGACTCGACCGCAGCGCGTCCACCCGGGTGTAGGGGTTGCGCGGATGCACGAAGATCCGCTCGTTCTCCTCGAACCAAGCGTCGAAGGCCGACCACGAGAATCGAACGGTGTCGTCCAGGCCTTCCACCTTGGCCGCCGTGAGGACGGTGGCGGCACTCGGGCGTTCGACCTCACCCACACGCAGGCCGTAGCGCCGGGCGTCGCCCCGCGAAGTCTCCATGGTCGTTCCCTCGTCGACGAGGGCGCCGGGATCGATGTCAGCGAGCGGGATGTAGAACTGGGGATAGGAGGTGTTCTCCCACACGTACCGGGCCTCGGTCGTGTCGACGACGGCCCGGCCCGCCAGGAATGCCCTGACCCGGCGCGGCACCGGCTCGACGTGGTTCACCGGCACGGGTGGGGCGGGATAGTCACTCACTGCACGGGCCTCCAGTCGGCGGGAACCAGACGCTCGAGACCCTACCGGCGGCTCTGCACGGCCACGCGCCGTTCGTCGACGCTGCGGGAGGAGTTGACGACGCTCAGGGAGACCGCTCAGGTGATGGCCAGCATCCGCTCGAGCGCGACCTTGGCCCACTCGGTGGTCTCCGGGTCGACGACGATGCGGTTGCGGACCTCGCCGTCCACGAGACCCTCGAGGACCCAGGCGAGGTGTTGCGGGTCGATACGCGACATGGTCGAGCACGGGCACACCAGAGGGTCGAGGCAGACCACCGACTTGTCCGGCGACTCGTTGTTGAGGCGATTGACCAGATGGATCTCCGTGGCGACGCCGATGACCGAACCGGGGGGTGCCGCGGCGACGGCCTTGATGATGGCGTCGGTCGAGCCGACGACGTCGCCGAGCAGAGCAACGTCGTGGGCGCACTCCGGGTGGACCATGACGATCCCGTCGGGGTGCTCGGCGCGGAAGGCCTCGACGTGCGCCGGCCGGAAGCGCTGGTGGACCGAGCAGTGCCCCTTCCACAGCAGCAGGGTCGACTCCTTGACCTCGCGGTCGCTGTTGCCCCCGAGGGCCTGGCGCGGGTTCCAGACGCGCATGTCGTCGGCGCCGTAGCCGAGCTCGAAGCCGGTGTTGCGGCCCAGGTGCTGGTCGGGGAAGAAGAGGACGCGGTCGCCGCGCTCGAGGGCCCAGGTCAGGACGGCCCGGGCGTTGGACGAGGTGCAGACGGCGCCACCGTGGCGGCCGACGAAGGCCTTCAGGGCGGCGGCCGAGTTCATGTAGGTGACCGGGACGAGGCGGTCCACGTCGACGACCCGGGCCAATTCGTCCCAGGCCTCCTCGACCTGGTCGATGTCGGCCATGTCGGCCATGGAGCAGCCGGCGTTGAGGTCGGGCAGGAGCACCTGCTGGTGGTCGCCGGTGAGGACGTCGGCCGACTCGGCCATGAAGTGGACGCCGCAGAAGACGATGAACTCGGCCTCGGCCTGGCCGGCGGCGATCCGGGAGAGTCCGAACGAGTCGCCCCGGGCGTCGGCCCAGCGCATGACCTCGTCGCGCTGGTAGTGGTGGCCGAGGACGAACAGCCGGGGTCCGAGCGCGGCCTTGGCGGCGCCGATCATGTCGGCCAGCTGGTCCTCGTCTGCGGACGTGTAGCGCTCCGGAAGTGGCGTCTGAAGCCTGAGCATGTGGTTTGCCCCCTTGTCGGGAGTGCATCGATATGGCCGGCGGGGACAGCCTGGTCGCCCATCCGCGGGTATGTCGGCCTCGATGCGAGGTTGTATGCCGGAAACCAGGCCGGCAGGGTCAGTGTAACGCCCCCCACCAGCGGCTGCGCGTGACAGGGCGAACGTACACTGGACCAAGTGCAGTATCGGCCGCCCACCGGCTCCATCCCGGACGCCCCGGGCTCGTACCAGTTCTACGACGCCGAGGGCCGGGTCCTCTACGTGGGGAAGGCCAAGTCCCTGCGCCACCGCCTGCCCAACTACTGGCAGGACTCGGCCAAGCTCATGCCCCGCACGGCCCAGATGGTGGCCCAGGCCGACCACGTCGAGTGGGTGGTGGTCGACAGCGAGGTCGACGCGCTCATCCTGGAGCACTCGCTCATTCAGGCGCACCTGCCCCGCTACAACGTCCGCCTGAAGGACGACAAGAGCTACCCGTGGCTGGCCGTCACGCTCAACGAGGAGTGGCCGCGGCCGGCCGTGGTGCGAGGGCGCAAGCGCAAGGGCGTGCGCTACTTCGGGCCCTACGGCAACGCCGGCGCCATCCGGTCGACGCTCGACCTGCTGGTGCGCAGCTTCCCCGTGCGCACGTGCTCGGACACCAAGTTCACCCGCCACGAGCGCCTGGGACGGCCGTGCCTGCTCTACGACATCGACCGCTGCTCGGGCCCGTGCGTCGGGGCCGTCGACCACGCCGCGTACGACGGGTACGTGCAGGACCTCATGGGGTTCCTCTCGGGCGACACCGAGCCGGTGCTGGCCCGGCTGGAGGCCGAGATGCTCGCCGCGAGCGAGGACCTGCAGTTCGAGCGGGCGGCCCGCCTGCGCGACCGGATCGTGGCCGTGCACAAGGCGGCGGAGACCCAGCAGATGGTCTCGGACCGGGCCGAGGACTTCGACGTCGTCGGGTCTGGCCGAGGACCCGCTCGAGGCGTCGGTGCAGATCTTCCGCGTGCGGCGCGGGCCGCGTGGTGGGGCACCGGGGCTTCGTGGCCGAGAAGGTGGAGGACCTCTCGGGTCCCGAGTTCATGGCGCTGGTCGTCGCGCAGGTCTACGGCGCCGACGGGGCCGAGGTGCCGCGGCGCGTGCTGGTGCCCGAGGAACCGGCCGACCGCGCGCTCCTGGAGAGCTGGCTGCACACCGTCCGCGACGGTCCTGTCGACATCGCCGTCCCCCAGCGCGGCGCCAAGCGTGCGCTGCAGGAGACCGTGACCCGGTCGGCCGGCGAGGACCTGGCCCGCCACCGGCTGCGACGGGCCGCCGACCACAACGCGCGGTCGAAGGCGCTGACCGAGCTGCAGTCGGCGCTGTCGCTGCGCGAGGCGCCGCTGCGCATCGAGTGCTACGACATGAGCCACCTGCAGGGCACCGACTACGTCGGCTCCATGGTGGTCTTCGAGGACGGCCTCTCGAAGCGCTCGGACTACCGGCGCTTCAAGGTCAAGACCGTGGCGGGCAACGACGACTACGCCGCCATGGAGGAGGTGCTGACGCGGCGGCTCACCGCACTGAAGGAACCCGCCCAGGCGCCGGCCGACGGGCGCCCGCGGCGCTTCGCCTACCGGCCCAACCTGATCCTCGTCGACGGCGGCAAGGGCCAGCTCGGCGTGGCCGAGCGGGTCGTGCGCGAGCTCGGGCTCGAGGACGAGGTGGAGCTGGCCGCGCTGGCCAAGCAGTTCGAGGAGGTCTACCGGCCGGGTTCGCCGACCCGGTGCGGCTGCGCCGGGGCTCGGACGCCCTCTACCTGCTGCAGCGGGTGCGCGACGAGGCGCACCGCTTCGCCATCACGTTCCACCGCGAGCGGCGGGGCAAGCGGATGACGCGCAGCTTCCTCGACGACATCCCTGGCCTCGGGCCGGCCCGCAAGGCCCGCCTGGTCAAGGAGCTCGGCGGGGTCAACGCCGTCCGGGCTGCGTCGCTCGAGGAGTTGCTGTCACGGTCCTGGCTGCCCGACACCGTCGGCCTCGCCGTGTACGAGGCGCTGCACAATGCTGTGGGACGCAATTCTGGACGCCCAGGGGCAGGAGGACGATGAGCGAGTTCGTGGTGGTCACCGGGATGTCGGGCGCCGGACGCTCGACGGCGGCCGCGACCCTCGAGGACGTGGGCTGGTTCGTCATCGACAACCTGCCGGCCGGCCTGATCATGAAGATGGTCGAGATGGTCGACCGGCCCGGTTCCGGGATCGAGCGGGTCGCCCTCGTCATCGGCCGCGGCGGGAGCAACACGGGCTCGGAGTACTTCGACGACCTGCCCGACGTGCTCGACGAGCTGCGCGCGACCCGGCGCCGGGTGCGCGTCGTCTTCCTCGACGCCCCCGACGACGTCCTCGTGCGTCGCTACGAGGGCACGCGGCGGCGCCACCCGCTGGCGGCCCGCGGGGTGGAGGAGTCGATCGCCGACGAGCGCCAGCTGCTGGAGCCGGTGCGCGAGCGGGCCGACCTCCTCGTCGACACGGGCGAGCTCAACTCGAACCAGCTGCGGCTGCGCATCCTCGAGGCCTTCGGCGACGACGAGGCACCGCACATGCAGACCTCGGTCATCTCCTTCGGCTACAAGCACGGCATCCCGCTCGACGTCGACATCGTCTTCGACTGCCGCTTCCTGCCCAACCCGTTCTGGGTCGAGGAGCTGCGGCCCTTCAGCGGCTTGGACGAGCCGGTGCGCGAGTACGTGCTGGGCCAGCCCGAGTCGCTCGACCTTCCTGGAGAAGGTCGACGACCTGCTCACGAGCATCCTCCCGGCCTTCGTCCGCGAGGGGAAGTCGTACCTCACCATCGCCATGGGCTGCACCGGCGGCCGGCACCGCTCGGTGACCCTGGCCGAGGCGCTGGCGGAGCGCCTGAGCGGCGACGGCGAGCCGTGTCGGTCTTCCACCGGGACATCGACCGATGAGCCGCGGCGGCGCGCCCGTCGGTGGTGGCCATCGGCGGCGGGCACGGCACCGCCGTCACGCTCAAGGCGGCGCGGCGCTACGCCGGCATGCTCACCGGCGTCGTGTCGGTGGCCGACGACGGCGGGAGCAGCGGCCGCCTGCGCGAGCTGCTCAACGTCGTGGCGCTCGGCGACATCCGCAAGTGCCTCGTCGCCCTGGCCGAGGAGGACTCGGCGCTGGCCGTCGCCTTCGAGCGCCGCTTCGACGAGGGCGAGCTGGCCGGGCACGCGCTCGGCAACCTGATCCTGACCGGGCTGATCGACGCCACCGGCGACCTCGTCCTGGGCGTGCGCCGAGGCGGCCCGCTGCTCGGTGCCCGCGGGCGACGTCCTGCCGGCCACGACCGAGCGGGTCGTGCTCAAGGCCGAGTCGGCCACGGCACGGTGGCGGGCCAGGTGGCCGTCATGGGGACGGCGGACATCCAGCGGGTCTCGCTGGTGCCCGGGGACGCCCAGCCGCCGCCCCTGGCGGTCGAGCGCATCACCGGGGCGGACCAGGTCGTGATCGGCCCCGGGTCCCTGTTCACCAGCGTGTTGGCCGCCGTGGCGGTGAGAGGCATCGCCGAGGCGGTGGCCTCCTCCAAGGCCCAGGTCGTCTACGTGTGCAACCTGCGTCCGCAGATCCCCGAGACCGAGGGCTACGACGTGGCGGCCCACGTGGCCGCCCTGGCCAGGCACAATGTCACGGTTGACCTGGTGCTCTGTGACAGCATCCAGGGTATGGGCGATCGGTGCGACGGATGTCGCCGGTGCGTCGACGTTCCCCTGACGGGCGAGAACACCCTGGTCCACAGCCCGGCCAAACTGGCGCAGGCGCTGTCGGGTCTGCTGGCATAGCGGACGCCGAGCGGGACCGAGAGGAAGGGACGAGATGACGGTGCGGGTCGGGATCAACGGCTTCGGGCGCATCGGGCGCAACTTCCTGCGGGCCGTCCTGGCCACCGGGGCCGACGTGGAGGTGGTCGGCGTCAACGACCTGACGTCGCCCGAGACGCTGGCGCACCTGCTGCGCTACGACTCGACCCACGGCCGCCTGTCGGTGCCCGTCCAGGTCGAGGGCAACGATCTGCTGGTCGGCGACCAGCACATCCGGGTCATGGCCGAGCGCGAGCCCGAGCAGCTGCCCTGGGCCACGCTCGGCGCCGACGTCGTGATCGAGTCGACCGGGCTCTTCACCAGCCGGGCCGAGCGGCGGGCCACCTGGGCGGCTCGGTGAAGCGGGTCATCATCTCGGCCCCGTCGGGCGACGCCGACGCCACCTTCGTCGATCGGGGTGAACGACCAGCGACTTCGACCCCGAGAAGGACGTGGTGGTCTCGAACGCCTCGTGCACGACCAACTGCTTCGTGCCCATGGTCAAGGTGGTCGACGACGCCTTCGACATCGTGAGCGGGCTCATGACCACGGTGCACGCCTACACCAACGACCAGAACCTGCTCGACCTGACGCACAAGGACCTGCGCCGGGCCCGGGCGGCGGCCGACCAACATCGTGCCGACCTCGACCGGCGCGGCCCGGGCCACCGGCCTGGTGCTGGCGGCCATGAAGGGGCGCCTCGACGGGACCTCGCTGCGGGTGCCGCTGCCGGCCGGCTCCATCACCGACTTCACCGCCGTCGTGCAGGGCAACCCGTCCGTGGCCGAGGTCAACGCCGCCTTCGCCGAGGCCGCGGCCAAGCCGCCGCTCGACAAGGTGCTGGAGTACACCGAGGACCCGATCGTCTCGAGCGACATCGTGGGCTCGCCCGCCTCGTGCACCTTCGACGCCGAGCTGACCATGGTCATGCCGATCAACGACGAGCTGTCGCTGGTCAAGACGTTCGGCTGGTACGACAACGAGTGGGGCTACTCCAACCGGCTGGTCGACCTGGCCGTCCTGGTCGGCGGCTGACCTGATGGACCCGCTGCGCGGCATCCCGCTCCTGGAGGACCTCCCCGCCTGTCGACGGGAAGCGCGTGCTGGTGCGGGTCGACTTCAACGTCCCGCTGCACATCGGCGTGCGGGGCCGGGCCACCGTGGCCGACGACTTCCGGATCACGGCCGCGCTGCCGACGCTGCGCTGGCTGCTCGACGAGGGGGCCGAGGTGGTGGCCTGCTCGCATCTCGGCCGGCCGGGCGGCGCACCCGACCCGCGCTGGGAGATGGACCCGGTGCGCGACCGGCTGCGAGGCGCTGTGCCCCGGCGTGGAGCTGACCGAGAACCTGCGCTTCGACCCGGGCGAGAAGGCCAACGACCCCGCCTTCGTGCAGCGGCTGATCGCCGGCTTCGACGCCTACGTGGACGAGGCCTTCGGTGCGGCCCACCGCGCCCACGCCTCCATCGTCGGGCCGCCGCAGTTCCTGCCGAGCGCGGCCGGGCTGCGCTTCGCCCAGGAGATCGAGGTGCTGGGCGGGATCCTGGAGCAGCCGGCGCGGCCCGTTCGTGGCGGTCGTCGGCGGCGCCAAGGTGGCCGACAAGCTCGAGGTGCTCAAGGTCCTGGCCACCAAGGTGGACACGCTGGTCGTCGGGGGCGGCATGGCCTACACGTTCCTGGCCGCCCGCGGGCAGCAGCGTCGGCAGCTCGCTCCTGGACGAGTCGCACCTCGACGACTGCCGGGCGCTGCTGGACTCGGGCGTGCGACATCCTGCTGCCGACCGACACCCGGGCCCTCGAGCCGGGCGGCACCTTCGGGCCGCCCTCGGCGAGCCACGGGCCGCGGGGGAGCGTCAAGGTGATTGAGGGCGACCTGCCCGACGGCTGGACCGGCCTCGACATCGGCCCGGACTCGGCGGCGGCGTTCGCCGAGGTCGTCGCCGGCGCGGGCACCGTGCTGTGGAACGGCCCGCTCGGCGCCTTCGAGGACCCGCGCTTCGCCGGCGGGCACCCGGATCGTGGCCGAGGCCGTGGCCGACTGCCCCGGGCTTCTCGGTGGTCGGCGGCGGCGACAGCGCCAGCGCGCTGGACGAGCTCGGCCTGTGCGACCAGGTCGGCTACCTCTCGACCGGTGGCGGGGCCTCGCTGTCGTTCATCGAGCGCGAGGGCCACCTCCCGGGGATCGACGCGCTGCGCCAGGCCCCCAACGCCCCGCAGGCGTGAGCGCCGCGACGACCGCCCGCCGCCCGCTGGTCAGCGGGAACTGGAAGATGCACCACGACCACATCGAGGCGCTGCACACCGGTGCGCGACCTCGGTCTGCGGCTCAAGCCCGAGGACGTGGCGCGCGTCGACGTCTCGGTCCACCCGCCCTTCACCGACCTGCGCACGGTGCAGACGCTGGTGGAGAAGGAGCACATCCCGGTCGCGCTCGGCGCGCAGCACTGCTCGGACGAGGACGCCGGCGCGCGGACCGGTGAGGTCAGCCCGCGCTTCCTGGCCCGCCTCGGGACGGCCTACGTCATCGTCGGCCACTCGGAGCGGCGCACGCTCTTCGGCATGGACGACGCCACGGTGGCCGCCACGCTGCGCGGCCGTGCTGCGCCACGAGATGACGCCGATCGTCTGCGTGGGGGAGTCCGAGGAGCAGCGCCGGCGCGGGCAGACCGAGAGCGTCCTGGAGGAGCAGGTGCTGGCCGCCCTCTCCGGTCTGGCGGCGGAGGTGCTCGGCGGCCTGGTGCTGGCCTACGAGCCGATCTGGGCCATCGGCACCGGCACGGCGGCCACGGCGGTGGACGCCGAGGACGCCTGCGTCTTCATCCGCTCCCTGGTGGCCAAGGTGGGCGGCGACGAGGCGGCGGCGGCCGTGCGGATCCAGTACGGGGGGTCGGTGAACGCCGAGAACGCGGCCGACCTGATGGCCGAGCCGGACGTGGACGGCCTGCTGGTGGGGGGTGCCAGCCTGGAGGCGGCGGCCTTCACCGACATCATTCGGGCCACCGCCGCCTGCTACCGTTCCTAGGCCCGATGCGGGCGTGTTCGGCCGCGAGTTGGAGGCTCCGCCGTGCTGGCAACCTTGGACACCGTCACCTGGGTGTACATCGTCATTGAGGTGCTGTCCGCGCTCGGACTCATCTTCCTGATCCTGATGCACAGCGGCAAGGGCGGCGGCCTCTCCGACATGTTCGGCGGCAGCGTGGGCGCGGCGGCCCAGGGCTCGACCGTGGTGGAGCGCAACCTGGACCGCATCACGGTGACGGTCGCCATCATCTTCGCCCTCACGACGATCACCCTGGACCTCCGGCTGCAGTGACGGGCCGGGGCCGACGCCCCCGGCGCTGGCGGTGGCTGGTCGGGACGAGCACGTGCTGGCCCTGGTTGGCGTCCGCCTGCGGCGGCAGCAGCGGCGGCGGCGGGACCACCGTGACCTACGTCGCCGTGGCCGGCGGGACGATCTCGTTCGGCATGACGGAGAGCCCGACCGGGTGCAACCCCAACACGCCGACGGGCGACACGCCGGGCACGCAGACGGTGCTGGCGCGCCGTGCTGCCCAGCCCCTTCGTGCGGACGTCGTGAACTCGCCGGGCACGCCGACGGCCAACTCGGCAGCTGATCGCGTCCGCCGAGCCGGTCAGCACTGAAGCCCGCAGACGATCGTCTACACGCTGAACCCCAAGGCGGTGTGGTCCGACGGCGTGCCGATCACGGCGGCCGACTTCAAGTACGCCTGGGAGCAGCAGCGCGGGCGACCCCGATCGTGACGTCGCCCGACGTGGCGAGCATCGCCGGCTACCGCGACATCGCGTCGGTGACGGGCTCGAACGGCGGCCACACGGTCACGGTGAAGTTCAAGACGACCTTCGCCGACTGGCAGATGCTCTTCGCCAACCTGCTGCCGGCCCACGTCATGGAGAAGGTGGGGTGGAACCCGACCTGCACGACCGTGGACCCGGCCATCGACCTGTCGGGCGGCCCGTTCAAGATCGGGACGGTGACGCCCGTCCGCCATCACGCTGGTGCAGAACCCGAAATGGTGGGGGACACCGGCCAACGCCCGGTCCATCACGGTCCACATCGCCTCCTCGACGGCGCAGCTGGCCCAGTGGATGGCCTCGGGCTACGTGCAGGTGGCCGCAGCCCACCACGGTGACGCCGTCGTTCCTCACCGCAGATGACGGGACTGCCCGGGCGCTCAGAGCGAGGTCGACACGTCGGCGACCCTGCTGCAGCTCGACATGGCCAGCTCGCTCGACGTCGGACCTCTCGCCCGACCTCCGGGTCGCCATCGCGCTGACGATCAACCGCCAGGACCTGGTGAACCAGCAGGTGAGCTGGGCGGTGCCCGGGATCGCGCCGGGGAACAGCCACCTCAACGTGCAGGGCCAGCCGAGCTACAAGCCGCCCCCGACGGTCGGCTCCCGACGACGACGATCCCGGCGTCGACGTCCTCGACGTCGACCACCGCCATCGGGGCCGGCGGCAGCGTCAACTTCCCGGTGACGCCCGTGCCCGACCCAGGCCGCTGCGTTCCTCGCGGCGACGGGCCTCGTGCGCACGGCCGGCAATCCGTACTACCACTCGGCCTTCGGCGTGCCCTTCCAGCTGCACATGGTCTACGACTCGAGCGACCCCTGGGCGGCGGCGGCGGCGCCGGTGATCCGCGACGACCTGCGTCGACGCGGGCCTGGACACCACGCTGAACCCCGAGTCGGGCGCGACCCAGACGGGCGCAGGTGCTGGCGGCGGGCTTCGCCGACCTGGCGGTGCTGCCCCAGACCTTCACGCCCGTACATGAGCCAGACGCTGGCCTGGTACACGATGTTGCTGGGCGCCGCCGGGCAAGAACGGCTCGCAGAACTGGACGGGCTTCTCGAACAGCCAGTTCGACCAGCTGGTGCAGACGGCCTCGCAGCAGCTGAACCCGAACACGGCCGCCGGCGTACTACGACCAGGCCGACACCCATGCTGTGGGACGACATGGTCTCGCTGCCGCTCTTCGCCGAGCCGACCGTCCTGGTCTGGAGCCGGACGATCGGCGGCGTGCACGCCGAGCCCCGCAGCACGAGCCTCCTGTGGTTCGCGCAGCTCTGGGCGGTGCGGGCGCCGGAGTCGACCAGCAACACCACGCCGTCGCTGCCCGGGCAGTAGGGGACCGGGCCAGGACCCGCCCTGGCCCGGGGAGAGGTCCGATGGCCACGCGCTACGATCTCCGGACGCTGCGTTCCAGTTGCAAGCTCGTCGGAGTGGCGGAATAGGCAGACGCGCCAGCTTGAGGGGCTGGTGCCCGCAAGGGCGTGGGGGTTCAAGTCCCCCCTCCGACACACTGTGTGACCAGGGAAATCGTCCGAGCTCCGGCTCGCGTCGTGGTCACACTCTCGCCCTCCATCGCGCGTCCATCGCGCTACGCCGGCGCCCCGCAGCGATGCCCGGGACGAGCCGCAGAAGGCACGCAGGCCGCCAAGGAGACCTGATCATGACCAATGGCAGTGGTCTAACCCCCGCGCAGTCCCGGCGTTCTGTGATACCCCTAACCACGGGTGAAGTGTGCTCGATGTCGGCACATACCGCTCTGTGGGAGGTACTGGCTCGGCCTACCTCCAAGGGCGCGGGTCACTCGGAAGAAGCGACCACGACACGAGGTCTGGACGGTCACCCTTGATCGGCTCATAGGACCGCAATACCCCTTCTCGCGTGAACCCCAGCCTTGCCGCCAGCCTGTTGGATGCTTTGTTCTCGGGGTGGATTACCAAGAAGACGCGCTCGATGCCTTTGGAGAACCCCCACTCAATGAGCAGGCTGAGTGCTCGGGAAGCAACGCCCCGGCCACGCTCTGAGGCAACAACCCAGTAGTACGCCTCGGCGCTGACGTGTCGAGGATTGAAGTTCAGTCCCACCTGCCCTAGGAGACGATCGTCGTGTGCATCGACGACGGCGAAACGAGGATGGCCCATAGGCCACCGCTCGTTGGCGTTGTTAATCCACTCGCCAGCCTCTCCCTCATTGAGGCCATCCTTCATGAAGGTGAAACGGAGGATGTCCGGGTCCCGACATGCTGAGGCGACTGCGGCAGCATCGCTCGGCCGGAACGGACGAATAGCTACACCCCCACCTTGCAGTCGCGGCTTCGGCGGGACCCATTCCATGGTGGTCCATTCTGCCGGTTCTCGAATATGGCGCACAGATCCGGCGTAGGGGGGCACTTACATCTGATGGGGATATCGGCGTCATGGCATGGCAAGATCAATCGGGAATGGCCAATAGGACGCGACCAGAGGCACCAGCGTCAACCCGCTCGTGGGCCTCGGCGACTCGCTCGAAGGGAAGAGGACTATCGATCCTGATCGATAGTCCACCCTCTCGGGCCGCAGCGGTGAGGTCAGCCGCAGCCCGCTGTTTCGCTGCTACAGGAAAGTCGTCGCTGCCGATCAGGCGGATAGTGATGTTGTCGAACAGCATCGGCCAGAAGGCGAAGTCGGGTCGGTCGAGCCGGGTGGCATAAGCGGCAATGACGGTCTGATTCTTTGCCACCGCAGCGTCGAGGTCGATGTTGTCAGAGAAGGCAACCTCGATGATCCGGTCAACGCCTTCGGGCGCGTAGTTCCTGATTGCGAGGGCGGGATCGGGTTGGTCCAGGGCGACCGTGTGCGCAACCGCCGCAGCATCGACCCTATTCAGGTCGGCAGTGCGCCGAACCGTCCCAATCACCGTCGCGTCACCCCAAGTTGCCAGCTGAGCGGCCAGAGCGCCGACACTACCGAGCACGCCCTGCACCAAGACGCACATTCCGGCCACCGACCCGTCGCCGAACACAGCTCTGTGCGCGGTGATGCCTGGGATGCCAAGACACGCGCCGACCTCGTCGCTCACATTGTCGGGCAGATCGATGGCCTGCTCGGCGGGCACCACCGTGAGTTCGGCGGCTGTCCCGAAGGGCTGGTAGGACTGAGCTCCGAAGACCCACACGCGCTGGCCTATCTGTAACGGATCGATGCCCCGGCCCACCGACTCGATCACCCCCGCACCGTCACTATGGGGAATAACGCGAGGGAAGGGCATCGCTGAGCCCTGCCAACCTCGACGCTTCTTTGTGTCACCCGGGTTCACACCCGAGAGCGAGATCCGAACACGAACCTCCCCAGGACCCGGCTCGGGATCGGGCAGCACCCCGTCCTGGAGCACCTCTCCCGCAGGACCCTGGCGGTCGTACCAGACGGCCTTCACGGCCTCTTGGTTACCACCAGTTGTCCGCTCCGGGGAATCTGTCTCACGACTGCCCCCATGGCGCCGGGCTGCCCCCCGTCCCGGCAGACGGGGGCACTCCCTACCCTTGCTTGACGCACTCCTCGTGGATTACGAGTTATCAACGAGTTCAGCAATCTCCAAGAAGCTCACAGTGGGTGATGCTCCATACAGCCCGGCCACCCTCTCTCGAAGCTCATCGGAGAAGAATGCCTCGGCCTTCTCCTGCGAGTCCCATACGTAGAAGTTCATCGCCCGCTGCTGTTTCTCATCCAGTGTGAACACCTTGAGGCGAAGACCCGGCAGGCCCTCAAACATCTTGCGCGCATTCTTGGCGACTTCGATCACGCGGGAGCGATCGAAGTCGCCGTCGTAGTCGAATACAACGCTGACGCCAATCATGGTGGCCTCCTCTCCTCCGGTCGGCGAGCATTTCCGGCCGGCTGTTTCGCCCAGTGCCAGGTTTTCACATCCTTGCCCGTGGTGCTCTCGAAACCACCCACCGGTCCGGCGAACGGGGACACCCTGAGTGATAAGGGATGACTTTGCGGTGGGCTTTGCGGGTGTCGTCGGGCGTCGCCGGGCGCAAGACTGACGATTGTGACCCACGCCAGCCGTTTCGACGAGATTGCGCCGATCTACGACGAGACTCGGGGCGGCGAGGCCCGGGGCGACGAATACGCGGCGGACATCGACCGTCTGCTGCCCCGAGAACCCGGCACCCTTCTTGAGATCGGAGTTGGCACAGGTGTGGTGTCTCTCGGATTGCGCAACAGGGGAAGGACGGTGATCGGGGTCGACCTTTCAGCGCCGATGCTGGCCAGGGCGGCGGCCCGCCTTGGTTCGTCTGTGGTCCGCGGCGACGCCCAACGATTGCCGGTGCGCACGGCTGGAGTTCGTTACGCGGTTGCCGTGTGGGTGATCCACGACGTGGCCGATCCCGACGCGCTTCTGAGGGAGGCGGCGCGGGTGATCCAGACTGGCGGGAGGCTGATTGTGAGTGACATGCAGGTCCACGATCGTGACAACCCAATCGGGCGAATCCTGGGGGAGCTGACCGACCGCCTGCACACCCACGGCACAGGAGTCCTTCCCCGTGGCCTTCGGGGCGCGGAGATCGTTGAGCGAGCGGAGGCCCACGGCTTTGTGGGAGAGGTCATCCGAGTCGAGCGGGCCTGGCCGAGCCACCCCGGTTACGAGCTCGACTCCATCCGCAACCGGGCCTGGTCCGCGCTACGACGCCTTGACGATCACGACTACAAGCGGATCGCTGGCCCCGCCATCTCCGCGCTGGAAGCCCTACCCCAAGAAGCGATGATCCAGCGCGCCTGGTCAGAGTTCGCTGCAATGACCCGGATGTCCGACTGACATGCCTAGACCGCGGCTCGTGCCCGGGCGTACGGAGACGGCTATCCGTTGGCCGACGACGACGTGTGTTGAGTCAACTCAATCACGTTGCCGTCGAAGTCTTCATATCGTCCGCTACGACCCCAAGGTTCCGTGCGTGGTTCGTGAAGGACGTGAGCGCCTGCACGCACCGCTGCCGCATGAGCATTATCGATGTCGACGACAGACATTGCGATCTGTGCACCAGTGGTCGGCTTTCCCTTTGCCGGATAGAGGGCAAAGTGAAGGTAGGCACCCTCCATCCAGGAGATTTCTGCGTGCCGTCCGCCAATCCAGCGGTCCTCAACCTGATTGTCGCCGGGATGGAGGTCTAGGCCGAATCCATCTCGATAGAGCGCCTCCGAACGGTCCAGGTCAGAGACCTCCAAGATGACCGCCACCAGCCGACCGTCTTTGGCCATCTCGCGTCCTTTCCCGATCCCAATCCGACTGACCTTATGTCTCAGAAACGGTCGGTGGATGATGCACTCCCCCGACGTGCCGCCCGGTAGCACCCAGTCCCGGCGTTCGGGGGCACGTTGTCTCTAGCGGTATGGCTCGAACAACTCGATGCAGTTGCCGGACGGATCATCCACAAGAATCTGCTTGCCGCCCATACCTTCCACGATGTCGTTGCGAAACGATGCACCCGTTTTCCGTAGGCTCTCGACGGCTTCCCCGATGTCCTGCACTTCGAGCTGAATTCGATTCCAGCCACCAGGTTGAGGGACCCTCCCGTCGGGCATCGGCTGGGCCGCTCCGCCCGGGCCTCCGACTGCATTCAGGGCCAATCGGAGCTCGTCCTTCGAGAGCATGGCAAAGCCCGGTCCCGGGTGCATGTCCACTTGGAAGTCAAGCATGTCGCAGTAGAAGTGGACCGCAGCGTCCACATCTTCAACGATGTAGCGGATCGTGACAGGAGACATCAGGTCACCTCCTTGCACAAGACCGATTCCATCAACCCTATCCGCTCTCGGCCAGATTGACCATGTGTACCGATGAGGCGGCACGCTCCAAGCCGGCGAACGAGGGCAGTCAGGTGACGGCTAAAGGCCCTCGCGGGTCGCTGCGGTCGGGGCGATGTGCCGTCGGATCCGAAGCACGTCGGTCACCGACCTCTATGGGGTGGGTCCGATCATCGCAGCGCAGCTCATCGGATACACGGGCGACGTCCGCCGCTTCGCCAACCGAGACGCCTTCGCCTCTTACAATGGGACCGCTCCGATCGAACTGTCCTCGGGTGGCCGAGTGGTGCATCGACTGTCACAACGCGGCAACAGACGGCTCAACCATGCCGTCCACATGGCGGCCATCTGCCAGATCCGCCAGAGCGGTTCGGATGGTCGGGCTTCCTTCGAGCGCAAGGTCGCCGAGGGCAAGACGAAGAAGGAGGCGGTCAGATCCTTGAAGCGCCAGGTGAGCAACGCCGTGTATCGACAGCTGGTCCTCGACGCTCGATAGGGGGTCCGGGAGGACACCAGGGACGACTCCATGCCAGCATGACCGGCTCTTCACCCTGCGCGACCGGCTCTTCGGCGAAGTCACTCCCGAACCCAGAGAAATCCTACGCCGTCATCTCCTTCAACGACGGGGTGACTCTTCGCGCCCGCAGGTACTGAAAAGAGGGGGACTTGACTCAAAGAGGATTCGTCCGGGGCTAGCAACTATGACTCTAAGCGTGGATGGCAGCTCTAGGCGTCGGTCCACTCAGGACTGGGCGCCTCCCCACCGACCGGTGGCTAGTTCACATCTGAACTGCGAAAAGTCTTCCTTGGAGGTCAATGAACACCTCGACATTCAGACCCAACCTAGGGGTATGGTCCCGCTTGGCATGATCCAGTGCGGATCGGCCAAGCCCAACACAGGGAGGTGGTGCCCAATGGCACTTGGAATCTATTTCGCACACGAAGGCTTCACACCGGAGAAGTACAGCAGTGCGATCAAGCAACTGGAGGCCGCCGGTGCGGGCAAGCCTAAGGGGCGTACTTACCACTTCGCGCTCGAATCGGACGGTGCAATCCAGGTCTTCGACATCTGGGAGTCTCAGGCGGACTTCGATGCATTCGGGCCGACGCTGATGCCGATCCTCACCAAGTTGGGCGTCGGACTGAAAGAGCCGATGGTCGCCACTGTTCACAACGTGATAACCGGCTGAGTCTTTGCAGCGGAGTAGTGAGTTGGCAGATTGAGTCCATTGGTCGTCGCCTCGAGCCGGCGAACGGGGACACCCCGCGAGCAATCGTTACATTCAAATCCCGACCGCGCTGGTCATTGACCTACATCGCGCTCGGCGGCACCGACACCGACCCGGCGCCTTGGTACGTAGCGGACTCGAACGATAAGCCCCGGGCTCGCCTCAACGTCATCAGCCACATTCTCAACCTGGTGCCCTACAAGAACGAGAAGGCGGCGCACGTCGTTCTGCCGGACCGCCAGAAGAAGGACGGATACCGTGACCCCGACGTACATCGGCACCTGGTGCCGATGCGGTTCTGAGCTCAGCCCGGCTGCAATGCGCTTTCGCCAGATGGGTCAGGTCCAGCGCGAGTGCGCAGTGCGACTCACGCCTCCGTGTGGTCTCGACGTTGTCTTCGGGTACGAGCACGCGCCGGCCCTGGGCGTGGCTCCGAAAGGACCAGAGGCGGCGGGGAGCAGTGAGGTGGGGTCGACTTTCCGGAACGGCATAGCAACCGTGAGGGGTCTTGAGCGCCATGGCTGACACGGTGAGATCGAAGGCCCCCACCCCTTCCCTGCGGGCAATGCTCGTCCCCCTCGCCTTGGCCCAGTTCATCTGCAGCTTTGCCGGTTCGAACATGAACGTCATGATCACCGACATCAGCACCGACCTGCACACGACGGTCCAAGGGGTCCAGGTCTGCATCACGCTCTTCTTGCTAGTGATGGCCGCCTTGATGATCCCGTGCGGGAAGCTGACCGATCGGCTGGGCCGAAAGAGGTGCTTCAGGCTTGGCTTGACCATCTACGGGATTGGCGCAGTGCTGAGCGCACTCTCCCCGGGGATCGGTATCTTGATCCTGGGCAACTCGATCTTCGAGGGCGTGGGCACGGCGTTGTTGATCCCGCCCGTCTACATCCTCACCACTCTGTTGTTCACCGATCTGAAGTCACGCGCCTGGGCCTTTGGAGTGATCAGCGCCATGGGTGGGATCGGAGCCGCTATGGGGCCGCTCATCGGCGGCGTGATCACCACGACCATCACCTGGCGGGCTGCCTTCATCTTCCAGGCCCTCGTCATCGTTGTCATCTTGTTCATGGCTCGGCACGTCATCGACCCGGTGGCGCCCGACCCGACACGGCCGTTCGACATGGTGGGCGCAGTCCTCTCAGCTGCCGGGCTGGTGATCCTCGTCGGCGGGATCATGGCGGCGGACCAGAGCCTGGTACTTATGGCCGGTCTCATCGTGCTGGGAGCGCTCGTGCTCGTCGGCTTCTTCGTATGGATTCGCCGGCGCGAACGCCAGGGCAGTGAGGCCCTCCTCTCGACCTCGTTGTTCCGCAACCGCACGTCCAACCTGGCTCTGGTGACCCAGAACATGCAGTGGTCGGTCCTCCTCGGGACGTCCTTCACCGTTGCCGCTTACCTCCAGGTCGTCCGTCACTACGACGCCATTCAGACCGGGGTTATCTTCACCGCGGCCACAGTCGGGATCCTATTGACCTCGCTGGCTGCCCGGCCTCTGGCCAAGCGGTTCCGACAGCGAGCCCTCATCGGCGCAGGCTTCATCGTCACGCTGATCGGAATCATGGTGCTGTTGGTCTTGGTCAAAGGGCACCCGGGTGCCTGGTACTTCGCGCCCGGCTTGTTCTTGATCGGGACCGGCCTCGGGGTCATGCTCACCCCATCGGTCAACGTCGTGCAGTCATCGTTCCCCGAGCGTCTCCAGGGCGAGATCTCAGGGCTCTCTCGGAGTGCGTCGAACCTCGGTTCTTCGTTGGGCACTGCGGTGGCCGGCACCATCTTGGTCGCAGGGCTGGCTGACCCCAAGCGCTCCTACGGCATCGCCATGATCGCCCTCGGTGTATTCGGACTTATCGGACTCGGAGCGACCGTCCTGTTGCCTAAAGCGGACCCCGTACCGGTATCAGACTCCCCTTAACTGCAGCTTCTCGCGGATTTCACAGATGTTGACCTGCGGCCGACGGGATTGCTCCGGATCAGGAGGACGCCCCCACCACCGGGGCATTGATGTGCATGGTGGCCTGTGAGCCGAAGAACGCGGCGCCTCCATGGGCAAATACAGCGCCGTCTGTGGACACCAGCCAGTAGCCCATCCCGTCGGGCGCGGCTGCCATGCCCACCACCGGGGCGTTCAGGCGTGTCGTCGCCTGTGAGCCGAAGAAGGCGGCATCGCCGTAGGCGAACACCCCGCCGTCGGACGCCACCAGCCAATACCCTTGCCCATCGGGCGTCGCTGCCATCCCTACCGCCGGCGCGTTGAGGTGAGAGCCGGCTTGCGAGCCAAAGAAGGCGGCGTCTCCTTTGGCAAATACCGCGCCGTCGGCGGCCACGAGCCAGTAGCCGTTGCCGTCGGGGGTCGCCGCCAACCCCACGACCCCGGCGTGTGCGGGTTGTCCGAGCAACGAGCCGAAGAAGCCGGCGTCCCCATGGGCGAAGACCCCGCCGTCGGATGCCACCAGCCAATAGCCCTGGTCGTCTGGTGTGGCCGCCATGCCCACTACCGGAGCGTTGAGGCGCGCGCTGGCTTGGGCGCCGAAGAAGCCGGCGTCCCCATGGGCGAAGACTCCGCCGTCGGATGCCACCAGCCAGTACCCCTGCCCGTCTGGCGTCGCCGCCATTCCCACTACCGGAGCGTTGAGGCGCGTGGTGGCCTGCGAGCCGAAGAACCCGGCATTGAAGGCGAAGACACCGCCGTCAGCGGCCACCTCGTGGTAGCCATGGGAGGTGGCTTCGGGGATGGTCACCGTACGAATGGTGGCTGCCGGAGTTCCCCCGTTTCGGCTCATGGTCTGCCCCGTAAAGGCCTGCGTCGTCGAGGTGCCGGCCGAGTCGGTCACCCTCAAGGTGACGGCGTAGGAGCCCGGGACGGCGTAGGTATGGGTGAGGTTCGCCGTGGTGGTCACGGCCGTGGTGCCGTCACCGAAGCTCCAGGCGTAGCTGGCGATGGTGCCGAAATGCGCACTCGAGGCTCGAGGCATCGAATGCGGTCGGCGAACCGGAGGGTGCTGGCTCGACCGCGAAGTCTGCGGATGGCGCCTGGTCGGGTGTGATGGAGATGCCGAGCGGAGAATTCCCAACCAAAATAGCGGTGCCAGCGGTCTTGGTCGTGAGATCGACCGGCGTCACGCTGTCGGCACTGGCGCTGCCCACATACGCGGTCCCGGCGTCGGGGGTGATGAAGATGTCGGTGGGACCCGGTCCCACCCCGATCGGTGCTCCGACAACGTCGGTAGCAGTGTCGATCGGGATCATGGTGCTAGAGCCGTTGTCGGCCACATAGGCAGTCGAGCCGTCAGGGGTGACGGCGATGCTCTCGGGGTTTGTCCCCGCGGCGAGCGTGGCCACGACGGTGTTAGTAGCGGTGTCGATCACGCTCACCGTATTGGAGCCGAAGTTGGTGACGTAGGCCTTTGCGCCGTTGGGCGTGATGGCGATGCCGAAGGGCAGCGTGCCGACGGTGATCGTGTCAACGACAATGTTGGTCTCGGTGTCGATCACGCTCACCGTGAGGCCATTGTTGTTGGTCACGTACGCGGTCGCCCCGTTCGGTGTGATGGCGATGCCAAAGGGGCTGTTACCGACGCCGATGGTGGCGACGACGGAGTCGGTGGCAGTGGCGATGGCGCTGACCGTGTCGTCGCCCGAGTTGGCGACGTAGGCGGTCGAGCCATCAGGCGTGACAGCGATGCCTTGGGGTTGGGTCCCCACCGCAATGGTGTCGACGACGGTGTTGGTCGCAGTGTCGATAACGCTCACTGTCCCCGACATGAAGTTCGCCACATACGCAGTCGTGCCATCCGGGGTGATGGCAACTTCGGTCGGGCGGGCCCCCACCGTGATGGTGTCGACGACGGTGTTGGTGGCAGTGTCGATCGCACTCACCGTGCCCGAGAGGTTGTTGGCGACATAAGCGGTGGGAGTGGCCGTGGCTGCTCCCGCTGGTGGCGGCACTTTGAGACCAGCTCCGGCCAAGACGAGCAGAACCATCCCACTTGCGACCAGGACCACACCCCTTGGGGCTCTTCCCGGTACGCGATTTGTCCACATGGGCCTCCTTTATTCCTCCGCCGGCCGGACCGGAGGCGTCGTCGAAGCGACATGAGCACCCGAGCCTCGTATCGGCGCGAAATAAACTCGCCTTGAGTGGAGTTCGGAGGGAGAGCCGACCCACACCTCCTCTTAATCGGTGCGGGCCCAAGGTCCCGTTGAGGAGTTTGACGACCCGAGGCCCAGAGGACCAGAGGACCCAAGGCCGAGCGGCTCGATGGCAGTCGACGGGAGCGAGCGATGGGGCACAATGGCTCATGGAGACGAGTCGGAGTGGCAGGAAGGCGCTCTCCCGGGTGGTCGTACTGCTACTGGTCCTTGCGGGTCTCTACCTGGGCCACCAGGTCAGGCAGCGACGGATGAATACATCGGGGTGATCGGCGCCGGCCATCGTGAGTGTTTCGGACACAACGGAGGAAACGTGGACGAGAAGATCGTCGTGGGTGTGGACGGCTCCGAGTCGTCGCGCCGGGCCCTTAGTTGGGCGGCCCGCCAGTCCACGCTTACCGATGCTCCACTGGAGGCGGTCATTTCGTGGGAGTCCCACCCGACTACGGCTTCGACACCTCTTCACCCCACGACCTACGGCTTGGCGCCCAAGCCATCCTGCAGGCGGCGGTGGCCGAGGTTATCCGCGACGATCCAGACCTCCGCGTCAAGCTCTCCGCTGTCCAGGGTCACCCGGTTCCTGTTCTCCTGAATGCAGCCAAGGGAGCATCGCTTCTTGTCATGGGCAGCCGAGGTCTCGGTGCCTTCGCCGGCCTACTTCTTGGATCGGTGAGCACCCACTGCGTGACCCATGCGACGTGCCCTGTCACTGTGGTGCTAAGACCGATACGCGGTCGTGAGCCAGGCCCACTAAAACCGTCATGCCCTGGCAGTGAGAGACGGGCAGATCCGGACGTCACCCCAGAACGAGGGAGCACAAGGCTCGGGCATGCAGGGCACGCTCGGTATTCCATGGAAGCGGTCGCCTAAGGAATCTCCCTGGAACTCCGATGCTGTTTGAGGGTGCTGTGTTACAGGAATCGCACCTAGGCGGCCTTCGGCCGCCTACTTTCCCAGGTCCAAGGGCTGGAGGCGCCAATCGGGTTTTGCTCGATTAGACCCTCCGACACTGCAGGTCAGGCGCTACTTCTGACGTACTGGCGCGGTCCCCGAAATGTCGGGTTCGAGGCAACGCGGGGTCTACACGCGATAGCGAATCCGCAGGGGATGGCGGATGGCTGATAAGGATCTGATCGAGTGGGCTCGAACCGAAGCGCATCGACTCGCTACAACTGCTCCGTCGTCGAATAGCAACCTACAGGAAACTTCTATGGCGCGGCAGTTCTTCGCCGACCACGCCGGGGGGAGCGTATTCGAGGACAATGCCAAGCGCGCAGTGTCGGGTTTGAACGTACAGCCGGCGATGAGGGCCGTCGCACATCAACTCAAGGAATGGGCGACCTACGAAGAGAGTGTCGCCGCGACATCTAAAACCTTCGAGGTTCGATTCCGGATTGAAGCGGCAACGGATCTGTTGGAGCAAGTTCAGATACTCCTCAAAGATCCAGAGGTCCACCTAGCGGCCCCGATCGTTCTCGCCGGTGCCGCACTAGAGGAATTTTCGCGGTCGATGTTCGAGGAAACCGGTGAGCCGCTGGTCGGGAAGCCGGGCTTTCGTCCTATGCCGAGGCGTTACGGAAGTCGGAGCTTCTGACTCGGGGCGAGGTGAAAAACATCACCGCTTGGGCAGATCAACGCAATGACGCAGCCCACGGCCATTTCGAGGACCTAGATCGGGCTCGCACTGTACCTCATGGTCGATGGCTCAACCACGTCATCGCCACGCACACGACATGACTAGCCGAGCCCGGCAACCTCGTTCGCCTCGGTAGGTGGGTTGTCCTGGCGGAGCAAGCTGCCCAGCCGGTCTGCAATCGCCTGGTCTCGCTCGAGCGTGGCGTGCTGGTAACGCAGTGCTATTTGGCCGCCTCAGTTCCGTTCAAGATGATCTCGGTCGAGTCGAGGTAACGCCTGTCTCTCCCCGGTCGCCTGGCGGTCCAGGGTTGACGCCACAGCGGCCTGAAACACTGCCCCGGACGGGGGATCTTCCCCTTTCCGCCCTCGTCCGGGGAGCCCGAAATGGCTTTGCGGAGACAAGCGAGACGCCCTAGCGCCGAACGGCACCAGGGGCGACGCATCGTCCTCGCCACCCCTCCTCCTTGACGAGCGAAATCCCACGTCAATCCTACAAATGAATCTAAACGGTTTTGACTCCAAGTCCGACGGGTACGCCGATTGCAACGAAGAAAGGGGCTTCCATGATTGGAGCGGGAGGACTCGTTGTCAGCATCATTGTGTTTGCGGTTGGAGCGGTTCTCGATTGGGCAGTTACTGAGCCTTATCAGCATGGATTCAACGTGAACAAAGTCGGCTGGATACTGATGATTGTCGGTGTCGTCGGCGCCGTGGTCTCAATCATCGTCATGGTGGCGGCGAACACGCGTCGGCGGCGGACCGTTGTCGACGACGGCCAGGGGAATGTTGTCCGTCGAGTCGATTCGACGTACTAGACCTGGGAAATTTCGGGGCTCATTTAAACAATAGGGAGGTTGTTCCATGCTTTTGATTCTCGCATTGCTGCTCGTTCTGATTCTCTTCGGAGCAGGTTTCGCAGTCCATATTCTCTGGATCGCCGCGGCCGTCTTGCTTGTTTTGTGGCTCGTCGGGTTCGCCATTGGCCGAGGCGAGGGAGCCGGGAGTCATCGTTTCTATCGGTGGTAGTGCATTGCAGCAATACGGGCGGTAGATGCAACCGTAGAAACAGCCCCCCGATAGGGGGCTGTTTCGCGCCCCGAGGTGTCCAATCCGAATGAACGCCGCGCCCCGGATTGGAAGCCCCGAGTTGGACGTGTGCCCTTGCTGCGGAAATGCTGAGATGCTCCGCACTTCGAGAGGCCGAGCCCATTGCCGAGCCCCTCAATGGCAGTGTCGGTGCTCGGAGTGCACGTTCACCTGGGCGCAGGCAGTCCTGCGATACGGCAACGCCGCCAGTAGAGCAGCGTAGAAATACGCGAAACGACCCCCAACCGAAGCGAGGGGTCGTTCGCAGCCCTGCCTCACGAAGCAGTCGGGGCCGGTCCTTCCTGGACTGGGCTCAGGGGTTCCACGACGGCCGCAGCATGGTGAATCGACGACCGCAGACGGGATAAGCCGTTCCCATTGCAGGTACTGCCAGATGCCACGACACTTGCTCATAGGTACGACAGGCCAATTGCTTTGATCCTGAACCCAAGTATTGGTGTAGTGGCTAAGTAGCCGACCGGACGCGAAGCAGCCACTTGGAGGGATGGAGTAGTGGCCGCTTCGTATTCTGAACGGTGTTGTCGGTCACCGTTCACGTGGAGCAAGGCTCCTCGCCGGCAAAGGAGCCCGCTCAACGCGCACCCCGGACGAACTGTTGCAGGACGAGCGAGGTGCAATACGGCTATGCCCGGTTGCCGCCGGCCTTAAGCACCCGATCGGGTCGAGCCTTCGGACCGGCAACGGCCCCAGCCGAAGCGAGGGGGCCGGTCACACTCACCGCCAGACAAGCTACGCCTCGGGTGTGACAAGTCGAAGCGATGCGGCGGCAATCGACTGGGACAGTCGCCAGAAGATGGCGGCCCCGCCGGCCCGCCGGCCGCCGCCGGCCAAACTCCCCGAGCGACACGGTGACCAAATCATCGTTATCTCGCGTGACCTTGACTGAGAAGTCAGCCTGCCTATACCAAAAGTGTGCGCCGTGAGTCGACGCGCGTCCCTATTGCGAGTCGCCTTCTTTGACGTCCAGATATTCGAGGAGGCCGCATATCTCAAGGATCCTCCACGATTGGTTCTTCCCGCAGACCGCGGAAAACGTTCCCCCTAATTCCCTGATCCGCTTACAGGCAGACACGATGACTCCGATGGCTGGGGAGCCCAGGAACTCGATTCCACTGAGATCGACCCGCACCGCTGGCGCTGTGAGGACTTCGGGAAGCACGAAGATCTCCCGCAAAGCTCCTGCTCCGGATATGTCGATCTCTCCCGCAAGGGTCACGACTGTGGTGCCCATTTCATCCCGCACTTCGGCGGTGAAATCCGCTGGTCCGACGAGCGCAGCTTCATCAATTGCCATGACACCTACCTCCTGAAGTTTCCGACTGAAGGAAAGCGCCATCCAGCGCGTGAATCTGCTGGAGGCAGGGAATTAATACTCCAAGCCGCGGCCCGATTCAAGCTCAATCGGGAGGGGAACCGCGGATTTCACCCAATCGGGTGAGCCCTCGGTCTGCCGAACTCCCGCAGCCCAGTCAGCCCGTCCGTGGGCGCCTCACAGTCCACACCCGCCACCAGCGGTCACCCTTGGGCGAGAACCACCGCCCGGTCCACGACGGCGCCTCGTAGCAGTGGTCGCTCTGCAGGTTCCGGTCGTACACCATGCGCCAGCACCGGCCCACGTCGACGATGAAGCCAGGGCACGAGTCGCCGGGTCGGGCATTGCGGTCACAGCGGCGACGGTAGACGAGCTCTGCTCGCGGCCCAACCCCCTCTGAAGGCGACAGAAAGGGTCGGGCTGGCCACCGCACCCCCACGGATCGCCAGGGGTCCCGCCAGCGGTGGCCTTTAGACGAGATAAGAGTCGGGCCGCTGATACCGGAGGCGAGCGATCCATTCCCGCGAAGCGGCCACCGGAGGTGGATGGTGGCCGCGACGCCCCTGGAAACGGGCTTCGTTAGATTCGCCCGCCGCGGAGCCAGCCCCCTCGGGATCGGGGGGCCGCTCACGCGCCCCCCACGAACTGTTGCGGGACGTGTGAGGTGCAATCCAGCTATGCCCGTTTACTGCCGGCCTTAAGCCACCCGATCGGGTGGAGTCTTCGGACGTGCAACGGCCCCCGACCGAAGCCAGGGGCCGTTCACACACACCGCCAGCAGGCTACGCCTGGGGTGTATCAGGGCTGCGCCGGTGGCGGGCGTGTTCGGTGTTGGCGTCGGCCTGCCCTTCCGCTTCCTGGGCCATTTCGATTTTTCGCTCTGCTTGTGTCGTTCGCTCTAGGAGGGCCGGGATGTCCGCGGCGTCAAAGGCGGCGCGGGCCATCACTTCATAAAACGCTGCCGGTGTCGTGACGGACTTGGGCATCGGGTGGTTGTCGCGCTCGGCCAAGCCTTTTGCCGCCAGCTCCACCAGCCACTCGTAGTCCGACACTCAAGGAGAGCCTACGGGCGCGCCCGGCGCTGACACCCGCAGGCGCCTGCGGGCCGAAAGAGTCCTGATCAAGCGGGTGTGACAGCCCCCCGGTGCTCGGCCCACTTAACGCCAGCGAGTCCGTTCTTCACCGCCGGCTCGTCTGATCCTTTCTACGAACTGCTCTGACTTCGTCGCATTACCTCGGAGAGTGCCGGCCCGCTTACGTCGGAGCCTGGCGACCTCCGCTTCATCTGCCGTGTGACGTTCGTCAGGCCTTGAGCTCCTCGACACCTGGCGCCCATTCTCCGTTGCCCACTCCTCGACGGCTGACTGCCGCCAGAGTCGCGGGGCCTCAGGCAGAACGAAGGCTCGGTCAGAGAACAATTCAAAGGTTCCTTCGGCCGTGAAGGAATGCTTGCTGGTTCGTTTCGCGTACAGCTCTACGAGTGCTCTGCGGGTGTCGTCGTCTACGGGGATAACGGCTTCGACCGGATCCGGGAAGCCCTTCCGATTGCAGAGGACCGACGCCCGCTGCTTTGACACGTTCAACAACTCGGCAATCTCAGAGACCCCCGTCGGCCGACGCCACGCATTCACGTCATGCGACGTTAATGCGGAAAGGCGTTGACTTGTGAGCTCACGCGGCCGTTGGGGCCAATGGTTGACTTAGTTCATTGACGGAGTCTACCCCTCAGTCTAAACTCAGGTTGCATCGGGATCGGGGGGCAGGGGAGGGCGGGGACGGTCCCCGCTGAACGAAGCCGGGAGGAATCTCATGTCACTCAAGAGAGTCACAGGCGTTGGAACGCAAGCGATGGCGACGCAATGTGGCCTGAGGAAGGCGGCGCTCCTCCTGACGACTATCTGTTTGGGGGCGCTCTCGCTGGTCGCACTCGGGGGAGTGGGCGGCAGGGCGCAGGCGGGCGAGGCCACGCCCGGCCTCACGCTGTCGAGTTCGACCGGCGGCGGCACCGTCGACTACGGCGAAGTCGGCATCGGCGACGACATGGGCGTGACTCCACCATTCAGCGGAACCGGTGGAATCGTCCTCGGCGACACCGACTCCACCACCGTCACCGTCGACCTCTCGACCGGAGTGGCCTACACCGGTGCGGACCCCAACGACTGGGTTCTCACGCCGCTGCGCAGCAGCGACCCCAATCCTTGTCAAGGCACGGGCACCCAGGTGATCTTGCCCTCGAACACCTCCTGCAACCTCACCATCACCTTCTCCCCAGGCGCCCTCGGCCCACGCTCGGCCACGCTGATGATCACCGGGTCGGACGGCTCGACTGCGTCGATCGACCTCACTGGAACCGGAGTGCCGACGCTCTCGTTGATGGCGAGCAACGTCAACTTCGGAGGGGTCACCTTGGGGACTGTCGTCGGCCCCACTCCGGGTGACGTAACCAGCCTGGGCACCGTCACCATCCAGTCGGCTCCGGGCCGGCTCTCCAACACGATCGACCTCGCCAAAGACCTCTCCTTCAGCGGCCCCGGTGCCGACGACTATGTCGTGACCCCTGGTACCTGTAACGAGGACGGCTCGAACATCATCACCCCTCCCGCCCTTCTTCGACGAGCCGCCCCCGTCGCCGTATTGCACGCTCGACGTCGACTTCCTCCCAGGCGCCCTCGGTGACCGCTCGGCCACCATGACGATCGATCGGGTCGATCGGTACCGGTCTGTCGGTGAACCTCTCCGGTACCGGGACGACGGGCTACTACGAGGTGGACTCTGCCGGCAACGTGCTCCACGCCGGTGACGCGGGCTTCTTTGGCGACATCGGCGGTGCGCATCTGAACAAACCCATCGTCGGTATGGCCGCGACAGGTGACAACGGCGGCTACTGGCTGGTGGCAAGTGCGGGGGGATCTTCGCTACGGCGACGCCAACTTCTACGGCTCCACCGGTCATCCACCTGAACAGCCCATCGTGGGCATGGAAGGCACCCCAGACGTAGGCGGCTACTGGCTGGTGGCGAGCGACGGCGGGATCTTTTCCTACGGTGACGCCGCCTTCTACGGCTCGACGGGCAGCATCGCCCTAAACCAGCCGATCGTGGGCATGGCGTCGCACCCGACGGCGGGGGCTATTGGCTGGTGGCGAGCGACGGCGGGATCTTTTCCTACGGTGACGCCGCTTTCTACGGCTCGACGGGCAGCATCGCCCTAAACAAGCCGATCGTGGGCATGGCGCCCACCCCGGACGGCGGCGGCTATTGGCTCGTCGCTTCCGACGGAGGCATCTTCGCCTTCGGCGACGCGCCGTTCTTCGGATCGACCGGTGCAATCCATCTGAACCAACCGATCGTGGCGATGGCGGCGTCGCCGACGGGCGGCGGCTACTGGTTCAGCGCGGCCGACGGTGGGTTGTTCAACTACGGGGACGCTCCGTTCCTGGGGAGCGGTGTCGGCACGGGCCTCGGTCACGTGGTCGACATGGCCGTCGACGGTGCCCCGACCCTCCAGGCCTCGGTCGACATCTCGGCGATCCGTCAGGCCCACGGCCCGGCTGCGGCCCTCGCCGCCCGTCATCTGCCCCACATGGCAGGCCGCTAGGTCACGAGGCCGACACCGACGTAACCAAGAAGCGCCCTCCCGTTCGGGAGGGCGCTTCTTGGTTCTGCACTGGATCGTGGTCAAAGGGCGGGGATATCGGAAATCAAACAGGCCTACTTACCTGAGGTATTGAGCGTTGTCAGGATCCTCAGTCAAATGGATCGGGCTGCGCTTCAACTCTTAGGCAAGTCTGCTGGGGTTCGTACGTGAGCCCAAGGTGAAAGCACGCATAGAGGGTGCTTGTTCGAGCACGGAAGCCCGCTCAGGAGCGATTTCCTATGCTGACTCTGATTGCGGGGCTGTAGCTCGTCTTGCCGCCATGACCGTACGCGACGCTCCGGAGGTCGTAGCTGCCGTCGGGGTATCTCGTGGTGTTGAAGTAGGTGAGCCACCCGTACGGGCTGAGCTTGGCGCTGCCGATGTCCGCATCATGGACTCCGTCACCATTAAGTCGAAATTCAACCCTCACGACGCCGTTCAAGTCCGACGCACGTGCACCGAGCAAGCTGGTGCCTTTCAGCACTGCACCGCGGGGAGGGTAGACAACTCGGACCTGGAGGTCTGTCAGTCGAGGCAGGAGCCCAATCTGTGAGTAGTAGTCAACCGCTCCCGTAGCAAAAAGGCTCATCCGATGCACCCTCATCGCTTGCACGAGCTGGCGAGTAACGAGAGGGCTCCCGCGGAGGACTTCGCTCTGTAGCAATGGATCTGTGGCCTCGTCAGCGTTCACGACGATGTCTGCGACCTCTTTCTGGCCCTGGGACCACGATTTCGCGGAAGCGAGACCGTGGCCCGTACCAAAGATCACTTGGGCGCAAATCACCACTGCCAGGCAAACCCAGATGCCGGCGTTGGCGTTGACGCTGCGCCGCTCTCCCGTTGCTCTTGCTCGAAGGGCGAGACGTTTCCGGGCCGGGGGACGCTCCAGCGCGACCAGATAGCACCCGGCCAGAATCAAAAGACCGCAGGTTGAATAGCGCGACGGAGCCCACAGAGCGAACCACGCCCGACCCTGAGTGACGGTCGCGGCGAAGAGAATTCCGTAGCAGATCAAGGCCACACCGACGAGACTGCTCCTCTGTTCACTCCGCCACCGGTACCGCACGAGCAGCAGGCTGGCGATGACCATGATGATCGCTCCGAAGAGGATTACCGGCCAGGGCGAATCGGTACGCTCAACGCCGAGAACCGAGCCGATCAAGAAGAAGAAGAATTTGAATGCCTCGATCGGGTGGGTGAATACGTAGGTCTGATTCGAGTATTCGGTCGGGTTCAGACGATGGAAGTACAGCGTCACGGTTGCGACGGCACAGACGATCCAGATCAGGATGAAACGACTCGGTCGGCGGTGAGCGCAAAGAACCAGGAGCCCGACCGGCCAGATGAGAAGGCCCTGCAACGATGAAAAGCTCCCGACGACAGTGGCAGCTATGGCTCCAACGAATATCCAGCCCGTTAGCGCCGCCCGGTCAAGGAGAAAGAGCGCCAGTGCCAATGCCAACGTGATCAGGTACCAGGCCATCTGGAATCCCCACAACGTATTTTGATACTGGACAAAGGAGAACAACAGCAGCGTCAGTGGGGTGTAGTAGATCAGAGGTGTTGACGGAGCGCGACGCCTGTGGGTCGCTATGAAGAGGCCCGTTGCCATGACAAGCAGGGCGCCACTGAGATATTCCTCGCTTGTCACATTCAGATGGGTGAACTGACCAAGTGCGATCACAATCAGATTTGGGACGAGGATCCTGTGATCGCCGTGCGACGCCCACAGGTCGCTGAAGGTCAGTGTTCCTCTGTACCAATGGTCAAGGAGCGCGACGTCGGAGAACTGATCCGCGTAGACGACATTCACGGAGTACTGGTGAATGAACCAGAAATATGCGGCGATAGGCAACAACGGAACAAGAACACCCAGAACCGCGAGCCCCCTTGGGCGAGTCGGAGGTGCGGAGTTGAATCGATCGGAGTCAGTTACCGCTTGAGGATCCGTGTCGGGGAATGGTGCATCACCCTGCGTGTCCGCCACCGCGCGAGACAACGTTCCGTCAGACCCACTCAGGGTGAGAACCCACCAGATGTCCAATGGGCTCTGGAGCCCACCGAACTGGTCGCCCTGTGCTCTCCCCGTTGCTCCAGTCGACTGGCACAGTTCTATTGAATCACGGCCTTAGAGTGACCCTGAAGTGTGTGGAACAGGCTCCAGTCAATGACACGGGCCCGACGGAAGGGTGCAGCCCAGCGGCCCGACCTCTCGAACCAAATGTTGCTCGAGCCAATGCCACAACAGTGGGGGCGCCCAATCCCTATCTCTGGGTAGATGCCATGCAGACCAGTGCGCTTCCGACGGCACCGTGTTCGTGGCGCCACACGCTGACCTCAGGCCCGCGCCGGACGGGGTTCTGAAGGATCGTCGGCGGCCTGATAAATGCCAGCTGGCCGGCAAACCATCGTGCACTCACGCGGTCCGTGGCCCACGCCAGACCGCGGATGTATACCCGGGCGGTAGGTCGACGAGGGAGCGCTGGAGAATGGGTCAGCAGCGACGAGCGGCGTCCTAAGCCGCGGCCAACCCCACGGGACCAAGATCGCAGGGTTGAGCCGGCCACCTCACCCCCAGAGAAAGCTCGACACCAAGAGCAGTCTCCCCTGAAGTGGCATAGAGGAGAGCCCGGGGTCCGATGGCTGATACCAAGGCGGATCGATCAAGTTGGGGAAGGGATTAGCCGAGGGAGACGAGACGACCCCGGCCTGATGCAGCGGGCCGGGGTCGTCTCGCTCTTGGCATACCGATGAGCGATGCGGGTGCTCATCCGAGGGGTCCGAGCGGAGACCCAGTGTGCCGCTCCTAAGTCTGTCATCCACGACCCACATCGAAACCACTCGATCGGGTCGTTCGTTCGTCCGTGTCTCGACGAGACCCAGGATCCCGCGGACATTTCACTCCGCTGTCACCTCCGCGTCACCCGCTGTGGCAGTGCAGCCGATTCTGCGCCTACCCTCCCGAAGGTCGGTTGGGGACTTGGCGGGAGGCATGCCGGGCGTGGAACACCACCCCGAAGTCTTGAAGCTCGGTGATGGGCGCTGGATTGTGAGATGCCCTCAGTGTCTTCGTGCGGGAAAAACGGAGACACCGATCGGGATCGGAACGCCCCTTGAGTCTGAGTACGAGGCTCAGCTCATCCGAGACAACCACTTGTCGCGGAGGGGCAAGCGCACGTCCCGGTGAACGCTGCGTGAGGGGCATCGATCGAGGTCCAATTTTTGACCTCGCCGACCTCGAGGCGCGCCGAAGCCCTATGGCGTAAGGCTAAGGCGCACCGTCAAGCCGACCCTTCCACCGCGCGAGGTTGCGGTGACGCGCCATCATCCCCGAAGGTCCGTTGGCGCGTACGGGTCGACTCTCTCCCGGCCCGAGCACCTTACGAGTGCGTTCCGGCAACCGCAATTGGGTTGGTTCGTCTCACCGTACGAGGCCATCCGTTCAAACCGGCCGGTTACTCAGGTGGAGGGCGGCGGCAGCAGGCTCCAACTTGTTCGGAACACGAACTGAGCTGACGTCCTTCAGAAGACGTGCTTGATAGTCATTCGGTTCTCGGATCCCGAGCCTTGGGTCGTGGAACCCTTCTCGGGGTCTCGTGCCATCCGACCCGCTCTTGCGAACTGGTCGGCTTCAGGCTCATCGGGGTCGGGCGTCTCGCGAGGGCCGCTACGTGTAGCCGCCGTCGAGGGCATTTCGCCGGCCCATCTTCCGTCGCCCGTCCGTCTGGCGACTGGCCAGGCTCACGGTCATGTCGCGTTCCCGGGGCCGACACTGAGAAGACGGCACCACTGGCGTCACAGGGTGCTCACAGGTTAGGTTGCCCGGTGGCTCGGGGCTGGCGAGCAGGAGAAGTCGGTTGCGGACCCCACACCGTCCCAGGATCCTTCGTTACGACGACGACACCTGGGAGGTTGATTGCCCTGCCTGCAGCAGCAGCTCGGCGGAACCGGTGCCGGTGGGCATCGGCATGCGCTTCCACGATGTGGCGATCGCTCAGATGATCGCCGAGAACCACTACCGCCAGCGGGGCGGCGGACAGGGAGAAGATGGGCGTCTCGGGCGACGCCGTCCCCGAACCGCCTGATTCTGATCAAAGCCTCGACCGAGGCAGGCCGGCCCGTGCCTGATACCGGCAGCATTCCTGCGGATCCTCAATCCGAAACCGGAAATGGCCGAAAAAACGAAGCGGCCCCGGCCTGATGTAGCGGGCCGGGGCCGTCTCGCTTTGAACACGCTTCGGGCGAGGACTCGTTGGGGTGAGCCTGCACCCTCGGGGATTGGCGGGAGACCCCGGCGTGCCAAGTGCGATTCTTACCGATTCAGGTGGTGGATCGCTAGGAAGCCCCATTCCAGGCACGGATCAACCTCTGAAATGCGGCAGCCGGCTCTTGTCCGGCGGCCGACTTGGGCGGACCGCGGTTGACCCTGCCATCACCGAGCTGGGCCACCCGGCGCTCCGACCGCCAGACCCGCCACGACGGCGTGAGGACGCTGCCGAGGGGCAGCTCGTGACGTCGGAATCAGATGAACGCCGAAAACGCCAGAAACGAGGCGATACCGAGGGCGAGCTCCTCGAGCAGAACCATGTGAAAGCTTCTCGGCGGATGAGGACCGATAGGAGCTGTCATGACGCCCCAGACAACCAGGCCGGTTCCTATGACCAGCAGGTAGGCGAACACCCAGAAGAACGGACCCATGAACAGGTCGGTCCGAGTCGTGAGAGCGGCAATCGTCCATCCCCCGAGTAGGGGAGCCGAAATGCCGATCATGTACTTGCCAGGCTCGAGCGGTGGGACTTGTGCCCCAAGCTTCTGCAGCACGCAACCAGCGTAGCCAGGGTAAAGCCCAAACGCCCAGCGAAACGACCCCGGCGCATCTGGGGGGTCTGGCCACGAGGGAGTCCGGCAGATGCGCAAGGAGGCGGGAGGAAGCGTCGGAGGGGTCTTGCCAATCGACCGCGAGGGGTTCATCCTTAACAGCCCAGGGCCGCAGTTACCCGTTCTACGTCAGTCACGAGTCGTGGGCGGGCGACGTGGCCCTGGGTCGGGTCAGCGGCACTCCCTCAGAGCAGTCAGCCCCTCGATCTGCTCCGGGCAGGCCCACATACTGACCCTTGGCGCCTCTGCCGGTGGTGGGCGGTTTGCGAGCTCTCTCACTCTTCGCTGCAGGATGATGGTCAGGTATCCGGAATCCAGAAAAGCACCGTGGCATTGATCGCCGGACTGGTCCCGTTCAGTCCGTTCGCATACGAAGCGGTGCTCTGCACGGTGCCAGGGAAAGACAATTGGTCGACCAGAGCCCCGCACGCGGGAACCGTCGTACTCAGCGCCAAAAGGGTGTCGACGGCTGACCCACGTCCGATGCCGAGGATTGCCGCAGGTCGCGCATTGCCTGCTCGCGGACTGACCCAGACAGGCGGTCGATGAACAGACGGCCATTCAGGTGATCCAGCTCGTGCTGCATGCAGCGCGCCATCAAGCCGGATCCCTCGACCACGACCGCCTCACCGTGCTTGTTGAATCCTCGCACTCGCACGAACTCAGCCCTCGGGCAAGGGTAGAACTGTCCGGGTATCGAGAGACACCCCTCCTCTCCGTCGTTCTGCTGACCCTCCTCGAGCTCGATGACCGGGTTGACGAGATGTCCAACTTCACCGTCGACATTCCATGAGAAGACGCGGCGGACAACTCCGATCTGGTTCGCCGCCAAGCCCGCACGACCTGGGCTGGCCACCGTCTCCTCCAGGTCGGCCACCAGGGTCAGCAGGCCTTGATCGAACGACTCCACCTCCCTGCACACGGAACGAAGAACTGGATCGCCCAGCTTGCGAATGGGGCGCTCAGCCATCCTTCGATCCTGACAGGTCGGGATGGGGCCAGCCGGAGCGTCGGTCGAAATGGCGAGATGTGAGCCGCATTCTTGCGACTGGCACCGCATGCTCTCGGTGTGCCTATGACGAACTCGACCCGGCCGGCGCTCGCCAAAGTCCAGGGGGGGATCGGGGACATGGGCGCCGGCCGGATCGTGCATCCGCACCCTAAAGCGTCTGGATTTCCGGAACGCAAACGCCGCGTGTGCCCACGGCCAATTGTGTGTGACGCCTACGGGTTCGAGTATGTGTTCGAGTCTCGCTCTTGGTTTCGTTGGCCCCACACAGAAGCTGGACGAGCCGCGTCGGCGACGGCCATCATCGCCAGGCGAAGGCGCGCACTCGCACGTTCAACTCGCTCATCGCCGAGGTCGGCCCTTGCCCTCGCGGCGACCTCGGCCCAGTTGATACCGCGGAGATCTCGTCTCTTCACAGCGGGGTGCATGGTGCTCTGACTCTCCTCGGTCCGAAGGCCACACCCGACCGTGACTGGCCTGCGACGCTGGCCGGCGTTGCGATCCCGCAGAACGAGAGCGTGGCGCTGACCGCGGCGCGTCTAACCAGGCCACCGTAGAACAGAGGTGTTGTTGAAGAGTGACCAACGCGCGACGCGTCGGGAAACGGCACGTGGTGATTGTGTGACCAGCGCCAAAGCCGCAGATTAAAGCCGGGCTTCGGGCCGCTTGCGCTCCCTCCTAGTGCGCTCTCGCTATCGGGCTGGATTCCTCGTTCGTCCGAAACGCTGGAGACCCGTCAATCCGTCCAGGTGATCGGGGCAGGACCAGACCCGCCACCAACGTTCGCCCCCAGGGCTGAACCATCGACCGGTCCACGCTGGTCGCTCGTCGCAATGATCGGCCTGCAGCGTTTCGTCGTAGACGAGCGCCCAGCACCGCATCGCCTCTGCGGTGAAGCCGGGGTGCCGCTCCCCGGGCTGAGGCATCCTGTCCACGGGGGCGAGGGTAAACCAGGGGAGTACGAGTCCGACGGCGGGGGCCGTGACCCAAGGCCGTGCGTGCCACCTCGAGCCTCGGCCCCGTCCGTCAAGGCTGACGCCCTGACCGTGCGCCACGACACCGCCCGTTCGCGCAATCGTCGCGTGCCGCCAGGGTGTTCGCGAAGGTCTGGAAGCCGCATCGCGGGCATGGATATCGTCCTCTGGGGTCAGCTGCGGAGACCAACAGGAGTCGTGGGACGTGCGAAAGGTGCATCACCCGAAGATCGTGCAGTGGGCCGATAGCCAGTGGGTGGTCGTCTGTGACGATTGTGCCCGGGACCTCCGAATGCCCCGACCGATCATCGACGATCCAGTCGAATCCCTCCAGAAGGCGCAGCTGCTATGGAAACTCCACTACGAGAGCGTCCGCGAGCCGGTCCGCCGGGGAGGCTGAATTGTTCGGATCTCCGATCTGGATCTCTCCAGGACGGGAAGCCATTGCAACGGGCCGTTGCAATGGGGTGAACCAGAGGCTAAAAATCCTGCCAGAGGGCCAGACTGGAATCGCTGAACGGGGGAGGAAAGGACTGGCCTGATCGTGCTGGTCTGTTGGGAGGTGCCGGATCGTCATGACAGCGTTACAAGAGGTGCCGAAGCTCGGCCCCATTGCCCGCTACGAACAAGAAGTCATCCAACGGATCACTGATTTCAACGACCCTCGTCAGGAGTGGCGCCGGCTTTTCTCCGAACTGCTTGGGACCTTTTTCCTGGTCTTGGTGGCGGCCGGAGGAGGGATGATGGGCCACGCCTTCCCCGACACGATCAGTCGGTCTGCGGCGGTTGTCGCTCCCGCGCTGATGGTCATGGCCATCATCCTGTTCATGGGGAAGGTCTCGGGAGCCCATCTCAATCCGGCCGTCTCGATCGCCTTCGCGCTGCGCCGCGACTTCCCCTGGTGGAGGGTCCCGGGCTACATCGTCGTCCAGCTCATTGGTGCCACGCTGGCGGCACTGTTCCTCCACGCCGTGATCAACGTGTCGGCGGTCTACGGGTCCAACTATCCCGCACACGGCTACTCCGACATGGCTGCCTTCTGGATGGAGCTGATTCTCACTGTCGGTCTTGTCAGCGTCATTCTGGGAACGGCGTCCGGCGCGCAGAACGTTGGGATCATCGGCGCCTTCGGCGTCGGGGGCTACATCGCCTTGGCCGGCCTCTGGGGGAGCCCCATTTCGGGGGCGTCGATGAACCCCGCTCGCACCTTCGGACCCGACCTTGTCAGCACAACCTTCAACGCCTACTGGGTCTACGCGGCAGGGCCGCTCGCCGGCGCAGTTGTCGCTGTGGGCATTGCCTTCGTGCTGCGGGGTCGTGGAGGCGGAAGATCCGGTTCGGGCGCCGCCCAGGGCGACATCTTCACGGAGGTCTACGAGGCTGGGAAGTCCTGAGCCGGATCAGGAATCTCGGCGACGATCCATCCACGTCGACGAAGCTCGTCAGCGAGCTGCTCCGTGGGCAGCGCACGCAAGGTTTGTTGTTGAGCCGACAGCCGCCAGGCCGGTGTCTCGCCCGCTCCCAGTTCCTCTGACTCCGCATCCTGGAGCTGGGTGATGAACGTCTCTGCCTCGTCGCGGGAGAATTTGCCTCCCGCCTGACGCTGCGTGAACCCCATTGGTCCTCGCGCGTCGCGAAAATCGGCATGGCCGGCATTCTTGAGGAGCTCCAGAAGTTCTCGCATCTGGGCGGCGGAGGCAGGCGGACCCGACTGTTGACCGAAAGCCATCGGGGACATTCTTGCCCATGGAACCGCGGGTCACGGTGAACCCCAATGGACCCGTGCGTCCTCATGGGGTCGACGAGACTGCTGGGGTGCTCGTCGTCGATGCGGCCAATGTGGTGGGCTCGCGCCCGACCGGCTGGTGGCGGGACCGGGCGGGAGCGGCGCGCACCTTCGTGGACCAGATTCGGGCGGCGGTGGATTCGGGACGGCTGGACCAACCCGTCGTCGTGGTGCTGGAAGGCCGGGCTCGGCCGGGTGTCGAGACCGGGACCGATGGCGGCGTCACCGTCGTGCATGCAGTGGCGAGCGGCGACGACGAACTCATCAACGTCATCTCCAACAGAGAAGAGGGTGAGACCACCCTTGTCACCGCCGATCGCGCGTTGCGGCGGAGAGCTCAGGCCATTGGCGCCGACGTGGTCGGCCCGGGATGGTTGCTCGATCTGTTGACAGAATGAGCTGGCGAACTCAGAGGCGAACGTGCATCGACGGGTCGAGGTCGGTGGGTGCGGCACGGGACAGAACAGTCACCCCGACCGCCATGACCACGAAGGCCGCGCTGGTCACGGCCTTCTGAGCCGGACTAACGGCGATTCGTTCGCCGAAGATCCACACGCTCAACACGATCGCGACCGCAGGGTCGACCACGACGAGCACTGGTTGCGACACGCTCAACGGGCCGACCTGCAGCGCGGCTTGTTGGAGCACGGACCCGACGATGCCCGAGGCGATCAAAGCGTAGAGGGGCCAATGGGCCAACGTGCCGAGCGGGCCCTCAGTCGCCAGCACGTCGGTCGTCGCCTTGATGAAGGTGGCCATAAGGGCCCAGGTGATGGAGGCGCCGACGGCGTAGAGGGCTGCCCGTCGCACGGAGCTTCCCCAGCTCGCAAGGAAGGCCAACACGGCGACGATCCCGCCGAAGACCGCGATGGAGGAGATCCACTCGGTGGCACTCGGCTGGAGGTGGCCGCCGTGCGGCTCGGCGGCGAGGAGGAATGCACCCAACGCAATGCAGGTGATCAGAGCGGCGGTCCACGCGGTCTTCGCGATGTGCTGGCGGATCCAGAACCGTCGGAGGAGGAGGGCGAATACCAGCTCCGTCACGAGCAGGATCTGGACCACGGAGAGCTGCCCGCCGTGGAGGGCCAGGGCCTGGAACGCAAAGCCGGCGACTGCAGCGACCCAACCGAGGAGCCAGAGGGGTTGGCGGAGCAGGAACTTGATGAGCTCCCAATGGCCATCCTTTCCCGACGCTCCTGCGCTTGCGGAGTGCTGCGTCATCAAGTGGATGGCATTCGCCAGAGCCGCCGCGAGGGCGAAGACGATCGTGACCGTCACGTCATGACTTCCGGTGGGGTTGGCCGACGACGACTCACGGACCGCCAGCATCGCATCGACGGGGGTTGCGGTGACGCCCAACGGGGCGTTGGACCCCGGATCAGCTCGGCGGGAGCGGCCCTCCAGGGTCAGGGCGTGACGCAACGCCCGGTGGAGTGCATGAACTCGAGCGTGCCTTCCATTGTCGTCGTTCTCGCACCGCTCCCAGATCACTCCCAGAGAGCACGCCACGCCACGGAAGGGACACAACGGCCCCCCAACACTGCGCACCACAAGGCCCGTTGCGTCGCAAGCCGGTCGCGCGCACCCCGTTGTCCCGCGCAGGAATCCGGGTCGTCGAAGCGGGCCATCCACTTTGAGGGCGTTCGGGTGTGTCGGAGAGAGGAGTCACCATGGAGCACCGCCGTCGAGCAACGCGTCAAGCGGCGTCGTGGGCCGCGTTCTGCCACATCGAAGGAGAGTCCCCGGCCGGTTGGAGGGATTGCGAAGTCATCGATATCTCGCCGCTGGGACTCGGAGTCACGTTCCAGCATCCACAGCCCTGGGAGCTGGTGGGCCGGCGTATCTCCGTCGACGCGCCCGCCGTCGGTAGCTCGGTCAACCTTCGGCTCGAGGGCGAGATCCGGAACGCTGCACCCGCAATGGAGGGGGGCGTCCGAGTCGGGATCGAGTTCGTCGGGCTCACGAAGGGAGAGCAGGCCATCACCGCAGTGTTGAGCGAGATGAGCAACGATGACCTGCGGCGAGTACCGCACGGAAGTGTCGGCTGACATCTCGTCGTGGACGCAGGGGGCGAGAAGTGAGGGCGGGGTGACGAATCCCCCCGGATCTCCCCGACCACCCCGCCCTCAGCGCCTCAGTGTGACGACCAACCTCCCTGCCAGGTAGGGCATTTCGATCCCAACTTGCACAACACAAGAACAACTAGGAGCGGCTCGCCTTCCGGGGCGCTGGACCGTCGGCCCACGCACCTCCCGCACCTCCCGTCCGTCGGTCAGCCGGTGCTCGGAGCAGTCGAGCCGGGTCCAGTTGTGTCGTGCATCGTCGGCGGAGGACGAGAATTCCTGCGCCCGCCAAGAAGGCCACCATGGCGAAGAAGAACGAGTTCCCGGCGACAAGCTGCAGAACGCCGAGGTGGAGATCCGAGGTGTTCTTGTAGGGCACCCACCACACGGGTGCGCTCCAGAAGAGGACCGCGGTTCCACCAGCGATCCAGGGGCCCCAGTGCGGCCGGTCAGGTGCGAGGGCCAGCCACAGGATTGCCGGCACCACCCACACCATGTGGTGGACCCACGAGATGGGCGACACGACGAGGCACGTGGCGGCACAGATCAGCACACCCAGGAGTGGCGACGAGCGGCGGTGCGCCTGCGCCGCGACGAAGAGTCCCCCGGCGGCCGTGATCGCCAACAGCGGCAGCATGATCGATCCCGTCAAGACGACGTGCGCGAAGCGATCGAGCACAGACCAGAGGTTCTGGTTGTCCACGATCGAGAGATCACCTGCTCGGCCGGGCTTGAAGATCGCCTTGGTCCAGTAGGCCCTCGACGACGTCGGGGAGACGATGAACGTCACCAGCTCGCACGCACCGAAGACGACGAGTGCGGTGAGCGCGCCGCGCCAACGGCGGGTCAGCACCAGATACGGAACGAAGAGCAGGGGCGTCAGCTTCACGGCTGCTGCCAGTCCGGTGGCGACGCCGAGAGGCATCTGGCGCTTTCCGATCCGGCGATCGCTCAAGAGGTCCCACATGACGAGGAAGGTGATGAACAGGTTCACCTGCCCAAAACCGATGGTGATGAGTACCGGATTGAGGAGAAGGGCAGGGAGACTGAGCGCCAGAGCCAGACGCCAGGTCGCGGTCTTGTCCAGGGACGGCTTGATCAGTCGCAATGACAGCACCAGCACGCCGAGCAGTGCGACCACATTGCACATGGTCCACACGGCTTGCACCAACCCGACACTGGGGAAGGCACGTTGCCACGGTGCGAACAGAAGGGCAGCGAACGGGGGGTAGGTGAAAGGGAGACTCGTGTGCGGAAGAACGAACGAGTACAGGTGGGAGGTGAAGATGTACTTCCCGCCGAGGCGGAGGTACACGCCCAGGTCGACCTCGTAGGTCCGCAGGGCGATGTACAGGCCGTAGGCCACCGCAAGGGCGAACGACGCCAGCGCGGGACCCCAACCCCGGAGCCCGCGGAAACTCGCCCCTGGGATGGACAGATGCTTTCGGCCACCTTCCAGGGGCTGGTCGACGGTTGTCACGGATCCTCTCTCGGAGCTGCTCGGCGGTGTTCCCCTGCGGACATACCCAATTGCCGCGAGGACGCGGCGACAGCACGTGGGAAGCGGGGATGTGCTGCACCAACGGGGTGAAGGGGGTGACGCAGATACTACCGAACCCCCTTCCGCCCGAGCAGGATCATGCGGGGCACCAGCGAGGCGGTCGGAGAGGAACCAGTCACCCGGAGGGAACGGAGAGCGGAGGGACGGTCGTGCTCGGGACCGTCACCGGTCCGCCGCCCCCGACCGAACCCGCCGGCCCGGACGATGTCGACGGCGCATTGCCGACTCCCTGTGTCAGATGGAGCAGCACCTCGAGTGTCCCGCTGTTCGCCGTCGTGACGAAGCCGCCGATGCTCGGGTTGGCGATGTCCCACTCCGAGAAGGTGATCGGGATGTCGGCCAGCACCACGATCTTGCCGTTCAAGAGTTCGGCAGAGACAGAGAACGTCACCGGCTTCGTGACGCCGTGCATGTCGAGCGTGCCGGACGCGTTGTACTTCATGACAACGCCGGGCGCGGGAATCGAACCGAGGTCGATGGGGGAGGAGAGGGTGAGTATCGCCGTCGGAAATTGGCTCACGTTCATGATCGGACCGTCGAAGCGCGCGTTGCGCTGACTCTGGTCGCTCACGACACTCGCCATGTCGACGGTGAACGTGCCCTGGGTCACCGTCGATCCCGCAATGACCAGGGACCCCCAGATCTTGCTCGTCCGACCCACTGCCGTCGCGTTCTGGCCCACGAGGACCTCCTGCACGCGGTACCCGGCCGACCGAGCCCGTGCCGACGTTCCAGGTGCCGGCAATCGACGCCGACGAGGTCGTGGTGGAGCCTCTCGCGGCATGCGACGTCGTCGACGATGAGGTGGGCAGCGTGAGCTTGGCCGGAGCCGGGCCCTCAATGAAGTGGATGTACACGTAGGGGCCCAGGGTCGCCGCGAGGATGACGACGACGGCCAGCCCGATCACGCCCAGAGTCAGTTTGCGCCGCCGGCTCGCCATGGGCCCTCATCATGACCTGCCGGCTCGAGGGAACGGGGTCATCCTGACGTGCGCCGGCACGACAGACGACCGACCCAGAAACGGGTGAAGACCTCCTCCGTGACCGTCAAGTAGAGGTTGAGGTCGACCCGGGAACCGGACGCCGCTCGCCCGGAGGGTCCGACCGGCTACCCATCGACGGGGAGCGCGGGCATTCCCACGATGCGATCCCAGGACTTCCGACCGTTTCCCCGACAAATGTCCCGCGCCGGCTCGCCGGGGCTGTCATCGACCACAGCGGCGCTCTAGTGTGCCTGGCGTCGGGCGGAATTGTTGATCTGTGGATTCGGAATTGTTCTCTTTCACATCGTTCTTTTTTGGATTGGAGACATGGTGCGCCGGACTCGCCGCAAGGGGCGACTCATGAATTTCAGGAGCATGCTCGTGGCCGCCCTGGCGGCCGCGTCGCTCGTGCTCTCCTTCGGGTTGCTGGCTGCGCCGGCAGGTGCGGCTGACGACTCGGCCACCAAGGTGACGGACAACGCGGTATCCATTGTCACGGGGGGCACGCTGACCTTCACGGCGACGGTGACAAGTGCCACCGTCACCCCCGTTGGCACCGTCGCCTGGACCGGCGTCGTCTGCAGCACCCAGGCGTCGCCCGCCCCGGCCGTGTTCACGTGTTCCATCGCGAACGCCCAGGCCGCCACCTCCTACTCCGCGACAGCCAGCTTCACCGACACCGACACCCTCTTCAATAACTCGAGTGGCTCGGACGGTCCGGTGTCGCCGGCACCCGCGCCCTCGAGCACCACGGTCTCGGACAACGCCGCCTCGATCGCCACCGGAGGCACGCTGGTCTTCACGGCCTCGGTGAGCAGCCCCATCGGTGCCCCCGCCGGATCCATTAACTGGAGCGGGGTCAGCTGCAGCTCCACGACGCCGCTCAGCGCCGGAGTGGCCACGTGTTCGATCAACAACGCCCAGGGCGGCACCTCGTACCGCGCCACGGCGACCTTCAACGATGCCGATGGGAACGTGAGCGGTTCGAATGGCTCGGACGGCCCCGTCTCGCCCGGCCCGGCCCCCTCGACCACCACGGTCACCGACAACTCGGCCTCCGTCGTGACCGGCGGCACGCTGGTGTACACCGCCACCGTGAGCGGCGGGAGCGGCACCCCGGGCGGCATCGTCAGTTGGACCGGGGTCACGTGCGTCTCGACGACGCCCCTCTCCGGGGGAATGGCGACCTGTTCGATCACGAACGCGCAGGCCGGCACGTCCTACAGCGCAACCGCGACCTTCGCCGACACCGACGGCCGCTACGTCGGGAGTTCGAGCTCGGACCGCGACCGCCGTCGTGGGGAAGGCGACACCACTGTCGCCGACCATCACGAACAAGCCGACCAGCGGAGTATTCGGTGGCGGCTTCACGGCAACCGTCAACACGAGCGGCGACGGCGTCGCGTCTGTGCGGTCGACGTCGCCGACCGTCTGCACCACCGATGGCCTCGCCGTCACGTATGTCGGCGTCGGCCTGTGCTCCCTGAACGCGCAGGTGGCCGAGAGCCCGAACTACCTTGCCCGCACCGGCGCCCCCCAGACCATCACGATCGGCCAGGCCGTCCCCACCACGCCCACCATCACCAATGTCCCCGCGCCGGCGAACGAGTTCTTCGGCTTTACGGCCATCGTGGGCACCACCGGCGATGGGACGACCTCGGTCACGTCGAGCACGCCGAACGTCTGCAGTGTCGACAGCAACGGGCTGACGGTCACGTTCGTGGGATTCGGGGCGTGCACGTTGACGTCGCACATGGCGCAGAGTGCGAACTACTTCGGCGCCAACGGGAGTCCTCAGACCTTCACGGTCCAGGAGGCTTCGCACGGCTACTGGCTCGTGGGATCCGACGGCGGCATCTTCTCGTTCGGCTCGGCCGCCTTCCACGGCTCCACGGGGAGCATCCACCTGCAACGCCCGGTCATGGCCATCACGCCGACCTCGACCGGAAACGGCTACTGGCTGGTGGCGTCTGACGGCGGGATCTTCAGTTTCGGCGACTCGACGTTCTACGGCTCCCTCCCCGGGCTCGGGTTCCATCCGAACGGGTCCGGGATGGCGCACAGTCTCAACGCTCCGATCGTCGGCATGGTGCCGACGTTCACCGGACACGGGTACTTCATGGTGGCCTCTGACGGCGGTGTCTTCGCGTTCGGTGACGCCAGGTTCGAGGGCTCGTGTCCCGGCATCGGCGGCTGTGCCGGCTCGGCGGTCGCGGTGATGCCGGACCGCACCGGGAACGGCTACTGGCTGGTCACGAATGTCGGCGCGGTCTATGCCTTCGGCGATGCCGCCTACTACGGCGCTCCCAAGCCGGCGTCGGTACCCGTTGTCGGTGCCGTCGCGACCGCCAACGGGCGGGGCTACTGGTTGCTCTTCGCCAACGGCGTCGTGGACAACTTCGGCGATGCGATGAATTTCGGCGCCCCGACCGGCTACGTCAACGCGTTCAACCCCGCCACCACCATCTTCCCCACGGCGGACAACCAGGGCTACTGGGTGGCCTCGGCCCGCGGCGACGTGTTCTCGTACGGCGATTCGCCCTACCTGGGAAGCATGGCCGCCGCCGGCCTCAACGGCGAGATCATCGGCGCCTTCGGCTACTAGGACTACGCCCCGACGGCCTCGTCTTCGGGGACGGGAAGTGCGGCGACGACCGCCCGCACGACGGACGTGAGTTCACGCCCGAGGCCGGCCGATGCTCGCCGCAACAGTTCCGAGATGTAGCCGACCAGGTTCAGAACGTCCGAACGAGGAGACCGGCCCACCATCGGGACCGGCTCGGTGGCCGGGTCCAAGGCGCAGACCTCGAGGATCACCTCGGCGGATCTCGAGGAGTGAGGATCGTGCCTCCAGGAGCGAGGTCTCGCTCGTGCGTAGCCACACGGAAATGCCCAGTTCAAGGGACAGGTCGCCCGAGAACGGATCGACCGGGCCCGAGGTCGGCCAACCCGCTGAGCAGGGCGGAGCCGAAGCCGGTCGGAGCCTCCTTCACCATGGCCTCAGTGTGACGAAAGGCTGTAACAAGGTGGTGGACCTGCTCTGGGCTGGTATTTTGGTGGACATGCCACGCACGATCTGGAAGGGAGCCCTCAGTTTCGGACTGGTGAACATCCCCGTCGGCCTGTATCCGGCCACGTCGGACAAGAGCATCCACTTCAACCAGTTCGAGGAGGGGACGTCCGACCGGATCCGCTACAAGAAGATCAACGAGCGGACCGGCGAGGAGGTACCCGAGGACCGCATCGTGCGCGGCTTCGACCTGGGCGGGGGCGAGTACGTGATCCTGACCGAGGAGGAGCTCGAGTCCGCCGAGCCCGAAGAAGTCGCGCCAGATCGAGATCTCCGATTTCGTCGGGCCTGGTCGACATCGACCCCGTCTTCTTCCGCTCGAGCTACTACCTGGCCCCCGAGGGCGCCGGCGCCGACAAGGCCTACGCGCTGCTGCGCCGGGCCATGGCCGAGGCCGGGCCGGATCGCCATCGCCACCTTGGTGATGCGCAACAAGGAGTACCTCGTCGCCATCCGTCCCGAGGACGACGCGCTCGCCCTCCACACCATGTACTTCTCCGACGAGGTGCGCTCCCCTGGACGCGACCTCGAACTGCCCGAGACCGGCGACGTCACCGACCGCGAGCTGTCCATGGCGCAGCTCCTCATCGAGTCGATGGAGAGCGACTGGGACCCCGAGCGCTTCCACGACACCCATCGCGAGAAGGTCGAGGCACTGATCGAGGAGAAGCGGAACGGCCACGAGATCGTGCTGCAGGAGGGACCCGAGCCGGCCGCCAAGGTCGTCGACCTGATGGAGGCGCTCAACGCCAGCATCGCCGCCGCCGCCCGTCCGGGCTCGGAGACCAAGAGCACCAAGCGGGCCTCGTCGACCAAACGGACGACGGCCAAGCGAGCCGCGCCCGCCAAGAAAGCGTCCAAGGCGACGAAGACCGCCGCCCGGCCCAAGACCGCCGCCCGCCGCAAGGCCTCCTGAGCTCGAGCCCCCGGCGGAGTCGGCGCGGGGGCGTGCCCGCCCGGACCATCTCGTTCCGCGGGACACCGGCGCGTCGAACGAGTTGACACGCATGTCGTACAACACGCGCCTTCGGCGCCGTTGACCCATTGCCGCCGGGCCGGGCGGGCGCGAAGGTGGAGCGGGCCTCGTCCGCCGGGACCGGGCCGCACGTGGGAGGTCGTCATGAGGACCATCCGGGACGTCATGCACGGGGACATCGAGGTCCTCCGCACCACGGAGACGGCGGCCGACGCAGCCGCGTTCCTGGCCACACACGTCGAGGAGGCCGTTCCGCTCTGCCAGAGCGACGGAAGCCTGGCTGGCGCAGTGACCAACCGCGGCCATCGTCAGCCGGGTGGTGGCACCTGGACGCGATGCGCGCGCCGTCAGCCTGGCCGAGTTCGCCGGCGACGGGGAGGCCGTGGCGCTCGACATCGACGTCTCCCTCGAAGAGGCCGTCGCCGTGATGTGCCGCCACCAACGGACCCGGCTCCCGGTGGTGGAGGGGGAACGAGTCGTCGGCTCGGTGACCCAGCGCGACATCGCCCGTTCGATCAGCTTCCGGCCACCGTGGGACGACGACTGACGACTGACGACTGACGACGCCCGGTCAGCCTCGGTGGTCAGCCTCGGTGGTCAGCCTCGCGGTCAGCCGCGGCCGGCCGCTTCCTGAATCCGCCTCGCCCGCACCGCAGCGTCGTCGGCGGTGACGACGAGACGTCCGAAGTCGGCTCCTTCCAGCTCGACCACGACCGCCGGCCCCTTGCCGTGCACGGCTGCGAAGTCCTTGCCGAAGCTGCCGCGGCGGGTGCCGACCGCGATCACGTAGGGGAGCCCGGTGCCCGGCGCGCGATGCCGCGCAACTCGGGCCACGGATCGTCGACGGAGCGGACCGCGTGCACGGACGAAAGGGGCATCCGGATGTCACCGTGCATGCCCTCGGCCTTCTCGCGCGCCCCCATGTGGAGCACCAGCTCCGTGCCGTCAACCTCCAGGTCGGCCACGCCCGTCAAGTCTAGGGAGCCGGTTAGCCTCGGCCCGATGTGGCCGCCGCCGTCCCGGGGGACCTGGGTCCTCGACCTCGATGGTGTGGTCTGGCTCACCGGACAGCCGATCCCCGGCGTGGACGAGGCCGTGGCCCGGCTGCGCGGCGCCGGCGTGCACGTCCTGTTCGCCACCAACAACTCGGCGCCGACGCGGGCGGAGCTGCACAAGCAGCTCGCTCATTGCGGCATCACGGCGGACGACGCCGACGTGCTCAGCTCGGCCGACGTGGCCGCCGGCATGCTCGAGCCGGGTACCTCCGCCTTCGTCCTGGCCGAGGACGGCGTCGTCGAGGCCCTGGGCGACGCGGCGTCACCGTGGTGCCCCAGGGGCCGGCCGACGCCGTGGTGGTGGGGCTCGACGCGCTCCTTCACCTACGACGCCGTGGCCGAGGCGGCCACGACCGTCCGGGACGGGGCCCGCCTGATCGGCACCAACAGCGATGCCACCTACCCGACGCCCGACGGCCTCGTCCCGGGGGCCGGGTCGATCCTGGCCGCCGTCGCCACGGCCGCCGGGGCCGCGCCCGAGGTGGCGGGCAAGCCGCACCGGCCGACCGCCGACGCCATCACCGGGCTGGTCGCCGACGGCGAGCTGCGGACGATGGTGGGGGACCGTCCCGACACCGACGGCGCGCTGGCCGCCCAGCTCGGCATCCCCTTTGCGCTGGTCCTCTCCGGGGTCACCCGGCGGGGCGACGTCCCGGAGCACACCGACGCCGGCCGCGGTCGCCCCGGACCTCCTCGCCCTGGTTCGCCAGGCCCTGGACGACGGATGAACAAAGTGCTTGCAGCTAGCTAGCACTTCAGATACTCTTGTTCAATGGCAAGCAATGAGCGGATACGCAAGTACCTCGATGCGGGCACCGTCCTCGGACAGGTCAGCCGGGGCCGGGCCGAGGAGATCGTGCGAGAGTTGGTGAACGCCGGAGACATCCAGCGCAGCCAGGCACAGGAGTGGGTGGACAACTTGGTGGAGCGGAGCCGGAAGACCAGCGAGCAGATCCTCGAGCTGGTGCGCCACGAGGTGGCCAGCCAGCTCGAGCGGATCGACGCCAAGTCCCTCGAGGCACTGGCCAACCAGGTGGCCGACGTCCTCAAGAAGTCGGCCAAGGCCGGGCACAACGCCACCAAGGACGTCACGACGCAGGCCGGGAAGACCGCCAAGGACGTGACACGAAGGCTGGCAAGACGGCCAAGGGCGTGACCCCAGGCGCGAAGACGGCCAAGGGCGTCACGACCCAGGCGACCAAGACGGCCACCCGGGCCCGCGACGCCGCCGCCAAGGTGGCCCCGTCGCAGCATCCCGGGCATCAAGACGGCCTCCGGAAGCCGACGACTCCGGCCACCAAGAAGGCCGCCAGCTGACCAGCGGGGCCCGCCGCCGGCTCGATACCGAGCTCGTGCGACGAGGCCTCGTCGAGTCCCGGCAGGAGGCCCAGGCGGCCGTCGCGGCCGGCACCGTCCTCGTCTCTGGCGCACCGGCCGACAAGGCGGCGCGCCTGGTCGGCCCGGACGAGCCCGTCGTCCTGCTCGGCCCGCCGTCGCCCTTCGTGGGCCGCGGCGGCCTGAAGCTCGAGGCCGCTCTGATGCGCTTCCCGATCACCGTCACGCGGCCGGCGCGCCCTCGATGCGGGAGCCTCGACCGGCGGCTTCACCGACTGCCTGCTCCAGCACGGCGCGGCCCACGTGTACGCGGTCGACGTCGGCCACGGGCAGCTCCACCCGACGCTGCGCCACGATCCCCGGGTGACGGTGCTGGAGCGCACGAACGCGCGGACCCTCACCCTCGAGGACCTCCAGGCCGCGGCCGCGCCGGGCTACGAGCCGTGCCCGCTGGTCGTGGCCGATCTCTCGTTCATCTCGCTGCGCAGCGTGGTGCCCGCCCTGTGCGGCCCGCTCGCGGCCCCCGACGCCGACCTCGTCCTGCTGGTCAAGCCCCAGTTCGAGGCGGGCCGGGCCGCCGTCTCCCGCGGCAAGGGCGTGATCCGGGACCCCGCAGTCTGGCTGGGCGCCCTCGAGGGCGTGGCGTCCGCACTCCACGAGGCGGGAACCGGCATCATGGGAGCGATGGCTTCCCCCCTGACCGGCGCCGCCGGCAACGTCGAGTTCCTCGTGCACGCCCGCAAGGGCATCGGCGGCCGCGACCGAGTCGGACGCCTCCGGGGAGGTCGCCGCCCTGTTCAGCGCCGCCGTGTCGGAGGCGGACGGACCCGTTCCACCGACCGCACCGGCCGGCTGAGCCGCGCTCGCCGATGGCGACCGTCACCTTCCTCGTCCACCCCGAGCGCCCCGACGCGCTCGCGCTGGCCACGGACACGGCGAGCTGGCTGACCGAGCCGGGGCGACGTCGCCCGCATCCTCCAGTTCAGCGGGCCCGACCGGGTGCTGCGAGGCGGGCAGCGACGTCGAGCTCGACGCCGTCGACTTCGCCGGCACGACGGTCGCCGTCAGCATGGGCGGCGACGGCACGTTCCTCCGGGTCGTGCGCCTGGCCGCGACCGAGGACGTCCCGGTGCTCGGCGTGAACTTCGGCCGGCTCGGCTACCTGCCCGACCTCCTGCCGGACCAGGTGCGTGGTGCGCTGACGAAGGTCTTCGAGGGCAAGGCGATCGTCGAGTCGCGCTGCGCGCTGGACGTGGCGATCTCGGACCGTTCACTCGGCGATGGCATCCGGTCGCAGCTGGCCCTCAACGAGGTGGTGATCGAGAAGATCGACTTCGGCCACACCGTCCGCCTGGCCACGTCGGTCGACGGGGAGGAGGCGCTGACCTATTCGGCCGACGGCCTCATCGTCGCCACCCCGACGGGCTCGACCGCCTACAACCTCTCGGCCGGCGGCCCGATCCTGGCGCCGACGCTCCGCGCCATGGTCGTGACACCGGTGGCCCCGCACTTCTCCCTCGACCGCAGCCTCGTGCTCACCGAGGACCAGGAGGTCACGGTGGAGATCGCCCCCGACCGGGCCGGCGTGCTGGTGATCGACGGGCAGGAGATCGGGCGGCTGCAGCCGGGCGACACGGTCACCTGCACGGTGGCCGAGCGCCCGGTGCGCGTGGTGCGCAACGAGCCCCAGACGTTCGGCGGCATCCTGCGCTTCCGGCTGCTGGCCGACCGGGACCCGTGAGCGCTGCCGCCGGCCAGCTCCTCCGAAGCAGGCGCCGTCGTGCTGACCGACCTGCACGTCCGCGACCTCGGCGTGATCGAGGACCTCACGCTCGTCTTCGGGCCCGGCATGACGGCGCTGACCGGCGAGACGGGCGCCGGCAAGACGCTGGTGGTCGAGGCCCTGCAGCTGGTGCTGGGCGGGCAGGCCAACCCCGGCATGGTCCGCGCCGGCGCCACCGAGGCCCTCGTCGAGGCGCGCTTCGTCGTCGGGGAGGGCAAGGACGAACGCGAGGTGATCCTGACCCGGTCGGTGCCGGCCGAGGGGCGCTCCCGGGCCTGGGTCGACGGCCGCATGGCGCCGCTGGCCGCGCTCGGCGAGGCGGCCGCCGAGACTGGTCGAGATCCACGGGCAGCACGAGCACCGCGCCCTCGTCACGCCCACGGCGCAGCGCAACGTCCTCGACGCCTTCGCCGGCACGGACCTCAGCCGGGTGCGGGCGATCCGGAGCCAGCTGCAGGCGATCGACGAGGCGCTGGCCGGCCTCGGCGGCGACGCGCAGCAGCGCGCCCGCGAGGCCGACGTCCTGCGCTACCAGGTGGAGGAGATCGCCGGGGCCCACCTGGAGGACCCCGACGAAGAGGCGTCACTCCGCCTGGAGGAGGACCGCCTGGCCGACGCCGGCGGCCTACCGCGACGCCGCGCTCGAGGCGCTGGAGCTGCTCGACCCCGCCGGCGAGGGCGGGACCCTGGACCTGCTGGGGCGGGCCGGCACCGCGCTGGCCGGGCGCGAGGCCTTCGAGAGCTACCACGACCGCCTGGCCGCCGCCGCGGTCGAGCTCTCCGACCTGGCGCGCACGCTGCGCGACGAGGTCGAGGGGTGGGAGGACGACCCGCAGCGCCTGGTCGACGTGCAGGAGCGCCGGCGCCTGCTGGCCGAGCTGCGGCGCAAGTACGGCGAGGACCTGGGCGCCGTCATGGCCTTCGGCACGCGAGGGCGCCGCCCGGCTGGCCGCGCTCGAGGACGCCGAGGGCGAGGCGGCCCGGCTGCAGGCCGAGCGCGACGTGCGCCGCGCCGAGCTGGCCGAGGCCGAGGCGGCCGTGCGCGCCGTACGGGCCCGGGCCGCCGGCGCCTTCGGCGACCTGGTCGGGGAGCGCCTCGGGTGCGCTGGCCATGGCCGGCGCCCGCCTGGAGGTCCGGGTGGCCCCCGAGGGGACGGGCGAGCCCGTGGAGCTCGCGCTCGGGCGCCAACGTCGGCGAGGCGGTGCAGCCGCTGGCCCGCGCCGCCTCGGGTGGCGAGCTGGCCCGGGCCATGCTGGCCATCCGCCTGGTCGGCCTCGGCGGCCCGCAGACCATGGTCTTCGACGAGGTCGACGCCGGCGTGGGCGGGGCGGCCGCCCTGGCCCTGGGCGAGGCGCTGCACGAGGTCGGGCGACGACCGCCAGGTGCTGGTCGTCACGCACCTGGCCCAGGTGGCGTCGCAGGCCGATGCGCAGATCAGCGTGGTCAAGCGCGCAGCCCGGGGCCGCACGGTGACCACGGCCACGGCCGTCCGGGACGAGGACCGCGTCACCGAGCTGTCCCGGATGCTCTCGGGGCACCCCGACAGCGACGCCGCCCGGGCCCACGCCCGCGAGCTGCTCGGCGCATCGCATGGCCGGTAGTCCACCGCGCGTTTCGCCAACCGTCGATTATCGTGGTCGGGTGCACCGATCACGCGATCTGATGCTCGGCGTGCCGAAGGCGGCGTGAGCAAGTTCATCTTCGTCACCGGCGGTGTCTCGAGCTCGCTCGGGAAGGGTCTCACCGCCTCTTCGCTCGGCCGGCTCCTCAAGTGCCGTGGCCTGCGGGTGACGATGTGCAAGCTCGACCCCTACATCAACGTCGACCCCGGCACCATGAACCCGGGCGAGCACGGCGAGGTCTTCGTCACCGAGGACGGCGGCGAGACCGACCTCGACCTCGGGCACTACGAGCGCTTCATCGACGAGAACCTGTCCAAGCGCTCCAACACGACGACCGGCGGCATCTACCGCTCGGTCATCGAGAAGGAGCGGCGCGGCGACTTCCTCGGCCGCACGGTGCAGGTCATCCCGCACGTCACCGACGAGATCAAGGACCGCATCAAGCGCCTGGCCGACGAGGACGTCGACATCGTCATCGTCGAGATCGGCGGCACGGTCGGCGACATCGAGATCGTCCCCTTCATTGAGGCCATCCGGCAGTTCCGCCGGGACATCGGCCGGGACAACGTCTGCTACGTCCACCTCACGCTGGTGCCGTACCTCGTGTCGGGCGAGCAGAAGACGAAGCCGACCCAGCACTCGGTCACCGAGCTGCGCAGCCGCGGTATCCAGCCCGACGTGATCGTGTGCCGCAGCGACAAGCCGATCTCCGAGGGCCTGAAGCGCAAGATCTCGCTGCAGTGCGACGTCGCCATCGACGCCGTGGTCTCCGCCGTGGACGCGCCGAGCATCTACGAGATCCCGCTCGTCCTGCACGAGCAGGGCCTCGACTCCTACGTCTGCCGCACGCTCGGCATCGACGAGGCGGCGCACCCGATCGACATCTCGGAGTGGGAGACACTCGTCGACCGGGTCGAGTCCCTGTCGCGCCGGGTCAAGATCGGCATCGTCGGCAAGTACGTGAACATGCCCGACGCCTACATGTCGGTCGTCGAGGCGCTGCGCCACGCCGGCTTCCACCACGGGGCCGAGGTCGAGCTCGACTGGATCGACGCCGAGCTCGTGCCCGGCACTGCTCGGGACCGACCGCCTGCGCGGGCTCGACGCCGTCGTCATCCCGGGCGGCTTCGGCGAGCGCGGGATCGAGGGCATGGTCGCCGCGGCCGGCTACACCCGCGACCACGGCATCCCGTGCCTCGGCCTGTGCCTCGGCCTGCACGTGATGGTCATCTCCGTCGCCCGCGACGAGGCCGGCCTGGAGCGGGCGAACTCGCGCGAGTTCGACAGCCTGTCGCCGCACATGGTCATCGACCTGATGCCGGACCAGGCGGAGGTGACCGACAAGGGCGGCACCATGCGCCTCGGCTCGTACCAGGCCGCTCTGCTGGCCGACTCCAAGGTGGCCCAGGCCTACGGCACGCTCGGCGTGACCGAGCGCCACCGGCACCGCTTCGAGTTCAACAACCGCTACAAGACGCAGCTCGAGGCCGTCGGCCTCGTCTGCTCGGGCATCTCGCCCGACGGCCGCCTGGTCGAGTTCGTCGAGCTGGAGGATCACCCGTACTGGGTGGCCACCCAGGCCCACCCGGAGTTCAAGAGCCGGCCCGACCGGGCCCACCCGCTGTTCCGCGAGCTGGTCGCCGCGGCGCTGGAGCGGGCGGACGGGCGCGAGCCCCACCTGCTCGACCTCGACGCCGTCACCTAGCCGCGTGCCGGGCTTCCGCCGCGTCTCGGAGGAGGAGCTCCTCCGGGCCTGGCTGTTCCGCGTCGACCGCTTCCACCTGCTCGACCCGGACGGCAAGCCCTTCGACCGCTTCGTCATCCGCCACCCCGGCGCGGTGACCGTCGTCCCCGTGCACGACGACGGGACGGTGACGCTGGTGCGCCAGTACCGGGCCGCCGTCGACGCCATGGTGCTCGAGATCCCGGCCGGGACCTGCGACAAGGACGGCGAGGAGCACGGAGGACACCGCCCGGCGCGAGCTGGCCGAGGAGGCGGGCCTGGAGGCGGCGACACTGGGAGCTGCTGATCGGGACGTGGAACACGCCGGGGATCAGCGACCAGCACACGTCCGATCTTCCTCGCCACCGGGCTCTCGGACATCCCGGGCCGGCCCGACGGCATCGAGGAGGGCTACATGACCGTCGAGCGGATCCACCTCGACGACGTCGACGACTGGTGGCGGACGGGACGCTGAAGGACGAGACGACCGTGCTCGGGCTCGTGCTGGCCCGGCAGCGCCTGGCCACCGACGGCCGGCTGCCGTGACCGCGGCGCTGCCCCGGGACGCCGAGGAGTACCTCTCCTGGCTCGAGGTCGAGCGCGGCCGCTCGCCGCGCACGTTGGCCGCCTACCGGCGCGACCTCGGGACGTACCAGCAGGACGTCGAGGAGCGCGGCCACGACATCGACGAGGCGACGTCGCGCGACGTGGCGGCCCACCTGGCCGCGTTGCGCCGCACCCACAACGCGGCATCGGTGGCGCGGGCGCTCTCGAGCATCCGGGGCTTCCACCGCTTCCTCGTCGAGGAAGGCGTCCGGGACGACGACCCGACCCTCGATCTGCCGTCCATCTCGGTGACCGACCTCCTGCCGAAGGCGTTGAGCGAGGAGGAGACCGAGCGGCTGCTCGGCTCGGTCGTCGGCACCGGTCCCATGGTCCTGCGCGACCGGGCGCTGCTCGAGGTGCTCTACGGCACCGGCGCCCGGGTGAGCGAGGTGCGTCGGGCTGAACCTCGGCGACGTCGCCGACGCGGTCGAGGGCACCGGCCTGCCCGCTCCTGCGCGTCCTCGGCAAGGGGGACAAGGAGCGGGTCGTCCCCCTGGGCGGGCTCGCCCGCGACGCGCTGGCCGAGTGGCTGTCGGGCCAGGGGCGGCCGCTGCTCGAGCCGAAGAAGTGGCGCCGTCGCAGCGACGCCGAGGCCGTGTTCCTCAACGCCCGTGGGGGTCGCCTCACCCGGGTGGGGGTCTTCGGGGTCGTGAAGAAGTACGCCGGCCGGGTCGGCCTGGCGGAGAAGGTCAGCCCCCACGTCCTGCGGCACTCCTGCGCCACCCACATGCTGGGGCGCGGCGCTGACGTGCGGGTCGTCCAGGAGCTCCTGGGGCACGCCTCCATCGCCACGACCCAGCGCTACACCAAGGTTTCGCCCGAACACCTCCGCCGTGCCTACGAGGGCGCCCACCCGCGTGCGGGAACAAAGGGGGGAGGGACCGCGTAGCATGACGCCATGCCGAACGAGGCCCCAACGGCGGAGACCGCCGACGTCGATTTTGCCGCCCTGCTGCGCACTGAGCAGGCCGGACTGCAGGCCCAGCTGACGGAACTCGGGTTCGCCGACCAGGGGAGTGGCCTCAACTACGACTCGAACTTCGCGGACTCGAGCCAGGTGACGGCCGAGCGGGGCGAGGCCGAACGCCTGGCCACCGAGCTCCGCGAGGCCCTCGACGAGGTCGACGCCGCCATCGCGCGCCTCGAGGCGGGCACCTACGGCCTCTGCGAGGTGTGCGGCAAGCCGATCGGCGCGGCCCGGCTCGAGGCCATGCCCGCCGCCCGCCTCTGCATCGCCGACGCCGCCAAGCACTAGGTGCGCACGCCCGGAGCCTCCTCAGGGAGGCGTCCGATGGATCAACGAACGAAGCGCACCCTGTGGATCGTCGCGGGCATCATCGTCTTCTTCGCCCTGTACCGCTCCCACCACATCACGAAGCAGGAGGTCATCATCTTCTGCTGCATCGTGCCGTCCATCATCCTGCACGAGGTGTCGCACGGCTGGGTGGCCAACGCGTTCGGCGACGACACGGCGAAACGGGCGGGGCGACTGACGCTGAATCCGGTCGCGCACGTCGACCCGGTCGGCACGCTGATCGTTCCCGCGCTCCTGTCGCTCGCCAGTGCCGGTGTCTTCGGTTGGGCCAAGCCGGTGCCGGTCAACGTCGGGCGGCTGCGCAGGCCGCGCAATCAAGGCGTGCTGGTGTCGCTGGCCGGACCGGCGACCAATGCCGTGCTGGCTGCCGTCTTCGCCGTCGTCTTCGTCGAGGTGATCCGTCCGGGCCTGGCCCCGGTCGGGCCAGATCTCCACGCTGGCCCAGGTCGTCTTCTACGTCGGCCTGGTCAACGTGTGGCTGTGCATCTTCAACCTGATCCCGATCCCGCCGCTCGACGGGTCGGTGCTCTTCGAGCGGCTGCTGCCGGCGCGCTACTGGCCGACCTACCTGAAGTACCGCCAGTACACGATGCCGATCCTCATCGGGCTCGTGCTGTTGAACTTCTTCCTGTACCCCCACGGACCCATCACCTGGCTGTTCGACCGCCTCTTCAACTGGTGGGTCAGCGTGCTCGGGATCAACTAGAGCGCAGGCGGGGCCAGGAGCCCGATGGCGTCCGCCGCCCGGGCGTAGGTCGCCGCCGCGACCTCATCGGCATGCGCGGCGCCGCGGGCCAGCACCTCGGCGACGTAGGGGAGGTCGCCCTCCAGCTCGGCCCGGCGCTCGCGCACCGGGCGCAGCAGTTCGCACAGGGCCGCCGCGACGTCGTTCTTGAGGTCGCCGTAGCGCTCGTAGCCCGATGCCACGTCCTCGGCCGTCCGGCCCGTCGTCGCGGCCAGCAGGTCGAGCAGGTTGGCCAGCCCGGGCTTGGTCTGCGCGGTCGTAGCGCATCTCCCCGTCGGTGTCGGTGACCGCCTTGCGCACCTTGCGCGTGATGTCCTCGTCGGAGTCGAGGAGCCGGATGGTGCCGAGCGGCGAGTCGGCCGACTTGGACATCTTGCGCTCGGGGTGCTGCAGGTCCATGACACGGGCGCCGGTGCCGGGAATGGCGGCCTCGGGGACGACGAACGTCTCGCCGTAGCGGTGGTTGAACCGCAGGGCCACGTCGCGGGTCAGCTCCAGGTGCTGACGCTGGTCGTCGCCCACCGGCACCGCGGTCGGCGTCGTAGAGCAGGATGTCGGCCGCCATCAGGACGGGGTAGGTGAAGAGGCCGACCCGCACCGTCTCCTGGCCCTTCCCCTTGTCCTTGAACTGGGTCATCCGGCGCAGCTCGCCCATGGTCGTGGTGCACTCGAGCAGCCAGGTCAGTTGCGTGTGCTCGGGGACGTGGCTCTGGACGAAGAGGGTGCAGCGGTCCGGATCGAGCCCGATGGCGAGCAGGTTCAGGGCGGCATCGAGCGTGTTGGCCCGGAGCTCCGCCGGGTCGATCTCCGTGGTGAGGGCGTGCAGGTCGACCACGCAGTAGAAGGCGTCGTAGCCGTCCTGGAAGGACACCCAGTGCCGGAGCGCCCCGAGGTAGTTCCCCAAGGTGAAGTTGCCCGACGGCGCGATGCCGGAAAGGACCCTGTCCATGGGCCGCCATGGTAGGGCGCCCCGGAGAGAGGATCGGCAGGTGGCCCGGGGTGCGCGGGGGGTGCCGACCCGTTCGATAACGTCGGCGGGTGGCCTACACGGTCTCGACGCCCAGTTTCGAGGGTCCCATCGACCTCCTGTTGCACCTCGTCTCCTCGCACGAGGTCGACGTCCTCGACGTCCCGCTGCTGCCCGTCATCGACGGCTTCGTGAGCGTCCTCTCCGAGCAGCGCGACCAGATCGACTTCAACCAGCTGTCGGAGTTCCTGCTCGTGGCGGCCATCCTGATCGAGCTGAAGTCCCAGAAGCTGCTCCCGGGCCGCGACACCACCGAGGAGGACGAGGACCTCGTCGGCTGGGAGGAGCGCGACCTGCTGCTGGCCCGCCTGCTCGAGTGCCGGGCCTACGCCGCCGCCGCCGACGTCTTCGTCGCCCTGGCCGAGCAGGCGTCGCGCTCCGTTCCGCGCGAGGTGGGGCTCGACGACGACTTCGTCGTCCATGCGCCGGACCTCTTGGCCGGGATCACGCCCGACGACCTGGCCCAGGCCTACCTGCGGGGCTCGGCCGAGCGCCCGGTGCCCCGGGTCGACCTGTCCCACGTCACGGTGGACACCGTCTCGGTGTCCGAGGCGGTGTCCGAGCTCATCGCCGTGCCGGAGTCCGAGCGGGCGACGTCGTTCCGCTGCCCTCGTCGCGGGCTGCCGCACCCGCATCGAGGTCATCGTGCGCTTCCTCGCCCTGCTCGAACTGTGCAAGATGGGGCGGGTGACGCTCGGGCAGGGGACGACCTTCGGCGACCTGAGCATCTCGTGGGTCGCCGAGCCGACGACCTGGCCGGGGTGACGAGCGGCCGCGGCCTGACGGAGCTGGGCGGCTACGAGATCGACGACTACGAAGGGTGAGGGTTTGAATCCGGTGGGGAACGACAGAGCTGGGCCGGACGATCGAGGCCATCCTGCTGGTGGCGGTGGAGCCGCTGCCGCCCCAGCTGCTGGCCGAGCTGGTCGAGGAGCCGGTCGAGCGGGTCGAGGAGGCGCTGACCGAGCTGGCACGAGTCCTACGAGCGCGAGCACCGGGGCTTCGTGCTGGCCCGCATCGCCGGCGGGGCGCGCCTGCAGACGCATCCCGACCTCGCGCCGTACGTCGAGCGCTTCGCCAACCGGGAGGTGTCGCACCGGCTCTCGACCGCCGCTCTCGAGACGCTGGCCATCGTCGCCTACCGCCAGCCCGTCTCGCGGGGCCAGATCTCGGCGCTGCGCGGCGTGAACGTCGACGGCGTGACCCGCCTGCTCGAGCAGCGGGGCTACATCGAGGTGGTCGGCCACGCCGACGGTCCCGGCCAGCCGGCGCTGTTCGGCACGACCGACCTCTTCTTGGAGCGCCTCGGGCTCGACTCGCTGGAGCAGCTGCCGGCGGTCGAGGACTTCCTCCCCGGACCCGAGGTCGCCGGCGACCTCGAGCGCGATCTGCAGTCGGCGCTCGGCCTCGGCGTCGAGGCGGCCTCCGACGACGCCTGAGGGCGAGGGCGAGCGCCTCCAGAAGGTCCTGGCCCGGGCCGGGCTCGGGTCCCGGCGGGCCTGCGAGGAGCTGATCGCCGCCGGCCGGGTCACCGTCGACGGCGAGGTGGCCGCGCTCGGGCGACGGGTCGACCCCCCGACGGCCCGGGTCGAGGTGGACGGCGTCCTGGTCCCCGTCGCGCCCGACCTCGTCTACTACCTCTTGAACAAGCCCGACGGGGTCATCACGACGGCCGACGACCCCCAGGGCCGGCCGACCGTCGTGACGCTGGTGCCGCCGGAGCCACGGGTCTTCCCCGTCGGCCGGCTCGACCGCCACACCGAGGGACTCCTCATCCTGACCAACGACGGCGCGCTGGCCCAGCTGCTCACCCACCCGTCGCACGGCGTGGCCAAGGAGTACGTCGCCGAGGTCGCCGGCGGCACGCCGGCGCCCGGCGCGCTGCGGTCGCTGCGCCAGGGCGTGGAGCTCGACGACGGGCCGACCGCGCCGGCCGAGGTCGGCGTGCTCGCGCCGGGCGTCCTGCGCCTGGTCATCCACGAGGGGCGCAACCGCCAGGTCCGCCGCATGTGCGAGGCCATCGGCCATCCGGTGCGGCGCCTCGTGCGCACCCGCATCGGGCCGGTCCGCGACACGAACCTGCCGCCCGGGCAGTGGCGCGCCCTGAGCCCGACGAGGTCCGCTCGCTCGCCGCCTCGGCCGGCACGGCCCGTCCGGGCCGCGCCAACCGGCGTAGACGAGCCTTTGACCTGGGCCTCCGCCGATGCCGGTAGAGTGACCCGCCATGGCATCCGCTCTCACGGTCAGGGGTCTGCGCGGGGCGACGACGGTCGACGAGGACACCGTGGCCCAGGTCACCGAGCGCTCCCAGGAGCTGATGCGCGAGCTCATGGCCCGCAACGAGCTGGTCGAGGACGACATCATCAGCGTGCTCTTCACCGCCACGGCGGACGTCACGAGCACGTTCCCGGCCACCGCCATCCGCGAGATCGGGTTCGGCGCCGTCCCGCTCCTGTGTGCCGCCGAGATCGCCGTGCCGGGCTCCATGCCCCACTGCATCCGGGTGCTCCTGCACGTCCACACGACCAGGTCCCGCGACGAGATCCACCACGTCTATCTCCACGGCGCCCAAGGGCTCCGCGATGACCTCCCCGACTGAGGCCGGTGCGGGCCGCCGGGCGCTCGTCGTCGGGACCGGGCTGATCGGAGGGTCGATCGCCCTCGGGCTGCGGCGACGGGGCTGGCACGTGTCCGGGCTCGATGCCGACGAGGAGCGGCTCCGCGCCGCGCTCGAGCGGAGGTGATCGACGTCGCCGGCGACGACCTCGAGGCCGAGGTGGTCTTCGTCGCCGTGCCCGGCCGCCGCGGTCTCGTCGCATCGCCCGCCGCCTCGTCGACGGCGACGGTCGACGCCCGACGTCGTCGTCACCGACGTGAGCGGCGTCAAGACGGCCATCGTGGAGGAGGCCGATCATCCCGCGCTTCATCGGCGGCCACCCGATGGCCGGCTCCGAGCAGATCGGCCTGCACGGCGCCGACCCCGATCTCTTCGAGGGGGCGGTCTGGGTGCTGACGCCGACGGCGGCCACCGACCTCGAGGCGTTCGACCGCCTCGAAGGGCGTCGTCATGAGCCTCGGCGCCGACGTGCTCGTGCTCTCGGCGGCCGACCACGACCGACTGGTCGCCGTGGTCTCGCACGTGCCGCACCTGGTCGCCGCCACGCTGATGAACGCCGCCACCGACGGAGCCGAACAGGACGGCCGCGCTGCTCCGTCTGGCCGCCGGCGGCTTCCGCGACATGACCCGGGTCGCCGCCGGCCACCCGGGATCTGGCCCGACATCTGCGCCGAGAACGCACGGCCATCGTCGGCGCGCTCGATGCGCTGCTGACGCGACCTCGCCGCCATGCGCGACCGCGTGGCCGACCCAGGACCGGGACGCGCTCCTCGCCTCGCTGCAGCGAGCCAGCGCGGCCCGGCGCAACCTGCCCGCCCGCGCCGTGCGGCCCGAGCACCTGGCCGAGCTGCGCATCCCGGTGCCCGACCGGGCCGGCGTGCTCGCCGAGATCACCTCGCTGGCGGCCGACGCCGGCATCGGCATCTACGACATCGAGATCGCCCACTCGGCCGAGGGGCCGCGCGGCGTGCTCATCCTCGTCGTCGACAGGCGCCGACGCCGACACCCTGGCCGCCGCCGTGGAGGCCCGCGGCTACCGGTGCCGGGCCGAGCAGCTGTCATGACCGCACCGCGTGCTCTGGTCGTCGACGGCGGCGTGCCGTGCCGCGGCACCGTCCGCACGCCGGGCGAGAAGTCGATCTCGCACCGGGCCGTGCCTCCTCGGCGCGCTGGCCGAGGGGACGTCGGTCGTCCACGGGCTCTCCGACGGCGCCGACGTGGCCGCCTCGCTGGCCGCGGTCGAGGCCATGGGCGCCGGCGTCGAACGCCACGACGACGGGACGGTCGTCCTGCACGGGGGCGGGCGCGGCTCCACCGTCCCGACGCGCCGCTCGACTGCGGGAACTCCGGGACGTCGATGCGCCTGCTGGCCGGCCTCGTCGCCGGCTTCGACTGGGAGACCGAGCTGGTCGGCGACGAGTCGCTCTCGGGCCGGCCCATGGACCGGGTGGCCGAGCCCCTCGGCCTCATGGGGGCGACGGTCGAGGGGCGCGGCGAGCGCTGCCTGCCGCCGCTCCTGGTCCGGGGCGGCGCGCTGCACGGCATCGACTGGACCTCGAAGGTGGCCAGCGCCCAGGTGAAGTCGGCCATCCTGCTGGCCGGGCTGTCGGCCGACGGGACGACGGTCGTGCGCGAGGCGGTGACCACCCGCACCCACACCGAGGAGATGCTGGCCGAGGCCGGCGCCGACATCACGGTCGAGCCGTGGGGCGAGGGTCGCATCGTGCGCGTGCGGGCCTCGTCGCTCGTGCCGGTCGAGCGCACCGTGCCGGGCGACCCCTCGGCCTCGGCGTTCTTCGTCGGTCGCCGGGTGCGTCGTGCCCGGCAGCGCCGTCGACGTCGCCGACGTCTACAGCGGACCGGCTCGGCTCGGCTATGTCTCCGTGCTGCAGCGGATGGGGGCGGCCATCACCCTGCTCCCGGGGGACCCCGGCACGACGACCATCCGGGCCGTGTCGGGCCCGCTGCGCGCCACCGACATCCACGCCAGCCGAGATCCCCTCGCTCGACGAGATCCCGGCCCTCGCCGTGGCCGCCGCCGTCGCCGAGGGCACGACCGTCTTCACCGACGTCGGCGAGCTGCGCGTCAAGGAGGTCGACCGGCTCGTCGCGGTGGCCGACATGGTCGAGGCCTTCGGGGCCCAGCGCCACGATCGACGGGGACACGCTGGCGATCACGGGGGTCGGCGGGCCGTTGCGGGGCGCCCGCTTCGACAGCCGGGGCGACCACCGCATGGCGATGGCGGCCGCCGTCGCCGCGCTCGCGGCCCGCCGGGACGAGCGCAGCCTCATCACCGGGTTCGATGCCGTCGAGACCAGCTACCCGTCCTTCGCCGAGGATCTCGACGGCTCGTCGTCGGCACGCCCGGCGCCCCGGCCGCTGCTCGTCGCCATCGACGGGCCGGCCGGCGCCGGCAAGTCCACCGTCTCGACGGCGGTGGCCGAGCGCGCTGGGCGTCGAGCGGCTCGACACCGGCGCCATGTACCGGGCCGTCGCCGCCCTCGCCCTCGAGCAGGGGACGCGCGCCCGACGACAAGGACGCCGTGGCCGCCCTGGCCGCGGCGTCGACCATCGAGGTGGGGGAGCGGGTGACCATCGACGGGCACGACGTGACCGGGCTCATCCGCTCGCCCGAGGTGGGCCGGGCCGTCTCGGTCGTGGCCGCCAATCCCGAGGTGCGCCGGCACCTGGTGGAGCGCCAGCGGGCCTGGGCCCGCGCCCACGGCGGGGGAGTCGTCGAGGGCCGCGACATCGGGTCGGTCGTCTTCCCCGCAGGCCGAGGTGAAGGTCTATCTGACCGCGTCGGCCGAGGAGCGGGCGCGGCGCCGCACGACGAGGCGCCCGAGGGGGTGGCCCGGCGCGACCGGATCGACTCGACCCGGGATGCCTCGCCGCTGCGCGAGGCCGAGGACGCCCACCGGCTCGATACGACCGGGCGCACCGTGCAGGATGTGGTCGAGGAGGTGCTGTCGTGGCTGTGAACGCAGCGGGATCGTCACCCGGGGACGAGCGGGCAGGAGGAGGCTCGGCGCCGAGGCCCCGGGCCGGCACCAGCCCTTCGAGATCGACCCGCGCCGCACTCCTCTGTACCGGCTCGAGCGCATGCTCTTCGTCACCGCGCTCTGGGCCTGGTTCCGGCCCAAGGTCGTCGGGAGGGAGCACATTCCCGGCCACCGGGGCCGCGATCCTGGCCCCGGTCCACCGGTCGTTCGCCGACTTCGGCTTCGCCGCGTTCTGCACGGAGCGCAAGCTCTTCTTCATGACCAAGGACGAGATGTGGAAGAACAAGTGGCTCGGCAAGCTGCTGCTGACCGTCGGCGCGTTCCCCGTCCACCGTGAGTCGGCCGACCGCGAGGCACTGCAGCGGGCCGAGGAGGTCCTGCGACGCGGCGAGCTCCTCGTCCTGTTCCCGGAGGGCACGCGCCGCGAGGGCACGGAGATCGAGGATCTGATGGAGGGCGCGACGTTCCTCTCGGCCCGCACGGGCGCCCCCATCGTCCCGATCGGCATCGGCGGGTCCGACCTGGCGATGCCGAAGGGCAGTGCGGTCCCGAAGCCCTACACGATCCAGGTGGTGATCGGCCCCGCCATCCCGCCGCCCGCTCGAACCGAGGGTGGTCGCGTCTCACGCTCGGCCGTGCGCGCCGCGACCGAGGCCCTCGTCGCCCAGCTGCAGGCCGTCTACGACCAGGCACGCGACAAGACCGGCCGCTACTGACAACCGGGGCGTCGGGGTCGCTGCAGGAGGCCCCGGAAGGAGTCAGCTGTGCCGAGGCTCCTTGCGGACCTTCCACCAGGTCTCGAACACGACCCGTCCGTAGCGGAAGCCGAAGAGCCAGTTCTTGCCCTTCTTCGTCGTGCCCGACGCGCGCGGCAACCAGACGGTGGGCTCCTCGCTGACGCGCCAGCCGCGCTTCATGGCGATGATCAGCAGCTCCGCCGTCTGGTACTGCGGCTGGACGAGCCGGTAGGCGATGTCGTCGAGCATGCTCACCCGCAGCGCCCGGTAGCCGTTGGACGTGTCGGTGAGCTTCGTGTGGCCCATCACGCTCATGGCCCACGAGAAGACACGGACGCCGACCTTGCGGAAGCGATCGGTGGTGGTGTCCTGGCCGAGGACCCGGGACGCGACGACGAAGTCCGACCTGTCGTCGACGAGTGGTTGGAGCATCACCGGGATCTCGAGGGATCGTTCTGGCCGTCGGCGTCCAGGGTGACCGACGAACTGCGCCCCCAGCTCGATGCAGAGCGCGTAGCCCGACGCGCAGGGCGTAGCCGTGGCCGAGGTTCTCCTGCAAGCACGAAGGTGACCGCGCCCGAGTCCTTCGCGACCTGGTCGGTCTTGTCGCTGCCGCCGTCGACCACGACGAGGGTGGTCACCGCCAGGCCGCAGGCCTCCGTGGGCATGGCGGCCAGGACGGCCCCGATGTTGTCCTCTTCCTCGTAGGCGCAGATGAGGCCGACGACGGGGGACAGCTTCAGATCGGGGTAGCGCGCGTCGAAATCCTGCCGTGACGCCTCGATGACGCGGCGCGCGCGATCGGGGTCGGTGTGGATACTGGCGCCGGAGGTGGCGCCACGACCGGGACTCAAAACGACCGTGGCGTGGCGAAGACCTGGCGGACCAGGGGCTCGAAGTGCGAGAGCGGCTTGGTGGGGTAGTCGGGGTCGAAGCTGATCTGGTCCCACTCGTCGGCGAACTGCTCCGCCAGGCCGTACCAGGACGCACCCTCGTACTTGTCCCGGGCGTCGGGGTCCTGGCCGAGGTACTCGTAGTAGTGCCGACCCTGGAAGTCCTGGTGCGCTTCGATCATGCGATAGGTGTCGTCGCTGACGTAGGGGCGCAGGATCTCCGCCGCGATGCGCGGGTGGTTCATCACGGAGACGGCCTTGCCGATGTCATGACACAGCGACGCCACGACGACCTCGTCGGACGCCCCGGCCTCTTCGGCACGCGTCGCCGTCTGCAGCGAGTGGACGAGCTGATCGACCTCGAAGCCGTCGGTGATCTCCTCGAGCGAGGCCAGCATGGCGAGGACACGGTCGGCCACGCGGGGCTGGTGTTCGATCGACTCGACGATGATGTGCTGCCACTGCTCAGCCGTCGATTCGTCCATGCGGGTGAACGTCATGACCCAATCATCGCGCTCTGGGGCTCACGAGGCCAGCAGGTCGAGGACCTCGGCCGCGGTGACCGAGCGGTCCTCGGCGGCCGGGTCGGTGCGGGTGGGCCCGGACTCCACCGGCGAAGAAGCCCAGCATGGAGCCCACGGCCCGCAGCAGCTCCCGGAGCTCCGGTGGGGGCGGAAAGTACTCGTCCTCGGTCGTGACCGTGACCTCGGTGACGCCCTGGGCGGGCGCAAGGCGGGCAATGACCTCTTCGACCAAGGCCTCCGGTGCCGAGGCGCCCGCCGTGACGCCGACGGTGCCGGTCAGATCGTCGGGAAGCTCGTCGGCCTCGTTGATGCGCAGGACTCTCGGACATCCGCCCGCCCGGGCCACCTTCTCGAGCGCCACCGTGTTGGAGGAGTTGGCCGAGCCGATGACGACGACGGCATCGGACTCCGACGCGATCGCCTTCAAGGCGGCCTGGCGGTTGGTCGTGGCGAAGCAGAGATCGCTGCGATTCGGCATCCAGAGATCCGGAAAACGCTCACGGGCGGCCTCCATGAGGCCACGCCACTCGTCGTGGCTCAGGGTGGTCTGGGCCAGCAGCGCGACCGGAACACCTTCACCGCCCAGCTCGTCCAGGGCGTCGAGGTCCTCGACGTGTTCGAGCAGTCGCACCGACTCCGGAGCGACGGCCATGGTGCCCACCGCCTCTTCGTGACCCGCGTGGCCCACGTAGAGGACCGTGAAACCCTTGCGACTCCGCACCTTGAGCTCGTGGTGGACCTTGGTCACCAGCGGGCAGACCGCATCGACGACGGCACCGCCACGGGCCCGGGCTGCCTCCACGACCTCGGGCGCCGAGCCGTGGGCACTCAGCATCAAGGGGGCGCCGGCAGGCACGTCGGCCACGTCGTCGACGAAGACGACTCCCTGGTCACGGAAGCGCTCGACGACATGCCGGTTGTGGACGATCTCGTGGTAGCAGTACACCGGCGGCTCGAAGACCCGGACCATCCAGGCCAGGGCCTTGATCGCTTTCTCGACGCCGGCGCAGAACCCTCGCGGCTCGGCCAGCATGACTCGGTCGACTCCGGGCACAAAGTCCAGGTTATCGGCACTAACCTGTGAGCCATGTCAGCTCCCACGGTGACTTCGGTCACCGCGGCGTCGCCGGCAGCCCGCGCCGGTCTGGCCGTGGGCGACGAGCTCCTCAGCATTGACGGGCAGGAGCCGCGCGACGTCATCGATTTCCAACGGCTCAGCGACGCGAGCGACCTCAGCGTCCTCGTTCGCCGCGCCGGCGCGCCGCTGCCACGGGTCGTCCGGGTCGACAAGGGTGCCGGCGAGCCGCTCGGGGTCGAGGTCTCTTCTGCCGTCTTCGACCGGATCCGGACCTGCGACAACCACTGCGCGTTCTGCTTCATCTACCAGCTGCCCAAGGGCATGCGGCGGAGCCTCTACCTCAAGGACGACGACTACCGGTTGTCCTTCCTCTACGGCAACTTCACGACGCTGACCCGTTTCACGGAGCTCGACGCGGAGCGCATCCTGACCGAGCGGCTCGGACCGTTGTTCGTGTCCATCCACACGACCGACCCCGAGCTGCGGGCGCACATGCTGCGCAACCCGAAGGGCGCAACCAGCCTGCGTTGGCTGGAGGTCCTCCTGGACGGGGGGATCGAGGTCCACGGCCAGATCGTGATCTGTCCGGGCGTCAACGACGGCGCCGCGCTCGAAGACACGCTGGCCGGGATCCTGGACAAGTACTCGGGACTGTCCAGCGTCGGGGCGGTGCCCCTCGGGATCAGCCGCTACTCGAACGAGTCCGAGATGCGCCCCCACACGACCGACGAAGCCCAGCGCGTCCTCGACACGATCGAAGAGTGGCAGCGCCTGTACCAGAAGGCGTTGGGGCATCGGATGGTCTTCGCTGCCGACGAGTACTACCTGCTGGCGGGACGCGAGCTCCCCTCGGCCCGCTGCTACGAGGGCTATCCCCAGCACGAGAACGGCATCGGCATGGCCCGTGCCTTCGCCGACGCGTTCGCCCGGCCGGCGGCGGGTGGCCCAGGTGGGGTGCGCCACGGCTTCTTCGCCTCGGTCGACGCGGCCCCGGCCGAGGGTTATCGGGCGCCGCGTCTCCCCTCGGTGCCCGTGGGAGTCGATTCCCGGCCCGTCACGATCCTGACCGGCACCTACGGCGCCCGGGTGTTGGCCCCGCTCGTGGCTTCGCACCCGCAGGGAGGACATTGCGCTCCATGCCATCGAGAACGATTTCTTCGGGGGCAACATCGGCGTCGCGGGGCTGCTCACCGGCGAGGATCTGGCCCGGTCGCTGGAACAGGGGACGGACGACACGCGCTACCTGCTGCCCGATGCCTGCCTGAATGAAGGGCGGTTCCTCGACGGGATGACGCTGGCGGACCTGCCGAGGCCGGTCGAAGTGGTGCCCACCGAGGGTGCCTCGTTGCGTCTCGCGCTCGACGGGACGTCGTTCCGGCCGGTGTGCGGATCATGAGTCCCATGGTCGTCGTGGCCGGTCGCCCCAACGTCGGGAAGTCCTCCCTGGTGAATCGCATCGTCGGCGCGCGGGCTGCAGTGGTCGAGGAGGAGAAGGGCGTCACGCGCGACCGCAAGGAGCTCACGGCCGAGTGGTCCGGGGTGCCGTTCTCCATCATGGACACCGGCGGGTGGCTGGCCGCGGGGGACGCCCTCGAGTCCAAGGTGAGCGACCAGGCTGAACGTGCACTCGCCGAGGCCGACGTCATCCTCATGGTGGTCGACGTGACCACCGGCGTGACCGACGAGGATCTCGCTGCAGCCAAGGTGATCCGGCGTGCCGGTCCGCCGGTGCGTCTCGTCGTCAACAAGGTCGACGGTGCCAGTCGCGACAGCGCCGTGTGGGAATTCGTCTCGCTCGGGCTCGGCGACCCGTACCCGGTGAGCTCGCTGCACGGGCGCGGCACCGGGGACCTCCTCGACGAGGTCGTGGCGTTGCTGCCGACGTCGCTTTCCGACGACGACGCGGACGAGTCGATGCCGGCCCGCACGGCCGGCCGGGGCGACAGCGAGCCGGGGACACCGAGTGTGGCGATCATCGGGCGACCCAACGTCGGGAAGTCGACGCTGTTCAACAAGCTTCTGGGCGAGGAGCGCGCCATCGTCCACGACATGCCGGGCACCACGCGCGACGCCATCGACACCGTCGTCGAGACGACCGACGGGCCGGTGCGCTTCATCGACACTGCCGGGCTGCGGCGGCCGTCGAAGACGGATCGCGGCACCGAACAGCATTCGACGATGCGCGCACTGCGTGCGCTCGAGCGGGCCGATGTCGCGGTCCTCGTCATCGACGCCACGATCGGCGCGTCCCATCAGGACCAGCGGCTGGCCGAACGCATCGGTGTCTCGGGCTGCCCGGCCATCGTGGCGTTGAACAAGTGGGACCAGGTCGCGGTCGACGATCGTGACGATGTGCTGGCCGGTGTCGGGGACCGCCTCGCCTTCTTGGGGGCGGCACCCGTGCTCAAGATGTCAGCCCTGTCCGGGAAGGGCGTGCACCGCATCCTTCCGGCGCTGCGCGACTGCGTCACGGCCTACCACCAGCGGGTGCCGACGGGGGCCCTCAACCGCACGGTGCAGGAGTTGCAGCTCCGCCAAGCTGCGCCGCGGGCCAAGATCCGCTACATCGTCCAGGGCGCCATCGACCCCCCGACGTTCACCCTGTTCACCAACGGGCGTCTGCCACAGACCTACCTGCGCTACATCGAGCGCGGCATCCGGGAACGCTTCGACCTCGGGGCGACGCCGATGAAGCTGCGCGTGCGCATCGGCGGGAAATGAGGAGTAGCCGGACCTGATGGCGTGGTGCGAGGAGTGCGACGCGCTCGTCGAAGACGAGGACCTGGGCGAGGAGGGCGAGTGCCCCACGTGCGGCACCATTCTGGCCGAGCAGGAGCGGCCGCCCATTCCCTGGTATTTCAAGGCGATGCTGGTCGCCAGCGTGATCTACCTCGGCTATCGCGGCTACCAGGGCGTGACCTGGATCGCCGGCCACGTGTAGCGTCCTCGGCCATGCCCATCTACGAACTCGAGGGCGTCGCGCCGCGTATCGACGCCGACGCCTTCGTGCATCCCGACGCGGTCGTGATCGGCGATGTCACCCTCGGCGCCGATTCGAGCGTCTGGCCGGGCGCCGTTCTCCGCGGCGACTACGGGACCATCACGGTGGGCTCGGGCACGTCCATTCAGGACGGCACGGTCATTCATGCCGGTCCCGGCTTCCCCACCACCATTGGCAATGACTGCGTCATCGGCCACCTGACCCACCTGGAGGGGTGCACCCTGGAGGACGAGTCCCTCGCCGGCTCCGGAAGCGTCGTGCTCCACTGGGCCGTGATCAGCAGGGGAGCGACCGTGGGGGCGAATGCCGTCGTGCCCAACAACATGGTGGTCCCGCCCGGAGCGCTGGCCCTCGGCGTACCGGCAAAGATCCTCGAGGGCCGGTCCGACGTGCCGATGATCCGGGTGTCGGCGGCCGAGTACGTGGCGAACGCCAAGCGCTACCGAGCGTCGCTCCGCCGGATGGACTGACCGGTCAGCTTCTCGCTTCGGCTTCTCGCCGCTCGACTTCTCGCTGCTCAGCCTCGGGCGAAGCCCGCGATGTCCCGCGCGGTGTCGGCGCTGACGTCGGGGCAGGCGATCGTGAAGATCTCGGTGCCGTGCATCGTGCCCATCATCTGCCGGCAGCGCGCCGGGACGTCGGCGGCCAGGAGCAACCGGTAGAAGTTGATCCCCTCGTCGCGCAGCGGGTCGCATTCGTTGACGTTGATCACGGTCGGGGGAAAGCCGGCCACGTCCTCGACGGTGGCGAAGGAGGGCCAGGCCAGTGGATTGCGTGCCTCGAAGGCCTCGATCCCGTAGCCGATGGCGCCGCGATTGTTGTGGAGATGGAGCAGGATGCCCTCGTTCTCCACCGAGGACGGGCAGCCGGGTGCCGGCCACTGCCCCGCGATGTAGGGGCACAACGCATACAGGCCCTTGACCAGTCCGATGTCCCCATCGCGCCCGAGCTGCATGCCGGTCGCCAGGGTCAAGTTGCCGCCGCCGCTCTCTCCCGCAACCACGATGTGCGCCGGATCGATCCCGAATTCGTCGGCATGGCTGGCGACCCAGCGCAGTCCCGACACGCAGTCATGCAGGCCGGCCGGAAACGGAGCCACCTCAGGGGCCGACGACGCGGTCACACAATTGCGAAAATCGACCATGACGACCACGACACCGTTGGCTGCGATGTGCTTCCCCCAGCCACGGTACATCCCGTCGAAGCAGGACATGGAGGCCATGCCGCCGCCATGGATGTAATACACACCCGGCAGAGGGATATCGGAATCGGGGCGGATGACCTGCAGGTTCACCGTGTTGCCGTCGGGGTCGGAAACGAACTGCGTGGTGGTCACCGAGAGTCCGGCCTGAGGCGCCGCCTCCGGCGTGTCGCACATGTCCTGCACGGCGCGGAAGGTCTCTCGGGCCTCGGCTGCTTCTGGCGTGTTCGCTTCGGCCAGGAGTTGTTCGCGATCGGCCACATCACCGAGAGAGCCCACCGGGAAGAGCTGCAGGAGACGGCGGAGCCGTGGGTCGAGGCGCGTATCGGTCGCGATGTCTGCGGTCATGCCCCCCATTCGACCATAAGGCGGTCCAGGTGGGGGAGTCGCGTCGGACCCGGGGGGAGTGGCGGCTACTTCTGAGCCTTGGCCGCGGCCAGTGCGGCCCGAGCCGTTGTCAGCAGTTCCTCGGCCGTACTGTCGCTCGAGCTCCAGGCCACTCCCACGCTGGCCGTCAACGTGTACCCGCTCAGGCTGAGCTCCTTGTTGACCCCGGCGATGACATTTTCGATCCGGCCCTTGAGGCGGTCTTCCACGACGGAGCGCTCGGCGTTCCCGCACAGGACGGCGAATTGATCTCCTCCGAGACGGGCCAACGTGTCGCCGCCGCGGACGGTGGCGTTCAAGCCCTGGGCCACCGACCGCAGCACCGCGTCACCCCATTCCGCACTCAGGGTCTCGTTCACGACACTCAGTCGATCGATGCCGATGAGGAACAGCCCGTAGGGCCGACCGTAACGACGGGCTTCGTAGCCGTGGTGCGCCAGGCGGTCCATGAAGATCAGGCGATTGGCGAGACCGGTCAGTGGATCACGCAGGGCACGTTCGGCTTGCCGCTCCAGCTTCGAACTGTTCGAGAGGCCGGAGGCAAGGAAATTCGCCATCAACTCGAGTACGTCCACGTCGGCATCATCGAAGTGATCGACCGCGCTGGAGAGTACGGTCAAGGAGCCGAGCACCTCACCGTTGCGGATCATCGGCGCAACCGCGACGGAGCGGACGCCCGCCAGTCGGGTGGAGTCCATGTCCACCCGGGGGTCGGTCTGCGTGTCGCGGCAGAGCAGCGGCATGCCGACCCGGACGCAGAGGCCGGCAAGGCCGAGGTGGGCCGGCGTCCTGGTTCCCTCAGGCGCGGTGGACAAGCCGCTGACGGCCCGGTGCACCATGGCACTGCCCTCGGCCACCTCGACCATGGCACCGTCCGCGTTCGTGACGGTCCGGATCCGGTCGAGGACCAGGTCGACGGTACGGTCAGCCGCCGCAGCCGGCACGGCGTTGACCAGTCGTTGCGTCTCGAGCACGTAGTGCAACAGGTCGAGTTGCGTGTCTCTGGTCAGAGTCGCCACGTGGGTGAAATCGGCAGAATTCGGGTGATTCTTGAGCACGATTTCTTGCTGGAGGTCCGAGGACCAGGGAAAACTCTGCTTTCGGGGTGTCACGGAAGCAGGGTGGACTACCATCCTCAGGTCGTCTTTCGTCTCGATCTCCGCCTGGGCGGACGATCAGGGTGACGCCTCCGACCGAGGCAGCGAGTCGACATGCGGGCTGTGGCGCAGCTTGGTTAGCGCGCTTGACTGGGGGTCAAGAGGTCCCGGGTTCAAATCCCGGCAGCCCGACTCAAGAAATGCAGGTCAAAGGCGGTTGGCGGGTGGCAGAAGGCGGCCTGATCGTCCTTCTAGTCAACGGACTGTCAACGTGCAGGAGGGCGGGGGGCGGCCGGACACGGCGGCCGGTCCTCACCGGCCCTGCGGCCGGTCCGATCGGAAGGCGGCGTCGGCGCGGGCGAACTCGCGCCGAACGGCTTCGAGGTCGTACGGCTCCTCGGTCAGGGTCGCCGGATCCCACTGGCTTCGCGGCGTCCCGACGAAATCCCCGCCGTAGACGTGGATCGCCCCGGTGTACGAGCGGTGCGAAGGATTGTGGACGCTGTGGATGACGTCGTCGCCCAAAAGGAGCACGGCGCCGTCGGCCAACTCCTTCCCGCCAGAGGCAATCAACGATGTCCCGCTCCGCCGAAAGAACGTGTTGTCCTCGCTGTCCGCGATAGATGCCTATGGCGGCCCACATGCGGTGGTTGTGCGGGAACAACGTCATCGAGGGGGGCCAGACAACGTTGAGCACGGTCAGCTCCGGCGACCGGTGCAAGATGTGCAGTCCGACCTCCGGCACTTGGCTTTCGACGAGGGCTCGGTCTGTCATCATCTTGTCGAGCACCTCGCGTACCGCCAGATGCGGCTTGGGCGCGGCGAGAGCGTCTATGCACCCAGCGACGAGGGCTTCGGTGGCGGTCATGGCGAATCGCCGGCACGGCGGTCGAGATAGGAGGCGAGCTCAGCAACCAGCTCCTCAGCATCGACGCGGCCGCCATCCATGAAACTCGACTTGCGGCGACGGAGGAAGGGGCTACCGAGCACGTACAGACCTGGGGAGTCCACGACCACACCCCCATCGTGGCGGATCATGCCCTTGTCGTCCACGACCGGAACGTCGAGCCAGGAGTAGTCCGGCCGAAATCCGGTGGCCCAGATGACGGTCTCGACCTCGCCGCTGCCGAGGTCGAGTAGCAAGCGCGGCGATCCGTCCACCGCCGTCGGCTCAAAGCGATGGGGCGGTGGCGTGCTGTCGTCCATGCCGTTGGTGGTCGCCCACTCGTCGATCGTGTCGAGTAGGCGTCCGAGCTTGAGGTCGGCCAGCTCGCACTTGTTCCGTAGGGATCCGGAGAATTGTGCCTGGCCGTCCCTGATGCCTGCCAGCTTGCCAAGCAGCCCGACGCCGGCGCCAGTCAGCGCGTTGAGGTCGAACGATTCACGCGAGGCCGAACCAGCGAGTTGCATGGAGGGCACGCGTCGTGCCCGCACGATGTCGTCCACCTCGTCGTAACGCTCGTCGAGGACGCCCGCCGCTTCCATCCACCAGTGGATGTCGCGTCCCCGGTAGAGGCGCGGCCCGCGGACGTGCTCGCCTACGGCCAGCGTCACGTCGCGCCCCGAGCGACGGACCTCCGCCGCGATCTGCACGCCAGTGGCCGAGGCCCCGACGACCATGACGCCGCCCTCGGCTAACTGCTGGGGATTGCGGTACTCCATGGGAGTCAGGGTCGTGACGCCGAACGGCAGCGCGGCAGCGAAGGCGGGCACTCTGGGCACATTGAAGGCGCCCGACGCCAAGACGACCGTCTGGCAGGCCCATTCGCCCTGATCGGTCGTCACCGCGTACCCATCACCGGCTCGTGTCACGGACGTCACCGTCGTCCCGGTCAGCACCGGCGCCGCGATGACCTTGGCATAGGCGCTGATGAACTCAGCAACCTCGCCTGCGGCCATGAAGCCGTCGGGGTCGTCCCCTTCGTACCTGTAGCCGGGGAGCCGGCACTGCCAATTGGGGGTCAGGAGCCTCAGCGAGTCCCAGCGCTCGCGACGCCAGGCGTGCGCGACCTCGTTGCGCTCCAGGACGACATGGTCGATCGAACGCTCCGTGAGGCACCGGCTCGCGGCGAGGCCGCAGTGCCCCGCGCCGACGACGACCGTGGTGGTGTGCACGACGAGCTGAGCAGTCGAGCCGTTACTGCAGGGGCGTCATGCGACTTCGACGCTGACGTTGGTCGGGTTGGTAATGATGTCGTACACCGCCGAGCGCTTCTGCGACTGTGCGACCAGTGCCTTGATGTCGTCCGCCGAGGCGTCGGCGTCAATGTTGTAGGTCACCTTGATGTCGCTGAAGCCGTTTCGGACGTCGCTGTCAGCCCCAAGGATGCCGCGCACGTCCATCCCGCCTTCGATGGTGGCTGTGACGCTGCGCAGCTGAATCTCGCGATTCTGCGCCACGGCGGCGACGCCGGCCGTCAAGCAGCTGGCGAGGGCGACGAGGACGTACTCGACCGGAGTTACGCCGTTGTCTGCGGAGGCGAATATCTCGGGGTGGTCGGCCTCGAAGGATCGGCTGGTCACGTGGTGCTGCTCTTCACCGAGCCCGAAGAATCCTTCGACGCTGGACCGGCTGTGTGTTCCGTTCTGCCACTCGCAGCTGGCGCGCCACTGGAACTGGGCGGCCTCGGGCGCCTCGGTCAGGGCGGACCGCGCGCCCAGGAGTGCCTCGACGTTGACACCGTTGTCTACTGGTGTTGCCGTTGCTGTCATTTGCTTCCTCCTTGTTAGTTTCCGTTGGTTCCACGAGGCGAAGTGGCCGCGGGGGTACGCCGCGCCTGGGCACGGCCGAACGTCACCGCGGCGCGGACCGTGCCCGGCACGTCGTCGGAGAGCTCGCGGTCGGGGGATGCTCCGAGTGCATCGTTGACGGTGGCGAAGGCCAGCCGGAGCGATACAAACATCGTGAGAGCGAAGATCTGGTCGTCGCTGAAGCCTGCCCGCCTCAGCGCGTCGACGTCGGCTTCGGTCACGGCATTGGGGTCCCCTGCCACGAGACGGGCCCACTGCGCCAGCGCTCGCTCGGCGTCCGGGAGGCCCTCGGTTTCGCCATCAATGACGGTCGCAGCCATCTCCGGGCTCGAGGCCTCTGCGAGCTTCTTGCCCCAGGCCAGGGAGCAGTACGCGTCGCCCAGAGCGGACGCGGCGGCAGTCACGAGCACCGCCCGCTGGCGGTAGGTCAGGGACGCGGCCCTGGCGGCTTCACCGAGCAGGTCGGAGAGGCCGTCCAGTGCCTGTGGCAGGTGGCCCCATAAGCGCGAGACGTTCGTGACGTATCCGACACCCTGGAGATCGTCGTCGAACAATCGCCTGGCCTCGGGCGTCTCGGGCGCGGTGGCGAGAAAGCCCACCCGGGACGGCGCGGAGGCGGAGCCACTGGCGGTGGAACTAACGACGGGCCGGGGTTTGACGGCGAGATAGCCGACGACCTCGATGGACGCGTGGAGTGGCAGCCCATCGCGGACCTGCTGTCGCGCCATGTTCGATGCCGTCTGCAGGAACGCCTCCTCGCCGACCGCGAGGATCGCCTCATATCCCGGCCCGGTCGCGGCGAGCGCCCGCGCGTAGGTGTCCGGGTCGGAGAATTTCGAAAACGAAGGGCACCTGGGTCCGCTGGATCTCCTCGAAGCCCACCTCGGCGAGGAGGGCCTCGCCGACGCCCGGCCGCCCCAGTGCAACCATGGCCGCCTGGTTCTGCACCTTCGGTTCGGCCGCCAGGAGGAACGGGGCCAGGGCCCAGGCGCCGGGCGACACCTTGATGTGTCCCCAGACAGTCAGACCCAGTCGGCCGCCCGAGACCAGCACGCGACGGGCCTCCGCCACGGCGTTGGGCGTCGTGCCCCAGATACCGCGGAAGCTCGTGACGACGTCGAAGCTGCCATCGTCCCACGGCAGCGCGTTCATGTCGCCAACTCGGACGTCGGCATCGGGATTGCGGTCGCGGGCAACGGCCACCAGGCGGGGCGATGCATCGATGCCGGCGCGGCGCGCGCCGCGTAGCCCCGCGAGTTCAAGGGCGAGACCCGAGCCGCAGGCCATGTCGAGCAGTCGGTCTCCGTCACCGACACCGAGTCGATGGTGCATGGTGACGTACTCACGGCAGGTCGCCGGCTCGACAAGGGTGGCGAAGTCGACCGCCCGGCGACCCCAGCCCTCGTCGACGACCTCCCACTGCGCCCTCGGATCTTTGACCTGGTCCGTCACGGTCGTGGCTCCGACAGCGCGGCGGCGTCGTGTCGCGGGAGGCCGGGACCGGGGACAACCGGGAGAGCGGACAGGCCCCGCAGGACCAGGCCATCACCGTGATTCCAGTGCAGGTCCTCGGGGTTGACTGCCAGTGACAGGTCGGGGAAACGCCGGAGCAGGGTCCGGAGTGCGATGTCGCCCTCCATGCGGGCCAGAGGGGCGCCGAGACAGTGGTGCACGCCGTAGCCGAAGGCAAGGTGGCGCGCCGTGCTGCGACCGATGTCGAGCGACTCGGCGCCCGCGTACCGGTCGTGGTCGCGGTTGGCAGCCGCCATGCAGATGATGACTTGGGCGCCCGCGGGTATTTCGTGGCCCGCTATGGTCACCGGCTCCGCCGCGTACCGGAAGGTCGAGTGCGGCACCGGCGCGTCGAAGCGCAGAAATTCCTCGAGGGCCGCGGGGATCGCGGATGGATCGTCCTGCAGCCGGCCGAGTTGGTCGGGGTGGCGGAACAGCGCAACGAGGCTGTTGCCGATGAGGCTGGCTGTCGTGTCGTGTCCCGCGACCATGAGTTGGAAGATGGTGGACAGGAGTTCGCGGGTGTCCAGGCGCTCCGCTCCGTCCCGCGCCCCGATCAGTGCGCTGGTCAGATCGTCACCCGGCGCGGCTTCCTTCGACGCGACGAGGTCGCGGAGCATGCCGACGACCTCGTCGGACGCCATTTTGGCCTCCGTGTACTCGGCGTCAGTCGTGGTCGGCACGAGCAGCCGGGTGAATGCACGGCCAAGCCGGCGGCGGTCCGTCTCGGGGACACCGAGGAGCTCGCAGATGACGGTGAACGGCAGCGGGAAGGCGAAGGACGAGACCAGGTCGACGGAGCTCTCGGCGTTCTGCACCGCGACAGCGTCGAGAAGGTCGTCGGTGATGGCCTGGACGTGCGGGCGCAGCGCCTCGACACGTCGCGGCGAGAATGCAGAGGAGACGAGCCTTCTCAGCCGGGTGTGATCGGGCGGATCGACCGTGAGCATGTGACGAGCGAACTCAGGACCGGGGAGGCCCTCGGCGACGACCTCGGAGTTGGTGGCCATTGCGACGTGCATGTCCTTGGAAGACGCGGGTCATTGAGGGCCGCCATCGCTTCGTCGAAGCTGACGACAAGCCAGGCGCTGTGCCCGTCCGCCAGGGTCACGGGGTGCACCGGCCCGCGCTCTCGCATCTCGGAGAAAAGCGGGAAGGGGTCGTCGAGGTCGTAGGACCCCCACGACTCGAAGGCCTGATCGAGCGTCACCGATTGCATCCGTCTTCCGTCGGGAGTGGGTTACGCATCCCCTTCCTCCAAGCTGGTAGCCCTGCCACAGGCGTTGTTCACGAAGGGTCGTAGGGAAGTCTTCCTCGCTCCGGCTGCGGTTGCAATGGCAATTTCATCTAGGGCGGCAGGCTGATCCTTCTAGGCGTCAGCATTGTGCTGTTGATCCTTGTTCTCGTGTCGATTGGCCTCAGACGCCGAAGGCAATCGGTCTGAGGGTTGTGCCTCGTTTCTTCCCCGCGTTTCCCCGAGCGGCAGTAAAAACGAGGGGTAATGAGCGGTCACAATTGGATACGCACACTCCGCCCCTGAACTGGGACAATGGGCATAATCCCAGTGACCTCCCAGTTTCCAGCTCAGCCTTGATCCAGCTGAGGGTCAAGAGGTCCCGGCTTCAAATCCAGGGGTCCGACTAACTGACCTGGGGAAACCTGGGCCGGCAGCATCTTGGGTGTAGGCGCGAGCACTGTTTGGTCATATCCGGTTCGCGGGAACCGGTCAGAATGCCCTGAGAGCGGAGGCTGTTCGCTCAGCCGAATCGAGCGCCAGGTCCGTGGTCACATGGTTTTGACGTTGGCCGTGATGGCCATGGTTGAGTGACCCAGGTTCTCGGATACGACCTTCACTGGCACGCCCACGCGTAGCGCCATCGAGGCAACGGAATGGCGAAGGTCGTGAAGATGGATCTCGGCAGGCCGGCTCTTTGGCGAGTGGAGCCCAGGTGGGACACGCTCGGAGGAAACACCAACGCACCGCTATCAGACTGCGACACTCCATCTGCAAGTTGCGCTTCGGTAACCAACACATGATGGCGCTTCGCCGTCATTAATGGGGGGTCTCGCTGTCTTGGCACTGTCGTCGGAAATGCCTGGAGCGTCCTCTGTCCGGGTAATGCGCCGCCACGGCCGTGCCCTCGAAGCACTCATGACTGGAAGGTCGCGCATTGTGCACGAGCGCAGCCCCAGACTGGGATCCGTCAGTCGGAGTGGTAGAGGGAATCAATTTAGGACGAAGCGAACAAGCTGAGCTTGTCCAGCTGGGCGACCCGGATCAAATCGGAGTGGCCCGCAAGGACCTGCGTGGGGACAAGGAATTTCGGCAGGGCCTTCTCGGAGTGGTAGCTGCGAAGGGCTTTCGTCTCCACTATCTGACCGTTGTGGTCGTTCTGCCCGCCAGACCAGCCGTTGCCATAGCCCGCCAGCGCTTGGATGAGAACGCAGCCGACGACCACGGCCGGCAGGGCACGGAAACCGACCGCGAGTGGCCGCTGGACCAAACGTGATGCCGTTGCTGGGTGCGAATGGTCGACAGGCGAAGATCGCCCCACCCGGGCTCGGACCGGGTCGGGCGAGGGACGGCTGATCACAACCAGATACGTTCCCACAAGCGCCAACATGCTGTATGTGGCGTACCGGGAGGCGCTCACTCCTCCATATCCGTAGAGCCCGCGCCCGATCGCGATCGATGCATCGAAGACAAATGCGAAGAGGATCAGAGACACACCGAGAGGCTCCGGTCGCTCTTTGGCATCTCGGAAGCCGGCCCTGGCCACTGCGAGCACAGCGGCAGTGAGGATGACGACCCCGAAAGCGATTATCCAGGGACTCGCCGAGCCCAGCACGGGGTGGTTTTGCTGCGAGAAGAGGGGGATCGGAAGCGGCTTCCCTGTGACGTTGCCTAGGGAGAAGATGAACAGCTTGCCCGCGAACGCAGGATGAAGGAAGGGGTCGATCGGGGCGTTACCTAGTTGGGGCGAGTCGGAGTTGTAGTTGTAAAAGTACAAACCGGCGGTCGTCACGGCCGTGATCGCCCATGCTGCGAGCATTTTGCCCGGGCGACGCCGGTACAGCAGGAGGAGAAGACCAACCGGCCAGATGATCAGACCCTGAAGCGACGAGAAGCTGCCAACCACTGCGATTGCCGCGGCGATGGCCAAGCATCGGGCTGTGCACCTGCTCACGGTCGAGGACGGCCAGCGTGCCGGCCAAGCAAATCAGCACGACGTACCAGGCGAGCTGGAAGCCCCACAGGGTGTTCTCGTACTGGGCCCACGAGAACATGAGGATGGCGACCGGGCAATACCAGATCAGGGGTGTGGCCGGTGAGCGGCGCCGGTGCGTCCGGACAATGAGGAAGACGGACCCCGCCAGCAACACCGCACTCAGGTAATCCTCGGTGATGATGTCGAGGTGGGTGGTATAGGCGAGGAGGAGGACGATCAGGTTGGGGACCAGGATTCGGTTCTCGTTGTGCTGCGCCCAGAGGTCACCGAGGCTCAGATGTCCCGAGAAGGCCTTTTCGACCAGGAGCACGTCGCTCCACTGGTCGTTCACGGGGACGTTGAGCGCGTAATGGTGCACGAAAGCGAAGTACGCGAGAGCGGGAACGGCAAAGCCGGCCACCGTGAGGATCCCGAGCACCTTCGTCATTGCCGGAGCAGCGCGGAACTCGTGCAACCTCTTCCTTAGTGAAGCACGAACACTTTGACGCCTCACGTCGTGGGAAATTCATCCGTCGGGTGGCCCATGGCGGACTGGCGGCGGCGAGCACCGTGCGCTCAAGGTCGCCCATCGTTGGTCCCACGTAGGATTCATGCCCTACCTCGCTTCGAGCTTCCGCATGGTTGATGAGCCGGCTCGACTCATCTACGGCGTCGACGTCGGCGCTGTGGATGATGGCTCAGTCTCAGGATTGCAGCCATGGGGCGATCGTTGCTGAATTAGCTCTCGCTTCCCAAGGTGGTGCCGACGGATCGGGTCGACGGATTATGAGATGGCACGCCAGGATGAACATGAACAACCTTGTCCGCTCCGCCGGATCCCACCCCGGCATTCTCACCAAACGCTAGTGGGCGTATGGGAACTCGAACCCTGAACCAGGCCCGCCTTCCCCACTCGGTCTGACTAAGACTCTGAGCAGACCCTGCGGCTGATCAGTGGCGCTTGGAGGGCCTGATGGGGCGGCTCTCTTTTGAGCCTGCCGCCGGTCCAGCCCGGCTGGCTTCCTTTCGAAGTGTCTTCGTCTCGGCGCCTGCTCGGAACGTGAGCCCCGCCATGAGGAGACGTTTGGTTGCCTCTGCCTAGAAGAGCGTTCCCCACAGTGTGGGCAGATGCACCACAACGGTTTCGGGCTGGGAGGTCACGTTGATGATCATCCGCGGATCCGTAGGACGGCGGGAATAGGGGATCTGGCGCAATCGCCCTTTCGCTTCCTGGACGAACACGCTGGAATAGTCGTTGTAGCTGATCGGTAACGCGAGTCTCGTCGCACTCGAGCAGGACACGGAGAACTTCAGTTCGAGAGTCTCGATAGGGGCGTCGCTCGGTCCGACAACCCGGCAATCAGCACCGCTCAGCGATTGAGCGCCAGCCTTGGATTTGTGCAGCCGAACGTATTGCGACACGAGAGCCGAGGACCCTGTGATCTCCGCTCCATTCGACGCGAAGACCTTTGGGAGAAATGGGGGGTACAACAGCCCAGGCGGAAACCCGGCGATGCTGAAGTAACCCTGGAATGTCGGGTAATCGATGGTCTTCGGAGCTGTGAACGCCGACACCGGGAAATAGCCGGGTATCTCGCCCTCAATGGGAAAGACCGGCGAGAGCAGCAACAAAGAGGATAACCACACGCCGGCCGCTGGCCACCAGAGAGCCTGGCTGGGGTGCCGACGCATCAGACGGTCAGCAATGGCTGCGACGAGGATGATCCCAATCGGCGTGATAACCGCCAGCATCCGCCACGGGAAGTTGGTCACCTGGAGCGGAGTCAGCACCCGGTACACGAAGTCGGAGATCTTCAGTTGTAAGAAGAGGTAGACGGCGAGACTCGCCCCTAGGAACACCGGCACGCGTTGTGTGGCGATCGACTGGCGAATATCCGTTACTCGGCCTCTGTGTAACCGCATGGCCCCGTGAACGACTCCGACTAGCAGAGCGGCAGCGATGGGAACCCAGATGGCGTAGTCGATCTGCACGAAGTTGGTGAAGGGTGGAATCTGGCCGGGGGAGGACCATCGATAGGCCGCATCGACGAGGTAGCGGCCGAACCCGATGAACTGATTCCAGATCGCAACGGCGGCCTCGTTCTTCGTCGCCGGGTCATAGGCTCCGCTGAATCGAAGCTCGGCTACCAGCAGGGGCGCGAGGAGCAAAACCGTTGCCACAAAGCACACCGCCAGTCGCCACAGGACCGCCCGGAGGCCTTTGAGTCCGACGACGATGACGAAGACGACCAGAGCGACCGCCAAGGTGAAGAGAGAGACCAGAGCGATGGCGCTGTGGGCGTTCACCAGCAGGACCACCACGGGAATGAGCGAGAAGGACACTCGGTGCCGCTTCACCAGGTTGAGGCACCAGTAGAGCAACCAGGGGACGAGCATCATCGCTGAGAATTCGCCCAAGTCCCCGCGTGGTCCAGCCAGTCGGTGAACGCGTAGTTCGTGAACAGAAACCCGATGGAACCGGCGACGCAGAGCAGTCTGCTCTCGGTGACGACACCGATTGCACGCCGCATTCCGTAGGCGCCGACGATGAGGAAGAAGGCAATCGTGAGTTCGACCGACTGCTTCAGACCGCCTCCGGCGACGGCGTAGATGAGTCCTGCGATGTAATAGAAGAGTCGATGGTAATAGAGCAGGATCGGCGATCCGAGACCGATACCATCCGTGCTCGACCACACGGGAAAGAAGTCGAGGTGGCGGAAGTGGGCGGCGTAGATCTGCACAAGGAGGAGCGGTGCCGTTGTCCCCTGATTCAGGGGCCATCCGGAGCGAGCCCAAACCGGCGCCAGGACAAGGACGACAGCGACCAGGACGACGCCCGCGTACCCGGCCTCGAAGGCCACCCTGGGACGGCTGGACAACCGGGCTCGGACACCCTCAATTACAGCGCCGCTCCGATTCATCGGCGAGAGCATCGCATAACGGAACGCAAGGATGGTGGCTACCTCCGAACTCCGCCGGTCCCGTCAGGCCACGGTGCGCTCCGATGAGTGGTCCTTGACCATTCTCGTTGGCGGATATCGAGACTCCCCTGTACGGCACAACGAAGGCAGCGGACGGGCTCGTCCTACACTCCCAAAGTGAAGAGCTTCCGCCTCGCCGGCACGTTGCTTGGCCTTGGTCTCGTAGGCGTTGTCGCCTCAACGACCCTCTACCTGATAGCAGTGCTACCTGGCGGAGAACCAGCGATCATTTTGGTCTATTGGTTGACGACGACCGCGGGCTATGGGTTAGCGGGGTTCACTTGTTGGCGATGGATAGCGGGTCAGCGCAACACAGGCAAGAGTGGTTCGGCGGCCCGGGGCCCGTCGAGTGATGTCTCCGCCTCGTATGTGACCGCTGCTGGAGTTGCGGGCAGACCTACCAGCGCGGACTTCGTGCTCGACTGCCGGGTTGACTCGTTCACCGCGACCTTCGTATCAGGCCGCGTACACGTGGGGGCAGTCGGGTTTCTCGTTGCTGCACTTTGTTTCTGGTTTGCGTCATCGGCAGACTGCACTGATACGGAGCATGCCAGCGAATGCTAGTTTCGAACATCGCGATTCGTAATCTGACCGACCTAGGTCATCGCAAAGTATCGCTCCATCTGCCTTGCTTTCTGGTGACCGTTGCTGCGAATATGGATCAGGTTAGTTGAGTCATCGCGCTCTGCACAGGTCTGTAGATCAGGGAGGCAGGTGCACTGATCCGGAAAATGACCAGCTGGGAGGCGGAGGTTCGAAGCAGCCGACGATGGCGTGATCTGACCGACCCAGGTCATCGGAAAGGGGTATCGCTATCGCAGCAGCGATTCCAACCTGGCCGCCATCTCTCGATAGCGGTTCACAGGAATCAGGTGGATGCCATCGAATGCCTCTGAATCGTGAATAGCCTCGATGTGATCGCAGGCAATGTCCACGCCCGATCCACGATCTCGGTCGAGTTGTTCGATGATCACCTCAGGGACCGCCAGCTGAGGTACGTCAGCCGACAGCTTGCGGGCCATCGAAGGGCTGGGAAGCACCATCACTCCTGCGTAGATGGGACCGTCGAAGCTGACCGAGTTGCGCCATCGAAGTAACTCGTCGATCGAGTAGGACACCTGGGTGAGCAGAAAGTCAGCACCCTGCTTCCAGGCCGGAATAGGTCGCAGGCCCGTCGCTGCGCCGAGCCGGAGTGAATCGACCATCTCTGTTCGATCGGCGAAGGCCCGAGCTTCTGCAATCATCGATGTGACCGAGAGGTCGTCCGAACGGGCGCCGGACTCTGGTCGGTCGCCGTAAACGAACAGAAACTCGTTCACTCCATAGGCGGCGGCGGTAAGCAGATCCCTCTGGAAGCCGAGCACGTTGCGGTCACGAGCATTGATGCACGCGATCGAGCGGCCACCCATGAGCCGCACCTCGTGCGCCACCGCAATGCTCGATACTGTCGCTCGTCCGATGTGGTTGTCGGGAATCAGGAAGGCGCTCGCGACCTCACTCAGAACGCCGATCTGATGACGGACGTGCGTGAGGTCCGGGCGGGTGGCAGGTTCGACTTCACAGATGATCTCGAACTTCCGCGTCAGCATCACTCAACGATACGCCGGGTTCTCGAAGGGTGCCGCCAGTTCGTCAGGTGGGTGCCACTGCTCGGCTTCCAAAGCACAGGCACGGACACCGCCGTCCCACATGCCGTGGTCTCTACCCCTGCATGAATCCGCCGGCATCAACCGGGATCGACTGGCCGGTGATCGTTCGGCTCTCATCGCTTGCAAGGAAGAGGGCCAGATTGGCAACATCATTCGTTGACGAGATGTCGCGAAGAGCAACGCCGCGCAGGAGTCGCGCCCGGTGCGCTTCGTAGTCCACCCCTTGCTCGTCAGCTCTACGGCGAACCCAATTCCTCCACAGTTCAGTGTCAATGCCGCCAGGTACGATGCAGTTGCAACGAATGCCGTACTCGCCGACGTCAAGGGCGACGACCTTTGTCAGCGCACGAAGCGCCGCCTTAGCAGTGACGTAGTGACTCTTGCGGGTTACCCCAGCGTACCCAGCAGTGGACGAGAAGTTGAGGATGACTCCGGTTCGTCGCTCCAGCATCGATTGCTTCAGCACCTCACGCGTACACAGCATCGCCGCGGTCACATCAATCTCGAGGTGGCATTCCAATTCTCAAGGGTTTGCTCCCAGATGTACCGATCGGTACCGGGTGCGGCAGCGTTATTGCACAAAACATCGATGTGTCCGAACTCCTCGACCGCCCGAGCGACCATGGCGATGACGTCGTCCTCGTTGGTCACGTCGACACGCATAGCGACTGGCACCCTCGCCGGCCGCGGCCGCCGCATCTCGTACCAGCTGTTCGCGGCGAGCTGCCAGCAGGACCTTCGCGCCTTCGTCCACGAAGCGGGCTGCCATCACTGGACCGAGACCTGTGCTCGCGCCAGTGATGATTGCAACTTTGCCGGCAAGCCGACTTGTCACCGTGGACCCCCGGAAAGATCTCGTCCAATGCAGTACCAGAGGGTACGCCATCGATGAGGCTGACGTGACGGAGACTTCAGGGGATCGGTTGCTAGGACCGTTTGAAGCAACTGGCCACAGGAATCGCAGGGGCCGACCGGGAAGAGCTTCCCGCAGTCACTGTCCTAAGACACTGAGGTGGCCGTTCCTATCTCGTTACGTTGAATGTCGCCCGAGCGGTCTCCGTGTTTCCGTGCTGCTTTGGCTGGGACACACGGCCGGAAACATGATCCGATCCGATCGTCCCCACGAAGGCAAACGAGCTGGATTTCACGTCCGCTGAAAGCGTTGCAGCGACTCGCTGATTTCGAAACGTCCCCGTGACGTGGCCAAAGTCCTGCACCTTGCCGGAGGTCAACGACCCAGGGAACGTCAGTACGATGTTGACCGTAAGGCTGGTTCCACCGATGATCCCTTTGACGTCCGCAATTGGAAGTTGAGAGGGAAGCGAAGATCGACAATCGCACGGTCCTCTTCATGGTCGAGATTCGGGCTCAACGCCTCGGCCGTTCACTCCACAACTTTGCCGGGATCTTCCTTCGACTTGCCGAGGACGACAAGATCACTGAATATCGAATGGTGGAGGCTCTTCCCTTCGAAAGTGATCAGTTCTGGTCTGCCTAGCTCCCAATCGCCATTTAGCGAGTCTTGCTGAGCCGATGGCAGAGTCTGTAACATGAAGCTCTACCTGAGTTCTTACCGACTCGGATCGCATCCCAGGGTTCTCGGCGAACTGGCTGGAGGTCGAGGTCGAGCGGGCCTGCTCCTCAATGCCCTCGATGTCTATGGCAAGGACCGACGACGCGTCCTCCCTCGTGAGATTGAGGACATCAGCTCCCTCGGATTTCAGTGCGAGGAGCTCGACCTCCGTCACTATTTCGAGGACTTCGCTGGTCTTCGACGTCGACTGCTCACTATTGACCTGCTCTGGGTCATTGGAGGCAAGAGCTTCTCGCTCGCTCGAGCAATGACTCTTGCCCGGTTCAATGATGCGATCGACGAACCGTTGCGAAGCGACTGTGTTGTCTATGCGGGCTACAGCGCCGGCGTCTGCGTGACGGCCCCGGACCTCGCGGGGATCCACCTCATGGATCAACCGGACGCGCACGCCGAAGGACATCCGCCAGATGTACCAGCCCTCGCGCTCGGTTCGCTGCCGTACCGAGTCGTCCCGCACTGGCACTCAGATCACCCCGAAGCGCCAGCGGCCGACCTGGCAGTCGCGCATCTCCTTGAGCACGGCCTCCCATTCCGCACGCTTCGAGACGGCCAGGCGATCGTCGTCAGTTCGCCTTCCTAGCCTGCGTCCCAGTCGCTGGATCTATGCCGTCTGGTAGCTCCTCCATGCCGGCCGGCCACGCCCAGGGCAAATCTCGTATGACCGGCATACTATGACTCAACCATCGAGAGCGTGGGGGAGTTCATGGTGAGACGCCTTCTGCGGGTGAGCAGCTCGTCTCTGGTCATCGCCGTCGCACTGGTCACACCGGTCTTGGCCACTACGACTGCGACACCGGCCTCAGCCGACACGGTCATCGACGGCTGCACCATCGTGTCGAACCCCACCTCGACCAACTTCACTGATTGCCCGGGCGCGGACCTGTCGGGAGTCAACCTGTCGAGCGCCAATCTGAGCTATGCCAATCTCTCGAACGCCAACTTGTCCGATACTGATCTCACGGGCGCGACCTTCTTTTCAGTGTCGAGCGGCGTGCTCACCTCGGGCACTGACTTCGCCGGAGCGATCATGACCGGCGCAGATCTGCGAGGCGCCGCTCTCGCCTTCAACGTCAACTTCACCAACGCCGACCTGTCGAACGCCGACCTCGCGGCGGCAAGCATAGGAACGTGCTTCGTGGCGCAGGGTACACCCACCCTCGAAGGAGTGGCCTGCTTCAACCCCACACTGACTGGAGCCACTCTGGCTGGTGCCAACTTGGATTCTGCCCGTATCGACAATCTGTCAGGTCTCAACTTGGCGGGTGCCGACTTGACCTCTGTGAGAGGACAAGGGTGCTTTACGTTCGACGTCGTCGTGGGGGACGACTCGACCCAGACAACCGATTGCGAAGGCATAGACCTCGACAGCGCCAACCTGACCGGCGCCAACCTCTCGAGTGCTGACCTTTCGCTCACCACTCTGAGTAGCGCCACTCTTGCCGGCGCGACGTCCACCGGCACATCGCTCATCCCGTTCAACCAGACGGTGTCTGCCACGAGCGGCGCCGGGGCGGCGGTCACATGGCCCACACCTCCGTCGCGACCCGGCGCCACGCCCGGTGGCTGCATACCGCATTCGGGATCGACTTTTCCGCTCGAAACGAGCACGGTCACCTGTCAGGTCCTCGACGCCGCCAACGACGTCGCCTCCGGGACGTTCCAGGTCAACGTGCAACCGTTCACCCATGTCCTCCTTCCCGCCAACGGCGCATCATTAACGGGGGCCGCCGTCCTCGATGCGGCGGCCCCTGATACGCCGGGGATCAAATCGGTCGTCTTCGAGGTAAGCGGGGGAACGCTCAGAGATCAGGTCGTCGCCACCGCCACTCCAACCATCTTCGGCTGGGCCGCCAAGTGGAACACCACGAGCGTGCCCAACGGGACCTACTCGCTGCAGAGCGTCGCCACTGACGCCAATATCAGCACCGAAACCAGCAACCCCATCACCATCAAGGTGAACAACCAGCCGCCCACGACCGGAGTGGTCCTCCCCTCGGGTGGTGCGAGCCTTTCGGGTGCCACCGCGCTCGTGGATGCGTTGGCCTCGAGCGCAGTGGGCATCGCCTCGGTCAGTTTCGAGGTCAGCGGCAACGGCCTTTCCGACCAGGTGATCGCGACGGGCACTCCGACCCTCTACGGCTACCTGGCGCAATGGAACACCACGGCGGTGCCCAACGGGTCCTACTCGCTGCAGAGCGTCGCCACCGACACTATTTCCGAGAGCACCACCAGTGTGCCGGTCAGCGTCGCCGTGGACAATGCGTCCCCGAGCACCGCCGTGCTCTTCCCTTCGCCTGGAGCCACCCAGTCGGGGACAACCGCGCTCGTGGACGCCAGCGCTTCGGCCCACGTGACCAGCGTGAGCTACGAGCTCACCGGCGGGACGCTCACCAACAAGGTCATCGCGACGGGCACTCTGACCCCCTACGGATGGCTGGCCAAGTGGAACACGACTACCGTATCGAGTGGCACCTACACGCTCCGGAGCGTCGCCTCATACACGGGCGGAGTGAGTGGCACGAGCTCGCCGATCACCATCACTATCAGTAACTGAGGCTCTTAGAGAGGAGCTCTCAGGAGTGTCTCGGCCGAAAGGATGGGGGAGTGCGCAGACGGTTACGTGATCCGGTGGACCCGACGACCTCCTCAACAAAGAATCGCCTATCGGATCGGAATACGGCGGTCCGCTGTCCATCACCCTGGAGATGGACACCACGCCTGACGGACATCGGTGATTCGCTCTCTACACTCGATGACTTACCCTGAAACAAACCCCGATTTCCGTCAGGGGACTTGCTCAATCTTCACACTTCCCCTAGGGAGCGTCTCGCTTCCCGAGTCGTAGCCGTCCGTCAGCCGAACTCGGAATGTGGTTGGCGTCGATGTGCCCGGCGCGACAGCGAGGGTGATTCGAAACCCGACAACGTGAGCCGCCCCCGCTCGCGGCTGAGCCCTTCCCGTCAAGGTTGCAATCGTGAAGTTCGTCGAGCAGGTGACCGTTGCGACGCGAGGATTGTGCAATTGCACGTCCGACAATGGACCTTCGTCGGTGAAGTCCACAATGGCTGCAGGTGGTGATGAGGCCGCGAAGACGAGGAGTGTCGACGAATCGCCGTGAGCCGTTTGCGCGGTTCCACGCCCCAAGATCCGACAGGAAGGAATGACCGGACCTATCGAGTACGCGACGACGCCCAGAGCCACATAGACCACGACCACTGCGGTGCACCCGACCACCAAGGCGGAGGCACGCTTTTTCACCCGGCAGACATTAGGCGGTGGCCGAACCTCACTCCTAGGTGCAACCCGACCATCTCGCTGCCCACGTGGGCACGAATGGGCAGGCCTTTCCTCTCCGGCATGAGCCTGCGATGGTTTGTTAGCTTTCTACGAGCAATGGCCTCCACGAAGTCTGCGCGCACGCCAACGACCAAGGGGGAGGAGAGGGATCACCACATTCTTCTCATCGACTGTGCGGTCATTCTCGTCGTCGGCGTCTGGGCGTGGCGAGCATTTTCCGATCCAAACACGTATGACTTCGGCCTGGCCTACGTTGGAGGCCAGATTGCGTGGACCACCGGGCATCCCGAGACGTGGTTCTCTTGGACGGGCACACCAGTACTCGCCGCCGCAATGGCCAGCACGTCCCGACTCTGGAGCGTCACGGCCGCCGGCCGTCTGCTGACATGCCTCAACATCGTTTTGGTCGTCGGTACGATCGGCATCGTCGTCCGACGCCTGCGGAACGTGTTGTCGCCGCTTTGGCTCTGGATCGTCGCTCTCGGACTCGCGTCCTTCGGGCCGGTCCTCTCCACGGTGTGGTGGAAGCAATTCAACATCATTGCCCTCGTCCTCGCCTTGGCCGGATTCGCGGCTCTTCGAAGGGGGCGAGCACAGCTGTCCGGTGGGCTGATCGGATTGTCCGTCGCTATCAAACCGCTGGCCATACTGCTGCCTTTCGTGCTCTTGGCACGCCGCCAGACACGTCTGGCGGGCATCTGGGCGTGCATTTATGCGGTTGGCCTGAATCTCGGCGCGCAGGGCCTGCTGGCATTGCATGCCCACAGTGCCGGCGTATTCAACCCGCTGACGAGCCTGCAAATTTCTCCGACAAGTCGAAGCCCGCCAAGGGGCTGGCCTGCTCGACCTTGAACTTCTCTCCCCAGGCTCTGCTCTGCCGTACATTCGGTTCCCGGCATTGGACCCTCTTGGAGGTGGCGGCCTGGGCCCTGACTGCCATCCTGGCGGTCTGGCTCGTGAGGACCCTGCACGGCTACGGCACGGACAGCTGGGAAGCGTTCGCCTTTTCCTGCGTCTTCTCTGTCATGGTGAGCCCTATCGCTTGGTCGCACTACCAGGTGATGCTGGCACCGCTGTTCGTCTTGCTGGTCGTCCGGTTCACGACCGTGAAGACAGGGGCGATCTTTTGGATCGGACTTGCCGCCGCGTACGTACTCGCATCACTCATGTGGACTCCCTACGGCACGATCACGACCGTCGCCCATTTACGGATTCCAACTCACGTGGAAGGCACGCCCTCGTCCCTTGCCAACCTCGCTCAATACTCCCAATACATTCTGGTCGTGACCGGGGTCGTCTGGTATCGGCGATATGGCCGGATCGCCGCATCGAAGTCTGTCGAGCAGCTGTCGACGTCTGGGCACCTGTAGCCGACGGATTCGGTGGCACGTTACGTCTGGGCAACCGCACACGGACAGGCTTGCCACGGCGAGAGTGCCTGGTTCTACGGCCCCGCCAGACTTCTCTCTCAGTTCTCCTTGACAGGGTTTCTGATTCCTCAGAAGTTCAAATTGGTCCTGCTTCGAATGTGTCGCACGTTGTGACCCAAGACCCCGTTGTATTTTGCGGTCTCTCGGTTATCATCAACCTGGGTTGGAATACGAGAAGTCGGGGACCCCCAATGGCCATTGACGAACCTCGGGTCGAAGCGCTGATAGGTCAGCTGGCTGGCCACATGACTGGCGGCGGCGCATGCCTGGGATTGTGGCTGGCTTCACCGAATTTCGCCGTTCCCGAGATGCGTCTCAACATGATCCTCGAAGCGCGGCCGTAGCGGGACGTTCGGCGTCGGTTGGATCGACAAGGTCATCGCAACGGTCAGGTACGAGCACCAAGAGGAGGAGCTATGGCGTTTGTTCAGATCATCGAGTGCAGGACCAATGAGTTCGACAAGATCCTGGAGCTCGAGGAGGAGTGGCGAGCCGCGACAGAGGGCAAACGCACGCTCCGCCGATCATTAGTCGCCCGAGACCGTACGGACCCAAGTCGGCACCTCATTTTCGCATTCTTCGACTCCTATGAAGACGCCATGAAGAACTCGAACCTGCCCGAGACAGCGTCATTCAGCGAGAAGCAGGCCGCACTGATTGACGGACCGGTGTCCTTTCAGGATCTCGACGTGATCGAGGAACGCAGCTGAACACTCCCGGGAATCTGTCTGCGGGCTCACACCTTCTCGCGCGGGACTGATCGCCTGTCGCCCCTCTTTCGAGCAGAGACGGCTTCGAGGGGGACCAAAGGACCGAGGATGCCAAACGTGCTGCATCGTGCGATCCGGTGTCGGCCCACTCCTAGAGCTCAGTGCCGTCCCAGAGATCAGTGCCGTCCCAGAGATCAGTGCCGTCCCAGAGATTGGATGCGAGCGATCCCGAGTGAAGCGGCGAGAGCGTTGAGAACGTCCACCAGGAGAACCGGCCGCGCCCCAAGCGGGTTCTGGCGGGCGCTTGTATCCCGAATGTCGACCGCTCGCCTCAGCGCCTCGCACAGGATCTTGGGTGGATCGTCCTCGGTCCATTCTCGCCAACGCGGGTCTTCCCATCTCCAGCCGTTCATGCTTTCGGGACGGTCCGGGTCGTTGCTCTTCACAGTCTGAGGATCGCACACGGTGTCGCACGTTGTTTCGTCTGGTGGCGCCCCGATCGGCAGACACCATGACCCAGGCGCAGGGGGCGCCGCTAAAGGCTGGGGACCAATTCGACGACGGGAAGGGATGGAAGACGACACTCAGGTGATCGGTCTCGACGCCCAGGAGCTCGACATGAGCATCGGGAGCTTTCGTTCGCTCTGCTTCGAGCACGTGAAGATCTGCAAGGCGATCAATCACCCCGAACTCCGCGAGCGCGCCCTGATGAAGACCGAGATGGCGTTTGTGGATTGCTTGGCATCCCTCTGGAATGAAGCAGCTTCCAACTCGAAACCGGTCCCGACCAAGGCCAAGGGCAGCGCGCTGCGATCCGCTTCAAGAAGGTAACTGAGCCGTTCGCTGGTCAGCTGACCCCTGTAGCGTGATCAGTGGCTCCGGTAGGTCATCGCCTCAGCCGGACGTTCTCGGCCTTCCGCTTTTTTCGCGTGCATCCGCTTTTTGGATCAAGGTCATCGAGCCGGTTGCAACCGTGTATCCGAGAGGGAGCGCGCAGCACGTGGGCGGGCGACACGGACGGTCCCTTGGGGGGCGTCGTGGCGACGTCGGCGTGCGTTGCCGGTGGCGGTGGCGGTGGCTCGGCGGCGAACCGCAGTTGTTCCTCGGCTTGCTTCATTTCGTTGAGAAGCGCCTGGAGGCCGATCGCGTCGAGGGCCGCTCTCGCCATCACTTCGTAGAAGGATTCGGGCGTCGAGACGGACTTGGGCATCGGATAGGTGTCGCGCTGCGCCAACCCCTTCGCCGCCAGCTCCACGAGCGCCTCGTACTCGGACACAACGGCGATTGTACGGCCTACGTGCCTCGGTTACCTGGACACTCATCGAGCCCCTGACATCATGCTGGACGCGAAGAGCGGCTCCCTCGGGAGAAGGAGCCGCTCACGCACACCCGCCGTCGTGACTGACGTAGTTGGGTGCATCAGGTGTGTGCCCCGTCTGCGATCTGGGCATGCGTGCCGAGCAGTCCGTACGGCAACAATCACCTGATCGGGTGACCCTCGCTTGGGTCTCTGCCGGCACGGTGCCTGCGCTGTCCCGGTTCTGTACCGTGCCGTGCCGGCGAATCGAGTCGGCGTGTCCCTCCCGCCAGGCCCCCTGGGTCACCCGCTTGGCCGGATGCCTTGCGCACGCGATTCCGGCCGGCGCCGCCTCCGGGGGGTCGTTGGGAGGACGGTGACGCCGGCCGGTTCGCGCTGAAACCAACCCTACGGGTGCCTTCTGTGGCCCACCTGCGGTGGGCGTTACGGGTTGATTGCGAGTCTCGACCCACAGCGACAGCTGAGTTTCGTCTCGGTGACGAATCCGCGAAAGGGGCTCCCACCTGCCTGGAAATGGCCATCTGGGCGAGTCGTCCGACCAGCCATAGCGGGGCGCCGACGCCCGACCCGGTCATCCATCTGAATGCGCATCGAGCCGGCTCCTGCGTCGCACGAAGTCCGCATCCGACGACGCTCCACGTAACCCCGCGGGGTGAAATTTCGCCCGTCCGCGTCAGAGGAGCCCGGCCGCCGCAAGATTTCAAAACGAACGTTGTTGTCGGGATGCGACCCCACACACCAGGAAGGGGTTGCACAAGGCGTCCGTTGGCGCGGAAACCAGAGGTGCATCGTGGAGCATCGCAGTCGAATACACCGTCAACCTGCCGGTTGGATCGGTTCGTGCAAGGTCTCGGGAGACGCCACGGCAGGGTGGCGTGCGTGTCGTGTGGTCGACATCTCCATGCTCGGCCTCGGCATCACCCTCGACTATCCCGATCCGGAGGACCTCATGGGCCACCTCATCTCCGTGAATCTCCCGGGCGACGAGAGCGTGGTCAACGTCCGGCTCGAAGGTGAGATCACGTACGTCACGCCCTCCATCAACGGCGGCATTCGGGTCGGCATCGGGTTCGTTCCGCTCTCCGAGACGGAACAGGCCATCGCCTCCGTCCTGAGCGTCATGACCGACGTGCTGGTCAAGAGCGGCTGAAGCACCGCCCGCACCGATGCGCCGCCGGACGCGCACACCCGTGAGACGTCGCAGTTCGGCTAGCGGGGGGCGGAGGGCAGCGAGTACTTCTCGAAGAACTGCCACATCGTCTCGTCTGCGTTGACGAGGACGATGCCGCGTCCGACGCCGGCCAAGATCCAGTTCTTCTTCGGGCCCGTGTTGAGCGTGCTGCCCGGCCAGACATGTCCCGAACCGGTGAACCGCCACAGTGCGACCTCCGTCCCCGCACGGCAGCCCGCATAGGTGATCGGTGTCGCCGTTTCTCCCGCCGAGATCGAGCCGATGGCGCCGGTGATGACGGTACCGGTGTGTGCCTTCGTGTGGCACCCGTCGGCCTTGACCCACTGGTCGACGCCCTGCATCACCGACAAACGAAGAAGCGGGTTCTTGCTCGGGGTCCCGTCGAACTTGGCGATCGGATCGTTGACGCTGTGGAACTCCATGGTCGGAACCGCACGGGAGGGATGGATCTCCGGAATCTCGACCTGGCCCGAGACCGACGAGATCGCAGCGACATGGCCAGACGCCTCAGCCGCCATGGCATACGCCATCATCCCGCCGTTGGAGATCCCCGTCATGTACACCCGTCGGAGGTCGACCGGGGTCTTGGCGGCAATGTCGGCAATGACCTTCAGAAGGAAACCCACGTCATTGACATGCTTGGTCACCGGGAGACCGCAGCACTCGCCGGCGTTCCACCCGTACTGCGCGTTCTTGGCCACCGGATCGGGGGTCAGGATCTTGGCGATCCTGGTCCCGTCGGGATACGCAACCAGGTAGCCGTTCTGGTCCGCGTTCGGGTCCATGTCCGAGGTGATCTCTTCGAGCTGGCCGTTCTGGGTCGCTCCATGGAGATTCAGCACCAACGGCAAGGGCTGCCCGGCCGCAGCCGCCGGGGGCACGTGCAGTCGGTAGTCACGCTGCATGCCATCGAAGGTCATCGTGAACACGTACGAGCCGCTCTGGGGCGCCAGCACGGGGTGGGCTGGCGCCTCCGGAGCGGCCGACGCGGCCACCATCCCGAAGGAAATGCTCCCGATAGCAATAGTCCCGAGAGCCACGGTCGTGGCCAACACCACAGACGCCCATGTGGAGTGACGGGCCCGGCGCCCGCGGAAGAGATGCTGCATGCCCCAGCATCCCACGGCCGTTGCTCGTGGCGCTGTTCGCCGGGGAATCGACGCGGTCTCGGGTGCAGCGAGGTTGCGTTCGGCCACGGCCACCAATCGGCTGACAATTCAGCCGACCGCCTCTCGGTGCAACGAGGGGTGAATGGTACGTTGCGCCCGCTGATCCATTCCCGGGCACGAGGGGGCGAACGGAACGTGAGACGGCACCGATCCGGCGCGAGCGCCGTGAGGACCTGTGTGACGCGCTGGCGCACTCGCGCTCGCAGGCTGCATCGGCAGCGCCATCGTCGTGGCAGCTGCACCGACGGCAGTAGGCGCCTCGGGTGTCGTGCCGCCCGCGAACCCGACGACCAACATTTCTGCGCAGGTGACGCCCAATTGCAATTTCAGCATCGTCGACGACACCAGCGCCGGGTGCATCGACTCGGTCCTGCACAACATCAACTACGGGCGCTGGCTCGAGGGCCTCGGACCCATGGTGTTGCCGAGCGACTATGCGAGCGAGCCGGTTCCCGTCCAGCAGCTGGTGATTGCGGACGAAGAACGGGGGGACAGGGGCCTCTCGCAGTTCTCGGGCCTCGATCCCGCGCTGAACGCGACAGCGCTGACGGGTGCGCAGAACAACGCCGATCCCGCTCTGCCGGCCGGCTATCACCAGAACGGTGGCGGCTCGAACTTCGCCAAGGACTACACGCCGCTCTCGGCGGACTTCGCCTGGATGTACGACGACGGCCTCGGCGGGACGAATCTCGAGTGCACACTCTCGGACACCTCGGGCTGCTGGGGTCACCGTGACAACATCCTCGGGCCCTGGACGACGATCACGGGTCAGACCGCGCAGATGGGTGATGCCGACACGGCCGCAGGCCAGTACACCCAGATCTTCGTGAACCAGACCGGCACCGCCGACACGCTCACCGATACGATCACCCCGAGTGCGTTGCCGACCCCGACGACGCCAGCGGCGCCCGACGTCGTCCAGTTGCGTCCCGCCTCCACGTCGACCGCGGCTGCCGGCACGCCCGTCACGATCGAGGGCAACTATTTCGGAGCGACGCCGACGCCGCAGGTGTTCTTCGGCGGCGTCCCCGCCACCAACGTCTCTGTCAACTGGAACGGCGAACTGGTCGCCGACGCACCCGCAGATCCGGCGGGCTCGGCGCGGACGCAGGTCGTGGTGACCGTCTCGACGTCGGCAGGCACATCGAGCTCGTCGGGGACGCCCCAGGCGAACGAGTTCACGTACGCCCCGGTGACGCCTCGCACCGATTCCGCCGACGCCGCAGCACGGCTACTGGCTGGTGGGCTCGGACGGCGGCATCTTCACCTTCGGATCCGCCCAGTTCTACGGTTCGACGGGCTCCCTGCACCTGCAGCGGCCGGTGGTAGGCATCACGCCGACGGCGGACCGGGGCGGGTACTGGCTCGTCGCCTCGGACGGCGGGATCTTCGCCTTCGGCGACTCGGGCTTCTACGGGTCCATACCGGGCAGTGGCCTCAAGCCGGCCGGCTCCGGCCAACCCCACAGCCTCAATGCACCCATCGTCGGGATGGTGCCCTCCCACGACGGCGGCGGGTACTTCATGGTGGCCTCCGACGGTGGCGTCTTCGCCTTCGGCGATGCCCGCTTCGAGGGCTCGTGCCCCGGCATCGGCGGCTGCAGTGGCGCTGCGGTGTCGGTCGTGCCGGATGCCACCGGGAACGGCTACTGGGTCGTCACCAACCTCGGTGCGGTGTACACCTTCGGCGACGCCGTCAACTATGGCCAGCCGGGCACCCAGACGTCGAGCATCACGTCGGCCGCGGCCACGCCCAACGGTGGTGGCTACTGGATCCTCGACGCGGCCGGCCAGGTGTTCCCGTTCGGCAACGCCGCCTCCCTCGGCGGGATGCCGCCCGGCTCGGCCGGCGGTTTCAACCCGGCGTCGGCCATCTTCGCCACCTCGGACGGCGGCGGCTATTGGGTCGTCACCGCGGCCGGCAAGGTGTCCTCCTACGGCGATGCGCCGGGCGACGGCGACATGTCGGCCACCCATCTCAACGGACCGATCGTCGCCGCCTCCGGATCCTGAGCTTTTGCGGCTTCCGGCCACACCAGCCGGCTTGAATCGAATCTATGGTGGGGGTGACGGACCGACCCTTCAGGGAGGGAACCATGGGCATCTTCCAGCGGGCGCACGACATCGTGCAGGCCAAGACGAACAAGGCACTCGACGCGGCCGAGAAGCCCGACGAGATGCTCGATCTCTCTTACGAGAAGATGCTCGAGCAGATCACCCAGGTGCGCCGCGCGCTCGTCGACCTCGCCGCGTCGAAGAAGCGCCTCGAGCTCCAGCAGGAGCAGTTCCAGCACACGATCGACCACCTGCAGGAGCAGGCGAAGCAGGCCCTCTCGGCCAATCGTGAGGACCTGGCGAAGGAAGCCCTCTCGCGCAAGGCGGCGGCACAGGCACAGATCGACGAGATGGATCCGCAGCGCCAGCAGCTCGACGAGGAGGAGAAGAAGCTCACCCAGACGCTCGACGTGCTCCAGAAGCGGGTCAACGACTTCCGCACCCAGAAGGAAACGCTCAAGGCGCAGTACACCGCGGCCAAGGCCATGACAGAGGTCGACGAGAGCACCGCCGGGATCTCGAAGTCCATGAACGACTCCGGGGCATCGTTGCAGCGGGCGCAGGACAAGATCGCCACCATGCAGGCGCGCTCGGGCGCCCTCGACGAGCTGCTCGAGTCCGGCGTCCTCGAGGATGTCGGCGGTGGCACCGACGACATCCAGAAGGAGCTCGACCAGGTCGGGAAGGACGCGCAGGTGGACAACGAGCTGGCTGCGCTGAAGGCGCAGCTCGGCACCGGCGCGCCGCCCGAGCCCGATGCCCTGACGGCTGCCCCGGCGGCGGCCGCACCGACGGCGGACCCTCCGGCGGCGGCCCAGGAGGAAGAGGCCAAGCCCGCTCCGTAGCTCAGGCGGAGGACGGGCTCCCGACGAATTCGGCCACGACGTCGGCCAGCGTCGGGCCCACGATCCTCCTGGAGGAAGTGCCCGGCGTCCTCGATCGTCACGTGCGTCTGCCCGGTCGCACCGGGCACGTGCGCCCGCAGCACCTCCGCCCACCCACGCGTCGCGGGATCGCCGTCGGAGAACGCAGTCAGGAACGGACCGTCGAAGGCGGCCAGCGCGCGCAGCGTGCGCCGGTTCATCCGCGCACACTCGCTCCCGGGCGTGAGCCCCATCAACAGCGGGAGCTGGCGCGGGCCCGCGCACGAGGCCTCGTCGGGGAACGGCGCGTCATAGGCGGCCAGGACGTCGTCGGGTACGTCCGACACGGTGGCACCTTGCACGAAGAGGCTCGGCCGGAATGGCGTGAGCTCCTGGGTCATCCGCTGGTAGTCGAGCAACTGCTGCTCGACGGTGACGGTGCCGTCCGGGTTGGCGTGACAGGCCCACGCCAGGCGGCCCGCCAACGCGGCATCAGCAGTGTGCAGCACCGTGTTGGCGGCGACGATCCGGCGCACGACCCCGGGCTGTGCCCGGAGCAACCCGAGGCCGATCGGACCGCCCCAGTCCTGCACCACGAGGGTGACGTCCGTCAGGCCCACGCCGGTGACGAACTGCGACAGCCAGTCGACGTGCGCCTGTACCGAGTAGGCCGTTCGCGCCAGCGGCTTGTCCGAACGGCCGAAGCCGATCAGATCAGGGGCGACCGCGCGCAGTCCGTGCTCGGCGAGGCGGGCCACCACGGTGCGGTAGAGGTAGGACCACGTGGGTTGTCCGTGCACCAGGAGGACCACCTCAGCCCCGCTGGGACCCTCGTCCACGTAGTGCATGCGCAACCCGTCGGGCAGGTCGACGCCACGCGCCGCGAACGGGAATCCGGGCAGGTCGGTGAAGCGCGCCTCGGGTGTGCGCTGGAAATCCACGGCGCTCAGTGTGGCGCACCGCGGCTGCGCCTGATGGACTCGGTGCCGTGAGCGACGTGGCCGTGGTCGGGGCGGGGCTGGTCGGCCTGTCGTTGGCTTATGAGCTGGCGTGCCTGGGCGCCAGCGTCACGGTGATCGACGCCGGCCATCCGGGGCGGGCGACCGACGCCGGAGCGGGCATTCTGTCGCCCGTCACCAGCCACGAGGCGGATGACGAGCTGTGGCCCTTTCTATGCCAGGCCGGTGCTCATTATCCGGCGGTGCTGCGACGGATGGAGGCCGACGGCGCGGCGACCGCCGCAACCGGCTACGGCCGCTGCGGCATCCTGTCCATCGGACTCCGACCGCACGAAGACAGTTGGTTCAGGCCCTTTGCCGACACCGTGCTGCGACGCGCCCCGGGGGAGGTGTCCGAGATCACTCCCGAGGAGGCCGGCGCACTCTTCCCTCCGCTCGGACCCGTGCACCGCGTCCTCCACGCGCCCGGGTCGGCGCGGGTGGAGGGACGGGGCATGGCGGCCGCGCTGCGCGAGGCGGCGCTCGCGCGTGGCGTCGAGTTCGTGACGGGCGCGGCGCACGGAGTGACCGCGGGATCGGGGGTGGGAGCCCGGGCCGGGCGGCACGTCGATGCGGTGGAGGTGGAGGGGCACCAGAACGTCACCTGCGCGGCTCTCGCCGTCGCCGGCGGTGCCTGGACCGAGGCGGTCGGGGAGTGGCTCGGCGTGGCGCTTCCCGTCGGGCCGACCAAGGGGCAGATCGTGCACCTCGGCCTCGGCGAGGAAACCGGCGACTGGCCGATCGTGCAACCGCTGCTGACCCACTATCTCGTGCCCTGGCCCGGGGGGCGGGTGGCCTGCGGCGGCACCTTCGAGGTCGGCGCGGGGTTCTCGACGACTGTGACCGCGGCGGGGCTCTCGGAGCTGCTCCGGGAGTGCCTGACGGTTGCACCCGGATTGGGCGGCGCCACCTACCTGGAGACGCGGGTCGGACTCCGGCCGACGTCAGCCGACGACCGCGCCGTGGTGGGCCGCCTGCCTGGCTGGGGCAACGCCTGGGTCGCCACGGGCCACGGCGCCAACGGCCTGCTGCAGGGGCCGTACTCGGCGCGGGTGTTGGCGCACGCCATGGCGGGAGTTCCGCTGCCCTCCGGCGAGCCGCCGCTGCCGGGTTCGTTCGAACCCGGACGGTTCGCATCGCCCTGAGGCGCCCTCATCCACCCGGGCCCGGTCCGCCGCGGAGAGACTGTGGCCCGTGTTGAAAGGGACCCTGCGCCAGGACGGCAAGGACACACCGGCGACGGTGGAGAACGTGACCGCGGCGTTGGCGGGGAACGAGTTCTTCTGGCTCGACCTGGACGACACGGCCGCCCACGAGGTGCACCGCGGTATCAGCCAACCGCCGGCGGTCGACGACGACGTGAGCCAGCTGCTGATCCAGCAGTTCAAGTTCCACCTGCTGGCCGTGCAGTCGGCCGAACGCTTCGGGCAGCGCCCGCGTATCGACCCCTACGAGGACTTTGTCTATCTGGTGGGCCGGGGCGCCGACCCGGACCACACCGGCAAGGCCGAGGTCCACTGCTTCTGGACCGATCGCTACGTCGTCACGGTGCACCGCGGCGAATGCCCCACGGTGGACCACGTGCGGCAGTACCTGGCCCGCCACCCGGCGTCAAAGGTTGCCTCGCCCCAAGTCGTCATCGTGTATCTCGTCGTGGGCGGATTGGTCGACAGCTTCTTCCCGGTCCTCTCCGAGTTCGACGACAGGATCGACACCCTGGAAGACGAAATTCTCAAGACGCCCACCGAAGCGCAGCTCGGGGAGCTGTTCCAGATGAAGCGTTCCCTCATGGACATGCGCAAGATCGTGGCGCCCGAGCGCGACATGATCGGCAGTCTCAACACCGGGGTCACCGACGTCCCCGGCCTGACCGACGAGGCAACGCGCTACTTCCGGGACCTCTACGACCACCTCATTCGCGTGGCCGACATGATCGACAACTACCGGGACCTGCTCTCGAGCGTCATGGACACGCACCTGTCGACGGTCTCGAACCGCCTCAACGTGGTGATGAAGCAGCTGACGATCATCGCCACCATCTTCCTGCCCCTGAGCTTCTTGACGGGGTTCTTCGGGCAGAACTTCGGCTACCTGGTGCGAGTCTGGCTCGCCCCCACGTGGAGCTTCTACGTGATCGGGATCGGGCTCGACGTCGTCACGGTGATCTTCCTGCTCGCGTTCTTCCGTCGCCGGGGCTGGATGGGCGGCCCGACCGTCTGACGCCGACGCTCAGCGGCGGTCGCGGTCTCGATCCGAGGAGCACACGGGGAGGCCCTGCGGGTGCTCGGCCGTGTGGGCCTCGTAGCCGCTCCACCAGTCTTCGCAACCGTCGGGCACAGGAAAGCCGAGTTGCTTGCGGCGGTCGACCAGGGCGCGGATGTGCTCCTTGTGCTCGCGCACGAGCGCGAGTGTCCCGGCGTCCGTCTCGCCGATGGTCCCGGCGGCCCAGAGCGACTCCTCCAGGCGCCATGCCTGGCGGCGGGCCTCCACGATGGCGTGGGTGCCCTCTTCGATGCCGACCCGGATGTCGGGGTCGCCGTCGGCGAGGAGGTCGGCGGCACGCAGCCAGCCGTAGTCCTTGTTGATGCGCAGGAGCCCGGGCTCGACTTCGAACAGACCGACGACATCGACCACCGGGTCAACCGTGGTCAGTGTCGTGCCCTCGGGCAGGTGGACGTTGAGGTTGGCGATCTGCCGCTCAGCCACACCGATCATCCCCATGGAGCGCAGGCCGATGTAGCCGGCCGGCGCCGCGGCATAGTCACGCTCATCGCGGGGGAGCCTGAGCGGGACGGCCACGACGGCGATGATCCGTGTCGCCCCGAGGGCGGCGGCGGCCGAGACCGGGATGATCTCGATCACCCCGCCGTCGACATAGTCGTCGTCGGCCATCGGGTGCGGCGGGAAGACCATGGGAACGCTCGCCGAGGCGATGGCCCCGTCGACGAGCCCGACTGGCCCGGCGGCAGAACCCGCTGCGGGCGTGCGGGCGTCGGACTCCACGATCGTGCCGTCCTCGGTCACGAAGCGGAGGACCCCGGCCCGCAGGGCGGTCACGGCGAGGCGCAGCTGGAGGCCCGGGCGGGCGATCAGGTCAGGGTCGATGGCCCGGACCCCGTCCTCGCTCCCGTTGCGCAGGGCGCCGGCCAGCGGCTCCAGGTTGAGCACCGCGTTGCCGCTGCTGCGCAGCTGCCGGCGGACCCGGGGCAGTCGGAGGCCCGCTCCGGCCACCAGCCGCGCCAGGTGGCGCTGGCGGCGCCGGCGGGCTCGGCGGGCCTGGCGCCGTCCCTTGCGGCCCGTGTCGCAGGCGGGCACCACTTCGTCTCCCGCCAACACGGTGGACGGCGTCAGGGGGAACGGCGGGCGTGTGCCCTCGGTGATCTCCTGGTGGATCTCCCGGCCGAGCGCCGTGCCGTCCAGGGCGCTGAGCCACGGCTGCTTGCCGAACACGTGCTCGGTCTGGGTCCAGGCCAACACGTCGCCCTCGATCTCGTTCACCCGGTCTTCGAACTCGGGCAGCGTCCGCGCCTGGGCCAGGACGGTGGCGGCGATGGCGCCGGCCGAGGTGGCCGTGATGATGTCGGGGGCGATCTTCTCCACGCCGACCAGGTACTGGAGCACCCCGACCTCGAAGGAGCCCTTGGTCCCGCCCCCGGCCAGCACGAACGCGGTCGGTCCCGGGTGCGGTGCAAACGACATCAGGCGATTCTGACATCGTCCACCGGGCGCGGACAATGACGCCCGGCGGCCTGCGGCGCAGCGGCCGGCGGCCTGCGGCGCCGTTGACGGTCACCCGCCGGCGGCGGCGCTCACGACTTCGACCAGGGTGCCGGCGCGGACGGGCGTTGTCGCCCACTCCGACCGTGGGATGACGCTGCGGTCGACGGCGACGGCCACCCCCTTGGTGTCCTCGTCGCCGGTGCGCGTGGTCACGAGGTCGGCGATGGTGGTGCCGGGCTCGACCTCGACCGGTTCGCCGTTCACCCGCAGACAGAGACGGACGCCGCCAGGAGTCATGCCGGTACGCGCCGGGTCACGCCGGTAGGAGGTCGGCGACGGCGGCAGCGGTGTAGGGGGCCAGCAGGATCCCGTTGCGGTAGTGGCCCAGCGCGGCGGCGACCCCGTCGAGTCGCGTCCACCCGATGAAGGGCATGTTGTCGGGGGTGGCCGGACGGAGGCCCGTCGAGGCCTCGCGCAGCTCGAGCTCGTCGACGGCGGGGACGATGGCGCGGTGCGTCACAGAGCAACTCGTGCACCGCCCCGGCTCGCACCGCGGTGTCGGTCTCCTTCTCCTCGACGGTGGCGCCGACGACGACCGAGCCGTCCGGCCGCGGGACGAGATACACCGAACGCCCGTGCACCAGCCCGCGCACCGTGCGCGTCAACGCGGGGACGGGCGCGGCCGATGCCGGCGGCCCGAGCCGCAGGATGTGCCCCTTGACGGGGCGGAGCGAGGGGAGCGCGGCCGCCGTGAGGCCGTCGACGGCACGCAGTCCCGTCCCGGCCGCCAGGACGACGTGGCCCGGGGCAAGGCGGCGCCCGTCCGACAGGACGAGAGCGGGCCCGTCCTCCAGCGCGGCCACCGTGCCTTCGACAAACGTCACGCCGTGCAGACGGCACCCGTCGACGAGCGCTTCGAGGAGGGCACGGTTGTCGACCTGGTGGTCGCCCGGGACCTCGATCCCGCCCCGGAGGGCAGGACTCAGTGCCGGCACCAGCCGGCGGCATTCGCTGGCGCTGCGACGGTGGGCCTCCAGCCCGAGCGTGTGCTGGTAGGCGAGAAGGTCGTCGAGGCAGGCGCGATCGGACGCATCGAGCGCGACCGTCACCGTGCCCGCCGTCTCGTACCCGATGGCGTGACCGGTGGCGTCCTCGAGCGCCGACGCGAAAGCGGGCCAGCGGGCGGCGCCCTCCACCAGGAGGGCAGTCAGGGCCGATTCGCCGAACTGCGCCTCGGTCACCGGGGCCAGCATCCCGGCCGCCACCCACGATGCGCCGTCCCTCCCGGGAGCAGGCGCGACCAGCGTCACATCATGACCGTTGCGTGACAATTCCCACGCACAGGCCAGGCCGATCACCCCGCCCCCGACGACATGGACGCGTGATCCCATCTGCGCAAGCCTACGAGAGCCGTCGTGTATCCTGTTCTTTCGACTTCGGGCCAACGTCGTCCCGGTATCCGTTCAACTTCTCAACACCCGGAAGGACGCCGATGGCCACTGGCCTCTACGACCCGGCATACGAACACGACGCCTGTGGTGTCGGCATGGTGGCCGATCTCAACGGGCGGCCGGACCACGACATCGTGGACCGCGGCCTCACCGTCCTGGAGCGCCTGGCCCACCGGGGCGCCTCGGGCGCCGAGGTCAACACGGGCGACGGGGCGGGGATCCTGGTGCAGATTCCGCACCGCTTCCTCGTGGGGGCGGCCGAGGCCGCCGGGTTCACGTTGCCCGACGCCGGCGACTACGCGGTCGGGCTCGTCTTCCTGCCGTCCTGCGACGACGACGCGATCAAGGCCCGAGCCGTCGTGGAGCACACCGCGGCCGAAGAAGGCCTGCGCGTGGTCGGGTGGCGCGCCGTGCCCACGGAGACCGACGATCTCGGCCTGATCGCCAAGAGCGCAATGCCGCGCATTGAGCAGCTCTTCGTCGCGCCCGCCGGCACTGGTGTGGACACGATGACGCTGGAGCGACGCGCCTTCGTGCTGCGCAAGCGTGTCGAGCACGCCGTCGACACCGTCTACTTCCCGTCGCTGTCGGCGCGCACCATCGTGTACAAGGGCATGCTGACGTCCGAGCAGCTCCGGCTGTTCTTCCCCGACCTGCGCGACCCCACCTTCGAGTCGGGCCTGGCGCTGGTGCACTCGCGCTTCTCGACCAACACGTTCCCGAGCTGGCCGCTGGCGCACCCGTACCGCTACCTCTGCCACAACGGCGAGATCAACACGCTGGCCGGCAACCGCAACTGGATGCGCGCCCGCGAGGCCCTCCTCGAGACCTCCCTCATTGAGGGGGACCTGTCGCGCGATCTATCCGATCTGCACGCCGGACGCGAGCGACTCAGCCAGCTTCGACGAGGTGCTCGAGCTGTTGCATCTCGGCGGGCGCTCCCTGCCCCACGCCGTGCTGATGATGATCCCCGAGGCCTGGGAGAACCACACCACCATGGACCGGCAGCGGCGGGCCTTCTACCGCTACCACGCCTCGCTGATGGAGCCGTGGGACGGCCCGGCGGCGGTCTGCTTCACCGACGGCACGGTCGTCGGTGCCGTGCTCGACCGCAACGGGCTGCGCCCGGCCCGCTACTGGGTCACCGACGACGGGCTCGTCGTGCTGGCCAGCGAGGTGGGCGTCCTCGACATCGCGCCCGAGCGCGTCGTGCGCAAGGGCCGGCTGCAGCCCGGGCGCATGTTCCTCGTCGACACGGCCAAGGGTCGCCTCGTCGAGGACGAGGAGATCAAGGCCGAGTTGGCCGCGGAGCACCCCTACGGCGAGTGGCTGGCCGAGGACCAGATCCGCCTGGAGGAGTTGCCCGCCCGCACCATGCTGACGCCGCAGCACGGCCGCGTCGTCACCCAGCAGCGCCTCTTCGGCTACACGACGGAGGAGCTGCGGGTGATCCTGGCGCCCATGGCCCGCACGGGCGCCGAGCCCATCGGCTCCATGGGTTCGGACACATCCATCGCGGTGCTGTCCGACCGCTCCCGGCTGCTCTACGACTACTTCACGCAGCTCTTCGCCCAGGTGACCAACCCGCCCCTCGACGCCATCCGCGAAGAGCTGGTCACCTCGCTGTCGGCCACCATCGGCCCTGAGGCCAACCTGCTCGAGGCGAAGGCCGGCTCGTGCCGGCAGATCCTGCTGCCGCTGCCGGTCATCGACCGCGACGATCTGGCCAAGCTGATGTATGTCAACGAGGGCGGCGAGACGCCCGGCTTCAAGGCCTTCGCCATCGACGGGCTCTTCGAGGTGCGCGAGGCGGGGGAGGCGGGTGCCCCCACGGCGGCGGGCGGCGAATCGCTGCGTCGGGCCATCGACGAGGTCCGGCGCCGGGTCTCCGAGGCCATCGCCGACGGCGCGAATCTGATCGTCCTGTCGGATCGCAATGCGACCGCCGACTGGGCGCCGATCCCTTCGTTGCTGCTGACCGCGGCCGTCCACCACCACCTGGTGCGGGAGAAGACGCGGACACAGGTCGGCCTGGTGATCGAGACCGGTGACGCCCGCGAGGTGCACCACATGGCGCTGCTCATCGGCTACGGCGCGGCGGCGGTGAACCCCTACCTTGCGCTCGACGCCATCGACGACATGATCTCCGAGGGACTGCTCGAAGGCGTCTCGCCGCGCCAGGCCCGCCGCAACTACGTGAAGGCGTCCTGCAAGGGCGTGCTCAAGGTGATGTCCAAGATGGGCATCTCCACCGTCGCCTCCTACACCGGCGCCCAGGTCTTCGAGGCGATCGGGCTCGACGGCGCCCTCATCGACGAGTACTTCACAGGAACGTCGAGCCGCATCGGCGGCGTCGGCCTGTCCGTGCTGGCGGCCGAGGTGGCCACGCGCCACCGCCACGCCCACGAGGCCCGCCCGACCGAACGCGCCCACCGCGAGCTCGAGGTCGGCGGCGAATACCAGTGGCGCCGCGAGGGCGAGTTCCACCTCTTCAACCCGAAGACGGTGTTCAAGCTGCAACACGCGACGCGGGCCAAGCGCTACGACATCTTCAAGGACTACAGCTCGACCGTCGACGACCAGGCCGAGAAGCTCGGGACACTGCGCGGCCTCATGCGGCTGCGGCCGGCGGAGGGTGGGCCGATCCCGCTGGACGAGGTGGAGCCGGCGTCGTCCATCATCGCCCGCTTCTCCACCGGCGCCATGTCCTACGGCTCCATCTCGGCGGAGTCGCATCAGACGCTGGCCATCGCCATGAACCGCCTCGGCGGCCGCTCCAACACGGGTGAAGGGGGCGAGGACGCCGACCGCTTCACGCCGGACGCCAACGGCGACCTGCGGCGCAGCGCGATCAAGCAGGTGGCCTCGGGCCGCTTCGGCGTGACGGGGGAGTACCTGGTCAACGCGGACGACCTGCAGATCAAGATCTCCCAGGGCGCCAAGCCGGGCGAGGGCGGCCAGCTCCCCGGCGCCAAGGTCCACCCGTGGATCGCCCGGACCCGGTCGTCGACACCGGGCGTGGAGCTGATCTCGCCGCCGCCGCACCACGACATCTACTCCATTGAGGACATCGCCCAGCTCATTCACGACCTCAAGTCCTCCAACCCGCGGGCGCGGGTGCACGTGAAACTGGTGGCCGAGGTCGGCGTGGGCACGGTGGCCGCCGGCGTGGCCAAGGCGCACTCCGACGTGGTGCTGATCTCCGGACACGACGGCGGCACCGGCGCGGCGCCCCTGACGTCGTTGAAGCACGCCGGCATTCCGTGGGAGATCGGCCTGGCCGAGACGCAGCAGACGCTGTTGGCCAACGGGCTGCGCGACCGCATCGTCGTGCAGGTGGACGGGCAGCTGAAGACCGGACGGGACGTGATCATCGGCGCGCTGCTCGGTGCGGAGGAGTACGGCTTCGCCACGGCGCCGCTGGTGGTCTCGGGCTGCATCATGATGCGCGTCTGCCACCTCGATACCTGCCCGGTCGGCATCGCCACGCAGAACCCGGCGCTGCGGGCCAAGTTCAGCGGCAAGCCGGAGTTCGTCGAGACCTACTTCGAGTACGTCGCCGAGGAGGTCCGCGAGCTGCTGGCCTCGCTCGGCCTGCGTTCGCTGGACGAGGCCATCGGCCGGGTCGACCTCCTCGACACCGAGGGCGCTGTGTCGCACTGGAAGGCGGCGGGCCTCGATCTCTCGACCGTGCTGGCCCAGCCGGACGTCCCCGCCTCCATGGGGCGCCGCCAGCTGGTCGAGCAGGACCACGGACTGGAAAAGGCCCTCGACCATGCCTTCATGGACGCGTGCGCGCCGGCCCTGGCCGACGCCACGCCGGTGTCGCTGGCCCTGCCCATCACGAATGTCGACCGCACGGTGGGGACACTGCTCGGCTCGGAGATCAGCCGGCGCTACGGCGCGGCGGGGCTGCCGGGCGACACCATCTCGCTCACCTTCACCGGATCGGCCGGTCAGAGCTTCGGCGCCTTCGTGCCCAACGGCGTCACCATGCGCCTCTACGGCGACGCCAACGACTACTTCGGCAAGGGGCTCTCGGGCGGCCGGCTGGTCGTGCGCCCGCCCGAGGGCTCGCCCTTCGCCGCCGAGGACCAGATCATCGCCGGCAACGTGATCCTCTACGGCGCCACGTCCGGCGAGGTCTTCATACGGGGCCAGGTGGGGGAGCGCTTCTGCGTCCGCAACTCGGGCGCCACCGCCGTCGTCGAGGGCGTGGGCGACCACGGCTGCGAGTACATGACGGGCGGGCTGGTGCTGGTCCTCGGGCCGACCGGCCGCAACTTCGCCGCCGGCATGTCGGGCGGGATCGCCTACGTCTACGACCCCGGCCGCACGTTCGGCCAGCGGGTCAACCTCGACAAGGTCGACGTCGAGCCGCTCGACCCGACCGACGCCTTCACCGTGCGCTCCCTCGTCGAACGGCACGGCATCGAGACCGAGTCGGCCGTGGCGGCGGCCCTGCTGGAGAACTGGGACACCGAGGTGCTCGAGTTCGTGAAGGTCATGCCACGCGACTACCGCCGCATCCTGGAGGTCACGCGGCTGGCCGAGGCAGAGGGACGCTCGGTCGACCAGGCCGTCATGGAGGCTGCAAATGGGTAAGAAGACGGGCTTCATGGAGTACCCGCGGCGGCTGCCGCGCCGGCGCCCGGTCTCGGTGCGCCTTCGCGACTGGAAGGAGGTCTACGAGCCCTTCGGCGAGGAGGCCACCAAGGAACAGGGCGCCCGCTGCATGGATTGCGGCATCCCCTTCTGCCACGACGGCTGCCCGCTGGGCAACCTCATCCCGGAGTGGAACGACCTCGTCTACCGGGACGACTGGCCGGGGGCGATGGAACGCCTGCACGCGACGAACAACTTTCCCGAGTTCACCGGACGCCTGTGCCCGGCGCCCTGCGAGGCGTCGTGCGTGCTCGGGATCAACGAGGACCCGGTCACCATCGAACGGATCGAGTTCGAGATCGTCGAACGGGCCTGGGACGAGGGCTGGGTCACCCCGCAGCTCCCGACCATCCGCACGGGCAAGTCCGTGGCGGTCGTGGGTTCGGGCCCGGCCGGCCTCGCCGCGGCCCAGCAACTCGTGCGGGCCGGCCACCTCGTGACGGTGTTCGAGCGGGCGGAGAAGCCGGGCGGCCTCCTGCGCTACGGCATCCCGGAGTTCAAGATGGAGAAGGCGGTGCTCGACCGGCGGCTGGCGCAGATGGAGGCGGAGGGCGTGACCTTCGCGTGCTCGACGTCGGTGGGCGGGTCGCCGACTGCTTCTGCCTTCGGCGGTTCCGGCGGGACTGGCGGGATCGAACCGGGCGAGGAACGCGGCATCGGGACGGCCTGTGCTCCCGACGTCACGGTGCGCCCGGCGGCCGAGGTGCAGGCGGCCTTCGACGCCGTCGTGCTGGCCGGCGGGGCCACGCTGCCCCGGGACCTCCCGGTGCCGGGGCGTTCGCTCGACGGCGTGCACCTCGCCCTGGACTATCTCAAGCCCTCCAACCTGGTCCAGGAGGGCGCCCTGAGTGCCCCGCCCATCGACGCCAAGGGCAAGCACGTGGTCATCATCGGCGGCGGTGACACCGGGGCGGACTGCCTGGGCACGGCACACCGCCAGGGCGCGGCGTCGGTGCACCAGCTCGAGATCATGGCCGAGCCCCCGAGCGACCGTCTCGCCGACAACCCGTGGCCCTTGTGGCCGCTCATCCTGCGCACGTCCTCGGCGCACGAGGAGGGCGGCGCGCGCTTGTTTTCGGTGACGACGACGGAGTTCGTCGACGACGGCTCCGGGGCCGTGCGGGCGCTGCGCGGGCACACCGTCGAGATGCGCACCGAGGACGGCCGCCCGGTCTTCGAGGAAGTCCCGGGCTCGGAGTTCGAGCTCGAGTGCGAACTCGTGCTACTGGCCATGGGCTTCGTGGGCACGGAGCGCCACAATGCGGTCGACGAGCTCGGCGTGGAGGTGGGCCCTCGGGGCACGGTGGCGGCCGACCCGGACTGGGCGACCAGCGTCGACGGGGTCTTCGTGTGCGGCGACCAGACCCGGGGTCAGAGCCTGATCGTGTGGGCCATCGCCGAGGGACGCTCGTGCGCAGCTGCCGTCGACCGCTGGTTGATGGGTACGACGTCGCTGCCGGCCCCGATCACGCCCGGACAGGTCGCGCTCCGCTAACCGCAGCGCAGCACCGGGGGGCATCACCGCAACGCCCGCTCCGTCGGCACGGCCATCGCCCCGCCCGATCGGTACTGTGCAGGCATGCCCTTCCTCGACGTCAACGGAGTCTCCCTCTACTACGAGCTCGGCGGTTCCGGGGAAAAGCTCTTGATCATCTCGGGCACGGGGGGCGACCTGCGCCAGCGACCGCACTTCACCGAGGGCCCGCTGGCGGAGAACTTCGAGGTCCTGGCCTACGACCAGCGCGGCCTCGGCCAGAGCAGCCTGCCCGCCTGGCCGTACGCCATGGAGGACTTCGCCAACGACGCGTCGGCGCTGCTCGACGGCCTCGGCTGGGACGACTGTGCGGTCATGGGGATCTCCTTCGGCGGCATGGTGGCCCAGGAGTTCGCCATCCGGCATGCCGATCGGGTGCGCCGGCTGGTCCTGGCCTGCACCTCCGCCGGTGGAGCCGGGGGCGCCTCGTACCCGCTGCAGGACCTCCACGGACTGAGCGCCGACGAGCAGTCGGCACAACGGATGCAGTTGCTCGACACCCGCTGGGACGCCGCCTGGCGCGAGGCCAACCCCGACATGGTGGCGATGATCGCCGAACGCATCGGCTCCGAGGGGGAGGGGGGTGACCCCAGCCAGGGTCTCGTCAACCAGCTCGCCGCCCGGGCCGGCCACGACACGTCCGACCGCCTGGGCGCGATCACCTGCCCGACACTGGTGTGTGGCGGTCGCTACGACGGGATCGCGCCGCCCGCCAACAGTGAGTTCCTCGCACAGGGCATTTCCGGTGCGCGTCTGGAGATGTTCGACGGGGGCCATGCGTTCTTCCTCCAGGATCCCGCCGCGATACCCGCCGCCATCGCGTTCCTCTCGGAGCACGCGCCAGCGCGCGACGCCCCATAGATTGCTCCTATGGATCCCAGCGCGACACCGGAGTGGAAGGCCCTGACGGCGCACTACGACGCGACCTCGACGCGACACTTGCGCGAACTCTTCGCGGACGAGCCGGATCGAGCGGAACGCATGACGGCGGCGGCGGCCGACCTCGTCCTCGACTACTCGAAACAGCGGGCGACGCAGGAAACGCTCCGGCTCCTGATGGACGTGGCCCGGGCCGCCAAGGTCGAAGAACATCGCGACGCCATGTTCGCCGGCGAGCACATCAACACGACCGAAGACCGTGCCGTCCTGCACGTCGCGCTGCGCATGCCTCCCGGAAGTGTGCTGCACGTCGACGGCCAGGACGTCGGGGGCGACGTGCAGGCGGTGCTGGCCAAGATGGGCGACCTTTCGGACCGCATTCGCAGCGGCGCGTGGACAGGGGCGACCGGGAAGCGCATCGCTGCCGTGGTGAACATCGGCATCGGCGGGTCGGATCTCGGCCCGGCCATGGCCACCATCGCACTGGCCGACGATGCCCAGCCCGGACTGACGAGTCGTTTCGTGTCGAACGTCGATCCGGTCGACCTCTACGCCGCAACCCACGACCTCGACCCCGAAACGACACTCTTTGTCATCAGCTCCAAGACCTTCACCACCCTGGAGACGCTGACCAACGCGGCGGCGGCGCGGGACTGGCTCCTGGCCGGCCTGGGCGACGCTGCCGGAGACGACGCGGTGGCGAAGCACTTCGTCGCGGTGTCGACCAATGCCAAGGCGGTGGCCGAATTCGGCATCGACACGGCCAACATGCTCGAGTTCTGGGATTGGGTCGGCGGGCGCTACTCCTACGACTCCGCCATCGGCTTCTCCCTCATGGTGGCCATCGGGCGCGACGCCTTCGGCGAGATGCTGGCTGGCTTCCACGCCATGGACGAGCACTTCCGGACGACACCGTTGGCGGAGAACGTCCCGGTCATTCAAGGGATGCTCAACGTCTGGTACAACAACTTCTTCGGCGCGCAGACGCATGCCGTGCTGCCGTACAGCCACCGTCTGGCGCGGTTCCCGGCCTACCTGCAGCAGCTGACCATGGAGTCCAACGGGAAGTCGGTCAAGCTCGACGGGACGCCCGTGTCCGGACAGACGGGCGAGATCTTCTGGGGCGAGCCCGGAACGAACGGGCAGCACGCGTTCTACCAACTGATCCACCAGGGCACGAAGCTGATTCCGGCCGACTTCATCGCCTTCGCCGAGTCCACCCACGACACGGGGGACCAGCAGGACCTGCTGATGGCGAACTGCCTGGCTCAGACGAAGGCCCTGGCCTTCGGCAAGACCGCCGAGGAGATCGCGGCGGAGGGGACACCGGCGGCCGTGGTGCCGCACAAGGTGATGCCGGGGAACCGTCCGAGCTCGACGCTCCTGGCCCCGAGGCTCACGCCCTCGGTCCTGGGCCAGCTCGTCGCCCTGTACGAGCACACGGTCTTTGTCGAAGGCACCATCTGGGGCATCGACTCCTTCGACCAGTGGGGTGTCGAGCTCGGGAAGGTCATGGCGAAGGAGCTGGCGCCCATCCTCACCGAAGCGGCCGCCCCGGATCTGTCCGGCCAGGACGCGTCCACCGCCTCGCTGGTGCGCCAGTACCGTGGCCTGCGGGGACGCGCGGTCTAACCGTCAACGAGAGGTTGAGATTCGTGCCCGTCGCACCGCCGAATGACATGCAGCCGATGCCCCGGTGATGGCTTCCCGGGCCGACTCGGTCACGCTGCAACAGCGCTGGCAGTACGCCGGTCGACGTCGCATCGCCAAGGCGACGTGGCTGCGGCCGTACCTGCCCTGGGGACTGTGGTGCCGGCTGTGCGCATGGAATGCGGCACAAGTCGTGGAGGAGATCGCCCGGCGCTCCGGGAGACCGCTCACCTTCGTGCAGATCGGCTCGTGCGACGGGAAGACGAACGACCCGCTCCACGACGTGGTCCGGTCTCATCAGTGGTCAGGGGTCCTGGTCGAACCGGTGCCCTGGCTCTTCGAGCAATTGGTCTCCAACTACGAAGGTGTCCCGGGTCTGCACTTCTTCCAGGTTGCCGTCGGCGGGGGCGAGGGCCCCATGACGATGCATTCCGTCGACCCTCGCCCCGGAGACCCGCACTGGGTCGCGCAACTGACGTCCTTCGATCGGGACGTGGTGCTGAGTCACGCGTACGCACTGCCCGACCTGGAGAGCCGCATCTTCGCCGTCGAGGTCACGTCTCGAACGGTGCAGTCGCTCATCGCCGAAGCAGGCCTTTCCACGGTCGACGTCCTCCACATCGACGCAGAGGGATTCGACGACCACATCATTCGCGATCTCCCATTGACGGCTTCGTGGGCACCGCAGTTCCTGATCTTCGAGAAGAAGCACCTCGAGTGCGACCCGGTACACCGACCTCAAGAAACACTTGCGGGAGGCGGGCTACACGGTCGTGAACCTGTCGCCGGACGAGCTCGCCTACCGCGCGCCGCCGCACGGAGAGGGTTAGACCCGGCTCTCGATCCCGTGGAGGGGCTGGCGGGGCATGAGGCCACGCCAGGCCGTCGGGAGGGTGCGCCCCAGCCGGCCCATCTCCTCGAGGTGGGCCTCGGAGAGCGCCTCGAGGCGCTTGCTCCCGCTCGCGGTGAGGTGCAGGCGGACGACCCGGTGGTCCTCGGGATCGCGGTCCCGTCTGACCAGCTTGGCGGTCACCGCCCGGTCGACCAGCCCGACCGCGCTGTGGTGGCGGAGGAGGAGATAGTCGGCCACCTCGCCCACGGTCGGGCCCCGCCGATCTGGGTGTCCCCTGATGGCAAGCAGCAGTTGATGCTGCGCCGGGGTCAGCCCGGCCTCCTCCGCCTGTTGCTCACTCCAGCGAAGGAACCGGCGGAGCCCGGTGCGCAGCGCCAACAGGTCCTCGTAGTCGGCATCTCGCAAACGCATCGTCTTACGATAACATCGTGCTGCGATGGATCTGATGGATACCGGCGGCGGCACCCCGAATGACGCCCGGGAACCGGAGCCGGACATCACTCCGGCACACCCGCGGCTTCCCGACGACAGAGTGGGTCCCGATCGACGCCCACCCGATGCCTCCGAGCGCGCCCTGGGCGACTTCACCACCACGACCGCCATCCTGCGCCTGATCCCGCTCGCGCTCCTGATCGGGGTGCTCGCGACCGGCATCGCCCTTGCGCTCCTCGACATGATCGGCTTCCTGACCAACCTCCTCTACTACCAGCGCCTGAGCGTCGAGCTGGTGTCGCCCGATGCCAACCAGCTCGGTGTGTGGCAGTGGCCATTCCGGTCTTCGGAGGCCTCGTGGTGGGCGTCATGGCCCGCTTCGGATCGGAGCAAATCCGCGGCCACGGCATCCCCGAGGCGATGGAACGCATCCTCATAAACGGCAGCCGCGTCCAACCTCGTCTGGCGCTGCTCAAACCGATCTCGAGTGCGGTGAGCATCGGTTCTGGTGGTCCGTTCGGCGCGGAAGGCCCGATCATCCTCACGGGCGGCGCTGTCGGGTCGATCGTCGGCCAGCTCTTCCGCCTCACGGCGGCCGAGCGACGTGCCCTCCTGGTCGCCGGCGCCGCTGCGGGCATGAGCGCGGTGTTCGGCACGCCGGTGGCGGCAACGCTGTTCGGCGTCGAGCTCCTGGCCTTCGAGTGGCGGCCGAGATCGATGGTGTTGATCGGCCTCGCCGCCGCCACCGCGGACGGGCTCCGCATGGTCCTGGCCGATGCCGGTCTCCTGGCGCCGCAGCCGATCTTCCCGGTGCCGGCGCACGCGCCCTTGGGTGGCGTGGTGCTCCTCGGCGCGGCCGTTCTCGGCCTCGCCACCGGTCTGAGTGCCTGGCTCATGACCCAGGCCGTCTACCGCTTCGAGGACGCGTTCACACTGCTGACCGGGCGGCTGCACTGGATGTGGTGGCCGATGATCGGCGGCCTCATCATCGGACTCGGCGGCCTGGTGGAGCCTCGGGCGCTCGGCGTCGGCTACGGCACCATCCACGCCGAGCTGCTCGGGCAGCTCGGTCTCTCCGCCCTGGCCCTGCTGTTCGTGGTGAAGCTGCTCATCTGGTCGGCCGGGCTCGGGAGCGGCACGAGCGGCGGCATTCTGGCTCCGGTGCTCATGCTCGGCGCTGCCGTGGGTGGGATGCTCGGCCATGCGCTGCCGGGAACGACGCCGGGGGTGTGGGCCCTGATCGGATTGGCCGGCGCCATGGGGGGTGTGACCCGCTCACCGTTCACTGCGATCATCTTCGCCTTCGAGCTGACGCACGACCAGAACAGCCTGCTCGCGTTGCTGGTGGCGGCAACCATCTCCCATCTGGTCAGCGTCCTGATCCTGAAGCGCTCGATCCTGACTGAGAAGGTGGCGCGGCGCGGCTTTCACGTCATGCGCGAATACGCCGTCGATCCCTTGGAGGCAACCTTCGTCCGCGAGGTAATGGACACCGATGTCATCACGGTCACACCGGGTCAGACGGTGGGAGACGTCTACTCGGCCCTTCCCGAAGGCTCGGCGCAGCGGCGCCAGCGCCTGTATCCCGTGCTGGACGAGGACTCCGGGTTCGTCGGCCTTCTGCCCTGGTCGGCCGTCCTCGAGGCACGGGACCGCCCGGGCCTCGCCGTCAGCGCGGTCATGCTTGGACCCGTGGCCGTGGCCTACGCGGACGAGATCCTGCGCAACGTGGCTGACCGCATGGTGCACCACGGCATCGGCGTGCTGCCGGTGGTGGAGAGGGCTCACCCCACCCGGCTCGTCGGCCTGATCACGCAGTTCGACCTCCTCCAGGCGCGCCAGAAGCTGTTGGAGGAGGAGCGGCACGCCGAGCGGGTCCTCACGTTGCGCCGTGCCGCCGCCCCGGGAGCCACGGGCCCGGAGTCGGCGTCGGCCAGATCGGCGTCGGGCTCAGAATCGGCGTCTCTCGCCGAATCCTCGGCCGAGCCACAGCCGAGCTGACCGTGGAACGAGCGATCCGCTCCTTCGACCGGGACGAGGTGGGGGACTGGGTCGCCATCCTCGAATGCGGGCACCGCCAACATGTACGGCACCGCCCCCCGTGGCAGGAGCGAGCCTGGGTCCTCACGCCAGAGGGGCGCCAGGATCGGATCGGGACAATCCTCGAATGTCGGATCTGCGACGAGGAGTCGGCGGATCACGAACCAAGTGGCGACCCGGCGTGCTGGGCTGGGCTGGTGTGCACGGTCTGCGGAGGGCTCGACCGGCATCAGCCTGGGTGCGGCGCTGCGCCGCCCGAATGAATGAGGTCAGCGGAACTGGTCGGCGTGTTGGACGTGCCCCTCACTCCTGGTGAAGAGCACGTCGTTGTAGCCCTGTCCGGGACCGACCATCTCGAAGGTCAACGGGGGCACGAAGGAGAGGTAGAGCGCCCGCCGGCCCGCGGCATCATGGTCGGTCGGTGGCGGCGCGGCGTGCAGCGTGTGTCCGAAGTGCACCGTCACGTCGCCGGGCTCTGTGGCGAGGGCAACGACAGGGTGTCGGTCGGCCTCCTGTGCCGTCGGAAGCCGCGATGTACCACGATGCGATCCCGGGATCATGTGCAGCTGCCCGGTGGCAGCGGTCGCGGCATCGAGCTGGATCCCCACGTTGAGCAGTGGGCACTTCACCGGGTGCCCACCCATGCCGCAGTCGCGATGCCACGGCAGGTCGGCGAGGCCTCCCTCCGACCCGGGGACCTTGATCACGACGCTGTTGCCGTCGAGGCGATCCTTGGCATCTCGAAGATCGGCCTCGCCGAGCGCAGCGATGGCCAAGAACCGCGGATCGGCGCCCAGCGCTGCGATCCGGGCAGACCCGTCATTGAGGTAGTTCACTCGGTTGCAGACGTCACGCCCGTCGACGGTGGTCCACCAGGATTTCCGGTCGTCCGGTCGGGCCCGAGCCACCGCCTCGTCGATGTCAGCCGTGACGTCTTGGATCTCGTCCGGCTCGAGGACGGCGCGCAGATGCACGAACCCCGCCCGGTGGAGGAAGGCCCGGATGTCCGCCGGCGAGTCCCCGAGCGAGAAGGTCTGGGACAGATCGATCTCGTCTGCGGCGGGCGCCGGATGGTCGAGGTCGAACAGGACCTGATCGCTGAAGACCACTCGAAGTGGCGGCTCCCACCGCGCCATCTGGCCGAAGCTGCCCTGGCGCACCGTGAGCTCCTCGGCGTAGAGCAGCGCGAAACAGGTCTTCAGCTCCCAGACGAACGCGCTCCATGCGTCGGGGGAGAGCTCGACCACCGTGTGGGCATCGTCGACGCCCGGGACGATCCGGAAGGTTCGACCTTCGGGCACGTAGGTGGCGGCACGGCCGTCCGAGAGCCGAAATCCGAGCGGGCGGACGACCCTCGCGTCGACCTCGGAGAACACGTCTTCATGGCACGCAAGAAGTGCGGGGAGCTCCTCGCGGTGGAACCAATCGAAATCGATCGGCCCGAATCGCTCCTGGTGCACCGCGGCAAATGTACCAGTCGGGCGGTGGTTCTCAGGGTGCCTTCAGCACTGCTCGCACGACCTCCATTTGGCGGCGTAGGCGAGCGGCCTCCTCGTCACGGCCCAAGGACGTGTACTGCGTCGCAGCCGACTCCCACTCCGCCATTTCACTGTCCAGCAGTGCAGCCATCGCGGTCTCGGAGAACGCACGCCGGGGGACGTCCCCCGCACCGACCCCGACCACGCCACCGGCAATTGGACCCTCGCCGGCCGGTGACACATCGGGGGCAGCAACGGCCTCGGCGTTGTCGAGCGCGCTGAGCGACGTCCGCAGGGCCGACACGGCAACCGTGTCACGCTCCTTCATGGCAGAGCTCAGTGCGCATCGAAGCCTGGTGCGGAGCGGTGAAGTCACGGGCTTCAAAGCATTGCGCACGAGGTCCGGTACACCGGCCGCCTGGGGGATCCGCCGCCGACCTGGTTCGCGGGCCGACGGTTCCGAGGGTGGGAGAGAGGACGGCTCAGACGTCGTATCCCTGAGCAGGATGTCAGATGCGATTTGTCACGCGAGGCGGTTGGTCCAACACACCTGTGAGAAGTGGCAATAGCCTTCTCTCGAATCGGGGCCGTAGCTCGGTGGCCAGAGCAGGGGACTTCGAGTCCCTCGGCGGTGGGTTCGATTCCCGCCGGCCTCACAAATGGTTGAAGAGACTCCACGCCCGACCCTACGCGAGCCGCGATGGTTCCTCATCGGCGCGGTCGCCGTGCTCATTGTGGCAGCTATCGCGATCTATTTTGGCCAGCAGAACCTGAACCGGAGTTCGCCGGGAACGCTCGTCACCTCGGTCGAACCCCCCACGAAGGAGAACTCCGTCGTCTCGCTCGGGGTCACGATCGAAGCCATCAACGCATCTTCGGGCTTCGCATCGCTGCGGCTGTCGGCCCGCCAAGGTCCGGCCATGCCGAAGGAAGGCGTCGTGATCTTCTCGTCTCTCGGAGATGCCCCGGCTATCGTCGTCCGCCCGGATCAACTCGTCGCTGACACGACGGCACAGGTCCCCTTCTCCGCAGGCAGCGTGGCCGACTATCCGTTCGAGAAGTACGAGCTGACAATGGTGTTCGTCGTCTTCGCCGGCACTGAGACCAGTCTGCCGAACAACGAGCACGCGACCGGTCTGCCCTTTCATCTGGTCGGAGTGGACGATGCAGCGGGAATCGATGCGACCGCGACCCACAAGGTCGAAGATCAGCAGGTCAGCTTCGTGATGACGCTCACCAGGGCCGCCACCACGACCGGCTGGGTGTTGGCCATGATGGCCATCTACTGGTTGCTTGCCCTCGGGGCATTGGCCGTCACCCTTTCGATCGTGGCCAAGTTGCGACCATTCGAGACCCGTCAGCTCGCGTGGTTGAGCGCCCTCCTCTTCGCCCTGATCACCTTCCGCACAGCGGCCCCGGGTTCGCCGCCGATCGGAACCTTCTTTGACTTCTGTGCCATGTTCGAGGGAGTCGCCATCGTTGCCGCGGCACTGCTGACGCTGATGGTCGTCTATTTGGTGCGCTCCCGAGGTCGTCTCGGGCTGTGATGCGACGTGGAGGAAAGCCAGTCCGCAACCTCGATACCCTTCGGTTGCCCTGGGCGGCTCGACACCCTGGAAATCTGCCACAGCGGGGCTAGCCTGCCGCCGTGACGACGGCTCGGCTCGAAACCTTCAGTGACGGCGTCTTCGCCATTGCGGCCACGTTGCTGATCCTCAACGTCAACGTTACGGGAGCACCCCTGGGACGGGCGTTAGTCCACGGTTGGCCGTCCTACGTGGCTTACGCGGTGAGCTTCCTCACGATCGGGATCATGTGGGTCAACCACCACGGGGTCTTTTCACAGATCGACAAGGTCGACCGCACGTTCTTGATGATCAACGTGGTCTTCTTGATGCTTGTGGCATTCGTACCCTTCCCCACGAAGCTCGTTGCCGAGAACATCCATCGCCCTGGGCTCGAAGCTGCGGCGCTGACTTACGGATTCACCCTGACGCTGACCGCTCTCGCCTACAACGCGTTGTGGTTCTACGCCGCCAGGCGCGGGCGGCTTTTGCGCGCCGATGCCGATCCGAAGACCGTGACCGGCATCTCTCGCAGCTTTCTCCCCGGGCCTTGGATCTACCTCACGGCCACCTTGTTCGCTCTTGGGTGGCCAACACTGAGCATCGTTCTGTTTGCTGCGATCGCCGTGTTCTACATGGTGGAGAGTGCCCTCTTCGGACGGCGCGGGGTGAACGCGAACGAGAACACAGGATGATCGTTCCGTAGGCCTTCATCTGGGAGTCTCTCCGCGGCCCGTTCGGTTGGGAAAGCCGGAGCGGGGACCAGTGAACCCATGACCGCCACGGCGATCATCCAGGCCGCGTCACCCCACGATGAGGGAGAGGGTGCACACCACCCCGGCGACGACGTCGGACCCCGATGACGAGCTGCTCGAGGCACACAAATCGGCCCTGGTTGGGGTCGTCATGAGTGCCGGGCCGGGCACCCCTCCCGCGACGTGCAGTCAGTCGCCACCCATCACCTCGGCCGCGTCGCCCCAACGAAGAGCAGGTTGCCGAACGGCGCGCCCGGTGTGGCGGGAAAGGACTCCGGCCGGACGTCGGCCCCCGTGTGCGGCGCATCGACCATGACGTCCTCGCCGTCGACTGTGCCGACAAAGAGCCCCACGTGGTCGATGGAACCCGGACCGCCGCCGAAGAAGACCAGATCGCCTGGCGCCAGGAGAGCGCCCGGAGCCAGCCTCGGCGTGGCGTCGTACTGGTCCTGGGCGACGCGGGGGAGTTCCAGGCCCGCGACAGCGTAAGCGGCCTGCACCAATCCGGAGCAATCGAAACCGACGCCGGGTGTTTCACCGCCCCAGAGATAGGGCGTGCCGATTTGCGACAAGGCCCAAGAAGCGGCGACAGCGCCTGCGCTCGCATCGAATGCGGCTGTCGCGCTGATCGGCGCGGACGCCGCATACGAGTGGGCCAACGCGAGTACGTCCGAGACATAGCTCGCAGAATGGTTGTAGGCATACACCGCACCCGAGATGTCCGCTCCACCCGACGCGCCGTCGGCACACAGGAGCCGGGCTGCCGCGAAGACGGCGTCGGTCGGGTCGTACGGGCTCGGCGGAACGGCGCCACCGGGCGGGACTGGTTCGTCGTACGCGGCGAAGGTCTTC